>CAWGOE010000004.1:0-1301785 GCA_963824215.1 uncultured Solirubrobacterales bacterium | reverse complement strand
GGATTGGCTCGGCGCTCGACGATGCCGCTGGCAAGGCTGTGGGCCGGGTAATCGGGGCCTACGCCGATGCCGATGGGCGCGGCCCTGTCTGGCTCGTCGTCTCTGTCGACGGTGGACGCAGGAGACTTCCGTTCGGTCGCCGTGCCGCGAAGAACGTCGCCGTGCCGCTACGCGAGTGCGCCGCGATGCCCGGCCGGGTTTGGACCGCCCAAGGGCGCTCCGTTCTACGCAACGCGCCAAATGTCGATCCGGACCGGTCACTGTTGCGCGAGCACGAGCTGACGATCTGCCTCCACTACGGCATCGGCGAGCAGGTCGGGCGCCACGCCGAAGTCGCCGGTCGCGCGCGCGGCTTGATCACCGCCCAACCCGCGTAGGCAGGGCTCGCCGTGATTTAGCACCCCAGTATTGGGTAGGTAGCTGCTATGCGCGTCTTTAAACGCTGATCAGCAGCCGAGCTGGCGGGCGATCACCATCTGCTGCACCTCGTCGGTGCCCTCACCGATGGTGAGGATCTTGGCGTCGCGGTAGAAGCGGCAGACCGGATACTCCTCGATATATCCGTAGCCGCCGTGGATCTGGACCGCCTCCTCGGTGGCGCGGACCGCGAGGCGGCCGGTGATCAGCTTCGCCTGGGCGGCGGTGAGGGTGAACGACTCGCCGGCGTCCTTCTCGAGCGCGGCGCGCCAGGTGAGCAGGCGGGCAGCCTCGATTTGGGCCGAGAGGTCGGCGATCTTCGCCTGGATCGACTGGAACTTGGCGATCGGCTGACCGAAGGCCTGGCGCTCTTTGGCGTAGGAGATTGCCTCGTCGAGGGCGCCTTGGGCGAGGCCGACCCCCATCGCAGCGACGCCGATCCGCCCCCCGTCGAGGATGTGGAGGAAGTTCTTGAAGCCCTCGCCGCGGCGACCCAGCAGGCTGCCCTCCGGGACACGGCATTCCTCGAAGCTGAGCGGGCGGGTGTCGGAGGCGTTCCAGCCCATCTTGCGGTAGGACTCGCCGACCTCGTAGCCGGGCGTGCCGGTGGGGACGATCAGGTTGGAGATCTCCTTGCGGCCGTCGGCCTCGCCGGTGACCGCGGTGATCGAGACGCAGCCGGAGATGTCGGTGCCGGAGTTGGTGATGAACTGCTTGGCGCCGTCGACGACCCACTCGCCGTCGTCGAGCTTTGCCTTGGTCCGCACGTTGCCGGCGTCTGAACCCGCCTCGGGCTCGGTCAGCCCGAAGGAGGCGAGCCTCTGGCCGCTGCAGAGGACCGGCAGCCACTCGTCCTTCTGCTCGTCGGTTCCCCAGAGATAGATCGGCATCGTCCCGAGCGACGTATGCGCGGCCATAGTGATGCAGACCGAAGAATCGATCCGCGCCAGCTCTTCCACCGCCAGGACATAAGAAAGCGTGTCAGCCCCGCCGCCCCCGTACTCCTGAGGAAACGGAATCCCCATCAACCCAAGCCCCCCAAGCTTCTCAACGATCTCGTAAGGGAACCGCTTCTCCCGGTCCAACTCCTCAGCCACGGGCGCAACCTCCTGGCGCGCAAAATCACGCACGGTCTCACGGAGAAGCATCTGCTCGGGCGAGAGATTGAAGTTCACGACGGAGAGCCTATTGCTCCTGAAGGGGACGGGCAGGGGTGCCCGGTGGCGCAGCGGCGTCCTGTTTTTCGCACTGCCCACTCGGCGAAGAGGCGAGGCTCCCGGCGAAAAACCCAGCAAGCAACCGGGCACCCCTGCCCGTCCCCGCTACAGCTGCAAGCTCTTCACCTGCAGCAACTCCTCGATCGCGTACCGCCCGTTCTCGCGCCCATGCCCCGACTGCTTGTACCCCCCGAACGGCGCCAACGGGTTGAACGCCCCGCCGTTGATCTCGATCTGGCCGGTGCGGATGCGCTTGGCGACCGCGATCGCCCGCTCCTGGTCGCCGGACCAAACGCCGCCGGCGAGGCCGTAGACGGTCTCGTTGGCGATCCGCACCGCGTCGTCCTCGTCGTCGTAGGGCTGGATGACGAGAACCGGCCCGAAGATCTCCTCCTGGGCGATCGTCATCTCCGGCGTCACCTCGGAGAAGACGGTGGGGCGGACGAAGTAGCCGCGCTCGATGCCCTCGGGCGGTGCGGCACCGCCGGTTACGAGCTTTGCGCCTTCGGCCTCGCCCTTCTCGATGTAGCCGCGGACGCGCTCGCGCTGGACCTCGGAGACGAGCGGGCCGAGCCGGGTCGAGTCCTCAAAGGGATCGCCGGGCGTGTAGGCCTCGGCAGCCGACTTCGCCAGCTCCTCGGCTTCGGCCAGCTTCTCGCGCGGGACCAGCATTCGGGTCAGGGCGCTGCAAGTCTGGCCCGAGTTGAGGTAGCACTTGGCGACCCCGTCGGGAATGGCCTTGGCGAGGTCGGCATCGTCGAGGATCACGTTCGGCGACTTGCCACCGAGCTCCATTGCGACCGGCTTCACCGTTGCCGAGGCGAGCTCGGATACGCGCCGCCCGGCCCGGGTCGAGCCGGTGAAGGAGACCATGTCGACGCCGGGGTGACCGGCGATCGCCTCGCCGACCACCGGGCCGGTGCCGGTGACAAGGTTGAAGACGCCGGCGGGCAGGCCAGCGGCCTCGATCACCTCGGCGAGGATGAAGGCGTTGAGCGGCACGACCTCGCTCGGCTTGAGCACGACCGTGCAGCCGGCGGCGAGGGCGGGGGCGACCTTGGCGGCGATCTGGTTCAGCGGGTAGTTCCACGGGGTGATTGCGCCGAGCACGCCAACGGGCTCGCGCAGCACCCGCGAGTTGCCGATCTCCTCCTCCCAGGCGACTTCCTCCATCAGCTTGGGCATCGCCGCGAACTGGGCGGTGGGCAGGCCCGCCTGGATGATCTGGCTCAGTTTCAGCGGCATGCCCAGCTCCTGGGCGATCGTCGCCGCGATCTCCTCGGAGCGCTCCCCGAGCCCGGCGGCGATCGCCGAGAGGTAGCCGGCGCGCTCCTCGCGCGAGGTCCGCGACCAGGAGTCGAAGGCGTCGCGAGCGGCGCGTACGGCGAGGTCGGCGTCCTCCGGCGTGCAGGCGGGGATCGTTGCGATGACGTCCTCGGTGGTCGAGTTGATCACCTCGATCGTCTCCGAACCCTGGGGCTCGATCCACCTGCCGTCGATGAAGACCTTGTCCCTCGTCTGTACCTCAGCCGCCGTTGCCATTCTCGCCCTCCTAGTCGCTCGTCCCGGTCATGTCGATTGAACCATTGTGTCCCCTATAGGGGTAGCAAGTGTCCATCCTGCGGCGCCAGGGCGCCGGGGCCGGGAAGGGCACGGGCGTCGCGAGCGTGCAGGACCTTGCCGCAGCCCTCGCAGATGCCGCGGTCGTTGACCTCGCCGCCGCACTCCTTGTGGACGATCAGCATCGGCGGCCCGTTGGGCTCGGGGGAGTGGCGGTCGCCCCAGGTGAGCAGGGCGACAAGAGCGGGCCAGAGGTCGAGGCCCTTCTCGGTGAGGAAGTACTCGTAGCGCTCGGGGCTCGACTGGTAGGCGCGCCGTTCGAGGATGTCCTCCTCGACCAGGCGCTGCAGGCGGGCGGAGAGGACGTTGCGGGCGACGCCGAGGCCCTTCTGTAGCTCGCCGAAGCGGCGGTTGCCGTTCATCACGTCGCGGACGATCAGCAGCGTCCAGCGCTCGCCGACGACCTCGAGCGCCTTGGCGATCGAGCAGGTCTGGCCGGGATAGTCGTGACGGAGCATTAGATGAATGACTCCAATTCCCGCACCCACGGATGACGCGTCTGGCGCGGCGCTGGATCGGCACCCACGCCCTCGCACGTAGCGCTGCTACGCGCAGCGGGCGCGTGCACCGCCCAGCTTGGCCAGTCGCGCCCCCGCGGGCACGCCAATTGGAAGTCTGTCATCGAGAGTGATCTTCGCACACAGGGTTGCATCAAGCAACCGAGTTGGCTAGGGTGACGGCATTGAGAGTTGCTTGAAGCAACCAATGTCGATTGGAGGCTCGAGATGAGGCTGATCAACAGACACAGAAGCCAGCGCTTCAAGGTCCCACGGATCTCGTTCACGCAGGAGGAGATCGCCGCGGATCTGCACTACCCGGCGAGCCGACCTCCTGGAAGCAGGGTCACGGTTCCCGTGCCTCGCGGGGCCCGCCGGTGAGCGAGACCGGACTCAACGGCGATTCCGTCGCCGCCAAGGTCGCCGAGGCCGCTCGCAACGGCGGCACCGCGGCCGAGGCGGCGCAGATCTTCGCCGAGGTCAGTCCCGAGACGACCCGCAGTCGGACCCTGGTCTGGCAGGACCCGGTCCCGACCGCGGCCGCCGGCGCGACGATGACTGGCATGGAGTACATGGAAGCGATCGTTGCCGGCGAGCTGCCGCCCCCACCGATCGCCGTGACCCTGCGCATGGGTCCGATCGAGCTGGGTGAGGGCCGCGCGGTCTTCGCCGGTGAGCCCGGCGAGGAGCACTACAACCCGATCGGCGTCGTCCATGGCGGCTACGCCGCGACCCTGCTCGACTCGGCGCTCGGCTGTGCGGTGCACACGACGCTGCCGGCCGGCGTCGGCTACACCTCGCTCGGTCTCGAGGCGAAGTACGTGCGTCCGATCACCCGCGACACCGGTCGCGTTCTCTGCGAGGCCAACGTTCTCTACCGAGGGCGCAAACAGGCGACTGCCGAGGCGAACCTCACCGCTGCCGACAGCGGCAAGCTGCTCGCCCACGGCGTCGCCACCTGCATGATCCTCGAAGCCTGAGCTGGGACGAGCGCTACGCGGAGAGCTCGCGGGCGAGCTCGACCAGGAGGCGGACGCCGAAGCCGCTGGCGTCGTTGCCGGTGTAGGGACGGCCGACGCCCCAGGCGGTGCCGGCGATGTCGACATGCGCCCAGGGGGTCTCGCCGACGAACTCCTCGAGGAAGGAGCCGGCGTAGATCGTCCCCGCCTTGCGCTTGGCGGCGGCGTTGGTGAGGTCTGCGACGGTGCCCTTGGTCAGCTCCTTGTACTCGGCGTGGAGGGGGAGGCGCCAGACCAGCTCGCCGCTCGTCGCGCCCGCCCGCTCGACCTCGGCCGCCAGCTCGTCGTCGTTGGAGATCACTGCGGCGTAGGTCGAGCCGAGGGCGATCAGGACAGCGCCGGTAAGCGTCGCCAGGTCGACGATCCGCTCCGCGCCCAGCTCGACCGCGTAGGCGAGGGCGTCGGCGAGGATCAGGCGGCCCTCGGCGTCGGTGTTGTTGACCTCGACCGTCTTGCCGTTGTACTGGGTGATCACGTCACCTGGCTTAATTGCAGTCCCCGACGGCATGTTCTCGGTCGAGGGGACGACGGCGATCAGGTCCAGGGGCAGCTCGAGCTCGGCGATAGCCCCGACCGCCTCCAATACGGCCGCCGCCCCCGACATGTCCATCTTCATCTCGTGCATCGAGGCCGACGGCTTCAGCGAGATGCCACCGGTGTCGAAGGTGACGCCCTTGCCGACGAAACCGATGGTCGGACCGGCACCGCCGCCCGAATAGCGCAGCACGATCAGCTTCGGCTCCTCCTCGGTCCCCTGGCTGACCGCGACCAAGCCGCCCATCTCCTTGGCGGCGATCTCCTCGCGTCCGAGGACTTCGGCGCTGACCGCCTCGTGGTGAGAGGCGATCTCGCGTGCCCGTCGGCCGAGGAAAGAGGGGGTGGCGACGTTGGAAGGCAGGCTCTGCAGGTCGCGGGCGCGGTTCTGGGCGTCGGCGCCGATGCGGGCCGCCTCAGCGGCGTCGGCGACGTCTGCCCCCGCGAGCAGGGTGAGCGACTCGAGCTGGGGCGGGGGAGGGTCGCCCGGGTCGTTGCTGCGGAAGCGGTCGAAGCGGTAAGTGGCGAGGATCGTGCCGGTAACGATTGCGGCGGCAGTCGCATCGTCGTCCCCGGAGGCGGATAGCAGCCAGGCGAGTGAGGCGGCCTCCAGCTTGATCGCCTCTTTGGCGGCCACGGCGGCGGCGAGGCGGATGCGCTCGGCGTCAGCGTCCTCGCGTTTGCCGAGGCCGACGACCAGCGCGCGAACCGGCTGCTCCGGTCGCAGCAGGGTCAGCTTCTGGAAGGTCCCCTTTGCATCGATGGCGCCTGGCGCGGTCTGCAATGCCTCAGGCAGCTCCTCGTCCTCATAAAGCCCGACGACAAGCAGATCGGCATCCGTATCGGCGGGCGCGAGTTGGCTGACTTCGACTCTCACAGAGGACCGAGTCTATGAACTCCCATCGCGCGGTTCCTTAATTACCTCTTACGTGACTATGGAACCACAACTCGGCGCGCCCTCTCGCTATCGTTTCGGGCAGGGCCTCGCGGCCCTTCCGAGCCGAGATCCGGCATAAACCGACGTAGAAAGGCCGCCAGATGCCCAGCACCGTCATCCTTGGAACCGCACGCACGCCCTTTGGCAAGATGGGCGGGACCCTCTCCTCACTCGACGCCACCGACCTCGGTGGCCACGCGATCGAAGCGGCACTGGAGCGCTCTGGTGTCGATCCCGAGCAGGTCGACCAGGTCGTCTTCGGCCAGGTCCTGCAGGCCGGCCAGGGGCAGATCCCCTCGCGCCAGGCCCAGATCAAAGGCGGCATCCCCAAGGAGGTCCCCTCGGAGACGATCAACAAGGTCTGCGCTTCGGGCATGCGCTCGCTCGGCATCGCCGACATGGCGATCCGCGCTGGGGACACCGACGTCGCCGTCACCGGTGGCATGGAGTCGATGAGTGGCGCGCCGCATTTGCTGCCCGGCGCCCGCTTCGGCTACCGCATGGGCCACGTCGAGACGATCGACGCGATGGTCCACGACGGCCTCACCAATCCCTTTACCGAAAAGCAGATGATCAACGAGGCGAGCGAGGTCTCCAACGAGCTCGAGATCACCCGCGCCGACATGGACCGCTTCGCCGAGCGCTCGCACCGGCTCGCTGCTGAGGCGACCGACGCCGGCCGCCTCGCCGACGAGATCGTTGGCGTCACGGTCCGCTCCCGCAAGGGCGAGAACACGATTGAGGTCGATGAGGCGATCCGGGCCGAGACGACGGTCGAGACGCTCGCTGGGCTGCGGGCGATCGGTGGCGAGGACGCCACCCACACCGCCGGCAACGCGCCGGGAGTCAACGATGGCGCCGGCGCGATCGTCGTCGCCTCTGAGGAGTGGGCCGACAAGGAAGGCCGCCAGGTTTTGGCGCGCGTCCTCTCCTACGGCACCGTCGCCGACGACTTTCCCTACCTCGCCAAAACCCCCGCCAATGCTGCCAAGCAGGCGCTGGAGAAGATCGGCAAGAGCCCCGAGGACGTCGACCTCTGGGAGATCAACGAGGCCTTCGCCTCGGTCGCCCTCAACTCGGTGCGGATGCTCGGCGTCGACGAGGACAACGTCAACGTCAACGGTGGCGCGATCGCGCTAGGCCACCCGATCGGCGCCTCGGGCGCCCGCATCGTCGGCTCGCTCGTCCACGAGCTGGGTCGCCGCGGTGGCGGCCTCGGCGTCGCGGCTATCTGCTCCGGCGGTGGCCAAGGCGACGCGATCGTCATCGAGGTCGCTGGCGCTTAAGCGGTGAGCCGCGCCGCGGCATTTTTCGACCTTGACAAGACCCTGATGGCGGGCTCGTCGGGGATGCAGTTCGCCCGTGTCGCGACGCGGCACGGGGTCGTCGGCCGGCGCCAGCTGGCGAGTTGGGCGGTCGAGCACCTGCGCTACCGCCTGCGCGGCACGACGGACGAGCGCACGAATGAGGTTTTGAGGGCTGCGCGTGAGCTGATCGCCGACGTTCCGGCGCGGTCGGTCGAACGAATGAACCCCGAGGTTATGGCGGCGATCCTGCCCCGCATCTACCCACAGATGCTCGACGAGGTCTACGCTCACCAGGACGCCGGCCGCGCCACCTTCATCGTCAGCGCCGCCGGCAACGGAGTGGTCGAACCGCTCGCCGCGGTGCTCGGCATGGACGGCGGCATCGGCACCAGCTACGAGATTGGCGAGGAGGGGGCCTTCACCGGTCGACTTGCCGGGCCCTTCGTCTACGGCCCGGGCAAGGTCGAGGCGATGGAGGCATTTGCCGCCGAGCACGGGATCGACCTCGCCGAGTCCTTCGCCTACTCCGACTCGCTCTCCGACCTGCCGATGCTGCGCGCCGTCGGCCACCCGGTCGTCGTCAACCCCGACCCGCCGCTGGCCGAGCTCGCCCGCGAGGAAGGCTGGCAGACGATGCGCTTCGAGCAGCTCGGCCGCCGCCTCGTCGCCCTAGCCGTCACGCTGCTTGCCACCGTCGCTGGCTTCGGCGCCTCTCGTATTGCCGCCCGCCGTCGGCCGCCACCTCGCCGCTTCCCGAACCGGCGGTAAGGGCGAATTGCCCCACTGACGTAGTGAGTTGCTTGGGGGCATTACTTTAATTTCTCTTAATATATAAAATTTCCCTAAAGCGGCTCTTGGCCGCAACGCAACTAGCGCGAAGAAGGGAACGATGATGAACCTGAAAATCCTCAGCTTGCTCCTAGGAGCAATCCTGTCACTCGGCGCCGTGCTCGCTATCACCGCGTCTGCGGACGAAGAAGAATTCGAATTTCACTCCGACGGAAGCTTCACCACATTCGTTGGGGCCGCGAAAAGCGGGAGCGTGTCAACGATCGACGCGGGCCAAATCAAATGCGCGAGCGTCACCTACCACGGAGTAATGAATTCCTCCACAACGGAAAACGTCGAACTCGAACCAAGTAGCAAAGAATGCACTTGGGCCCTCGGCACCGTGACCGAAGACTGGAACGGCTGCACCAACCGCTTTGACCCGGACGTTGCCACAAGCGCCTTTGTCTACGACACGACAGATTATCTGGTTTGCCCACCGGGAAAAGAACTCACAATCACAATGTTCTCCTCTGGCGTGCTCAAATGCACCGTGCACATCCCGCCCCAGGACCTCGGCACATCGGAGTGGTTCGAGAACGCATCCGGGAAACAGCTGCTGGATCGCAAATTCACCAAACGTAAATACACCCAGACAGCCGGAACCGGAATCGGGGCATGCGCGAACGCGAGCAACACAACTAACGGCGAATATGTTGAAGAACTAGAACTCGAAGCCAGGAATTCCGAAGGCAAAGAAACAGAATTCTGGCTCGAATAGCGCGTCGTTGAGGCGGGGGATTCGACTGAGGCTGCCGGGTTGAGCCCGGCAGCCTCTCGGTTCGTCGGCTCCGTCTGGTGCTTTGGCTGGCGGCGGGCCTAGACTGTTCGCATGGCTACGGAGCCGCGGCAGAAAGCGCTGGAAGAGCGCGAGACCGAGCGCACGACGATGTCGGGCCATCCGATCGGGCCGCTCTATGGGCCCGAGCTGGCGCCGACCGACCCCGAGGAGTCGATCGGTCGCCCCGGCGAGTACCCGTTCACGCGTGGTCCTTACGAGTCGATGCACCGAGGCCGACTTTGGACGATGCGCCAGTTCGCCGGCTTCGGCACGGTAGAGGAGACCAACGAGCGCTTCCACTACCTGCTTGACCACGGCCAGACCGGGCTCTCGACCGCCTTCGATATGCCCACCCTGATGGGTTACGACTCCGACCACACGCGCAGCCTCGGGGAGGTCGGACGCGAGGGAGTCGCCGTCGACAGCCTTGACGACATGGAACAGCTCTTCGACGGGATCCCGCTCGGCGGTGTCACCACCTCGATGACGATCAACGCGCCGGCGGCGATCCTGCTCGCCTTCTACGTCCTCGTCGGCGAGAAGCAGGGAGTGCCGCCCGAGAAGCTCGGCGGCACGATCCAGACCGACATCCTCAAGGAGTACATCGCGCAGAAAGAGTGGTGCTTCCCGATCGAGCCGGCGATGCGCCTGGTCACCGACATGATCGAGTGGTGCACGGAGAACATGCCGCGCTGGCACCCGGTCTCGATCTCCGGCTACCACATCCGCGAGGCCGGCTCGACCGCGCAGCAGGAGCTCGCCTTCACGCTCAAGGATGGCTTCACCTACGTCGAGCGGGCGCTCGAGCGCGGCCTCGACGTCGACGACTTCGCGCCCCGCCTCTCCTTCTTCTTCAACGCCCACATCGACTTCTTCGAGGAGATCGCCAAGTACCGGGCGGCGCGTCGGATTTGGGCACGCGAGATGCGCGAGACCTACGGCGCCAAGCGCGAGGAGTCGATGCGTCTGCGCTTCCACGCGCAGACCGCGGGGGTTTCGTTGACCGCGCAGCAGCCGCTCAACAACGTCGTTCGTACCTCGGTCGAGGCGCTTGCGGCTGTGCTCGGCGGCACCCAGTCGCTGCACACCAACTCCTTCGATGAGGCACTCGCCCTGCCGACCGAGGAGGCGGTGCGGGTGGCGCTGCGCACGCAGCAGGTCATCGCCTTCGAATCGGGCGTAGCCAACACGCCTGATCCGCTCGGCGGCTCATGGTTCGTTGAGAAGCTGACCGACGAGATGGAGGCCGCCGCCTACGACTACTTCGCCCGCATCGACGAGCTGGGGGGGATGGTGGAGGCGATCCGCCGCAATTTCCCCCAGCTCGAGATCGCCGACGCCTCCTTCACCTACCAGCGCGAAGTCGATGAGCGGCGCCGGATCGTCGTCGGCGTCAACGACTTCGTCCAGGAGGACGAGGCGGACACCCCGATCCTGCGCATCGATCCGGCGCTTGAACGCAAGCAGACCGATCGCCTGGCGGCGACCCGCGCCCGGCGCGATGGCGCCGAGGTGGATGCGGCGCTGGCCGAGCTGAAGCGAGCCGCTGCCACCGATGCCAACTTGATGCCCGCGATCATCGAGGCCGCCCGCGCTCGCACCACCGAGGGCGAGATGATCGCTGCGATGCAAGGGGTCTTCGGCACCTACACCGAGTCCCCGGTTTTCTAGGGCAGGCGTTAGGGTTCCCGGCCGCATGGAGGCAGCAATCGCCCGCAAGATCCGCGTTGTCGTCGCCAAGCCTGGCTTGGACGGGCACGATCGCGGCGCCAAGATCATCGCCCGGGCGCTGCGCGACGCGGGCATGGAGGTGATCTACACCGGGCTGCACCAGACGCCGGAGCAGATCGCCGAGACGGTGATCCAGGAGGACGCCGACGCCGTCGGCCTCTCGATCCTCTCCGGCGCCCACATGACTTTGGTGCCGAAAGTGGTCGCGCTGCTGAAGGAGCAGGGCGTCGATGACGTCCTGGTCACGGTCGGGGGCACGATCCCGGCCGAGGACATCCCCGAGCTAAAGCAGCTAGGGGTCGCGGCGGTCTTCACGCCGGGGGCCGGCACCGACGAGATAGTCGACTTCATCCGTGAGGGCGCAAAAGAGCGCCACGAGCGGCAAGCGTAGGGGCCGGGCCCGGCAGGGGTTCCGCTTAACTTTTTCGGTGGATCGCGGTGGGGCTGTCGCCCTAGCCCGCTGACGAAAAAGTACAAGACGCTCCACCCCTGCCGGGCCCGGCCCAGCTTCAGCGTGATAAGCATCACGACCTGCACACGTCCAGATGTATAGATAGACTGATTGACTGGTCAGTCAACCAGCCTGAGCAACTGCCAAGGAGGCTTGTAACTTGAAGATCTGCGTCCTGGTCAAGGAGGTTCCGGACGCCGCCGTCCAGAAGCGCATCGACTCCAACACGATGCGTTTGGACCGCAGCGGCGAGAAAAACCTCAACCCCTTCGATACCCATGCCATTGAGGCCGCCATGCAGATCAAGGAGGGCGGCGCGATCCCGGTCGAGGAGGTCATCGCGGTGACGATGGGCCCCGATTCGGCGGTCCGCGCGCTGCACAAGGCGGTGGCGCTCGGCGCCGACCGCTCGGTGCACCTCTCCGACGATGCCCTGCAGGGCTCCGACGTCTGCGCCACCGGCTACTCGCTGGCCAAAGTGCTCGAGTCCGAGAGCCCGGACCTGGTCCTGCTCGGCCAGCAGTCCGATGACGGCGAGTGCTACACGATCGGCGCCGTTGTCGCCGACCACCTGCAGATGCCCTCGCTGACGCAGGTGATCAAGATCGACGTCACCGACGGCAAGCTGCGCTGCGAGCGCCAGGCCGAGTACGGCTACGACACGGTCGAGATTGAATTGCCGGCCGTGATCAGCGTCGGCGACGCGATCAACGAGCCGCGCTACCCGAGCCTGAAAGCGATCATGGGGGCGAAGAAAAAACCGCTCGACGGCAAGGCGACCGGCGACGTCGGCATCGACGGCGGCATGGTCGGCGAGGCCGGCTCCAAGACCGCGGTCCTTGCGCTCAACCCGCCGCCCGCCAAGCAGGCCGGCGAGATCATCGAGGACGAGGACACCAACGAGACGGTCGAAAAGATCGTCGCGTGGCTCGACGAGAGGAAGCTGATCTAGATGGCAGGCATTCTGGTTTACGCCCTCCACGACGACGAGGGCAACTTCAACAAAAACTCGCTCGGGGCAATCTCCGAGGCGGCCAAGCTGGCCGGCGAAATCGGTGGCGAGGCTGCCGCGCTGGTCGTCGGCGAGGTCGCCGACGACGCCTGCGCCTCGCTCGGCAACTGGGGCGCGGCCAAGGTCTACCGGGCCAAGAGCGTCCCCGAGGGCCTGGCCCAGCCGATCGTCGACGCGATGGCCAAGGTCATCCAGGACGAGGGCTTTGGCTACGCGCTGTTCGGCGGTGGCCTGCTCGGTTTCGAGATCGGCGCCGGGTTGACCGCGCGCCTAAACGCCGGTGTAACGATGGAGGTGACGCAGGTCAAGGTGCAGGACGGCAAGCTGGTCGTCGAGCGCCCGATCCTGCAGGACTCCCAGATCGCCGACGTCGGCTACGTCTCAGAGCCGGGGATCATCATCGGCCGCCTCAACGCATTTGACGCCAAGGAGAGCGGCGGCAGCGCCGAGGTCGTCGACGTCGACGTCGAGCTCTCGCCTTGGTCTTCGAAGGCGAAGCTGGTTCAGCGCGGCGAGCAGCGCGGCGCCGACGTCAACATCGAGGACGCAGAGATCCTCGTCGGCGGCGGTCGCGGGCTCGGAGCCAAAGAGGGCTTCGAGCAGTGCGAGCAGCTGGCCGAGGCGATGGGCGGGGCGGTTGCCGCCACCCGCGCCGTGGTCGATGCAGGCTGGTACCCCTATGCCGCCCAGATCGGCCAGACCGGCAAGACGGTCGCGCCGAAGCTCTACCTGGCCGCCGGCATCTCCGGCGCGATCCAGCACAAGGTCGGGATGCAGAACTCGGAGAACATCCTCGCGATCAACAAGGACCAGAACGCGCCGATCTTCGAGTTCTCGGACCTCGGCGTGGTCGGCGATCTGCACAAGATCGTCCCCAAGCTGACTGAGGCGATCAAGGCTAAGAAGGGATGAGGTTCCCGGCGGGCCCACGCGGGCCCGCCGGAGCGTTTTACAGCTAGAGCGAAGCCCGTCAAAGGAGCAAGAGATGCCCGCCGTCAAGCCCATCGATTACCCGCCGCCGTTCGATTCCGCCGACGTGATCGGCCCGCCGACCGACCCGGTCGACGAGCGGATCGAGGTCGGTGTCGCGATTGTCGGCGGTGGCCCGGCGGGTCTCGCTTGCGCCAATAAACTGATGCAACTGCTCGAGGACGAGCCGGAGCTGACCGAAAAGCTCGGCGAAGTCCCCGTTGCGGTAATCGAGAAGGGCAAAGTCGCCGGCGCGCACCTGCTCTCCGGCGCCAACGTCGATCCCTCGGCGATGACCAGGCTGTTCCCGGATATGGACCCGGGGGATTGGCCGCCGGTCTACCAGGAGGTGACCAAGGACGCGACCTACTTCCTCACCTCGAAGGCGGCGATCCCGCTGAAGCCGCCGCCGCCGAACTTCCGCAAAGAGGGCACCTACACGATGTCGGTCTCGAAGTTGGGCCGCTTCCTCGCCGACAAAGCCGAAGAAGCCGGCGTCTACATCCTCGCCGAGACCGCCGCGACCAAGCTGCTGGTCGAGGACAGGATCGTCAAGGGCGTGCGCTCGGGCGATCGCGGCCGCGGCAAGGAGGGCGAAGAGCTGGGCAACTTTGAGCCCGGCTCCGACGTCGTCGCTAAGGCGACGGTGCTCGCCGAGGGCACGATCGGCCACCTCACCTACTCCGCCTTCGACTACTTCGACATGCGCGACGGCTCCGACCCGCAGGCGTGGGAGCTCGGGGTGAAGGAGGTCTGGGAGGTACCGAAGCCGCTCGACCGGGTGATCCACACGCTTGGTTGGCCGCTGCGCTGGGGTGGCAAATACAAGGAGGCCGGGGGCAGCTTCATCTACCCGATGGGTGAGGACAAGGTCTGCTTCGGCCTCGTCGTCGGCCTCGACTACACCGACGCGACCTTCTCGGTCCACGACGAGCTGCAGCGGTTCAAGCAGCACCCCTTCATCGCCAAGATCATCGAGGGCGGCAAGCGGGTCGGCTGGGGCGCGAAGACGATCCCCTCGGGCGGCTACTGGGCGCTGCCGAAGCGCTTCTCGGTGCCCGGCATGCTGGTCGCCGGCGATGCCGCTGGGATGGTCAACATCGCCGAGCTCGCCGGCGTCCACTACGCCATGCACGCCGGGATGTACGCGGCGGAATCGATTGTCGAGTCGCTGAAGAAGGACATCGATTCGGTCAACTTCGAAAGCTACGACGAGAAGATCCGCGGCTCGGTGATCGAGAAGGACCTCTACAAGTCGCGCAACATGAAGCAGCCGCTGACCAAGGGGCTTATTCGCGGCGGCATCGTCGCCAACATGCTCGTCGCCAGCAAAGGAAACTTCCCGCCCGGCCATATGAAGGTCGAGGACAACGCCGAGCCGGCGATGCACCTCGGCAAGGCCGCCAGCAGGTACCCCAAGCCCGACAACGAGGTCACCTTCAACAAGCTCGACTCGGTCTTCCTATCGGGTAACGCGACCCGCGACGACGCGCCCAACCACGTCCGCATCCAGACCAAGGTGCCACGCGAGCTCGCCCAGACCTGGGTCTCGATGTGCCCGGCCCAGGTCTACGAAATCCCCGACGAGCAGCTCGAGAACGGCGCCGCCGAGGTGGACGTCCACGTGACCGCGTCGAACTGCGTTCAGTGCGGCGCGATTACGGCCAAGGGCGGCCGGTTGACCCTGCCTGAGGGCGGGGACGGGCCGCTGTACCAAGAGACCTAGGGACCAGGGCCGTGGCCGGCGGGTCCTGTCGCGGGGATGGGGTGTCCTCGCGTTGCTGGGTTTTCGCCAAGAACATCGGCGGCCGTCTAAGTTCGCTGTCGGGGCGAAAAGAGGACGCCGCTGTCGCGAGGACACCCCATCCTCGCGACAGGACCCGCCGGAGAAGCGCCTGGACTTAGGCGGCTCGGGATTCGGGCTCGATGCCGGCAGGGTGGGGGTTCGGCCGAGCTGAGGTGGTTAGCCAGGGGGCGATGTCCATGTCTACGCGGCGTGGGGAGGGGGGAGCGATGGTCCACTCCTCGCAGCCGGCGAAGGCGTCGTCGAGGCGCTGCGCCATTGCGCTCTTCCGCTGGGGCCGAGCCTGGTCGAAGATCTCCTTGGGCATGAATCCCTCTCCGTCCTGTAGGGGGCGTTAGGGAACAATCTCGCCTCGATCGGACGAAAAACCCGCAACTAGCGGAAAACGTCCGCAGTTTGCGCGAACTGCTACTAGGCGCCGACGAAGCCGGCGATCTCGTCGGCCACTCGTTGCGGCTGATCGAGCGGTACGAAGGTGGCTGCGTCGGGAATCTGAACGATGCGTGCGTTTGGCACTTCGCCGGCGAGTCGCTCTGCGTACTTAAGGGGGAAGAGGCGGTCTCCGGGTGCCCAGGTGAGCAGGATCGGCAGCTCCGAGTTGCGCAGCTTCTCCGCCGCCTCCAGCGTGTAGCGCTTGTTCATCCCGACCGTCACCTTCTTCGTGTCGCGTTTCACCCCGGGGTCATGAAGGGCCGGCGCCATCCAGGAGGCGATCAGCTCGGGCGGGATCGGCTTCTTGGTGAAGGGCTTGAAGGCGGCACGGGCCAGAGCGGGGATACGGAACGGCGCCGCCAGCACAGCCATGCCGCCGGGTAGCGCCGCGATCGGGGGCATCGTCTTGAAGATCCCTGGGGGGAAGTTCTCGTGCGTGTCGCAGTTGGTCAGCACGAGGCGGCCGATCCGCTCCGGGTGCCGAGTGACGAGCACCTGGGACATCGCGCCGCCGGAGTCGTTGCCGACGATCGTCACGTCCTCGAGGTCGAGCGCCTCGAGGAAGCTGGCGATGATCGCCGCGATGCCGTAGGGGGAGAGATCCGCATCCGGCCTCATCGCGATCTGCTGGGCGCCGATCGGCCAATCGGGGGCGAGGCAGCGGCAGCGATCGGAGAGCCCGTCGACGACGCCGTCCCAGAGGCGGCCGTCGACCAGATAGCCGTGGACGAAGACGACCGGTTTGCCCTCGCCGGCCTCGCGGTAGCGGATCCTCCCGGCGGGAAGCTCGATCTCGCGGCGCTGGTCTGACTGGCTCATTGCGTCCTCCTCGAAGGGGTTGTTTCCGGCCGACGGGAGCGGTAAGTTACATACAGACAGTATGAATGTCAAATCGAAAGCGGAGGATTCGGAGCGGCGCACGCAGGCTGAGCGCTCAGGGGTCACGCGCGAGGCGCTGATCGAAGCCGCGCGACCTCTTTTCGCCAGACGTGGCTACGCCGGCGTCAGCGCCGAGCAGATCGTCCGCGCTGCCGGCGTCACCCGCGGCGCCCTCTACCACCACTTCGAGGGCAAGAAGGGCCTCTTCGAGGCGGTGTATGAACGGATCGAGGCTGAACTGGCGCAACGAATCGCCGCCGGGGCGCTGGCGGGGGGAGCAGGAGCGCCGCTCGAGGCGATGCGGGCCGGCGCGGAGATGTTCCTGCAGGCCTGCACCGAGCCCGAGGCGCAACAGATCGTCCTGCTCGACGGCCCGTCGGTGCTCGGCTGGGACCGCTGGCGGGAGATCGCCTCCGAGCACGGCCTCGGCCTGATCGAGGCGACCCTGCAGGCGGCGGTCGACGCGGGCGCCATCGTCGACCAGCCGATCCGGCCCTTGGCCCACGTGCTGATGGGCGCCCTCGACGAGGCGGCGATGCTGGTGGCTCGCGCTGACGATCCCGAGCAGATGCGGGCGGACGTCGGCCGCACGCTCGACTCGCTGCTCGCTGGCCTCAGCTCTGAGTAGCCGGGCGGGGGAGGGACGCGGCTTCTTCGTCGCCCTGCTCGCGCCCGACCGCGGTCACGGTCGGTTCGAGCAGCTCTGCATGAGCAAGTCGTCGTGACTCCTTCTGTGCGTACATGCGCGTGTCCGCCAGTTGCAGCGCAGCCCCGGCCTCGGCCTCCTCGGTCGGCACCTCGACCGCTCCCCAGGCAGAGCTGACGGCGAATCCCGGGCCGGTGGCGGTCAGCGCTTGGGCGGTCGCCTTGCTCACCTCGTCGAAGCGCTCCCGATCGCAGGTGAGCAGCACGCAGAACTCGTCGCCGCCGACTCGGTACGCATCCCCGTCCTCCCCGACCGCGTCTCTCAACGCCGCGCCGAAACGGACGAGCAGCTCATCGCCGGCCGGGTGGCCGAAGGTGTCGTTGTAGTGCTTGAAGCCATTGAGGTCGAAGAGCAGCAACGAGATTGGCTCGCTCTCGCTCGCCTGGGCGACGCGGATCGGCAGGTCGACCTGCATCCGCCCCTGGTTGCCGAGCCCGGTGAGTGCGTCGGTCCGAACCTGCTCGAGCAGCTCGCGGTTCTCGCGGTCGCTCATTCCCAGGCGCACGACCACGGCGGTCATCGTCGCCGCCCAGAGCACCGTGGAGAGGCTGCCAGTGGCGCTGAAGTACTGGATCGTGAAGAGCCCGATCATCACCCCGGCGAAGACTGCGGGCACGACCATCTCGCGGCGCTGCTCCCTGGGCGAGCTGATGTCGTCCGCCGCCGTCGGCTGCCACACGGACCCGCCGAGGCAGACCGCAGCGATCAGGTAGACCGGTTCCACCCAGCTGCCACCCGGAATGGCTTCTTCGGTCAGCTGCAGCGTGTAGGCGATGTCGGCGATCACCAGCGCTGCAAGTCCCGCCAGCAGCAGCGACCAGGTGCGGCCGGGTCGCCACCCAGTAAGGGCAACCACGCCGATGACCAATGCCAGCATGCCGATGTCGCCGAGCGGATAGGCGAGGGTCGTCGCGATTTCGATCGCGCTGCCTTCGGTCTTTCCAGCGATGTAGTCGAAGACGAAGGCCGTGCCGAGGGCGGCGGTGCCCAGCGCCGCAATCAGGCCATCCATCCAGAGGCGCCAGTTGATTTCTTGGGCGCGCGCGCGAACCAACAAGATCAGGCCGGCGTAGGCAAGCGGGTAGAAGGCGAGATAGCCGACGTCCGCCGGCGAGGGGTAGGGGGCGCCGGGGTTGTCTTCGATCGCGATCGCCCAGTAAACCTCGGCGGCGCCCCAGGCGAGGATCGCGAGGCCGAGCAGGATCCATGCCCTGTGCTCGCGCCCAAAGGCAGAGGCCCTGGCAAGGCAGGCGAGGCCAGCGCCGAGCACAACGCCGCTGTAGACGGCGGTGACGATGACGCCGTGCAGTGCGTCGCCGATGCCCAGCCAGTAGTGGGCGGCGACGAGCGCGGTGCCGCCGAGCAGGAGCACCGTGAGCGCGATCCGCACACCGCGCGCGAGCCCCGTATCGGGCACAGTGGTTTGGCCAGGCGTCATTCCTCAGCTATCGGCAGGGCTTAAGACTTTCCCAAGCCCTGAGCGATGAGCTTGCGCACTTCTCTAGACTTGTTGGCAATGAAGGCAGGAATTCATCCCGAGTACAAGCTCGCCAACGTGCATTGCTCGTGCGGCAACCAGTTCTACACCCGCTCCACCGTGGAGGATCTGCACGTCGAGCTCTGCTCGGAGTGCCACCCCTTCTACACCGGCAAGCAGAAGCTGGTCGACACCGGTGGCCGGGTAGAGCGGTTCCAGCGGCGCGCGGCGAAGCACGCCAAGGCCTCCAAGTAAGCCATGGCCGCGGAGACAGCCTCTCCGCCGCCTGAGGCTGCTTCCTCAAACGGGGCCGATCCGCTGCGCATGCCCGATGGCGCCTTGGTCGCCAAGCGCGACGCGCCGGTCGGCGGCCAGGCGGTGCTCGAGGGAGTGATGATGCGCGGCGTCTCGACCTGGGCGGTTGCCGTGCGCAATCCTGAGGGCCAGGTAGAGATCAGCTCCGAAGCTTTGGTGCCGTGGGCGAAGCGCCACCGCCTCTGGCGCGTGCCCGTGATCCGTGGCGTCGTTGCCCTCGGCGAGTCGCTGAAGATCGGCTTTCGTGCCCTGGCGATCTCGGCAAACGCGCAAATGGAGGAGGACGACGAGGGCAAGAAGGAAGAGATCGGCGGCTGGATCTGGGGGCTGACGATCGCGCTCTCGCTGGCCCTCTCGATCGGCCTCTTCTTCGTCGTCCCGGTCGGCTTGACCAGCCTGATCAAGGACCAGCTCGGCAATGCCTTCCTCTTCTGGCTGGTCGAGGGCATCCTGCGCACGGCGATCTTCATCGGCTACATCGTCGTGATCAGCAAACTGCCCGACCTGCGCCGGGTCTTCGAGTACCACGGCGCGGAGCACAAGACGATCTCCTGCTATGAGGCTGAAGACGAGCTCGTTCCCGCGCGGGCGAAGCTCTACTCGCGCCTGCATCCACGCTGTGGCACCAGCTTCCTGCTGATCGTGATGGTGCTGGCGATCTTCGTCTTCGCCCCGATCGGGCTGCCCGCCTGGTACTGGCTGCTCGCTTCGCGCATCCTCGGCATCCCGCTGATCGCCGGCCTTTCCTATGAGGTGATCAAGTGGGCCGGCAAAAACCGCCGCAAACGCTGGGTGCGGGCGGTGATGTGGCCGGGCCTGATGCTGCAGAACCTGACCACGCGCGAGCCCGACGAAGAGCAGCTGGCGGTGGCGATCGCGGCGCTGGAGAAGGTGTTGGCGGAGGAGAAGCCGGCTGAGGCCGGCGAGTCTCCCATAGAGATCGTCGCTTAGGGCGTAACGGCGGGCGGGTCCTGGCGTCGGCGTCGGGTGTCCTCGCTTTGCTGGGTTTTTCGCCAGTAGCGCCGGGCGGCCGTCTGAGTTCGCTGTTGGGGCGAAAAAGAGGACGCCGCTGCTGCGAGGACACCCGACGCCGACGCCACCCGCCCGAGGGGCGCCTATGGTTCACGGCTGTGATCGAGTCGCTCGTCGAACAGATTGAAGCTCGGTTCTCCGAGTTGGAGAAGCTGATGTCAGACCCCGGGGTGATCTCGGACCGGCAGCGCTACGCCGAGGTGGGGCGGGAGTATCGGGAACTGCAGCCGGCGCAGGTGTTGGCGGCTGAGTACAAGACGCTTAAGGATGATCTTGAGGGGGCGCGGGAGCTGTTGGAGGAGGGGGAGGACGCTGAACTGCGCAAGGTGGCCGAAGAGGCGCCGGCGCGGCTGGGGAAGCTCGAAGAGGAGATTCGCTTGGCGATGGTCGAGCGCGACCCCAACGACGACAAGAACGTCCTGGTCGAGATCCGCGCCGGCACCGGCGGCGACGAGGCGGCGCTGTTTGCCGGCGACCTCTACAAGATGCTTGCGCGCTACGCCGAGGAGCGCGGCTTCGGCGCCGAGGTGCTCTCGCAATCGGTTGCGGAGGTCGGTGGCTTCAAGGAGGTGACCCTCGCCGTTAAGGGCGAGGGCGCCTACTCGATCTTCAAGTTCGAGGGTGGCACCCATCGCGTCCAGCGGGTGCCCGAGACCGAGTCCCAGGGCCGCATCCACACCTCCACCGCGACCGTCGCTGTGCTTCCGGAGGCGGAGGAGGTTGAGGTCGAGGTCGACCAGAACGACCTGCAGGTCGACGTTTATCGCTCCTCGGGCCCCGGGGGGCAGTCGGTGAACACGACCGACTCGGCGGTGCGGATCACGCATAAGCCGAGCGGCATCGTCGTCTCGATGCAGGACGAGAAGTCGCAGTTGCAGAACCGTGAGAAGGCGATGCGGGTCCTGCGGGCGCGGCTGTACGAGCGCGAGCTGGCCGAGCAGCAGGCGAAGGTGGCGGCCGAGCGCAAGGCCCAGGTTGGCAGCGGCGAGCGCTCCGAGAAGGTCCGCACCTACAACTTCCCCCAGGGTCGCGTCACCGACCACCGGATCAAGCTGACCTCGCACAACATCGACGCTGTTCTGGCCGGGGATCTGTCGGACTTCACCGACGCGTTGGCGGCGGAGGAGAAGCGGCAGCGCCTCGAGGCTGCGGCAGCGTCCGCCGCGTGACCGCATCCGACATTCACCACAGCGGGGTGGGGCGAATGTCGGATGCGGTCACGGCCGGCAGTGTGCGCGATGCCATTGCTGCATCGACCGATGCTCTTGCCGCCGTCGGAGCTGACTCGCCGCGGCTTGACGCTGAACTGTTGCTCGCCGAGGCCACCGGCTGGGATCGCGCGCGTCTTGCGGCAAGCCCGGAGGATGGCATTCCCGCGGACGCCGGTAGGCGATTCGGCGAGATGGTGCGCCGGCGGTTGCGGCGTGAGCCGGTCGCCTACATCCTCGGCCGCAAAGGCTTCCGCTCGATCGAGCTAGCGGTCGATCGACGCGTCTTGGTTCCGCGGCCAGAGACCGAGCTCCTGGTCGAGCTGGCCTTGGAGCTGCGCCCGGCCCGGGTGCTCGACATCGGCACTGGCTCGGGGGCGATCGCGCTGGCAATCGCCGCCGAGCTGCCCGGCTGCGAGCTGATTGCCACCGACATCTCGGCGGCGGCGCTGGAAGTCGCCCGCGCCAACGCGCGGCAACTTGACCTGGAGGATCGCGTCACGTTCGTCGAGGGGACTTTGCCGCCCGAATGCGGCGAGCTCGACCTGATCGTCGCCAACCTGCCCTACGTCGCCGAGCGGGAATGGGTGGGGCTGGAGCCGGAGGTGACGAAGTGGGAGCCGCGCGAGGCGCTGCTCGCCGGGCCGGACGGTCTCGACGTGCTGCGGGCCGCGATCCCCGTCGCGGCAACGGTGGCGCCGGCGCTTGCGCTTGAGGTGGGTATCGGGCAAGCCCATGCCGTGGGCGAGATGCTCATCGAGGTTGGCTTCACCACGGTCGAGACGCGCGCTGACCTCGCCGGCATCCCGCGCGTCGTCTGGGGGCGCAGATGAAAAGGGGGGCCCTGGCGAGTTACCGTTCATCTACGGGGGCTAAGTCGCCAGGGGCGGGGTCATGACCGAGGTGGTGTCGATAGTGGGGAATGGGGCACAGGCAGTCCGTGCTGCGCTGGAGCGGACGATCGCCGGGGGCGGCGTCGCCCTCTTCCCGGCCGATGGCCTCTATGGCCTCGCATGCGATCCGCTCGACGCGGACGCGATCGCGCGCATCCACCGGATCAAGGGGCGCGACGACGGCAAACCCTCGGCCGTGATGTACCTCTCGCCGCTGGCGATGCGGGAGCTGGTCGAGGGGCTTGGGCCGCGCACTCGCGACGCGGTGGGCGCCCTGCTCCCGGGGCCGCTCACCCTGGTTGTCGCCAACCCGCGGGGCCGCTACCCACTCGCCTGCCGTGAGGACCCGGCGCGCTTGGGCGTCCGCCTGATCGGGGGGCCGTTGGCGGGCGCGATGTGCCCGCTCTTCCAGACCTCGGCCAATCGCAGCGGCGAGCCGGCAACCGGCAGCTACGCGCAGGTCCCGGCGCAGATCGTCGACGAGGTGGACCTGGCGATCGACGGCGGCGAGCTGACCGGCGAACCCTCGAGCGTCGTCGATTTGACCGCCTTCGATCAGAGCGGCGAGTGGTGGGTATTGCGCGAGGGCGCCGTCGGCCGGGCCGAGCTGGAGAAACGCTTGGCTGGGGTTGCCTCGGCTCAGTCGGAGCCCGGCGGCAGCGCTTCCAAGACGTAGGCGTCGAGGGGCTGCCGCCGTCCCTTTACCTTGATCGCGCCCAACGCCCTGGTCCGCGCCCCGGAGAGGGCGCGCAGGGTGACGGCGCCGATCGCCACCTCGCCGACCGGAGCGGCGGACTCCAAGCGCGAGGCGGAATTGACCGCGTCGCCGATCACGGTGTAGCTGCGACCGCCGGCGGCGCCGAGCACGCCAACCAGCGCGTCGCCGCTATTGACGCCGACGCGGAAGCGCGGCCAGCCAGGGTTCTCAGTGGCGACGGCCGCGGTCGCATCGCGGATCGCCAGCGCCGCGGCCGCCGCCCGCCTGGCGTGATCGGGCTGGTCACCACGGGTATTGAAGGTGGCCATCAGCGCGTCGCCCATCAGCCGCTCGACGTCGCCGCCGTGCTCTTCGACGACGGGCGGGATCGCTCGCTCGAAGTAGGCGTTGAGCATGTCGGTGACCTGCGCCGGGTCGCGCCCCTCCGAGAACGAGGTGAACCCGGCCAGGTCGGCGAAGACGACGCTCACCTCGCGCTTGCCACCCGCGGTCTCCTTCGTGTACAGCGGGCTGAAGCGCTCCTCGCGCCACTCGCGGCGGGCGGCGATCGCGACCAAGCTGAAGGCGGCCAACATCAAGGCGTGCCACTCCCACCAGCTGGTGTGCCAGTTGCGCGAGAACGCGGTTTGCAACATCGCCTCGCCGAGCAGCACGAAGGAGATCGCGACGGCGAGCACCAGGATCGGTGGGTCGCTGGCGCCGATCACGGCGTAGCGGGCCGCTGCGAGGAGGTAGAGCGTCGCCGCAATGAACGCTGGGATCGCCAGGGTCCCGCTCGCGCGCTCGATCTCGGTCGGTTCGTCGAGGGGCCCGATTCCGATCAGCGTGGCCGCCGCCCAGGCGGCCATCAAGACAAGCAGAAGCACCGTGCCCCCGCGGCGGCTAGGGGGGAGACCGCGCATCCGCGTCGAGATACTCTCGGTCGCCGACAGCACGGCTATCCCCGAAGCGATGACGAGGCCGACCGGGACCGCGATCACGAAGCCGAGGCTGGAATCGTCGAGCAGGACGCCGGGCGTGGCGAGGGCGTGCAGGCCGAGGAAGCCGGCGCTGCAGAGGAAGGTCAGCGAGACCAGGCTGAGGCGCAGGTCGCCGCGGCGCTCCGCGGCCTCGTCGGTGGCGTGGGCGAGCGCGGCGGTGATGCCGGCCGCGGACAGGACGAGCCAGAAGTGAGCGGGATGGTCCTCCCAGGCGACGTCGATGCCGGGATCGACCAGCAGCAAGGCGAACCCGGCGGCCGGCAACACGATCGCCGCGCCGGCGATTGCCATCTTCCATCCGAGCGTCATTTGGAAGTGGCTTTCCACTCCGCGAAGGCTACGCCCGTACCGCTCAGCAGTGTTGCGGACCGTCGCGGTAGGGCAGGCGGATGATCCGCACCGAGCGGTTGTTGTTCTCGTGCTCCTCGTAGAGGAGGTTCTTCGGGTCGACCCGCATGACGAAGGCGTAACAGCCGCGCAGGCCGCTGACGTTGACCCACTGGCGGTCGTAGTCGGAGGGATAGATGTCCGACCAGCCGACCGAGGTGCCGAGCGTCACCCGCTGGCGATTCGGATTTTGGTTGCAGGCGGGGTAGACCGGGAAGCTCGGCGAGTGCCCACCCGGCCGCGTGCGGGCGAGGTCACGGAAGCAGTAGAAGACCTTCGGGCCCTTGCGCACGCGGAGCAGCGGCTGGCGCCCCTCGTCGAGCGACCAGATCTCCATGCTGAGCGGGTCGTGGACCTTCCAGTAGGAGCCGCCGAACTCATAGCCGACGTTGTAGAAGTGGAGCTGGGCGTCGGTACGGAAGATCGCGACGCCGCCGCCGGCCCGGTAGATCGCCTGGTTGGCGTGCATCCAGTTGCGCTTGTAGCGGCGGCCGCGTAGCTCGATCGGTCCGCGACCGCGCGAGCGGATGTCGTTGCCGCCATAGAGCCGGGCGCCGCCGCCGTATCCGTAGCCGCCGCCGTGTCGCACGACGAAGAGGTCTTCGGCGGGGCCGACGCGCAGGTCGGGGCAGAGCAGGTGTCCGGAACCCGGCCCCGTGCAGGGGTTGTCGTCATCTGCCCCCGCGTCGCCGGGAGAGGCTCCGCCGGGCGCCCCACCGGCGGTCGCCGCCAGGCTTCCCAGCAAGAGGGTCGCGGCCACGATTGCCGCTGCGGAGAGGCGTTTCACGCCGGGCAGGCTATCCATGAGCGTTGGTATCGTCGCAACACGGTGAGCGAGCTACCCGAAAACCTGCAAGCGGCACCTTTGAGCGAGGTCGATCCCCAGATCGCCGCGGTTCTGGACGCCGAGCTGCGGCGCCAGCAAGGGACGCTGGAGATGATCGCCTCGGAGAACTTCGTGCCGCAGGCCGTGCTGGAAGCGGTCGGCTCAGTGCTGACCAACAAGTACGCCGAGGGCTATCCCGGCAGGCGCTATTACGGCGGCTGCGAGGAGGTCGATGTCGCCGAGCAGCTCGCGATCGACCGGGCCAAGGAGCTGTTCGGCGCCGAGCACGCCAACGTCCAGCCGCACGCCGGCGCGCAGGCCAACAACGCCGCCTATATGGCGCTGATCGAGCCCGGCGACACGATCATGGGCTTGGCACTCGACCACGGCGGCCATCTCACCCACGGAATGAAGCTCAACGTTTCTGGCAAGCTCTACGAGATCGTCGCCTACCACGTGCGGCGCGAGGATCTCTACGTCGACATGGAGGAGGTCGAGCGGCTCGCGCGCGAGCACCGGCCGAAGTTGATCGTCGCCGGCTGGTCCGCTTACCCACGCCAGCTCGACTTCGCCGCCTTCCGCGCGATCGCCGACTCGGTCGGCGCCAAGCTGATGGTCGACATGGCGCACTTCGCTGGCCTCGTCGCCGCCGACCAGCACCCCAACCCGGTGCCGCACGCCGACGTCGTCACGACGACGATCCACAAGACGCTCTGTGGGCCGCGCAGCGGCATGATCCTCGCCCGCGAGGAGCACGCGAAGGCGATCGACAAAGCGATCTTCCCCGGCCAGCAGGGCGGACCGCTGATGCACACGATCGCCGCCAAGGCGGTGGCGCTGCGGATCGCCGCCAGCGACGAGTTCAAGATCCGCCAGAAGCAGACGATCGCCAACGCGCAGGCGTTTGCCGCCGGCCTGGAAGCGAACGGCGTGCCCGTGCTCACCGGCGGCACCGACGTCCACCTCGTCCTCGTCGACCTGACGCCCAGCGGCCTCGACGGCAAGACCGCCGAGGCGCGCCTCGAGGAGGTCGGGATCACGGTCAATCGCAACGCCATCCCCTTCGACGAGCGGCCGCCGATGAACCCCTCGGGCCTGCGGATCGGCACCCCGGCGCTGACCACCCGTGGCTTGGTGGAAGATGACTTCAGCGAGATCGCAGCCGTGATCGCCAGGGCCCTCTCTGGCGACTTCGAGGCCGAGAAGGCGGCGTTGGCAGAGCGCACCAATGTGCTGATGGAGCGCTACCCGCTCTACCCCGAGCTTGCCGCCGCAGCTGTCTGAGCCTTTGAACATCTGGGTGGACATGAGCGCGCCGGCGCATGTGCTCGTCCTGCGCCCGATCATCGAGCGGCTGCGCGCGCAGGGCCACGCGGTCGAGGTCACCTCGCGCGACTACGCCCAGACCCAGGCCCTGCTCGACCTACACGGGATGGAGCACACGCCGATCGGCAAGCACGGCGGCGCTTCGCGCCTGCGCAAGGCGCAGCGGCTCGGCGCTCGGACGATGGGGATGATCCGCTTCGGCCGCGGCCGCTCCTTCGATCTTGCCCTCGCCCATGGCTCCAACGATTTGGCGATTGCGGCGCGGGCGCTCGGCGTGCCCGAGGCGAACATGCACGACTACGAGTACGCGGTCACCCAGCACCGGATCGGCTGCCGCCTTGCGCGGCGGGTGATGTTCCCGGACTCGGTGCCGCTTGAGCGGCTGCGCCGCTTCGGGGTGACCCCTGCGAAGCACTTCCCCTACCCGGGGCTGAAGGAGGAGTACTACCTGCATGACTTCGAGCCTGATCCCGAGGCGCTGGCGCGGCTCTCGGTCGACACCGCGCGGGTCGTTGTCATCGTGCGCCCGCCCCCCGACGTCTCCCTCTACCACCGCAAGTCCAACCCGCTCTTCCCGAAGGTCCTGCAGCAGCTCGGCAGCGACGAAGGAGTGCACGCGGTCGTCCTGCCGCGCACGCAGGCGCAGCGCGAGCTGGTCGGCAGTCTGGCGCTGCCCTCGCTGATCCTGCCGCCCGGCGCGGTCGAGGCGCAGAGCCTTGTCGCCCTCGCCGACCTTGTCGTCTCCGCCGGGGGCACGATGAACCGCGAGGCGGCGGCGCTGGGCACCCCCGTCTACACGACCTACGGCGGTCGTCTCGGCGGGGTCGACGAAGCGCTGATCCGCTCCGGCCGCCTGCGGCCGCTGACCGACCCGCGCGCGATCCAGCTCGAGAAACGCACCGCAAGCGCGACTCCGACCAGGCGAGACCCTAGTCTCCTCGTCGAGACGATCCTAGGTACCGTCGGAGCCGACCATCCAGCGGCAAGCCAAATCACGAGCTGAATCCCTAGTGCCGTGTCGGGTGACGTTTGCCCGGTTCTGGCGCAGTCATCGTCGTGCCTGGCAAGGACGCAGACCCGAAGGCGTGGCAGAGCCACGTCGAGTGGTCGAGGACGCCGCCAGGCGCGGCGAGGGCCGGCCAGAGAGGGCGAACGTTGCCTGACACGGCACCAACTCTGCCCGCCGACGTCGAGGCCGAGCTGGAGCACTTCATCGCGCTTGCCGGGGACGGCGAGTCGCGGCCGGTGGATTCGGTCCTGCGCGGCCTCGACATTTTGATTTCTGCCGCGATCCTGCTGCTGCTCTCGCCACTGCTGTTGCTGACCGCGCTGGCGATTGTGCTCACCTCCGGACGGCCGCTTTTCTACCACGGCGCTCGCGTCGGTCGCTGCGGGCAGCTCTTCCGCATGTACAAGTTCCGCACGCTCAAGCCCGATGCGGAGACGCGCCTGGGGCCGTACCTGGGGGAGGAGCTCTCGCGGCTGACTGAGCTCGAGGTGACCCGGATCGGCCGGGTGCTGCGCAAGATCCACCTCGATGAGGTGCCGCAGCTGTGGAATGTGCTGCGCGGCGACATGGCGGTGGTCGGGCCGCGGCCGATCAGGCCGGCCTTCTTCACCGAGCTCTGCCGGGAGATACCGCAGTACTGGCAGCGCCTCGTCGTCCGCCCCGGGGTGACCGGCTTCGCCCAGACGCGGATGACCAGGGAGGAGTCCTGGGCGGACAAGCTCGCCCACGACATGGAGTACATCGCCGATCGCTCCGTCTCCCTCTACGTCAGCGTCCTCTTCGCGACCGTGGTCAAGGTCTTCGGTCGCGGCCCCGCCGCGCCTGGCTGACGTGCCATCACTTAGGTGCCTATATGGGTGCTTAAATGATGGCACGTCCGGCTGAGAGACTGCCGCTATGTGCGGGATCTGCGGAATGGCGGTCGCCGGGCGCGGCGCGGTGGCGGACGTCGAGGCGGTGAAGGCGATGAATGCGCGCCTCGTCCATCGCGGGCCCGACAGCGAGGGCGTCTTCCACGATGGCGGCGTCGCTTTGGCGATGCGCCGCCTCTCGATCATCGATCTCGAGCACGGCGATCAGCCGATCTCCAACGAGGACGGCAGCATCACCGTCGTCCAGAACGGCGAGATCTACAACTACCGCGAGCTGCGCGGCGAGCTTGAGCGGCGCGGCCACCGCTTCGCCACCGCCTCTGACACCGAGGTTCTTGTCCACCTCTACGAGGAGCACGGCGACGGGTTCGTCGAGCGCCTGCGCGGGATGTTCGCGATCGCTCTCTGGGATGCGCGTGAGCGTCGCCTGCTCCTGGCCCGCGACCGCTTTGGGATCAAGCCGCTCTACTACCGCGAGGCGGGGGGCACGCTCTCCTTTGCCTCCGAGCTCAAGGCCCTGATTCTGCAGCCAGGGTTCTCGCGCCAGATCGACCCTCAGGCCGTCGCGGCCTACCTCGCCTTCAACTCGATCCCGGCGCCGCTGACGATCTTCGCCGAGGCGCGCAAGCTTCCCGTTGGCGCCCTGGCGGTTTGGTCCGACGGCAAGCTGACCCTGACTCGCTACGCGCGACCGGAGCCGGTCCCCGCCGGCGAGACCAGGCGCCGGCCGGCAGGGGAGCTGGCCGACGAGCTGCGCGAGACCCTGCGTGGCTCGATTCGCGCCCACCTCGTCGCCGACGTCCCGGTTGGCGTGCTGCTCTCCGGCGGAGTCGACTCGGCCGGCATCGTCGCTCTCGCCGCTGGCGAGCAGGCGGCGCCGGTGAAGACCTTCTCGGTCGGCTTCGAGGAGGCGAGCTTCGACGAGCTCGACCGGGCGCGGCTGGTCGCCGAGCGCTACCGGACCGAGCACCACGAGATCGTTTTGCGACCCGATGCGGTCGAGCTCTTCCCCAAGTTGGTCGAGGCCTTCGATGAGCCCTTCGGCGACTCCTCAGCGCTGCCGACCTACCTCGTCTCTGAGCTCGCCGCCGGTGAGGTCAAGGTCGCCCTCTCGGGTGAGGGCGGGGACGAGCTGTTCGGCGGCTACTACACCTACGTCGCTGACCTGCTCGCGCCGCGGATCGGCCGCCTCGCCGCACTCGCCGCGCCCCTGATCGAGCGCCTGCCCAGCTCCGACGGCAAGGTCAGCCTCGATTACAAAGCCAAGCGCTTCGCCCGCGGTGCGCACCTACCGCCGCTGGAGCGTCACCACGCCTGGAAGGAGATCTTCTCGCGCCAGCTCCAGGCTTCGCTGCTTGGCGGCCGTGATCCGGGCTGGGACCCAGTCGACATCTATCGCGAGCGCTACGCGGAAACCGCGGGCGCCGAGCCCCTTGCCCGCCTGCAGGACGTCGATCTCGGCATCTACCTGGTCGACGATCTACTGGTCAAGACCGACCGTTCGAGCATGGCCCACTCGCTGGAGCTCCGCGTCCCCTTCCTCGACAACGAGGTTGCGACGATGGCGCTCGGCCTGGCGACGCCGCTCAAGGTCCGCGGCCTGGCCAAGAAGCGGTTGCTGCGCCAGGCGCTGGCGCCGCTGCTGCCGAAGGAGGTACTGCAGGGACCCAAGCAGGGCTTCTCGATCCCGGTTGCCGCCTGGCTGCGTGGGCCGTTGCAGCCGTTCGCCCGCGAAGTGCTCTCGGCCGAGTCGATCTCGCGGCAGGGCTGGCTCGACCCCGGCATCGTCGCCGGCTTGCTCAACCGACACTGCGCCGGCCAGGAGGACCTCAGTCGCCAGCTCTGGGGCCTGATTGCTTTCACCCTCTGGTTCGACCGGTACGCGAGCGGGACATAGCCTGAGTCGATGTCCGCCGGCGTCGAAGCCCTGCTCGCCTTCCTCCTCGCCGGAATCCTGGCGCTGCTGCTGGTGCCGCTCACCGACCGTCTCGCGCGCCGCATCGGCGCGATCGACTACCCCGACGACGAGCGCTCCCTGCACGCGGTGCCGACCCCGCGACTGGGCGGGCTGGCGATCTTTGCCGCGGTTCTCGCCGCGGCGCTGATCTTCCTGCCCTGGGATGCCGAGACGCGGGCGATCATCGCCGGCGCGGCGTTGATCACGGCAGTCGGCATGCTCGACGACGTCTATGAGCTGAACGCGGCGACGAAGCTGCTCGGCCAGACCGCGGCGGTGATCGTGCCGGTCTCGGCCGGGGTCACGGTCGACAGCTTCACCGTGCCCTTCCTCGGCCAGCTCAACCCGGGCTCGGTTGAGCTGGTGTCGCTGCCCGGCGGCGGATCGATCGACCTCGGCGACGTCGGCACGACGATCGGCATCGTCGCGATGATCAACGTGATCAATCTGATCGACGGCGTCGACGGGTTGGCAGCAGGTGTCTGCCTGATCTCCGGCATCGCGTTGGCCGTGATCGCGCTCTCGCTCGACCGCACCGCGGCCGGCGTCCTCGCGGCACTCACCGCAGGCGCCTCGCTCGGCTTCCTCCGCCACGGCTTCCCGCCGGCGAGCACCTTCATGGGGGACACGGGGTCGAACCTGCTCGGCTTCCTGCTCGGGGTGGTCGCCGTGCAGGGGGCGCTGAAGACGAATGCGGTCATCGCCCTCTTCCTGCCGCTGATCGTTCTCACCGTGCCGATCCTCGATACGGGCTTCGTCGTCGCCAAGCGGCTCAAATACGGACGGCCGATCTACAAAGCCGACCGCTGGCACTTCCACCACCGGATGGAGAACATCGGCTTCTCGCAGCGGCGCACGCTCGCCTACCTCTACGGCTGGACCACGGTCATGGCCGCCCTCGCCCTCGCTCTGCGCTTCGTCCCCTACAGCGATGATCACGGCAACTTCAATCTCGCTTGGAGCCTGGTGATCGCCGCCTTCGGCCTGGCCGCAATCGCGGCCAGCGTCTACTTGGTCTACGTGCTGGAGATCCTGAAGCTCCGCCGCTTCAGCAAGATCGATCCCGAGACCGGCGAGTTCGAAGCTCTCCTGCCCCCCGATAAGACCCCGGCGGGGTAGCCTGGAACGTCTTGTACTTTTTCTGCGGCGGGGTTCGCGGACAGCCGTAAGCGGTCTTCAGAAAAAGTTAAGTGGAAGGCTGCCCCGCCGGGGTCTAAACGCCTCGGCGGCACTTTGTGCGAGGTTGTGACAAGCCTCACGAACTGGCTCTAGAAAGCGGATCGTCGGACCTTTGGGATATAGTGGCTCATCCGCTAGCCCCCTCCCGATAAGGGGGCCCAAAGCGGACTTATGTCCCCTCCCAAGCATGTCGATCTCGTGGTGCTAGCCGCCGCCTTGGCCGTCTTCGCTCTCGGCGGACTGCCCCTGCTCGGATATGCCATCGCCGCTGGCGCCTGGCTTGCCCAGCGTGGCATCCAGGTGCTTGCCGGCCGTCGCATCGCCAACGAGCTCGTCACGGGTAATCGCCAGAAGGCGATGGGGGCGCTGGCCGCGACCACCCTCGGCCGCGTCTGGCTGATGATTACGGCGGCTCTCCTAGCCGGCCTGGTCTCGCACGAGACCGGCTTGGCCGCCGCCGTGCTGCTCGCTGTCCTCTTCACCGTCTCCTTCGCGGCCGCCGGGATCGCCCAGCTCTTCCAGCCGCAGGAGCAGGGGGCGCGATGAGCGCCGAGGCCACCACCGCCGGCACTCCGCCCAAGGGCAGCTCCGGGCTGAGCACCAAGGCCAAGGTCCTGATCGGGTTTGGCATCTACTTCGCGATCACGATCCTGATGCTGCTGATCTTCGGCAGCGACGGGAAAAACGAAGCGTTCCAGCCCCAGAACGAGTTCAAGCTCGAGACCTGGGTCAACATCAACCTCGGCGGCGTCGACCTCAGCATCAACAAGGCGGTCGTCTACCTCGCCCTCGCCAGCGGGCTGACGATCTTCACGATGGTCTGGATCTCACGCCGCATGGCCGAGAAGCCGAACCGGGTCCAGACTGCGATCGAGGTCGCCTACGACCTGACCAAGAACAACATCACCGGCGGCAACATGGACGCCAAGCTTGCGGCGCGCTGGTTCCCCTTCCTCGCTGCGCTCTTCTTCTTCATCTGGTTCTCGAACATGATCGGCTTCCTGCCGCTGCCGACCAACACCGAGCACCCGGTCAATATCTTCGGCATCGAAGTTCCTGCCTTTGCCCTCTACGCGGCGACCGCGAACATCTCGATTCCGCTGGTCCTGACGCTCGTCGTCTGGGTCTCCTACCACGTCGAAGGGATCCGGGCCAAGGGCTTCATTCCCTACTTCGCCGGATGGCTGCCCCCCGGGCTGGAGGAGATGAACCCGATCGGCAAGGCGGCGATCTTCCTGATCGAGGTGATCTCCCACTTCGTGCGGGTGATCTCGCTCTCCGTGCGTCTTTTCGCCAACATCCTCGCCGGCCACCTGCTGCTGCTCTTCATGGGCGGCGGGCTGGCGGTGCTGCTCGGAATCGCCGCGCTCGGCGCGCTCACCTTCCCGATGGCCTTCGTCTTCTTCATCTTCGAGGTGGGCCTGGTGGCAACGCTCCAGGCCTTTATCTTCTCGACCCTCACCGCGATCTACATCGGCGGAGCAACCGCCGCAAGTCACTAGAAAAAAGGAGTCAAACCCGATGGATCTCATGTCCCTACCGATTGCCGAGGTCACCGACGAAGGTGTGACGGACGCTGGCAAGGCGATCGCGCTCGGCGTCGGCGCTGGGCTCGGCTCGATTGGCGCCGGCATCGGCGTCGGCTTCATCTTCGGCAAGGAGATCGAGTCGGTCGCCCGCCAGCCCGAGATGAAAGACGAGCTGCAGAGCATCCGCTGGCTTGGCTTCGCGCTGACCGAGGCGGTCGCCTTCTACACCTTCATCTTCGGCCTGATCGCGTTCTTCCTCTAGGCCGACCCAGTGGAGCTACTTCTTGGCGACATAACGGGCTTCATTGCCCTTGCTGCAGAGGCAGCGCATGGGGAGGAAGAAGGCGGCAGCTTCCTGGTCTCGCCGGGCCTCGGCCTGATGATCTGGACGCTGGTCATCTTCCTCTTCACGATGTGGGTGTTGAGCAAGGTCGCCTTCCCGAAAATCCAGGAGGCGCTGGACAAGCGCGCCAAGACGATCGCCGAGTCGATCGAGGCGGCCGAACGGCAACGCAAGGAGTCCGACGAGCTGCTCGAGGAGTACCGCGGGCGCCTCGCCGAGGCCCGCGAGCAGGCCGACGACATCATGGCTCGGGCCCGTAAGGCGGCTGAGGTCGCCGAAGCGGAGGCGACGGCGTCCGGCAAGGAGAAACGCGAGGAGCTGGTCAGCGCCGCGACGCGCGACATCGAAGCCGAGACGCGTCGTTCGCTGGAGCAGATCCGCAAGGAGGTCGCCGACCTGACCGTGCTGGCCACCGAGAAGGTGACCCGCAAGAGCCTCAACGCCGAGGACCAGCGTCGCCTGGTCGAGGAGGCGCTCAGCGAGGTCGACTTCAGCAGTCTCTCGGGCGCGGAGGAGTCGCGCAGCTGATGGAGGCGGCTCGCGTATACGCCGAGGCGCTCTTCGACGTCGCCAGGGAGAAGGGCAAGCTCGACTCAATCGGGGCCGACCTGGCCCAGTTCGCCGACGCGGTCGAAGCCGATCGCGAACTACAGGTTTTCTTTTTCAGTCCGCACTTCTCCTCGGCTGAGAAGGTCGAGGGCCTGCGCCGCGCGATCGGCGGCGGAGACCCCGAGCTGGTCAACTTCCTCGAGCTGTTGGTCGAGAAGGGGCGGATGACGGAGGTCTTCCGCATCCGCCGCGAGCTCGAGCAGATGTGGAAGAAAGAGAACAAGCGCATCGACGTGACCGTGACCAGCGCGGTCGAGCTGGACCCGGCTGTGGTGACCAAGGTCGGCGAGGAGATCGAGCGGCAGACCGGACAGAAGGTCGAGCTGGCAAGCCGCGTCGACGACGAGATCCTCGGTGGCATCGTCCTGCAGGTAGGCAACATGGTCTTGGACGCGAGCATCCGCAGTCGCCTGGAGAAACTTCGAAAGAGCGTCGCCCAAGCGGCGTAAGGAGGCATAGAGCACCCCCATGGAGATCAAGCCCGACGAGATCGCATCGATTCTGCGCGAGCGGATCGAGGGACTGGACACCGGTAGCGCCGACCTTTCCGAGGTCGGCACCGTGCTGTCCGTCGCCGACGGCATCGCCCGCATCCACGGCCTCGACAACTGCATGGCGCTCGAGATGCTCGAGTTGCCCCACGGCGTCACCGGCCTCGCCCTCAACCTCGAGGCCGACAATGTCGGCGCCGTCCTCTTCGGCGAGTGGGACAAAGTCGTCGAGGGCGACACGGTGAAGCGCACCGGCCATCTGCTGCGGATCCCCGTCGGCGATGAGCTGCTCGGTCGCCTCGTCGACCCGCTTGGCCGTCCGCTCGACGACAAGGGCGAGATCGCGACGACCCAGACTCGCCCGGCCGAGTTCAAAGCTCCGGGCGTGGTCGAGCGTCAGCCGGTCACCGAGCCGGTGCAGACCGGGCTGATGTCGATCGACGGGATGATCCCGATCGGCCGCGGCCAGCGAGAGCTGATCATCGGCGATCGCCAGACCGGCAAGACGGCGATCGCGATCGACACGATCATCAATAACCGCGACAAGGACATGATCTGCATCTACGTCGCGATCGGCCAGCGGATGTCGACCGTCGTCCAGCTGAAGGAGGTGCTGGAGGAGAACGGCGCGATGGAGAACACGATCATCGTCGCCGCCCCCGCCGACGAGGCGGCCCCGATCAAGTTCATCGCCCCCTACGCGGGCTGCGCGATGGGCGAGCACTTCCTCTACAACGGCAAAGCCGCCCTCTGCGTCTACGACGACCTCACCAAGCACGCCTACGCCTACCGCCAGATGTCACTGCTGCTGCGGCGCCCGCCCGGTCGTGAGGCCTACCCGGGCGACGTCTTCTACCTGCACTCGCGCCTGCTCGAGCGGGCGGTGAAATTGAACGACGAGCTCGGCGGTGGTTCGTTGACGGCGCTGCCGATCATCGAGACGCAGGCGTCAGACGTATCCGCCTACATCCCGACCAACGTGATCTCGATCACCGACGGTCAGATCTTCCTCGAGTCCGACCTCTTCAACTCGGGCGTGCGGCCGGCGATCAACGTCGGCATCTCCGTCTCCCGGGTGGGCGGCAACGCACAGACCAAGGCGATGAAGAAGGTCGCCGGGAAACTGCGCCTCGATCTCTCCCAGTACCGCGACCTCGAGGCCTTCGCCCAGTTCGGCTCCGAGCTCGATCCGGAGACGCAGAAAACGCTGAACCGCGGCGAACGGCTGGTCGAGCTGCTCAAACAGAAAGAGCGCGAACCGCTCGAGATGGCGGACCAGGTGGCAGCGATCTACTCGGGCACCGGCGGTTTCCTCGACCGGATCAAAACCGAGCGGGTGGGCGAGTTCCTGGCCGATCTACGGATCCGGCTGCGCTCCGAGAAGGCCGAGCTGCTGGACCGGATCGCCGAGACCGGCAAGCTCGAGGAGGCCGACGAGGAGGAGCTGGGCGCTGCGATTCGCGAGTTCGTCGACGACTTCGGTCCCGACTTCGACGAGCACGGCGACCCGCTCGAGGCGGGCGAGTCGGATCGCATCCACTCCGAGGAGGAGCGGGCGAAGCCGAGCCGCACCGAGGAAGCCGCGAGCGAGACCGAGGAGAAGGAGGCCACCCCCGCCTGACGGCGCGGGTCCGCTAGACCATGGCCTCGCAGAAGGACGTCAAGAACCGCATCGCGTCGATCAAGAACATCAACAAGATCACGCGGGCGATGGAGATGGTGGCGGCGGCACGGCTGCGCCGTGCCGAGCAGCGGATCGAGCAGTTGCGCCCTTACGCGCAGGGTATGCGCAAGCTCACCCGCCGCGCCGCCGAGCAGGCGGGCGGGATGCCGCGCGTGCCGGTGATGGTCGAGCGCGAGGACGTCAAGCGGGTGGGAGTGGTGCTGATCACCGGCGATCGCGGCCTGGCCGGCGCCTTCAATACCAACGTGATTCGCGACGGCCTGCGCCTGCGCGATGAGCTGAGCGGGCAGGGCGTGGAGACGGCCTTCTCCGCGGTCGGGCGCAAGGGCGTCTCCGCCCTCACCTTCCGCAAGCAGGAGGTCCGCACCTCCTTCACCGGCTTCACCGACCGCCCTGGCTTCGCCAACGCACGCGAGATCGGCGAGGAGCTGACGGCGCGCTACGTCGACGAGGAGCTCGACCGGGTCGAGCTGGTCTACAACCGCTACGTCTCGCCGCTCACCCAGCACGTCTGGCGGCAGACGCTCCTTCCCCTGCAGCAGGCCGACGTGATCGGCGCCGGCGTCGACGAGGAGGAAGAGGACGCCGAGGAGACCGAGATCGAGAAAGCCCACAGCCGGGCGCTGTGGGAGTACGAGCCCGACGCCGAGCTGCTGCTGGCGCAGCTGATCCCCGAGTACGTAAACATCTCGGTCTACCGGGCGCTGCTCGAGTCCGCCGCATCCGAGCTGGGCGCGCGGATGACGGCGATGCGCAATGCGGCGGAGAACGCCGAGACGATGATGGACGACCTGACCCTGGAGATGAACCGGGCCAGGCAGGCGGAGATCACGCAGGAGATCCTCGAGGTCGTCGGCGGCGCCGAGGCACTCGGCTAGAGACTTGATTAGAGAGACGAGAAAAGGAACCAATGGCTGACACGAACGGAACGAATGTGGGACAGGTCGAGCAGGTGACCGGCGTCGTCGTCGACGCCGTCTTCCCCGACCAACTGCCGGAGATCTACTCGGCGGTCAAGATCGAGATGGCGGGCGACGAGGATCGCGAAGCGACCGAGCTGGTCTGCGAGGTGCAGCAGCACCTCGGCGACGATCGCGTTCGCACCGTCGCGATGGACGCCACCGACGGCCTCCAGCGTGGCGACAAGGTGATCGACACGGGTGGCCCGATCTCGGTTCCGGTCGGCGACGCGACCCTCGGCCGCATCTTCAATCTGCTCGGCGAGCCGATTGACCAGGGCGACCCGATCGAGGCCGGCGATCGCTGGCCGATCCACCGGCCCGCACCGGAAGCTTCCGACCTCGCTCCGACCCAGGAGATCCTCGAGACCGGGATCAAGGTGATTGACCTGCTCGCTCCCTACGCCAAGGGCGGCAAGGTCGGGCTCTTCGGTGGCGCCGGCGTCGGCAAGACCGTGTTGATCCAGGAGCTGATCCGCTCGATCGCCGAGGAGCATGAAGGCCTCTCCGCTTTCTGCGGCGTCGGTGAGCGCTCGCGCGAGGGAAATGACCTCTGGCTCGAGATGAAAGAGTCGGGCGTGATCGACAAAACGATGCTCGTATTCGGCCAGATGAACGAGCCCCCCGGCGCCCGCCTGCGAGTGGCGCTCTCGGGTCTGACCATGGCCGAGTACTACCGCGAGCAGGGTGGCCAGGACGTGCTGCTCTTCATCGACAACATCTTTCGCTTCGTCCAGGCAGGCTCCGAGGTTTCGGCGCTGCTCGGCCGCATGCCCTCGGCAGTCGGCTACCAGCCGACGCTGGAGACCGAGATGGGCGAATTGCAGGAGCGGATCACCTCGACCGAGCGCGGCTCGGTCACCTCGGTGCAGGCGGTCTACGTTCCGGCCGACGACCTCACCGACCCGGCGCCGGCCTCGGTGTTCGCCCACCTCAACGCGACCACGGTGCTCTCCCGGGCGATCTCCGAGAAAGGGATCTACCCGGCGGTCGACCCACTTGACTCGACCTCGACGATCCTCAAGCCCGACGTCGTCGGTGAGGAGCACTACCGCACGGCGACCGACGTGCAGGAGGTGCTGCAGCGCTACAAGGAGCTGCAGGACATCATCGCCATCCTTGGCATCGACGAGCTCTCCGACGAGGACAAGCAGACGGTCTCGCGGGCGCGCAAGATCGAGCGTTTCCTCTCGCAGCCGTTCTTCGTCGCCGAGCAGTTCACCGGCCGCAGCGGCGAGTTCGTGCCGGTGGCGGAGACGGTACGCGGCTTCCGCGAGATCCTCGACGGCGAGCACGACGACCTGTCCGAGGGCGCCTTCTACATGCAGGGCTCGATCGACCAGGTCACCGAGAACGCTGGAGCGGCAGCCGCCGCCTAGGGCAGACGTGGCTGGCGAGACCAAATTCGAGGTCGAGATCCTCACCCCCGAGGGTGAGGTCTTCAGCGGCGAGGTGAGCCAGGTCTCGACCCGCACGGCTGGGGGCGAGATCGGCATCCTCGCCAACCACACGCCGCTGCTGGCGGCGTTGAAGCCGGCAGAGCTGCGCTTGTATGAGGGCGGTTCTGAGCCGCGGCGCTATGCCCAGTCGCATGGTTGGCTACAGGTCTTCGGCAACCACGCCCGCCTCTTGATCGAGGAGGCGATTGCGCCGGAGGACCTCGACGCCGGTGCCCTCAAGGAGCAGCTGGCGGACGCCGAGCAGCGGCTTGCCGATGCCGAGGACAAGAGCGGCGAGCAGAAGCGGGCGCAGAAAGACCGTGATCGGGCCGAAGCGTTTCTCGCTATTGCGCAGGGATGAGTGAGGCGGGCCGGTGCCCCTTCGCTGGAATTGATGTCGCACGCGCTTCGCGCTTAGCGACTGATCTCGAGCACGGCCTGCGGCCGTGCGATCACCAGATTGCATATCGCCGCCTTCGGCGACATTCCATCGAAGGGGCCCGCCTCCCACGCTTCGCGACATTCCCGCGGAGGGCCCCCGCTCCCTCTCGCAACACGGCGCATCCGACATTCACCACACTAGGGTGGGGTCAATCTCGGATGCGCTGGGGAGGAGCGGATGAGTGAGGAGCTGGTTGGGCTTGCTACGCGGTTGATTGGGTATGACAGCTCTCAGCCCGATGGGGTGCTCGAAGCTGCTGGGTTCGTCGAGGGCTGGTTGGAAGCTCGGGGGATTGAGGTTGCTACTGATGAGGTGCGGGGGTTGCCGGTGCTGAAGGCTGAGGTTGGGCCCGAGGGGGCGCCTACGGTTGTTCTGCATGGGCATCTGGACGTCGTGCCGGGACAGGCGGGGCAGTTCGATCCCCGGATCGAGGGGGAGCGGCTTTATGGGCGCGGCGCCTATGACATGAAGGCTGCTCTCGCGGCGATGCTCGTCACCACTGCTGCGATGCGTGAGCAGGATGGGGTTCGGGTGCGGCTGGGCATCGTCGGCGACGAGGAGTCTGAGGAGGAGGCCGAACGGGGCAGCGACAGGCTTGTCGATGGGGGCTTCGTCGGCGATTTTGCGATTACGGGCGAGCCGACTGATCTTCAGATCGGCGTAGAGGCAAAGGGGGTGCTGGCGCTGCGGCTGGAGGTGAGTGGGGTCGCTGCTCACGGTGCGACGCCCTGGCTCGGCGACAACGCGGTGCTGAAGGCGCACGACGTTTTCCGCAGTATCGAGTCGCTACCGTTTGCCCGGCACAGCTCTGAGCTGTTCGACCGCCCCTCGATCAACCTCGGCCGGATCCTGGGTGGCGACGCGCTCAACAAGGTGCCCGACCGATGCGCGATCGACGTCGACATCCGCTACCTGCCCGACCAGGATCCCGACACCGTGCTCGAGCAGGTGCGGAGCCTGCCCGACGTCGAGGTGACGCCGCTGTTCACACGCCCGCCCGCCGTCGTCGACCGGGACTCGCCCTTCGTCCGCGGCCTGCGCGAGGCGGTCAGCGCGTACCACGAGGGCGAGCCGATGAGCGTCGGCCGCGACGGCGCCTCCGACGCCGTCTCCTTTTTGCGGGTGGGGGTGCCGGCGGTCGAGTTCGGCCCGGTCGGCGAAGGCCACCACGGCCCGTCGGAGTGGGTTTCGGTTCCTTCGCTGATCGCCTACCGGCAGGCGCTCGAAGCGTTCTTGCGGGCGATTCCCGACCGGCTCGACGCGTGAGTCCACGGCGATGATCGAAGAGCCGTTCAAAAAGCCGCCGCCCTCAGGCGACCACGAGCCGCCGCCGAAGCCGAAGCGCTACTGGTGGCGCTTCATGCTGGCCTCGTTCGTGATCGTCTTCGCGACCGCCGCTGCGGTTGCTGCCAGCGGTCTGATCAAGATCGACAACATCGCCGAGGCGCTCGGGCACAACAACAAACTTAGAAACGCAGTCGACGGTGTCCTCAAGGAGACCACCGGGGGCGAGGCGCAGAACATTCTTATCCTCGGTTCCGATCAGCGCGCCAACGAACCTGAAGACCCGGGGCGCTCCGACACGACGATCCTGCTTCGTCTCGATCCCGATAACGACGCGATCGCCTTGATGTCAATACCGCGTGACCTCAAGGTCGAAATCCCGGGAGTAGGCACGGAAAAGTTCTCCTCCGCCTTCGCCTACGGGGGCCCGAAGCTGACCCTGCAGGTGGTCAAGGAACTGACCGGCCTGCCGATCAACCACATCGTCAACGTCGACTACCTCGGCTTCGTCCGCGCCGTCTACGCGATTGGCTGCGTCTACGTCGACGTCGACCGCCGCTACTACCACTCCAACGTGGGCGTGCCGGCCTCCGAACAGTATTCGGAAATCAACGTGCAGCCGGGCTACCAGCTGATGTGCGGCAAACGGGCGCTGGAGTACGTGCGCTACCGCCACACCGACACCGACCTCGTCCGCGCTGCGCGCCAGCAGGACTTCCTCAGCTCTGCCCGTCAGCGGGTGCCGATCTCCGACCTGGCACGCGACGTGCTGGGCGAAGGCGAGTTGATCGACATCTTCACCGAATACACCAGCTCGGACATCAGCGATACGAAGTCGATGCTCGAGGTGCTGAAACTGTTCATCGCCTCGCGCAACGCGGAAATCAAGGAGGTCGACTTTCCGGCCGAACTGGGCCCGAGCTACGTATATGCCTCTTCCAGCGCGATCGGGGAAGCGGTCGATCGCTTCCTCGGGATCGAAGCAAGCGGCGGCACCCGCGGCACGCTTGATGAGGCCGAGCCAAGGTCAAAGAAGAAGAAGGCCAAGGGCGACGGCGGGGACAAGAAGAAGCCGAAACCGAAGCCGAAGATTCGGACGAAGCCGCCGGGCGACGACGGGCTCGTCGCCGCCGCCGAAGCCGGCGAGGAAGAGGCGAAGATCGTTGCCCGCAAGGTCAGCAACGGCTTCCCGGTCTTCTACCCAACCCGACTGCCCTCGGGGGCCGCCTACGAGGAAAGCAATCCCGAACTGCACATTCAGGACCCGCGCGTCTACCACTTCAAGGACAGCGATGGCAACCGCCATGGCGCCTACCGGATGGTTCTGACCCTGGAACTGCCGGACGGCGTGCATTACTTCGGCGTGCAGGGGATCCAGGGCTGGAGCGACCCGCCAATTCTCAGCGGCCCGAGCATCACCGAAACGATTCGCGATCGTGAGTACGAGATCTTCTTCGACGGCGACCGCGTGCGGCTGGTTGCCTGGCACCGGGGCGACAACACCTACTGGGTCGCGAATAGCCTGCTGCGCGTGCTCACCAACGATCAGATGATCGGAATGGCCCGCTCGGCCCGCGTGAAGATTCCGAACAAGAAGCCAAGGAAACAGAGGGGAGTGGCCCCGTGAGACTTCCTGTGTCAACCCCCAACGGGTTGCAGCCTTCGCAAGTTGCCGTGTTTCGCGGGGTCGTAGGGCACTCCGTCCTGCCAACAGCGCCAGAGCACGCGCAGCCAAGCCCGACCGAGGACGCGGATCGCGTGAGGGTGGTCGAGGCCCCTGGAGCGGGCCCCGAGATAGACGCTGCGGGCCCAGGGATGGTGGTGCCTTGTCGAGTCCGCAAGGCAGGCGACCGCCTCCCGCAATCGCTTGTCGCAGGCCCAGCGAAAGGCAGCGACCTTGCGCTTGCCCGACTCCCTGGCGACCGGAGCCATGCCGGCGTCGGCCGCAAGAGCCTCACCGGTGGGGTAGCGAGCGCGGTCGTCGCCTTCCTCGGCGACCAGCCGCGCCGCGGTGATCACCGACTTCGGGTCCTTGAGCAAGGGCAGGAAGACCTGCGCGTCGGGATGAGCGCGCACCGCCCCGGCGATCTGTGCGGTCAACTCCGCGATCTGGGTGACGATCGGGCGCAGAGCGGCGACCAGGCCGATCACAGCTCCTCTTCGCGCCTCTGCCTCAAGCGCCCCGGCCCTGCCCTCGGGCGCCGAGCGCAGCCGGTCGAGCAGCTCTGCGGAGGTTCGCCGGCCGCAGTAGTGGTTGCGGGCCAGGAAGCCGTCGAGCCGTTTCTCACCGAGCCCGCGTGCATCGGCGGGCGAGGGGTAGCGCTCCAGGAAGGCGAGCGCGATCTGGGAGTCGACGTCGAAGAAGACCCGCGCCGCGCGAGGCCAGAAGGCCTCCAGCTGCGCCCGCAGCTCGTTGGCGAGGCGCACCCTGGCTTTGACCAAGTCCTCGCGGGTGCGCGTCAGCGCTCGCAGTGCCTTGGTCTCGTCGCTGTCGGGGCAGAGCACCCGCAGCCGGTGGAAGTTGGTGCGCGCCAGCTCGGCCAGGACGAAGGCGTCAAAGCCGTCGGACTTGCCGCCCGCCGCCTCATAGCGCGGCCGGGTCGCCTTCAGCTGGTTGGGGTGGATCGGCAAGACGGTGAAGCCCGCCTCGAGCAGGTGATCGACCAGAAGGCCGTCTGGACGCTCGATCGCGACCCGGCCCACGCCCAGGACCCGCATCCGGGCGACCAGCTCTCGGATCCCCGCCTCATCGTGGGCGAAGAGCTTCTCCCGCGAGCGTCGCGCCGCCCTCGTCGACCACACAGAGCGCGTGCTCCTCGCTGGCCCAGTCGATACCCGCGCACCTTTCCCTCTGCATTCCCTGCCTCCTCGGTTCGCTTTTGCTTGCGCCGGCCGGGAGGTACCGTTGCGGTTGCTCATAGTGCGGCGCTCTGGGGCGCCACTTCCTGTGGCCGCTTCAGGTGCCTCCGACCGCCGGGAGGCGCTGGTCTCACGAAGGCCCTCTATGGGGCAAGCGAGCGAGGCGCTCTCCCGACGGCGGTCGGCTTCTCTATGCGTCTCCCCGGGATCTTCGACGGCCTCGCTTCGCTCGGCCTCTCCATCTAGATCTCAGGAAGAACGGCGGGAGGTTCTCCTATGAGCGATGGCAAGGAGACGATCGGCGTGATCGGCGTTGGCTGGGTTGGCCTGGTCACCGCCAGCTGCTTCGCCGAGCTAGGCCACCGCGTGGTCGCGCGCGACATCCTGCCGGAGAAGGTTGCAGCCCTCTCGCGCGGCGAGACGACGATCCACGAGCCCGGGCTCGACGAGCTGCTCGCCAAAAACTCAGAGCGCCTCACCTTCACCACCGAGATGGATGAGCTGCTCGGCCCGGCGCGGCTCCTCTTCGTCTGCGTCGATACGCCGCCGACCCGCTCCGGCGACGCTGATCTCTCCCGGGTTCGCGCCGTCGTCGAGGAGCTTCCCGAGGGTGGCGAGCACGTGTTGATCATGAAGAGCACCGTGCCCGCCGGTACGGGAGAGGCGATCCGGCGCGATCGTCCCGGACTCGCATATGTCTCCTGTCCGGAGTTCCTCAAGGAGGGCTCGGCGGTAGAGGACTTCATGCACCCGGACCGGGTCGTGATCGGCGCCGACCGCGGCGATGAGGGCGCAAGCGACGCGGTTGCGACGCTGTATGAGCCTTTGGGTGGCGAGCTCGTACGCACTGACGTGGCCAGCGCCGAGATGATCAAGCTCGCCTCCAACGCCTTCCTGGCGACGAAGATCTCCTTCGTCAACGAGATCGCAAACGTCTGCGAGGAGGTTGGCGCCGATGTCGGCGAGGTCGCCCGGGGAATGGGCCTCGATCAACGCATCGGCCCCTCGTTCCTGCGGGCCGGGATTGGCTACGGCGGCTCCTGCTTTCCCAAGGACGTGAGCGCGCTGAAGATGCTGGCCGGCAACACCGGATATCACTTCCAGTTGCTCAACGCGGTGATCGAGGTCAACGAGCTGCAGAAGCGCCGCGTCGTGCAGAAGCTGGCCGGCTACCTCGGGTCGCTGGTCGGGCGTCGAGTGGCGCTGCTCGGCCTCGCCTTCAAGCCGCAGACTGACGATATGCGCGAGGCTTCGAGCCTGGTTCTGGCGGCACGACTTCAGGGGGAAGGGGCGCATGTGACCGCCTATGACCCGGTCGCCGCCGACGCAGCCCGGGATCTTCTCGAGGGGGTCGAGCTGTGCGGCTCGGCCCTGGAGGCCCTCGATGGTGCCGATGCCGCGGTGCTGGTCACCGAGTGGCCCGAGTTCGCCGCGCTGGACTGGAGCAAGGCAGCGAGCCGGATGGTGCGGCCGCTGCTGGTCGACGGTCGCAATTTCCTCGACCCCGTTGCACTGCGTGCGGCCGGCTTCGAGTACGAGGGCATAGGCCGGGTTGCCGAAAGCGCCGCCGAGACGGCAACCGCTGACTAGCAAGATGCAGGCGATCGTCTTAGTCGGCGGCGAAGGCACCCGCCTCCGGCCCCTAACCAACACCACTCCCAAGCCTGCCCTGACCTTGGTCGACCGCCCCTTCCTCGCCTACATGATCGAGTGGCTGGCAGCGCACGGCGTCACCGAGGTCGTTCTCGCCTGCGGTTTCCTGCCTGGCGTCCTGCGCGAAGCGCTCGCCGGCGAGGAGCAGAGGGCCGGGGTCAAGATCCGCTACGTGGTGGAGCCCGAGCCGCTCGGCACCGCGGGGGCGATCCGTTTCGCCGCTGATCAGCTAGGCGACGAGCTGGAGGAGCGCTTCCTGGCCCTCAACGGCGACGTGCTCACCGACCTCGATCTGAGCGCCCTGCTCGCTGCGCACGGCAAAGGGGGGCGGGCTGCGACGATCGCGCTGCACCCGGTGGAGGACTCGGCCGCCTTCGGCCTGGTCCACAGCGACGAGGAAGGCGCGGTGCGGGCCTTCCTCGAGAAGACCGGCGAGGCGGCGCCCGGCGAGGTCAACGCCGGCATGTACGCGCTCGAGCGTTCCGTGCTTGACCTGATCCCCCCCGGGGAGAACGTCTCGATCGAGCGCGACGTCTTCCCGCGCCTGGTCGGGGAGGGCCTGCATGCGCTGCTGCTCGACGGCTACTGGGTCGACATCGGCACGCCCGAGCGCTACCTGCAGGCAACCTGGGACATCCTCGAGGGGCGCGTGGTGACGCGGGTCGAGCCGACGGCCCCAAGCGTGTTGGTCGACGCCAGCGCGGAGGTCGCAGACGGGGCCACGGTCGGCCCGCGTGCCGTCGTCGGGCGAGGCTGCCGCGTACAGGCCGGCGCCGAAGTGCTCGAATCGGTCCTGCTCGACGGCTGCACCGTCGGCGAGGGCGCCCGCGTCGTCGGCTCGGTGCTCGCTCCGGGCGCCGATGTTCCCGCTGGCGCCACCGCTGAAGGTGCGGTGGCGGCCGAGGGTGAAAGAGTCCCCTCCTAGCCCATGCTCGACGATGTCCTCGCCATCCCCGACCACCTGCGCGACGCGCTTTGGCGAGTCGAGTCGGCGCGGCTAGCGCGGACTGAGTCCGCCGGACTGCTCGTCTGTGGGATGGGCGGCTCGGCGATCGGCGGCGATCTCGCCGCGGCGGCGTTGGGGGGTCGCCTCGAGCAGCCACTCACGACTGTGCGCGGGTACAGCTTGCCGAGCTGGGCGACGGCCGAGTGGGCGGTGCTCTGCTCGAGTTACTCCGGCGAGACGGAGGAGACGCTCTCCTGCTTCGCAGAGGCAGGGGCACTCGGCGCACGGCGGGTTGTCGCCAGCACCGGCGGCGCCCTGGCTGAGGCAGCGCGAGCCGCGGGCGACCCGGTCGTCGGCCTGCCGGGCCTGCTTCCTGCGCCGCGAACCGGAGTCGCCTACATGCTCGTCTGCGCCGTCGAGGTCGCCGCCGCGACCGGTGTGGCGCCGAGCATCCGCCCGGAGATCGAGGCGGCGGCGGCATATCTCGCGGGGGAGAGCGATCGGCTGCAGTCGCGGGCGGCGGAGATCGCGACTCGCCTGGGCACGGCGGCGCCGGTGATCTACGGAGCTGACCTCACGCTTTCGGCTGCACGCCGCTGGAAGACGCAGATCAACGAGAACGCGAAGCAGCCTTCCTGGTTCTCGGAGCTGCCCGAGGCGAACCACAACGAGCTTTGCGGCTGGAGAGGCGGGCCCGCGGAGAACGCCGCCTTTGCCGCGGTGCTGCTCGAGGACGCTGATCAGCATCCCCGGGTGAGGCGTCGCTTTGAGCTGACCGCCGAGGAGATTGAGGCATCGGGCGCGCCCGTCGTTCGGGTTGAGGCCGTCGGCGAGAGCCGCAGCGAGCGCCTGCTCTGGTCGGTCATGCTGGGCGATCTGGTCTCGCTTGAGCTGGCCACGATCCACGGGGTCGAGCCACTGCCGATCGAGGCGATCGACCGGCTCAAGGCCTCCCTGTCCGGCTGACGCTTTCTACGTATCCTTCGCCGGGATCCAAAAAGACGAAAGGGAATCGATGGCAACCGCCACCTCAAACTACAAAGTCGCCGATATCGGCCTTGCCGACTTCGGGCGCAAGGAGATCGCCCTCGCCGAGGTGGAGATGCCCGGCCTGATGCAGACCCGCGAGGAGTTCGCGGCCGAGCAGCCGCTGAGCGGGGCGCGGATCACCGGCTCGCTCCACATGACGGTGCAGACCGCCGTGCTGATCGAGACCCTGGTCGCGCTCGGTGCCGAGGTCCGCTGGGCCAGCTGCAACATCTTCTCCACTCAGGACCACGCTGCGGCCGCGATCGCCGCCGCTGGCATCCCGGTCTTCGCCTGGGAAGGCGAGACCCTGGAGGAGTACTGGTGGTGCACCGAGCAGGCGCTGCTCTGGCCCGACGGCGAGGGCCCGAACATGATCCTCGACGACGGCGGTGACGCCACCCTGCTCGTCCACAAAGGCGTCGAGTTCGAGAAGGCGGGCGCCGTGCCCGACCCGGCCTCGGCCGACTCGGAGGAGTTCCGCGTCGTGCTCGAGACCCTGCAGCGCTCGCTCGAGTCCGACCCGCAGCGTTGGACCCAGATTGCGGAGGGGATCAAGGGGGTCACCGAGGAGACGACCACCGGCGTACACCGGCTCTACCAGCTGGCCGAGACCGGCGACCTGCTCTTCCCGGCGATCAACGTCAACGACTCGGTCACCAAGTCGAAGTTCGACAACCTCTACGGCTGCCGTCACTCGTTGATCGACGGGATCAACCGCGCCACCGACGTGATGATCGGCGGCAAGGTCGCCGTGATCTGCGGCTACGGCGACGTCGGCAAGGGCTGCGCCACGTCGCTGCGCGGCCAGGGTGCCCGCGTGATCGTCACCGAGATCGACCCGATCTGCGCCCTGCAGGCGGCGATGGAGGGCTACGAGGTGCGGACGCTCGATAGCGTCGTCGAGACGGCCGACATCTTCGTCACCGCCACCGGCAACAAGGACATCATCACCGCCGACCACATGGCGCGGATGAAGCACAACGCGATCGTCGGCAACATCGGTCACTTCGACAACGAGATCGACGTCGCCGGGCTCGAATCCTCGCCGGCCGAGAGGGTCAACATCAAGCCCCAGGTCGACGAGTGGCGCTTCTCCGACGGCCACTCGATCATCCTCCTCTCCGAGGGCCGCCTGCTCAACCTCGGCAACGCGACCGGACATCCGAGCTTCGTGATGTCGAACTCGTTCACCAACCAGGTGATCGCGCAGATCGAGCTCTACGGCCAGCCCGAGGGGTTCACGGCCAAGGACGTCACCGTGCTGCCCAAGCACCTCGACGAGAAGGTCGCGCGGCTGCACCTCGCGGCGCTCGGCGTCACCCTCACCGAGCTCTCCGAGGAGCAGGCCGCCTACCTCGGCATCCCGGTAGAGGGCCCCTACAAGCCCGAGCACTACCGCTACTGAGATACACACCGCCGCCTCCTCTGCTCCCGCGAATGACTAAAAAGACTGATATGGAGGGGGATTCGCTCCCGCGTCCGGGGGCGGCGTGAAGGCAATGATCCTCGCCGCCGGGCTCGGTACCCGGCTGCGACCGCTCACCTACGGCATGCCGAAGCCGATGGTGCCGGTGCTGAACCGGCCGGTGATGGAGCATGCCGCCCGGCTGCTGGCTCGGCACGGATTCCGCGAGGCGATCGCCAACCTGCACTGGTTCCCCGAGCTAATTGAAGGCCACTTCGGCGACGGCTCGGACTTCGGCCTGGAACTCACTTACAGCCATGAGGGGCAACTGCTCGGCACTGCCGGCGGGGTCCGCAACGTCGCCGATTTCCTTGGCGACTCGTTCCTCGTCGTCGCCGGCGACGCGCTCACCGACATCGACTTCACTGCCATGCGCGAATTCCACGAGTCCCACGATGGCCTGGTCACGATGGCGACCAAGCGAGTCGCCGACACTGACCAGTTCGGCGTTGTGATCGCTGCGGGTGACGGTCGGATCCAAGGCTTCCAGGAGAAGCCCGACCCCGCCGAAGCCCTCTCCGACCTCGCCAACACCTGCATCTACATGTTCCGCGCCGAGGTCTTCGACTACTTCCCGGAGCCGGGGACGAGCAACGACGCCGGCCCCGACGACCCGCCAGAGTTCGCGGACTGGGCGAAGGATGTCTTCCCGGCGCTGCTCGAGGGCGACATCCCGTTCTACTCGCACGAGATCGACGCCTACTGGAATGACATCGGCAACCTCGACGAGCTGCGCCAGGGAAACCTCGACGCCCTGCACGGCGCAGTGGAAGTCGACCCTGGCGCGCCGGAGGTGGGGGAGGGCGTTCGGGCGGCAAGTTCTTTGAACGGGGCTGAGGTCACTGCGCCGGTGCTAGTCGGCGCCAGGGCGGAGATCGGCACTGACGTGCGAATCGAGGGGCCGGCGATCATTGGCGACGACTGTCGCCTCGGCAACGGCGCCATCGTCCGCGACTCGATCTTGCTTGAAGGGGCAGAACTGCCCCCAGCAGCGGTCCTGATCGGCGGCATCGCGGCTCGCGTAGCGAAGTCCTGACAGACATTTGACCTTCAGCGCGCCACGCGCGCGCCGCCCTCGCCAACGATCGGCGGGTGAGCTTCGTCCAGGCCCTAGCCACCGCGCTTGTCCCACCGCTCTGCGCCACCTGCGGACGAGGATGCCGCCAGGACGCGATCCTCTGCAGCCGCTGCGCACGACGATTAGCCGCAGCCGACCCCTTGACCGGTCACGGCGCCGCAGGGCTCGATCAAGCCTGGTCAGCCGCGCCGCACGAAGGCGTGGCGAGGGAGCTGGTGGCCGCCCTAAAGTTCCGCCGCCTGCTCTCGGTAGCCGACCTGATGGCCGACCGCATCCACTGGCTGGCACCGGCAACCTTGCTCAGCGGCACGATAGTCCCGGTCCCCACAGCACCCCTACGCTCCGCCCTCCGCGGCTTCGACCCCGCCGCCGAGATCGCAGGAGCTCTGTCCCGGCGAACCGAGCTCCCCCTCAACGCGTGCCTCACTCGCCGCGGCGGCGGCCGCCAGGTAGGCAAGCGCCGCGCCCAGCGCATCGGCCACCCACCCCGGATTCAGGTCCGTGGCGAAGTCCCTCGCAGCGTGCTGCTCATCGATGACGTCCTGACCACCGGCGCCACGCTTTCGGCCTGCGCTCGCGCCCTGCGTTCCTCCGGCGCCCTCCGAGTAACAGCAATCACCTTCACCCGCCGCCTGTGAGGCCAGGGGATCGGGTGTCCCCTCAGCGGAACCCGCGTCGAATCGCTGGGCGAGGGTCCTTGCCTCGCCGGCTCACAAGTTTCGCTGAGGGGACACCCGATCCCCTGGCCCGAGAACTCGAGAAGTTGCTCTTGCTCGCTGGCGGGTACAGGCGTAGCATCGGGAGACCCAAAACTCAGGAGGCCAATATGCGGATCGAGGTGCGCGGGCGGAACGTCGACGTTGACGACGAGCTTCGGGAGCACGTCCTGAAGAGATTCCGCAGAGTCGGCAGGCAGGTCTCCGAGCTGGCGATGCTCGACGTGACGGTCTGGGAGGAGCGCAATCCGGCAATTGCCGACAGCCAGGTCGCCGAGGCGACGCTGCGGCTTAAGGGCGTGACGCTTCATGCCAAGGAGGCCTCGCCCGAGATGGCACACACCGTTCACGAGCTTGCCGAGGACATCAGGCGCCAGGTCAAGAAGCACCGTGCGAAGCGTCGCAAGCGCCGGCAGACGAGGCGTCTCGTCAACCGGATGCGCGGCAGAACCGCCGAAGCTTGAGCTGCTGACAGCAGCGAGAGCCGGGCCTCCCCTCGACGGAACTTGTGAGCCGCTGGCGGTAGCGCCCTAGCCCGGAAATCGACGCGGGTTCCGCCGAGGGGAGGCCCGGCTCTCGCTGCCCAGGCCAGCTACTCTTGAGCGATGGCGAACGCCAGGGACATGGTCACGAGAGCGCTGCGCGTCGGCGAGGGTCGCAAGTTCAAGGCGTACGAGAAGCGCGCCTCCGCGATCAACGGGATTGAGCCCGAGATGGAGCTGCTCGGCGACGATGAGCTGCGTGCGGAGGCCAACTCGCTGCGCGAGCGCGCTCGCGGGGGGGAGTCGCTCGACGACCTTCTGCCCGAGGCCTTCGCCCTTACCCGCGAGGCGGCAAAACGCAGCATCGGCCAGCGCCACTTCGACGTGCAGCTGGTCGGCGGCATGGTCCTGCACGACGGGGCGATCGCCGAGATGAAGACCGGCGAGGGCAAGACGCTGACGGCGACCTTGGCGGCCTTCCTCAACACGCTGGCCGGCGACAGCGTCCACGTCGTCACCGTCAACGACTACCTGGCACGCCGCGACGCGGAATGGATGAAGCCGATCTACGACGCGCTCGGCGTCAGCGTTGCCTCGATTCAGGACTCCGACGACCACGCCGCCCGGCAGGTCAAATACGCCTGCGACATCGTCTACGGGACCAACTCCGAGTTCGGCTTCGACTATCTGCGCGACAACATGTCCGAATCGCTCGAGCACTGCGTCCAGCCGGGCCACAACTTCGCGATCGTCGACGAGGTGGACAACATCCTGATCGACGAGGCGCGGACGCCGCTGATCATCTCCGGCGCGCCCGAACAGGCGGCCCAGATCTACTACCAGTTCGCCCGCCTGGCCCGGCAGATGGACGCGGTTCCGGCCAAAGACCGGCTCAAATCCCTGGGCGAATCGAAAGACACCTCCGAGGCCGAGTACGACTACGAATTCGACGAGAAGCACAAGACCGTCTCCCCGACCGAGAAAGGCGTCAAGCGAGCGGAGGAGTTCCTCGGCGTCGACAACCTCTACCTGAGCGAGCACGGGACCCTCGTCAACCACCTGAGTCAGGCGCTCAAGGCCGAGTCGCTCTACAAGAAGGACAAGGACTACGCGGTTGTCGACGGCCAGGTGATGATCATCGACGAGTTCACCGGCCGCATCCTCGAGGGGCGGCGCTGGTCGGAGGGGCTGCACCAGGCGGTCGAGGCGAAGGAGGGGGTCTCGATCGGCGAGGAGAACCAGACCCTGGCGACGATCACCCTGCAGAACTACTTCCGTCTCTACGACAAGCTCTCCGGGATGACCGGCACGGCCCTGACTGAGGCGACCGAGTTCATGAAGATCTACAAAGTGCCCGTGGTCGAGATCCCGACCAACCAGCCGATGGTCCGCGCCGACCTAAACGACCAGATCTTCAAAACGAAAGACGGCAAGTGGAAGGCGGTGCTCGAGGAGATCATGGCCCGCCACGAGAAGGGCCAGCCGATCCTCGTCGGCACCGTCTCGGTCGAGGTCTCGGAGATGATCTCGGGCGAGCTGAAACGGCACGGGATCGAGCACGCGGTGTTGAACGCGAAGCCCGAGCACGCAGAGCGAGAGGGCGAGCGGATCGCCGAAGCCGGTCGCAGGGGGGCGGTGATGATCGCCACCAACATGGCGGGGCGTGGCGTCGACATCAAGCTCGGCGGCGATCCCGAGCACATGGCCCACAAAGAGCTGAAGAAGCAGAGCCTCGAGCCCGGCGAGGAGGGCTACGAGGAGGTGCTGGAGGCGAAGATCGCCGAGCTGGCGCCGCAGTGCAAGGCCGAGGCCGAGGAAGTGCGCGAGCTCGGCGGCCTCTACATCTGCGGCACCGAGCGCCATGAATCGCGGCGCATCGACAACCAGCTGCGTGGTCGCTCCGGTCGCCAGGGCGACCCGGGCGAGACGCGCTTCTTCCTCTCTGCCGAAGACGACGTGATCCGCCTCTTCGCCGGCGACCGCATCTTCAAAATCCTCGATCGCCTCGGACCCGTCGACGAGGATGGCAACGAAATGCCGCTCGAGGCGAAAATGCTCTCCAAAACGGTCGAGGGTGCGCAGAAGAAGGTCGAGGAACAGAACTTCCTGATCCGCAAACGGGTGCTCGAGTACGACGACGTGATGAACGAGCAGCGCCGCGTCGTCTACAAATACCGCCGCGAGATCCTCGAAGGCCGTGACATGTCGGACATCGCCCGCGACGAGCTCGAGGGCGTGATCGAGCGCTTCGTCGACGAGTACACGCCCGGCGATGAACTCGACGAGTGGGATATGCCCGGGATGGAGCAGCAGCTACGGCAGATCTGGCCGGTGGGCATCGAGGTTGGCTCGCTGGCGCCAGAGACGGTCGATCGCGAAAAGCTCAAGGACGCCCTCGACGAAGACGCGATGAGTGCCTACGACGATCGCGAGCAGAAGCTGGGTGAGGAGCTGATGCGCTACTTGGAGCGCTCGATCCTGCTTCAGGTCATCGACAACCGCTGGCGCGAGCACCTCTACGACATGGATTACCTGCGCGAGGGCATCCACCTGCGCGGCTTCGCCCAGATCGACCCGCTCGTCGCCTACAAAAACGAAGGCTTTGCCATGTTCGAGGAGCTGATGCACTCGATCTGGGAGGAATTCAGCAAACTGGTCTTCAACGCCGAAATCGAAGTCGATCCGTCACAGCTCGAAGGTTCCTTCGGCGGCAACGGGGGCCGCGCCCCGACCGCGCTCGATTACTCCGGTGGGACTCCCGACGCACAGCCGTCGGCCTTGCAGGAGGTCGCTGCCGGTGGCGGCGTTAGCGTCACCGAAGGCACCGCCAGGCCCAACGGCGGCGGCAATGGCGCCGCGGCACCAGAGGTAATCGAGACCGTGGTCAAAGACGAGCGCGAGAAAGAGATCGGTCGCAACGATCCCTGCTGGTGTGGGTCAGGAAAAAAGTTCAAGAAGTGTCATGGGGCTTAGGCCCCGTCGGAAGAGGCCGTCGCGGTAGGGGTTCCACTTAACTTTTTCGATGGGGCGCGGTAGGGCTGGCGCCCGGAGGCTTCGACGAAAAAGTACAAGACGTTTCACCCCTACCGCGACGGCCTCTAAGCTGGCGCGCGTGAGCCACGACCCAATTCGCGAGTTCATCCGGAGCTTCAACGAGCGGGACCTCGATGCGTTTGTAAGCGTGCTCGATCCGGAGGTTGAGCTTCACTCGATGAGGGGCTTGCGGAAGGGGCGGGAGGCTGCCCGGTTGTGGGCTACGCGACCACCGGGCGGTGTTCAGCAGGCGATCGAGCTGGAGCAGCTGTTCGAGGACGAGGCCGAGACTGGCGGTGGACGGGCGCTGGCGCTGATCCGGCGGGTCTGGCATTGGGAAGAGGATGGGTCGCGCGCGTCGACTGACGAGATGGCATGGGTCTTCGCGCTGCGCGATCACAGGGTGCTGAGTTGGCGTCCATTCGAGGATCGCGAGGCTGCTTGGGAGGCATACCATCGCCACGAAGGGGCGCTCTGAACGCGCATCCGACATTGACCACACTAGAGCGGGGTCAATGTCGGATGCGCGTTCAGAGTCGAGCCCCAATAACCTGTTGGCCATGGCCGATGTCGCCTCGACCGAATCGGTACCGGCGCGGCTCGCCGAGATCCGCGAGCAGTTGAAGCTGCTCGCGGACTACCTTTGACCCCGCTTCCTTGCGGCAAGAAGCAGAGCGGCTGGAGGAGGAGATGGGGCAACCCGGCTTCTGGGATGACCAGGAGTCCGCGGCGCGTACCTCGGCCGCGCACGCCCGCGCCCAGCGCAAGCTGAAGACCTTCGAAGAGCTCGAGGCGGGGGCGGGCGATCTCGGCGAGCTGGCCGAGATGGCGGGCGAGGACGAGGAGATGGCCGCCGAGCTGGCGACCCAGCTGGTTGCGGTTGAAGGGCGATTGGCAGAGCTTGAAGAGGCGCGCCTGTTCAGCGGCGAGTACGACGGCGGCGACGCCGTGGTCACCGTCCACGCTGGCGCGGGCGGCACCGACTCCCAGGACTGGGCGGAGATCCTGCTGCGGATGTACCTGCGCTGGGCGGAGGCCCGCGGCTTCGAGGTCGAGATGAAGGAGGCCTCGCCGGGGGAGGAGGCCGGCCTCAAGTCGGCGACCTTTCTCGCTCACGGTGAGAACGCCTACGGCCTTTTCGCCGCCGAGCGCGGCGTGCACCGGCTGGTGCGGATCTCCCCCTTCGACTCCTCCGCGCGCCGCCACACCAGCTTCGCCCAGGTCGACGTAGGGCCGCTGGTCGACGAGGGCGTCGAGGTCGAGATCGACGACGCCGATCTGCGCGTCGACACCTACCGGGCCTCTGGCGCGGGCGGCCAGCACGTCAACAAGACCGACTCGGCGGTGCGGATCACGCATCTGCCGACCGGGGTAGTGGTGCAGTGCCAAAACGAGCGTTCGCAGACCCAGAACAAGGCGGTGGCGATGCAGCTGCTGCGCTCGAAGCTGATCGAGCTGGAGGAGCGCAAACGGGCGGAGACGCTGGCGCGGGAGCGGGGCGAGGTCAAGGAAGTCGCCTGGGGCTCACAGATCCGCAGCTACTTCCTCCATCCCGACCAGCGGGTCAAGGATCACCGCACCGGCTATGAGGTCGGTGACGCCCAGCGCGTGCTCGATGGCGACATCGACGACTTCATCCGCGACTACTTGAACAAGACCGCGCGCTAGAGAGTGCCGGGCATCCCTTCCGGCTCAACTTTTTCCGAAGGCAGTTCGCAGTCGTCCGAGGTGGCTACCGCGGAAAAAGTACAAGCCGCCGGAAGGGACACCCGGCACTCTTGACCGCGCGAAGCTTGAGACTCACCACGAGTCGCTTGAGATGCTTCTCACCCACGGGCTCGACGATGCGGAGGACGCCGCTACGGCCCAGTTGGCGGCTGACGGTGACGACGTTGCCCACCTTGATCCTTGCACCCACCGGCTCGTAGGCGGTGTAGCCGAGGGTCAGCTTCAGCTTGCCGCTCGCCTCGTCGAGAGCGGCGTGAGCGTGGGCGCTTCGCAGTAGACACTCTTCCGGGGCCGCTGAGCCCGAGGCGGTACTCTTCTTGCCGGCCTTCTTCCTCTTGCCCGCTTCGGCGACTTCGGCGCAGATCTCGTTGACTTCGTCGAGCCCGAGTTCGCCTTCGGTCGCTTCCTCGCGGGCGGTCTCGCATTCGGCCTCTATCGCTTCATCTTCGCTTTCTTCTTCTTCCGTTTCGTCTTCGAGGCCTTCGAATTCTTCTTCGACGGCGGAGGCGGACGCCACGGGTTCAGCCGAGGCGCCTTGGGCTCCAGCTGCGGCGAGCAGCAGGCCGGAGAGGAGAAGCAGGACGAGAAACGCTGAGAGCCTGTTTGGCATAGGCGCACCATCGGCTCGCCGATGCGGCCCCTTTAGCCAAAATTAGGACTAGTTTGTGCCCTCGAGCTCGAGCAGGGCTTCCTTCATCGGCAGCCCGCCGCCGTAGCCGCCGAGCTCGCCGCCGCTGCGCAGGACGCGGTGGCAGGGGACGATGATTGGGATTGGATTGGACCCGCAAGCAGTACCCGCTGCCCGCACGGCCCGCTCGTTGCCTGCGCTGCGGGCGATCTCGGTGTAGCTGCGGGTCTTGCCGTAGGGGATGCGGTCAATCGCCCGCAGCGCCCGCCGCCGGAAGCCTTTGCTGAGCTGCCAGTCGAGCGCCAAGTCGAACTCGTGTAGACGCCCTTCGAAGTAGAGGTCGAGCTGCCGGCGGGCGTCGTCCAGCCGCGCTGGTGCCTCGAGCACTCGGGGCGAGATCCGCGTCGCCAGCTCCGCCAGCGTCTCCTCGGTGTCGGCAGCCGAGGGAAAGCTGATCTTGACCAGACCTCGAGGAGTAGTGGCGACGAGCAGCAGTCCGAAGGGCGAATCGACGGTCGCATAGGCGACGTCGAGCAGGCCCTCGGCAGCGGCGCGGTCCGTGAGTTGTTCCAGCGATTTCTTCACGCCAGCTCCTTTCGCAGTCGTTTGATTCCCTCGTGCAGGCTGCGCCGGGCGGCCTCGGGTGAACAGCCAAGGGCCTCTGCAATCTCGGCGTGGGGGAGGTCGCAGCCGTAGCGAAGGGCCACGGCAGCGCGCTGCTTAGGAGGCAGCGCCCCCACCAGTTCCCAGATTCCGTCGTCAAGCTCGGGCTCAGCCGTGGCGCCGGCTAGCTCATCGGGCTCAGCGACTGGCAGCGGCCGCTTCCCATTGGCCCGGTGGTGATCAATTGCCTTGCGGTGAGCAATCGTCAGTAGCCAGCCGCGCAGGTTGCGATCGTCTTTCAACCTCGGATAGGCGCGCAGCGCCGCCAGGAACGTCTCCTGGAAACAGTCCTCAGCGTCGGAACGGCCGACGGCGCCGCGCAGGACCGCCATCACGTCGGCGGCATGCTCGTCGAGTAGAACCTGGAAGGGAGGCAAGGCAGTCACCTATGGGATTAAACGCCCCGGAGAAGCCGGATGTGAGAGCCACCGCCTCTCCCGCCGACGCTAGGGTGCGGCGATGGACGAGCTGCACGATCTGGTCGCCCGAGCGCTGGCTGAGGACGTAGGCAAGGGCGACATCACTTCAGAGGCGACCGTACCGGGAGGCGCGCGCGCCCGAGCGCGGATCGTGCAGAAAGAGCCTGGGGTGGCCTTTGGATTGAGCGCCGTCGCCGAGACGATGCGCCAGTGCGGGGTCGAGGACGTCGACAACCTCGTCGTCGAGGGCCAGTGGCGCGATGGCGTGCCGGCCGAGGTCGCGCTGGCCAGCGGGCCGGCGGCCGCTCTGCTGGCCGCCGAGCGCACCGCGCTCAACTTCCTCGGCCACCTTTCCGGAATCGCCACGCTCACCGCGCGCTTCGTCGAGGCGGTGGCTGGCACCGGCGCCCGCATCCTCGACACGCGCAAGACGACCCCGGGCCTGCGAGCACTGGAGAAGGCGGCGGTGGTGGCTGGGGGCGGCGCCAACCACCGCATGGGCCTCTATGACGCGATCCTGATCAAGGAGAACCACGTCGCGCTTGCCGGTGGGGTCGCCAAGGCCATGCACGCGGCTCGCACCACACAGCCAGGGCGGTCGGTCGAGATCGAGTGCCGCGACCTCGAAGAGGTTGCCTACGCGCTCGGCGCGGGCGCCGACCGGCTGCTGCTCGACAACATGTCGCCCGATCAGCTGCGCGAGGCCGTTAGCCTGCGCGACGCCGAGCGGGGGGCCGACGGGCCGCAACTTGAGGCCTCGGGTGGCGTCGATCTGGAGACGGTGCGGGGGATCGCCGAAACTGGCGTCGACTTCATCTCGGTCGGGGCGTTGACGCACTCGGCGCCGACTCTCGACTTCAGCATGTTGATCGAGCCGGCCTGAGCCGAGCTCAGCGGACGACCACCTTCGCCTTCATTTCGGTCGGGTGGATGACGCAGAGGAAGCGGTAGGTGCCGCGCTTGCGCAGGATCTTCGAGAGGTTGACTCCCCTGGCGCTCGTTTCGGGCGAGCGGATGTCGCCGCCTGGGCCTTTGCCCTTGACGATCTTGTGGGTGAAACCGCCGACCCACTTGAAGCGCAGCTTGGTGCCCGCAGAGATCGTCTTGCTTGGTGGGGAGAGGAAGTTGTTGCCGACCGTGATCGTCGCTGCTTGCGCCGCCTGCGCTACGCCGAGGGCCACCACGCTGGCGGCCGCGATCGTGATCAAGGCGAGGAGAATCGCTCGCTTGCGCATGTCACTTACTTAAGCAGACGGGAGAGGCGGCGGTCCTTGAGCACGCGGCCGCCGGTCTGCTCTCTTGGGCAGTAGTTGGTTTGGTGCTCGGCGAAGAAGACGGCCTCGATCGTCGTGCCGCAGCGGGGGCAGGGCTCACCCTCACGCTTGTGGATCCGCAGCGGCATCGGCAGCTTGTCGGGCAGCTCATCGCCGACCGTCTGCTCGTAGTGATCGATCGCGTCGCCGAGCACGTGCAGGGCGGCGTGCAGGCGCTCTACCTCCTCGGTGTTCAGCTCAGAGCCCTGCTTGAAGGGTGAGAGCTGGGCCTCCCAGAGGATCTCGTCGACCCAAGAGCGACCGATGCCGGCGATGTCGCCCTGGTGCCGCAGCAGCGGGTGTAGGTGGCGGGGGAGATCGATCGCCGTGGCGAAAGCGTCGAGCGGCGGGGCGGGCCAGGCCTCGGGCCCCAGCCTCGCGATCGCCTCGTCTTCCTCCACTAAGTCCGTTGCGAGCAGCTTCGCCCAGGCGCGTTGCTTGGTGCCGAACTCGCGCAGGCGCAGCTCACGCCCGTCCTCGAGCCGCACCAGGACCCGGGAGGCGCGGTCTTTGGGCGAGGCGCGTTTGTCGAAGACGCGCAGGCGGCCGGCCGACATCAAATGGATCAGCAGGGCAAGGTCGCCGAGCTCGACGATCGGCATCTTGCCGACCCGGCGGACCGCGGTGATCTCCCGCCCGCCCAGCTCTCCGAGCGGCGGCTCGAAGGTCTTCATCACGTTCATCCCGGGCGCCAGCGCCGATTCGACCTTGGCGCCGGCGAGGTCGGAAGCCAACCGGCGCGCCGTGATCTCGACCTCCGGAAGCTCGGGCATGGGGAGAGAGTAGACTTGCGCCTAGTTCATTCGACTGGACTTAGGCCAAGGCCATGCCAGCGAACATACGACCAACGAGGCCCCTGTTGATGATCTCGGGGACCTTTTGAGGCATCCGCAATGAGAGAGCTGCCGACGATCAACGAGCCGGTCCCGATGCTCGACCTCACCCCGCAAGAAGTAGGGGAGATGTCGCGCGAGGTGCGCGAGCTGGCAGCCGAGCGCGACGCCGTGATCCTCGCTCACAATTACCAGGTGCCCGAGGTGCAGGAAGTCGCCGACTACACGGGCGACTCGCTTGGGCTCTCACGCAAAGCCGCCGAATCGAGTGCCTCGGTCATCGCCTTCTGCGGCGTCCACTTCATGGCCGAGACCGCCTCGATCCTCTCGCCCGAGAAGACCGTGCTGATCCCCGACCTCGCGGCGGGCTGCTCGCTGGCCGACTCGATCAGCGTCGGCGAGCTGCGCAACTGGAAGGCCCGCCACAGTCCCGATGCTGTCGTCGTCATGTACGTCAACACCTCGGCTGAGGTGAAGGCGGAGACCGATTACTGCTGCACCTCCTCCAACGCGGTCAAGGTCGTCGAGCACATCCTCCGCGAGCATGGGCCCGAGACCGAGATCCTCTTTGGCCCGGACATGTGGCTTGGCTCATACGTCGAGCGCGAGACCGGCCACTCGATGCACGTCTGGCCCGGCGAGTGCCATGTCCACGCTGGGATTCGGCCCGATGACATCAAGGCTCAGCGCGCCGCTCATCCCGACGCCGAGTTCCTCGTGCATCCGGAGTGCGGTTGCGTGACTCAGGTGATGGAGTTCGTCGCCGCCGGTGAAGTTGAGAAGGAGGGAGTGCACATGCTCTCCACCGGGCAGATGCTCGACTACGTGCAGCGCCGTCCCGACGGCGAGTACATCGTCGCCACCGAGAACGGCATGCTGCACCCTCTCCAGCAGGCCGCTCCCAAGGCCAGCTTGATCGAGGCGAACCGGATGGCTTACTGCAAATACATGAAGATGATCACGCTGCCGAAGCTGCGCGATTCGCTGCGCGAGATGCAGTTCGAGGTCAGCGTCCCGGCCGAGATCGCCGAGCGGGCGCGGCTGCCGATCGAGCGCATGGTCGCGATCGGCTAGCGACGGATAAAGTCAAGAGCATGGAGCAGGCGACCTCGACGGGGACGATGGACCGCGAGCAGCTGCACGAGCTCGCGCAGCAGCTTCGCGTTGACTCGGTGCGCGCCGCGGCGGCCGCTAACTCCGGTCATCCGACCTCCTCGATGTCAGCGGCCGACTTGATGGCGGTTCTGATGACGCGCTATCTGCGCTACGACTTCGACGCGCCGGAGAACCCGGCGAACGATCACCTCGTCTTCTCCAAGGGCCACGCCTCGCCGCTGCTCTACAGCCTCTACAAAGCGGCTGGCGCGATCGACGACGAGGAGCTGCTGACCTTCCGAGAGTTCGGCTCGCGCCTGCAGGGCCACCCGACGCCGGAAATTCCCTGGGTAGACGTGGCCACCGGCTCGCTCGGCCAGGGCCTGCCGATCTCGATCGGCATCGCGCTTGCGGGCAAGCAACTGGAGTCGGCGGACTTCCGGGTCTGGGTCCTCTGCGGCGATTCCGAGCTGGCCGAGGGCTCGATGTGGGAGGCGTTCGAGCACGCCGGCCACGCCGGGCTCGACAACATGATCGCGATCGTCGACGTCAACCGGCTCGGCCAGCGCGGCCCGACCATGCACGAGTGGGACACCGCTTCCTGGGCGGCTCGCGCAGCCGCTTGCGGCTGGGACGTACAGGAGATCGACGGCCACGATCTCGAGGCGATCGACACGGCCTACGCGCACGCTTTGGACGCCGATGTCCCGGCCGTGATCTTCGCCCGCACCAAAAAGGGCTCCGGCGTCGCTGCGGTTGAGGATCAACCCAACCAGCACGGCAAGCCCTTGGCAGATCCCGAGGCGGCGGTCGAGGAGCTGGGCGGCATCCGCTCGCTGCGGGTCGAGCTGCAATCGCCGCCAGAAGCCCGGCCCTACGAGATTGCTCAGACGCCCGTCGATCGACCTGCCTACGAGGTCGGTGAGAAGGTCGCGACCCGCGCCGCCTACGGCGACGCCCTGGCCTGGCTTGGCTCCGTCGACGAGAAGGTCGTCGCGCTCGACGGCGAGGTCGGCAACTCGACCTACGCCGAGCGCTTCGCTGCCAAGCACCCGGATCGCTTCTTCGAGATGTACATCGCCGAGCAGCAGATGGTCGCTGCCGCCGTCGGCCTGCAGACGCGTGGCTGGAAGCCGTTCGCCTCCTCCTTTGGCGCCTTCCTCAGCCGCGCCTACGACTTCGTCCGCATGGCGGCGATCTCAGAAGCCGATCTGAAGCTCTGCGGTTCGCACGTCGGCGTCTCGATCGGCCCTGACGGCCCCTCGCAGATGGCGCTGGAAGACATCGCCTCGCTCCGCGCCGTCTTTGGCAGCGTGATCCTCTACCCGAGTGACGCAAACCAGGCGGTGCAGTTGCTCGACGCAATGCGCCAGCACCGCGGCATCAGCTATATGCGGACGACGCGCGAGGCGACGCCGGTGCTCTATGGGTCAGGGGAGAGCTTCGAGATCGGCGGCAGCCACACCGTGCGCTCCGGCGACGACGTAACGCTGATCGGCGCCGGCATCACCCTGCGCGAATGTCTCGCTGCGGCCGATCAGCTCGCCGGCAAGGGCATAGAGGCGCGGGTGATCGACCTCTACTCGGTCAAGCCGGTAGACGCCGACGCGATCCTGACTGCGGCGGGAGAGACCAAGGCACTCGTCACCGTCGAGGATCACTGGCCCGAGGGTGGGATCGGTGAGACCGTCGCCGGCGTCCTCGCCGAAGCCGCTTCGAGCACCCCACTGGTCCGTCTCGCCGTCAGCGGTCGCCCCGTCAGTGGCCCACCAGCTGACCTTCTCGCTGCGGCCGGCATCGACGCCGCGGCCATCGTCGCCGCGGTCGAGAGCTCGCTCTAGTCCCACCGCGGTCGAGGTTTGGGTCGCATAGCGGTCGAAAGCTCGACCGCGCGCGGCCGATTCACTGGTGCGGATTGCTATATGTAAGCGCTTGCTAATAGTTCGCTAAGCTGTCGCTTGTCCTTATTGGGCGGGGTGTTGCGCGCGATCCGGTGCGCAGGAGTCACCCTGTAGCCGGAGAAGGACCCCCGCGCATGGCTATAGGCAAAAAGAAGAAGAGGGGCGCTGAGGCGCCGGCGGAGCGCAACCGCAAAGGCGGTGCGCCGATCATCGAGATGCGCGATGTGACCAAGGTCTACCCCGGCGGCCACATGGCGCTCGACCGAGTCTCGCTGGCCGTCGACCGCGGCGAGTTCGTCTTTCTCGTCGGCCCGACCGGCTGTGGCAAGTCGACGCTGATCAAGATGCTGATGCGCGAGCTCACGGCGACCGACGGCAGCGTTCGCATCGCCGGGCGCGACATCGGCGCGATGCCGGAGAACAAGATCCCGCAGCTGCGGCGCAACATCGGCACGGTCTTCCAGGACTTCAAGCTGCTCCCCGATCGCACCGTCTACGACAACGTCGCCTACGCACTGCAGGTGATCGGCGCCCATCGCGGCGAAATCCGCCGCCAAGTGCCGGAGATTCTGCGCCTGGTCGGTCTCTCGACCAAGCTCCACAGCTATCCCGACGAGCTATCCGGCGGCGAGCAGCAGCGCGTCTCGATTGCCCGCGCCTTCGTCAACCACCCGCCGCTGTTGCTCGCCGACGAGCCCAGCGGCAACCTCGACCCGGTGACTTCGATTGGCGTGATGCAGCTGCTCTACCGGATCAACAAGACCGGCACGACCGTGCTCGTCGTCACCCACGACCGCGAGATGGTCGACAACATGCGTCGCCGCGTGATCGAGCTCTATGAGGGCCGCGTCGTCCGCGACGAGGTCAGTGGTGGATACACCGAGGAGTCGACGTCGGAGTTCGGCCTGCGCATGCGGGCGGAGATGGGCGTCGCCCCCGAGGGACAGACCAACGGACACGCCAGCGAGTCGCTCTTCTAGATGTCGCGACTTCTCTTCTTCACCCAGGAGGCTTTCCGCGCGCTGCGCCGCAACGGCGCGCCGAGCATGGCTGCGATCGTGACCACGGTCGTCACCGTGATCCTGCTCGGTGTCCTGATCCCGATCTTCCAGACGACGCAGGCCAAGAGCGACGAGGTGCGCGACAGCCTTGAGTTCCGGGTGGCCCTGTATGACGACGCGACCAAAGCCGAAACTGACCGGCTGGAAGATCAGCTGCTGGCGATCCCACACGTCGAGTCGGTCGAGCTGATCACCAAGGCCGAGGCGCTGAACGAGCTGAAGGCGGACCTGGGCAAGGAGAAGAGCGAGGAACTGACTGCCCAGCTCAGCGACAACCCGCTGCCGGCGAACTTCGCCGTCAAGGCGGACGATGCGGCCAATCTAGACGCAGTGCGGACGGCGGTAATGCCGCCGGGCCCCGACGGGACCCCGCGGCCGATCTCGCCGATCGTCCAGAAAATCTTCGACCGCCAGGAAGATGCGCGGAAGATCGAGCAGGTCACGAGCGCGCTAAAGATCGTCCTGACGGTGATCACGGCACTGCTGATCGCCGCTTCGCTGATGCTGGTCGGCAACACGATCCGGCTCTCGATCTACACCCGCCGCCGCGAGGTCGAGGTGATGCGCCTGGTCGGCGCCACCCGCTGGTTCATCCGCTGGCCGTTCATGATCGAGGGGGTCGTCGTCGGCTTCTTCGGGGGCCTGGTGGCCATACTGATCCTGTGGCTGGGCAAGCTGACGATCGTCGATCCGCTGAGCGACAGCATCGGCTTCCTCGCTGCGCAGAACAGCACCACGCTCTCCTTCCCGGCGCTGGTCGCGATCCTCTTCGCTGCCGCGGTGCTGGTCTCGGCGATCGGCTCCGGGGTCACCCTGCGCCGCTTCCTCAAGGTTTAGTGCGGAGGGCCGCGTGAGGGTTGCGCGGACGCTCGGCCTGCTCGCCGGGCTACTCGTGGTGCTTGCCGCTGGGCTCTGGCTCGGTGGCCATCCGGCGAAGATGCCGCCGCCGCTGCGCGACATCTTCGTCGACGACTCGGCGGGCCTGACCGCGGAAGCCAGCGAACTGATCGAGGACAACTACTACCGCTCGGTCCCGCAGACGGAGCTGACTAACTCCTCACTCCAGGGGATGGTCCGAGGCCTGCGGCAGCGCTACGACGACCGCTTCTCCGAATACTTCTCGGCCGAGACGCTTACCCGCTTCACTGAAGAAATCGAGGGCCGTTTCTCGGGGATCGGGCTCAGTGTCACCGGCGTCAAAGATGGGCTGCGGGTCGAACGGGTTTTCAAACGCTCCCCGGCTGAAGCGGCCGGGATCGAGGTTGGCGAGACGATCGTCTCCGTCGACGGCCGCTCGATCGCGGGCCTAGACTCTGACGCCGCCACCGCCCTGATCAAGGGCCCAGAAGGGACCGAGGTGACCGTGGGTGTGCGGAAGCCCAAGGGAGGAGAGGTGCGGCAGGTTCGCATCACCCGCGCCGAGATCTCGGTACCCGTGGTTAGCAAGAAATTGGAGACGGTGGATGGAGAGAAGCTCGGCTATGTCTACCTCGCTGCCTTTAGTGAAGGCGCTCACGGAGCCCTGCGGCAAGCTGTTCGCAAGCTGCAGAGAGAAGGCGCCGAGGGACTGGTGCTGGATCTGCGCAGCAACGGCGGCGGCCTGCTCGAGGAGGCGGTGCTGACTGCCAGCATCTTCTTGCCGGAGGGCGAGACGGTGGTCTCGACCGATTCACGCACCCAGGGGCATGCCGTCTACGAGGCAAAGGGGGACAACTTGCCGGCGCTGCCGATCGTCGTCCTGATCGACCGCAACACTGCTTCAGCGGCGGAGATCCTCACCGCTGCGCTGGCAGACGAGGCTGGGGCGAAGGTGGTCGGCAAGCGCTCCTTTGGCAAGGGGGTCTTCCAGCAGGAGGTCGACCTCTCCAACGGTGGCGCGTTGAAGTTGACGGTCGGCGAGTACTTCACGCCCGACGGGACCAACCTCGCCGGCAAGGGGATCCAGCCTGACGTGCCGGCAAGCGATAGGCCGGGCACGAGCCGCGACGAGGCGGTCGAACGGGCTCTCGGGGTGCTGGCGACGCCGTGAGCGGTCGTGACTGGCGTCAGTACCGCGAGCGGCAGCGCGGGCGGGGTCGGGGGCGCCGGCAGGAGGCGCCGAAGACGGCCCGCGACGCGGTCGAGCTGTTCTTGCGCGAGGAGCTTGGCGGCCGCGGTTTTCGCGCCTCGCTCGAGGTCGAAGCCGCCGAGGCCAGCACGGTGGCCGAGTCCCGCAGCGGGCCGCGTCGCGACCTGATCGGCCTGCCGACCTTCACCGTCGATCCGGCGACCGCGCGTGACTTCGACGATGCGGTCTCGGCGCAGCGGGAGGGTGAGGGGACGCGGCTCTGGGTCCACATTGCCGACGTCGCTGCTCATGTTCCGCCTGGCTCGCCGCTCGACCGCGAGGCGAGGCGCCGCGGCAACAGTACCTACGTCCCCGGCGCGGTCGAGCCGATGCTTCCGCATGCGCTGAGCGAGCAGGCGTGCAGCCTGGCGCCCGGGGTCGAGCGTCTCGCTGTGACGGCTGAGATTCGAGCTCGATCGGGACGGCCGGCCGGGCGCAGCCGCCTTCTACCGCAGCCGCATCCGCTCCGACGCACGGCTCGATTACGACGAGCTCGATGTCGTCTTCTCGGGGCGGGCAGAAGCGCCGGAGGCGGTCGCCGAGCCGCTGGCGGTTGCGCGTGAGGCTGCCGCTGCCCTCGGTGAGCGACGCGGCGCGACCAGCCTCGATGTGGAGTCGTTCGAGCCCGAGTTCCGCTTCGACTCGCGCAACAACGTAGTTGGCGCGCGGGGCGTCGCCCAAACCGAGTCGCACGCCCTGATCGAGCGGTTGATGATCCTTGCCAACGAGCAGGTCGCCCAACTGCTCGCGCGCAAGCGGGTGCCGGCGATCTATCGGGTCCACGCCCCGCCCGATCCACCACGGATCGAGCAGCTGGTCGTGCAGCTTCACGAGCTCGAGATCCCGACGCCGCCGCTGCGTGGGACGCCGTCGCAACGCGAGGCTGCGCAGCTGGCGGCGGAGGCGATTCGGCTGGTAGCCCGTGAGGCGACGCGACGCGGGCACGGCCGCGCCGCGTATACATCGCTCGTGCTGCGTTCCCTCAAACAGGCTCAATACAGCGAGCGCAACAGCGGCCACGCCGGGCTAGGCAGCGATGCCTACTGCCACTTCACCTCGCCGATCCGGCGCTACCCCGATCTGATCGTCCACCGGGCTCTCTTGGCGGCGCTGGGGGAGGGAGAGCCGGCGCCGAGTGCCGCGGAAGTGCGTGAGGCGGCCTCGCATTGCAGCGAGCGCGAGCGCGACTCGATGCGGATCGAGCGCCGCGCGGATGACATCTGCTCTGCCTTTCTGCTCGAGCGTGAGCTGCGCGAGCGGGGCGCTGAAACGGAGTTCGAAGGCGAGGTGTCGGGGCTGATCCGCGCTGGCGCCTTCGTCGGCTTCGGCGGCGAGCTGGGCGACGTCTACGAAGGTTTCCTGCCGGCTCGCCGGATCGGTGGCGTCGAGCGTTTCGAGCTGAACGAGAGTGAGACTGCCCTGGTTGGCCAGGAGTCGAACCGAAAGCTGCGGCTCGGTGATCCGGTATCCGTCCAGGTGAGCGGGGTCGAAGCGGTGCGCGGCCGCACCGATCTGGAGCCAGTCGATGGCTAAGAAGGGCAAGAAACGCGAACCAGCGTCCGGCGACGTCGCCACCAACCGCCGCGCCCGCCACAAATTCGAGTGGATCGAGAAGATCGAGGCGGGGGTTGTGTTGCGCGGCTCCGAGGTCAAGTCCCTGCGCAACGGCAAGGCGCAGATGACCGATGCTTACGCGGTGATCAACGACGGTGAGGTGTGGCTGCGCAATCTCCACATCCCGCCATATGAGCCCGCCAGCCGCGAGAACCACGAGCCCGAGCGGCCGCGCAAGCTGCTGCTTCACCGGGCCGAGATCGAGCGCCTCGTGGGCAAGACCGCAGAGCGAGGCTTGACGCTGATTCCGACCAGGATCTACTTCAAAGGGGCGCGGGCAAAGGTTGAGCTGGCGCTGGCGCGAGGCAAGGAGGGGCGCGACCGGCGGCGCGAGATCGCGGATCGTGACGTGCGGCGCGAGGTCGAGCGCGAATTCAAGGGCAGAATGAGGTAGCTTCGGGTCCCGATGGCTGATTTCATCAGCGACAACGTCCAGTATTTCGTTGCCGGCCTCGTCGTGGCGATCCTTCTTCTGCTGCTGGTGATCAGCGTCGTCCAGCGGCGCAGCAAAGACCAGAGCAAAAAGGCTGGGGCCGGCAAGCCGCCCCCAGCTCCTGGTAGGGCGGCCCCGGCGTCTCAGGCCGCCCCCGTCGCAAGCCCGGGTGCGCCACCACCACCCCCGCCTGCGCCCGGAGATAAACCGCTCAACGCCAAGGAGAAACGCAAGCAGGCGCGCGCGCAGCAGCGAGCGGCCCGCAGCGAACACCGCAAAAAACGGACCGAGGAAGCAAAGCGGCGACGCCAGGAGCGCGCTCAGAAGCGGGCCGAGCGACGCCACAAGCCGACCAAGGCCGGTGGCTCGGGCCGCCGTGCGAAGAAGGAAGCAGCCAAGGCCGAGCGCGACCTTGCGGCCGCGAGAGCCGCTCAAGAGCGGGCCCTGTTCGAGCAGGAGAGCGCGACGAGCCAGCAGCCCCAACCGCTTCCGCCGGCTTCGGCGCAGACTCAGCCAGCGCCGCCGATGGTGATGCCACCGCCGGTTCCGCCACCACCAGTCCCGCCGGCGCCCGCTGCCGCAGTTCCACCTCTCGCAGTGCCGCCGCCAACGCAGGCGTCACCACCGCAGGCGAGCGTCCCACCCGCGCCGCCCGCGCCAGGTGGCTATGACCCGGCGACGGCTGAACAGCGCGTACAGGACAAGGTGGCCGAAATTCAGCGCGAGGAGGAGCGAATTCGCGCCGAGGCCGATCGGCGGATCGCTGAGGCTGAGCGGCTTCAGCACGAGGCCGAGGTGCGCCAAGCACAGGTCCAGGCTGGGCAGACGACGCAGAGCATGGCGGCGGTTCCGCCACCATCAGCCTCGGCAACGCAGGCGCCAGACCTGCAGACGGCCGAGCAGCGCCTGCAGCAGGAGCGTGAAGCACAGGAGCGCTCGCTCTCCGAGGCCCAGGAGCGCCTGCGCCAGATCGAGGAGAGGACCAAAGCGGCCGAACGACGGGCTGCCGAGGCCGAGCGCCTCTCGAAGCTGAAAGCGGAGGAGGCCGAGCGCCAGCAGCGTCTGCGCGAGATCGAGGAAAGCGTCGCCCAGGCGGAGGAGCGGGCGCGCGAGGCCGAGCGCCGTGCCGCCGAAGCGGAGCAGGCTGTGCTCGGGTCAGTGCAGGGCAGAGGCGAGGCATCGCCGAACCCCCAGCCGCTGCCCCCACAGGCAGCCCCGCAACCTCCGGCGCCGCAACCACCCAGCCCGCCGCCGCCACCAGTACCCACGCCCCAGCCGCCGGCACCTCAACCGCCCCCGCCAGCCCCCGAGCCTCAGCCGGGTCCGCCACCAGCCCCGCCGCAGCCCGAGCCGCAACCAGGACCACCCTCACCTCCACAGCCGTCTCCACCTGCAGCACAGGCCGGTGAGACGATCGAACTCAACAACGTCACCTTCGAGCAACTACGGAGCCAGGGTCTCTCCGTCACCCAGGCGACTCGCTTGCTCGCCCACCGCGAGCGTGTTGGCCGCTTCAACTCGATTGACGAGCTGGACGAGATTCCGGGGCTGCCTAGAGAGTTTGCAGAAGACCTGAAGAGGCGTTCGCGCGTTTAAGAGCCCATCCGGCAGGGGCTCCACTTAACTTTTTCGGTGAAGCCCTCGTGGGCTATCGCCCGAAGGCCTCGACGAAAAAGTACAAGACGTTCCGCCCCTACCGGATGGGCTCTAGAGGCCGGCGGCCTCAATCAGCTTGAGCCAGATCTCGGAGCGGGTTGGGTAAGCAGCCACGGCGTGGCGTAGCTGCTTGAGAGGGACTTCGCCGACGATGGCGACCGTGGCCGCGTGGAGGAAATCAGCCGTCTCGAAGCCGGTGAAGGTGGCGCCTACGATCGTCTCGCTGGACTTATCGATGACGAGGCGCGAGGTGCCGCCGGTGTCCTTGCCGTAGAAGCTGGCGCCCGCGGTGCCGTCGGTGGGGACGTCGACTGCGCGGGCGTCGATGCCCTCTTCCTCGGCCTGGGCGAGGGTCTTGCCGACGGCGGCGACTTGGGGGTCGGTGAAGGTGACGCGGGGGGCGCCGATGCCTTCCGATATCGCCTCTACCTCACGGCCAAGCAGGTTCTCGGCGGCGACCCAGGCCTGGTACTTACCCATGTGGGTGAAGAGGGCGCGGCCGTTGACGTCGCCGACGGCGTACAGCCAGTCCCGGTTTCCGACCCGCAGCCGATCATCGGTCTCGAGGAAGCCGCGCCCCCCGGGCTCGACCCCAGCCGACTCCAGCCCAATCCCCTTGGTGCGCGGGGCACGGCCTACCGCGACCAGCAGCTCGGCTGCCTCCACCTGAGTGCCGTCGTTCAGCTCGATGACGACCCCGGCGCCCGCTGCGGAAACCCGCTCGGCGAGCACGCCGGTGCGGACGTCGATTCCGTAGGAGTCGCGCAGCGAAGTCGCGACCTGCTCACCGGCGAACGCCTCCTCGCGTGGCAGCAGCCTGCTCTCGCCCTCGATCAGGGTGACCGAGGTCCCCAGCGTCGACCAGGCCTGCGCCAGCTCCGATCCAACCGGGCCGCCACCAAGGACGACCATGCTCTCCGGTATCTGCTTCGAGGTGGTCGCGTCGCGGTTGTTCCAAGTTCGGACCGAGTCAAGCCCCTCGATCGGCGGCATCGCGGCGCTGCTGCCGGTTGCCACGACGACGGCCTTGCGCGCGACCAGCGTTTCGTCGTCGACCACCACTCGCCGCTCTCCGTCCAAGCGTCCCTCGCCGCGGAAGAGCTCGATTCCGCGTTCCTCCAGCCAAGGCAGCTGGCCGGAGTCGTCAAGATCGTGGATCACCTCATCGCGACGGTCGAGCACGGCTTGCGGGTCGAGGTCGCCGCTCACCGCAGCGCTGACGCCGGGCACGCGACGTGCCTCGGCCAACAGCTCGCCCGGCCGCAGCAGCGCCTTCGATGGCATGCAGGCGTAGTAGGAGCATTCGCCGCCCACCAGGTGGCTCTCGACGATCGCGACCGAGAGCCCGCCGTCGGCGAGCCGACCCGCGCAGACCTCCCCCGGAGCCCCCGCGCCGATCACAATCGCGTCGAATTCACGCTCGCTCATCGGAGGAACCGTACCCACCCCGTACAATCAAGACACATAGCACGGGGGCGACAGGCTTCGATCTGGTCGATCCGTGCGAACGGTTGCAGGTCGAGGTTGCCGGAGGCCTCGTTAAACACCGGCACCAACCAATACGTGCGGACCATGAGTTCGCCCTCGCTGCTTAGTTAGATCTAAGTGAGTGAGAGTCGGCCCTCTCCCGCCCGCGGAGGGGGGTTCCGGCTTCAAATTGCGGGCTTACCCAGGCGGATCGCCCCGTTTGCCAGGGGACATTTCAGAGGGCTTTGTCTCCCGCAGTGCCCGCCGGCGCGGACCCCGGGAGACGAGAATCAAGCGCCGGCTAAACCTGTAGAAACCTTCGCGCTACGGCCAGCCACGCCGGTTCGATTCCGGCCGCCTCCATTAATCAAAATTTTCAATCGATACTGCTGCTCGGAGTTTCAGTCGCTTCGACAGTAGCGGTGACTGCACATTGAATTTGCGTCCCTCTCCTTTCACCAAGCAGGGGAGCGAGAGCGTGCATCAGCGTCAGGGCTCGGCGGCCTTGGAGGAGGACACGCCATATCGAGGACCAGTGGGGTCTGCGCGATTTTTCGAACCCCGGCTTTATTTGCATGAGCCGCGCGGCTTCACAGACCACGTCTTTGTCTCTCGCCTGGGCCGAGATCCGAGGACAGCGGGGATTTGAGGGAGGGGGTGCCATGAAGCTGCCCTCTCCCTCGAGCCAGCCGGCAAGCCAATGTAGCTCTGCCGGCGACATCCAAGGCAGCGTATTGACCTTTGGCAATTCCGGCTCGGGATTTCTCCATGGCCGAGATGGTGGAGCCCGATAAATCTCGCCTTTCAGGATCGGATAGATCGTCTGTCTCGCGACTTCGTACTCGATGGCAAGCGAGGCCACGGACTCACCCGCGGATGCTCGTCGACGGATCTCCTCGGCAATCTCAAAACTGAGTTTCCGAACCGGGGGGCGATACCGATTGAGGGCAGAGTCGATCGCCTGCTGGCGCCTCATTCCCATCAAGGGTCTGATGTCGGTCATGAACGCCACCGCACCTTCGCCCTTGAGCGTTGCGGCGAACTCGGTCCGGTATCTGCCCTTGTCGATTGCCATGACTGCCGTGCTGAACTGCTGCGCGACGCGCTCCACGACATCGCGGTCGGTCATGACACGCGACGATCAGACAATTGGGCATTGAGGGAGGTGGGCGTAGGAATGTTCCCTCACCCTCCAGAAGACCCGCTAGCCAAGAAAGACGCAGAGAGGCTGAGTCTTCCTTATTCCCGAATGCTCTGGCAAATCGAGCCATGGTGGAAGCCTACGATTTGCCGCAGACAGAACACCTCAGCATGTCTTGGCAAGCAGATCCTTCTACCCTGCAGGACAGAGACGGCACGAAGTGCGCACCACGGGTGCGTCTGCGATCAGCAGCGTTGGGTGCATGCCGCATAAACGCCTGGCCCTGGTGCGCAAGTGGGCACGCATTCACCGCGACGAGCTCGCACTCAATTGGGAGCGGGCAAGGAACGAACAGCCTTTAGCCCAGGTCGATCCGCTGCCGTAGCATTGAGTGGATGGAACCGATTGTCCACGTCACGCGCGTCAAGGTAGTAGGGGATCACCGGATTCACCTGTGCTTCGAGGACGGTAGTGAGGGGGAGATCGACTTTTCCGCTCGCACTTGGCGAGGGGTTTTCGAGCCGTTGCGGGATCCAAACTATTTCGGGCAAGTCGAGTTGGATGAGGAGCTGGGAACGATCGTTTGGCCAAACGGCGCGGACGTTGCACCCGAGACGCTCTACGCTCGGATTCGCGCTTCTTAGGACTGGGCAGTGGATCGTTACGTTGCCTTTTTGCGAGGTATGAACCTGGGCGGTCGGCGGATCACCAACGACGATCTGCGCTCGCATTTTGAGGCGCTGGGGTGTGGGGACGTCGCGACTTTTCGCGCTAGCGGCAACGTGGTCTTTGCCAAGGAGGGGCGGCCGGCTGAGCTGACCACGCAGCTCGAAGCTGGGCTTGGTGAGGCGCTCGGCTACGAGGTTCCGGTCTTCCTACGCTCGGCGAAGCAGCTACTGGCGATTGCCGCTTGGGAGCCCTTTGACGCGAAGCAGCTCGCGGCCTCGAAGGGAAAGCTGCAAGTGATGCTGCTGATGAAGAAACCATCCGCGGCGAGGGCCAAGCAAGCGCTGGAGTTGTCGACCGCCGCAGACCGCCTTGTGATCGAGGGCCGCGAGCTCTTCTGGCTCCCCAGCGGTGGCATCTCGGAATCCGACCTGGATCTGAAGGCTCTCGAAAGTGCATTGGGCCCAACCACGATCCGGACCAAGGGCACGATCGATCAGATCGCCGCCAAGTACTTCTCCGGCTAGCCCGCGACGCCTATAGATCGGAGCGCGGGAGGGCGGCGAGCTCAATCTCGCTACTGACGGGCCGATCTCACCTGGCAGCTCGGAGAGCTGAACGTTGGAGACGAACTCAAGCGGCTGGCCGAGCGGGCGGAAGAAGTTGTGAGAGGAGCCGGGGATCCCCGCCGTGAACCCGCGACGGTCGCAGTGCGGGCTCTAACCTCGCCGGCTCACAAGTTCCCGGCGAGGATCCCCGGCTCCTCTCCTGCAAGCTGCGAGGAGAAAGCGGTCGCACTCTCGAGGAAGGCGGTCGAGCGTCGCCACCGGAACTTGTGAGCCGGCGAGGTTAGAGCCCTCGCAAGCGATTCGACGCGGGTTCCGGGGGCGACGCTCGACCGCCTTCCTGGCTGGCGATGGCGCTTCGAGTGCACGCTGGGGGTGAAGCGGACGACAAACGGACCCAACTCATAGGCGCGATAGGGCTCGACGACGACCGTACTCTCGGCCAACCCATGCAGCGCCATCAGCTTGAGCAGTGAGTCCGAGCCGTACGCCTTACAGCCGAAGCGGCGGGCGATTGCCGGTGCGTCGACGGCGTGGTCGAAGTGAGTGTGGCCGACCAGCACGCCGACGACCTCGCCATCGGCGCCGCCAAAGCGCTCCAGGGAGGCTGGATCAGGCAGGGCTTGCCGGCGGAGGATCAGGTCTCGCAAGGGAACGCGCGAGAGGTAGGGATCGACGAAAAGCGTCTGGCCTTCATGGCTGATCCGGTAGCCGGATACCCCCAGCCACTCGACCACGAGCCCCTCTGGCAGCTCCAGCGGGCGGTGCTCCAGCTCCGTTAGCGACTGGGTGTCGTCGCGTTCGGCCGAGCGCCTCGTCGCCCGCGCTTTCGCCAATTCGCCGATGTGCCGCAGCGGCTGTAGCACCGAAGCGCCTATCCGGTCGCGACCGCCACCGACATGTCGGGCGGGGTGGAGATCGTCTGGAAGACGACGCAGTAGCGCTCGGTCAGCTTCAGCAAGGTCGCGAGCTCGTCCTCGCCTGCATCGGTCTCGAGGTCGAAGCTGAGTCGGATAGAGCGGAAGCCGACAGGGGCCTCGCGGTCGACGGCGAGCGTGCCGCGGAAATCGAGCTCGCCCTCGGCCCGAACCGTGCCCGACTCGACCGCGATCCCGAGCGAGGTGGCAACCGCGCGTAGGGTCACGCCGGCGCAGGCAACCAGGGCCTCGAGCAGCATGTCGCCTGAACAGAGCTGGGTGCCGTCGCCGCCCGAGGCCGGATGCAGGCCCGCCTCCGCCAGTGCCCGGCCGGTGTCGACCGAACAGGAGACGCCTTCGCCGAGGTTGCCGCTCGCCTTCAGGGTGACGAGAGCGGCCTCCGGTTCCCCCTCGTAGCGCTCCTTCAGTGGCGCCTGAATCGTCCGCAGCTCATCTCGCTCCATCGTCGGAGGTTACGCCGGGGCTTGCCAATCGGCATTCTGCGCGTGTGGCAATCGCAACCGCAACCAGCCTCGACGTCCACATGGGCGGCCAGCTGCTGTTCGCCGGCGTCTCCTTCAAGCTCGAGCCGCGCGAGCGGATGACGCTGTCGGGTCGCAATGGCGCGGGCAAGTCGACCCTGTTGCGGCTGCTGGCGGGAGAGCTGGCCCCTGAGGCGGGCAGTCTCGTCTTGCAAAAGGGGGCGCGTGTCGCCCTGCACGACCAGCGCCCGCCGCGCCAGACAGAGATCTCGTTGGGCGAGTACGTCTTCTCCGGCCGCACGGAGATGCTGCGGACGGAGGCCGAGCTGGAGCGGCTCGAGGCGGCGATGTCCTCTGGGGAGACCAGCGAGGACACGTTGAATGCCTACGCCGCAGCCCAGCAGCTAATCGAGCATGGCGGCGGCTACCGCTGGCGCGATGGTGTCCTCTCGGTCCTGCGCGGCCTCGGCTTCGGCGGCGAGGAGACCGAGCGCTCGCTCTCGACCTTCTCCGGCGGCGAGCTGACCCGGGCTTCGCTGGCGCGGGCGTTGGCGACGCGGCCCGATCTTTTGCTGCTCGACGAGCCGACCAACCATCTCGACATTCCCTCGCTGGAGTGGCTGGAGCGCTACCTGCGTGACCTTGACGCCGCCGTCGTCCTCGTCGCCCACGACCGCTGGTTCCTCGAGGCGGTCGGCACCTCCGTGCTGGAGCTCGAGGCGAAGAAGGCGCGCTTCTTCGCCGGTCCCTGGCACGCCTGGCGTAAGGAACAGGCTGCGCGCGAGATCGCCCGCGGCAAGGCGATCGAGCGGCAGGAGGCCGAGATCGCCCGCATGGAGCGTTTCGTCGAGCGCTTCCGCTACAAGGCGACGAAGGCGCGCCAGGCTCAGTCGCGGTTGAAACAGATCGACAAGATCAAGCGCGACGGAGTCGAGGCCGAGCAGCGCGACCGGCGCAACCTACGCTTCTCCTTCGTCCAGCCCGAGCGACCTGGCAGGACCGTGATCAAGCTGGTCGGAGCGAGGATCGAGGTCCCCGGCCGGACGCTGCTCGCCGACGCTCGGCTCGAAGTCGAGCGCGGCGAACACGTCGTCCTCGTCGGGCCCAACGGGTCGGGGAAGACGACGCTGATCGAGACGCTCGCTGGGCAGTGTGAGCCGGCCGCAGGCTCGGTGCGGCTTGGCCACAACGTCAAGGTCGGCTACCTCTCCCAGCACGCCGACACCGCCGCGGGAGAGGGGACCGTGCTTGACGCCGCCCAGCGGCAGACCGGGCTCACGGGGCAGAAAGCGCGCGACCTACTCGGCAACTTCCTCTTCTCTGGCCGCGATGCTGAGAAGCAGCTCAGCGATATCTCCGGCGGCGAGCAGCGGCGACTCTCGCTGGCGATTCTGGTCGCCTCCGGCGCCAACGTCCTGATCCTCGACGAGCCGACCAACCACCTCGACCTGGAGAGCCGCGAGGCGCTCGAGGACGCGCTTTCGGCCTTCGAAGGGGCGGTGATCTTGGTCTCTCACGACCGGGCGCTGCTGGAGGCGGTCGGCACTCGCACGCTCGTCTGCGAGGACGGCGAGCTGCGCAGCTACGCGAGCGGCTGGGCCACCTACCAGCGCGAGCGCGACGAACTGGAAGCCGCGGCGGAGGCGGAGACGCAGGGCGAGAAGTCCGCCCCCGCTTCAGCGGAGGGCCGCAACGCCGGGCGGGCGGCCAAGAAGGCAGCGCGGAAGGCGGGCCGTCTGGCCGAGCAGATCGAGCGAGCGGAGGCCGATCTGCGCGAGCTCGAGGAGGAGCTCGCAGATCCCGAAGCCTGGTCGAGCCCAGGGCGAGCGGAGCGAGCTAAAGGGCGACACGCCGCGGCAAAGCAGGCTGTCGCCAATCTGATTGAGCAGTGGGAGGCCGCCGAAGCGGAGGTCGAGGCGGCTAGCTCAGCGGCCGATCGAGGCTGACCAGCGTCCCCTTGCCGGGAGCAAGGGTGATGTTGCGGACCTTGACCTTTTCCGGTTTGGGATCGGGAGCGCTCAGGTCGGCCCGCTCGAGGATTGCGCGCAGCACGACTCGCATCTCGTATTCGGCGAAGGCCGCGCCTATGCAGCGCCGCACGCCGCCGCCGAAGGGAATCCAGGCGTAGGTGTCGGCCTTGCCCTCGAGGAAGCGCTCGGGTCGGAACTCGGTCGGGTTTGGGAACAGGTCCTCGCGGTAGTGAAGGGCGGCGATCGCCGCCATCACGAAGGTCCCGGCCGGCAGCTCGTAGCCGCCGATTGAGTGGGGCGCAGTCAGTTTGCGGGCGACGTCGACGATCACCGGCCGTGCCCGCAGCGTCTCCTTGACCGTTGCGTCGAGGTAGTCGTCCTCGCCGGCCGCGATCGAGTCCCGCAAGCGGGCAAGCACCTGCGGGTTGCGCAGCAGGCGCTCCATCGCCCAGGCGAGGCCGGTCGCCGTGGTCTCGTGTCCGGCGCCGAGGATCGTGACCAGCTCGTCGCGCAGTTCGGCGTCGCTCATCGGGCTGCCGTCGTCATGGCGGGCGGCGAGCAGCAGCGAGAGCACGTCGTCGGCCTCCGCTGGTCGACCGGCGTTCTCGGCGCGGCGCAGGGCAATCTCCTCGTAGATGAAGGCGTCGAGCGCCTCTCGGGCAGCGACGAAGCGCGCCCAGGGGCTCCAACGGCCGAGGCTGCGGCGCAGCGGCGGGATCGCCGTGACCAGGCTGAGTCGGCCGGCGAAGGTCTCGATCAGGTGCTCGAAGCGGGAAAGGCGGTCCTCGTCGTGGACGCCGAAGACCGCCCGCATGATCACCGCCAGCGTTATCCGCTGGGTGTGCGGACGCAGGGCGAAGGGCTCGCCGACCGGCCAGCTCTCCATCTCGCCCAGCGTTGCCTCGCGGATCAGCTCGCCGTATCGCTGGATTCGCTCGCCGTGGAAGGGCGGCAACAACAGCTTGCGCTGGCGCATGTGCGGCGCCTCGTCGAGAGTGAGGACCGAGTTCGGGCCGAGCGCCGGCTCGAGGATGGTCGCGTTCGCCTCGCCCGCGTGCGCCTGCTCGGGGGAGGTGGTGAAGAGCTCTTTGACCAGGGCCGGATCGGCGACGTAGACGAGCCGCCGGAAGAAGGGGAAGGAGACCGTGAACATGTCGCCGTAGCGGCGCTGGTAGCGGATCAGGAAGCCGAGCGGGTCGCGCGCGTAGAGGCCGACCTGGGCTGCGGCGGGTAGCCGGGTGCCCGGTGGGAATTGCACCGACGCCGGTGCCGTTGCGGCGGGACGGGGAATCGTCGCTTGCTCCATCTCTCGCACCTTACAGCGAAAACTGGCTGGCCAGCCAGGATGGGCTCAGAAAACGATCGTGCGGGCTCCGTCGAGCAGGACCCGATCGTCGAGGTGGGCCTTTACCGCGCGGGCGAGGACGAGGCGCTCGACGTCACGCCCGATGCCCATCAGGTCGCCGACCTCGTCGCGGTGGCTGACGCGGGTTACGTCCTGGTCGATGATCGGGCCTGCATCGAGCTCCTCGGTGACGTAGTGGGCGGTGGCTCCGATCAGCTTGACGCCCCGCTCGTGGGCGCGGGCGTAGGGGTCGGCGCCGACGAAGGCGGGCAGGAAGCTGTGGTGGATGTTGATCGCCGGTGCGCCGAGCTTGCTGAGGAAGTCCGCCGAGAGGATCTGCATGTAGCGGGCGAGGACGAGCAGGTCGACCTCGTCGCCGAGCAGCTCGAGAACCTGTGCCTCGGCGCCGGCCCGGCCGCCTTCCTCGATTGGCACGTGATGGAAGGGAAGGCCGAGCGAAGCGACCTGGTCGGCGTGGTCGGGGTGGTTGGAGACGACGGCGATGACCTCGGCGCCCAGCTCGCCACTGCGCCAGCGCCAGAGCAGGTCGGAGAGACAGTGGTCTTCGCGCGAGACCATGATCGCCAGCCGCTTGCGGTTGCTCGACTCGGCGAATCGGTAGTCCATCTTCAGCGGCACGGCGATCTCTTCTTCGAAGCGGCGATAGAGGGCCGCCCGCTTCTCCTCGGGGGCGGGATCGAAGGCCATTCGCATGAAGAAGCGCCCCTCGCGGCTCGAGTGCTGGTCGGCGTCGACGATGTTGCAGCCGGCCTCGGCGAGGAAGCCGCTGACAGCGGCGATCAAGCCCGGCTGATCGGGACAGGCGAGGAGCAGACGCGAGGTGGGGGGTTGGCCGTCGATGCGCGGATCATCGCGGGTTTAGACGCACAATCACTTTCAATCGGCCGATCTGAGAGCGGATATTCGTGCCTGGGCTAGTGCAGAAACGCACGCAGATGTGAGCTCTGTGCGCGCGATCACCCTCCCGTGACCGGAACCCCGCCACGGTTCCGCGCTTGCTTACGAAACGCACATATTCCATATCCGCCCTTGTCCTGATCGTCCTAGCGGTCCCGGCGGCAGCTCTTGCCGCTCCAGACGCTTCCGACTCCGAACCGCGCATCGGCTTGGCTGATGCGAGACCAGCGGTGAAGGCCCCGATGCTTCTCCGTGGTCCACGGTTGCACGTGGAGATGCGCATGGCGGCCCAGCGCATCCAAGCTGCTCGGCGCGCCCGAATCGAGCGCGAACGCGAGGAAGCTTTCGCCAACCTCCCGGGTGGCGTCTCGATGACCACGCTCGAATCGATCGCCTCCTGCGAGTCCGGCGGCGACCCGACCATCGTCAGCTCGGACGGCAGCTATCGCGGCAAGTACCAGTTCTCCTTCGAAACGTGGGCAGCTGTCGGCGGCAGCGGCGACCCCGCCGCAGCCCCCGAGGATGAGCAGGACTACAGAGCAGCATTGCTCTACTCGCAGTCGGGCTCTAGCCCCTGGCCCATCTGCGGCTAGGCGCTTGCAGTAAGGGGATCAGGCATCCCCTGCCGGAAACCCGCATAGGAGCGGCCTCCAGGGTTCTTGCCGGGGAGGGCTCCAATGTTTCCGGCAGGGGACGCCCGATCCCCTTCCTACGATGGGCTCATGAACGACGAGGCTGTGCCAGCGCCAGATGCGCAAGGGCCGAGCCGTAAGCCGCCGGCGGAGGCGATAGCTGAGGCGAAGGTTCGGGCGCCGACGCGGGGGAATCGGAAGCTGGAGCAGTTCCTAGAGGCGGTCAACGGGGATGAGCAGGTGCGGGCCTGGTGGTACATGGCTCAAGTCCATGCCGAACGCCTCGGCATGTCGGACCACTCCTGGGTGCATACGCAGATCGTGTTGAACATCTCGCTGCGGTTGCTGCGTTTGTTGGTCAAGGCGGGGGAGGAGCCGGCGGTTGTGGCTGACCACGGGATGTCGGCGCGGGATGCTGAGGTTGTAGTTGCTGGCGGAGCGTTGCTGCACGACGTTGGCATGTCGATCCATCGTGCCGATCACGAGGAGTACAGCTTGTTCCTCGCGAACGGGGCATTGGAGCGCTTGCTTGCCGACGTCTATAAAGAGCCGAAGCGGACGGTCGTCGCCAGCGAGATTCTGCACGCGATCATTGGCCACCGCCGTCGCGGCGAGCCCTACACGCTTGAGGCTGGCGTCGTTCGTGTTGCCGATGCTCTCGACATGGCTCAGGGACGGACGCGGTTGCCGATCGAGGCGGGACAGGAGGGGATCCACTCGATCTCCGCCGCGGCGGTCGACGAGGTGCGGATTGAGGTGGGGGAGGAGCGGCCGGTTCGGATTGAGATCGAGCTCAACAACTCGGCGGGCATCTTCCAGGTCGACGACCTGCTCGCGACCAAGATCCGTGGCACTCCGCTCGAGGGCCGAGTTGAAGTCGCGGCGAAGATCGAGGGCGAGACTGAGAAAAGGCTGCTGAGCGGGTTTACGTTGGACTGACGTCCCAGGGGCCGTCAGGCAAGGACGCAGGGAGCGTGGCGTGCTCTGCACGCGAGTGACCGAGGACGCTGCATGGCGGCGCCTGGGACGTCAGCCGAGGCGGCTGATCGTCGCTTTGCGCAATTCCTTGCGCTTCTCGAGCCGGCCCTGGATCAGCGAGAGGACGATCACGAGGATCGCGAAGAAGGCGATCACGCCGAAGCAGAAGAAGGTGACGGTCTTGTCGGTGACCCGGCCGGCCAGGCCCTCGCCATTCTCGGCCAAGGCCGCGGGTGCGGCGAGTAGCAGCATGGTCAACGCCGCGCAGAGCGCAGTGGCGATTCGGGTGCGGCGAGAGGGCTGCTTCACGCCCGGGAATCTAGCGCACGGCGCCGGCGGCGGCGCCCTCCAGAAATGCAAACGGCCCGGGGCAGGCGGGCCGTTTGCGACGAGAGAGGAGTCTCGTGAGGACTTCATCCTGCCCGCCCTGGGGGTGCCCTCGGTGAACATTCCGATAAGGCTTGGAGACGGTTTGGATCAGGGGTTCCCGCAAATTAGGAGTTTCCACTTGTGAAAAACCTGTGAAAGCAGGGATTTCCTCCAGCGGTCCGACGGCAGGTGTGAATACAATCGCTATGCCTGTGAACCCGCAGCAGACCATCAGGCTGGCGGTTATCGATGACGACAGCGGTTTCGTCACCGTGCTCGCGAAGCGCACCGAGGCCGCCGGCTGGCAGCAGCGAACCCTTAGCGGAGCAATCCCGCCGGAGGAGCTGGTGGCGATGAAGCTGAACGCGCTGCTGGTAGATCCGGCTGTCCTCGGCGACGAGGCCTGGGCCTACCTCGAGCGCATCTGCGGGATGCTCCCCGACCTTGGGGTCGTCGTCTGCACGGGGCGCTCGACCGTGGCGCAGCGGGTTCGTGGCCTGCGACTCGGAGTCGATGACTGGATCAATAAGCCGTGTCACCCTGAAGAGGCGATTGCCCGCCTTGAAGCCGTCTCGCGTCGCCGTCGCCGGGCCCGGCCGCAGGCTGAAGCAGGTCCCCTCGTTGCCGGTGAGCTGGAGATTCGCGCCGACCGCTTCCAGGCCTTCGTCGGCGAAGTCAGCCTCGACCTGACCCGGCGCGAGTTCGAGTTGTTGCAGCTACTCGCCGACTCGCAGGGCCAGGTGTTGGAGCGCGAGGCGATCTACCAGCGTGTCTGGGGATACGCGATGGCACACGGCGATCGCTCCGTCGACGTCTTCATCCGCAAGCTGCGTCAGAAGTTAGAGAAGCTCTCGCCGGGCTGGGGCTACATCCACACCCACTTTGGCGTTGGCTACCGCTTCGATCCCGAGCCCGCCGATGGCGCTGCTTTCGCGCCCCCTGTGTCGGCGGAGCCCGCCCCAGACGCCGAGCTGGAGCCGGCTCCCGGCGACCTCACCGCGGCGTAGCCGGCCGTTTCTCCCTTTCACATCTTTTTCACATCCTCGATACAGGCGAGTAACAAGCTTTGCCTGGGCCGCTGAGAAGGTGGCGCCGGGCCGGCCCGTCTGCCGGCTGCCTGACTTCCTGAACAAACGAGAAGGAGACAGAGTGACTAGCTCTAAGTGGCTCACGATCGTCGCCTGCGTGTCCGTCCTGGCGCTTGGGGTAGCGGCTTGCGGCGACAGCGACGACGAAGCAAGCGGCAGCGGCAACGGCGACCTTTCGGGCTCCATCCGCATCGATGGATCGAGCACGGTTGCCCCCCTCACCTCGGCGATCGCTGAGGAATTCCAGGCGGAAAACCCGGACGTCAAGGTGACGGTCGGCACCGCGGGCACGGGCGGCGGCTTCGAAAAATTCTGCGCTGGGGAAACCGACATCAGCGACGCTTCGCGTGCGATCGAGCCCGAAGAGGAAGAAGCCTGCAAGAAGGGCGGGATCGGCTACGAGGAGGTCCATGTCGCCACCGACGCGCTGACCATAATGATCAACAACGAGAACCCGGTCAGCTGTCTCACCGTCGACCAGCTCGGCGCGGTCTGGGGCCCGGATTCGAAGATCTCCAACTGGAGTGAAATCCCCGGCCTAAACGAGGACTTCGACGAGGAGCTGGCGCTCTTCGGCCCAGGCACCGACTCCGGCACCTTCGACTACTTCACCGAGGAAATAAACGGTGAGGAGGGCGCGACCCGCAAGGACTACAACAACGTGGGTGAGAACGACAACGCCACCGTGACCGGCGTCGAGGGCTCCCCGGGCGGCATGGGTTACGCCGGCTTCTCCTTCTACACGGAGAACGAAGGCGAGCTCAAAGCGCTCGAAGTCGATGCCGGCAAGGGCTGTGTCGCCCCGTCGGTCGAAACGGCCCAGGACGGCACCTACACGCCGCTCAGCCGGCCGCTCCTGATCTACCCGAGCGACTCGGCGCTGAAAAAGCCGGAGGTGAAGGCGTTCGTCGACTACTACCTCGGCAACGTCAACGACATCGCCGAAGCGGTCGGCTTCATCCCGCTGACCGAAGAGCAGCTCGAAGGGGCCAAGACCGCTGCGGAAAAGGCCGGCGCTTAGCGCCATCCGCGGCTCGTGATCGGCAACGGCGGCAAGACGGCTCTGCAGCCGGCCGGGGGAAGCCCCGGCCGGCTGCAGGCCCCTAGCCGCCGCTATGGCGAGAAGGCGATCCAGGGCCTGCTCGCCTTCTGCGGCATCCTCTCGGTGCTGACCACGACCGCGATCGTGATCTCGCTGATCGGCCCGACGATCGAATTCTTCGGTGTCGTCTCCCCCTGGGAGTTTCTCTTCGGCACCGACTGGACCCCCCAGTTCGAGCCGCCCAGCTTCGGTGTGCTTGCAATCGTCGCCGGCACCCTCAACGTAACCCTCTGGGCGATGCTGTTCGCGGTCCCGATCGGCCTCGGCGCGGCCATCTATATGAGCGAGTACGCCACCCCACGGGTGCGCAAGACGATCAAGCCGGTGATCGAGATCCTCGCCGGCATCCCTACGGTCGCGATCGGCTTCTTCGCCGTCACCTTCCTCCTGCCCGAGCTGATCCAGCCGCTCTGGCCGGGTGAGTTCCTCGGCGGGGCCGTGGGCAAGCCCTTCATGGCGCTCGCCGCCGGACTTGGCATCGGCCTGATGATCGTCCCGATCATCGCCTCGATCTCCGACGATGCGATGTCCGCCGTCCCGCGTGGCCTGCGCGAAGGTGCCTACGCGATGGGCGCGACGAAGATGGAGGTCTCGACCAAAGTCGTCTTCCCGGCCGCCCTCTCCGGCATCGTCGCCTCGATTGCGCTGGCGATCTCGCGCGCCGTCGGCGAGACGATGATCGTCGTCCTCGCCGCGGGCTCGACGCCGAACCTCACCTTCAATCCGGTCGAAGCGATCCAGGCGATGACCTCCTACATCGCCGTCACCGCCACCGGCGACATTCCCGCCAACTCGATCAGCTACAAAACGGTTTTCTCGGTCGGCTCACTGCTCTTCGTGATGACCCTGGTGATGAACGTGATCAGCATCAGGCTGGTCCGCCGCTACCGCGAGGTCTACGAGTGATGGCCGATCCGGGCGCAGCCGCGTCGCGCAATCGGCTGGCTGTCGCCGGCGCACGGGCGACGACGCGGGCGATGCTGAGCGAGCAGCCGCGCGGCGACGTGATCCGCAACGCGGTCTTCGCCGGGCTCCTGCTGCTGGCGGTGCTGATCGCCCTGGCCGGCCTCGTCGCCTTGCTGGTCCAGGCCTTGGCCAAGGGCGCCCCGGCTCTCAGCACCGATCTGTTCACCAACGGGCCGTCGTCCATTCGCCCCGAAACGGCCGGCTTCCGCCCCGCGATCATCGGCTCGCTCGAGCTGATCGCGGGCGTGATCCTCTTCGTCGTCCCGGTCGGCATCGGCGCCGCCCTCTACCTGGAGGAGTACGCCGACAACACCCGTTGGTGGAACCGCCTGATCGAGGTCAACATCCAGAACCTCGCCGCGGTCCCCTCGATCATCTACGGGATCCTCGGCCTCGGCTTCATCGTCCGCGGCCCACTCGACCTGGGCTTCGTCCTTGCCGCCGGCTCGCTGACCCTGGCGCTGCTGGTCCTGCCGATGGTGATAATCGCCGCCCGCGAGGCGATCCGCGCGGTGCCCGACTCGATCCGGCAAGGCTCGCTGGCTCTGGGGGCGACCAAGTGGCAGACGATTCGCCGCCAGGTCCTACCGGCTTCGATCCCCGGGATCGTGACCGGCGTCATCCTGGCCGTCTCACGGGCGCTGGGCGAGGCGGCGCCGCTGCTGCTGGTCGGGGCCGCCGCATTCGTGACTTTCGACCCAGAGCCCCTCAGCGGCGGCTACTCGGCGCTGCCGGTGCAGATCTACAACTACGCGGTGCAGCCACAGGAGGAGTTCAAGACGTTGGCCGCGGCGGGGATCATCGTGATGTTGGTCGTGCTGTTGGCGATGAACTCGGTCGCGGTTTGGCTACGAAATCGTTACGAGCAGAGGTGGTAGGTGAACTATTGTGAGCGAGCGGATGGCCCAGGACGAAAGTAGAGCCGAGACGGGACGCGAGGCGCGCGAGGCAGCCGCGAATCGCGCCGGGATCGCCGTGCGTCCCGAGGAGTTCCAGCACGGCGCCTCGGGGAAGCGGGAAAAGGTCTTCGAGCTGAAGGGCGCCGGCGTCCTCTACAACGGCGTCACTGCGGTCCGGGACATCTCGATGGACATCCATCGCAACGACGTAACGGCGCTGATCGGCCCTTCTGGCTGCGGCAAGAGCACGCTGCTGCGCTGCTTCAACCGGATGAACGACCTAATCCCAGGCGCCGAAGTTCAGGGCGAGCTGCTCTACCACGGTGAGGACCTCTACGGCCCAACGGTAGACCCCATCCAGGTTCGCAAGCTAATCGGGATGGTCTTTCAGAAGCCGAACCCCTTCCCGAAGTCGATCTACGACAACGTCGCCTTCGGTCCCCGCATCCTCGGTCGCAAGGAGAACCTCGACCAGACTGTCGAGGAAGCGTTGAAAGGCGCCGCGCTTTGGGAGGAGGTCAAGGACCGTCTCGACAGCAACGCCTTCGGCCTCTCCGGCGGTCAGCAGCAGCGGCTCTGCATCGCCCGCTGCATCGCGGTCAATCCCGACACGATCCTGATGGACGAGCCCTGCTCAGCGCTCGATCCGATCTCGACCGGCAAGATCGAGGACCTGATGATCGAGCTGAAGAAGGAGTTCTCGATCGTGATCGTCACCCACAACATGCAGCAGGCGGCGCGCGTCTCGGACCGGACCGCTTTCCTCATGGTCGAGCTGGACGCCGACGAGGACAACCGCTGGGGACGCCTGGTCGAGTACGACGAGACCGAGAAGATCTTCACCAACCCGACCGACAAACGCACTGAGGACTACGTCTCCGGCAAGGTTGGGTGATGCGGCGATGCCCGAGCAGACCCGTGTCTATTACCAAGAGGAACTAGAGAAGCTCGAGGCGAGCGCCCTCGGCGGTCTCGACCTGGTCACAGATGCGGTGGGACGCACCCTGGAAGTTGTCGAACAGCAGGACATCGAGCTGGCACAGCTGGTGATCGCCGACGACGATCGCATCGACGGCCGCTACCTCGAGGTGCACCAAGCGCTGATCACCCTGCTCGCCACCCAGTCGCCGGTTGCCACCGACCTGCGCCTGATCTCCGCCTTGCTGCACGTGCTGAAGAACGTGGAGCGAATGGGGGATCAGTGCGTGAACATCTGCAAGCTGATTCCGCTAACTGGCAATGAGCCTCCCGCCGACGAGCAGATGGTGAAGTTGATCCTGACCATGGGGCGGCAGGCTCGCACCCTGATCAGTCAGTCAAAGCGTGCGTTTGAGGAACGCAACGTCGAGATGGCGCGCGATCTGGTTCGCCAAGACGATGTCGTCGACAACCTCAACCGCGACTGCTTCCGGCTAGCGCTCGAGCTCGGCGATGACCCCGACATCCGCGAGTGGGCGATGACCATGCTGCTTGCAGCGCGGGCGATCGAGCGCATCGGCGACAACGCGGTGGACATCGGCGAGCAGGTCGCCTTCGTCGTCACGGGGCTGTTTCGCGAGTTCGAGGACGCGTCTCACCCGAACCAGTAGAGGGAGCGTGAGGGGGTCTCCCCCGCGTAAACCCGCATTGAGGCGGCCTTATGGGTTCTTGCCGGGGAGGGCTCCAATGTTTCCGCGGGGGAGACCCCCTCACGCTCCCTTTGTTGCCCGGGTTGGAATCCGACGAGCTTGGGAAGATGAGGAGAATCCCCGCGATGCTCTGCGCTGCCATAGATATTGGGTCCAACACCACTCGGCTGCTCGTTGCCGAGCCGGTCGATGGACAGCTGAAGAAGGTGATGGAGCAGCGGGCTTATACGCGGATCAATAAGGCGATTCGGGATTCGGGGGAGATCCCCGATGAGAAGGCGGCTGAAGTGGCTGAGGTCGTGGCTACCCAGGTTCGGCTTGCGCGCGAGATGGGGGCGGAGACGATTCGCTCGGTTGCGACCGCGGCGATTCGTGAGGCCAGTAACGGTGAGGCGGTGGCGAAGGAGATCGGCAAGGAGTCCGGTGTGCCGGTTGACATTCTCAGCGACGAGGAGGAGGGGCGGCTCTCCTTCATCGGCGCTACCAAGACGCTTGGCCACCCAGTCGAGGGACTCGTCGGCGTCGTCGACGTCGGCGGCGGCTCGACCGAGATCATCCTCGGCACGGTCCCGGGTGGGGTGCGGGAGGTGCGTTCCTGGCGTGTTGGCTCCGGCGTGCTTGCCGACGAGCTGATCGTCTCCGACCCGCCTTCGGCGGCGGAGATCCGCAAGATTCGCGACCGCATCGACGATCTCTTCGACGGGGTGGAGGTCGAGCAGCCGGTCCAGGCCGTCGCCGTCGGCGGCAGTGCCACCTCGCTGCGTCGTCTGGTCGGCGCCGTGCTGGAGTACGAGACGCTCGAGCGGGGGGTACGGGTCCTCTGCAGCGATCCCGCCGCTAACGTGGCGCGACGCTTTGAGCTCGATCCCCAGCGGGTGCGGATACTTGCCACTGGGGTGCTGCTGCTGGAGAAGCTCTCCGAGCTGCTCGGGCAGCCACTGCAGATCGGCAAGGGCGGCCTGCGTGAGGGCGTCATCCTCGACTTGCTGAACGGCAACGCCAACGGCTCCTCGCCGGCCCGCCTCGCTGCCTAGGCGGCGTTCGGCTTGGCGCAGCCCCTTGCGTTCACGGGATATTCACCGCGTTTTCCCCGCTAGTTCACACCTTTTCCCTGTACGGCGAGGAATCTCGAGGTGACCTGATCGATAGATAGAGAGGAAGACACCGATGGCTTCCCGAGTTGATTTGCATTGCCATTCCACCGCCTCGCAGCTCTCGCGCCTGGGGGTTCAGCGCTCACTTGGACTGCCCGAGTGCGCGACGCCGCCAGAGGAGGTCTACGAGCTGGCCAAGCGACGGGGGATGGACTTCGTCACGATCACCGATCACGACACGATCGATGGCTGTCTCGAGTTGGCAGATCGTCCCGACTGCTTCGTCTCCGAGGAGCTGACCGCCCGCTTCGCCGGCGAGCCCCAGGCGGTTCACGTCCTCTGTTACGGGATCACCCCCGGAGACCACGAGTGGCTGCAGGCACACGCTGGCGACGTAGAGGCCTGCGCCGCATACCTTCACGAGAAAGAGATCGCCTCTGCTCTGGCGCATCCCTTCTACGACGTAGCGGCGCCGCTCACCCCGCGCCACCGACGGCGGCTGGCCGAGCTCTTCCCGGTCTGGGAGGTCCGCAATGGGTCGCGCGCAGCGGAGCTCAACATGCCCGCCGTCATCTACGTCGAAACGCGCGGCAGCATCGGGGTCGGCGGCTCCGACGACCACGCCGGCGTGGACATCGGCCGCACCTATACCGAGGCGCCCAATGCATCCACGCCGGAAGAGTTTCTCGCCCACCTTCGCGCCGGTGAGGCGGCGGCGCTTGGCGAACAGGGCAGCGCTGCAAAGTGGGCGCACGCCGCGATGGCGCTCGCGACGCGAGCCTTGACCATGGGCGACGAGACGTGCCGGTGGAATGAGGCCCATATGGACCCCGTTCCACCGGCACGTCCGCCCGACCCGGCCACGGTGCTGAAGATCGCCCAGCGTGTCGTCGGTCAGGGCGCCGCGCGGGAGGGGGCTATCGCGGCGGACATCGGTCCCGACGACGCTCGCGCCCTGCTCGACTCCTGGCTGTGCTCGGTCGGAATCGAGCTGCGCGGACGGGAGCTGATCGAACATCTTCAGTCCGACGAGTTCTCCCACGCCGACCTCTACCGTCGTGCCCGTCGTATCCACGACCGCCGCTTGCGCGCTGCGGTCGACCATGGCGCCACGGCCGTCGCGGACGGAGACATGCAGGCGGCGGTAGGTGGGCTCTTCGAGGCGCTGCTGCCGGCGATCCCATACGCGCCGCCAACTGTCCTCCTCGGCGGCGAGAAGTCGAAGCTGGCCGGCCGCTACGGCGAGCGGCCGCGGGTCGCCCTGATCGCCGACGGAATCGAGGCGATGCACGGCGTCACTCACACCATCGAGCAGATCCGCGAGCGCGGCGTGCCGGGCGTCGAGGTCGAGGTAGTAGGCGCCGATCCGGGCGTCGACCGGCGACTTCCCGCCGCCACCGTCCTAGAAGTCCCCTTCTACGAGGGCCTGACCCTTGGCGTTCCGGGCCTGCCCGATCTGGCCGAGACGCTGGCCGAGGGACGCTACGACCTCGTCCACGTGACTGCGCCCGGTCCAGCCGGCGTCGCCGCCTCGCTGCTAAGCCGTGTATCGGGTACGCCGCTCGTCGCCAGCTACCACACCGAGCTCGCAACTTACGCTGGCTTGCGCAGCGGCGATGGTGGCCTTGAGGCGATATCCAGAGCCGCCCTCGGCGCTTTCTACACGGCCCCCTCGCGGGTCCTCTCGCCGAGCCCGGCGGCGGACCGCTCGCTGCTCGGCCTTGGCCTCGAAGAGGACCGGATCGACCGCTGGGAGCGGGGCGTCGACGTCGCCCGCTTCAGTCCCGAGAAGGCCGCGCGCGATGCCTACCCGGGCGAGCTGCGCGTCCTCTACGCGGGCCGCCTGACCAGCGAGAAGGGGGTTGACCTCCTCGCCGAGAGCTTTCTGCGGGCGCGTCGGGCCGAGCCACGCCTGCACCTCCTGCTGGCCGGCGGTGGCCCCGAGGAGGGGGAGCTGCGCGCCCGTCTCGGCGAGCACGCGACCTTCCTCGGCTGGCTCGAAGGCGACGATCTCGCCCGCGCCTATGCCAGCTCCGACCTCTTCCTCTTCTGCTCGCGCACGGATACCTACGGACAGGTGGTGCTAGAGGCCGGCGCCAGCGGTCTGCCCGTCGTCGCGGTTGACGAGGGCGGGCCGGCGGCGCTGATCGAGAACCGGCACACCGGCATCCTCTGCCGTCCCGACGCCGACCATCTGGCGGGCGCCGTGCTGCAGCTCGCCTCGTCGGCGACTCTGCGCCAACGGCTTGGCGAGGCCGCAGCACACAGGGCCCGCGGACGCTCCTGGGAGCGGGCGTTGGAGCAGCTGGCGGGTGGCTACCGGCGCGCCCTCGGCGAAGCGCTCGCTATTGGGCAAGCTCCTTCGCGGGCTGCCTGAGGCATGCGGGGCTGACTCGGGTGCCGCAGTACGATTGCCCGATCGACGATCCGGCCCTCTACTTCAATCGCGAGCTCTCCTGGCTCGACTTCAACCAGCGGGTCCTCGAACTGGCTGAGGATCCGCAGGTGCCGTTGCTGGAGCGGGTCAGGTTCTGCTCGATATACGCCTCCAACCTGGATGAGTTCTTCATGGTTCGCGTCGCCGGCCTCTTCGACCAGCTCGACGCCGGGATCGACGCCCGCGGACCCGACGGCCTCGGCTCCAGCCAGCAGATCGACGCAATCCAGGCTCGCGTGCTGGAGCTCGACACGCGCTTGCACAACTGCTTCGACGGCACCCTGCGCCCGGCCCTCGACGAGCAGGGCATCCGCATCATCTCGCTGGAGACCGCGAGTGAGCAGGAGCGCCGCGAAATCGACAGCCGCTTCCACGAGCAGGTCTTCCCGACGCTGACCCCGCTGGTGATCGGGCTCGGCCGGCCCTTCCCCTACATCTCCAACCTCTCGCTCAGCCTCGGCGTGCTGCTGCGCGACCCCGACAGCGGCACCGAGATCATCGCCCGCGTCAAGGTGCCGAAGGAGCTGCTCGGCCGCTTCCTCCGGGTCGGCGAGCGCAACGAGGTCTTCGTGCCGCTGGAGGAGGCGATCGCCGCTAACCTCGACGCGCTCTTCCCCGGCGCCGAGGTGGTCGACCACGGCTACTTCCGTGTCACCCGCGACGCCGACTTCACGATCTCCGACGAGGCCGACGACCTGCTGCAGGCGGTCCAGGACGAGCTGCGCCGCCGCCGCTTCGGCGAGGTGGTCCGGCTCGAGGTCGCGGCGGGGATGAACCCGAAGCTGCGCGCCCAGCTGGTCGACGCCCTGCGGCTCGAAGACCGCGAGGTCTACGACATCGACGGGCTGATCGATCTCGCCGACCTCGGCAACGTCGTCGATACCCCGGGCCACTCGGAGCTGCGCTACGAACCCTGGACTCCGGTCACCCAACCTCGACTGCAGGGGGAGGACGACAAGCAGGTGGACATGTTCGCCGCGATCCGCCAGGGCGACATCCTCGTCCACCATCCCTACGATTCCTTCGCCAGCTCGGTCGAGCGCTTCGTCGTCCAGGCGGTGGCCGACCCCGACGTGCTGGCGATCAAGCAGACGGTGTACCGGACCAGCGACGACTCGCCGCTGGTGCCGGCGCTGATCCGCGCCTCCGAACGGGGCAAGCAGGCAGTCTGCATGGTCGAGCTGAAAGCCCGCTTCGACGAGGAGGCGAACATCCACTGGGCGAAGTCGATGGAGGAGGCCGGCGTCCACGTCGTCTATGGGATTCCAGGGCTGAAGACGCACGTCAAGGCGATCCTCGTCGCCCGCCGCGAGGGCGACCGGGTGCGCGAGTACGTCCACATCGGCACCGGCAACTACAACCCGACCACCGCCCGCCTCTACACCGATCTGGGCCTGTTCACGGCGGACCCCGAGATTGGCGCCGACGTCGCCGAGATGTTCAACTTCCTCACCGGCTATGGGCGCCCCGCCGAGTCCCGCAAGGTGCTGGTCTCGCCGACGACGATGCGCGACCGCCTCGTCGAGGAGATCGAGGCGACCGTCGCCGCCCACCGGGCCGGCGAAGAGGCCCGGATCGCGCTGAAGATGAACGCCCTCGTCGATGCCGGCTGCATCCAGGCTTTGTACGAGGCTTCGCAGGCCGGGGTCCCGGTGGACCTCAACGTGCGCGGCGTCTGCTGCCTGCGGCCGGGTGTGCCGGGGGTCTCGGAGAACGTCCGCGTCGTCTCGATCGTCGGCCGCTTCCTCGAGCACTCGCGCATCTACGCCTTCCAACGCGGCGATGAGACTCGTGTGCTGACCGGCTCAGCGGACCTGATGCCGCGCAATCTCGACAGTCGGGTCGAGCTGGTCGCGCCGATCGAGGACGAGACTCTGAAAGCGGAGCTGCTCGACGTGCTCGAGCGCTGCTTCGCTGACAACGCGAACGCCTGGGAGCTCGAGCACGGACGGCCTCTGGAGGAGGCTAAGCGTCCCGGAAGAAGAGCAGCGCAGCGTGCAGGAGGAGCTCCGCGAGCGCCACCGCTCCCGCGCTGCCGAGCACCTCGCCGCGGCCACCAGCTGAGTCTGGTGGGACCCGGTTGAATCAATAGGATGAGGACGTGATCCGCCTCTCCCTGCTGCCGCGGGACAGCGCCTTCTTCGACCTCTTCATCGAGGCCGGCCAGAACACCCTTCACGCAGCCAAGTTGCTCGACGAGATGATGGGAACCTGGCCCGACGGCGGCGACTTGCCGAGGGAGATCCTCAAGGCCGAGCAGGAGGGGGACCGGATCACCCACGACATCATCAAGAAGCTCAATACGACCTTTGTCACCCCGATCGACCGCGAGGACATCTACGGCCTGGCGACGCAGATGGACGACATCGTCGACTACACCGAGGAAGCGGCCGACTTGCTCGGCCTCTACCAGATCGAAGCCCCGATGGCGCAGGCACAGGCGCTGACTAAGGTGCTGGTAGGCGCCTGCGACCAACTCGCCGAGGGGCTGGAGCACCTGCGCGAGCTGAAGGGCCTCGATCGCTACTGGATCGAGATCCACCGGCTCGAGAACGAGGGCGACCGGATCTCCCGCGACGCGGTTGCTTCGCTCTTCTCCAACGGGATCGACCCGATGGTCGTAATCCGTTGGAAGGACATGTTCGCGGTGCTCGAGAACGCGATCGACGCGACCGAGACTGCGGCGCAGATTCTCGAGGGCATCGTCATCAAGAACTCATGATGGCCAGTGGACTCTGACCTGATCCTGGTCATCGTCGTCGGCACGGCGCTGGCCTTCGACTTCACCAACGGCTTTCATGACACGGCGAACGTCGTTGCCACGTCGATCTCGACCGGGGCGGCGCGGCCGCAGGTGGCGATCGGGATGGCATCGCTGCTCAACTTCATCGGCGCCTTCATCTCCATATCCGTTGCCGCGACGGTCGCCAACGATGTCGTCGACGCCGCCGTGATCACGCCGACGATCGTCTTCGCCGGCCTGATTGGCGCGATCGCCTGGAACCTGATCACCTGGTGGTTCGGGCTGCCGTCGAGCTCCTCGCACGCGCTGATCGGCGGCGTAGTCGGCTCTGCCATTGCCGCCGTTGGATTCGACGCGGTGCTGGCCGAAGGCCTGGTTGGCAAAGTGCTGATTCCCGCTGTCGTCGCCCCCGTCGTCGCCTTCCTGGTTGCCGGGCTCGGCATCGGGATCGCCTACCGGGTGGTCGGCCGCCAGCGCCCCGGCCCGGTCACCCGTGGCTTTCGCTACGGCCAGATCGTCTCCGGCGGGCTGCTGGCGCTCGCCCACGGCACCAACGATGCGCAGAAGACGATGGGCATCATCACCCTGGCGCTGATCGCCAACGGGACCCTGGGCGCCAACGCCGACCCGCCGTTTTGGGTGATCGCATCGGCGGCCACCGCGATCGCGCTCGGCACCTACTTCGGCGGCTGGCGGATCATCCGCACGACCGGCAGCCGCATCATCAAGATGGACGCCGCGCAGGGCTTCTCTGCGCAGTCTTCTGGCGCTGCGGTGATCCTCGCCTCGACCCACTTCGGCTTTCCGCTTTCGACTACGCACGTGATCAACGGCGGCGTGATGGGCGCTGGAGCTGGCAAGCGGGTCTCCGCCGTGCGCTGGGGGGTGGCGGGCAATATCTTCATGGCCTGGTTGCTGACCTTGCCGGCGGCGGCGGCGATCGGGGCGGCCGTGTATGGCTTCACGAGCATCTTTGGCAGCGGCGCTGTGGGGCCGGTCCTGGTCACCCTGATGTCGCTGACCTTGATCGCCGCGATCTTCGTCCGGCGTGCCCAGCAGGGATCGCCCGTCCCGGTGAGTTAGCGGTGGTGGCAACCATCGTCCATACCGGGGATCTTGTGAAGACCGTGGTCGCCTCACTAGTCGCCGGTGTTGGCATCACCTTCATCTTCTCGGTCGCGATCTGGGGCGGCGCGCGCTTCGCTGATCTCAACCGCGGGGGACGGCCGGTGGCGGCTGGCGCCGCCGCGGCGCTCGGGGGGTTGGCGCTGGCCTCGACCCTGGCCGCGGTAGTGGTCGGCATCGTCGTGATGATGAGCAAGTAGCCGTACAATTTTTCCCGTGCGGACTTTGCGCAACGTCGCGATCGTGATGGCGCTGGCCGTGGTCGTGGCTTTTGTCCCCGCCGGCGGCAACGCCGCGGACGCGATTCTGACTGCGATCACGATGGGCTTCCTCGCCGCGATCGCCTGGTCTTTGTATGTGCTGAGCCGTCAGCAGCAGCTGACCCTGGCGACCTTGAGCGATGGCCGCCGGGCGATTCTCTACGCCGCATTGGGGCTGATTGCGCTGCTGATCGCGGGCAGCGACGAGATGTTCGCGAGCGGTGGCGGCACGCTCGCCTGGATTCTCTTGCTCGGCGCCTCGGTGGCGGCGATCTGGCGGGTCTGGACCGAGGCGAACACGTACTGAGGGCTCGTCTCTAAGGCGGCGCGAAGCCGTCACAGAACTTTTCCCTTGGGCGCGCCACTCGCGCGGCCCAGCCTGGAACGGTCGCGGTGTGTCGCGCCAGGCCGCCAGCAGCGTTCGCAGGGAGGACGGGACCGCGTCGGTCGAGATGGTTGCCGTGATCCCGTTCCTGCTGCTGGCGGTGCTGGTTGCGGCACAGATCGGCCTCGCCGGGCAGGCGCTGTGGTCGGCGGGCGTCGCGGCTAGGGCGGGAGCCCGGGCGGCCTTGGTCGGGGGCGATGCTGCGGTTGCTGCCCGGCGGGCATTACCGCCGGTCATGCGGGATGGGGCCGAGGTGAGCAACGGAGACGAGGTCTCAGTCCGAGTCGTCATACCGAAGCTGGTTCCGGGGATGCCACAGCTGATGGTTGGCGCGGGTGCCGCGCTGGAGTCAGGCAATGGGTAAGGGTCTGCCCGAGGACCCCCGCGCACGCCTGGCGGCGGCGGACCGGCACGGTGCGGCGTCCTCAGTTGGCCAAATAGCGCTGCTATTCGGCCTCCCTCCGTCCTTGCCCCGCTTGGTCCGGCGCTCGCCAGTCGCACACGCGGACCCTCGGGCAGACCCTGGAGAGGAAGGGCAGAGCACGGTTGAGCTGGTTGCCGCCCTGCCGGCGCTTTTGCTGGCGGGGCTACTGGCTCTGCAGCTGCTCGCAGCCGGCTACGCGCTGACGCTTGCCGACGGCGCCGCCGAGGCAGGCGCGCTGGCGTTGGCGGCCGGCCGACCGGCAGCATCAGCCGCTCGCGACGCGGTGCCGGGCTGGGCCGAGGACGAGGTCCAGGTTTTGATCCAGGGCGGGCGGGTCACCGTGCGCCTACGGCCGCCGTCGCCGCTGCCGGCGATCGCCGATCACCTCACGGTCAGCTCGTCTGCGGCGGTGAGGCCGAAGTGAACACCCAATCCGCCACGAACAGGTGGCAGATCGCTGGCGAGCGCGGCCCGGTCGTCCTGGTCACGGCGGTCGGCGACGCGAGCGGCGCGCGAGCCGCCGCTGCAGCTCTTGCCTGTGTCGCGTCCGAGCCCGATCGCGCCGCATTGCTGATCGATCTCGACGACGGCCGTCCGCCTCGCTCCTCGCTGATTGCGACCGCGGGGGCGGGGGCGCTCGAGGAGCGCCTTAACGTCCACCTCCCGGCTGCCCGGATTGCCTCTCGCGGGCAGATCTGCCAGCTGTCCTTGTCGCCGGATCCGGAGGGAATCGAGCAGGCTGCGGCCACGGTCCCGCTGGTACGTGAGTCGGCGGCCGTTGTCCACTTGCCGCCTCTGCTCGTGCGACCAGTGCTCGAGGAGGCACGCATTCCTGCCACAGCCGTGCTGCTCCGAGCCGACCTGACCGAGGCCCGTGCCCTAACAGCACTCACCGTCCGCGACTTGATGGTCCAGGGCCTGCGCGTCGCCGTACAGAAGCGCCCGCTGCCCTGGCTCGTCGATCGGATGGCCTTGCTCGGTGTGTCTCTGCCCGGCGGTGCATTTCTTCCGGCTCAAGCGGTCGACCGCCTCCTTTCCACGCATGGGCTGCGCGAGTTACGAGGTGGGTGCTACCGTAGACAACAAGATGCGAAAGATGACAAATGAGCGAGGGCGGCAGAAGCGCCAGTTCGTACCGGCGAAAGAGCTTGCAGAAGCTCTTGCCGACGCACCCGTCATCGACTACGAGGAACTTCGTCGCGACCTCGATGCCGTCGCCGATCCCAGCCCAAAAGACTGGTACGCATGGGCGGCGCGCACTGATCGACACATCTGTCGCGGTGCGCTTGAAGGAGACTGAACTTCCTCAGCTACCACTGGAGTTGACGATCTCCACATTGACGATGGCCGAGCTGGCCGCCGGGCTGCATGTAGCTCGCAAAGAGTTCGAGAAGGCCCGTCGACGCCGACATCTGCAGCGGGTCGAAGCCGCTATCGAAGCGCTTCCCTTCGACTTCACCTGTGCCCAAGCGTATGGCCGCGTTTCTGCGGCAGTCGAACGAATCGGTCGCAAGCCGCGAGGCTCCCGCATCGTCGATCTGCTGATAGCCGCTACCGCGCTTGCCCACGATCTCCCCTTGTACACGCTGAACGCCAAGGATCTGCGTGGCCTCGAACACCTGATCGAGGTAGTCGACGTCAGCGCGTGATTCGCCTGCGACCCGTCACACAGATTTTCGACTGAGCGCGCCACCTGTGCGTCTGGCCTCGGCAGGGTCGTCGCATGGACGCGACCCGTAGGGAGGATGGGCAGGCATTGGTCTTGGCCCTCGGCGGTGCCTTCGCGTTGATCGTCGCGGCGCTGGCGCTCGTGGCGATAGCGGGTGCGATCACCGGCAAAGGGCGGACACAGCGTGCAGCCGACCTGGCGGCGATCTCGGCGGCGCGTTCGATGCGCGACGACCTGCCGCGGCTGCTGGCTCCGCCGACCCTCTCGAACGGGCTGCCGAACCCGGTCCATATGGAGAAGGCCGTATATCTGCTGCGGGCGCGAATGGCGGCGGAAGATGTGGCGAAGGCCAACGAAGTGGCGGCAGCCCGCCTGCGAATCTCCTTTCCGGACGCAATCTCGTTCGCCCCGGTGCGGGTCAAAGCCCTGGTTGTCGGCAGTATCGACGCGCACCGCGTGGAGGCGTCGGCAGTTGCCGAAGCGGCCGCACCGGCGATGGGAGGCACTTCGACTCCATCGATGGCAAGCGGGGGTGGCTACAGCGGCCCACTGGTCTATAGGACGGGGGAGGGCATGCGCCCCGATGTGGCTGCTGCCTTTGACCGGATGGCCGCAACTGCATCGCACGCCGGACTGACACTGGTCGTCAATTCTGGTTTCCGCTCTGATGCCGAACAGGCCGCGCTCTTCGCCGCACACCCGGACCCGACCTGGGTCGCGCCGCCAGGCAAGTCGCTGCACCGTTGCGCGACCGAGCTCGATCTTGGGCCGGAAACGGCGTACGGCTGGCTGGCGGAAAACGCTTCGCGTTTCGGCTTCGTTCAGCGTTACTCGTGGGAGGCCTGGCACTACGGATTTTCGGCCGGACCGCCACCGTGCTCCGCGGCGGGAAATTCGGTTGACCCCGGTCCGAGCTCGAGTAGTGGGGGAGACGGCACACTCGCCGCCGCTGGCGGCCTTCCTTCCTTCGTCCCGACCCAGTTCCGGACGCCGATACTGCAAGCAGCGACCCGCTGGAACGTCTCGGCAGCTCTGCTCGCCGGACAGCTGATGGCCGAGTCGAACTTCGATCCCAACGCGGGCTCCTCAGCGGGCGCCCAGGGCATCGCCCAGTTCATGCCGTCGACAGCCGCCGCCTATGGCCTCCGCAACCCCTACGACCCAGTCGAAGCAATCGACGCCCAAGCCCACCTGATGTCCGACCTGCTGCGCCAGTTCGGCGATCCATCGCTCGCCCTCGCCGCTTACAACGCCGGCCCGGCTCCGGTCGAAGCCTGCGACTGCATCCCCGATTACCCCGAGACCCAGGCCTACGTCAGCCGCATCCTTGCCCTGCTCAGCGGCGCCGGAGCGCTCGTCGTCCCCAGCTTCGAAGTGAGGTTGGTGGCATGACTGTCGCCCTTGCAAGAGAGGCTATACACCTTAGGGTGTATTCTAGTGTAGTGACTCGCACCAATATTGAGATCGACGACGTCTTGGTGGAGCGGGCGATGCGCATCTACCGCCTGCGCAGCAAGCGCGAGGCAGTCGACCTGGCATTGCGCAAGCTGGTCGGCGAGCCGATGAGCCGCGAGGAAATGCTGGCCATGGAGGGACATGGCTGGGATGGCGATCTGGACGAGATGCGTGCTCGGCAAGAGATACCGGAACTGTGACCCTCGTCGACAGCTCTGTTTGGATCGAGTTCCTGCGGGCCACCGGCAGCGCAACTCACCTCTGGCTGCGGTCCGCCCTGGACAACAAGGTCGCGCTCGCGACGACCGACACCGTTGTGATGGAGGTTCTCGCTGGGGCTCGCGACGATGCTGACTGGAACCGACTGCGGCGCTTCCTCTACGGCCTCCCCTTTCTTCCCGTCGACGGTCCGGCCGACTACGAGAGCGCAGCTGAGCTCTATCGGCTTTGTCGTCGGGGAGGGGAGACCCCGCGCCAGCTTGCTGACTGCTTGATCGCCGTGGTCGCGATCCGCAACGGCGCCGATCTGGTCTGCGCGGATTCCGATTTCGAGGCAATCGCCAGGCATACGCCGCTGCGGCTGCAGCCCGTGTAGCTGGTCCAGGACGGGGTAGCTTGCAGGCCAACGGCAATAGGCGAGCACGGAGGCCACATATGTCCAGTCCCTTCACGCACACGAAGCTGCTCGACGTCAAGGACTCGGCGGCCGAGTTCGGATACAGCGACGCCCAAGAGGCGCGATTCGCGAGGGGCGATCTCGATGCCGAGGAGACTGGGGTCAGTCACATCCGGCTGAAGCCCGATCAGCGCTCGCCGTTCGGGCACAAGCACGAGGACGCCGAGGAGGTCTACGTGGTCCTGGGCGGAGCCGGCCGAATGAAGCTCGACGATGAGATCATCGAGATCGAGGCACTCGATGCGATCCGCGTCTCACCCGAGGTGACGCGCGCCTTCGAGGCCGGCTCGGATGGGCTCGAGGTGCTCGCCGTAGGGGCTCGCCACGATAGCGACGGCGAGATCTTCCCCGGCTGGTGGTCGAACTGACAGCGGTTGCATAGACTGCGCCCCGATGGCAGCCGTCGAGGTACAGGGTGTGGAGGGAATGCAGGCGCTGCTGGGCCAGGAGATTGGCCCGAGTAAGTGGCGCACTGTCACCCAAGACGACATCAACGCCTTCGCCGAGATCTCAGGCGACGACCAGTGGATTCACGTCGACGTCGAGCGGGCGAAGAGCGAGAGCCCCTTCGGCACCACGATCGCCCACGGAAACCTCACCCTGTCCCTGGTCGACGGCTTCCGCAAACAGCTGCTTTCCTCCACCGGCTTCACCCTCGGGGTGAACTACGGCTGGAACAAGATCCGCTTCCCCGCCCCAGTCCCCGTCGACGCCCGCGTCCGCGGCCGCGCCGAGGTCGTCTCGATCGACGAGAAGGGCGACGGCTGGTGGGAGGTAGTGACCCGCTTCACCCTCGAGGTCGAGGGCAACGAGAAGCCGTGCTTCGTGGGTGACTCAGTCACCCGCGTGATGGCGCCCGCCGGCTGAGGAACCTCCGTCGTTCACACGCGACGAGCCGTCCGGTTGCTCGAGTACTCATATTGATGATGGGACTCCGCCGCATCGGACGGGTTGTTTGGGCCCTTGTTGGCCTTGGGATAATAGTTTTGGCGATAGCGGTTGTAGGGCTGCTATTTGTCCTCGCGATTCGAGCTGGTTCCGCCTTTGGGGCGGCCTTGCTCGCCGCCTTGGCAACCGTTGGCGCAGCAGTGCTTGTTCGAGATTTTGAGCGGCGGCGGGTAATGGAGGCTATTCGTCGGGAGCAACTCGGTTCAACTTATAACCAGATGGCACAAGTGCTCCATGGCCAGGAAATGTCCGAGAAAAAGCGTGTCAAACTGGTCGACGATTTTTTGCGGAAGTCGTTGGTGTACGCAAGTCCTGCAACCCTCAAGGCTTACCGGACTTGGCTTGCGCAATTGCCAGCTGAGGAAGAGTGGCCGAAAGAGGCCTTTCGCCCGAACGCTCTTCGCTATGAAGCCTTCGTCAAAGCAATGCGAAGGGATCTAGGTATCAGTAACCGGGGGCTTCAAGATGGAGATCTCGCTCGTATCCGAATTAATGATTTCGACGAGTACCCGTAGGCAATTCAGTCGGTTTGAGTTGATCGCTGCTCGATCCAGGAAGTGATGTCATCTTTACTGGCATCGCCAGCGGCGATGCGCTCCATCATCGGCGCGTCGATTTCCGAATGGGCGTCAAGGATCGGCCGGCCGTTGGCAGCCAGAAAACGCTCCAGCGCGAGGAAGGCGCAGCGCTTGTTGCCGTCGGGCAATGGGTGGTTGCGTGTCAGCCGCGCGACGAGGATTGCCGCCTTCTCGATGAGCGTTGGGAACGCCTCGTGGTCGCCGAATGCCGCGCGTGGAACGGCCAAGGCCGAGTCAGCCAAGCCGATGTTCGGCAGTTCGGCTACATGCTGGGGGTCAAGACCGAGAACCTCGCCCGCGATTCGGCAGTAGTCGCCAAGTTCGAGGTAGTAGACCAAGATGCGTCGCTTGTGGCTACTCGGCCAGGCGGCGCAGGGTCTCGTCGTGCTTCTTCATCGCCTCGCGGAGCTTCCCGGCGCTGCTCCTCTGGGGTTCCAGGCAGGCCGGATTTCAGCGCCCGTTTCGGGGCTGGCTTCTTGGCGGGACTCGATTGTGCGCGGGTCTTCATCGCTTGGACATTGTTGCAGTCGCGGCAGCTATCTCCGGGCAGGGAATCGCGTCGGACATTTCATACAACGACAACAAGATCCGCTTCCCCGCCCCAGTCCCCGTCGACGCCGGCGTCCGCGGCCGCGCCGAGATCGTCTCGATCGAGGAGAAGGGCAGCGGCTGGTGGGAGGTAGTAACCCGCTTCACCCTCGAGGTCGAGGGCAACGAGAAGCCGTGCTTCGTGGGTGACTCAGTTACCCGCGTGATGGCGCCTACCGACTGACGCCTCGGCCTTCCCGGCGCTGCATTTCAGCGGTGTACCAGTCGATCGCTTGGTTGGCGACGTCGAGGAGTTGATCGCGGCTGGCCGGTAGCTCCATCTGCCCTCTCTCGACATCGGCAAGGTATCCAGCGACCTTGTCGGTGTCGGCTCCGCCACGAAGCAGGTTTGCCAGGGGGTCCAGGTATCTGTCGTACTCGTCGCGCGCTTGGGGGATCCCGTTGACGCCGATCGGGTCCCAATGCGTCATAAGAAGAGTTCGCAGTTTGCGACGCCCGCCTGCCTCCCACCAGTGATTCCACTCAGCTGATTCCATCCGTGGAGAGTAGTGACGCGGGTGAAGGCGTTCGCGGCGTGCCAATGGCCCTCGCAGCATGCCGATCATGGCGATTGCCGCATCTACGGTGGCGGCTAGCAAGGCCAGGTCTCGGATCACGATGTTCTCTGGCGATTTGAAGAGACTGGTGCTGAGGACCGTGGCCCCGAGCACCAACCAGGCGGGTCGTGCCAAGCGGGTACTGCCTGCCGTCAGGACCACTGCTGAGAGGCCGAGGAGCCAGACCATGAACTGCGGGCTGAGCACCCGGCTGGTGACGACGAGGAGCAGGACGATGGTGAAGACGAAGTCGCGGCTCACCGCCGAATCGGCAAGATGGACTTGGCCGGCGCGGATCGCCCTGGCGCGATACCACCACCATGCTGCCGCGGCGCCAAGCGCTGCAATGGTCAGCCACGTGAGCAGGCTGGCAACCGTGTCCGCGGCGGGGGTGGCGATCTCCCATGCTCCGGATCGGATCTCCCTGGCTGGGGCCTCTCCCGTGAGCACCGCTTGCACGTGCCACGGCACCGTCGCCACCGCTTCCTCCTGGAGCCCGCGCCCGCTTTGTTCGCTCAAGAATGAGGTGGAATCGCCGAACGCAAGCGTCGAGATCACGACCACGAGCGCGATCGTTCCGAGCGCCGCGGCGACAGCGTGGATGAGCCGGCGCCGGTCCCACTCGCCGAAGAGCAGCACTATCGGCCAGACCTTGATCGACGCTCCCAGTCCCGCCATGACGCCAAACCAGTTGGGGCGGCGGTGAATGATGACGAGCGCCGCGACGCCGATCACTGCGGGGGCAAGGTCGAAGCGCAAGACCGAGAACGTGCCCAGTAGGGGCATGCCCAACAGCCACACCCATACACCCGTGTAGTTGCCCGACCGGCGGCCGAGCAATGCCAGCAAAGCAACGCCGGCAAGATCGAGGAGCAGCATGAAGCCCACGAAAGACTCGCCATAGGTCCCAGGGCCGAGACGTGGCAAGAGCATCAGGTAGGCTGCACCCGGCGGGTACTGCCACGATTCCCCACCCGGAATCGCATGGTTCGCCGTTAGGTAGTGAGACCAGACCTCATAGTTGTTGACGTCCTGCAGCCGCGCCCCGGCGTCATCCCAGAAGCCGACCTCGCCAACGATCAGCGCACGCGTCGCGACCCAGACCGCGGCCCAAATCCAAAACAGGCGGTTCAGAGTCGCCTATTTCACCGTCAGCGAGCCTTCCATGCCTGCTTCGCGGTGGCCGGGGACCGAGCAGTAGAAGGTGTATTCGCCCGGTTTCAGGTTGACTTTGGTGGAGGTTTCGCCTTCGCCAATCACATCGGTCTTGCCAACCGTTTCGCCACCTTCATCTTCGATCGCGACGTCGTGGCTGAGGCCCTGTGGGTTTTTGAAGTCGATCGTCACGTCGCCGGCTTCGGAGGTCTCCGAGGTGCTGGTGTAGGCGAGTTCGCCGTTGGGGTCGGCTTCGAATTCGAGGGTCGCGCCGCCACCTTCGCCGCCGCCGGCTTTTTCGCCACCTTCGGCTGCTCCAGAGCTGGTTTCGGACGTGGTCGTCGTGGTGGTCGAGTCGTCGTCACCGCAGGCAACGAGGGCGGCCGCGACTAGGGCGAGGACGAGGAGGGAGGCGAGCTTCTTCATCGAGTTCGATCCTTTCCGGGTGGGGAATACTCAGGGAGACTCTAGACGGTTCACAAGCAGATACGGCCGCCGGTTCAGCGGCCCTTGAACTCGGGCGTTTCGCCGCTAAAGAAGGCGATCGCGCCCTCCCGCAGGTCCTCCGTCGCCATGCTGTCGGCGATCCCGTGCCGCTCCAGCTGCAGGTGGTCGTTGATGCTGTTCTCGATGCTGACGCTGCACAGCCGCTTCGCCATCTTCACGTAGTGGGGCGCCCTCTTGGCGAGCTCCGCCGCCTTTGCGCGAGCGGTATCCATCAGCTCGTCGGCGCTCACGACCTCGGAGACCAGGCCCTCCTCGAGCGCCTCGGCAGCGCTCATGTTCGGGTCCTCGAGCAAGATTTCCAGCGCCCGGCTCGGCCCGACGACGCGCGGCAGGAAGTAGGTCATGCCCCCGTCGGGGGAAGCGCCGATCCTGCCGTAGGCGGGGGCGAGGAAGGTTTGGTCGGAGGCGATGCGGAAGTCACAGGCCAGCGCCAACGAGAATCCCGCGCCGGCCGCGGGCCCGTTGAGCGCGCAGATCACCGGATAGGGAATCCGGCGCAGATCGATGATCGCCACGTGCAGCGCCTCGGCGCCGCGGCGCACCTGCGCCGGCAGGTCGATCGCGTCATCTTCGACGCCGGTCTTGAACCAGTTGATGTCGCCACCGGAGCAGAAGGCTTTGCCGGCGCCGGTCACGATCAGGCCGCGCAGCGGCGCCTGGTCGGCGAGCCAGGCGAAGGCGGTTCCCAGCTCGCCGATCATCTCGGGGCTCATCGCGTTGAAGGCGTCGGGCCGATCGAGGGTGAGGGTGCCGATCTCGCCATCGACCTCGATTCGCAGCGTGCTCAGCTCGGGCGGGCTGATCGTCTCGGTGGTCATCTCGCTCTCTCCGTCTTCGTTTGGAAGGTTGGCCAACTGGCCAGGAGCCTACCCTTTGGCCTGTGAGTGGAAGTAGCCATGAGAGTTCCCGCGCGGAGCGGCTGGCGCGGCAGCGCCGCGAGCTCCCCGACGCGCCTGGCGTATACCTCTTCTATGAGGCGGACGGCGAGCTGCTCTACGTTGGCAAGGCCCGCTCGATCCGTAAGCGGGTCGCCTCGCACTTCTCCGGTGGTGAGACGCGCCTTACCTCCCGCGTCGACCGCATTGAAGTCCTCGTCACCGCCAACGAGGCGGAGGCGCTGCTTGCCGAGCAGAGCTTCATCAAGCGCCACCGGCCGCGCTTCAACATCCGCCTGCGCGACGACAAGTCCTATCCCTACGTCTGCGTCAGCCTCGACGAGGACCACCCGCGCGTCTACTTCACCCGCGAGAAGCACCGCGCCGGCCGCGCCTACTTCGGCCCCTTCTCCAGCGCCAAGCGGGTGCGCGAGACGCTCGACCTGCTCGGCAAGCTCTTCCAGTTCCGCACCTGCGAGGGCGCCGAGCCCGGACGCCGCTCCGGCAGTCCCTGCCTCGACTACTTCATCAAGCGCTGTGGGGCCCCCTGCGTTGGTTACGTCGACCAGGAGGAGTACCGGCGCAACATCGACGCGATCGTCGATTTCCTCTCCGGCCGCTACCGCCAGGTTGAGGCGGACGAGCAGGCGAAGATGGAAGAGGCGGCGGCGGCGCGCGAGTTCGAGCGCGCCGCGGTGCACCGCGATCGCCTCAAAGCGGTCCAGTCGCTGTTCGAGCGCCAGCGGATCGCCGGCGGCTCGGTCGGCACCGCCGACCTAATCGGTGTGGCAAGCGAAGGCGCGGACGCCAACGCCCAGGTCTTCCAGGTGCGTGACGGCATTCTCGCCGAGCGCCAGAGCTTTTACTTGGACAACCAGGGTGAGCGCGACCTGGCCGAGGTCGCCGAGGAGTTCATCGGCCAGTACTACTCGGCTTCGCCGGCGATGCCGCGGACGATCGTCGTCGGTCCCTACCTCTCCGACCGGGCCGAGCTGTTGGCCGAGGCCTTGGGGGAGAAGCGCGGCTCCCCGGTCGAGGTGCGTGTCGCTGAGCGCGGCGACAAGCGCCGCCTGCGCGAGCTCGCCGAGCGCAATGCCAAGCTCGCCCTCGACCAGGACAGGCTGCGGCGCGAGCACCGCCGCCAGCGCCGCGTCGACTCGCTCGCCGACCTGCGCGAGGCGCTGCAGATGGAGGAGCTGCCGGTCCGCATAGAGGGCTTCGACATCTCCAACATCGGCGGCGAGCACACCGTCGCCTCGATGGTCGTCTTCGAGGGGGGCGCGACGAAGAAGGCCGACTACCGTCGCTTCCGTGTTCGCGGCGAGCGCAGCAACGGGTCCGATGACTTCGCTTCCATGCAGGAGGTGTTGAGCCGCCGCGTCAGCCGCTACGAGGAGCAGGTCGACCTCTCCCCGCACGACGGCAAACGCGACGAGAGCTTCGCGGCGCTGCCGTCGCTGCTAGTCGTCGACGGCGGTAAAGGCCAGCTCAGCGCGGCGATGGTGGCGCTGGGGCCGTTCGTCGAGCGCGGCGTCACGGTTGTCTCACTGGCCAAGCGCGAGGAGGAGGTCTTCGTCCCTGGCCGGCCGGCTCCGATAGACCTGGCGGCTGAGTCGGAGGCTTCGAAGCTCCTGCAGCGGGTGCGCGACGAGGCCCACCGCTTTGCGATCGACCATCACCGCGGCCGCCGCGACCGAGCGATGACCGGCTCGATCCTTGACGACCTCAAGGGCGTCGGTCCCGCCCGCAAGCGCGCCTTCCTTCAGCACTTCGGTACCCCCGAGCGGTTCCTGGCGGCGAGCCGCGAGGAGCTGGAGGCGGTGCCCGGCGTGCCGGGCAAGCTGGCGCGCGAGATCCACGAGCAACTGCACCGGACCGGCGGCTGAGCGTGTCCGAGCGGGTCGAGCTGATCTTGATCACCGGCCACTCCGGCGCCGGCAAGTCGGAGGCGATCGCCGCTTTCGAGGACGGCGGCTACTTCTGCGTCGACAACCTGCCGCCGCGGATGATCGGCAGCCTCGGCGAGCTCTTCCGCCACGAGGGCAGCGGCGTCGAGCGTGCCGCCGTCGTCTCCGACGTGCGTGGCGGCGAGTATTTCGACGACTTGATCCAGGTGCTCGGTGAGCTCGAGACCGACGGTCTGAAGGCGACCGTGCTCTTCCTCGAGGCCGACGAGGAGACCCTGCTCGACCGCTACAAGGAGACGCGCCGCCGTCACCCGCTCGCCCCCGAAGGGCGGATCGTCGACGGGATCCGGGCCGAGCGCGAGCTGCTCGCGCCGCTGCGCGAGCGCGCCGACATGGTCATGGACAGCAGCGGCCTGACCGGAGGCCAACTGCGGCGGCGGATCGCTGAGGAGATGCTGGGCGGGCACGACAGCGGCAAGCTGGCGCTGACGCTGCTTACCTTCGGCTTCAAGAACGGCCCGCCCCGCGACGCCGACCTCACCCTCGACGTCCGCTTCCTGCCCAACCCCCACTATGTCGATGAGCTGCGACCGCAGACGGGGCTCGACGAGCCGGTGCGCGCCTATGTCGAGTCGGGCACGCAGGCGGGAGAGTTCTACGGCCGGCTGCTGCCGCTACTCGAGTTCCTGGTCCCGGCCTATGTCGCCGAGGGCAAGAGCCACCTGACGATCGCGGTCGGCTGCACCGGCGGCAAGCACCGCTCGGTCACGGTCGCCGACCGCATCCGCCGCGCACTCGAGGGCAGCGAGGGGGTCGTGGTCCGAGTCAAGCACCGCGACCTGGAGCCAGCGGACTCATAGACTGCTTCGGCTTTGTCCGAGGGCTCCACTCCTGTCATCTCCATCCGCGGCCTGCGCAAGAGCTATGGCGACGCCGAGGCCGTGCGCGGCATCGACCTCGAAGTCCTGCCGGGGGAGATCTTCGCCTTCCTCGGCCCCAACGGGGCCGGCAAGACGACGACTGTGGAGATCCTCGAGGGCTACCGCAAGCGCAGCTCGGGTGAGGTCTCCGTCTTCGGCGAGGATCCCGAGCGCGGCGACCGCGAATGGCGCGAGCGGATCGGCGTCGTCCTGCAAAGCGGCCGCCTCGAGCCCTACCTCACCGTGGCCGAGTCGCTGTCTCTCTACGCGGGCTACTACCGAGCGCCGCGCCCAGTCGAGGAGGTGATTGAGGCGATCGGGCTGACCGGCAAGGCCGACGAGCGTACCGGCCGGCTCTCCGGCGGTCAGCAACGCCGCCTCGACGTCGGCATGGCTCTCGTCGGCGACCCCGACCTGCTCTTCCTCGACGAGCCGACGACCGGCTTCGACCCAGAGGCGCGGCGGCAGGCCTGGGATGTGATCGCAGGCCTGCGCGAGCTCGGCAAGACGGTCTTCCTCACCACCCACTACATGGACGAGGCGCAGCGCCTGGCCGATCGAGTCGCGGTTATCGCCGCTGGCGAGATTGTCGCTCGCGGCACGCCGGAGGACCTCGGCGACCGCGAGAGCCGCCCGGCGCGGATCAGCTATCGCGAGAACGGCCGCGAGGTCGAGCTGGAGACGACCACACCGGTGCAGACGCTCAACGAGCTGACCAGCAAGGCACTGGCCAAAGAGATCGAGCTCGAGGGGCTGGAGGTAACCAGGCCCAGCCTCGAGGACGTCTACCTGGAGCTGACCAAATCAGAATGAGCCTCGTCCTCCACCAGCTCCGCTACGACCAGAAGGTCTTCTGGCGCAACCCGGCTGCGGTCTTCTTCACGGTTGCCTTCCCGGTGATCCTGCTGCTGATCTTCGCCACCGTCTTCGGCGATCAGACGATCGACGTTGCTGGCGGGATCGAGATCACCACTTACTACGTGCCGGCGATCATCACCCTCGCGGTGGTCTCGGCGACGATGCAGACGCTGGGGATGTCGCTGGTCATCGCCCGCGAAGAAAGCCGGCTCAAGCGCGTCCGGGCGACGCCGCTGCCGCCCTGGGTCTTCATCGTCGGCAGGGTCGGCAACTCGATCGTCGTGGCGACCCTGATGCTGGCGCTGGTGGCGGCTCTCGGCAAGCTGCTCTACGGCGTGCCGATCCCCTGGGGCCAAGCACCCGAGCTACTCGTCGTGCTCGCCGTCGGCGCCGCGTCCTTCTGTTGCCTCGGCATTGCCCTCACCGCCGCGATCCCTTCGCAGGATGCCGCCGCACCGATCATCAACGCCCTCCTGTTGCCGCTCTACTTCCTCTCTGGCGTTTTCATCCCCGACGACGAGCTTCCCTCCGGCGTGATCGATTTCGCCAACCACTTCCCGATCCGCCCCTTCTTCCAGGCGTTCTTCGACGCCTACGTGCCCAGTGGTGGCTCGACGATCGCCTGGGGCCACCTGGCCGTGGTCGCGATCTGGGGCGTTGGCGGACTGCTCTTGGCGATCCGTTTCTTCCGCTGGACCCCCCGCGGGGGTTGAGAAACATCTGGGTATGTAAAATTTCCCGGCCGCCGTCGTCCGCCGATTGGAGAAGAGCTTGAAGCGCAGGGGCTTCGTCGTCTTGCTTGTCAGCTTGCTGTTGAGTAGCGGTGCCGGGACTGCCCACGCGAACATCTTGAGCTGGGGCTCAAGCGGTACGGGCGACGGTCAATTCTTGTTTCCATCCGATGTTGCCGTTGCGCCGAACGGGGATGTCTACGTCACCGACGGAAACGAAGCAAACGCCCGGGTGCAGCGCTTCACGGCGGACGGGGGATACCTTGGCAAGTTCGGCAGCGCAGGCACCGAACCGGGCCAGTTCAAACAGGCACTGGCGGTCGAGGTTGCGCCCAGCGGTCAGGTCTATGTCTACGACACCTACCAGGGCATGCAGAGATTCAGCGCGGGCGGCTTGTTCGAAGACAGCTTGTCGGGGGGAGGTCCGGAGTTTGCGATGGGGCCGACGGGCGAGACCTACGTCGTCAGCTCCAACTCTGTTGCGAAGTTCTCGGCTGACGGTGATTTCGTCACCTCCTGGGCTGTCGGTGGCAGCCTGCATGACGTGGCTGTCGACGGCGTGGGCAACGTATACGCGTTGGATGCGGCCTTCGGTGGCGAGAGCGGGCCGAGCGGTCCCTTGCGGGTGAAGAAGTTCTCGTCGACCGGCGCCCTGCTCGACGAATGGATCGCGGCTGCGCCAACTCCCCTGCCGGGATTCGGTGACCAGCTGGCAGCCGGGTCGAGCGGAACTCTCTACATCATGCATGGGATCAGGCTTCTGGGCTTCAGCGCGACTGGCCAATTTCGCGGAGAGCTTTCGCTGCCGGCCGAAGGCTTCGGAACTGAATCGGTGTCTTACCGAGGGCTCACCGCAAAAGGTGATTTCGTCTACGTCGCGCACGTCGGGGGTCGTAAGATCAGGCGTGTCGACGTGAAGACGCCGATGCCATCGCTCGATGGTCCTGGGCGGGTGCTGACGGGCGTTCCGGCTTCCTTCGATGCCGGCGCATCCAGCGTGCCGCTCGGGGATATCGCCAACTACCAGTGGGACCTCGACGGCAACGGCAGCTTCGAGTTGAACACGGGCTCGACCTCTACGGCGACTCATACGTATGCCACTCGGGGAGCGGTTGACGTGGGAGTGCGGGTGACTTCGGACCTTGGCGGTGTCCAGGTCACGACTGAGCACCTGGCCATCTTGCCGAGCCCGCCGCCGGGGCCGGTCGGAGTCTCGATCAACGGCGGCGACCAGTACACCAACAGCCCGAAAGTCAAAGTGAGGGTTCGTTGGCCCCGCTTTGCCTCGGATCTATGGCTCTCGAACGATGGTGGTTTCGATCCCTTCGTCCAGCGACCGGTTGAGGAGACGATCGCTTGGCGCTTGCGCTCCTCGGGGCCCGAGCGTCTACCAAGGACGATTTACGTTCGCTTCCTCGGCGGCGATTCAGGGCCGGAGACCTATCAGGACGACATCATCCTCGATCAGACCGCTCCGCAATTGGAGTCCGCGATCCTTGAAGAAGAGTCGGATGCAGTTACCTCGATGGCTCGGCGCTCAGGTAACTCGACGAAGCTGCGTCTCGTCGCGCGCGATCGCGTTTCGGGCATCGGCAAGATGCAGATCACGACGCGCCGGGCTAAACCGGGGAAATGGAAGCGCTTCCGTAAGCGTGTCCTTCTGGCGTCCACGAACCGTCCCGTTTTCGTCCGGGTTCGCGACCGAGCCGGCAACAGATCGCGATGGCTGCGGGCCTTACTCGATCGTTGAGTCGGCCAGCCGGCCGACCCGCCGCCCGGCCCCCCGTATAGCCTCCCCAGCCCGATGTTGCACCATGTCCTCCTGGAGGTTTCCGACCTCGACCGGAGCGCGTCCTTCTACGACGCGCTGCTCGCGCCGCTTGGCTGGCGGCGTCATTTCGAGGAGGACGAAACGATTGGGTGGGGCATCGCCAAACCGGTCTTCTTCATCGCCGCCCACCACCCGGCCAAACCGGGCTTCGGCCTGCTCAGCTTCTCGGGGCTGGGGATCGTCGCGGTCAAGGCTGCTTGGGAGCAGGGCGTCGGCAATGGCGGCAAAGCCGTCGGCGAGCCCGGCGAGCGGCGCTCGCACGGCTCCGGCTCCTACTCGGCGTTCCTGCAGGACCCGGACGGGTATGAAATCGAGGTGACGGTCGGCAGTGACTAGCCTCGAACCAACGAAGAATCGACTCCAGGAGGACATGACTTCATGGCTGTGAAGGTCGGCATCAACGGCTTCGGCCGCATCGGGCGCAATCTCTTCCGCGCCGCCCACGCGGCGGGTGCGGACCTCGACTTCGTCGCCGTCAACGACATCACCGACACCGGCACGCTCGCCCACCTGCTCAAGTACGACTCGATCCTCGGTCGTTTTCCGGGCGAGGTCGAGGCGGGAGAGGGGTCGATCAAGGTCGATGGCATGGAGCTGAAGGTGCTCTCCGAGCGCGACCCGGCGGCGCTGCCCTGGGGCGATCTCGGCGCCGACGTCGTGATCGAGTCGACCGGCCTCTTCACCGGCCGCGACGACGCCGCCAAGCACCTGCAGGCTGGCGCCAAGAAGGTGATCATCTCGGCGCCTGCCAAGGAGCCGGACGTGACCGTCGCCCTCGGGGTCAACTTCGACAGCGACTACGACCGCGACAACCACAACATCATCTCCAACGCCTCCTGCACGACCAACTGCCTGGCGCCGCTGGCCAAGGTGCTGCACGACAAGTTCGGCATCGAGCATGGTCTGATGACGACGATTCACGCTTACACCGCTGACCAGCGCCTGCAGGACATGCCGCACAAGGACCTGCGGCGGGCGCGCGCCGCGGCGCTCAACCTGATCCCGACGACGACCGGCGCCGCCAAGGCGGTCGGCCTCGTCCTGCCGGAGCTGAACGGCAAGCTGAACGGCTTCGCGATGCGGGCCCCGGTCGCCACCGGCTCCGTCGTCGACCTCGTCTTCACGCCCTCGCAGCCGACTGACGCCGAGGCGGTGAATGCCGCGGTCAAGGAGGCGGCGGAGGGGCCGCTGAAGGGGATCCTTTCCTACACCGAGGATGAGATCGTCTCGACCGACATCGTCGGCGACCCGCACTCCTCGATCTTCGACGCCGGCCAGACGATGGCGATCGGCGACGGCAGGCTGATCAAGGCGGTCTCCTGGTACGACAACGAGTGGGGCTACTCGAACCGCTGCGTCGAGCTGGCGGGCAAGGTCCTCTGAGCCCCGCCTGGAGGGCTTCGTGAGCTTCACCAAGCAGAGCGTGCGCGACGCCGACGTCGTCGGCAAGTGCGTCCTCGTCCGCGTCGACTTCAACGTGCCGCTGGACGGCGGCCGCGTCGGTGACGACACGCGGATCCGGGCGGCGCTGCCGACGATCGAGTTGCTGCGCGAGCGCGGCGCGGCCCTGGTCCTCGTCTCCCACCTCGGCCGGCCCAAGGGCAAGGTGGACCCGGCGCTTTCGATGCGGCCGGTCGGCGATCGAGTGAGTGAGCTGCTCGGTGCTCCGGTGAAGCAGGCCCCCGCCGTGATCGGCGAGGAGGTCGAGACTATGGCCGCCGGGCTGAGCCCCGGGGACGTGCTGCTGCTCGAGAACGTCCGCTTCGAGCCCGGTGAGACCGAGAACGATCCCGAGCTGGCCAAAGCGCTGGGGGCGCTCGCTGACCTCTACGTCAACGACGCCTTCGGCGCCGCCCACCGTGCTCACGCCAGCACCGAGGGTGTGGCCCACGTCCTATCCGGTTACGCCGGCTTGCTGCTCGAGCGCGAGGTGACCGAGTTGAGCCAGGTGGTCGAGTCACCCGAACGCCCGCTCGTGGTCATCCTCGGCGGGGCAAAGGTGAGCGACAAGATCGGTGTGATCGAGCGCTTCTTGGAGGTCGCCGACAGCATCCTGATCGGCGGTGCGATGTGCTTCAGCTTCTTCCGCGCGCAGGACGTCCCGACCGGGAATTCGCTGGTCGAGGAGGAGGGCGTCGGACTTGCCGAGGAGGCGCTGCGTCGCGCCGAGGGCTCCGATTGCGAGCTGGCGCTGCCGACCGACTTAGTGCTTGGTGAGGAGTTCGACGCCGACACGGCGGTGCGGCTCGCCGAGGGCATCGTCGTCCCGGACGGCTGGATGGGCCTCGATGTCGGGCCGGCCACCGCCGCCGCCTACGCGAAGGCGATCGCCGGCGCCGGCGCGGTGCTTTGGAATGGGCCGATGGGGGCGTTCGAGCTTGAGCCCTTCGCCGCTAGCACGCGGGCTGTCGCCGAGGCAGTTGCCGCTGCTCCGGGGACGACCGTCGTCGGCGGTGGCGACTCGGTGGCGGCGCTGCACCAGTTCGGCCTGGCTGAGAAAGTGGATTGGGTCTCGACCGGAGGAGGAGCCTCGTTGGAGCTATTGGAGGGAAAGAAGCTGCCGGGAGTGGAGGCGCTGAGAGATGCCTGACCGAACCCCCTACATCGCCGCCAACTGGAAGATGCACAAGACCGTCGCCGAAGCGGCCGAGTTCGTTGACGCGCTGCTGCCGCGGATTGCGGCGACGCAGCACGACGTCGTCATCTGCCCGCCATTCACCGCGCTCACCGCGGTGGTTGAGCGCCGCTACGGCACCGCCGTCAAGGTGGCCGCGCAGAACATGCACGAGGAGGACGCGGGCGCCTTCACCGGCGAGGTCTCCGCGCCGATGCTGGTCGAGCTCGACGTCGAGGCGGTGGTGCTGGGCCACTCCGAGCGCCGCCAGTACTTCAACGAGACCGACGAGGCGCTGGCGCGCAAGGTGCCAGCGGCTCTTGCGGCCGGGCTCGAGCCGATCCTCTGTGTCGGCGAGAGCGAGGAGGCGCGCGACGCTGACCAGACCAAGGGCGTGCTGGAGCGCCAGCTGCAGGCCGACCTGGCGGGGGTCGAGTCGGCGAAGCTGGCCGAGGTAGTGATCGCCTACGAGCCGATCTGGGCGATTGGAACCGGTCGCACCGCCACGCCTGAGCAGGCGCAAGAGGCCTGTGCGTTCATCCGCGACATGCTGCACGAGCGTGGCGCCGGCGACGCTGTGCGGATCCTCTACGGCGGCTCGGTCAAGCCCGCCAACGCTGCCGAGCTGCTGTCGCAGCCGGACATCGATGGGGCGCTGGTCGGCGGAGCGAGCTTGGACCCGGAGGATTTCGCCGCGATAGTGGAGGCGGCTGGCTAGCTTGACCTCGCTGCCGGTTCCTTCGCTGGCCTTGGTCATCCTCGACGGTTGGGGATTGGCTCCAGCCGGCCCCGGCAACGCGATATCGCTCGCCGAGACGCCGGTCTTCGACCGGCTCTGGGCGCAATTTCCACACACTGAGCTTTCCGCCCAGGGGCCAGACGTCGGCCTGCCGGAGGGGCAGATGGGCAACTCGGAGGTTGGCCACCTCAACCTCGGCGCCGGGGCTGTCGTCAAGCAGGACCTGGCTCGGATCGACGACGCGATCGCCGACGGCAGCTTCTTCGAAAACGAGGCGCTGCTGGCCGCCTGCGACCGCGCCCGCCGCAGCCCGCGCGGCCGCCTGCACCTGCTCGGCCTCGTCTCCGACGGCGGCGTCCACTCTGGCTGGGAGCACATCGAGGCGACGATCGAGCTGGCCTCCCAAGAGGGCGTCCCCGACGTCGTCTTCCACGCGTTCACCGACGGTCGTGACACGCTGCCGCACGGCGGCCGCGGCTACCTCGCCGAGCTGGAGCGCTGGTTGCGCCAGGCCGGCCGCGTCGCCACGGTCGGCGGCCGCTACTACGCGATGGACCGCGATACGCGCTGGGAGCGGACCAAGCTCGCCTACGACGCGATCGTCCACGCTCGCGGCCTGCAGGCGACGAGCTCCGCCGAGGCCATCGAGGCCTCCTATGAGCGCGGTGAGACCGATGAGTTCGTCAAGCCGACGGTGATCGGCGACTACGACGGCGTCGCCGCGGGCGACGTCGGGATCTTCATCAACTTCCGCCCCGACCGCGCCCGGCAGATGACCCGCGCCCTGGCCGAGCCCGACTGCGACGAGCTCTCCCGCAGCGGCGGACTGCTGCTCGAGCTGACGACGATGACCGAGTACCGCAAGGGCTGGCCGTATCCGGTCGCCTTTCCGGAGGCGCGCCCACAAACGACGCTGGCCGAGGTCATCTCGGAGGCGGGTGGGCGCCAGCTGCACGTCGCCGAGACCGAGAAGTACGCCCACGTCACCTACTTCTTCAACGGCGGCCGCGAGGAGGAGTGGGAGGGGGAGGAGCGCTGCCTGGTCGACTCGCCGCGCGACGTCCCCACCTATGACCACAAGCCGCAGATGAGCGCCCGCGCAGCCGCCGATGCCTTCATGTCGCGCTGGTCGGGCGGCGAGTACCGCTTCGGGATCATCAACTTCGCCAACCCCGACATGGTCGGCCACACCGGGGTCATTCCGGCCGCCGTGCAGGCGGTGGAGGAGGTTGACGGTTGCCTCGTCGACGTCGTCGCGGCGGTCGAGGCGACGGGCGGCGTTTGCATCGTCACTGCCGACCACGGCAACTGCGATCACATGCTCGAGCCCGACGGCTCACCCAACACCGCGCACTCGCTCAACCCGGTGCCGCTCATCGTCACCGCCGGGGAACTCGAGCTGCGCAAGCACGGCATCCTCGCCGACGTCGCTCCGACCGCGCTGCAGCTGCTCGGCATCTCCCAGCCCGAGGCGATGACCGGCCGCTCCCTGCTCGCGCATCCGATATTGACCCAGCCATAGTGGGGCCAATGTCGGATACGTCGAATGCGGGTTGAGCCGGACAGACTCAGGTTTGAGATCGCCGCCCGGGACGGGGCGGCGCGAGCGGGTGTGCTCCACACCGCGCACGGCGAGATCCGGACGCCGGCGTTCATCCCGCTTGCCACCAAGGGAACCGTGCGCTCGCTCGAGTCCCGCGAGGTGGGCGAACTCGGCTACGAGCTGATCCTCGGCAACACCTATCACCTGTTCGTCTCACCCGGTCCCGACCGGATCGCCGCTGCCGGCGGGCTGCACGGCTTCATGGGCTGGGACCGGGCGCTGATCACCGACTCCGGCGGCTTCCAGGTCTTCTCGCTTGCCCATGGCGGGGTGGCGGACGAGGTGAAGGGCAAGGGACGACCCGGTGGGGACCGCGGGTCGGTCGTCTCGATCGACGAGGAGGGAGTGCGATTCCGCTCATACAAGGACGGCCGCTCGCTTTTCATCTCGCCCGAGGTCTCGATGGAGGTCCAGGCGAAGCTCGGCTCCGACATCGCCCTCGTCTTCGACGAGTGCACGCCCTACCACGCCGACCGCGACTACACGGCTCGCTCGATGGAGCGAACCCACCGCTGGCTTGACCGCTGCCTGACCTGGCACGGCGAGCACGGGCCGGCGCAGCAAGCGGTCTTCGGCATCGTCCAAGGCGGCATCCACGAGGATCTACGGCGCGCCTCCGCCCAGGCCATCTCCGAAGCCGGAGTAGACGGCATCGCAATCGGCGGCACCCTGGGCCGCGACAAGGAGGAGATGCGCGGCGTCCTAGAGCTAACCGCCCCGCTCTTGCCGGTAGAGGCCCCGAAGCACCTATTGGGAATCGGCGACATAGACGACCTGCTCGCCGGTATCTCGTTGGGTCTCGACATCTTCGACTGCGCGATCCCTACCCGCCTAGCCCGCCACGGCACCGCCCTTGTCCCCGATCCCGAGAACCGCTTCCGCTTGGACCTGCGCAAGGCCGGCTATGAGGGCAACCGCGACCCAATCGCCAGCGGCTGCCCCTGCCCGGCCTGCCAGCACCACGACCGCGACTACCTCAGCTACCTCTCCCGCGCGGAGGAGCTGACCGCGGTCCGCCTCCTCTGCCTGCACAACCTGGCCTACCTGCACGAGCTGGTCACCCACGCTCGAACTGCAATTAGCGCTGGCGCCTTTGACTCCTACGCAGCTGGAATCCTGGCCGGCGAAGCCCCCTGGGCATTCGCCTAAAAGCTTTACCTCTCAAATGGCGTGTTCGGATGAGGGGACGGGGTGTCCCCCTGTCGGAACTTGTGAGCCGGCGAGGCAAGGACCCTCCGCCTGCGATACGACGCGGGTTCCGCCAGGGGGACACCCCGTCCCCTCAGCGGCTCGCCTATTCGGTGTTCTTCTCGACCAGTTCTTTGAACTCTTCTACGACTCGATCGACGGAATCGCCAGCCACTTCCGTCGCGCGGACGCCGGTTGCCTGGTCGGTCGCAATGATCACTGCTGCTGCTACAGCAGCTGCGATCAGGACTAGCGCTACAGCTGCCAGAACGAAGCGAGCAAAGCGCGAGAAGGCGCTGCGCTTCTTAGGAGCTGGCGGACGTGCGACCGGCGGCGGGACGGGAGCCTGCTGCGGGGCGCGCGCAACGGGGCGGCGGCTTGGTGAAGCTGGCCGCCACTCGGTGCGTTCGGTCTCGTCTAGGCGGCGCGTCGCCTCCTCCGTGCCGAGGACGTTGGTCGCCGCCGTGCCCTCTTCCAGTGGAAGGGTGACGTCCTCTCCTTGTAGGCCCAGCTGCAGGCCGCTGGCAAGCTCGTCGGCGCTGGCATAGCGCCGCGCCGGGTCGCCCTCTAGCGCTCGCAGGACAGCTCCACCCAGCGTCTCCGGCACGTCGTCGTTATAGGTGCTGGGAGGGAGGGGGCGCTCGTTTTGCTGGCGCACCGCCAGCTCGGCCAGGGTTGAGCCCTCGTAGGGGAGGCGGCCGGTTAGGAACTGGTAGAGGACGACGCCTAGGGCGTAGACGTCGGTTGCCGGCGTCGCCTCCTCGCCGCGGACTTGCTCTGGCGCGAGGTAGGCGGCGGTGCCGACGACTGAGCCGACCTGGGTGATTCGCGTCTGTTCGATCGCCCGGGCGATGCCGAAGTCGGTCAGCTTGACCGTCATCGGTCCGCTGCTCACGGGTCCTCCGGTGACCATGAAGTTGCCCGGCTTGACGTCGCGGTGGATGATCCCGCGCCGGTGCGCGTAGTCGAGCCCGGCGCAGGCCTGGATCCCGGCCTCGGCCGCGGTTTCGGGCTCGAGCGGGCCCTGGCGCTGCAGGATCTGCGCTCCGGAGCGACCCGCGACGTACTCCATGACGATGTAGTGGCGACCCTCGTCGAGGCCGGTGTCGTAGACCTGGACGATGTTGGGGTGAATCAGTTTGGCTACCGCCAGGGCCTCGCGGCGGAAGCGGGCGACGAAGCGCTCGTCGTCAGAGAGGTGCTCGGCGAGGATCTTGACCGCGACGGTGCGCTCGAGGGTCAGGTCGGTCGCCTGGTAGACGTTCGACATGCCCCCCGAACCAAGCCGGTCACCGAGGTCGTAGCGGCCCGAGAGGGCACCCGTCTCCATCATTTGCCTCCACCTGCCGGGCTGCCGGGACTGACCCCGCCCGAGGGGCTTTCGGCCCCGCCTTCTTCAGGCGCTTCTTCTTCGCCGGCAGGCGGGCCGTTGCCGTTTTCAAGGCCTTTGCCTTCGCCGTTGGCTTGGGGGGGCAGCGAAGGCGAGGTTTCCGGCGCGTCGGGCTCCTCCTCGTCCTTGTTGGGCTTCGGCTTCTTCTCTTTTCCCTCCGTTTCCTCGTCTTCTGCTTCGTCTTCGGGGGGGATCTCCGCCGGCGCCACCGCTTCAGTGGTCGATTCTTCGCATTCGACGATCACTTCCTCGAGCCGCGCGGCGCCGTCTTCGAGCGCGACCTTCAGCTTGCGGTCGACGCCTTCGATCGCTTCGATCTGTTCGCCGACCTGTTGTGCGGCGCTTTCCGCGCCGACGCAATCGCCTTCGTCGGAGAGTTGCTGCACGGTGTCGAGGTTCGCGGTGATCTCCCGCGCGGTTTTGCCGGGCAAGAGTTGGGCGTCCTCCTCTCCGCAGGCGGCAAGGCCAAGAGTGGCGAGGGCCATGAGCGGGCAGGCGAGCAGCGAAGCAAGCGAGCGAGGCATCGGGGCGAGTCTAGAGAACGCTCCCCGGCGCAGAATTTCCCTGCATCTGAGCGTCATGACCTCATGAGCCGACGTAGAGGCGGTCGGCCAGGCGCCGGGGCAGACCGGCGGCGGTGATCGACGTGGCGGCACGCTCGACGTCGTAGTCGACACGGTGGAAGCGAGCGGTCTGCTCGACCGTGTCGAGCTCCAGCCAGGCGGCGCGCGGGTCATTGTCGCGGGGCTGGCCGACGCTGCCTGGGTTGATCAACCAGGTACCCGTCTCGAGGTCGAGAAGCGTGTCGTCGCTCGACTGGGCGCCGCGGATTTCGCCGCCCAGCTCCTCGTTTGCCGGCTGAACGAAGAACAGCGAGACATGCGAGTGGCCGATCAGGGCGATCCGCGAGCGCTGTACGTCGAAGCAGGCGCTCGCCTGCTCGACCGAGAGGACGTACTCCCAGATCGGATCGCGCGGCGACGCGTGGAAGAGAGCGATGCCCTCGCGCTCTCCCTGGGGCTCCAGCTCCCGCAGCAGCGCCAGGGTCCCCTCGGTGACCTTCGCGCGCGTCCACTCGACCGCTTCGGCCGCGGCCTCTGAGAAGGCGGAGATGTCGAGGGCGCCGAGGACCGCGAGGTCGTGGTTGCCGACCAAGCAGAGGGAGCAGCGCTCCAGCACGAGCTCGGTGCACTCGTCGGGCTCGGCCCCATAGCCGATCACGTCGCCAAGGCACCAGATCTCATCGACCCCGGCCTTCTCGATCGCCGCGAGCGCGGCCTCGAGCGCCGGCAGGTTGGCGTGGATGTCGCTGATAGCGGCTACGCGCACGGCGGCCAGCGTACCCGTGTCGAGTTCTGGTCCATACGATGGGGCCGTGAGCGCAACCGACTCGATAGCCGAGCTGCGCGCCGCTGTCCGTGACGCGGCACGGGCTCTGCGCGATGGCGAGCCAACCGGTCCCGAGCCGACGCTCGACCGGCCGCCGAAGCCCGAGCTGGGCGACTACAGCTCCAATGCGGCGATGCTGCTGGCGGCGCCATTGGGCGAAGCTCCGCGCGACGTGGCGGCGCGCTTGGGAGCCGAGCTCGAGCGCGAGTTGGACGCCTCGAACAGCATCGAGCGGGTCGAGGTCGCCGGTCCCGGCTTTGTCAACCTCTACCTCTCCGACGAGTGGTACAGGCGGGCGATGGGGCGGCTGGCGGCGGCGGGCGAGGGCCTCGGTCCGGCGCCCGTCGAGTCCCCGCAGCGCATCCTGGTCGAGTACGTCTCCGCCAACCCGACTGGCCCCCTGCACGTGGGCGGCGGCCGCCACGCCGCCTACGGCGATGCCCTGGTCCGCCTCTTGCGGGCGGCCGGGCACGAGGTCGAGAGCGAGTACTACGTCAACGATGCCGGTGGCCAGGTAGAGCGTTTCGCCGCTTCGATCGCCGCGGCGATGACCGGCGGCGAGCCACCGGAGGACGGCTACGAAGGCGATTACGTCGCCGAGCTGGCGGAGCAGCTGAAGCGGGAGGGGATAGATCCGACCGACGCAGAGGCGGTCGGCGAGCGCGGGGTCGAACTGATCCTCGAGGGCGTTCGCGCCACGCTCGAGCGCTTCGGGGTCGACTTCGACAACTGGTTCTCGGAGCGCAGCCTCTACGAGAGCGGTGAGGTCGAGCAGGCGCTGGAGCGGCTCGGGCAGCGCGGGCACACCTATAAGAGCGATGGCGCTCTCTGGCTGCGCAGCACCGAGTTCGGCGACGACAAGGACCGTGTTCTGATTCGCGCCGAGGGTGAGCCGACCTACCTCGCCGCCGACGTCGCCTACCACAGCGACAAGCTGGGGCGGGGATTCGAGCATCTGATCAACGTCCTTGGCGCCGACCACCATGGCTACGCGCCGCGCATCCGCGCCGCGATCGCCGCCCTTGGCTTCGATGCCGACGTGGTGGAGGCATTGATCATGCGCCTCGTCCACATCGTCGAATCGGGAGAGCGGTCGCAGATGTCGAAGCGCAGCGGCGACTTCATCTCGCTCGACGAGCTGGTCGACGACATCGGCGTCGATGCAGCGCGCTGGTTCATGCTCTGGCGCAGCCACGACACCACGGTCGACCTCGATCTCGAGCTGGCCCGTCGCGAGTCCAGCGACAACCCGGTCTACTACGTGCAGTACGCCCACGCGCGGATCGCCAGCATCCTGCGCAAAGCTGGCGGCGAGGGGGGTGAGGCGGGCGCGCCGACCCCCGGGACGCCTTTGACGCCAGCCGAGCGCGACCTGGTCAAGCGCTTGCTCGAATTCCCAGAGGAGGTCCGCGAAGCGGCAGCTCGGCGGGCGCCCCACCGCATTTGCGCCTACGCGACCGCGGTGGCGGCCGACTTTCATGCCTTCTATCGCGACTGTCAGGTGGTCGGCGCCGAGGGCGAGGGCGTCGAGCGCTCGCGCCTCGGGCTCTGCCAGCTCACCCAGCAGACGATTGCCTCCTCGTTGGGCCTGCTCGGCATCTCTGCTCCCGAGAAGATGTGAAGGTCCTGGCGGAGATCCCCGCCCGGACCTCTCCCGATCTGCGGACGGGGACGCTGCGCCGCGGCGACCTGACGGTCTTTGGAGGGTTGCTGGAGAAGCTTGGCGGAGCGCATGTGGTCTTGATGACCGGTGAGGCCCCCGGACGCCGGCAGGCGGCGGCAGGGTTGGCTGCTGCCTCTGCTGCGGCGGGCACCCGCACCGCGCTGCTCGAGTGCGACCTGGCCAATCCCGGCCTGGCCGACGCCCTCGGCTTGGCCGGCGCCCCTGGGTTACACGAGTATCTACGCGGCAGCGCCGAGGTGGGGGAGATCCTCAAGCCCGTCGTCCTCGCCGGCCCCGGCTCCGCGGCGGCGACCGATCCGCTGGTCTGCATCGTCGCCGGTCGTCCGGCGAACGACGGCTGGGCGCTGCTCGGCTCGGACGAGTTCAGTCGAGCCATCGAGGGCCTGCGCGCCGGCTATGACCTGCTGGTGATCGACGGTCCGCCGCCCGCCGACGACTACGCGCTCAGGTCTTTGCTCGACCTGGTCGACGCGACCCTCGCCTGCGTCACCGCTGCCGAGGCAAAGCGAAAGCCCCCTGTGCCGGTTACCGGGCTAGTCGTCCAGAACTAGCCGCTACGACCCCGGCTTAGAGGTCGTAGCGGGCGAGGTCGGCCTCGAGTCGCTCGGCGTCGTCGCCTTGCGGACCCTCCGGTGCGTCAGAACCTGGACCGGATGGTTTTGCCGCCCGGCGCCAGCGGCGCACTCCAATTGCCAGCGTCACCACGGCGACGACAAAGGCGATCGCCGGCACCAGGTAGGCGGAGAGGTCGAAGCCCGAGCCGCTCGGTAGCGCCAGCACCTGGCGCCCGTACTGGGCGACGAGTGCGTCCTTGATCTCATCCTTGCTCTTGCCTGCGGCGATCAGGCGCCTGACCAGGACTCGCTCGCGTTTTGCCTGCGGCGATTCGGCCAGCTCGAGCAGGGTGCCGCAGATCGGGCACATCACCTCGTCTTCGACGTCGGTGATGCTCGTCTGCGGGGTGGCGGCGAGGGCAGGGGCGGCGAGCGCCAGCACGGCGGTCATCGCCAGCGCGAGCAAGGCATGCCTCACGAGCGGCCTTCGACCAGCGGTACGACGTTCTCCGCGAGGAACTCGTCGTTGACCGGGCCGCGCCAGATCAGCGCCAGCCGCCCCTGCGGGTCGACGAGGAAGTTCTCAGGCACGCCCGTGGAGCCAAAGGCGGCACTGCGTTCATCGCCAACCGAGCGCAGTTGCCGGTAGGCGACGCCGTTGTCGCGCAGGAAAGCGAGCGCATCGTCGCTGTTGTCCTGGACATTGATGCCGAGCACGCTGACGCCGCGCTTCCGGTAGCGCTGGGCGAAGCGGTCCAGCTCGGGCGCCTCCTGGCGGCAGGGGACGCACCAGGAGGCCCAGAGGTTGACCAGCACCCAGCGGCCACGGTAATCGGCGATCGAGCCCTCGCCGGGGCCGCCGAGCACCGGCAGCTCGCGGTCGGGCACGGGCTCCCCCAAGGCGATCTTCGTCTCGCCCTTGCTCAGTAGGCCGAAGGCAAGCAGGCCGATGACGGCGCAGACGGCGAGAAAGGCAAGGAAGGCACGGGTGCTCACGGGCAGCGAACATTAGCCGCCCGAACCTACGGCCTTTGGCCCTAGAATCAGGCCTCGCTGCGGACGTAGCTCAGTTGGTAGAGCGCGAGCTTCCCAAGCTCGAGGTCGCGGGTTCGAGACCCGTCGTCCGCTTTGTCTGGGTTTGTCGGGGGCATCGCGGCGGTTGTGGCACTCGTTCTTGCGGGAGGGTCAGCGGAGCGCTCGTTTGCCCTGCCCACGCCCGAGGAGCTGGTGCCCAACACTGTTGCGCGCATAACCGAGGCACCGCCCCGGTTCGCGACGGTCACGATCGGGGAGTTGCGGCACGCGCTGGTGCTGGCTGCAGTCCAGAAGGGCCTGCGCTCGGTACCCGAGCCCGGCCGGAAGGGCTACGGCAAGCTTGAGGAGAACGCGCTCAACGCGCTGCTCGAAATGGCCTGGATTCATGGACTGGCGGCCGAATGGGGACTTTTCGTCACTCACGATGAAGTGAAGCGGGAACTGGGTCTCGTCAAGAAGGAATCGTTCAAGAGCCGTGCAGAATTCCGTCAGTTCGTGAAGGAAAGCGGCTACACGCGGCGGGACTTGCACGAACGGGTCAGGTTGCAGATACTGAGCACGCTGCTTCAAGAACGGCTTCAACAAATGATTCCCAAAGGGGCTGGGCAGAAGGCCGAACAGAAGTTCTTCCGCAAGTTCGTTGAGGAATTCAACGAGAGGTGGCGGGCTCGCACGGTCTGCGCGCCGGAGTACGTAACCGAGCGCTGCTCTAACGGCCCTCTGCCGGACGACCAGCGCTGAGCCCGGCGGCAAAGCAAGCGGAAGCGGGCTTGGGCCGGCTTCCGCTTGCCCTGCCGGCCCGCCTCAGGCGGTGGCCCGCCTGATTGCTTTGCGTCCGGCTTTGCGGGGGCGGCCGTTCTTGGGGTGCTCGACCACGCGGTAGAAGTGCTCGATCGCGCCGCGGACCTGTTGTTCGTCGACGACTTCGACCAGTTTGGAGTGCCGCAGCTCGGTCACGTGGTAATTGACCGTGCTCAGCGGGGCTTGCAGCTCCAGGCTGAGGTCCTTGGGTGACAGCGTCCTGCCGCCGTCGATCCCAAGCACTTCCAGGATTGAGACGCGGAGTGGGTGGGTATTGGCACGAGCCAGGCGTTCCCAATTCACAACTACCTCACTTTCGTTGACTGGGGAATACCTAAAAATAATAACGCAGATCATCAAAATCGGGTAATCTAATTTTAGGTATGACCCCAAGAGAAGGAGCTCGAAAGATGCGGATCAGGGGACTGAGGGTGGTGCCAATAGCGATGGCCCTGGCTCTGGGGGCTGCCTTCTCGGTTCCTGTCGCGAGCGCGGACACGAACGCGATCATCGCCCCCTCCAACCCCGAGGCGCCGACCCCGAACAGCGGTTGGCAGGCGGGCACCTGCAACTTCGACACCCCCACCTGCACTGTCGATAGTCCGAAAGCGCAGCTCTTCGAAACCGCCGGCGGCCATCCCCCGAAAGGCTTCACCCAGTTCATCGTCGAATACGAGCCCGGCCTTGCCGGCCCAGAAGACCCGATCGGCGCCCTGAGCAAGGTGCACGTCGATCTCCCACCGGGCCTCACCGTCAACCCGCAGGCAACCGAACAGTGCACGCAGGCGGAGTTCGAAGGGACGCCGAGCCTCACGTGTTCGGGGGCGGCGGTGGGGAAAAGCTTCGTCACCGGCTCTGCGGCGGGTCTGCCGCTCCCGGTACCGATCGAAGCCATCGTCTACAACATCGATCCCCCCAACGGCGAGCCGGCCCGGTTCGGCTTCAATCTGCTCGGCAACAACATCTACCTGAAAGCCGAGCTCTCCTGGGAGAGCGACTTCCACGAGGCGTTCACGATCGAAGTGCCAGCTGTGCCGCTCGTCGGCGAACTGATCCTCAAAAACCGGTTGGTCTTCGACGGCGCGGCGGGTGATGGGACCTTCATCACCGCGCCGACGACCTGCCTCGGCGAAGCATCGTCGGACTCTCCCTTCAAACACGTCTACTCGACCTGGCTCCTGGCGAGCTCGGTCGCCGAAGAAGAAAATCCGGCCTACGAGTTCCCCGCTGACGCCGCGCCACCGCTCGAGTCACGGATCCCACCGGGAACCTCGCCCAAAGGGTGCGGCACGATTCCTTTCGAGCCGTCTGTCGCGACCGATCCGGACACCGAGCAGACCGACTCGCCGAGCGGCGCGACCGTGGCCGTCAATCTGCCCGAGGTCAAAGGTGGCGGCAACCAGAGCACCTCGCACGTGCGCAGCGCGAACGTCACCCTGCCGCTCGGAATGGGCCTAAATCCCTCGGCCGCGAACGGCCTCGCCGTCTGCAGCGACGATCAGTTCAACAAGGGCAACAGGGACCCGGTCGAATGTCCGGCAGCCTCGCAAATCGGCACGGTCGAGATCGACACTCCGCCGCTCCCCGACGGATCGCTCGGTGGTCCGGTCTATGTCGGCAAACAGCTCGATCGCGACCCCACGTCCGGCAATCTCTACCGGATCTTCGTCGTCGCCGAGTCGAGCCGCTACGGCATATCTGCCCGTCTGCTCGGCAGGGCGAAAGTCAATCCCGAGACCGGGCAGGTAACGACCGTGTTCGACGACGGCGCGCTCGGCGAGGTCCCTCTGCCGGGGTTGCCCCAGGTGCCGTTCGAGTCCTTCCGGATCAAACTGAACGGCGGGCCGAAAGCGGTCCTGACCAGCCCGCCGACCTGTGGTCCGAATACCACCGGCACGCAGATGACGCCATGGTCGAGCGCCCTGGGCACGGTTCCGGCCGGCACCACGGGAGGCCCCTCCGCCAGTTCGGTGGCATCCGCCTCCTCGGCCTTCTCCCTCGGCGCCGCCCCTGGCGGCGGCAGCTGCCCGAAAACGATGGCCGGGCGGCCGTTTTCGCTTGGCTTCGATGCCGACACTAATAATCACAAAGCGGCCACGTTCAGCCCCCTGCGCATGACCATCGCCCGCGCTGACGGCAACCAGGAGCTGAAAGGCGTGGACGTGACCCTGCCGCCGGGGCTGGTGGCGAAACTGGCGGGGGTCAAATCCTGCCCCAACGCGGCCCTGGCAGCGGCCGCGGCCAGTAGCGGCGCCGCCGAGGCCGCCAAATCCAGCTGTCCGGCCTCCAGCCGGATCGGCCGCGCCGAGATCAAAGCGGGCAGCGGTCCTTCCCCAATCGGGATCAGCGGCGAGGTCTTCCTCGCGGGGCGCTACAAAGGCGCGCCCCTCTCCCTGGCAGTGATCACCCCCGCCACGGCCGGGCCGTTTGATCTCGGCACGGTCGTGGTGCGGGTGGCGCTGTCGCTCGAGCCGCGTACGGCACAGGTGCACGCCGTGTCCGACCCGATTCCACATGTCTACGGCGGCGCCACCCTCGACATCCGCTCGGTCAACGTCGTGCTCAATCGCAACGACTTCACGCTTACCGGGACCAACTGCTCGCAGCTCAGCTTCGACGGCTCGCTGCTCGGTGGCGGGGCCAACCCGCTCAATCCCGCGGCATTCGTCCCCGCCGCGGTCTCGGCCCCGTTCAAAGTCAACGGCTGCGAGGCCCTCGGCTTCAGGCCGAAACTGTTCCTGCGCCTCTTCGGCGGCATGCGGCGGGCCAAGAACCCGAAGCTGCGGGCGGTGCTGTTGCCCCGCAAGGGCGACGCCAACATCGGCCGCGCGGCGACGATCCTGCCGCGCTCGCTGATCCTCGATCAGGCGAACCTGGCGAAAGTCTGCACGCGGGTGCAGTTCGCCGCCAACGAGTGCCCGAAAAAATCGATCTACGGAAACGCGCGCGCTTTCTCGCCGCTGCTAGACGATCCGGTCAGCGGCCCGATCTACCTGCGTTCTTCTAACAACCCCCTGCCGGATCTCGTCGCCGACCTGCACGGCCAGGTCGATCTCGAGCTGGTCAGCCGCACCGACAGCACCCGCGGCCGCATCCGCAACACCTTCGACATCGTCCCCGACGTGCCGGTGACGAAGTTTGTTCTCACGCTGCGCGGCGGGCCCAAGGGGCTGCTCGTCAACTCACGCAATCAGTGCCCGCGCAAAGACAAAGGCAAGAAAGGCGCGAACGCCAGCAAGACCAAAGGCAGCGCACCGCGTGCGATCGTCCGCCTGAAAGCGCAGAACGGCAAGAAACGGAATATGCGTCTGCGTCTTCGCACGCCCTGCGGCAAGAAGAAAGGGCGATAGCACGTCGGCGAGGACCGAATAGCCTGCGGCGTCGGTGCGCCCGACGCTTTCGGTTCTCATAGTCGCCTGGAACAGCCGCGAGGAGCTGGCCCGGACTCTGCCTGCATTGCTACCCGAGCTGGGGGAGGGGGACGAGCTGATCCTCGTCGACAACGACTCCTCCGACGGAACGCCCGATGCCGTGGCGGCACTGGCGCCGGCGGCGCGGATCGTGCGCACGGGGGGCAACCTCGGCTTCGCCGCCGGCTGCAATGAGGGCGCCAGGCACGCTTCGGGGGACCTGCTCATCATCCTCAACCCAGATGCGGCGCCACGGGCCGGCTTCGGCGAGGCGATCAGGCTTCCTTGGCTAGAGCAGCGCGGCTGGGCCGCTTGGCAGGCGCTTGTTGCGAACGGCGACGGTAGGACAATCAACTCCGCCGGAAACCCGATCCATTTCACCGGCATCGTCTGGGCCGGCGGTCATGGAGAGCCGATCGAGGCGGCGCCGGTGGCCGGAGAGGTCGCGGCCCTCTCCGGTGCCTGTCTGGCGATTCCACGCAGCACCTGGGAGCGACTCGGCGGCTTCCCCGGGCGCTTCTTCCTCTACCACGAGGACGTCGACGTCTCGTTGCGCTTGCGGCTCGCGGGCGGCGCGCTGGGGATCGAGCCGACGGCGATCGTCGATCACGACTACGAGTTCGGCGCCCGCGAGCACAAGTGGCGCTGGCTAGAGCGCAACCGCTGGGCTTTCCTGATCCGCGTCTACCCAGCGAGCCTGCTGGCTCTTCTGACCCCAGCGTTGATCCTCACCGAGCTTGCCCTGATCCCAGCCTCGATCGCAGCTGGCTGGGGACGACAGAAACTCGCCGCGATCGGCGAAGTCGTGCGTTGGCTGCCCCGCCTGCTGCGCGAGCGGCGCCAGATTCAGGCCGCCCGCACGGTGAGCGCAGCAGAGTTCGCCGCCTGGCTTACCCCCGACCTCGACTCACCCTTCATCCCTGCTATTGCCCGCTCGGCACCGGCCCGCCTCGCTCTGCGCAGCTACTGGCGCGCGGTGCGCCTGCTGCTCAGATCGGCTGGCTCGTCGGGCGGATCAGGATCTCGTTGACGTCGACGTTGCCCGGCTGCTCGAGCGCGTAGATCACGGCACGGGCGATGTCGTCGTCCTGTAGCGCCCACTCGCCGGGCCGGTTATCGAAGAACGGCGTGTCGACCATGCCCGGCTCGATCAGGGTCACCTTGATCGCGTGGTTCTCGTGCATCTGGCGCAGCTCGGCGCGCAGCGCCTCGCCGATCGCCGTCGCCGCCCACTTAGTGGCCGAGTAGAGCGAGCCCGGCAGCGCCCGCCGCCCGGCGACCGAGCTGGTGACGACGAAATGTCCGTCACCACGCTCGAGCAGGTGGGGAAGGGTGGCGCGGATCGTCAGCGCGACGCCGTAGACGTTGGTCAGAACCATCGAGCGCCAGTGCTCGGGCGACTCCTCGAGAAAGCCCCGGGTGGCCCCGAAGCCAGCGTTGGCGAAGACGACGTCGATGCGGCCGAACCGGTCAAGAGCGGTTGCCGCCATCGCCTCGACCTGATCCCACTCGGTGACGTCGCAGGTGACGGCGATCGCCCGCTCCTCACCGCCAAGCTCCTCGACCAGCTCCTGCAGCGGCTCCATGCGCCGCGCCGCCAGCACCAGCCGGTGCGTGCCGGCAGCCGCCCGCGCCGTGGCGGCGCCGATGCCACTAGAAGCTCCGGTGACAAGCAGCACTGGGTCATTACTCATGGGCCCGATTCTCTCAATTTCGGCTTATCGAGAGCGAGTGCGTGGGGGGTCGCCGGACACTCAGCGCGAAGCGCGTCCGCCGACCCCCCACGCACTCGCTCCCCAACCCACCTTGCGATAATCCACCGTCCATGGATCCCCAGCGCAAGCGACAGATCCGGCTCGTGGTCGCGCTCGGCGTCGCCGTGCTGCTCGCCGTCGGCCTGATCTACACCTCATTCAGTGCCTCGACCGAGGCCAAGGAGCCCTCGCAGCTTCTCGACGCGGCGCCCGGCACGAGCTACCAGCTGACCGGCAGGGTCGTGAAGGGCTCGGTTAGCCGTGAGGGGGAGGGCCTGCGTTTCCGCGTCGCCGATCGTGATGACGCCAGCCAGAGCATCCCCGTCACCTACACGGGCACCGTCCCCGACCCCTTCCGCGGCGGGCGCGAGATCATCCTCAACGGCACCGTCGAGAACGGCGTCTTCGTCGGCGAGCCCGACACCCTGGTCACCAAGTGTCCCTCGAAGTTCACCACCAAGAGCTCCGACACGGATGACGGCTAGCCTCGGCAGCGCCGCCCTGGCGCTGGCCTTCCTCACCGCGATCGGCGCAGCCGTCGCGGCGCTGTTTGGCCGCAATGGCGACCAGCGTTGGGTCGATCGCTCCCGCCGCGCCGTCTACGGTCTCTTCGCCCTGCTCACGCTCTGCGTCGTCCTGATCGAGATCGCCTTCGCCAGCGACGACTTCTCGCTCAACATCGTCCAGCAGCACTCCTCGATCGAGACGCCGAACTTCTACAAGCTGGCGGCGATGTGGTCGAGCCAGGAGGGCTCGCTGTTGCTCTGGGCCTGGGTGCTCTCGATCGCCGCCTCGCTGGCCCTATACGCGACGCGGGGCAAGCTGCGCGAGATCGTCCCTTACGCGACCGCGGTGATGGCCGGCATCGCCGCTTTCTTCACCGGCCTGATGCTCTTCGCCGGCGGCGTCAACCCGTTTGCGGAGCTCAGCCCTGTGCCCACGGACGGCGTCGGGCTCAACCCGCTGCTGCAGCACCCGAGCATGATGATCCACCCGCCGATGCTCTACTCGGGCTACGTCGCTTTCACGGTGCCGTTCGCCTTCGCGATCGGCGCCCTGATCACCCGTCGCCTCGACGCCGCCTGGATCCGCTCGACCCGGCGCTTCGCTCTGATCGCTTGGGCGTTTCTCGGTCTCGGTCTGCTGCTCGGCGCCCGCTGGTCCTACACCGAGCTCGGCTGGGGCGGCTACTGGGCCTGGGACCCGGTCGAGAATGCGGCGCTGATGCCGTGGCTGCTGGGCACCGCGTTCCTGCACTCGATCATGGTCCAGGAGAAGCGGGGGATGCTGAAAGTCTGGAACGCCTGCCTTATCGTCGCCACCTTCACCCTGGCGCTGCTCGGTACCTTCCTCGTTCGCTCCGGCGTCCTGCAATCGATCCACGCCTTCGGCGACAGCACCGTTGGCCCCTACATCCTCGGCCTGATCGCGGTCGTCCTGCTCGGCTCGACGGCGCTGATCGTCTCGCGCCTCGACGACCTGCGCTCGGAGAAGCGGATCGACTCCCTCGCCTCGCGCGAGGCCGTCTTCCTGGTCAACAACCTGCTCCTGGTCGCGCTCACGGTGACGATCTTCTGGGGCACCTTCTTCCCGCTGATCTCGGAGCTCTTCACCGGCGAGAAGGCTTCGCTGGCTGCCCCCTGGTTCGACCGCTACACGACGCCGCTGGCGATCGGGCTCGTGCTCTTCACCGGGATCGGGCCTTTGCTGGCTTGGCGACGGATCAGCTGGGACTCGGCCAAGCGCGTCTTCTTCGTGCCCGCGATCGTCGCGGCCGTGGTCGGCACGGTGCTGGTGCTTTTCACCGACGCTGCCGATTCGCTCTGGGCGCTGGCCCTCTTCGTCTTCGCCGCTTTCTCGCTCACCGGCCTGGCGCAGGAGTTTTGGCGCGGCGCCGCGGCACGGCGCTCACTGAGTGGCGGCTCGATGCCGACCGCGCTGGTCGCCGTCGTCTCGCGCAACCGGCGCCGCTACGGTGGCTACATCGTCCACGCCGGCGTCGCCGTCCTGCTGATCGGCATCGCCGCCTCCTCCAGCTTTCAGACCAACCGCGACGTGCGGCTGGGCCCGGGGGAGAGTGCCGTTGTCGATGGCCGCACGGTCACCTATGAGCGGCCCACGGTGAGCTTCGACAGCAACGCTTTCACCTTCGGCGCCGTGCTCGGGGTTGAGCAGGATGGCAAGCGATCGGAACTGCGCCCCAGCCGCCGCTACTTCCGTCCCACCGGGATGGAAAGCGGGACGATCAGCAGCTTCTTCGACGGCGAGGCGACCAGCGAGGTGGGGCTGAAGGCCGGTCCCACCAGCGATCTTTGGACCGCTGTGCAGCCCGATATATCCGCCGTCAAACGGCGCATGCGGGCTGCCGACCAGGGCTTCCGGGCCTGCGTTTCCGGGGCTCCGGGGACGCCGCCGCAGTGTCGGGCCGTCTCTCGGCTGATGCGCGTCGCGGCGGCCAATCCGAGCCTGCGCCCCGTCGCGCTGGCGCAGATTGAGCGCCTGCAGGCGGTGACCGCTGAGCGGCTCGCGAAGAGCTACCTGAGCGACGACGCGGTCGCGACCTTCCGCGTCATCGTCGATCCGCTCGTCACCTGGATCTGGATCGGCGGCCTGATCGCGCTCAGCGGCGCCCTGATCGCGATCTGGCCTGCACGCAGCGCCCGCCGCCGCCCCGCCGCTGAAACCGAGCTGGAGGCGTTGAAGGAAGCCAAGTACCGCGAGATTCGCGACGCGGAATTGGACCACGCCGCCGGCAAGCTCTCCGACGAGGACTTTGCGCTGCTCGACGCCGAGCTGCGCAAGGAGGCGGTCGAGATCCTCGACCGGGCGAACGGCAATGGCGGGCGCCCGCGGAATGAGACGCCGGCTGAACCTGTTTAGTCTGCCTCGGTGAGTACACAGGGGCGCCCACTTCGTTCTGCGCGAGCTCTCGCCCTCGTATGCCTGGCCATGCTCGCCCCCGCGGTCTCCGCCAAGGCCGCTGCCAAGCCGCCCGCGGCAACTTCCACCACCTCCGTGCGCGAGGCGCTGCGTTTCTGGACGCCGGACCGGATGCGCCAAGCGCGTCCGTTGGCGGCGAGCCGGCGGGAGGGGGGAGGCTTGGCGCGGGTCGCCCAGGCGTCCTCAGCAGGCGAGCTGCCGGCGGTGGACGCCGGCGGGTCCGCCCCCGACCCGGTGGTGGTGCCCGACCCGGCGGCCCCGGGCTTCAGGCAGAACGGGGCGATTTTCATCGCCGAGCCGGGAAGGTCTGGCCTGGGTCGCTGCTCGGGCACGGCTGTCCACTCGCCCAATCGCAGCGTCGTCATCACCGCCGGGCACTGCGTCCACCAGTTCGGCCGCTGGTTCAACCGGGACTGGATCTTCGTCCCCGGCTACCACGACGGCGTTCGTCCGTTCGGTGTGTTCGTCGCCAGGTGGCTCGGGGCAACCGGCTCGTGGGTGACGTGGGAGAGCGGGAACGCGGACGTCGGTGCGGCGGTCGTCGCCCACAACGAACGCGGTCAGACGCTCACCGAGGCGGTTGGCGGCTATGACATCGCCTTTGGCCTTTCGCCGAGGCAGGTCTTCGACGTCCACGGCTATCCGGCGGCGCCGCCTTTCGACGGGACCACCCAAAGGCTCTGCGCCGGTGCGCCCTTCCTCGGGCACGACATCCTCTCGTTTCTGCAACCCGGCCCGCTCAATCTTGCATTGAGCTGCGAGGTCACCGGCGGGGCTTCTGGGGGCGGCTGGACGATCCGCGACAACGTGCTCAACGGGGTGACCAACTATGGCTACCTCAACGATCCGACTACCAATTTTGGTTCCTACTTCGGCGGCGAGGTGCGGGAGCTGTATCGACGTGCCGGCAGGGTGGGATGAGGCGACCTCGCCTGCTGGCCGGCGTCACCGCCGTGGCCGCCCTGCTGGTGCCCGCCACGGCGGCGGCCATGCTGCCGCCTGCGCCGGCGCTTCACTCCAGGGTCACCCGGGTGAGCGATGAGCTGGCATTGCTGGCCAAAGGCCCAGGCTCCAGGATGCCACGGCCGGAGCTCGCCGTCTCGGAGCTTCGCTTCACGAATCGGGACGGCTTCCGGATCGGCGTCGTGGCCTACGGTCAGACCGTCGGATTGAGCGTCGGCAACCGTCAGCGCCCCAGGCTCGATGCCGGCGTCAGGCGGTTCTCGACCACCACCTATCTCGCCCACGGGAAGGTCACCCCAACCTCGATCGAGGCTTCCTTTGCCGACCGCGGCCGAATCGCGGTTCGCTTTCGGCCTAGCGGGAGGGAGATTCGAGCCACCAGGGGCGCCGGCTGCGGGCGATCGAGCAACAGGGTGATCGCTCGGCTCGGCTTCTTCGTCGGCACGCTGCGCTTCCGTGGCGAGGGCGGCTACACGTCCGCCGCGACCCACCGCGCGCGGGGCGCGTCGATCGACTTCGAGGCCCTCGCGAGGTGCCTCGCGGGCACGACTCTGCCCACGGGGCTCGCCCTCTCGTCGGTGCAGGGGGTGCCGACCCAGCCGAGCGGGAGACCCAAGCTCACGACCTTCGTCGCCAGTCGGAAACTGCCCCTCGCGTGGACCCTGTTTGGGGTACGGGTGCGTGAGGGCGGCGAACCGCGCTTCGTCGCGATGGACCTGAGCGTCGAAGGGAGGCTTGGGATCGCCCGCTTCGCCAGCGTTCGCGGGGCGAGCTCGACCTTTGCCTTCGACGACTCCCTCGCCGGGGCCACGGTCTCGCCTCCGGCCCCGTTCATCGGAGAGGGTGTCTTCCAGCGCGGGCCGGGCCAGCCGAAGACCTGGTCTGGCTCGCTCGGCGTCTCCTTCCTCGGCGCGCCGCGGGTTCCGATCGCCGGCGCGCCTTTCAACACCCGGCTCGCTCAGAGCTGGTAGCGCCCGGACTCGACCGAGCCTAGATCTTCAGCAGTACGAGCGTGTTGATCACGAAGAGGATCGAGAAGAAGATCGTCGCTCGATCCAGGTTGCGCTCGACCATCGAGCCGCCGCCGAAGGAGCTGCCGCCGCCACCGATGCCGAAGGCGCCGGAGAGGCCGGCATCTTTGCCCGAGTGCAAGAGCACCAGGAAGATCACGAGGCCGGCGATGATCACCTGCAGAAGTGCGAGCAGCGTGTACACGGGGCAAGTGTATCCATGATCGGCCCGCTGCAAACCGGCGCATCTCCCCCGACCTGCTTGGCTTTTGCGGGCTTGGCGAGATACAAGCGTGCCTGTTGTGTTGCGTTAATTGACAAAGTGGGGTAATCTGTAAACCAAGCAGACGATTGAAGGCGATCTGACAAGGAGGAGTGCCCGTGGAGGCAGCGACCCACGACCATCACGATCACGACCAGGCGGACGTTGAGGTGAACCCAGCCGCCTGGTCGGACCCCAAGCGCTACGCCTGGCTGCTGGGGCTGATCGTGCCGATGCTCCCCTTTCTTGCTTGGGGCGGGGTCGAGCTAACCGGGCTCGGCGCCTTCTGGTTCTTCGGCCCGGTGCTCGTCTTCGTGATCTTCCCCGTGCTCGATTTCCTCGTCGGCATGGATGCCGAGAATCCGCCCGACAGCGTGATCAAGTGGCTCGAACAGGACCGCTATTACCGCTGGTGCACCTATGTCTTCATCCCGGTCCAGTACGCGGGGCTGATCTTCGCCTGCTGGCTCTGGGCCGACGGTGGCCTCTCGACCCTCGACAGCATCGGGCTGGCGCTGACGATGGGCATGGTCAGCGGGATCGCGATCAACACCGCCCACGAGCTTGGCCACAAGCGGGCCGACCTGGAGAAGTGGCTGAGCAAAGTCGCGTTGGCGCAGAGCGGTTACGGCCACTTCTTCATCGAGCACAACCGCGGCCACCACGTTCGTGTCGCAACGCCGGAGGATCCCGCCAGCGCCCGCCTCGGTGAGAGCTTCTGGGCCTTCTTGCCGCGCACCGTCTCCGGCAGCCTCAGCTCGGCCTGGGACCTCGAGCGAGCGCGCCTGGAGCGGATGGGGCACTCACCTTGGTCAATCCACAACGACGTCCTGCAGGCGTGGACGATGACGTTGGGCCTGTTCGCGCTGCTGGCGATTGCCTTCGGCCCGGTTGTGCTGCCCTACCTGCTGCTGCAGGCGGTGCTCGGCTTCTCGCTGCTCGAGGTCGTCAACTACCTAGAGCACTACGGGTTGATGCGGCAGAAGAAAGAGGACGGACGCTACGAGCGCTGCCGACCCGAGCACAGTTGGAACAGCAACAATGTCGCCTCCAACGTCCTGCTCTACCACCTGCAGCGCCACAGCGACCATCACGCCAACCCGACCCGCCGCTACCAGTCGCTGCGCCACGTCGACGAGGCGCCGCAGCTGCCGACCGGATACGCGGGGATGATCGTGCTCGCCTGGTTCCCGCCGGTCTGGCGGCGGGTGATGGACCGCCGCCTGCTCGACCACTACGGCGGCGACCTCGACCGTGCCAACGTCGAGCCGCGCGCGCAGCGCAGGGTGCTGGCCCGCTACGGGAGCGCAGCATGAGCGCCTTCCGTTGCCCCGGCTGCGGCTACGTCTACGACGAGACTGCCGGCCACCCGCGCGAGGGCTTCCCGGCCGGCACGCCCTGGAGCGAGGTGCCAGACGATTGGCACTGTCCCGACTGCGGTGTTAGGGACAAGGTGGATTTCGAGCCCGTGGAGAGCGACGAGGGGTGACCGCCGCCACTGGCACGATTGGCGCCGTGGAGGCGCGCACCCCATATCCACAGGCGGCCCGGCAGTTGCTGCGCGAGACCCTGTTCGCGGCTGCGCGCGACGAGGTCCAGCAGCGCCCCTGGTCGGAGATCACGATGGCCGAGATTGCTTCTGCGGCGGGCGTCAGCCGCCAGACCCTCTACAAGGAGTTCGGCAGCCGTAACGAGTTCGCTCAGGCGTTCGTCATCCACGAGGGCGAACGCTTCCTCGACGCGGTGGACACCGCGGTCCGTCAACACCTCGACGATCCGCGGGCCGCGATCGACGCCGCCCTGGAGACCTTCCTGCGCACTGCCGGCGAGGATCCGCTGGTCCGCATCCTGCTCAGCGACGACGGCACCGCCGGCCTGCTGCCTTTCGTCACCACCCAGGGGATGCCGGTTGTCCAGTGGGCAACCGCCCGCCTCACGGCGACGATCGAAGAGGGCTGGCCACAAGCGCCACCGGCCAAAGCACGCCTGCTAGCCGAGTCGCTGGTCCGCCTCGCGATCAGCCACGTCACCGCCCCGGGCGACTCACCCGAGGCCACCGCCACCCACACCGGCGAGCTGCTCGGTCCCTTCATCGATGAGGCGCTGGGTCGCAAATAGCGGTCTTGTCCACTCCACTCAGACCGCGGTAGAGGTTTGGTGCGCTATGCGGTTCAAACCTCTACCGCGCTCAGTGGTCTCGCGGGCAACGACCGTGGTAGACGACGAAGGCTTGGCTGAATCCTTCGCGCTCGTAGAAGCGGTGGGAGTCGACGTTGGTCTTGGTCGTCGTGATCGCCATGTCGTTGATGCCTAGCTCCGCGAGGCGGCTCCACGCCGCCTCGATCAAGGTCGCCCCGACGCCGCTGCCGCGGCGCTCCGGCAGCACGGAGAGGGTCTCCAGCACTCCGGCGCGCTCGCCCGTCTTCCATGACGCATAACCCGGCCCCACGGTGACGAAGGCGTAGCCGACCGGCCCGCTCTCCTCCTCGGCGATGATGAAGAAGGTCTCGGGATCCTCGAGCCAGCGCTCGTACTTGGAGCGGCGTATCCGCCAGGCATCGGCAAGCTCGCGCTTCGGCGTCTGTGGGTCAAGCTCCGGAGTGATGCGCACGTGGTGCTCTTGCAGTGCGTTCCATAGCGGCTCGACCGCGTCGATCTCCTCGATGCTGTCCGCGTAGCGCAGGGTTATCGCTGTGTCGCCGGAGCTCATCGGAGGAGAAAGGACGTAATCAGATCGGCGAGGCGCTCGGGCTCCTGCGCCATGAAGGCGTGGCCGCCGCCCGCGAAGCGCTCGAGCCGGCTGTTTGGCCAGAGAGCAGCAAGGCGGTTGCTGTTCTCGGGTGGGATGACGACGTCCTCCTCGCCGCAGGCGACGAGGACCGGTGGGTCGGAAGTGGGCGGGTGGGGTTGCTCGGTCATGTGCCATGTTGCCATCGCTTCGACCTGAACGCTCAAGTCGGCGGGGGAGAGCTCGGCCCGCGCGGCGGCGACCGCGTCGCCGAACTTGCTGTCGATTTCGGCCGCAACTGCCGGCGGGAACAGAAGAGAGATCAACCGCGTTGCCTGCTCCCGCGGCGTTCCCGAGTTGTCGGTGAGCTGGCCCCACGCTGCTGGGTCGGCCAGCACGGCATCCGGGCCGCCGGGGTCGGTTGAGAGCAGGACGAGCGCCTCGACCCGGTGCGGTGATCGCGCAGCGAGGGCCTGAGCAATGAAGCCGCCCATCGACCAGCCGGCGACCCGCAAGCTCTCGATCCCGCGAGCGTCGAGTAAAGCCTCCATGTCGGCCGCCATCGAGTCGATCGTGGGTGGGCGGTCCAGCTCGCCGAGCGGCGCGGCGCCGGCACCACGGTTGTCGGGAAGGATCAGGTCGAAAGAGCGCTCCAGTGCGGCGATGAAGGTCGGATCCCAGTCCGCCGCGGTCGCCGCGTAGCCGTTGATCAGCAGTAGCGGTGGCGCCGCCACCTAGACCTCAACCATCAGCGTCACCGGCCCGTCGTTGACCAAGGCGACGCCCATGCAGGCGCCGAAGACGCCCTTGGCCGCGCCGAGCTGCTCGCAAAAGCGGTCATACAGCGGCTCGGCTTGCTCGCCCGACGCCGCCTCGACGTAGCTGGGCCGGTTGCCCTTGCGGGCGTCGCCGTAGAGGGTGAACTGGCTGACGCAGAGCACCTCGCGCTCGCCCAGCGGCTCATTCATCCGGCCCTCGGCATCGTCGAAGATGCGCAGCGCCCGCACCTTCTGCGCCAGCCGGTCCGCCTGTTCGACGCCGTCCTCGCGACCCACCCCGAGCAGGATCAGCATCCCCGGCCCGATTTGCGCGACCCGCTCGCCCTCGACGTCGACCGCCGCCTGGCTGACCCGCTGCACCAGCGCCCTCATCAGTTGCTCCTTCGCATCGGCGCAAACTACACAGCGGCGAATCGCCCATATGCTCTGCCGCATGGCGAAGTGGGGAGTTCTCATCGTCCTCGCGGCCGCCCAGTTCCTGATGGTTCTCGACCAGGCCGTGATGAACGTCGCGATCTCGCAGTTGGTCGAGGATTTCGACACGACGGTGACCACGATCCAGGCCGTGATCGCCCTCTACGCGCTGGTGATGGCCGGGTTGATGCTGACCGGGGGCAAGCTCGGCGACATCCTCGGCCGGCGGCGCGCCTTCACGATCGGGCTCTGCATTTACGGCGCCGGCTCGGCCCTGACCGCGGTCTCCTGGAACGTGCCGAGCCTGGTGTTGGGTTGGTCGGTGTTGGAGGGGATCGGCGCAGCGCTCGTGATGCCGGCCCTCGTCGCGCTCGTCGCCAGCTCCTTCGAGGGCCGTGACCGCGCGGTTGCCTACGGTGCCCTCGGCGGCGTCGCCGGCGCCGGCATCGCGGTTGGACCGATCCTCGGCGGCTGGGTGACGACCGACTTCACCTGGCGGCTTGTCTTCGCCGGCGAGGTCGTCGTCGCGATCGGCATCCTCGCCGGAACGCGGCTGATGCGCGAGCCGGCGCGGACCGGCCCCGCGCCCAGTCTCGACTGGGTCGGCAGCGTCCTCTCCGCCGCCGCCCTCTCGCTTGTCGTCTTCGGCGTCCTTCAGGCGAGCAACTGGGGCTGGCTGGCGCCGCGCAGCTCGCCGATCGAGCCATTTGGCTTCTCGCTGACCCCGTTCGTGATCGCGGCGGGCGGCCTCCTGCTCGCCGCTTTCGTTTCCTGGGAGCGGCGCCGGGAGGAGCGCGGCCTCGAACCGCTCGTTCACCTCAAGCTGCTCTCCGTCCCCTCGCTGCGCGGTGGCGTCTCGATGCTGCTTGCCCAGAACCTGATCCTGATGGGGATCTTCTTCACGGTTCCGCTCTTCCTGCAGATAGTCCAGGGGCTCGACGCGCTCGAAACCGGCATCAGGATGCTGCCCGCCTCGGTTGGCCTCTTTGTCACCGCGCTCGCCGGCTCTGCCCTCTCGAAACGGTTCGCGGCGAGGACGCTGGTGCGCGCCGGGCTGCTGGTCGTGCTCGCCGCGTCCCTGATGCTGCTGGCGACGATCGAGCCCGAGCTCGACAACACCTCCTTCCTGATCGCGATGGGGGTGCTTGGGGTTGGGATGGGACTGATCGTCTCCCAGCTCGGCAACGTGGTCCAGTCCTCAGTCGGCGACGCCGACCGCAGCGAGGCTGGCGGGCTGCAGAACACGGCCCAGCAGCTCGGTTCCTCGCTGGGGACGGCGTTACTGGGGGCGATCGTGATCAGCGGCCTGATCTTTGCCTTCACCTCCAACATCGCCGACGATCCTCGGGTCTCGGCCGACGTCGAAGACCAGGTCGAGGTGAAGCTCAGCGCGGGTGGCAGCTTCGTCTCCTCCGAAGAAGTGCGTGCAGTGGCCGAGGCTGAGGGCATCGACCCCGCGAGCACCGATGCTCTGGTCGAGAACTACGAAGACGCGCAGCTGAAGGCGCTGAAGACCGCCTTCCTCTTCGCGGCATTCCTTGTCGTCGCCTCGTTCTGGTCGACCCGGCGCTTGCCGACGCAGCGCTTCGAGGAGCAGCAGGCGGACTCCGATCCGCCGCCTGCCGAACCGGCCCTCGCCTGACCGATGGCTGACTCGATCCAGCGCCATCCCGGCTCGCCCGACGAGCGTGCCGCCGCCGGCAAGTCGGCCCGTGCGGTCAGTCCGCGCTCCGGCCGTGGCGAGTGGGTGCCGGCAGGGGGATCGCCCCGACCCGGTCGGCCTGCTCGAGCATCAAGCCAGCTCGCCCGTGGCCGGCTAGTGCCGCTGCGCTATGGCCGCATGCTGGTCTCGCCTTTTACGTTCTATCGCGGCGCGCTCCGTCGTTGCGGCCCGGTTCAGCCCTTGGGCGGAAGCGAAACCGGAGTCGAAGGCGTGGCGCCGTCCTGCAGCAAGGTCGCCAGATAGAGAACCACGGGAGTGGCGCCCCTGTTGGCCGCTTCGTGAACATCCGAGGGCTGCTCGACGATCCACTGGCCGCTGCGAAGTGCCGCGGTTTGGCCGGCCTTGATCTTGTGCACGAGCACGGGGCCCTGGTCGGACTCGCCCTTGCGCACGATCGCCGAGCCCTGCCTGACCGTGTAGTGGAGGGTGCCGGACTGGACGCGGGCGATCTGCGTCCCGAGGTGGTGATGCGTAGCGAGCTTGGCGCCCGGTTGAACTACGACTCGGCTCAGCACCATCGTGCGCCCCGGCGCGCCCTGTACCTGATCGGTCTGCGCCAGCGCGTTGCGGACCGCAGTCGGCGCCGCTTCGGTTTTGCCGAAGGCGGCTGGGAGCAATGCGCCCAGGACGATGCCGACTGCAAGCGCGAGCACGAGCGGTGCGCGGGTCTTGGCGAGCGAGGTCATCGAGCGGGCAGGCTAGGCGATCGGGTGGACGGCGGCGACAGGGCGACTAGCGGCTCGTCGTCAGCGTCGCGCTGGTGTAGGTCGTTCCTGACGAGGTCGCGGCGGTGATCGTGTTGGAGAAGTTGCTGCTGGCCGGCGCCGTGTAGGTGAACTGGGTCGCCGTTTCGGCGGGCCCCGAGCTGTTGATCGTGAGCGGGGTCCCGCTGATCGTGCCGCCGTTCGAGGTGATTTTCACCACTTTGCCCGTGCCGATGGAGTTGGCCGTGTTCCCATAGGCATCGGTGACGAGGATGTTGGCTTTGACCGTGCCGCTGTTGCCGAGCCCGGTGACCGCGCAGGTAAAGAGGCAGGTCGAGCTAAGACTGCCGGCGCTGGGGGTGGCGTTGGCGAAGGCGTATCTCGACGCAGAGCCGATACCAACCGTCACCGCCAACGGCGCCGCATTCGAGATCGTGCCGTCGCTGACGACCACGCTCGTCGCCCCGGCCCGGCTCAGTTTCATCACCCCGTTGTTCGCCGAGGAGACTTTGGCGACGCCCGCGGTGAAGGTGATTGCGGTGGGGGAGCCAAAGGCGATTGCCGTGCCGGAGCTGTTGCTCACGGTCGGCAGCGTCCCGCTGGGGCTCGCCAAGGCGCCGGAGAAGGTCAGGCTCTTGGCGCCGGCGTAGGCCGTCGCCGTATTGCCGTAGGGGTCATAGGCAGTGGTGGTGAGGCTGTTGGAGGCTGCGGGCGCTGGCGTGCTCGATGCGGCGGCAAGTGTGAAGTTCGCTGCCGTGGCGGCAGCGACGGTCACCACGGTGGCCGCGCTGGTGAGCGAGCCGTCGCTGACTTTGAGGCTGGTGGACCCGCTTTTATAGAGCGCCATCACGCCGTTGGAGCCCGCGGTCGTGCTGGCCACTCCCGCGTTGAAGTCGATGGCGGTCGTGGTGTTGAAAGGCACGGCGGTCCCGGCGCTGTCGGTGACCGTCGGGGTGCTGCCGTTGGCGCTGGCCGACGCCCCGGTGAAGGTGAGGTTGCGCGAGCCGCTGTAGGTGGGGATCGGGTTGCCGTAGGTGTCGGAGACGATGATCGTCAGGTCACACGGGCTCCCGGCCGTCGGCGTCGTCGAGGGGACCGAGAGCGCGATTTTCGAGGTGGTGGCCGCGGCGACCGTCACTGCGAGGTCTGGAGAGCTGGAGATCGACCCGTCGCTGACTTTGATGTTGGTGGCGCCGCTTCTGTAGAGCCGCATCACCCCGTTTCTCGAGGAGGTGACTTTGGCGACGCCCGCGGTGAAGGTGATCGCGGTGGCGGAGCCGAAGTTGATCGCGGTGCCAGTGCTGTTGACCACGGTGGGGTTCGTTCCTCCGGGGCTAGCCGACGCACCCGAGAAGGTCAGGTTCTTGGAGCCGGTATAGGTCGTGACCGTGTTGTCGGTGGCGTCCTGCGCGGTGATCGTCAGGTTGTTGGTCGCTCCCGCCGTCTGGCTCGTTGCGGCCGCTTTCAGGTCGAGATGGGTGACGGGACCGATCGTGATGCTTGCCGTTTTCGCAGAGCTCCCCGCGCTCCACGAGCGCCAACGCGCCGTGACCACGTAGCTGTACGTGCCAACCCCGAGGTCGCTGTCAGTGCAGGTGGTAACCGAAACGAGAGAGCCCGCGCAGGTGCCTTCTGACGAGCCACCGTCGCGTGAGACCGTGTAGGTGACCGCGCCTGGCCCGGGAGGAGCAACTGCGCTCCAGGTCAGCGCGACCGTCCCGCCGGCCGCCGGAGTCGCGGCGGCGATCGTTGGGCCGGTCAGTTTCGAGACGCCCGCCGATGCCTCGCCGGCGCCAGTGGTGGAGAAGTAGGCGAAGGCCGTGCCGGAGGCGATCGCGGCCAGCGTCAGAACCAGCACCGCGCTGACGATCCCCGCCCGCAGCGACGTCCTCATCCACTTGCCTTCCCGGAAAAGGCGAGCGGGAAGCGGACGCCCTGGCAGGCGTCTTGGTTGACCGGCAGGTCACGCAGCTGGATCGTTGGCGCTGAGGCCCTCGGCGTGGGCAGGGCCACCGATCCCTCCGCCGGAACCTTGAGCGGCGCCGAGCTCGAGACGCCGGCAGGGGTGAGTTCGAGGTTCGTTGCCCTTTCGCATCCCGGTGGGCTCGCCGTCGCCGCGACCCGCAGGTGCGTTACCCGGATCGGCACCGGGTTCGGATTCGCGACCGTCAGCGGCAGCGGGACTGGCGGCGCGCCCGGGTACAGGGGGCTTAGGTCAGCCAGCTGGGGCTGGATCGAGAAGTCCTTCGGCTCGAGCAGCCGCCAGCGAAACCGCGCCGATGGGCCGGGACGACCACGCCGGTCGAGCGCCCGCACGGAGAACGCATGGCGACCGGGGGCAAGCTGGGTGAAGACGATTGGCGCTCGGCAGGCCTGCCACTGGCGCCGGTCGAGGCGGCACTGGAAGCGCACGCCGGGCTCGCGAACCGCGAAGCCGAACCTTGCCCTGGGCGCGGTCGCCAGCTTTCTGGGATGCCGGGTGATCATTGGCCTTGGGAGCTGGGCTGAGGCCATTTGCCGGGGGGCGCCGGAGCTGGCCCTCTCGCCCGGGACCGTCGCGTACGCGACTGCGCAGAGACCGGCGAACAGGCCGATCGCCGCGATCCACGTTCCCGGGACGGCCGCACGACTACCGCGACCGTCCCGCGCTCTGCAGGGGTCGCCCCACACGCCTGGATCAGTTGTTGCTCAGGTGCAGCGTCAGGGTCGCACCCTGGCATGCGTCTTGGTTGACCCCGGTTTCGTTCATCGTCAGGGTCCCGGTCGGCGTCACGCTCTGGCCATTCCCAGAGGGGAAGACTTTGTTCACGGCAACAGCGGGCATCGTGAAGTCGGGGTTGCCGCCGGAGATGGTCGTGCTGCAGGCGGAGTGACCGGCGTCGACGGAGATGCTCGCCAGCGTGACCGTCCCCACTCGCTGCGAGCCCGAGGACGGGTTGTCGACGGTGAGCGTCACCGGGGAGGAGGAGCCGGGGTAGAGGCTGGAGGAGATCGTGGCGTGGAGGGTGACCGCCGAGCTCGAACCAACCGCGGCGGTTCCAGTGCCGGACCCGCTTGAGGTGAAGTAGGCGATTGCCGCGCCCGTAGCCGTCAGCGCGATGACGCACCCGAATGCCCCGAGCGCGTTCTTCCTGTTCATCCAACCCATCTCTGTCGTCCCCCTTGTTGATTTGCGAGCCGGCGGGCAAGACCCCGCCAGCGCCAGGGCATCGGCCGATTGCGCAAGTTCCTTGAAGCTCGCAATGGCAGACAGAAATTCTTGTGTTTGTCCATTGCGGACAACGCCGTCCTGAATGGCGCGCGAGTGGAGGGGAGGCGCGATCGTCGTCACGCGCCGTGGCCGACCCGTCGCCCGCTGCGGTCGGGGTCGACCAGGAGCTTGCCGCTCTCGCCGGCGGCTATGCCGAAGACCTGGGGCTGCGTGGCCATGACGCAGTCCATCTCGCCACCGCGCTCGAACTCGGCGACGAGGAAGTTGTCCTCGTGACTTGGGACCGAGATCTTGCTCATGCGGCGGAACAGGTGGGTTTGGTCAGGCCGGCTTGGCTTGATGCCCTACAATGATGCGTATGACCCGCACCACGGTTGATGTAGACGAGCGCGCCTTGGACGCTGCTCGTCGAGAGCTGGGCACCGACGGTCTAAGCGAGACGGTTAACGCCGCCCTTCGCGACGCCGCTCGACGCCGGGTCCTCAAGGGATTCGACGTGGTTCGCGATGTCGATGGCACTCCGCAGGAAGTTGCAGCTGGTCGTGAGCGCGACTGAGCAGCGTGGCTGACCTGGAGCTGTCTCAGCTCGATCGACCGGCGCTCTTCGATACCGGTGTCTGGACCTGGGTGCGCGATCGCCGCTTTCCAGAGCTCGCGACTTGGTTCAACGCAGCCGTCGAAGCGGGTCTCGTCCTGGTCTGCGACCTGGTGATCCTCGAGTTGACGCGCCTTGCCGCCAACGAAGGACGTGCTCGGGGGATCGCCGACCGTCTCGCTGCCTTCGAGGCGATCCCAATGCCGACCCGCCTTTGGTCGCAAGCGAGAGAAACTCAATTGGCCCTGGCGACAAGCGGCGATCACCGCCGGGTTCCGCCGGCGGACCTGCTCCTCGCTAGCGCAGCCGAGGAGGCCGGCGTGGCGCTGGTTCACTACGACCGCGACTATGAGCGGATCGCAGCGGCCAGTGGACTTCGTCACGAGTGGCTAGTGCCAGACGGAACTCTGGCCTGAGAAAGGGCAACGCAGTGCACAAGGATCGGTGAACTCGCGGCCTGCCGCGCAGCCGCCGTCGGACAAAGGACGATCGAAGAAGGTCTCGCTACTGACGAAATGGTCCACAAATGGACCGCCGGAGGACCTCGGAGGGAGAGGACTCCTCCGAGGTCTAGACCCTGAATCTTGCTAATTTGCAGGAGATTCTTAGTGCGGCTGAATGGAGTCGAACCATCACGTCCCGTTAGGGACACAAGGCCCTCAACCTTGCGCGTCTACCAGTTCCGCCACAGCCGCTCGAGGGGCGTCGATTCTAGATGTTTGCCGCGGTTGGGGGGCGGGGCCTGGGCATGATGGCTTGCGGGGAGGGGTTGCCGGTTGCGTGCGTCCGTGGGGCCCGTTACTCTGCGAACAAGTGTTCGAACGTCTGCGCCTGTTTGTTGACGAGGAGGATCACTTGGTGGACTTGGACCTGACCAAGAGGCAAAAAGAGATCTTCGATTTCATTCGCCGCTACGCGGATAAAACTGGCTACCCGCCGACCGTGCGCGAGATTGGCAAAGCCGTTGGCCTGCACTCTTCATCGACCGTGCACGCGCACCTCGCCAACCTCGAGAAGATTGGCCTGCTGCGCCGCGACCCGTCGAAACCACGGGCGATTGAGCTGCTCTTCGACAAGGCGAAGAAGACGATCCTGCCCGAGCAATCTGGGCTTCCCCTGGTTGGTCACGTAGCTGCTGGCGCGCCGATCCTCGCCGAGGAGAACATCGAGGAATACATCGAGATCCCCGACGTCATCGGTGGCGAGGAAGGCGACTACGTCCTCCGCGTGCGCGGCGAAAGCATGAAGGAAGCGGGCATCTTCGAGGGCGACTACGTCGTCGTCCGCCCTGCGCAGGACGCCACCGACGGCGAGATCGTCGTCGCCTTGCTTGGCGAGGAGGCGACGGTCAAGCGCTTCTTCCGTGAATCGGACCACATCCGCCTGCAGCCCGAGAACGAGACGATGGAGCCGATCCGCAGTGCCGAGGTAGTGGTGATCGGCCGAGTGATCGGCGTCGTCAGAAAGGTCTGACGCAGCGCTGGCTAAGGCCAGCGGCCGGTCTCGATCAGCCTTTTGTAGCGCCGTTGCCTGCGTTGCGCGTCGCGCATTACCAGCGGTAGCAGGCGCAGGGCGAGGCGCGGAAAGAGGTCGAAGACGCGCAGCAACGGTCCCCGCCAGCGTGGCAGCACCAGTAGCGGCCGCGGTCGTTCGGTGAGCTTGCCGAGCTCGGTCGCGACCCGCTCGGGCGTCAGTAGCTGGCCGGAGAAAGAGCCCGCTGCCGCCGGGTCGTCGAGTTTGTCTGCCAGCATCGGCGTCCAGATGCCGTCAGGGCAAACGGCGGAGATTTGTATGTCCTTGACCCCGGAGCGACGCAGGTCGAAGAGCGTGCCGAGGGTGAAGGCCATCGCCGCGTGCTTGCTGGCCGAGTAGTTGACCTCGCCCGGCGCTGCCACTAGCCCGGCCAGCGAGATCACGTTGATCACGTGCCCGCTGCCCGTGGGGAGCATCTTCTCCAGTGCGGCGACGGTGCCGTTCATCGTGCCGAGTGCGTTGACGTTGAGCATCGTGCTGCGCGTCGCCTCGTCCTGTTCCCAAGATGCGCCGGTAATTAGGACCCCGGCGTTGTTGACCCAGAGGTCGAGCCGTCCTGACCGGGTCGCCGCTGCGGTGGCGACCGCGCGGCAAGCCTCGCCGTCGGTTACGTCGAGCTCGGCCGAGCTCGCGCCTGCGCCGATCTGGGAGGCAGTCTCAGCCGCAGCGGCGGCATCCATATCGGTGGCTTGGATCAGGTAACCGCGGCTGGCGAGATCGAGGGCGATCGCACGCCCCAACCCTCTACCTGCTCCAGTGACGACCGCTACCGGCATCGCCGCGCAGGATATTCGATGCAATTGTCGCGAGCGCGCCTGCCTTAGTCACTCTGCGCGCTAGCATCGGAGGGCGGGCCGAGCGACCGCGGGGGGAGAGAAAACCCCTCGAGGAAAGTCCGGACACCAAAGGGCGAGGGCGGTGGGTAACGCCCACCCGGGGAAACCCGCGGGAAAGTGCCACAGAAACACACGGCCGATGGCGCAGCCACACGTGAGCTGCGTACAGGCAAAGGTGAAAAGGTGCGGTAAGAGCGCACCGGCGCCGCGGTGACGCGGCGGCCAGGCAAACCCCGCCCGGTGCAAGGCCAAACAGGATCGTCGACCCTGCCCGGCGAGATCCAGGTAGGCCGCAGGGCCGCTTCGGCGGCTCCTCGGGACCGCGGTCCCGGTGAGATAGATGGTCGCTCACGACAGGATCCGGCTTACAGGCCCGCTACGAAAAGGCCCCCTCTTCGGAGGGGGCCTTTTCAACCTCTTCACAATTTCCTGTCTTAGCGTCTGCTAACGTGCCGCCAACTTCCGCTGAATCTCCGCCACATATCGCGGGGAGCGGGGGACCCACAAGTTGGGGCGAATCGTCGGCATCTGCCACGTAGCGCAGCTCTTTCCAGCGCGAGCCCGTCAGCTAACCCCGTAAGCGTCCGAAAGAGCGATGAAGAGCAAGACAAACCGCCCCTGGCGGAAAGATCATTCCCGTGCGGCCTTAACGCTGGTCGTGGCTGCGCTGCTGGCGTTTGGCGTAGCGCCTGCGTACGCGGGCACTGGTGGCGCCTCGACCGTGGCGTCCAGTCAGGTGAACGCGGGGGAGGGCATCGCTTTCTCGCCAATGCGTTGGGCCGGGGCGACCTGGTATGGCCCAGGCCTCTACGGCAACAACACCGCCTGCGGCCAGGTCTTGCGTCCCAACACCGTCGGCGTCGCCCACCGCAGCCTTCCCTGCGGTACCGCGGTCAAGTTCGTCTACCGGGGACGCCAGATTGTCACTAGGGTGATCGACCGCGGCCCCTACAGTTACGGCAACGATTGGGACCTGACCCTCGCCGCCGCTCGCGCCCTGCGTTTCGACAGGGTCGGCGTCGATATGGTCGGCTTCGCTGTCTCGCTCGAGTACGCGCGGACCTCGCGCGCGCAACGCTCCACCCGCTGACGGCCGCCGCTGCGGCTAGTCTTTCCGTCTCGGAGCAGGTCTTTTCTAGAGAGGGGTACGGGCATGTCGAGGTTTTCTCAGGTTTCTGCTGTTGCTGATCGGGCCGCTTGGCGCGGCCGCCTCGCTATCGCGATCGGCCTCGCGGGTTGCCTCGCCGCCCTAGTCATAATGGCCGCCGGCGCCGGCGCCGCGACCAGCTCGCGAACGACGGTCATCCTCGGCAGCACCGCGAGTACGCCCGACCCGTCTTGCCCTGAGCTGCCTTGCCAGGCCGTGGGTAGCGTCACCGGCTTCCAGGTCAGCACCACCCAGTCGAGCCTGCCCTACCGCGTTCCGCGCGACGGCAAGGTCAAGGCGTGGACGCTGACCCTGGCGCAGCCGACCAACATGCAGCGCTCCTTCTTCAACGGCTTCTTCGGCACGCCGCCGCAGGCGCGGCTGGCGATCCTGCGCCGCATCCCGGGCACCGAGCCGCCCCGCTACAACCTGCGCCGCCAGGGCTCCGTGCAGGTGCTCAGCCCCTACCTCGGGCAGACCGTCAAGTTCGGCGCCAACCTGAAGGTCGAAAAGGACGACATAGTCGGCCTCACGATCCCCACCTGGGCCCCGGCATTCGCCCAGGACCTCTCATCGAAAGATGCCTGGCGCGCCAGCCGCGAACCGGGCAAATGCACCAACACCACCGACGTCCGCCAAGGCAATCCCCAGGAAAAGGTCGGACAACGAGCAACCTACGGCTGCCGCTACAGCACCGCCCGCCTGCTCTACACGGCGACCGTAGTCCTCAACTGACGCGCCCGACCGGGCGCCCGCAACGTCAGTCGGACACACGCAGGGGAGAGAGCCGGGGGTCCCCTGACGGAAACTTGTGAGCCGCTGTGAAACGTACCCTCGCAGGGGATCGTCGCGGGTTTCCGGCCGGGGACCCCCGGCTCTCATCCTCTACTTACGCAGCAGAGGGGAGTACTTCGGGCGTCGCCTGATCTTTGGGCAGAGCCGCAGCACTGGCGATCAGACTCTGGAACTCATTCAGCGCCAGGTGCGCGACCGCCTCGAGCAGCTCCTCATCGCTCCAACCGATCTCCCGCGCCTCCTCGTGGAGGTGGTGGGGGGGAACGCCGTCGGCGTCGAGGGTTGCTTTCAGGTAGTCGAGCAGTGCCGCCTCTTTGACGTCGCCCGAGCTAAAGCTGCGTGCCCGGGAGACCTCATCGAGGCCGAGGCCGGCGCGCCGCGCCGATTTAGCGTGCTGGGCGATGCTGTAGGCGTCATGTCGGTGCTCGGCAACCGCGAGCGCGATCCGCTCACGCGTGGCCAGTGGCAGCACGCCGCCGCGCAGCTCCGAGCGCATCCGGGTGTAGGCCCGCAGCACGGCCGGAGCGCCGGCGAGGACACCGACGAACTTGGTCACCGCGCCGCCACCCGCCTGAATGCTCTTAATCAGGGGAGCACTCTCGTCGGGCGCCGTCAGCTCGTCATGGATTTGAAATCTGCTTACTGCCGTTTTTACAGTCACTTGCATCCCGCCTTTGGCTCAGTTGACGGAATCCGCTTCACAGAGCCTTTATGTGGCCTTTACTTTACTTTTCGCCATTAACTTACGCGAAGTAAGTTATAGCGATAATCGGACGCCCTCGCAACCCTTGCGCGACGACCGTCACATACCCGTATTACGTCGTTTCAGACCTCGCCGGTTCACTTCGCCTATCTTTGCCCGACCGCGCAGACAAACGCCAGCAAGGAGACCGGGAATGGCAGAGCAGCCGACCAGTGCCGCCGATGTAGCCGAGATCGTCAAGGAGCGCGACGTTCGCTTCATCCGACTTTGGTTCACCGACATCCTCGGTCAGCTCAAGAGCTTCTCGATCAACTCGGCGGAGCTGGAGGATGCCTTCGAGGGCGGTATGGGGTTCGACGGCTCTTCGATCACCGGCTTCAACCCGATCGAGGAGTCGGACATGATCGCGATGCCCGATCCCTCGACCTTCGCGATCATCCCCTGGCGGCCCGAGGAGGAGAACGCCGTCGCCCGCATGTTCTGCGACGTCCGCGTTCCTGGCGGCGACCCATACGAGGGCGACCCGCGCTGGATCATGCGCCGCGCGCTCAAACGCGCCGAGGAGATGGGCTTCGACGCCTACAACATCGGCCCCGAGCTCGAGTTCTTCTACTTCAAATCCGCCAAGCCCGAGGGCGGCACGCCGGAGGTCCTCGACGAGGGCGGCTACTTCGACCTGACGACGCTCGACGCCGGCTCCGACGTGCGCCGCGACACCGTGCTGGCGCTGGAGAAGATGGGCATCCACGTCGAGTACACCCACCACGAGGTCGGCCCCTCTCAGCACGAGGTCGACATGCGCTACAAGGACGCGCTGCAGATGTCCGACGACTGCATGACCTACCGCATCGTCGTCAAGGAGTACGCGATGAAATACGGCTGGCACGCGACCTTCATGCCGAAGCCGCTGTTCGGCGAGAACGGCTCCGGCATGCACGTCCACCAGTCGCTGACCAAAGACGGCAAGAACGCTTTCTTCGATGCCGATGACCAGTACTTCCTCTCCGCCACGGCGAAGGCGTTCATTGCCGGCCAGCTGCGCCACGCGCGCGAGATCTCACCCCTCTTCGCCCAGTGGGTCAACTCCTACAAGCGCCTCGTCCCCGGCTACGAGGCGCCGGTCTACCAGGCCTGGTCGCGCCGCAACCGCTCCGCCCTGATCCGGGTGCCGCTCTACCACCCCGGCAAGGAGGGGGCGACGCGGGCCGAGCTGCGCTGCCCCGACCCCGCCTGCAACCCCTACCTCTGCTTCGCCGGCATGCTGCAGGCGGGCCTGGAGGGGATCGAGAAGGGCTACGAGCTGCCCGAGCCGATGGAGCAGAACCTCTACCACCTCTCGCCCGAGGAGCGTTCCCAGCGGGGGATCGAGGAGCTGCCGGAAACGCTGGGTGAGGCGATCGACATCGCGGCCGACTCAGAGCTGGTTCTGCGCACGTTGGGCGAGCACACCTTCAGGCGGTTTGTGGAGATCAAGCGACAGGAATGGGACGAGTACCGGGTGCAGGTGACGCCTTACGAGATTGAGAACTTTTTGCCGGTGCTTTAGGGGGAAGGGCGGGGTGTCCCTCCCGCTTGCTGGGTTTTTCGCCAGCTGACTTTGTGGCTGTCCGCCGGTGCTTGTGGGGCGAAAAAGAGGACGCCGCTGCGCGGGAGGGACACCCCGCCCTTCCTCACGAAGCCCCATCTTCGCTCAGCTGTCGCTTGACGCGGCGGCTGGCGCTGGCTCGGGGGAGCTGGGTGCTGCGGGGCCGCCGCCCTTTGAAAGCTCAGAGGGGGCCCAGAATTTGTCGCCCAGGGTTAGGGCGACCGCAGGGACGAGGATGCTGCGGACTAGGAAGGTGTCTAGGAGGACGCCGAAGGCGACTACGAAGCCGATCTCGGTTAGGAAGGTGAGTGGGAGGCTGCCGAGGACTGAGAAGGTGCCGGCTAGGACGATGCCGGCGCTGGTGATGACCGCGCCGGTGACGGCGAGGGCGCGCAGGATCCCTTCTCGGGAGCCGTGCTGGATCGTCTCCTCGCGTGCTCGCGCGATCAGGAAGATGTTGTAGTCGACCCCCAGCGCGACGAGGAAGACGAAGGCGAACAGGGGCAGCGAGGGGTCTGAGCCGGGGAAGCCGAAGATCACGTCAAAGGCGAAGTAGCCGACGCCGAGCGCGGCGAGGAAGCTGAGGATCACGGTGCCGATCAGGACCAGCGGCGCGACCACGGCGCGCAGCAGGCCGATCAAGATCAGGAAGACGACGACGAGGACGATCGGCGGGATCACGAGCGAGTCGCGGCCGGCGGCGTCGCGCACGTCGGCTTCGACTGCGCTGGGACCGCCGACGAGGGTCCCCGGAGCCGCTTCGTGAACCGCGTCGCGGATCGGGTCGATCAGTTCGAAGGCCTCGGTCGAGTAGGGGTTCGGTTCCAGCGTGGCCTGGACGAGGATGCCCTCCGGGCCTTTGGCAACCGGCGGCGAGACCGCCTCGACGCCTTCGACCCCGGCCGCCGCTTCGCGCACCGGCTCCAGCTCGGCCGGTTCGGTGACGACGATGTCGGTCGGCGCCGTCGTGCCCGAGGGGAAGCTCTTGTCGAGCAGGTGCTGGCCTTCAGTCGACTCGACTTCGGTGCGATAGCTGTCTTCGGCGGTCAGTTCGGTGGAGAAGAAGGCGAACCCGGCGCAGCAGACCAGCAACACCGCGATCGACCCCAGCATCACCCGCTGCGGGCCGGCGGCAACCCGGTCGCCGACCCGTTTCCAGAAGCCGTGCGTGGCGTCGGCGGTGTGCTCGAGTTTGCGACGCCTCACCTCATACGGGGTGAAGATCGCCCGGTCGAGCGGCCCGACGATCAGCGAGGGGATTCGGCGGCCACTGAGCCGGCGCAGGAGCCAATTGAGCAGGACCAGCGGCAGCAGGATCAGCACCAGCAGCGAGGCGACGATGACGCGGGCGAGGGCGGCCACCGCGCCGCCTTCGACGATCGCTCGCCGCGCTCGCTCGGAGACGCCGTCCGCCGTCGGTCCGGTCTCCGGCGTGTGCGGGACGAAGGGCCAGAAGGCGCGGCGGCCGAAGATCGTCAGCAGTGCTGGGAGCAGGGTCAGCATCGAGAGGGCGGCACAGGCGATGCCGATAGCGGCGATCGGCCCGAGCCCAGCGGTGCCGTTGACCTTGGCCAGCAACAGGCAGAGCAGCGCCGCGATCACCGTCGCCGCCGACGCGAAGATCGCCGGGCCGGCTGAGGCCAACGCGGTCCGCATCGCCTCGTGCTTGTCGACGGTGTGGTGCAGCTCCTCGCGGTAGCGGGAGACGAGCAGGAGGGCGTAGTCGGTGCCAGCACCGAGGACGAGCACCGACATGATCGAGCTCGACTGGCCGTTGATCGTCACGCCCAGCTCCGAGACGCCGTAGCCGATCGAGCGCGAGAGGAGCTCGGCGAAGACCACCGCCACCAGTGGGATCAGGAAGAAGAACGGCGAGCGGTAGATGACGATCAGCAGGAAGATGACCAGGCTGAGCGCCGCCAGCAGCAGCGTGCTGTCGATGCTTTCGAAGACTTCGATCGCGTCGGCGGAGAAGCCGGCGCCGCCGGTGATCTTGACCTCGAGGCCACCGCCGGGATCGGAGATCTCATCCCGCCAGGCCTTGACCGGGTCGAGGATACGGTCGCCCTCGCCGTTGCCGGCGATGTAGGCGGTGACGATCGCGGCCTTGCCGTCCTGTGAGCAGACCGGGCCCACGAACGGGGCGTAGCTGGCCGGTTGGCCGGGGATGATCGAGGTGGGGGTCCCGCAACCGGGTTGGCTTCCCGCCGGGGGCGTCTTGGCCTGCGAGCCGGTGGCTTTGCCGCCCGCGGCGGCCGTTGCGCCGTCGGCGACGACCCCCGGGAAGCGCTCCTCGGTCATCTTTTTGACGTCCTCGACGATCGTGCGCTGATCGGCTGCCGTCAGCCCTGACTCGCGGCGGTAGACGATCACCGCCGCGGCGAGTTCACCCTCCTGCAGCGATTCGGTCGCGTCGAGGGCGTCGGTCGATTCGGCCGAGCCCGGCAGGTAGGAGGTCGCCTCGTTGCTTTCGGCGTCCGCGAACTTGCCTGGCAGGTTGGTGCCGAAGGCAACGAAGATCGCCAGGAGCCAGATGGCGAAGACGACCCACTTGGTCCGGCGTCCGGCTGCGAAGGTGAAGAACGAGCCACGCACGCGGCAATCCTCTCAAAGTAGGTCGGTCAGGTGTTGCGCAGTGGTCACCGGCGCCTGGCAGGCGAAGTTCTCGCAGACGTAGGCCGCCGCCCGGCCATCGACCTGGGCGCGGCCGGCGAGCAGGGGTGGCACCTCGCCTCCCTCGGGACCACCGGCGAGGACGAGGTGGGGCCGGTAGCCGGAGCGGACGACCGCGGCCAGCTCCGCGAGGTCGTCGCCGACCAGGGCCACCTCCCTGGTTGGGGCGAGCTGGAAGTCGAGGGCGCGCAGCAGGTGGGCGAAGGCGTCGGGTTGGCGCGGCGCCGCCTTGGCGAAGAGGCGCAGCACGCCCCCCGCCCAGTTGCCGTAGGAGCGCTCGCCGCTCAGCGCCTCGAGTCGCAGCAGGGCCAGGGCGGCGGCCGAGTTGCCTGAGGGGATCGGGTGGTCGCCGATCTCCTTGCGGCGGGCGATCAACTGCTCGTGGTCATCGGAGGTTGAGAAGAAGCCGCCGCGCTTCGGGTCGCCGAAGCGGGCGATCATCGTGTCCGCGAGCTCCCGCGCCGCCTCGAACCAACGCGCCTCGAAGGTCGCCTCGCAGAGCGTCAGCAGCGCGTCGAGCAGGAAGGCGTGGTCCTCCAAGTAAGCGTTGAGCCGACCCTCCCCGTCCTTATAGGTGCGCAGCAAGTGGCCGTCCTGATCGCGCAGATCGTGGATGACGAACTCCGCGCAGGCCCGTGCCGCGTCGAGATAGTCGTCGCGGTCAAGTACGGCCCCGGCCTCGCCGAGGGCGGCCAGCATCAGGGCGTTCCAGGAGGCCAGGCGCTTATCGTCGAGGCCGGGGCGCACCCGCTGCGAGCGCGCCTCGTACAGTGCCTTGCGAGCCTCGGCTAGTCCGTCAGGCTCGGGCGCTCCGGCCCCGCCCGCCAGGTGGAGGACGTTGCGGCCCTCAAAATTGCCCGCCTCGCTGACCCCGTAGTAGGCCTTAATCTCCGCGGCCCTCTCGCCCAGCACCGCGTGCAGCTCCTCGGGCGTCCAGACATAGAAGCGCCCCTCCTCACCCTCGGAGTCGGCGTCGAGCGCCGAGTAGAAGCCGCCCTCCGGTCCGCGCATCTCGCGCAGGGCCCAGTCGAGCGTCTCCTCGCAGATGCGCTGATAGCGATCGTGGCCGAAGGCCTGCCAGCCATGCAGGTAGACCCGCGCCAGCTGCGCGTTGTCGTAGAGCATCTTCTCGAAGTGGGGGACGAGCCAGTTCGCGTCGACCGAGTAGCGAGCGAAGCCGCCACCGATCTGGTCGTAGATGCCACCCGACATCATCGCGTCGAGGGTGCGCTCTACCGGCGCGTCGATCCCGCGTGCGAGCAGCAGCTCCAGTGCCGAGGAGGGCGGGAACTTCGGCGCCCCGCCAAAGCCGCCACGCTCCATGTCCACCGCTTGCTCGAGGGTTGCGATCGCGGCGTCGAGCGTGCCGGCCCCGGGCGCCTCCTCGGCCGGCTCGATCGCGCCGATAGCCCCTAGCCGCGTTCGCGTCTCCGGGGCCCGCTCGCGCAGCTCCTCGCGGCGGTTCTCGAATGCGTCGACGACGGCTTCCATCACCATCTGAAAGCTCGGCATTCCCCGTCCCTCGTCGGGTGGGAAGTAAGTGCCGCCGTAGAAGGGGACGCCATCGGGGTCGCAAAAGACCGTCATCGGCCAGCCACCATGGCCGCTGATCGCCTGCACCGCCTCCATATAGAGGGCGTCGACGTCGGGGCGCTCCTCGCGGTCGACCTTGATGCTGACGAAGTGCTCGTTCATATAGGCGGCGGTCTTGGCATCCTCGAAGGACTCGCGCTCCATCACGTGGCACCAGTGGCAGGCCGAGTAGCCGACCGAGAGCAGGATCGGCCGGTCGAGCTCGCGCGCACGCGTCAGCGCCTCCTCGCCCCAGGGGTACCAGTCGACCGGGTTGTCGCGATGCTGGAGCAGGTACGGACTGGTCTCCTGCGCCAAGCGGTTGGCCATGCACCCACATTACCCGCGCACCATCGAGGCCAACTTTTAGGGGGTCTGGGATAGCCGAAAGTGGGTTGCGATCGGCTATTCCAGCCCTTCTGACACCAATTTATGTCCGCATATACCTACATTCCTCAAGTGGCAAGCGAACGAATACCCGCGCAGAGTCAGCCGGCGATTGAAGCCGTGCTGAAAAAGCTTGAGGACGAGGATCGCGAGGTCGTGCTGGCGGCGCTGGAGCGAGCTGAGCGCACCGAGGCCGAGCTCCGCTACCTGGCTGACCACGATTCGCTTACCGGGCTGCTCGACCGCCGTCGCTTCCGCGCTGAACTCGACCAGTATGTCTCCTTCAGCGCCCGCTACGGCGGCCGCGGCGCGGTGATGATCATCGACATCGACAGCCTCAAGGGGATCAACGACACCTACGGCCATCATGCCGGCGACCACCTGATCCGCCGGGTCGCGGGCGTGATGCGCGAACGGGTGCGCGCCACCGACATCGTCGCCCGCCTCTCCGGTGATGAGTTCGCGATCTTGATGCCGCAGACCGACGTCGAGGGTGCCCTGCACCTCGGCGAAGACCTGCGTTCCCAGATTGCCGAGACCATCCAGCCGACCCCGGACGCCGATCCGGCGACGATCAGCGTTGGCGTCACGATGTTTGGCGGCGAGAAGGGGATCGGCGCCGAGTCGGTCCTGGTAGCCGCCGATCAGGCGATGTACCAGGCCAAGGAGGGGGGACGCAACAAGATCGCCCTCTTCCGCGACCCCGACGAGCCCCAGCGCGAGCCCGAACGGCGGCAGACGACGGCGGCGAGGATCCGCGACGCGCTCACCGACGACCGCCTCAGCCTGCATACCCAGCCGATCCGCAATCTCGCTTCCGGCGGCATCGAGCGTTACGAGCTGCTGTTGCGGATGACAAGCGAAGAGGGGAAGCTCTTGCCAGCCGCCTCTTTCATCGAGGCGGCTGAGCGTTCCGGGATGATCCAGGAGCTCGACCGCTGGGTGGTCGGGCGTGCGCTCGAGCTGCTCGTCCAGCGCGAGCAGCAGGGCTCACCACTCTCCCTGCACGTCAACATCTCCGGCGCCTCGCTGACCGACGTCTCCGTGCTCGAGTTCATCGAACGGCGCCTCGACGAAGGCGGCGCCGATCCGTCCCGCTGCACCTTCGAGATCACCGAGACGGCAAACGTCTACGACTACGAGCGGGCGACGGGTTTCGCCGACCGGCTGACCGAGTTCGGCTGCCAGGTCGCGATCGACGACTACGGCGCCGGCTTCGGCCCATTCCACTACCTGAAGCGGATCCCCTTCGACCTGATCAAGATCGACGGCTCCTTCGTCCGCGACATGCCGCGCTCAGACGCCGACCAGCTCACCGTCCAGGCGATTGTCCAGATCGCCCGCGGCCTCGGCAAGACGACGATCGCCGAGTACGTCCAGGACGATCAGACGGCCGAGATGCTGCGCGAATACGGCGTCGACATGGCCCAGGGCTACCACCTCGGGCGGCCGATGGGTCTAGACGAGGCCTTCGCCGAGACGGCCTAGGCGGCCGGAAACCGGCGCATCTCGGGGTCCTCGGTCCGGTCGGCTCGGTCACGCACTGCAGTGCGCTCCCTCACCGATCCTCCCTGCGTCCCCCGACCTGCTTGGTTTCCGGCCGCCTAGCGCAGCTCGGCGCGCTTGATCTTCCCGCTGGTCGTCTTCGGTAGCTCGGTCGCGAACTCGATCAGGCGCGGGGCCTTGTATGGGGCCGTCTCGCGCTTGCAGTGCTCCTGTAGCTCCAGGGCCAGCTCCTCGCTCGGCTCGCGATTGCGAGGCACGACGATCGCGCGGACGACCGCGCCGCGCTCGGGATCGGGGTGCGCGACGGCCGCTGCCTCGGCAACGCCGGGGTGGGAGAGCAGCGTCGACTCGACCTCGACCGGGCCGATCCGGTAGCCGGAGGAGACGATTACGTCGTCGTTGCGGCCTTCGAACCAGAGGTGGCCGTCCTCGTCCTGGCGGACGAGGTCGCCGGTTGGCCACCACTCGCCTTCGAAGCGCTCGCCGTCGAGATAGCGCGAGAAGAAGGTGGTGGAGGAGGACGCCTTGAGTTGGAGCTCGCCCTCGACGACGCGGACGACGATCCCGGGGAGTGGCTTGCCCATTGAGCCGGGTCGCACCGGTTCTCCTTCGAGGTTGCCGGAGATGTGCCCGGTCTCGGTCTGGCCGTAGCCGTCGGCTGGCTCGAGGCCGGTTGTCTCGCGAAAGGCGGCGATCGTCTCCGCCTCCAGGGCCTCGCCGGCAGAGACCATGCGACGCAGGCTCGGCAGGCGTCGCAAGGCGCCCCGCTTGGCGAGCATCCGGTACTCGGTCGGCGCCTGGCAGAGGACGTCCACTCCGAGCGCCTCGATCATCTCGAGGCGCTCGGCCGGGTCGAAGCGGCCCTCGTGGATCACCGCGGCGGCGCCGGTCAGCCAGGGGGCAAGGAAGACGTTGCGCGCCGACTTAGACCAGCCGGGAGCGGTCGTGCACCAGACCAGCTCGCCGGGTCGCGAGCCGAGCCAGTGCTCTGCCTGGGCGCGCTGCCCGGTCAGGTAACGGTAGGGATGGACGACGCCGCGGGGCTCGCCGGTCGTGCCCGAGGTGAAGACGATCAGCGCCGGGTCCTCGGGACCCATCTCCGCGATCGCGGCCGGGGTCTCCTGGGGCCGATCCTCATCGAGCGTCTCGGCGACCTCGGCCAGCGTCATCGCCGGTACCTCGTCGGGCAGCTCGTCCAGCAAGTCCTCGGCGATTACGCAGAGCGCGGGTGCGGCGGCGCTTGCCCGCAGCTCGAGGTCGTGACGGCGCAGCTGCGGGCTGCAGGGTAGGGCGACGGCGCCCATCCGCCAGCAGGCCAGCAGGGTCAGAGCCCACTCGATTCGGTTGCCGGCCAAGGTCATCACCACGTCGCCACGCCTCACCCCGCGTGCCGCGAAAGCGCCCGAGAGCCCGGCGGAGCGAGCGATCAGTTCGCCGAAGTACCAGTCGCGCCGATGCCCCTCGGCATCGACAGCGACGATTCCCAGGCGCGAGGCGGGGAAGCGCTCCATCACGTCCTCGACAAAGTTCACGCGCGGCAGTCTGCCGCACCTGGATGTCAGGTGGTTTCGGGCGTCGGCTCGGCGGGCGGCTCGGACTCGGAGAAGCCGAAACGCTCTTGGATGCGGCGCAACGGCTTCGGCGCCCACCAGTTCCACTCGCCGAAGAGCCGCATCAACGAAGGCACGAGCAGGGCGCGCACGACCGTCGCGTCGAGCATCACCCCAACCGCCATGCCGATCGCGATCTGCTTGACGAAGAAGACGCTGCTGACGCTGAAGGCGAGGAAGACGATGGCGATCGCCAGTGCGGCGGCGGTGATCACGCGGCCGGTGCGGCCGATGCCGGTCGCCACCGCCTCCTCGTTGCTGTCGCCGAGGTCGTAGCGTTCTTTGATCCGCGCCATCACCAAGACCGCGTAGTCGGTGGCGAGGCCAAAGATCACTGCGAAGAGGAAGACGAGGCTGGTCACCTCGATCGCGTTCGGCCCGGTGTAGTCGAGCAACCCCTGCAGCCATCCCTCCTGGAAGGCGAGGACAAGGATGCCGAGCGTCGCGCCGAGGGTCAGCGAGTTCATCACCAGCGTCTTGATCGGCAGCAGCACCGAGCCGGTCAGCAGGAAGAGGATGAAGAGCGTGGTGAGGACGACGATGCCGACGACCAGCGGCGCGTGGTCGATCAGGCTCTGCTTCTGGTCGATGAATCCGGCCGTGTTGCCGGAGACGAGAGTGGCGGTTGCCGCCGGCGGGTCGAGGGCGCGGATCTCGTGCACGACGTCCTGGGTGTCGGGGTCGAGCGCCGGACCGGTGAGCGCGAAGTTGGCGAAGGCAACCCGCTCGGAGGCGGGGACGAAGGGTGCGCCGCCGTCGACTCCGTCGATTGCTTCGATCTGCCGCTGGAAGGCGGAGAGCTGGGCCGGCTCGGCGCCGCCGTCGACGGTAACCGTGACCGCCTCGGTGACGTCGCGCGGGTAGTGCGCTTCGAGGTAGTTGTAGGCCTTGGCCGAGGGCTGATCGGGCGGCACGGCTTCGGCGCTGGGGCCGGTCAGCGTCGTCCACAGCAGCGGCGCCGACGCCGCCAGCATCAGGGCAGAGCTGGCCAGGGCGACGGCGATCGGACGGCGCATGACGCCGCGGGCGAGGCGGTACCACCCGTCGGAGGTGTCGGACACCGCCGGCCCGCGGCGGATTGAGAGAGCATCGATGCGGGGGCCGAGTATGGCCAGCAGTGAGGGCACCACGAGGATCGCCATCAACGAGGAGAGGACGGCGACCGAGGCGCCGGCGACTGCCATCGAGTAGAGGAAGCGCTGCGGCATCACGATCAGCGCCGCCATTGCCGCCGCTACGGTGAGACCGGAGAAGACAGCGGTGCGGCCGGCGGTCTGGACGGTGCGGCGGTGCGCCTCCCGCGACGCGCCGCCGCCACCTATCTCCTCGCGATAGCGCGAGACCAGAAGCAGGGCGTAGTCAACCGCCAGGCCGAGGCTTAACCCGGTGGCGATGTTGAGTGCGAAGAGGGAGGTGTCGGTGAAGCCCGACATGACCCGCAGCACGAGCAGCGTGCCGATGATCGAGATAACCCCGAGCAGTAGCGGGATCGCCGCCGCTACGACGCCGCGGAAGACGAACAGCAGCAGCAGGGCGAGGATCGGGAAGGCGATCAGCTCGGCCTTGGTCAGATCTTTCCGGGTCTGGTCGTTGGTCTCGTTGAAGCCCGGGGCGAAGCCACCCATCGCGACGTCGAGCGAGCTCGAGGCGGCGATCGGCGCGACCCCTTCGGCGGCGTAGCCGCCGGAGTCCTCGATGTCGGCGGTCGAGAGGTAGGCGGCGATCGCCACCGACTCGCCGTCGCGGGCGATCAGGCGGGCGCCCTCGCGCGGGTTACGCAGCGGGTTGAGGACGCGCCCGACGTACTCGACCTGCGCCGTCTCGCGACTGAGCTGGGCGACCTCGGCACGGACCGCGGAGTCGGTCGTGTCGAGCTTGCCGCCGTTCGGATTGCGGACGACGAGGACGATCGCCGGGTTGGGGTTGTAGCCGAGCGAGTCGCGCAGGAGCACGGTCGCTCGCTCGCTCTCGGAGGCAGAATCGGCGAAGCCGGCAGCTTTCAGCTGGTTTTCGACGTCTTTTCCGGCGACGGCAGCGAAGAGGACGAAGACCGCGACGGCGGCGAGGACGAGCCTCGGGTGCTTCCAGGTGAGGTTGGCAATCCGGTTCATCGGGGGAAGAAACGGGCCGCCGGGACGAGACGTGAGGTCGACATCGGGCGGACCGTACCAGATTTCAAAGTGAGCACTTTGAAAAACAAATTAACGTTGCTACGATCGGTACCATCGAAGCCATGGGGAGACGTGAATACGACCAGTCGTGCAGCCTTGCCTGTGCGCTCGACCGAATCGGCGAGCGCTGGTCGCTGCTGATCGTACGCGAGCTCTCGCTTGGCCCGCTGCGCTTCTCCGACCTGGTTCGCAACGTCGGCGGCGCGCCAACCGATGTTCTCACCAAGCGCCTGCGCGATCTCGAGAGCCATGGGATCGTCAGCCGCCGCGAGCTCCCCCACCGGCGACTGGCGCTGCCTATGAGCTGACCGACGTCGGTTGGGCGCTGGAGCGGCCGATGCTGGAGCTGAGCCGCTGGGGTCTGCACTTCGAGCGGGTGGACGACGTCGTAGACCTGGCGCCGACCTCATTGCCGAATGCGATCCGGACGATCGCCCAGCCGCCGGCGGAGGCGGGGCTGACGATCGGCCTGCGTAGTGGTGAGCAGAAGTACTGGCTGCGAGTCGAGGAGGGCTGGATTGCCGCCGGCCGTGGAGAGGCCGAGGACCCCGATCTGGTCCTGAGCGGCGAGCCCGCCCCGGTGCTGGCGGCGTTGGTCGCCGGCGAGGGAGCGGAGGAGAGCATCGAGGTGGTGGGCGACCGCGACGCGTTGGAGGAACTGCGCGCCTGGATCGTCTTGCCCGAGCGCCTGCGCCAGACTGCGCTCGAGCTCGTTGGCGAGCCAGCTGCTGCCTGACGAAACTGCATTCGACATCGCTATCCGACGCCGAATGCAGTCGGACGTTCTACCTCAGTTCCGCCGAGCTCTTGCCGAGCAGCTGCCGGGCCACGATCAGCAGCTGGATCTGCTGCGTGCCCTCGAAGATGTCGAGGATCTTGGCGTCCCGCGCCCACTTCTCCAGCAGCTCGTCCTCGCCGTAGCCGACGGCGCCGCAGAGCTCGACGCAGCCAAGCGCAACGTCGACGCAGGTGCGGCCGGCCTTCGCCTTCGCCATCGAGGCCTGCAGCGAGTTCGGCTTGCCGTTGTCGGCCATCCAGGCCGCCTGCAGGGTCAGCAGCCGCGCGGCCTCGTAGTCGGCCTCCATCTCTAAGTAGTGCGAGACGGCGGCCGGCTGTGAGAGCGTCGGCAACGCGTAGTCGATCTCGACTCCGGCTTCGGCCAGGCACTCGCGCGCCCGCTCCAGCGATGCGCGGGCAACTCCGACGGCCATCGCCGCGACCAGCGGTCGCGTGTTGTCGAAGGTCTGCATCGCCCCGCCGAAGCCCTGCTTGTCCTCGACCTCGGAGCTGCCCAGCAGAGCCTCTTTCGGCACCCGGCAGTCCTGCAGGGTGAAGTTGGCGGTGTCCGAGGCGCGGATGCCGAGCTTGTGCTCGAGCCGGTCGAGCTTCAGACCCGGGTTATCGCGCTCGACGATGAATGACTTGATCGCAGCGCGTCCCTTTGAGGGGTCGAGCGAAGCCCAGACCACGATCAGGTCAGCGCGGTCACCGGAGGTGACGAAGATCTTCTCGCCGTTGAGTACGTACTCCTCGCCGTCGAGCTTGGCGGTGGTGCGGATCGCCGCCGAGTCCGAGCCGGCCTCAGGCTCGGTGATCGCCATCGCCGCCCACTTGCCGCCGTAGCGCTCGAGCTGCTCCTCGGTTGCAACTGAGGCAATCGCCGAGTTGCCAAGGCCCTGGCGCGGCATCGAGAGCAGCAGGCCGACGTCCCCCCAGCAGAGCTCGATGATGCCGAGCACGGTGGAGAGGTTGGACCCGTTGCGGTTGCCGCCGTCTCCGTTGTCGCCCGACTCGCGGCGCACGCCGGCGGCGCCAGCGCCGCCGATATCGGAGCCCTCGTTCATTCCGTCGATCAGCGAGGCGAGCATGTCGAGCTCTTTCGGGTAGGAGTGCTCGGCCTCGTCGTACTTACGCGAGATCGGTCGGAAGACCTCGGTTGCGACCTGATTGGCCTGGCTGGCCAGGGGCTTGAACTTCTTTGGTATCTCTAGGTTGATCATCGTTCTGCCTTTCGCTCTTAGCGGGCGCTAAACGAGCAGGGCGCCCTCCATAACGCCCGCTGCGCGGAGGTCGCGGTACCAGCGCTCGACCGGGTGCTCCTTGACGAAGCCGTGGCCGCCGAGCAGCTGCACGCCTTCGGAGCCGATCTCCATCCCCTTGGCGGCGCAGAGCTTGCGCGCCAGGGCGGCCTCGCGGCCGAACTCCTGACCCTGATCGGCGCGGCTGGCGGCGCGGTAGGTGGCGAGCCGCATGCCACCCGTCTCGATGCCGATGTCCGAGACGCCGAAGGCGACCGCCTGACGGTTGGAGACCGGTTCGCCGAAGGCGGTGCGTTCGTTGACGTAGGGAATGACGTAGTCGAGAACCGCCTGGGAGGCGCCGACCGCCAGCGCGCACCAGGCGATCCGCGCCCGCTGCACGCACTCGATGTAGGCGTCGCGATCGCCCTCGCCGAGCAGCGCGCTGCCCGGCAGGCGAACGTCCTCGAGCAGCAGGCGGCCGGTGGCGGCAGCCCTCAGGCCCATCGCTGGCTCGTCCTGCACCGAGAGTCCGGAGGCGCCCGACTCGATCACGAAAAGCGCCGGGCCCACCTCGTCCGCCGCGGCGGCGACGAGGAAGAGCTCGCACTCGGTGGCGCGGGCAATCAGCGACTTGGCGCCGCTGAGGACCCAGTCCTCGCCATCGCGCCGCGCCGTCGTCTTCAGCTTCAGCGGGTCGAAGAGCGGCCGTGGCTCGAGCAGGGCAAGGGCGGCGGCTGGCGCTTCCTCACCACTGAAGGGCGGCAGGTAGGTGGCCTCCTGCTCCGCCGTGCCCCAGTGGCCGATCGCGGTCGCGACCGCGCCGGGAGCGAGCGTGGCGTAGGCGATACCCATGTCGCCGTGGGCGAGCGCCTCGCCGACCAGGGCGCTGGTCGTGGCTGCCTGCTCGTGCATCACGCCGCCGAGCTCCTCGGGGATGCCGAGCATGTTGACGCCGAGCTCGTTTGCCTGCGCCAGCAGCTCAGCAGGGACCGTCCGCTCGGCGTCTGCCTCCTGGGCGGCGGGGCGGACCTTTGCCGCGGCGAAATCGCGCACCGCCTCCTGGAACATCTGTTGCTCGTCGTCGGGGCTGATGTCGAAGAGGCTGCGCGGCTTGCCGGTCGCCTGCCGTGCCGGCCGGGTCAGGTTCTGGGCCGCTTTGAAGGTGCGTCCGGCGGCGGTCGCCGAGCGGAAGCCGTTCTTGGTTCCCTGGAAAAGCGCCCGCTCGACCTGTTTGCGCACGCGGATCCGGTCGAGCAGGTCCGAGCCGGCCAGCCAGTTCAGCGCCCGTAGGCCGATGCCCATGCTGCGCTCGGCCACTCCCGTGTTGCCTTTATCGTTGCCGTTCACTTCGATTTCCTCCCGCTGTTGGACTTGGCCTCGACTGGTTCTAGGTGGCCATCGAGATGGGGTGTCTGCCGCTTTGCGTCGCGCACGGCAAACTCGATCTCCTCACTGCCTGCGTCGCTGAGGAACTCAACCTTGCCTGGCAGTCGGATCGGCTTGCGGAAACGCACTTCGATGGCAAAAGCGTCGGGCAGCCGTCCCTCCAAGGCGGCCAGACAGCGGGCCTTGGTCCACATCCCGTGCGCGATCGCGCTGGGGAAGCCGAGCGGCTTCGCGGTCAGCGAGTGCATGTGGATCGGGTTGCGATCGCCGGACACAGCGGCGTAGCGGCGACCGAGGTCGCCGCCGAGCCGCCATTCGGCGCTAGGCGTCAGGTCGGCTTTCGCGTCGGGGTCGTCGTTCTCGCCAGAGCCACCTTCTTCGCCCCGCGGTCGAGCTTTGTTCCGCATAGCGGTCGAAACCTCGACCGCGGTCTTAGAGCCGCTGCGGCGGAGGATGGTGGTGGTCGACTCCCAGGCCTTTTGGCGGCCTACCCAGGCCTCGGTGAGCAGGCTGAAAGTCTGGCCGCGCTTGTGCGGTTGCAGCGGAGTTGGCCGGACGACGAGCTTCAGCTCCTCATCGATACTGATCGGACGGTGCTGGACGATCCGGTTCTCGACGTGGACGAGGCCGACCGCGCCGAACGGGAAGCTGCCATCAGCCATCACCGCCATGTGCAGGGGAAAGGCAAGAACATGCGGATACGTAGGCGGGAGGTTGTCGCGCAGAGAGAAGCCGCAGACCTTGGCATAAGCGGCAACTGCCTTCGGATCGGGGCGCACGTCGGCGAGGCTCAGCTCGAGGTCGGGCACGTCCTTGCCGCGGCCCGGCACAAAAGGCAACAGCGAGGCGCCCGGGATCAGCGGCGCCGCCGCCCGCGCGTAGAGCGGCAGGATGCTGGGAGGACTGTCGAGCGTGCGCGTTGTCATCAGGCTCCCAACAGGCTTTGGCCGCAGACCCGGACGACGTTGCCATTGACCCCGGTCGATGCGGGGTTGGCGAACCAGGCGATCGCCTCGGCGACGTCGACTGGCAACCCACCCTGCGACATGCTGTTCATGCGGCGGCCTGCTTCGCGGATTGCGATCGGCATCGCATCGGTCATCTGCGTCTCGATGAAGCCGGGCGCGACCGCGTTGATCGTCGTGCCGCGCTTCGCAAGCTCCGGTGCCAGCGCTTCGACCATGCCGATCACGCCCGCCTTCGAGGTCGCGTAATTGGTCTGCCCCGAGTTGCCGGCGATGCCGCTCATCGAGGAGACGCAGACGATGCGGCCGTTCTGGCGTAGCAAGTCGCGGTGCAACAGCTCGTCGTTGATCCGCTCCTCGCTGGAGAGGTTGATCTCCATCAGCGAGGTCCAGCGATCCTCGGGCATCTTCGCGATCGTGCGGTCGCGGGTGACGCCGGCGTTGTGGACAACCACATCGATGCCGCCGGTCAGCCGCTCGGCGATCGTCGCCGGCGCATCTGGATCGGTGATGTCGAGCTCGATCGTTTCCGCATCGAGCCGCTCGGCCACTCTGGCGAGGTCGTCGGTAAGCGCCGGCACGTCGAGCAGGACGAGCTCGGCGCCGTCGCGGTGCAGGGTCTCGGCGATCGCCTCGCCGATCCCGCGCGAGGCGCCGGTTACCAGGGCCCGGCAGCCATCGAGCGGCTTTTCCCATTCGGGACGCGATGCCTTCGCGACCCCCTTGCCAATCCGGATCACCTGGCCGGAGACGTAGGCGGAGCGGGGAGAGAGGAGGAAGCGCAGGGTTGAGTCGAGCTGGTCCTCGGCGCCCTCGGCGACGTAGACGAGCTGCACCGCGATGCCGCGACCGATCTCCTTGCCGAGCGAGCGGGTGAAGCCCTCGAGGGCTCGCTGCGCGGTCGCTGCACGCGCCGGCAGTCCGCTGGGCGGCGTGCCGAGCACTACGACCCGGCCGGAGCGCTCGACCCGTTTGACGAGGGGGTGGAAGAAGCGCTGCAGCTCGACCAGCTCGGTCGAGTCGGAGATTCCGGTCGCGTCGAAGACCAGCGCCCCGACCGGGCTGTCGGATTTCTGCGGCCGTGGCGCGCCGATGTCCCCGAGCAGCAGCTCGATCGCTTTGCCGAGCCTGCCTCCTGGCGCGGCGCCGACCAGAACGGCGCCGCTCTCGGTCTGGCCCGCCGTGTGGCGCTTCAGCGTCGCCGGGCGCGGGAGGCCGACGCGGGGAGCGATCAGCTTGCCCGGAGGCGAGTTGACCAGCTGTGCGTAGAGGTCGCTCATTTGGCATCCCCTCCGGCGCTCTCGAGGATTGCGACGACGCCCTGCCCGGCGGCGGCGCAGATGCTGATCACGCCGCGACCAGAGCCGCGCTCGTGCAGCTCCTTGGCCAGCGAGGCGACGATGCGGCCGCCGGTGGCGGCAAACGGATGCCCGGCGGCAAGCGATCCGCCGTTGACGTTGAGCCGCTCGCGCTCGATCGCACCGAGCGGCTCATCGCGGCCGAGCCGGTCGCGGCAGAAGCGCTCGTCCTCCCAGGCGCGCAGCGTGCAGAGGACCTGCGCCGCGAAGGCCTCGTGGATCTCGTAGAGAGCGAAGTCCTGCAGCTTCAGCTCGTTGCGGTCGAGCATGCGCGGCATCGCGTAAGCGGGCGCCATCAGCAGCCCCTCGCGCTTGTGGACGTGGTCGATCGCCGCGGTCTGGCCGTCGACGAAGTAGGCGAGGATCGGCAGGTCGCGCTCCTTTGCCCACTCCTCGCTCGCCAGCAGCACAGCCGAGGCACCATCGCTGAGCGGGGTCGAGTTGGCGGCAGTCATCGTGCCGTCCTCGCCGCCGAAGACCGGGCCGAGCTTGGCCAGCTTCTCGGTCGAGGAGTCGGGGCGCAGGTTCTGGTCGCGCTCGAGGCCGAGGTAGGGGTTGACGAGGTCGTCCATGAACCCCCGCTCGTAGGCGGCGGCGAGGTTGTGGTGACTCTGCACGGCGAGCTCGTCCTGCTCCTCGCGCTCGACGCCCCACTCGGCCGCCATCACGGCGCAGTGCTCGCCCATAGAGAGGCCGGTGCGCGGCTCCTCATTGCGCGGGATGGAGGGGACGACGTGGCCGGGGCGAAGGCGGGTCAGCTGCTTGAGCCGGCCCGCCGTCGACTTCTCGCGGTTGGCGTCGAGCAGTACCTCGCGCAGATCCTCGTTGAGGCCGATCGGCGCGTCGGAGGTGGTGTCGGCTCCGCAGGCGATGCCCGAGTCGATCTGGCCGAGGGCGATCTTGTTGGCGACGAGGATCGTCGTCTCGAGGCCGGTGCCGCAGGCCTGCTGCACGTCATAAGCCGGGGTCTCGGGGGCGAGACGCGTGCCGAGCACGCTCTCACGGGTCAGGTCGCGGTCGCGCGAGTGCTTGAGCACGGCGCCGCCGGCAACCTCGCCGAGGATTGCGCCGCCGAGCGAGTAGCGCTCGACCAGGCCGTCGAGGGCGGTGGTGAGCATGTCCTGGTTGGACGCGCGCGAGTAGACCGAGTTGGAGCGCGCAAATGGGATCCGGTTGCCGCCGACGATGGCGACACGACGGGGACTGGAAGTCAACGTCGATGCCTTTCGATTGGAGTGCGATACGGGGACGTGCAGGGGCCGCAAAAGCCTCCCGCCGTGAGCTACCCACTACATGGATCGATGTAAACGTAACCGAGACATTGATCGACGTCTAGGTCAATGTGACGGTTCCCACAGGACGGAAGTGGCCGCCCAGCGCCCCCTAGGAAATTTCTCCGCTGTGAGGCAGGAGCCTTTCCAGAACGTTCCAGGTGGTGCGCCTTAGTTTTTGGCAGAGCCGATCTAGCGGTTCCGCTTTGGCAATGTCCTCGGTCGCTAAGGCGATGGTCGTGGATATCTCTATATCTACGTCCATGTGATTAACCACATCTGAAATTGCCGTGCAAATGTTTGCCTCGTTGCGCAGCGGGCGCGGAGGGTCAAATTCCGCCCATTTGACGCCATGCCGATTGACTCCGTTGCCGTGATAGGAGGTGATGCCCTCCATGCCGACAATGCAAAGGGGAATGTGTCGATGCTTGTCGACTCGAACTAGGCGGTTCAGCGCCGAGAGCGGGTGCTGAGCCGGTTCACCTGCACTGGGTTGCGCGCGCGGCTGCAGGGATTCGATGATCTTCATCACGTCGCTGGCAACGCCACCCTCGATTGTGGGTTTGCCGACGGTAATGGGGAACTGAGTTTTGAAGCTGGGCTTACTGCCATTCTCAAGCACCAGATTCCAAGCTAGATGATCGAGTGACGCCCGCAAATTGGTAAGGAAATCGCCCAAAGAAAGGCCAATCTCCCTTGGGGCCGGCTGCAGATCTCGAATGACAATCTCGAAATGCGGGATTTCTTCTCCTGCCGGGAGGTTCTCAGGCAATCTTTGGGATTGGAGCGCCAAGCGGTGAGGCTTTTCGCGATCGAAGGCTTGAATCAGACCTTCTAGTTCCCCCAGGTGTCTCCCTGCCCTTCGAAACTTTGCTTCAGGTGACCCCCTTTGGGAGGTGGGATCTGGCCAAGGAAATGTCGCCTCTGCAGCGTTCACGCTTGAAGCGAGTCAGAGAAATTGAATTGTGGGGCCGCTGCAAGGGCCGTCAAAGGCGGAAAGAGCTTTAGGAAGGGTCGCTGCCGTTGTAGAGCTTGACGACGCGGACCGCGCCGTCGGGTGCCGCGTCGACGCAGAGGTTGCAGAGGACGCACTCGTCGAGGTTCTTGCTAACGATTTCGACGCCGGAGTCAGTCGCGGCGAAGATGTCGACGGGGCAGACTTCTTCAAGCTTCTTGGCTAGCTCGGCGTCGCCGGCGACGGAAGCATCGACCTCGACGTCGATGAAGACTTTGTTCAGCGTCTCGGCCATCAGGCTGCGACCCCCAGCTTTTGCTTGACCGCGTCGGGGATCTCGTCGATCCGCTCGACGACGCGGATGCCGGCGGCTTCGAGGCGGGCGATCTTCTCCGTCGCCGTGTCCTCCACGCCCTCGACAATGGTTCCTGCGTGGCCGAAGCTCATGCCTTTCATCTCCTCGTCGTCCATGAACTTGCCGGCCATGAAGGCGACGATCGGCAGGCGTGAGCTGTTCTCCTTGACCCATTCGGAGAGCTGCGCCTCCATGCGGCCGCCGGGCTCGGTGTAGATCACGATCGCCTGGGTCTGCTCGTCGGCCTCGAAGTAGGGCATCAGCTCGGCGTAGGTCGAACCGATGATCGCGTCGCCGCCGATCGAGACGGCGGTCGAGACGCCGAGCCCGGCCTGGGTCAACGAGGAGGAGATCTCGGTGGTCATCCCACCCGAGCGGCTCATCACGCCAACCGGGCCGGGGGCGTAGGCCTTGGCGGCGTCTTTGGCGGGGCCGCCGATGCCGCCCATCTTGCAGACCTCCGGAACGATCAGGCCGAGGCAGTTGGGGCCGATGATCCGCGCCCCGCGCATATCCGCCAACTCGACCATCTGGGCGACGTCGCGGCGCGGGATGCGCTCGGTGACGATCACGATCAGCTTGATCCCGTTCTCGATCGCCTCCAGCACCGCGTCCTTGGTAAAGGCGGGGGGGACGGTGACGACCGAGCCGTCGATCGGGCTGCCGTAGTGCTCGACCGCCTGGGCGACGGTGTCGAAGACCGGCACGCCGTGCACCTCGCGACCCTTGCGGCCGGGGGTGACGCCGCCGACGACCTTGGAGCCGTAGTCGAGGCACTCCCTGGTCAGGTTGACCGCCTCGCGCCCGGTGATTCCCTGGACGATGAAGGTGGTGTCCTTGTTCAGCAGGATGCTCACGCTGGGGCTCCCTGAATCTTCGAAACGGCGCGTCCCGCCGCCTCCCACATCGAGACCGAGCGGTCGCAGTACTCGACGCCGTATCTGTCGAGGATCTTGAAGCCCTCGTCCTCCCAGGCGCCGGGGATGCGGAAGATCGCGATCGTCTCGCCGGGGTCCTTATCCAGCTCGAGGCAGGCCTTGATCACACCGCGGGCGACGATGTCGACCCGCGTGTTGGAGACGATCGACATCATCACGGCGATCTTCTCAACGCCGTCCTTTTCCAGTACCTCCTTGGCCAGGCCGCAGGCCTTAGCGACCGAGGGGTTGCCGCCGATCTCGGAGTAGTTGGCCGGCTTGCCGCCCTGGCTGCGGACTGCGTCGGTGAGGGTCAGCGAGCCGCCGCCGGCGCCGATCACGAGGCCGAGGTTGCCCTCGAAGCCGTGGTCCTTGCCCTGGATCACGCCACGGTGGTCGGCCGCGTCGATCGCGGCGACGTTGCGCTCGAAGTCGGATGGCTCGTAGGTCTCGCGGGTGTCCTCCTCGGCGATCTCGAGGTGCTTGCGGAGCAGCGCCTTCTGCCGGCCGACCGCCTCGCTCTCCATCTCCATGTGGGCGTCGAGGGCCACGAAGCTGCCGTCGGTCAGCTCGGCCAGCGGGTTGATCTCGGCCAGGGTCATGTCGTAGTCGCGGAAGAGGCGGGCCAGCTTGGCCAGGATCGGCGTCGCCCGGTTCAGCTGCGAGCCGGTGACTCCGGTCGCGGCGACGGCTTGCTTGGCCTCGAAGTCCGCGATCGGCAAGAGATTGGAGAGGTGGCCGCGGCCGACGTGGTCGGGGTGGGTCTCGGCGACCTCCTCGATGTCGATGCCGCCCATATCGCTGAACAGCATCAGCGGCCGCTTCGCGGTGCCGTCCCATACGACGCTCGCGTAGTACTCCTGCTTGACCTCGGCTTTGGGGTCGACCAAGACGCCGCGCGGCATGTGGCCGTTGATCTCGAGCCGCAGGATCGCCTCGGCGTGCTCGGCGGCTTCCTCCGGCGTGTCGGCGAATTTGACGCCGCCCGCCTTCATCCGGCCACCGCTCAGCACCTGCGACTTGATCACCGTTGGGCCGCCGATTTCCTCGGCCGCCTTGCGGGCCTCCTCAGCCGTTTTACAGAAGCCGTACTTGGTGACGGGAATCCCCGCCAGCTCGACGATCTTGCGTGCCTCGTACTCGTAGAAGCGCATAGCGGCGCGGAACCCTATCTGACCGGACTGGGAGGGACTAGGCGACCGGGGCGCCGGACCATGCGCGGCGCAGCGCGGCGGCGAGCTCGGCCGACACCGGCCCGGCGCCCGCAAGCACCGCCCCGTCCAGCGAGCCGGCTGCCTCGATGCCACGCACCGAGCCGGTGAGGAAGACCTCATCGGCGGCGAGCAGATCGCTGCCGAAGAGCGGCGCCTGATGAGTCTCAATTCCGCAGGTGGCAGCGCTCTCCAGCACCCGCATCCGCGTGATGCCGGGCAGGATCCGGCCATCGAGCGGGGGTGTGAAGAGGGCGCCGTCGCGGATCGCGAAGACGTTGGCGCGTGAGGCCTCGAGCGCGGCGCCGTCCAGATCGACGATCAGCGGCAGTGCATCGGCAGGCAGGCTCGCGTGCGCTTGGTCCAGCAAGCCGCGATCGGCCCACTTGTGCGCGCCGAGGCCACCGGGGACCGGCAGGCTGTGCAGTGCGACCGGGCTCTGTCGTCGTTCGACCTCGCGAACGGCGGTGGAGGCCTCGAGCTTCCGGCCGGCGCTCGGCGCCACGACGATGCGCAGCGCTGCATCGCTCGGTCGCGTTACATCGGACGTGCCGGTGCGAAGGTGTCCATATGGACCGCTCTCCACCGGCACGTCGAGGGACGGGGGGTCGCGATCGGGGTAGAGCTCGGCGAGGCTCGCTTCGAGGCGCGCCACGTGGGCGTCGCGCTCGACCGCTCGACCGTCGATGACGAGCAGGGTCTCGAAGACGCCATGGCGCGGATCGGGCACGCTGGCCATTGTGGCAACCTCGGCCCGGTTGAAGACGCTGCTGATCGACAACTACGACTCCTTCACCTACAACCTCTTCCAGTTGCTGGCCGAGGTAAACAGCGAGGAGCCGCTGGTCGTCCGCAACGACGAGGCGGGCTGGAACGAGCTGAGCGGCCTCGACTTCGACAATGTCGTCATCTCGCCCGGTCCGGGCCGGCCGGACCGCGAAATCGACTTCGGCGTCTGCGCCGAGGCAATCCGGCAAGCGGATGTGCCGCTGCTGGGCGTCTGCCTCGGGCACCAGGGCCTTGGCGCGCTTTGCGGCGCGGAGGTCGTCGCTGCGCCGGAGCCCATGCATGGTCGCCTCAGCGCTGTCCTCCACGACGACTCACCTCTGTTTGACGGCATCCCGCGCGAGTTCCAGGCGGTTCGCTACCACTCGCTCTGCGTTGAGCAGCCGCTTCCACCCGAGCTGCGCGGGATCGCCTGGACAAGCGACGGGATCCTGATGGCGGTTGAACACCGTCACAGACCCTTCTGGGGCGTGCAGTTCCATCCTGAGTCTGTTTGCACGGAGCACGGTCGCCAGCTCGTCGAGAACTTCCGCAGGCTCAGCGAAGGGGAGCGACGGGGACACCCCCGAACGGGCGGATACTCAGAGCGGCCGGCCACTCGGCCTTCGAACCCGAATCCAGCATCCGGACCGGCCGCGAGTCCGGGCGGGGGTGTCCCCGTCGCTCCCTCACGGCAGCTCGTAGTGAGAAGGATCGATGGGCTGGTCGATCCCGAGCTGGCTTTCGTCAGCTTGTACGGCGAGAGCGGGAACGCGTTTTGGCTCGACAGCAGTCGGGTGGACGAGGGGGCGCGGTTCTCCTTCATCGGCGATGACAGCGGCCCGCTGGGAGCAAAGATCGCCTACGACGTTGGCGTTGGCGAGGTGCGGGTCGAGTGTCGGGGTGAGGTCGAGGTGCGGCGCGAATCGATCTTCGAGTACCTCGCCGCCGAAACGCAGCGCCTGCAAGTTGTGTCGTCGGAGCTGCCGTTTGAGCTCAACTGTGGCTTCGCCGGCTATTTCGGCTATGAGCTGAAGGCTGAGTGCGGGGGGGATGCGGCGCACGAGTCGCCTCTGCCCGATGCGGCGTTTGTCTTCGCAGGCCGCATGATCGCCTTCGACCACGCCGCGGGGGGCGCTTACCTGCTCGCGCTTGCCGAGCCCGGCGGCGAAGAGGAGGCGGAGGCCTGGATCGAGGCGACGGAGCGGCGTCTCGCGGCGCTGTCACTTACCGAACCGGTTCCGTTGGAGGGCGGAGGGGGGAGCCCCGTCGAGTTCCGGCTCGCTCGCTCGCGTGAGCGCTACTTCGATGAGATCGCTGAGTGCAAGCGGCTGCTTGCTGAGGGGGAGACATATGAGGTCTGCTTGACGAACCGGGTTGAGGCCGACTCGAGCGCGGAGCCGCTCGCGCTCTATCGCGCCCTGCGCCGCGTCAACCCGGCGCCCTTCTCGGCCTTCCTCCGCTTCGGCGATACGGCGGTGCTCAGCTCCTCGCCGGAGCGCTTCCTCAAGGTGGGCCGCGACCGTTGGGTCGAGGCGAAGCCGATCAAGGGGACCTGCCGTCGCGGGGCGAACCCGGCGGAGGACGTCAGCCTTGCCGAGCACCTGCGCGGCGACGAGAAGAATCGGGCGGAGAACCTGATGATTGCCGATCTGTTGCGCAACGATCTCGGCAGCGTTTGCGAGGTCGGCACCGTCCACGTTCCCCGCCTGATGCAGGTGGAGAGCTACGAGACCGTCCATCAGCTCGTCTCGACCGTGAGGGGGTTGCTGCGCGCCGAGCTCACTGTGCCTGACTGTGTCCGTGCCTGCTTTCCCCCCGGCTCGATGACCGGAGCGCCGAAGCGGCGGACGATGCAGATCATCGACCGGCTCGAGGGCGAGGCGCGGGGCGTTTACTCGGGCGCGATCGGGTACCTCGGGCTCGGCGGCCGCTGCGACCTCAGCGTCGCGATCAGGACGATCGTCGTCGACGGGGGCTCTACCGCGATCGGCAGCGGAGGAGCGATCGTGATGCAGTCCGATCCGGTGGCCGAGTATGAGGAGATGCTCTTGAAGGCGGGCGCGGCGATGCGGGCGATCGATCCAGATCTGGATCTGGCCCGCGACCTCCATCCAGCGAGCCCAGCTACAGCTGGATCAAGTTCGGCGCCTCGATCTTCCGCGTGACGCCGCGGAAGTCAATCGTCAGCGGCGTCGTGGAGACAACCGCGCCGTAGTCGATCCCAGGATGGGCGGTGACGATCGCTGCAAGGTCGGCGGCGGCTAGGCCCTCGTCGAGATCCACCGAGCGGAGGCCGAACTCGGAGAGCTCCGGCGCGAAGGGGTCGTGGTAGGAGACCTCGGCGCCCAGCTCGTTCAGCAAGCCGACGATCTCCAGCGCCGGCGACTCGCGAATGTCGCCGACCCCGGCCTTGTAGCTGATCCCGAGCAAAAGCACCTTCGAGCCCTTGACCGACTTTTCAGCCTCGTTCAGGGCGCGCGCAATGCGGTCGACGCAGTAGGCGGGCTGGGCGCGGTTGATCTTGCCGGCAAGCTCGATGAACTCGGGATAGAAGTCGTGCTCGCGCGCCTTGAAGGCGAGGTAGAAGGGGTCGACGGGAAGGCAGTGTCCGCCCATGCCGGGCCCCGGGTCGAAGCGCATGAAGCCGAAGGGCTTGGTCGCCGCGGCTTCGATCACCTCCCAGACGTCGATCCCGAGCCGGTCGCAGAGCTGGGAGAAGCTCGTTGACCAGGGCGATGTTGACCGAGCGGAAGATGTTCTCCAGGAGCTTGGCCAGCTCGGCGGCCTCGGGGGTCGAGAGCACGACCACCTCGTCGCAGATCAACGAGTAGAGCTCGCGCGCCCGCTCGGCGCAGGCCGGCGTGACGCCGCCAACCAGCTTCGGCGTCGTGCGCACCGTGTAGTCGGTGCGGCCGGGGTCGATCCGCTCCGGCGAGAAGGCGAGGTGGAAATCGCGGCCAGCGGCCAAGCCGGACTCCTCGAGGATCGGCAGCAGCCGCTCGCGCGTCGTCCCCGGGTAGGTCGTCGACTCGAGTACGACGAGCTGGCCCGCCTCCAGGACGCTGGAGAGCGCGGTCGCCGAGTCGATCAGGTAGGTGAGGTCGGGCTCGCGCGAGCCGGTCAGCGGCGTCGGCACACAGATGACCACCGCTTCGCAGGCGCCGAGATCGGCGGCGTCCGACGTGGCCCGCAAGCGGTCTCCAAGTGGGGCGAGGACCGCGTCGGGGATGTCCTCGATGTAGCTGCGTCCCTCATTCAGCGCCTCGATCTTGCGGCCGTCGGCATCGAGCCCGACGACGTCGTTGCCCGCCTCGGCGAAGCCGACGGCCAGCGGCAGCCCGACGTAGCCGAGGCCGACGATTCCGACCTTCACCGGGGCGCTCGCTTAGTTCGATCAGTGCTCACGCGCGGGAGTGTAGTTCCAGCGAACTACGGCAACCGGCTAGCCAAACGGCGGGTGGGGAAAGTCCGGCACCGGCTTCATCGAGAACGGCAGCGAGGTCTCGCCCTTGAAGATCGCCCGCACGGCGCCTTTCTTGTTGCGGCCGTAGCGACGTTTCGCCAGGCCCTGGAAGATGCCGGCTTCGTTGGCCGGCATCGTCGCCAGTTTGCGCCAGTGACCGCGCTTGCGTATCTCGATCGTCACCCGCCCGGGTTGACTCGACGGCGTGCGGCCCCAGAAGAAGAGCCCTTTGTCGCGCGGGTAGGAGACGAAGGGAAAGCGGAAGGCGAAGAGGATTTCCTTGGGTTGATCGGCGGCGACGTTCGGCCCGCGGAAGTAGAGCCCGCTGTTGAGGCTCAAGCTGAAGGGCAGCTCCGGCTCGGGCTCGGGATCGCGCAGGCTGTACCAGAAGAAGTATTCGATCCCGAGGCTCCAGGTGTTGAAGAGCGCCTCGGCGATCCAGCGGCTCTCGATTTTCATCGGCAGGCCGCCCGGGTCCGGCGGATTGGTGTCCCAGGACATCTCCATGATCCAAAGTGGCGTGTGCTTGAAGGCGCCCTTGATCCTGCCCGCCCGGTCAGCCGCGGCCAGCAGGGTCTTCAGCTTCGCCAGGTCGCCGAGCTGGACGTCGTTGACGCCGCCTTCGTGGCTCGGGCCGCCGGTCGTGTAGGGGTGCATGTCGAAGATGTCGAAGTGGACGCCGCCTTCGCAGTCGCCTTTCGTCGGGCGCGGTTTGTTGTGGCCGTGCATGCAGAGCAGCAGCCGGGTGAAGCGCATCGGCCCGATCGTGTATTTGGGCACGGCGATCGGCCCGAGCCCCCCGGCGATCACCAGGTTGGAGGGATCGACCGCCTTGATCGCCGCGTAGAAGCTATTGATCAACACTCGGTACAGGTGGGGCGAGATTGGCTTATCGCCTTCGAACTGGGGCTCGAAGAAGAGGCTCAGGTTCGGCTCGTTCAGGCCTTGCCAGTAGATGACGTGCGGCAAGCCGCCGAAGTTGCCGCTGTAGCGGCGGGCCGCCGCGGTGGAGAAGGCGGCGAGGGCGGCGGGGTCGGGGTTGCAGGGGACGTCGGTCTCGCCGGAGTGACAGCGATGTGCCCAGAGCGGCGCTCCGCGCACCTGCAGCACCGGCGTCAGGCCCGCCGCGACAGCTCGCGTTACCCACTGGTCGATGAATTCCCAGTCGTAGTTGGGGTCGGCAGGATCTTCCGGGTTCCAGGAGCCTGGAACTTTGCTCGGAGCGACCGAGGCCCAGCGCAGCGGCGTCTGGACGATCTTCACCCCCGCCCGCTTCGCGTTGTCGAAGGCGGCGACGTCGTTGTCGTAGACATAGGAGACGCCGGTATTCAGCGCTCGCACGCCGGCGCTCGCCGAGGTCGTCCCCCAGGCAAGCGTGGCCAGGGCCGCGAGCGTGAGCAAGGCCAACAGCTTTGTGGCCGGGGCGCGTTGCCCTCGAGCGGAGGCAAGGTCGCGCATTTGCTACTCGACCGGTCGTCTCTGTCGCCAGAAATAACCGAGCGACCAGGCGATCGTGGCGATGATCGCCAGCGGCAGCAGCGCCCCGAGCTGACCCGAGGACGAAGAGCCGGTCGCCTCGGCGATCACCTCACCGAACCCCGAAGAGCCGCTTGGCAGCTCGGTGGACACCGGCGTTGGTTTGGTGGCCGGCGACTCGCTGGGGCGATCGGGTGGCCCCGACCCCTTCCCGGGCCCAGCCCCGCCAGCTTCATCGCCTTCCCCTTCGGGCGTGCTCTTGGTGTCGCCCTGCGACGAGGGCCCCTGTGGCCGGGTCGGCTCCTCGGCCGTGCTCGGCGCCGACGCCGGAGTCGGCGCCGTCTCCGCGACTATCTGGGCCACTTCGCGACCCTCCTTGCCCTGGGACTCGAGTCGCTTGGCGTTCTTGGCGCCGAGGACTTTCGCCGGCGATGGCTTGCGCCCGTTGCCGTGCGCCTCCTTGTCCCCGCCCGCGGTCGGCAGCGCCTCGGTGTACTGCGTCGCGGCGGAGTTCTCGGGCGGCACCACGGAGCTGGCTTCTTCTTCGCCCATGGCAGACGTCGGCAGCGCCAACGAGAGCGCTGCCACAAAGCCAATTCCAGCTATCCGTCTCTTCATCTCGGTTCGGTCCCTGGTCGTCAATAGGATGGCCGCCGCAGTCGAGCTTCTGCACCTTTCCAGATAAACCAGATGGACGCCTCTTCGATTCGGTCAAGCGACGCCGGGCAGGAATTTGCCGGGAGGATCGACTGGGCCGCCGTTTGGACCTGGTTCCTCTGTTTTGGCCTCGTCGCCTACCTCGGCCTCGAGGGTGGCGGCTACGACCCGCTCGTCCACGATCAGGTCGGAATCGCGGTCTGGTGGGTGGTCCTCGTCGGCGTCCTGGTGGGCGCGCTACCCCGCCGTCGGCCCGGCCCACTGGCGCTGGCCGGCCTCGGCCTCCTGGCCGCGTTCGTCGCCTGGACCGCCCTCAGCCTGACCTGGACGGAGAGCGTCGAGAAGACCTCGGCCGACCTGGCTCGCGTCGCTACCTATCTCGGGGTCTTCGGGCTCGCTCTGCTGAGCCGCGACCGCGAGAGCGCCCGCCGGGTGGTCGCCGCGGTCGGCGCCGGGATCGTCTTCATCGCCGCGATCGCGTTGCTCTCCCGTCTGCACCACGCCTGGTTTCCGGCGGCTGACCAGACCGCGCAGTTCCTCACCAGCAACAGGGAACGACTTTCCTACCCGCTGCACTACTGGAATGGGCTTGCGGCCCTGATCGCGATTGGGGCGCCGCTGATCCTCCACATGGCGGCCCGGGCCAAGACGACCCTCTGGCGCTCCGTCGCCACGGCGGCTCTGCCGCTACTCGCGCTGACCGCCTTTTTCACCCTCTCTCGGGCTGGCATCGCCGCAGGTGTAGTCGCCGTCCTGCTGTTCGTGGCGCTGACCTCGGACCGGCTTGCGCTGCTGCCCACCCTGGCGCTCTCGGGGCTGGGCAGCCTCATCCTGCTGCTTGCTGCCAGCAGCCGCGACGCGCTCCAAGACGGCCTGCTCAATGCCACCGCCGACCAGCAGGGGGACGAGCTGCTCGTCATCGTCCTGGTTGTCTGCGTTGCGGTCGGCCTGCTGCGGGCGGCGGTCGACCGCGCCACTCGAGATCGCACCCGACCCGCCTGGACGCGGGTGCCGCAGCGCAACGCCCTGATCGCTTTGGGCGCGGGAGTGCTGGTCGCGCTGGTCGTCGCCGGCGCCGCCGGCGCGCCCGGTCGGGTTTCGGACGGGTGGGCGGAATTCAAGGAGAAGGGCAGCCCGGGCAAGGGAACCGAACGGCTCAGCAGCACCGCCGGGCAGAACCGCTACCAGCTCTGGAGCGCGGCGGTGAAGGAGAACGCGAGCGAGCCCTTGACCGGCACCGGCTCGGGCACCTTCGAGTACTGGTGGGCCCGCAACGCCGATGTGCCGGAGATTGTCCGCGACACTCACTCGCTCTACCTGCAGACGCTCGGCGAGCTGGGGATCGTCGGCCTTGCCCTGCTCCTGGGGTTCCTGGGGGTCGTCCTCGGTGGCGGTTGCGCGCTCCTGCTTCGCGCCGAGGCCGCCGAGCGCTCGTTGCTGGCGGCCGCGCTCGCGGGCTGCGTGGCGTTCTGCATCGCCGCCGCCTTCGACTGGATGTGGCAGCTGCCGGTGCTGCCTGTTGCCTTGCTTCTGTTGGCCTCTGTGCTGCTCAACGGCGCTCGCCGCGCCGAGGATGAGGAGCGGAGGGGGTTGCCGCTTGCGCCCCGGATCGCGGCCGCTGTCGTGGCTCTGGCGGCGATCGTCGCGATCGCGATTCCGCTCGCCTCGACCAGCCTCGTGCGCAGCAGCGAGGCCGACGCTCGCGCCGGCGATCTGAGCGGCGCCTTGGAGCAGGCGAGGACCGCCCAGAACGTGCAGCCGGGCGCCGCCTCGCCGCGCCTCCAGCAGGCGCTCGTTCTCGAGCAGCAGGGCAACTTCCCGGCAGCCGTCGAAGCGGCGCGTGCGGCCACCGAGCGAGAGCCGACCAACTGGCGCACCTGGCTCGTCCTCTCCCGGATCGAGGCGCAGAACGGGCAGGCTGCGGCGGCAGTTCGGGCCTACGCCAAGGCCAAGTCGCTCAACCCGCTTTCGCCGCTCTTCGACGGTTGAGCCCGACGCCACGCCGGCTGGGATACTCCGGGGAGAGATCTCTTGTGAGGAGGAAGATTGACTGACATCGGCCGGTTTGCAGCCTTGATCGGGCTTGCTGTCGCGGCTCTGCTTGCCGTCGGCTGTGGAGAAACGGTGATCGACGACGCCAAGACCGAGGCGGCGATCGAACAGAACCTGGAGAAGTCCGTGGGCCAGAAGGTCGTCTCGGTCGATTGCCCCTCCGGTGTCGAGGTCGAGACCGGGAAGACCTTCGATTGCACGGTCGATTTGACGGGAGGGAAGCAAGAGACGGCGACGCTGAAGATCCTCAACGAGGACGCAGACGTGGAAGTAACCGACCTCAAGCCCAATAAGTAGAGTGCCGCGAATGAGCCAGATGACGACGGCCAACGCGCCGACCACCCACGCAAAGCTCCTCGACTGGGTCGGGGAGATCGCCCAGCTGACCCAGCCCGACGCCGTCCACTGGTGTGACGGATCGGCTGAGGAGTATGACGCCCTCGCCAAGGCCCTGATCGATGCGGGGACCTTCGAGCGCCTCTCCGACGCGAAGCGACCAAACTCTTACCTTGCTACCTCTGATCCCGGCGACGTCGCGCGGGTCGAGGACCGAACCTTCATCTGCTCCGAGCGCGAGGAGGACGCCGGCCCGACCAACAACTGGAGCGAGCCGGGGGAGATGCGGGCGAAGCTGAAGGGGCTGTTCAGCGGCTGCATGAAGGGACGCACGATGTACGTGGTGCCCTTCTCGATGGGGCCGCTGGGCTCGCCGATCGCCCACATCGGCGTCCAGCTCACTGACTCGGCTTACGTCGCGACCTCGATGCGGATCATGACCCGGATGGGCAAAGGCGCCCTCGAGGTGCTCGGCGAGGGTGGCGACTTCGTCCCCTGCGTGCACTCGGTTGGGATGCCGCTGAGCGAGGGCCAGGAGGACGTTCCGTGGCCCTGCAACGCCGACAACAAGTACATCGTCCATTACCCGGAGACGCGCGAGATCTGGTCCTTTGGCTCTGGCTACGGCGGCAACGCCCTGCTTGGCAAGAAGTGCTTTGCGTTGCGGATCGCCTCGGCGATGGCGCGCGACGAGGGCTGGATGGCCGAGCACATGCTGATCCTCAAGCTGACCTCGCCCGAAGGCAAGGTCAAGTACGTCACCGGCGCCTTCCCTTCGGCTTCGGGCAAGACCAACCTGGCGATGCTGATCCCGACCCTCGAGGGCTGGACAGCGGAGACGATCGGCGACGACATCGCCTGGATGAAGTTCGGCGAGGACGGCCGGCTCCACGCGGTCAATCCCGAGGCTGGCTTCTTCGGCGTCGCGCCCGGGACCGGTCATAAGACCAACCCGAACGCGATGGAGACGGTCGAGCGCAACTCGATCTTCACCAACTGCGCCAAAACCGACGACGGCGACGTTTGGTGGGAGGGCATGACCGGCGAGCCGCCGGCGCACGCGATCGACTGGCACGGCGAGGATTGGACGCCCGATTCCGATCACGCCGCCGCGCATCCGAATGCACGCTTCACGACGCCCGCATCGCAGTGCCCGTGTATCGCCCCAGAGTGGGAGGACCCCGCTGGGGTTCCGATCGACGCCTTCCTCTTCGGTGGGCGTCGCGCCACGGCGGTGCCGCTGGTTTCCGAGGCCTTCGACTGGGAGCACGGCACCTTCCTCGGCGCGACGATGTCGGTCGAGACGACCGCCGCCGCGGCCGGCGAGGTCGGCCAGCTGCGCTTCGACCCGATGGCAATGCTGCCCTTCGCCGGCTACAACATGGCCGACTACTTCGGCCACTGGTTGAAGCTGGGCGAGCGCGAGGGCGCGAAGCTGCCGAAGATCTTCCTCGTCAACTGGTTCCGCAAGGACGAGGATGGCAAGTTCATCTGGCCCGGCTTCGGCGAGAACAGCCGTGTGCTCGAGTGGGTCTTCCGTCGCTGCGACGGCGAGGGCGAGACCGTGGAGTCGCCGATCGGGCTACTGCCCGCCGAGGGTGAGATCGACACCGACGGCCTCGACATCTCCGCCGAGCAGATGCGCGAGCTGCTCTCGGTCGACGCCGATCTCTTCAAGCAGCAGCTGCCCCAGGTCAAGGAGCACCTCGACCGTTTCGGCGACCGCCTTCCTGCAGACCTGCGCAAGCAGTTGCAGGATCTGGAGAGCCGTCTAAGCTAAATAGATGCGCAGAATCGGTCGCGTATTCGCGGCTCTTATTGCCCTTGCCCTGCTCACGGCGACGCCTTTCCTTGCCGTGTCCGGAACGGCGGCGCGAGGAGCCAGGCACGGTGTCGCGCGCTCGGCGAGTTCGACGCGGCTCTCGGTGCTGGCGTATCACGCGATCGAGGATCTCAGCGGCGACCCCCTGATCGAGAAGTACTCGGTGCCGCCGGCGCGGTTCGCCAAGCAGCTCGACTACCTGCGTGCCCGAGGCTGGAACTTCGTCAGTCTCGAGCAGGTTATGGCCGCCTTCGACGGCGGTCCCAGCCTGCCGGAGCGCGCGGTTCTCCTCACCTTCGACGATGCCTACGCGGATCTGCTCGACACCGCCAGCCCGGTTCTGCTCGAGCGTGGCATCCCCGCTGTGGCGTTCGCCGTTGCCGGTCAGATCGGGGGAACGAACGCCTGGGACAGCGAGAACGGCGCCACGAGCCTCGCGCTGCTCGACGCCGAGGGCCTGCGGGAGATCTCCCGACGGGGGATCGAGGTGGGCGCGCACACGGTGAACCACCGAGTGCTGACCGGACTACCTGCCGACGAGCTCGAGGGGGAGATCGCCGGTGCCGCCGAGATTCTCGAGGCGGCTGGTCTGCCACGGCCGCGCGCCTTCTCCTACCCGTACGGGCGCTGGGATGCTGAGGCCGCGCAGGCCGTGCGCGACGCTGGCTACGAGGTCGCCTTCACCGTCGATCGCGGCATCGTGCAGGGGGGATCTGACCTGCACGCGCTGCCACGTACGGCCGTGCACGTCGACGACACGCCTCAGAAGCTGCACCTGAAGCTCGCCGTGTCCAAATGGCCCCGCATCCAGGCGGCCATGCGCCACCTGGCAGAGCTCCGCAGCCGGGTCTGACCGTCACATCCCGTAGGACTCGGCCAGCTCCGGGTCCTTGGCGGCCAGCATCTCGGCCAGCTCGACCATCACCTTGCACTGCTTCCAGGTGGCGTCGTCCTGCATCTTGCCGTCGATCATGTGGACGCCGCGGCCGTCGGGGATCGCCTCGAGGACTTTCTTGGCGAACCTGACCTCCTCGGGGGGCGGGCTGAACACCTTCTTGGCGATGCCGATCTGGACCGGGTGCAGCGACCAGGCGCCGACGCAGCCCATCAGGAAGGCGGCGCGGAACTGGGTCTCGCAGCCGGCGGTGTCCTTGATGTCGCCGAAGGGGCCATAGAAGGGCAGGATCCCGGTCGAGGCGCAGGCGTCGACCATGCGCGCGATCGAGTAGTGCCAGAGGTCCTGCTGGGCGCTGACGCGGTCGGCCTCGGGGTTCTCTGGATCCTCCGGGTCCTCCATCACGCGGTAGCCCGGGTGGCCGCCACCGACACGGGTGGTCTTCATCCGCCGTGACGCAGCAAGGTCAGCGGGGCCAAAGCTCATCCCCTGCATGCGGGGGCTGGCCGCGGCGATCTCCTCGAGGTTGACGACGCCCTGCGCCGTCTCGAGGATCGCGTGGATCAGGATCGGACGATCGAGTCCCGCCTTGGCCTCGAGCTGGGCGAGCAGGCGGTCGACGTAGTGAATGTCCCAAGCCCCCTCGACCTTGGGCACCATCACGACCTCGAGCTTGTCGCCGATCTCGGTGACAAGCGTGGTCAGGTCGTCGAGCACCCAGGGGCTCTCCAGCGAGTTGACCCGGGTCCAGAGCGAGGTCTGACCGAAGTCCGACTCGGTCGCCGCTTTGATCAGGCCGGCGCGCGCCGCCTCCTTGCGGTCGACTGGGATCGCGTCCTCGAGGTTGCCGAGCAGGATGTCGGTCTTCTGCGCGATATCGGCGGCCTTGGCGACCATCTTCTCGTTGGAGAAGTCGAGGAAGTGGATCATCCGTGACGGCTTGACCGGGATCTCGGCCAGCGGCTCGGGAGCTCCGATCGCCAGTGGCTGGAAGAAGTCTCGTGGGTTTTTCAAGCTGCTCCTCGGGGTGGGGGACGGTCGGGGTCCGAAATCTAGTCAAGCGGCGCGGTAGAGGTTTGGTGCGCTATTCGACCCAAACCTCTACCGCGCTATCGGATGGCCGCAGGGATTTCGTCCCCGCTGCCGTAAATGAAGGGGATGAGCGATCACGAGCGCGCAAGCGCTGAGGACTGGACGCTGCCGGAGCGCGCCCGGCCGCCGCTACTGAGCGAGCTGGTCGAACGGATCGATGAGGCGCTGGCGACCGCCCGCGCCTCCGAGGCGGCGGTGATGACCGTCGGCGCCGCGGCGCTCGATGCCGCCGAGCAGGCGAAGCGAGCAGCGGAGCTGGCGGAGCGAGCGAGCCTGAGGATGGACGACCACGGGACCCGGCGCCCGGGGCGGCGTGCGCCGGACGACGGTGGGATGGGCGACTTCACCGCCCGTGCCGACCGCGTGGCCGAGCGCTTGCGCCGCTTGCAGCGCCTGCCTCTCTCGGCTTGAGCTGGCGAGTCGGGGGTAGGTCTTACGCGCCGCAGCGCGTGCCGAAGTGCTGTGCCCAGACCCTCGTCCCGCCGAGGCCTTCGAGGGTGCCGACCCGCAGGCTGAGCCCGGTTTCGTCGAAATCGCCGAGCAGGTTGGCGCGGTGGGTGGGGGAGCGCAGCCAGGCGGCGAAGATCGACCTGGCCGACCCTTGCTCGCCGGTTCCCCAGGCAAGGTTCTCGCCGACCCGCCAGCACGGGGTCGCGGTGTACCCGCTCTCCTTCATCCAGTAGGTGAACTCACGCTCGCAGGCGAAGTGGCTGAAGCTGTCGCAGCGCAGGATGTCGAGCGACTTGTCGTGCGCCGACTGCGCGAGGGCGGCGCTGTCGGTCAGGGCGCCCAGGCCGACCTGCTGGCGGGCGAAGTCGACCAGGCAGCCCATCGCCTCCTCCTGGGTGGCGGCCGGAGCGTCGATGTCTTCCTGACCGGGGCAAACGGCAGGCGGGGCGATCAGCGTATTCGCGGCCGTCGCCCGGCTCGGTTGCGATACGGCCTTCGGATGCGAGGCGACGCGCTGGTCCTGAAGCCCAACCGCAAGCGCGCTGGAGGTGATCGAGAGGCTGGCGAGAGCGACCAGCGCAGCAGCGAGGGTGAGCCTGAGCGACATCGCTTGGTTGTCGTCTGATCTCGCCTCCCGTCCCATCCCCTCCCAGCGTCCTGGACGAATGTATGAGTTGCAACCGCCTTCTGTACTCATTTAGCGGGATCGAGTGCCCCGGCGCTCGGTAGCAGCGGCGCCGATATCCTTCGCTCTCCCTGAGAACCCGAACGAAGCAGGAGAAATGGCCGTAGAGACCGCCGCCTACACCGAGCAGACCGACATCCAGCGCGACATCACCGAGATGGTGCGCCAGTTTGCCGACGAGCAGATCATTCCCAACGCCGAGAAGTACGACCACGAGGATTCCTTCCCGGAGCCGATCGTCGAGCAGATGAAAGAGCTCGGCCTCTTCGGGGTCACGATCCCGGAGGAGTACGGCGGCATGGGGCTCGATCTGACGACCTACGCGATGATCGTCGAAGAGCTCTCGCGCGGCTGGATCTCGATCTCCGGCGTCGTCAACACCCACTTCATCGGCTCCTACCTCTTGATGAAGTTCGGCACCGAGGAGCAGAAAGAGCACTTCCTGCCGAAGATGGCGACGGGCGAGATCCGCGCCGCCTTCTCGCTCTCGGAGCCCGAGGTCGGCTCCGACGTGCAGGGGATCAAGTCGACGGCGAAGAAGGGCGACGACGGCAAGTGGGAGCTGAACGGCCAGAAGATGTGGGTCACCAACGGGCTCGGCTCCAGCGTCGTCTTCGTCCTGATGAAGACCGACGCCAAGGCTGACCCCCCATATAAGGGGATGACCTGCTTCGTCACCGAGAAGGAGCCCTGGGCCGAAACCAACTCGGGCGATTACGAGGGCCTGATCGTGCCGCCCAAGATCAAGAAGATGGGCTACAAGGGCGTCGAGTCGACCGAGCTCGTCTACGACGGCTACCGGTGCCCGCCCGAGCGGGTCCTCGGCGGCGAGGAGGCTGGCGTCGGGCAGGGCTTCGTGCAGATGATGGACGCGCTCGAGGTCGGCAGGGTTAACGTCGCCGCGCGCGGTGTCGGCATCGCCCAGCGCGCCCTCGAGCTGGCGCTCCGCTACAGCCAGGAGCGCAAGACCTTCGGCAAGCCGATCGCCCAGCACCAGGCGATCCAGTTCAAGCTCGCCGACATGGCGACCAAGATCGAGGCCGCCCGCCTCGTCACCCGCAAAGCGGCCCGGCTGAAGGACGCCGGTGTGCGCTCAGACCTCGAGGCGGGGATGGCGAAGCTGCTCGCCTCGGAGACCGGCAAGGAGTGCGTCGAGGAGTGCTTCCGCATCCACGGCGGCTACGGCTACTCGAAGGAGTACGAGATCGAGCGCCTCTACCGCGACGCGCCGCTGCTCCTGATCGGCGAGGGAACCTCCGAGATCCAGCGCATGGTTATTGGCAAGAAGCTCTTGCAAAGGCACAAGATCTAGCCGATGGCATCGACCTCCGATCTGATCCGGACCGCTGTTGAGCGCTTCCAGGCGGAGGTTCCTGCCTTGCAGAAACTCAAATTGGTCTTCGGGCTGGAGCTGAAAGGCAGGGGGGACGTGCAGCTCTACCGGGTCGAGCTGCCAGGGCCCAAGATCAGCAAGGACTTGGCCCAGGACGAGCGCGTGCTGGTCCAGATCGACCGGCCGCAGTTCAACGAGCTGGCGGAGAAAGGCACGTTGAAGAGCTACCGCAAGGCGGTCGAGACGGGGCACATCAAGGCCACCGGCGACTCGAACGTGAAGAAGCTCGTCGTCCAGGTCGTGGAGCGCCAAGAGCAGCGCTCCCGCCTGCGAAAAGTGCAGTAGCCGGCTGCCAAAGTTGAGATTTGGGTGAGGAGTTGCAGTGTCAAATACGCCTGCTCCGCACACTTTTTGGGTGGGCCTTGAGCAAAAGTAACTAGTTTGGCCATATGTATGACTGCTTTGATTGGTCAAACGTCTAGTGGGTCTGTACTTTGAGCCGCCTGCTCAGGTGTCGGTGCGAACTTTGATGTGACAGCGCCGAGGCTTCAACTCACCAGTAAGGAGACTCACTCGTATGACTGCACTCACCCTCTCGTCGCCTCGCCGCTGGCTGGCGCTTGCGCTCGTGGCGTGCCTGGCTGTCGCTGGAATGGCGACTGCCGCCGGCACCGCCGCGGCGGCGACGAAAACGCTGTCGACCATCAATCTCTGCATTACGAAAGCCGGCCCGGATAAAGGCAAGGTCCGCTTCGTGCCCGCTAAACGCTGCAAACAAGGTGAACTTCTCGTCCAGGTAGTGGGCGGCTCTGGCAGCCAGGGAGTCCTGGGTATCCAGGGCAGCAGCGGTGAAACCGGTCCCGCTGGCTCCCAGGGAGCTCCGGGTACTGCTGGCGCGAACGGCATCGACGGCACTGACGGTCTCGACGGCGCTGACGGAGTAGATGGCACTGACGGTGTTGACGGCACCGATGGCGCTGACGGAGTAGATGGCACTGATGGCGTGGACGGCAAAACTGTCCTCAGCGGCGCCACTGCTCCAGGTGCCGGGGTCGGCCAGAACGGCGACTTCTACATCGACACCGCCACGAGCAAGATCTACGGCCCCAAGGCCGGCGGCGTGTGGCCGGCCGGCGTCTCGCTGAAGGGTGCTGACGGCACCGACGGCACCGACGGCGCTCCCGGCGCCCCAGGCGCCGACGGCGATGATGGTGCCCCCGGCGCCCAAGGCCCGCAAGGCCCGCAGGGTCCCCAGGGCCCTCCTGGCGCTGACGGTGATGACGGCGCTCCGGGTGCTCCCGGCGCCGACGGCGCCGACGGTGATGACGGTGAGAACGGCAAGACCGTCCTCAGCGGCATCCTGCCTCCCGACGACACCAACGACGGAGTCGACGGCGACTTCTACATCGACACCGCCATGAGCAAGATCTACGGCCCCAAGGCCGGCGGCGTGTGGCCGGCCGGCGTCTCGCTGAAGGGTGCTGACGGCACCGACGGCGCTCCCGGCGCCCCAGGCGCCGACGGCGATGATGGTGCCCCCGGCGCCCAAGGCCCGCAAGGCCCGCAGGGTCCCCAGGGCCCTCCTGGCGCTGACGGTGATGACGGCGCTCCGGGTGCTCCCGGCGCCGACGGCGCCGACGGTGATGACGGTGAGAACGGCAAGACCGTCCTCAGCGGCATCCTGCCTCCCGACGACACCAACGACGGAGTCGACGGCGACTTCTACATCGACACCGCCACGAGCAAGATCTATGGCCCCAAGGCCGGCGGCGTGTGGCCGGCCGGCGTCTCGCTGAAGGGTGCTGACGGCACCGACGGCGCTCCCGGCGCCCCAGGCGCCGACGGCGATGACGGCGCTCCGGGTGCCGACGGCGCCCAAGGCCCGCAGGGCCCGCAGGGTCCCCAGGGCCCTCCCGGCGCTGACGGTGATGACGGCGCTCCGGGTGCTCCCGGTGCCGACGGTGATGACGGAGCTGACGGAGCTGACGGTGAGAACGGCAAGACCGTCCTCAGCGGCATCCTGCCTCCCGACGACACCAACGACGGAGTCGACGGCGACTTCTACATCGACACTGCCACGAGCAAGATCTACGGCCCCAAGGCCGGCGGCGTGTGGCCGGCCGGCGTCTCGCTGAAGGGTGCTGACGGCACCGACGGCGCTCCCGGCGCCCCAGGCGCCGACGGCGATGATGGTGCCCCCGGCGCCCAAGGCCCGCAAGGCCCGCAGGGTCCCCAGGGCCCTCCTGGCGCTGACGGTGATGACGGCGCTCCCGGTGCTCCCGGCGCCGACGGCGCCGACGGTGATGACGGTGAGAACGGCAAGACCGTCCTCAGCGGCATCCTGCCTCCCGACGACACCAACGACGGAGTCGACGGCGACTTCTACATCGACACCGCCACGAGCAAGATCTACGGCCCCAAGGCCGGCGGCGTGTGGCCGGCCGGCGTCTCGCTGAAGGGCGCTGACGGCACCGACGGCGCTCCCGGCGCCCCAGGCGCCGACGGCGATGATGGTGCCCCCGGCGCCCAAGGCCCGCAAGGCCCGCAGGGTCCCCAGGGCCCTCCCGGCGCTGACGGCGCTGACGGCGATGACGGCGCTCCGGGTGCTCCCGGCGCCGACGGTGATGACGGAACCAACGGCAAGACCGTCCTCAGCGGCGCGGTTGCACCTACCGCGGGAGTCGGCCAGGACGGCGACTTCTACATCAACACCGCCGAAGTCAAAATCTACGGCCCCAAGGCCGGCGGTGTGTGGCCGGCCGGTGTCTCGCTGAAAGGGACCAACGGCACCAACGGGACCAATGGCACCAACGGAACGAACGGCAGCACGTTCATCAATGGCTTTACGACGAGCAGCCTGTCGACCTCCGCCACGAACTACCTCGGTCCGTACCTGACCTCAAGCGCCGCCACGACCGAGAGCAGCGTGCAGCAGATCATGCCCGCCGCTGGGACGATTGCGAATCTGACGGTGAAACTCGCCAACGACCCAAGCGACGGCGACAGCTACACGTTCACCATCCGCAAAAATGGGAACGGTGCCTCGGGCGGAACGTCCGTCACCTGCAAAATCGAAGGAAGCAGCAGCACTTCGTGTAACAGTGCCGCCAATTCCGTCTCGTTTGCGCAGGGCGATGTGCTGTCCTTGCAAGTTGTTCCGAACAGCGATCCGGACTCCTCGGGCGCGGTCCGGTGGGGGGTGACGCTCACCCCGTAGCGTTAGCGCAAAGCAGTCTCGTTCGGGCCGTGTCGCGGAAGCACTCGCGACACGGCCCGTTCGGCGTTTGAGGCCTACTCGACCGGGACGATCTGACCCGAGGTGGCCAGCTCAAGCGCGTCTCTGAAGTCCGGGGCGTAGACCTCTACCTCGACTTCCGTGCCGGGGTAGGCCAGGTAGACGCTCTCCGGGCGCTCTTTGCTGAAGTAGACGGTGCCCCCTTTCGGTGCGCTGACGAGCACACCGTCGGGCTGCTCGCCCTGAGCGCGCAGGGCCGCGACGGGGTCGGACAGGAGATAGCTGCCGACAGTGAGGAACGGACGCTGGTCGCCGGCTTCGGCGTCGCCGGTCAGGTAGCGCACGTAGGTGCGGTCGGGGGACGGCTGGCTCAGCTCGAGCTCGGAGCCCTCGGGGGGGCCGGCCCAGTAGAGCGGCGTCTCCTGCTCACCGGCAGTGGAGCGCAGCGACTCGACGCTGACGATCTCCGCGCCGGTCGAGGAGCTCGATTGGGTCTCGCCGGATTCGCTGTCGTCGATCAGCAGCCAGACGACGAGCAGAACGGCGATCAGCGTCGCCAGCCCGGCGCCAAGCAATGCGTGCTGCCGTTTGACCTGCGCCGTCCCGGTTTCGTCGTTTGATCTCCGCCACCGCATTTTTGCCTCCTCGTCGTTGGACCCCGGCTATTTCGACGGGACGGGCGACACCCCTGGGTCGGATCTTGCCTGGAGCCCTGGACCCGATCTCGACTAGCATCCCGCGCCGTCCAACCCAGAGGGAGAATCACCACCGATGAGCGAGCAGAAGTACGAGCTGACCACCGACCAGGCAGAGCGCGAGGCGTCCGGCGCGCACAGCTACGGCCGTTATCTCGAGGAGTTCGAGGTGGGCGCCGTCTACAAGCACTGGCCGGCCAAGACCGTGACCGAGGCCGACGATCACCTCTTCTGCCTGATCACGATGAACCACCACCCGCTGCACCTCAACGACGTCTACGCAGCCAACTCGCAGCAGGGGCGCAACGTGGTCGTCGGGCCGCTCGTCTACTCGCTGGCACTTGGCATGTCGGTCTCCGACGTATCGGGCAAGGCGATCGCCAACCTGGCCACCGAAGAGCTCAGCCACCCGAACCCGGTCTTCCACGGAGACACGCTCTTCTGCGAGACCGAGGTGCTCGACGTCAAGCCCTCGAAATCGAAGCTCGACCGCGGCGTCGTCAAGGTCCACACGCGGGTGCTGAACCAGGACGGCGTCCTCGTCGCCGAGTTCAAGCGCCTCGTGCTGGTGCCCCGGCGGGAGCCGGGCGAGTAGGCCTGAACCGTCGCATCCGACATTCACCCCACTCAGGGGGGGACAATGTCGGATGCGCTGCCGGTAAGCCAGCGCGCTGCGCTGAGCAGGTCCGCGGCCTCATGGTCCGCGGCCGGCTCGCCGTCGGCAGCGCTGCCGATCCGCACGGTGGTGAGGTCGAGGCGGTTACCGGCCTCCATGTCCCTGGCCGTGTCGCCGATCATCGCGGCGTCGGCCAGCTCGACTCCCTCGACCTCTCGGGCGGCGCGTTCGAACATGCCCGTCCCCGGCTTGCGGCAATCGCAGGCGCCCTCGTGGTGGGGACAGTGGAGGATGGCGTCGAGGTGGGCGCCTGAGCGACCCAGCTCCTGCCGGAGACGGTTGTTGACGCGCTCCAGGTCCGCCTCGCTCATCTTCCCCAGCGCGATTCCGCGCTGGTTGGTGACGACGACGACCTTCGCCGGGTGCTCATTGAGCAAGCGGATCGCCTCGGCGGCGCCCTCGAGCAGCCGCAGCCCCTCTGGCGAGGTCACGTACTCGCCCTCCGGCGGCGACTCGTTGATCGTGCCGTCGCGGTCGAGGAAGGCCGTCGCCCCCGGCGCCAGCCGCGGACGGCTCAAGCGGATGCGCTCGCTTCTACCAGCCTCGCCTCGACCCACTCGCAGATCGTGTGCGCGGCGAGCATGTGGCCCTCCTGGATGCGCGGCGTCTCGGAGCTGGGGATACGGATGCGATGCTCGGCCGCGGCCCCCACGGGCCCGGGGTCTGCGCCGGTCATCGCCACCGTCGCCAAGCCAAGCTCGGCCGCCGCTCGCAGCGCCTTCTCGACGTTGACCGAGCGGCCGCTGGTGGTGAACCCCATCGCCACGTCACCGTCCGCCCCGAGCCCGCGCAGCTGGCGGGCGAAGACCTCGTCGTAGCCGTAGTCGTTGCCGATCGCCGTCACCGAGGAGGGGTTCGCGACCAGCGCGATCGCCGGCTGGGGGGGGCGGTCGACCAGGTAGCGGCCGACGAACTCGGCGGCGATGTGGATCGCGTCGGCGGCGCTGCCGCCGTTGCCGAAGAGAAGCAGCTTGCCGCCTCGCCGGTAGGCCTCGGCGGTGAGCTCGGCGACGGCGGCGATCTCACCGACGCACTCTGGGTCGAGCATCGCCTCGGCCAGGGCCACCCCCTCGCCGAGGCGCTGTCGGACCAGCTCAGCCGCTCCCGGCTCAGTCATCGGCGTGGCTCCAGGTCGTCAGCCCCTTGTGGTCGAACTGGAAGTCGACCGCCTCGGCGCCGCGCTCGGCCAGCGCCGCCTGGACTTCGTGCTTTCTGTCATAGCGGCAGTAGAGCAGCATGTATCCGCCGCCGCCGGCGCCGGTGACCTTGCCGCCGAGGGCGCCATTCCGCTTCGCCGCTTCGTAGAGATCGTCGATGTGCTCGTTGCTGATCCGGGGCGACATCTGCTTCTTCGCGTGCCAGGCTTCGTCCAGCAGCCCGCCGAACTCGGTCAGGCTGCCCTGCAGCAGTGCGTCCTTCATCGCCACCGCCAGCTCCTTCTGCCTCTCCAGCCCGTTCATGGTCGAGGATTCCTGCGACTGGTAGCGACCCACCTGGTCCTCGATGATGTGGTCGGAGACGCGGGTGCGGCCGGTGAAGCAGAGCAGCAGGTTGTACTCGAGCTCGTTGATCGTCTCGGGGTGGATGCGCAGCGGGTTGACGATCACGTCCTCGGCCCGGAACTCGATGAAGTTGAAGCCGCCGAAGACCGCCGCGTACTGATCCTGGGTGCCGCCCTTGAGGCCGAGGTCCTGGCGCTCGACGGTGTACGCGAGCCGGGCCATCTCGTAGTCGGTCAGCGGCATCTTCATGTGGTCGGAGAGGAGCCCGATCAGGGTCACCATGACCGCCGAGGAGGAGCCGAGGCCCGAGCCGGGCGGCGCGGCGCTGTGCAGGAAGAGATCGAAGCCATGCGGGGAGTCGGCGGCGAGCTTCTGGATCGCTGCCTTGATCAGGTCGAGCTTGTCGCCGTCCGGGCGGGCCTCCTCGAGCGCGATCGAGGCGACCACGTCGAGGTCGAGGGACTGGATCACGATCTGGCGGTCGGCGCGCGGGCGGAGCGTGCCGTAGGCGTAGCGGTTGATCGTCGCGCTCAGCACCAGCCCGCCTTGCTCGGCGGGATACGGCGGGACGTCGGTGCCGCCGCCGGCGAAGCTCACTCGCAGCGGCGCCCTGGCGCGCAGCAGGCGCGGCGGGCTTTGCTCTGCGGCCGGCATCGACGGAGCACGATATAGGAGCGCCCCGATCCCGCCGGATGGGTAGCATCGCCCGCCGACCAACGACTGGAGACTCCGACCGATGAGCGCTGACTCGTGCAAGAAGCCTGGCGGCAACCGCGGCGCGCAATGCTGTCGCTAAAGGCATGGACGCTGTGATGTCGAAAGACCCGCAGGTGAACTCCGAAGGCGTTCTCGATCAGCTGCTGCGCATCGTGCGGCGGCGCAAGCTTGTCGTTCTGCAGGCCATCGTCCTGGTGCCTCTGCTCGCCTTGCTCTTCTCGCTGACCCAGGAGAAGCAGTACACGGCAACCGCGACGCTGCTCTTCCGCCAGGCGCCCAGCGGCCCCGAAGAAGGCGAAACCGTAATCGACCCGACCCGGGAGGCAGCCACCAACGGTCAGCTTGTCGGTCTGCCCGTCGTCGCCGAGAAAGCGGCGGAGCTGCTCGACGGGGTGCCGGCCGCGGAAGTCCTCGAAAGCGTCGAAGTCGAAGCCAGCGCCGAAGCCGACACCGCCAAGATCGCCGCGACGACCAGCGACCCAGACCTTTCGGCTGCGATGGCCAACGCGTACGGGGAGGCCTATATCTCCTTCCGCCGCGCGGCCGATCGCTCCCAGGTCCAGGACGCGATCGATGTCGCCGAAGCCGGCCTCGAACAGCTCTCGCCCGCCGAGCAGGAAGGCAAAGAGGGCGCTGCCCTGAGCGAACAGCTTGACCGCCTGAAGCTGACCCAGGCCCTGCAGACCGGTGGCGCCGAGCTGGTGCAGCCTGCGACTCCGCCGTCCTCTCCGTCCTCGCCGAAGACGCTGCGTAACGTCCTGCTCGGCGTGATCCTCGGGCTCCTTGTCGGCCTTGGTCTGGCCGCCCTGCTGGAGCGAATCGACCGCCGCGTGCGCGGCATCGACGAACTCGAGGAAATTTACGGCGTGCCGATCCTCGCTCGCATCCCGAACAGCCAGCGTCTCTCCAAACGGCGTGCCGAGGCGATCGGGCCGCAGACCCAGGAGGGGGAGGCGTTCCGGGTGCTGCGCACCAACCTGCGCTATTTCAACGTCGACGGCGGCCTGCGCTCGATCCTCGTCACCAGCCCCGAAGCCGGGGATGGCAAGTCGACCGTCGCGCGGACGTTGGCGATGACGATGGCGGAGATGGGGGACGAGGTCGTCCTCGTCGAAGGCGACCTGCGCAAAGGCGGCGAGCTGCGCGGGGTCACCGGAGGGCCGGCGAGCGGCCTCTCCAACGTCCTCGCCGGCACGCCGTTCGAGAAAGTGCTGATCGAGGTCGACGTCCCGGCCGGCACCGGCGGGCAAGCGCGCTCGCTGACCGTGCTGCCAAGCGGCCCGGTGCCGCCAAACCCGTCCGAGCTGCTCGACAGCGCCCAGATGCGCGACTTGCTGATCAAGCTTGAAGAAAGGTTCCGGATGGTGATAATCGACAGCCCGGCCCTGGCGGCGGTCAGCGACGCGCTGGCGCTGGTCGCAGAGGTCTCGGCGGTCGTCGTCGTCGGTGGCCTCGGCAAAACCACCCGCGATGCGGGTGGGGCACTGAGCAAGCAGTTCTCCCTACTGGACAAGAAACCGATCGGCGTGATCGCAAACTTCACGGAGCCCGAACGTGGCAAGTACTCGCATTACTACCGTTCCGACGTTGTCGGAAGCGGCGCAACGAGTACCTGACGCAGTCAGAGTCGCTGCGTTTCTGCTGGCCGCGCTGCTGTTCGAGGCGGTGCTCGCGCGCGCGCTCGCCGGCTCGGGCTCGGCCAAACCGCTGCTGTTGCTCGCCGGCGTCGCCGGCATCGCATTCGTCTTCCGTTTTCCGATCGCGACCGCGTTTGTCCTCTTCTGCCTTACCGATTTCATCTTCTACCCGACCTTTTTCGCCTTCGAAATCGGCCCGCTCAGCGTCCGCCCGCATGAGATGGCGCTGGTCGGGTTGCTGTTCCTGGCCGCCGTTCGCCCCAAGCGGCAGACGTGGGGTGGAGCGCCGGGGCTGGCTCTCGCCGCCTTCCTCGCCATGCTGGCCTTGGCTGGGGGTCTGGCGTTGCTCGATGGCCGGGCCCCCCTTACCGACGTCTTCAACTGGGCTCGTCCGTTCGCGCTGCTGACCTTCTTCTACGTGGTCGTCCGACTCTTCCCGGAGCCCCGGGAGCGCCGGCTTCTACTCACCGGCGGCGTCGCGATCGGCGCCGTTGCAGGGCTCGTCGCGCTGATCGTGGCGCTCGGGGCCGGGATCGGCGAGACCCTCTCCGGCGGGGGCGAAACGATCGTGAAGGAGGAGGAAGGGGCCGCTGGCCTGCTCCGGGTGCGCCTGGCCGGCCTCTCGATGGCCTATGCGTTGTTCTGGTTCGCCGCCGTGCGGCTGCTCACCACCGGCAAGGGCAGGCGCCTCGGCTGGGGGCTGGCGCTCGCCGGGATGGTCCTCTCGATCGCGATCAGCTTCAACCGCAACATGTGGCTCGGCTTGATCGCCGGGCTGGTTCTGATGATGGTGGTCGGCGGCCCGTTCGTGCGCAACCGGCTGACTGCCGCGATCGCCGTCTCGCTCGCTGGGATCGTCCTCCTGGCCAGCTTGGGCTCAGCCACCGACAGCCGCGTGCTGGACCCCGTCGTGAAACGCGGTTCGACCCTCTTCAACCCCCGCAAGGTGCAGCAATCGAGCTCGCTCGCCGATCGTGGTCAGGAGACCCGGATAGCCTGGCCCAAGGCCCAGCGGCACGCGGTGACCGGAATTGGCCCCGGGGTCAATTTCGGCGTCTACAACCTCGACTTCGTCGGGCCGCACAGCGTCAAGGTCGAACCTCAGCTCTTCCTCCACAACCAATATCTCTACTTGCTGTTGATCTGTGGCGTGCCGGGATTGCTGGCGTTCCTGGCCTTCCTCGCGATCCCAGTGGTGCGAGCCTTCCGCCGGGCGCCGATCGACCCGGCGATCACCGCCTGCGGCGTCGGCATCGCAATGGTCATGATTAGCTCAATTGTCGCGATCTACTTCTCAGTCGAGGACATGACCACCGTGCTTGGCCTGCTCACTGGCGTCATCGCCGCCGACTACGAAGGGCGGGCGGCCGACGCCGCCGATTCGGGGCTATTGGCGTGACGGCGGCCGTCGAAACCACCGGGCGCCGGCTGGTGCTGGTCATCGACACGCTCTTCTGGGCGGGCGCTGAGACGCAGCTTCGCCATATGGCTATTGGGCTGCGGAAGCTGGGCCACGAGGTGACACTCGTCGCGATCGCCGACGCGACCTCCTATGTCGACGATTTGGAGGAGGCGGGAGTCGAGCTGCGTGTCCTTGACCTCAAGGGACGGGCGGCGAAGCTGCGAGCGATTCCGCAGCTGACCCGTATCGCGCGCGATGCGGACCTGGTTCACTGCACCGGTTGGGACGCCAGCCTCTGGGGGCGGCTGGCGGCGATCAGGGCACGGCGCCCCGTGGTCGTCACCGAGCACACCGCCGGTCGCGATTTCCAGGTGAGTCGCAGTGGCGCCTCACGCGAGCGGCTGATCGCTCTCCACAACCGCTACCTGGACCGCTTCACCTATGCCACCGTCGTCGTCGCCGAGGCGCAGGTGCCGCTGCTCGAATCGGAGGGCGTGCGCCCCGAGTCGATCGTCCGCATCCCCAACGCCGTGCCGTTGGCGGACCTGCGCCAGCGCGCCGGGGAGGGCATCGATCGCGCCGAGTTGGGTGTGCCCGAGGGCTCGCCGCTGGTCGTCCACGCGGCGCGTTTCACCCCTCCCAAGGGTCAGCCAGTTACCTTGCGCGCGGTCTCCCGGCTGCGGGAGACCCATGGCGACGTGCGGGTCCTCTTCGCCGGGGCGGGCCCCGAAGAGGAGAAGGTCCGCCGCCAGGCGGCCGAGATGGGCGCTGACTGGGCCACCTTCCTTGGCAGCCGCGACGACGTGCCGGCGCTGCTGCGCGCCGCCGACCTGGCGGTGCTGCCCTCGACCGCCGAGGGCCTGCCGATGTCGCTGATCGAGTCGATGGCGGTGGGGACCCCGGTGGTCACGACCGATGTCGGCGATGTGCGCTGGCTGATCGACACCACCGGCGGCGGGCTCTGCGTCGCGAAGGAGGACGAGGATGCCTTCGAGGAGGCCTGCGAGCAAGTGCTCGGCGATGACAATCTGCGCCGCCGCCTCGGCGAGGCCGGCACGATCGGCGTCGCCGACTTCGACGCGCCGCGCATGGCCGAACGCTACGCCGAGGTCTTTGAGGCGGCGATCGCCTCTGCCGCCGTGCCAAGCCTCTTGATCTGCATGATTCCCATCATGGCCGCCCTGACGCTTGTTCTCGCCCTTCGTTTGGGTGCGCCCCTGCCGAGGGTCAGCTGATGCCGGTGGATTCCTCGATCGCAGCGGGCGAGGTCGGCGACGACGGACGCCGCCTGGGCGAGGTCGACGGGGCTGTTTTCGACCCGACGCCGATGTTGGAGGTCTACGCCGAGATCTTTGACGCGGCGGCCGCCACCGGTCCGCTTGGCCTTTTGCTCTACGCGTTGCCTGCCGCGCTCTCGGCGCTGTTTCTGATCGCGACCGGCTCGCGCTCGCGCTCGCGAGGCGCCGACGTCCGCTGGAGTGATCCAGGCGCTGTGGCGCCCGCGATGCCGAAGCGCCGCATCCTGCTGGTGATCAACCTGCTCTTCTGGGCCGGCGCCGAGACGCAACTGCGCAATCTGGCGATCGGCCTGCGCAGGCTTGGCCATGACGTGACACTGGTCGCGGTCGAGGACATCACCTCCCACGCCGAGGACCTCGAAGAGGCTGGCGTCAAGCTGCAGGCGCTGGGGGCACGGGACAGGGTCGGCAAGCTCCGCGCCCTGCCCGCGCTGGTCCGGGCCGCCCGTGGCGCCGATGTTGTCCACTGCACCGGCTGGGACGCCAGCCTCTGGGGTCGGCTGGCGGCGATCCTCGCGCGACGGCCGGTCGTCGTAACCGAGCACGCCGGTGACCGCAGCCTGCAGGTCAGCAAGAGCGGCGTTCCACGGGCCCGCCTAATTGCCCTCCACAACCGCGTCCTCGACCGCGCCACCAACGCCACCGTCGTCGTCTCCTCGGCCCAGTCTCCGCAGCTCGAAGCCGAGGGAGTTCGCGCCGACTCGATCGTCCTCATTCCCAACGGCGTGCCGGTCGAGGAGTTCCGCCGCCGGGCCGCCGCCGGCGGCGGCGCCCGCAGCGCGCTCGGAATCCCGCCGGAGGCGAAGGCGATCATGCACGTGGCGCGGTTCGCGACCCCGAAGAACCAGGCGGCGACGCTGAGCGTCGTCGCTCGCCTGCGGCAGGAGCTCGGCGACGTCCGGGTGGTCTTCGTCGGCGACGGCGACACCGAAGCAGCCGTGAAGCAGCGGGCCGCCGAGCTCGACGCTGACTGGGCCACCTTCCTCGGCAGCCGCGACGATGTGCCGGCGCTGCTGCGCGCCGCCGACCTGGCGGTGCTGCCCTCGACCGCCGAGGGCCTGCCGATGTCGCTGCTGGAGTCGATAGCGGTGGGGACCCCGGTGGTCGCTACGGACGTCGGCGACGTGCGCTGGCTGCTCGACGTGACGCAGGGCGGCATCTGCGTGCCGAAGGAAGACGAGGACGCCTTTGCCGTCGCCTGCGCGGGAGTGCTCACCGATCCGGATTTGAGCGAGCGGCTGCGCGCGCAGGGACAGGCGCGCGTCGAGGACTTCGACGCTACTCACATGGCGGAGCGCTACTCCCACTTGCTCGAGGGGGCGATCGAGTCGCGCCTGCCCGCGAGCCTTCGCGACGAGCTAGTGCTGGAGTCCTGAGCGTGGCCGCAACGGGCGCCTACGGGGAGGTGGTGGTCCTCTGCTACCACGGCATCAGCGAGACCTGGCCGGCGTCGACCTCAGTGCGGCCGGCCGACTTCGAGGCGCAGCTCTCCTCCTTCGTCCGCAACGGCTATCGCGGTGCGACCCTCGCTGAGGCGCTCGTCTCACCGCCGACCCGCAACACCGTCGTCGTCACCTTCGACGACGCCCATCTCTCGGTTTGGGAGCATGCGCGGGGGCCGATGGCGCGCCTCGGCATCCCGGGCACCGTCTATGCGCCGACCGACTACGTGGGCGCCGAGCGGCCGATGGCCTGGGACGGTTACGACCGCTGGCTGGGCACCGAGCACGAGGGCGAGCTCGCGTGCATGTCCTGGCCGCAGCTACGCGAGCTGGCCGCCGACGGCTGGGAGATTGGCTCGCACACCTGCTCACACCCACGGCTCTCGCGCCTCGACGACGACGGGATCGCCGCCGAGCTGGAGCGCTCGCGGCGGATCTGCGAAGAGCAGGCCGGCCAGCCCTGTCACTCGCTCGCCTACCCCTACAGCGACTACGACGAGCGCGCGGCGGCGGCGGCTGCGGCAGCGGGCTACCGCTTCGCCGTCTCGGTCCCGCGCGATGCCCAGCCGCCGCTCCCGTTTGAGTGGCCGCGGGTCGGCGTCTACCACGGCGAGGACGCGCGGCGGGTCAGGATGCGCGCCTGGAGCCGTCGCCTGGGGCCGTCCCCGGCGGCGCGCCTGCTGCTTGCGGCGAGCGCCCTGCGCGGAGGAGGGGAGCGGTGAGCGATTCGCCGCGGCTCAAGGTCGTGCTCGCCTGCGACTTCCACTTCCGCTACAACGCGATGCTCGCCGCCGGCGAGGAGCGCGCCGGAGCGCAAGTGACGCTCCTGACCCGTCGCCACGACGAGGAATTCGGCGACCGCCCGGGCGCGGCGGCGGAGTTCGTGGCGGAGATGACGCCGGCGAGCGTCCTCCACCTCTCGATCCCGGGACGGGTGCGCTCGGCGCGCGGGCTGGTCGATACCGTCGGCCTCGCTCGTCAGATCCGCCGCCTCAGGCCGGACGTGGTCCATCTGCAGGAGTCGATCGGGACCGACGTTCGCCTCGTGGTTGCCAGCGGCGCCCGCCCGCGGCGCTTCGCGCTGACCGTCCACGACCCGGTTCGCCATCCCGGCGAACGCAAGTCGAAGTCCGGGCTGCTCGGCAATGCGGCCCTGGTCCGCAGCGCCGGGCTGATCTTCGTCCACGCCGAGGCGCTGCGCGATGAGCTGGAAGAGATCGCCCGTCCGCGCGCGCCGATCATCGTCGTCCCCCATGGGGTCGACCCGGTCACGCCGGCGCCGCTGCCGGACCGCCCGGAGGTCCTCTTCTTCGGCCGCCTTGGCCACTACAAGGGCGTGGACGTGCTGCTCGACGCGATGACCGAGGTCTGGGCGAGTCTCCCCGAGGCGACCTTGACGATCGCCGGCGACGGCGAGCTGGAGGACCATCCGGCGTTGGCGGACGAGCGCGTCACCCTGCGCCGCGAGTACATCGCCGACGAGCAGGTGCCGGCGCTCTTCGCCGCCGCGCGCTGCGTCGTGCTGCCCTACAGGCAGGCGAGCCAGAGTGGTGTCGGCTCGCTCGCCAAGCGGTACGGGCGACCGCTGGTGGTCAGCGAAGTCGGTGGGTTGCCCGAGCTGGTCGCCGATGGCTCGGGGCTGGCGGTCGCCTCCGAGGACCCGAGCGCCCTGGCGGGGTCAGTGACCCAGCTCCTTCGCGACGACGAGCTGTGCTCGCGGTTCGCCGAGGGAGCACGCCGCTCGGCTGCCTCCGGCTCGGACTGGGGGACGGTGGGCGCGGCGACGCTGGCGGCCTACCGGGAGCATCTCGTCCGCCCGCGAGCGGGAAGCTAGGGCACGATGCTCTTCCGCAACACCCTGGCCCAGTCGGGCAGCCTGATCGCCGGCTACCTGTTCAGCTTCCTGCTGGCGCCGCTGATGATCTCGCGCCTCGGCCTCGACGCCTTCGGGGTCTGGGCGGTGACCGGCGCCTTCGCCAGCTACGCCGGCCTGCTGGATCTCGGGATCGGGCGCGCGCTGATCCGCTTCATCGCCGTCTACGACGCGGCCGACGAACACCGCCGGATCGAGGAATGCGTCGGTCTCGGCCTGCTCGCCACGCTCTTCGTCGGGGTTGTGATCGCGATCGCGGCCTTCTTCCTTGCGCCCTTCGCCAGCGATCAGCTTGGCGTCCTCGACAGCGGCGAGATGCGGCTGGTGCTGCTCTCCTCGGTGGCGATCTGGACGCTCAACGGGATCGACGGCGTCCTCAACGCGGTCGGGCTCGGGTTGCGCCGCATGGTGCCGCCGAACGTCTCGACGACGATCGGCGTGACGATTAACTTCGCCTTCAGCGTCGCCGCTCTCTTCGCCAGCTCCAGCCTCGTGGTGTACGCGGTCGCCAACGCCGCTGCGGGCGTGGTCGCCCTGATCCCGGCTGCCTTCGCGATGCGCTACGTCTGGCGGGCGCCCTACCTCGCGCCGCCATCGCGGGCGCTGGTCAAAGACGTGCTCGCCTTCAGCATCAAGGACCAGATCGGCTGGCTCGCCGACCTCGTCAACTTCCAGACCGACAAGGTGATCGTGGCGCTGATGGTCGGCATCCGGGCCGCCGCCGTCTACGAGATCGCCTCGCGGGTGGTGCTGGCGGTGCGCAGCGTCGCCGTGCTCAGCGTCTCGGCGATGGTTCCGACCGCCGCTGCCCGCATCGTCGACGAGGGACGCGAGGTGATCGGCGAGATGTACAGGCGCTACACGCTGCGAGCCAGCGCGATCTCCTTCCCCCTGTTTACGCTGACCGCGGTCACCGCCCCGTTCCTGCTGATCGCCTGGCTCGGGGAGGCGCCCGGAGATTCCGAGCTGCTCGTCCCCTTCCTCACCCTCGCCTACATGATCAACATGACCACCGGTGTCGGAACCACGATCGCGATCGGCGCCGGCCATCCCGGCCTCGCCTCCGCCAACGCGGTGATGATCGCGATCCTGAACGTGATCCTCACGGTGGCGCTGGCGCCTTTGTTCGGCCTCTGGGGCGTGGTTGGCGGGACCTTTCTCGCCGTCACGGTCGGCAGCCTTGCTTTCAACTGGCGCTTCCTGCGGCTCTTCAGCCTGCCGCTTCGCGACCTGACCGCGGGCACGGTGCCGACCGGGGCGCTCGCCCTCGGGCTCGGTGTCCCGCCGGCGGTGCTGGCGCTCGCCGTCGGCGTTCCCTCCGGGCGGCTGAGCGCGATCGTGCTGCTTGCGATCGCGACCGCGATCTACGCGATCCCCTACTGGCTGATCGCCACCCGCCGCGGCTTCCTGCCAAGCCAGCTCGAGTTTCCGCCGCTGCGTCGGCGCGACACGGTGGCGTCCGCCGGATGAGCGACGACGGGAGGGCGATGGCCCGGATCAGCATCCTCACCACCGCTTATCAGCGAGCCGGGACGCTGCCGCGCCTCTACCGCAGCCTGATGGAGCAGACGCTGCGCGACTTCGAGTGGGTCATCATCGACGACGGCTCGACCGACGAGACCGGGGAGCTGGTCCACTCGCTACGGGCGGAGGCGGATTTTCCGATCGTCTATGAGTGGCAGGAGAACCAGGGCAAGCACGCGGCGGTGAACCGCGCGGTCGAGCGCGCAAGTGGCGAGCTCTGCGCGATCATCGACTCCGACGATTGGTACAAGCCCGACGCTCTGGAGCGGATGCTGGCCGCCTGGGAATCGATCCCCGCCGAGCGTCGTGACGGCTTCGCCGACGTCGAGGGCGTCCGAGTCGACCCGGACGGCGCGCTCGTCTGCGACACCTACCCGGAAGATGTCTTCGACTCCGACGCCTTCGAGCTGATCGCCCTGCACGGGGTATACGGCGACAAGATCGGCATGTTCCGGCGCGAGGTGCTGGCGCAGTTCCCCTTCCCGGAGGACGCCGGTTGGCACGTCACCCCGCAGCTGGTCTGGAACCGGATCGCGGCTGGCTACGGCACCCGCTACGTCAACGAGATCTGGGCCTTCACCGACTATCGCAGCGGCGGCCTCACCGATCGCGAGACCGAGCTGCGCCTGCGCTTCCCCGCCTCACAGCTCACCTACTGGCGCGAGTACGCGGCGATGCCGAAGCGGATGCGCCTGCGCTCGCGCCTGCGCGCCCACGCCAACTGCGTTCGCTACTGGTTGCTCGAGGGCACTGGCCCGCGGCGCCAGCTGGCGCTCTCGCCGAGCCGGCTGTGGACCGCGATCGCCTGGCCGGCGGGGCTCTTCCTGTACCTGCGCGACCGGCGCTGGATCGCCGGCAACCGCGAGCTGGTCGAGGAATGGTCTCCCTGACCGAGCCGCGGCTGAGGATCGTCATCCTGACCTACGGCACGAGCGCCGTGCACGAGCCTCTGCTCGACTCGCTACTCGGCCAGGGGGTCACGCCCGAGCAGATCCTCGTCGTCCACAACCCGGCCACCCCAGGCGAGCTCGATCCCGTCGTCCCGCCCGGCTGCGAGCTCCTGCGGGCCACTCACAACCTCGGCTACGCCGCCGGGATGAACCTCGGCATCGAGCGGCAGCTGGACCGGGGATGCGATCTGCTGCTTGTACTCACGCACGATGCGCGCCTGCGGCTCGGCGCGCTTGCGACGCTCCTTGCCGCCGCAGCCGCCCACCCCGAGTACGGCGTGCTGGGCCCCGCCCTCGTCTTCGCAGACACGGAGACCCCGTTCTCGTTCGGCGGGCGCACCCGCTCGAACGGGTCAACCACGCATCTGGCCGAGCCGCGCGAGGTCGAGGACGGGGTCGCTCCCTGCGACTGGGTCGACGGCGGCACGATGCTGATCCGGGCGGACGCGCTGGCCCAGACCGGGGGCTTCGACGAGCGACTCTGGAGCTATTGCGAGGAGGCCGACCTCTGCCTGCGCATCGGGCGCGCCGGGTTCCGGGTCGGCGTCGTGACCGGCGCGCTGGGGGACCAGATGCCTGGCGGGACGAACCGGCCGGGCCCGTGGGCGTACCTGATGACCCGCAACGGGGCGGCGTATGCCTACCGTGCCGCCGGGTTGCGCGGCGCGGCGTTCATCACCGTGCGCGCCTTTTACGAGGCGCTCGAGGAGCTGGCGCGGGCCGCCGTCCGGCTGACGCCGCTGCGCGGCGGCTCCGTCGCGGACCCCTGGGCAACCGCCATCGGCACCCTGCGCGGCACGGTGGACTTCTACCTGCGCCGGTGGGGCCCGCCCCCGTCGCTGCCCGGCAGCGGCGACGTCACCAACGTCACCCTGCCGGCGGCCGGGGACGACCGTGGCGGCTGAGCACCCGCGCGTCCTGCAGCTGGGGCCCGACGTGCGCGGCGGCATGCGGGCGGTGATGCGCAGCCTGCTTGCTTCGCCGCTCGGCGAGCGCTACAGGCTGGAGTTCGTCGCCACCCATCGCGGCACCGGCTGGGCCGAGCGGCTCGCCGTCTTCTGCCTCGCCCTCTGGCGCCTCGCCTGGTGGAGCCTGCGCGGCCGCGGCCGGATCGTCCACATCCACGCCACTGTGAGGGGCAGCCTGCTGCGCAAGGCGATCTGCGTCCTGCTCGCCAAGGCGCTGTGCCGCCGCGTGATCCTCCACATGCACTCCGGCCCCGGCGACGTCGCCTCCGAGCGCGCTCGACTCGGCCCGCTGCGGGTGGCGCTCTTCCGCCTCGCCTTTCGCACCGCCGACGTCGTCCTCGCCGTCTCCGCCGCCAGCGCTGCGGCGCTCGAAGCGGCCTACGGCGCGAGCGGCGTGCTGGTTGTCCCCAACGCCGCGCCAGCAGCGCCGGCCGTGCCCCCTGGCCGCGGCGAGGGGGAGACCGCGGCCCTCTACCTCGGCGGCTTCGCCAACCCGGTCAAGGGGGGCGAGGAGCTGCTGGCGGCGCTTGAGCGGCCGGAGCTCGAGGCGCTCAGGGTCGTCCTCTGCGGGCCGGGCGAGCTGCCCGAGCGCGGCCGCGAGCTGCTCGGCCGTCGGCCCGGCCTCGAGTGGCGCGGCTGGCTGGGGGAGGACGAGAAGGCGGAGCTGCTGCGCGAGGTGGCGATCTTCGTCCTGCCCTCGACCTCGGAGGGGCTGCCGATGGCGGTGCTGGAGGCGATGGCGTGGGGGAGGGCGATCGTCGCCACGGCCGTGGGCGGCGTCCCCGACGTGCTCGCCGATGGCGTCGAGGGCCTCGTCGTCCCGCCCGGCGATCCGGGCGCTCTCGCCGGCGCCCTCGCGAAGCTGGCGGCTGACGCCGAGCTGCGTGAGCGGCTCGGCGCGGCGGCGCGCGAGCGCGCCCGCCGCCTCAACGCCGAGGAAGTGACCGGGCGCCTGGAAGCGATCTACGCCGAGCTGCTGGCCTGAGCCGGCGCGCCGGCTCAGGCCAGCAGCTCGGCCCGCACTGCGTCGATCAGCTCCGAGCCGTCCAGAATGGCTGCGGCTCCTCGCGGCGGCGCCGCGGCCACCGCAGCCGCCAGTCGGGACTCGTCCTCGACCAGAATCAGCCGCCCGTCGCCGGCGAGGCGGCGGCCGAGCTCGAGCTGGTGATCGTCGACCGTCTCGCCGAAGCTGCTCAGGCGCGGCAGCACGACCGGGACCTGGCCGGCCCGCGTCGCGCAGAGGATCGTTCCCACGCCGGCGTGGCTGACCACGTGGGTCGCTCGCTCCATCTCCGCGACGATCTCGGCGAAGGTCAGCCAGGGCGTCGCGCGAGTGGCGTTGGCCGGCGGCTCACCGGGCCCGTGCTGGACGACCAGCTCGCCGGCCGGCAGCGCTTCCAGCGCACGCAGGAAGCGGTCGAAGCGGAAGGTCGGGTGGCTGCCGACGGTGGCGAAGATCACAGCAGCCTCCCGGCGAAGCGAACGCGCCGCCGGCCCCCGCCGGCCCCCGGCCACTGGACGAAGAAGGCGTCGGCGAACGGGTAGACGAGCCGCCCGGCGAGCGAGAGGCCATCGGTGCGAGTGAGGCTCTCGACGTAGACCAACCGCGCGCCGTGCAGCTTGCCGACCAGGAAGAAGGGCACGGCGAGGGCGGCGCCGGTGGAGAGGATCGCGTCGGGGCGCTCCCTGCGGATCACCCGCCAGGCGAGGGCGAGGTTCGCGACGAGGGCGCGGACGCTGCGGTTGGTCGGCCCGCGCGCCAGCACTTTCCGCTCGTCGCGCAGCAGGTAGTCGGAGTCCGGCGCCTCGAGGGTGATCCAGGTGCGCTCCATGTCCTCCCACGCTGGTCGCAGGCTGAGCAGCTGGAGCAGGTGCCCCCCGGGCGAGCAGACCAGCAGCGTTCGCCGCGGTCGCTCAGCCGGCATTGCCGGTTGCTGCGCTGAGCGTGACGAGGTTGAGGCCCGCCTCGGCGGCCGCCGAGGCGATCAGCGGCACCGCGCCGGCGGTGGCGGCGGCGCTGCCGCGCTGGGCGTAGCGGGCAGAGTCGTGCAGGAGGACGACTGAGCCGGGGGCCAGGTCGCGTTCGACCAGCGTGGCGATGCGCTCGGGCGAGCTCTCCTCCCAGTCCTGGCCCCAGGCCGTCCAGTAGGCGAGCCCGAGCCCGAGCCGCTCGCAGACCGTGGCGAGGGCGGGGGAGGACGCGCCGAAGGGCGGCCGGTACCAAGCCGGTCGCCGTCCAACTGCAGCCTCGATTGCGGCGATGCCCTCGCTCAGCTCGCGCTCTGCCTCTGCCTCGGAGAGCTGATCGTGGCGCCGGTGGTCCATGCCGTGCAGGGCTATCTCGTGACCTCGCTCGACGATCTCCCGCGCCAGCTCCGGATGTTCGGCGACGTGGCGACCGAGGACGAAGAACGTCCCCCCGGCGCCGGCCGTGCCCAGCGCCTCGAGCACCGGCGGGGTGCCCTCGGGATCGGGGCCATCGTCGAAGGTGAGCACCGCGCCGGCGCCCGGCGGCGCCGATTCGAGTCCGGGCACGCGCCGCCAGCGCCGTCGCCGCGACGGGCTCCAGTCGTAGAGCCGCTGGCGCACGGAGCGCGGTATCGCGCCCCGAACGGCGCGGCGGAGCTGGCGGGCATCGGGCATAGGGCGGCCAGGTTAGTCGCATCGCCCGGCGGACAATCCGCCCTCCTCCTACACTCCTCGCCGTGTCCGCCCGCCGACTTCGCAACCGCTCCGCCAGCGCGGCGTTCCTCTGCTACCACTCGGTCGCTTCGGAGGGCCCGCGGTACCTGACGATCAGCGCCGAGCTCTTCGAGCGCCAGCTTGCCCTGTTGCGGCGCCGGGGGTACGCCGGCGGCGACCTCGCCGCTCTCTCCGATCTCGCCACGGGCAGCGCCAATGGCCGCTCCGTCTACCTCACCTTCGACGACGGCTTCCGCGACAACTACGAGACCGTGATGCCGCTGCTGCGCGAGTACGGCTTCGGCGCCTTCGTCTTCGTCATGCCGTCCTTGCTCGATGCCGGCGCTCCGTTCGAGTGGCCCGAGATGCGCGACGACCTACCCCGCTTTCCCACGACCATGCGCTCGGTCACCTGGTCGATGCTGGAGGAGATGAAGGAGGCCGGGTTCGAGGTCGGCAGTCACACGCTCAGCCACCCCCACCTGCCGCGACTCGCTGGCGAGGAGCTACGGCAGGAGCTGTGGGAGTCGCGGCTGGCGATCAAAGAGAGGCTGGGCAGCTGCGACACGCTGGCCTATCCGTTCGGCGAGTGGAGCGAGCCGGTGGCCGCCGCGGCGGCGGACTGCGGCTATCGCTTCGCCTTCACCCTGCCGACGGTGAGCGGCCAGCGCAGGGCGACGCCCCTATCGATTCCCCGCGTCAACGTCGACTACCGTGACGACGAGCGCCGCTTCGCGCTCAAGCTCTCGCGGTCGGGCAGGCGGCTGCTGCTCTCCGCGGCGGTGGGGGCGCTGCGACGGCGACGGCGCGACGGCTGAGCGGGCCCCCTACTGCGAGCTGCGCAGCTCGCCCACCGGCACGTGCTCGACCTTGTCGGTGGCGTTGAAGAAGGCGCAGTCGGAGCCGCCGAAGACCCAGACCTCGTCGTTTGCGACAGTCGCCCCGTGGCCGTGCCGGGCGGTGCGCAGCGCCGGCAGCAGCCTCCACTCGGCGCTCGCTGGATTGAATTCTTGGATGGCGCCGGTGACCGTTTCGGCGGCGTCGTCGCCGCCGGAGACCGTGACCACGGCGTCGTCGAGCGAGACCGCGGCGAGGCCGCCGCTGGGGACCGGCATCGGCGGCAGCGTTTCCCACTTACCGGCGCCGGGATCGAAGCGTTCGGCGGTGTCGACGGCGAGTGATTTCGGCGCCCGCCCTCCGAGCACGTAGAGCTTGCCGTCGAGGACCGCCTCGCCGACGTGCTCGCGGCGGGTCTTCATCGAGGGCAGCTGCGACCAGCGGCGGCTACGGAAGTCGTAGGCAAACACCTCTGAGCGGGCAACGCTGTCCTTGCCGCCGCCGGCCCAAATCAGGCGGTGGTCGAGGACGCCCACCGCGCCGGCCGCACGAGGGGCGGGCATATCGGGCAGTCGCGACCAGCGGTCGGTCTCGGGGTGGTAGCGAAAGAAGGCGCGGCTGGTCTTCGCGTCGACCAAGCGGCCGTAGCCGCCGGCGACGTAGACGTCGCCGCGGTAGGCGGTCAGCCCCACGTGGTTGAGCGGCCGCGGCAGCGGCGCCAGCTCTTCGTAGCGCCCGCTGCGCGGATCGAACCGGGTCAGCTCGTCGGTCGTGTCGAGCCGGTGTCGTTCGGGTGCGATTTCCTCGATTCCCAGGGTGCCGCCGACGAGGTAGATGCTGTCGCCGATCGCGACCGCCCGCGGCTCGTCACGCAGCTCGGCGAGCGGCGGCCCCTCGAGCCAGGGCGAGGCGAGGTTGGTGGCCGACTCACATTCGTCGAGGTCGAGGCCGGCCGCTTCCTTGACGTCCTTCTCAACCCCCGTCTCGGTCAGTGCGACCACGGGCAGCGCGACCACCAGCGCGAGGACGAAAACGATTGGGATTACCAGCCAGCCCCGCATCAGTTTTTGCCTTCCGGTCCGGGCAGAAACTCGGGTAGGCCCGCCAGGTCGAGGTCCGCTGGGCGCAGCGCCCGTAACAGCCTTTCGCCGGCCGCTCGCCAGGTGTAGGGGGCGGCGTGCCGGTAGGCGCGCTCGCCGAGCTGGCGGGCGGTCTCCGGATCGGCCAGATCGAGCATCGCCGCGGTCAGCGCGGCGTCATCGGTTGGGTCAACGATCAGGCCGCCATCGCCGACCGCGTCGGGCGCGCCGCCGACGGTGGTCCCGATGCTCGGCAGCCCGGTCGCGCCGGCGTCCATGTAGGCGATGCCGAAGGCCTCGAGCGAGGAGGGCATGACGAAGCAGGTCGCTTTGTGCAGCAGCTCCGCGTAGCGGCGCTGCCCTGCATCGGAGCCGAGCGGGAGCAGCCCGTGGCCGGTCACGCCCGGCGCCTCGATCGGCGGGTGGCCGCCGACCAGGTCGAGGGTTGCCTGCGGATGGCGCCGGCGCACCTCGGCGAACGATGCGACGACCGCCGCCCCGCGCTTGCGCCGCCAGTCGGCGCCGACGAAGAGGAAGCGGGGGACCGACCAGTCTCGCTCCACCCTGCCGGCGTCGATGTTGCGGCCGACGCCGGCGACGTGCACCTTCTCCGGGGGGATCCCGTAGTCCTCGACGATCGACCGCCCGGCGAAGGCGCTCGTCACGGCACACCCGCGGCTGCGTTCGTAGATCCGCCTCTGGCGCTCCCGCCACCGCCGCCCGGGGCCCTGGCCAACTTCGTTATAGGGGGGTTCGTCCCGGCGCAGCGCCTGGGCAACCGTCAGGTCCTCGTAGGTCACCACCGGCAGCTTAGTCCTGAGGGCGTACCCCGTGCCGATCATGACCACGCCGTCCAGCTCGCCGCTGCGGCGCAGGGTGCGGTCGGCGACGGCGCCGCTGGCCAGGGCGAAGAAGCGGCTGGCCGACTGGTCGGCCCAGGACATCCGCGTCACCTGCAGGATCCGGCCGGCGCCGCGGAACGTCGCGCGCACCGGCACCACCTCGCAGCCGGCATCCTCGATCCCGCGGCTGAGCCGAGCCGGCACGCCGGACCACGTCGCAGGGTCGGTTGGGTCCCCCTGCTGGACCAGCGCTATGCGTGCCAAGCGGTCGTCTCCTCGGACCCGTCGGGCAAATCGAACCGGGCCATCCTATGGAATCGGATCGCGGGCGCTGGCCGGCTAGCTCGGCGAGACCGAGCTCAGCGACGGGCCGAGGCGAGCGGCGTCGAGCCGAATCTCCGAGTCGCCGGGGATCTCGTCGCCGTTGCGGTAGAGGCCGTTCTTGATGTACGCGGAGCTGGCGCCGTCGGCGATCATGCTGGCGCCTTTGGCGGAGTCGATCAGCTGGCCGTTGAGGTAGACCTCGTAGAAGCCGTCGCCCGAGCCCGACGCCTTGAAGTGGATCACGACGTCGTGCCAGGTGTGCTCGGGCACCGGGGCGAGGAAGCGGTCGCCGTCCATCGAGGGGCCGTGGCTCCAGAGGCCGCGCGGGTTGTCCTCGTATTCCTCGTCGTCGCCCTCGTAGTCCCAGAGCTGCAGGCCGAAGGCGGGCGAGCCGTCGTCGTCGCCCTTGAACTGCATGATCAGGTTGTGGGCGCCGGGGCGGCCGTAGGTCATCTCCTCGATGTAGAAGGAGAAGGCGTACCAGTACTCGTCGCCCTCATCGAACTCGATCATGCCGTTGGTGCTGCCGCCGCCGTTGCCGCCGAGGATCAGCTCGGAACGGTGCTCGGTGCCGCTCAGCGCGATCCGGCCGGCCGAGCCGCCACTGCGGACCGTGTCGTTGACGACGGTCGGGATCGTTTCGCCGACGCCGGCGGTGTTCCAGTTGAGCAGCCCGCTCTCGAAGCCGGCGTCGAGGACGCCCGAGTCCGAGCTCGAGGGGCTGGCCTTGGCCTTGCGACGGCTGAGTGCGGTGTTGGAGGAGATCGAGGCGCTCCGGCCCGCTCGCCGGGCCCGCATGCGCCGCGTCCGCGCACGGCGCTGGCGGAGGCGGCGGGCCTTGCTCGCGTGCCGCTGTCCGCGGTGCTTCTTCAGCGAGCTGCTCTGCGCGGCGGCAGCGGTCGATTGAGCAGCGCTCGCCTCGCCGGGCACAGCGGCGAGGAGGAGCACCGCGAATGCCGTTGCGATGCACGCGGCAAGCCAGATGAGGACGGTCCTGGGGAGATCTCTCGAAGTCGTGAGCGCCATGCCGACTTGCTCGGCCGCATGGCCTTCACTCCGCAGCTGTCAAGGTGCATCTGGACGGATGTTCGATGTCGCCCAGATGCCTTGAAAGAGCTCTTTCAGCTCGCGGCAACCGCTGCCAGGCTGGTGCCCAGCCGAGCCCCGTCGAGGCGAATCTCCGAGGTCCCCGGGATGTTGCCGCCGTTGCGGTAGAGGCCGTTCTTGATGTAGGCGTAGGGGCCGCCCGGAACCATCATGCTGACCCCTTTGCGGGAATCGATCAGTTTGCCGTCCAGGTAGAGCTCGTAGAAGCCGTTGCCCGTGGCCGACGCCTTGAAGTGGACCTGGACGTCGTGCCAGGCGCCCTCGTCAACCGGTGCGAGGAAGCGGTCCCCGCCCATCGACTGGCCGTGGCTCCAGAGGCCCTTCGGGTTGCTTGCGTACTGGCCGCTATCGCCTCGGTAGTTCCAGAACTGCAGGCCGAAGTTGGGGCTGCCGGTGTCGGCCGTCTTGAACTGCATGAGCAGGTTGTGGGCGCCGGGGCGGCCGTAGACCATCGACTGGATGTAGAACGAGAAGCCGTACCAGTACTCGTCGCCCTCGACGAATTTGCGGGTGCCGGACGTGCTGCCCGTGCCGCTGCCGCCGAGGATCAGCTCGGAGCGGTCCTGTGAGCCGGTGAGGATCACCTTGCCGGATTTCGAGCCCGTCCTGACGATGTCGCTGACCGTCGTAGGCGTGACGTCGCCGACGCCGCCGGTGTTCCAGTTCAACAGCCCGCTCTCGAAGCCAGCTTCCAGCAGGGGAGTAGGCGCGGGCGCTGGAGCAGGTGCGGGCGCAGGGGCGGGGGGCGCAGGGGCGGGTGCAGGAGCCGGGGTCGGCGCAGGCTCGGGTGCGGGCGCAGGAGCAGGTGCGGGCTCAGGTTCCGGCGCAGGCGCAGGCGCAGGCGCAGGGGTCGGCTCAGGCGCGGGAGCAGGCGCGGGCGCCGGCGTGGGAGCAGGTGCTGGCGCGGGCGCCGGCTGCTCCTGCTTGGGGCGGCGTCGCTTCGAGCTGGTCCGGATCCTGCTTCGGTGAGCCCGTCGCCCGCGCACGATGTGGCCATCGCGCCAGCGGTCGGTGTCCGCCAGATAGCGAATCCCAGACTCGTCCGAGCCGGAGGCCGCAAGGGCCGAGCCCGTGTTCCCCTGAGCGGAGAAGCCGAGCGTTAGCGAGGCGAGGACTGCGATTGCAAAAGCGAGGAGAGAGGTTCGCATGCGAACCCCCTTCGTCCGATTTCGCTAACCGGTCAAACGGGCATGGCCAATCTCGGACGTATGTCCGGGATCAGTGCTTGGAAACCCCTGCGTAGAGGGCGTTAGTAGGCGCCGCGTCCCGAGACCACAGCCGGGAGCGTGGCAAGCAGGATCTCGATGTCACGCGCGAGCGACCAGCCAGCGACGTACTGGTAATCGAAGCGCACCATCTCCTGGAACGGACTCTGCGAGCGGCCGTAGACCTGCCAGGGGCCGGTCAGACCCGGTCGCAACTCGAGCCGCCGCAGGTGCCACGCTTCTTCCAGCGCGGCGGTCTCCGGGAAGATCAGCGGCCTGGGGCCGACGAGGCTCATCTCGCCGCGCAGCACGTTGAAGAGCTGCGGCAGCTCGTCGAGGGAGAAACGGCGGATGAAGTGGCCGACGCGGGTCACGCGGGGGTCATCGCGGATCTTGAACATGACGCCATCGGAAGATTCGTTGAGTCCGGCCATCTCCGCCTTGCGTTTCTCGGCGTCGACGTACATCGAGCGGAACTTGATCAGCTGGAAGCTGCTGTTGCCACGCCCCGACCGTGGCTGGCGGAAGAAGACCGGGCCACGGGACTCGAGCTTGATCGCGATCGCGATCGCGATCATCAGGGGGGAGAACAGCGCAATCAAAGCGAACGAGCCGACCGCGTCGAGGGCGCGCTTGGCCGCAATCGAGACCGAGGTGAGCGCTGGCGTGCCGATCGAGAGCAACGGCAGCCCACCCACTTGGTCGAGGGCGCGCACGCCGTCAAGGAACTCGAAGAGGCGGGGGACGACGTCGACCGTAACCCCGGCGTCGCGGCAAGCTCGAATCGACTCCAGCAGCTGCTCGTGACTGGCCCGCGAGAAGGCGATGATCACCCGATCGATCCCCTGGGCCTCGATGATCGTGTCGAGGTCGGCGAAGCGACCCAGCCAGGGCAGATCCGGCGTGCCGATGTCGTGGACCTCGTCGTCGACGATGCCGACCGGGACGAGGCCGAACTGGTCGTTGTTGCGGAGCTTTTTTACGACGTGGCCGGCGACGATGCCCGAGCCGAGGATCAGGGTCCGTTGGCGCAGGTCGGGGGCACGGTGCAGGCCGGCTCTGACGACCGTGCGGGCGACGCCGGTGAGGCCTGCGAGGCCGGCCACGGTGAGGAAGGTCACGGCAACCACGTGATCAAGGCCCAGTACGGCGGCGAGGCCGAAAAGAGGCCAGGTGATCAAGAGCACGGCGACGAAGGTGCGCGGGATCTCGGTTACCGCCGAGGCCCAGCTGGCGAGCTGGTCACTGCGGTAGAGCCCGATGCTGAAGGCGGCGAGCGGCCAGAGCAGGGTTGCGCCGGCCACGTACCCCACGCCGGCGAGGTTTGCGGAGCCCAGGCCGAGGGCAAGTACCGCCACGGCTGCAGCGATGCAAGCGGCCCCCGAGTCGGCGAAGAAGAGCATGCGGGCGAGCACCGCTCCTCGCTGCCGGGCTCGGCTGGTTGTACCGCGTGGAGCGGTTTCCCCAACTTTTTTTGCCTGCGCGGACGATTCCGCGTGGGCCGGGGTAGCGGTTGAGCTCTCCATATTGGCTAGATCAGGTGGGTGGACGAGATGGCGTAACTACTTGGAAAATAGAGGGGCCGCGGGGAAAACTCCATTCGATACAACACATCGACAACAAGTCTGACGCGCTCAATCTGGCAATTGGCCTTGCAGCGCCAACTTCGTTGATGCCGTCGGACGAATATTCGAAGTATTTCGGGCCTGATGGGCGCCCGGATCAGTGCGCCTCGCCGGAGGCATGCGCAGGCGGCCGCGACTCCTCCGCCAGCGAGGTGATCTCAAGCGGCCCGTGAGCCGCCGCTTCGAGCACCTCAGTTGCCTCCTCGGCCGATCGAGCATAGAGCTCGACCAGCATGTGGACGACGATCCGCTCCTCGTCGTGCTTGTGGAAGCGGACGTGGGCGAAGAACTCGCGCACCCCGGCCTCGCCGAGCGCCCCGTAGGCGAGCAGCTCGGCCGCTTCTGGCCCGGCGCAGCTCTCGACCCGGTCCTGGTCGACGGTGACCGTGCAGGAGGCGACCCAGGGGGTGCCGGCGACCATCCGTTCCCAGCGGTCCTCGATCGGGACGACGCGATCGTCCTGGAAGGTCAGGTGCGGCTGGTCGTGCATGCAGTCGAGGCACTGCACGGCGGCTTCCTGTACTTCGTCGATCCCTTCCGTCGGGATGCCGGTGTCGGGATCGATGCGGCGGATCGCGTCGTAGTGGATCTGGATCTCGAGGTTCTGGGACCAGCAGCGGTAGCAGCGCAGCCAGGCCGAGCGGTCCCCGTTGAGCTCGCTCATCGCTCCATTGTGGCGCGGGCCGCGATTTGGCGCAGGCAGCGGGCGCTCAGGCGGTGGTGGCGGCAGCAGCCCGCTGCTCGACTAGAGAAACGATCTCGCCCATGATCTTGTTGATGTCGAAGTCCTTGGGCGTGTAGACGCCGTCGACGCCGGCCTTGCGCAGGCGCTCGGCGTCGGCGGGCGGAATGATGCCGCCGGCGACCACCGGGGCATCGACGCCCTCATCGCGCAGCCTGCGGAGGACGTCTGGCACCAACTCGAGGTGGGACCCGGAGAGGATCGAGAGGCCGACCACGTCGACGTCCTCCTGCAGCGCCGACTCGGCGATCTCCTCCGGGGTGAGGCGGATGCCCTGGTAGATGACCTCCATGCCTGCATCGCGGGCGCGCAGGGCGATCTGCTCGGAGCCGTTGGAGTGGCCGTCGAGGCCGGGCTTGCCGACGAGGATCTTGATCCGGTGGCCGATTCGCTCGGACACCTCGTCGACGCGGCCGCGAATCACGGCCAGCTCCTCGCGGTTGCCAGGGGGCGCCGCGCCGTCTACTCCGGTTGGCGCGCGGTAGGCGCCGAAGGCCTCGCGCAGGACGGCCGCCCACTCGCCGGTCGTCGCGCCCGCCTTGGCGGCCGCGATCGTCGCTGGCATCACGTTGGCGCTCTCGTCGCGGGCGATCCGGCCGAGCTCCTCCAGCGCCTGCATCACGGCGGCCTCGTCGCGCTCGGCCTTCCACTGCTCCAGCGCCTCGACGCGTTCGCGCTCGACTTCGGGGTCGGGGGTGAGGATGCCGCCGTCGGCGCCGGCGGTGAGGGGCGAGTCCTCGCTCTCGGTGAAGCTGTTCTGGCCGACGACTTTTAGCTCGCCACTCTCGATCCGCGCCACGCGCTCCCGGTGGGACTCGACCAAGCGCGCCTTCATATATGGGACCGCGGCGACCGCCCCGCCGTGCTCCTCGACCACGCCCATCTCGGCGCGGGCGCCCTCGCTCAGCTCCTCGACCAGGCCGTCCATCACCACCGAGCCCTCGAAGACGTCGGGGTACTCGAGCAGGTCGGTCTCGTTGGCGAGGACCTGCTGGATGCGTAGGCTCCACTGCTGGTCCCAGGGGCGGGGCAGGCCCATTGCCTCGTTCCACGCTGGGAGCTGGAGGGCGCGGGCGCGAGCGTCGCGACTCAGGGTTACGGCCAGCGCCTCGAGCACGATCCGCTGGATGTTGTTCTCCGGCTGGGCCTCGGTCAGTCCGAGCGAGTTGACCTGGACGCCGTAGCGGAAACGCAGCATCTTCTCGTCGGTGACGCCATAGCGCTCGCGGCCGATCTCGTTCCAGAGCCGGCCCATCGCACGCAGCTTGGCGATCTCCTCGATCAGGCGGATGCCGGCGTTGACGAAGAAGGAGATGCGGCCGAAGACCTTGGCGAAGTCCGCCTCGGCGACCTGGCCGCGCGCTTTCACTTCGTCGAGCACGGCGATCCCGGTCGAGAGCGCGTAGGCGATCTCCTGCACTGGCGTCGCGCCGGCCTCCTGCAGGTGGTAGCTGCAGATGTTGGTCGGGTTCCAGCTCGGCACCTCGTTGACCGAGAAGGCGACCATGTCGGCGATCAGCCGCATCGAGGGCTCCGGCGGGAAGGCATAGGTGCCGCGCGAGAGGTACTCCTTGATGATGTCGTTCTGCGTCGTGCCCTTGAGCTGGCCGCGATCGACGCCGTTCTCCTCGGCGACGGTGACGTAGAGGCCGAGCAGCCAGGCCGCGGTCGCGTTGATCGTCATCGAGGTGTTCATCTCGTCGAGCGGGATCCCGTCGAGGAGCTGGTGCATGTCGCGCTTGTGGGCGACCGAGACGCCGACCTTGCCGACCTCGCCGCGGGCGAGGATGTGATCGGGGTCATAGCCAGTCTGGGTCGGCAGGTCAAAGGCGATCGAGAGGCCGGTCTGGCCCTTGGCCAGATTGCCCTTGTAGAGCTCGTTGGAGCGGCGCGCGTCCGAGTGGCCCGCGTAGGTGCGCATCACCCAGGGGCGGTCGCGCTGGGGCAGTCTGTGCTCGGCCATCGTCACCAATGATATTTGCCTGAGCGGGAAATACAGCGTTCATCCGTCACGATCCGCATCTTTCGCCCGCGGCTGTGTTTAGGCTCCGCGTGAGCGCGGAGTGAAGGAGCATCCATATCTGATTCCTTTGCGACTGAGCGAAGCGCGAAATTTATGCCTATGAGACTGCGAATAGCAGCGATTTCGATCGCCCTTCTTGCCACCGCGGCCATCGCTGCGAGCGCCAGTGGCGCTCTGATCGGCCTCTACCGCAACAGCATGGAGTCGCAGGACCAGCGCGCCCAGATTGTCAAGCTGAGCGGCGACCGCTGCGCTCGCGGCGGCTCCGACCATGCCTTCCGCATCGTCGTCGGCAAAGCGACCAAGGAGTGCGCCTACCGGACGCCGGTGATCGGGCGCGATCTCGAAGTGGCCGTGACCGCGCGCCTGCTCGAGGGCACGCCGAAGCCGCTGCAGCGCCAGGCGTTCCTGGCGGTCAATCTGCGCGCCGGCGCGCAGGGCGCCCGCTACCAGATCGCTGTCTTTCCCCTGCAGCGCAAGGCGCAGCTGCGCCGCATCAACGCCGACGGAAGCATCACCTTTCTGCACGTCGAGAAGGGGATCACGGCAAAGGGCCTAAACCAGGCCAACCAGATTCGCTTGCAGGCCTTCAACCTGACCAAAGGCCCGGAGAAAGGCAAATGCCAGATCCTCGCCTTCGTCGGCAGGCAATTGGTAGCCGACATCACCGATTCGGCTTCCGGTGAGCTGGAAGGACGCACCTCGGGGTTCTCGCTCGGCGCTGCTGGCAACGCCAAGGGCACGATGGGCAGCTTCGACGACGTCGTGGTGAGGGCCCCCAGTCCCTTTTAGCGGCCATCGGCCCCATAATGCGGGCGGATGACGACTACGATTGAGAAACCTCGCGAGGCCGGCCCCGGCTCGGGACTGGGCGGTGAGTGGCGCGTGATCGTGCGCAACGACAACCACAACACCTTCGACCACGTCGCTGAGACGCTGGCACGGGTCCTGCCGGGGGTAAGCGTTGCCCGCGGCCATGAGATTGCCGAGACGATCCACAGCAGCGGCCAGGCGATCGTCTGGTCGGGCGCTCGCGAGCCCGCCGAGCACTACTGGGAGCAGCTCAATTCGGCGGGTCTGACGCTGGCGCCGCTCGAGCGCGGGTAACAGGCTGGGGTTACTCGGCAGCGACCAGCGTATGCCAGGTGGGCAGGATCGGCAGATCGTGCATGTCGATAATCGCCGCGCGCACGGTCTCGATCTCCTCTGAGAACCAGAAGCGTTCGAAGTCAACGCGGCTCTCCCAGATCGAGGTCTGTTGGAAGGCCAGCGGATCGTCGACCGAGCGGGTCAGCGACCAGCTCTTGGCGCCGAAGGCGGGCATTCGTGCCGCTGCCGGTTCCCAGAGGTCGAGCCAGCGGTCGGCCCTGAAGGGGGCGATGTGCCAGTCCAGGGTGCAAACCTCAGCCATGAATAGAACCCCTTTCGCGCTTCGCTCCCGGCGCGAAGACCCAGATATGCACGCTTGGTCGCTCCGCGCTCATGCTCCCACCTCGGCTCGGATCGCGCCGGGACCATCCTCGTTCTTGCCCTCGTCCTCGGATTCGGCTCCGACCAAAATCGAGATCTTGCCGAGGTGCTTGTTTTCGTGCAGAAGCTGGTGCGCCTCGGGGACGCCCTCGAAGCCCATCGTCTTCCACAGCACCGGCTGCACCTTGCCCTCCGCCATCAGCTGGTTGGCGCGCATGCACTCGTACGCGTTGGCGAAGTGGGAGCCGATGATCTGCTTCTGGCGCATCCACAGGTAGCGCACGTCGAAGTCGAGCTGGAAGCCCGAGGTGGCGCCGCAGATGACGACTTTGCCGAACGGCTTGACGACGAAGACCGAGGTCGGGAAGGTCGCCTGGCCGACGTGCTCGAAGACGATGTCGGGGGCGTCGCCGAGGATCTCTTTGACCCGCTTGGCGAAGCCGCGCGAGGCCTTGAAGCGCTCCTTGTCTGCCGCCTTGTCGGCGAGGTTCTCGGGCGTGCGCATCATCTCGCCGAACTCGGCCCGGTTGATGTAGTCGACGGCGCCGAGCTGCTTGACCAGCTCGCCCTTCTCATCGGAGGAGACGACACCGACGGCGTTGGCGCCGGCCGCCTTGCAGAGCTGCACGGCGAAGACGCCGAGCCCGCCGGCAGCGCCCCAGATCAGGACGTTGTGGCCGGGCTGCAGCTTGCATTGGTCGATCAGCATCCGGTAGGCGGTGAAGTAGGTGAGGCCGTAGGCGGAGGAGTCGACCCAGGAGAGGTTTTGGGGGCGGGGAAGGAGCTGCTGCGCCTGCACCCTGGTGAACTGGGCGAAGGAGCCCCAGGTCGTCTCGTAGCCCCAGATCCTCTGGCTGGGTGCTGCCAGTGGGTCGAGCCCATGCACCTCGACGTCCTCATAAGAGGCTTGGTTGCAGTGGACCACGACCTCGTCGCCGGGCTTCCAGCGAGTGACTCCCTCGCCGACTTTCCAGACGATGCCGGAGGCATCGGAGCCGCCGATGTGGTGGCCGTACTCGGGATGGTCGCCGTAGGGAAAGACCGAGACCGGCTTGCCCAGGGCCGCCCAGACGTTGTTGAAGTTGACCCCGGCCGCCATCACGCGGACGATCACCTCGAAGGCGCCCGGCTCGGGGACCTCGATCTGCTCGAGCTGGAAAGCGTCGTTGGGCTCGCCCTGGCGCTCCTCGCGGATCACCCACGCGGCCATCGTCTCCGGCAGCGTTCCGGGCTCCACGTCCAACTTCGCGACTGCGCTCGTATCGACGGCCAAACCGGCTCCTCCAGAGGTTGGGGTAGGGGCGCCGAATCCTAGTCGAGCGCGGGCGTGTCGGACTCGCTCAGCTCGGGGGCGGTGATCGCCCTCACGGTGATCTCGATCGGCTCGGGCGGCTCGATCTCTTTACCTGAGGCGATGCCGAGGCCCTCGACCTTGCGCAGCTGGGGCAGCAGCCTGCGCTCCATCGAGCCGACCGCGGAGTCATATGCGTTGGCGGCTGAGGTCAGGCCCCTGCCGACCTTGTCGAAGTCGGTGAGGAACTTGGTGAAGCGGCTGTGCAGCGTCGCCGCGGCCTCGGCTATCTCCGCCGCCTCGGCGACCATTCGCTCCTGGCGCCAGCCGAGCTCCATCGTGCGCAGCAGCCCGATCAGCGAGGTCGGGCTGACCAGGAGCACGTTGCGCTCCAGGGCGTAGTCGAATAGCTCCGGGTCGGCGCCGAAGGCCGCGTGCAGGGCGGGCTCGTTGGGGATGAAGCAGATCACCAGGTCAGGCATCTCGCCGGCCTTGAACTGGCCCTGGTAATCCTTCGAGCTGAGCGCGCGGACGTGCTCGCGGGCCTGACGCGCGTGGCGCTCGAGGTGGGCCTGGCGCTCCGCTTCGACCTCGGACTCCTGGGCGTCGAGGAAGGCGTCGAGCGGGACCTTCGAGTCGGCGACGAAGGTACGGCCCTCGGGCAGCAGGAAGCGGGCATCCGGTCGCAGCCTGCCGTCATCGGTATGGATCGTCTCCTGCAGCTCGAAGTCGACGTGCTCGGTCATGCCGGCGATCTCGATGCAGCGCCGTAGCTGCAGCTCGCCCCACTGCCCGCGCGTCTGCGGCTGTCGCAGCGCCTTCTTCAGGCCCGCGGTCTCGGAGTTGAGGTTGCCGACGGTCTGCCCCATCTGCTCGAGCAGGGTGCGGGTCTGTAGGTCGGTCTCACCGCGCCGCTGCACCTCTTTCTCGATTTTCTCCTGGCCCTTGGCGATTCGCTCGGCCAGGGCCTTGATCTCCGCCTGGCGTTTGTCCAGGGTTGCCTCGGCAACCTGAGCGTCGACTTTGCGTGACTCCTCGTTCATCCGCTGCAGGTCGGCGACGGCTTTTGAGGTCGCCGCCTGGATCGCCGGGCCTAGATCCGGTGGCTCGGGCATCTCCTCACGCGGGCGCGAAAGGATCGTGTAGAACAGCCCCGCGGCGAGCAGGACGACGGCGATTGCGAGTGCAACGGTCATTCACCGATCGTGACGAACGGGGCAGACGCCACGACCGGCGGGACTTCCCGGAAATTCCATCCTGAGAAGCAAACGACCCGCCGGAGCGGGTCGAGCCTGTTGAAGCGGGAACCACCCCGCGTGCGACTGACAATCACCATGAGACTAGCACGATGAGCCGCATCAGCACTCGATTTCCGCATCGACTTGAGCATCTGCGGAGGGCACCGGACTCGAACCGGATCCTGCTGGTCAAGCAGGACGTTGCGATTGTCAGTCGCACGCAGCACGCCTGTCTGCTTCAACCCTCCATAGAGGCATTTTAGCTTACAGACAGCTCACTGCGCTCTGGAGCGCCAGGCTGCTATGGAAGGAGCACGTCGTTCTCGGACGAGCTGCGGAACGAGCCGACGACGAGCTTGGCCGGTTTGACGCCGGGCATGTCGGCGGCGCTCACCGTATAGACCCCGGTGGGGAGGATCGTCGGCAGGGTGACGTTGGAGTTGGTGTAGAGCGGCTCGGAGCTGAAGTTCTTGCCGACGCCGCGCAGCTCGAGGCGGGAGTCGACGTCGGTCAGGTTGGCCGCTACGAGAACGACGTTGAGCGGTGCCTTGGAATCGATCTGCGGCTGCTTGACGTGCACGTTCTGCGGGATCTGCTGCGTCGGTTCGGGACCGACGGCGATCCGCGGTGGCTGCACGGTGATCGCGTCTTCGCTGATCGCGACGCTGACCCGGGTCGGCGGTTGCGGGCGCGGATCGTTGACGTGCGACTCGGCGCCGCAGCCGGCGCCGATCAGCGCCAGCGCGACAAGCGCGCAGCCCGCCAGGCCCGCGGTCGCACGCGGCGCCGCGAACAGTCGCCTTCCTCGCCACCAACCCATCGCTGCGGAATCTAGCCGAACGGCAGGTCGACCACGCGCGCCGTAACGCCATCTTCACCTACGGCAAGCTCTGCACCCGGCTCGGCCTCGCGGCGGACGATTGCCAGCGCGATCGGGCCGCGGGCGGGGGAGACGCCGGAGCTGCCGATCCTGCCGACGTCCTTATCGCCCAGGCGCAGGCTCGAGCCGGGCGCCACGGGAGCGCTCAGCTGCAGGCCGCGCAGGTGGCGGTTGGGCCGGCCCTTGTAGTGGAGGCGCGCTACTGGCTCCTGGCCGATGTAGCAGCCCTTGGTGAAGCTGACCGCGCGCTCGACGATGCCGGCCTCGGCGGGCATCGTCTCGGTTCCCATCTCGGCGCCGAAGCGGGGGACGCCGGCCTCGATTCGCACGATCTCCTCGGCCTCGGGGCCGACCGGGACCGCGCCGGCGGCGAACAGGGCCTCGCCGAGGCGTCCCGCTTCGCCCGACTCGACAATCAGGTCGATTCCATTGGCGGTGCCGACGGCCAGACACTCGACTCCGTGCACGGTGCTCGATTCGCAGGCGTACTCGGGCAGGGCGGCGGTGCCGGCGATCTCGACACTGCGCGGGCCGATCAGCGAGAGGATCGCCCGCTCGGCGCCGACGTCGGCGATCGCCACCTCGCGACCGATCTTGTACATCTCGAGGTGGCGCAGCGCTGCCGCCAGCGCCTCCGGCTCGGTGTCGATCCAGTTCTCCTCCGGCGAGAGGCGCAGCACGCGCATGTCGGCCTGCATGTGGCCCTTGCGATCGAGCAGGGCGGCGTACTGGCCCTCACCGGGCGCGAGCGCCTCGACGTCGTTGGTCAGCTGCCCCTGCAGGTAGTCCGCCGCCTCGCTGCCGCTGACGATCAGCTTGCCCCGCTCGGAGCGGTCGAGCAGGCCGCACTCCTCGCGCAGCTGCCGGTACTGGGCATCGAGCTCGACTGCGACCGAGGAATCCATTGGATCGATTCTAGGAGGCCCTTCAGTGCGGTCGAGGTTTGGGTCGGATAGTGGGCCAAACCTCGACCGCACTTTCTCATGGCCGATTTTGATGAGTCGAAATTTAGATTTAGATGTGTCAAAATCAGATTTAGATGGATCAAAACATCCGCCAGCGCTGCGCCAGATGAGCAACCGTCGCCTCAGCCGCCGTGCGCTGCTTGGCGCCGCCGCCACCGTGCCGGCCGCCGCTGGCCTAAACAGCCTCGTATCGCGTGGCGGGTTCGGCAGCGAGCAAGCTCTGGCCGAGTCGAGCATGGGCAACGGCGCTGCGGGCGGGCACGCCGGCCATGGGCGCTTCGCCCACGCCAGCTTCGCGCCTGGGCGCAGCGTCGACCACCGCGCCAACGGCTTCAACCCGACCGAGATGCTGCGCGACTTCGACTGGGGCAAGACCCGGCGGTTGGCCAGTGGGCGGCTGCTGCGCGAATGGACGCTCGTCGCCCAGGACAAGGAGATCGAAGTCGCGCCGGGCGTCAAGTACGAAGCGTGGACCTACAACGGCCGTGTCCCCGGGCCCACTTTGCGCGCCCGTGAGGGGGAGAAGCTGCGGATCAACCTCGTCAACTCCTCCAACCACCCGCACACGATCCACTTCCACGGCATCCACCCGGCGCTGATGGACGGCATGCCCGGGATCGGCGAGCAGCAGGGCGGCGGCCAGATCGAGCCGGGGGAGAGCTTCTCCTACGAATTCGAGGCCGAGCCCTTCGGGCTCCACCTCTACCACTGCCACGTGATGCCGCTCGCCTCGCACATCGCCCGCGGCCTCTACGGCGCCTTCATCGTCGATCCCAAGAAGGGACGGCCGGAAGCCGACGAGATGGTGATGGTGATGAACGGCTTCGACACCAACTTCGACCTCGCCAACGAGGTCTACGCGGTGAACACCGTTGGCTTCCACTACATCAACGAGCCGATCAAGGTCAAGCGCGACGAGCTGGCGCGGATCTACCTCGTCAACGTGCTCGAGTACGACCCGCTCAACTCCTTCCACATCCACGCCAACTTCTTCCAGAGCTATCCGACCGGGACCTCGCTCGAGCCGAGCGAATTCACCGACACGATCGTGCAGGGGCAGGGTCAGCGCTCGGTGCTCGAGCTGAAGTTCCCCTTCGACGGCGACTACATGTTCCACGCCCACGTCAGCGAGTTCGCCGAGCTCGGCTGGACCGGCTTCTTCCGCGTCGGCGACCCCTCGAAGCTGAGCGCCGCGGCGGCTGCAGCGGCGTACTGCAAGCTACCCTGGGGTAGCGAAGGGGGGGCGGCTTGATGGAGGCGGCGGCACGCGCCGAGCGGGCTGGAGGTGGCCTGCCCGCCTGGGCTCTGGGCCTGATCCCGTTGGCTTTGATCGCGGCGGCGATCGGCGCCTTCGCCCTGCTTGGCGGTCCTGGGCTGGGTGAGCGGACCGGCCCGCCGGTCGAGGAGCTGAGCGTGGAGCGCACGGTGCTGCACCCGGGGACGATCGAGCTCACCCTGCGCAACGACGGGCCCGACGCGGTCGAAGTCGCGCAGGTTGCGGTCAACGACGGCTTCGCCCCGTTCAGCACCGACGGCGGGCGTGAGATTGAGCGGCTTGGCTCGACCACGCTGCGCATCTCCTACCCCTGGATCGAGGGAGAGGCGTATGAGATCTTCGTCCTCACCGCCACCGGCGGCACCGTCGACGCTGCGATCCCGGTCGCGGCCGAAACCCCGGACGCCGACCTCGACTTCTACGGCTTGATGGCCCTGCTCGGCATCTACGTCGGCGTCATCCCGGTCTGCCTCGGCATGCTCTGGCTGCCGTTCGTGAGGCGGATCGACGCGCGCTGGGTCGGCGCCCTGATCGCTTTCACCGTCGGCCTGCTCGCCTTCCTCGCCATCGACGCTGGGCTGGAGGGGCTCGAAGCTCGCCGCCGAGGCGCCGGCTGCCTTCGGCGGCAGTGCCCTCGTATTCGTCGGCGCGGCGGTCGCCTATCTGCTTCTGGCCGCGGTCGACGCCTACCTGCGCCGCCGCGGCGAGATCGCGGCAGGCGCCGCCGGGGCGGCGGGTGGTGGCCTCTATCTTGCTCTGCTGGTCGCACTCGGGATCGGTCTGCACAACCTCGGCGAGGGCCTAGCGATCGGTTCCGCCTACGCGACCGGGGCACTCGCCCTCGGCGCTTTCCTCGTCGTCGGCTTCGCGATCCACAACACGACCGAGGGCCTGGCGATCGTCGCGCCGCTGCGCGGTGGGAGTGGAGAGGCAGCGAGCGTGCGCCCCGGCCTCGGCCAGCTGCTCGGCCTCGGCCTGCTCGCCGGCGCGCCGGCCGTGCTCGGCGCCTGGATCGGCGCGGCTGCCTTCGACCCGAGCCTGGCGGCGCTGCTGTTCGGCGTCGGCGTCGGCGCGATCGCCCGTGTGATCGTCCAGATCGCCCCCTCGATGCGCGACGAGGACGGCCGCTTCCTGCACCCGCTCTCGGTAGCCGGCATCATCGCCGGCATCGCCGCCCTCTACGTAACTGGGCTACTGGTGAGCGTCTGATGGGTGCGCCGGCTCACGGCGGCGACCTACGCCGCTCCCCCAACACCGAGGCGATCGAGGACTACGCCAAGGCGATCTACGCGCTCTCGCGCGATCGCACGGGCCCGGTACTGAACGGCGAGGTTGCTGAGCGGCTTGGGGTCGCCCCTGGGACCGCGACCTCGATGCTGAAACGGCTCGATGAGATGGGCCTAGTGGAGCTTGTCCCATACAAGGGCGTCACCTTGACCCCGGCCGGAGAGAAAGTAGCGCTAGAGGTAATCCGCCATCATCGCCTGATCGAGGCATATCTCTCTGAGGCGTTGGGTATGCCCGCCGACCTGGTCCACGCAGAGGCAGAGGTTCTGGAGCACCACATCTCCGAGGAGCTGGAGGAGCTAATAGCCGCCAAGCTCGGCGAACCCAGCCACGACCCCCATGGGACGCCGATTCCGGGCCCCGATCTTCTGCCGCCCACCGAGTAGAGAGGGCGGGTGTCCCCCCAGAGGAACCCGCATAGAGATGGCCTTAAGGGTTCTTACCGGGGAGGGCTCCAATGTTCCTCCGGGGGGACACCCGCCCTCTCTACACAGATACGCTTCCTCTGTGGGCCTAGCTGCTGACTTCCGAGAGGTGCTCGATGCGCTCCCGCCGGATTGGACCGATCTTGAGGTCGATTTGCGGATTGAGGATGAGAGTCAGTACATCGATACTGCGGTTGCCCTGAGCCAGGTCAATGCGCAGCCCTACTCGGAGGCCGATTGGCACTGGCGACTCCTCGTTGCGCATAGCTTCGGTCACGCTGCGGCCGCGGAGAGCGTCGTCGGAGTGCTGGAGAAGCTGGACTCCGACGGGGTGATTGGCGAGATGCAGGTTCGTGAGGTTCGTGAGGGACGGTCCGAGGTCGTGCAGATGTGGGGACGCCCAGAGAGCGTCCGCGAAGAGTTCCGCCAACGCCGCGCGATCTAGTGGCGCGAGTAGTAGCCGTGGCAGCTGACTTGCTGCTGGGCAGCAAGGTGGAGGCGATGCTTAGCGCGGCCGGACACGACGTAATTCTCTCCCCGGCCCTAACGGAAGCTTCGCTCGATGACGCAGAGCTTGTTGTTGCCGATCTCGATACCGAGAACCCGGAAGCTCTCGTGGGATTGGGCATCCCAGTTCTCGGCTACTACTCGCACGTCAACGTCGAGACGAAGCAGGCGGCTGACGCTGCCGGCATCGACCTAGCGGTCCCACGTTCACGTATGGCCCGCGAACTGCCCCAGCTCGTGGATCAGTTGCTGTCCAAGTCGTAGAACGCCTCGTCCACGTTCAGCGGCCGTTCGAGCAAGTCGTGATCGAGGTCCCAGGCTGCCCATTCGCGCAGTATCTGTTCGTCGAACGGAGCGGGGTGGAGGTCTGGCTGCAGAACACGCAGCTGCGCCGACTGGTCGGCCCGTTCCAAGCTGGGGACCTCGGCCAGGAGGTCGTTGAGCGCTTGCGTCGGATCCTCGTAGGCGAGCTCGTAGCCGCGGGTGGTAGCGGCGATCATTGAGTCGACGAGGTCCGGATTGCGCTCGATCATCTGCTCAGACGTCGTCAGGATTAGCTCGGGGTAGGGCGGGGCGCCGTAGCTGTTCACCTTGAAGATTTGGATTGGGATTCCCTGGCGCTGCAGCGCCACCCCCTCGGCGTTCCAGAAGCCGGTTGCCGCGTCGACCTTGCCGGCGGCGAGAGAGGAGACGGCGTTGAAGCCGATCGTGACTCGGTCGACCTTGCTGGGGTCGCCGCCGTCGGCGCTGACCTCGGAGTCGACGATCGCTTCGTCGGATGGGAGGCCGGTCACGCCCACCGTGTGCCCTTGCAGGTCGCGGGGGCGGCGCACCGGGCCGTTGCCGCGGGCGATCACCGCGGCAAGCGGGCGCTGCACGATCGGCATCGTCCCGACGAGGCCGAGGCCGCGCTCGCGGGCGATTCCGAGGTCGTGGATGTCGAGGATGGCGAAGTCGACTCGGCCCGCTGCGAGCAGCTTCGGAGCGTCGCTCGATTCGCCCGGCTGGCGAATCGTTAGGTCGATTCCCCGGTCGCGGTAGTAGCCCTGAGCCTGCGCCGTGTAGACGCCGGCATGGACGGCGTTGGGGACGAAATCGAGCACGAGCGTCACGCCTTGCGGCGCGCCCGGTTCCGCGCCATCCTCGCCGCAGCCAGCAACGCCGGCAAGCAGCAGGACGGCCGCCAGCAGCGCGACAGCTCGTCTCATTCGACCGAGAAAACTATTTCATTCCCAGTTCCGGATACACTCCCGCCCCGGAAACCGAGGGATTTACGGGACTAGAGGAGGCGTAACCAGTGCAGCAACGAGGATTTGCGGCATATCTCGCAGAGCTGATCGGCACTTTCCTGCTTGTGTTTTTCGTCGTCAGCGTGGTCGTGTTGTTCGTGGCGACCGGCAACAACCCCCAGTTCGGCACGGATATGGCGGTCGTTGGCCTCGTGCACGCCTTCCTGCTCTTTGGGCTGATCGTGATGTTTGGCGTTGCCAGCGGCGGTCACTTCAACCCCGCCGTCACCCTGGCTGCAGCTGCGATCAAACGGATCGCCCCGATCGACGCCGTCATCTACATGCTTGCCCAGCTCTCTGGCGGCGTGCTCGGCGCGCTGCTCGCCAAGGGCCTGCTGCTCGACGAGGGCCGCGCCACCAACTACGGGGCAGCCGAAGTCAGCAGCATGCTCGCTGGCAACCTTCAGGGCATGATCATCGAGGGAATCGGGACCTTCTGCCTTGTCCTCGTCATCCTCGCCGCGGTCTACTCGAAGAAGAGCGTCAAGGACTGGGCACCGCTTGCGATCGGCACCACGCTTGGTTTTATCGTCATGGTCGGCGCCCCGCTGACCGGTGGCTCCTTCAACCCTGCTCGCTGGTTCGGCCCGGCCCTGGTCAGCAACGACTGGGGTGGCGTCTGGCCTTATCTGCTCGGCCCGATCGTCGGCTCGCTGCTCGCAGCGGTTGTCTACAAGCTCGTGCTCGAGCCCGGCGGCCCGGCGCCGACCGAACCGCCCGAGAAGGTCAAGGCGCCCGCGGCGCCGAAGCCAGGCGCCGGCTCCACCGCCTGAGCGGCGCCTCTTCCTAGTCTCGTTCTACCGCCGGGCCCAGATGGGCCCGGCGGTCGTATGTCGGCAGTAGTAGCTTGGGCACCGTGCGCCGGGTCACCTTCTCGAGGAACTACACGCTCTCGCTCTCCCGCACCTGCCAGTGCTACTGCAAGTACTGCGCTTTCGCGACGCACAAGGCGCACATCTACGCTCCCGACGAGGTCGAGCAGCGGCTCGACGAGGCGGAACGACGCAACGCCAAGGAGCTGCTGGTTCTCACCGGCGAGCGACCTGAGGTCAACCCAGTCGTCGCTGCCAAGCTGGCTGAGTGGGGCCACGAGGACTTCACCTCGTACGTGGTCTGGGCTTGCGAGCGGGCGCTTGAGCGGGGCATCCTGCCGCATACGAACATTGGTGTGCTCAGCTCCGACGATCTAGAGCGGCTTCGCGAGGTGACTGCGTCGCAGGGCTTGATGCTCGAGTCGGTCTCGGAGCGACTGATGGACACTGTCCACGCCGGCTCTCCGACGAAGCATCCGGCTCAGCGCCTGGCGACTATCGAGGCCGCGGGCGCGCTGAAGATCCCCTTCACGACCGGAATCTTGGTTGGAATCGGCGAGACGGAGCAGGAGCAAGTCGAATCTTTGGAAGCGATCGCCGCTCTGCACGATCGCTATGGCCACATCCAGGAGGTCATCCTCCAGAACTTCGTTCCGCACCCTCGCTACTACGGCAAAGAAGTCGCTGACATCGCCGACGAGGCGTCCCTAAAGAGGTGGGGTGGCGGGGACCCCTCCGACGGGAACTCGCGGAGGGCGACTCCTCTGAGCCCTGGACCGCCATGGGACGGAGCCCCGGCGGAGGGGTCCCCGCCACCCCACCCGTCATGGGCCTCGCCCGTCTCAGTGGAGGACATCAAGCGCCTGATTCGGGAGTGCAAACGCCTTATGCCGGATGTTGGGATTCAGGTGCCGCCGAATCTGTCCGATGCTTGGGCCGAGCTGGTTGAAGCTGGAGCGACTGATCTCGGTGGGCTTTCGGCTAACGGCGACCACATTTCGCCCGAGCACGCTTTTCCCAGCCCGCACGAGGTTCGGAAGGGGCTGGCGCCGAAGGGGTATGCGCTGACTGAGAGGCTGTGCGTTTATCCCCAGTACATGGACTCAGAGTGGATGGAGCAGGGGGTCCTGGATGTCATCAAGCTGAAGTACTGGAGCTTCATTCCGCGGCGAGGGTCCGGGCGGCGGAGTGAGGAGACGCTTGATTCGAAGCTGGCGCCGCAAGCGATCGAGAAGGGGCGGGATGGGGTTGAGCTATCTGAGGACGAGCTGACGGCGCTGTTTGCCGAGACGCGGCCTGAGGTGATCGAGGAGATGCGGAGTGCTGCGGATGAGCTTCGGGCGGAGCTGGCTGGGGATCGGGTGACCTTTGTCGTCAATCGGAACATCAACTTCACCAACATTTGTGTCGTTGGCTGCGCCTTCTGCGGTTTCGGTCAAGGTCGCCGTTCGCCGGACGCTTACGAAGTCTCCGAGGAGGACTTTGCGGCGCGGATCCAGGAAGCCGTCGACTTTGGGGCGACCGAGCTCTGCATGCAGGGCGGCATCCATCCGGATCTGACGCTGGAGGAGTATGGGAAGTGGTTGCGGTTGGCTAAGGAGGTGGCGCCGCAGTTGCACCTGCATGCCTACTCGCCGATGGAGGTCGACTACATGTGCGAGCGCTCGGGCAAGCAGCCCGACGAGGTCTTCGAGTACCTGCTCGAGTGCGGGCTCGGCTCGACTCCCGGCACCGCGGCGGAGGTGCTCGACGACGGTGTCCGCCAGCGGATCTCCCCCAACAAGCTGCCGGCTGACCGCTGGGTGGAGATCATCGAAGCGTCGCATCGCGCCGGCCTGCGCTCGACCTCGACCGTGATGTTCGGCCACATCGAGGAGCCGCGCGAGCTGGCTCGGCACATGCGGGTCGTGCGGGCCCTGCAGGAGCGCACCGGCGGCATCACCGAGTTCGTGCCGCTCAGCTTCATCCCCTTCAACACGATGCTCGGCCGCACCCACGGCATCGAGGAGATCTCCGCGGACGAGAACCTCAAGCACACCGCTGCCTTTCGCCTCGCCCTGGGGCGGACGATCCCCAACCTGCAGGCGAGCTGGGTGAAGATGGGCCTCGGGGCAGCGACCGAGGCCCTGCGCTGGGGCGTCAACGACCTCGGCGGCACGCTGATGGAGGAGAACATCTCGCGCATGGCGGGCTCTCAGCACGGCGTCCGCCTCGAGCCCGAGCAGCTGATCGACGCCGCCAGGGCCGCCGGTCGTTCGCCGGCCCAGCGCACGACGCTCTACGAGGTCGTCGAGACCTACTGACCGCTGGTCACACCGGTCGGGTGCGCCCGATACCAGTAGTCGCTATCTTGAGTCAATCGTCCGTTCGTTTACTCCCACCGCCGGTCGATTGCTCGGGTTCTCCGCCCTGGGCGGTGTGTTGATTCTGCTTATGGGCGCGGCGCTGGTGGGGGCGAGCTCGGTTTCGGAGGATTCGCTGGCGCCCTCGATTCGCGTGCCCGCGCAAATTCGGTCCGGGTTGTTCGGCGCGGCGCGTCCTGGCCACAACCTTGATGTCGCGGCGGGTCACCCGGCCTATGTGCGTCGCCCCGCATCGGTTGCCAAGCGCCGGTTCGTCGCTGGCGCCCTGCCGGCGCCGAGCGCCGATGGACAGGAGTCAGGGACGGTTCAACCATCCTCGCCCGCGCGTCCCCCTGGGGTTGGGTCTGCGCCCTCCACGGACGCCAAACCGCCACCCCCTTCGCCGGGCGCGGAGCCGAGCCCTCCCCCTGGCCCGGAACCGAACCCCGAACCCCCTCCACCGCCGGCGCCCGAACCGCCCCCACCGCCGGCGCCGGAACCTCCTCCGCCTCCTAGCCCTGGACCACCTCCCCCTCCGCTGCTAGCGGCGGATTTCGAGAACGGCTTGAGCGGTTGGAATACGGCGGGGGTCGGGGACGTGGTGCCCAGGGTGACCACGGACATTGTCCGCGATGGCGCGCAGTCAAGCGCCGTTCGGCTAACTGGCGAACAGGACCGTTCCGAGCTGATCCTGGGCGGCAATGGTGGCGGCAGCACCGCTGGCACCGTCCAGTTTCGCGAGGGCGACGAATACTTCTACGGCTTCTCCTTCTACATCGAGACGATGGTCTACGGAGGGCCTGGCGCGCACAACCTGATCATGCAGTTCAAGAGCGCCGACAGCGGCAGTCCGAACTTCGGCTTGCAGCTTTGGGACTACGCGGGAGACGGCGGACAGGGCGGCGGGCGTGGCCTCTGGTCGCACGGCAACGCGATGGGTGGCGATCGCTTTCTGGCCCCCGTTCCCGAGCAGACCTGGCACGACATCGTCATTCACTTCAAAGCCTCGAGCGCTGGCGCAGGGTTTTACGAGGTCTATCTCGACGGTGTGCAGATCGATTCCCGTAGCGGTGTCAGCATGATCGTCCCCGGCGCCCCCTACGCCTACATCAAGGACGGTCTCTATCGCAACGGCGAGGAGATTCCGGGGACGTCGGAGATCCGCCTCGATGCCGCCAAGCTCGGCGACACGATGGAGTCGGTCATGCCGGTGAGCGAACCAACCCTGGAAGCGCCCTAGCTGGACGTTTGGTCTAGCGGTATCGTGGGCAGATCGCTTCGCGCTCCGTAGCGGTCGGGAATGGGTTCCCAGGGTTGGCGATCGTTTCGTTGATCGCCCTGCTCATCGCGCTCGCGATCGCAGCGCTGGTCAGCCTCCGTCCCGGAGAGGAGGACTCGACCATCCCCCAGGTGAGCATTGCCCCGCGGCTGGGGATTGGCCTCGGCGAGGCCGTTGCGCTCACGCCGGGCCGCCAGCTCGCCGTCTCCGCGGCCAGGCCCGCTGTGACCGGTGGGACGCGCTTGGTTGCCGGCGGCATACCCGTCGGCGGCGCGGATCCTCGAGCGCAAGCGGGAATCGCTCCGGCGCACGAGGTGGCGATCCCGGTGATGAGCCAGCCGGTGGGATCACCCCCGCCAGAGCCCGCCCCTGCTTCGGCGCCGCCGTCCCCTCCGGCGCCGGTCGCCACTCCCGTGTCCGCTCCGACGTCCTCGCCGGCCCCGGTCCCCGTGCCCACTCGCCCCCCGCCCGGCGACGGCAGCCAGCCGCCGCCGAATCCCTCTGGTGGACCCGGGCCGATCGGCGGCGTCGTCTCCGGGCCTGTTCAGATCTACGTGGGCGACGAGTACGCCTACTCGTTCTCCTTCTACATCCAGTCCGATGCCTACCGGGCGCCCGGGGAGGACAACCTGATCTTGCGCTTCGCGGGCGAAGGGGACGAAAGCCACAGTCTCGGCCTACAGCTCTGGGACGACGGCAGCGCTGATCAGCGCGGGCTCTGGGCGAGCGGCGATGCGATGGGCGAGGAGCGGTTCCTCGCCCCGGTGGCGGAAGGGGCATGGCACGAGGTTGTCCTTTACTTCCATGCTTCGAGTGAGGACGACGGGCTCTACCTGCTGCTGCTTGACGGCGAGCCGATCGATACGCGCGCTTGGGTCAGCCTGATCGATTCTGCGGCGAGCTACGGTTTGCTCGAAGCGGGCCTTTTTCGCGAGGGAGAGCGGGTCGACGCCCCGGAAATCGATTTCGGGCCCGCCCGCCTCGGCGAAACCCTGGAGTCGGTCATACCCTGAGTTGATGCAGGCGATGGTCCTCGAGCGGCAAGGCGAGCCTATGCGGCTTGTCGAGCTGTCCGAGCCGGAGCCTGGTTTGGGTCAGGTGCTGCTTTCCGTCGCCGCTTGCGGCGTTTGCCGCACCGACCTGCACATCGCCGACGGCGAGCTAACTGAACCAAAGCTGCCACTCGTCATGGGCCACCAGATTGTCGGCACGGTGCGTGGCGCGGGCGAGGGTGCGGGTCGCTTCGCCGTCGGCGACCGAGTCGGGGTGCCGTGGCTGGGCTGGACTTGCGGCGAGTGCCGCTACTGCGTCAGCGGTCGCGAGAACCTCTGCGACCGCGCCCGCTTCACCGGCTACGACATCGACGGTGGCTACGCGGAGCTCGCGGTCGCGGACGAGCGCTTCTGCTTCCCGATCTCGTCGAGCTTGTCGGACGAGCAGGTGGCGCCACTGCTCTGCGCGGGGCTGATCGGCTACCGGGCGCTGCGCCTGGTCGGCGACGCGGAACGGCTCGGCTTCTACGGTTTCGGCGCCTCGGCTCACATCCTCTGCCAACTTGCCGTGCACGAAGGCCGCCGGGTCTTCGTCTTTACCCGCGATGGCGACGAGGAGGGTCAGGGGTTCGCCCGTAGCCTCGGCGCCGAGTGGGCGGGTGCTTCGGGGGAGGCCCCGCCGGAGGAGCTCGACGGGGCGATCGTCTTCGCCCCGGTCGGTTCGCTGATGACCGCGGCGCTGCGGGTCAGCGCCAAGGGTGCACGGATCATCAGCGCCGGCATCCACATGAGCGATATCCCCTCTTTCCCCTACGAGCAGCTTTGGGGGGAGCGATCCCTGGGCTCGGTCGCCAACCTGACGCGCCGCGACGGCGATGAGTTCCTCGCACTGGCGCCGCAGGTTTCGATCCGGACCGAGGTGGAGGTTTACGCACTGGAGGCGGCGAACGAGGCGCTCGACTCGATCCGCAGCGGCAGCCTTCGAGGAGCCGCCGTTCTCCAGATCGCCTAGTACGTCAACGGAAGAGGTCTTCGGCAGGAGGGCGGCGGAGGGCTGCGGCGCCGGGGCCGTCATCGACCGTGACGTAGCGATCCAGGCCGCGGACGATTGCTGCCGGGATGCCGCTGGTCTTGTCGCGGACGAGGTCAGCTGCGGCTGCGGCCTCGTCCGCTATTGCGATCAGGGTTGCCTCCAGCTCGCGATCGTTGGCGTCGGGACGGCCGCGCCAGTCGTCTAACGGGGCGATGCCGGCGCAACCGATCGCCACCTCCGCCTGTCCTAGTCGCCAGGCGCGTCCGAAGCTGTCGGAGACGATCACGGCGGGGGAGATGTCGATGGCTGTCTGGATTTCGGCGCGGACGCGCCGGGCCGAGGCATCGGGGTCCTCTGGCAAGAGAGAGACGGTTTCGGCGCCTGGCAGATTCGAGCTGTCGATGCCGGCGTTGGCGCAGACGAAGCCGTGGTGGGTTTCAGTGATCAGCACCCCGCGCTCCGCGCGCAGCACCTCGCGACTCTCGGCGAGGATCAGCTCGACCAGCGCCGCCTCCTTGCCCAGGTCGGCGGCGAGGCGGCGGGCTTCCTCGCCGGGCTCGACATTGGCGAGCTCCCTGACTCGGCCCTCCGCCTTGGAGACGATCTTCTGCGAGATCACGACCACGTCGCCGTCGAGCAGCTCGGCGCGCGCCGCGACCTCCTCGCCGACAGTCATTCCCTCCGTCACCTCCGGCATGCCGGAGACGCCGATGGCCGCCAGCTCGCTCATCGCGGGCTCATATGCCGAGCACCTTGGCGGTGCGCCGACCGCGCTTGGATCCTCCCGCGAGCGCCCGGGTCAGCGCGACGGCGTCGGCCGGCGTGTCGAGGTCGAGCGCCAGCGAGGGCAGCTCCTCCACCGCGAAGGGCACATCCGCCTCGCGCGCCGCAGCGACGTGGCGGGCGCAGCTTCCCTCGCCGAACGCCGGTCGTATCGCGTTCGGTGGGGAGAGGACGAGGGCGTTGGTACCGGTCCCGTGGCGGTCGGGCACAACCGCTACGAAGCTCGACGGGATGCCCGTCAGCAGTCTGTCCAGCTCTTTCGGATCGAGCAGCGGGCAATCCCCCGGCAAGAGGGCGACGCAGGAGGCGCCATCGACTTCCGCCCGGGCGATGCCTGCCAGGGCAGCGACCACGTGGCCCTCGTCGGCGGGATCGGGAAGAACCTCCGCCGAGCTCGAGGCGACGATCTCCTGCGCTCGCGGGTCGCCGGTCACCACGATCGTCCGCTCGATCGAGCGCGAGCCGGCGATCGCCTCGAGCGTGTCTTCGAGCATCGCCGCGACCAGCGCCTCGCGTCGCTCGTCGTCTACTCCGGATGCAAGGCGCTGCTTGGCCTCGCCGAAGCGCTTCACGGGGAGTACTGCGGTTGCCTTCACCCTGCGGCGAGGGTAGCGGCGTAGTCGAGCACGATCCGCGCCAGCCGGGCGCGACCGGCGGCGCCCTCCATCAGCGTCGGCGCGGCTAGCGTGGCGACCTCCTCGGGGGGCGGATCTGGGTCGTCCTCGTCGACGACCATCGCGTCGATCAGGCCGGTGTAGAGCGACGCGACTCCGGCCGCAGTCGAGGGACGACCGAGGGCCGCCATGAAGCGCTCCGTCGGTCCCTTGACGACGGCGCCGGCGACGAACGGGCTGACGGCGAGGACCGGCGTGGCGGACGCCGCGATCGCCTCGCGCATGCCCGGCACGGCGAGAATCGGGCCGATGCTGATCACCGGGTTGGAGGGACCGATCACGATCGCCTCCGCGTCGGCCAGCGCCGCCAGTACCTCGGCCGTCGGCTCCGCCTCAGCGATGCCCTCCAGCTCCACTCCCTGCACCTCTGCGGCGCCGCCATCGACGATCAAGTACTCCTGTAGGTCGCGGCGCCCGGCCGCGGTCACCACCTTGGTCCGCACCGGCGCATCGCTCATCGGCAGTACCCGCGCCTCCACCCCAAGCCCGCGCGCGATCTGGGCCTGGGCGTCGGTCTGTCGCCCGCCCTCGTCGAGGAACTGCCGCCGGTAGAGGCAGGCAGCGAGGTCGCGGTCGGAGAGGCTGAACCAGTCGGGCGCCCCCAGCTGCGCGAGCCGCTCGAAGACGGTGAAGCTGTCGTCGCGAAGACCCCAACCACGCTCGGCGTCGATTTCGCCGCTGAGCCAGTAGGTAACGAGGTCGGGATCGGGGGAGACGTGGACCCCCAGCACCTCGATGTCGTCGGCCGTGTTGGCGATGACGGCGAGGTCGGCGCCGATCTCCTCCTGCATGCCGGCGGCGAGTTTGGCGCCTCCGGTGCCGCCGGCCAGCAGGGCGACCCTCATTGCCTCACGCCCAGTGATCTTCCTCTGGAAGCCCGGTGAGCTTGATCCCCGCGTGGGTCTTGTAGCGGACGTTGACCGAGATCAGCAGCGGGGTTAGCTGCTCGACGATGCGAGCCGTCTCCAGCGGACCGGCGTTGACCGCACGCAGGCCGGGGATCAGCTCGATCAGGCGGGCCACCTTCGCCTTGTCGGCCTTGCGGTCGCCGCAGATCAAGACGTCCTCGTCGAGCTCGGCCGTCAGCTCGGCGAGGCTCGGCGCCCCGACCGTGTGAAGGGCGGCGATCACAGTCACTCCGTCGGGCACCATCTCCTCTGCCTGCTGCGCGGCCGACCCCTGCCAGACGCCCAGTGAGCGGGTCGCTTTGCCGCTGACAGCGGCGGCGAGAGGGACCGTGCAGTCGACGAGGATCTGGCCAGGCTGCAGCGCCTCGCGCAGGTTGTTGAGGTTCTCCGATTGGGCTCGGAAGGGCACGGTCAGGAAGACGATCTCAGCCTGCTTCGCCGCCTCCTCGTTGAGCATGCCTTCGACCTCGGCGCCGGGCAGGGCGTCGCGCAGCTTTGCGGCCGCCTCCTCGGCCCGCTCGGCCGAGCGCGAGCCGAGGATCACCCTGCGGCCGGCCTTCGCCCAGCGCGCTGCCAGGCCGGCACCCAGGGCGCCGGTGCCACCAATGATCGGGATCGGTTCGAGCTCGCTCACAGCCGCGCCAGTCTATGCTCACCGGCCAATGAGGCTCGAGGGACGAAAGGCTCTGGTGACCGGCGGGGCCAGTGGGATCGGCGCCGCGATCGCGGCGCGGCTGGCTGCTGAGGGCGCCGAGGTCTGGGTCGGCGACATCGATAGCGACGGGGCGCGGCGGATCGCCGCAGAGGTGAACGGCCATGGGCTCCTGCTCGACGTGACCGACCCGGAGGCGGCCAAGGCGGCGCTCAAGGAGACGGGCACGCTCGACATCCTCATCAACAACGCCGGCACCGACGAGTTCGGCTTCTTCACCTACACCACGCCCGAGCAGTGGCAGCGCGTGCTCGCGGTCAACCTCGGCGGTGTCCTCAACTGCACCCATGCGGCGCTGCCGGGGATGCAGGAAGCAGGCTACGGTCGCATCGTCAGCCTCTCCTCGGAGGCGGGCCGGGTCGGCTCCAAGGGCTCGGCGGTCTACTCGGCCGCCAAGGGCGGCATCGTCGCCTTCATGAAGGCGATCGCCCGCGAGAACGCCCGCTACGGGATCACCGCCAACTCGATCGCCCCGGGTCCGATCGAGACGCCGCTGCTAATGGGCGCCAAGGAGTTCGGCGAGATTGGCGAGAAAGTGATCGAGACGATGAAGGCGAGCACCCAGATGAAGCGCCTCGGCCAGCCGGACGAGGTCGCCGCTGCCGTCGCCTTCCTTGCTTCGGACGACGCCACCTACGTGACGGGGGAGACCCTGGGCGTCAGCGGCGGCCTGGGAATGGTCTGATGGCCGAGCCGGCGGCGGGTCTCGAGCCCGGGATCGAGCGCAGCGACGAGTTCACCGTCGCGCCACCCCTGGTCACCGACGTCGGCGGCACGATTGGCAGCGGCGTCCTCTCGACTCCGGGGATGATCGGGATGATGGAGGGCAGCGCCTCGATGCTGGCCTATGAGCATCTGCCAGAGGGTCAGGCGACCGTCGGCTTCGAGGTCTGCATCAAGCACGTGGCGGCGGCCGCTGAGGGTGCTGTCTGCCGGACGCATGCGACCCTGCGCGAGATAGTCGACGGCCGCAAGCTCCGCTTCGACGTCGAAGTCACCGAAGGCGAGCGAGCCATCGGCGTAGGCACCCACGAGCGCCGCATAATCGGCACCCACCAGCTCAGCGAGTAACGGAACGCGCTGGCGCCCCGGGGGCTAATCCGGGGATCTGTCGCCTTTATGACCCTATGGGGTCATCAACACGACAGAAGTGGGGCCGGCGGCAGGGTCCTCGTCTATCGACGTCCTAACCTGCGGAGGACCGAAGTCGTCGTGCGAGACGGCGTCCCCGTGACCTCGCTTGTCCGCACCTTCGTCGACATTGCGGCGCGGATCGACCGAGGGGACCTCGAGCGTGCCGTCAACGAGGCTGACCGGCTCGGCCTGATTGATCCCGAGGCGCTGCTCGACGCCCTCACTCTGCACCCAGGCAAGCGTGGTGTCGGGCACTTGCAAGAGCTGCTTGGGGAGCGCACGTTCCGCCTCACCGACTCGGAGCTAGAGCGGCGGTTCCTGCGCCTGGTACTGGAGGCGGGATTGCCGATGCCGCTCACTCAGCAACGACTGAACGGCTTCAAGGTCGATTTCGTCTGGTCGGACTTGAAGCTTGTCGTCGAGACCGACGGCCTGCGCTATCACCGGACCCCGAGTCAACAGGCGAAGGATCATCGTCGAGATCAAGCCCATCTCGCGGCAGGCTTCACGCCGCTGCGCTTCACCCACGCACAGGTCCGCTTCGAGGCCGGCTACGTCCGCTTCACGCTGGTTGCGGTAGTCAACCGCCTGAGCCGGCTCGCCAGCGCGCCCGACGCCTAAGCTTGGGCCGTGGCTGAGCTGCCAAGCAAAGTGCGGATCCGCGAGGTCGGCCCTCGCGACGGCTTCCAGAACGAGCCGGAGACGATTCCGACCGCGGAGAAGGTGCGGCTGATCGACCTGCTCTCCGGCAGCGGCCTGGCGCGGCTCGAGGTGACCTCCTTCGTGCGGCCGGACGTGATCCCGCAGCTCTCCGACGCCGAGGAGGTGCTGGGTGCGGTGCAGCGCCGCGACGGCGTCTCCTTTTCGGTTTTGATCCCGAACGAGCGGGGGTTGGAGCGGGCGCTGGGCTTGCGCGACCGCTTCGACGAGATCAACGTCTTTGTCTCCGCCTCGGAGACCCACAACCGCAAGAACGTCAACCGCTCGATCGAGGAGTCGTTGGCGGGGCTGGAGCGGACGCTGGCCACCGCGCGTGAGGCGGGGTTGCGCTGCGAGGGAGTGATCTCGACCTCCTTCGGCTGTCCCTATGAGGGCGAGGTGCCACCGGAGCGCGTCTTCACGATCGCCGAGCGGCTCGCCACCGCGGGCTGTGAAGAGGTTGGCTTCGGCGACACCACCGGCATGGCCAACCCGCGCCAGGTCGGCGAGTTCTTCGCCGCCGCGCGCGAGCGACTCGCCGAGGTTGAACTGACCGCCCACTTCCACAACACGCGCGGCCAGGGTCTCGCCAACGTGCTGGCGGCGCTCGGGCAGGGCGTCGAATCCTTCGAGTCGAGCTTCGGCGAGCTCGGCGGCTGCCCGGTGCCGCCGGGGGCGACCGGCAACGTCTCGACCGAGGACCTGGTCTCGATGCTGCACGAGATGGGAATCGAGACCGGGATCGATCTGCGGGGGCTGATCGAGGCGTCCGCTGCCGCGCAGGAGGTGCTCGGCCGCCCACTCGGCGCCCACGTGCTGAAGGCGGGCCCGGTCGACTGGCTCACGGGCCAGGCGTCCGAATAGGCTCCCGCGGGTGACGGATTTCGCCAAGGCACTGGAGGCTGCGCTGGCCGGCGGCCCGCAACGCCACCACGAGAAGACCGAGGAGCAGGGCAAGTTGCCGGTGCGCGAGCGCGTTGCCCGCCTGGTGGACCTTGGCTCCTTCGCCGAGGAGGGGCTGCTGGCGAACTGGAACGAGGAGGGCCTCGGCGCTGACGGCGTGGTCACCGGCTTAGCCACGATCGACGGCCGCAAGGTCGCGCTGATGGCCAACGACCCGACCGTCAAGGCCGGCTCCTGGGGGCCGAAGACGGTGGAGAAGATCCTCCGTATCCAGGAGCGGGCGCTGTCCCTTCAGCTACCGATGGTCTACCTGGTCGACTCGGCCGGGGCGCGGATTACCGACCAGGTCCAGATGTTCCCGGGGCGCCGCGGTGCCGGCCGCATCTTCCACAACGAGGTGCGGCTCTCCGGCCAGGTCCCGCAGGTCTGCCTGCTGTTTGGGCCGAGCGCCGCCGGCGGCGCCTACATCCCGGCCTTCTGCGACGTCGTGATCATGCGCGAGGGCAATGCCTCGATGTACCTGGGGTCGCCGCGGATGGCCGAGATGGTGATCGGCGAGAAGGTGACGCTGGAGGAGATGGGCGGGGCGAAGATGCACACCGGCGTCTCCGGCTGCGGCCACTTTCTGGTCAAGAGCGACGAGGAGGCGATCGATCTCGCCAAGCACTACCTCTCCTACATGCCGGGGAGCTGGCGCGAGGCGCCGCCGGCAGCCGACGCCGTGGCTCCGGCCTCCGAGACGCCGATCGCCGAGATCGTCCCCGCCGACGAGAACCAGCCCTTCGACATGCGCAAGGTGCTCGACGTCCTGCTCGACGCCGACTCCTTGCTCGAAGTCCACAAGCGCTGGGCGAAAGAGCTGATCGTCGGCTACGGGCGCATCGACGGTCGCGTCGTCGGCGTCGTCGCTAACCAGCCGCGCCAGAAGGGCGGCGTGCTCTTCGTCGACTCGGCCGACAAGGCGGCCCGCTTCATCCAGACCTGCAACGCCTTCAACGTGCCACTGCTCTTCCTCGCCGACGTTCCCGGTTTCATGATCGGCACCGCGGTCGAGCGCCAGGGGATCATCCGCCACGGGGCGAAGATGATCAGCGCCGTCTCCGAAGCGACCGTGCCCAAGCTCAGCGTCATCATCCGCAAGGCCTACGGCGCCGGTCTCTACGCGATGGCTGGGCCTGCCTTCGAGCCCGACTGTTGCATCGCCCTGCCCAGCGCCTCGATCGCAGTGATGGGGCCGGAGGCGGCGATCAACGCCGTCTTCTACAACCAGATCCAGGCGATTGAGGAGGAGGCGGAGCGGGCCGAGTTCGTCGAGCGCAAACGCGAGGAATACGCGGCCGACATCGACATCCTCCACCTCGCCTCGGAGATGGTGGTCGACGCCGTCGTGCAGCCCGAGGACCTGCGCGCAGAGCTGGTCCGCCGCTTCGCGATGGCGGCGAGCAAGGAACGTTCCTTCGCCGAGCGCCGCAACCCGGTTACGCCTGCCTGAGGGGGCGTTTAACCCGTCTCGCTACCGTTTCGCGGTGGCTCGGAACATCAAATCCCCGCTTGCGGCCTGCTTCGCCTGCGCCATAGCGCTCGGCTTCCTGACTCTTCTAGCCTTGGGCCTCGCCGCTGGTAGGGACGCCGACGTGCGCCTCTTCCTCAAGCTGGCCGAAGACGAGCCGAGCGGTGACACCGTTGCCGATGCGATCGCCTCACTCGGCGATCCGCTGGCGATGCTCACCGTCGCCTGCGCGATCGGGCTACTGCGCGGCCGCCCCCGCAGCGCTCTCGCAGCTGTGCTCGCGGTCGTCGGCGCCAACGTCACGACCCAGTTGCTCAAGGTTCTGCTCGCCCATCCTCGCATCAAGCTGGCGATTGGTGGCGATCCTTTCGAGCCGAACACCTTCCCCAGCGGCCACACCACCGCAGCCGCCTCGATCGCGGTCGCCTATGCCTTTGTCCTGCCGGTGGCGTTGCGGGATCTAACGCTGACCGTGGGGACGGCTTTCGCGTTGGCGATGGGGTGCTCGGTAGTGGTGATTGGCTGGCACTACCCGAGCGACGTGCTCGGCGCCTACCTGGTCGTCGCCTGCTGGGGCTTCGCGGTCCTCGCCGCGAAGCGGGCCGTCGCCCCCCGCCGCCCGCGTGGTGTCGACGTCAGTCCGCGGACGCCGCTGCCAGCTCCGTGAAGTAATCGAGCGCCGCGGGGTTGGCGAGCGAATCGCGGCTGGCCGCCTGCTCGGCTGGCGTGCCCATCAGGATCCGCTTCACCGGAACCTCGAGCACCTTGCCGCTGAGCGTGCGTGGCACCTCGGAGATCGCGAAGACCTCATCGGGGACGTGCCGCGGCGAGCAGTGCTCGCGTACGCGGCGGGCGATCTCGCGGCGCAGGTCGTCGTCCAGCTCGGCGCCCTCGCGCAACACGACGAAGAGTGGCATCCAACCCTCGGTACCGGGCCGGGGGACGTCGACGACAAGGGCATCGACGATCGCGTCGACGCTCAGCACCGCCCGGTAGATCTCACTCGTGCCCATGCGGATGCCGGAGCGGTTGATGGTCGAGTCCGAGCGGCCGTAGATCACGGCCGTGCCGCGCGAGGTGATTTCGATCCAGTCGCCGTGGCGCCAGACGCCGGGGTAGTGCTCGAAGTAGCTGGCGCGGTAGCGGCCGCCGTCGGGGTCACCCCAGAAGCGCACCGGCATCGAGGGCATCGGCTCGGTGACGACGAGCTCGCCGACTTCGTCGATAACCGAGTTGCCGTCTTCGTCCCAGGCCTCGACTGCGGCGCCCAGCGCCCTGGCCTGGAGCTCGCCGCGGTAGACGGGCAGCAGGGGCGTGCCACCGACGAAGGCAGTGCAGAGGTCGGTGCCGCCGCTGGTCGAGAAGAGCCAGGTGCCGGCGCCGAGTTGCTCGTAGATCCAGTCGAAGCCCTCGGGGGCGAGCGGGGAGCCAGTCGAGCCGATCGCTCCCAGTCGGCTTAGGTCGCGACCGGCGCCAGGCTCGACGCCGGCCTTCATACAGGCGGCGATGTAGGAGGCGCTGGTGCCGAACATCGTCACCCCTGCACGCGCGGCGAGGTCCCAGAGGACGCTCATGTCGGGGTGGCCGGGGCTGCCGTCGTAGAGCACGATCGCGGCGCGCGTGAGCAGGCCGGAGACGAGGAAGTTCCACATCATCCAGCCCGTCGTCGTGAACCAGAAGAGGCGGTCGCCCGGGTGCGCATCGACGTGGAGGTGGAGCTTCTTCAGGTGCTCGAGCAGGATGCCGCCCTGGCCCTGGACGATCGCCTTCGGCAGCCCGGTGGTGCCGGAGGAGTAGAGGACCCAGAGCGGATGCTCGAAAGGGACGCGCTCGAACTCGAGCTCTGCGCCGTCGCCGGCCGCCAGGAGGTCGTCCCAACGGGTCCCGTCGCGAAGGGGGGAGAGGTCGGGGCTCGGGTCGAGGTAGGGGAGGACGACGGTGCGTTGCAGGCTGGGCATCGCCGCCTGTAGCTCAGCGAGGACGTCGCGTCGGTCGAAGTCCTTGCCCCCGTAGCGGTAGCCATCGACCGCGAAGAGCACCTTCGGCTCGATCTGGGCGAACCGGTCGATCACGCTGGCCGGACCGAAGTCGGGCGAGCAGCTCGACCAGACGGCGCCGATCGAGGCGGTGGCGAGGAAGGCGACGATCGCCTCGGGGATGTTCGGCATGTAAGCGACGACCCGGTCGCCACGCTTGACCCCGAGCTCGCGCAGCCCGGCGGCAACCGCCGCCACCTGGGACCGCAGCTCCCCCCAGCTCAGCTGCTCGAGCTCGCGCAGCTCAGACGCATGCAGGATCGCCACCTCGGCGTCCTCCTTGTCCGCGAAGACGTGCTCGGCGTAGTTGAGGCGGCTGCCCGCGAACCACTCGGCGCCGGGCATCGCGCGGCTGCCGAGCACACGGTCATAGCCGCCATCTGCCTGTACCTCGAAGAAGTCCCAGATCGAGGACCAGAAGCCCTCCAGGTCCTCGACCGACCAGCGCCAGAGGTCGTCATAGCCCTCGAAATCGAGCCCGCGCTCGGCCGCCAACCAGCGCATGTACTCGGTCATCCGCGCCCGCTCGACCAGCTCGGCCGGCGGCTCCCAGAGCTTTTCCGGCGTTGCGTCGCTCACTCGGTGGCGGCGGTTGCGACGCCCGCCTTGGCCTGCTCGCGCTCCAGCTCGTGCGGGTCGTGGGAGCAAAGCATGGTGATCTCCTCACCGTGGCGGGCGGCGAGCTCGCGCAGTCGCTCCTGGTTGGACTTGCGCGCCTTGTTGTCTGACGCGGTCATGTTCTGGAAGAAGCGCAGCACCGGCGGGCAGATCGGCGGCGTCTTCATCTCGCCGTGGTTGAAGTAGGAGTCGCCGCAGTGCAAGAGCCAGCCATCGTCGCGCTTGATCGCTACCCCGGTGTGGCCCAGTGAGTGGCCGAGTAGTGGAATCAGCAGCACCTCGGCGTCGATGCCGGGCAGGATCCGGATTCCCTCGAAGCCGAACCACTGATCGCCACCACCGTCGTGTCTGACCCAGTTCGGCCCATGCTTCCAGTGGGCGCCGCCGATGTAGCGCAATTTGTCGCTGAGGGCTGGGTGGAGAGCGGCCTCCAGCTCGGCGGCGAGAAGGTGGACCTCCGCCTGCGGGAAGTCGGGAAGGCCACCGGCGTGATCGAGGTCGAGATGGGTGGTGACGATGTGACGCACGTCGCCGGCGGCGAAGCCGAGCGCTTCCAGCTGCCGGAGCGCCGTCGTCTCCTCCTTCGGACGCGGGTTCATCATCATCCGGAAGGCTCCGCCGAGCTGGCCGGGGTTGCGCGCATCCTCCAGCCCGAAGCCGGTGTCGACCAGGACCAGGCCGTCGCTCGTCTCGATCGCCAGGCAGTGACAGATGACGCTGCCGCGCTCCAAGAGTCCACCTTCGCCGTTGATCAGACGCCGCCCGTGAGGGCAGAACGAGCCGCAGTTGAGGTGGTGCACCCGCATCCCGCGGCGCAGTCTAGTGCCGAGCCCATCAGCGGTCGAGGTTTGATCCGGTATGCGGTTCAAACCTCGACCGCGCGCGGCGGTCTATCGTTCGCCCGGCGCCGGAGTGGCGGAATTGGCATACGCGATCGACTCAAAATCGATTGCCCTTACGGGCTTGTGGGTTCGAGTCCCACCTCCGGCATTCCTTTCCCCTCAGTTCCTTTTTCGCACTAAGGCGTGGTTGACTGCAGGGCAGGCCTCGTAGAGGATGCCGAGATGATCGCGGCTCTCATCGGTTTCATCGGGGTTATCGCCGGTGCCTTGCTCACGGGCTGGCTTAGCCACAGAGCGGAGAAGGAGAGGCGTCGCCTCGAGGCCGGCGTCGCCTCGAGGCCGGCGTCGCCGCTCAGCTGATCGCGGCCGAGCTTGACATTGCCTCGATCAAGCTCGAGAGCGCGATCAAGGCAAACGAATGGTGGCCCGGTGAGCTCCCGACCGAGCAGTGGAGGGCGAACGGCCCCGCTCTGGCCAGGGAAGTTGGGGGCAAGCTGCTCGAGGAGCTCGCGGCCACCTACACCCTCTTGGAGACCTGGATCCTGGAACGAGGGAGCGCGGGCGGGCCGGCGTTGCCGGTGGACCTCCGCAGCGAACTGAAGGCAAACCAGGAGCAGGTCAAATACCTCGCGACGCGCTTGAAAGAGGCCGTGCCCCCCCTGTCAGGGGACAAAGCGGCGAAGCCGGTCGGCCGCGGCGCGAAGCCGATCGCGGCCCTTGCGGGAGTGGTCGCGATTCTCGCCGTCGGAGCTCTCGGGTACGCCGTCCTGGTGCCGCGGGCGGAAACCACGGATGCCTCGATCGCCGCGGCGCTGGAGCAGGAGCTGCCGGGGAAGGAGACCGCCTACTGCAGCCACAATGCGGGTCGCTGGCATTGCAACGTCAGCTACCCGAAGCAACGCCGCCGCGGCTGCCTAGTCGCCCAAGCAGAGCTGCGGTCCACCTTGTCGCTGGTCAGCCACCCGACGGAAAACGGCGGAGGCACTTGTCGAAGATCCAATGCCGCCGAGCGCCCAACCTCCTACGAAGTCGGCACTGGCGATGGCGGGTTGGTCGCGTCCCCGCAGGTGAACAAGATCCTCAGGAAAGAGCTGTCGGAGAGGATTCAGTCTCCCTCCGCAAAGGAGCTCGAGACGGATGAGACGAGCTTGGTCACCCGGGCGTTTAAAAAGCTCAAGGGCGAATAGCGCACCGGGCAGCGCATCGCGCGATTTCGATCGCTTGACCTCGCAACGGGGCGCGACGGCAGGGGAACGTCAGGCAGGCTGTGGTGCGTCGCGATCCGGGGGAGCGCCGGCGCCGTAGTCCTCGCCGGAGCCGATCGGCCGCTCCTCCTCGACGTGCCAGTCCTGGCTGAAGCCGTAGAAGCAGGCGACGATGAGGATGATCTGGAGCAGCGCCAGGATTACGACCAGCAGCCCGATCAACGAGACGGGGATCAGCCCCTCCTCGAAGCCGGCCTTATCGCGGGCGAACCAGCTGTTGGCGCCGACCGCGCAAAAGATCGCCAGGATCGTCGAGAGCGAGGCGGCGACCGGCAGGATCCCCCGGCTCCAGCGCCAGACCAGGAAAGAGAAGAACGCGTAGAGCACGGCGAAGACAAAGCAGAGGATGCCCATGCCGCTGCCGCCGCTGAGCAGCGAGAAGCCGCCGATGGTCACCAGGGCCGCGATCACCGCCGTTGCGAGCATCAGAAAGGCGACCACGAATTTCGTCGTGATCACATCGGCCTTCTCCCGATTCGGGTGCCAGAGCTCGTACCCCGGCGTTACCTCTCCTACCGCCACGCCATCGATCATAGAATCTATGCGCGACACTGCGACATTGGCCGCTCGTTAAGCGGCTGAATCGCATACAAGCGGGCGTGGCGGAATTTGGTATACGCGCCAGGTTTAGGTCCTGGTGGGCTTCGGCCCGTGGGGGTTCAAGTCCCTCCGCCCGCATAGAATTCGCCGCCGAGGGGCAGTGGCCCAACTGGCTAAGGCACCGGTCTCCAAAACCGGCGATTCCAGGTTCGAGTCCTGGCTGCCCCGCTCGATTCATTTGGCTTGAAGGGAGTCGACACCCGTGGGTCGGGAGTGCGGCCAGCGGCTAGTCTGCATTAGCCGGGTCACCCGGCTCACTGATCACGACGAAGGGAGTGGGTTGAGCGTCGAAGAGTTCAATGAGATGGGGCCGATCGACTACGTGCTCGTCGAGTGGCCCGGACGCCAGCCGACCGGCGAGGCGGCACCGCATCTGCTCGACCTGGTCGATCGCGGCTTGATCCGCATTCTCGACCTCGTCTTTCTCAGCAAGGCCGAGGACGGCTCCGTCACCAGGCTCGAGATTGCCGATCTTGGCGACGGGGTGACGGCGTTCGCGGACTTCGAGGGCGCCTCGTCGGGACTGCTTTCAGATGAGGACACCGAGGAGGCCGCCGGCGCGCTCGAGGCCGGCACCTCGGCGGCGCTGCTCATCTACGAGAACCGCTGGGCGGCGCCCTTCGCCACTGCGGTTCGCCGCTCAGGTGGCCAGTTGGTCGCAACGGGGCGTATTCCAATCCAAGCAATGCTCGCCGCTCTGGACGCGGCGGAAGCGGCCTGAGGCAAAAGGAGAACTGCCATGCCGGGACTACTCAGAGGTGTCGCGCGGACGGCGGCCATCGCCGGAACCGCCACTGCCGTCAGCAACCGCGTCTCCAAACGCCAGTCCGAACGATGGTCTGAGCAGGAAGTGCCTCAGCAGCAGCCAGTGGCCGCACCGGCCGCGGCTCCGGCGGCACCCGCCGCGGAGTCGACGATCGACCAGCTCAAACAGCTGGGTGAGCTGAAAAGCCAGGGAATCCTCACCGAGGAGGAGTTCGCCGCCCAAAAGGCCAAGCTGCTCGGCTAGCGCAGCTCGTCGAGCGAAGCGACCTCGAGGTCAAACGGTTCCTTGGCGGAGCGCCTACGCCTGTACGGGGAGACGGTCACGCGGTGGACCTCGCCGCAGGAGCACGGGACCTCGATTGGTCGCGTATCGCTAGCCGGGTCGGTGTCGACCTTGAGGCGCCGGAGCTCGCCGGCGGACTTGCAGCCGAACGAGATCACCCAGCCGTAGTCGTTGGATTCAGCCTGATTTTTCCGGCGATGGTGTTGGGGCATCCACCCATCCTCTCCGGTTACGGGCCTGGCCGTCGCGCCGGGGCACGTTGGGGCACCTTTACGGCTCGCTGCGCGGCTCGAGCTGGATCTCGCGCTCGGCGTGGGGGCGACCCTCTTCGATCTCCCGGGTGCGCTCCAGCTCGGCGTTCAGTTGGTGGCCGAAGAGGATTGCGACGTTGCTGATCCAGAACCAGACCAGCAGGGCAACCAGGCCCCCGAGAGTGCCGTAGGTCTTGTCGTAAGAGCCGAAGTTGGCGACGTAGAAGGCGAAGGCGGCCGAGGCAATTGCCCAGACGACGATTGCGACCACGCTCCCCGGCGTCACCCACTTGAAGCCACGCAGCCTCACGTTCGGCGAGGCGTAGTAGAGGACCGCGACCATGAGCAGGAAGACGGCGATCATCACTGGCCACTTGGCGAGGTTCCAGATCGTGACCGCGGTGCCGCCGAGGCCGATCGGGTCCGCCACCGCCTCGACTACCGGGCCAGTCAGGACCAGGCCCAGCGAGAGCAGGGCCATCAGGACGATCATCACCAGCGTCACGCCGAGCTGCAGCGGGCGCAGTTTCCAGAACGGCCGGCCCTCGGGCGTCTCGTAGATGATGTTCGACGCGCGCATGAAGGCGCCGACATAGCCCGAGGCCGACCACAGCGCCACCGCCAGGCCAGCGATGAACGCAAAGCCGGCGGTACCCCGGCTCGAAGCGATCGATTCGATCGGTCCGGAGAAGGTCTCCGCCGCCGACTCGGGGCCGATTTCGGTGATGATCTCGGTCAGGGTCGAGGTCGTGCTCTTCGGGTCGCCGACCAGGCCAATCAGCGAGACCATCGCGATCAGGGCGGGGAAGAGGGCGAGCAGGCCGTAGTAGGTGAGCGCGGCCGCCCAGTCGGTCAGGTTGTCCTCCATGAACTCGCCAGCGGTGCGCTTCAGCGTCGCGAGCAGGCCGGTGTCGGATCGGTTCATACGCCCTCTCTGCCCGTCTCGCCGCCGATCGAATCCGCGAGGGCACCCAGAGGCCCTCAGCGCGCCGCGGCGAGCAGCTACTTCTTCGACTTGCGGCGTTCGAGCACTTCGCCGAACGCCTTCTCCACTTCCTCGGTCAAGGTCATGCGAAAGGTGGCGACGAGGGCATCGACCGCGAGCGGGCGGAGCCGTTCGATCGACTGGATGATCTCCGGCCATTGCTCGTCGGGTCGCCCAGCCTCGTCGAAGGGCTTCCAGAGTTCCTCGAGGAAGAGGTTGACAAAGGTGCGCGCGGCCGAGTGCGAGTTCCGATTCAGCTTCTCGATCGCCGCGAGGGCAGCCGGGAGGGCAATGCCCATTTTCAGCACGTCCTCCGCCGCCTGCAGGAGCGCTGGGCTCGGCGCTTCGTAGCGCTCGTCGCCGAGGTCGATCAGCAGCCCGAGCTTTTGCGCCTTGGCCAGGAGCCGATCGTCATCGACCTCAAACCGCTCGGTCAGCTCCTCGCGGGTGAGTACCTCCGGGGCCTCGTCCGCAAAGGGGGCGGTCACCGCTTGGCGCAGGCCGACGAAGCGATCGGCGTCGGCGCCGTGCTCGCCGATCAGGCGTGAGATCGCGCTGAGCTTGAAGCCCTCGGCCTGCATCTCCTGGATCAAGCGCAGGCGGGCGACGTGTTGGGGGCCGTAGTAGCCGGTTCGCGCCCTGACCTCGGGCGGGGGGAGGAGGCCGCGCGACTGGTGGTTGCGGATGTTGCGCACCGACATCCCGGTCTCGTAGGCGAGCTGCTCGACGGTCATTGTCGCCTCGTCGGTCGCGGCCTGGTTTGTGTGATCACCCTCCATTTGACTATTCTACCCCAACTATGTAACCTCGTTTGAGGTAACCATGATCGAGGTAATGACAGTCGCCGCAGCGTCTGCTCCTCCCGCCGGTGGGGCGGAGCCGGGCCAGATCGTGATCGCGACGGTCGCGGCGATGTTTGTCACCGCGGCGCTCCTCTTCTTCGGCCTCGGCCACCGCTACGGGCGCGTTGCCGTGTTGGAGCGCCTCGGCGCCTTCGCCGAGCGGCGCTCCGGCCTGCCCGGCTGGGCGGCGCTGCCCGCTGCGATCGCCACGGTCTCGCTGCTGGTCGCCCTCTTCGGCATGTACTGGGACATCTCGCTGCACATCGACAACGGGCGCGACGCCGGCCCGCTCGCGAACCCGGCGCACTACTTCATCCTCGTCGGGCTCTTTGGCATCTTCACCGCCGGGTTCATCGCGATCGTGCTGCCGCGCGAGCGCCCCAGTGCGGTGGCGGTCCGCGTCGGTCGTGACTGGTGGGCGCCGCTCGGCGGCGTGCTGATCTGCGCCTGTGGGATCTTCTCCCTGATTGGTTTCCCCCTCGACGACGTTTGGCATCGGCTCTTCGGTCAGGACGTGACGCTCTGGGGGCCGACCCACCTGATGCTGATCGGCGGAGCGGCGATGACGCTGGTCGGGATCGCCGTGCTGACGGTCGAGGGTTTGCGCGCGAACGCGTCGATGGAGCAGCCTCGGGCGGAGCGCCCTTCGATGCGGACGGCGCGGGCGGTTGCCCTCACCGGCGGCTTCATGCTCGGTCTCTCGACCTTCCAGGCGGAGTTCGACTTCGGCGTACCGCAGTTCCAGCTCGCCTTCCAGCCGATGCTGCTGATGCTTGCCGCCGGTGCCGGCCTCGTCTTCGCCCGCATCTACGGCGGACGGGGAGCGGCGCTTGGCGCCGTCGCCTTCTTCATATTGCTGCGCGGGGTCCTTGCGCTGCTGGTCGGCCCGGTGCTGGGGCAGACGACGCCGCACTTTCCGCTCTACGTGGTCGAGGCGTTGGCGGTCGAGGCGGTCGCGCTGCGGGTCTCGATCAAGCAGCCGCTGCGCTTCGGTCTCTGGGCCGGTGTCGGCATCGGAACCGCCGGCCTCGCCGCCGAGTGGGCCTGGTCGCACATCTGGATGCCCTTGCCCTGGCCGTCCGCCTTCTTCCCCGAGGGAGCGATCGTCGGCTTTCTCGCCGCGATGGCAGGGGCGACGATCGGCGCCTGGATCGGCGCCCGCCTATCGGTCGAGCCCGGCGTGCGCCAGCCGCGGCTGCGCGCGGGCGCGGTGTTGGCCGCCGCCTCACTGGCAGCGATGGTCGGCTTTGCCCTCTACACGCCCGTGGATGAGGGCATCAGCGCACGGGTCGCCCTGCAGGAGGTCGCCGGCACGGCTGGCTCCCAGGTACAGGCGACTGTTGACGTTCGACCGGCCTCCGCGGCAGAGGACGCGGAGTGGTTCGATGTCACCGCCTGGCAGGGCGGCGGCCTCGTCATCTCTCGGCTGGAGCGAACCGGGCGTGGCCGCTACCAGACCACCGACCCGATCCCTGTATCGGGCAACTGGAAGACGATGATCCGCCTACACAAGGGCCGTTCGTTGACGGCGCTACCGATCTACCTTCCCCGCGACGCGGCGATCCCGGTTGGCGAAATACCCGCCCCGCCGAGCTTCACCCGCAGCTTCCGTGATGAGCACGAGCTGCTGCAGCGGGAGCAGACCGGGGGAGCCCCCATGGTCGTCGCTGCTGCCTACTCGACCGTGATCGGGATCGCCTTCGGCTTGTTGTCGCTGCTTGCCTGGGCGCTACACCGGCTCTCGTTCGGAGTCGGGTCGCAGCGCCCCCGCGCGACCACCGGCCGTGCCCAAGCTCGCCTGCGCGCGAGGACCAGCCGATGATCCTGCCGCTGGCACACCACGCTGCGGTTGCGGCCCTGCCCGTGCTGGCGCCGGCGCTGCTTGTCTGCGCCGTGCTCTTCATGCACCGCCTGCTCGACCGCTAGTCCTTCAAGGCCTGAGAAGATCCGGGCGTGCCCGAGGAGGAGCGAAGCGGGGGTGGGGAGCGCGAGGATCTCGCCGAGCTGCGACGGCGAGAGGCGCTTACCCGCGATGCGGCCAGGGGGGAGGCGGTGGAACGCCGCCATGACGCCGGCGGGCGCACCGCGCGCGAAAACATCGATGACCTGATCGATGCTGGCTCGTTCGTCGAGTACGGCCGCTTCGCGATCGCCGCGCAGCGGGGAAGGCGCGAGCTCGAAGAGCTGATCGAGCGCACCCCGGCGGATGGCTTCGTGGGGGGCACCGCCCGGATCAACGGCGACCTCTTCGGTGAGCGTGGCGCCTGCGCGGTGCTCTCCTACGACTACACCGTGCTGGCCGGGACCCAGGGCGCGCTCGGCCATCGCAAGAAGGACCGGCTCTTCGAGCTGATCGAGCGGATGCGGCTGCCGGCGGTGCTCTTCGCCGAGGGTGGCGGTGGCAGGCCGGGCGACACCGACTACCCCGTCGTCTCCGCCCTCGACACCCGCGCCTTCGCGCTCTGGGCACGGCTCTCCGGATTGGTGCCGCGAATCGCCGTCGTCGCTGGGCGGTGCTTTGCCGGCAATGCGGTGCTCGCCGGCTGTTCCGACCTGATCGTCGCCACCGAGAACGTCTCGCTCGGCATGGGCGGTCCGGCGATGATCGAGGGCGGTGGACTGGGCAAAGTCGATCCCGACGAGGTCGGCCCGCTGGCGATGCAGGAGCGCAACGGGGTGGTCGACCTGGCGGTCGCCAACGAGGCGGAGGCGGTCGCCGCCACCAAACGCCTGCTCTCCTACTTCCAGGGTGTGACCGCGCCCGGTCCCGAAGCCGATCAGGCGGCGCTGCGCGAGATCGTCCCCGAGCGCGAGCGCCGCGCCTACGCGGTCGCGCCGGTGATCGAGACGCTCGCCGACACCGGATCGGTCACCTTCCTGCGCGAGCGCTTCGCGCCGGAGATCGTGACCGCGCTGGGACGGATCGAGGGGCGTCCGCTCGGCTTCATCGCCAACGACAGCCGCCATACCGCCGGCGCGATCACCAGCGACGCTTCCGACAAGGCGGCCCGCTTCCTGCAGCTCTGCGACTCCTTTGGGCTCCCGGTCATCTCGCTGATCGACACGCCTGGGTTCATGGTCGGCCCCGAGGCGGAGGCAACCGGTCTCGTGCGCCACGCCTCGCGACTTTTGATCGGTGGCGCTGCGTTGCGTGTGCCGTTGATCGCGGTGATCTTGCGCCGCGGCTACGGCCTCGGCGCGCAGGCGATGGCCGGCGGCAGCCTGCACGAGCCGCTGCTGACGGTTGCCTGGCCGATGGCGCACCTTGGGCCGATGGGGCTCGAGGGCGCGGTGAAACTGGCCCTGCGCAAGGAGCTGGAAGCGATTGAGGACGAGGACGAGCGCGAGCAGCGGGTGCGGGACCTGACCGCCCAGGCGGAGGCAAACGCCAAGGCGCTCAACGCCGCCACCCTGTTCGAGCTCGACGACGTCATCGATCCGGCCGAGACGCGCGGGCTAATCGCCTCGACCCTGGCGGCCGCTGCATCCTCCACGGAACCCGAGAGCTCGCGCCGCTTCATCGACTCCTGGTAGAAGCTGACCGCTCTCGGAGATGGCGCTGCAGGAACTCGATCTCGTCGGCGACGACCGCCTCGTGCTCTGGGCCGTCGTAGATGTCGAAGTGGTCGACGCCGGGGTAGGTGCGCAGCTCTCCGAGCGGCGCCCGGCGAGCCGCGGCGATCGCCGGTCCGGGCTTTGCCACCCGGTCTGACTCGCCGACGCAGACGAGCCATGGGCAATGGAGCTTGGCGGCGTGGCGCGCCGGCCGGTAGGGACGGCCTAGGAGCCAGCGCGCCGAGACCCTGTTGCGCCAGCGCGAGTCCTCGCCGATTGCGACGACGTGGCGCCAGCCGGCCTCGCCGCCGGGGGCGTTGATGAAAGCGGCCTCATGAGGCTGACCGACGGCGGGCAAATGGTGACCGCGGACCGCCGCAAGCAGCGCTCGGGCCGTCGCCCTCGGCGGCGAGCGGTGGGCTTGGCGCAGGATGTCGATGAAGGGCACCTGGCTCACAGCCGCCGCAACCCGCCGATCGTCCGCGGCGGCGGCAAGCGCGTTGCCGCCGCCCATCGAGGAACCGAAGGTGGCGACCCGTCCAGGATCGATGCCGGGTAGCGAGCGCGCAAGGCCGATCGCCGCGCGCCAGTCCTCGAGCTGGCGCCGGGGATGGAAGAGATCCGGCTCGCCGCCGCTGTCGCCGAAACCGCGATGGTCGAATAGGAGCGCCGCGAAGCCGGCCGCCGCGAAGCGTTCCGCGAAAGCCCCGAGGCGATCGCGGCGCGTTCCGGAGAGCCCGTGCGCCATGACGACGATTGGCGCGGGCGCCTCATCATTTACGGCTGGGTAGAACCAGGCCGCACACTCGTCGGCGCCTGCCCTGAAGGTGAGGTCTTCTCGCTCCATGCACACATTCAACGACGGCCGACGGATAAATGTGAGATCCGCCTGGCGGCGCTCAGCGCTTGGTCGGCTCCAGCCCGATCAGCTCGAAGTAGCCGATCAGGTAGAGGCGCTCACCATCGGAGATGACCGGGGTGTATCCGGCCTGTCCCGTCTGGAAGGTTCTTTTGCCGCTGCGGGCGTCGAGGCCAATCGTCTTGTCGGTTTTGAAGCTGGAGGTGTAGACGGTCTGGCCGATCACCACCGCGGTACCGGGGACCGGGCCGCCGACGTCGTAGGTCCAGCGCCGCTTGCCACTGCGCGCATTGAGGGCGAAGAAGCGACCGTTTTCGGCGCCGATGTAGACGCTGGCCGGGGTGCCGGGGACTTGGGCTATGGCGGGCGAGCCGTAGACCTGGCCGCCAGTGTCAAATGACCAGGCAACCTTGCCGGTCTCTTCATCGAAGGCGAAGACGGTGCCGTCGTCGCGGGCGGCGTAGACATTGCCGAAGCCGATCGCGGGCGAGGAGAAGAAGCCGCCGCGACCGAAGGGCGGCACCGTGGTCGTGTTGGTCCGCCAGGCGGGCTCGCCGCTGTCCGCCTCCAGGGCGAACATCGACCCCTCGTAGTCGGCGACGAACACGTTGCCCTCATGGAAGCTGGGACTGGCTTTGATCGCGCCGGGGGAGTTGAAGCGCCAGCGTGTGCCGCCATCGGAGGTGCGCAGCGCGACAACGTCGGTCGTGTCGGTGCCGAGATAGAGCGTTTCGCCGATCGTCAGCGGCGAGGATTCGAGGTGGCCACTCAGCTTGCGTACCCAGACGCGCTTGCCGGTCTCGGCGTCGCCAGCGGCGACATTGCCGTCGAGAAAGGCGCCGTAGACACGGCCCTGGTGGTAGACCGGGGCGGTCACGTCGGTCGGTTTGCCGTGGTTGCTCGGGTGGACCCTCACTTCCCACAGCACCTTGCGATCGCTGAGCCGCACCGCTTTGCCGTTGCCGTACTTGTTGATCACGTAAGCGACCCCGTTGGCGATCGCCGGCGGGAACTCAATCAGCGCGTGCGTGTTGACCGACCACGCTTCGCGCAGCGGCGGAGTGAGCGCGCGCCCTTCGTCGGGGAGGTAATGCGTGCGCTCGGGCACGCGCCCGAAGAACGGCCAGTCGATTGGCTCGGATGCCTGAGCGTCACGGGTTGGCCCGCTGCTCGCCGAATCGCTCTCCGACTCGACCTGGCCACCGTCCAGCACACCCGCGCTGGTCCCGATCGCGACCAGCACGAAGGCCACTGCGGCAAGGGCGACGGCGATTGCGAGTCGCTGCTGTCCACCGAGCTCCATCCCCAGCCATATCGGCAGGCGAAGCAGCGACTGAAGCGGCGGACGGGAATCGAACCCGCGTCATCAGCTTGGAAGGCTGAGGCTCTACCGTTGAGCTACCGCCGCGTGGCCGCGAGTCGCCTCATAGCTGCTACCCGCCGCGCCTCGACAGTTTGCCCGAATCCGTCAGAATGAGGAGCAGCCACGGGGAGTGGCGCAGTCTGGTAGCGCACTCGGCTGGGGGCCGAGCGGTCGCAGGTTCAAATCCTGTCTCCCCGATTGCAGAGCCCGCTTGGAGAGCGGGCTTTTGGTTCCTCGGTAAGAATCGCGCGATCAGCGAGGGAAGGGCAAGCACCGTCGATGGGGAAGCCGCCACGATTGCGGCGGCCAAGGTAGCCGCGGCCCGTGATGACCCCCGGGCGCGCTTGGCGCTCGCGAGTTCGACCTACAAAGGGCCGACGGGCGACGCTCCTCGGCACCTCCCGTTCCGGCGGGCGGCAATGTCCTTCATGCGCTGGGAGGCCCGGCGGGGCGTTCTCAACGCGCTCGACGCCGAGCCGCCCGGCAGCAGGTGGTGGCGGGCGATGAACGAGCGGCTGTTGCGGGACGGGTGTGAGGCGGTCGAGCGCGCCGGCGGTCGCGGCGGGCGGGCATCGACGCCGACGATCGGGCTCTGGGACGCCTTCGTCGAGCGGCCAACGGCCAGGACCTGGTATCGAGCGCACAACGCGAGCATCGTTGCTGCATACGTCGACCATCTCGATCTTGCCGAAGGGGAGAGCCGGACGGAGCGGTTCTTCCTCAATGTCGTCCTTCTCCGCGTGCTCTACGCGCACGCCCTTGTCGCCGCGCCGCGGCTAGCGCTCGGCCGCATGGCCCCCTGTGGTCGGCCCCTCGGTGACCCGCGCTTGGGAATGGCCGGCGTCTTCCTCTCGATGGGTCGGGTGCTCCCGAACCGGTATCCGGTCGACGACGACCTCGAGATTTACCTGCGAGCTGAGCACACCTTTGGCCGGATACTCGACTACGCGGTGATCCAACCGCGCTTGCGTCGTCTCTATGACTGGTCCGCGCGTGAGCTCAAACGGCCGGAGATTTCAGAGCTCGTCGTCGACGGCACGCCGGCCTACGCCTGGTCGCCCGAGGAGCGGCAAGAGTGGGAACCATCATCGCTCTCGGTCACGGCGAGGGCGATGAAGATCGCGACCGCGCCGCGCTGAGCAGTTACACCGATTTCCCCCGGCGTGAGCGCCCCGGCGAGTCAGCCGACTCGGATCTGCTGGGCGTTGCCACAGGTGGGTTTGTATTGGCGGTTGCGCTGGTCGCCGGAGTAGCCGGCGCTGAGGCGGTAGACGCCTGGTTTGGTCGCGAAGTACTGGGCCAGCAGGTAGCTGCCATTTGACCTTACGGTGACGCCGCCGCTGAACGCGGGCTTGCGTTTGCACTGTTTGTCGCTCGGGCGGTATAGCCGAAAGTTGATCGTGCCCGAGGGTGAAGCGGCGCCTGAGAGACGTGCGCGAATCGAGATTTCATTACTGCCCTTGAGGCGGGCCCGCGGTTTCACTTTCGGCGTTCGCCGATACACCTGGGCCGAAGGGCTGAACGGACCACACGAATAGGTTGCGCTTTGATTCGCAGCGTCACCCGAGTAGCTGGCGCCGAAGCTGTAGGCGCCGGGCTGTCGCGCAACCAGGGGTCCCGAGCTGATCGTGCCGTTTCCGGCTACCGGAACGGCGCCAACGACCACTGGTCGGGCACAGCCTGCCCCGACCCGCCGATAGATCTCAAAGGTGATCGTGCCGCCGGGCTCGTAGCCTCCCTGCAGCGTTGCCGTGACCTTGAAGGGGGTCCCAACCGTCAGTCGCTGCGAGACGTCGCTGGCGATCGACGGACGTGCTTGAGAGACATTGGACGTTGCTTTGCCGCAACTAACACTTGCAGGGGCGTGGTTTTGATCGCCCGAGTAGCTGACGGTCCAGCGGAACGCGCCGACCCGAGAAGGCACGAATGCGGCCGAGTGGTACGAGCCGTTCCCCGAAGCTTTGACCGTCGAGCTGAGGGCTGCGGCACCAGAGCAATTCATGTCCTCGGACGGGAACGCTTTGAACGTGATCTGCCCCGTAGGGATCGCCCCGTCCTGGATCGACGCCGTAGCCGTTACCGGGTTTCCGACCGTACCGTTGGTGGCGCTGGCGGCGAGGGTCGCAGTGATCGTGCCCACGGCCGAAGCCTGATTCGTGGCCCCGCACGGCAGGCTGACCGACTCGTTGTTGTCATCGCCCGCGTAGTTCACGGTCCACCGATACAGCCCCGCCGGCGGCGAGAAGCCAGCCGGGGAGTAGGGGCCGTTGTCATCGACTGCCACCGTCGCTTCATATTTGGGAGTGGTCGCGCACGTCGCGTCGCCCGGGCCATAAGCGCGGAAAACGAGCTGGCCACTGGCCTCGAATCCACTCGACAAGGTCACCGCGTCGGTGATCGAGGAGCCGACCACGACTGCAGAGGTCGCCACGCCAGCGAGGCTCGGCGAGGCCTTGCTGACGGCCGAGGTCTGGTTGGGGGCTCCGCAAGGCAGGCTGACCGACTCGTTGTTCTCGTCGCCCGCGTAGTTCACGGTCCACCGATACAGCCCCGCCGGCGGCGAGAAGCCAGCCGGGGAGTAGGGGCCGTTGTCATCGACTGCCACCGTCGCTTCATATTTGGGAGTGGTCGCGCACGTCGCGTCGCCCGGGCCATAAGCGCGGAAAACGAGCTGGCCACTGGCCTCGAATCCACTCGACAAGGTCACCGCGTCGGTGATCGAGGAGCCGACCACGACTGCAGAGGTCGCCACGCCAGCGAGGCTCGGCGAGGCCTTGCTGACGGCCGAGGTCTGGTTGGGGGCTCCGCAAGGCAGGCTGACCGACTCGTTGTTGTCATCGCCCGCGTAGTTCACGGTCCACCGATACAGCCCCGCCGGCGGCGAGAAGCCAGCCGGGGAGTAGGGGCCGTTGTCATCGACTGCCACCGTCGCTTCATATTTGGGAGTGGTCGCGCACGTCGCGTCGCCCGGGCCATAAGCGCGGAAAACGAGCTGGCCACTGGCCTCGAATCCACTCGACAAGGTCACCGCGTCGGTGATCGAGGAGCCGACCACGACTGCAGAGGTCGCCACGCCAGCGAGGCTCGGCGAGGCCTTGCTGACGGCCGAGGTCTGGTTGGGGGCTCCGCAAGGCAGGCTGACCGACTCGTTGTTGTCGTCGCCCGCGTATTCAGCGGTCCAGCGGAACCCGCCGGCTTGCTGAGGAAGGAAATCCGCCGAGGTGGCGTGGCCGCCGCCGAGCGGTACGGCGCTCGTTTCCAGCGGCGTCACGCAGGTGGCATCGGTCGGCCCGTAGACCCGGAAGATCACTTCACCGGTCGGAGAAAACCCGGTTACGGTCGCTTCGTCGTGTATCCCGGTGTTAACGACGCCGTCGCTTGCGGTGGCCGTCAAGTCGGGACTCTCCTTGCCCACCGTTGAGAACGCCGAACAGGTGGAGTCGGCAGCGGGGTTTTCGACGTCGCCCGAGTAATGGGCGCTCCAGTGGTAGACGCCCGCTTCGGGCGGGGTGAGCTCCCCCTGAGGAATATTCGCCTTCGCCGCTTACCGAGGCCGAAGCTGGGGCGGGGCTCAGCGCGGGCCCGGAGCAGCTGGGGTCGTCGGGGCCGAAGACTTCGAAGGAGATTTCTCCTTCTGCGTTTGGGCTTTCCGTGAGTTGCGCCGTTGCTTGAATCGCCTGCCCGATTACTGCATCGACGGCCACGATGCTCAGGCTCGGCGGGGCGGCCGATGACGTGACTGCAAGCAGCAAGCCGAGGCTGGTTGAAAGCCCGGCGCCAGCCAGTGCTCCAAACGCGGACCGGTGGGGCATCCGCATCTCAGCCCACCCTCCCGATCATGACCTCAATCGCCTTTTTGGCTCCACCAGTCAAGCTTTACTCGCTCTCAGCATCTTTTTCTTGGCAAAATTTGCGCCCCAACTTAGACTATTTGTCCATCGACCCCATCAATTCGTCCATCCACTTCACTCTGACGGAGCAAGCCCGGGAGATGAGCAAGCTTTTTCGCAGCAGTCGTCTTGTGCTCTCGGTGGTCGTCGCCGCGCTTGTCCTGCTCGTTGGCGCGCCGGCGGGCGCGCTCGCGCTGGGTGAAGAATCCAGCGGGTCGGGGGGAGCAGCTGTCGAACCTCCCGGCGGCTCAGGCCAACCTGGTGCGCCGGCTTCGACGGAATGGTCACCGCAAGGTTCTGGTGGGGAGGATTCCAGCGGCGGCGCCGCGCCGCTGCAGCACGGAAGCTCGGTCGGCAGCGGCGTGGTTCCAGAAAAGGCTGCGCCGAAGAGCGAGGCGCCCTCGTACCCCCCGATTCAGGCGGGGCCTACGAACCCGAATCGTCATCCCCGTCGACTGTCGAAGAACCTGCGAGCACGCCTCAGGTCGAAAGCGCCGCCCCAGTAGTGCAACCAACGGTGGCTGAGACGGCGCCGGCGGCCAAGCCCAACAGCGCCGTTGATGCTGCGATCGGCGGCGCGGTGTCGGTGGGCCACTCTGCCCAGCCTAAGGGCGGCGGCGTCAGCTCGGCGCCCCCGGCGGCGGCTGCATCGTTCGCGGATTCGGGTGGTGGGATGTCCGCGAGCTCCTACGCTCTGACGTTGCTGGCCATCGTCGTGCTCAGTCTCATCGCCGCCTATGCCAATGTTCGTATCAGGCGTCGCCGCCAGCGTCGGCGTCTGGAAGCTTTCTGGCGTGAGGAAGACGTGGCATGGGAGGCGGCCCTTCGCCGTGTCGAGCTGGGCCAGGTGCCTGGAGCCTCAGAGCCGAGTGCCCGGCCGCTGCAGCGGATCAAGGTCGGATAGGGCGAGCCGGCGGAGGCCGAGGCGGCGCGACGATCAGCGCTGGGGACCTGGGAAGCTGCGGCAATGCCCGCTCGGCTCAGGTATGTAGATCCCACCAGGCCCCCCAGCTTGCTCAGCCGCGTCTACGTGGCGCTTGCCAACACCCGCTTGGGCAGATTCATGTCGGTTCACCTCGTCTGGAAGGTCGATCCGTATCTGATGCGGGCGACGCGGGGCCGGCTTGGCCTGGGCCTCGTCATGCCCACGGCCCTGCTCGAAACGCGAGGCGCGAAGAGCGGCGAGCTGAGGCGCAACGTGGTCATCTACTTCCACGACGGGGACCGGGTCACGGTCGTCGCCTCGAAGCTCGGCCTCGCGGAGCACCCAGCGTGGTTTCACAATCTCCAGGCCGACCCCGAGGTCACCCTCGGTGGGGTGCCGATGCGGGCGACGGTCGTCGGCGACGAAGCGGAGCGAGAGAGGCTCTGGCACTCGGCCGATCGTGTCTTTGCTCCCTATGCCGCCTACCGTCGCGAGGCGGCGAAGGCAAACCGGACGATCCCGATCGTGCAGCTCAGCCCGCGCGAGTCAGAGGCCAGCGGCTGAGCCCGTTGCGGTCGCGTCGCCGATGCGCGGGCTCCCGTACTCGTTTGCCAGGGTCCGTACCGCCCTCATGGCGCGCCCGACCAGCTCGCCGCTCACCGCCGAGGGCAGCTCGACGACGAACGCGGTGCTCCTCGGCAGCGCGTGGTTCTGCCAGCTCGAAGCGCTGCCGGGATAGCGCCTGAGCCGAACCAACGGCAGACCGACCAACTGCGAGAAGCGACGCTCGACCAGCGGGTCCCCACCAGAGCGGTCGACCAACTCGAAGGGCTGGTGAAACCAGATCGTGATGTCGGGCTTCAGCCGCAGGATCAAACGCCGAGCCGCGCGCGACTCCGGCTCGGAGAGGGCGCGCGCACCGGAGTATTCGAGCCCGTCCAGCGGCTGCCAGTCGAAGGGAAAGTTGCGGTTGAGGTCGACCCCACGGGCATTCCCACGCGTGCCGGCTGCGACGCCATCTGGGTTGAGCGATGGAACTACCCAGATCGCCGCATCGCGGGCTGGGGCCCCGGTGATCAACCTGCGTGCTACCCGCATGCCGGCAGGCTCGTTGCCGTGAATGCAGCCGATCACCAGGACGCGCCCTGGAGCCTCCGGGTCGCCTCTTAGGGTGGCGGTGATCGCACGGCCGCGGACCGAATGCCCGATCACTGTGCGCTCCCTCGCCGAAGCCGTCTCGAGGAGGGGTCCGGCCATCCCGAAGCCGAACATGCAGGCAAGGCCGGCCAAGGTGAGGATCTGTACGGACGGAAGACGCCACGAGCGCGCGAGCCCCATCACCGGCAGAATGCCATCGGTGAAGGTCGAGATGCTGAACGTCGGTTGGATGACCGCTTCCGCGGCCATTTGGCGCCAGGGCGAAGATCCCGAGAAGAGCATTCGCTTCCCGGTCCCCGCCTACCTAGTCGAGACGGACTGCGAGCGGATCCTGATCGACACCGGCCTGCATCCCGGTGTCTGCGGGAACGCGTCGACGTTCTACGACGGCGCGGAGACGATGAGCCTCTTCTCCTTCGAGCTCGACCAGCCGATCGACGAGCAGATCGACACGACGACGATCACCAAGATCGTTCTCACCCATCTGCATTGGGACCACGCGGGCGGCCTCTCGCTGCTGCCCTCGAATATCCCGGTCGTCGTCCAGCGCCGCGAGTGGGAGGCTGGCAATGATCCCGAGTCGATCAAGCGGAACTTCTTCTTCCCGCGTGACTACGTAGATGACGAGCGCGAGCTGATCCTCGTCGACGGCGACCACGACCTCCTTGGTGACGGCTCGATCGAGCTACTGCTGACGCCTGGTCACACCCCCGGCCACCAGTCCGTTCGCATCGGCGAAGACTTGGTCCTCGGCGCCGATGTCGCCTACTTCGACTCGACTCTCGACGACCGCCGCTTCCCGGCCTTCGCCGACGACCACGCCGTGCAACGCGACTCCGCCGAACGCTTGCGCGCACTGCGGGATGGCGGCGCCCGCGTCATTCCCGGCCACGACCCGGACGCACTGCGCCCGGGTCCGGTGAGCTCGGCCTAATACGGGGCGCCGACTGCCTTAGCCCAGGCCTTAGCGACGCGGAGCTGGCCTTCTGCATCGGTCTCGACTATCACCACGGTCGCGGGCTGGCGGTTGCCGTTGCTGGGGTCGATCGTGACCGAGCCGGTCCAGCCCTTCCAGCTCTTGACCCCGTTGAGCGCGGTGGTGAGCTTCTTGGCGTCGGTGCTGCCGGCTTTCTTGGCGCCTTCGGCAAGAAAGTTCAGCGAGTCGTACGTGTAGGGGCTCCAGGTGCCGGGATCCTGATCGAACTCCTCGCGGTACTCGTCCATCTTGGCCGCTGCGTCGGAGAAGTCCCCGGGCGCCGGCACGCCGACGACGGGGCAGGCCTGCGCAGCACTGATGCCCGCGGTTTCGACAAAGCCGGTGTCGTATGAGGCGTAGTCGGCGATGCACTGGGATTTCACGTTCCCCTGCTGCATTTCCTTGGCGATCAGGCCGCCCTCGGGGAAGTAGACGGCGGCGTAGATGACATCCGGCTTCGTCGCCGCGAGCTTGTCGACTACGTCGGCGTAGCTCTTCTTGCCGGGCTGCACCTTCTCGTAAGCGGTCACCGTCACCCCGGCCTCTTCCAGCGAGCTTTTCAAGGCCTTGGACACCGAGACGGTGTAGTTCTGGGTCGGGTCGTAGGCGATCGCGACCGTTTTGGCGTCGAGCCACTCGGTCAGAGCCTGTGAGGCGACCGGCGCGATTTGGTAGGTCATCGGCTGCAAGGTGAAGCCGAGGCCGTTGGTCGAGGCATCAGAGGTGAGGCGAATTGGGACCAGGCCGGCCTTTATGTAGAGCGGCAGGGTCTCAATGCCGACGCCGGAGTTATAGGGACCGACGATGCCGTCGAGACCCTCCTTGATTGCCGACTTCGCGGCCTTCACACCCGTGGCGGGGTCGGCGGCATCGTCGATCGCGATGACCTCGACATCCTTGCCGAGGATTCCCCCGTTTTCGTTGAGCTGGGCCGCGGCGAGCTGTGCCCCCTTGAGCATCCCCTCGCCAAGAACCGACTGTTCGCCGGACAGGGGCGCCTCGAGGCCGACACGGAACGAGTCCGAGTCGGTGTCCTCGGAGCTGGAGTCTCCGCAGCCCACCACGATGAGGGCGAGGCTGGCGAGGGCGATCGATGCTGCGAGCCGGGTCTTGTGTCGCAAGGGGGCTGTCCTTTCGGGAGAGCTATGCGTCGTTGTCCTCCGGGCGTGGCCGGAGATAGCGCGTGCATCTTCGCGCACCGGTCAGTCGGTGTTCGCTCGCTGGCCGCTCGGCTGGGCGCTAGGGTCCTCAGCGTGGAAGTGGCCAGCCGCTTTGAGGCCCACGAGGTCGACCTGCACGGTCACCGCGCGATCTACCGGGTCGCCGGCAGTGGGCCGACCGTGGTCCTGATCCACGGGATGATCAATTCCTCGCGCCACTGGCAGGCGGTGGCGGAGCAGCTCGCCGATTCCTATCGGGTCGTCGCCCCGGACCTGATCGGGCATGGCGACTCGGCGACCCCGCGCGGCGACTACTCGCTCGGCGCTCACGCCGCCAGCATTCGCGACCTCCTCACCACGATCGGGATCGAGCGCGCGACCATCGTCGGCCACTCGCTCGGCGGCGGCGTCGCGATGCAGTTCTTCTACCAGTTCCCCCAGCGCACCGAGCGCCTGGTGCTGATCTCCAGCGGCGGGCTGGGGCGGGAGGTGAGCCCGCTGCTGCGCGGCGCCGCACTGCCCGGTGTCTCCCCGCTCCTACGACTCGCGGCGCAGCGCCGGCTGGTCGATGCGATCGATGCGAGCGGCGGGCGGCTGCGCGCCCGTGGCAACCCAAAAGGGGTGTACCTCGAGGCGATCGCGCGAGCGCTACGGCCGCTGCAGGAGCCGGGTTCGCGGCGTGCTTTCCTGCAGACCCTGCGCTCGGTGATCGACGTGCACGGTCAGCACGTCAGCGCCGCCGACCGGCTCTACCTGCTCGGCGACATGGCGACCTTGATCGTCTGGGGGGAGCGGGACCGAACGATCCCGATCGAGCACGGCCGCGCCGCCCACGATGCGATCCCGCACTGCCGCTTCGAGACGCTTCCGCGCGCAGCCCACTTTCCCCATCTCGAAGATCCCGACGGTCTTGCCGCGACGCTCACTGATTTCCTTGCGACGACCGCCCCGGTCCGCATCGACGATTCCGAATGGGCTGCCGTGATCGCCCAGCAAGCGAAGCGCCGGCTGCGCGCTGTTGCCTGAGGCTCTCGTGGCTGGGAAGGAGAGCGCCGGGATCCTCCTCTTCCGCCTGAGGACCGAACCCGAGCTGCTTTTGGTCCACCCCGGCGGTCCTTATTGGTCGAGGAAAGACCTTGGCGCCTGGTCGATCCCAAAGGGAGAACCGGATCCTGGGGAGGGCAAGCGCCAGTGCGCTTTGCGCGAGATGGGGGAGGAGCTGGGGCCTGCCGCGCCGTCGCTCTCGGCGGCGGATCTGATCGAGCTCGGATCGATCCGCCAGAAAGGGGGCAAGGTCGTCCACGCTTGGGCCGCCGAAGCTGAGTTCGATCCGGTAACGCTGGACAGCAACAGCTTCGAGTTCGAGTGGCCGCCTCGCTCAGGCGCCAAGCGCGAGTTCCCCGAGGTAGACCGCGCCGAGTGGTTTGAGCCGGAGGAGGCGCGGCGCAAGATCAACCCCGCACAGGCTGCGCTTTTGGATCGTTTGCTTGAGGCACTGGATACGTCGGCGCGATAGCGGCCGACCAGCCAGCCGGTCGTATACTCGGCCGCGATGGCTGAAGACCCCGCTCCAGAGCAGGATCCCGGGCCCGGCGAGGGTCCCGCCGGCAAGCCGTTGCCGCTCTCGGTGCGCCTGCTCGGCGCCGGTGTGCGCGGCGCCCGCTCGGTCGGCAAAGCGACCGGAATCGACCGGGCGGTGGAGGTTGCCGCCGAGGAGGCGATGGTCGCCGCGGTCGAGAGCGAGGCTGTCGAACGCGCCCTGACCCGGGTGCTTCAGGGGCCGTTGGTCGAAGAAGCGGCGCGCGGTGCCCTCGAGAGTGACACGGTCAAGCAGGCCTTGATCGACGCCCTCGACAGCGAGATGGTCGATGAGGTCTGGCGACGGCTCTTGGCTAGCGAGGAGGCGCAGCGGCTGGTCGAGCGGATCGCCGAGGCGCCTGAGCTTCGCGCTGCGATCAGCGCTCAGAGCGTTGGCTTTATCGAGGACATCGGCCACACGATCGGCGACACGACCCGCCGCCTCGATGACGTGGTCGAGGGAGTCGCTCGGCGCGTCACCTTCCGCAAACGCCGCGGCGAGCCGACCGAACGGGCCGGGGCGCTGACGAGGGCGCTCGCCTTCGGGCTCGACCTGCTGATCGTCAACCTCGCCTTTTCCGGCCTGGCCGCGATCGTCGCCTTGATCGGCTCCTTCTTCTCCGGCACCAGCAATGGTGTCTCCGGCTTTGCCCTGGCGCTAGGGGGCACCACCTGGGTCGCCCTCGCCGGCCTCTACATGGTCGCCTTCTGGTCGCTTGCGGCGCAGACGCCGGGCATGCGCTTCTTCGGCATCAGGCTCGGTGTCGAGGGGCGTGGGCTGAGGCCGCGCAAGTCGTTTAAGCGGCTGGTCGGGCTCTTTCTCGCCGCGATCCCCTTCGGGCTCGGCTTTCTCGGCATCCTCTTCGACCAGCGGCGCCGTGGCTGGCAGGACCGCCTCGCTGGTGTCGACGTCCTCTATGAGGCGCGTGAGCAGACGCCCGCCCCCTGGTCGACGCTTACCGCGCCTGAGTCGCTTGCTGCGGCGCAGGCTGAAACGACGAAGGCCCCGGGAGCCCAGGGCCTTCGTCCACAGCAGGTATCGGGCTCGCCGCTGCGCGGCTGAGCCCCGGCACTAAGAGACCGGGTTGCCTTCCGGGCCCTCGGCCAGCTTGTAGATGATGATGATCGCGAGGGCGAAGATCGCCAGCGACCAGAACGGGTAGGCCGGGATCGAGAGCAGCGCGCCGATCGCGTTGAGCGAGGCGATGAAGATGCCGAACCAACGGCCAAATTCCCCTCCGGAGAAGAGTGAGAATGCGGCGACGAGCTCGAGCACGCCGATGATCAGGATGATCCAGCCCCAGGTGTTCAGTCCACTGAGGATGTAGGTGGCGTTCTCGGTAAAGAACTTTGAGTCTCCGATCGCGGCGATGCCGTAGATGATGTTGAGCACGCCGGCGACCAGGAGCAGCACACCGGCGAAAACCCACCAGCCGCTGATCAGGCTGTCTTCGTTCATAGCAACCCTTTCGTTACTTGAGGAGGAGGAAGTGATTCGGCAGGAACTTCGCTGCTTTCCGTGTGTTTCCTGCGGGTGATTACGATGGTTCGATTGTCTTTGACCGAATCACAATCCGCAACCAATTTGGGACGATGAGGCGCATGCTGAGGTCGGCATTGGGACGCAGGGGCCCAGGGATCGGCCGTGGGCTTGCCCTGGCGCTTGCCTGCGCGATGTTGTTTGCGGCAAGCGCCCAAGGTGAGGTCCGCCATGGGGTGGCGGCCACCACCAGCAGCGTCAGAGTGCTCAACTCCTCTGCCGACGGCACACGGACCAACGGAAAAATCCTCGGCGTCGATCCCGCCAGCGGCACCTTCTCCTGCTCGGGCACGGCACTGAACACGCCGAGCCGATCGATCGTCCTCACCGCCGGACACTGTGTGGTCGAAAACGGCAGCGCGACCCGTCAGTTGGCGTTTGTCCCTGCCTATGACCACGGCAAGCGCCCGTTTGGGACATTCGCCGTTAAGTCGGTATACGTGATGCCGCAGTGGCGGCACGGTGAAAACCCGGACTTCGACCTTGCGGCGCTGCGGGTCAAGCCGAACAAGGTCGGCGCGCTCACTGACGTGGTCGGCGGGCGGGGCTATGTGACCTCGCAGTCCAGGCTTGCTGCCTTCGAGATCTTTGGTTACCCGGCCGCCCGCGCCGGCGGTGAAGAACTGCGCAGCTGTCGCGCCCACGGTCTCGGCGCCGATCCACTGACGGCTCGCTTCACCGGTCCGCCGACGATGCCCGCCTCCTGCGACATGGCCGCCGGGTCCAGCGGCGGCGCTTGGATCTTTGACGGCGACCTCATCGGCGGTGTCACCAGCTACAGCTACCAGGGTCGCCCGACCCAGCTTTTCTCGCCCTACTTTGGGCCTGAGATAGGCAACTTCCTGCGCCAGCTGCCATGATCGCGGCGTGAGCGGCGATGTGGCGAGGACGCCTGAGGAGAGCCTGCAGGGGCTGCCCGACTTTCCCTTTGAGTCGAGCTACAGGGAGGTCGACGGACTGCGCCTCGCTTATCTCGACGAGGGGGAGGGGGATCCCGTCGTTTTCTTCCACGGCGAGCCCACCTGGTCGTTCCTCTGGCGCAAGGTGATCCCGCCGGTGCGTGACGCCGGTTACCGCTGTATCGCTCCCGATTACGCCGGCTTCGGTCGCTCCGACAAGCCCACCGACGTCGGTTGGTACACCTATGATCGCCACGTCGAGCTGATCTCCTCGCTGCTGGAGGCGCTCGATGTGCGAAACGCGACGGCGGTCGTCCACGACTGGGGTGGGCCGATCGGACTGCGGCTCGCAGTCGAGCACCCCGACCGCTTCTCGCGCATCGTGATCATGGAGACGGGTCCCTTCACGGGTCGCCAGAAGATGAGTGAGGTCTGGCTCAAATTTCGCGACTTCGTCCGTGACAACGCCGACATCCCGATCGGGATGCTGGTCCGTGGCGGCTGCGCAAACGACCCCGGCGACGAGGTGATTGCCGCCTACGAGGCGCCCTACCCAAGCCCGGAATCAAAGGCGGGCGCTCGCGCCTTCCCCTTGATCCTGCCGACCGAGCCCGACGCGCCGGGAGCGGCTGAGGGCAAACGAGTGGCCGACGCGCTGCGCGTTGACGAGCGGCAGACCCTGATCCTCTGGGCCGACTCCGATCCGATCCTGCCCTTCTCGGTCGGCGAGCGGGTCGCATCCGAGCTCAACTTCCCCGCGCCGCGACCGATCGAGGGCGCCGGTCACTTCCTGCAGGAGGACGCCGGCGAGGAGATCGGCGGCATCATCGCCGAGTGGCTCGCGGCTGGTTCCGGCAGCTAAAAGCCCGGCTTAAGAGATCGAGGCGGCGAGGCGCTCGACGGTCGCGCCCAGCTCGTCGCGCGAGTGCTCAAGCAGCACTCGTTGACGGCGCGGCGGACCGCTCTCCTCCAGCCAGGTGATCGTCCCCGGCCAGTAGGGGCCGGGGGGCGTTCCCGGGTGGTGAAAGGCGGAGGCGAAGACCCAGCTGCCGGTGTTGTGGAGCTGACCGCCCCCCGGCAGGGCCCATTCCGCCTCGGCCTCATGCGGGCCGCCGCGGTGGGTATGGCCGGTGATCGTGTGCGCCGCGCCCAGCTGCAGCTTGCCGGCGAGCTCGGTGGCGGCGCTGATCCCGCTTTGTGAGATCGACCGCGCATCGAGGCTGGCGTCGAACTCGGCGCGGAGGAGGCGGTTGATCCCCCAGATCGTCGCCGGCACCGCTGCCCGCAGCGCCGTACGGCGAATCCGGCCACTGTGCCCATTGCCGCTTGCGATCGCCCGCCAGGCGCGCTCGGATGGACGTGAAGCCTGGCGCGCCACGCCACCTTGGGCGAGCCCGTAGGTGAGGCCGTACACCGGTCGCAGGATGCGCTCGTAGTCGGCGGGGGTCGGCTGCTCGGGGAGCGGCCGCAGCGTCCGCATCGTCGCGGCCGCCGCGATGCACTCGAGCCGCGGCAGCGTCATATGACAGTCCATGTAATGGCCGTGGGTGGCGTAGACGTCGTCGCGCAGCCAGATTCCGGGGTAGGAGAGCTGCATCTCGGCGTCGCCGAGCCAACTCGCTATTCGCGTCGCCGGCTCGTCAGCGGGCCCGGCGTGATGCTCGAGCTCGAGCGGCCGATCGGCCAGCGCCAGCTGCTCCAGCAGCGGTTCGGCGAGTCGGTGGTCGTGGTTGCCGGGGACGAGGATCACGCGCCGGCCGGCCATTGTCTCGCCTAGCTCCTCGAAGAAGCGCTGGGCGCTGAGGAGCGCCGTGGCGAGCGGTAGTTCGCGTAGCTCCAACGCGTCCCCCAGCAGGACCAGTCGGTCGGCGGCGTCCAGCTCAGAGAACAGGACCTCGCGGACCTTGGCGTCGCGCAGAAGATCCTCGCCAAAGGCGCTGCCCAGGTGAAGGTCGGAGATGATCGCCGTGCGCATCGCCAGGCAACTTAGCTGGCGGAGCTAGAATGCCCGGATGCTCGGCCTCAGCGAGGAACGTCTTGCCCCCGCCAACGGGATCGAGCTCGCCTACCAGGAGGTTGGCGACCCCAATGGGGAGCCGCTGCTGCTGATCATGGGGCTGGCGACGCAGATGCTCGCCTGGGATGAGGAGTTCTGCGCGATGTTGGCCGAGCGCGGTTTTCGCGTCATCCGTTTCGACAACCGCGACATTGGCCGCTCGACCAAGATCGAATCCGCCGGGGTGCCGAAGCGAACCGACATGCTGCTGGGCCGGCGTGGCACGGCGGCCTACTTGCTGCGCGACATGGCTGCGGATACGACGGGGCTGATGGACTACCTCGAGATCGAGTCCGCGCACCTGGTCGGCGCCTCGATGGGTGGGATGGTCGCCCAAACGATTGCGATTGAACATCCACAGCGGGTGCGCTCGCTGGTCTCGATGATGTCCTCGACCGGCAACCGCTGGCTCGGGCTTCCCGCTTGGAAGGCCTTCGGCACTCTGTTCGCGCGGCCGAGCGCAGGGCGGGAGGGGGCGATCGAGCAGACGGTGAGGACCTTCAAGACGATCGGCTCGCCCGGTTACCCGATGGACGAGGCCCGCTTTCGCGAGCTCGCCGGCGCCTCCTACGATCGCTCGCACAGCCGCGCCGGCGTCGCCCGCCAGCTGCACGCGATCATCGCCTCGGGCGATCGCACCGCGGCGCTGGAAAGACTGCGCCTGCCGGCAGCCGTCCTGCACGGTGGCAGCGACCCACTGATTCGGCCCGTCGCCGGCCGCGCTACCGCCAAGGCGATCCGCGATGCTCGCCTGCGCGTCTTCGAGGGCATGGGCCACGACCTGCCTCCGGCCCTCTGGCCCGACTTCGTCGAGGAGATCCAGGTAACCGCCGCTCGCGCCGGCGGCCGAACCCTTAGCGCTTCGGCCCGATGAACTCATCGAGTCGCGCCACGTCCGCCTTGCGCGAGACGTAGACGGACTTGGGCGGTGCGGTCGTCCAGTGGAGGCTGAGTTGGTCGCAGGCGTCGCAGAAAATCCCCTTGATGTCGTCGGAGAAATTCGTGAAGACATAACGGGGGCATTCCCAGCCGTACCTGCCTGTATTGACGAAGCGGCAGCCGTCCGAATGGATCAGACCGCGTAGGAGCAGAGTGGGGCACAGCTTGACCATTTCCCTCTGCCAGTCGACCAGCACGATTTTGCGTTCGTGCTTCTTGCCGCGGCCATGCTGAGGGAAGAGACAAGGCCACGACTTGGAGTAGGCGTGCACCTCCACGTAGTTCTTGGGCGTCACCTGGCAATGGACCTTGTTCCAGGGGGCGACCGCCTGCATTGCGGCAGCGCACTCGCGAACGATGCCTCCATATTTGACGTCGAGAGCGACTCTCAGCCGGAACACGTCTCGGCGACCCTCGGAGATACAACCGTCTCCCAAGTACATGCCAAGGAGATAGACGTAAGCGGTCGACAGGCGGTCGAAGTGGTGCTCGCCGGCCCGCACCGCTTGCAGCATCGGCCGGACCCAGGCGGTCGCCCGTAGAGCAGGGGCTTAGGGCGGAAGGAATGAGGGACCTTGCCGGCGCACCATTCGCGAACGGTGGCGCGTGACACGCCGGTCTGCCGGGAGATCTCGCAGTTGTTCAAGCCCTCGCTGCCGAGACGAAGCGCCTCGGCCACGGTCTCCCGACTATGCACCAGAGATTCCCCTTGCTATGCGGCTGAGAGGATTCGAACCTCCACGCTCTTTCGAGCAATACGACCTGAACGTATCGTGTCTGCCAGTTCCACCACAGCCGCGTGAAGCTGTCAATTTACCGGTTGAGGAAGGTTTAAGACCGAGTCGAGCACAGGGAACATATGTTCGGAAACCTAAACACTGCGTCGGATGCTGTGCGGGCCGACGTCGCCACACCCACTCGCTAGAATGTCGCCTCCGCGCCGCTATCGTCTAGGGGACTAGGACGCCGGATTCTCAGTCCGGAAACCGGGGTTCGAATCCCCGTAGCGGTATGGCTCTGGCAAGCCGAATGCTCCCGTGAAATGGCCATGAGATTGGTTTTTCGGCATCATTTCGGTATCAGGAAACAGGCGGGACACAGGCTCGGCAGCGTTCATGCGAGCTGAGAAGAAGCTCTTGCCGTTGCCGATTTGATGCCGCATCGCTGCGTTTTCTGTTGCCGATGTTGCCGACACGGAGGCCATCGTAGCTTCTGGCGGTAACGGGACCGCGCCGGCGGGGCAGATTCAATCACGGGGCCTCGCCCCCGCCCTACTAGCGGTAGGCCCGATACTTGGTGAGTCCAGAGAGCCTGCGAGAGGAGATTGACGATGACCGGAAGTGCCGACTTCACCCCTGAGCAGTGGGATGTGGTTCGGGAGGGGCCGACGAGCGCCGGGATGATCGTCTCGACGGCGCAGCGGGGCGGCAGCTTCCGCGAGGCCTTCGCGATGGCGAAGGCCTACACCGAGGCCCGTAAGGATCACGGGGACTCCGCGCTCCTCGACGAGCTCGTCTCGAGCAAGCCGGAGGTGGATCGCACCAAGGCTCCCTCGGCCGAGGGCCAGAAGGAACATGGACTGCAGCGGATTCGCGAGGCGGTTGGGCTGCTCGAACAGAAGGCGACCCCGCAGGAGGTCGACGACTACCGACGCTTCGTCATCTCGCTCGCGAAGCGCGTCGCGGGCGCCAAGACCGAGGGCGACGACAAGCCCAACAGCGAGGCTGAGACAGCGGCGATCGCCGCTGTCGCCGAGGCTCTCGGCGCGTAGCAGTCCAGAGTGGCTAAACGGCCACCGAGCAGGCCGATTCCGCTCACGGCCGGGTAAACAGGTCCCAGTCCCTGGTCTTACCATCGCGCGGCCGAGATATATATCTGCCGGCAGGCATGTGACCGTTCCTTTCCTCCAATGAGGCGAAGGCGGCATCGCGTGTGAGCCCCTTGCGGTGCCCGCTGGACATCCACTTGCCCGCGACATTCTTGTGTCTGAAGTCGAAGACCATGGGGTCGACCGTAGCCGATGCTTGCCCATGACCCCCTGACGGGCTCGCACCCACGACCGTCATACCGGCGCCGAGCGCGTGAGCGTCGGTAGCGCTGCGGCCTCGGCTTCAGCGATTGCTGAGCGCCATCGCGGTGACTGTTTCGGCCGCCGCACGAAGCTCGTGAGGGCGATCGGTGCCGATCGCATCGGGAGCGAACTCGAGCACCCGGTTTAGGACCTCCGGGTGGTTCACGGTGCCGGCGTTAACGCTCAGTCCGGCGTCCCGAAGCACCCCGACCAATCGCTCGGAGAGCAGGAAGTGCTCGACCGAGATCCCGTCCACGCCGCTCCGAAGAGCCCAGGAAGCGAGCGCGTCGGGTGCGTAGTCGGCCCAGATTACGAGGCGGGACCGGATCCCGTTTGCGGAGGCGACAGCGCACGCCTCGCCATGAAAGCTGATCACCTCGACTCGGTCGCGGATCGGCTCCCTCCGAAGCCGCTTGCAGATCATCTCGGCGGTGCGGCGGGCAAGGGCCGGGTCGGCGTGCGCCTTGACCTCGAGCTGAAGGCCGACTGCTTCCGGCACCAGGTCGATCAGCTCCTCGAGTAGGAGCGGGTGCTCCGCCGTCGGCTCTCCCGCGGAGTCACGGATGAACGCCGATCGGATCTCACCAGCGGTCCTCTGGCGCGCCCAGCCATCGAGCGTGGTGCCGAGCGTGAGCAGCGGATCGTGCAGCAGGACCAGCCGATCGTCGGCGGTCAGGCATACATCGGTCTCGAGGCCCTCGACCGGACCGGTCAAGGTGTGGCGAAGGGCGGCCGCCGAGGAGTCCGGACCGTAGTGGCGACCGAGCCGGTGTGCATATAGCGGGGGCAGTGCCGAGGCCATCTCCGATCCACCCGAATCGGATCACGAAACCCCTCTGGAGTTGTTAAGGCCCTGGAAAACAGATGTTTTGCTCGCGTGAATGAATCACCGCCCATGGGACCGCGATCAGTCGAGCGGGCCGGGGAGGAGCGCGCCGAGCACACGCGGATGACCGTCGATCACCGGCGTGTCGATGAGTTCAAAGGCCTCGAAGCCCGCATGGCGAGCCATCGCGTCCAAGCCTGCGGGGGTGAAGCCCCAGTACACGAAGTCATCACGGGCATAGACCTCTCCCGGCGCGGGGATGTGAACCGCCGCGGAATCGATAGTCCGATCCGCCGCCCCGTGGGTCTCGAGCAGCACCCGTCCGCCGGTCGCGAGGCGCCGTCGAATGATCTTCAGCAGCCCCAGCGGGTTCTCCACCCGGTGCAGGATCCCGAAGCAGAAGATGAAGTCGAACGTCTCCTCGAGCTCGTCCAGATCAAATGCGTCGATGCGTTGGTAGTCGACCTCGGAGTCGAGTAGTTCCCGGATCGCGGTGAACCCCTCGCCTCCCTGCAGCTCGACACCCCAGCGCGAGCTGACCCACTCCCTGTATTGCTCGTTGTCGACTGCAACGACCCGCCCCGCCCCGCGCGCCTCCGCTAGGAACGCGTAGAAGCCGTCGAAGGTACCGATGTCGAGCACGCTCATGCCGCCGAAATTCTCGGGCAAGGCAGGGACCCGGTAGCGGTGATCACGGGCGACGCCGTGGGTGTAGAGCTCCCTGGAGCGGTCGAGCGAGAACGTGTGAAACCAGAGTGGCACCCGATCAAGGACGGCCGCGGCCGTCACTGGATCCGTCTCGATCTGGATCAGGTCGGCCACCTGACGCTCTGCGGCAGTTGGTTCGGGAGGGGCTTCCAGAGGCGTCAGACACTCGTTTGCACCGGTCAGGCTCCCGATGGCGCCGTCCTCCGATTCCTGCGGCTCGGAGTCCCCCTGCTGGGACGTGAGATCGTCGTTTGGCGTGATGATGTCTCCTATGGTCGTTCGCCTCGACACTATCGGTGTCGGGCTGAGGCTCAACTCGCGTTCATGCGGACGTCCACCGGAACCCCCATCGGCGCTGGGCGATTGCGAGACCGCAGCGAGCCGTTCTTAGGGGCCTTAGGGAGCATGGATACATTTGATAGGTCCGTGACCACCATGTCGCAGCTCACCCCCGTCGCGCCAAACGCCGATTTGGACTCGGGCCGGCCCTTCTGGCGGAGGTCGATAGCTCGGTATGAGCAGCCGTCGCTGCCGCGTAGCCTCTTCGACTTGGCGACGTCGGTGATGCCGTATTTGGCCCTCACCGTCGTGATGTACCTCTGCCTCAACTTCTCGGTTTGGATCACCTTTGCCCTGGCGGTTCCGGCGGCGGGCTTCCTGTTGCGGACGTTCATCGTCTTTCACGACTGCGCTCATGGCTCGTTCCTGCCCACAAAGCGAGCGAATCTGTGGCTCGGCCGGTTCACGGGCCTGCTCGTCTTCCAGCCATTCGGGAATTGGCGCCACAACCACGCCGTCCATCACGGCAGCGCCGGGGACCTCGACCGGCGCGGGACCGGAGACGTGCTGACGCTCACCGTCGATGAGTACATCTCACGCCCTTGGAAGCAGCGGCTGGGGTACCGTCTTTTCCGCAATCCGTTGGTGATGTTTGGGATCGGTCCGATCTGGTCACTGATGATCGGGCCTCGCTTGTGGTCGCGCAAGATGCGCCGACGCCAGCGGCATAGCGTGATCGCGACGAACCTACTGCTCGGGATCATCATTGGTGCGATCTCGTGGCTTGTCGGCGTCCAGGCGTGGATCCTCGTGCAAGTGCCGACCGCCATCATTGCCGGCACCTTGGGAGTGTGGCTGTTCTACGTGCAGCATCAGTTCGAGAACGTTTATTGGGAGAGTTCCGAGCGCTGGAGCTACGCTGCTGCTGCGTTGCGCGGGAGCTCTTATCTGAAGCTGCCAAAGGTGTTCCAGTTCTTCAGCGGAAATATCGGCCTGCATCACGTTCACCATCTCAGCGCAAAAGTCCCCAACTACAACCTGCAGCGCGCCCACGATGAGAACCCGATCTTCCACGACGTCCCGGTGTTGACCGTTCGCGACGGGCTGCGTTCGATCCGGCTCAAGGTGATCGATTCGAGGAGCGGTCGGCTGCTGACTTGGAGTGAGGTTAAGACCCGTACCTAAGGCCCAGGGACTTTCGGCGCGCTGAAGAGGACTGGCCGCTCCCCTCAGGCCGAACGCCACGGATAGCATCGAAAACTGGTGGCATTTCGCGCTAGGCGAGTTGGCGAACGCTGGTGGGGCGGCCCCCACCGTGTGAGTGGTCTGTCGGAGGCGAGCCGTTCCGGCGGCATGGCGCCGCGATTCTGGCAGGAACCTTTCCACCGGCATTCGGCCGGTTAGCCTCATTGGGTGGCCGAACACGCACTTCCCTACGAACCGCTTAGCAGCGATCTGCATCGCCACGGCGACCGGACCCACGCCCATCCGCACTCAGGTCCCCACGCGCATCTGGCTGAGGTGCCATCGCACCACCGTCACGATCACGGGCACTCCCACGGCCTGATTGACGAGAGCATCAAACGCTCCCGCGAGGGATTGAAGGCTGTTGGTCTCTCGCTGGCGGTGCTCGGAATCACCGCTCTCGCCCAGGTCGCGATTTTCCTCTCCAGCGGCAGCATCGCGCTGCTCGCTGACCTGATCCACAACTTCGGCGACGCGGCCACGGCGCTCCCGCTGGGCGTTGCCTTCCTTTTGCGCTCGGTCCGCGCTGAGCGGATCGCCGGGTTGTTCGTCGTCGCCGCGATCTTCGTCTCGGCCTGTGTCGCCGGCTATGAGGCGGTCCTGCGCCTCATCAATCCTGAGACCCCGACGCATCTCCTTGCCTTGGCCGGAGCCGGGATCGTCGGCTTCGCCGGCAACTGGGTCGCCGCGATCATCCGTACCCGCGCCGGCCGCCGCCTTGACAGCCCGGCGCTGATCGCCGATGGCAATCACGCCCGCGCCGACTCCTACGTCAGCCTGGCTGTCGTGGCAAGCGCCGCAGTCGTCGCTCTCGGCGTGCCGATCGCCGATCCTCTCATCGGCCTCGCCATCACCGTGGTCATTCTCCGAATCACCTGGGCTTCGTGGCGCACGGTGCGTGGCCACGACCACGGGCACTAGTCGACTCTACGGACGGCACCTGGCATTGTCGCCTCCTCGATCGCCCTGCTCGGCGTCGGCCTGGACTCCGGCATCGAAGGTGTGGCGAGCCTTGCCGCCGCCCTGCTGGCCGGCCTGCTCGGTGCCTGGTGGCGATCCGGCGGTCGGCTCCTGATCACCGCCGTCGCAGTGAGGGAGGGGGCGGAGGCGTGGCGCGGCGAGGGTTGCTGCGTCAGCTCGCCGCTCGAGGGGGCGGGCTTCGCGGACGATTGCTGCTGACGCGTTGCTACCGGGCGCTCCGCTGAGGTCCAAAGGCGAGTCTGCGAATCAACCCGACCCCCTCCGGCGGCCCGGGCCAATGCTCATCGAGCAGCGCTGGTCCGCCGCCGCGTAGCACCAATCGCAGAACGAGCGCGACGAGGATCGCGTCGTCCAGTTGACCCGCGACCGGGATGAAGTCAGGAATCAAGTCGATGGGCAGTGCCAGGTAGCCGACTAGGAGAACGAGGGCGAGCTTGCGGGAGCGTGGCACCCGCTCGTCGGCGAGCAGGCGTCGAAAGAGGACGAGGCAATCGGGGATGAAGCCGGCCAGTGCCCGCGCTCCGTTGCGACGCCCAAGCGCGAGAAGGACAAGAACGAAGATCGCGTAAAGGGCGAGGAGCGCTGCGAGCGATGCGAAGGCGAGGTTCGTGGCCGACACCCTTACAACGTAGCCCTGCGATGTACCTATGCGAGGACGGCCTCAGCTGATCGCGCCCGCGTCCGAAACTTCCCCCTGGGCGGTTGTCCTCGGGGCCGAGGTGAGGATCGTCTCAAAGGGGACGTAGGGGTCAGGCCGGGGTCCAAAGGGCCGATACCGGTAGCGCCCAGAGGCCGGGACCGAAGCGCAGCGTCTCAGCGCCCGTGTGCACGACGGCTCCCAGCTTGAACCGAGCGCCCAGTTTGCTCTGAAGGTGGCGAAGTGCACTGAAGTCGCGCGAGTGCGCGGTGGCGCCCAGCTTGACCTCGATGCCGCAGACCGACCCGTCGCCTCTCTCGAGCACGATGTCGACCTCACGCCCTCCCGCGGTTCGGAGGTGATGGATGCGGATGTTGGTTTCGGCCCACGCCGCCTGCTTCACCAGCTCCATCGCTACGAAGTTCTCGAACAGGGATCCGGCGAGAGCCGTCTCGTCCTCTTCGAAGCGAGCCTGGCCGTAGTCGAGCAGGTGGCAGGCCAGTCCAGTGTCGGGAAGCCAGACCTTCGGCGCCTTGATCAGCCGCTGGCCGATGTTTCGGCTCCATGCCCGGGCGCGGATCAGCAGGAACAGCTGTTCGAGGAGAGTCAGGTAGCGCTGGACCGTGGGGCGGCTCATGCCCGCATCGCGTGCGATCCCGGTGGGGGAGAGCAGCCCTGAGATGCGGGCGGCGGCGAGACGTAGGAGCGTGGGAAGCTCGTCGAGCTGCTGCGCGTTCCGGGTGAGATCCCGCACATCACGCTCCAGCTTCATCGCGACGTACTCCTCGAACCAGCGCCCCCGTCTGCGCGGCTCCGTGCGTGCGATGGCCTCCGGATACCCGCCCACCGTGAGCGCCTCGGCGATTGCCGGGCGGCCGATCGGCGCATCCGCGAGCTGGGGCACGCGGTCGGCGAACAGGTCGTCGATGAAGGTCTCGCGCCGGCCGTGGAGCTCACCTTGGGAAAGCGGCCAGAGAGGCACCCGCTCGGCCCTGCCCACGAGGGACTCGGAGATGCGGAGGGTCGCCCAGACGTTCGCTGAGCCGGTGAGGATGAACATTCCCGCCGGGCGCTTCCCGTCGGCGCGTGCTCGGTCGACCCTGGCCTTGATCGCCGGCAGTAGGGCAGGTGCCTTCTGGAACTCGTCGACACAGAGGGGAAGCGCCGAGCCCTCAACGAAGCCGGTCGGGTCCTCGTTCGCCGCCTCCCGAGGACCGTCGTCGTCGAGGGTCACGTAGCGTGCGCCCCGCTCCTCGGCCACGAGGGATGCCAGCGTGCTCTTCCCAGCCTGTCGAGGCCCGACGACGACAACCACGGGAGTGTCGTCGAGGGCGGCGTCCAGCCCAACCTTGATATGCCTCGAGTAGAGTTCAGTCATCTGACAATCGCTCAGAGTCTATCTGACAATCGCTCAGATTCGATCTGATAATTGTTCGGGCTGGGCGGAACTTTGATCTGGTGCTGTCGTAGCGACGCCAGGCCGCCTCGGCACAGGTGGCCCTGACTTTGTTCGGCCAGCGGCGTTGCATTCCTGAGGGCATTCAGACCGTCGTCCCCGACGAGATACGGCCCCCCGAAGCAATCGAGCTACTCATGCCCGCCTTCGCCGACCCGAATGTGACCGCTGCCTGCGGCTCCGTCCTTCCTCGCTATGTTCGGACCCGCTGGGAGCGCGGACGCTACGTCGAGTACCTGCTGGCTTTCGGCTTCTTCAAGCGGGCCCAGGACCAAATACGGCAGGCCGCTGATCTCCTCAGGCTGTTTCTCGATCTCCCGGACAGAGGAGCTACGCGCCCTGGGTGGTTGGTCGACCAGGACGATGACCGAGGACATGGATCTGACCTGGATGCGCCGAGGCGGCTCGCCAGTCAGAGTCCGCGTAGCTGCATAGAGGGAGCGTCCCGCGCTGGGGCTACAGGTGGGGCAGCGTGCCCCACAGATTCCGGCCGGTTTCAGACGCCTCGACCCCGCGAAACCGCTCTAGAACAAGCCCCGCGGTGCTCAGCAGGACTGCCGGTTCAGCCTCTCAACCCGTGGCGGTCCCCCAGCGCCGATGCGGTTACAGGATGCGCCAGCGGGTACTTCGCGACTGGAGGGATTTCACGGGTTTGAGCATTGCTCGGGCACATGTAGATCACTCCCTCGTCTAATCAACGCCCGATGGATGACGGGTCATTCGCCCGTTCCCTGGGCACTTCCGAAGGAGAAGCAATGGAGGCTGGATCAGCACCCCACATGGGCACGGAGTCCCGGACGCGGCCCCTTGATCGCGTTAGTCGTCTCAAGACCGAGACCAAGCAGGCGTTCAAGACGACTGAGTTCTGGGCAATGGTCGGAGTCATCGTCGCCATTCTGGTCAGCGCCGCTGCGATCAAGGGCGGGGACACCGGTGGCACCGATGAGTTCATCGCTCGCAACGCGTGGCTCTACGTCGGCATCGTCGCTGCCGCGTACATAGTCAGTCGCGGACTGGCCAAGTCGGGCTCAAGCGAGCCCTACACCAAGGATCGAGACGGCGACCCCTAGGCCCGCCAGTAATCCGGTGGGGCGTGTGCGTTCGCGGGCGCGCCTCGCCTGGTGACGCAGGCGTTGTTCGCGCTCACTCCACTCCATCGGACTGTCATGTTCATCTTCTTCTCCAACAGGCTCGGCTGTGGCGGCTCGCTGCTCGTCTCGGCCGTCGTCACGGTGATCCTTTTGCTCCTCTTGGGCGTAATCGAACTGGGATGAGCCGAGTCGCTCTGCGCCACCGCAAGCGGTGCCTTTACCGCGGCCGCCCCATCGTCGAGCCGAAGGAGCCGCCGCCGGTACCGGCATGGATCAGGACGGGGGCCTTTGCCTCGGCGGCGACAGCAACAATCGCCTCCACGTTGGGATGCTCGAGGGCAAACGCCTCAGAACGTGGGTGCAGCTTGAAGCCTCTGGCACCGCCGGCAAGAGCCTTCGCGGCATCCCCAGCAGCGCTGACCCTGGGATCGAGGCGGGCGAACGGAACAAGCCGGTCGGGATGACGACCGCACTCCTCGACGACCCGCCGGTTCTCCGCCTCGTAGCCGCTGGTCACGCAGAGAGGGAAGACCACAGACCGTCCGCTCACCTTCCAGATCGCGTACATGCTCGTCGCTGGAGCGCGTCGTCCCGTCGATGTCGGTGCCCGTATGGACATGGGTATCGAAGGGCCTGATCTCCTTCCCACGGACGAGCTCGGCAGCCAGGATCGAGGCGAGGCTCAATGTCTACTCCCCCTCAGCTCTTGCCGCATCAACTCGTCCGTCCCCGCCGGGTAGAGCAGGCCCATCTGCGCGGCGATTGCCAGCGCCCGCAGCACCTGCTCGCCGGCGCGGCGAGAGCGTGAGCGGTGAGGCGACGTCCTCGATTGCGCTACGCCGTGTCCGTAGGGGCGCGGGGAGGTCAACGCAACTCAGCGCTCCGCGAAGTCTCGCGTCGAACCGCGTCAGCGTCACCGATCATCTGGAGGCGAACCCATTCGTCGAACCCGGGCGGGGAGAGGTAGGCCACCTGTGAAGCGACCATGAGGGCACCAGCCATCTCCATCCCCGCGCCGCTCAAGCGTCGGCGCTCTGTCTTTCGGCGAAAGGTTCTCATCGGTGTCTCCCGGTCTTGGCGTGCGCGCGATTTCGCTGTGGGCTAGCCGACCAGCGAGACGAGGGTCCAGATCGCCATCTGGGCGATCATCAGGCCGGCGATCACGATCGCCGCGACGGCCATCTTCGAACCGCCGAGCAGGCGGCGGGCGCTAATGCCGATCACGATCGCGGCGATCGCCAGCGGCAGGCCGATCCAAAGCCCGCCGGCAGGTAGGTCCCAGGCGAGGGTGGAACCTGGCACCGCAAGTAGGGCCAAGAAGAGGGCGAGACCGGGCTGGGCCTTTCGGGGTGCAACGTCGACGGCGGGACGGTCGAGGGTCTTCTCCATGATGGGCTCCTTCGGGTCGTTGGCGGGACAACCCGAACCTAGATCCGCCCATGCCCTCGCACATCGGCCCCAGCACTGGTATCGCCTGGGGCGATCACCTGAATTCCGGCAGGTGCTACCGCGTGGTCTCGACCGCGCGCAGATAGGCGATCACGGCGAGGACGCGGCGGTGGGCGCCAGCGCTCTCCGGCAGATCGAGCTTCATCAGGACGCTGCGGACATGGCCCTCGACGGTTCGCTCGGTCAGGGTCAGGCGCCGGGCGATAGCGCCGTTGGTCAAACCCTCGGCCATCAGCGAGAGAACCTCCTTCTCACGCGGAGTGAGGACTGCGAGCGCGTGGTCGGAGTCCCCCCCGACCAGCGAAGCGACCACCTGGGGATCGAGCGCTGATCCGCCATTGGCGACCCGTTCCGCCGCCTCGAGGAAGTCGGCGACGTCAAGCACGCGGTCCTTCAGCAGGTAGCCGAAGCCACCTTGGGAGACAAGGCCAATCGCCCCGGCCGCCTCGACGTGTTGGGAAAGGACGAGCACACCCACGCTCGGATGAGCATCGCGGATCCACTGGGCGGCGCGGATGCCCTCATCGGTGAAGGAGGGCGGCATGCGCACGTCGACGACGGCGAGATCCGGCTCTCGTGCGCTGACCGCCGCACGCAGCCGGTCGGCGTCCGCAACCGTGTCGGTGACTTCGTGACCGGCGTCGAGGAAGAGTCGCCCAAGGCCCTCGCGCAGCAGCGCCTGGTCCTCTGCAATCACGACTCGCATGGCAGCTCCGCGGTCACCTCGGTACCACTACCGGACGGGCTGGCCACCGAGACGCTGCCGCCGAGGGCAGCGACGCGATCGGTGATGCCGGCCAGCCCCGAGCCAGGCGAAGCGACGGCTCCGCCGACACCGTCGTCGCTAACCGAGACCACGAGGCTGCCGTTGCGGCGCTCGGCCGTGACCGAGACCTTCGAGGCCCCGGCGTGCTTGGCGGCATTGGCGAGCGCCTCACTGGCGACGAAGTAGGCCGCGGTCTCGAAGCGCTCCTCGAAGCGCTCTCCGGTCGCTTCGACGCTGATCTGCAGCGGCGAGCGCGAGGCGAGCGCCTGCAGCGCCGCCGCCAGCCCTTCGTCGAGGGCGGCGGGTCGCACCCCGCGGGCGAGCTCGCGCAGCTCGGCGATCGCGCGCGCGACCTCATCGACCGTGGAGTCGATGATCTCCGTCTGCGCGGTTTCCGCCGGCAGCTGCCCCTGCAGGTGCCTGAGCGCCAGCCCGATCGAGACGAGCCGCTGCTGAGCGCCGTCGTGGAGATCCCGCTCCAGGCGGCGGCGCTCCTCATACCCCGCGGTGACGATACGTTCGCGCGATTCCTCGACTTCCGCCAGCTGCCGGCGCACCTCGACCCGCAGCCGGGCGATCTCGATCGAAAGCCCAGCCGCCCCGATCACACTCTCCAATAGGTCCGGTCGCTCGCCCAACGCCTTGTCATGGACCAAGGTGGCGAGCGGCAGATCGCCGCGGCGCACCGGCGTTCGGGCCCGATCATCGCCCTTCCGCCGCTCGGCCACGCGGCCGTTCGCGTCGACGTAGGCGCCGTTCGGAGAAAGCGAGAAGAGCAACTCCAGCTTAGGATCGCCGAGCGCCTCGGCGAGGACGGCTTGGACCTGCTCCGGAGCGGCGCGTCCGCCGCGCAAGTCGGCAAGGAAGCCCTCGACCTTCCGCAGGCCCTCATAGCGCGCCCGGTTGAAGCGACGATCGACCAGCAACTGCAACCGCGCCCGCAGGGGACCGAACAGCAGGGCGACGACGAGCGTTGCGACCGCCGTCGACAGCCTCGACCCGGACCCGATCGCCAGGCCGAGGCCAATGGACACCGCGGCGAAGGTCGCCGCCAGGCCAACCGTCAGGCTGACGTAGACGAGCGTCCGGTTGATCAGGCGGTCGATCTCGTAGAGCCGGTAGCGCATCACCGCCACGCCGATCGCGAGCGGCACTGCGGTCAGCGCCACAACCAGGGCGGCGGTCGTCGCCGAGCCGTCGTTGCCGGTGATCTCGATCTCGATCAGGCAGGTCACCACCGCCGCGGGGATCAAGCAGGCGGCATAGGCCAGCCAACGGAATTGCAGTCGTTCGATCCCGGCTGAGCGCTTCAACCGGGTGCGCATCGCGAGCGCCCCACCGAACAGGCTGGCCAGCGCGCCGAGGCCGCTGAGCATGAACGGAATACCCACCACCGACTCCGACAGTTCCGGCAGGGGGCTGGACTGGCCGGCGAAGGGCTCCTCGAAGCGTTCGGCGGCCAGCAGTGAGACGACGAGGAGGACTGCGTAGGAGATCGCCCCGGCGATCGCGTAGCGGCGCCAGCGCGCGGAGGGCAGCCGGCCGTCGGGGAAGATCCAGGCGATCGCCGTGATCGCGGCGAAGAGCAGCGGCCATGCCCGCTCGCTGACCAGGACGCCCCAGGCGGCGCCAGGAAGGGCGCCTGGGTGCGCCAGGACGGCATAGTCGGCATACGCTTCCGCCAGCCCCATCGCGGCGATGATGAGGCCGTTGGCGAGCAACAGCCAGCCGATTGGGTTCTCCCGCCGGCGCGTCGCCAGCAGCAGCCCAACCCCGGTCGAGGCAAGGGTCGCCAGACCCCAGCCAAGGACATCCCCGATGCTGGTGCCGTAAGCCCCGGATCTGCCGCCGAGGACGAGGGCGAATGCGAGGACCGCGGCCGTCAGCGACGCCACCACCCACGGTGCTGTCCTGGATGCCCGCACCGAACGATCATTCTCCAATTCGGCGCGTCACACAACCGTGCTGCCACGTGTGCGCCTGCGGGGGCTCCTGGTAGGCCTTACAGCGAACCGCCCCTCCTCGCTGAACAATCAGCTATCACCGGCGTAGGGTCGACCGTCAAGCCCAAAACGGCGCAGCCGATTGGCGTTACCGACCACCGACGAGGACCCGGCGGCCTCGCGGCGGCCGATCATCGGGCTCAGATGCGGACCTGTGAACGCTCGCGCAGGTGCACGCGCAGGCCCTCGGGGACCATCGCGAACTTGAAGGCCTCCCTGACGGGACCGGCGGCGCGGTCGAGCTCCCACTCAAAGCCGCGGCAGATCGTCGCGATCGCCGCCTTTGCCTCGAGGAAGGCGAGGTTGCGGCCAGGGCAGAAGCGGGGGCCGGCGCCGAAAGCAAGCGTTTTGGGTGCCCGAGTCTCGTCGTTGTCCTCCAGCCAGCGCTCAGGGTAGAACTCGTCGCTGCGGCTGGCGGCGGTGATGCTGGCGTGGCGGAGGAGTAGCAGCAGGCGGGTCCCGGCAGGTATGCGCGTGTCACAGAGCGTCGTCTCCTCGATCGGTTCTGCAAGCAGCAATGGGGAGACCCCCTTGAGGCGTATCGACTCGCGCAATACCGCCTCGGCATAAGGGAGCTGCTCGATGCTCTCGTACTCGATCGGGAGCGCGCCGTCGCCCAGGGCCTCGTGGGCCTCGTCTGAAAGCCGTGCCTGGATGTCGGGTCGCGAGGCGAGCAGCCAGATCGCCCAACCCAGGGTGTTGGCGGTCGTGTCCTCCCCTGCGAGCAGAATCGTGATCATGTTGCCGACGATGTCGCCGTCACTGAACGTGCCATCCGCTTTCTGAGCGGCGAGCATCCCCTCGAGCAGGTTCGGGGGCTCTTCGTAGCGCTCCGGCTCTGCGTTCATCCTCGCCCTTGCCGCCTCGACGAAGTCGGAGATCGCCCGCTTCATCTCGACCAGCGAGCGGTCCAAGGCGCGATCGGCCGGGAGGCGAAACCATCGCCAGTATGGGAACGGGGCGCCGATGCGGCGGGCGGTCATCTCCATCACCCTCTGGATGTGTCCCTGTAGCTCGCTGTCGCGGCGCTCGAGAGTGTTGAGGTCATGGCCCAGAGCGAGCGCGGAAGTGATGTCGACCGTGTAGGAGGTCAGCTCGTCGGCGATCTCGAGCGCTCGACCTTCACTCGCTGCCTCCCGCAGCCGCCGGTGCAGGCGCTCGGTGGAGGTGCGGACCACGCCGAAGTAACGATGCAGGTAGTGGGTATTGAGGGTCGTGACGATTAGGCGTCGCTGCCGCTTCCAATTGTCGCCCTCGGCGATGAAGACACCCGGCGGGCCCATTTCTTCGATCACCGCCTGCTGGTCGCGCCAGCGGCGAAAGCCCTCCGGGCGGTTACGCAGGATCTCGTTGATGGCGTCGGCATCAGCGACGGCGACGACGCGTCGCGGGCCGGCGTCGAAGCGAAACATCGAGCCGTAGCGCCGCGCCCACCCCTCGACGGCCAAGTGGGCACGCGAGGTCGGCATCAGCTGGTGCGCGTTGCCGAGGAGCGGCAACCTGCGGGGGCCGGGAAGATCCGCGATGGAGCCGAGGGCCATGTGCGACTCCTTAGCGCGCCGCAATGGAACGTCGGGATCGGTCAGGCTCGACTCGACGCCGCGGCCGGCGGGGGCCGGTGCGCGATGGCGGCGGCTCGGCGGTGACGAGCCAGTCTTCGAGCAGCTGCGCCGCGTCGGGAAGGCCGTCGCCCTCGGCCTGGATGGCCGCGCCGAGAGCGCCGGCCCGGGCCTCGACCGCGGGATCGAGGAGCGTGCGCAGGCCCGACTCCAGCATCTCGCGGTCGAGCTTGCGAAACGGCACGTGGGTTCCGACTCCGAGGCGTCTCATCTGCTCGCCCCACCAGGGCTGGTCGCCGAAGACCGAGCAGACCATCGTCGGGCGACCCGCGCGCACAGATGCGGTGGTCGAGCCGAGGCCGCCGTGATGGACGACGGCGGCGCACTGGGGAAAGAGGCGGTCGTGGTCCAGCGCGCCGACGACGCGGAGGTGCTCGGGGAGCACCTCGGCGGCCTGGGGCGAGACGCAGTTCTCACTCACGATCGCCCGTCGGCCGAGCGCCGTGGTCACGCCGATCACGTCCTTGAGCAGTGGCTGGGGATCGAGCACCGGCATGCTCCCAAAGCCGAAGAAGATCGGTGGGTCGCCGGCGCCGAGCCAGGCCTGCAGGTCGGCCGGAAGCCCCTCACCAAGGCTGCTCCGCAGGGCGGCCGGCATCTCCCACGCTCCGGTGATCTGGAGGTGCTCTCCCCAGTCGGTCGGCCGCGGGAACAGGCTGGGGCTGACGGTGTGAAGCCCCAGGGCGCCTGGGTGCTGGAGGCGCCTGAAGGTCGACTTCGAGCAGCTCGTCAGGCCAAGCTTTCGCCGAAACGCGTTGGTGGTCTTGGCCGTGCCATGCCACCAGATCCGCTCAGCCAGCTCGTGCGAGCCCCGGCAGAGGAGCGGGGGAGAGCTCCTCCCGGTGAGCACGAGCGACGGATATTCGTATGAGAGGCCGATCGGCACCTGGTAGACCGTGGCTACCGGAATACGCAGGACGTCACTTAGGACGAGAGCGCGATCGTAGGTAAGGATCGTCCCCACAAGAGCCTCGGCGCCCTGCGCGGCCGCCTCGTATGCCTCGTCGAAGGCATCCGCGTGCCGGCTGTACTCGCCCGACATGCGGCGCAAGAGGCGGACACCCCCCCGGTGCAGCAGCCGCTGACCCTCGGCCGTGCTCAACCAAGCCATGAGGTTGAAGGGCAGGAGCGCGGTGCGCAGACCGGTTCGTTCGGTGAACTCGCGAAACTCCACGGGGACGGCGACCGTCACGTCGTGGTCGCGGGCGGCGAGCTGCCAGCCCAGGGCGACCATCGGCGCGACGTCGCCACGGAGGCCATGTGCGTAGAGCGTGATCCTCACGCAACGAACCTATGTGCAGGCCGGCGCCGGGTCGCTATCAGTCGCCTACTAGGGTTTTGATTCCTTACTTGGGTTTCCCGGCAATTGTGCCGTCGAGCGCGGCGGCGAGGTCGCCACGGGCGCCGATCTCGAGCTTGCGGAAGGTGTTGCGCAGGTGGAACTTGACCGCCGCCTGCGTCACAAACAGTCGCTGAGCGATCGCGCGGTCGGTCAGGCCCTCGGCCGCCAGCGTCGCCACTCGCAACTCACCCGGCGTCAAGGACTCCGGCCCGGTGAGGAAGCGACGGTCGCGGCGCGGGCGGGCGCCGGCCGCGACAAGCTCGCTGTGGGCGCGATCGGCGTAGGCGGTGGCCCCGCAGCGGGCAGCCAGGTCCATGCCGTGCCGCAGCGGCTCGCGTGCGGCGGTCCGTGACCCCGATCGGCGCAGCAGCGCGCCCAGCTCGATCAGCGCCCGCGCGTGGTCCAGGCGGCCCTCGGTCCGATCGAGGGTCGCGATTGCCTGCTCGAGCATGTCGACCCCCTTGGCCCCACCCGCGACGACGCCGGCGGCGGTAAGCGCGACTCCGATCGCCAGTGGCACTTGCCAGCGCTGTGCCTGCTCGAGCTCGGCCCTGGCCAGCGCTTCGGCCTCCTCGCGCTCGCCGGTACTCGCGAGCACGACCGCAAGCCGAGCGCGCCAGTTTTGGACCGACTTATGGAACTCCTCGCCGAGCAGGGCCCCGACGGCGCGAAGGTCGGCGATCGCCTCGTCCGGCCTTCCCTGCGCCAGTCGCAGCTCGGCCCGGGCAGGCAGGAACAGCTCCGAGCGGAGGGGCAGCGGCACCGGCATACCGTCGACGCAGCGCTGGGCCTCGTCGAGCTCGCCCCGTGCGACCAGCGCGTTGACGAGCATCGCCCCCGCGGTGGTGAGCGCCAAGGGTTCGGATGCCTTCACCATCCCTTCGCCGATGGCGAGCTCCCAGCCGACGCGGGCCTCGCCCTCGGCCCTGACGACTTCACCCTGGAGATATGAGACGTTCGAGCGACAGGTCGACGCCAGGCCCAGCATCAGCTGCTCGCCGCGGCGCCTGGCCGCGTCGACAGCGGCATCGAAGACCTCCGCGGCGCGGGTCAGGCGGCCGGCGCCGAGCAGGGTGTATCCGACCACCGGCCAGATGAAGGTGCTGACGGCCGGCGTACTCAAACGGTCGTCGGCAAAGGCAGCCTCTGCCGCCTGCACGGCGCGCTCTACCGGAGGGTTTTCCAACAGCCAGGGAGACAGGGCCCCCAGCACGACGGGGTCCACCTGCTCGCCTCGTTCGAGCCGCCGCAGATGGTTGTTCACGCGGTCGCTGACCCGCGGTCGCAGGTCCGCGAACGCGTAGGCGAACCCCAGCAGCTCGGCCTCGAGCAGCAGCCCCATCGCGCCACCCGGGTCGACGGTCTCCAGTGCCGCCTCGATCACCTTGAGTGCGGGCTTGCCGTTGCCCAAGGTGCACAGGGCGCGCCCGAGCGAGAGCGCCACTTCGGCGGCTTCGTCCACATCTTCGAGTTCGGCTATCGCCTCGCTGAGGTGCTCCTCGAAGCCGTCCATCCGCGCCAGGGCCTCGGCATGCCCCAGCTCGACCAGCACCGCTGCCCGCGACGGCCCCGCCTGTGGAGGCTCGGCGAGTGCCCGCCGTAGGAACGTCGCCGCCGCGTCGGGCGCGCCACGCCCGGCCGCCTCGGCCCCGGCGGCGCGGAGGACGTCCACGACGCTGGAATCGGATCGCGGCTCGACGTGGAGCAGGTGCACCGCGATCTGCTCCGGATCTCCCGTCGCCTCACGCAACGCTGCCACCTGACGATGCAGCGCCGCCCGTTGCACCGCCGCCATGTCCTCGTACACCGCGGCCCGCACCAGTGGGTGGACGAAGGTAAGGAGGGCGTCGGAGATCAGCAGGTCCGTGGCGGCCAGATCGACCGCGGCCGCACGGACCGCATCCTCCTCGCAATCGCAAAGCGCTGCCACCTCGGGCACAGTGGCGCCGTCGCCGACGACGGCGACCGCGCGCGCGACCGTTGCGGCCTGCGGGCCGAGGCCGTGGAGACGCCGCCGCACGTTGCGAGCGACCGCCTCGACGCCGAAGCCCTGCAGTTGCTCAGCGCGCTCGGCCGTCGGGGCCGCTCCTTCCGCCGCCAGCTCGCGCAGCAGCTCGCGCACGAGCAGCGGATTGCCGCCGGTGGTGTGATGGCAGGCCGCCTCGAAGGCGGGCACGGCGCTTGCGGACAGGGTCGTGTCGACGAGGACGCCGACGGCCGCCTGCGACAGCGGACCCAGCCGGACCACCGTTGCGGAGTCGTCGAGCGTCAGCCCGTCCAGCAGGTCCTGCTCGGCGACGGGCTCCTGGGGGCGGGTCGTCATCACCACCCCGAGAGGCAGGCCGACGAGGCGGGGCGCGGTGTAGAGCAGCCAGCGCAGCGAGGAGCGGTCGGCCCAATGGAGATCGTCGATGCACAGGACCAGCGGCCCTCGGCCCGCCAAGTTGGCCACTAGCCAGTACAGCCCGTGCAGCGATCGCAGGCTTACATCGCCCTCGGCGCCGTCCCCGGCGATCCCTAGCGCGGGCGCCCCGTCCATCGCGGCGCCGCCGAGCAGTGCCTCGCGTTCCGCGGGCGCCGCGGCTCGCACCCGCCCCTCCAGCAACTGACGCGCGACGCCGAACGAGAAGCCGTGATCGAGCTGACTTGCGCGGGCGTGGAGCACCTCGATTCCACGCCCCTTGGCGCGCTCCTCCAGCTCCTCCAGCAATGCGGTCTTCCCGATCCCGGGCGGTCCCTCCAGGACCATGATCCCGCCCTCACCGCCACGCACACCGTCGAGGAACGCCTCGACTAATCCCAGCTCGCTATCCCGCTCGAGGAGCACGGCTGCGGACGGTAGCCCATAGCCGTAAGGCTGAAATGCGCTCACCTGAAAGATTGGGGTGGCACCCTGCCGCGAAGACGGTCGAGACCCACCTCCGCCACGTTTACCAGAAGCTCGGCATCTCTATACGTACCGAACTACCCGGCGCCTGATCGGCCGCGGATTTGGCTCAGACCGCGGAGGGGGGCTTCGCGCGCACCGCGGGAACGACCGTGCCGAGCAGGCCGCGCACGGTCGCGGCGAGGATCGTCAGGGGGTCGTAGTACTCGCGCCACACCACGATCTGCCCGTCGTGAACGTCGAAGCGCCCGCAAATCCAGAACTGGATTCGCAGCGGGCCCCACTTGAGTACATCCGTGCGCTCCGTCAGAACGGATGATCCGTCCGCCGAGATCGCCTGCACGTGCATCTCTACCCCCGTGCCGATCCTGTCAAGGACTTGAAACAGCCTGCGCACGCGCTCACGGCCGTGCACAGTTGGCAACCAGCTGTTTTCGTACTCCACGTCCGCCGCGAGGAGCTCCGCGGCAGCATCGCTGTCCGTAACAGTTCGAAGGTGGTCCAAAAACCGCTCTACAACCACCGTCGGCGCTGAATTGCCTGCTTGCCGATCGGGCTGGCCTTGCGCGGCACCGCTCGCGACTTCCGCCATGCCTGCAACCTACAGTTCTGGCACCAGAACGGAAGTAAGCGCAAACGATCCGGGGGCCCTCGATCACTCCGATTCCTCAGCCGGCCGAGCTGGGCGTCGTGAGGCAGGAGGACGGCGGCGTGACGTCCCCGCCGATGGGACAGTGCCCTTATCGCCTGGCGGAGGCGACGCCGTGACCGCGGACGGGACCCCGCCCAAGTACGACCCCGAGATCGTCGCGCAAGTGATCTTCTTAAGGTGGTCAAGCACCACCCGACCCGCCTGACAGCGACTCGGTTGTGGCCGCTAGCGCACGCGCTCAGGTCACTCGCGCCGCAGCCGGTAGAAGCGCTCGTCGAACCTGAAAAGCCGCGCGATCGGATCGGGCTCAGTGTCCGCCACCTCGACATCCGTGATCTCCCACCCAGGAAAAGCCCGTTCCACGTCGGCCCGACTAGCACCACGGGGCAGTGGCCCCCTGCGCCCGGGAGCGAAACAATCGAGGATCACGGTGGCGTCTGGGGCGGCGACGGCGCTGACCTCCCTGCCCATCGCCTCCCGCTGGGTGTCGGTAAGACCGTGGAAGGTGCCGGTATCCACCAGCATGCGGAAACTGGCCCCGATGTCCGCCTCCCGCAATGCCGTCACGTCGCCTCGGAGCAGGCGCATATCGACGCCCGCCTCCTCCACTCGCTCGCGAGCCCGGCTCAGCGCCCTCTCGACGGTGTCTATGCCGGTCACCTGCCAACCTCGTTCGGCGAGTCGAATACCCCAAACAGCGCTACCGGTCCCAAGGTCGAGCGCAGGGCCAAAGGGGGGGTTGCGCCCGTCCTCGTCGCGAGCCACCAGCTCCATGAGCTTGTCGGCGTAGGGCGGGTGCTCGGCGAGGTCCTCCCAGGGGTGGAAACCAAGCCTATAAGCGAGCCTGTAGTTCAACGTCGTACCTGACAGACAGCTTGGGCCTGTGCGCGGCGAACTCGTCAGTCTCGCTTGGCGTAGTCGCCAATCTCGCCGAAGTCGACCATCACGCATGCCTCGTCGCCCGGCACTTCGGCGTCGTGGCCCGGCGGAATCGCGACCACGTCGCCGGCGACGACCTCGACCTCGGAGCCGTCGTCCATGAAGATCTTCATGGCGCCGGACAGCACGTAACCGAAATGGGCGACCTGGCAGGAGTCGGTGCCCGCGATCGGCTTCACGTTCTCCGACCATTTCCACCCGGGCTCGAACGTCCCCTTACCGACGGGGTGACCGGCGAGCTGCACCATCTTCGCCTGGCCCTTCCCCTCGAACGGGCGGACCTCGTCGGGGGAGTCGAAGTTCTTGACTTCAGCGGCCGCCATGGCTCTCCTTCGATTGGATTTTGACCTTAATCTGACCGTACACCCGCCGTCAGGCTGAGGCAACAGTCTCTCGTCGATGCCATTCGTCCGGCTGCGTGGGAGACGATCCTGGTGCCCAACCCGTACGGCGTTCTGCTCCTATTCGACGGCTTCGGAAGGAACCGAGGACGCCTCGGATTCTTCTTCGGACAGTTCTTCTTTTTCTTTCTCTTCTTCGATGACGGGACTGGGCTCAGTGGCCGGGCCGAAAGTTGCGGTGACCGACTTCGCCTCGGTCATCTCCAAGGAGCACGCATCAATGCCGCAGTCCCCGGTGAATCCTATGAAGGCGGATTTGACGTTGGGGATTGCGTTCAGGCTTACCGTTTCACCCTCCGGAATGTCTTCTTCGCAGGTCGGTTCGCTACAGGCGAACCCTTCGCCTCCCACCGTCCCGCTGCCATCGCCAGCGATGGTGATGACCAACAGGAAGGTGTCTGCGCCGCCGTCCGTGCCGTTCGTCGCGCCGTCATCGGTTTCAGTCTCCTTGTCCGAATCCGACTCATCGCTGGTCCCTTCGACGGCGGTCGAGTTGCCCGGGTCGTTCGAGTCGCTCGCGATGACACCCGCCGCTACTCCTCCTCCGAACAGGAGCGCGAACAGCGCCGCCAGCGAAAGCAGCCGCAGTAGGGAAGGGCGCCGGCCACGCGTCCGAACCAGTTCTTCGTCGCGCAGCATCTCCTGCAATCGCTCACACAGCATCTGCAGGTTGCGGTTGGTCGCGGTGAGCCCACGTCGATCGCCGATCCCTTCCCTGATCTCCCGCGCCTCGTGGAGGCTGCGCTCCGCACCCTCGACGTCCCCGACCGCGAGTCGAAGGGTGCCGAGCTCGTGCTTTGCCCAGCTGACTGCGCTCAGGTCCCCCAGCTTCTGAGCGGCGCGCAGAGCGGCGCGAAGCGTCCGCAGCAGCTCTGCCCATCGCCTCAGCAGCATGAACAGATTCGCCAGCGTGCGGGCAAGCCGCAGCGCCTCCTTGAACTTTCCTCGACGATCGAGCCGTTCCAGCAAATCGAGCAGGGTCCCGACCTCCAGGGCCAGCTGCTCGGGGCTGAGGGCCTTGCCTTCAGCCGCTCCTTTGCTGAGCGCCACCGCCCGCTCGATCTTCGCCGTCACCTCCGAGGCGTCGTCGACGACCTCCGCCGCGGCAGCCGCGCCTCCGCCCTCCCGCTCCGGCTCCCGTTTCTCGAGAGCCCGCTCCAGAGGCTCGGTGCTTTCCGCCGCGGGCCCGGCACTCCGCTGAACCACGGTGCCGGCCGCATCGCCGACGTGGAGGACATAGCCGCCGACTTCAAGCGACCCGCGCGCGGCTTCGGGCGGATCCGTCTCCGCTCCCGCTCCACTGGTATCTGAATCCGAAGGGTTCACCGGCCGATGGCAACTATCTTAATCCTGATCGATCAGGAGTCTCTGTTGCCCATTACATCAACGTAGGTCCAGTCGCACCGCTATGCAGCTGAAGTGTTCACTACGGATGACGTGCATGGGCGACGAGGCGCGGGGGCAAGAGGCGATCCGGTAGCGGGCGTCTACCGCTCACACCCCCGGATCGAGTCCACGCCGGCACCGCCACGACAACGGTCGACGCCGGACCCGCCGCGCAGACGGTCAGCGCCACGGTTGCCCCTTAGCACGTCCGAGCCGCCACGGCCGAGGAGGCGATCGTTGCCTTCCCCGCCGAAGACACGGTCGGCTGCGGAGCCTGCGCCGATGTAGTCATTGCCCCTTCCGGCGCAGACCATGTCCCGGCCGGCCAGCGAAGCGATCGTGTCGTTGCCGCCCAAAGTGGCGATGACGTCCCGGCCACCCGTGCCGGTGATGGTGTCATCTCCCGCCGTTCCGGTCATCGTGGTGGGGACGCCACGGCAGGTCGCCGGGGGGCCGATAACGCGGCTCGTTGCGGTGGCTTTGTTGTTGGAGGCGACCGGGTCCTTCTGGTCTCCCTTCACCGAGGCGGTATTGCTGATCGTCCCGACTTTGCGAGGGATGACGGAGATGGTCACGGTCGGCGGGCTGCCGTAGTCGATCGTCGGCGCAGGAAGTCCGCCGAGATCGCAGGTGATTTTCCCTCCTTTGTGCGTGCACCGGCCCGAGGTTGCGGCAGCGGAGACGAAGTCCACGCCCTTCGGGAGTTGGTCGGTGACCACTACGCCGGTCGCCGCGTCGGGCCCGAGGTTTTGCACCTGGATGGTGTAGGTGAGGATTGATCCAACGCTGACCGGATCGGGGCTGTCGGTCTTAGTGATTCTCAGGTCGGTTGAGCCGGGCGGTGCCGCGGCGCCCACGCCGGCGAAGGCGAGACCGGTGGCCAGCACCATCGCGAGAAGCCATACATAACGCGCCCATCGCTTCGAGCGCAAGGAATTCGAGCCTGGGCGCTGCATGAGAATCTCCTCTCCTCGCTAGCGAGACTCCTTTACCCTCGCCTCTCTAGGGCTGAAACGCCTACTGGCGGCGTCCGTCAGGCGGCAATCAGCACGCGCTCCCCGCAGCGGGGCGCTCTTAGCGGCCGCGAGCGCGTTTGGCAACTCGGTCTGCCTAGCTCGCCAGCCCGCCGCCGCCCGGCGTCGCCTGCCAGATGGCGACGCCGTGGATCGCGGCTATCGCCGTCGCCTTCTGGGCGGGCGCGCCGACGGTCGCGTGGTCCTCGCAGTACCGCTCCTCGTGGTGGCGACGGCGAACACCATCACCAACTGGTGCCTTCCCTCGCTCATCTACGGTTGCTGCACCGGCGGCAGGCCAGCGAGCTGGCGAGCTGAGCGCCGCTCCTCGTTTGCCCTGTGGTGGACCTTCGCTCCGTTCTCGGGAAGCGCGTCATCGATTTCCGCCGGGACCGGCAAGGCTCATCCTCCATGAGGATGGCCTTAGGCAGTATCCGATGTCCTATTCCGGCAACTTCCCATTCTCAGTCCGGAAACCGGGGTTCGAATCCCCGTAGCGGTATTTCGTCTGCCCTCGGGTATGTTGCGTCGATGAGCAGCGATCTCATCGCCTGGGTTGTCGCTATCACGCTCGGCATCGCAGTCGTCATCCTGGGGTTGCGGCGCAATCTCTCCGAGACCACGCGAAACGGGCTGCCACGGTTTGGAGGGGACCCCGACGCGGCGGCCCCGACGCTGGGGCTATATGAGGGCGAGGAAAGGCGACGACCTCCGCTTTCCCCACGGCAATGGCGCTTGCTCGTCTCGTTCTATCTGCTGATCGCCCTTGCCGATGCGGCTTTTGCGGTCCTGTCGGCGGACGACCGGCTGCGCCACGCGATCACCGCCGGCTTGTTTGCGCTCGTTGCCATGTTCCTCCTGTGGCAAAGGTCCTCACATCCCTCGGATGGGTCTGTTTCCTGATTCGATTCAGCGACCCGCACGACGACCAAGCGAAATCGAGCCTGCCCGATCCGCGCTGTAGGGTTCGTCTTCTGTCTGGCAGGGGTACTAGCTGTCTCCTCGAGCGAACCGGACGTCAGATTCCTATGCAAGTTGGACTCTCGTCGATATAGGCCATGTAGGCCGAACGTTCGCTTTCGCAATTTGAGGCCCGGTTGGCATGTCTTCAAGGCCCGGGCAGTGAGTCCGGCTGGCTTAGTCGATCCTTCGCCTGCCGCCATCCGGTTCAGGATCCCACGTCGACCTTAGGCTCGCTATGCGCGAGGGCATACCCTTCGTCTTCTGGTTTGGGGGCGACAAGTGGGACGAGACCGATAGTCGTCGGCGCCGCTGTACCTTTTGATTCAGCTGGGTTGGGAGGTGCCGGAACGCCGAGTTGACGGCAGATTGCCCGAACTAGGCCCGGCCCGATGTCTTTTTGTGTCCGTGGCAAGGCGGAGACCTGATTCAGCGAACCGCGCCACTTCGCGTGCTTCGATCCACCTATCTCGCGACAGCCGTTGGCTCGGAGGTGGCGTTCGAGATCGCGGCGCTTCACCCTGCTGCAGTAAACCGCAGATGCTCCTCGTCGGGGCTGTCGAAGGAGATCGTGAAATCAACCGATGCGGCCATGGGCAACCGTAGCGCGTGCTGCTATCGGAGCGGAAAACTTTGTCCCGGAATTTGCCCCCGATTCCACCGAGCTCAGCCGAACAGAATCGAACTCCTTGGACTGGCAGAACTAGATCGAGCGCAAATGGCTTCTTAGAGCCAATTCTCAGTCCGGAAACCGGGGTTCGAATCCCCGTAGCGGTATGGCTCTGGCAAGCCAACTCGGTCCGTGATGAGGCCATGAACCTCGTTTTCGGCAACAGGTGTCAGGCACGACGCGAGGTCGGCAGCGCTCGTGCGACTCGAGGAGACGCCCTTGCTGTTGCCGACGTGTTGTCGCCGTGCTGTGAATTCTGTTTCAGCGCGATTGGGCAAGAAGGCACGGCCGAACACGACAATTTGAAGCTAGAGCAGCTCCACGAGGTGTCGGGCGGCACGGGCGGCGCCGTCGACCTCGACATCTCGGTATTCGACCTCACGGCCGATCTCCTCGGCGATCGCCGCCGCGATCCGCTCTGGCGGGGAGTCATCGAAATCCATGCGACGACCGGCTCCGTAGCGTTCGAGCCGATGGCGGACGTGGAAGTTCTGCTCGAAGTGATGGCGCAGCGGGAAGTAGAGGAACGGCCGCTTCTGCGCGGTCAGCTCCATCGCCGTCGTGAGGCCGCCTTGGACGACCGCCAGGTCACAGGCCGCCAGGTGGCGGTAGAGGTTGTGCACATAGGGGACGACCTCGAGACCGGCATGCGAGGGAAGCGAGGCGGGGTCGATGCGCGGCCCCGCGACGACGATCATGCGCAGGTCGGGGATCCTCTCCTTGGCTGCGGGAAAGGAGGCGATCACTCTTCGCAGCAGGTCAGCCCCGACGCCCGAGCCGCCGACGGTGACGATGCAGACTCGCTCGTCGTCGCCGTAGTCCAGCTCGGCACGCAGCCTGGTGCGATCGCCGAGGTCGGCGGGGTCGAACCCGGTCACATAGCCGGTGAAGTCGAAGTGACGCTCGGTCCAGTCGCGGATCGCCGGCAGCTGCGGTCCGAGTCGCTCCGGGACGATGTCGTCGGGGTTGCCCACGAACAACGCCATGTCCCGAACCTCGGGGTGCTCGGCGACGTGGTCGACCATGTCGGCGTTGTAGTCGGCGGTCAGGAAGCCTTCGCGCTCATTCCTCTCGTCCATTGGCAGAAAGCCGACGAAGTCGGTCAGCCACGCGAACGGGACCCGCTTCTCACCTGGGTTCTCATGCAGGTAGTAATCGAGCTCCCAGGCCTCGTCTCCGATCCAGAGGTCGTAACGCTCGTCGCGCACGACGTCGTGGAAGAGCATGAAGTTGGCGGCGAGGATCTCGTCCATGCTGCGCAGCGCCTGGAAGCAGTGCAGGTCGTGCTCGGCGGACTCTGACTCGATGTGCCGGGACTCGTTGGCCAGATGGGCGCTGGCGGGATGGATGCTCTCCCCCTCGCCTTCGAGCACCCGCGTGACCGGGTCCTGGGCGAGCCAGTCGATCTGCAGGTCGGGATTGAGGCGGCGCATCTCACGGGCGATCGCGATGTCGCGCTGCGCGTGGCCGAGCCCGATCGGCGAAGAGACGTAGAGGGCGCGGGGGCGGTCGTCCCGGCGGTAGACGTTGGCGTCGCGACGAGGGCGGCGGCGCCCGAACGCGTTCTCCGAGAAGTCACGCAACGCGAGGTTCACCTGGACGGGCTTGCGAGCGTGGGGGAAATGGCCGGCGTCGCGAACCCGCTCGAGCTGTCCGTCGCTGAGACGAGCCAGAGCCCGGCCGTCGCGGTAAGGCGTGATCTTGTCGCGGTCGCCGTGGATGACCAGGACCGGGCAGTCGATGTCCTTGGCCAGGCCGCGCAGCACGCGACGACGATGATGCACTCCTCCTTCCGCGGTGGCGATCAACGTCTCGGGATCGGTGTCGAGCGCCCACCCGACCCCGTCCTCGATGCCCTTGGTCGAGTGTGGCTCCGGCAAGCACCGCGAGATGAACCACTCGGCGAATGCTGGGTAGTCCTGGCGCCAGTGGTTGGCGTTCATACGGGCCCACCAGCGATAGGCCGGCGCCGGGCTGCGGAACATGGGCAGGGTCCTTGGGCTGGCCAGGATTGACCAGTGGGACGGCGTGTACGGGAACATCGGGCCGATGAAGGCAGCGCCCGCAAAGCGCTCGGGGGCAAGGCGCGACATCTCCAGTTGGTACTGAGCGCCCCGCGACCAGGAGGCCGTCACCGCCCGGTCGGTGTCGGTCGCGTCCATCACGGCCAGGCAGTCGCGCGCGAACTCCTCAGCTCCGTAGCGCCGCGGATCGCGGCAGCGGTCGGAGCGGCCGTTGCCGAGGCCATCCATCGTCAGAACCCGGAAGTGACGGGCGAAGTAGGGGATCTGCATCTTCCAGAACCGCGAATGGACCAGCGACCACGTGGGGAGCAGGAAAAGGGTTTCCTCTCCCTCGCCGTACACCTCGTAGAAGAGGTTCATCCCGTCGCGCTCGACGAAACCCTCGCTGTCGGGATAGCGGGCCCGGCTCTGCTCGTCCTCACGGCCGGCCGGCTCCACGCTTGGCGCGATTGGGACACTCGCCCTCACTCCTTCCCCTCCTCCAGTGAAGTAAGCCAGGCGTCGATCGAGGCGAGCATCTCGGCGTGACCGCGGTCGAAGCCGAGCAGGCGCTCGTACAGCAGGCCCTTGTTGAACTGCATCACCAGCGCCGCCCAGGACTCCGCCGAGAAGCGGACGGGGTCGAGGCCGTACTCCTCGATTGCCTCGGCCAGGGCATCGCGAAGCAATGAGCGCCATTTCTCGCTGACGCCGTTCAGCCGCTCGCACAGCTCGGGCTTGTGCCAGGCGAGCGCCTCCAGCTCCGCCCAGACCTTCGGGTAACCCGACGCCAGGTCCTCCTCGATGTAGGCGACTGCGGTGCGCCACTTCTCGGCGAACGGGGCCTCTGTCGCGTACATCGATCGCTGGCGCTCGAGAACACGGCCGGTGAATCGCTCCAGGGTCTGCAGCAGCAGCTCGTCGACCGAGCCGAAGTAGTAGTGGACGAGGCCATGGTTCTGCCCGGCCTCCCGGGCTAGCTGTCGGGTCGAGATCCCCGCCGCTCCCTCTCTGACCAAGAGCCGCTCCGCGGCGTCGAGGAACGCCGCGACGTTGACCTCTCTGATCGAACGGTCGCCCGCAACTCCGCTCTCCTCTGGGATAAGTTGGTTAGTCATTTGACTAAGGCGACTATCTAAGCATCCAGCGCTTGCCTTTGCAACCCCGCGTTACAAGTGGCTAGCGCTAGTGCCTCCTGGTAGTAGGGTCGCGTGTATGCGGGGTGCGATTGTTTGCGGAGCAGGGGCGGCGGGGCTCGCTGCGGGCGCGATGTTGGGCCGGAGAGGAGTTGACGCACTCGTCATCGAGCGCTCGGATCAGGTCGCGGCGAGTTGGCGATCTCGCTATGCGGCCTTGCGTCTCAATACGCCGGGTTGGATGTCCACGCAGCCGGGCTATCGCGCGACGCGCCGACGCTATGGCGAGTACCCCTCCCGCGACAAATGGATTCAATACTTGGAGGACTACACCGCTCACCACCGCCTCAATGTGCGCTTCGGTACGGAGATCAAGCGAATTGATCGCCTTGGCGGCGGCTGGCAAATCCAGACGACCGGTGGCTCACTGGAGGCGCGGGCCATCGTGGTCGCCACCGGCTTTGACCACGACCCCTACATGCCCGACTGGCCTGGGCGCGAGAGCTTCAGCGGTGAGCTGATCCACGCCTCCGCGTACAGCAACCCCGATCCTTTCCGGGGCAAGGACGTGCTGGTAGTCGGGCCGGGCGTAACCGGGTCGGAGGTGGCCCACTTGCTTGCTGAGGGCGGGGCGGCCCGCGTCCGGGTCGCTTGCCGCACCCCGCCCCACATCATCCGCCGTAAGTGGCTGGGCGTCTCGGTCAACGCCCCTGGTGTTGTCCTCCATCATCTGCCGTTGCGCGTTGCCGACGAGATCGCCTGGGGGGTGGAGCGAACCATCCGTGGGAACCTCTCGCCCTACGGCTTGACCCGGCCGCCGGTTGGCCTCGCGACGCAGTCGGCCACGACGCAGCAGGCGCCGGCCTATGACGCTGGCTTTGTGGCCTCGGTCAAGGCAGGACGCATTGAGATCATCACCGCTGTCGAGGGGTTCGATGGCGGCGATGTGCTGCTCGCCGACGGCTCGCGCGCCGACCCCGACGTTGTCATCGCAGCGACCGGCTACCGGCGCGGGCTTGAGCCGCTCGTCGGCCACTTGGACGTGCTAGATGAGCGGGGGATGCCGCTCGTGCACGGCCGACGCCAGCACCCGGCCGCGCCGGGCCTCTTCTTCACCGGCTTTCGCGCTGAGCTTTCCGGCCAGCTTCGCCTGATGCGGTTCGACGCGCGTGCGGTTGCCCGCGCGGTCGCGTCGTGCGATAGCACGGCTGCGAATCGGCGCACAATCTGTGGCTGAGCCACAGTCCAGATCACCACCGTGAAAGACGCAACGTGGTCGCACCGAAATGTCGCCCGAGGATTTCGCGCACCGGCCGGCCGAAATGCGCGATCATCAGGCGACCGCGACGAAGGAGGGGAGAGCTGGCCACCGTTTCCGAAGCACGAGCGCTGCGCCGCGGAGTGCGGCTTCTGGAGCGCGATGAAGAGCTCTCCGCGCCCGCAGGAGTGGATCGTCCAGGGGGGCTTGAAGATCGTCGTCCTCTTCGAGGGTCGCAATACCGCGGGCAAGGGCGGCGTGATTAAGCGGATCACCGCCCGCACCAACCCACGAGTCGTCCGTACCGTTGCGCTCGGCATGCCGAGCGACCGCGAGCGGACGCAGTGGTACTTCCAGCGTTACGTGGCGCACCTTCCCGCTGCCGGCAAGATGGTCCCCTTCGATCGCAGCTGGTACAACCGCGCCGGCGTCGAGCGGGTGATGGGCTTCTGCAGCGACGAGGAGCAGGAGCGCCGCTTCCACGCCCCGCCTCAAGGACCCCGCCAAGCGCTGGAAGCTCAGCCCGATCGACCTCGAGGCGCGTGCTCGCTGGGTGGACTACGCCGAGGCGAAGGACGAGATGCTCGCCCACACCGACACGAAGGAGTCGCCGTGGTTCGTGGTCGAGGGCGACGACAAGCGCACGGCCCGGCTGAGTGCGAGCTCGACTGAGGTGCGACCGTTGGCCTTTCTCGATCGCCTGGAGTTAGTGCGATGCCCGTGGATATATGGAGGAAGTCAGCGTATATACTGCCTTGGGGATGAGCAAGCATCTGGTGGACATAGACGAGGACGCCCTGCGGACCGCACGGGCAAAGCTAGGCAGCAAGACGATCAAGGAGACCGTCAATCGTGCGCTTCGCCAAGCTGGCGACGAGCATCAGCGGGCGGTGAAGCGGCGCCTCGATTTCCTCGCCGGCGCCGATCTCGCTGCTCGCGAGCAAGCATGGCGCTAACGCATCTGCTCGACTCGAGCGTTCTCACGCGTTTGCATCACACTGCTGTTCGCGACGCGATCGAACCGCCAGCCGAGCGTGGCGAGCTCGCGCGAGCCGGAATCAGCGATTTGGAGATCGGCTATTCAGCTCGCAGCGCAGCCGAGTGGGACCGCCTGGAGGAGGCCATTCGCGTTTTCGAGCTCGTGGAGACGACAGCCGATCACGTGCAGCGAGCCAGGCAGGTCCAGCGTCTGCTTGCAGCTAAGCACCAGCGCGGCCGCAAGGTGCCGGATCTTCTGATCGCCGCTGCCGCGGAGTCGCGCGGCCTGACCGTCTTTCACTATGACGCCGATTTCGATCGAATCGCGGCCGTGACCGGGCAATCATGTGAGTGGGTTGTGCCAGCCGGTTCAGTCGACTAACGACGGCTGCCGTAGTGGTCTGCGACCAGATCCCGTCGCGTACTCTCCGTCCGACAAACTTTGTCTTCCGATTTGCGCTCGCAGATCAACGAAGATCTACCAGGTGTGTCAGCGATGCGCGCAGTCGCGAGTCTGAGGGCAGAGCACCCCATCGCGCTGGCGGATTGCTTCGCTATCGCTCTCGCGGAGGAGGACGGGGCTGTTCTCATGACCGGGGATCCGGAGATCGTCGACCGGGTAAGGGGTCTTCCCTGCGAAGTCAAAGACATTCGCTAGCAGCGGCATCCGATCGCTACTAATTAGCGCTCCGCGCGCCGCTTGACGGCGCCGAGCAGGCGGCGGGTTACGAGTATGTGGGCGCGGGTGCCGATTACCAGAGTGCGATAGATCGCTCCCTTGAAGCCGGGGAAGAGGGCGCGGGTCTCGGCGCGGAGGCGGGTGTGCTGGTTGTCCAGCTCGTCGAGGCGGAAGATCAGGGCGTAGCTGGAGAAGCGATGGCTGCCGGCTAGCGCCAATTCATGCGGACGCTCGGCTGATTCGACATGAAAGCCGGGGAAGGCCGAGCCGGTGGCGAGTGGGCGGGGGCCGGATGCGCTTATGTCCGCACAACCGAGCAGGCGGGCGACCCGTGCGGTCGTGGTTGAGCCGAACGAGCCCTCGACCACCCGTAGGAGCGCCTCCCACGCGGCTCCCGGGCTGGTGGCGATCTCCGTGGAGTGCTCGTCGATATGGGGAAGACGCTGTTCGCTTGCTGGCATCGGCCCGATCCTATGGACCGGCGTCGAGCTCAGCGGCGCAGCGCCCGCGTCAATCGCGTCTTCAGATTCAGCGCCGTGAGCATGCCGCGCTCTGGAAGCGAGCCGGCCGGAGGCAGCGCGCCGAGCTGCTGCGCCATCTGGGCGCCGTTCATGTAGGCATCGTTGCGCTGGATCTTGCCGTCGCGGATCGTCAAGAGATCACAGCCGGTTAGGTCGACCTTGGCGCCGGTGGGGTCCATTCCCTCGAAGCGCGTGGCGCCGTTGAAGGTGCCCGTTGCACGCCAGCGCACTGCCGCCTGCTCGCCCTCGGCGACGACGTCGAGGATCTCAAAGCGGAAGTCGGGGAAAGCGGCGAAAAGGTTGGCGAACCAGGCCCGGTAGGTATCGGGCGCCGTGAGCGAGACCAGGCCGTGTATCTCGCCCGTGCCGCCCGGTTCCCAGTAGCTCATCATCGCCTCCAGGTCCTGCCGGGCAATCGCTTCGAAGTAGGAGCGCGCTATCGCGCCGGCGTTGGTGGAGGGCTGCGTCGCGGGCATCGGGTCAAGAGTAGCCCCTGCCCCGCGAGATGGACTGGAGTCAGCGCGGGGCAGGGGCTCGGTCAGCCGGCGCTCAGCATTCGAACGTCGCCAGTTCTTCGGGTGGCGAGGGCACGTTGAGCAGGTTCCCCAGGACCGCGACGGTGGATCCGAGCAGTGAGTCGAGGATCTCGTTGCTTTGGTCGGTCAGCAGCTCGAGCTGATCGCAGGTATCGCCGACCGTGCCTTCCAGGTCGAGCACTTTGCCGCTCAGATCGGTGACCTGCGCCGACAGCGCGTTGATCTGCGTCGTTTGGCTCTGGACCGTTTCGAGCAGCGATTTTTCGACCTGCCCCGCCGCGCCAGCTTGGCCCGCCTTTCCTTCCGGACCGGGGTTGCCTTGCGGGCCCTGTTGGCCGCCTTCGACTCGAGCGGCTTGGCCGGAAGACCCGTTTGCGCTCCACGAGAGAGGACGCCATCCCCGCATCCTCTTGCAGGCGTGTTTGGCGGCAACTACCCGCACGGCGCCCTTGTTCTTGCCCTTCGCTTTGAAGCAGGCGTGGATCACGCCGTTCGCGCCCAAGAACTTGGCGGCTGAGGCCGCGCCTGCCGTCCAGAGAAAGAGGACGCTGGCTGCCACGGTCGCGATCACACCAATTCTGAGACTGACGCGGTTCAATGCGGACCTCCGTTCGGTTTCCCCAGCCGTTTTTCGACTGCCCGCTTATCTGACTGCGGCAGCGAATATCACGCTTGAAATCGGCATGAATATCGTAAGAACTATTAGCGATAAACGTCTAGGTCCCGGTTCAGCACCGACCGGAATTAGGTCCGGAGCAACGTTAGGGTGGGGTGTGCGGAGCGCTAGCCGCCGAGGCGGTAGGCGACGAGCTGCGGCGTCTGGCCTTCGGCTGCTGCGAGACCCGCGCCGACGACCATCATGTCGTCGGCGATCGCTACGCCGGAGTTGGTGCCCGCGGGCAGGGTTTCCTGCCAAACGAGGCGCCCGCTGCCCGTGTCGAACGCCTGCACTTTTCCGTCATAGGTCGTTGAAAAGACGAGGTCATTGGTGACGGTGGTGAAGCCGAAGGGGGGCGCCGTAGAGAATTCGTGTTTCCACTTGAGCGCGCCGGTTTTGACGTCGAGTGCGATGAGTTCGCCGTTCAGCGGTCCCGGTTCCTGGCGTTCAGTTTGGCTGGTGACTTCCAGCGGCGCGTTTATTACCGGCACGAAGACATATTTGCCGTCGGTTGCCATTGGAGCGATCACGCCGCCGAGCGAGCCGGGGTAGACCAGCATCGGGAGTTTCAGCTTCGAAGTTTCACCCCGCATCGCGAGCAGCCCGTCGTCGTCATGCCCGTTGTGTTTGCCCACCGCCTTCTCCCACACCGGCTTGCCGGACTTGGCGTCGAGGGCGAGCACGATGCCGGACTTGCCGGCGCCGAGGACCAGTTCCTTGCCGCCGGCTTTGATCAGAATCGGCGGGTTCTGGAAGTCCCAGTCATACAGGGCGTGGGGCGTTACCTGGTGGTACCAGTCCATTTTGCCGGTTTTCGCATTGAGCTTTACCAGCGAGTCGGTGTAGAGGTTCGGGCCGGGACGGCTCGAGCCCCACGGTTCGGCATCGGTGCCGGGGAATGGCCCCGGATTGCCCACCCCGATGTACATCGAGCCCTTGCCGTCGAAGGCGGGTGGGTACCAGAGACCGCCACCCGAGTTGACTTCGGGCTTCCCCCAAAGGCCCTTCGGAACAGTGTCGAAGCTCCACACTTTTTTGCCCGTTTTAGCGTCGAGTGCCCAGAGGATTCCAACCCCACCCGGCCCGTAGAATTCGCTCACGTTTACGGGCACCGTCGAGACGTAGACGAGCCCTTCGTGGTAACCGGGGGCCATGTCGATGCCCTCGACTTCGTTGCGAACCAGGGTCACCGACCAAATCTGTTTGCCGGTCTCCTGGTCGAGCGCGAAGGCGGCCGTGGAGGTTGCACCGAAGACCATTCCGTCCTGTACCGCTACCCCGTTGGGGCCATGGTCGGGTGATTCGTATTTTTTGGTCCAGAGGACCTCGCCGCTCTCGGCATCGATTGCCTGCACGTTTGACTCGAGGTCCTGGGAGTAGACGACGCCTTTGCTGATGATCGGCGAGGAGGCGTAGGCGCCGAAGGCGCTTTCGGCGGTGAGCGGCACCGTCCATGCCGTCTCGAGTTCTTTGACGTTGGCCGTTTTGACCGTCGATTCTTCGTTGCGGGTGTTGGCGAGGTCGCCGTTGGGGTAGCCCGAGCCTTTGAAGCTCACCTCTTCACCCGAGGAAGAGTCGCCGCAACCCGTCGCCAGCGCCACTGCCGTGAGCATGGCGACGAGCGTTGCAATCACCCCGGAATACCCCCGCCCGCCAGTGCGAACCATCATCTTCGCGACCCTATTGGATAGGACAAAACCTGTCAAGTATTCGCAGAAACACTATTCGAAGACGGCCTTGCCCCGCGCTCTTCCAGCAGCGGCTGTAGTACTCGGTTCGCCAGCAGGCCGAGGGCGCCGAGATTGGCGAAGCCGGGACCTTGGCTCAACCCGGCGAGCCCAGGGATCTGCAGACGCGGCTGCATGTCGCGCAATTCCAGGTGCCTTCCCATCGGCACCTCGGTTCCAGCCGGGGTGTCCCAAAGCGGTCCCACTTGCGCTTCGATTTCGGCTCGCGTTCCATCGTCGAAGAGGCTGCGCAGTTGCGCCAGCAGGTCGAAGCCGGTGCAGTTGACGACGTAGTCGTGTTCGGGGCTGGTGATTCCCCCCGGTGACTCGTGCCGGAGCTGCACACCGGCACCGCCGCGCGCGGCGGCGACGTCGGTGACGCGACCGGTGACGAAACGGCAGCGATCGTCGTAGGCAATCGCGGCGAGGCTCGGCGGATCGAAAACGCCACGGTCTGAGTGCTTGACGAAATCGCGCCGCGTCCTCTGGTCGAGCGCCGTCCATTCGACCTCGTCGGGGTTGGAGAAGACGCGGTTCTCGAGGAAGCTCTCGCCGCGGCTCATCGGCAGCATCGGCGTGTAGATCGTGAAGCGGCAGCGGGGGCGGAAGCCGCGCAGGAACATCGTGCAGCTGAGCGCGCTCTCGCCGCCGCCGACGATCGCGACGTCGCAGGGGTCATCCTCGGGCAGCTGGGCGAACTCCTCACGCCTGCTGTCGCAGTGAAAGACCCGCTCGGCGATGCCCGGCTCGTGTGGGAAGGCGCGGTGGATCCCGGGCCCAGTCAGCACCAGCGCCCGGGCGCCGTAGCGGGAGCTGCCGCTCGCTTCGTCGACCTCTACGCTCCAGCGCTCGCCGTCCTCGAGTGAGACCCGCGTCACCTGACCTTCCGCGTGGCTGATGCCCTCGCCGGCGCGCGAGAGGACCCAGGTCAGATACTCGCCGTAGTCGCGGTGCCGCACCGATGGCGAGCCGGCGTCGATCCAGCGCGCGTAACGCCGCCTGGCGACCATGTAGCGCTGCCAGGAGAACTGCATCACCCGCTCGTCGATCGCCTCGCCGGCCTCGCCGAACTCCCTGAAGCTCTGGTAGGGGAAGCCGACGTCCTTGATCGGCGTCACCGCCAGCGGCTCCTCGCCCGAGGTCATCCCGTTGCGTCCCTTCCAGGAGGCCGCGACCTCGGTCCCCTCGACGATCCGCATCGAGATCGGCCCGAGGCCGAGCAGGTTGAACGCGTGCACCTTGGACGCCAGGCCGGCCGCCTTGGCGCCGGCGCCGACTACGAGTAGATCGGACTCGGCTGCCATGGCTCGGCGGCGCGGGGGGGAGGGGCCGGGGTACGCGGTTCAGCGACGACGCGCCCGCGCTTGTCGGGGCTGAAGGAGATCGCGCTGCGCCGCGCCCGCTCGGAGTCCGAGTCGGCTGGTCGCAGGTCGACCTCGCTCAGCACCGTGCGCAGCACCCGCTTCATCTCCAGTTCGGCATAGCTCGCCGCGAGGCAGCGGCGGGTGCCGCCGCCGAAGGGGATCCAGGTGTAGGTGCCGGGCGGCTGCTCGAGGAAGCGCTCGGGCAGGAAGTGGCGCGGATTGGGATAGATCTCCTCGTTGCGGTGGATCAGGTAGACGCAGGGGGCGACGGTCGTGCCGGCCGGAAGCCTGTAGCCGCCCAGCTCCATCGGCGCCAGCAGGCGGCGGACGACGACCGGCACCGGCGGGCAGAGCCGCAGCGTCTCCTTCACCACCGCGTCCATGTAGGTGTCCTCCTCGCCGGCGATCACCTCGTCCTGCAGCCGCGCCAGCTTCTCCGGGTGGCGCAGCAGCCGCTCGAAGACCCAGGCCAGCGAGGACGAGGTCGGCCCATCGGTGAGCAGCGTCATCAGTTCGTCGCGCAGCTCCTTGTCGCTCAGCGGCGAGCCGTCCTCATAGCGCGCCTCGATCAGGATCGAGACGATGTCCTTGCGCCCGTTCTCACCAGCTCGCCGGCGCCGGTCGACCTCCTCCAGCAGCGCCGCTTCGACCGGCGCCATCGCCGCGCGGAAGCCGTGGTTGTGCGCCAGCCAACGCGGCCCAAACGCCGCCGCCCTACTGAGGCGCCCTGGGTCATTGAGGGCTCGGGTCAGCTGGTGCAGCAAGGTCCGCAGGTTTCCCAACTTTTCGTCTGGGTCGGGGCCGAAGACGGAGCGCATGATCACCTCCTGGGTGATCGCCTGCATGTGCGGCCACAGCTCGAAGGGCTCGCCGGCCGGCCAGCGCCGCACCTCGCTGCGCGTCACCTCGGCCATCATCTCGGCGTCGGCGCCCATCCGCTTGCCGTGAAACGGCGGCAGCATCATCCGACGCCGCGTCATGTGATCGGGCTCTTCCATCAGCATCACCGAGCGCGGCCCGAGCACCGGCAGCAGCAGTGGGTTGGCGAGCGCCATGCCGAGGCTGCCGGCCGGCGCGGTGAAGACCCGTTTCACGTCCTCGGGGTCGCAGAGGAAGACCCACGTTCCCGAGTGCAGGATGCGCAAGGTGAAGACATCCCCAAAGCGCTCCTGGCAGCGCTTCATGAACGGGTAGGGCCGTCGCGCCCAGCCGATCGCCTGCATCGCGCTTGGCATCCGCGGACCGGGGGGCAACCCCCATCGCCCCCCGGTCCTACGGATGGATCTCCCGTCTCCCTTCATGGGTCCCCACCCTCTGAGGAAGTCTCCTGCGCCGCCATCAGCTCGTCCTCCTCCTTGCAGGTGGCGGCAATCAGCAGCTCGAAGAGGTCGGCGGTGAACTCGGCTGGCAGGTTCGCCTCTGCGCCCCGTCCCAGATAGCGCTCCCGCACAGCGACCACGCGGTCGGGCTGCATCATCGGGATGTCGTGCGCGCGCTTGTAGCGGGCTATCTCCCGGCAGACCTCGAAACGCTCGCCGAGCAGGCGGGCGATCTCGTCGTCGAGGCCGTCGAGGCGTCGGCGGTAGGGCTCGAGCCCGGGGCTCATATATGTACTTCCTGCCTGGCGTCGTCGCGAGCCTCGTCAAGCAGCCCGGCGGCGAAGGCGTAGCTGCAAGCGGCGAGCGTGCTCAGGGCATAGCCACCCTCCTGAACCACGCAGATCGGCAGCCCCGAAGCGGCGAGCAGGCGGCCGATCTGGGCGAAGATCGTCGGTGAGAAGGTCCAGTCGCCGTGCGGGTCGCCCTTCACCGTGTCGTAGCCGAGCGAGACGACAAGCGCCTTGGAGCTGCCGGCGAGCGACTCAACCGAACGCGCGACCGCAGCCAGGTAGCTGGCGGGGTCGGGGCTGCCGCTGAACTCGATCACGCGCTCGTGCTCATTGCTCGGCGTGACCGTGCGGCCGGCCACGTTGGTCACCGGCCATGCGTGCAGCGAGTGCAACCTGGTGTCCGCCATGCGCGCCACGATCGCCGCGGTGCCGTTCGGGTAGTGCAGGTCGAGGTCGAGGATGCCGACCGGCTCCTTACCGCCATCGCGCAGGGTCAGCGCCGCGGCGGCCGCCGAGTTGAGGTAGCAGTAGCCGGCAAACCAGTCCGGACCGGCGTGGTGGCCGGGCGGACGGCAGAGGGCATAGGAGAAGCGGGCGCCCTCGAGCAGCAGGTTGGCCGCGCTGATCGCCGTCCGCACGCCCTCGTGAGCGGCGGCGACGAGGCGAGCGTTGACCGGCACGTCGGGCGGCAGGCCGGGGGCCGCCAGCTGCGGCATCACGACCGGCTCCTCGGAGCTGATCTCGCGCAGGGTCTGCAGGTAGTCGTGCTCGTGCAGCTCGGCCAGCGTTTGTTCAACCTCCTCGGTCTCCGCATCGGCCCCGCAGGCGCGCACGCCGGCGTGGCAGACCAAGCCGTTGCGCAGCTCCGCGATCCGCCTGCGGTCGTCCATGCCTGGCAGCCTGCGGCCGCCTTCGAGGATCCAGGGGGCGCCGGCGCGGTGGCCACCGCGCTGCTCGACCATCAGCAGCTCAGCGCTCATGAGAACAGCCTTCGCATTCGCGGACCAAGTGGGGTGAAGCCGTTCTCGCGGTAGAAGCGTTCGGTCGCGGCGAGCCCGGCGAAGCTCGCCTGGGGCAGGCCGACCTCGAGCCGCGGCACACCCTTCTCCGTCGCCTGCCTGACCAGGGCCAGGATCAGCTCGCGGCCAAGCGCCCGGCTGCGCCACTCGGGGTGAACCCAGAGGTCCTGGATCGTGCCGTAGTGGCCGGGCACGTGGATCGCGTACTGCCAGCTCGCGGCGAGGATGCCGACGATCGACCCCTCGGACTCCGCCACCAGCAGGGCGCCGGCTCCCGGGTCGGCGGCCAGGGCTCGAGCGCCCTCCTGCAGCGCCGCGACCGAGGGACGCTCGCCGCCAAGCTCGATCAGCAGCGCTTCCACCGCGTTCGCGACCGCCGCCGCGTCGTCCTCGGTCGCCGTGCGGATGCGGGCGTTCGCGACCGCGTCGGGGCGGGGTGGCGCCTCGGGCACGCTCGGACCTCGCTCGCTCATAGCGCCCCGGCTGCCTCCGCCTGGGGCTCCAGCTCAACCGACCAGGCCTCCGGCGTCTTCTCCCCGGTGACGGCCTCGGCGATCGTCGCCATCGGTGCCCGCGCCTTGAGCAGGATCTCGTCGAACTCGTCGCCGGGGTCGGACTGCATGACGATCGCGCCACCGGCGCCGATCGTGGTCCGGCCCGGCCTGATCACGATCGTTCGAATGACGATGCTGAGGTCCATCGCGCCGTCGACCCCGAACCAGCCGATCGCGCCCGAGTAGACGCCGCGCGCCTCGTCCTCGAGGTCGTCGATGATCTCCATCGTGCGCTCCTTCGGCGCGCCGGTCATCGAGCCGCCGGGGAAGCAGGCGCGCGCGCACTCGGCCGCCGTGCGCTCGCTCTCCAGCACGCCGCTCACGGTCGAGATCAGCTGGTGCACGGTCGCGTAGTCCTCGACGATCATCAGCTCGGGGACGCCGACGCTGCCGACCTCGCAGACCCGGCCGAGATCGTTGCGCAGCAGGTCGACGATCATCAGGTGCTCGGCGTAGGTCTTCTCGTCTTCGGTCAGCTCAGCGCGCAGCGCCTCGTCACGCTCGAGGTCCTCCGAGCGCGAGGTCGTGCCCTTGATCGGGCGCGCCTCGACGCGGCGCTCGCGGTCGACCGAGAGGAAGCGCTCCGGTGAGGAGCTGACGACCGCCACGTCACCCAGCTTCAGGTAGGCGGCAAAGGGAGCCGGGTTGCGGCGCCGCAGCAGCCGGTAGAGGTCGAAGGGGTCGGGGCTGGCGTCGGTCGAGATCTGGTCGGTGAGGCAGACCTCATATGACTCGCCCGCGGCGAGTTCGGCCTGACTGCGGGTGATGTCGGCCAGGTACTGCTCACGCCCGCGCCCGCACTTGAAGCTGACGTGGGAGTCGAGCGGGCCCTCGCTGAGCGCCAGCGGAACCGCCGGCTCAGGCGGATTGGCGATGATGTCCAGCACCGCCTCTTCGGCCTGGTCGAGCCAGGTCTCGGCTTCCGCCTCGTCGCCGTGGCAGAGCGCGACCAGATGCGTCCGTCTACGCAAGTGATCGACAGCGACGAGGCGGTTGGCGAGCATCATCACTGCATCGGGCATGTCTGACCGATGCACGTTTGGCGAGCCGCAGTCCGCCTTGAGCTCGTAGCCGAGATAGCCGACGAAGCCACCCATCAGTCCGGGTGGGAGGTCGGCGGGGGGAGGCTCGATCGCGTGCCCTGCGAGCTCGCGGTCGAGCAAGTCGAAGATTGAAGCGCGCTCGCTGGTCGCGGCGCCCGCGCCGTGCCGGATCGCGACGCCGGACTCGACGTCGTAGGAGAGCACGCAGCGGCCGGCGCCGGCGCTGGTGCCGAGGAAGGAGCGCTGGGCGAGTCGCGTCGGCGCGTCGGCGCTGTCGAGCCAGAAGGCGTGTTCGGCGTCGCCGAAGAGCCGTTCGAAGAGCGCCTCGGTCGAAGGTTCGCCGGGCAGCGTGCGCAGACGCAGCTCGCTCTCTCCGCTGCCCGTGCGAGCGCGCCGCACCTTGGTACGCGGCGGCACTTGCAAGGGGCGCTTGGCACCGCGCCAGCGCGGCGAGCGCAGGCGGCGGGCGAGGTCGTAGAAGTTCTCGACCAGCCTGGCACCGTGCTCGGTGGCGATCGACTCGGGGTGGAACTGGACGCCCCACATCGGCCGCTGCCGATGTTCGATTCCCATCACGACGCCGTCGTCGGCCCAGGCGGTGATCTCGCCGTCGGGGCCCATGTCGGTTATCTGCAGCGAGTGGTAGCGGACGACCGGGAAGTCCTGCGGGATGCCGGCGAAGAGCCCGTCGTCGGAGTGGTGGATGCGGCTGAGGCGGCCGTGCATAGCCTCCGGCGCGCTTGAAACTTTGCCGTTCAGTAGATGGCCGAGCCCCTGGTGGCCGAGGCAGATGCCCAGCACCGGGATCTCGCTGTAGCGGAGGATGTCGTTGCAGACGCAGAAGTCGTGCCAGCGCTCGGGACTGCCGGGGCCGGGGGAGAGGACGATCGCGTCGAAGTCCCAGCGCGAGAGCGCTCGCCAGGAGACGGCGTCGTTGTCGACCACGATCGGCTCCTCGCCGCTGACGCCGGCCAGCAGGTGGAAGACGTTGTAGGTGTATGAATCGTGGTTGTCGATGAGCAGCGTTCTCATGCAGCTGCCTCCAGACCGATCCCGCGTGCGGTCCGGTCGAGGGTTGATTGGACGACTCGCCGCACGTGAGGCGCCCGCTCCTCGGCGAGCTGCCAGCGGGAGAGATGGGAGGCGTAGCGGGCCAGCGGCGCCACCTCCAGGGTCTCGGTGACGCGGCCCAGCAGCCGGCCGTAGGTCTCCGCCTGGACGACGGCGAAGCGGTAGTCGGGATCGAGCTCGGGCGCGTCCACCGGCGCCGCGCCGTTGCCGTTGCGGGATCGTGCCCGCACCAGGTCCCAGCCGAGCGCCTTGTCCTCGGCGAGCAGCTTCTCCGGCTCGAAGTCGACCCGCTTGGTCGCCGTGTGCAGGAGGAAGTAGCCCAGCGCGACCTGCGAGGCGACGCGGTCGGGGGAAGGGTGGCCGCGGCGTATCGCCTCGCGCTCGGGATCGGCCTCGATCTGCTCGTCGATCCACTCGACCAGGTGGTCGATCAGCACCGCGTCCTTCTTGCTCGAGGCGATCTTTTCGCGTTCGCGCGCGACCATGCCGTGGAAGATGTCGTGGTAGGGGTGGAAGCCGTTGCCGCTGTCGGTGTGGACAAGCTCAGCCATCAGCTGCCGGCGGCATGTCACGTGGGCGTACCACTCCTGGCCACAGACCTGGACCGAGGTCGTGCCGTCGAGGCCGGTGTCGGCCAGCCAGTAGGCGAGGGCGCGCATGTGCTGGGTCGGCACCCCGTCGGAGCGGACCAGCGGCATTTCCTCCAGCTCCTCGCGGTCGGTCATGTAGATCACCGTGCCGTCGACGCGTTTCTCCAGCGTTCCCTCGTTCAGGCCGAGCTCGGCCAGTTCCGTCACCTCAGGCAGGAAGTCGGACTCGAAGAAGACCCGGTCGAAGGAGATGCCGAGCCGGGACAGGGTCTTGCGCTGGCCGGAGATCACCCAGGCGCGCGTCTGCGACCACAGTTCCAGCGCCGTCTGGTCACCGTTCAGCACCCGCTGCAGCAACTCGTCGGCGCTGTCGTCATGGACGTCGACCTCGCGCGTGAGCGAGTCGGCGGGGTGGTCTTGGGCGAGGCCGAGAGCGGCCCCATTGGCACCGTTCTTCACGTAGTCGGCGTAGCAGTAGCCGACGAAGTGGTCGCTCTTGACCCCGTTGCCCTCACCGGATCCCTGCGGGTACTTGCCGCTGCGCACGACGCCGGCCATCGCCTCGCCCATGCTGCGGCCGATGTCGCAGATGATGCTGCGGCGCTCGATCTCACCGCCGGCCTCGCCGAGAGCGTTGCCGAGAGCGTTGCCGAGCGCCAGGTTGCGCAGATGCCCGATGTGGAGCGCCTTGGTCGAGTTGGCGTCCCAGAAGTTGAGCGCGAAGCGCCGGCCCGCGGCGATATCGCCACAGCCGGCAACCGCCTCCTCGCCCTGCTCCAGGGCTGCTCCCCGCTCCGCCACCCAGCCGTCGTCGAGGCGCAGCCAGGCCTGCTTGCCCTCGCGGGCAACCGAGTTGACCCAGGGCTGGCGCTCGATCTCCTCGAGGGCGGCGAGCGCGCCCGGGTTCTCCTGCCAGCCGTCCACCCGCGGCACGAGCATCAGGTCATGGCGCTCGTGCGGGCGGTAGGGCGCTCGCAGCGTCCAGTGCGCTTGGGCGTCACCCCCGCCTCCCGCTTCGTCGAAGTAGTCGAAGAGATTGATGTCCATAGTCCCGGCGAACCCAGCGCCGATGCACCAGCCGGGGCTCGAACCCGGATCCTCGGCTTACAAACCCGATCCTCTAACCGATTGAGGTACTGGTGCGTATCTGTTTATCGAACAGCAGAGTCACTATTCAATAATTTCGGAGTGTAACAACGGAACTGAAGTCATGTCCAGTTTGAAGATCCCCACAACCTCCCGAGTCGGGCGGTTGCAGGGGTTTTTCGTCCGGGCTAGACGGCTTCGAAGAGCGGGTCGTCGGCCTCGGGGCCGGACGACTCGGCGTATTGGATGCAGCCGGAGCGGTAAAGGGCGCGGCAGTGATAGGCGACCTCCGCATAGGGCGCGCCGACCGCTTTGACGAGCTCTGAGTGGGTCGCCGACGCGGTCTTGAGGAGCTCGAGGATTCGCGCCCTGGTCGGATGCCAGAGGGCTCTCATCTCTTGGGTTGGCACGAGTTCTCCTCTTTGTACTGAATGTAGTAGACCGAACTGCCCGCTCGGGCATCTTTGCTTAATCGTGACAACTTTGCATTGCCAAGCTAGCCCAGAGAGTCAGCTACCCCGCACTTTCGGAAGAATTGATCGCATGTTGACGATTGCAGTCACCGGCCCAACCGGGGAGATCGGCAAGTCGTTCATCTCCGCTCTGGAGCGGGCGCCCGAGGTGGAACGGGTGATTGGCATGGCGCGCCGCCCATTCGACCTCGGCGCGCAGGGCTGGGAGAAGACCGAATACCGGCGCGGCGACATCCTCGACCGCGAGGCGGTCGACGCCCTCGTCGCCGAAGCCGACGTCGTCGTCCACCTCGCCTTCGTGATCGTCGCCGGGAGAGGGGAGAGCCGCGAGATCAACCTGACCGGCTCGCGCAATGTCTTTGAGGCGGCAGCGGCGGCCGGGGTGAAGCGGGTCGTCTACACCTCCTCGGTCGCGGCCTACGGCTTCCATCGCAGCTTGCCGGGACTGCTGAGCGAGGACGAGCCGGTGCGGGGGACCGCACGCCATCCCTACTCCGCCGATAAGGCGGAGGTCGAGGAGGTGTTGGCCGAGGCGATGGAGGGCTCCGCTACCGATGCCTACGTCTTCCGGCCCTGCATCGTCGCCGGGCCGAAAGCGCCCCTGTTGCTGGAGCTGGTGCCGCTTTTGACGCTCGGCCAGAAGCTGCCCGGGCCGGTGCGCTGGGCGCTCGGCAAGACGCCCTCGCTGCGGCCGGTGCTGCCCGACCCGGGGATCTCATTTCAGCTTGTCCACCATGACGACGTCGCTGCCGCCCTCTGCGCTGCCGTGATCGGCCACGGCGAGCCCGGTGTCTACAACCTGGCCGGCCCCGGTCAGCTGACCATCTCCGATCTCGCCCACGAGCTCGGCTGGCACTCGGTGCCAGCGCCCCAGCTCGCGGTCGGGGTCGCGGCCGAGGCCGTGGCGCCGTTCCTGCCCTTCCTGCCAGTCGAGGCGGCCTGGATCGAGACGATGCGCCGTCCCGTGCTGATGGATACCTCGCGGGCGCGCCGCAAGCTGCACTGGATGCCGCACCACGATGCCCGCGAGACGTTGCGCGAAACCGTTGCTGCGGTGCGCGCTGGGTAGAGACCCCGGTAGGGCTTCCACTTAACTTTTTCGGTGGAGCGTCGGTGGGCTGGCGCCCGGTGGCCCTGACGAAAAAGTACAAGACGTTTCAGCCCTACCGGGGTCTCTAAACTCGGTGCGTGCCTGGTATTGAGAGAGAGTCGACCTTCAGCCTTTACCGGCGGGGTGTCGAGCTGCTCGAGGAGGCGGACTTTGAGGAGGCGACTGAGGCGCTGGAGATGGCTGCTCGGCGGGCGCCGGAGAAGTCCTCGGTGCGGGAGGCGCTCGGCCGCGCCTACTTCCGCTGCGGGCGCTTCGCTGCTGCCGCGGCTGAGTTCGAGGCGGTGGTCGACACCCACCAGGTCAACGACTTCGCTCATTTCTGCCTCGGCCGCGCCCTGGCCAAGACCGGCCAGACCGAGCGCGCCCGCCACCACCTGGCGCTCGCCGCCAACCTGCGGCCGGACCGCCGCGACTACCGTTTCTACCGCGAGCTGCTCGGTACTTAGAGCCCGGCGACGAGGCGGCCGACGTTGCGCTTGCTGAAGTAGGGGCTGAAGGTGTGAAGGCGGTCTTTGCGTTTGCCGTAGCTGGTCAGGCCGTTGATCGCCGTGCCACCCTCGATCAGCCAGCCACCGCCGCTGGCGCCGGGGGCCCAGTGGCAGCGGATCGCGATCGTCGGCGGGCCGGGGATGCGGTAGGTGGAGGCGTCGTCGCCGACGTAGGGCGAGTCGCAGCCCTGCATCCAGCGCACCTCGCCGGGGTAGCCGAAGGTCTGGAAGTCCTGGCGGCGGCTGAGGTCGGTGGCGATCGCGGCGCCGCCACCGACGGCATCGGCGACGTGGATCCCTTCCGCGTTGGGACCCACTACGACCGCGCCGACATCGAAGTTGGGGTTGCCGAACTCGACCCACTGCCGCAACGCGAAGACCGATCTGCGGTAGGCGATGAAGGCGCCAAAGGGTGCGGTGGTGCCGCTGTAGGCGGGGACGAACTGGAGGAAGCTCGACCAGACGCTCCGGCCGTTGGGAAATTGTGGACCGGAGTTGACGCAATGGGCGGCGGTCAGGACGAGCTTGCGGCTGGCCGAGTTGATCGCCGTCGCCGAGCAGTAGCCGCGTTTGTTGCCCTGGCGGACGAAGAGGCGGCCGTTGACGGCGTAGGGGGGGACGGTCGGTTCGGCGACCTGGGCAAAGCTGGGGAAGGCGAGGGGGCGCTCGCTGCGGGACTGATCTAGCGGCGGTGCCGAGTGCATCCGGGCCGGCGTCCAGTAACGCGCGACTCGGGCGGTTTCGCCCTGATCGGCAGCGATGGTGGGGTGGAGGCGCTCCGAAGCGGTGGCGCCAGCCGGTACGGCAATCAGCGCTGCAAACAGGCAGAAGAGCGCGACGAGCGCGCCCGCGGCGCGAGGCCAGGCGCTGTGCGGGCCACTTCGCATCGGTACGAGCATAGAGTCATCGCAGCAGGGGGATGACGCAGCGGTATGCGTGGGTGGTGGTAGCTAGAGACGTGCCAAGGACCGAGCCGGCGGAAACCGTGACCGTCGCGTAGGCATTCGGACCCGAAAAGGTTGTCAACTCGCTCGACCACTCATCACCCGAATCCAGGTTCACCCCCTGCTCTTCGGCGAAGGCGGCGAGCTGCAACGCCTCCGGCAGCGCGCCGCCGCGCGCCGCGCATTTGCGCGCCGCGGTGGGGGCGTCGACGGCGCTGCTTGCCGAGCTTCTCCCAGCAGGCGCCGGCGAAGGGCTGCGTACCAGGCAGGCAGCCGACGCTGTGCCCGTTGACCGTCTGCGCGTTGACGGCGTTGACCGCGTTGAGCGCGGTCTGAGCATCGACCGCGCTCTGCGCTGCGTCGGCTGAGTCCGCGTGAGCGGCGCTTGGCACCTGGCCGAGGGTCCACTCGTTGATCTCCGCACCGGTCAGCGGCGCCGTGCTCGACGCGCCCTGGAGCACACCCGGCTTGAGGCGGTTAGCGGCGATCGAGCGCGGCTGCAGGCGGTTGCCTGGAATCGACTTCGCCCGGATCGCTTTGCCGTTGATCTTGGCCTTCTTAGCCGCGTAGACGCTCCCGCCCAGTGCGACGAAAAGCGCGATCACCGAGATCACCAGTGCCGGTGAGTATCGCCAAATCCCCTGCTTCATGCGCTCCCCCATAAACGTTCCAGTTTCCAGATGCCGCCGCGAGCCTACGCCGGACGCAGGGGCGGCCCAAGCAAGCTGGACGAACGTTCAGGCGAGCGTGACTACTCCTCTTCTCCGTCCTCTTTCTTCGTTTCCTCGAGCAGCGTTTCGATTGGAGGATCGTTCTTGATTCTGGTCGTGTAGAAGTGCTCGACTGCGCCCCGGACCTGCTGCTCGCCAGCTGCCGAGAGGGTGCCCAAGCGCCGGAGGACTCGCACGTGGTAAGCGATCTTGCCAAGCGGCACCTTGAGTTCCTCGGCAAGCTGGGCCGGGCTCGTCGGCGCATCACGCTCGGCCAGCCTACGCAGGATCCGACGCCGCAGCGGGTGGGCAATCGCAAGGAGGACGTCACCCCGTGGTCGCGCTGCGGCCTTCTTCCGACGTCGCGAGCTCTTCGGCTTGCCGGAGCCCTTCCCGCCAGGGCGTTTCCTCCGACTGGGTTTGTCTCGCTTGGCTTCCCCGCCTTGGCCTGTCATCTCGCAAACGCTCCTCTATCAATAGCCCCAAACAGATAGGGCGTTAAGGAATTGGCGCGGTAGTTTAGGAATCCTTATCGGCTCTTTCACTTCGAATGTTGCGACCGAAAGTCTCGGGTTGCGCAACCCGAGCGGGATTTCTGCGTGCTTGCAGGGATGCCCAGGCCGCACGGTGACGGTTCGGCGGCCTGGGCTAGAGCGGCTGCGTTGCTAGCCGTTCTTCGAGATTGAGAAGACCGGCATGGCGGTCGCGGCAGTTGCGAGCTTCATATCTTCACCTCCCTTCGCTGTGACAGAACGCTCAGGAAAATCAGAGCATTCTGGGCTTCGCCCGAACTACGGCACAGCTCAGACAGTTCCGTTACAAGATCAAATAGAATTCCCAGCATTCGGCCAAGCAAGAGCGCTGGAGGGAATTGAATGCCAGACGGAGGAATGAAAGGCCAGCTCGATGTGCCTTACACGCTGCGTGTGGCGAAACTCATGGCCGACGAGCTGCGAATGAAAATCGTGATGGAGCTAAATCTCCGGGAGATGAGTCCGAAAGAGTTTTATGAGGAGTTCGGCGGCGGTTCTATCTCGCGGGTCTCACGAGCCTTTGATCTGCTCACTGAATTTGGCTGGCTGTTTCAGACCAGGACTGAGACCGGCGGAAAGCGCCGGGGCGCCGTGGAGCACTTCTATCGAGCGATGCAGCCCGCGGTGTTCTACAACGACGTTTGGACTCCCCTGCCCGCCTCGATGAAGGAGATGATCAGTGGCGGCATCCTTGAAGAATTTGTTGCCCGGGTGAAAGAGGCAATGGAAGCCGGCACGATGGATGCTCGCGATGACCGCCATTTCACCTGGGTGCCGCTTCGTCTTGATCAGCAAGGCTGGGACAACGTGATCTCTCGAGTCGACGAGATCTTCCATTTCGTACTCGAGGAGCAGAAGGATGCCAACGCCCGCATGGCCGAGAGCGGCGAGGAGCCGATCCCGATGACTGTCGCCCTTGCCGCCTTCGAGTCGCCCAAGAACACCGAGAAACAGCCGTAGTCCCTGGGCCCAGGGTAGACTCGCTCTCGTAAATACGGTCGGTGGTCAAGGGAAGTCCGGTGCGAAGCCGGCGCGGTCCCGCCACTGTGACCGGGGCGAAGGAAGCTGCAGGCGCGTCACGCGTCAGCCACTGGGGGCGACACAGAGCTCCCGGGAAGGTGCGGCCGACCGATTCCCGGAAGCCAGGAGACCTGTCCCCGGCCAGCCATGACAACCCTCGAGGAAAGGGTGGCTTAAATGCCAAGACTCTTTTCGTTCCGGCTGGTCGCTGCGTGCGCGCTGGCTCTCATCCTGGTGCTCTCTACTGCTGCTGTCGCAGTGGCGAAGGGTCCCGTCGCCGACCTGCGGGTGGTTGGCAGCGGCGGCAAGGTGCTCGCCGAGGACTCGTTTGGCGCCATAACCGCGTCGATCAAGACCAGCCCGCAGGCGACCTGCTTCGGCGCCGGTACCGGCGGCAGCGGCAAAACGGTCACCGTCAACGGCCCGACCGCGCTCGGGATGCTGATCCAGGCGTCGAAGTTCACCTCGACCCTGAAGCCATTGCAGGTCACCGACGCCTTCTCTTTTGGCCTCGGACTCTGCAACATCGGCAGTAGCAAGGCGACCAAAACGCTGTCCTGGTATCTCAAGGTGAACCACGAGGCCCCCGAAGTTGGCGGCGACGCGGTCAAGGTCAAGGCCGGCGACGAAGTGCTCTGGGCGCTGGCCGCGTTTCCCTATCCCAACGAGTTGGCGCTGAGCGCCCCGGCCAAAGCGATGGCGGGTGAGCCGTTCGGCGTGCGGGTGTACGCCTACGACGACAAAGGCAAGAAGAAGCCAGCCGCCGGTGTAACGGTGAGCGGCGCGAGTGCCCCGACGGGCGCCGACGGGCGGACCACGGTGACGCTGACCAAGCCGCGACGCTTGATCGCCCGCCATGGCAAGGACATCCCCTCCAACCAGGTGGCTGTTTGCGTCGGCGGGAAATGCCCGAACGGCTGATCGGATGAAGCAACGCCGCAGCGTGGCGGTTGCGATTGCGCTGCTCATCGGAGCAGCTGTCGCAACCGCCGGCTGCGGTGTCGGTCCGGGTGAAGGGGTTGGCGAGGTCTCCCTTACCGTGACCCGGGACTACGGCACCGAGCCGGTTTTGCCCACGGCAAGCGGCGACGCGTCGGAGTCGGACACGGTGATGCGCGTGCTCGACCGCGAAGCCGAGATCGAGACCCGCTTTGGCGGTGGCTTCGTCAGCTCAATCGAGGGCCTCACCGAAGCCGCAGAGGACGGGCGGCGCTACGACTGGTTCTTCTACGTCAACGGGGTCGAGTCGCCGGTCGGCGCGGCGGACTTCGACTTGCAGGGTGGCGAGGCGATCTGGTGGGACTATCGCGACTGGTCGGCCGCCTCGCGCGTGCCGGCGGTCGTTGGTTCCTGGCCGCGACCGCTGACTGGAGGCTACGAAGGCAAGGTTCATCCAGTGGCGCTCGAGTGCCGCGGCGTGCCAGACGCCTGTGCCACCGTTCGCCGCCGCCTGGGCGACGCTGGCGTGGCGCTCGCTCAAGGGTCCCCGGACGACGCGATCCGGATCCTGGTTGGGCCATGGGCGCAGCTTCGCGACGACCCAGCCGCTGCCCAGCTCGAGGAGGGGCCGCAGACGAGTGGGGTCTTTGTCGATTTCGAGGCAACCGCGGCGGGCTACCGCCTGCGGGGTCTGAGCGAAAGCGGCGAGCCGACCCGGGACTTCGGACCGGGCGCCGGGCTGGTTGCCGCCACCCGCCGCTACGAAGCGCCGCCGGTATGGATTGTCAGCGGCGCGACGCCGGCGGGCACGCTCGCGGCGGCGCAGCTGCTGGGCGCCGCGCAGCTGCGCGACCATTACGCGGTGGCCACGGAGGACGGAGAGGAGACGCCGCTGCCGCCGCGATGAGATCCCCCTTCGCATACACGCCGCGACCGCGCCCCCTGCAGCTGGCTTCGCCGGGCGCCGCCGTCGCATACCTCGGCGCACTCGTCGTTGTCGCCTTCCTCTATTCGAGTCCACTGGTGCTTGCAGCGGTTGGAGCTGCGGCCGGCCTAGCTGGCGTTTTGGCTGGCGCCAGAGGCGCGGTTCGGGCGGCAGTCAAGTTGGGCTTGCTGATCGCGCTGCCGATCGTCGTGGTCAACGCCCTCGTTGTTGACCGTGGCGCGACCGTCCTGCTGCGGCTGGGCGAGTGGCCTCTATTTGGCCAAGTCAACGTCACCATGGAGGCGATCGCCGACGGCGCCATCTTCGGCTTGCGGGCAATCGTCGTGATGATCGCCTTTGCCGTCTACTCAGCCTGCGTCGACCCCGATCGGGTCTTGCGGTCCCTGCGACCGATCGCCGGTCGCTCGGCGCTGACCGCAGCGCTGATCTCCCGCCTGGTCCCGGTTGCCGCCGCTGATGCCTCACGCCTTCGCGAGGCCGGTTACCTGCGTGGACCGGCTGCGGCCCCGCTGGGCCGCGCCACGCTGATCCGACGGTTGATGGCGGGGTCCCTGGATCGCGCGGTGGACGTCGCCGCGACCCTAGAGCTGCGCGGCTACTCCCTGGCGGCGCCAGACACTGCGCGGGGCGGTGTCCTCAGTCGGTTGGTTCGGGTCACGCACAAAAAAGTGCGCTCCCCTCACCGCCCTCCCTGCGTCCTAGCCCCGCTTGGTCTGGCACGCGCCAGGGGGCGGTCGCGGTTCGACCGGCGCTTTTACGTGACCGGGGCGCTGGTGCTCGTCGCCGCGATCACCGGCAAGCTGCTCGGCGCAGACAGCTTTAGCGCCTACCCCACGATCGAGATCGGCGTTGAACCCATGACCGTCGCGCTCTCGGTTCTCGTCATCCTCTCCGGCCTCGCCCCGTGGAGGCGCGATGCCTGAGCTCGCCTCCCCGCTACTCGCCGCACCCGCTCTGGAGATTGAGGGACTCACCTACTCCTACCCAGGCGGCACGAGCGCGCTCCGCGACGTCTCCTTAACGCTGGCGCCAGGGGAGTTCACCCTGCTCGCCGGCCGCTCGGCCTGCGGCAAGACGACCCTGCTGCGCGCCGCCTGCGGTCTCGTCCCGCACTTCCATGGCGGCGAGATCGAGGGCAGCATCCGCGTCGCCGGCATGGACGCGATCGCCAACGGCCCAGGCCAGCTCGCGTCCGCGGTCGGCTACGTAGCCCAGGACCCCGAGACGCAAGTCGTCTCAACGACTGTTGCAGCAGAGATCGAGCTGCCGCTCGAGATGCGCGGCGACCCGCCCGCTTCCCGGGCACGCGCTGTCGAGGAGGTGGCCTTGGCCCTCGCGATCCCGCACCTCCTCGGTCGCACCGTCGACACGCTCTCCGGGGGCGAGTTGCAACGCGTCGCGCTCGCAGCAGCTCTCGTGACTCGTCCACGCCTCGTGCTCCTCGACGAGCCAACCTCTCAGCTCGATCCCGTGGCTGGCGATGAGCTGATCTGGCTCCTGCGTCGGCTCAATGAGGAGTGGGGGGTCTCGATCCTCTTGGCTGAGCACCGCCTGGAGCGCTGCCTAGCCGCCGCAGATCGGGTCATCGCCATGGACTCAGGCGCCATCGCTTTCGACGGCTCGCCAAGGGACTTCCTCTCCTGGGCACAACAAACCGATGTCGCCCTAGAGACCCCAGCCGCGCGCTTCTTCTCCCTTGCCGAGATCAATCCCCTTCCCGTAGGCGTTCGTGACGCGCGAGACATCCTTCACCGAGGCCAGGGGGCCGGGGGTCCCCCGGCAGAAACTTGTGAGCCGGCGAGCTCGGCGCCCCCGCCAAGCGACCGTCGCGGGTTTCGGACGGGGGACCCCCGGCCCCCTGGCAATCCAATGGCTGCTGAGCTGCGGAACCTGTGGGTTGAGCTGAGGCGAGGGGACGAGCCCCACGACGTCTTAAGGGGAATTGACCTGAGAGTCGAGCGAGGCGAGCGCGTTGCGCTGATGGGCCGGAACGGAGCGGGCAAGAGCACGCTGCTGCGGGCCTTAGCGGGGCTGGTCGAGCCTGTACGGGGCAAGGCCGAAGCCCCCGACGGGATGGCCCTGCTGAGCCAGAATCCGAGTGACTACCTGGTGCGCGAGCGGGTCGGAGATGAGCTGCCCGACGATGCCGGCCTGGCCGCGTTGCGAACGGTTGGGCTCGAGCATGCGATTGACGCCGACCCCCGCGATCTCTCCGGTGGCGAGCGGCAGCGTTTGGCCCTGGCGATTGCGCTGGCAGGTCGCATGGACGGCGAGGAGCTGCCGGGGCTCGTCGCCTTGGACGAGCCCACGCGCGGCATGGACCGGGCTCGCAAGCACGAGCTTCAGGAGCTGATCAAGGGACTGGCTGGACGCGGCGCTGGCGTTGTTGTCGCCACCCATGACGTCGAGTTCGCCGCGTCCTTCGCCCAGCGGGTTGTGCTGCTCGGTGACGGCGTCGTCATCGCCGACGGACCAGCGACGGAGATTCTCTCCGGTGGCTGGTACTTCGCCACCGAGGTCGCCCGCATCCTCGATCTGCCAGGCGTGATCACTCCTGAGCAGGGGATCGCCAGTCTCACCGCGGAGGAGCAGCAGCCATGAGCTGGGAGCTCGCCAGCTTCCTCATCCTCGGCGCCGTCCTGCTCGCCGGCTTCGCTTGGTACGAGCGCTCGCGCCCGACCTCGCAGGTGGTCGCCCTGGTCGCCGCCCTGGCAGCGCTGGCAATCGCCGGCCGGATCGCCTTCGCCGCCTTCCCCAACGTCAAGCCAACGACCGACATCGTCATCCTCGCCGGCTACGCGCTTGGCCCGGCGCCAGGGTTCGCGGTCGGCGCCCTCACCGCGCTTGTCTCCAACTTCTGGTTTGGCCAGGGCCCGTGGACGCCCTGGCAGATGGCCGGCTGGGGTCTTTGCGGGGTCCTCGGCGCGGGTCTGGCCGTCGTTCGCCCCCGGGCCGGACGTTTCACTTTGGCTGCGGTCTGCGCTTTGGCTGGCATTGCTTACGGCGCTCTGCTGAACTTCTCCCTGATGGCGACTTACGGAGGCGACCTCTCGCTGCAGCGTTTCCTCGCGCTGGAGTCCCGTGCCATTCCCTTCGACGCCGCCCACGCGATCGGCAACGCCACCCTCGCCTTCGTCGCCGGGCCGGCGATGGTGAGGATGCTGAGCCGCTTTCGGCAGCGCTTCGAGTGGCGTACGCCGGCGGTCGCCTCGGCGCTGCTCGTCGTGCTCGCTCTCGTCACCGTGCTGCCGGCAAACGCCCAGGCCTCGGATGTCAGCCGCGCCACCAGCTGGCTCATTGCGGCGCAGAACTCGGATGGTGGTTGGGGTTCCTCGCCAGAGGACGAATCCGCACCCGACATGACTGCCTGGGCGATGTTGGGCCTGGAGGCGGCCGGCCGCAACCCGCTCGACATATCGAGCGGGGGCCGCAGCCCGGTCAGCTACCTGCGCGCGAACGTCGATGAGCTGAGCAGCCCCGGCGACCTCGCCCGCACCATCCTCGCTCTGCACGGCGCTGGGGTCGGCCCGCGCGATTTCGCCGGTCACGACCTCGTTGCAGAGCTCGCCTCACACCGTCGCGACAATGGCTCCTTCGAAGGCTGGCCCAACTCGACTGCCTTCGCGGTCATGGCTTTGCGGATCGGCGGCGGTGGCGTCGCCCAGTCGACGGCCTGGCTCGCCAAGGTCCAGAACGCCGACGGCGGCTGGGGGGACGAGCCCGGCTTGCCGAGCACTGCCGACGGCACCGCAGCGGTGATGCAGGCGATGTCTGAAACCAAGGCCGCCAAGGACGGGCTCGCCTACCTGCGTAAGGCTCAGCGACCGAACGGGGGCTTCCCACTTGGCGGCAACGGCTCGGTCAACTCACAGTCGACGGCGTGGGCGGTGCAGGGGATGCTCGCTCTTGGGAAGGGTTCCGGCGGCGCGCTCGATTACCTCGCCGAACGCCAGGATGCCGACGGCCACTACCGCCGCTCGGCCACGAGCGACGAGACGCCGGTCTGGGTCACCGCTCAGGTCCTACCCGCCGTAGCCGGTGATGCCTTCCCAATCCCCCCGGTCGCGCGGGCGCCGCAGCCAGCGCCAGCGGAGTCGACCGCAACGCCCGGCGTCGGCTCTGGCGAGGCCGTGCCGACCATTCCGCCGGTCGCCGGGACCGGCGCCCCTCCAGCCCTGCCCGAATCGTTTGGCCAGGGTGGCGTTCCACCGGCGACCGGGGGCAGCCCGCCGGCCACCGCGCCTGGCGCCGGCGCTGTTCCAGCTCTGCCGCCCGGCGCCGCCCCCGAGGGCGATGAAGCCGAAACGACGCCGAGCCAGGCCCCAGCGCCGGCCTTCGAGGCTAAGGAGAACCCCGGCCCCAAGCCCTTGGCGCCAATCGGCATCGGCCTCGCCAGTGGTGGCCTAGCCCTCGGCGGCGTCCTCTTTTTCGGCCGTCGCTTCAGCTGGTAGCCGCCGGTCTACTACGCTCGCGGGCATGGACGTCGAGACCGCGATCCGCACTCGCCGCACCCACAAGGCCTTCGGGCCGCAGGCGCTCTCGCGCGAGCAGATCGAGGAGCTGCTCGAGCTGGCGCGCTGGGCGCCCAACCACCACCTGACCGCGCCCTGGCGCTTCCGCGTGGTCGGACCGCAGGCGCTCGAGCGGCTGAAGGAGGCTGCTGGAGAAGAGGGAGCGGCGAAGCTCGACCGCGCCCCAACCCTGATCGTCGTCTCCTGCCTCCTCGCCTCAGACCCAGTCCAGACCGAGGAGGACCTGCACGCGACCGCAGTCGCCTCCTACATCGTCCTGCTCGCCGCCCACGCTCGTGGCCTCGCCGGTTACTGGCGCACGCCGGGTCTGCTGCGTTCGGCCGAGGGCCGCGCCGCTGTCGGCTTGCCAGACGATGAGCGCTTCGTCAGCCTCCTGCACCTCGGCCCGGCGCGCCAGGAAAAGCAGCCGCCCGATCGGCCCCCGGTGGAGCAGACGACCACCTACCTAAGCTGATGCTGACTCGCGCCGCAGCCCTGGAGGAGGTCGCCGGTCAGCGCTTCGAGGTGGTCGTGATCGGCGGCGGCATCACCGGCGCCGGCGTCGCCTTCGACGCCGCCTCGCGCGGCTACTCGGTGGCGCTGCTGGAGCGCGGCGACTACGCCGTCGGCACCTCCAGCCGCTCCTCGAAGATGATCCACGGCGGCCTCCGCTACCTGCAGAACTTCGACCTCGGCCTGGTCCGCGAGGCGCTGCTGGAGCGCCAGCTGATGGTGCAGCTAGCACCGCATCTCGTCTACCCGACGCCCTTCCTCGTTCCCTCCTTTGCCGAGGAGCGCCGCGACCGCAAACTCGGCATGGGGCTCAACATGTACGACGTGATGGCGACCACGCGGGTCGGTCGCAGCCGCCGCGAGATGCGCTCCTCCAAGCAGGAGGACGAGGACTTCTACTGGTCGCCGGATCGTCACCGCACGATCGACCGCGACGAGGTGCTGGAGCTCGTCCCCTCGTTGGAGCCACGCGATCCGAACGACGCCTACCTCTTCTACGACTGCCAGACCGACGACGTGCGGCTGGTGCTGACGATCCTCGGCGAGGCCGAACGCTTCGGCGCGGTGATGCTGAACGGCGCCGAGGTGACCGAGGTGCTCACCCGCAACGGTCGCGCGGTCGGCGTCGCCGCGGTCGAGGCCACCTCAGGCGAGCGCTTCGAGGTCGAGGCGGAGAGCGTCATCAACGCGACCGGCGTCTGGGCCGACCAGATCGGCGCCGAGGTGGCCGACGAGGAGGACGTGCCGCGGATCTCGCCGAGCCGCGGCACCCATGTTTTGCTCGACCGCGATGACCTCTCGACCGGAAGCGCCGCTTGCATCGTTCCTGCCGGTGAGGGCCGCCACATCTTCGCCCTGCCCTGGTACGGCAGGACGCTGATCGGCACGACCGACAACGACTACGACGGTGACATCGACCACCCGCGCCCGGGCGAGGACGATGTCGAGTACCTGCTCGACGCCGTCAACGCTTTCTTTGGCGTCTCGGTGAGCGACTCCGACCTGGTTGGCGCCTACGCCGGCGTGCGACCCCTGCTCTCCACCGGCGATCCGAAGAAGTCGGTCGACATCTCGCGCAAAGCGGAGCTGTATGAGACCTCCTCGGGATTGCTGACGATCACCGGTGGCAAGCTCACCACCTGGCGGCGGATGGCGAAGCAGACGGTCGATCGGCTGGTCGAGCGCGAGGGTCGCGAGGCGCCGTGCCACACGGCCGAGCTGCCGCTGGGTAGGGAGGCGCAGCCCGAGGAGCTGGACGCGCCCGAGGGCCTGGGGGAGGAGGCGGTCGCCCAGCTCGCCTTCCGCTACGGGTACGCGGCGCGTGTCGTCCTGCAGCTCGCTCGCGAGAATCCAACGCTGGCGGCGCCAATAGTCCCCGGTCGTCCCGACCTGCTGGCTGAGGTTGTGATCGCAGCCCGCCGCGAGCAAGCTCGCTGCGTCGCCGACGTCCTGCTGCGTCGCACCAGGCTCGGCCTGCTTGCGGCGCCACAGCTGCGCGATGCTGGCTCCGTCCGCGCCGTTGCCGAGCTGCTCGGCAAGGAGCTGGGTTGGTCGCGGAAACAGGTCAAGCGCGAGGCTGAGGCCTGGCCCGCCGCCGCCGCGAAGGCGGGGATCGATCCAGCCGCGACAGCTGGCGGGGCCGCCCGACTGGCCGGTTGAATAGCCTGCCGACCGTGAACAAAACTGAGCTGGAGTCCAAGCACATCGCCGAGCTGCACGAGCTGGCCGCCGAGGCCGGCGTCGAGCGCTATCGCATGTTGTCTCGCGCCGAGCTGATCGAGAAGCTCGCGGGCGGCAACGGGAAACCGCAATCGGGGTCGCGAGGGGGCCAGGGGCGAGGCCGCTCCGGCCAGCGCGAGCAGAAACCGCGCGGGTCGCGCCAGCGGCAACGCTCCCAAGCCAGGCCCAAGCAGGAGTCGCGGCGGGAGCCCGAGGCAGAGGCCCCCGAGCGCTCCGAGCGCAAGCCCGAGCCATCGATCGCGCCGGCGAGCACGCCGCCACCATCGGCTTCTCGCCCGAAACGCAAACGCCGCCGCCGTCGCTGGGGTCGCCGTCCCAAGGGCGTCCGCGTTCACGATCTGCTGCTCCCTGCCGCGCCGGGACGCCAGGCGATCGTCTATGCCGATAGTCGCGCTGGCTGCACGGCGCTCCTGCGCGAGGTCGCCGCTGAGCTGTCCGACGCTTCAAATGGCCCCGATCCGATCGCCTTGCTGATCGATCCAACACCAGAGGAGCTCGCCGACTGGAAGCGCGAGGCGCCCCGGGCGGAGATCGTCGCCGCCGGCAAGGCACAACATGCCGACGATGCCCTTGCCCAGGCCCGCGCTCGCGCCGGTACCGGTGAAGACGTGATCGTCCTGGTCGACTCCCTCAGCCGTTTTGCCGAGTCGTTCGCCGACGCGGAGGAGGCCCGCAAGCTCTTCGACGCCGGCCTCGGTGCGACCGGCGGCTCACTGACCGTCGTCGCCGCGGTTGAGCGTCCTTCGTAGTATTCATCCCCGATGAAGGTTTTTGTCGGCAGGGCGATCCTTCTCGCGGCAGTTCTCTGCGTCGCCGCATCCGCGCGAGCGGAGGCGATGATCTACTGGCAGGGAAACATGGGGATCGAGCGGATGAACCTCGATCGCAGCTACCGCAGTGACATCCCTGACTTCTCCCGCTTTACCACGGGAGGCTTCGTCCGCTCGGCCGAAGCCAGCTGTGGCCTGGCGGTGAACGCGACCCATGTCTATTGGGCCACCAGGTGGGACAACATGATCGGACGGGCGAATCTGGATGGAACCGATCCCGATTTCACCTTCGTTGAGGGGGCCAGCGAGCCATGCGGGTTAGCTGTCGACGGAACCCATCTCTACTGGGCAAATGTGGATACGGGATCGATCGGCCGGGCAAGGCTTGACGGGACTGAAGTGGACCAGGGTTTTATACAGACGGGGACAGGCAGCACTCCTTGTGGCGTCGCTCTCGATGAGACTTTCATCTACTGGGCAAGCTGGGACACGGCTGAGGTCGGCCGGGCGTCGAAAGCCGGCGGAGCGGTAGAGCCGGACTTCATCGAAGCCGGCGATATCGCTCCCTGCGGCGTAGCGGTCAACGAGACGCATATCTACTGGGGCAGCTTCAACCATGCCATCGGTCGAGCGAGCATCTCCGGCTCGGATATCGATCAGGAGCTCATAGGCGGCATCGAATTTCCCTGTGGCTTGGCGGTCGACGAGACGCACCTCTACTGGTCCGAGCAAGGGGGACCTGAAGGGGTCGGACGAGCGGGGCTCGACGGCGCCGGGGTCGAGCGAGGATTCATCGCCACTCCCGATGCTCGGCCGTCCTGCTCGGTCGCGGTTGACGCGCTGCACTACGTGCCACCTCCTCCACCACAGAGCAGCTTCCGCCTCGGCAAGGTGAAGCACAACGAGAAGGAGGGGATCGTCTTCATGGCGATCGACTTTCCAGCCAGGGGAGCGATCTCGGTGACGCCGAACCGAGGTCTCGATTGGAGCTTCGGCAACGGGGGCGGGGACGTCACGGAAAGCGGTCGCAGATGGCTGCGGCTGGCGCTGTCTGACAAGGGCCGAGCTGGCCACAACCTCCGACGCAGGCTCCGCAACAGGGGCAAGGTAAAGGTGGATGTAGAGATTCAATATGCGGAGCTCCGCAAGAATCCGATGATCAAGGAGAAGTCGCTGACTCTGCGAAAGTCGAGACCCTCTGGGCGAAAGGCGACCCCGGGCCGCAGGTCAAAAGACGCTCAGCGTCGGTAGGCGATGCGGCGCCAGCTGGGCTCTTTGGAGAGCTCGATCAGCTCGTTGCTGCGGTCGGGCTGGACGTAGCCGAAAGTCTGCGTGGTGTCGTCGAAGACGACGTCGAGCTCACCCTCCTTGACCCGCTGATCGAGCCAGGCGCCGCGGAAGACGAGGCGGCGCAGCCAGTGGACGAGGCTGCGGTTCGAGGGGCCGACCAGGTCCTCCCAGTTCTCGTTGATGTGCTCGCCGAGCAGGGAGGCGGGCTCGGAGATCTCGCCGTTGACGGCGAGGTCGAGCAGGTCATCCAGCTCCTCGCGACTCAATCCCTGCTGGACGAAGCCGAGTTTGACCGCGGCCTGCTCGACGCGCTGGCCAAAGTCCTCCTCGTTGAAGGCGAAGCGGAGCTCGCCATACTCGAGCACGTAGTCGGAGCCCGACTCGTAATTTCCTCTGCGGGTCGTCTTCTTATTCATTGAGTTGAAGCCAATCCGCCCTCGCAGCCCAGCGACGGCAGGTGTTGGATCATGCCGGTCATCGTAGCCCCGTGCCCCTTGGTGGCCACCGCTGAACGAGGTTTTGCGCCTCGTAGTGGCTGAAGCTCGGGCTCTGGGGGAGAGACGGCATCCGCCGTGGCCTTGGGGGCGCATGGCTTCCCCCCGACTGTGCCATCTGCCGACCGCGACTGTGCTCGGCCAGCGTGTCGCAGTCGCCACCGGTTTTCGCTCCCGCCTTCTCGGTCTTTCTTATATGGACCTCGCGGACGCCGGCCCGGGCCTGCTGATCCCACGCTGCTCCGCCGTCCATACGTTTGGCATGCGCTTCGCGCTCGACGTCGTCTTCCTCGACGGCGAGGGCAGGCCGTGCTCGGTGAGGCGCCGGCTACCGCCGCGCCGCTTTGCCTTCGATCGGCGGGCGAGCGCCGTGCTCGAGCTGCCGGAAAACCCGCGCTTTGCGATCCGGGTGGCGAGGCAGGGGGGAGAGTTTCTGTCTCCTCTCCCTTAGTGCCGCATGCTGCCTGAGAGACGAGAGGTCGCCCGCATCGTGGTCTGCGAGGACGACGTGCCAACGCTCGAGCTGCTCTGCGACAACCTGACCGCCGACCGCTTTGGCGTACTGCCGGCGCCGAGCGCTTCTGACGCGCTGCGACTCTGTCGCTTTAAGCATCCAGATCTGATGCTGCTCGATCTGAGCTTGCCCGACGCCTCGGGGCTCGACGTGCTGCAGGAGATACGCGATTCCGACGGCGTCGTCTCCCGCTTCGATCCGCGCCTGCCGGTGATCGTCCTCAGCGGCCGCGGCGCCGACGAGGATCGTGTCCGAGGCCTCGAGTTCGGCGCCGACGACTATCTGGTGAAGCCGTACGTATACGCCGAGCTGCGGGCGCGTATCGCGGCGGTGTTGCGGCGGGTAGAGCGCCGACGCGGCGGCTCGATTCGAATCGGCGAGGTAGTCGTCGATCCGAATCGGCGCCGGGTCTGGGTCGGCGAGCGGGAGGTGGCTCTCTCCAAGAAGGAGTTCTCGCTGCTGCGAGTGCTGGCCACCGATCCCCACCGTGTCTTTTCCAAGGGCGAGCTGCTGGGTGAGGTCTGGGGGCTCAAGGCGCCCACCAAGACCCGCACCCTCGATTCGCATGCAAGCCGGTTGAGGCGAAAGCTCGACCCGGACCGGGCGCGCTTCGTGATCAACTGCTGGGGCGTTGGCTACAGGTTGCTCGACGGATGACCGAGCTGACCGACATCGTTACTGGTTGGCCGCTCGCCGCCACCCTTGCCGCGGTGGCCGCGGCTCAGGGATTGCACGCCGGCCGGCGTCGTTGCGCTCTCAACGAGGCCCTGCACGAGCTGCGGCGGCCGCTGCAGGCGATTGCCCTCGCGGGCGGCGGCGCAATCGGCTCGCCACCGGTGCTCGAAAGCTCCGTGCGGCTGGCCGCGGCAGCCCTGGAGCGGCTTGACCGGGAGGTCAACGGCGGCGGCTTGCTGCGCCCACCGGAGACGATCGAGCTGCGGCCGCTGCTCGAGGCGGCCGTACGGCGATGGAAGGCGCGGGCGAGCCTCGGCGGCGGCTCGCTGAAGCTGCATTGGCGCGCCGGGCGCGCGGCGGTCACCGGCGACCGAGTCGAGTTGGCTCAGGCGCTGGACAACCTGATCGTCAACGCGATCGAGCACGGCGGGCCGGCGATCTCGGTTGAGGTCCATCCGCACAAGGGGCGGGTACGGATCGTCGTGGCGGATTCCGGCCGTGCGGCCCGCTCGGCCGATCGAGCGGGCGCCCCTGGCGAGGTGATCGCGCGGCTTTCCGGGGGGCGGCGCCGGGGTCACGGCCTGGCTGTCGTCAGGCGGGTGGCCGCCTCCCACGACGGTCGCTTCGCTATGCGCTGCTCCGAGCGGGGCTCGCTCGCTTTGCTCGAGCTACCCCGGGCGGACGATCGCGATCCTTTGGCGGCATGAGCAGGCGCAAGCGGGCGTTCGCCTTCCTCCTGCTGGCGCTCCTGGCTGCGGCCGGCGCTGCGGCGATCGCCGACCGCTACGGAGCGAGCGCAGTGCGCGGCTACGGACCGTTGCGCCCGGTCGTCGTGGTTGGCGCCGGGGTAGCCGCAGGGCAGCGTCTCGGACCTCGGGAGATTTCCTCCGTTCTCACTGTCCGCCGGGTGCCAGCGCGGTTTGCGCCCCCGGGGGCACTTGCTGTCCCCGAGGAAGCGCTGGGTCTCCTCACCCGCATCTCGTTGTCGCCCGGCTCCTACCTGCTCGGCGCCCAGCTGCAGGCCGCCCGCGAGGGAAAGGCCGAGCCGGAGCATCTCAACGGCGATCGCCGGCCGGTCGAGATCGTCGTCAATGGCGCCGACGCGCTGCTTGTCACCGGCCATGGTCCAATGGGATCAAAGGTAGACGTCGTTGTGACCGGCGAACCGCTGGGCGCCGGTCCCGGTCGGACCTATGTCGCTGCGGCGGGGGTCCCGTTGCTGTCCTTGCAGCCTGGGCCCGAAGGCACGGGGCCGGGGACGAGCGCCTCGGCGATTCTCGGGCTGACGAAGCGCCAAGCGCTGCGGCTGATCGCCGCTGAGAGCTTTGCCCGTGAGATCACGTTGCTGCCCGGGGGCTGAGTTGGAGGCTAGGCAGCGGCACTTGGAGGAGCTCGCCGATTCGCTCTGCTCGCGACTGATCGAGTCGCGTCGCGAGGCAGCTGCGTCGGCCTCGGCGCCGGGGGAGGACTTTGCCGGTCACGTGCGCGACCTGGTTGATCAAGAGGCGGCGCTTCTCGGCCGCGAGGATCGGGAAGCGCTTGCGGCGCGGGTGCTGCGCGACACGATCGGACTCGGCCCGCTGGAGGACCTGCTCGCCGACCCCGCGGTTGAGGAGGTCATGGTCAATGGACCCAATCAGGTGTACGTCGAGCGGCGGGGGCGGATCGAGGAAGTAGATGCGGCCTTTGCCGACGAGGAGGAGTTGCGCAACGCGATCGAGCGGATCCTCGCCCCGCTCGGTCGTCGCATCGACGAGCTCAGCCCGATGGTAGACGCGCGGCTGGCCGATGGCTCGCGCGTCAACGCGGTGATCCCGCCATTGGCGATCGACGGCCCGGCGCTCTCGATTCGGCGCTTCGGCGCCAGCCGCCCGGGTCCACGCGAGCTGCTCGAGTTGGGCACCCTCACCAAGGACCAGCTGGCGTTACTCGAGGAGGCGGTCGCCGCGCGTCGCAGTGTCTTGGTCAGCGGCGGCACCGGGTCGGGCAAGACGACACTGCTGAACGCGCTCTCGGGATTCATCTCCGCGCAGGAGCGCCTGGTGACGATCGAGGATGCGGCTGAGTTGCGCCTGAGAGGACGTCACGTGGTTCGGCTGGAGAGTCGGCCGGCCGGGGTCGAGGGCCGGGGCGAGGTGACGATCCGCGACTTGCTTCGCAATGCCTTGCGGATGCGGCCCGACCGGATCGTGATTGGCGAGGTACGTGGCGCCGAGGCGCTCGATCTACTCACCGCTCTGAATACGGGGCATCGCGGCGCGCTCTCCACCGTGCACGCCAACTCGCCTGCCGATGCGCTGGCGAGGCTCGAGACGCTTGCGCTGATGGCGGGGTTGGGCCTGCCCCACGAGGCGATCGCCGACCAGGTTCGCCGCGGGATTGACGTAGTCGTGCACCTCGAGCGCCTTGCCGGTGGCGCACGGCGAGTTACCGAGATCGCCGACGTGGCGGCGCTTGGGTGAGCACCACGGGACCGCTTCTGCCTCTTGTCGGCGCTATCACCGGCGGCCTAGCAGCGCTCGCCGCTCGTGAAGCCGTTCTCGCCAGTCCAGCGGTGGCCCGCTGGTTGCGCCTGGCGCTGGAGCCGCTGCGACGGGCGGGTGAGGAGGGCTACGCGCCCTCGACCGTGGAGCGCCGCCGGCTCGCCGCCGTTGGCGCAGGGGCAGCGTTGCTCGGCGGCTGGTTTCTGGGCGGGGTTGCGGTCGCCGCGCCGCTGGCTGTTGCCGGGCCCGCTTTGGCCGGCTGGGCGGTGTCAAGCCGGCGTCGCCGCTACCGGCATGCCCTCGAGCGATCCCTGCCCGAGGTCGCGGCGGCGATTGCCGACTCACTTGCCGCCGGTCGTTCGCTGCGCGCCTCGCTGCCGGCTGCCGCCTTCTCGGTCGACGGGGCGGCCGCGGTTGAGCTGGGCCGCCTCGGAGCAGAGCTGGATCTCGGTGCGCCGACGGTTGATGTCTTAGGGCGGTGGCGGCGGCGCATGCGGTCGCCCAGGGTCGATGCCTTCGTCGCGGCGTTGCTCAGCCAGCGGCGAGCCGGTGGCGATCTGGCGGGATTGCTGCGCCGCTTCGCCGACGGCGCCGCCGAGCGCGATCGCGCCGCCGATGACGCTCGCTCGGCAACCGCGCAGGCGCGCTTCACCGGCTTGCTCGTCGTTGCGATGCCGAGCGGCGGCGCGCTTTTCGCCGAGCTGATTCAGCCGGGTTTTCTCGTCAAGGTATTGAGCGCCCCGGCATCGGCAGTGTTGCTGGTAGCGGCTGCGGCGCTGCAGGTCGCCGGCTTTGTCGCGATCCGCCGTTTCGCGCAGGTGGCCGAGTGAGGTGGGCTCGGGCGGACTTGAGGGTGAAGCTGGCCGCCGCGATCGGGGGCGGGGGAGTTGGGCTGCTGGCTGCCCCGGCGGCGCCGGGGCGTACCTCCCTCCTGGTTGCGCTTGCGATGCCCGCGGCGGGCTTTGTCTTACCCGATGCGCTGCTGGAGCGCCAGGCGCGCCGCCACCGGCGCCGTCTTCTTGTGGCGCTGCCGGACGCGCTCGACCTGCTCGCGATCGGCTCGGCCGCCGGCCGCAGCCCGACGGCCGGCTTTGCCGAGATTGCCGGCGCGGGCAGCGGCCCGCTTGCCGACGAGCTGCGCATCACCGTTGCCGAACTTGAGTGCGGCTGTGCTCTCGCCGACGCCCTCATAGCGCTCCGCGAGCGCATCCCGGGCAGCGAGAATCGCAACTCTCTGCGCCTCGATCGAGCGCTCTCGACGCCTTGGCTCACCGCTCGCCGATCAGCTGCGCCGCCAGTCCGCCGCCCTGCGGCGCGACCAGCGTCGCGCCGTCGAGGAGCACGCCGCCCGCGCTGCGCCAAAGATCCAGCTGGTCGTCGCGCTGGTCCTGGTCCCCTCGGTCCTGCTGATGATTGCCGCCGCCCTGATCGCCAACGCCGACGTGCTTCTCGGCGGCTTCTAGCCAGGGCGTTACTCCAGCGACTCCTCGCGCAGGCGAGTGCCGACCGCGGCCGTCGCGGCCCGCATCGTGTCGAGCTCCTCGGCCTTCTTCTTGTGGCCGCTGACGTAGCAGCAGAGGTTGCCGTCGACGAGCTCGAAGGCGAACTTCTCCGGGGCTGACTCCGAGAGCCAGACGATGAAGCTGGGGGAGAAGAGCTGGCGCAGGCGGTTCGGATCCTGCTCGGTCGCGGAGAAGATCTCGTAGCGCTCGTCGAGCGCCTCGCTCTCCAGCTTGACCCGCTCTTTGGAGCGGCGGAAGACGTCCTCGAACTTCTCCAGGGCGCGCAGGCCTGACTTGCGCTGGACGTAGAGCTCGGGCAGGAAGTCGGCGCACTCGGGTACCTGGACGAGGCCGACCGTGTAGCGGTAGTAGTTGGTCTGGCGGTTGCCCTTGCTGTCGGTCGTCTCCTCCTCGAAGGTGTAGAGGGCGAGCATCCCTTTGACGCCGTCGCCCAGCTCGCCTTCCAGGGTCCGCTCCGCGTAGCGGTCGTCGCCCTTCTTCAGCAGCGGCGTTGCCTCCGGCAGCCGGCTGTGGCCGTAGACGATCATGCCGCGCTGCTCACCGTAGACGTTGAAGAAGGCCTCCTCGGAGTGCGAGTCCGCGAGCGTGAAGACGATCAGCAGGCCGAGCAGCAGGGCGCCCACCGCGATTGCGGCGCCGATTGCCGGCCCGAGGAAGACCGCGCCCGCGACTCCGGCGACGACGACCTCGATCGCGAGCAGCACCTTGGTCAGTGCCTTGCTCAGCAGCTCGCGAAAGTAGAAGCCGCGCAGGTCGTCGGCGTCGTCGGGGAGACCGCTGGCGGTTACGGGGTCGCTCATCGCGCGCACCCTAGCCGCTGCAACGCCGGTTGCGAATGGGACGTCTGTTTGGGGTTGTGTTGCAAAGTGGGGGGAAGTGGGCTAGTGTGGCGATCGAGTTGAAGCCCAGGACCGGGGTGGTGAGGTTCCTCCCACCTCATCACTCCGGTCCTAACTCTTTTCCCAGGCCAGAAAGGAACCCACGGGGATGGCATTTCGGGGTCTCTACGAGCACAGTCTCGACTCCAAGGATCGCCTCACGGTTCCCTCTCGCTTTCGGGCCGCGCTCTCTGACGGCATTGTTCTGTCGAAAGGCTTCGACCCCTGCGTCTGGGTGCACACGACCGGCGAGTTCGAGCAGCTATCCGAGCGCTTTCTCTCGCCGCACAGCCCCTTCGGCAAGGACGCGCGCAGCCTGCGCCGCCGCTTCCACGGCGGCTCCTTTGACGAGAAGCTCGACTCAGCCGGACGTATCCGCGTGCCCAAACCGCTGGTCGAGCACGCTGGCCTCAGCGGCGCCTGTGTCGTGATCGGTGCCGGCGAGTATCTGGAGATCTGGAACGCCGAGGCCTGGGCGAAGCAGGAGGAAGAGCTTGATGCCTCTGCGCCGGAGATCGCCGAGGGCTTGGCTTCGAGCGGAGCGGCTGCGTGAGATGCAGGCCCATGCCGCACGAGCGCCCATATCTATTGCCAACGACGCAACCCTTATCTATATGCCCACCGAGCACGAGCCAGTCCTCGCCCCAGAGCTGACCGGACTGCTGTCCCCGCAGTCGGGACAGATCGCGATCGATTGCACCTTTGGCGGCGGCGGCCACGCGCGGCAGATCGCCGCCGCGATTGGGCCGGAGGGGACGCTGATCGCCATCGATCGTGACCCCGCCGCCGAGGCGCGCTTCCAACGCTTCGCGGGTGAGGTCCCCTGTCAGACCCGCCTGCTCAGCGCGGACTACTCGGAAGGTCTCCGCACCCTGAGTGGCGAAGGCATCCGCCCAGACATGGTGTTCATGGACCTCGGAATGTCCTCGATGCAGGTTGACGCCAGGGAGCGGGGGTTCTCCTATTCCTACGACGCACCGCTCGACATGCGGATGGACACGCGCCAGGAGTTCAGCGCCGCCGACCTCGTCAACGAGTGGCCCGAGTCGCGCATCGCGCAGGTTCTACGTCGCTTCGGTGAGGAGCGCTATGCCGGTGGGATCGCGCGGGAGATCGCGCGGCGCCGGCCGCTGCAAACCACCTCTGAGTTGGTCGCCGCGGTCAAAGCGGGAATGCCGGCATCGGCCCGCTTCGGAGGCGGTCACCCGGCGAAGCGGACCTTTCAGGCGATCCGGATCGCGGTCAACGGCGAGCTCGACTCCCTCGACGACGCGCTGCCAACCGCTTGGTCGATGCTGCCGGTCGGCGGTCGCCTGGCAGCGATCTCCTTCCACTCGCTCGAGGATCGCCGCGTCAAGCAATTTCTCGTTGACCGCGCGCGCGGCTGCGTCTGCCCGCCCGAGCTCCCGGTCTGCGTCTGTGGCCGCGAGCCGGAAGCCGAGCTGCTGACCCGCCGCGCCGTTGCTCCTGAAGTGGCAGAGATGGCGACGAATCCACGCTCCAAGTCCGCCCATTTGCGTGCCGCAATGAAGATCGCCGAGGCACAGAGTGCCGGGAGCGCCACCTGATGGCCGCTGCCGCAACCGCTCGCAAGACCGCGTCGGCTCCAGCTCGGCCGCGCAAACGTCCGCAGTTGGCCGCCGCTCCAGCTCGCAAAGCACCAACCCGCAAGCCAGCTCCCCGCAAAGCACCGGCCCGCCACCCGGCGGGCCAGCTGATCCCGATCGCGGTCGGTACCGCGATCGGGATCCGCAATCTGCCCGATTCCAGCCTGATCGTGCGGATGACGCGTGGCCGCGCCTGGATCGCGGTGCTCGGGGTGCTGCTGGTCGGCATCGTCGGGCTCAACGTGGTCACGCTCAGCCTCGCCGCGACCGCCGGTCAGATCGATCAGAACATCATGGCCCTCGACGAAGAGAACTCCTTTCTGCGCGGGCTCGACGCCCAGCGCTCCGGGGCCAGCCGGATCCGGAACGATGCGGCTGGGCTCGGCCTGAGCGCGGCGGCGCTCGACCAGGTCGGCTCGGTGCAGGCAGGCCCCGACGACGTCAAGACCGCCGCGCAGCGCCTCGCTGCCGCCGGAACGGCCTACTAGGGCGCGGATGCGCACGATCGAGCGCAGGATCGGCCTCCTCTTCGCCGGCTTTCTGCTCTGCTTCCTCGTTATCTCCGCCCGCGCCTTCTGGCTGCAGGGGGTGCAGGGGGCGAAGCTGGCTTCCGAGGCGGCCTACCAGCAGACCGACGTCGTCACCGTGCCGGGACTGCGCGGCAGTCTGCTGGATCGCTTCGGCAACCCACTTGCGGTCTCAGAAGACGCGAAAACTATTTACGCCACGCCCTACCAGGTGAAGAAATCGGGCCAGACGGCGGAGAAACTGGCCTCGATCCTCGACCTCGATGAGAAGGACGTGCTCGAAAGCCTGACCGAAGACTCCGGCTTTGCCTATGTGGCACGCAAGGTTGACTTGCCGAGCGCAGCCCGGGTCGCCCGGCTCGATCTGCCCGGGATCGGCGAGCTGCCCGATAGTCGTCGCACTTACCCCCAGGGCACGCTGGCCGCGCAGACGATCGGCGCAGTCGGCGACGAAAACCAGGGCCTGACCGGCATCGAGGCCGGCGAGGACGAGGTCTTGCACGGCAGCGACGGGGAACGGCGAGTTATCAACGACGCCCTGGGGGAGCCGATCCGGCTGGAAACCGTGAGCGAGGCGAGCGACGGGGAGGACCTGAAGCTGACCCTCGACCCCGCGATCCAAGAGCGGACCGAGGAAGTGCTGGGGGGGGTAGGTGAAACCTACTCTCCGCAGGGCGCCACGGCGATCGTGATGGACCCGCGCAACTCGAAGCTCCTGGCGATGGCCAACTGGCCGCCGGTCGACCCGAGCGACCTCGAAAGCGCCGATCCCGAGGACCTGCTCAACCGCGCCACCGGCTTCACCTACGAACCCGGCTCGACCTTCAAGGCGTTCACCGTGGCCGCGGCGCTCGAGGAAAAAGAGGTGACCCCCGAGAGCTACTTCACCCTACCGCCGACGCTTCAGGTCGCCGACCGCGTGATCGAGGAGTCGCATGCGCGCGGCACCGCGACGATGTCGGTTCCCGAAATCCTTGCCCACTCCTCCAACGTCGGCGCGGTGACGATCGGCCTCGGCCTTGGCAGCGAGAAGTTCAGCCGCTGGATCAACCGCCTTGGCTTTGGCCGTCCCACCGGCGTCCCCTATCCCGCCGAGGAGCAGGGCATCGTGCCGGCGCTCGACGAATACTCGGGCTCGACGATGGGCAACCTGCCGCTCGGGCAGGGGCTGGCGGTGACGCCAATGCAGATGATGGCCGGCTATGCGGCGATTGCCAACGGCGGCCTCCTGCGCCAGCCACGCCTGATCGACCGGGTTGGAGACGAGGCGATGGAGGTACCCGACGGACGGCGGGTGATCCGACCCGGCGTTGCCGCCGAGGTGCGGACGATGCTCGAGGGGGTACTGGCCCCCGGCGGTACCGCCTCTGAGGTGAGCGTGCCCGGCTACACCCTGGCCGGCAAGACGGGAACCTCGCAGGTGGCCGAAAACGGGACCTACTCGGAGACCAAGTACGTGGCGTCCTTCATCGGCTTCGCGCCGGCACAGGATCCGCGCTTGCTCGTTGCGGTGATCGTCGATCAGCCGCAGGGGGATTACTACGGCGGCTCGGTTGCCGCGCCGGCCTTCGGCGAGATAGCCGAGTTCGCGCTTCCCTATCTCGGTGTGCCGCAGGAATAGCGGTCATCGCCGCACCTAGAATCGCCGCTGTGAGATTGGAAGAGCTGGCGGACGCGGTTGGCGACGCCCGGATCGTCGGCGACCCGTCGATTGAGGTCGGGAAGCTTGCATATGACAGTCGCCGGGTTGAGCCCGGGACGTTGTTTTTCTGCGTGCCCGGGGAGAAGGTCGATGGGCATGAGTTCGCCCCTGCTGCGGTTGAGGCAGGTGCTGCTGCTCTGGTGGGAGAGCGCCAGCTCGACAAGCTGGAGGTCACCCAAGTGATCGTTCCCGACGCGCGGGCGGCTATGGCTCCCGTTGCTGCGCGGTTCTACGGGGACCCCACGGTGGAGCTGCAGGTGGTTGGGATCACCGGGACCAACGGGAAGACGACCACGGCCTTCCTGCTGCGGGAGATCCTCGAGTCGACCGGTATGCAGAGCGGGTTGCTGGGGACGGTGAAGCAGGTGGTTAGTGGGGCCGAGGAGGAGGTTGAGCGGACCACGCCTGAGGCGATCGATCTACAGCGGACCTTTAGGCGGATGGTGGATGGGGGCGATTCGGCTTGTGTGATGGAGGTGTCCTCGCACGCTCTGGTTCTCCACCGATGCGACGCGATCCACTTCGATGTGGCTCTGTTCACCAATCTGACCCAGGATCACCTGGACTTTCATGCCGATATGGAGGACTACTTTGCCTCAAAGCGGCTGCTGTTCGAGACGGGACCCAAGACGGCGATCGTCAATGTCGACGATTCCTACGGGAGGAGATTGGCGGAGGAATTCGAGTGCGTGACGTTTTCGGCCGCGGGGGGTGAGGCCGACCTCGTTGCAGGTGATGTCGACCTCACCCCCCGCGGCGCCGAGTTCAGTGTGGGAGGGACTCGCGTCCGAACGCGCCTTCCGGGTCACTTCAACGTCGCAAACGCGTTGGGGGCCTTTGCGGCGGCGACGGCGCTCGGGGTGGAGCCTGAAGCAGCGGCAGAAAGCCTCTCGCGAGCCGCAGCGCCCCCCGGGCGTTTCGAGCCGATCGACGAGGGCCAGCCGTTCGCAGTCCTCGTCGACTACGCCCACACTCCGGACTCGCTGGAGAACGTGCTGCGGGCGGCGCGGCGGCTGGGGGAGGGGCGGGTGATCTCGGTCTTCGGCGCCGGCGGCGACCGCGACCGCGGCAAGCGGCCGCTGATGGGCCGCGCCGGCGCCGAGCTCTCCGACCTGGCGATCGTCACCTCCGACAACCCGCGCTCCGAGGATCCCCGGGCGATCGTCGCTGAAGTCAAGGCAGGGGCTGGCGAGAGGGGTGGCGTGGAGGCCGAGGTTGACCGTCGAGCGGCGATCGCCTTGGCCTTCTCGCGAGCCGAGGAGGGCGACACCGTCGTCATCGCCGGCAAGGGACACGAGCAGGGTCAGGAATTCGAGAACGGCCGCAAGCTGCCCTTCGACGACCGCGAGGTGGCGCGCGAGGAGCTGCGCCGGCTGCTGGGCGAGCGCCGATCGCCGGTGGCTGGACGATGAATCTCACCCCCGAGCAGATCGTGACGGCGATTGGGGCGGAGATCGTCGCCCGGGGTGGTCCGGGCACGCCGGTCCGGGCCGTCATCGATTCCGGTGAGGCGGGCAAAGGCGACCTCTTCTTCGGCTTGCGCGGCGAGCGAGTCGACGGGGGCGAGTTCGCGCCGGCAGTGCTCGAGGCCGGCGCCTGGGGCTCGGTTATCGGCTTGGAGGCTTTGCGGTCGAGGTTTGGTTCGGATAGCGACTCAAACCTCGACCGCGCTCCGGGTTGGGTCTTCGCCGTCGAGGATCCACTGGCGGCGCTACAAGCGCTGGCCACCGCCTGGCGGCGCGAGCTTGGCGCGCCCGTGGTCGGCGTCACCGGCTCGGTCGGCAAGACCTCGGTCAAGGACATCGCGCGGGCGCTGTTGCCCGGCAAGGTCCATGCCAACCGCGAGAACCTCAACACCGAGATCGGGCTGCCGCTGACCGTGCTCGAAGCCCCGGCCGACACCGAGCTCCTGGTGCTGGAGATGGCAATGCGCGGCCCCGGCCAGATCGCCGAGCTGGCGGCGATCGCCGAGCCGGGAGTCGGCGTGATCACCAACGTCGGCCCGGTCCACGTCGAGCTGCTCGGCTCGGTCGAGGCGATCGCCGCGGCGAAGGCCGAGATCATTGCCGCGTTACCCGCCGACGGCGTCGCGGTCGCCCCGGTCGAAGCAGGCGAGTTAGAGCCCTACCTGGCCGATGCTCCTAACCTGCTCCGCTTCGGTCCCGGCGGCGACGTCGAGGCAGTTGAGGCGCATGTCGCAGACAGCGTGACCGAGGTGACGATCGAGACCCCGAACGGCCGGGCGCTCTTCCACTTTCCCTTCGCCGAGCGCCACAACCTGACCAACGCCCTGGCTGCGATCGCCGCTGGCGTTGCGCTCGGCGCCGCACCCGAGGAGATGGCCGATCGCGCTGCGAACATAGGCTTCTCCCGCTTCCGGGGCGAGCGCCTCGAGCTTGGTGAGGGGATCGTCCTGGTCAACGACTGCTACAACGCCAACCCGGTGTCGATGCGCGCGGCGCTGGATCACCTCGCCTCGATCGAGGGAGCGCGCCGAATCGCTGTGCTCGGCGAGATGGCCGAGCTGGGCCCTGGCGCCGCCGAGTACCACCGCGAGGTAGGCGCCCATGCCCGCAGCGAGGGCATCGACATCCTGATCGGGGTCGGCGAGCCCGCCCGCGAGTACGACCCAGACGAGCTGGTCGGTGACCCGGCCGAGGCGGCGGAGTTGCTTGCAGCCCAGCTCGAGCCCGGCGACAGCGTCCTGGTCAAGGGCTCGCGCTCGGCGAGGCTCGAGGCGGTCGCCGAGACGCTGGTGGAGTTGCGCTGATGGGCGAGGTGCTGATCGCGGGGATGGCGGCGATGCTGATCTGCATCTTCCTCGGCCCCAAATTCATCGAGTTCCTGCGGGTGAAGGAGTTCGGCCAGCACATCCGCGAGGACGGGCCCCAGGAGCACCACGCCAAGGCCGGCACGCCGACGATGGGCGGGCTGATCGTCTTCGCCGCGATCTGCGTCCCCTTCCTCGTCCTCTCCGAGCGCGACGCGCAGAGCCTCGCCGTCTTCGGCGTCGCGATCGGCTGCGCCGCGCTCGGCTTCGCCGACGACTTCACCAAGATCGTCAAACGCCGCTCGCTCGGCCTCTCGGCGCGCTGGAAGCTTGTCGTCCAGCTTCTGCTCGCCCTCGTCCTCTGGTGGGTTGCGCGTCACAAGGTCGGCCTCGAGCCGACGCTCTTCTTCCGCATCGGCGACGCCAGCCTCGACCTCGGCCCGGTCCTCTACTTCGTCCTCGTCTTCCTCGTCATCGCCGGCACCTCCAACGGGGTCAACCTCACCGATGGCCTCGACGGCCTCGCCGCAGGCTCCTGCGCGATCGTCCTGCTCGCCTACACCGCGATCTGCTTCGTCACCAACGGCGAGCAGAGCCTGGCGCTGCTCTCGGCTTGCCTCGTCGGCGCCTGCGTCGGCTTCCTCTGGTTCAACGCCTTCCCGGCGTCGATCTTCATGGGGGACACGGGCTCGCTCGGCCTCGGCGGCGCGATCGGCGCCTTAGCCGTGATGACCCAGACCGAGGTGCTCTTGATCATCATCGGCGGCATCTTCGTAATCGAGGCGCTCTCGGTCGCGATCCAGGTCTTCTCCTTCAAGACCTTCCGCCGCCGCGTCCTGCTGATGGCGCCCCTGCACCACCACTTCGAGATGATGGCCTGGTCGGAGACGAAGATCATGCTGCGCTTCTGGATCATCGCCGCCGTCTGCTCGGGGATCGGCTTCACGCTGTACCAGCAGTCGATCGGGCGTTAAGCCGAGTCGGTTTCAGGGGCGCGGAGATCGACCAGGTCTTCGATGATTTTGAAGTCCTTGACGTTATGGGTGAGCAGCGGAACGCTATGCACGTTGGCCGTCGCGGCGATTGCGAGGTCGAGCGCTCGGCGACGCGGTTTGCCTCCACGCTGAGTAACTGCGGCGTGAAGCCTGCCGCATTCACGAGCGACCTCGGCGTCGAAATCCAGTGGGTCGAAGTGCTGCTCGACGATTCCAAGGCGGCGGGTGCGACGAGCCCTGGTTTCGTCGTCCGTCGCGGTGAGAACTCCGAAGTGCAGCTCTGTCAGCGAAACGACGCTGATCGCCGTGTCCTCACCTGGGTCGACATCGACGGCAATCAGCACCGAGGTATCGAGCAGGACCGTCGACATAGGTCAGTCCGACCAGGGATCGACCAAGTCGCCAAAACCCATTTGTTCCAGGTCTTTCATCAGCGTGGGGTCCGGTGGTGCGTCCCATAGGTCTTTGAGCTGATCACTGGGCACCCATTGGCGCGGGCGAGGGGGTCCCAACTGGGCCACCGGGCGCCCGGAAACCGTGATCGTGAACTCCTCGCCGGCTTCGGCTCGGCGCAGGACTTCGGCGACGTTGTTGCGCAGCTCTTTCTGGGGAATGGTGGCCATGGGTCCACGGTAGCAGTTCTGCTACCAGCACGCCTTCCAGGGGAACATCTGTTCGTCTGGGTAGACTCGGTTAGTAGTGGCTGCCTCTGAGCGAATCGTCATCTCGGGTGCGCGGGAGCACAACCTGAAGGACATCGATGTTGAGCTGCCCCGCGACGCGCTGATCGTGATCACCGGGCTCTCGGGTTCGGGCAAGTCGAGCCTCGCCTTCGACACGATCTACGCCGAGGGGCAGCGGCGCTACGTCGAGTCCCTCTCCGCCTACGCGCGCCAGTTCCTCGGCTTGATGGAGAAGCCCGACGTCGACTCGATCGAGGGGCTCTCGCCGGCGATCTCGATCGACCAGAAGACGACCTCGCGCAACCCGCGCTCGACCGTGGGGACCGTAACCGAGATTTATGACTACCTGCGCCTGCTCTGGGCGCGGATCGGCGTTCCGCACTGCCCAACCTGCGGCGAGGAGATCACCGGCCAGACCCAGGAGCAGATCGTCGACCGGCTGATGACCCTCGAGGAGGGAGCCAAATTCATGGTCATGGCGCCGGTCGTGCGCGGGCGCAAAGGCGAGTACGGCAAGTTGCTCGACCAGATGCGGCTCGAGGGCTACTCGCGGGTCAAGGTCAACGGCGAGCTGCTCCGTCTCGACGAGGAGATCGTGCTCGACAAGAAGTACAAACACGACATCTCGGTGGTCGTTGACCGGCTGGTGATGAAGACCGATCTGCGCCGTCGCCTCTCCGAGTCGGTTGAGGCCGCGGCGGGCCTCGCGGCGGGGTTGGTGGAAGTCGAGGTCATCTCCAGCCCGTCCGCCCCCGGACGCGAAGCGGAGGAGGCGGGCGGAATCATGTTGTTCAGCGAGCAGTTCGCCTGCCTCAACTGCGGCACCTCGATCCCCGAGCTGGAGCCGCGGATCTTCTCCTTCAACTCGCCCCACGGCGCCTGCGAGCGCTGCCATGGGCTCGGCTTCCAGCGCGTGATCGACCCCGAGCTGGTTGTCCCTGACCCGACCCTCTCGCTCGGCGAGGGCGCGCTGCAGCCCTGGAACCGGGGGATCAGCGCCTACTGGAAGCGCCTGATCGCGGCCGTTGCCGAGGAGTACGGGGTCGACCTCGAGGCGCCCTGGTCGAAGCTCAAGAAAAAAGAGAAAGAGATCTTCCTCTACGGCACCGGCGGCGATCGCCACCAGGTCACCTACACCAACCGCTTCGGCCGCCGCCGCTCCTACAAGGTGCGCTTCGAGGGGATCGTCAACAACCTCGAGCGTCGCTACGAGGAGACCGACTCGGAGACCAACCGCGAGCGGATCGAGAGCTACATGGCCGAGCAGCCCTGCCCCGATTGCAAGGGAGCGCGGCTGCGGCCGGAGACCCTGGGGGTCACGGTGGGCGGGCTCAGCATCGCCGAGTACACCGAGCTGTCCGCCCGCGCGGCCAGCGCCTGGATCCAGTCGCTGGAGCTGACCGAGACCGAGCGGGCGATCGCGCGCCTGATCGTGCGAGAGATCTCCGAACGCCTCACCTTCCTCGAGAACGTCGGCATCGGCTACCTCTCGCTGGCCCGCTCTGCCCGCTCGCTCTCCGGCGGCGAGGCGCAGCGGATCCGCCTGGCGACCCAGATCGGCTCCAGCCTGGTCGGGGTGATGTACGTGCTCGACGAGCCCTCGATCGGCCTGCACCAGCGCGACAACGAGAAGCTGATCGGGACGCTCGACCGCCTGCGCGACCTCGGCAACACGGTGATCGTGGTCGAGCACGACGAGGGGACGATGCGCGCTGCCGATCACCTGGTCGATCTTGGGCCGGGCGCCGGTGAACATGGCGGTTACGTGATCGCCGCCGGCGCCCCGGACGCGGTCGCTAAGGACCCAGCTTCGCTCACTGGTCAGTTCCTCTCCGGGGTGCGAATGATCGAGGTACCCGCTGAGCGCCGCGAGGCGCGCGGCGCCCTGCTCGTCCGCAACGCCCGCGAACACAACTTGAAGGGAATCGACGTCGCGATCCCACTCGGCGTCTTCTGCTGCGTCACCGGCGTCTCTGGCTCGGGCAAGTCGACCTTGGTCAACGAGACCTTGCACCATGCCGTCGCCAACCGCCTGCATCAGGCGAAGCTCCGTCCGGGCGCCCACGACGGCATCGACGGGCTCAGCCAGATCGACAAGATCATCAACATCGACCAGTCGCCGATCGGCCGCACGCCGCGTTCCAACCCGGCCACCTATACGAAGATCTTCGACCACATCCGTCAGCTCTTCACCCAGACCCAGGAGGCGCGGGCGCGTGGCTACAAGCCCGGCCGCTTCAGCTTCAACGTCAAGGGCGGGCGCTGCGAGGTCTGCCGGGGCGACGGTCAGATCAAGATCGAGATGCACTTCCTGCCCGACGTCTACGTCCCCTGCGAACAGTGCCACGGCAAGCGCTACAACCGTGAGACGCTCGAGGTTCGCTTCAAGGGCAAGAGCATCGCCGACGTGCTCGAGATGTCGGTCGAGGAGGGGGTCGAGTTCTTCGAGAACGTGCCGAAGATCGCCCGCCGCCTGCGCACCCTGCACGACGTCGGCCTCGATTACATCCGTCTCGGCCAGCCGGCGACGACGCTGTCAGGAGGGGAGGCGCAGCGGGTGAAGCTGGCGACCGAGCTCTCCAAAGTCGCCACCGGCGACACCCTCTACATCCTCGACGAGCCAACGACCGGTCTCCACTTCGCCGACGTGCAGCGCCTGCTTGACGTGCTTGGACGCCTGGTCGACGCCGGCAACACGGTGGTCGTGATCGAGCACAACCTCGACGTGATCAAGACTGCCGACCACCTCATCGACCTCGGCCCGGACGGTGGCGAAGAGGGGGGAGAGGTGATTGCCACTGGCACCCCCGAGGAGGTTGCTGCGGTCGAGGCTTCGCATACCGGTCACTTCCTCGCTGAGCTGGTCGAGCCGGCCCGGCCGAAGCGCTCGCGTAAGCGGCGCGAGCCTGTTGCGGCGTGAGGGGTCCGGGCAGGGGTTCCGCTTAACTTTTTGGGTGGCGCCGAAGCGGTCGTCCGTGGGCCGCGTCGGCCAAAAAGTACAAGACGCTCCACCCCTGCCCGGACCCCTCACGAGTGCAGGCGTAGGACCCGGACGAACGGGTACTAGCTGGGCAGAAAAGGAGGAGTCCATGTCCAATTCTGTGTTGATCAAGAGGGTCATGGCAGCAGCAGGGGTGTTGCTTGTAGTTGTGCTGGTAGTGGCGGGTTGTGGCGACAGCGATGACGGCGGTGGCGGTGGTGCCAAGATCGCTCTGTTGCTACCCGAGAACGAGACGCCGCGCTACGAAGCGCACGACCGACCTGAATTCGAAGAAAACGTCGAAGCGGAATGCCCAGACTGCGAAATCCTCTACAGCAATGCGACCGGCGACGCGTCCAAACAGCAGAGTCAGGCTGAAGCGGCGCTGACCCAGGGCGCCGAAGTGATGGTGCTCGACCCGGTCGACGCCAAATCGGCCGCGGCGATGGTCGAAAAGGCGAAAGCACAGGACATCCCGGTCCTCTCCTACGACAGGTTGATCGAAAACGCCGAGGTCGACTACTACGTCTCCTTCGACAACGTCGAGGTCGGCGAACTGCAGGCGGAATCGCTTGCGGAAAAACTGAAAGAAGACGGCAGCCCCGAAGGCCCGATCGTGAAGATCAACGGCGACCCCGCCGACAGCAACGCCGCGCTTTTCAAGGAAGGCTCGAATAAAGGGTTCGAAGCCGCCGGGGTCAAAGTCGCCAAGGAATACGACACGCCCGAATGGTCGGCGACGAATGCCCAGAACGAGATGCAGCAGGCGATCACCGCGCTCGGCAAAAACGGGTTCGAAGGCGTCTACGGGGCCAACGACGAAATGGCCGCTGGCTCGATCGCCGCGATGAAATCGGCCGGCGTCAACCCGGAAGAAAGGCCGAGCACCGGCCAGGACGCCACCGTTGCCGGCGTGCAGCGAATCATCGCCGGGCAGCAGTACATGACCGTCTACAAGGCCACCGACAAGCAGACGAAAGTGGCCGCTGAAATCGCCGTCGCGCTCGCCGAAGGCGAAGAATTCCCGCAGAGCAAGATCACCGAAGAAGTCGACAACGGCAAAACCAAAGTGCCGTCGATCCTGCTCGAACCGGTCGCAGTGACCAAGGAAAACGTCAAAGACACCGTGGTCAAAGACGAATTCATTACCGCCGACGAACTCTGCACCGGTGCCTATGCGAAAGCCTGCAAAGAAGCGGGGATCTCCTAGGGCGCGGGAGAACGGGCGATGAGCTCAAACGGCGCGCTCCTCGAGCTCGACGAGGTGAGCAAGCGATTCGGCCCGGTCCAGGCTCTGGACCGGGTCGACTTCGCTGTCCACGCCGGCGAGGTCGTCGGCTTGGTCGGAGACAACGGGGCCGGCAAGTCGACGCTGGTGAAGACGATCGCCGGCATCCACTCGGCCGACGCCGGCCGGATGCGCTTCGACGGCAACGAGATAAAGGTCTCGCGACCGCAGGATGCGACCCGGCTCGGGATCGCCACCGTCTACCAGGACCTCGCGCTCTGCGACAACCTCGACGTCGTCGCCAACATCTTCCTCGGACAGGAGGAGATATCGCCGGGCACCGGCGAGGTCTCGCGCCAGCTCGACGAGGCGAAGATGGAGCACCGCGCGGGTGAGCTGCTCTCCAGTCTTGCGGTGACCATCCCGAGCGTTCGTACGGAGGTCGGCACCCTGTCAGGCGGTCAGCGCCAACAGGTAGCCGTAGCGCGCTCGCTCCTCGGCGAGCCGCGGGTCGTGCTGCTGGACGAGCCCACGGCGGCGCTCGGGGTGCCGCAGACCAAACAGGTGCTGGAGCTAATCGGGCGTCTGAAAGAGCGGGGGTTGGGAGTGGTCGTGATTAGCCACAACCTCGCCAACGTCTTCGAGGTCGCCGACCGGATCGTCGTCTTGCGCCTCGGCCGAGCCGCCGGCGACTTCAAGGCGGAAGCGACGACCGAGGAGCACGTCGTCTCGGCGATCACCGGCATCGGCGAGGGAAACAATGCGTAGCGAGTCCCTGCGTCGCCTCGTCCAGGGCGACCTTGCGTCTGTTCGCGTCGTCCTCGGTCTGGCCCTGATCTGGATCATCTTCCAGTCCCAGAACGACCGCTTTCTCTCCGCCGAGAACCTGACCAACCTGATGCTGCAGATCACCGCGATCGGCCTGATCTCGGTCGGCGTCGTCTACGTATTGCTGCTGGGTGAGATCGACCTCTCGGTGGGTGCGGTCAGCGGCCTCGCCGCCGGGGTGATGGCGGTGCTCAACGTCAACCACGGCTGGAGTCCCTACCTGGCGATCGCCGCGGCCGTCCTGGTCGGTACTGCGATCGGGTTGCTGCAGGGCTCGCTCTTCAGCCGCTTCGTCATCCCCTCGTTCGTCGTCACGCTCGCCGGCTTATTGGCCTGGCAGGGAGCGCTGTTGCAGGTGCTTGGCTCAACCGGCTCGATCAACATCACCGACCCCAAGATCACCGGGCTCGCCAACATCTTCTACTCCGACGCGGTCGGCTGGGTCTTCTGTGCGATCGTCATCGCGGCCTTTGCCGCCGTCGTCTTCATCGGCCACAGGCGCAGGGTCGCTGCTGGTCTCGCTGCGGAGAGCATGGCGACGCTGGTTTTTCGCGTTGGCTTGGTCGCCGCGGTCGCGGTCGTCGCCGTGGCGATCCTCAACTCCGACCGCGGCGTACCGCTGGCGGTGCTGATCCTGCTCGCTTTCGTCGTTGGCATGGAGTACGTGGTCAAGCGAACGCGCTTCGGTCGTCACATCTTCGCCGTCGGCGGCAACGCCGAGGCAGCGCGGCGCGCCGGCATTCGTGTCAACGGTGTGCGAGTGGCGGTTTTCGCCATCTCCGGCACGATGGCGGCGATCGGCGGCATCATGGCCGCCTCACGCCTGCTGGCGGTCAACCAGGGCTCGGGGGGCAGCGAACTGCTCCTGCTCGCGATCGCCGGCCCGGTGATCGCGGGCACCAGCCTTTTCGGCGGCCGCGGCTCTGTCTGGACCGCCCTGCTCGGCGCCTTGGTGATCGGCTCGATCTCAAACGGCATGGACCTGCTGGCGCTCTCCTCCGCGGTCAAGTTCATGGTCACCGGCGGCGTCTTGCTGCTTGCCGTCCTGGTCGACGCGATCGCGCGTCAACAGCGCCAGGCGGCGGGACGGGTGTAGACAACACAGCGCGGTGGTCTGTCTTGTGCTACCGTGACGCACATGAACTCGGTGGGCGTTCGAGAGCTGCGGCAAAACCTCTCTCGCTACCTAATGGAGGTCAAGGACGGCGGTAGCTTCCGCGTCACCGAGAGAGGGCGGGAGGTCGCCCGCCTCGTGCCGTCAGGCCCTGCGGATTCGGCGATTGCCAGGCTGGTGGCGGAGCGCGGCGCGACGATGCCGACCGCCAATCTGCTCGAACTCGCCAGGTCGTCCCCGTTGAGACCCGCGAGGGGGCCGTCGAGTCGCGAGCTGCTTGATGCGGAGCGGGAGGAGCGGCTATAGCCGCTCGGATCGCCTATCTCGACAGCTCTGCCTATGTAAAGGCCGTGCTTGGCGAGACAGACGAGGCCGCTCTCATGGCTGAGCTGGCCGAGTGGGACGGATACGTGTCGAGTGCGCTGCTGGCGGTGGAGTCGATTCGAGCTTGCGCTCGTAGCAGTGCCGAGGACGCCCATGAAGCCCGAGCGTGGCTGGAGGGCATTTCGCTGCTACCTCTCGACGACCCGATCTTGGACAAGGCAACCGAGCTGGAGCCGACCGTACTGCGCAGCCTGGATGCACTCCACCTGGCGACTGCCCTCAGCATTCGCCAGGAGGTTGGCGTGTTCGTCACTTATGACGAGCGCCTCGGTTGCGCTGCCGAGGGGCAGGGCCTGAAGGTCATCCAACCGAGCTGATCGCCTATCGGGCGAAGAGGAGCGAAGCGCCGATCGCGCCGCCCAGGTCGCCGAGTGAGGCGACGCGGACGGCGGGCGGGCGCTCGTCGACGAAGAGGTGTGCGCCCATCTCCTTCATCAATGGCTCCATGTAGCGATCGCCGAAGCGGATGCCGAGGCCGCCGCCGACGATCACCGCTTCGGGGTCGAGCAGGTTGACGGCCGAGGCGACCCCCGTTCCCAGGGCCTCGATCGCGCGGTCGATCAGCTTTGTGGCGAGGTGGTCGCCGTGGTCGATGGCGCGCTCCCAGATGCCGCTGGTCAGGCGCGGTTTCTCGTGCTTCTCCATCAGCTTGAAGAGGTCGGTCTTGTGGCCCTCTTCGTGCTCCCGCTGCGCCTCGGCTTCCATCGCGCTGCGGCCGGCGTAGGCCTCCAGGCAACCCTTGCGGCCGCAAGGGCACTTGGCGCCACCGCGCTTGACGACCATGTGGCCGATCTCGCCGGCGGCACCGCGGCCGAGCCAGGGCTTGCCGTCGAGGACGATCCCACCGCCGACCCCGGTTCCCCAGAAGACGCCGATCAGGCTCTGGAACTCGCGGCCAGCGCCGAGATGAAACTCGGCCTCGGTGGCGACCTGCACGTCGTTGCCAACGCGCACTTCAGTTCCTAGCGCCTGCGCCAGTGTTTCGCCAAGCGGGAAGCTGCCTTCCCAGCCGGGCAGGTTGCGGGCGGTGGAGACGACGCCGGTCTTCTCGTCGGCGTCGCCCGGCGAGCCGACCCCGATGCCCTCGAGCTCCTCGGGCTTGACGTCGGCGGCCGCGGCCGCTTCGCGCAGGGCGTTCTCCATCGCGCGGGCGACGTCTGCCGGGCCACCGGAGGTCGGCGTCGGCTGCCGTGCTTCGCCGAGTACCTTGCCGCCTGGATCGACGATCGCCGTCTGAATCTTGGTTCCGCCGAGGTCGATACCGCCGCGCAGGTCAGCCACGCAGCCAGTCTATTCCGCCATCGGCGGGGGTTTCGTAGGGTGGGCGGCGATGAGTGAGTCGGGTTGGCGGCTTTGGTGGCAGAAGCGGCGCTGGTATGAGCGCAACCGGCGCCCCTTGCGGCGCCTGCGCTTGGCGCGCCACGCGGCACACGGCGGCTTCTTCATCCGCCAGCCCGTCGAGGGTGAGCTACTGGAGGCGCTCGACGAGGGCCGCTTGCGCGTTGGCGAAGGCACCTTGCTCGAGCCAGGCTGCTGGCTGACTCTCGGCCCCGAGGCCGAGATCGAGATCGGCGCTGGCTGCTTCCTCAATCGCAACACGATGCTGGCCTCGCACGAACGAATCGAGATCGGCGAGCACACGATGTTCGCCAACGGCTGCTTTGTCGGCGACGCCGAGCACCGCTTCGACGATCCGGACGCGCCGATCACCTGGCAGGGGTTCACCAGTAAGGGTCCGGTGAAGATTGGCTCCAACTGTTGGTTCGGGGTCAATTGCGCCGTCACCAGCGGAGTTACGATCGGCGACCGCTGCGTGATCGGAGCAAATTCCGTGGTGACCGTGGACATCCCCGCCGGCTCGATCGCCGCCGGCGCCCCGGCCCGTGTGATCAAGGAAATAGAGTTCCGCTGATGCGGCAGTGGAGCAGGCTCCGGAGAGGCATGATGGCGCCGCTGCGGCGATGGCCGCGCCTGGCGAGGGCGGCAGCATCGGTTGTGGGGCTGTTGGCGCTCGCGGTCGCACTCTCTAACGCCTACGTGCTCCTGAGCGAGAAAGGGAACTCGACGAGTGAGGTCGCCGAGGTTTCACCGGCGCAGGTGGCCATCGTTCCCGGGGCCCTGGTCGAGCCCGATGGCACGATGAGCTCGATGTTGGCCGATCGGGTTCGGCAGGCCGCAGCCCTCTGGCACGCCGGCAAGGTCGAGAAGGTGCTCGTCTCCGGCGATCACCACACCTGGGCGTACGACGAGCCGGGGACGATGCGCAAGGCATTGGTTCGCGCCGGCGTCCCTGCTCGCGACGTCTTCGAGGATCATGCCGGCTTCGACACCTGGGCGACGATGGTCCGGGCGCGCAGCATCTTCGGCGTCCGCGATGCCGTGGTCGTGACCCAGGGCTTTCACATGTCACGCGCACTCTTCCTTGCGGACGCCGCCGGCATCGATGCATCCGGCCTCACCGCCGACTTGCATCAGTGGGGCTTCCAAGGGGAAAAGAGCGAGGTGCGCGAGATTCTCTCTCGAGCAAAGGCGATTGCTGACGTGACGCTCGACACCCCGGCGATCGGTGGCCCACCGATCCCGATCAACGGCGATGGGCGCAGGAGCTGGGGGCCGGCACCGCCGCCGGAAACTCCGCCCGCGGGTTCTCCGGGGCGTTGAGCGAGGGCAAGCCTCTCACTCGCAGTGGGCCAACGCGTTTGCGTAAAAGCGAAGGTAGGCGCCCCAGTGGCGGTTCCAGTAGGCGCTGTCGTGATCGCCCGGCGAAGTGTGTGCGCGGAGGGCGACATCGCCGGAGCGGAGCGCGGCAACAAAGCCCTCGTCATACACTTTGAAGGGGTCCGCGCTGCCGTAGTCATTCCAGATCGGGATGTCGCCGAAGGCACCCGGGTTGTCCTGCACGACGCTGACGACGTCATGGCGATCAAAGTCCTCGGCGTTGTCAAAGGCGCCTGGCGCCGTTTCGCCACCGTCGAACCAGAGCGCCGGGGAGTGGCCACCGACGGCGCAGAAGCGACCTGGGTTTAGCAGGGCTAAGTCGTAGGCGCCGAAGCCCCCCATCGAGATGCCACCGATCGCGACGCGACTCGGATCGGTGCCGTAGCGCTGCGTCGCCTGCGGAATTACCTCGCGCATCACATACGTGCCCCAATTCCCTTCGGCGCGATTGTGCCAGTAGCCGTGGTCGCCGCCGTCGGGAAAGGCAATTACGGGCGCTCGCTGGCCAAGTGCTGCCAAGGCCGCGAAGACCGACTCATTCTCGGCGAAGGTCTGGTTCGAGCCGCTGCGTCCGTGGAGGAAGACCAGCAGCGGCCGCTTGCCCTGTAGGTCCGTCGTACGCGGCGGTTCGAGCACGGTGACGTCGAGGTCTTTGCCGACGGCGCCGCTGTGGACGGTCAGCTGGGAAACGCGCACCCCATGCCTGTCGACCGGTGCGAAAACCGTTGCGGCGAGCGTGAAGTAGATGACGGCAAGAGCGAGCAGCGCTAGCGCGGCGAGTGCCGTTTGTCGGCGTCGTCGGATCTGGCGCCGCGATGCGCGAGGAGGGTGGTCCATCGAAAATCAGCTTAGTTCCGCCAGGACGTGCCTATAATCGGATTTCGGCCGTGACCCCATCCGGGCATGGACCATCATGAACCTCGCACTGACTGAGCCACCGCATGCAAGAGCAGGGGTGAAGTTCGTCCGCGTCAAGGACGAGCTGCGAGCCGCGCTTGCCTCCGTGCGCGCCGACGGCGGCACGATCGGCCTGGTGCCGACGATGGGCTACCTGCACGAGGGCCACCTCTCGCTGCTGCGTGCCGCCCGCGCCGAGTGCGATTTCGTCGTTATGAGCCTCTTCGTCAACCCGACCCAGTTCGGGCCCGGTGAGGATCTCGAGCGCTATCCGCGCGACGAGCAGCGCGACGCGGAGCTAGCCGGGGAGGCGGGGGTCGATCTGATCTATGCACCCGCCGTCGAGGAGGTCTACCCCGACGGCTTCTCGACCGCAGTCGAGGTCGCCGGCGTGACCGAGGTCCTCTGCGGCGATTCGCGCCGGCGTGGCCCCGAGCACTTCCGCGGCGTCACCACCGTCGTCGCCAAGCTCTTCAACTCGGTCCAGCCCGACGTCGCCTACTTCGGCCGGAAGGACGCCCAGCAGGTGGCGGCGATCCGGCGGATGGTGCGCGACCTCGATTTCCCGATCCGGATCGAGGCGCTGCCGATCGTGCGCGAGGTTGACGGTCTGGCGATGAGCTCGCGCAACGCCTATCTCAGCCCGGCTGAGCGGCAGCAAGCAACCGCGCTTTCGCGGGCGCTGCAGGCGGTGGAGCGGACCGTCCAGGAGGGCCCACTTAAGGCTGGAATCGAAGCCGGTCGCCGCGAGCTTGAGCAGGCGGGAATCGAGCCTGAGTACCTCGAGGCCCGCGACGCAGAGAGCTTGGAACCGGTTGCCGAGCTGGATGGCCGGCCGGTCTTGATCGCGCTTGCGGCCAGGGTCGGCCCGGCGCGGTTGATCGACAACGTGACAATCGCCGGTGACGGCGGGAGAGAGGACACCTAATGCAGAGGCAGATGCTCAAGTCAAAGATCCACCGGGCGACGGTGACCGATTGCGACGTCGACTACATCGGCAGCATCACGGTCGACACGGAGCTGATGGCAAGCGCGGACCTGATCACCAATGAGCAGGTACACGTTTGGGACATCGACAACGGCGCCCGCTTCGTCACCTATGTGATCGACGGCGAGCCGGGTTCGGGCACGATGCAGGTCAACGGCGCCGCCGCTCATCTGACCCAGCCCGGGCACAAGATCATCGTCGCCTCCTTCGGCGCCTACGACGAGAGCGATCTGGAGACCTACTCGCCGGTCGTCGTCCACGTCGACGACGACAACGTCGCTATCGCCGTCGACAGCCATCCGGAGGTACTGCTCTCCCAGGAGGTTCTCTCGTAATGAGTGATCGCCAGCCAGTCACCCTTCCCCGCCTGGCCGAGATGAAGGAGGCCGGCGAACCAATCGTGATGGTCACGGCCTACGACTATCCCTCGGCCCGCGTCGCCGAGGAGGCCGGTGTCGACCTCGTCCTCGTCGGCGACACCGCGGCGATGGTCGTGCTCGGCTACCCCGGCACCGAGCCGGTCTCAATGGACGAGATGATCATGCTCGGCAAGGCTGTTCGTCGCGGGTTGAAGACGCCGCTGATGGTCGGCGACATGCCGATGGGAAGCTATGAGGCCAGCAACGAGCTGGCTGTGCAGAGCGCCCAGCGCATGGTCAAGGAGACGGGCTGCCAGGTGATCAAGCTGGAGGCGGGGGGGACCTCGGTCGAGCGGGCCCGGGCGATCATCCGCGCCGGCATCCCGGTGATGGGCCACGTCGGCCTGACGCCGCAAACGGCCACCGCGCTCGGTGGCTACAAGACTCAGGGGAAGACCGCGCAGGGCGCGATCCAGCTGCTCGAGGACGCGCTCGCCCTTCAATCGGTGGGCTGCTTCGCGATCGTCTTCGAGGCTGTCCCGGCGGCGATCACCGAGGCGATCGTGGGGAAGCTCGAGGTCCCGGCTATCGGCATCGGCGCCGGCTCCGCCACCGCCGGCCAGGTTCTCGTCTACCACGATCTGCTCGGGATCACGACGGGCCGTTCGCCCAAATTCGTCAAGCGCTACGCCGAGATCCACGCGGAGATGGTCGAGGGCGTTGCTCGCTATGCAAACGAGGTGCGCTCGCACCGCTTCCCGGAGGCCGAGCACGTCTATGGGGTCGAGCCGGAAGAGCTGACCGAGTTCCGCCTCTATATGGAGCAGAAGGACGGCTTGGCCTCCAAGCAGGCCTGGGACTGGGAGCCGCTTCCCTAAAGGCCGCCGGGACAGGCTCAGCCGTGGTTAGCATTGCGCCGATGACGGCCGAGGAGCGACGCGCCAAGCTGGTCGACCTCTACAAAGAGGTGCAGGCGTGCACCAAATGCCCCCTGCACGAGACGCGGACGAAGGCCGTGTTCGGCGCCGGCGATGCCGACGCTGAGGTGATGTTTGTCGGCGAGGCACCGGGCGCCGAAGAGGACCGCCAGGGCCTTCCCTTCGTCGGTCGCGCTGGGCAATTGCTCAACTCGTTACTGGAGGGCATCGGTCTCTCGCGCGATGACGTCTTCATCGCCAACGTGCTGAAGAGCCGGCCCCCGGGGAACCGGGATCCGCAGCCGCTGGAGATCGAGGCCTGTCGCCCTTACCTGTTCGAGCAGGTGCGGCTGATCGAGCCGCGGGTCGTCTGCACCCTGGGTAACTTCGCGACCAAGCTGCTCAGCGGCAACCCGACCGGGATCACGCGGGTGCGGGGAACGCCGCAGGTGCACGAGCTCGGCGGCCGCACCGTCTTCCTGCTGCCGCTCTTCCACCCAGCGGCGGCGCTGCGCACGCCCGCCGTGAAGGAAACGCTGCGCGCCGATCTTGAGCTGCTGCCACAGCTTCTCTCCGGCCCGCCGCCGGGTGGCTCGAATCCGGCCGATGAGGAGCCCAAGGCGGAAGAGGCGGGCGAGGCGCCGGCAGCTGGGCCCGGGCAGGACCCAGCCGACCAGCTCGATTTCTTCGGTTGAGCGCGGTGGAGACCCTGCGCAGCGGCTCGGCCGCGGAGACCGAAGCGGCGGGAGAGAGGATCGCCACCGCCCTCGGCCCGGGGGACATCGTCCTCATCAGCGGTGAGATGGGCGCCGGCAAGACGACCCTGATCCGCGGCGCCTGCCGGGCGCTCGGGGTCGAGGGGCCGGTCACCTCTCCGACCTTCACGATCGGGCAGCGCTACGCCGGCCGGCTCCCCGTCTCCCACCTCGACCTCTATCGCCTCGGCGGCATTGAGGGCGAGGATCCAGCGCTGCTCGAGGACTACCTCGACGCCGCATCCGTTGCCTTCGTCGAGTGGCCGGCAGCGGCGGAGCCGGAGCTGGCCGGGCGGTCGCTGCTGGAGGTACGCATCACTCACCTCGGCGACGATCGGCGTCAGATCGAGATCGGCAGCGCATCGCCGTCCCGGTAAACGTGTTTTGGAGGGGGATGCCGCCCTGTAGCATCGCCCCACCACGTAAACCGAAGGAGGGAAGCGCCAGATGAAGGGACTGAAAACGCTGTTGGCGGTCGGGCTGGGAATCGTGCTCCTTGCCAGTGCTGCTCCCGCCACGGCGCAAGGCGCCGCCTTCAAGCACTACGTCGCCTGCGGTCTCTCTCAGAAAGCGAAACCGTCACACCTGTGCCAGAAGCCGCGCAAAAAGGGCGCCTTCTTCCGCAGTAACAACGCCGACGTCTTCTACACGGTCTGCGTCAAATTCCCGACGAAAAAAAACCTCTGCGCGCCAAAACAGGAAGCGGCCAAAGGCACGCTCTACGTCAACAAGATCACCACCAACATCCCCGGCAAGCACCGCGTCAGCTGGTTCGTTGAGGGTAAACGCGTCGGCGTCTTCAACTTCTTCGTTCCCAGCCGCTGACCGTAGTCGGGTTCGATACCGCAACCAACGACACCGCCGTCGCTGCGGTGCGCGAGGGCGAGGTCCTCCACGAGTCACTGCTCGGTCTCTCGGAGAAGGGTGGGCCGCAACACACCACCGCGCTGCTGGCAGAGATTGAGCGTGCGGCGGAGGCGGCCGGTGGCTGGGAGGCGGTTGGGAGGATTGCGGTCGGTGTCGGTCCCGGCTCCTTCACCGGCCTGCGGGTTGGGATCGCCACGGCAAGGGCGCTGGGGTTGAGCCGAGGGCTGCCACTGAGCGGAGCCGGCACCCTCGATGCCCTGGGGCGCGGGCTTGGCGAGGCGGCTGAGGGTAGGGGGTGCCTTGTGGCTCTCGATGCTCGCCGCGGAGAGGTGGCCGCAGCGCTCTATGCGGTAAGCGGCGATCGGTTGTGGGGCCCATCGCTGAGCTCGCCTGAGGAGCTCGGCGAACGGATCGCATCGCTACCCGAGGCCGTGCTGTGCGGCGGATCGGGCGCGGTACGATTTCGGCAGCAGCTGACGAGTCGGAAGGTCGAGATCCCGGACGACCCCGACCCCGTGCATCGCATCGCCGCGCGGCACATTTGCGCTCTCGCGGCCGCGACGTCGGACGAGGATGAATCCGGTTCCCTGGCGCCGAACTACTTGAGGCCCCCCGATGCAGAGCGGTGGCGTGAGCGAGACTCTCTCAAAGCAGCCGAGTGAGCTGAGCGGCGATCCGCCGGTGCGGCGGCTCGCCTACAGCGATTTGCCAGCGGTGATCTCGATCGAGCGGCGCTCCTTCCCGGCGCCCTGGTCGCTGGCGATGTTCGTGCTTGAGCTCTCCAAGCCCAGCGGGATCTGCCTGGCCGCGACCGTGGGCAACGAGCTGCTGGGTTACCTCGTCTGCTCCCGTTATGACCGGGTCTGGCACGTGATGAATGTCGCCGTTGCACCGGAGCGGCGTCGCCGAGGGGTTGCCAGCAGGCTGATCTCGCAGCTGCTCGCCGAGGCTGGGGATGAGCTTCCCTTCACTCTCGAGGTGCGGGTCTCCAACCGCGACGCGATCGCGATGTACGAGAAACTGGGCTTCCGCTCGGCCGGTGTGCGACCCCGCTATTACCAGGACAACGGCGAGGACGCCCTGATCATGTGGTTGGGCTAAGGCTCGCGCACTCGTGATCCTCGCCATCGAGACCTCCTGCGATGACACCTGCGCCGCTGTCGTCGATGGCGCGGACATCCTCTCCAACCTGATCTCCTCGCAGGACGAGGCGCACGCAAAATTCGGCGGGATCGTTCCCGAGGTCGCTTCGCGCCACCACCTCGAGCTGGCCGCGCCGCTGGTCGAGGCAGCGCTTGGTGAGGCGGGCATTTCGCTTGACGAGATTGATGCGGTCGCGGTCACCGCGGGTCCCGGCTTGATCGGGGCGTTGTTGGTCGGCCTCAGCACCGCCAAGGCGATTGCGGCGCCGCGACGGCTGCCGCTGATCGCGGTCGATCACCTGCAGGGGCACGTAGCAGCCAACTTCCTCGCCCCGGAGCCGCTCGAGCCGCCCTTCCTGTGCCTGGTCGCGAGCGGTGGTCACACCCTGCTGGCGGGAGTGCGCGACCACGCCGGTCACGAGGTACTCGGCCAGACCCTTGACGACGCCGCCGGTGAGGCCTTCGACAAGGTCGCCCGCCTGCTCGGCCTTGGCTTCCCCGGTGGCCCGGCGCTGCAAAAGCTGGCCGGGGATGGAGATCCGGAGGCATTTGAGCTGCCGGTGGCAATGGCCCGCGACCCCGGCCTGGACTTCAGCTTCAGCGGGCTGAAGACGGCGCTCGTCTATCTCTGTCGAGACCTTGGTTCGGAGGGGGTGCGCGAGCGGCGTGCCGACCTTGCCGCGAGCTTCCAGAAGGCGGCGGTGGGTCAGCTGACGGCGAAACTGAAGCGGGCGCTGAAGCGGGGCGAGTGGGAGGCGGTCGCACTGGGGGGCGGTGTCGCCGCCAACGGACCCTTGCGCGCGGCGGTCGCCGCACTCTGCGAGGAACGGGGCGTGCGGCTGAAGCTGGTGCCGTTGGAGCTCTGCACCGACAACGCAGCGATGATCGGCTCCGCGGCGCGTTACGCGTCAGCGCTGCCGTACCCCGACTACCTCAGCTACGACGCCTTCCCCAGTAGTCGGCCGCCACTTGCAGCATGAGCGCCCAGCTGATCCTCTACTCCCGCTCCGGCTGCCACCTCTGCGAGCAGGCGCTGGAAGAGCTCGTCGCGCTGCACGGCGAGGGCTACCGCTTCGAGCTGCACGAGGTCGACATCGAGAGCGACGAGGAGCTGCTGCGGGGCATGCTGGAGCGCATACCCGTGCTCGAGCTGAACGGAGAGATAGTCGCCGAGCTGGTCGTGGACCAAACCTCCGTTCGTGCGCGGCTCGATACTGTGGGGGCCGATGATTGAGGACGCCGTGGAGGAGCTCGGGGTGCCAAGTGGGCTGGTCGGCGACGGCGAGCGGCTGTCGCTGGGCGTCGCGGCGCGCCTCTCGCGCTATCTCCAGGTGCTCACCCAGGCGCGCAAGATGGGCCGGGAGACGATCTCTTCGCAGGAACTCTCGGACTACACCCACATCAACCCCACGCAGATTCGCCGCGACCTCTCCGGCTTCGGCAAGTTCGGCAAGCGGGGGGTGGGCTACAACGTCGATTCCCTGGTCGCCGAGATCCGCAAAATCCTGCGCACCTCGGGTCAGCACAACATCGCCCTCTTCGGCGCCGGCAACCTCGGCCAGGCGATCGCCAGCTCCGACATCTTCGCCGACCACGGCTTCGAGGTCGTCGCCATGTTCGACATCGACCCCGAGGTCGTCGGCAACGAGGTCGGCAGCCTGCAAGTGCGCGACTTCGGCGAGCTGGAGGCGGTCGTCTCCGAGCAGGAGATTGTCGTTGGCGTCCTCGCCGTCCCCGCCGCCGCGGCGCAGGCCGTCGCCGATCGCTTGGTCGAGGCCGGGGTGAAGATCATCTTCAACTACTCCGAGCAGCTGCTGCAGGTGCCGCCAGAGGTGACGGTGCACACCTCCAGCCCAGCCGTCGACCTGCTCTACGCGCTCTACTTCTACTTGACCTAGGAAGACGCTGGGCCCTTGTCCATGGACCTCGACCTGGCTCGGGAGCGATTCGAGTCATCCACCGACTTCACGATCGGCCTCGAGGAGGAGTTCGCGATCCTCGATCCGGCGACGCTGGAGCTGGAGCATCGCTTCGAGGACCTCTACGCCGCCTGTCAGAAGGACGAGGTGCTGGCGGAATCGGCCGCTGGCGAGCTGATCGCCTCTGAGATTGAGATCCGCTCCGGGCGGTCGGAGACCTTTGCGGCGGCGATGGAGGCGCAGCGCGAGCGGCGCACTCGCCTCTTCGATCTAGCCGACGGCATGGGCCTGGGCTTGGCGGCGATGGGGACGCACCCCTGGGCCAACTACCTCGACCAGCGGATCATCGACACGCCTCACTACAATCGCCTGCGGCGCGAACTTGGCTGGGTCGCCCAGCGCAACAACACCTGGAGCATGCATGTGCACATGGGGGTGCGCGGCGCCGATCGTGCGATCGCGGTCTGCGACTGGATGCGCGAGCTGCTGCCGCTGCTGCTTGCCGCTTCGGCCAACTCGCCCTTCCTCGACCGGCGCGACACCGGCCTGCACACGGTTCGCACCGAGATCTTCACCCGCACCTTTCCCCGTTGCGGCATCCCCGGCCCCTTTGTCGATTGGGACAGCTATGCCGAGTTCGTCGCCCTGCTGGAGCGCACCCGCAGCGCTGAAGAGTCGACCCAGCTCTGGTGGAGCGTCCGCCCCCACCACGCCTTCGGCACGGTCGAGGTGAGGATCTGCGATGCGCAGACGCGCGGTGAGGAGTCCTTCGGGCTGGCGGCGCTGATCGCCGCCTGCATCGCCCAGACCGCGCTCGACTACGACGAGCGCGGCTACGAAGGCGCCGGCGCGCCGCTGCGCGGTCGTGAGATCGAGGAGAACCTCTGGCGGGCGATTCGCCACGGCATGAGCGGCAAGCTGATCGACTTCCGCCGCGGCGAGGAGGTCGAGGCGAGGGCGGTGCTCGACGAGCTGCTCGAGTGGACCCAGCCAGCACGTTCGGCTCTCGGTATCGACCTCCAGCTACCGGAGCGCAACGGCGCCCAGCGCGCACGTGAGTCTCTCGATGCGGGCGTCGCGATCGAGGACATCTACCGCGACGCGGTCCGCGAGACCCACCGCACCTATAGCGCTGCCGCCCAGGCCGCCTAAAAGGCCTGAACACGCGGTATCCGCGGCCCCTTATAGACTCCCGCGCCGCTAAAACCAGCCGGAGGAACCCAACTTGACCAGCTTCTTGACCGACTACGGAGTCGTCGTTGCGCTTGTATGCGCAGGGGCGGCAGTTCTCTACGGATTGATCATCACGCAGCGCCTGCTCGCGAAGTCTCCGGGCAACGAGCGCATGCAGGAAATCTCAGGCGCGGTGCAGGAAGGCGCCCAGGCCTACCTCAACCGCCAGTACACGATCATCGCCGCTGTCGCGGTGCCGATTGCGGTCGTGCTCTGGCTCCTGCAGGACTACCAAACTGCGATTGGCTTCGTGATCGGTGGCGTCCTCTCGGGCGCGACCGGGTTCATCGGCATGAATCTCTCGGTGCGCGCCAACGCCCGCGTCGCCGAGGCGGCGCGTGGGGGCGTTCCCCCGGCGCTTGACGTCGCTTTCAAGGGCGGCTCGGTGACCGGTCTGCTCGTCGTCGGTTTGGCGCTGCTCGGGGTCGCCGGCTACTTCGGCATCCTCGTCCTCACCGGCAGCAGCGACAAGCACGCGGTCGATGCCCTCGTCGGCCTCGGCTTCGGTGGCTCGCTGATCTCGGTCTTCGCCCGGCTTGGCGGCGGCATCTTCACCAAGGCCGCCGACGTCGGCGCCGACCTGGTCGGCAAGGTCGAGGCGGGGATCCCCGAGGATGACCCCCGCAACCCGGCAGTGATCGCCGACAACGTTGGCGACAACGTCGGCGACTGCGCCGGCATGGCAGCGGATCTTTTCGAGACCTACGCGGTCACCACGGTTGCGGTAATGCTGCTCGGCGTCCTCACCTTCACCGGCGCTGGCGGTGAATTCATCCGCGAGGTCGCGCTCTACCCATTGGTGATCGGCGGCGTCGCGATCATTGCCTCGATCATCGGTGCCCTTTTGGTGCGGACTAAAACCGATCGGGTCGAGGGAGCTCTCTACACCGGTGTGATCGCCGCTGGAATCCTCTCGATCGCAGCCTTCTACCCGATCACCGACTGGATGATGAGCGACCCGGTGCGGCTCGGTCTCAGCACCGCCGCCGATGCAGTGACTGTCACCGACCTCTGGCTCTGCGCAGTGATCGGCGTCGCCGTGACGGCGCTACTTTTTGTCATCACGGAATTTTATACCGCGACCCGCTTCTACCCGGTCAAGTCGATCGCCAAGGCGTCGGAGACGGGCCACGCGACCAACATCATCCAGGGGTTGGCCCAGGGCTTTCAGTCGACTGCGGCCCCGGCGTTGGTCATCGCATTGGCGATCCTTGCGGCCAACGACCTGGCGGGCATCTATGGCATCGGCATCGCCGTGATGGCACAGCTCTCGCTCTGCGGCTTGATCGTCGCCCTCGACGCCTTCGGGCCGATCACCGACAACGCCGGCGGCATCGCCGAGATGGCCGACCTGCCCGAGGAGGTGCGCGCAGTGACCGATCCGCTCGACGCGGTTGGCAACACCACCAAGGCGGTCACCAAGGGCTACGCGATTGGCTCCGCCGCGCTGGCTGCACTGGTCCTGTTCGCGGCCTTCAAGAGCGAATTGGCGGAGGAGGCGCCAACCGGCTTCGACCTCAACGCCCTCTTCAACCTGAGCAGCCCTGACGTGCTGATCGGGTTGATCATCGGCGGCATGATGGTCTACCTTTTCGCCGCGTTTGCGATCGAGGCGGTCGGCCGTGCCGGCGGTCAGGTCGTCGAACAGGTGCGCGAGCAGTTCCGCGAGCACCCGGGGATCATGGAGGGGACCGAAAAACCCGACTACGGGAAAACGGTCAGCATCGTCACCCTGGCGGCGCAGAAAGAGATGATCCTGCCCGCCCTGATCCCGATTGCGGTTCCGATCGTCGTCGGCCTGCTCAGCGTCAACGCGCTCGGCGGCCTGCTGATCGGCGTCATCGTCGTCGGCCTCTTCGCCGCGATCTCGATGACCGCCGGCGGCGGTGCCTGGGACAACGCGAAGAAGCTGATCGAGGACGGCGCCCACGGCGGCAAAGGGTCTCCGGCCCACGAAGCCTCGGTCACCGGCGACACGGTCGGCGATCCCTACAAGGACACGGCTGGGCCGGCGATTAACCCGATGATCAAGGTGGCGAACATCGTCGCCATCCTGATCATCCCGATCGTTCACTTCTAGGGCATTCAGCGGCGGGAGGGGCAGGGTGTCCCTCCCGCTTGCTGGGTTTCTCGCCAGGTTCGCCTTTAGGTTGTCCGCGTGAGTTGGTGGGGCGAGAAAGAGGACGCCGCTGCGCGGGAGGGACACCCTGCCCCTCCTTCGCGGGCGCTTGAGGTGGGTCGATTGTGGTTCGGGATGGCGCTTGGAGTCGCTCTGGTTCTTTCGCTTTTGCTGGCCCCGGTGGCTTTAGCGGCTCCTCCCGCTAACGACAACTTTGCCGACGCGGAGGATCTTGGTGTCGGCTTCCCGGTCACGACCGAGGTCTGGAGCAACCTCGACGCGACCGAAGAGCCCGGGGAGCCCTTCCTTCTCTATACCGCTGGGCATTCGGTTTGGTTCAAATGGGAGGCGACGGACACGGGATTCGTGACTATCGGTGGCTGCGAAGCCGATATGCCGATCACTGTCGTCATCTTCACCGGGGCAGAATTGAACTCGCTGAGCCGTGTGGCGAGCGGCAACGACAGCGCAGGCCCACCCTGCGCCGGCCAACAAGACGTGTACACCTTCCGAGCTACCGAAGGGGTCACTTACACGATCATGGTCGATGGCAACGGTTTCTCATTCGGCGAACCGCCTCCAACCGAAGGCGAGTTCACGCTTCAGGTCAAGGCAACTCAGCCGCCCTCCAACGACGATTTACAGGACGCGATCCCGCTTATCGACGAGGAACCCAGCGAAGCGCTGGGCTACCGGTCCACGGCCTCGGGCTACACCTGGGGTGCCGGCAAGGAGGTAGGCGAGCCGGCGCATGCGGGGAATGTCGGCGGAGCATCTGTTTGGTACACGTGGACGCCGCCGGAATCGGGTGTAGCCACTGTTCACGCTTGTTGTGGATGGCCCCCATTGATTGGCGTCTATACGGGTAGCGCAGTTGATTCACTGATCCCGGCAGAACCAGCGCTGGGACCGGCGCTGGGCGCAAGGGTGAACGTCACCGCCGGCACCACCTACAGGATCGCCCTCGATGGGGAGTTCGACTCGGGAGCGGGCATTGCGCGGGCGGGCAGTTTCCAGATCACCGCCACGATGCCCCTGCCGGCGCAGGCCAGCGGAGCGGCCGACCGGTCGGGAACCACGGCTGACGTGATCGCCCCCAACACGAAGATATCCAGGCGCGTGCTCAAGCGGAGGCCGCCGATTTGGATCTTCAGCTTCGGCTCCAACGAGCCCGGATCGACCTTCCAATGCAAGCTGGACAAACGGCCGTTCAAGAAATGTCGGTCGTCGAAGACGTTCAAACGCCTCAAGCCAGGCAAGCACACCCTCAAGGTCCGTGCCGTCGACCCGAGCGGCAACGTCGATCAATCACCTGCCGTCGCCCGCTTCACGGTTGAGTCACCGGAGTTGCGCCGCGGTCGGCGCTGAGCGGGGTTCAGATGCCGGCGTGGTTGAGGTTTGCGTCGCTATGCGGTTCAAACCTCAACCACGCTTTCTGGCTAGGGTCACGGCGTGGTCGATGATCTGATCAACGTCGCGGACTTCGAGCGGGTGGCTGAAGAGAAGTTGGACCCCGGCGTAGCCGGCTACTTCTTCGGCGGAGCCGGAGACGAGCTGACTCTGCGGGAGAACGTCTCCGCCTGGGGGCACTGGCGCTTGCGGCCGCGGATGCTGGCTGGGTTGAGTGAGTGGCGGACCGAGGTGGAGGTGCTGGGTGGGGAGGTCTCGATGCCGGTGCTGGTCGCGCCGGTTGCCTACCAGGGCCTGGTCGATCCGGAGGGGGAGGCGGCTATGGCTCGGGCGGCTGCTGCGGCTGGCACGGTTATGTGCCTTTCGACGCTGGCGACGATGCGACCGGGGCCGGTTGCCGAAGCGGCTCCCGAGGGGCGGCGCTGGTTCCAGCTCTATTGCTTTCAGGACGAGGGCGTCACCCGGGCGTTGGTCGATGAGGCGTGCGAGAGCGGTTACGAGGCGATTGTGGTCACCGTCGACGCTCCTCGTGGCGGCAACCGCGAGCGCGATCGGTGGACTGGCTTCAAGATACCGGCGGCGCTCGGCGTACCCAACGTTGAAGCGGCGCTCGGCTCGGGTCGAGCGATCACGATCGAGGAGACGTTCGAGCTGATGGAGCCAGCCTTGACCTGGTCTTACCTGCAGGACCTCGCCTCAGATTGCCGTGTACCGGTACTGGTCAAGGGCGTGCTCACTGCCGAGGACGCGACGCTGGCAGTTGAGCACGGCGCCGCCGGAGTCGTCGTCTCCAACCACGGCGGCCGTCAGCTCGACCGCTGCCTGGCTACCGCCGACGCATTGCCAGAAGTGGTTGACGCGGTGGAAGGCCGGGGACCCGTGCTTGTCGACGGCGGCATCCGACGCGGCATCGATATCGCTACCGCGCTTGCGCTGGGCGCAGACGCGGTACTGGTAGGTCGACCCGCCCTCTGGGGGCTCGCGGCGGGCGGCGAGGATGGCGCCCGCCGGGTGCTCGAGCTCTTGCGCGAGGAACTTGAGCTCACGCTCGCCCTCTGCGGCTGCGCATCCCCGGATGAGCTGTCACGTACCCACGTGCAGAGAGCACCGGCTGCGTCCGTATATTCGGGCTGAGTGACCCGCACTCCAACCTAGATCGATGGCCCAGCGGATTCCCAGAGACGAATCGCTGAGCCGCGTGCACGGCGTCGGCGCGCTGTTCTCGGCCGCCTACGGCAACGTCGGTTCCTCGATCTACTACGCGCTCGGCGTCACCGCAGCGTTTGCGCTCGGCCTCACCCCGGTCGCCTTTGTCATCTCTGGCCTGATCTTCGCCGCGACGGCTGCCACCTACGCCGAGGCGACGGTGATGTATCCGGAGGCGGGCGGCTCTTCGAGCTTCGCCCGCCACGCCTTCAACGAGCTGGTCAGCTTCGTCGCCGCCTGGGGCCAGATGCTCAATTACACGATCACGGTCGCGATCTCGGCCTACTTCGTGCCCCACTACCTGGCCGTCTTCTGGGAGCCGTTGGGCAGTAGCCCAGGCGACGTCATCGCCGGCGCGGCGGTGATCCTCGCCCTCGCTCTGCTCAACATCCGCGGCTCGCAGGAGTCCGCCAAGCTCAACCTCGTCCTCGCCGTCGCCGACCTCGCTACCCAGGTGGTCCTGGTCGCGATCGGCGTCGTCCTGGTGCTCAACCCGGAGATCCTGGTCGACAACATCCACCTCGGCGTCGCCCCGACCTGGAGCGACTTCGCCCTCGGCATCGCGGTCGGGATGATCGCCTACACCGGAATCGAGACGATTTCCAACATGGCCGAGGAGGCGAAGGACGCTGCGCGGACGATTCCGCGCAGCGTTGGCCTCACGGTCGCGGCCGTGCTCGCCCTCTATCTGCTGATCCCGATCGTCGCCCTCTCGGCGATGCCGGTTACCCAGGACGCGGCTGGCAACTATGTGACCGCGCTTGGCTCGGAGTTCGCAAACGACCCGATCCTCGGCATCGTCGAGAACCTCGGCCTTGGCCACGGAATGACCGAAGCGCTGCGTTTCTACGTCGGCATCCTCGCCGCGGTGATCCTCTTGATTGCGACCAATGCCGGCTTGATCGGCGTCTCCCGGCTCACCTATTCGATGGGGCAGCACCGCCAGCTGCCCGAGGCTCTGCGTCAGGTCCATCCGCGATATCGCACCCCTTACATCGCGATCTTCATCTTCTCCGGCATCGCGATGATCACCCTGGTCCCGGGTCAGACCGATTTCCTGGCGACGATGTACTCCTTTGGCGCGATGCTCTCCTTCACCATCGCCCACGTCTCCGTGATCCAACTGCGGCGCCGTAACTCGGCCGATGAGCGCCCGTGGAAACCACCACTCAACTTTCGCGCCTTCGGGGTCGAGGTCCCGTTGAGCGCCGTGCTCGGTGGCCTCGGCACCTTCGCCGCCTGGATCGTCGTGATGGCGCTCAACCCACGCACGCTCGTCGTCGGCCTCGGCTGGATGGCCTTCGGTATCGCGGTCTACGTCCTCTATCGCCGCAGCCAGAAGCTGCCGTTGACCGAGACCGTCAAAGTCGTCACCCCCGAGCCGCTCGGGGTCGAGGAGATCGAGTACCGCAGCGTCATGGTCGCCTTCGAGGACGAGGAGCCGTTCTCCGAGGAGATGGTCGCCACTGCGGTCAAGCTTGCCTCCAAGCGTCGTCGCGGCATCCACATCCACGCTCTGCTTACCGTCCCCACCAACCTGCCTCTGACCGCCGAGATGCGCGAGCGGGAAGCCGAGGCGCAGAGCAAGATCGAGCAGGCGAAGCTGATCGGTGGGCAACGGGTGACCGGCCACGTTGAGCGGGTGCGGCCCGGCCAGGCGGGCTACTCGATCTCCGAGGAGGCGAAGCTGATCAACGCGGCGGCAGTCGTCGTCTGGCTGCGTTATCGCGACGGCAAGCCGCTCTACGACAAGACTCTGCAGACGGTGCTCGGTGAGCGCCCTTGCAGGGTCATCGTCGTCTCCGAGAAAGGCGCCCGTGGCAGCGCCGAGGTGGCTCCGTCGCTCGCCTAGTCCGCGGCCTAGAATCGCCTGCGTGTATCAGCGTTCGGTCCGGCTCCTCTCGCTCCTCTTCGTTGCCCTCGGCGGCGTCCTGCTCGTCACCACCATCGTCGCGGGCGGCGGCCCTGCCTCGGTCGGGTTCCTGATGGGGATCGCCTTCCTCGCGGTCGGGGCTGGCCGGCTCTGGCTTGCGGCGCGGATGGGCCGGTGAGCGAGGGCGGACAGCCGCGCTCGCGGCTGGAGCCGCTGCTGCGGCGCGGCGTAGGCGTCCCCGGCCTCTTCGTCGCCGTCTACTCGGCCGTTGGTTTCTCGATCTACTTCGCGCTCGGCGTGGTCGCCGATCGCGGCCTTGGTTTGACGCCGCTGATCTTCCTCGCCGCCGGCCTGATGTTCGTGCTGACCACGCTCAGCTACGTCGAGGGCGGCGCGATGATCCGCGAACGGGGCGGCTCTTCGAGCTTCGCCCGCCACGCCTTCAACGAGCTGATCGCCTTCATCGCTGGCTGGGCGATCCTGATCGACTACCTGATCGTCGCGGCCCTAGCGGCGCTCTCCGTGCCCCACTACCTGGAACCCGTGGCATCGGATCTCTCCACGGGCTGGCGTGAGATCGCCGTCGCCGTCGCCGTGATCGTCGCCGCCTGCGGGCTGAGCATCCTCAACGTGACCGGTCGTGGCCGCGAGCGCACGCTCAGCGTCCTTGCCCTCGCCGACATCGCCCTGCAGATGGCGGTGATCGTCGTCGGGGTCCTCGCGGTCTTTCACCCTGACCGCCTCACCGACCAGATCCACCTCTTCAGCGACCCTAGCGTCCAGGACATCGTCTACGCCTCGGTGATTGCGATGCTCGCCTACGCCGGTATCGAGGCTGCCTCCGACCTTGCCCCTGACGTCGATGTGCATCCGCGTGACCTGAAGCGGATCGTCTCCCTGGGGGCGGTCGCGGTGCCGCTCGTCTACGCCGGGATGGCGGCGATCGCGCTGATGGCCGTGCCGGTGGTCGTCGGGCCCCAAGGTCCGGAAACCGCCCTCGGTGGCGAGTTTGTCCAGGCGCCTGTGCTCGGCATCGTCTCCGCCTATGACCCTGCCTGGGTGGCGGATTCGATGCGGTGGATCGTCGCTCTGGTTGCGGCGCCGGTCCTGTTTTGGGCTACCACGACCGCGATGCTGGGCGTTTCTCGTCACATCTACACGCTGGCGATCAACCGCCAGATTCCCAGCTGGCTGGGCAAGCTCAACAGCCGCCACGCGACGCCACAGGTGGCGATCGTCCTCTCCGGCCTGATCGCCATCGGCCTGGTCCTGCCGGCCGACGTCAAGCTCCTGGCGGGGTTCTACGCGTTCGGGGCGATGCTGGCGATCACGATCGCCCACCTCTCGATTCTCAGGCTGCGGGTGACCGAGCCTGAGCGGCGGCGACCCTTCCGCGTTCCCTGGAGCTTTACCTGGCGTAACGCGCGGATCCCGCTGCCAACGCTCTTCGCTGCGCTGCTCAGCGTGCTGGCCTTCCTCAGTGTCCTTGTCCTGCACGACACGGCGCGCTGGGTGGGGGGCGGCTGGATGGTCTTCGGCCTGCTCTTCTACGTCGTCTACCGCAAGGTCTTCGAGGGCACCTCGCTTACCCGTCGCGTATCGGTGACCGAGCGGGCGCTGACCAAGCAGGTGCCCGAGATCTCCTACCGCAGTCTGCTGGTACCCGTATTTGGCACCGAGCTCGACGATGACATCGTCGCCACCGCGGGCCGCCTCGCCGCGGCTGAGAGCGAGAACGCTGACGGGGAGGAGGAGAAGGCGCGCCTAGCTCTGGTCTACGTGGTCGAGGTTCCGCTCTCGGTGTCGCTCGAGGTGGAGTTGCCCGCCGAGCGCAACGAGGAAGCCCGGCGCGCTCTCGAGCGCGCCCGCGATGTGGCGGAGGAGTACGAGGACGTGGCGGTCAGCACCGAGACGATCCGTGCCCGTCAGGTCGGCGCCGGAATCGTCGAAGCGGCGCGGCGCAGCGAAGCCGAGGCGATTGTGATTGGTGGCGAGCCACCGACGAAGATCCGCGGCGGCGCCAGGCTGGGAGGGATCGGCGCAGCCAAGCCGGCCGAGATTGGCGCAGCGACCGAGTACGTGCTGATGAAGGCGCCCTGCCAGGTGTTGCTAACCGCCCCGCCGGAATCCCCTGCCGAGCCAGAGCCCACTGCCGCCGCTGCGGACTAGTATCCAGACCGTGGTGAAAACGTGTTCATTTTGATCGTCGGCTGCGGGCGGGTCGGCTCGTCCGTAGCCCGCTCCATGCTGAGCGAGGGTCACGATGTTTCCTGCCTCGACGAGGACCCCGAGTCTCACACCAGGCTCGAGGTGGGCCTCGACAAAGGCTGGGAGGACCTCGGCGGGCGTTTCACGGTCGGCACCGGCCTTGAGACCGACGCTCTGCTTGCCGCCGGGATCGAGCACGCTGACGCTTTCATCGCCGCTACCAACGGCGACAACACGAACATCGTCATCTCCCAGATCGCCCAGCGGCGCTACGAGGTGCCGACGGTGATCGCGCGGATCCTCGACCCGTTGCGGGCCGAGTGGTACCGCCAGCAGGGGCTGCACACGATCTGTCCGACCCGGGTCGCGATCGACATGCTCGAGAGCGCCGTCCGCGAAGGCGCCCCGCGCGAGGTGGCCTGAGCATGTACATCATCGTCGTCGGCGCGGGGAAGGTCGGCTGGAACCTCGCTCGCGAGCTGCTCGAAAAAAATCACGAGGTGACCGTGATCGAGAGCAACCGGCGCCGCTACCTGACCGTCGAGCAGGAGCTCGAGCACAATGTCACTTACGGCGATGCCTCCGAGCTCTGGGTCCTCGAGCGCGCCGGCATCCAGCGGGCCGACATGGTCATTGCCGTGACTGGCGACGACGAGGACAACATGCTGATCTGCCAGGTTGCCCGCGAGAAGTACGAAGTCGAGCGGATCATCGCCCGGGTCAACAACCCGCGCAACCGGCCGCACTTCGACCTGCTCGGGGTGAAGCCGTCGGTCTCAGCGACCGATCTGATCCTGCGTCTGCTCGAGCACGACATTCCGGAGTACGGCCTCGTCCACCTGCTCGACCTGCAGGAGGAGCAGCTGGAGATCATCGAGATGCTGCTCGGCAAGGACTCGGGCGTGACCGGGCGGCGGGTCGGAGACCTCTCGATGCCCGAAGGCAGCCTGCTGATCTCCGTGCTGCGCGAAGGCAAGGGCTTCGTGCCCAGCGCCGACACCGTGCTCGAGGCGGGCGACGAGGTGCTCGCCGTGCTCGATCCGGGTCGCGAGGAGGACATCAAGGACCTCTTCGGCCCGGCCCCCGGCGGCAACGGGACCGGCTGAACGGTGGCCGACCGTGAGGTCGACTTCCTGCTCGTCGGCGGCGGCCTGGCCTCGGCCAACTGCGCTGCTGAGCTACGCAAGCGCGGGGCGGAGGGCTCGATCCTGCTTGCCGGGCGCGAGCCCGAGCCGCCCTACGAACGGCCGCCGCTCTCGAAGGAGTACATGCGCGGCGAGGCTGGGCGTGAGGACGCCTACGTCAACTCGCCCGCCTGGTATGAGGAGAGCGAGGTCGAGTTGCGGACGGGGATGAACGTGATGTCGCTCGATCCCGCGGCGCGCACGGCGAAGCTGCAGGGCGGGGAGGAGGTCGGTTTCGGCAAGGCGCTGCTTGCCACCGGGGCGATGGTCAACATCCTGCGCGTCGAGGGCGCCGAGAACGAGGGCGTCCATTACCTGCGCGCCTTCGGCAACTCCGACGCGATCCGAGCTGACGCCGAGGCGGCCGAGCACGTCGTCTTGATCGGCGGCAGCTACATCGGCACCGAGGTCGCCGCCTCCTTGACGGCCAAGGGCGTCAAGTGCTCGATTGTGATGATGGAGGACGTTGCGCTCTCGCGGACCTTCGGTGAGGACGCCGGCCGCTGGTTCCAGCAGCGCCTCGAAGCCCACGGCGTCAGCATTCACGGCGGTGAGGAGCTGGAGGCGTTCGAGGGTGACGGCCGGGTCAAGGCGGTGCTGACCAAGAGCGGCAAGGCGATCGAGTGCGACACGGTCATCGTCGGCGCCGGCGTTCGCCCCGATGCGATGCTTGCCCAGCGCGCCGGGCTCGAGGTCGACGATGGCATCGTCTGCGACTCGAAGCTGGCGACCTCTGCCGACGGCATCTACGCGGCCGGCGATTGCTGCTCCTACCACAGCGTCATCCACGGGAGACGGATCCGCGTTGAGCACTGGGACGTGGCGATGCAGCAAGGGATGCACGCGGCGCGCAACATGCTCGGCGAGGATCGCGACTACGACGTCGTGCCCTACTTCTTCAGCGACCTCGCCGACTGGGCCAGCCTCGAGTACGTCGGCCCGGCGGTGGATTGGGACGAGGAGATCTGGCGCGGTGATCGCGACGGCGAGGAGTTCTCTCTCTGGTACCTGAAGGATGGCAAGGTCGCGGGCGCGCTCAGCGTCGGCCGCTCCGAAGATCTGGCCGAGGCACGCCGGCTGCTCGCTGACGGCGTCGACGTCTCTGGTCGGCGCGAGGCAATCGCTGACCCCGACAGCGACCTGGGCGAGATCTCCTAAAAAGCAGAGCTGCGAGCATCCGGCGCGCGCCGCCGGATATCCTCAGAGTCCGTTCGTTGCGCCCTGGTGTAATTGGAAACACGCCAGCCTCTGGAGCTGGATTTCGGGGTTCGAGTCCCTGGGGCGCAGTTTTTAGCTCCACGTTTTGTCCGAGCCGATTGCGAACATCTGTTCGCAATGGACAGGCTGAGAATGGGAAACCGCTTCCCGCGTCGCCAAAGCGAGCGTTGATCGGCAAGATGCTTGCGGAAGGATTGAGCCAGGCGGAGGTAGGTAGGCGGCTCGGGCTTACGAGGCCGACCGTTTCGTACCACGCGCGGCGTCTCGGTATTCCGGCCAAGGACGAGTGTTCACGTCGATACGACTGGAATGAGATTCAAACCGCGTACGACGCGGGTCTTTCTGTGCGTGACTGCGCTCGGCGTTTTGGCTTTGCGACCTGCTCATGGAATGAGGCCGTAAAGCGTGGCGCCGTCCGCCCCCGTCCTCGTCGGATGCCGATCGAGACGCTGCTCGTGATGGGGCGACCGGGGACAAATCGATCACATTTGAAGCAGCGGCTTCTGGATGAGGGACTGAAGACAAATCACTGCGAGCAATGCGGATTGACGGAATGGCGAGGACGGCCTCTGAGCACGGCGTTGCATCACATCAACGGGGACGGGAAGGACAACCGCCTATTCAATCTGGAATTGCTCTGTCCCAATTGCCACGCCCAAACCGAGAATTTTGCCGGTCGCAACACGAGCAGACGTGGCAGCCCGCAGCCAAGCCGGCGTCAACTCCGACGGGCGAAGGCCGTCTAGGCCCTTTGCTACCTTCGCCGCAGAATGAGGAGGCTCGGGCTCGGTATCGGCGCTTTGGCGCTAACGATGATTTCCATCGCCGGTTGCGGTGGCGGCGATGATGGCGACTCGACGGCTGCGGCGCCCGTTGAGAGGACCGAAGCGGCGGCACTGAGCAAGGAAGAGCTGATCGCCCAGGGCGATGGGATCTGCGCTGAGGTGAATGCCGCGGTTGGCACGGTCGGGTCCACCAGCTCAAATGCTGAAAGTCAGGCCTCCCAGGTTGCTGGCCTCTACGGCGGCATGGTCGAGCGGCTGAAAGGCCTTGGTGCGCCCAGCGACGACAGCGCCGGTTACGCCGAATTCATCGCTGCCGCCGAAGCGTTGGCCCAGGCCGAGGAGAACGTTGAACTTGCCTCGGATCGAGAAGACGCCGAAGCGCTGAGTAGCGCTGAAGCGGAAGCCTCCTCGGCGCTCACCGCCTTCCAGTCGGCGGCCACGTCCTTCGGCCTCGAAGAGTGCGCGGAAGCTCCGGCTGCCCCGGTGCCCGGTACTGCGACTGGGGGCTTGACCGGAGAAGAAGGCGCCGGCGTTGAAGAAGAAGCCGAAGAAATCGCGCCAGAAGAAGAAGCCGAAGTCGCGCCCGAAGAAGCTCCCCCGGTCGAAGAAGAAAGCGCCGGCGGCGGTGCTGGGGTGGGCGGGGGTACCGAAGGCGGGTCCGCCGGCGGTGGTGGGGGGTCCAGCGGCGGCATCGGCCCCGGCTGAGTGAGCCGATAGCTGGCGCATCACAGTCCGCTCAGGCGGCTGAGTTCTCGCGCCAAGAGCCGTAGAGCCGCGAGTAGGGGCCGCCGGCCTCGATCAGCTCCTCGTGGGCGCCGGACTCGGCGATCCGGCCGCCATCGAGTACGACGATCTTGCCGGCGCGGCGGACGGTCGAGAGGCGGTGGGCGATAACGATCGCCGTGCGCCCAGCGAGCAGGCGCTCCAGGCCGCGCTCGATCGTGCGCTCGGTTCGCACGTCGACGTTCGAGGTCGCCTCGTCGAGGATCAGGATGCGGGGCTCGGCAAGCAGCGCCCGGGCGAAGGCGACCAGCTGGCGCTGCCCGGCCGAGAGCTGCACGCCCCGCTCGCCGACCTCGGTCTCGATCCCCTCTGGCAGTGCTGCGACAAACTCGCTGGCACCGACGGTGGCCACCGCCGCTTCGATCTCCTCCAGGGTCGCATCGGGTCGGCCGAAGGCGATGTTCTCGCGAACGCTGCCGGAGAAGAGGAAGCCCTCCTGGGGGACGATCCCGAGCTGGCGCCGCAGCGCCCGTTGCTGAATTGCCTGCAGGTCATGGCCGTCGACGAGCACGCGGCCGCGTTGCGGATCGTAGAAGCGCGCCACCAGCTTGGCCAAGGTCGACTTACCGGCCCCCGTGGCCCCGACCAGGGCAAGCGTCTGACCAGGCGGCACGTGGAGGTCGACTTCCTGCAGCGCCCAGTCGTCATCGGCATAGCCAAACCAGACGCCGTCCATCTCGATTTCGCCGCGCAGCTGGCCAGGGTCGATCGCTCCCGGCGCGTCGACCATGTCGGGCTCGGTGTCGAGCAGCTCGAAGATCTTGTCGAGGGCCGCCATTCCCTGCTGGTAGGTCGTGTAGAGCTGGGAGAGTTCCTGGATTGGCTGGAAGAAGACCTGCAGGTAGCCGATGAAAGCGACGATCGTGCCAATCTGGATCGCTTTGTCGATCGCCTGACCGCCGCCGTAGAGGATGATCGCCGCGGTACCGGCGGCGGCAAGCAGTTCGACCGCCGGGAAGTAGGAGGCATTGAGGTAAACGGTTTTCATGTTCGCCTCGCGGTTGGCCTCGTTGAGCTCGGTCATCGCCGCCGTGTGGCGAGGCTCCTGGCCGAAGCTGCGAACGACCCGCACCCCGCTGAGGGTCTCCTGCAGATAGGCCGTGACAGCGGCGATCCGCTCCCGGGTCGCTCGGTAAGCCCCGTGGGAGGCGATGCGGAAGATGATGCTGGCGAGGGCAACCAGAGGGAAGGTGAGGAAGGTGACCAGGGCCAGCTTGAAGTCGAGGAGGAGCATGATCGCGACCACCCCGATCAAGGTGAGGCCACTGGAAATGAAGGTGACGACGCCGTTGGTGACCAGCTGGTTGAGCGCCTCGATGTCGTTGGTCATGCGGCTGACGAGCACGCCTGGGCTGCGACGGGTGAAGAAGCCAATCGACATCGACTGCAGGTGGGCGAAAACCCGCTCGCGCAGATCCTGGAGCGCCCGGGTGCCAACCCAACCGACGAGGTAGGTCTGGGCGTAGGTGGCGGCGGCGTAGAGGACGGCGACAGCGAGAAAAGCGATGACGATCATGGTCAGCGCCTCGCTGTCGCCAGGGATGATGCCGACGTCAATCGCTTGCCCGGCCAGGTACGGCGGGGCAAGGCCGGCGGCGGTTGCCGCCAGCATCGCGACGAAGGTCAGCGCCACCCGAGCGCGATAGGGACGCAGCAGGCCGACCATCCAACGCAGCTTGCGGCCGCGTTGGTCTTCGCCGCGGAGGATCTGCCAGAGCCGCCTCATAGCCGCGCCATCTCCTCGCGCTGCTCGAGATCGCGCTGCAGGAAGACCGAGTCGGCAAGGCCGTGCTCCGCGATCTCCCGGTAGAAGCCGCATCCCTCAAGCAGCTCGGCGTGGGTGCCGCGGTCGACGATCTGGCCACCGTCCATCACGATCACCTCGTCGGCAAGCGAGACGGTCGAGAGGCGATGGGCGATGACAAAAGTCGTGCGGCCAGCCATCGCTTCCTGCAAGCCAGTTTTGATCGCCGTCTCGGTCGTCGCGTCGACCGAGGAGGTGGCGTCGTCGAGGATCAGGATGCGAGGATCGGCGAGCAGGGCCCGGGCAATCGCGACCCGCTGGCGCTGCCCGCCCGAGAGGGTGAGGCCGCGCTCGCCGACCATCGTGTCGTAGCCACTGGCCAGACCCTGAATGAAGTTGTCGGCCTGGGCGCGCCGCGCCGCCGCTTCGATCTCCTCGCGGGTCGCGTCCGACTGCGCGTAGGCGATGTTCTCGGCGATGCTGGCGCTGAAGAGGAAGCTGTCATCGCCGACGAAGGCAACCTCCGAGCGCAGCGAGACGAGGTCGACCTCACGTACGTCGATGCCATCGATCAGCACCTCGCCCTGGCTTGGCTCATACAACCGCGCGATCAGAGCCACTAGGCTGGTCTTGCCCGAGCCGGATGGGCCGACCAAAGCCACGGTGCGGCCGGCGTCGATTGCTAGGTCGATCTCACTTAAGGCGTCAGCCGCATCGCCATAGCGGAGCGACACGCCGCGCATCTCGACCCGACCACCGCCCACCGGCAGCGGCTCTGCATCCGGCGGGCTTTCGATCTTCGGCTCGCGGTCGAGGATTTCGAAGAGCCGGTTGCCGGAGGCGATTGCCCGCTGTGCCATTCCCAGCGCCATGCCCAGCATCCGCATCGGCGCCGCCAGCATCACCACGTAGGTGTAGAAGGCGGTGAAGGCGCCGAGGCTGAGGTTGCCGGCAATTACCTGACGGCCGCCGATCAGCAGCACCAGGGCGATGCCCAGTTGTGGCAGCAGGCCGAGCAGGGGGGAGAAGAACGCCTGCAGGCGGGTCGAGTAGATGCTCTGATCGAAGACCCGCGTGACCGCTTTGCGGAAGCGATGCAGCTGGTGCTCCTCGCGGGCGAAGGCCTTGACGATGCGGACGCCGGAGACGTTCTCCTCCGCTTCGGCGGTCAGTTCGGCGATCCGCTGCTGCACCTCCTGGACGGCGGGGCGTGAGACCCGGTTGTAGCGGGAGGCGGTGTAGATCACCAGCGGCGCCGGGGCGAGCGCCACAAGTGCCAGCCAGGGCTCGAGCGCGAACATCACTGCGCTGGCGAGCACGATCGTCAACAGGTTCTGCGTGATGAAGATCAGCCCGTAGCCGAGGAAGAAGCGAATCGACTGCAGGTCGACGGTCGCCCGCGACATCAACTGGCCGGTCTGCTGCCCGTCGAAGAAGCCCAGCTCGAGTCGCTGCAGGTGGGCATAGAACTTCTGCCGCAGGTCGAACTCCACCGCCAGCGAGACCTTGCCGGCGACGACCCGGCGGACCAGCGTCAGCCCCAACCGCAGGACGCCGGCAACGACGATGGCGATGGCGAGGGGGAGCAGGTCGGGCCGATCGCCCGCCTCGATCGCGTTGACAGCGCGGCCGATCAGCCAGGGGATCAGCACCGTCATCCCCATCGCCGCCCATGCAAAGACCAGCGAGCCCCAAAGCTGGCGACGATAGGGCCGTAGAAAGCCCATAAGGCGGCGATAGGTCCGCATTCAAGCCACTATACAAAGTGAAGTATTGCCTTAGTGAGGTTTCTGCCGAGGGGCAATGCCCAGGCGGATGCACAGCACGCGTCCGTCTTCTCGCAGCGCTCAGTCGAAGACGGCGGCCTTGGCGCTGGTGACTTTGCCGGGTGGGCAGGATTTCTGATCGTGGCCGGGTGGAAGCAGGATCTGGAAGTTGGTGACCGCGTGGTAGGGCGTGGTCGCGCCGTTGTTGCGGGCGAGGGTGACGACGAGGCGATAGAAGCCCGCGGGGAGGTCGCGGTAGTAGATCTCCGGTCGCGTCGCGGGTGAGTAGCTGCCGCTGGAGCCGATGCGCTCGGCGAGCACGCCGTTGGGGCCCGCGTAGCGCGGGAAGTCAAAGGAGGCGCCGACCAGGCGGCCGCGGCCGAGTGGACTCTCCTCGGCGCGTTTGAGTTTGCCGGGGTCCACGCAGTCGGGTACCCGGTTGAGACCGAAGCGCATATGCCCCTCACCGAGTTGCGGTTCGCCGCCGAAGCGCAGCGGCGCCAGGGCGAAGTTGCGGACCTTGGTCTTGACCACGACCGCCCGGCTCGTCTGGCGAGCGCCGTTGCGGGGAGAGACGATCTCTACACTCGGTTCTGCTGCGCGCGCTGATTGCCCGGCGCCGACGGTGTCCTCATCGTCGCTGAGCGAGAGCGCGAGTATGACCGCGACGACAACCGCCGCCAAGGCTGCAAAGATGCCGATTCCGAGCCGCATGGGGGCCGGAACATTACGCACCGACCGTGCCTACCACCTCGAAAGACATGACGCCGGCAACTGAACTCGCCTACAGGATCGGCGCTGCGGCCCGGCGTCCAGCGAGCTGGATGCAGCTGCTCAAGTTCGGCATGGTCGGTGGATCTGGGTACCTGATCAACCTCGCGGTCTTCGCCGTCCTCGCGGGCAGCCTCGGCCTGCACCACATAGCGGCCGCGGTTGGAGCCTTCTGCGTTGCCCTGGCCAATAACTTCCTCTGGAACCGGCACTGGACGTTCGAGGCAGGGCACGGCCATCCGGGCTTCCAGGCGGTGCGCTTCTTCGCTGTCAGCGTAGCCGCGCTGCTGGTCAATCTAGTCGTGCTTGAAGTCCTCATCTCGAGGGCCTCGATGGGGGATCTGCCGGCCCAGGCGATCGCCGTTGCGGTCGCGATGCCGTTCAATTTCCTCGGTAACAAGCTCTGGACCTTCGCCTGATCCGCCCCTCACTTCCGTCCGACGGCGGATGAGAGAGTTGCGCCCGTGTTTCGTCGACTAAGGGGGGAGTCCCGTGGAGAGTGAGAGCCGCCAGTCCTGGTTGTTGATCGCGATTGCCGCACTGGGCCTAGTGCTCGGGGTGATTGCACTGGTGGTTGCCTTCGACGCGAAGAACAGTGGGGACGATTCGGCGAGCCAGGAATCGGTGCAGGCAGTGGACGCGAAATTGACTCGCTTGATCGACCGCTTGGGCATCGCAGAGGAAAGTCTCACCGGTGAGCAGAAGACGCTGAAGGGAAAGGCTAAGCAGGCTCAACGCGAATCGCAGAGCGCGGTGACCAACCTCTCCAACAGAATCGACAAGCTCGAGCGCAAGACGAAGGCGTTGGAAGCCAACGAGCAGAGCGCGGCGAATCTGAGCAAGCGCATCGGCTCGCTGGAAAATCAGGTCGGCGCTATCGACTCTCGTGTGGCCGCTCTAAATCAGCGTGTGACGAAGTTGAGCCGGCGGGTCAACTCTGGCGCTGCGGCATCTGGGGGCGAGTCGGCACCGTAGATCCCGGCTGGTTGAGGGGTCTACCAATTGCCCTCCAGCCACCGCAGCAGCTCGGGAACGAGGTCCCCGAGCGCCGGGCTTGATGAGGCCAGCTCAGCGTCGGCGAGTTGAATGGCGGCGCCGAGGCCAAATGTCGTGCGGTCAGGGTCGCCTCCGAGCCAGGTCTCGAGCTGGCCCAGTCGGAGATGATCCGACCGCAGCTCATGCAGGGCTGAGCGGGCCGCGGCGGGATCGGTCTCGGCTATCTCGATCGCGGCCTCCAGCCCGACTCTGGCCCGGTCTTCAGGCGGCGCCTCCCGGGCGGCGGCAATTGCCCGCCTGGCAATTTGTTCGTCCAGTCGCCCTTCTACCGGCGAGACGGTTTTCGTACCCTCACTCATGTTGGGACCTCCTCTTCAGGTCTCGGCCGGGCCCCGGGGCGTCGCAAGCGCCGCCGGGGCCGCCCTTATCTCTTCGCGGACCAAGCTAAGTCCGCACCCGGACGCCGAAGCGTCCAAATACCTCCCCTTCGCGCCTTTTCACACTTTTTTGACACAACCGGCACGCTTTTGTATGTCACTCGAATACTTCAAGGTGTTTGACCATTGATTTCCAGCATAGGACCCCATTGGCCCGGGGTCAACGTTCCGTGGCACACTCCGGGCAGATGAGCAGCGCCAAGCCGAGCTATGACGCGGCCCAGATCGAGGCCGCCCGACAGGCCGAGTGGGCGGAGCGCGGTGTGTTTGCGACGACCGTTCCGGCGTCCGGGCAGACGGCCGTCTATGTCAAGCCGTCGAGCCCGTTCACGTCGGGCAACCTCCACATGGGCCACGTCCGTGACTACTCGATCGGTGATGCCTACGCGCGCTATCGGCGGGCCCGCGGCGACGCGGTGCTCTTCAGCTTCGGCTTCGACGCATTTGGCCTGCCGGCCGAGATGGCCGCGATTGAGCGCCGGACGCGGCCGGCTGAGTGGGTCGAGCGCTGCGGTGAGCGGATGCTCGGCCAGATGCAGCGTCTCGGCTTCTCGTTCGACTACGAGCGCGTTTTCTACAGCTCCGATGAGTCCCAGTACCGCTGGTCCCAGTGGCTCTTCCTGACCTTGTTCAAGGCTGGGCTGGTTTACCGGGACAACGCGACGGTCGACTGGTGCGATACCTGCCAAACGACGCTTGCTGCGCTTCAGGTGGAGGACGGGCGCTGCTGGCGCTGCCACAACAAGGTGCGGCTGATCCGCCGCCCGACCTGGTTCCTGCGGCTGTCCCCCTATCTGGAGGAGAACGACCGAAATCTCGAGCAGCTCCAAAGCTGGGACGAGCTTTCGCTAAAGACCCAGCGTTACATCCTCGGCCGAAGCGATGGGGTCGAGGTGACGTTTGCTGGGCAGGATGGCGAGGCGCTTGAGGTCTTCACTCCACATGCCGACTCCATCGGGCAGGCGCGCTTCGTGCTGCTCTCGCCCCGTCACCCCGAGGTTGAGCGCTGGGCTGCGGATCCAGCCGTAGCGGAGCAGCTCGACGAGCTGCGGTCAGGTGGCTGGGAGCGCAGCGCTCGCGACGCGGCCGCCGTACCGGTGATCGACACGGGCGCCTCAATCGAGGTTGATGGGGGCGACAACCTGCCGGTCTTCGTCTCGCCGCTGGTCGATGCGCGCTTCGGCCCGACCGCGGCGCTGGGCATTCCCGCCGTCGATGAGGCGGACGAGGCGATTGCAGCGCGGATGCCGCGCGCCGCAGGTGAGCCGTCCGGTGACGATTCGCTTGCCTCTTTGCAGGCGCGGCCGGCGACGCGCTATCGCGCCTATGACTTCTCGATCTCGCGCCAGCGCTACTGGGGCACCCCGATCCCGGTTCTGCATTGCGAGCAGTGCGGTGTGGTCCCGGTGCCGATCGAGCAGCTGCCCGTCGTCCTGCCCCGCGACGTCGAGCCAACCGGCGAGGGGAACCCGCTTGCCGAGCGCCCAGACTTTCTGCAGGCAACCTGCCCAACCTGCGACGGTCCGGCGAGGCGGGAGACCGACACGCTCGACTGTCACTTCGACGCCCTCTGGCTGTGGGTTCCGGCTGCCGTGCCGCCCCCTGACCGCGACGAGAAGATGTTCACCCACCCCGACTTGCAGCGCTGGCTGCCGTCGGAGCGCCTCGTGGCCGGCAACGACAGCGGCGGTTTCGTCTTTGACCAGCGGGTCGTGACCAAGGCCCTGCGGGACATCGGGCCCTTCGCCTTCCTCGAGGACGGCGAGCCGTTCGCCGGTTGCCTTTTCCACGAGATGGTGATCGCCGACGGGCGCAAGATGAGCAAGCACCTGGGCAACGTCGTCGACCCCGACGAGCTCGTGGCTGAGCACGGCGCCGACACCGTGCGGCTCGCCGTGCTCTATGCCGCCGGTCCGGCCAAGGCGCTCAACTGGACCGACGGCGCTCTGCGCTTCGCCTCACGATTCCTGCGCGGCCTCTGGGATTACACCCACGCCTCAATCGCGGCTGCCGCCGAGGCATCCGAGGATCTCGAGGCGGCGTCCGACACCGCGTTCATTCGCGAGCGGCTGGGCAAATGGTGCGACAGCGGTCTGCAGCGGATCACCGCCGATCTGGACGAGCTGCAGATGCACAAGGCGGTGCGCAACGTCACCCGGTTGCTGGAGCGGACCAAGGACTACGAGAAGCGAATCGTGCAACGGCGTGGGCAGCTCAGCAGCGAGGACTACGAGGCGCTGCTCGAGGCCCTGGTTCTCCTAGCCCGGACCCTTTCGCCCTTCGCGCCACATATCGCGGAGGAGCTGTTGATTGCTCTCGGGCAGGATGGCTCTGTAGGATTTCCGGCTGGAGGAGAGCCTTTCTCTCTATCTATAGCCAGGAATAATTGATCGATATGCCCGCAACTGCTATACACCACCGCTCATGATCGGGCGCATCACCGGGAAGCGGAGAGGAAGATTCGCGAAGGCGGGCGGCCTGCCGTCGCTAGCCGGGGGCATTGAGGGGCGATGAGCCTCTCGGCTGACCAGCGCACCCGCTCCTGCGCGACGGAGCTGGTCTGCCACGACTGTGAGCTTCGGCTCCCTCTGCTGGATACCACCTTCAGGTGTCTTGGCTGCGGCCAGACCCTCGACATTGACTACGACTACGAGCTCGCCAAGGCGCGGATCGACGAGCTGCCGATCGCCGAGCGCCACCTCAACATCTGGCGCTTCGAAGAGCTGCTGCCGATCGTCGATGCCAAGGCGCAGGCGCGGGTCGGCCGCTACAGCGGCCGCACGCCGCTGATCCACGCCGACCGGCTCGGCGCCGAGCTCGGCCTACGCAAGCTCTACCTCAAGGACGACAGTACGCAGCGCCCGAGCCTCTCCTACAAGGACCGCGTCGTCTCGATGGCGGTCGCCCGCCTGCTCGAGCTGGGCAAGGAGGAGATTGGGTGCGTCTCAACCGGCAATGTAGGCACCGCGCTCTCCTCGCTCGCGGCCAAGGCCGGCGTCGCCGCCTACGTCTTCTACCCGAGCAACATGGAGCGTGGCAAGGCGCGCGCCTGCCGGGCGCTGGGTGCAGCCGTGATCCAGCTCGACGGCAACTACGACGAAGCCAACCGCGCCTGTCGCGAGCTGGCTCTGGCGACCGGAGTCCAGTTCACCAACATCACCCTGCGCCCGTTCTACGCCGAGGGCGCGAAGACGATGGCCTTCGAGGTGGTCGAGCAGCTCGACTGGGTCTCGCCTGACCACTTCGTCATTCCGGCCGCCGGAGGGACCCTCTCCTCGCGCGTCCACAAGGGTCTGGGGGAGATGGAGAAGGTGGGGCTGGCGGAGACCGCAGCGACCAAGATCCACATCGCCCAGGCCGAGGGTTGCGCGCCGATCGCCACCGCGGTGCTCGACGGCAGCGGTGAGATCGTCGCGCAGCGGCCGAACACCGCCGCCCACTCAATTGCAATCGGCGCCCCCGGCGACGGCCCTCTCGTCGTCGAGGCGGTGACCTCGCGCGGCGGCTCCGCGGCGACCGCTACCGACCCCGAGATCTTCGAGGCCCTCGACCTGCTTGGCGCCACCGAGGGAATCCTCACCGAGCCCGCCGGCGGCACCACGGTCGCCGCGACGATGAAGCTCGCCAACGAGGGCAAGCTCGGCCCCGACGACACCGTCGTCGCAGTGATCAGCGGCAACGGCTACAAGACGCTCGACGAGCATCCCGACAAGCCCTGGCCGTCGATGGTCGCCCCCGAAGTCGAGCCGATGGAGGAAACGCTCTCCCAGTTCCGCGGCGCCGCGCTGCCGCACTGAGCGGCAGCACAGAAGGCTGAGCCCCCAGATCGGCCCGTTGGTCCGAGCCTTCTTCAGCGAGCTACCCCGATTGGGTGCGGGGTCCGGTGCGTGGCGCAAGCGTAGTTCGGGCGACGCGACGACAAAACGCCGCGACAGATCGTAGCCTGCTGCGGATGAAAGGGAGTCGGCAGATCGCGGGTGTGCGGTGAGCACTCTCCAGGCGGTCTATTTCCGGGCTGCCGATGGCAGCGAGCCCGTCCGCGAATTCATTGCGGGGCTGGACGCCAAGCCCCGCGCCGCGCTCCTGCGCGCGCGGCGGGTCGCGACGCGCCGTGAGGCTCTTGGTGGGTGTTAGCACTACTGCTAACATGCTTCGCAGAGGTAGACGATGAGCAAGCAAGTCAGCCCCATCGGCAAGTCCGTCTCGGACGACATCAAGGAGTCCCTTGAGGACCCTGAGTTCAGGGCGGAGTACGAGCGCCTAGCCCCCTACGAGGAGCTGGCCCGGATCGTCATCATGCGCCGCGCCTCGCTCGGCCTGACCCAAGCGGAGCTAGCAGCGCGCATGGGCACGACGGCCTCAGCGATCTCCCGAATCGAGAGTGGCCAGCACGCCACCAGCGCTCAAACCCTCAAGAAGCTCGGAGACGCCTTCGGCGGCCGTGCTGTCGTCGGCTTTGAGTTCGGTCCGGCAAAGCGCCCAGAGCGCGAACTGGTCGCGCTGTAGACGCACGGTCGGCAGCCAGGCTATGCCAGGTCGAGGGCTGCCAGGGGTCAACCGAGGCTGCCGCTAGCGTTGCCCGCGCATGAATGAGGGCGCCAGCCAACGTAACGACGACCCCGAGCATTCGTCGATCGACGTTCCGCTCCAGAACTCCAGGTTTGGCATCAAGGCATCGCCGATGCCACCAACCTCGACCTAACCGGTTACTCCGAAACGGCGCAATCCCATATGCCAAGCGATGCCGGAGGAGGGACTCGAACCCCCGACACGCGGATTATGATTCCGCTGCTCTAACCAGCTGAGCTACTCCGGCCGGGGCCGGGATGCTAGCGGGGCGCAGGGTGGGGAAGGCACGCACGCCGGGCATCCGGTTAGCCTTTCTCATGTGATGGGGAGCGCTCTGGATAGGGCAGTTAGCACGCTGATCCGGGATTGTCTGGATCTGAACCCCTCCGAAGAGGTTCTCGTGATCTGTAATCCGATCACCGAAGAGCTCGGGGCGCTGCTGCGAATCAACGCTCAGGGCGAGGGTGGCGAAGCAACGCTGGCGGTAATCTCCGAGCGCGAATCCCACGCCGCAGAGCCACCGCGGGCCGTGGCCGCGGCGATGCTCGCCGCCGACATCGTCGTCGCGCCGACGATCCAATCGATCTCCCACACTGAAGCGCGTCGCGCGGCCACCGAAGCGGGTGTGCGAATCGCTTCGATGCCGGGCGTTACCGGTGAGATGCTCGCGCGAGTGATGGGCGCCGATCTGCGGCAGCTGCGCAAGCGGGGCGCTTCTGTTGGGCGGACCCTTGGCGCGGGCGCCGAGGCGAGGATCACCTGCGAGCGCGGCTCCGACCTGCAGCTCAGCCTGATGGATCGGACCGCGATCGTCGACGCCGGAGCACTGAACATGCGTGGCGCCTTCGGCAACATTCCCTGCGGCGAGGCATTTATCGCGCCGCTGGAGGGAACGGCGGAGGGGACGCTCGTCGTTGACGGCTCGATCGCCGCCATCGGCAAGCTCACCAGGCCGGTCGAGCTCACCGTGCGCGAGGGTCACCTGACCGACGCCACTGGTGCGGACGGATCCCACCTGATGGATTTGCTGACCGAACATGGCGCCGACGGGACCAACGTCGCCGAGCTTGGCATTGGCACCAACGAAAGCGCGATCCTCACCGGCAACATCCTCGAGGACGAGAAGATCCTCGGGACGGCCCACGTCGCATTCGGCGCCTCAGCCGCGATTGGGGGCACGGTTCAGGTTCCGGTTCATCTCGATTGCGTATTGCTGCGCCCGACCGTGGAAATCGACGGGGCACCCGTCGTGCGGGCCGGAGAGCTGGTTGTCTAGGACGGGGCCCTAGAGCGGTGGCGGGACCGCTACTTGCTGTTCCCAACGTTTCCGAGGGCCGGGATGTAACGCGGGTCGATGCTCTGGCGCGAGCATTTTCAGAGGGCGTGGAGCTGCTCGACCGCCACAGTGACCCCGATCACAATCGAACTGTCTTCACGCTCGCCGGCGAGACGCAGGCGTTGATGACGGCGCTGGCGCGTGGCGCCGCTGAGGCGATCGACTCGATCGACATGAACGCACACGGAGGTGTCCACCCGGCGATTGGGGCGCTTGACGTCTGCCCGGTCGTCTGGACCACCCCTGCAGACCGTGATCTAGCTGAGGCGACGGCCGGCGACGTCGCCACCGAGATCGGCGATCTCGGCGTGCCCGTCTTTCTCTACGGCGAGCTTGCTGAAGGCCCCGAGCGGGTCGAGCGGGCCTACTTCCGCAACGGCGGCCTGGCCGAGCTGTGGGTGCGGATGGAGGCGGGCGAGCTGCGAGCGGACCGAGGCCCAGAGCAACCTCACCGCACGGCTGGCGCAACGCTGATCACCGCCAGGTCGCCGCTGGCCGCCTTCAATGTCGAGCTCGACAGCGACGACGTCGAGCTGGCCCGCGCTGTCGCCGCTGGCCTGCGCGAGTCCGGTGGCGGCCTTCCCGGCGTCAGGGCGATTGGCTTACCGCTGTCGGGTGGTCGAGTGCAGATCTCGACCAATGTCCACGACCCCGTCGCGGTGCCACTGGGGACCGTTATCGAGCGGGTTCGATCGCTTGCCGCGCCGCTCGGCGCGCGACCCCTCGAGGCAGAGGTCGTCGGCTTGATCCCCACTACCGCCCTCGACGATTACCCCGCTGATGTTCCGATCAGAGACTTTGATCCTGAGCGGCACACAATCGAGCGGCGCCTGGCAGGTCTGTCCTGAGGCCCGACTCGCTATTCGTCTAGATTCCGCATATGGCCCAGACGAAGAAGAAGCGTCGCCGCAAGCATCGAGGCACCCAGGGGGGCCGGGTCGATCCGAATCGGCGCGCCAGCCGTCCCCGCAGTCGCGAGGAGGCAAAGGCACGCGCCCGCGCGGGTCGCAAGGCCACGGCGCCGTCTGACGCGCCGCCCACCTGGCGCAGTGCGTTCACCCGGGGTCTAGTCGCCGCGGTCATCTTCACCGTTTTGCTGATGGTGGTCTTCAAACGCCCCGTCGGGGCGGCCTTGGGGTTGGGCGGCTTCATGCTCGCCTTCTACGTCCCCGCCGGCTACTACATCGACACGATGATGTGGCGGCGGCGCGAGCGGGCCCGGATTCGCGCCCGGGAGAAGGAATGAGCCTCGATGTTCAGATGCTCACCGTCGGTCCGATCGCGGAGAACTGCTTCATCGTGCGACGTGAAGGCTCGGGGCGCGGACTGATTGTCGATCCGGGCGAGGAGCCGGATCGCATCCTTGCCACGGTCGAGCAGATGGGGACGAAAATCGAGGCGATCCTGATCACCCACTGCCATTTCGATCACATCGGCGCGGTGGCGCCGGTCGCCACCGTCACCGGGGCTCCGGTCTACTGCCCGGCGCTCGAGCGCCCCGTGCTGGCCGACATCATGGCCTACGTCCCGGTACCTGGCATCGGTCCCTACGAGAGCTACGAGGCCGACGAGACCGTCGAGGGTGGCGAGACTCTGGAGCTGGGCGGAATGACGATCGACGTGATCTTCACCCCAGGGCACAGCCCGGGGCACGTCACCTACTCGGTTCGCGACGAGGAGGCGATGTTCTCCGGCGATGTGCTTTTCAAAGGTTCGGTCGGCCGGGTTGACCTGCCCGGCGGCGATGGTCCTACCTTGCTGCGCTCGATTCGTGAGCTGCTCGATTCCCACTCGCCTGAGACCGGCGTCTACCCCGGTCATATGGACGTCACGACACTCGGCGTCGAGCGGGCCACCAATCCGTTCCTAGCTGAGCTGGCCCGCTAAGGCACGTCCGTCTGGGATCGGACGGACCCTGACCGCGCGTCGCGCCGGTAAGGTCGCGCCACGATGGCGAGCAAGTACCAAGCCCCTCGCGGGACCTTTGACGTCGTGCCGAGCGATGCCCGCGCCAGGAAGCGGATCGAAGCAGTCGCGGCTGAGATCTTTGCCCGCGCCGGCTACGAGCCGATCGCGACGCCTGCCTTTGAGGACACCGAGCTGTTCGAGCGTGGCGTCGGTCGCTCCACCGACATCGTGCGCAAGGAGATGTTCACCTTCGAGGACAAGGGTGGCCGCAGCCTCACCCTGCGGCCAGAGGGGACCGCGCCAATCTGCCGCGCTTACCTCGAGCACGGCATGCACAAGCTGGCGCAGCCGGTGAAGCTTTCTTACTGCGGGCCCTTCTTCCGCCACGAGCGTCCCCAGGCCGGCCGCTACCGGCAGTTCCACCAGATTGGCGCCGAGGCGATTGGCGCCGACTCCCCGCTCGCCGACGCCGAGGTGATCATGCTGCTCTCCAATCTCCTCGCCGAGCTGGGTGTTCCTGGTGTGAAGCTGCGCGTGGGCAGCCTTGGCTCCCCACGGGCCCGCAGCTCATACCTCGAGGAGTTGAAGGCGCATTTGCGCTCGCACGAGGAGGAGCTTTCCAAGGACGTCCGCGAGCGGATCGAGATCAACCCATTACGTGCCTTCGACGCCGACGACGAGGGGACGCGGGGAGTAATGGCCAGCGCGCCGACGATCGTCGAGCGCCTCGAGGGGGAGGACGCCGAGCACTTCGCCGAGGTCCGTGCCCTGCTCGAGGCCGCGGGGATCGCTTTCGAGATCGACCCCACCCTGGTGCGCGGGCTCGACTACTACACGCGGACGATCTTCTCCTTTGTCTGTGACGAGCTTGGCGCCCAGTCCGAGGTCGGGGGCGGCGGCCGTTACGACGGGTTGATCGAGCAGCTAGGCGGGCCGCCGACCCCCGCGATCGGTTGGGCGGCTGGGATCGAGCGCATTCTTCTCGCCCTGGGCGAAGTCAACACTCCGTTTGAGCCGAAGGTCTTCATCTCGCATGCCGCCGAATCCGGCAAGGCCGCGCGGACGGCCATCGCCTTGGCCGAGGAGTTGCGGCGGGCCGGGTTGTTCGTCGAGATCGACCTCGCGGGGCGCAGCATCAAGGGTCAGTTCAAACACGCCAACCGGATCGACGCGGACATGGTCGTCGTGCTCGGGGACGAAGGGGGCGCTGAGTTGCGCGACATGGAGAGCGGCGAGCAGGAGCCGGTCGACCCCGGTTCCCTGGTCGCGGAGATCGAAAGGAGGCGCGCATGAGCGGGGTGCCGGCGCTGGGCGCCAACGAGTTCCGCGACACCTGGTGCGGGCGGGTTCTCGGCGATGAAGTCGACGCGACGGCGAGGGTCGCCGGCTGGGTCCATCGCCGCCGCGACCACGGTGGCCTGATCTTCATCGACCTGCGCGATCGCACGGGCATCGTCCAGCTCGTCTTCCACCCGGATTCCTCGGGCGGTGCGTTTGAGCTAGCCCACAAGCTACGTGCCGAGGACGTGGTGAGCGCGTCTGGGACCGTCGTTCGTCGCTCGCCGGAGACGGTCAACCCTGACCTGCCAACCGGCGAGTTCGAGTTGGCTGTAGGCGACGCCAGGCTTCTCGCCGACGCTGAGACTCCGCCCTTCCAGATCGAGGGCTTCTCTGGCGAGGTCGGCGAGGACGCGCGACTGCGCCACCGCTACCTCGATCTCCGCCGCGAGCCGATGCGCGAGGCGCTGGTGTTGCGACACCGGGTTACGGCGGCGATGCGGGAGTTCCTCGACCGCGAGGGCTTCCTCGACGTCGAGACGCCGGTGTTGACTCGCTCCACCCCCGAGGGCGCCCGCGACTTCCTCGTTCCCAGCCGCCTCCAGCAGGGCTCCTTCTACGCGCTGCCGCAGTCGCCGCAGCTGTTCAAGCAGTTGCTGATGGTGGCCGGCTTCGAGCGCTACTACCAAATCGCCCGCTGCTTCCGCGACGAGGATCTGCGCGCCGATCGCCAGCCCGACTTCACCCAGCTCGACATCGAGATGTCCTTTGTCGGGGTCGACGATGTGATTGGGGTCAACGAACGCCTGTTGGCCCATGTTTTCGAGCAGGTTGGCGGTCCGTCGCTGACGCTGCCGATCGAACGGATCTCCTATGACGAGGCGATGAGCCGCTTCGGCACCGACCGGCCCGACATGCGCTTTGGCCTCGAGCTGGTCGACCTCGGTGAGGCTCTCGCTGCAACCGAGTTCAAAGTCTTCCGCGGCGCGATTGAGTCCGGCGGCGCTGTACGCGGGCTCAACGCCGGTCGGCGCGAGATGCCGCGCTCGGAGCTCGACGCGCTGATCTCTCGCGCCCAGGAGCTGGGGGCGAAAGGTTTGGTCTGGGCTTTCCGTGAGGGGGACGGCTGGCGCTCGCCCACCGCCAAGTTCCTCTCCGAGGTGGAGCTGGCCGAGCTCAATCGCCGCCTCAATGCCGAGGAGGGGGATCTGTTGCTCTTGGTGGCCGATCAACGACGCGTAGCCGACGCGGTGCTTGGCCAGCTGCGGGTTGAGCTCGCCGAGCGATTCGACTTGATCAGGGCTGGTGAGCACCGCCTCGCCTGGGTCGTCGATTGGCCACTGCTCGAGTGGAGCCCTAACGAGGAGCGCTGGGACCCGCTGCACCATCCGTTCACCGCGCCAGCCGGCGAGTTCGACCCTGACAGTCCCGGCGATGCGCGAGCGCTCGCCTATGACCTCGTCTGGAATGGCCAGGAGATGGGTGGTGGCTCGATTCGTATCCACAACGCGGACGTGCAGCAGAAGCTCTTCGCCGCTCTGGGGATCGACGCTGAGGAAGCGGAGGCCCGCTTCGGCTTCCTGCTTGAGGCGCTGCGCTACGGCGCGCCACCCCACGGTGGCATTGCGTACGGGCTCGACCGGATCGTGCAGCGCCTCGCTGGGGCGGACTCGATCCGCGACGTGATCGCCTTCCCGAAGACCGCCTCCGGCGCCGATGCGCTGACCGGCGCCCCGGCTCCGGTTGGCGAGATGCAGCTGAAAGAGCTCGGGATAGCGCTGCATCGTCGCGGCCTCGCCGGCCACTGAGCGGTCAAGATATGAGCGATGAGTTTGCTCGATCACTTTCGCTTCTCGCGTCGGGGCCCGGGTCCCGGGAAGACGCCAGTTCACGTCGACGACCCACAGTTCGACAGCTGGGAGGTCGTCCGTGACTTCGGCGATGTGCGCACGGCCAAGGCCTGGCACCAAGCGCTGGAAGAGGCTGGGATCGAGGCCGTCTTAACCGCTGATTGGCCGATTGACCGCTTCGGCCGGGGCGATATTGCCCTGCGTGTGCGAGGCGACGATTGGAGCGAGGCCGAGCTCCTTCTCTCCAACCTTGATTGACTCGCCGGCGACGCGGGGCAATCTGGACCGATTGCCCCTCGCCAGCCAGGGCCGACGGTGGTACGGTGGGGCCGAGGCTCGAGCCCGTGCGAGAGCCGTCCCACCGTTTGACCCAACACAAACGGCGCGGGGGCCGATCTCTCTTGGTCCTGCGGGATCCGGAGGAGGCGCCCACCCTTTTCTTCAAGGGATCAAAGCCAGGGGCGGCAACGGCGGGTTGGAGCCTCTTTTATCTCTACCCTGCCTGTATGACGCGGGAGATCTTCGAGCATTACCTAGGTGACGAGACGCGCCTCGGACCACCGATGCCCGATGCCTTCACTGGCGCGGCCGGTGGTGCGGCTTGCGGGGATCTATCGCGCATCTCTCTTTCGCTTGAGGATGGACGTGTAGCCGCGGTGACGTTCGACGCTGAGGGATGTGGGGCTACTCGGGCGGCTACTGCAGCTGTGGCCGAGATGGTTGATGGGGAGCCGGTGATCGAGGTTTCGCGGATTGGGATTGAGGAGGTGGATGAGGCTGTTGGCGGGCTCACCCCGGCCAAGCGGCATGCCGCGCAGCTTGCTGCCGATGCGCTGCATCGGGCGCTGGCAAGCGCCGCTGCTTCCTCACAGGTGTTGGCCGCGCCGTCACGGGGCCGTGTTCTGGTCGCGATGTCGGGCGGCGTCGACAGCGCTGTCGCTGCGCTGCTCGAGCGCGAGCGGGGGGCGGAGGTGCTCGGCGTCACGCTCAAGCTATGGGCCGATCCGGAGACCGATGGCGCCAAGGCCTGTTGCTCACCCGAGGCGGTGCTCGGCGCCCGCGCCGTCGCCCACTCACTTGGAATTCCGCATGTCACGCTCGATCTCGAGGAAGAGTTCCGCCGCCGCGTGGTCGGCGCCTTTCTCGACGGGTATGGCGCGGGAGCGACCCCAAATCCCTGCATAGTCTGCAACGGCGAGGTGAGGATCGCGGCGATGGTCGACCTCGCTGAGCGTCTCGGGGCCGACTACCTCGTCACCGGTCACTATGCGCGAATCGTCGCGGACGAGGCGGGGCCGTTGCTCGCCGCAGCGTCTGACCAGAACAAGGACCAGAGCTACATGCTCGCGGCCCTACCGCCAGCGATGCTCAATCGGCTGCGCTTTCCGCTCACCGAGCTGAGCAAGCCGGAGGTGCGCGAGATCGCTGCCCGCCACAACCTCTCCGTCGCGAAGAAGCCGGAGAGCCAGGATCTCTGCTTCCTCGCCGGCCAGGGCAAGGAGCGGTTCCTGCGCCGTCACGCAGGGCTAGGCGAGCGGGACGGCGCGGTGCTCGATCGCTCGGGACGGGCAATCGGTCGCCACCGCGGCCACCACAACTTCACCGTCGGCCAGCGGCGCGGGATTGGAGTCTCCGCGCCGGAGCCGCTCTACGTCGTCGCCACCGACGCCGAGTCGAACACCGTGACCGTTGGCACTCGGGCCGACCTGGCGACGAGCCGGCTGACGATCCGCGACGCCGTCCTGCACCGCGACGGCGGCCGGGTTGACGCGGTCAAGCTCCGCTACCGCGCCAAGTCTGTGCCCGCCTCGGTGTCCGACGCAGAGAGGGGCGGCCACGCCGAGCTCGAGGTCGAGCTCGGCGAGTCATTCGATGCCGCCTCTCCAGGTCAGGCTGCGGTTCTGCTCAGTCAAGAGGCGATCATCGGCCACGGCACTATCGCCTAAGCGGCCGCCTCTTTTTCTTTCTCGCGTTCTTCCTTGCGCAGCGCGACTACGTCCTTCACGCAGCGCGAGAACGGCGTCCCTTTCTCGCCTTTGACGTGTTTCTTGCTCTCTCCCTTGCAGACCCTGCCCGGGGCCATGCTCTCGTTCTTTGCCGCCTGCGCCATGTTTTTCACGCAGCGCGAAAAGGCGGTCCCTTTCTCGCCTTTGACGTGTTTCTTGCTCTCGCCTTGGCAGTGGCGGCCGTAGGCTTTCGCCTGGGCGGGCAGACCGTTTTTAGGGCCTGGGGTTGATTCGCCCGGCGTATAGGTGGGCCCTTTGCCTTTGGCGTTTTTACCGTGCGGCGGCACGCCTTCGGGTGGGCCGGCAGCGAGCGCAGCGCTGCTGCAGGCCAGCGCGAGGGCGCCGGTAACGAGCGCAATCTTCACCATGGTCTTCATCGTGCCTCCTTTGCGTGCTTCTCCCTGCGGCGCGATGGCCGGGGCTGTCATCGCTTCAAACGCGCCCTCGCCTCGGTTGTCAGGTGAGGCCCGTTGCCGCCGCACGCGTGTTCTGGACGAATGTTCCCGTTAGTCAGCGTTGAAGACCCGGTGGCGTTGAGCCCGAAGCTTGCTGCGAGAGACCTTTATCCGCTTGGGGAGGGGGATCCGCAGGGGGCTGCGGCGTCGGCGCCGCAGCGGGGGCTTTCGCCTTTGGCGGCGGCGCAGCCTTTTCCGCCTGCGGACCATCACCTCCCTGCTGGTTGCCCCCAGATGCGCCCTTGCCGGGTGGGGAGCCGGCGTGGGTGGGTTTATTGGCAGCGGCGGTCTGCTGCCCGTGTTGGGCCGCTTCCGGTAGTCCGTCTGGGCGTCCGTTCTGCTGGGAAGCCGAACGACCGTATCCCCCGCCCGGCGGACTGAGGCCGGCTTGTGATTCAGATGAGCCACCGGTAGTCGCTGCCTCATCGTCCTGCGCCTGCAGGCGCGCGTTGTCTTCGCCTTGTCGGGCTTTGTCATCTCGGCCTCTCGTCTCGCTGCCTGCTGGTAGTTGGCCTACGGCGGGATCGGCCTCCGGTGGGGCGCTGTTCGCGCCTTCTGCTGAGTTGTCGGCGCCGCCCGATGAGGGGCGGGACTCGGTCGTCTCTTGCGTTGAGCTGGACCCGCTCTTGTCGGGGAGGGGCAGGTCGACCAGGCCGCCGCGGTCGGCAGCCGAAACGCCCACGACCACCACTACAGCGGCGGTTGCGGCCGACTTGACGATCGCCGAGGTTGCGACCACTTTCCCCGCGCCGCCGGCCAAGCCACCGCCGGCCACGGCTGCTCCACCGCTTGCGGTTGCCTTGCCAAGTACGTCCTGCAAGAGGGCGGCGGAGGTGGCTAGAGGTAGAGGGGCGAGCGCCGCTAGGTCGTTGTGGCGCTTCGCGATGTCCTCACGGAAGGCTCGGCAGTCGCCGCAGCCACGCAGGTGGGCGCGGATCTCGCGACGGCGAGTCACCCGGCCATCGCCGTCGGACAGCTCCTTCATTACATCGGCGCAACGCATCTCACGGCCCGTTTCCAGTTGGCGCAGGCTGAGCCGCGCCTCGTAGAGCGTCTGGCGCGCAACTGCAGGAGAGGTCTCGAACGCAGCCCCGATCTGCCCGAAATCGAGCCCGGAGAGCTCGCGCATCACAAGCACTGCTCGTTGCCGCTCCGGTAGCTGCTCTAGATCGGTGAGCAGAGTTCGCAAGCGCTCGCGGGCCTCCGCCGTCTCGGTCACGCCAGTGGCAATGGCCTGATGTGACTCCAGCTCGGCGCTGTCGTGACGCTTGCGCAGGGTTTCGACCGACTCGTTGCGAGCGATCCTGTACAGCCAGGGCTTCAGCTGGATCTCCCGTTCCTCGCCAGGGAGGGCCCGCAGAACCTTGACCATCGTGTTCTGTAGGGCGTCCTGGGCATCCTGCGCGTTGCCGACCATCGCCAGGCAGAAGCGGTAGAGCTCCTGGTGATAGCGCTGGTAGATCGCCTCGAAGGCACGCGCGTCTCCCCGCGTGGCGCGCGTGACCAAACGCTCGTCGGAGCTCATACCGGCCCCGTATCGGTGTGCAAAGCCATCTGGTCAAGATTAGGCCCATGTCCATCGTCCCTTCAACGGCGCGGCGGTCCAGGTGTCAGCGCTGGTCACCAACCGACCCTTAGGCTCTGAGCGATGCAGGCAAAGGAAATCCGCGACACCTATCTCAGCTTCTTTGAGGAGCGCGGGCACCGGATCGTGCCCTCGGCCTCGCTCGTGCCCTCGGTCCACGACCCCTCGGTGTTGCTCACGACGGCGGGCATGCAGCCCTTCAAGCCCTATTTCCTCGGCCGCGAACAGCCGCCGGCATCACGCCTGACGGACGTGCAGAAGTGCTTTCGGACCACCGACATCGAGGAGGTCGGCAAGACGGCCCGCCACCTGACCTTCTTCGAGATGCTCGGCAACTGGAGCTTCGGCGACTACTTCAAGGCGGAGTCGATTCCGTGGGGCTGGGAAGCTCTCGACGCAGGGTTTTGGCATGGATCCCGAGCGGATTTGGGTCACGGTCTTCGGCGGTGACGAGGAGCTGGGCCTGGGCCCGGACGAGGAGGCGATCGAGATCTGGCGCAGGGTTGGCCTGCCCGAGGAACGCATTGTTCGGCTCGGTCGCGAGGACAACTTCTGGCAAGCCGGTCCGGCCGGCCCCTGCGGGCCCTGTTCGGAGCTCTACCTCGATCGCGGTGAGGACTTTGGCGACGCCGACGAGCGGCCTGGCGATGACACGGACCGCTTCCTCGAGTTCTGGAACCACGTCTTCATGGCCTACGACCTCTCCAGCGAGGGAGTGCTGACCGAGCTGCCGATGCGGAACATCGACACCGGCATGGGACTCGACCGAATGGCGGCGATCCTCCAGAACGTCCCTTCGGTCTTCGAGACCGATTTGGTCCGGCCTCTGATCGACCTCGCCGAGGAGCTTTCGGGCAGGTCGTACGCGGATGGCGGTGCCGTCACCCGCGCGATGCGGATCGTCGCTGATCACTCGCGCGGCGCCGCCTTTCTGATTGCTGACGGCGTCGTTCCCTCCAATGAGGATCGCGGCTACATCTTGCGCCGCATCATGCGACGGGCGATTCAGCAGGGACGCGCGCTTGGCCTCGAAGCGCCGTGGCTCGGCCGCTTCACCGCGCGGACGATCGAGATCATGGGCGATGCTTACCCCGAGCTCGTCGCGGAGCGCGAGACGATCGCCCGCTGGGTGGGCGATGAGGAGGAGAGCTTTGGGCGCACCCTCGAGCGCGGCACCGAGCTGCTCGAGCGCTTGATTGCCGAGGCGCAGGAGGCCGGAACCTCCTGGATTGACGCCGCCGACGCCTTCAAGCTGCACGACACCTACGGCTTCCCCTACGACCTGACCAAGGAGCTGCTCGCCGAGCAGGGCCTCTCGGTCGACGACGGTGGCTTCGAGGAGCTGATGGAGGAGCAGCGCCAGCGCGCCAGGGTCGGCTCAGCCACCGCGCACGGCGCCGAGGATCGCGACGAGAAGGTGATCGCCTTTGCCGCCGACGCTCCGCCAACCCGCTTTGTCGGCTACGAGACCTTGCGGGCGACGACCGGGCTCGCCGCGGTTGCGGCGGATGACGGGCGGGCGCTGGTCAAGCTCGAGGAGAGCCCTTTCTACGCCGAGGGCGGCGGCCAGGTGGCCGACTCCGGCCTGCTGCGCTGGGACGGGGGAGAGGCGCGGGTCCTCGACGTCTACCGCGTCGGCGAAGACCAGGCGCTCGAGGTCGAGCCTGATAGTGGCTCGATTGAGAGCGGGGTCGCGGTAGAGGCCTTGGTAGATCACGAGGCGCGCCACGCGACGATGCGAAACCACACCGCGACCCATCTCCTCCATGCGGCGCTGCGCGAGCGCCTCGGCGACCACGTCCGCCAGGCCGGCTCCGCCGTTCGTCCCGACAAGCTGCGCTTCGATTTCACCCATGGCCACTCGCTTAGTAGCGAGGACCTAGCTGCGATCGAGGACCGCGTCAACGGATGGATCAAGGCGAGCAGGCCGGTGCGCTGGCTGGAGATGGATCGAGCCGAGGCCGAACGACTTGGGGCGATGGCACTGTTCGGCGAGAAATACGGCGAGTGGGTGCGGGTGGTCGAGGTAGATGGCGTTTCGCGGGAGCTCTGCGGCGGCACGCACGTCGCCAATACGGCCGAGGTCGGGATCTTCAAGATCTCTTCGGAGGGGTCGAGTGCCGCCAACGTGCGGCGGATCGAGGCGCTGAGCGGTCCGGGGGCGATCGACTGGTTCCGCCGCAGCGAGGAGCGGCTGCGCGAGGTGGGCGAGCTGCTCGGCTCTCCGCAGGATCCGCTCAGCGGTGCCCGCCGTGCCGCGGAGCGGCTGCGCGAGGCTGGCGAAGGGGCGAAGGCGGCGGTAAAGCAGCAACTTGGCGAGGAAGCGGAGCGGCTCGTGGCCGCTACTGAGGATCTCGGCGGCGTCGGTGTCCTTACGGCGGAGGCGCCGATCGCCGATCAGAAGCAGCTGCTCGAGCTGGCCAATCGCGTCCAGTCGAAGCTGGGCGGCGAGTCCGCGATCGCCCTCGCCGGCGCTGAGGAGAACAAGGTTGGGCTCGTCGTGCTCGTCTCCAAAGGCGCCGTCGACAATGGGGTTTCGGCTGCCGCCGTGGTGCGCGAGGCTGCCCCGCTGATCGGCGGTGGCGGTGGCGGTCGCGATGAGATGGCACAGGCCGGAGGAAAGGACGCTTCGAAGCTGGCAGAGGCGCTGAGCGTGGCGCGGCAGGCGATCGAGCGCGGACTGGAATGACGGCGCCCAGCTGATGCGCGTTCTTGCGCTGGACCACGGCACGGCACGGATTGGCTGTGCGATCTCCGACCCGAGCGGCACCTTGGCGACGCCGCTGCCGGTGATCGAACCGCCGGCGGCGAGCTCGGTTGCCGAGCTGGTCGCCAAGCACGAGGTTGAGCTGGTCGTCGTCGGGCTGCCACTGCACCTGAGCGGTGAGGAGGGATCGCAAGCGGCGCTGGCACGCAGCTTCTGCGCCGAACTCGAAGCCATGCTCGAGGTGCCGGTGGAGACCTACGACGAGCGGCTGACGACGCGGATGGCCGAGGTCAGCAAGCGCGAAGGCGCCAGCGCGCCGCCCGACTCGCTGGCCGCAGCGCATCTCCTTCAGGCCTACCTCGCCGGCCAGGCTGCGATCGAGGGCGGCGACGACGATGCATGAGGATCCGGCCAAGCTGCGCGCCGACAGACGGCCGCTGCTGCGTGAGCAGCAGCGGCAGCGACGCCGGCGCCTCGTCGTTCTCGTCGGCGGGTTGATGCTCCTGGCCGTCGTCCTGATGGCCGGTGCCATCGTCTACGCCAGCCGCGACGAGGCGCCACCGCCCGAACCACCGCTCAAAACGATCACGCTGACGATCCCCGAGGGCTACAGCCGCGCGCAGACCGCGGAGCTGGCTCGCGAAGCAGGGTTGCGGGGGGATTACATGGAGGCGAGCGAAGGCCACGAGGGCTTTCTCTTCCCCGACACGTTTGAACTCGAAAAGGGCGCCCCGGTCTCCGACCTGGTCCAGTTGCAGCTGCAGGACTTCAAGCGCCGGGTTGGAGGCGTCGACCTCAGCTACGCGCGCTCCAAGAACCTGAATACCCACGACGTGGTGACGATTGCCTCGATGGTCGAGGAGGAGGCGCAGCTCGACGAGGAGCGCCCGTTGATAGCCGCGGTGATCTACAACCGCCTGCGCGAAGGGATCCCGCTCGGCATTGATGCCACGGTCCGCTTCGCCACCGGCAACTTCGAAGAGCCGCTGACCGAATCGGAGCTTGCCACCGATTCGCCCTACAACACCCGCCTCAACGCCGGCCTGCCTCCGGGGCCGATTTCTAGCCCGGGGCTCTCGTCGATCGAAGCCGCAGCCCAGCCCGCCGACGTCGATTACCTCTATTACGTGGTTGAGCCTGGCACCTGTGGCGAACACGCCTTCTCCTCGTCGAATGCGGAATTCGAAGCCGACGTCGCCCGCTACAACGAAGCGCGTGAAGCCGCGGGCGGCGAATCGCCGGATACTTGCGCGGAATGAAGCGGCTCGCCGTCCTCGGCCACCCGGTCGGGCACTCGCGCTCGCCGGCGATGCATGGCGCGGCGCTGAGCGAGATGGGGCTGGCCGCCGAGTGGAGCTACTCGGCAATCGACGTGGCGCCGGACGAGTTCGAGGCAAGGGTGCGAGCGATGACCGGTGAGGGGTTCGTCGGCGCCAACGTCACCGTTCCCCACAAGGGGGCGGCCTTGGCGCTCGCTGACTCGCTGTCCGAGACGGCGCGTGAGATTGGCGCCGCTAACACGCTCAGCTTCGACGGTGGCGAGATCCACGCCGATAACACCGATGCGCAGGGCTTGCTGGACGCGTTGCCTGGGCCCGTCGCGGGCAAGCGGGCGCTTGTGCTCGGAGCCGGCGGCGCCGCACGCGCGGCGGTCTGGGCTCTAGCCCGTGAGGGGGCTGAGGTGGCGGTTTGGAACCGCACCTCCCTGCGCGCCCAGCACCTTTGTGAAGAGCTCGGTGGAGCTGTGACCGAGGCTCCCGTTCAGAGCGATTTCGAACTGATCGTCAACACCACCGCGGCGGGTCTGCGCGGCGAGGATCCGTTCGCCGAGCTGCCTCTCGACCCCGCCGCCTTTCTCCCCGCGCAGACGGTCGTCGACCTCGTCTACGGTGAGCAGCCGAGCAGTCTGCTGGCCGGGGCCGGAGCGGCTGGCGCAAACGTCGTCGACGGGATCGAGGTCTTGGTCCGCCAAGGCGCTCTCTCCTTGCGGATCTGGACTGGGCAGGAGCCATCGCTCGAAGCGATGCGGTCCGCCGCGCGCAGATAGCCTAGGCGGGAGATGAGCAGCCGCTTTCGCTTCACCACCGCAGGCGAGTCGCACGGCCCTGGCCTGGTCGCGATCGTCGAGGGCATGCCGGCGGGCCTCGAGCTCGATCGTGAGGCGCTCGATCGCGACATGGCCCGGCGCCAGCTCGGCCATGGGCGGGGTGGGCGGATGAAGATCGAGACGGACACGGTCGAGATTCGCTCCGGCGTGCGCCATGGCCGCACCCTCGGCAGCCCGATCGCGGTCCTCGTCGCAAACCGCGACTACGCCAACTGGGAGGAGCGGATGAATCCCTGGCCGGTCGAAGGGTTCGAGCCCGAAGAGGTGCACCTGCCGCGGCCGGGCCACGCCGACTTGGTCGGTGCCCAGAAGTACGGCCACCGCGACATTCGCAACGTGCTCGAGCGGGCCAGCGCTCGTGAGACCGCGGCCCGGGTTGCGGCGGGATCGCTCGCCCGCGGCTTGCTCACCGCGCTCGGAGTGAGCGTGCACAGCCACGTCACCCAGATCGCCTCGGTCGAGGCTGCCGAGCGTTCCGACCTCTCGCCCGAGGACTTCGCCACGGTGGACGACGATCCCGTGCGCTGCCTCGACCCGGAGGCGAGCGCGGCGATGGTCGAGGAGATCAACCGCCTGCGCAAGGCCAATGAGAGCCTCGGCGGCAGCTTCGAGGTGCGCGCCTTTGGCTTGGTTCCTGGGCTCGGCTCACACATCTCCTGGGAGGAGCGCCTCGACGGTCAGCTCGCCGGCGCGGTTGCCTCGATCCAGTCGGTCAAGGGGGTTGCGATCGGCGAGGCGTGGGACGTCGCCACCCGCCCTGGCTCTGAGGCGCACGACGAGATCTTCTGGTCCGAGGATCGCGGCTACCACCGCGAGACCAACCACGCTGGCGGGCTCGAGGGCGGCATGACCAACGGCCTGCCGCTCTCCGTGCGGGCGGCGATCAAGCCGATCTCGACCCTGACCAAGCCGCTGCGCTCGGTCGATACCGAGAGCAAGGAGCCGGCCCAGGCGTTGCGCGAGCGCACCGACTCGACCGTCGTCCCTGCGGCAGCCGTGGTTGCCGAGGCGATGGTCTGTCTCGTGCTCGCCCGCTGCTACCGGGAAAAGTTCGGCGGCGATCACATCGACGACACGCTCGCCGCGCTCGCCGCCTACAAGCAGCGCATCGATTTCCGCGGGTGACCGCTTGAGCCGGCCCGCGATCGTCTTCATCGGCTTCATGGGGTCCGGCAAGTCGACCGCGCTTGCCGCCGCGGCCGAGGCGGGTTTCGTGACGACCGAGATTGACGAGCTGATGGAGCGTGAGCTCGGCATGCCGATCGCGGAGGCCTTCGAGCGCTTCGGCGAGGAGGGGTTCCGCGCCCGCGAGGCTGAGGTCGTCGGCAAGCTGCTGGAGGACGCAGACGGCGGCGCGATCGCGCTCGGCGGGGGCAGCATCCTCTCCGAGCGGGTCCGCGCGGCCCTCGACCGGCACACGGTCGTTTGGCTCCAGATCGACGCCGAGGAGGCCTGGCGGCGGATCGAGGGCAGCGACCGGCCGTTGGCGCGCAGTGCCGCCGACGTCGCCGAGTTGTTGGACCTGCGCTTACCGCTGTATGAGGAGTTGGCCGACGTCGTTGTACCTCAGGGCAGTCGCGACCAGGTCGCACGGGCATTGCCTTCGATCATCGGTCTCGGCGACCTGCCGCAGGGCACGAAGCTGCTCTGGGCCGCGAGCAGCTCGGGCGAGTACCCGGTGTACGCCGGCTCCGCGTTGCTGGATGCGGACTGTTGGCCCCGTAGCAAGCGGCGCTTTTGTGTGACCGACGCGGCGGTCGGCCCGCTATATGCGGGCAAGGCGGAGCCGCTGGAGGCGCAGATCGAGGTCCCTCCCGGTGAGGGGGCGAAGACGATGGCCGAAGCGGAGCGCGTGCTGCGCGAGCTTGCCCGCGCCGGTATGACCCGTGAGGATCAGCTGATCGCTCTGGGCGGCGGAGTGGTCGGCGATCTGGCCGGCTTCTGCGCGCATACCTACCAGCGAGGGGTTCCCGTTGTCCAGGTTCCCACCACCTTGGTCGCTCAGGTCGACTCCGCCTACGGGGGGAAGACGGGCGTCGACCTGCCCGAGGGCAAGAACTACGCCGGCGCCTACCACCTGCCGGCAGCCGTGATCGCTGACACCGCCACTCTGGCGAGCCTGCCAGGAGAGGAGCTCGCCGCTGGCTTCGTCGAGGCGCTGAAGACCGGGCTGCTGGCAGGCGGGGCGCTATGGGACCGAGTGCGCTCGATCGAGGCACTGAGCCCCGGCGACCTCGAGGATGTCGTCTTTTCCTGCGTCCGCTACAAGTGCGGCGTGGTCGCCGCCGACGAGCGCGACTCCGGCCTGCGCGAGGTGCTCAACCTTGGCCACACCGTCGGCCACGCGATCGAGGCGGCGAGTGGATACTCGCGCTACCGGCACGGCGAGGCGATCGGCCTTGGGCTGCTGGCTGCTCTGCGGCTTTCTGGGGCTCCCGAGCTGCGCGAGGAAGTCGAGGGGATCCTGGCTCGTCACGGGCTACCAACCAAGCTCGATGCAGCCGTCGGTCGAGGTGAGATTCTTACCTCCTTGCAGCGGGACAAGAAGCGGACCGCGGCAGGAGTCGGCTTCGTCCTGCTCTCAGAGCCCGGCGAGCCGCGCACTGGCCAGATTCTCGACCCGGACGCCGTTGCGGCAGCTGTGGTGGAGTTGTACGGATGACGTCCGCCCACAACCGCGTCGCCGTCTTGCACGGGGTCAACTTCGATGTGCTCGAGCGACGCGATCCCGCGGTCTACGGCGGGCTCTCGCTGAGCGAGCTCGAGATGCGGATCCAGAAGGCCGCCCGCGAGCTTGGCCTGGAAGCGATCTTCTTCCAGACCAACGCCGAGGGTGAGTTCGCCGAATACCTGCATCGCGCGCCGGAGCTGGCCGATGCGATCGTGGTCAACGCCGGCGCCTGGACTCACTACAGCCGCGCGATCGCCGACGCGCTCGAGTTGACCGGCCTGCCAGCGGTCGAGGTCCACCTCTCCGACGTCGAGTCGCGCCAAGACTGGCGCAAGGAGTCGGTCTTCGACGGGCTGGTGCTTGAGAAGATCTCCGGCAAGGGCCCGGACGGCTACCACGACGCCCTTGCCCGTCTGGCCAGCCACCTCGGGGTCTCAGCTCCCGGATGAGGGGACGTGGCAATCGCCTCGCGGCCTCACTTGCCGAGCGCGAGCTCGACCAGATCCTGGTCACCGAGCTGGTCAACGTCCGTTACCTGACCGGATTCACCGGCACCAATGGCGCCTGTATCTGCGGTTCTGACACGCGCCTCTTCCTCACCGACTTTCGCTACACCGAGCGGGCGGCGACGGAGGTCGAGGGATGGGAGACGATCACCGTCAGCGACGATTGGCTCGCCGGTATTGCCGGCCACCTGCATGGTCGCATCGGCTTCGAGGACGACCACGTCTCGGTCCGCTTGCTCGAGCGTCTGAAAGGGAAGCTTGCCGATGGCGTTGAGCCGGTTGCCGCCGGCGGCGCCGTGGAGAAGCTGCGCCGGATCAAGGACGAGGGCGAGCTGGAGGCGATCGCCGCCGCCTCGGCGTTGGCCGACGAAGTCTGGACTTGGAGCTTGGAACGGGGTCTCGCTGGGCGCAGTGAGCGCGAGGTCGCGCGCGCGGCAGAAGCGCGCATCCGCGAGCTCGATGCCGAGCCGTCCTTCCCCACGATCGTCGCCGCTGGCCAAAACGGCGCCCTACCTCACGCCGAGCCCGGCGACCGCGAGATCGGCAGCGGTGAGCTGGTCGTTTTCGACATGGGAGCGAAGCTCGATGGTTATTGCTCTGATGGCACGCGAACTTTTGCCGTCGGCGAGCCTGGCGAGGAGGGCCGCGCGGTTTACGAGACGGTGCGGGCTGCCCAAGCGGCGGCGCTCGAGGCCATCTCGGCCGGGGTCGGGGGCGAAGAGCTCGACCGTGTCGCCCGTGAGGCGATCGCCGAGGCCGGCCACGGCGATCGCTTTGGCCACGGCCTGGGGCACGGGGTCGGCCTCGAGGTGCACGAGGCGCCACGCGTCTCGCCACGCTCAGATGACGTGCTCGAGAGCGGCGAGGTAGTGACGATCGAGCCCGGCATCTACCTGCCCGGCAAGCTGGGGGTGCGGATCGAGGATCTCGTCGTCGTCAGCGATGGTGGCTGTCGCAATCTCAGTGGGTTGCCGAAAGAGCTGCAGCTGGTCGAGTAGCTGCAAGTTCAAGGTCTCCGCGCCGGCCGGTCGATGCGCGTCTGGTGAGACTGAGCACACAAGCCGGCCGGCCGACGGCCGAGTCCCTGGCGTCGATCCGCGATGACGCCCGGCGCGAGCGCCTGCTCGACATGGAGGTGCGGCTGCGCCCGTACCGCTTCGCCTGCTTCGGGATCCTCGCCCTGGCACTGACCTCGGTCGGCGCGCAGATCGGCTGGTGGTGGATCATTCCGCTCCTCGCTGGCCTCGGTGGTTTCGCCGTTGCCGACAGCTTCATGCGCAGCAGCGAGCATCCGGCGCTCTGGGTTGCGACGGCCTGGGGGATCCTGCCGCTGCTGCTCGCCGACGCGGTTATCGTCAGCGGCGGCGCTGCCAGCCCGGTGCTGATGTGGTTCGCGCTGCCGGCGGTGACGCTGGGGGCCCGCTTCGAGCCACGGGGAATTGCCTGCGGCACGGCTTACATCTTGGTGCTGATGCTGGGCGCGACCGTCGGCCTCGATCCGGCTGCCGCTTCGGACCACCGCCAGGAGCTGATCGCCGCGACAGCGCTGGTGCTCAGCGCTGTGATCCTCTCCGGCGCATTGGTCGAGTCCGATCGAGCCCACCGGCGCCGCTCGACGCTCGATCCTCTCACCGGCCTCTTCAACCGCAACGCGCTCGAGCAACGCCTGGCCGAGCTCGACGGCCAACCGAGCGGGAGCGAGAGGGGCCTCTCACATGCGCTGCTGCTCTGCGATCTGGACCATTTCAAGCTGGTCAACGACGAGCTCGGCCACGCTGCCGGCGACACCGTTCTACAAGAGGTCGCCGGCACGATGCGCGCCGTTCTGCGCGCTGGCGACTCGATTTACCGCATCGGCGGCGAGGAGATCCTCGTCGTCCTACCGGGGGCGGCAAAGGGGGACGCCATGGTCGTTGCCCAGCGGCTCTGTCGGGCCGTGCGCGAGCGTCGTCCAGGTGGGGTGGAGGTTACGATCAGCGTCGGCGTTGCGGTCACGGGAACAGGGCCGATAGACACCCATGAGTTGATCGACCTCGCCGATTCGGCGCTTTACTCCGCCAAGGCTGGCGGCCGCGACCGGGTCGAGGTTTGCGTCAACTAGGCGCGACTAGTTGTAGTTACTCAGCACGTTGTTCCAGCTCAGCGAGTCGAGCTGCGGGCGCCTTGTGACCAAGGGAGCCGTGTCTGCGCCTGAAGTTGTAGTGATCGAGCCAGCCGGGCAGCGCCCCGGTGCGCTCCGCAGAGGAGCCGTAGATCGCTCCGTAGGCCCAGCGGTTGACGAGCGTCTGGATGAAGCGCTCGGCCTTGCCGTTGGTTTGGGGTCGGTAGGGGCGGGTGAAGAGGTGGCGCATACCGAGCTCCGCGCAGGCTTCGGCATGGACGCGGGAGCGGTAACAGGCACCGTTGTCTGAGAGCACCCGCTCGACCTCGATCCCCATTCCTTTGAACCAGCTGACCGCGCGCCGCAGGAACCCAGCCGCAGTGGCGCCCTTCTCGTCGGGAAGCACCTCTACGTAGGCGAGCCGGGTGGCGTCGTCGACGCAGACATGGACGAACTCCCAGCCGGTGCCCCTGCGCTGCTTGCCGTTCTCGGTGCGCTGCACGAGGCTTTGGCCGCGAATGCCGGTGACCCGGTGCCCTGCGCCCTTCGCACTGATCCGACCCAGCTTCTTGATGTCGACGTGGATCAGCTCCCCCGGGCGCTTTCGCTCGTAGCGGTTGGGCGACTCAGGAGGAGTGAGTCGGCTTCTCTTGCCCAATCCGATCCGCCCCAGCCACCGCGAGACGGTTGAAAGCGCCATGCCGAGCACCTCGGCGATCTCCGCCGCTGTCATCCGCAAGCGCCGCAGCGCCTCGATCGCAGCCAGGCGGTCGGCGGGCACGCGGGAGGGAAGCCGCTTGGGCGCGGAGCTGCGATCCAGTAGCCCGATCTCTCCTTCAGAGCGCCAACGGGCGACCCACTTGCGAGCACTCCGCTCGCTGATGCCGGCGGCCTCGGCCGCCGCCATCAGCGACCAGCCCTCCTCTTCGATGCGCTTGACCAACAGCATGCGGCTCTTCGGGCAGGTGCGAGCGTTAGCGTGGAGCTTCATCCGGTGTCCTCCTTGATCTGGGTGGGTCGACACCCCCAGCCTTCAAGGAGGCCCGGATGAACAACGTTGTGAGGAACTACAACTAGCGACTGAGGTCGACGCCGTCCTCGAGCCGCGCCGCGAAGGCGGCGATCAGTTCCACGGTCGCCTCGAGATCGCCGAGGTCGACGAGCTCCACCGGCGAGTGCATGTAGCGGAGCGGGATCGAGACCAGTCCGGTCGGGATCCCCGAGCGCGAGATCTGGATTGCGTCGGCGTCGGTGCTGGTGGCGCGGCCGCTGGCGCTGACCGAGTACTCGATCCCGGCCTCCTCGGCGGTCTCGACCAAGAGCTCGAAGACTTTCGGCGAGAGCGTCGAGCCGCGTCCGATCGCAGGGCCGGAGCCAAGTGGGTGGGTACCGACCTCCTTCTCATCGACCCCAGGTGCATCGGTCGCGTGGGTGACGTCGACGGCGACAGCGAGGTCCGGACGGAGCTCGAAGGCCGAGGTCCGCGCCCCGAACAGGCCGATCTCCTCCTGCACGGCGGCGATTGCCGCGAAGCTGCCGCTGAGTGAGCTGCGCTCGTGGCAGCGACGCAGGGCCTCGAGGGCGACGTAGGCGCCGAGGCGGTTGTCCATCGCCCGCGAAACCAGGCGGTCACCGGCGAGCGGCACCGGCTCGGCGGCGATGACGACAGGGTCGCCGACGCGAATCAGCTCGGCGGCCTCGTCGCGGTCGCTGGCACCGATGTCTATGTGCAGGCCCTTGAGCTCGACGACCTTTTTGCGCTGGTCCGGCTCGAGCAGGTGGATCGGCTTGCGCCCGACGACGCCGGGCACGAGCCGATCCGCCCCGCGCACCTCAACCCGCTGGCCGACCAGGATCTGCGGGTCCCAGCCACCGATCGGAGCGAACCAGAGGAAGCCCTTCTCATCGATGTGGGTGATGACGAGGCCGATCTCATCGATGTGGCCGACGACGGCAAGCAGCGGAGCGGCGTCGCCGATGCGGGCGATCGAAGAACCGAGCCCGTCGGTCGAGAGCGTCGCGAAGGAGGCTTCCCCGCGCCAGATCAATGCAGCGGGCCCCTCGTGGCCAGATGGCGCGCCAGCGCGCAGTAGCTTGTCTAGCAGCGGTGGGGTCTCGGCCATCGGGAAGGCAGCAGTATGCCGAGTCGAACAGACGTACGCAACGAGCCGATTCGAATAGTTTTCTTATCTATGAGCGAAGCGAGCAAGACCTATCTCGTCACCGGCGCCTCCAGCGGCATCGGCGAGGCAACGGCGAAACGCCTCTCGCGGGAGCCCGGAGCGGAGCTGGTTCTGGTCGCCAGACGCGAGGAGCGCTTGCGGGTTTTGGCCGAGTCGCTGCCCTGCGAGGCGAGTTGGCTCGCCGTCGATCTGACCGATGCCGACGCCCCGCAGCGCGTCCGCGCCCATTTGGACGAGCGCCACGGTGGCCGCCTGGCGCTGCTCGTCAACAACGCCGGCGCCTCCTGGCGAGGCTCCTTCGCCGAGGCGGGCTACGAGAACGTCCATCGCCACATGGCCCTTAACTTCGATGCGGCAGTCCGCCTGACCGAGGCCCTGCTACCGCTGCTGCGCGCCTCGGCGCCGAGCGCGATCGTCAACGTCGCGAGCGCCGCCGGACGCGTCGCCCGGGCGCGGACCGGCTCCTACTCGGCCAGCAAGTTCGCTCTGGTCGGCTGGACCGACGCGCTCTTCGCCGAGGAGCGACCACATGGCGTCCACGTCGGCATGGTGCTACCCGGCTTCATTGCCACCGAGGGCTTCCCGGCCACCGAGCTGCGGCAGAGCATCGTCACCCGCTGGACCGTGTCCAAGCCGGAGAAGGTCGCCGAGGCGATTGTCGATACCGGCCTGCATGGCAAGGCCGAGCGCTACGTGCCGCGCCCCTACGCGCTGGCGGCGATCGCCCGCATCCTCTTCCCGCGCCTCGTACGCCGCGTTCTCTCAGGCGGCGCGGCCTCTGGGCTGACGACGAAGACCGCTGCTGAATCGCCGGAGTAGCCCTCCGGCCGGGGGGTTCAGCTCCCTTTGATTCGGCCGAAGCGGCAGAAGCGGACTTTGAAGACGATGCTGATGTTGTTGGCGGAGATGCCGCTGCGTTCGGCCAGGATCGACTCGTGCGTGGCTTTGATCTCCTTGCCTTCCTTGTAGTACTTGCCGACGTTGCGCAGACGCGTCTTCAGCAGGCGCATTTGGTCGAACCAGCGAGTGACCCGGTGCACGTCTGCGGGCGGCGCTGGAACGGTGGCGAGGCGTTTGATCAGCCCCTCGAATGACGCCGAGACCTGGATGAACTGCTTGCCGGCCGGCACCAGTTCGTTTCTGTTGATCCGCTCCCTGGCGCCGTCCATGATCCGTTCGTTGGCGCTTCGGTTCGATTCGCAGATCGGCTCAATCTGGGCTTTATAGGTTTCCCGCGTTTGTTTCCGCGCCGTGCGCGAGCGGCGCACTAGTAAGCAGCGCGACGACGATCACAGCGAATGTCCCCAGCGGTCTCTTCATCTCCCAGGCAACTCAAGGGTAGACCCTACGGCCGGCAGACGAGGCTCTAGGATTCGCCGCGGTGATCTCGACCAACCAGTTCAAGAACGGCAGCCACATCGAAATCGATGGGTCCGTCTTCAAGATCCTCGAGTTCCAGCACGTCAAGCCGGGTAAGGGTGGGGCGTTCGTGCGGACGAAGCTGCGCAAGATCAGCGACGGGTCGGTGCAAGACAAGACCTTCAGAGCGGGCGAGAAGTTCAGGCCGGTCCACACCGAGTCGCGCAAGATGCAGTATCTCTACGACTCCGGCGAGGCTGCCGTCTTCATGGACAGCCAGGACTACGAGCAGATTGAAGTGCCGACCGAGATCGTCAGCGAGACGATGCAGTGGGTTCTGCCCAACGACGAGGTCGACGTGCTTTTCATCGACGAACAGCCAAGCGATGTCCAGGTCGCCAGCGCGATCGAGATGAAGGTGACCGAGACCGAACCTGGCGTCAAGGGTGACACCGCTTCGGGGGGCGGAAACAAGGCGGCGACCCTCGAGTCAGGCGTGATCGTCCAGGTGCCGCTCTTCATCGACGAGGGCGAGACGATCAGGGTCGATACGCGCAGCGGCGAATACATCTCCCGCGCCTAGCCCGCGGCGCCAGCCGCAAGAAGCGAGAGAATAGGCCGATGCGTAGATCCGACCAGCGCCGCGACGCCGTCTTCGCCTGCTACCAGCGTGACGTCACCGGGCGTCCGCTGGCGGAGCTGCTTAACGAGGCGCGGCCGTTCACCCGTGAGCTGGCTGAGGCTGTGGATGCCCACAGGGACGAGCTCGACGCGTCGATCGGCAGCCACGCCCGGGGCTGGGAGCTGGGGCGGATCGCGCCGCTAGAGCTGAACGTAATGCGGGTGGCGCTTTACGAGATCGAACACAGCGACGACGTTCCCGACGAGGTGGCGATCGACGAGGCGGTCGAGATCGCCAAGGAGTACTGCGGCGCCGACGCCCCCGGCTTCGTCAACGGCATTCTCGGCGCGATCGTGCGCGAGCGGCAGGGGAACGCGGTCCAGTGAGCGACGGCGGGCGGCTGCGCGAGATATCGGCCCGGCTGCAAGCGATTGCGGCTGAGCTGGAGGGCGCCGAGGCGAGTGACGAGCGGGCTGCCGAGCTGGCCCGCGAGGCGGCCGAGCTCTCGAGCGAGGCGGTCGAGGAGGCGAACCGCCGCATCCGCGAGTCCTCCCAGCAGTGAGCTATCCCGAGGATCTGCGTGCCCTGGTCGATACCGAGCTTGAGCGGTTGCGCTTCGCCGCGCAGCCGGCGACCGCCGGGCTCGAGGAGGCGATGCGCTACTCGCTGTTGGCGGGCGGCAAGCGCGTTCGTCCCGTCCTCGCCCTTGCCACCGCGCGTGCTCTCGACTCCGACCCGCAGCGCTACCTGCCGGTGGCCGCGGCACTGGAGCTGATCCACACCTACTCGCTGATCCACGACGACCTGCCGGCGATGGACGACGACGAGCTGCGTCGCGGTCTGCCCACCGCGCACGTCAAGTACGGCGAGGACGTGGCGATTCTTGCCGGCGACGGCCTCTTCGCCGAGGCGATCCAGCTTTTCTGTAAGCAGGCGGGAGAGCCGGATCGAGTGCTCGCGGCGCTGGCCGAACTGGCCGCCGCGACCGGGGTCGACGGCATGGTCGGAGGCCAGTACGTCGACGTCGCTGGCCAGGCGGGCGACGCGGACGAGTTGCGCCAGTTGCACGGGCTGAAGACCGGGCGCTTGATCGCTGCAGGTGTCGGCGTCGTATTAACCCTTGAGGGCGTGAGCGAACCTGAGACAATCGCCTATCGCCGTTTTGCTGGCGAGCTCGGCGTCCTCTTCCAGATCGTCGACGACATTCTCGACGTGACCGGAAGCGACGAGCAACTCGGCAAGCCCCACGGAAGCGACGAGCGACATGGAAAACTCACTTACGTCAGTCTCTTCGGTCTCGAGCGGGCGCGCGAGCTTGCCGCCGAGTCCCATGCCAAAGCGACGGCAGCGTTGGCTGAGGCCAGCGGCGAGACTGGTGATCTGAGCGGGATCGCCGACTACATCTTCACCAGGAACGAATGAGCGACGGAGCACAGAAATCAGGTGACATAGGTCCGGACGAGCGGCTGCTCGAGGGGGTCGACTCGCCCCGCGACCTGCACGAGCTGGATGACGACCAGCTGCAGCAGGTGGCGCAGGAGATGCGCACCTACATCATCGACACGATCGGTGAGATTGGCGGCCACTTCGGCGCCAACCTCGGCACCTGCGAGCTGGCCGTCGCCCTGCACAGCCTGCTCGACTCGCCGCGCGACAAGGTCCTCTGGGACGTCGGCCACCAGGCCTACCCGCACAAGATCCTCACCGGCAGACGGCAAGCGCTGCCGACGATCCGCCAGTACGACGGCCTGGCGCCGTTCTGCTCGATCTTCGAGTCCGAGCACGACATCATGGGCGCCGGCCACGCCTCGACCTCGATCGGCTACGCGGTCGGGTTGAAGGAGGCGATGCGCAAGGGGATCGGCGAGGACGGCAAGGTCGCTGCTGTGATCGGCGACGGGGCGCTGACCGGCGGCGTCGCTTACGAGGCGTTGCACGCGGCTGGTGGCCTGCAGACGCCGATTGTGATCGTGCTCAACGACAACGGCATGTCGATCTCACCCAACGTCGGCGCGCTCTCGCGCTACTTCAACCGGGTGCGGCTCAACCCTCGTCTCTACCACGCCCGCGAGGGGGTCGAGGACCGGTTGACCAAGCTGCCGCTGGGCTTCGGCAAGCGGATCGAACGGCTGGGACCGGAGCTGAAGTCGGCGATCAAGGCTTACTGGGCGCCGGGCCTCTTCTTCGAGGAGCTCGACCTCGCCTACATGGGTGTGGTCGACGGCCACGACGTCCACGCGGTGCGCGAGGCGCTGAAGGAGGCTTTTGCGGCCGACCGTCCGGTCGTCGTCCACATCCACACGGTCAAGGGCAAGGGTTTCGCGCCGGCCGAGGAGGGCGGCCTCGAGGGGATGGAGAAGTGGCACGCTGCCAAGCCGAAGAGCATCGTCAACGGGGCACCGGCGCCGAAGCCGGTCCCGGTCAAGGAGTCCGACTCGCCCGAGGCGATCGCGCCGGAGCGGCTGGAGAAGCCGCCCGCCGCTGGGGCGCCGCCCCAGTACACGCAGGTCTTCGCCGACGCGATCGTCGCCGAAGCCGAGCGCGACGAGCGGGTGGTCGGGATCACCGCGGCGATGGCGGGGGGGACTGGGCTGCAGAAGCTCGCCGACGAGGTCCCCGAGCAGTACTACGACGTCGGCATCGCCGAGCAGAATGGGGTCCTGCTCGCCTCCGGCCTGGCCCTGCAGGGGGCGAAGCCGGTCTGCGCGATCTACTCGACTTTCCTCCAGCGCGCCTTCGACCAGATCGTCCACGACGTCTGCCTGCAGGAGCTCGACGTCACCTTCGCGATGGACCGCGCCGGCTTGGTTGGCGACGATGGGCCGACCCATCACGGCGCCTTCGACGTCTCCTATTTCCGGCCGCTACCCAACGTCGTGGTGATGGCGCCGCGGGACGAGGCGATGCTCATCCACATGCTGCGCACGGCAATTGCCCATGACGGGCCTGCGGCGTTGCGCTATCCGCGCGGGGCCGCGGAGGGGGCCGCGTTGCCCGCTGAGCCGGCTGAGATCCCGATCGGCAGCGGCGAGCTGCTCGCGAGCGGCGAGCGAGTGGCGCTGGTCGGGTATGGCTATGGCGTATCGGTGGCGTTGCGGGCAGCCGAGCTACTCGCAGATCACGATCTGAGCCCGACGGTCGCCGACGCCCGCTTCGCCAAGCCGCTCGATGCCGAGCTTCTGGAGCGGCTGGCCCTGGGCCATGACCTGGTCGTCACGATCGAGGAGAATGTGTTGCCGGGCGGCTTTGGCTCGGCGGTTCTGGAGCACCTCGAGGACGCCTTCGCCGACCGTCCAGGGGACCGGGCGCGGGTTATGCGCATCGGTTTGCCGGACCGCTACGTGACCCACGGCAAGCCGGCGCTGCTGCGCGAGGAGGTCGGGCTGACGGGTGAGTCGGTGGCCGAGCGAGTATTGGCGGCGCTTCGCAGTGGCGAGCCCGCCCTCAGCTAAGACCCGGACTCTGCTTTTAACCGGATTTCTACCTGCGCTTGCACCAAAGCGCTCTATCGGCTAGCCTGCTCGGCGGCCTCCTTGGTGCCAACAGATCCGTCTCCGCTTCGCGGCCGTTTCTGGGGTTACTACAGGGAGAGGAGGCGCGTATCTCTAGATATGCAGGGTCCGTTGGGCAGGCGGACCTATGCCCAGGATCGGGCATAGGTCACGCCACCCAACTACTCGGTGTCCGCTGAGGCGCCCGAGTAGGGCAGCGAGCCCGGCGTGTCGAGCAGCTCGCCACTCTCCAGCAGGGTCTTGAGGCCGGAGAGGATCATCGGCCAGCCGCCGTAGAGTTCGTCGTTAGCACCCTCGCGCAGCTGGTCATGGGTGACGGTCAGCCTGCAGGAGCTGCCGATCGGCTCGATCTCCCAGGTCACCCTGGAGATCCCTTCGTCTTTCACCTGATCGCTCCAGAGCGCGGTGAAGCTCTGGACCAGGCGCCGCGGCGGCTCGACCTCGAGGTTCTCACCCGCGGCGATCGAGATGCCCGCTCCGGGGTGGACGGACTCATAGCGTGAGCCCGGCGTCCAGTCCGAGCTGACCCCGACCCCGAAGTTGTACTTCTGCCGCGTCTCCTCGTCCGTGATCGCCTCCCAGAGGCGCTCTGGCGTCGTCTTGATGTAGATCTCGAACACTTTCTCCATGGGTTACTCCTTGCTCTCGATGTCTTTCTTGAGCTCGCTCAAGCCGGCGGCCCAAGGTTCGGCGTACTTGCTCACCCAGCGGTCGTGGATGAGCCGGATCGGGACGGGGTTGAGGAAGTGGAGCTTCTCGCGACCGCGTCGCTTGCTCGTCACCAGGCGCGCCTCTTCGAGCACCTTCAGGTGCTTCATGACGCCAAACCGGGTCATCGGCAAGCGTGCTTCCAGCGCGCTCAGCGTCTGCCCGTCCCTCTCGAAGAGGGCATCGAGCAAGGTCCGCCGTGACCGATCTGCCAACGCCTTGAACACCTCGTCCATGGTTCAGATAATAGGTGACTAATTAGTCACCTGTCAAGGAGAGGAGACAGCGGGCTTTGTCCGCATCGGGTGGGTCGGCTAGGGTGGGGCGATGGCGATCAAGCTTCACCGTTGCTCGGCGATGTGGGCCAAGGTCGGCGCCCATCCGTGCCACCGTGTGCAGAACGCTCGACGAGCAAGGAGTCGAGTACGAGGTCGTCAAGGGCCCGTTGCTTCCCGGCAAGCGCGACGAGCTCGAGCGAATCTCCGGCCAGCGCAAATACCCGGCGATCGAGTTCGAGGACGGCAGCGCCTACCGCGAGGAATCGGCCGAGATGGCGAAGCGGATCAGCGCCGGCGAGCTGTTCGACCGCCCAGGCGACGCTACGGCGTCTGCGTAGCGGCGCCGCGCCCGCGCAGCCGCATCGCCAGCCCGGCAAGCAGGTAGGCGATCGCGATTGCGAGCAGGACGAACTTGCAGCTCGCGAAGATCGTCGCCAGCAGTGGGAACGCTGCCCCGGCATCGTCAAGGGTGAGCAGGAGGCAGATGTTCTCGAGTGCGTCGAAGGCCGCACCAAGCGCGCCAAAGGAGACGACGACGGCGCCGATCGCCGTTAAGCGCCTCCAGCCCCTCTCTCTGGCCAGGTCGCGCGTCGCCGCCAGCGCAAGCGTCAGGAACGCGCCGTAGGCGAGCAGGAAGCCGAAGTCGATCCAGAGCGACTCGCGGGCGGCGTCCTGTCCCTCCTCACCCCATTCGGCCATGATCTCGTCAGCGCGATCCTGCCCACCGGTCAGCTCGAAGGGCACCATGCCCGGTCCGCCGGTGTCCTTCATCCGCTCCTCCGCAGGCGACATCGCCAGCAGCAGAAGCAGCGAGGCGATTGCAGTCGCGATCAGTCCACGTCGGCGCGCCATCTGCGCATTATCCCTTTGGGCCACGCAGCCAAACGAAACCCTAGCCGTACCCGAGCGTTTCTCATCGCTTTTACTAAAGAAGTCAGATTTGGCTTTCACAGAGGGTTTGTCTCCGGCTGAGTCCGGTCGGACCCGCCCTTTCCCGTGCACGACTGGCGCACTGGCCCTCTCTGGACTGGACTGTCGGGCGGTCTCATCCTGTGCGATTGCTAGGAACTAGGAATGCTGAGCACGGCTGTTTCGATCCTCGCTGCGGTGGCCCTCCTGATGCCGGGCTTCATCATCACCGAGCTGGGTCTTTCTCGCTCCCCGCGCTCCCCGCGCGGCGACCTAGAGTTGGCCCTGCGGGCGCTCGCTTACACGCTTGTCGTACAGCTCGTCTTCGGCTTTTGGACGGCGCACGTGGTCAGGGTTGTCGGCTCGCCAGAGCATTGGGCGGACCACCGCTGGGCGATCACCGCCTATGTCGGCGTCGTCTTGCTTGCTGTGCCGATTGCGCTGGGGGTGGCGCTCAGCGTCTATGCCGCCCGCGTCGCCGATGGCGACGGCCCGCCGAGCCTCCTAGCTTCCTCCCTCGGTATCGGCCAGGCGCGCGACGCCTTCGACTACGCCTATCAGCGCTGGCGGAAGGAGGGCGGCTACGTGATCGTGGAGCTGGTCGATCACAGCTCCGCCGCGCCGCGGCTGGTCGGGGGCATTTATGGCAACCGCTCTGCCGTCGGGCAGACGCCTTCGCCTCACGACATCTATCTTGAGGCGCTCTGTACGGTGAAAGAGGACGAGAACGGTATCCGCACTCTGGACCAAGTGGTCGAGCCAGCGCAGGGTGTCTACATCGCCGCGCCCCAAATCGCCCGTGTCGATCTGGTGCCCGGCGGACCCGATACTCTTTAGGAGATGAGCGAGCCGAGCAACAAGCGTCTTCAGGAGGGTGCCCTGAGTGCTCTGAAGACTCCGAAGAACCCACCGGCACCGCCCAAGCTGGTGCCGCTCCAGCCTGCAAAGAGCAGGCAGGCAAGCGATAAGTGAGCCGTCGGTCGGCTGGAAAACCAGTTCGTCCCCCCGCGGGCGTTCCGCTGGAGGAGCACGGCGCACTTACTCCCAAGAACCCCCCAAAGAACCCGCCCGCTCCGACCAACCTAGCGCCCCTCAGCCCGAAGCCTTCCTCGCCTAAAGAGAAGTAGGCGGGTAGCGCCTCTCGTGGTCCTGGGCTTCTAGCCCTCGAACCCCTCCGCCGCTTTTGCCAAGGTCGAGACCGGCACGCCGAGCGCTGCAGCGATATCGCCCACGGTCGCCCAAGTCGGATTGGCTTTTCCCAGTCTCAACGTTTTCCAAAGCGGTTGCCACGGCGCTCCGGCACACGAGTGGAGCGGAACTGTGGCACGAGGGCTCGCGTGCCGGTCCCGGGTCGCCTCCGTTATGTCGGGTCGGTGTCGCGTATTCCGCTTGCCAGGGCCCCCACAACAGAAAACGCCCCGCCGGGGAGGCGGGGCGTTTCTGGGGTTACTACAGGGAGGAGAGATATGTATCTCTATATATGTGGATCCGTGGGAGGTAGGTGGGCCCTTATGTGCCGCGGGGCGAGTCGATGGGAGTCAACTGCCATATGAGCGGCGCCAGGCCCGACCAGGAAGTTCTGTAAGCCCTTTATCGATCCTCTCTCGCGAATCCTTGAGTCAAGATACGAACATACGTGCGATTTGTGTGTGAGCCGAGTCACAGAGCCCATTTGACTGGCTGCCGAGGCTCGCTGAAGCGATTGTTCTACCCAATTCTAATGACCCGGTAAACATCTGGCAAGGGTTTCTTTGGACGCCCGATGGACCGCTGTACCGTTCGTGCGTGGCTAAGGCGGGCTCCAGGGTGCGAATTGATGCGGTTTTGGCCGAGAGAGGCCTATTTCCGTCGCGTTCCGCTGCTGCTGGGGCCGTGCGTGCCGGAGCGGTCAGAGTCGGCGAGGATGGCCCGATCGCGCTGCGGCCCAGCCAGCTCGTGGACCCGAGCGCCGACTTCCGGCTCGAGGAGGGGCCTCGGTTCGTCTCCCGCGGCGGCCTCAAGCTCGACCACGCAATAGATGCGCTCGGCCTTGATGTCTCGGGGCTGGACTGTCTCGACGTTGGGGCCTCGACTGGCGGTTTCACCGACTGCCTGCTGCAGCGTGGGGCCGCGCGCGTTGTCGCGCTTGACGTCGCCTATGGCCAGATCGACCTACGCATGCGCGAGGATTCCCGCGTGACTGTGCTCGAGCGGGTGAACGCCCGCGCTCTCTCCCCGCCTGATCTGCCATTCCGGCCCGACCTGGCGACGATCGACGTTTCCTTCATTTCCCTGACCAAGGTCCTGCCGGCAGTTGCCGACTGCCTCACGCCCGGCGGAGAGATCCTGGCGATGGTCAAGCCTCAGTTCGAGCTCGGCCGTGAGCGTGTCCGCAAGGGCGTCGTTCGCGACGCGGGCGACCGGCGCGAGGCCATCCATACTGTCGCCCGCGCTGCGATCGACCTGGGCCTGGCTGTGCGCGGTATCGCCTCCTCTGGCTTGCCGGGGCCGAAGGGCAATCGAGAGACCTTCGTCTGGTGCGGAGGAACAGGCGGGTCGGTGGGGGACTTGGAGGCCGCGATCGCCGAGGTGGAGCCATGAGCGACGGGCGCCTCGCTGCCCTGATCACCCACGGACACCCGCCTGCGACGACCGAGGCGGTGGCGTTGGCGGTTTCCGCTGCTCGGGAGGCCGAGTGGCGGCTTGTCGCCACCGCGGAGGAGCTGGCCAAGCACGGTGACGCTGCAGCGGGAATCGAGACAGTCGATCAGCTTCCCCGCCAAGCCGATCTCTGCCTGGTGCTGGGCGGTGACGGCTCGATTCTCTACGCCCTGCGCCACTTCGCTCGCAGCGGCGTGCCTGTCTTTGGGGTCAATTTCGGCACCGTCGGCTTCCTTGCGGCAGTCGAGCGCGAGGATGCCAAGGAGGGGATGCACCGTGCCTTCGCCGGTGAAACGGAGGCGGTCGATCTGCCGGGCCTCGAGGTCAAGGTCGACGGCGAGTCCCAGGTCGCCCTTAACGACGTCAGCTTCCTGCGCCGGCCGCACGAGCGGGTCGCCGAGCTCAGCTACAAGATCGCCGGTGAGGAGGTCGGCCACGTTCGCTGTGACGGACTAGTCGCCGCGACCCCGGTCGGGTCAACCGGCTACAACCTCGCCAACCAAGGGCCGATCCTGGCTTGGGGAGTGAAGGGCTACGTTGTCTCCTACGTCGCGCCTCACTCGCTGACGGCCCGCGCCCTCGTCGTCGCGCCCAGCGACATCCTCCATGTCGGCAACGCCGGCGCCGGCGAGCCGGTCGACGTTGCGATCGACGGTGCCCTCGCGGGCACGCTGGGCTCAGGGTCAGCGCTGGAGGTCAGCTTCACCGACGGGGTCGGCAGGCTCGCCCAGCTGCCTGGCACGAGCTTCTATCAGCGCATCCGGGAGAAGTTCGGCCATTTAGCTGTTTGAGTCGGTCGGGTCGATGGGTCGGGTTACTAGGGTGTCCGGCGATGGAGCGCAAATGGTGGACCCTGGTCCTGATCTCGATCGCGACGTTCATGCTGTTGCTGGACATCACGGTCGTCAACGTCGCCCTGCCCGACATCCAGCGCGACCTCGACGCCAGCCTCGCCAGCCTGCAGTGGGTTGTCGACGCCTACTCGTTGATGTTGGCGGCCTTCCTGTTGACGGCGGGCTCGCTGGGAGATCGACTCGGACGCAGGCGTGTCTTCTCGCTCGGCTTTGGCCTCTTCACCTTCGCCTCGTTCCTCTGCGGCATTGCCGGCGATCCGACCCTGCTCAACTTGGCGCGCGGCTTGCAGGGAATCGGCGGCGCGGCCATGTTTGCAACCTCGCTGGCGCTGATCGGCCAGGAGTTCCACGGCCGCGATCGGGCGACCGCCTTTGGCGTTTGGGGCGCGACCGTCGGCGGCGCTGTCGCAATCGGACCTCTCGTTGGCGGCTTGATCACCGAGCACTTCGGCTGGGAGTGGATTTTCTTCGTCAACATCCCGATCGGCGTCGTCGCGATCCTCCTCACCGAGGCAAGGCTGACCAACGTCGCCGCCCAGGATCCACAGCGGATCGACATTCCCGGCCTGCTCACCTTCTCGACTGGGCTCTTCCTGCTGATCTTTGGCCTGATTCGTGGCAACGCCGAGGGCTGGGGGAGCGCGCCGATCGTCGCTTCGCTGACCGGTTCGGCCGCCTTGCTGCTTGCCTTCGTCGTGATCGAGGCCCGCAGCACCCATCCGATGCTCGAGCTTGGCCTCTTCCGCAAGCCGGCCTTCAACGGGGTCTCCGCAGTGGCGTTCGGGCTCTCGGCGGGGATGTTCGCGATGTTCCTCTACCTGACCATCTACATGCAGGGGGTGCTCGGCTACTCGCCGTTGGAGACGGGCTTGCATTTCTTGCCGCTGACCGTTCTCTCCTTCGTAGCCGCGCCGATTGCCGGCAAACTCTCCCACCGTGTCCCGATCCGCGTCCTCGTCGGCCTGGGTCTCGGCCTGGTCGGGGTCGGCTTGGTCTTGATGCGTGGACTGGGGCCGGATTCGGGAATCTCGGCCCTGCTGCCCGGCTTCCTCGTCGCCGGCCTCGGCATCGGCATCACCAACCCCGGCATCGGCCAGGCCGCGATTGCCGTCGTCCCCGCGGCGAAGTCGGGAATGGGGTCAGGGATCAACACGACCTTCCGTCAGGTCGGGATCGCAACCGGCGTCGCCTCTCTAGGCGCGGTCTTCCAGTCCCAGGTCAACTCAAAGCTCTCGAGTCTGCTACCGAGCGCTCCCGACGGTCTCGCGGAGGCAGTCTCCTCGGGCGGCTCGCGCGCCGCTGGGGCCGCCGTGCCGTCCGGGCAGCGAGTCGAAGTTGTCCACGCCGCCAACGTCGCTTTCGTCAGCGGCCTAAACGAGATCCTCCTAATCGGCGCCATAGTCGCCTTCATCGGCGCAGCCCTGGGCTTCGCCCTGGTCCGCTCCAGCGATTTCGTGACAGCTCCCGAAGAGACCGAGTCCACGGAACCCGTCCCCGCCTAGCGTCACCCGCCGCGCCAGGTGCTAGAAGAACTGTGTGCTGCGCGAGCTCCGGATCGAGAACCTGCTGCTGATCGAGCGGGCTGAGCTGCGGCTGGGGGAGGGGCTGAACGCGATCACCGGCGAGACCGGCGCTGGAAAGACCGTGTTGGCCCACTCGCTCGACCTCTTGATGGGTGGCAAGGCGCGATCGCAGATTGTCCGGCCAGGCGCCGAGGAGGCGTGGGTGGAGGGGGCCTTCGACCTGCCCAGCGGGTTCCTCGACAAACCTGAGATGTCCGACCTGGCGGCGCGGCTGCCCGAGGGAGCTGAAGAGATTGTTCTAGGGCGTCGCGTCTCCGTCTCGGGACGGACCGCCGCCTTTGTCGCCGGACGCGCCGCCTCGGCTGCCGACCTCAAGCTGCTCGGCGGTCGCCTTCTCTCCTTCTACGGCCAGCACGAGCACCGCAAGTTGGCGATTGCCTCTGCCCAGATGGATGTGCTTGACGGCTTTGCAGGTGCTGACCACCTGGAGCTGCGCGAGCGCTACCGGGAGGCCCATCGCGAGTGTGGCCGCCTCGAAGTGGAGCTCGACGACCTGCGCGAGCGCGACGGTTCCCGAGAGCGCGACCTCGATCTCTTCCGGTACGAGCTTTCGGAGATCGAGGAAGTGGCGCCCGACCTAGCCGAGGAGGTTGAGTTGGCGGCGGAGCGAGAGCGCCTGCGTCACGCGGAGGGATTACGCGAGGCGGCTCTCGGCGCGCTCGGCGCTACGGCGGGGGCCGAAGAGGACGGCGGCGGCGCGGCGAGCGCTTTGGCGACAGCCGAATCCCTCATGCAGGGCGTCGGCGGAGTCGATTCCCGGCTCGACGGGTTGACCGAGCGACTCACCGCCCTCGCGGTGGAGTTGGGCGATGTCGCCGCTGAGTTGCGCGGCTACCTCGATGGCCTGGAGGCGGACCCGGGTCGGCTCGCCGTGGTCGAGGAGAGGTTGGAAGCGCTCGACCGCCTCCAGCGCAAGCACGGCGGCAGCGTTGAGTCGGTGCTTGCCCACGCCGAGCACTGCCAAGCTGAGATTCGAGCGGCTCGAGGGCGCCGAGACGCGCAGCGCCGAGGCGGGTGCCGCGCTGACCGAGGCACAGGCACGGCGGGGAAAGCTCGCAGAGCGGTTGAGCAAGGGACGCATGGCCGCCGCGGAGCCGCTGCAAGCCCGGGTGGCTGAGGAGCTCGAGCGCCTGGCGATGCCGGGCGCGACCCTTGGGGTCGAGCTCGAGCCACACGCTGACGGCTTTGGGCCGAGTGGGCAGGAGACGGTCGAGCTGCTGCTGGCGCCGAATCCCGGCATAGCGCCCGCGCCCCTGCGCGATGCCGCCTCCGGCGGCGAGCTCTCGCGCGTGATGCTTGCCCTCAGCGGTCTCGGCGATGGGACCGGTTCGGCGACCCTGGTCTTCGACGAGATCGACGCCGGTGTGGGCGGCAAAACGGCGCGAGTCGTCGGCGAGCGCCTGCGTGCACTCGGCGAGGGCACGCAGGTCCTCTGCATTACCCACCTGCCACAGGTGGCCTCGCTCGCGCCGACCCATTTCCGGCTCGAGAAGAATCTCAGCGGCGAGCGCGCCGCTGCCACCGTGGAGCGCCTGGACGGCGAGGGGGTGGTGGAGGAGATCCGCCGCATGCTGGGCGGCGAGAGCTCCGATGAGGGGGCCGACCGCCACGCCCGCGAGCTGCTCAAGGCCGCCTGACTCCGAGCGGCTAACCTCACACGGTGGCCACCGCCAGTCGCCGTCGCTTCCCTGGGCTGCTCTCGCGTCGCAATGGGGCGTCCGCGGGTGGGGCGACCGTGGGCACGGCGCGGCTCGGGCGCCGCACCAAGCACCTGGTCAAGAGGCTCCATCCCGGTGACATTGCGGTCATCGATCACGTCAATATCGACCGGATTGCGGCCGAGGAGCTGATCGCCACCGGCGTGCACGCCGTGATCAACGCTTCGCAGTCCAGCGACGGGCGCTACCCGAACACCGGCCCGCTGCTGCTCGTTCGCGCCGGCGTAACCGTGCTGGACGTGACGGCGGGGGATCCGTTCGAGTCGCTCAGCGATGGCACCGAGGTGACGATCGCCGGCGGCACGGTCCACGGTGGGGGCGAGGAACTGCACGGCAAGGAGCTCGGCGTCGAGGAGCTCGAGAGCAGGCTCGCGGCGCAGCGGGAGAGGATCGACGAGGCGCTCGCCGAGTTCGCCGAGAACACCGTTGCTCACGTCCGCCAGGAGACCGACCTGCTGACCGGGGCGATCGAGTTTCCGCCGACCCGCACCTCCTTCCGCGACCGCCACGTTCTGATCGTCGTCCGCGGCGAAGGTCACCGCAGCGACCTGAAAGCCCTGCGCGCCTACGTCCGCGACATGCGCCCTCTGGTCGTCGCGGTGGACGGTGGCGCTGACGGCTGCCTCGAAGCCGGCCTGCGCCCTGACGTGATCCTCGGCGACATGGACTCGGCCGGCGACAGCGCCCTGGGCTGCGGTGCTGAGTTGATCGTCCACGCCTACCCAGATGGCCGCGCCCCGGGGCGCGAGCGCCTGCTCGCGCTGGGCCTCGACCACACCCTGGTCCCCGCGGCCGGGACCAGTGAGGACGTGGCGATGCTGATGGCCTACGAGAAGGGCGCCGACCTGATCGTCAGCGTTGGCGCTCACTTCAACTTGATCGAGTTCCTCGATCGCAACCGCGCCGGCATGTCGTCGACTTTCCTCACTCGCCTGCGCATCGGCGAGAAGCTGGTCGACGCGAAGGGCGTCAGCCGGCTCTATAACCCGGGCTCGGCTTTTGGGCCGCTACCCCTCTTCCTCGCCGCGTTCGCGATCTTGCTCGCGATCCTCGTGATCGTCTCCCCGGCCCTCGGCGACCTCGTCGACCTGGTCTGGCTCAAGATCAAGATTTGGCTCGGCCTGTAGCGATAGGGCCGGGAATTGGGGATCACCCGTCCAGCGTCTAGCCTCTCCCAGCCATGGGCTACAGCGGCCGCTACCACGCCACCTCCCTGATCGCCGTCTTTCTCGCCCTTGCGGTCGGGATCGTGATCGGCGCCACGTTGGGCGGCGACACGATTGACGATACGCGCAAGGACCTCGAGCAGAGCCTCACCGGCAACCTTCAGGACGCGCGCGACCGTGCCGACGATCTGAGCGCCGAGCTCGGTCGCGCCAACGAGTTCTCGAGTCGCGTCTATCCCGTGCTGGTGCGCGATCAGCTGCGCGGTCGCCGGATCGGCGTCCTTGCTCTCGGCGACCTGCCGCAGGATGAGCTCGACTCGATCGAGGACGCGCTTGAGCCGACCGGGGCGCGCTTGGTGGCTGTGGGAGTCGTGCGCGAGCCGGTCGACACTCGCGCTCTCGCTGGTGACCTGTCCAAGACCCGCTTCGCCGATCTGGCTCGCAACCCCGATACCCAGACTGCCCTCGGGGTCGGTGTCGGTCGCCAGCTGGTGCTGGGCGGGACCCTGCTGGAGCCCGTCCGCGGCCACCTCTTCTCGCGAGCGAGCGGCAACTTCGGCGCCCTGGACGGCGTCATCGTCGTCCGCGACCAGCCGCAGGACATGGGGCCCCAGCAGCGAGCGACCACTGGCCGGATGGAGGCGGGCCTGGTCAGCGGCATCACCGCCACCCGGGCGCCGGCGGTCGGGGTCGAGGCCAGCGACATCGAGACGTCTTCGGTCTCCTTCTTCGTCGGCAACGACCTTGCCAGCGTCGACGACATTGACCTGGTCGCGGGACGGTTGGCGACGGTCTTCGCCCTGCTCGGCGCCGAGGGCAGCTTCGGCGTTAAGGGCAGCGCCGATCGCCTGCTGCCCGACCTGCTCGCCCCGCGCGAATGAGCTGGGTCGGCTTCCCGGTTGCCGTCGCAGTTGCGTTGCTGGTGGTCCCGGCCGGCGTCCGCGGTTTGCTCGACGCCGGCTTGACCCGGGAGAACTTCCGTGGGGCGAGGCTCGCCTTCCCGCTTGGCGCGGTGCTCGCCACCGCGGCCCTGGTGGCGCTGGCGCCGCTCGCCTTTCTCGACGACAGGGGTGACCTGGACCTGCTTGATCCCGAGCTGCGCCGCTGGCTTCCCTATCTGATCGGCGTCGCCTTTCTTGGCTTCCTCGATGACTCGTTGGGGCAGGGGGAGACGACGAATAGCCCGCGTGGCTGGCGTGGCCATGCCCGGGCGCTGCGCGAAGGTCGGCTCTCTACCGGCGCGATCAAGGCAATCGGGGCGCTCGCCCTCGCCGCCTACGTCGTCTCCGGCCGTGGGCTCGAGTCCTGGCGTTACCTGGCCGACGTGGCGCTGCTGATCCTTGCCACCAACGCTTTCAACCTGCTCGACCTGCGACCGGGGCGGGCCGAGAAGGGCCTGGCGCTGCTCGGGCTCGGACTCTGCCTCGGTGCCTGGACCTTCGCCCCGCTGGAGCTGCTCGGGATCTTTGTCGGGCCAGTGCTGGTTGGCGCCTGGTTCACTCTGCGCGAGCGGGCGATGCTGGGCGACACTGGCTCGAACCTGGTCGGGGCGATCGGCGGGGTCTGGCTGCTGACGACCCTGGACGAGACCGGTCGTCTGATCGCCCTCGCGGCGGTCCTCGCAGTGACCATTTTCGGCGAGTTGCGATCTATTTCGCGGACGATCGAATCGGTTCCGCCCTTGCGCTGGCTAGACTCGCTCGGCAGATGAGTAAAGGCTTCGACCGAATCCCGTCCGCAGAGAACCAGATTGCGATGCGACCGGGATTCGGCCTCGTGTAATGAGCAGGACGAGCGGAGACACGCGCTTCATCTTCGTCACCGGCGGCGTCGTCTCGGCCCTCGGCAAGGGAATCGCCGCCGCATCGATCGGCCGCCTGCTCGTATCGCGCGGCTACCGGGTGCAGCTGCAGAAGTTTGATCCCTACATCAACGTCGACCCGGGGACGATGAGCCCCTTCCAACACGGCGAGGTCTTCGTCACCGAGGATGGGGCGGAGACTGACCTCGATCTCGGCCACTACGAGCGCTTCACCGACGAGAACACCTCGCGCGCCTCCAACGTCACCGCCGGCTCGGTCTACAACACGGTGATCAACCGCGAGCGGCGCGGCGACTATCTCGGCGCCACGGTACAGGTGATCCCGCACATCACCGACGAGATCAAGAACCGGATCCTGATCGTTGCCGAGTCGCAGTCGGTCGACTTCGTCCTCACCGAGATCGGCGGCACGGTCGGCGACATCGAGTCACTGCCTTTCCTCGAGTCGATCCGCCAGCTCTACACGGACCTTGGCCCGAAGCGGGCGATGTTCATGCACCTGACCCTGGTCCCCTACGTCGGCCACGCCGGCGAACTGAAGACGAAGCCGACCCAGCACTCGGTCAACGAGCTGCGCCGGATCGGGATCCAGCCCCACGCCTTGGTCTGTCGCTCCGAGAGCCGACTCGACCGCGAGATCCGCAGCAAGATCGCCCTCTTCGCCAGCCTCCCGGTCGATGCCGTGATCTCCGCCCACGACGTCGACAACATCTACAAGGTGCCGCTCGTCTTCCGCGCCGAAGGCGTCGACGACCTCGTGCTCGATCACTTCGGCATGGAGGCGCCCGCCTCGGATCTGAGCGAGTGGGAGGCGATGGTGCGCCGCGCCGACGCCGCCTCGGGCAAGGTGCGGATCGCCCTGGTCGGCAAGTACGTGCAGCTGGCCGACGCCTACAAGTCCGTGATCGAGGCGCTCGAGCACGGCGGCTTCCACCACGGCGTCGACGTCGAGGTCGAGCTGGTCGACTCGGAGAACTTCGAGCCCGAGAAGCTGGAGGAGGTCGACGGCGTGCTGATCCCCGGCGGCTTCGGCGAGCGTGGCATCGAGGGCAAGGTGACAGCGGCGCGGATCGCTCGGGAACGCGCGATCCCCTACCTCGGCATCTGCCTCGGGATGCAGATCGCGGTGGTCGAGTTCGCCCGCACCGTGGCCGGGATGGAGGGCGCCAACTCCTCCGAGTTCGATCCCGAGACCCCCTTCCCGGTCGTCGATCTGCTGCCCGAGCAGAAGGAGGTCTCTGAGATGGGAGGGACGATGCGCCTCGGCGCCGATCCGGTGAAGCTGCACGAGGGCACGCGGGCGCGCGAGATCTTCGACGAGGCGGTCATCTACAAACGCCACCGCCACCGTTACGAGGTCAACATCCAGCTGCGCCGGCGGCTCGAAGACGAGGGCCTGGTCTGCGGCGGCACCTCGCCGGACGAGCGGCTGGTCGAGATGATCGAGCTGCCCGACCACCCATTCTTCGTCGCCTCTCAGTTCCACCCCGAGTTCAACTCCCGACCCAACCGGCCCGAGCCGCTCTTCCGTGAGTTCGTCGGCGCCGCTGCCCGTCACGCCGGGGCTCGTCCCGCCGAGGGCGGGGAGATTGAGCAGGAGACTGAGGATTCCTCTGTAGCCCACTAGCCTGTCCGACCGTGGACCGGCTGCATGAGACGTTCGTCCGGCTGTGTGAGATCCGCAGTCCGACCGGGGAGGAGCGCGAGGTCGCCGACACGCTGCTCGCCGAGCTGCGGGCGCTTGGGCTCGAGGTCAGCGAGGACGACGCGGCGGGGCCGGCTGGCGCGGGCGCGGGCAACATCCTCGCCCGGCTGCCCGGGCGCAGCGAGCGCTGGGCGATGTTCTGCGCCCATATCGACACCGTCCCGCACGCGGGGCAGATCGAGGTGGTCGAGGACGAAGGCGTCTTTCGCAGCCACGGCGAGACGATTCTCGGCGCTGACAACAAGGCAGCGGTCGCGGTATTCATTGAGCTGGTTGCGCGCCACACGGCCGAGCCGCCCCCGGTCGGGATCGAGCTGCTGCTGACCGTCGCCGAGGAGCAGGGCCTGCGCGGCGCCAAAGCATTCGACGTGAGCGCGCTGCGGGCCGAGTGCGGCTTCGTCCTCGACCATGCCGGACCGGTCGGCGAGGTGATCGTCGCGACGCCGACCCAGCAGCGAATCCGCGCCGACTTCGTCGGCGTCGAGGCCCACGCCGGGATCGAACCCGACGACGGCAGCAGCGCGATCGCCGCCGCCGCGGCGGCGATCGACCGCATGGAGCTGGGGCGTCTCGATCCGGAGACGACCGCGAACGTCGGCCTGATCGAGGGTGGTACCTCGGGCAACGTCGTCCCCGGCCACTGCGGGATTCGCGCCGAGGCGCGCAGCCTCGACTCCGACCGCGTGGCCGAGGTTGCCGGGGCGATGTCAGACGCCTGCGCCTGGGGCGCCAGCGAGCATGGCTGCGATGTCGACGTTCACCTCGAAGAGCTCTTCCGCGGTTACCGGCTGCCGCCATCCTCACCTGCCCTGGCGCTTGCCGAGGCGGGGCTGCGCAGCGCCGGACACGAGCCGGTGCGGACCGCGATCGGCGGTGGCAGCGACGCCAACGCACTGCGCCTCGCGGGCTTCGACTGCGTTCTTCTCGCCAACGGCACGAGTCATGTCCACACGGCGAACGAGTCCGTTTCCATGCGTGATCTCGACGCGATGCTCGAAGTCTGCGAGGGCATCGTCGCCGCGGTCGTCGCCGAGCCGATCGGGTGAGCGGCCGCCTGAAGCTGCGCCTCGGCGTCGTCGTCGGCGAGGACCCGTTGATGGTCGAGGTCGACGGTGAGCAGCGGCGGGCATGGGCGGATGAAGTGCTGCTCGGCGAGATGCGCGAGGGCGACGAGGTGGTCGTCAACGTCGCTGCACTTGACCTTGAGCTTGGCTCGGGCGGCTTCGACGTGGTCCACGTCAATCTGACCCGCGGCCTGAAAGCGGGCGGCGGTGGCGGCGAGCATGTGATGAAGCTGAACTACACGTCCCTGCAGCATCCGGTCGAGCCGGTGGAGCTTCCGGTGTTTGATAACCGGGACATAGGCGGACAAGGAACACGGGAGGGAGAGAAGCGCCCGATTCAGGCTCTCGTACTACCCCTGCACGGCCACCTCGCTCCGGCTGTGTGGTCAGCGGCCCAGGCAACGCCAGGATTGAAAGTCGGCTACGTGCAGACGGCCGGCGGCGCCCTTCCCGGCTCGTTGAGTCGCGACGTCGTGCAGTTGCGTGAGCGTAATTTGCTTTGCGGCCACATCACCGCGGCGCCCTCCTACGGCGGCGAGTACGAGGCGCTCTCGGTCACGGGAGCGCTTGATGCCGCTGTACAGGAGTTGGGGTGGGACGCCGCGATCGTCGGACCCGGCCCGGGCATCATCGGCTCGGAGACCCGTCTGGGCCATGGCGGCATGGCCGCTCTCGATAGCGCTCACGCCGCGCTTGCCCTGGGTCTGCCGACCCTGCTCTCACCTCGCCTCTCGGCAGCCGACCCCCGCGAGCGCCACCGCGGCGTAAGCCACCACACCCTGACCGTGATGGAACTGCTGCTGGGCGGGGTGGAGGTGCCGCTGCCCGAAGGTAATCCGGTCGTGGCCTCGCCGTTGGCTGTTGCGGCGGGCGACCGCCACAAGCTCTACGAGGCTCCAGCCGACCTCGACGGATACGCCGCTTCTGGTCTGCCGGCTCGCACGATGGGGCGGGGTATTGACGAGGATCCCCTCTTCTTTGCCGCGGCTCTCGCCGCGGGTGCCGCCTTGCGCCGCGAGGAATGAGGCCAGCGCGGGAGAACCTGGCCGCATGGCGACCGCGGTCACTGCTCCTCCCAAGACTGAATCAGGTTCTGTGGTCGACCCCCGTTTCGAGGGCCTGGTCCTCGACTTCCTCTCCTATCTGGAGCTGGAGCGCGGGCTCTCTCGCAACACCCTCAACGCCTACCGCACCGATCTGCTCCAGTACGGCGGGTTCCTCGCCGACCATGATCTCGATGCGCTTGCCGTGCGTCCGGCCGACGTCGGCGACTTTCTCGCCGACCTCGCCACCGGCAACGGCCGCCCCGCCTGCTCTGCCGCCACCGTGCACCGCAAGACCGCCTGCTTGCGCTCCTTCTACAAGCACCTGCGTCGCGACGAGCTGATCGGCGATGACCCGACCGCGGCGCTGAGCGCCCCGCGGCGGGCGAAGAAGCTGCCTCAGGTCCTCAACTACGCCGAGGTGCAGAAGCTGCTCGCGGCGCCACGCGGCAGCGAGCCGACGACGCTCCGTGACCGGGCGTTGCTGGAGGTGATGTACGCCTGCGGGTTGCGCGCCTCGGAGACGATCGGGCTTGAGATGTCCGACATAGATCTGCGCGAGGGCCTTCTGAGGGCGCGCGGGAAGGGGTCGAAGGAGCGGATCGTGCCGCTCGGTCGCAAAGCGATCGCGGCGATCTCCGCCTACCTGCGCGGCGGCCGGCCGAAGCTCGTCGGCGAACGCCACGAGGCGCGGCTCTTCGTCAACTTCCGCGGCGGCCCGCTGAGCCGCCAAGGCCTCTACAAGATCGTCCAGCGCCATGCCCGCGAGGCCGGCCTGGCGGGACAGATGAGCCCGCACACGCTCCGCCACAGCTTCGCCACCCACCTGCTGACGGGGGGCTGCGACCTGCGCGCCGTGCAAGAGATGCTCGGCCACGCCGACATCGCGACGACGCAGATGTACACGCACCTCTCGGGCGAGCGCCTCAAGGAGGTCTACTTCGAGGCCCACCCCCGGGCTACGGAATGACCGCGGTCGAGGTTTGAGTCGCATACCGACTCAAACCTCGACCGCGGTCCGATAGAACTCGGCGATGCCCGAGCTGCCCGAGGTTGAGACCGTCTGTCGCCAGCTCGAGCCCGAGCTGGAAGGCCGGCGGGTCGAGTCGCTGGAGGTGCTCGACGCGCGTTGGTGCCGGCCAGCGCCACCTGCCGAGCTGGAGGCGGCGGTGTCGGGGAGGACGATCGAGCACCTGGGTCGACGCGGCAAGTACCTGCTGCTCGGCCTCGATGGGGGTCAGACGCTCGTCATGCACCTGCGCATGACCGGCAACCTGATCCTGGTCGAGGGCGAGGACAAGCTCGACCCTTCTGAGGGGATGCGCCTCTATGAGGGCGAGCGCTCGACCTCTGAGCGCCACCTGCGCGCCCGCTTCGTCCTCGACGACGGCCGCGAGGTCTGGTTCACTGATCCACGCCGCTTCGGCGAGGCACTGCTGCTCGATGACAACGAGCTCGACGCCCACTTCGCCTCCCGCCTTGGAGTCGAGCCGCTCTCCCCGGACTTCACGCCCGCGGCATTGGGGGAGATGGCCGCCGGCCGCACGGTGCCGCTCAAGTCCTTCCTGCTCGACCAGAAGGGGGTCGCCGGGGTCGGCAACATCTACGCCGACGAGGCGCTCTTCCGCGCCCGGCTGCACCCGCTCTCGCCCGCCGGCTCGATGAAGCCCGAGCACCTCGAGGCGCTGCGCGACGCCGTCGTCGCGGCCCTGGAGGCGGGGATCGACGGCGGTGGCGCTTCGATCGACGATTACCGCGATGGGCGCGGCGAGAAGGGCCGGATGCAGGACGAGTTCCTCGTCCACACTCGTGAGGGGAAACAGTGCCCGCGTTGCGACGGGACGATTGAGCGGATCGTTGTCTCGGGTCGCTCGACCTACTTCTGCCCCGCTTGCCAGGCGAAGTTGCGCCGCAAACCGCGGCGCCGCCGTCCGGTCCCTCGTTCAACGTAAAGCGGCTATGGCCGGCAAGACGCTGAAGACGGAGGCGATCGTCCTGCGCAGCATTCGCTACGGCGAGGCCGATCGCATCCTCCATCTCTACACGGCGAAGCGGGGCCGGGTGGGGGCGATCGCGAAGGGCGCGCGTCGCCCCAAGTCTCGCTTTGGCGGTCGCCTCGAGCCCTTCTTCCGCCTCGATTTGTTGCTGCACGAAGGGCGCGGCGAACTGCTCACGGTGACGCAAGCCTCCACGGTCGACGGCTACCCGCGCCTGCGCGCCTCCGGCGCGGCGCTTACGGCGGGCGCCCGCGCCTGCGACGCGGTCCTGCGCCTGCTCGACTCGGCTGAGCCAAACCCGCCTGCGTACAACTTGCTCTGCCGCTACCTCTCGTTACTCGACGACCCCGCGGCGCTGGCAGCGGACTCGCTGCAGACCGCGCTCTCCTTCCGGCTCAAGCTGGCTCTCGCCGCCGGCTTCTCTCCTGAGCTCGCCTCCTGTACCAGTTGCGGCGAGGCGGAGCATCTGGTCGGCTTCTCAGGGGCCGCCGGGGGTGTGGTTTGCGCCAGCTGCGAAGCGGGCTCGTTCCCCCTCTCGGAGGAGGCACACGGCTTCATGGTCGAGTCGATCGCCCGGCCCCTGGCGGAGGCGCCCGAAGCCGGCGAGCGCGAGCTGCGTCAAGCCGAGCGGGCGATTGGCGAGACGCTCGAGCACCACGCGCACGTGCAGCTGAGGGCTGCAGCTTAGGAGGAGATAGGGAGGGACTTGACGGAGCAACAGCATGGAGGCTCCGTCAAGTCCCTCCCTGTCTCCTTATGATCGACGGGTGGCTCTCACGACCGCCTTCAGGGATCGCATCTGCGCTTGGGAGGAGGAGTTCCTGGCGCCGGAGGCGACCCGGTCCTACCCGGCGAGGCGACAGGTCGAGGAGCCCGATAGTCCGTTGCGCACGCCGTTTCAGCGTGACCGCGACCGGATCGTCCACTCCAAGGCCTTCCGTCGCCTCAAGCACAAGACGCAGGTCTTCATCGCGCCAGAAGGGGACCACTACCGGACCCGTCTTACGCACACCCTCGAGGCCTGCGGGATTGCCCGCACTGTTGCCCGCGCGCTCGGCCTCAACGAGGACCTGACCGAGGCGATCGGGCTCGGCCACGACCTCGGCCACCCGCCCTTCGGCCACACCGGCGAGGAGGCGCTCGACGCCGCTCTGCGTGAGCGCTGCGACCGCGGCTTCAAGCACAATGTTCACTCGCTGCGAGTGGTCGATGTCCTCGAGCGCGATGGCCAGGGCCTGAACCTGACCGACCAGGTGCGAGACGGCATCCTCAACCACACTGGCTCGGACAAGCCGGCGACGCTGGAGGGGCGGATCGTCAAGCTCGTCGACCGTGTTGCCTACATCAACCACGACATCGACGACGCCCTGCGCGCCGGGGTCCTGCAGCCCGAGGACCTTCCATCGGCCGAGATCACGCTGCTTGGCCCGACTGGCTCGGCGCGGATCGACACGCTGGTGCGCGACATAGTCGATTGCTCGGTGGCTGCCGGCGACATCAAGCAGAGCGACGAGGTGGGTGGGGCGATGCTGCGCTTGCGCAAGTTCATGTTCGATCGCGTCTACCTGGGAGAGGCGGCACGCGCCGAGCACGAACGGGCGCAGCGCGCCCTACGTGGGCTCTTCGACCACTACATGGAGCACCCCGACGAGGCGCCCGAGGGCGAGCCTGGGGCCGGGGACGCGCAGCGGGTTGCCGACTACCTTGCCGGCATGACCGATCGCTTTTGCATCGCCCGCTTCGCCGAGCTGACCGTGCCCGAGGCGGCGCGCTTCTGATGGCGCTGATCTCCGAGGAGAGCTTGGAGCGGGTCAAGCAAGCCGCCGACATCGTCGAGGTCGTCTCCGCTCACACCGACCTGCGCCGCCAGGGTGCCCGCTGGGTCGGCCTCTGTCCGTTCCACGAGGAGCGCACTCCCTCGTTCTCGGTCGACGCCCAGGAGAAGCTCTACCACTGCTTCGGCTGTGGTGTGGGTGGCGACACGATCAAGTTCGTCGAGGAGAAGGAGGGGCTGGGCTTCGCCGAGGCGGTGGAGCTGCTTGCCGACCGCTACGGGGTTGAGCTGGAGCGGGAGAAAGAGGATCCGCGTGCGGAGGCGCGGCGTCAGCAGCGTCGCCGGCTGGGCGACCTGCTCGACCGCACCGGCGCTTTCTACGCTCAATACCTCTGGGATTCAGAGGAGGCAAGCAAGGCTCGCGCCTACCTGGCTGAGCGCGGCCTGGGCGAGGAGACGCTGCGCGCCTTCGCGGTTGGCTACGCGCCCAGCGCCTGGGACACCGTGCTTTTGCGCGGACAGCGGGCGGGCTTCAAGGTCGAGGAGCTGCGAGCGGTCGGGCTGGCGCAGCGGGGGCGCAGCGGCGGCGAGTACGACCGCTTCCGCGAGCGGATCATGTTCCCGATCCGCGACCGCCGCGGCCGCACGCTCGGCTTCGGCGGACGGGCGATGCGCTCTGACCAGGGCGCCAAGTACGTCAACACGGCAGAGACTGACTTCTTCCACAAGAGTCAGATGCTCTACGGGATCGACCTCGCCAAAGAGGCGATCGCGAAGAGCGGCCGGGTCGTGGTGGTCGAGGGATACACCGACGTGCTCGCCCTGCACCAAGCCGGGATCGGCGAAGCGGTCGGGGTGATGGGCACGGCGATAACCGAGGAGCAGGTGGCGGCGCTCTCGGGAATGGTCGACGAGGTGGTGCTTTCCCTCGATGCTGACTCCGCCGGACAGGACGCGATGCTGCGCGCCCAGCGGGTTGCCGCCGGGCGCAAGATGAGGCTGCGGGTGGCGGCGATGCCGGCGGGCGAGGATCCGGCCGAGATGATGGCGGCGGATGGCGGCGCAGAGCGCTTCAAGGCGCTGGCCGAGGGGGCGGTTGATCTGCCGGCGTTCCAGGTCGGGTTGGTGCTGGACGGCACCGACGTCTCGTCTCCGGCCGAGCGTGACCGGGCCCTGACCGAGGTGGCGCCGATCCTGGCCGGGATGGGGGAGACGGCGAGCCGCGACGACCTGGTGCGGCGGGTCGCGGGGGCCCTGGACCTCGAGCCGGCCCTCGTGATGGGGCGGGTGACGTCGGCGCAGCCGCTCAGCGGCGGGTCCCCCGAACCGCCCAAACGCCGCGGGGCGCCAGCGCCGGCTTCCGGTCGCAGCGGCGGCGAGCTGACCTCGCGCGAACGGCGCGAGCGGGCGCTGCTGGCGATGTGCATTGCGCTGCCAGATGAGGGCCGGGAGTACCTGGCCCGCCTCACCGACGAGCATCTCTCACCGACCGGCGTTCGCGCCGTGGCTTGGCTGCGCGAGCATCCGCAGGACCCGGCCTCCAACCTTCCCCACGACGACGATCAACTCGCCGGCCTGATTGCCGAACTGGTCATCCTCGCCCACGACGAGCCCGCCTCGGTGGAGGCGATGGAGCTCAACTACCTACTGCTGGAGCAGCGCCGCCTCGAGTCCCAGATCGCCGCCGCCGGCGATGCCGACGACTACGAGCGCCGCGCCGCCCTCAGCCGCGAACGCGCCGCCCTGGTCGAGCGGATAGCCCACACCGAGCGTGTGGGGGGCTGACTTTCCCAGCGATACAGATGAATCGTTCTGTCTGAGAGCGTTGGCAGAATATCTACATGGACAAGCGGTTCTTGGAGGACTGCCTAGCGAAGGGCATGTCGCTAGAGAGAATCGGGGAGCAGATTGGCAAGCATCCCTCGACGCCCGGGTCCCCGCCGCCGCCGGGGCGACTTGCCGACCTCGCTGTTCGAGTGCAGCCGTCACGGCGCCACTGAGTTCCGGCTTGAGGGGAGTGGGCATTACAGGTGCAAGCGATGCAGGTCTGAAGCGGTCATCGCCCGTCGCCGCAAGGTCAAGAGGAAGTTGGTCGAGGAGGCTGGTGGTGAGTGTGCGCTTTGTGGTTACAGGCGCTGGATCGGCGCTCTTCAGTTCCATCACCTGGATCCTGAGAAGAAGGAGTTCAACGTTGCGGCGCGCGGCCACTCCCGCTCACTGGCCCGATGCCGCGCGGAGATCCAAAAGTGCATTCTCCTCTGCGCGAACTGCCACGCAGAGGTTGAGGGCGGGTTCGCTACTCTGCCGGTGGATTTAGGTGCCCAGAAGCCCTGATGAAGAGGTAAGGCGCTTAAAGATATTTAATTATTCCGGGGTAGCTCAATTGGTAGATGCGCTCGGCTGTTAACCGAGAGGTTGTGGGTTCGAGTCCCACCCCCGGAGCTCTTCGCCGCCATCTGACTTAGCGGTCGCCAACTGCTCGACCAGTTCCGCCCCGCGCTCGGCGCCGTTGTGCCGGCTGGCCCAGACGGCGAGCTCGCTGGCTCTGGCCGCGAAGGCAGGATCGCCAAGGATGCGACGTGCGGCCCAGCGCAGCGGAGAAGGGCGGCAGAGGCGCCAGGGGAGCGATAGGCCGGCTTTCGCCCAGGTGACCCGCATCGCGGTCTCGCTCATGTCGCCGATGAAGGGGCTGATCAGGAGCGGCGTGCCGGCGGCCAGGGCGCGGGCGACGGTGCCGTGGCCGCCATGCGAGATCACCAGCGAGGCGGCCGGCATCACCTGGCTGTAGCTGAGCCAGTCGACGAGGACGGCGTTACCTGGAACCTCGATTGGGCTCTGGGGGACGATCCGGTTGGTCGTGGCGACGACTCGCACCGGTTCGGAGGCCAGCGCCTCGAGCGCCGTGCGGACGAGGTGATTGCGGGAGTCGTGCGCCGTGCTCGGCGCGACCAAGACAAGCGGGTTGTCTCCGGGCGGCAGCTCGATCTCCGGATGGGGGGCCTCGAAGCTCATCGGCCCGGTCACCTTGATCCCTGCCGGCCAGCGGCGCGGGTACTCGAGCTGGGGGAAGGTGCCGACCAGCGCCAGATCAGGGCTGATGCCGCCGTGGAAGCGCTCGGTTGGGGGTAGGCCGAGCCGCGCTCGTTGGCGGTTGAGGTCACTGCGCCCCTGCTCGAGCCCGACGTTCAGCGCGCGCTGCCCGGCCCGCCATACGGCGCGACCGAGCGGGGTCCGCGGCGGCTGCAAGCCGACCGCGAAAAACGGCAGGCCCGGCTCGACCACGGGGTAGATGTGGGGGATCAAAGTTGCTCGCGGTACCCCCGCCACCTCCGCCGCAAGTGCTGGGGCGAGGGTGAGGATGTCGCTGACGACGACGTCCGGGCGCATCTTCTCCAGCAGCGGCAGTAGCGCGCGCGCCGCCTCGGCCGCGTGATCCCCCTCCTCCGAGTCGGGATCGGGCGGCGGGAACATGCGGTATTCCTCGGCCGCGGCGAAACCCAGGCCGGCACCCTCGACTGCGGCCCGTCGCTCCTCCCAGGTCTCGATCGTCACCTCGTGGCCGCGCCCCGATAGAGCCTCGCCAAGCGCTATCGCGGGGAAGACGTGACCTGGGTCACCGAAGGCGGCAACCAGAAACCGCATGGCGGGCTACGGCGTGTCCAGGCCCTCGCCTGGTCGGGTGAAGACAATCTCCGGCACGTGACAGTTGGGCGAGGTGCGCAGCAGGAAGCGCACGGCTTCGCCGATGTCCTCCGGCCGGATCATTTCCTCCCCCGGCACGTGCTCCTTCGCGAACTCGGTCATCGGCGTGTCGACGAACCCCGGCGCCAGCGCCGTGCACTGGATTCCGGCGTTGCCCACTTCCCTGTGGGTCGACTGGGTGAAGTTGATCACCGCGCCCTTGGTCGCGGCGTATACCGAGAGCCAAGCCTGACCGCCTTTCCCGGCGATTGAGGCGGTGTTGACGATCAGCGCCTTGCCGTGCTCGCCACCGGCCTCACGCAGCATCGGCAGGCCCTCGCGCGTGCCGATAATCAGTGCGCGCAGGTTGACAGCGAGCTGCATGTCGAGGTGCTTCGTCTTGATCTCGTCCATCGCGGCGCCGATCCCGACACCGGCGTTGTTGACGAGGGCGTCGAGGTGCCCGTAGGTCTCCCGGTGCTTGGCGAAGACACCGACGACGTCGTCCTCATCGGTCATGTTCGCGGGCACGCTGAGGACCTCGAGGCCCGCGCCGCGCAGCTCCTCGGCGGCAGCCTCGAGCTTCTCCGGGCGCCGGGCAGAAACCGTCAGCGCGTATCCCTCTTCGCCGAGCGTGCGGGCAATCGCCAGCCCGATCCCGCTCGAGGCCCCCGTGATCAATGCTGCTCGCTCCGCCACTGCTCCTCCTCGTCCTTGTCAGTCGCCGGGCACGCACCCTATATGGCGTAGCGCCCGAGGCTCGCCGCCGAATAACATGACCGATCCGCATGCCCCGGCGCCGCGCCACAAGTGCTTTTGCCTGCCTGCTCGCCGCCGCGATCATTGGCGCGGGTTGCGGTGGGGACTCCGGCTCGACGACCTCGACTGCGGGGACCTCTGCGAGCGTGCCGGCGCCGCCGAAAAGCGAGTTCCCAAGCCCCAAAGGCAAGACCCTGAAGGAGATCGTCGAAGCCGCCGATTCGCACGCCGAAGTCGTCGTCTCTCCGGCGGCCCTCGCCTTCTTCAAGGGGAAGAACCGCTACCCGTTCGGTGTTTTCGAGCCCGACCGTACTCAGATCGACGACGCCAAGGTCGCGCTCTACGTGGCCAGGGTTCCGCGGGTTGAGGCAGGCAGCGGAGAAACGGCCAAGAACGGCAAGCCGAAGAAGGGCGCGGTGGCCCGCGCGCAAGAGGAAGCGCTCGAACAGCCCGCAGTGGGCCCTTTCCCCGCGGCGATCGAAAGAATCACCACGCAGCCCGCCTACCGTGCCCAGACGACGACCGGCGATCCCGATGCGGCCACCGTCGTCTATACGACCGAGCTCGACTTCCCCAGCAACGGGGAGTGGCGGATCGCGGCGCTGGTCAGGCAGGGCGATGAACTCGCCGCCACGCTCCTACCGAGCGCATCCGTCGGTGAGTACAAGGGCGTCCCGAAAGTGGGGGAGAAAGCGCCGAAGATCAGCACGCCTACCGCTGAGGATGCTGGCGGCGACCTCACCAAAATCACCACCCGCCTGCCGCCAGACACCCAAAACCGCGTCGATTACGCCGATGCGCTCGGCAAAGAACCGATCGTGCTCTTGTTTGCGACCCCCCAGTTCTGCCAGAGTCGGGTTTGCGGTCCGGTCGTCGACGTGGCCGAGCAGGTCAAAGAGCAGTACGGCGACGACGCCGCGTTCATCCATATGGAGATCTACAACGACAACGATCCGAACAAGGATGTGAGGCCGCAAGTGCGGGCCTTCCGTTTGCCAAGCGAGCCGTGGCTGTTTGCGATCGACCGCCAGGGCGTGGTCCAAGCGGAGGTCGAGGGAGCGTTCGGCGTCGAGGAGCTGACCAGTGTGGTGAAAGAGGTGATCGCCGAATGAGCGAGAAAACCGCGCCCGATCCTGAGCTGCTCAAATCGTTCGCCGAAGAGGCGAAACGGCGCTGTGACGTGATCGCGGCCGGGCTTGCGACCGAGACCGAAGACTTCGAGACCCTGAGGGCGGAAACGCATGCCCTCAAGGGAACTGCTGGCGCCGTGGGCCTCCGCCGCCTGGCCGAGCTTGCTGGCCTGATGGAATCCGATCTTGCCGAAGCGAAGAAGTCCGGCGAGTTGCGCGGCGGCCGCTCTCACCAGATTGCCGACGCCGCCAAGGCCCTCTCCGAAGGCGCCAACGCCGCCGCCGAGGGCCAAGAAGAGCCACCCGATGTGGGCCGCTCCCTGGCCCAGCTCTTCAGCGCCTAGCAAGCGCCACCAAGATCACCCGCGCCTCGCTACCCTCAGCCCCCGAGGGGCGGTAGCTCAGTTGGTTAGAGCAGCGGACTCATAATCCGTCGGTCGAAGGTTCGAGTCCTTCCCGCCCCATAGGCACATAACTGCCCATTACAGATGGCGGATCTTGCATGCACGGCGCACACCATGACACGATGGCTCAGGCCCGCTTTCTCAGCGTAAGCAGGCCAACCGCACCCACGGCGAGGGCGGCGAACGCGAGGGCAGCGGTGACGAATCCCGGATTTCGCGCCGCGAACGAGCGTCGGTCTGGCGGTGGCTCAAAAGCTGGGTTTTCGCGCTCAGATCCCAGCCGACCGCGTACGGCACGCTCGATCCCAAGGGCACTCGTTGGGAGGCGCGCGAAATCGTAGCTGGGAGCGCTCGCGCGAGGGTTTCCGTAGTAGACGGTGTAGGGGGGTGGATGCCCGCCCTCGAGCAAGAGAGCGCGTGAGCGGCTCCAAGCCGCGACTTCAATTCCGCGTAGCGGGGGGTCGTCACCATTGTCAATCTCAATCCGGATGTACCGGTAATGCGCTCCGAGTGAAATTGGCGCTGAATCAGAGCCGGGGAAACGGAAGATCCTGGCTGCTGCAAGCGGCACGAACCGTTGCCCGGAGTTCGATCCAAAGATTGCTACGGGGCGCTCGTAGCGCGCGGTCCCAGCCGCGATCTTAAGCTCCTCGACCGGAATGCTGCGGAACCCGAGGTCGAGAGTGACGACCGTGCGTGCCTCGTCCTGGTGCAGCGATACCGCCTTGGCGGTACGTCGCAAGAGCGTCGGTCGCTCGTAAGCCCCGGACACGCTCGCTCCGGTGACACGGCTAACGCCAGTGACCCTGACGAGCAAGTAACGGAAGTCGCTCGGGGGGAAGACGGCGACGGTGCTTCGCGCCAGCTGCGCCCCGCGGACATCGTAGATTCCGGTTGCCGAGAGCCGCGTGAATGGACCATGTCGATTGTCGGCTCCGAGGACCACCGCACGACCGACGAAGTCCCGGTCAGGGACCTCGAGCGCTACGCGATCCCGGATTCGCCGCTGCGTCCCGAGGTCGAGGAGGGCGACGGCGAAGCGTCCCTGGCGGCCGCTGTTAAGGACCGGCACCGTGGCCGGCGCGGCGCTGCGTCGGCTTTGGGCCCGCCGCCACGCCACTTCGTGCCCCCGCGCATCCGCGATCCGCAGATCGGTGAAGCCTGACAGGGAGTGCTCGAAAAGCGCTCCGTCGGGCTCGACGAGGACAGGCGGTCCACCGGGGCCCGCGACCAGCGGTCGCACGTGACGGAAGTCGCTGCGATCGACCTCGGCCGCAGCGGCTGGCTGGGCGCCGGCCGCGAGCGACGCGAGAAGGACAGTGGAGATGGCGATGGCTCTCATTGGACCGCCTCCTCAGTGCCTTTGCCCGCACCGACCTGAATCCGCTGGTAGGCGAAGGCGCCCACGAGCAGGAGCAGCCCTAGTGCGATGAACGAGAGCACCCGCGAGAGCCTCGAGCTCAGCAAGATCGTAGGTGTAGACCTTGGCAACAGCTAGCGCGAGCAGGGCCAGCCCGCCGAGACGGAAGCGCCGGACATCGCGCATCAGCCCGTAGACGATCGCGCCGAGACCGGTCAGCGCCCAGAAGGCCGAGAGAAGGACCTGACCTATTTGCCGTGAGTCCCCCGAGTCGGTGACGCCGACCGTGTCGATGATCGCCACCGACGCGAGATAGACGAGCGCGACGGCGCCGACCACCTCGCACACCTGGACCACGCGAGGATCGAAGTCGCGCAGGGCGAACCGGCCGTAGAGTGCGGCAGCGGCACACACGCCGAGACCGGTGAGTGCATCGCCGAGATTGTCCACCCCTGCCAAGATCGCGCTCGGCGGCGCTTCGAAGGCGAGCACATGGCCGAGGGCAAGGCCGAGATATGCACCAGCTGCGATCAGGAGGCGCTCGGCGTTTGAGCCGTAGGGCCTGGGATCCCTGCTCGCCCGCGTCGCCAGATAGGCGAGTACGACTGCCTGTATGGCCCAGCCGATGACGAGAGCGGGGCCGTCGAGGGCGTCCGCGAAGCCGAGCGCCGACAGGCCCAAGCCGAGGGCGACGAGCAGCATGCCGATCTCGCGATTGATCGCCTGGCGGAGCGCAAGACCCCCGAGCAGGATGTGGCTGGTGGCCAAGCTCAGAAGCCACACGACCGCAGCATTCGGATGGCCGGTGCTATCGAGCGCGAAGTAACCGGCGCCCGCGACCAGAACGACGTTGGCGAGCAAGAGGAGCCAGGACGCGATCGGAAGCTCATCCGCGGCTCTGGTCCGCAGCTCATAACCGATCGCGGCAATTACGTAAAGCGTCCAGAACCCGACCAGCACACCCAACGTGACCGGCAACCGCTCCTCGTAGTTCTCCGTGGCCCACACTACGAGCTGCGGTGCCGAGACGATGAAGGCTCCAAGGGCGAGCCAGTCCCACCGCTGCCAAAGCAGAACCCCAACAGCGGCCGTCAGGGCGATTGCCATGAAGGCAAGGGAAAGCCCGGAGGTTCCGGCGTCGACCAGGACCGGCGCTAGCAGCGCGCCGAGCATCCCGATTGCGGCAACGACCGTTGATTCCCAGCGGATCGCGAGCGCCCCGCCGACGATCCCGACCAGGCCGGCGCAAGCGAGCCCGAGCTCCGCAGGGATCAGGTCATATATCTGCGTTCCGACCAGGAGCGTCGCGTAGAGGCCGGAGAGGCCGCTTGCCAGAGCTGCCAGCGCCGCCTCGGTGCGCCCCCTGCGCTCATACAGCCAAACGCCGGCCAGCAAGAGGGAAGTGGAGCCGAGGAGGCCGAGGACGGTGCGCATCGGCTCATCGATCCAGCCGCGGTCGATCGCAATTCCGAGAAGGAAGAGGATCCCGGACAGGATCGCAATCCCGCCGAGCCAAGCGAGGACGCGACCGCCGAGGATCTCCTCAAGGCCGCGCTGCGGGAGGCTCGAGTCAGGCCGGGGTGGGGCCGGTCGCACGGTGGTCACAGCAGGGCGGGAAACGGTTGCGTGCTGTGGATGTGGTGCTTGGGCGGTGGGCGGGAAGACCCGGCTCTCCACCCGCTCGATCCGACCCGTCAGATCCGCCAGTCGCGACTCGATCGACTCCGGCTGACCCTCGACTCCTTCTTCGTTCATGATTCCCCCTCTTCTGTGCTTGCTGACCGATGGTCAACAACCTAGCAGTCTTGTCAACCGCAGGTCAACAAGCGCTACAATGCAGCGCAATGGCCCAACCCGCGTATCGCCGACTACGCGCCGACGAACGGCGCCGTCAACTGCTCCAGAGCGGCGCCGAGCTGTTTGCCCGTCACTCCTACGACGAGCTCTCGATGCGCGTGATCGCCCGTGAGGTGGGGATCTCCAAGCCGCTGCTCTACCACTACTTCCCGAGCAAGCGCGCTTTCTTCCAGGCGACGCTTACCCAGGCCGCGTCGGAGCTGCGGGCGCTGACGGAGCCCGACCCCACTCTGCCACCGCTCGATCAGCTGCGGGGAAGCCTTGAGGCCTTCCTCGAGCTGATTGACGAGAACGCACTTGCCTATCGCAAGTTGATGCAGAGCGTCAGCAGCGTCGCCGAGGTGCGAGAGATTGTCGATGAGGTCCGAGCGAGAACGGCCGCACGTATCCTCGAAGGCCTCTACCCAGGTGACGCGCCGCCCAAGGCGCGCGCCGGCGTACACGGCTGGCTTTGGTTCATGGACGGGGCCTGCCTCGATTGGATTGAGCACCGCGATCTTTCACGCGGCGAGCTGCGTGATCTTTTGCTTGGAACGCTGCTTGGCGCACTCACCGCCGCGGACGCTATGCCGCTCGAGGTGCTTAGTGGAGAGGCGAACGCCGCGGCCACTCGATCGGGCTGACGCGTGGTTCGGTGGCCAGACGAGCGATTCTGGCTTGGTCCCGAAATTGGTCCCCGACTCCACCAACTCCTTGGACCTAATTCTCTCTATCAGGCCAGATTCGGCTCTATGGACGGCTTCCGGTTCGACCCATAGTCCGTGTTCCGAGACTCCGCATATGATCGATGAGATGGAGGCTTCGTCTCAGCCCGAGCGGTTGAATCAGGAGGGATTTGGCGCCTTTGCCGGGCGGGCCGAGGAACGCGCACCGGTGGTGATGCTCAACCTGCTCTCGTTCAAGTCGGACGGTGGGCGGGAGCGCTATGGCGAGTATGGGGAGGCGGTTGCCCCATTGCTCGAGAAGGCTGGCGGACGGGTGGTCTTCATGGGTTCGCCGGCCCCGCCGCTTTTGGGCGATGAAGGTTGGGACATGGTTCTGCTCGTCGAATACCCAACTCGGCAGGCGTTCCTCGACATGATCGGCTCACCCGAGTACGAGGCGATTGGGCATCTGCGCACCGAGGCTTTGGTCAAGGGTGAGCTGCACCCGATGGATCCCACTTAGAGCTATGGGTATGACCAGGTTCCGTCATAGGTCCTGGCTTGGGCTTGCTTCTTAACGATGCCCAAACGCCACCGCTGATAGAAATGCCCGGCAGGGGCCTGGGCCGGGTGTGGCCGAAGGTTTGGTAGCAGCCAAGCGGAGGAGGCAGGGAATGTCACAGACGTCGAAGGCGTCGGCTCAACCGAGCACGCCGTCAATGCCCTATGTGGACGGATTGTTGGATCGGATCGCTCAGGGCGACAGCGAAATGAGCGCCTTTGACCATTGGCATTGGGGCTATTGGGATGACCCCTCGGCTGCCGATGGCAGTATTGACGACTACAAGAAGGCAACGGAGCGGCTTACCAGCCTCTTCCTCGATGTGGCTCAGATCGCCGATGGCATGCGCGTCATCGACTGTGGCTGCGGCGTCGGTGGGACCGTCGCGAGGATGAATGAGAAGTTCTCCGATGTCCGCCTGACCGGGGTCAATATCGATGAGAGACAGCTCGCCCTTGCGCGCGAGCGGGTGCAGGCACGCCCCGGCAACGAGGTCGATTTCGTCCACGCCGACGCGTGCGACCTGCCCTTCGAGTCCGAATCCGCAGACGCTGTCATCGCGCTCGAGTGCATCTTCCACTTTCCCAGTCGCCGTAAGTTCTTGCGCGAAGTCCACCGGGTCCTGCGTCCGGGCGGCCGTCTTGCGATCACCGATCTCGTGCCGCGTGCCCTCTCCATGCCGATCCTTGGAACGAAGCGCTCGGCACTCACGCAATTCGGGGAGATGAACGTTCCCCTGCCGATCGTCGGTTACAAAGCCCTCGCTCGAATTACCGCGATGCCGATGCGCGACAACATCGATCTTTCGGAGAGCATCACGCCGACGTTCGAGCCATACGGCCGTGTACTCGAGCTGTTCGCGCCTAACGGTCGCGAACAGATTGCGGTCGTCGCAGACATCTTCAGGCGGGGGCACATGAGCTATCGCTTGATTACGTTCGAGAAGAAGTAGGGCTTAGTTCTCTCGTATCTCGTCGAGCACGACCTTTCCCCCGACTTCGATTCTTTGGTCGCTGAGTGGCGCGCCGAGGAGGACCGAGCCATGGCCTTGGTGGATGGTGACTGGGCGGCCGAGCTGGGCGCAGAGCGCGAGGGCGGCTGATCCCGTCGCCTCGTCCTCGACGATGCCGGCTTCGGGAGCGAAACAGCGGGCCCGGATCGTCCCCGCTGCCTCGTCGATCCAGGACCAGGCGTAGGTGTTCACCCGATGGGTTGACGCCGACAGCGCTCGCACTCTTGCCGGCGAGCCGAGTTGCCGGTACTCAAACGGCGGCGCCCAGGCTGCTGGCGCGGCGATGTAGGTCGTGCCGTCGACCTGGTGAGCGGCCACGTCGCCGGCCGGCGGTCGCAGTGCTGCGACCGGGTTTCCCTCCTTCGCCAGCAGCCAGGCAGTGCCGACGAGGGGATGACCGGCGAACGGCAGCTCTACTGCCGGCGTGTAGATGCGCAGGGCGCCGCCAGCCCGGTCATCGACGAAGACCGTCTCGCTGAATCCCAGCTCCGCGGCGATGCTCTGTCGCTTGCCCTCCTCCACCTGGGTCCCGTCGAGGAAGACGCCGAGCCGGTTGCCCCACTCGCCGTCCTCGTTGACGAAGACGCGGAGGACGTGCAGAATCGGCACCTGGCGGAGCTTAAGTCGATTTACTTGGTCGCGGAGTCCGACCGTTTCCTGCGTGAGAATTGAGTTTGCTTCGTGTCCGTCGTTCACCAACGAGAGGAGTCGATGTGTCGGTTGAGGGTTTGAAGCGAAGGTGGGCGCGGCGCGCGCCGGTGTTGCTGGTCATTTTGTCGGTGGGCGTCGCTGGGGTCGCTTGGACTGGTTGCGGCGACGACAGCAACAACAGCGACAGCGTCAACGAGGCGCAGGAACGAATCGAACAGGGCGCCGAAGAAGCGAAGCAGGGGCTCGAAAACGGCAAAGAGGAGCTCAAGAAGGGCTTCGAAAAAGCTGAAAAGGAAGTCGAAAAGGGCGTCAATGAGGGTTCTGCCGAAGCGCAGAAGGGAATCGAAAAGGCTAAGGAAGAAGCCCAGGACAGGCTCGAAAAGGGCAAGCAGGAAGCGCAGCAGGGAATCGAAGAGGCGGAAAAATACGCTGACGAATACGCGCCCTAGGCGAGCGCCGTAACCGGGGCGGCCTCTTCGGCCAGGTCCCCGGCCAAGGCCTCGACGATGCGCGGGTCGAACTGGCTGCCGGAGCTGCGGCGCATCTCGGCCAGCGCTTCGTCGGGGCTGACCGGCTCGCGGTAGGGGCGCGCCTGGGTCATCGCCGCGAAGGCAACCGAGACGGCGATCACCCGCGCCCCCAAGGGGATCGCATCGCCCGCCAGGCCATCCGGGTAGCCGCTGCCGTCGAAGTGCTCGGCGCTCGAGCGCACCAGACGAGCGACCGAGGCAAGTCCGGGGGCTGCGGCGACGATCCTGGCTCCCTCCGCCGTGTGGCTGCGCACCAGCGCTCGCTCCGGTTCGCTCAGTGAGTCTTTCTCCAGCACCGCCTCGGGCACCGCGAGAAGACCGACGTCCTGCAGCTCGGCGGCCAGCGCCACATCGTCGATTTCCTCGCGGCTCATTTGCAGCCGTCGCCCGAGCGCGATCGCTCGATAGGCGACGATCCGCAAGTGGTCGCGCAGATCCGGCCGCCGTGCGCTCAGCGCCGCAATCAGCACCGCGTGGGCCTGTCGTCTGGCGGAGCGGTGCTGGCGCTGCTTGTGCGCTGCGAGTCGATGCCCGGCGATTCGCAGCGCGGTCGCTGAGTCTTGCGCCTCGTTGGGAATCGCCACCTCACCGTAGGTGCTGCCAAGCGACATACCGCTCTCATCGTCCCGCAGCGATGCCGTCGCCGCCAGCACCATCTCGCCGAGGCGGCTGTTGCCGGCCGGGGCCAGGCCGGCGAAACGGCCGCCGTCGCTCCGGTAGGCGGTGCCGCCCAGGGGCGCGACTGAGGCGACGAGGTTCGCGGCAAAGCTGCGCAGAAGCGCATCGCCCGCTTCGAAGCCGAAGCGGTCGTTGTATGCCTGCAAGCCTTCGAGCTCGAACAGCACCAGGACGTAGCTGCCGGATCCGCTCTCGACGATGAAGGAAATGTCCTCCTCCAGCTTCTGCCTGTTCTCGAGGCCGGTGACCTCGTCGTTGCGGGCGCTCTCCTCATGCTGCTCGAGCACGGTCGACTGCAGGCGCAGGGTGTCGATCATCCGTATGAAGACGGCGACGATCAACCCCAACGTCAGCCAGAAGACGAGCGCTGGCACCCGCTGGTTGAGATGGTCGTAGACCAGCAGCGCGATCGCCACTACTGCGAAGAGGGTGGGACCGAGGGCAGATCTCCAGCCAAGCGCGAGCATGATCGTCCGCATCGGCAATTTTCCGTCTGACACAAGCCCTGCGGACGATTAATCGAAGGCGCTAGGCGTAGTGCCGGCGCTAGCGAACCAGGCAGTCGCGCGTCAGCGAGGTGACGATCTGCTTGCCGCCGGCGAAGGTAAAGGTCCCTCGGGTGAACGAGAAGATCGCCCCTGGGAAACCCGCGGGGGCGGCGCAGCGGGCGCTGAGGAAGCTGTGTTGCTTGCCGCGATAGCGGTACTTCCGGTTGAAGGTGAGTGAGACGTCGGTGACGTAGCCAAGGTCGGCAGCGAGCCGCGGGATCTTCGTCGAGAGCACCGTTCCGAAGTTCCCCCGAGCCGGGTGCCGGATGCTGAAGGTGAGGATGACGGTGATTTTGACCGGATCTGAGCCGAAGACGTGCAGCAGGATCGCTGGCTTGCCGTGCGCGCGGCCGTTGAAGGCGAGCATCCGTCCCTCCACCGGAAACGGCGCCCGGTTGGGGAACTCGACGTTGGCGCCGAAATGCCCACTGCCGACCAGAGCCGGGCGGCAGCGATCGAGGGCGATCTCAGGGTCGGTCGACTCAAGCAGGGCGGGCCGGCAGGTCGGCAGGCCCTCGGTGGAGATCCGGCCGTAACGATTCACGGCGAACGAGATCTTCCGCAGCTGAGGGGGGCGGCTGCCATCGGTGGTTTTGATTGCCGTCTCGAGGTTGACCGTTACCGGTACATCGCGATCACGCGGCAGCGTGCGTGGACTGAATCCTCCGCCGAAGCTGACAAAGAGCCCATTGCCTCCAAAAATCTCACCATGGGCGATCGTGGCGCTGAAAAGCACCGTGGCGAGCAACACGCTTATGAAGGCCAGGCGCCCCATTCGATCCCAAGAAGAGTCTAAGCGGCCGCTCTCACCGGCCCGCGGAGGTGGGGTTAAGAGCCAAGTTACCCAGAGCGGGGGCTACGAGGCGTCGCTGGTGGCATGGCTAGAGTCCGGGCATGCAGAGCGGAGGCCGCGGGGTGGATCTGTCCGCCGGTGATGATTTTGCCGGCTACAGGATCGAGCGCAGCCTCGGTCGCGGTGGTATGGGGGTTCTCTACCTGGCGGTCGAGCCGGGCCTGGAGCGTCATGTCGCACTGAAGCTGATCGCCCCCGAGGCAGCGGCTGACGAAATCTTTGCCCGTCGCTTTGCCGAGGAGTCGAGGATCGCTGCTTCGATTGAGCATCCGAACGTGGTGCCGATCTATGCGGCTGGGGAAGAGGACGGCATCCCATTCATCGCGATGCGCTACGTCTCCGGATCGGATCTGGGCCGCAGGCTGGCGCGCGAGGGCCGACTCGAGCCGGCGGCGGCAGTGGCGCTGATCGCCCAGGTAGGAAACGGGCTCGACGCGATCCACGCTGCCGGCCTTGTCCATCGCGACGTCAAGCCAGCCAACGTGCTGCTCAGTGAGACCGGCGGTGGCGACGACCACGCCTACATCACCGACTTCGGCGTCGCCCGCAACGTCGCCACCGAGTCCGGCCTGACCCAGACTGGGCGCTTCGTCGGCACGCTTGACTATGTCGCGCCCGAGCAGATCGCCGGTGGCGCTGTCGATGCACGCGTGGACGTCTACGCCCTCGGCTGCCTGCTCTTCAAGCTCCTCACCGGGGAGGTGCCCTACCCCCGCGATGGTGAGGCGGCCCGTCTCTACGCGCACCTGAACGATCCGCCGCCGGCGCCCTCGCTGTACGCAACCGCGGTTCCGATGGCCCTCGACGACGTCGCGATCCGAGCGATGTCGAAGGCTCCCGAGGACCGCTATCTCTCGGCGGGAGATCTAGGCCGGGCGGCTGTTGCCGCGCTGAGCGGATCCAGCCCAGCGTTGCCGGAGCGAACGGTTGCGACCGGAGCGGCCGCGGTGCAGACGGGGGCTACGGCAGCGACGCAAGCCGAGCCCTCCAGCGACCCGACCGCTGCGACCCGGCGACTCGATCCGGAGCGGGATGAGAAGGTGAAGGGGGGGCGCCGTGGTGTTCTCCTTGGTGCGGCAGGGCTGGCGGCGGTCGTGGGAATCGTCGTCGCGGCAATCGCTCTCGGCGGGGGCGGTGGGGATGGAGGGGCGACCACTTCGACCGCGGCGAAAACCTCAGGCGCCGAGTCGAAACCCGTCAAAGCCGACTCTATGCCCAAACCGCTGACCGGATCGCAGCTGATCGCGAAAGCCGATGCGATCTGCGCGGACAGCCAGCGCCGCTATACCGAAATCCGCGATCTCGAAAGCGAGTACTCGACGGACGTCCTCTATGCGGAAGCCCTTGCGCGCGCTGCTCGAACGCGCGTGCGCGAGCTGCGCCGGCTGACGCCGCCGCAACGGCTCGCCGGCCCCTACGGGGAATACGTCGAGGCGCAAGAGAGGGTCTACGCGACCGACAGGCAGGCGCTTGCGGCCGCGAGGAAGGAAGACGCGGCTGGGGTCGAAGCGGCGCGTAACCAACGAGACGCCGAGGATGCACTGCGTCAGAGCCTGGCAGGGAAGATCGGGTTCACCGTGTGCAGCACCCCACAGAGCTGAGCAGGTGATTCAAGGCGAGGGGGAGGTAGACGGGGCCAGCGGCTGGCCTGGCCAGTACGGCCACTCCTCGAACTCGCAGCAGCGGCCGTCCTCGGCGAAGCGGATGATCCACAGGTCCCTGTAGTCGACGCCGCTGCCATAGGCGACCTCGATCCGCGCCACCGCCGTATCGGCCTCGATCGCGACTATCTCCGAGCTCATCTCGAATTCCTCGTCGGGACCGACGCGCTCCCGCTCCCAGAGCTCTGCGATTGCGGCTAGGCCGCGCACCACATCCTCGTAGGGGGACATTCGGTAGCTGGCGTCCTCGCAGAAGAGCTCGAAAAGTGGGTCGGCGCCCGCAGTTCGCCAGGCCCGCTCGTATGCTCCGATCCACTTCTCGACGCTCGCCCGGTCGATCACGGCGTTGGGTCAGCCGTCGTCTTTGCCGCCGGGCCGCGTTACCCGTTCGGCCCGCTGACGGACTTCTTCGACCGCCTCCCGCGTGGTGGCCAGGGCCTCTTCGGTGACGGCGGTGACGCCCTCGCTGGGCTTGCCGCCGACGATGTCGCGGAAGGCGTTCTTGAAGCGCTCGGTATGGCGGTCGGGGGCGAAGCGCTCCTCGGCCTTCGCCTGCTTCGCCGGATTGCGCTCGGCGTACCGACGTCTTCCCCACGGCGAGCCCGGCTTGCCGATCCGCACGGCGCCGTAGAGGGCGATGGGGAAGACGAAGAAGCCGATCGTCCCGTGCAGCAGCCGCTGCTTGGCGAAGCAGAGGGCGACCAGCCCGAAGACGACGAGGGCGCTGACGATGCTGCCGATTACTTCGTCGAGTGAGCCGGTCTCGAAGCTGAACGGGGTAAAGCCGAGCAGGATCAGGCCCATCGCCGCGGCGGCGATCACGGTCGCGTCGATCGAGACGCGGCCCTCCTCCGCCCAGTAGACGTCGTCGAGGTAGATCCAAAGCGCGAACTCGTCGATCGTCAGCCCGGCCCCGACGCCGAAGGCGAAGGCGCAGATTTCCGCCCAGGGGCCGTCGCCGAGGACGGTGAAGCCCACCGCCCCGGAGACCATCATCGTGACGATCCCGAAGACGAGGTGGTGGAGGTGGACGCCGCTCTCGCTGACGACGCTGCCCGGCCACCACGGCGCCTTGGGGCTGCGCATCAGCCGGGTGCTCATGCGGATGAAGGCGAAGGAGAGGATGAACCCGGCCAGCACCAGGAACAGCCCCTGCTTTTCTTCGGCCAGGATCTGGTCGTTCCAGAAGTCGCTGAAGATGGTGGCCTCGATCATGGGCTGGGTGGGGTCGAGTGTAGACGCGGGCTCGTCCCATCCCGGGCGGCGATCAGGCCGACGGCGAGCAGGACCGCAGCGACCGCGTAGAAGGGCGTCAGCAGAATGTTGGTCGCGGTATCGGTGGCCCACGCGGCTACCAGCGAGTCGCCGAGCAGGTCGTGGGTCAGGTGCGTCGCCACACCGGTGACCGCGTCGCTGAAGACCTCGATCGGGACCAGGACCGCGAGGACCAGCCAGAAGTGGCCGCGGACGAGACTGATGCTGCGGGCGAGCGCGGCCCGTACGCCGTGATGCTCGATCTCGACCACCGGGGCGGCGAGCCCAAGGTAGACGAAGACGAGGACGCCGGGAATGACGAAGGCCAGGGTGCCGATCGCCACGAGCACGCCGAAGATCAGGTCGACGACGATCAGCGCCCGATAGTCGATCATTCTGGCGACCCGACGTAGCGAGGGGGGTCTGCCGTCGCCGTCGCGAGGATGCGTGAGGGCGATCGCCACCGCGCCGGTGTAGAAGATCTCGCCGAGCAACCCGGTCGTCGCCAGCAGCATCAGGGCGAGGGCGGCCCCGGCGATCTCGGTCCCGCTGCCGAAGCTGAGCGAGGTCGCCTCGACGTGGACCGGGATCGCGTGGACCAGCCCCAAGGGCACGAAGACCCAGAAGGCGAGCGGCAGCAAAGTGCGCGCCCAGGCGAAGTAGGTGCGGATGATCCGCCCGTATAGGGAAAGGAGAGTTAGCTCACCTTCCACTAGCTGCGCCGTCGCCCAGAAGGGTGTCGGCCGCGCTCCTCGAGCTTTGACTGCGAGGACTGCGAGGCGGGCAGCTTCTTTACCTCGCGCAGGTCGGGCACGAGCAATTCTTCGGCGCAGCGGCGATGCCAGTGGTGGTGTTCGGTCCCGCCCAGCCTCAGCACGTACTGGACGACCGTGTGCTCGCTGCCGATCGGTATGTCGCCGTGGCAGCCAGGGCAGCGATAGAGCTTCTGCCCGAAGCTGCGGATCAGCCAGACCTCGTTGCCTTCGTCGTCGTAACCGCGCAGGCTCCAGCGTTTGCTGGGTAGCCCGGCGCTTTCGCTCATCGCTTCGAGAGCCAGGCGAAGCCGGCAGCCATCGCCAGGTTCGATGCGCTGGCGAGGCGGAGTCCAAGCTTGGCCCCGGGTCGGCTGACCGCGGGCGACTCTGACCAGAGGGCGTCGGTCGCTATCTCCGTCCCCCGCAGCCAGGCGAGGGCCCACCAGTCGCGCTCCTCGCCGCGCCGATCGGCGATCGCATGCGCCGCGGCGAAGGTCAGCCAGATCGGACCACAGCGCCTGAACAGGTGGGTGGCGTCGGGTGAAGGCTCGTCGTGACCCAGCACACGCAGGGTTGCCTTGGGCGCCGCGATCGCAGCCGACCCGAGGATCAGGTCGAAGGCGATCATGTTGCGGTTGGTGAGGCGAAGCGCCTGCTCCAGGGTCATTTCGCCTCACATCCAACCAGATCGGAAGGGAAAGCATGCGGACCGGCGAAATGGACCGCCGTGACCAAGACCGCAACCAAATCCCCCCAACTCAAAAGTCTTTCCGAGTACATCCAGGAGCGCTTCGACGAGTTTTCGCGCTCCCAGAAAGACGTCGCCCGCTACATCGTCGACCACCTCGACGAGGCAGCCTTCCTCACCGCCGAGGAGCTGGCCCGGAGAGCGAGCACCTCCTCATCGACGGTGGTGCGCTTCTCCCAGGCCCTCGGCTTTGAGGGCTACCCTGAGCTTCAGCAGGCGGCGATCGAGGAGTACCGCAGCGCAACTGTTGCCGGCAGCGGCACGGGTAGCGGCGGGGCGGCGCTCTTCTCCTTCGATCACTCTGAGCTCGAGGGCTCGCTCAGCGCTGACTACGCAAACCTCGAGGAAACCGCGCGCAACCTGACCCGTGAGCAGGTCGACGGAGCGGTCGCCGCTCTGGCCGAAGCCCAGCGCGTGGTGATCGTCGGTGTCGATCAGATGGCCTTCTTCGCCAGCTACCTGCGCCACATCCTCAGCCTGCTCGACATCAGGGCCGAAATAGTCGCCAGCACCGGCGGCGAGTCGCTGCAGCGATTGGGCCGGATCGACGAGGAAACGCTCGTGATCATCCTTTCCTGTGGCCGCGCTCACCCGCTGTTGCTGCGGGCGATGAAGCTGGCCGTGCACCGCCGCGCACGGACTCTGGCGATCTCCGACGCCTCGATGTCAGAGGTCGGAGAGCACGCCGAACAGACCCTCTACTTCTCCTCCAACAGCCCCTCCTTCGCCCGCTCCAACACGGCACTGATGGCGCTCGTCCAAGGTCTCGCCCACGGCCTATATGCCCGCGACGAAGCGGCTCATAAAGACCGCATCCGCGCTTACAAACTGAAGTAGCGCCTGTCGAACACAAGCTTGCGGCGCGGCGGGTCCTGTCACCGATCTGGTGGTGGGTCCCCTGCCGTGACAGGCCCCGCCGCGCCAGGAGCTTGGTCGGCGCGCCGTGGCCGTAGTATTCGGGTCGATGACTGAGCGAGCGACTTTCCGGGTGAAGACCGGTTTAGCTGAGATGTTGAAGGGCGGCGTGATCATGGACGTGGTCACGCCTGAGCAGGCGCGGATTGCCGAGGAGGCGGGGGCGTGTGCGGTGATGGCCCTCGAGCGCGTTCCGGCCGATATCCGTCGCGATGGTGGCGTCGCGCGCATGTCGGACCCGGCGATGATCAAAGGCATTCAGGAGGCAGTGACGATCCCCGTGATGGCAAAGGCGCGGATCGGTCACTTCGCCGAGGCCCAGGTTCTGCAATCGCTCGAGGTCGACTACGTCGACGAGTCCGAGGTGCTGACCCCGGCCGACGAGCGTCACCACATCGACAAGCTGGCCTTCGAGGTTCCCTTCGTCTGTGGCGCGACCAACCTTGGCGAGGCGCTGCGGCGGATTGGCGAGGGGGCCGCAATGATCCGCTCCAAGGGCGAGGCCGGCACCGGCAACGTGGTCGAGGCGGTACGCCACATGCGCGAGATCATCGGCGGGATCAAGCGGCTGGCGCAGCTCCGTCCGGAGGAGTTGGCGGGCGCCGCCAAGGAGCACCAGGCGCCGCTGGAGGTCGTCCAAGACGTTGCCGCCCAAGGGCGCCTGCCCGTGCCGCTCTTCTGCGCGGGTGGAATCGCGACGCCTGCCGACGCAGCGCTGATGATGCAGCTCGGCGCCGAGGGGAATTTTGTCGGCTCGGGCATTTTCAAGAGCGCTGATCCCGAGCGCCGCGCTCGGGCGATCGTCGAGGCGACGACGCACTTCAACGACCCCGAGCGAGTTGCCGCGGCCTCGATCGGGCTCGGCGAGGCGATGCCGGGGCTGGAGATCTCCGATCTGGCGGCGGCTGACGCCCTCCTGCAGGACCGCGGTGCCTGAGAGCTCTGGGCTGCGAATCGGAGTCCTCGCGATCCAGGGTGGCTTCGAGGCGCACCTAGCGATGCTGCGCGAGCTTGGTGCCGCGGCAAGTGAGGTTCGGGCCCCGGCCGATCTGGCGGACCTCGACGGTCTGGTTATCCCCGGGGGCGAGAGCACGACGATCGTCAAGGGAATCGAGCTTGCGGGCTTGGGGCAATCCATTCGCACCCATCACGCGGAGGGCAGGCCCCTCTTTGGCACCTGCGCGGGGATGATCGTCTGCGACGAGGATCACCTCGGCTTGCTCGACGTGACGACGAGGCGCAACGCCTTCGGTCGTCAGCTGCAGAGCTTTGAGGCAGATCTGGGTATAGACGGGATCGGCGAGGAGCCATTGCGCGCGATCTTCATTCGCGCCCCGTGGGTCGAGCGACACGGACCCGGGGTCGACGTCCTCGCCGTCTATGACGAGCACCCGGTTGTGGTGCGCGAGGGAAACGTCCTGGCCTGTGCCTTTCATCCCGAGCTGACCGACGATTCGCGCATGCACGCGCTGTTCATGGCAATGACGACCGGTGCGCAGAGCCGCGCCCACGAGGAGGCGGAGAAGTGAGAGACCCCAGAGCGGAACGGCTGGCGCAGATCCTGGTCGGCTACTCGACCGAGGTGAAGGAGGGGGAGGTCGTCTCGATCGACGGCGAGAGCGCCGCGGAGCCGCTGCTGCTGGCGGTCTACGAGGCGGTGCTGAAGGCAGGTGCCCACCCGATCATGAATGTCTCCCTCGGCGGCCAGGGCGCGCTGTATTACAAGCACGCCTCCGATGCCCAGCTCGACTGGGTCGCGCCGACCACCGAATGGACGCTCGACAACGCCGACGTCAGCATCACCGTTGGCGCCAGCACCAATACCCGCGAGCTCTCTGGCGTGCCGCCCCAGCGCCAGACGCGACGCCAGACCGCCACGGGCGAACTGCTGAACCGGGCGATGGAGCGCAGTGCCAAGGGCGAGTTCCGCTGGTGCTACACGCTCTTCCCGACCAACGCGTACGCGGCGGAGGCGGAGATGAGCCTGGCCGATTACGAGGACTTCTACTACGGCGCCTGCCTCGCCGACGATGACGATCCGCTGACCGCTTGGAAACGCGCCTCAGCCGAGACCACGCGGCTGGCGGAGTGGATCGAGGGTCGTGAGGAGGTTCGGGTAGTGGCGCCGGGGACTGACATCAAGCTGGGGATCGCTGGGCGCAAGTTCATTCCCTGCGATGGGCGGCACAACATGCCCGACGGCGAGTTCTTCACTGGCCCGATCGAGGATTCGGTCGAGGGCGAGGTCACCTTTCACTTGCCGGCGACGGTCGGCGGCCGTGAGGTCGCTGGTGTGCGCATGCGCTTCGAGGCCGGCAAGGTCGTCGACGCGAGCGCCGAGCGCGGCGAGGAGTTCCTGATCGAGCTGCTCGACACCGATGGCGGCGCCCGCCGTCTCGGCGAGCTCGGAATCGGCACCAACTACGCGATCGATCGTGGCACTCGGGAGGTTTTGCTGGACGAGAAGCTCGGCGGCACGGTCCACATGGCGGTCGGCAAGAGCTACCCGGAGTCTGGCGGCGTCAATGAGTCTGCAGTGCACACCGATTTGGTTTGCGACTTGCGCCTCGGTGGCAAGCTCGAAGTCGACGGAATCGTGATGCAGGAAGACGGGAAGTTCGTCGTCTAATTACTGATTCGGCAGCGGCGAGCCGGCGAGCAGGAAGAACCAGGCGACGAAGACGAACCCAGCGAGCAGTACCGAGCCCATCATCACCGCCTCGACCACGGTCGTGGAGTTGACGGCGCCGCCGGTGTCGCGCATGCTTTTCAGCCAGCTCGGTCGCATCGGCGTCAACCGATTGGTGCCGGTGATCCGCACATAGAGGGCGTTGAGGCGCCCGATAAACCAGGCATCGACCAGGATCGTGACGATGATCCCCACCGCGACCACGGCGTAGGGGCCCTCCGAGGGGAACTGCGAAGTGGCGACCTTCGAGCCGATCCAGATCCAGCCCAGGGGAATCGCGGTCCACAGCGCCAGGGCGGCGAACAGCATCACGACGAAAATGACGCTGGCGGCCAAGCCTCGAACCGGGTTCGTTCCACGCGGATGGGTGATCGTCTCCAAAGGCATCCCTTGCTCATAGAATGACAAACGATGTCTGGGCATTCGAAGTGGTCCTCGATCAAACACAAGAAGGGCGCGGCCGACGCCAAACGCGGCAAGCTCTTCACCAAGCTGGCTCGAGCGATCACGGTTGCAGCCCGCGACGGCGGCGGTGAGCCGGAGAACAATCCAGCCTTGGCGACTGCGGTGCAGAAGGCCCGCGACGCCTCGATGCCCAAGGACAACATTCAGCGCGCGATCGATCGCGGCTCGGGCGTCGGCGCCGATGCCGAGGCGATTGAGCGAGTTATCTTCGAGGGCTACGGGCCCGGTGGCGCCGCGGTCCTGGTCGAGGCACTGACTGACAACCGCAATCGCACCAGCGCCGAAGTGAGGCACGCCTTCAGCAAGCACAACGGCAGCCTCGGTGAGCCCGGGTCGGTCGCCTGGATCTTCGAGAAGCGTGGTGTCTTGGCAGTCGACGGGGCTCGTTACGGCGAGGATGACCTGATTGCCGCAATCGACGCCGGCGCCGAGGACGTGCGTGAAGAGGGTGATCTGCTGCGGGTGCTCTGTGAGCCGGCGAGTCTCAGCGCCGTGCGCGATGCGCTCGAGGAGGGGGGCGTCGAGATCCAGTCCTCTGACATCGCGATGGAGCCAAAAAGCACGGTCGAGGTCAAAGGCAACGACGCGAAATCCCTGCTTGGCTTGATTGAGGCCCTCGAAGACGACGATGATGTCAACGAGGTTCACGCCAACTTCGACATCCCCGACGAGGTCTTGCAGAAACTGGCGGCGTAGCCGGCCGCGCTGAAGGCATCCGGCCTTCCTCCCAGAATCAGTTCCCATGCAAGTCGTGATGGGGATCGACCCCGGCGCCGCCAACCTTGGATTCGGCATCGTCCGGGTCGAGGGCAACCGCATGGTTGCGCTCGACGGAGGCGTCGTCGAAACCACGGCCGAGCTCCCAATGGAGCGCCGCCTGGAGAGGATTCACGCCTCTCTATCCGAGCTGCTTGCCTGGCATGAGCCGGCGGCGCTAGCGCTTGAGGACGTTTTCTTCGGCAAGAACGTGCAGACGGCGATGACCGTCGGCAGGGCGAGCGGGGTAGCGATGCTGGCCGCCGCCCAGGCTGGGGTCAGCTGCTTCACCTATACGCCGCAGGCGATCAAGATGGCGGTCTGCGGCAGCGGCGCCGCCGGCAAGAAGCAGGTTCAGCGGATGGTCGGGACGCTGCTCGGGCTTCCGGAGCTACCCACTCCCGACCACGCCGCCGACGCCCTCGCGGTGGCGATCTGCCATGGCGGCGGCGCCGGCCGGCGCCAGGCTGTCGCACTGGCCGAGGGAATCGCCTGATGATCGCTGCGGTGCGGGGTGAGGTGCTGCTGCGGCGCCCCGATCACGTCGTGATCGATGCTGGCGGTGTTGGTTATCGCCTAACGGTCTCAGCAGAGACTCTGAAGGCGGTGCCGGCGACCGGGCGCGAGGCCTTTTTGCATGCTGAGTTGATTGCGCGTGAGGACTCGCTGGCGCTCTTCGGCTTTGCCTCCGAGGATGAGCGAGACCTCTTTGGCCAGTTGATCTCGGTCAGCGGGGTTGGTCCGAAAGTCGCGATTGCGGCGCTATCTGGCGGCCCGGCGCGCGAATTGCTGCGGGCGATCGCCGCTGGGGACGCGAAGAGGTTTCAGGCGGTGCCCGGGATCGGCAAGCGAACCGCCGAGCGGATCATCGTCGAGCTGCGCGAGAAGGTCGCGGGGGAGCTGGAGGAAGAGGTGATCCTGGCTGCTGGCACGGATGGCGATGCTCGGACTTTGGCCCGTGACGGTTTGGTCAACCTTGGATATGCGCCGTTGGAGGCCGAGCAGCTGCTCGAAGGAGTCGACGGCGGTGACCCGGAGGAGCTGCTGGCGACGGCATTGCGCAAGGCCGGTAGCGGCAGGAAAGCGGCATGAGCGAGAAACGAATTCGAACGCCGGGAATCGATGGTGAGCCGGTGCCGGTCGACGCGGAGGTCCGCGTCCACGACGCGCGAGCGGAGGCCCCCGACGTGGACCTCGACCGCTCGCTGCGGCCACCGAGCCTCTCCGATTTCGTCAACCAGGCGCAGGTGACCGAGCAGCTCGGCATCTTCATCGAGGCGGCGCGACGGCGCGGCGAGCCGCTGGACCATGTGCTTCTCGCGGGTCCGCCTGGCCTCGGCAAGACTTCGCTCGCCCACATCGTCGCCGCCGAGATGGAGGTGCCGCTGGTGCAAACCGCGGGGCCGGCGCTGGAGCGCAAGGCCGACATTGCCTCCTTCCTCACCTCGCTGGAGCCGGGCAGCGTCTTTTTCGTCGACGAGATCCACCGTCTCGGCCGCGCGGTTGAGGAGACTCTCTACCCGGCGATGGAGGACGGCGAGCTCCCGGTGGTGCTCGGTCAGGGCGCCGGCGCTCGCACCGTAACCCTGCCGCTGCCGCCGTTCACGCTGGTTGGGGCAACGACCCGCGCGGGCTTGCTGACGACGCCACTGCGGGATCGCTTCGGTGTCTGTCACCGACTCGAGCACTACAGCCCCGAGCATCTGGCGGAGATCGTCGAGCGCTCGGCGGGCATCCTCGAAGTCGAGATCGACGCTGAGGGGGCGACGACGATCGCGGCTCGCTCGCGCGGCACGCCACGGGTCGCAAACCGGCTGCTGAAGCGGGTGCGCGACTTCGCCCAGGTCAAGGGCAGCGGCGGCATCGACGCGCAGACCGCCGCCGCAGGGCTGGAAATGCTCGAGGTAGATGCCGGCGGGCTCGACCGCAGCGACCGCAGTTTGCTCAACACTGTCGCGAGCAAGTTCGGTGGCGGTCCGGTCGGCCTCTCGACCCTCGCGGTTGCGATCGGCGAGGAGCAGGACACGATCGAGGACGTCCTCGAGCCCTACCTGCTTCAGCAGGGTTTGCTCAAGCGCACCCCCCGGGGTCGGGTACTAACCGAGCGCGCCTACGAGCACCTCGGGATGCCCGCGCCCGAAGGAACGAAAAGCCTGTTCTGAGTAACCTGAGCAGGGATGCCTTTCTTCATCTGCCCGAACTGCGGGAACAGGGAGCTGAGCGGGGACCGGACAGCCGGCTTCAGCACGCGCCCAAAGGGCTGCTCTAAATGCGGTTTTGGCTTCGTTTTCGAGCTGCTCGATGACTACTACCCGGCGCCGAACGCCGCCTTCTTCGTCTGCGATCAGCAGGCGCGGGTGATTGACGCCGGGCGAGGCAGCTTCGAGTTGACCGGACTTACCGACGAGGACGTGATCGGCCGCCCGGTGAAAGAGGTTCTCGGCCTGCAGTGGTTGCAGGGGGGCGACGGTGGTGAGAGCGCCGACCAGGACGGCAACGGCGTCACCGATCCGATCGAGACGTCGCTCGAGTGGGGCGTGCGCTCACTCGGCAAGAAAGTCTCCGTCAATGCTGAGGGCGACCTTCCCGCCGAAGCGGTCGCCGACGTCTTCCCGGCCTACGACGACGATGGCGGTCTGCTGATCGTCCTTACGCCGGAGGGCTGAGAGAGATGGGCCGCCGTCGCCTCAACGTCTTCGTCTTGATCTTCGTCCTGGGCTTGATCGTCGTCTCGGGCCTGATTGTCGCCAGCAAGCCGACCCGGCTCGGTCTCGACCTCAAGGGCGGGGTCGAACTGATCTATCAAGGTACGCCGACCGGCCAGGTTGAAGAGGTGAGCGGCGACGACATCGAACGTGCGATTGAGATCATCCGTGAGCGGATCGACAGACTCGGCGTCGCCGAGCCCGAGGTCTCGCGCCTCGGCACCACCGAGATCTCGGTCAGCCTGCCCGATGTCACTAACGCACAACGGGCGATCGAGCAGGTTGGGACTACCGCGCAGCTCTACTTCTACGACTGGGAACCGAATCTGATCGGCCGCGAGAAGGTAATCGGCGGCAATCCAGGGCGAGAAGCACCGGCGGCAGCGGTAGAAGAAGCAAACAAAGAATGGACCGCTGCCGGTCGCAGCACGACCAGCCAAGAGAGCCAGCAGCTGATCTTCTCTGGCGCCTACCCGACTGCGTATGGCGCCGCCCAGCTCGCTGCTGAACAGACCCCTGAACCAGATTGCACCGACTGCTCGACCTCGCGCCCCCGCTACTACCTCTTCGAAGGCGCCGCGCCGCGCAAACTGATCGCCGGCCCCGAGTTCGCCGAAAAGGACCTCTTCATCTCGGCCACGGGCGAAAAACGGCCGCGTAAGAAGGACTGTGAGGAAGGGGCGGTCGGCGCCTGCCAGGAGGTGCTCACCGTGCCGCCGGGAACGATCGTCGTCTCGGAGCTGCCATCGGATGCCACCGGGAAGGTGATCGACGACGCCGAGCCAGGCTGGTACGCGCTCAAAGACCGCCCGGCCCTGTCCGGCACCGACATCACCGATCCCAAGCAGGAATTCGACGAACTGCAGCAGCCTAACGTCACCTTCGGCTTCACCGACGAGGGCCAGCAGGCATTCCAGGAAGTGACCCGCCAGATCGCCCAGCGCGGCCAAGCTCGGGCGATCGGCCCGGCCGGCGAACAGGCAGAACAGCTCTCCGGCCGCTTTGCCGTCGTTCTCGACAATGAAGTCAAGACCCGCCCGATCATCGATTTCGAAGAGAACCCAGACGGGATCGACGGCCGCACCGGGGCGCAGATCTCCGGCGGCTTCACCAACATCACCGAAGCGCAGGACCTGGCGACCTTCCTTCAGATCGGCGCCCTGCCGGTCAATTTGAAGTTGATCAGCCAGACCCAGGTCTCGGCGACGCTCGGCGAAGAAGCGCTCGATCAGGGCCTCAAAGCAGGCCTGATCGGCCTGGCTCTGGTGGTCCTCTTCCTGATCTTCTACTACCGCGGGCTCGGGGTCGTGGCGACGCTGGGTCTCGCTGTCTACGCGGTCGTCTTCTTCGCCCTGATCAAGCTGATCCCGATCACGATGACCCTGCCGGGTATCGCCGGCCTGATCCTGACGATCGGTGTTGCGGCTGACTCGAACATCGTCATCTTCGAGCGAATAAAGGAGGAGGTACGCGCGGGGCGCAGCATGTCCTCGTCGATTGCGGTCGGCTACCGCAAAGGGATCGCGACGATCATCGACGCCAACGTCATCACCCTGCTGACGGCGTTCATCCTCTTCGTCCTCGCCACTGCAGGGGTCAAAGGCTTTGCCTTCGTCCTCGGTGTCGGCACGATCGTCTCCCTGTTCACCGCCGTCGCCTTCACCCAGGCCTTGCTTGGCGTCTTTGGCCGTGGTCGTTTGCTCTCTTCGGCGAGCTTCATGGGGGCGGGGGAGGAGCGAGTCAGGTGGCACTTTGACTTCATCGGGGCAAGCCGCTGGTTCTTCTCGATCTCCGGTGCGATCCTGGTCGTCGGCGCCCTGGCCCTGGCGGTCAACCAGCTCAACCTCGGAATCGACTTCGAGTCGGGCACGCGGCTCAACTTCGCCCCTGAGCAGAGCATCACGACCGATGAAGTGCGCGACGCGCTCGACGCGGAGGGCCTCGGCGACGCCGAGATCCAGGAAACGGATAACCCGCAGTTCGGTAGCGGCTTCCAGGTTCAGGCTGAGGAACTGCAACCGGGCGGCGTCTCGGAGGTGCGCGGGGCGCTGACGTCGGAGTTTGGGGTCCAGCCAGGTAGCTTCGAAAGCACCAGCGTTGGGCCGACCTTCGGCAAGCAGGTCGCGCGCAGCGCGATCCTCGCGATCATCTTCTCGCTGTTGCTGATCTCCGCTTACGTCGCCTTCCGCTTCGAAGCGAAGTACGCCGTGCCGGTGCTGATCGCCGTCGCCCACGACATCCTGATCACCGGCGGTGTCTATGCGCTGATGGGCAAAGAAGTGAGCAGCGGCACGGTCGCCGCCTTTCTCACCATCCTCGGCTACTCGCTCTATGACACCGTGATCGTCTTTGACCGCATCCGCGAGAACGTGCCGCGCATGCCCCGCGCTGCGTTCTCACAGATCGTCAACCGCTCGATGAGCGAGGTCCTCACTCGTTCGCTGATCACCGGCCTCTCCTCGGTCTTCCTCGTCACCGTGCTGCTGATCTTTGGCGGCGCCACCTTGCAAGACTTCGCCTTCGCGATGATGGTCGGCATCTTCTCCGGCACCTACTCCTCGATCTTCATTGCCTCGCCGGTGCTGACTGCTTGGAAGGAACGCGAGCCGAGCTTTGCCCGCCGCCGTGAAAAGATCGCTGAGCTCGACGGCAGCATCCCCGCTTTTGCAGACGAAATCACCCTCGCCAAGTTGGGTGATGACGGGGAGACCGACGCGGAGATCGAGGAAGCGCTTGCTACTGAGCAGGAGCCCCGACCGGCGGCGCAGGCGGTGGCGACTGCAGAGCCCCCCGGCGGGGATGGAGCCGACCTTTCCTCAAACGGTGAGCCGGCTGCTGCCGACCCCGCCAAGGTGGAACGCCGTGAGCGCAACGCACGCCGCCGCGAACGCCGCCAACAGCGCCGCAAGCACGGGAGGAATCGTTAGATCATGGCCTTGGTCGTTTGGTTCACGATGGGGATCGCTCTCTGGCACTTCACCGTTTTCCTGCCCGATCGCTTCTGGCAGGGAATCGTCGGCGCTTTGCTCGGGGCGACGATTGGCGCGGTACTGGTCGGCGCCGTGATCCAGGTGGGGCTGGGTAAGGGAATCGGCGAGACCGATCTGGCTACCGCGCTGATCGCGATACCGGGTACCGCGATCGGCCTCGCCGTGGTCTGGGCGATCGGCGTTCGCTCGGAACAAGCGGCCTGAATCCGTCCAAAATCTGTCCCAGGCGCTTCCTAGCCTGGCTGCGTGGCGGTGACTATTCACGCGTATAAGGCGGAGCCGTTTTCCTACGAAGAGGCACGCGCCCTCTCCGAGGAGTTGGGGCTGAGCGAGCCGGTCGCGATCACCCTGGTGCGCCGGGGCTATCGCACGCCGGAGGAGGCCCGGGCGTTCCTCGACGCGGACGAGTCGCACTCGCCTGACGAGTTCAAGTCGATGAGCCTCATCACCGAGCGGATCCTTGAGGCAATCAGGGCGGGCAAGCGGATCACCGTCCACGGCGACTTCGACGTCGACGGCGTCTGCGCGACCACGATCCTGGTCAGCACTTTGCGCGGGCTCGGAGCCGAGTGCGACTGGCTGATCCCGGACCGGATCGCCGACGGGTATGGGCTCAGCGCTCCGAACATGGAACAGCTTGCCGCTCGTGGGACCCAGCTGCTGATCACGGTCGACTGCGGGATCACTGCTGTCGAGGAGGTGAAGTTGGTCCGTTCGCTGGGCATGGACGTGATCGTCACCGATCACCACCAGCCTGGGCCGGAGTTGCCCGATTGCCCGATCCTGCATCCGGCGGTCGATGGGTATCCGTTCGAGCAGTTGTGTGGGACTGCTGTTGCTTGGAAGCTGGCCTGTGCGTTAAAGGGGGCGTCGGGGGTGGGGTCTCCAGGCTCGCCTTCGCGAGGAGTTCCTGGAGACCCCACCCCCGACGCCCCTCAGTCACACGAGGCAAAAGCTGTCGGTTCTGAGGCCGACCTCGATCTGGTTGCGCTTGCGACGGTCGCCGACGTGGTGCCACTCGTTGGCGAGAATCGGTCGCTGGTCAAGCGCGGGCTTGCTGAGGTGCGGCGGGCGAAGAGGCCGGGGATTCGGGCGCTGTTGGAGGCGGCGAAATGCGAGCCGACTCAGGTCGATGAGGGGGATCTGGCGTTTCGGCTGGCCCCGCGGATCAATGCTGCGGGGCGGCTGTATCGAGCTGACGCCGGGGTTGAGCTGTTTCTGACTGGGGACGAGGGGCGGGCTGCCGAGATCGCGGTTGAGCTGAGTCGGGCGAACAGCGAGCGGCGGGCTAGGGAGCGAGAGGTAGACGCCGCCGCGGAGGCTGTGCTGCGTGAGCTTCCAGAGGAGCTCCGGGATGCGCGGGGCCTAGTCCTTGCGGGCGAGGGTTGGCATCCCGGCGTGATCGGGATTGTCGCGTCCCGGCTCGTAGAGCGGCATCACCGGCCCACGGTCGTCGTCTCTCTCGACGGCGAGGGGGAGGGGCGTGGGTCGGGGCGCAGCATTCCTGGCTTCAATCTGCTCGCGGCGCTCGAGGCCTGCTCCGAGCATCTGACCGGGTTCGGTGGGCACCGGGCCGCCGCCGGTCTGCAGCTGCGCGCTGAGAACCTCGATGCGTTCCGCGCCGCCTTTGCTGCCCACGCTGACTCTGTCCTCGGGCCGGATGATCTGCGTCGCACCGAGCGGATCGATGCGACTGTCGGTGGTGCTGGCCTCGGCCTGGACCTCGCTGAGGAGTTTGAACGGCTTGCGCCTTTCGGGATGGGCAATCCGGGGGTGCGTTTGCTGGTCCCGGCTGCGCGGGTGCGCGATGTGAGGGCGATGGGAGAAGGCAAGCACGCGCGGTTCAGCCTCCACAGTGGCTCTCACCGGGCACTTGGCGTTGCTTTTGGGCGGGCGACGCTGGGGGTGGGGGAAGACGATCCGGTCGATGCCACGGTGCGGCTCGAGGTCAATCGGTGGAATGGGTCGGTCGAGCCGCGGCTGGTGCTGCGCGAGCTGTATCCGCGCGAGGTTGACGCTGATGAGTTGCGTAGCGCCGAGGATGAGTGGTGGAAGCGCTTCGAGCGCGAGCTGGCAACCGACCCCCAGGCCTGGCCGCCGACGGGCTCCGAGTCCTCTTTTAGGCCCGTCGGCCGTGAGGTGGTGCGGCCGCGCAGTTCGGCAGCGGCGGTTGTCGCCGAGCTGAGCTCTTGTGGGGACAAGGTGCTCGCCGTCGTTGCCGATCGCGAGCGGCGGGCTGCGCTCGCCGGGGATGGAGTCGTGTTGGCGGATCCGGCAGCCCTCGAAGTGGACCCGGATCTCGCCGCCGGATTTGAGCACGTGGTCCTTGTCGATCCGCCACCCTTTGCCCATCTCGAGGAGTTGGCTCTCCGAGCCACCCCCGGCGGGGGCTACGCCCACCTCGCCTGGGGTGACGCTGAGCATCGCTTCGCGCTGGCGATGCTGGATGAGCAGCTTGCCCGCCGGGCGACGCTGATCGCGCTTTTCCGGGACCTGCGTGAGGCTGGCGAGGTGGGTGGGCCCGAGCTGCTCTCCGCCTTGAAGGGCAGCGGCCAGCACCCGCGCAGTCCAGAGACTGCCGCTCGCTGCCTCCGGGTCCTGCTTGAGCTCGGTTTGGCCCAGGGCTCGACGGCCGGAGGTGCAGGCAGTGTCGGCGTCGTATCCTCAGAGAAGACAGATCTGGAGCGCTCGGCCGCCTATATGGCGTACGGCGCTCGTCACCAGGAGGGCCAGCGATACCTCGAACGACGAAAGAATCCCTAGAGCAGCGCGAGCTCCTCGCCGACCTCTTCGCCGTGGTCGAGGAGTTCGACTCTGCGACGGAGCACGAGCACGACTCTGGATCCAATGGTGGCGGGACCGCGGTCGCGGTCGCGACGATCGACCGCGCCGCTCTGACCCGCGCCTTCGACTTCGCCTGCGACCGACACGCCGATCAGCTGCGTCGCTCCGGCGATGAGTTCATCACCCACCCAGTTGGCGTCGCCCAGATCTGCGCCGGTATGCGTCTCGATACCGAGACGCTCTGCGCGGCGCTGCTCCACGACACGGTCGAGGACACGAGCGCCAGCCTGGAAGAGATCCGGACCGAGTTCGGCGAGGAGATCGCCCAGCTGGTCGACGGCGTCACCAAGCTGACCGGGATGACCTTCGAGAGCCGCGACGAGCGGCAGGCCGAGAACTACCGCAAGATGATGGTGGCGATGGCCACCGACGTCAGGGTGATCCTGATCAAGCTGGCGGATCGTCTCCACAACATGCGCACCCTCGGCGCGCTGCCGAAGCAGAAGCAGATGCTGAAGTCGCGCGAGACGCTCGAGATCTACGCGCCGCTGGCCCACCGGCTCGGTATCCACGCGATCAAATGGGAGCTCGAGGACCTCGCCTTCGCCACCCTGCACCCGCGCAAGTACAAGGAGATCAAGCAGCTCGTCGCCCAGCAGCGCGACGAGCGCGAGGTCTACGTCAGCCAGGCCGGTGAGTTCCTCGGCGAGGAGCTGCAGGCGGTTGGCATCGCGGCCGAGATCTCGGGCCGGGCCAAGCACTTCTACTCGATCTACACGAAGATGACGAAGAAGGGCCGTGAGTTCAACGAGATCTTCGACCTGACCGCGATGCGGGTGATCGTCGGCTCGGTCAAGGACTGCTACGGCGCGATCGGCGTGATCCACTCGCTCTGGAAGCCACTGCCCGGACGCTTCAAGGACTTCGTCGCGATGCCGAAGGCCAACATGTACCAGGCACTGCACACGACGGTGATCGGACCGGAAGGAAAGCCGCTGGAGATCCAGATCCGCACCGGTGAGATGCACAAGCTGGCCGAGTACGGGATCGCCGCCCACGTCGCCTACAAAGAGGGCGGCGCCGGCGACCCGCAGCGCGAGAAGATGACCTGGTTGCGGCAGCTGGTCGAGGCCGAGGGCGAGCAGGATCCGGCCGAGTTCCTCGAGTCGCTGAAGGTCGACCTGTTCGAGGACGAGGTCTTCGTCTTCACGCCAAAGGGTGAGGTCAAGAACCTCTCCGCCGGCTCGACCCCGCTCGACTTCGCCTACGCGGTTCACACCGACGTCGGCCACCGCTGTGTCGGGGCGAAGGTAAACGGCTCGATCGTGCCGCTGCACTACCAGCTGCGCTCAGGCGACATCGTCGAGGTGCTGACCGCGAAGCAGAACCGCGGCCCCTCGCGCGACTGGCTGAAATTGGTGCGGACCAGCCGCGCCCGCAACAAGATCCGCGCTTTCTTCAGGGAGGAACGGCGAGAGGACGCCGAGCAGAAGGGCCGCGAGGCACTGGAGGAGGCGCTGCGCAAGCGCGGCCTGCCGATGCAGAAGCTGGTGATGTCGCCGCTACTGGCGCAGGTGATCAAGGAGATGGGCTTCCGCAAGGCGACCGACTTTTACATCGCCCTCGGTCAGGGCAAGGTCTCGACCAAGGCCATCGCCAACAAGCTGATGCAGCGCCTCAAAGAGGGCGAGGCGGTTGAGGACGAGCAGCCGATCGGCTTCGAGGGCGCGCGCGAGGACAAGGCACGCCGGACCAAGGACGCATCCAACTACGGGATCAGGGTCAAGGGCGCCGACAACATCGCCGTGCGCCTCGCCAAGTGCTGCCGGCCCGTGCCGGGAGACACGATCGCCGGCTACGTCTCGCTCGGACGAGGCATAACCATCCACCGCGCCGATTGCAAGAACGTGAAGGCGCTGATGAAGTCGCCGGAACGCTTCGTCGAGGTCGCCTGGGAGGGGGAGAACGAGTCCTCCTACAGGGTTGAACTCCAGATCGACGCTTATGACCGAACCCGCCTGCTCGAGGATCTCTCGCGCACCTTCTCGGAGGCCGGGATCAATATCCTCGGCGCCAGCTGCATGACCAAGCACCCGATGGTGAAAAACCGCTTCGTGGTCGAGGTCGGCGACACCGAGCAGCTGAAGCAGTGCATCTCGCGCCTGCGCAACGTGGAAAGCGTCTTCGACGCCTACCGCATTACGCCAACGAGCTAATCAGGCAATCACGGTAAGCGCTCCGGGGGCCACCCGCAGGTCCAAGTGCGTGCGCTCGCCGATGTAGTCGCCGTCGACCTGGATCGGGAAGGGTCGGACGACACCGTCCCTGGTCTCCGAGATCGAGTTGACGCTCGCCGCTCTGACCCCTTCGAAGTGCTCGATCTGGCGGTGGCGGGCGGCTGGGCGCTTATCGCTGAAGAGGCGTGGAATCAGGGTCGGCATGTCGCGCTGGGCTGCCCGCTTGAGCACGCCGAGCGAGAGCGTGCCGTCATCGATCTCGACCCCCTCGCACACCCTGATCGGGCGGCTGGCAAAGTAGGTGAAGGGGTCGGAGTTCTGGGCCAGCGCGGTGATTCCCTCACTCGTCTTGCCGTCAATCACGACCCGCAGCCTGACCGGGTTGACGATGTAGTTGCGGTAAAAGGCCGAGATCGCCGCCCAGCTGTAGTAGTACGGCCCGGCGCGCGACTTGAGGCGGGGATGGGCGTCGACCCGCTTGACCACGGTGGCGTCGATGCCGACTCCGCAGGAGAAGACGAAGTGACGGTCATCGACCGCGCCAAGGTCAATCTTGCGCGGCGCCCATTCGTCGACCAGCGCCAGCAGGTGCTCGGTTGCGTCAACGACGTCGTTGGGGATGCCCAGGGTGCGGCAGACGACGTTGGTCGAGCCGCCCGGCAGCACCGAGACCGGCACGTCGGTTCCGGTGAGCCCGTTGGCGACCTCGTTCAAGGTGCCGTCGCCGCCGAAGGCGACGACTATGTCGTAGCCGTGATCGCGCACCTCTCGCCCGATCTCGGTCGCATGGTTCTGTGCCTCGGTGGCAACGGTCTCGACCTCATAGCGGCCCTGTAGGGCATAGACAACGAGATTCTTGAGGCGGTCGGAGACCGTCGTCGCATAGGGATTGACGATCAGCAGCATCCGCTTCTTGGCGGGCTTTCTTGCGGATCCGAGTCGGACCATCGGAGCTGCAATCTATGCGCCCGTGGGTATTGTGCGAGCTGTTCCCTTGCGACACGCGTCGACATTTGCGATCGCCTCGACGGTTGCCGCGCTGGCGATCTGGGCCGCGGTTGCGGGTGGAGCCGAGAAACCGCCTGCATCGTGTCGCTCGTTTGCGAGCCAGGCCGATGCGCAGGAGCGCTTCGTCGCGCTCGGCGGCACGCCGTCGCGAAACATTCGCGGCCTCGACGATGACGGCGACGGTGTTGCCTGCGAGGGCCTAGCTGGGCCCTACGCCGGGTACGCGACGATTGGCTACAACCGGGAGAGGAAGTTCCTCTATGGCGCCGCTTCGATGCCGGTCGAGGCCGAAGGGGAGGAGTTCGCCTGCCTTCTCGGTAACCGCCAGTTCGCCGATGGCGCCCGCCGGCTGACGGTCTACAGGGCAATGTCGGGGCCCGATAAGGCGGTCTCGCGGACCTTGAAGGCGGAACCACGACCTGGGAGCGGGCGCTTGCTCTGGAAGCTGGAGCGGGACCTGGCCGTCGGCGCTCGCTACTACGTCGTCTTCGAAGCGCAGATTCGCCTCGGCCCATACGTGCCCAGCGCCTGCCCTGAGTTCCGCTCGCGTGGGACCTACCTGCCGCGTCCGCCGCGCGCTACCTCGCCGCCTCGTAGCGGACCACTTCGCCGTCCTGCGCTTCGCGCACCCGGCCCTCGTTGAGGAGCAGGTCGGTGTGCCCGATCACCTCCGAGAGGGTGAGGAATGCCTGGGTGACGGCGACGTCGCCCCAGATCGCCTGGGCTATCTCGTAGCCGGTACGCGGCCGCTCGGCGATCAGGCCGTAGATCTTCTCTTTGCGACGCTCGTGCTTGGCGAGGCGATCGTCGATCAGGGCGACGTGGTCGGTGATCGGCTCGCCGTGGCCGGAGAGGACGATCTCGGCTGGCATCTCGCGGGTCTTCTTCATCGACTCGATGTAGGTCACGAGCGCTTGGGTGCGCTGGGAGGAGCCGTCGAGGGGGCGGGTGATCAGCGGGTTGGAGGAGATGTGGGCGATCAGGTGATCGGCGGCGATCAGGATGCGACGCCGCTCATCCCAGAAGACGGTGTCGGAAGGGCTGTGACCGGGGCGGTGCAGAACCTGCAGCGCGCGGTCGCGAAGGGCGAGCTCCTCACCGTCTTCGAGAGGCCGCGTAACCTCGGCCCGCGCGCCCCAGCCACGAAAGCTGCGCGAGACGCTCTGCAGCGCGAAGGCGACCTCCTGGGGGATGCCGTTGCGCAGCATTAGATCGACCGCGAACCGATCCTCCTCCTCTGCATCGTCGGCGAAGTTCGCCAGCCGCTTGGCGGCGAGGCCGAGCGCGGCGACCTCGGCGCCTGAGTGCTCGACGATGATCTCGACAAGGCCGAGGTGGTCGATGTGCTGGTGGGTGAGGATGACAAGCTCGAGGTCGTCGATCGAGTAGCCGCGCTCGCCGAGCTGTCCCTGCAACTCGTCGAGCGCTTTGCCCGAGTTGGGACCGGTGTCGATCAGGGTCAGCGGGTCGTCCTCGAGCAGGTAGCAGTTGACCCTGCCGACGGCGAAGGGGGTGGGAATGCGGAGAGGGTGGATGCCGGCCAGAGCGGCCTGCTTCAGCGCCCCCTCCGGGGTCAACTCGGTCACGCCCGGATTAGCCCCAGGACTTCGTCGCGTTTCGCCTCCATGTCCTCGCGTGAGACGAGCGACTCGAGGTTGAGGCGCAGCAGCGGCTCGGTATTGGAGGGCCGCACGTTGAAGTGCCACTCGGGATAGTCGATCGAGACTCCATCAAGGGTGGTGATCTGGCCGTCGGCGTAACGCTCGGCGATCTCCTCCATCTTCGCCCCCTGATCGGCGACCTCCGAGTTGATCTCGCCGGAGATGAAGTAGCGAGAGCGGAACTCGGCCATCAGCTCTGCCAACGAGCGCCCGTCTTTGGAGAGCAATTCGAGCATCAGCAGGGCCGGGATCGTCCCGGAGTCAGCGCACCAGAAATCGCTGAAGTAGTAGTGGCCGGAGACCTCGCCGCCGAAGACGGCGCCCTCCTCGCGCATGCGAATCTTGAAGAAGGCGTGGCCGACCCGCGAGAGCTCGGAGCGCCCGCCCTCGGCGACGACGAGGTCTGGTACGGCGCGGCTGGAGCGTGGGTCATAGAGGATCGTCCCGCCTGGCTTTTTGACCAGCGCGGCGCGGGCGAGCAGGGCACAGACGAAGTCGCCGTCGCAAAAGGAGCCCTCGCCGTCGATGAAGAAACAACGGTCGGCGTCGCCGTCCCAGGCGATGCCGAGATCGGCGCCGGCCTCGCGCACGTGCTCTTCGATCAGCTTGCGATTCTCGGGCAGCAGCGGGTTCGGCTCGTGGTCGGGGAACTCGCCGTTGGGCTCGAAATACATCTCGTCGAGCTCGACCCCCAGCCTGTGCAGGATCGGCCCAACCATCGGCCCAGCCATCCCGTTGCCGCCGTCGACAACCACCTTGAGCGGATGCACGGCGCTGGCGTCGATGAAGGAGAGGGCGTGCTCGTGGTATTCGTCCCAGACATCAACCTCCTCGAAGGTGCCGCCGCCCGGGGCGGCACCGAGGCCAGCCTCGATCTCGCGCTGCACGTCGCCGATGCCGGCGTCACCGGAGAGTGCCAGCGCCCCCTCGCGGACCAGCTTGACTCCCGTATAGGCCTTGGGGTTGTGCGAGGCGGTGACCATCGCGCCGCCATCGAGCTGGCGGGCCCCGACCAGGTGGTAGAGCATCTCGGTGGCGACCATGCCGGCATCGAGCACGGTTGCTCCCTCGAGGATCAACCCCTCGCGCAGCTTTGCCGCCATCGCCGGCGCGGTCAGGCGCATGTCGCGGCCGAGGCCGACCCGCAGCTCCCCGGGATCCTTGTCGCGCAGCCGCGCCAGGACGCGGGCGAAGGCGCGCCCGATCGCGAGCGCCGTCGTCTCGTCCATCTCGGCGCCGTGCAGGCCACGGATGTCGTACGCCTTGAAGATCGACATCAACCGCCGCCTCCTCTGCTCCCGTCGGGGCCAAGAGAATCAGATATGGATTGGCCCCGACTCCCGCGTCCGGGGGCGGCGGGCCACATCAGAAAGCACCCTTCAGCGCTTCATAGCTTTCCTTCAGCGTCTGTGGCATCACTTTGGTGTCGGCGATGACCGGCATGAAGTTGGTGTCGCCGCCCCAGCGGGGCACGACGTGCAGGTGGATGTGGTGCTCGACGCCGGCACCGGCGACGCGGCCCTGATTGAAGCCGACGTTGTACCCGTGCGGGTCGTAGATCTCTTCCAGCCGTGACATCGCGCGCTGGGCGAGCGACATCATCTCGGCGGTCGTCTCGGCCGGTAGGTCCTGGATACGGCCGATGTGCTCGTAGGGCGCCACCATCAGATGCCCATTGGTGTAGGGGAAAAGGTTGAGGATCACGAAGCAACTCTTGCCGCGGTGGACGATCAGGTTCGCGACGTCGTCATCCGCCGCCGGCTTGGCGCAGAAGATGCATTCCTGCTCGTTGTCCTTGGACGCGTCCTTCACGTAGGCAAGGCGCCAGGGCGCCCAGATGCGGAAATTTGCCACAGGCGACTCATCCTATTGAGGCCAAGCCGCCCCCGGACGCGAAGCGGAGGAGGCCGGCGTTTGATCAGAGCCAGCCGCGATTGCGGAAGTAGCCGACCATCGCGAGGAGGATTGCGACCATCGATCCGAGCAGGATCCAGAAGGCGGTCGTGTCGCCCTCGCCGGGGACGTGAACGTTCGCCCCCCAGATGCTGGCGATCAGGGTCAGTGGCAGGACGATGACGCTGATCGAGGTGAGTACGCGGAGGATGTCGTTGACGCGGTGCGAGATCACCGACTCGTTGGTCTCGGCCAGCGCCTCGACCACCTCCTTGTAGTTCTCCAGCATGTCCCAGATCCGCTCGTGGGCGTCGACGATGTCGTCGAAGTAGATCTCCAGGTCGAGGTCGGTCGCCAGGTAGCGCTGCTTGACTTTCTCCAGATCGCGCAGCACCGGCCGCTGCGGGCGGATCACCTTGCGGAAGTTGATGATCTCCTGCTTGACGTTGGAGATGTCGCGCACGACCTCCTCCGAGCGTCCCTCGAAGATGTCGTCCTCGAGTGCGTCGAGCTTGTTGCCGATCTTGCGCAGCATCGGGAAGCAGTAGTCGAAGCTGTCGTCGACCAGGCGGTAGAGCAGGTAGCCGGAGCCGCGCGAGAAGAGCTGCTCGCGCAACTCCTCCTTCGCCCGGCAGCGCTCGAAGAGGTACTCGACCGGCTGCAACGGCTGGTTGGGGATCGTCACCACATAGCCGGGGCCGACGAAGAGGTCGAGCTCGCCGGTGCCGAGACGGCCGACCGCGGGGTCGAAGATCGGGAAGTGGAGGACGATGAAGAGGTAGTCGTCGTAGACGTCGATCTTCGGCCGCTGATTACGTGAAAGGACGTCCTCGAGGTCGAGCGCGTGGAAGTCGAAGTGGGCCTCGAGCCAGCCGCGCTCGAGCGCGCCGGGGCGCTCGATGTTGACCCAGCGCAGGCCGGAGGAGTCGATTTGCTCGACGTTCGGCGTCTGGGACTCAGGCTGAGCAGCCGTCGCGCCGAGCGGATCGCGCCGGGCAGCCCGTCTTAGCCGTGGTTTCGGAAGGTTCGGCATCGCTGGGGCTCATCTTCTCGTCGGCTGGCACGGGCATTGTCACGTGCAGGTTAAACGCCCCCCGCCGAGAGCGAGCAGGATCGCTGTCAGCCTCGAATCCATTGCTATAGTCGACTTCAACATAAGCGCCACATCTAGAGGGGTGGAGGGACTGGCCCGCAGAAGCCCCGGCAACCACCTCGAGCCAATGGTTCGAGGGGAGGTGCCAACTCCAGCAGGTTTCGCCGGAATCGTTCGGGGACCTGGAAGATGTGGGGAGACGTCCGATCGGACCTCTGCCCCACAAGGCGGAGGTTTTTTTCTAGGTAGAGAAAAGAGGATCGGATGTCAGTCGAGAGCTTGAAGTGCAAGGAGTGCGGGGCAACTTACGAACTGGGTGCCAGTTACGCCTGCGAGAACTGCTTCGGCCCGCTGGAAGTCACCTACGACTTCTCGGGGCTGGATGTCGCGGAGGTGAAACGGCGGATCCAGGCCGGCTCGCAGGGGATCTGGCGCTATGGCGACTTCCTCCCCTTCAGCGGGCGCCCGCTTGACCCGCTGGAGCCGGGCCTGACGCCCCTGGTGCGCGCCGATCGGCTCGCCGAGCGACTCGGGCTCGACGCCGAGCTCTGGATCAAGAACGACGCCGCCAACCCGACCCACTCGTTCAAGGACCGGGTCGTCGCGGTCGCGGTGGCGAAGGCCAAGGAGCTGGGCTTCGAGACGGTCGCCTGCGCCTCGACCGGAAACCTGGCAAACGCCGTTGCCGCCCACGCCGCCGCCGCGGGGCTCGAGTCCTACGTTCTCGTCCCCGCCAACCTCGAGGAGCAGAAGCTGCTCGCAACCGGGATCTATGGCACCAACCTGGTTGGCGTGCGCGGCAACTACGACGACGTCAACCGGCTCTGCACCCAGCTCGCCGAAACGCGCCCATGGGCTTTCGTCAACGTAAACCTGCGCCCCTACTACGCCGAGGGCTCCAAGACGCTCGCCTACGAGACGGCGGAGCAGCTCGGCTGGGAGCTGCCCGATCGGGTCGTCTGCCCGATCGCCTCCGGTTCGCTTTTCACCAAGGTGGCGCGCGGATTCCAGGAGTGGACCGACCTCGGCCTGATCGAGGGCGAGCAGCCGGTCTTCAACGGCGCCCAAGCGCTCGGCTGCAGCCCGGTGGCGACCGCTTTCGCTGAGGGCTGGGAAGTCTGCAAGCCGCAGAAGCCGGAGACGATCGCAAAGAGCCTCGCGATCGGCGATCCGGCCGACGGTCCCTATGCCCTCGAGCAGGCGCGGCGCAGCGGCGGCGCGATCGACTCTGTCGACGACGAGGAGATCCGGGCGGGAATCCGCCTGCTGGCGGAGACGACGGGAATCTTCACCGAGACCGCGGGCGGGGTCACCGTCGGCGTCCTCGCCAAGTTGGCCGAGCGCGGCGACATTGGCGCTGGCGAGCGGGTCGTCGTCTACATCACCGGCGAGGGGCTGAAGACGCTCGACGCGGCGCGCGATAGTTTCCACATGCACGAGATCGATCCAGATCTCGAGAGCTTCGAGTCCGCCTTTGAGCACCAGGAGGTAATCGTCTGATGGCCGTCACCGTGAAGATCCCGACCCAACTGCGCGCCGCGACCGGCGGCGACGCCGAGGTGGAGGTGTCTGGCTCGACGGTGGGCGAGGTGCTCGACGCCGTCTTCGAGGCGCATGCCGACCTGCGCGAGCGGATCACCCAGGACGGCGACCTGCGCCGCTTCGTCAACGTCTATGTCAGCGGCGAGGACATCCGCTTCCAGCAGGGTCTCGAGACGGCCGTCAGCGAGAGCGACGAGGTGACGATCCTGCCGGCAGTTGCGGGTGGCTGAGCCGCGTATCGGATATTGACCACACTGGAGTGGGGTCAATGTCGGAAGCGGTGAAGCCGCCAGTCGTAATTCTCTGTGGAGGCAGGGGAACGCGCTTGCGCGAGCGGACGGAGACCGTGCCCAAGGCGCTGGTCGAGATCGGCGGCATGCCGATCCTTTGGCACGTGATCGGCATCTACGCCGCGCAGGGATTCGAGCGTTTTCTGCTCGCCACCGGCTATCTGGGCGAGTCGGTCGAGGAGTTTGCCGCCGCCGAGGCGTGGCCGAGCGACGTCACGGTCGAGTGCGTGGAGACGGGTGTCGATACGCCAACCGGCGGTCGGCTCGCCCGCCTCCAAGACCGGCTTGCGGGTCAGACCTTCTGCGCCACCTACGCCGACGGCGTCGCCGACATCGACCTTGACGCGCTGCTCGACTTCCACCGCCGGCACGGTGGTCTGGCGACGATGACCGCTGTGCGACCCCATCTGCAGTGGGGCGTCGCCGAGCTTGGCGAGGGCGGCCGGGTCGACGGTTTCGCCGAGAAGCCCCGCAGCGAGCATTGGATCAACGGCGGCTTCTTCTGCTTCGAGCCGGGAGCGTTTGACTATCTGCAAGGGCAGAGCGTGCTCGAGCGAGAGCCCCTGACGCGTCTGGCTGTCGATGGCCAGCTCTTCGCGCATCGCCACGAGGGGTTCTGGGACTGCATGGACACCTACAAGGACGCGGTCGTGCTCAACGACCTCTGGGCTGCTGGTGAAGCGCCTTGGAAGGCGATGGCCGAGGCGGGCGCCCGATGAGCCTCACCCTCGTCAGCGGCGCCCACGGTTTCGTCGGCTCGCATTTGGCGCGGGCGCTGCTGGAGCGCGGCGATGCGGTGCGCGTCTTGGATCGCCCATCCCCGCGCCTTGCCGATGTCGGCGGGGAGCGCCGCTCGGGCCTTGATCTGTTGGAGATTCGCGGCGAGGTGGAGCTAGTCGAGGCCGACCTTCGCGACGCGGAAGCGGTGGCAGGGGCTGTTGGCGGGGTAGATTCGGTCTTCCACCTCGCCGCCCAGACGATTGTGGGCGTCGCGCGCGAATCTCCCCTGGAGACCTTTGAGGTCAACGTTCAGGGCGCTTGGAACGTTTTCGAAGCCTGCCGCGCTCACGAGGTCGCGCGAGTCGTCTTCGCTTCCTCCGACAAGGCCTATGGTCAGAGCCCCGAGCTGCCCTACCGTGAGGACTTCCCGCTGCGCGCCGCTTACCCCTACGACGCCAGCAAGGCCGCGGCCGACACGATCGCGCGCAGCTACGCGAATGCCTACGGTCTGCCGCTGGCGGTGACGCGCTTCGCAAACGTCTATGGCGGCGGCGACCTCAACTTCTCGAGGTTGATCCCGGAGACCACCGTGGCCGTGCTCGAGGGCAGGCCACCGGTGATTCGCTCCGACGGCAGCCCGGAGCGCGATTTCCTTCACGTTGACGACGCCGTCTCCGCCTATCTGGCTATTGCTGACGCGCTCGGCAACGGGGCGGCCGGGGAGGCCTTCAACGCAGGCGGCGAGCGGCCCCACTCGGTGCGCGAGGTGGTCGAGCTGATCACGGTCGCGGTGGGCGGCAGCGTCGAGCCCGATTTTCAGGGGAGTGGCAATCCCGACGGCGAGATCGACCGCCAGTTCGTCGACTCGACCAAGCTGCGCGAGCTGACCGGCTGGCGCCCGGCGGTCAGTCTCAAGGACGGTCTGCGCCGCACGCTCGAGTGGTACCGCGAGCATCCGCAGGCGCGGCCTGCAAAGGTCTCTGCCTAGCATGTGCGGGCGATTCACGGTCACTGCGAAAGACACCAAGACGATCGCCGATCGCTTTCAGGTTGAGCTGGAACGCTCGCTGGAGCGCAACTCCTCCGGAGAGGCGCCGCCGCCGAGCAAAGAGCGGGTGAAGAAAGCCGAATCGGGCCTGGGCCGCTTCAACGTGGCGCCGACCCAGGAGGTGCTGACGGTCCGCGCTTCGCCCGATCCCGAGGAGGCGGCGGCCGGTGAGCGCGAGGCGCGGCTGATGCGCTGGGGCCTGGTGCCGCGCTGGGCCAAGGACCTCAGGGTTGGCTACCGGATGATCAACGCCAAAGCCGAGAACCTCAGATCGAGCCGTGCCTACTCGCCGCTGGTCGACAAGTTCCGCCACCGCTGCCTGATTGTGGCCGACGGCTTTTACGAGTGGATGGTGGCGGAGGATCCGAAGCAGCCGCGCCAGCCCTGGCGCTTCACCGTCGACGGCGGCGAGCCCTTCGCCTTCGCCGGCCTCTGCACTCGCAAGGAGTGGAAGGACGCCGAGGACCGTGGGTTCGAGGACGGGTGGCTCTACAGCTGCACGATCGTGACTACTACCCCGAACGAGGTCGTCGGCAAAGTCCACGACCGGATGCCGGCGATCCTGCCCAGCCCCGAGGCTGAGGCCGCCTGGCTTCGCCCCGATCTCGAGGCCGAGGACGCAATCGCGATGTGCGCGCCGCTGCCCGCCTCGCGGATGGAAGGCGCTCCGGCCAACCCGAAGCTGAACAAGGTCGGCAAAGGGAGCGAGGGGCCCGAGCTGCTGGTCGCGCCGGCCGGCTGACTCAGATGTCGCCGGCCGTGCGCACGGCCACGGCGCCGGTGGCGTTCTCGAGCCTGCACGACACCGCCGCCTCGGGCCGGCCCGCGCTTCTCCAGAAGGTCGCGAAGCCAAGGGCGAGCGGCTCCGAGGGCCGACCCTCAGGGAGCCCCCACTGCCATTGCTGGGAGTCGGTTCGATACGGCAGCCAACTGACGACGACCCCCGGCAGATCGGTGAAGGTCGAGAAGGCATCCTCCATTTCCAGCGAGGCGTATTCGGCTCCCTGGATCGGCAGCCGGACGCCGACACTACCCGGCACTTCCTGCTTGGTCAGGTTGTATTCGCCGCTGGAGCGGGGGAAAGCGCCACGGCTGTTGACCGTGCGGCCGAGTTCCGCTCCCTGTCCGCCACGCATCGTGCAGTTCGCGCGGGCCTGCCCGACGGCCGAGCCGACCGCGATCCGCAGCACCGAAGTCGCCCTATAGATGCGTTCGCCATTGATGTTCTCTTCGGTAGCCCGCAGGCCACCGTCTTCGAGGCGCATCGACCCACCGCCCGGGATTGCAGCGGGCGGCGAGTCCGGCAGCGGCGCCTGCGCCACCCATTCGATCTCGACCGAGCTACCACCCACCTCATCGGTCGAGAGCAGCCAGGCCGCAACGCAGGCGACAAGGCCAACAGCGACCACCGCCAGCGCCCCCCGCGGCGGGCGAGTCTCCATGATCCGGTCCATGACGCGCCCGACAGGATTCGAACCTGTGGCCTCCGCCTCCGGAGGGCGGCGCTCTATCCAGCTGAGCTACGGGCGCTTACCCAGAGCTTATTCCGTCGGAGACCTACATCGTGCCCCGGACATGGGTTCCGTCTGGATGCAGACATAAACTTTCGTCATGGTGCGAGCTGGTAGTGGAAATATGGGAGAGGCAGCCGTTCTTGCCGCGCTTGTTCAGCGTGGTTTTCATGTCTTGGTGCCTTTTGGGGAGGGGCAGCCCTATGACCTGGCAGTCGATTTGGGCACCCCGCGGTTTCTGCGCGTCCAGTGCAAGACGGCATGGCCCCAGAAAGGCTGTATGCGCTTCAACCCACACACGACAGATCACGGGCGAGGACGCCTTTCCTATGTGGGTCGTGCCGATATCTTCGGCGTCTATTTTCCCCCCGCCGGGTCTGTGTATCTAGTGCCAGTGAATGCTGTCACGTACTACTCGGGCCGGCTTCGACTTGAGCCGACTCGTAACAACCAAAAGAAAAAAATCCGTTTCGCGGCGGATTTCGAGATCGACCGCTGGACGGCCGATTCGTTGTGCGAACTCCTGCGGGCGGACGCCGATCGCGATGAACGCGCCTTGACCGTCGCGTAGGCTCGCCGGTCATGGACCTGTCGGTTGCCTTTCTCGGCACGGGCGGCGCCGTGCCATCGGCGCGCCGCAACACTGCCAGCGTGCTCGTCGTGCGTGGCGGCGAACGGCTGCTCTTTGACTGTGGGGAGGGAACGCAGCGGCAGATGCAGCGCTCGCTCGGCCTGGTCCAGGTCGACTCGATCTTCTTCACCCACTTCCACGCCGACCACTTCCTCGGCCTGCCTGGCTTGCTGAAAACGTACGACCTGACGGAGCGCGAGAAGCCCTTGACGGTCTACGGCCCGCGCGGATTGCGCGACCTCTTCCAGAGCATGGCGCGGGTGATCGGCCGGGTCGGCTACAAGCTCGAGCTGGTCGAACTAGAGGCCGATGAGGCTGTGCCTCTCGATCAGGCTGAGGTGCGCAGCTTCCCGGTCGAGCACAGCGTGCGGTCCTTTGGCTATTCGCTCGTCGAGGAGGAACGGCCCGGCCGCTTCGACCCTGACGCGGCTAAGCGGCTCGGGGTCAAGGAAGGCCCCGACTTCGCCGCCTTGCAGCGGGGCGAGTCGGTCCCGGGCTCGCTCGGGCCCGTTGAGCCCGGCGACGTGATGGGAGAGTCGCGTCCCGGCCGCACGATCGCACTCACCGGCGACACCGCGCCTTGCCGGGCCACCGTCGATGCCGCACGTGGCGCGGACCTGCTCATCCACGACGCCAGCTTCTCCGAGGAGGAGGCGCAGCGAGCGGTGGATACTGGCCACTCGACCGTAGGTCAGGCCGCCGCCGTCGCCCGCGAGGCCGAGGTCAAGCTCCTGGCCCTAGTCCATATTTCCTCTCGCTACCACGTCGGCAAAGTGCTGGAGGAGGCGCGGGAGGTCTTTGAGCCGACCGTCGCGCCGCGCGACTTCGACCTGGTCGAGATCCCCTTCCCCGAGCGGGGCAAGCCCGCGCTGGTCGCCAACGGCGCCCGCGAACGCGCCGAGCCACAGCCCGTCGAGTAGGGCTCAGCTGGCAAGCGTGGCGATCGCTACGGCAACGGCGGGAGCCTGGTCCTCTTGCAGAAAGTGCTTTGCTGGCAGCAGGGTCGCGGCGTCAACGCCAAGCGCTCTTTGGACGGCCTCGCGCCTCTCTGCGCCGAGCATCGCGTCCCTCTCGCCCCAGACGACCTGGGCGGGGTAGGGCCGATCGGCAAGGCCCTGGAAGAAGAAGCGCTCCTTGGCCTCGCTCAACTCGAAGCTCCGCATGATCTTCAGGAACGCCCGCCCGCCGTCGGCGCGCTTCAGCAGGGCATGGTGGGCGTCCACCTCCTCTCCGGGCACAGCGGAGCGGTCGCCGATGCCGACCAGGTAGTAGATCTGGCGGAAGGCGGGCCGAATCATGCTGCGCAGCCACGCCTCGCCGACGCCGCCGATCGAGAACGGGTGCATCGGCCAGGGACGGTGAAAGCTCGCCGCGTCGACGAGCGTGTTCAGCACGGTGAGAGAGCTGACGCGCTCCGGGTTGCGAATCGCCCACTCGAAGCCGACTGGCCCGCCGATGTCGTGCACGACGAGGTGGCAGCGCTCAATCCCGAGCGCGTCGATCGCTGCCCCGGTCCAGCTGGCGAGCCCGGACCAGCTGTAGTCGAAGCCGGTGGGCCGCTCGGCCAATCCGAGGCCGGGAAAGTCGAATGCGACCCCGCGCAGCCCCCGCTGCGCCAGCTCGGGAATCACCCTGCGGTAGAGAAAGGAGCTGACCGGCACGCCGTGCAGGAGAACGACAGGGTAACCGTCGCCCTGCTCCAAAACGAAGCTGCCGACGCCGGCGGCCTCGAACCGTCGACCGCCGTCCGCGTGGCGCCTGATCGCATCCGCAACGTCCGGCTTCACGCACACAGGCTCGCACGGATCGTCGCCCCTCGCTGCTACGCTTGCGTCGTCCTTTAACCCGGTCCCGTGAGGCCAGGAAGGAGCAACGAAGTGAGCGAGAAGGTCGTGCTTGAGCGCGACGATTTGAGGCGGACGCTGCGGCGGATCGCCCACGAGATAGCCGAGGCCAATCCGGAGCCCGAGCGTCTTGCGATCGTCGGCATCCACACCCGCGGCGCCGTTATCGCCCGCCGCCTCCATGCTTTGGTTGGTGAGCTGACCGAGGCTGAGATTCCGATCGGCGATCTCGACATCTCCTTCTATCGGGATGACGTGGGATCACAGTCACCGGCTACCCAGCCCGTCGTCCACTCCTCCCACATCGACTTCGACCTCGCCGGCCGCACGGTGGTCCTGGTTGACGACGTGCTCTTTACCGGGCGCACGGTGCGCGCCGCGGTCGACGCCCTCTTCGACTACGGCCGACCGCAGCGGGTACAGCTAGCGGTGCTCTGTGACCGTGGCCACCGAGAGCTGCCGATCCGACCCGACTACGTCGGCAAGAATCTGCCGACGGCGCGCGCACAGAGGGTCAACGTGCGGCTCGAGGAGACCGATGAGCTCGATCAGGTGACGATTTCCGAGCAGACGGCGGAGGTGGTGGTATGAAGCACCTGCTGGCAATCGAGGATCTCGAACGCGACGGCATCGAAGCGATTCTCGATCGCGCCGAGAGCTTCGCCGAGGTTGGTCGTCGTGACATCAAGAAGGTGCCGACGCTGCGCGGTCGCACGGTGGTCAGCCTCTTCTACGAGTCGAGCACCCGGACCAGTGCGTCCTTCGAGTTGGCGGCCAAGCGCCTCTCGGCCGACCTGATCTCGCTCAAGGCCGCCGGTTCCTCGGTAGACAAGGGCGAGTCGCTGAAGGACACATGCGCGACCCTCTCGGCCTACGACCCGGCGGCAATCGTGATCCGCCACCCGTATGCCGGCGCCGCTCAGCTGGTCGCCGGCTGGACCGAGGCGGCGGTGGTCAACGCCGGCGACGGCAAGCACGAGCACCCCAGTCAGGCGCTGCTCGACCTTTTCACGCTGCGTCGCCGCCTCAACGGCCTCGACGGGGTGCGGATCTGGATCGTCGGCGACGTCCTGCACAGCCGCGTCGCCCGCTCCAACTTGATCGCCTTCCAGGCAATGGGGGCGGAGGTCACCGTTTGCGGTCCGCCGGCCTTGATTCCGCGCGGAATCGAGCAGCTTGGCTGCGACGTTTCGCACTCGCTTGAGCGGCTCGGTGAGGCCGATGTGGTCTACGCGCTGCGACTGCAAAAAGAGCGGATGGCGGAGAGCTTTGTTCCCTCGATCCGTGAGTACGCGGCACGCTTCCAAATCGACTCGCGCCGCCTCGGCCCGCGCCAGCTGCTGATGCATCCCGGCCCTGTCAACCGAGGAGTGGAGCTTTCCGGCGAGGTAATCGACTCACCCCAGTCACTGATGACCGAGCAGGTTGCCTCCGGGCTGGTGGTGCGGATGGCGATCCTCTACGAGCTGCTCGCAGCAGGTCCAGAGCGCCCGATGCACGCAGCCGGCGAGCAGGAGGGCAGCCCCACCCCGATCGGACAACCCGCGTGAGCCTGGCCGAGGCGCTCGACATGCGCTCCGGGGAGAGCGCAGAGATTGTTCTGCGCGGCGCTACCGTGCTGGATCCCGTTGCCGGCATCGACGGCGTCCACGACGTCGTTATCCGCTCGGGTCGGATCGAGGAGCTAGCGGCACCTGGGGCAAAACTCGACGGCCTCGAGGAAGTCGACGCCGGGGGCCTGCATGCCTTTCCCGCTTTCTTTGACCCACATGTCCACCTGCGCACTCCGGGCCACGAACACAAAGAGGATTTGGAGACTGGCAGCCGCGCCGCCGCGGCCGGCGGCTATTGCGGCGTTCTGGCGATGGCCAACACCGAGCCCACGGTCAGCACCCCGGCCGACGTGGAGGCACTGCGCGAGGCCGCTCGCGAGGCCGCCTGCGTGCCGACCGGCTTCCTCGCCACGGTGACCCGCGGCATGGAGGGTGAGGAACTGACTGAGATGGGGGCGATCCGGGACGCTGGCGCCATCGGCTTCAGCGACGACGGACTGCCAATCCGTAGCCCCCGCATCCTCCGCCGCGCTCTCCAGTACCAGCGGCTCTGCGGGGGCACGATCGCCCTGCACGAGGAGGACCCCGAGCTCTCCGGCGACGGCGTCATGCACGAGGGGCCGGTCTCGGCCGCGCTCGGCCTGGCCGGAATTCCCTCGGTCTCGGAGTCGACGATGATCGCCCGTGACACCGCCCTTGCGGGTTATGAGGGGGGCAGGATCCACGTCCAGCACCTCTCCGCTGCCGAGTCCGTGGGAGCGGTGCGCGCCGCCAAGGCGGCCGGTGTGCAGATCAGCTGCGAGGCGAGCCCGCACCACCTCTGCCTCACCGATGAGGAGGTGCGCAGCCTCGACCCGGGCCGCTTCAAGATGAACCCGCCATTGCGCTCGGAGGGCGATCGCCAGGCGCTGATCGAGGGGCTGCGTGACGGCACGATCGAGTGCATCGCCACCGATCACGCCCCGCACGCAGCCGAGGAAAAGGAGGTTCCCTTTGAGCAGGCGGCGATGGGAGTCACCGGACTGGAGACGGCTTTTGCCGCGCTACACACCGAGTTGGTTCGGCCAGGCACGATCGAGCTCGGCCTTCTGGTCGAGCGGATGGCCGGTGGCGCCGCCCCCTTCGATCTCGAGCGCCCGAGCCTGGCGCCTGGTGGCGAGGCCAACGTCGTTCTCTGCGATCTTGGCGCCGAGTGGACCGTCGGCGAGGACGGCTATGAGAGCCGCTCGGAGAACTCCTGGTGCGCCGGTCGCAAGTTGACCGGGCGCGTCGTCATGACCCTGGCGGGCGGTCAGGTCGCCTACCGCTTGCGCAGCTTCTCCCTGGGGGTCGCAGCGTGAGCGGCTACATCCTGCTTGAGGACGGCACCCGCTTCGATGGGGAGCTCTGTGGTCACGAGGGCGAGATCACCGGCGAGGTGGTTTTCAACACGGCGATGACCGGCTACCAAGAGTCGGTCACCGATCCCTCGTATGCCGGTCAAATCATTGTCTTCACCTACCCGCTGATCGGCAATTACGGCGTCGGCGCCGAGGCGATGGAGTCCGACCGCATCCACGCTCGCGGCGTCGTTATGCGCGATCCGAAGAACGGCGAGGACGCCGCCACTGCCGAGGGCGGCTGGCTTGACTGGCTTGGCGATTGCGGCGTGCCGGGGATTGGCGGCGTCGACACGCGAGCGCTCGTCCGTCACATCCGCGATCGGGGAGCAATGCGCGGCGGCATCTTCTCGACTGCGATCTCCGAATCAGATGCGCGCGACCGCGTTGTCGCCGAGCCCGCAATGGATGGTGCCGATCTGGCCCGCACCGTGACGCCGCCGGAGCCGGTTCGCTTCGAGGGCGATGGCCCCCACGTGGTCGGAATCGACACCGGGGTCAAGCTCAACATCGTCCGCGAGCTGCGCGAGCGGGGCTGCCGCGTCACTTTGCTTCCCTGCACCTCCTCCCCTGAGCAGGTGTTGGCCGAGGATCCCGACGTCGTCTTCCTCGCTAACGGCCCAGGTGATCCCGGCGCGCTCGGCTACGTCGTCGACACGGTTCGCGAGCTAGTCGGAAAAAAGCCCCTCTTCGGCATCTGCCTCGGCCATCAGCTGCTCTGCCGTGCGGTTGGGCTGGAGACCTTCAAGCTGCCCTTCGGTCACCGCGGCGCCAATCACCCAGTCAAGGAGCTCGCCAGCGGGCGGATCGAGATCACCTCCCAGAACCATGGCTTTGCCGTGCAGGGCCCGGGCGGTGAGCCGCGGATCGAGGCCGACGAGCCGGTCCGCTGGGATACCGACTTTGGCGTTGCCGAGCTCTCCCACTTGAACCTCTACGACCGCACCGTCGAGGGGTTGGTGCTGCGGGACGTGGCCGCTGCAACCGTCCAGTACCACCCCGAGGCCGGGCCGGGCCCGCACGATGCGCGCCACCTTTTCGACGACTTCCTCAAGTTGGCACATGCCTAAACGAACCGACATCGAGAAGATCCTCCTGATCGGCTCCGGCCCGATCGTGATCGGCCAAGCCGCCGAGTTCGACTACTCGGGCGTGCAGGCGTGCAAGGTGTTGCTCGAGGAGGGCTACGAGGTCGTGCTCGTCAACTCCAATCCAGCGACGATCATGACCGACCCCGAGTTCGCCTCCTCGACCTACGTCGAGCCGCTGCTGCCCGGCCCGGTGACGAAGATCATCGAGAAGGAGCGGCCCGACGCCCTGCTGCCCACGCTGGGCGGGCAGACGGCGCTCAACCTGGCGATGGCGCTGCACGAGGACGGCACGCTGGAGCGCTTCGGTGTTGAGCTGATCGGTGCCGATCACGCGGCGATCAGGCGCGCCGAGGATCGCGAGGAGTTCCGCCGCACGATGGGCGAGGCGGGTCTGGACATTCCCTGGTCGATGACGGTTGGCAGCCTCGGCGAGGTCGAGGCGGCGCTGGCCGATGGCAGGATCACGCTGCCGGCGATCGTCCGCCCGGCCTTCACCATGGGCGGTCAGGGCGGTGGCGTGGGGGGGACCGAGACGGAGCTGCGCCAGGTCGTCTCCGAGGGCCTTGCGGCGAGCCCGATCAACCAGGTGCTGGTCGAGGAGTCGGTGATCGGCTGGGGAGAGTTCGAGCTCGAGGTGATGCGCGACCGCAATGACAACGCGGTGATCATCTGCTCGATCGAGAACGTCGACCCGATGGGCGTCCACACCGGCGACTCGGTCACGGTCGCGCCCGCGCAGACGCTCACCGATCGCCTCTACCAGGAGCTGCGCGACCAGGCGATCAAGGTGATCCGCGCGGTCGGGGTTGAGACCGGGGGCTCAAACGTCCAGTTCGCGGTCGATCCCGTGAGTGGCCGGATCGTCGTGATCGAGATGAACCCGCGGGTCTCGCGCTCCTCGGCGCTTGCCTCGAAGGCGACTGGGTTCCCAATCGCCAAGATGGCGGCAAAGCTGGCGGTCGGCTACGCGCTGGAGGAGATTCCCAACGACATCACCCGGGCAACGCCCGCTTCCTTCGAGCCGACGATCGACTACGTGGTGACGAAGATCCCGCGCTTTGCCTTCGAGAAGTTCCCTGGCGCCGAGGGTCGGCTCTCGACCTACATGCAGAGCGTCGGTGAGGTGATGTCGATCGGGCGTACCTTTCGCGAGTCCTTTGCCAAGGCGATGCGCTCGCGCGAGCTCGACACGCCGGCCGAGCTACCGGAGTCCGATGAGGCGCTGCTGGAGGCGATCGCGGTGCCCTGTGCGGCGCGCTTTGACCTGGTGCACGAGGCTTTCCGCCGCGGGCTCGAGGTCGAGGCAGTCCATGAGCGCTGCCAAATTGACCGCTGGTTCTTGCGCGAGCTGCAAGCCCTGGCGCTCGATGGAGACGGCACCGAGGGTCTGGTGCGCACCTATAAGGCTGTCGATACCTGCGCGGCCGAGTTCGAGGCGGCGACGCCCTACTACTACTCGGCCCACGAGCGGTCCGGACGGAACGGAACTGCGGCCTCCGAGGTGCGTCGCGGCACACGCGATTCGGTAGTCATCCTCGGCGCCGGTCCGAACCGAATCGGCCAGGGGATTGAGTTCGATTACTGCTGCGTGCATGCAGCGATGACGGCGCGCGAGCTGGGGCGCGATGCGGTGATGATCAACTGCAACCCCGAGACTGTCTCGACCGACTACGACACCTCCGATCGGCTCTATTTCGAGCCGCTGACGACAGAGGACGTTCTCGCGGTCTGCGAGCAGGAGGCACCCGAGGGGGTGATCGTTCAGTTCGGTGGTCAGACGCCGTTGAAGCTGGCCCGTGACCTCGAGGAGGCGGGCGTACCGCTGCTCGGCACCCCGGTTGATGCGATTGACCTGGCCGAGGACCGCGGTCGCTTCGGCGCCCTGTTGCGCCGCCTCGGCATCGAGCACCCGCCCTACGGGACCGCGCTTTCGGCCGAGGAGGCAACGGTGATCGCCGAGAAGGTTGGCTTCCCGCTGCTCGTCCGGCCCTCCTACGTGCTCGGCGGCAGGGCGATGGAGATCTGTTACTCGATCGAGAACCTGAACGCCTACCTCGAGGCGCATGTCAAGGCAGACCAGGAGCATCCGCTGCTGCTCGACCGCTTCCTTGAGAACGCAATCGAGATCGACGTCGACGCTCTCGCCGACGGGGCCGACGTCCACGTTGCCGGGATCATGCAGCACGTCGAGGAAGCGGGAGTCCACTCCGGCGACTCCGCCTGCGTGATCCCGCCGCTCTCGATCGGCGAGGAGATGTTGGAGCAAATCCGGGCGACGACGGCGCAGATCGCCCTCGAGCTGGGCGTGATCGGCTTGATCAACATCCAGTACGCGATCGCGGGCGGGCGCCTCTACGTGATCGAGGCCAATCCGCGGGCGTCGCGCACGGTGCCTTTTGTGTCGAAGGCGACTGGCTTGCCGCTGGCCAAGGTCGCGGCGCGGCTGATGCTCGGCGAGAAGCTCGCGGAGCTCGACCTGCCGGCGCCACCCAAGGGGCACGTAAGCGTCAAGGAGGCGGTGCTGCCCTTCGCCCGCTTCGCCGGGGTCGACTCGGTGCTCGGGCCGGAGATGAAGAGCACCGGCGAGGTGATGGGCATCGCCGCCGACTTCCCGACCGCCTTCGCCAAGGCGCAGGCCGCCGCCGGCGTGCTGCTGCCGACAGAGGGAACCGTCTTCATCACGGTCACCGATACCGACAAGCCGGCAGCGACCCAGATGGCGGCGCGTTTTCACGACCTCGGCTTCGAGCTGATCGCCACCGGCGGCACCGCCCAATCGATCTCCTCGATGGGGGTGCCGGTGACGCGGATCAACAAGATCGGCGAGGGCTCACCGCACGTCGTCGACTTGATTCGCGAGCGCCGCTGCGACCTCGTGATCAATACCCCGACCGGCTCGGGCGCGCGCGCCGACGGGCAGGCGATCCGAACAGCCGCGGTCCGCCACGGCATCCCCTGCGTGACGACGATGACCGGAGCTTCAGCAGCAGTGCGCGCGATCGCAGCCCAGATGCAGGGCGACCCCGGTGTCCTATCCCTGCAGGAGATCCACCGGACCGCCGCCTCCTCCGCTGCGGCCGATGCCTGAGACCCAATGCGCGCCCTTCGGGCGCCGCGCCTGCGAGGTCACCGAGAGTCGTTCATCCGGGGGTTACCGCGTCTTCTCGCTGCTTGATATCGGGGGCCTTGAGCCGGAGCCGGGCCAGTTCTACATGCTGGCCACGGAGTCTCACTGGGAGCAACGGGGCAGCCGCCCTTACCTGCCACGCGCTTTCTCGGTCGCCGGCGTCGATCCAACCGATGGCGGCATTCGCCTCGACTTCCTGATCGAGGGCATAGGCCCCGGCACCGATCGTCTCTGCGAGCTCGAGGTTGGTGAGCGCGTCTGGGTCAACGGCCCGCTGGGAAACGCCTTCTCGGAGCCAAAAGAACTCTCGCCTGACTCAGCTGGGGCGATTCTCGTGGGGGGCGGGATCGGCATTGCCCCACTGGCGCTATGGCGTCGCCGCCTCTCAGCACGCAATGTTCCCGCCCGCGTCCTGCTTGGTTTCCGCGACGAAGCTCACTCCGGCGGCCTCGACGACCTCTTTGCCTGCTGTGAGGTCGGCTTGGCGAGCGACGACGGCCACATTGGCCACCACGGCTACGTCACCGATCTGCTTGTAGCGATGTTCGAAGGCGACGACGCCGCCAGCGCTGCTGTCTACGCCTGCGGCCCGCCACAGATGCTCGATGCCATCGCAGCTCTTTGCACCGCCCACGAGGTCGCTTGCGAGCTGGCGATGGAGTCGCCGATGGCCTGCGGCTACGGCGCCTGCTTCGGCTGCGCCATCCCGAAGGCGGGCGGCGGTTACGCGCGCCTCTGTGTCGATGGCCCGGTCGTACGCCCCTCGGGAGAGGGGTCGGGGGTCCTCCTCCGAAAACTTGTGAGCCGGCGAGGTAAGGACCCTGACCCTGCGACCGACGCGGGTTTGCGGAGGGGGACCCCCGACCCCTCTCCCGCTGCTGCAGGCCCGGTCGATTTCTGTGGGCTCAGGCTGCGGAATCCTGTGATTAACGCGTCGGGCACGTTCGATGCGATAGCTGCGCGGCGCGTGTACGGGGATCGACTCCTGGAGGAATTCCCGTTCTCAGCGTTTGTGTCCAAGACGATCACGCTGGAGCCGCGAGCTGGGAACGAGCCACAGCGGATTTGGGAGACCCCGGCGGGGATGATCAACTCGATCGGGCTGCCGAACAAGGGGTTGGAGGGGTTCCTCGCTGAGGACTTGCCGCAGCTCGGGGAGCTTCCCGTGCCTTTGATCGTCTCGGTGATGGCGACTGGGCATGAAGACTTCGGGCGGATGGTCGGGGCGCTGGGTGAGCGTGATGAGGTTGCAGCTATCGAGCTGAATGTGTCCTGTCCCAATGTGCACTCGGGCTTGATCGTCGGCGAGCAGCCGGCTGAGACTGTCAGCTTGCTGGAAGCGCTGCGTCCGCTGACCCAAAAGCCGTTGATCGTGAAGCTGACGCCGAACGTGGCTGATCCTGCTTCCGTCGCCGTTGCAGCGGAGGAGGGGGGGGCGGACGCGGTGTCGTTGATCAACACGATGAAGGCGAGCGCGATTGATCCGGCGAGTGGTCTGCCCGGGATTGGCGTGGGGCAGGGTGGGCTTTCTGGGCCGGCGATCAAGCCGGTCGCTGTCGGCCAGGTTCGGGCCGTCGCTGCGGCCGTCAGCCTGCCGATTGTCGGCATGGGAGGGGTCTGTTCGGGTGACGATGCCGTTGAGATGCTGTCCGCCGGCGCGACCCTGGTGGCGGTGGGGACGGAGAGCTTTCGGGACCCTCGGGCGGGAGCTCGCATTGCCGCAGAGCTCTCTGAGTGGTATCCAAAGCCCGGTCTAGCCTCAACCTAGACTCGAGGTCTAGGTGAATTTGGCAAAAAAGGGGGCGGATGCCCTTGCACGCCCGCGAGCCATGGCTATACTCGCCGCCCACATGCCCACCCCAGTCAAGACCTCTGCAGCGGCCCCCGAGAGGTCGCTGGACCAGCGGATGGACGCGCTGAAGCGGGCCAACGACATTCGCACCGCCCGCGCCAAGCTGAAGAAGGACCTCAAGGCAGGCAAGGCGAGCATCCACGCGCTGCTTCTCGATCCGCCCGAGTACGTGATGACCGCCAAGGTCTTCGACATGCTGCTTGCGGTCCCCAAGTACGGCCGCGTGAAGACCAACCGGATCCTCAACCAGTGCCGGATCTCGCCCTCGAAGACGATCGGTGGTCTCTCCGAGCGCCAACGCGCAGAGCTCGTCTCCCAGCTGCGCAGGTAAGCGGAGACGACCGCTGCGGCGGTCAATATCTCGGGCCGCATGGCCAAAGTCTTCGTCATCACCGGACCGAGCGGGGTAGGCAAGGGGACGCTGATCTCCAAGCTGCTCGAGCGCGTGCCCGACCTCGAGCTCTCGGTCTCGGCGACCACCCGCGAGCCGCGGGCGGGGGAGGTCGACGGACGCGACTACCACTTCCTCACTGTCGATGAGTTTGATCAACGGATTGAGCGCGAAGACTTCCTCGAGTTCGCCACCTACAGTGGCCACCGCTACGGCACCCTGCGCTCCGAGGTCCGCAGGCGGCTAGACGCCGGCCACTCGGTCGTGCTCGAGATCGAGGTTCAGGGCGCGAGCCAGGTGCGCGCCGCGATGCGTGAGTCGGTCCAGGTCTTCATCGTCCCGCCCGACCCCACGGTCCTGCGCGAGCGGCTGGAGTCGCGCGGCACCGACTCCGCTGAGGCGATCGACGCGAGGCTGAAGGTGGCTGAGGTCGAGTTGGCCGCGCAGGGGGACTTCGATCACCTGGTTGTAAACGCCGATTTGAAGCGGGCCGCAGCCGATCTGGAGGGGATCGTGCGCGCCGAGTTGGGGCTGCCAGTAGACTCCGCGGCCGAATGATCAAACCACGCGTAGACAAGCTCCTCGAGCACGCCGATTCCCATTACGCGGCAGTCGTCGTTGCGGCGAAGCGAGCCCGTCAGATAAACAGCTACTTCCACAATCTCGGCGAGGGCGGTTTCGGGGAGTACCCGCCGCCAATGGTCGAGACCCGCGGAGATCGCAACTACCTCTCGATGGCGCTGGAGGAGCTTGCCGAGGGCAAGCTCAAATACGAGTACCGCGCCTAGCGCAGCCGCTTTCCAGGAGGAAATATGGCCAAAATCCTGCTTGGTGTAAGCGGCGGGATTGCCGCTTACAAGTCGCTTGAGCTGGCTCGCCTCGCCACCGTCGCCGGACATGGCATGCGGGTGGTGATGAGCGATGCCGCCAGCCGCTTCGTCGGCGCGGCCTCCTTCGAGGGCATCGTCGGCGCCCCCGTGCTCAGCTCGGAGTTCGAGCGTGATCCGCTGGGCGGCGCCTTTCCCGGCGATCCGCGCCCCGAGCACGATCCGATCGGCCACCTCGAGGTCGCAGCCAACTGCGACGCCTACCTGATTGCGCCGGCATCCGCCAACACGCTCGCCAAGCTGGCGAGTGGGATGGCCGACTCGATGCTGACCACCTCCTTTCTCGCTTGCACCGCGCCGCGCCTGGTTGCGCCGGCGATGAACGACCGCATGTACGCGGACGCCGCGACCCAGGCCAATCTGGCAACGCTGCGTGAGCGCGGCGTCGAGGTGATCGAGCCCGGTGAGGGCCGTCTCGCCTCCCGCGGCGAGTTCGGCAAGGGCCGCCTGCCCGATCCGGCTGAGCTCCTAGCGCGGATCGAAGCGGTCCTACCCGTCGGCGAACGTCCTTGGGACGGCCTGCGAGTCCTGGTCACTGCCGGCGGCACCCGCGAGCCGATCGACCCGGTGCGTTTCCTCGGCAACCGCTCCAGCGGTCGCATGGGCCTCGCGCTCGCCGCCGCAGCCGCCCGTCGTGGCGCGGATGTGACCCTGATCGCAGCCAACGTCGCCCTGCCCGAGCCAGCCGGCGTGCGCCGGATCGACGTAGAGACCGCGGCCGAGCTGGCCGAGGCCGCCCAGGCCGAGTTCGCCTCCGCCCACGTCCTGCTGATGGCCGCCGCGCCCGCCGATTTCAGGGCGAACGAGCCGGCCGGGGACAAGCTCAAGCGCGAAGCCACCCTCGACCTCCACCTGGAGCCGACCGAGGACATCCTCGCCAGCCTCGCCACCTCGCGCACGGAGACCCAAACGATCGTCGGCTTCGCCGCAGAACACGGCAACGACATCACCCGCGCCCGCGAAAAGCTCACCCGCAAGGGCGCCGACCTCATAGTCCTAAACGACGTCTCCGATCCAAGCATCGGTTTCGAGAGCACCGAAAACGCAGCGACCTTGATCAGCTCGACCAATCAGGTCTCGCTCTCGCGGGCGCCGAAGGACATCATCGCTGAGCAGATTCTTGATCGGGTTGAGCTATTGCGCCGGGAGGAGGGGTCCCCTCAACTGGCGGATACTCAGAGCGGCCCGCAGGGCCGCGAGTCAGGGGAGGGGACCCCTCCTCCCGGCGCGACGCACTGACCGGGCTATACTGGCCCCAAGCTTTTTGTCCCTAGTGCAGCATCGAGAAGTGGGCCTGGCCCACTTTTTTTTCGCCCCAAACCAGGGAAACCAGGCATGGAAGACCTCAAAGACAGCATTCAACAGCAGCTCGCAGAGCTCGACTCCGAGCTCGACCTCGTTGCCCTCGAGCAGCCGGGGACCGAGACCCTGCGCCTCTTCATCGACCACCCTGCGGGTGTCGATCTGGCCCTCTGCGAACGCGTCACGAAGCATCTCAACGATCTTCGTGTTGAGTACGCGCTTGAGGTTTCCTCGCCGGGGCCCAAGTACCGCCGCACTGACCAAGTTTCCGAGACGAGCGAGGAGCAGCCGTGAGCAAAGAGATCGTCGAAGCAATCAAGGCGCTCGAGCAGGAGAAGGGCATCGCCGCCGACAAGCTGATGGACGCCCTCGCCGACGCTCTGCTCTCCGCTTACAAGAAGACCCCGGGGGCGGCCAAATACGCCCGGGTAGACCTCGATCACGAAACCGGCGATTTCCGTGTTTTCGAACTGATCCTGCCCGCGGAGCTGGAGGAAAAGCTGCTGGCCGAGGCGGCGGAGGCTCAGGAGGAGGAAGAGCGCGAGATCGACCCGGAAACGGGTGAGCTGAAAGAGCCGGAGGAACCCGAGCTGGACCCAGAGATGATCGCCCCCTACGAGGATCAGATCGAGACCCGCGACGTAACCCCCGAAGACTTCGGCCGGATTGCCGCCCAGACCGCGAAGCAGGTGATTCTGCAGCGGATTCGTGAGGCGGAACGGATGATGATGTTTGAGGAGTACCAGGACCGGGTCGGTGAGCTGATCACCGGGATCATCCAGCAGTCCGACAAGCGCTACACGCTGGTTCAGCTGCGTGAGCGGGTCGAGGCGCTGCTGCCCAAGTCCGAGCAGGTCTACAACGAGCGCTACGACCACGGGATGAGGGTCAAGGCCGTGATCACCGACGTCTCAGACTCGACCAAGGGGCCGGCGATAGTCGTCTCCCGGCGCAGCCCCGAGCTGATCAAGTCGCTGTTTGAAATGGAGGTGCCGGAGATCGCCGACAAACTGGTCGAGATCGTCGGCGTCGCCCGCGAGCCTGGCTATCGCTCGAAGATCGCGGTTGTCTCCCACACCGACGGAGTCGATCCGGTTGGCGCCTGTGTGGGGCCGCGGGGATCGCGCGTGCGCATGGTCGTCTCCGAGTTGCGGGGCGAGAAGATCGACATCATTCCCCACAACGACGAGCCCGCTCGCTTCGTCGCCAAGGCGCTCTCGCCGGCGCGGGTTCGTGAGGTGATCGTCGACGACGACGAGCGTCAGGCGACCGTGATCGTCCCTGACGACCAGCTCTCGCTGGCGATTGGCCGCGACGGGCAGAACGCCCGCTTGGCCGCACGCCTGACCGGCTGGCGGGTGGATATCAAGTCCGAGACCGAGTTTGCCTCCGAGGATGAGGAGGTCGAGTACGAGGGCGAGGAGGCCTCCGACGGGCACTGCCTGGCGGTGCTCTCCAACGGCCGTCGCTGCCCCAACGCGGCGATTGGCGACTCCTCTTACTGTGGCCTGCCCACCCACCAGGCGCTGGCGCGCTTCAGCACTAACCAGATCGTCGTGCTGGCGCCGCTGGAGGAAGCGGAGATTGCGATCCTCGCGGATGCGGCTGCCGATGAAGGGCAGGTCAGCGAGATCGTTGCTAAGGCTGAGGCGGAGTATGAGGAGCCGGTGGACGAGGAGCCTGCGCCTGATGAGGACTCTGCTGACGAGGAGCCTCGGGCCGCGGGTCCTGTCGATGCAGGGGACCCACCTCCCCCTGCGGTAGCTGAAGCTTCCTCGGGGGAGGTCCCCCCTGCATCGCCACCCGCGGCAGAGGCGCCGGAGGAGGATGCTCCTCAGGATGAGACGTCCGAGGAAGAGACTCCTCAGGACGGGGCGCCCGAAGCTGACGTTGCCGAGGATGAAGCGCCTGAGGCTGTTCCTGAGGAGGCTGAGCAGGCCTAGTGGCAAAAAAGCGCGTCCACGAGATTGCCAAGGCTCAAGGGTTGAGCAGCAAAGAGCTGCTCGCTGCGCTTAAAAAGGCTGGGATTGAAGCGAAAGCGGCTGCCTCCAGCGTTGAGGAGTCCGATGCGCTGAAGGCGCTCGGAAACGGGGATGGGGCCGCTACGGCGACCACGCCGAAACCGAAAGCCGAGACCAAGCCGGCGCCTGCGCCGCCGAAAGCAGAGGCCAAAGCGCCTCCTAAAGGGGATGGCCAGGCGAAGAAACCGGCCGCCAAACCGGCGCCGAGCGCGAAAAAACCTGCTGGGTCGACGAAAAAACGCCGTGTTGTGATCGATTCTCAGGCGGCCCGTCGTGACCAGATGGGCGGCCCGCCGCCGCAGCGCCCGCCCCGCCGACGTGGCGGCAGGCGTCGCCGGCCGCTGCTCGAGGAGCCGCCGGTCAGGACGGAGGAGCCGGCGGAGCCGGAGGCGACCAAGGTCAATTCCGGCGCCACCGTGCGCGAGGTTGCCGAGCTGCTCGGCCTTGGCAGCGCCGAGGTGATCAAGAAGCTGATGACGATGGGGGAGATGGCGACCCTGACCCAGACCCTCACCGACGAGTCGATCAAGGCGATCGCCGACGAGTACGACCGCAAGATCGAGATCGTCACCGCCGCCGACGAGGAGCCCGAGGCGCCCGAGTTCGAGGACGCCGAGGAGAGCCTCGTCGACAGGCCGCCCGTGGTCACGATCATGGGTCATGTCGATCACGGCAAGACCTCGCTGCTGGATGCGATTCGCGAGACCGAGGTTGCCGCCGGCGAGGCTGGCGGGATTACCCAGCACATCGGCGCCTACCAGGTCCACCATGACAAGAAGACGATCACCTTCCTCGATACGCCGGGCCACGCTGCGTTCACCGCGATGCGCGCCCGCGGCGCCAAGGTCACCGATATAGCTGTCGTCGTCGTCGCCGCCGATGACGGCGTAATGCCCCAGACCAAAGAGGCGATCGACCACGCTCGCGCCGCCGACGTGCCGATCCTGATCGCGGTCAACAAGATCGACAAAGAGGGGGCGCAGCCCGATCGGGTGCGCAACGAGCTCGCCGCCGATGAGCTGACGCCCGAGGACTGGGGAGGCGAGACGGTCTACTGCGACGTCTCGGCCAAGACCCACGAGGGCCTCGACAACCTGCTCGACATGATCCTGCTCGTCTCCGAGCTCGAGGAGCTCGGCGCCAATCCCGATGCCCCCGCGTCGGGGACGGTGGTCGAGTCCCAGCTCGACCCAGGCCGCGGCCCGGTCGTGACGATCCTGGTCCAGCGCGGCACCCTCGCGGTCGGCGACTCGCTGGTTGGCGGCCCGCAGTGGGGCCGGGTGCGGGCGATGCACGACTTCACCGGCGAGCGGGTGCAGGAGGCCGGCCCTGGAATGCCGGTCGAGGTGCTCGGCTTCGACGGCGTCTGCGAGGCGGGGGAGCACGTGCGCGTGGTCGAGAACGACCGCCGCGCCCGCCAGCTCGCCCAGGAGCGGGGCAACCGGCTGAAGACCGAGGCCCTCGCCCGTCGCCAGGCCCGCAAGGTTAGCCTCGAGGAGGTCTTCTCGCGCGCCCAGGAAGGCGACATCAAGGAGCTCAACATCGTGCTCAAGGCCGATGTCGCGGGCTCGCTGGAGGCGCTCCAGGACGAGATCGCCAAAGCGCCGCAGGAGCAGGTTGGGATCAACATCATCCACTCGCAGACCGGTGGCATCAACGAGTCCGACGTGATGCTGGCCTCGGCCTCCGAAGCGATCGTGATCGGCTTCAACGTGCGCCCGCTTGCCGACGCCCGCCGTGCCGCGGAGCGCGAGGGCGTCGACGTCCGCACCTACTCGGTCATCTACAAAATCACCGAAGACCTGCGCAACGCGATGGAGGGCATGCTGGAGGCGGTTGAGGTTGAGGAGACGCTCGGCGAGGCTGAGATCAAACAGACTTTCAAGGCCTCGAAAGTCGGTCGCATCGCAGGCTGCATCGTCACTGAGGGGAAGGTCTCCCGCGACGCAAGCGTGCGCCTAATCCGCGAGGGCACGGTGATCTGGGACGGGAAGCTCGGCTCCCTGCGCCGCTTCAAAGACAACGTGCAGGAGGTCGAGGAGGGCCAGGAGTGCGGCATCGTGCTCGATGGGTACGCCGACGTCAAGGAGGCCGACGTGCTCGAGTTCTACAAGACCAAGCAGGTCGAGCAGACGCTGGAGTAGGATGGCCACGCCTCGCATGCGCCGTATCAATGAGGTGCTTCGCGAGGTGGTCGGCGCAGCGATTGCCACCGAACTGAGCGACCCCCGGATCGGCTTCGTCACCGTGACCTCGGTTGAGACCAGCCCAGATCTCCGCAGCGCCAAGGTGCACGTCAGCGTGCTCGGCGACGACGATGCCCGCGAGGGCGCTTTGGCCGGCTTGCGCTCCTCGCATGGAGTTCTGCAGTCGAAAATCGCCGCCGAGACGCGGATGAAGCGCACCCCGACCCTGACCTTCCACTACGACCCCACGGTCGAGCAAGGAATGAGGATCTCCCGTTTGCTTGAAGAAGAAGATCAATGAGCGAGACCACTGACATCGGCGCAACCGCGATCGAGCGGGTCGCGGCTGAGATTCGTGCCCGCGACCGCTTCATCCTCACCGCCCACGAGGGGCCCGACGGCGACGCCCTCGGCTCCCTGCTCGGCATGCATCACCTGCTGGTGCAGCTCGGCAAGGACTCGGTGATGTTCCTCGCCTCGAAGGAGTTCCCGCTGCCGATCGAGTACCGCTTCCTGCCGCTCGAGGAGGTCTTCCACGAGGCGCCAGCCGACATGGCGGACAGAACGGCGATCTTCCTCGACTGCGGCAACATCGACCGCATGCCGGTCGATTTCCTCGCCGCCGAGGACGTCTTCACGATCAACGTCGACCACCACCACGACAACACGCTCTTCGGTGACGTCAACCTGGTCGAGGTCGACGCCTCGAGCACGGCGGAGATCGTCTACGAGCTCTCCGTCCTGCTCGGCGCCCGGATCACGGCGGAGATGGCCTCGGCGCTCTACGTCGGCCTCGTCACCGACACCGGCAAGTTCATGTACGAGAACACCAACGCCCGCACGCACCGCATCGCCGCCGACCTGATCGACGCCGGCGTGCATGTGGACGAGACCTATCGCCGCCTCTACGAGCACGTGCCGATCGAGAAGCTGCGCCTGCTTTCGCGTGCTCTGGATGGAATCCAGTACCACTGCGAGGACCGCTTGGTGCTCGCCTACATCTCGGCTGCGGATTACGAGGCAAGCGGCGCAAGCGAGGAGATGACCGAGGGGATCATCGACCACCTGCGCTCGGTCGAGGGGGCCAGGGTCGCCGCGTTGATCCGCGACCTCGGCGACCGCGGTCGCGCCGCCCGCAAGGTCAGCCTGCGCTCCAGCGACGGCGAAGTAGACGTTTCTGCGATTGCCCGTGAGCGTGGGGGAGGCGGCCACAAGCGTGCCGCCGGCTTTTCCACCGACCTCGAGCTGGAAGCGCTGGTCTCTTTCCTCTGCGGCGAGGTCTCCCGCCAGCTCGACTCTTGACGGTGCTGCTCTACGACAAGCCGGCGGGCGTCACGTCACATGACGTCGTGCAGCGGGTGCGACGCGAGCGGGGCTGTAAGGCGGGACACGCCGGCACCCTCGATCCGTTTGCCACCGGTCTGCTGCTCGTCCTATTGGACGAGGCGACTCGCGTGCAGCGCTTCCTGACCGACCTGCCGAAGACGTACCACGCGAAAGCGCGACCGGCCTGGCGCTCCAGTACGGGAGATCCCGAAGGGGAGCTGAGGATGACCGGCCGTGTGCCAAGCTCGATGGAGCTCCCTACGGGGACCGTTCGCCAGCGGGTGCCGATGACTTCGGCGGTGCGGGTTGGGGGCGAGCGTCTCTATCGCAAAGCCCACCGTGGCGAGGTAGTGGAGACCCCCGAACGCGACGTCGAGATCTACCGGGCGGAACTGACCAGCGCTGTAATGATCGGCGGCGACTGCTACTACGAGTACGAGATCGAATGCTCAGCTGGAACCTACGTTCGCACTCTGATCGAGACGCTCGAAGACGCCTATTGCGAGGAGCTGCGACGGACGGCGATCGGGCCGTTCAGGGTCGGAGAAGCGGGCGCGGAGCTGCCGCTCAGCCGAGTGGCGGAACTGGTCCCCGCTGTCGCGGAGGGGATGAGATAGTGGCCAAGATGGATGTCACGAGTCTGCCCGACGTCCAGCCGCGGCCGCGTCAGGTCGCGATCGGGACCTTCGACGGAGTCCACCGCGGCCATCAAGCGGTGATCAGAGGGGCGGACACCGTTCTCACCTTCGACCCCCATCCGCTCGAGGTGATCCATCCCTCGGCGTTGCCGAAACTGATCATGCCCTTCGGCGTCAAGCGCGACGTGATCGAGGGCCTTGGCGTTCGCGAGCTGGTCGTGGTCCCATTCGACCACGAGTTCGCGGCGCTCTCCGCTGAGGACTTCATCGAGCGCGTGCTGATCGAGCGGCTGGGCGCCGAGAGCGTCGCGGTTGGCGAGAACTTCCGCTTTGGCGCCAAAGCAAAAGGGGACCCGGCGATGCTCGCCGCACGCGAGGAGTTCGAGACCCGTGTCGTGCCGCTCGTGGAAACCGACGGCGAGACGATCTCCTCGACCCGCATTAGGGCTTTGGTAGCCGCGGGGGATATGGAGGGCGCGCGACATTGCCTTGGTGCACCGTTCATGGTCGAGGGGACGGTGGTAGAGGGCGATCAGCGCGGCCGTGAGCTTGGCTTCCCGACCGCGAATATCATCCCTGACGACCGCCTCCTGATCCCTGGTCACGGGGTTTTCGCCGCTTTTGCCGACGGCGTGCCCGCCGCGGTCAACGTCGGCGTCCGGCCGACCTTCGAGAGCGGCCGCGGAGTGCTGATCGAGACCTACCTGATCGATCGCTCCGAAGACCTCTACGGACGCACGCTGCGGGTCGCCTTCGTCGAGCGGCTGCGTGGCGAGAAGCGCTTCCCCAGCGTCGAGGAGCTGATCGCCCAGATGCGAATCGACGTCGAGGACGCGAAGCGTGTCTGTGCTAGCTTCACCGACGCATGAGCCTGGCCAAGGAGAAAAAGACCGAGCTGATCGGCAAATACGGACGCGCCGACGGCGACACCGGTTCCGCTGAGGTGCAAATAGCGCTGCTCACCGAAAGGATCAATGAGCTCACCGAGCATCTCCGCTCCCACGCCAAGGATCACCACTCACGCCGCGGCCTGCTGATGCTGGTCGGCAAGCGCCGCCGCATGCTCCGTTACCTGGAGCGCACCGACCTCGAGCGCTACCGCGCCCTGGTCGCCGAGCTCGGCCTGCGGCGATGATCGCGGCGGGGGAACCCGCTCCCGAGTTCACCCTGCGCGACCAAGACGGCAAAAAGGTCTCGCTGGCCGAATACCGCGGCCGCAAGATTCTCCTCGTCTTCTACCCGCAGGACTTCAGCCCGGTCTGCTCGGACCAGCTCTCCGTCTACCAGGAGGTCAAGCCCGAGATCGAGGCGCAGGGGGTCGAGCTGGTCGGGATCAGCATCGACCACCCCTGGGCTCACAAGGCCTTTCAGGAGAAGCTGGGCATCGACATCACTCTGCTCTGCGACTTCGAGCCCAAGGGCGAGGTCGCGCGCGCCTACGGTGCCTACATCGAGCAGGTCGGCCACGCCAATCGCTCGCTGGTCCTGATCGATGAGGAGGGCATGGTCGAGTGGGCGCACGAGTCGCCGTCCCCGCTCGAGATACCAGGCGCAAACGTGATCTTCGACGCGCTGGAGACTGTTGGGTCTGGCAGCTGACCTGACCAGCGCCGCGGTTCCGCCGCTCGGCCCTGAAGACCATCTACGCGGCGAGGGCGAGACGCTGATCGTCTATGCCGACCTCGCTTGCCCCCATTGCGCCGCCGCCTGGGAGGAGATCTGCCAGCGCGAGGCAACGGTTGCCTTTCGCCACTTTCCGGTCGCCAGCAAGCACCCACGAGCGCCTAGCCTCCACGCAGCTGCCGAGGCGGCGGGAAGACAGGGCCGCTTCTTCGAGATGGTCGACTCCCTCTATGCCGATCGCGGCCGGGTCGACGACCCGCACTTGTGGGAGCGGGCTAAACAGCTTGGTCTCGACCTCGAGCGCTTCGAGGCCGACCGGCGCTTGCCGGGGGTGGCCGCTCGGGTCCGCCGCGACTTCGAGTCGGGAATCCGCGCCGGTGTCATTGGCACTCCGGCCCTGTACTCTCCCAGCTGAAAGAGAACGAGAGTTCTGAATGCAGATGGCCGTCATCCGGGCGGCCGGAGGTAGGAAAACTAAATGAGCATGTTTGACGTAACCCGCGTCTCGGCGGACATCGGCGACAGCCAGATCTCCTTCGAGACCGGAAAACTCGCAAAGCAGGCGGGTGGCGCGGTCGTAGTCCAGGCTGGCGACACGATGGTGCTGTGTACCGCAACCGTCGGCAACCTGCGCGACGTGGACTTTCTTCCCCTCACCGTCGACATCGAGGAGCGGATGTACGCCGCGGGCAAAATCCCCGGCTCGTTCTTCCGTCGTGAGGGTAAATCGAGTGAGAAGGCGACGCTGACCGCGCGCATGATCGATCGTCCGATCCGCCCGCTCTTCCCGAAGGGCTGGCACTACGAGACCCAGCTCGTCGCGATCCCGATGTCGGTGGATCAGGTCCACCCCTACGACATCCTCGCGATGAACGGCGCTTCCGCGGCGCTGGCGATCTCGCCGGTTCCCGTCGCCGCCCATGTCGGCGCGGTGCGGATCGGCAAGCTCGACGGCGACTTCGTCGTCAACCCCTCCGAGGAGGACCTCGCGGAGCTCGACCTCGACCTGATCGTCGCCGGCACCGACGAGGCGATCCTGATGGTCGAGGCTGGCGCCAGCGGCGTCACCGAGCAAGAGATCCTCGACGCGCTCGACATCGCCCACTCGGAGATCAAGAAGCTGACCGCCGCGATGGAGGAGCTGCAGCAGAAGGCGGGCAAGGAGAAGATCGAGGTCGAGGCTCCCTCGATCGACGAGGGCCTGCTCAGCGAGATCCGCTCCTCTCACGGCCAGGCTCTGATCGACGCGATCGCCACCGAGGGCAAGCTCGAGCGCTACGAGGCGATCGACAACGTCAAGGACGAGGTGGTCGTTAAGTACGCGCCTGAGTCCGATGGAGAGACCGACGAGAAGCGCGTGGCCGAGGTTAAGGCCGCTTTCGGCTCAATCGAGAAGGACACGATTCGCAAGGCAATCGCCGTCGACAAGAAGCGCCCCGACGGCCGCGCCCAGGACGAGATCCGGCCGATCGAGTGCGAGGTCGACATCTCCCCGCGCGTGCACGGCTCCGCGCTGTTCACCCGCGGTGAGACCCAGATCCTCTCCAACGCCGCGCTTGGCACGACCCGTATGGACATGCGGATCGACACGCTTGGCCTGGAGACCTCGAAAAAATTCTGGCACCACTACAACTTCCCGCCCTTCTCGGTCGGGGAGGCCGGATTCATGCGCGGCCCGAAGCGCCGCGATATTGGCCACGGCGCGCTCGCCGAGCGGGCGTTGGTGGCGACGATCCCGAACGAAGAGGACTTCCCCTACGTGATTAGGGTCGTCTCGGAGACGCTGGAGTCCAACGGCTCCTCCTCGATGGGCTCGGTATGCGCCTCCTCGATGGCGCTGCAGGCGGCGGGAGTGCCGGTCTCGGCGCCGGTCGCCGGAGTCGCGATGGGCCTGATCAAGGAGGGCGACGACTACATCGTCCTCACCGACATCGCCGGCGTCGAGGACCACCTCGGCGACATGGACTTCAAGGTCGCCGGCACCGCGGACGGGATCACCGCGCTGCAGATGGACATCAAGATCACCGGCGTCACCTTCGAGATCCTCACCGATGCGCTCGAGCAGGCCAACAAGGGCCGTCAGTTCATCCTCGGCAAGATGGCGGAGGCGATCGACGGCCCGCGCGAGAAGCTCTCCCAGCACGCGCCGCGGATCGAAGCAATCAAGATCGATCAGGAGAAGATCGGCGCCGTGATCGGCAAAGGCGGAGAAACGATCCGCGCCCTGTGCGAGGAGTTCGAGGCCGAAATCGACGTCGAGGACGACGGCACGATCCGCATCTACGCACCGACCGGCGAACTGGTCGAAGCCTGCGTGGCGCGCATCGAGTCGATGACCAAGGAGGCCGAAGTCGGCGATCGCTACAACGCCGCCAAGGTCGTCAAGACGACCACCTTCGGCGCCTTCGTCGAGCTGGTCAAGGGCACCGACGGCCTGCTCCACATCTCCAACGTGAAGCCGGGGGAGAGGGTCGACTCGGTCGACGACGTGCTCAGCTCCGGTGACGTGATCGACGTCACCGTGGTCGAGGTTGACCGCGAGCGCGGCCGCGTCGGCCTGCGCCTCTCCGACGACCCGTCGGTGGCTGGTAAGTCGCCCGAGGAGCTCGCTGCGGTCGGCTCAGGCGACGGTGGCCCACGGCGCAACGGCGGCGACCGCGAGCGCGGCGGTCGCGGCGGCGGCGGTCGTAGGCGCGAGCGCGAGCAGCGCAACTAGTTCATTGAGTGCGGAGCGACCAAGCGTGCATATCTGGTTCTTCGCGCCGGGGTCGGAGCGCGAATCCTGATGTCTGGCGGCGCGCAGCTAAGCGAGTTGGGCTCGGGCGTCCGGGTCGTGACCGAGGAGGTCCCCTCGGTCCGGTCCGTGGCGCTGGGGCTCTGGGTTCGCACCGGTTCCAGGAACGAGACGCCGGCCCAGGCCGGCGTCTCACACTTCCTTGAGCACCTGCTGTTCAAGGGCACCAAGCGCTACTCGGCGATCGCGATCTCCGAGCTCTTCGACGGGCTCGGCGCCTCGGTCAACGCGGCGACGGGCAAGGAGACCACCCACCTGCACGCCCGTTTCCTCGACGAGCACACCGAGGAGGTCTTCGACCTGCTGGCGGAGATGCTGCTGGCGCCGACCTACCCTGAAATCGACTCCGAGCGCGACGTCGTGCTGGAGGAGATCGCGATGTATGAGGATGAGCCCCAGGACCGGGTCCACGACATTCTCGCCGGCGCCGTCTTCGGCGACCACCCGCTGGGCCGGCGCGTGCTCGGTGAGGCCGAGGTCATCTCCTCGGTCCCCGTCCCCGATATCGAGGCATATCGCAGCACTCGCTACACCGGCGCCAACGTCGTCGTCGGCGCCGCCGGCCACCTTGACCACGAGCGGATCGTCGCCCTGGCCGAGCGGCTGGTCTCTCCACCCGCGGGTGGAGACGGCGCACCGCCCGTCGAGGCGCCGGCCCAGGCGCGGCTGCGCTTCTACCCAAAGGACACCGAGCAGTACCACATCTGCTTCGGTGCACCTGGGATCGTCCGCGACGACGAGCGCCGCTATGGGCTCGCCGTGCTCGACTCGATCTTCGGCGGCTCGACCTCCTCACGGCTCTTCCGCGAGATACGCGAGAAGCGCGGCCTCGCCTACTCCGTCGGCTCCTACAACGAGCAGTACACCGACTCCGGCATGGTTGCGACCTACGTCGGCACCCGCGAGGACAACGTCGAGGAAGCGTGCGCGGTGATCGGAGCCGAGCTCGAGCGGCTGCGCTCCGAGCCGGTCTCTGCGGAGGAGCTGGCGCGGGCCAAGGAGAACGTCAAGGGCCGCCTCGTCCTCTCCTCGGAGTCGACCGCTGCGCGGATGTCGAGGATCTCGCGGGCGACGCTGTTCGGCCTGCCGATTGAAAGTCTCGATGCGATGCTGAGCAAAGTCGACGCGGTCGAGGTCGACGAGCTGAGCGAGCTCGCGGCTGAGCTCTACGGCGCCGAGCGGCTCTCGGCAGCCTGCATCGGGCGTGACGAGGACTGCTTTCGCAAGGCCTTGGCGCCCGTGAGTGAGGGGCTCCTCGCAGCATGATCCGGGTCGGCGTTTCCGGCGCGGCCGGCCGCATGGGCCAGACCGTTTGCGAGGCGGTCGAGGGAGCCGAGGGGATGGAGTTGGCGGCCAAGGTCGATCCCACCCTCGGTGTGGACCTGAAGAGCGTCCTCAACGACGTGGACGTTGTCGTCGACTTCACCACCCCCGACACCGCTCTCGGCAATGCCGAGCTCTGCCTCGAGGCCGGCGTCCACGTCGTCCTCGGCACGACTGGCTTCGATTCGGACGCATTGAGAGTGGCGGCCGAAGCTGGCAAGGCCAACTGCTTCGTCGCCCCAAACTTCGCGATCGGCGCCGTCTTGCTGATGGAGGTCTCGCAGACGATCGCCAAGCACATGCCCGAGTGCGAGATCGTCGAGCTCCACCACGATCGCAAGCTCGACGCCCCGTCCGGCACCGCGAAGCGGACGGCTGAGCTGATCGGCGCGGCCGGCGGCAACGTTCACGAGCCGATCCACTCAGTGCGGCTGCCCGGTCTGGTCGCTCACCAGGAAGTGCTCTTCGGCGGCGAGGGGCAGACCTTGGCGCTGCGCCACGACTCGATCGATCGCGTCTCCTTCATGCCCGGCGTCGTGCTTGCCGTGCGCAGAGTCGCCGAGCTGCCCGATCGCTTCACGGTCGGTCTAGAGAAGCTGCTGTAGGTTCGTGCGATGAGTGAGGAGCTGGCGCGCCTTGACGCGACCGCGCAGGCTGAGCTGGTGCGAAACGGGGAGGCGACCCCGGTGGAGCTGGCCGAAGCAGCGATCGAGCGGATCGAGGCCGTCAATGGCGATCTCAACGCCGTGATCCATCCGCTCTTCGAGGAAGGGTTGGAGGCCGCGCGTGGCGAGCTTCCCGACGGACCCTTCAAGGGTGTGCCGTTCCTACTCAAGGATCTCGGCGCGGCCTTTGCCGGTCAGCCGCTGCACCTGGGCATGAATTACCTGAAGGAACGGGACTTCCGCGCCCCGATCGACACCTACCTGGCGGAACGTTTCCGCGCTGCCGGCCTGGTCACGATCGGTAAGACCAGTTGCCCAGAGCTGGGGATCCTGCCGACTACCGAGCCACGCGCCTACGGGCCCAGTCGCAATCCCTGGAACCTAGAGCGCTCCACGGGTGGTTCGAGCGGCGGCTCGGCGGGGGCGGTCGCTGGCGGCATGGTGCCGATGGCTCACGCCAACGACGGCGGCGGCTCGATCCGCATACCGGCTGCCAACTGTGGTCTGGTCGGGCTGAAGCCAAGCCGCCAGCGGACCAGCGAGGGTCCGCTGGCGGGCGATTTCATGTCGGGGTTGACCGCGGAGCTCTGCGTCTCGCGGTCAGTGCGTGACACCGCCGCCCTGCTCGAGGCCGTGCACGGACCGGCCCCCGGCGATCCGTACGTCGCGCCGCCGCCCTTGCGTCCCTACACCGAGGAGGTGGGGGCCGATCCGGGCAAGCTGCGGATCGCCCTCTGGACCGAGACCGTGATCGAGCAAGACGCTGACCCCGAGGTCGTCGCTGCGGCGAGGGCGGGTGCACAGCTGCTGGAGGGCCTCGGCCACGAAATCGAGGAGCCGGACATGAGCGCCCTGCAGAGCATCGACATGGTCGAGCCCTTTCTGGTCCGCTGGGCGGCCGGCCAGGCGCAGGCGCTGGAGCAGCTCGGCACGGTGGCCGGCCAGCCAATCGGGCCCGGCGACGTCGAGCCGCTGACCTGGGCGCTGGCCGAGATCGGCCGCAATCGCAGCGCGGGGGAGTACCTGGAGGCCGTTGGGCGGCACCAGGTCCTGACTCGGATGATCGCGGCGGTCTACGAGTCGGGCTTCGACCTGCTGCTGACGCCGACCTTGGGCGAGCCGCCGCCGCCGCTCGGCAGCTTCGACGACTCGGGGCCGGACCCGATGCAGGCCTTTGAGCGCGCCTTCCTCTGCGGTTGCTTCACCGCTGCCTTCAACGCAACCGGCCAGCCGGCGATCTCAGTGCCCTTGCACTGGAATAAGGAGAACCTGCCGATCGGCGTGCAGCTCGTTGCCCCGCTCGGTCGAGAGGACGTCCTCTTGCGGGTCGCCTCCCAGCTCGAGCAGGCCGTGCCGTGGGCCGATCGCACCCCGCCGACGTTCGCCGGATGACTGCATCGATACGCTGCCAGCGATGAACGAGATTCGAGGAGTCCTAACCGCGATGGCGACCCCCTTCGACGGGGGGGGAGCGTCGACGAGGGGGCCGCGCGCCGGCTCGCCTCCCACCTGGTCGAGCACGGCTCGCACGGCGTGGTCGTGGCCGGATCGTCGGGCGAGGCGGCGACTCTGGACGACGAGGAGCACATCGCGCTACTGGCGGCGATAGTCGACGAGATCGGCGGCGAGGCGACGGTGATCTGCGGTACGGGCACCAACGACACGCGCCACTCGGTCGAGCTGACCAAGGCTGCTGCGGAGGCTGGCGCCGACGGCGCGCTGGTCGTCACGCCCTACTACAACAAGCCGACCTTCCCTGGGATCCGCGCTCATTACGAAGTGATCGCCGCCGCGGTCCCCGGCCTGCCGCTGATTGCTTACAACATCCCGTCGCGGGTGGTGATCAACGTCAGCCCCGCTGAGCTCGCGGAGCTGGCCAAGATCGACGGCGTCGTCGCCGTCAAGCAGGCCGAGAATCAGGAACTGCAACAGATCGAGGGGCTTGCTCTTCTTGCCGGCAATGACGACGGTTTCCTGCGAACCCTGGAGCTCGACGGAGCCGGCGGCATCCTCGTCGCCTCGCATCTGGTCGGTCCGCAAATGCGGGAAATGTGGGATGCCGCCCAGGCCGGCGACCTTGAGCGAGCACGTGAGATCGATGCCAAGCTGCGGCCCGCCTACGACGTGATGGGCTTCGTCACCAACCCGATCCCGCTGAAGGCCGCCCTCGAGATGACCGGACTAATTCCCCACGGCGGCCTGCGGCTGCCCCTGTTCGAGCTCGACGCAGACCAGCGCGCCACCGTGCGCGAGGCGCTCGACGCGGCCGGCGTCGCGGTGGCCTCCTAACTCATGGCGGGGAAGCTGCGAGTGCTGCCGCTCGGTGGCCTGGGCGAGATCGGCAAGAACATGACCGTGGTCGAGTACGAGGGCCGGATCGTCGTCGTCGACACCGGTCTGATGTTCCCGACCCCGGAGATGCTGGGGATCGATCTGGTTCTGCCCGACTTCGGCTATCTGCGCGACCGCGCCGAGGACATCGAGGCGATCGTGCTCACTCACGGCCACGAGGACCACGTCGGCGCCCTGCCCTACGTATTGCGCGAGATTGGCATGCCGCCGGTGATCTACGGCGGCCTGCTGACCGTCGGCATGGTTCGCTCCAAGCTCGATGAGCACAAGCTGAAGGACGCTCCGCTGGAGGAGCTTCCCGCCGGCGAGAAGGTCCAGCTCGGGCCTTTCGAGCTGGAGCTGGTCCACCTCTCGCACTCGATTCCCGACATGCGCGGCGTCATCCTCGGCACCGATGTCGGCAAGATCCTGATGACCGGCGACTACAAGTTCGACCAGACTCCGGTCGACGGCCGTCCCGCCGACATCTCGCGGCTCGCGGCGCTCGGCCACGAAGGCCTGCTGCTGCTCTGCGGCGATTCGACCAATGCCGACCGCCCGGGCATCGCGCCCTCGGAGTCCAGCGTCGGGCCAGCGTTGCTGGAGACCTTCTCGGCCTGCAAAGGCCGGGTCATCGTCACCTCCTTCGCCTCCAACATCCACCGTGTGCAGCAGGTGATCGACGCCGCAGTCGAGCTCGACCGGCGCGTCGCTCTGGTCGGCCGCTCGATGCGCAAGAACTTCAACATCGCCTCCAGCCTGGGTATTGCCAATGCGCCCTCGGGCCTCTTCATCCAGCCGCGCGAGATCGAGGACTTCCCCGACGAGAAGGTGGTCGTGATCTCGACCGGCAGCCAGGGCGAGCCGCTTTCGGCGTTGCGCCGGATGGCCAACAACGACCACCGCGACGTCGAGCTGCACTCCGGCGACACGGTGGTCTTCTCGGCGACGCCGGTGCCGGGCAACGAGCGCGCGGTCAACGAAACGATCGACCGGATCTATGAGATCGGCGCCTCGGTCGTGACCGCGAAGGAGGCGCCTATCCACGCCTCGGGCCACGGCTGGCAGGAGGAGCTGAAGCTGATGCTCAACCTGACCAAGCCGCGCTACGTGATGCCGGTGCACGGCGATCACCAGCGCCTGCGCCTGCATGCCGGGCTGGCCCACTCGGTGGGAATCGATCCGGAGAACGTCTTCCAGGGCCGCAACGGGCTACCGCTGGAGATCGACGCCAATGGCGCTGGCTTCGGCCAGGAGATCCATGCCGGAGTCGTCTACGTCGACGGCGTCAATGTCGGCGAGCCCGACGACGTCGCCTTGCGCGACCGGCGCGAGATCTCCGCCGACGGGATCTTCATCGTCGTCGCGACGGTCTCCGCCGAGGACGGCAGCGTCGTCGCCGATCCCGAGGTGATTGTTCGCGGGGTCTCGCTGCCCGACGGCGAGGAAGCGCTGGTCGAAGAGCTGAGGGACGTAGTGGAGGACTCGCTCGAGGAGGCGGCGGAGGCGGGCACCCGCGAGCTGCACCTGATCCAGGAAGACATCCACGATGCGATCGGCAAGCTTGTTTACGGGAAGTTGCGCAGCCGGCCGATGATTCTGCCGGTCGTGGTCGAGGTATAAAAGAGGACCCGCCGATCGCGTTGGGGAGAATCGGCGGGCCCTCGTGTCTCGTCCATTGGGGACGCTAAGTCGGGGCGCTAAAGCCGATCTAAAGCGGGATTAATTCCTTGCTCAGACTTCGCGCTGCGCAGTGGTAGGCGGACGCGAAAGAGAGCGCCGCCCAGCTCGGACTCGCTTACTTCAGCGGTTCCGCCATGCGACTTTGCGACGGCGGAGACGATCGCCAACCCGAGGCCACTGCCGCCGCCGACCGCGGTGTCGGCCGGACCGTCACCGCGGACGAAGCGTTCGAAGATCTGCTCACGCAGCGCGGCTGGGACCCCGGGACCGTCATCGGCGACTTCGACGACAGCATCGGCCCGCTCGGCGCGAAGGCGCAGCTCGATCCTCGAGCCTGGCGGCGTGTGGCGCACGGCGTTGTCGAGCAGGTTGAGGACCATGCGGTGCAGCTCGTCTGGATTGCCGTCAACGGGGAGCGGTCGCTCGTTCTCAAGCCGCAGGTCCCGTTCGCCGATCGTCGGTGCCACCTCCGCGGCGGCGTTTCCCGCTGCTTCCGCCAGGTCGCAGCGGGTGCGGGCGGCGATCCGGCCTGCGTCGGCACGGGCGAGCAGCAGCAGGTCTCCGACCAGCCGGCTCATCCGGCCAGAAGAGCGCAGCGCCGAGTCGACCATCGCTCGCTCTTCGTCCTGATCCGCATCGCGCAGCGTGGTTTGCAGCAGCTCGAGGTTGGCGAGGATGCTGGTCAGCGGCGTGCGCAGCTCATGCGAGGCATCGGCGACGAACTCGCGCTGCCGTTTCAGGGCGGCTTCCCGCTCCGCGCGGGCGGCGTCGAGAGAGCGGAGCATCTGCTCCAGCGTTCTGGCTAGCTCGCCGACCTCGTCATCGGCGCGGGGCTGTGGCATGTGGCTGGACGGGTCCCCGGTCTCAGCGATTGTTCGGGCGGTCGCGGTCAGCGAGGAGATTGGCCGCATCGCGCGGCGCGCGATCGCTACGCCGACCAGGCTGGCGAGCAGGGTTGCACCAAGCACGCCGGCGGCGATGAACAGCCAGAGACGACCGATGGTCGAGTCGACATGGTGCTCATTGCGGCCGTACTGGACGTAACCGGCGATGCGTCCGCTCTGGCGACTGCGCAGAACGACGGTCGCCACCCGCATTTCGCCGACCTCGTGGACACCGGGAACGGGCGGGCCGAGCTCGGCTGCGTTCGGGCTCGCGTCGAGCTGTTGTCCGCGGGCGTCGTAGATGCGTACCGAGGCGTCGTTGGGGCTGACGAAGTCGCCGAGGTCGGGCTCGCGGACGATCAGCGTGTTGGTGATCGTGTCGACGATCTGGACCTGCGAGGCGAGGGTCGCGACGGCGCCCTTCATCTCGCGGCTGAAGTCATCGCGGACGCGGTCGGCGGCGAGATTGCCGACGATCGCGCCGAAGAGCAGCAGGATCCCCAGCGTAAGCCCGGCGGAGACGGCGGCGAGTCGCCAACGCACCGGCCAGTTACGCGGGCGGAGCACGCTCCCCACCTAGGCCTTGAGGACGTAGCCGGCGCCGCGTTTGGTGTGCAGGAGCCGCGTCTCCTCGCCGGCCTCGAGCTTGCGGCGCAGATTCGAGATGAAGACGTCGATCGTGTTCGTCGCCGCCATTGGGTCATAGCCCCAAACCTCGTCGAGGAGGCGCTCGCGTGAGACGACGAGGCGCTCGTTATGCATCAGGTACTCGAGCAGCTCGAACTCGCGGTTGGTCAGCTCGATCTCGCGCTCGCCGCGGCGCACCTCGCGCGTATCCGGATTCAGCATCAGGTCGCCGACCTGCAACGAAGCCGAGCCACGCGGCGGCCGCCGCCGCAGCAGGGCCCGGATCCGGGCCAGCAGCTCGCTGCGCTCGAAGGGCTTGACCAGGTAGTCGTCGGCGCCGCTATCGAGCCCCTCGACGCGGTCCTCGGTTCCCACCCGCGCCGTCAGCATCAGGATCGGCACGTCGCCGTCGGCCCGGAGACGCCGGCAGACCTCGATCCCGTCCATGCGCGGCAGGCCCAGGTCGAGGACGACCACGTCCGGCATGAAGCCCGAGGCAACGTCAAGCGCGTCGACACCGTCGGCGGAGGTGCGCACTTCGTAGCCCTCGTTGCGCAACGAGCGGCGCAAGACATCGGCGATCTCCACATCGTCCTCGACGACGAGCACGCGTCCTTCGACCGAATCGCCCCCGTTCGCATTTGCAAGCATCGCAGCGATGTTAGCCCGGCTTTGGCGTGTTCCCGTTGGCTTTTAGTGCGAATTTAGGCACGGAGATAGCGGGGAAGAGCACTGTTTTGGGGCAGTTGCCATCTGCCTCGCTTGGCATGATCGGGCGCGACCGTGAGCTCACCTGCCGCCGTTCATCTCCATGCCCACAGCGAGTACTCGCTGCTCGATGGCGCCTGCAAGATCGACGCGATGGCAGCGCGGGCGGCGGAGTTGGGCCAGCCGGCGTTGGGGCTGACCGACCACGGCGTGATGAACGGCGCGGTGGATCTCTACAAGGCTTGCCATAAGCACGGGATCAAGCCGATCGCAGGGCTTGAGGCCTATCTCGTCGACGACGTCAAGACGATCAAAGAGAAGCCGAAGTACGAGCGCAATCATCTCACCTTGCTGGCGGAAAACGACACCGGCTTCGCCAACCTGGTCAAGCTCACCTCCGCTGGTTTCCTCGAGGGATTCTCTCGCGGCAAGGCCAACGTCGACATAGAGATGCTCGAGGCCCACTCGGAGGGAGTCATCGCGCTCACCGGCTGCCTCGCGTCGCGCTTCTGCCGGCGCCTGGTCGAAGAGCGCGCCGACGACGCTCGCGCCCACCTCGACGACCTGATCCAGGCATTCGGTCCCGAGCAGGTCTATTTCGAGGTGCAGAAAAACGGCATCGAGGAGCAGGAGAAGGCCAACCAGGGGATTGCCCGCTTCGCCCGTGAGCTGGGGCGGCCGCTGGTCGGCACTGCCGACGTCCATTACCTGCGCCGCGAGGACTTCGACAACCACGCGGCGCTGCTCTGCGTGCAGACCAAGTCCACCCTCGAGGCGCCGAAGATGAGCTTCGACACCAACGAGTTCTTCCTCAAGAGCAACGAAGAGATGGCCGCCTCCTTCGCCGAGTGGCCCGAGGCGATCCCGACCACGCTGGAGATCGCCGAGCGCTGTGAGATCGAGATCGAGCTGGGCAAGCTGCTGCTGCCGCAATACCCGACTCCGGACGGCTCCGAGCCGGAGGCGATGCTGCGCCGGATCGCCGCGGAGGGGTTGCGCGCCCGCTACGGCGACCCGCCCTCCGCCGAGGCAGTCGAGCGACTTGAGTTCGAGCTCGGAGTGATCGAGGAGATGGGCTTCTCCTCTTACTTCCTGATCGTCTGGGACTTCATCCGCTACGCCAAGGAGAACGGCGTCGCCGTGGGCCCGGGCCGTGGCTCGGCGGCCGGCTCGATCGTCTCCTACTCGCTCAACATCACCGACCTCGACCCGCTCGCCAACGACCTGCTCTTCGAGCGCTTCCTCAACCCGGGGCGCAAATCGATGCCGGACATCGACATCGATTTCTCGGTGCGCGGGCGCGAGCGGGTGATCCGCTACGTCGGCGAGAAATACGGGCGCGAGTCGGTCGCTCAGATCGTCACCTTCGGCAAGATGGCGCCGCGCGCCGCGACCCGCGACGCCGCCCGCGTGCTCGGCTTCGACTACGGCAGCGGCGACCGCCTCGCCAAGCAGATCCCCGAGCCGATCCTCGGCCGCAATCCTTCCTTCGAGGAATGCCTGCAACCGGGACAGGAGCTAAAACGGACCTACGACTCTGAGCCTGATGCGAAACGCATCCTCGACGTCGCCCAAGGGTTGGAGGGGATCATCCGCAACAACTCGATCCACGCCGCCGCCGTGGTGATCGCCGACCGGCCCCTGCAGGAGATCGTGCCGCTGCAGCTGGCCGAGGATCGCGGCGCCCCCGCCAATGGCAACGGCAACGGTGGCAAGGGCGAGCGCCAGTACAAGGTCGTCACCCAGTACTCGATGGGCCCGATCGAGGAGATCGGCCTGCTGAAGATGGACTTCCTCGGCCTGCGCAACCTCGACGTGATCGAGGACGCAGTCGAGATCATCCGCCGCTCTCGCGGGGTCGAGGTGGGGATGAACGAGATCCCGATGAACGACGCGAAGACCTTCGAGATGCTCACCCGAGGCGATGGCACGGGCGTCTTCCAGCTCGAGTCGGAGGGCATGCGGGAGGCGATGAAGAAGGTGCGGCCGACCGAGTTCGACGACATCGTCGCCCTCGTCTCCCTCTACCGGCCTGGGGCGATGCGCTACATCCCCGATTACGCCAAGGGCAAGCGCAACCCCGAGGGGGTCACCTACCCCGACGAGCGCCTGCGGCCGATCACCGAACCGACCTATGGCTGCGTGCTCTACCAGGAGCAGCTGATGGAGATCGCCAAGCGGATGGCTGGCTTCAGCCCGGCCGAGGCTGACGACCTGCGCAAGGCGATCGGCAAGAAGAAGCGCGACCTGATGGCGACGATGAAGGCCAAATTCATGGAGGGGATGAAGTCCTCCGGCACGGCGGCCAAGGTCGCCAGCGATATGTGGTCGCTGATGGAGGCCGCCGCCGACTACTCGTTCAACAAGTCCCACGCCGCCTGCTACGCGCTGATCGCCTACCGCACCGCCTACCTCAAGGCGAACTTTCCGGCTGAGTACATGGCCGCGGTGATCTCCTCGGTGATGAACACCAAAGACAAGGTGCCCTTCTTCGTCAACCGTTGCGAGGAGATGGGAATCGACGTGCTGCCCCCCGACGTCAATTCTTCCGATCACGACTTCGTCGTCTCCGAGAAGGCGATTCGCTTTGGCCTCGATGCGGTCAAGAACGTCGGCCACAGCGCTGTCGAGGCGATTCTGCGCGCCCGCGAGGATGTCCCGATTGCCTCGATCTGGGACTTCTGCGAGCGCGTCGACTCGCGGGCGGTGAACAAACGAGCGATCGAATGTCTGATCAAGTGCGGCGCGCTCGACTCCACCGGGGCGACCCGCAAAGGGATGTTGGAGGCTCTGCCGGCGGCCCAGTCAGCAGGCCAGAAAGCACAGGAAGACGCACAGCTGGGCCAGGGCTCGATCTTCGACTTTGGCGATGCGACCAGCGGCGGAGGCGGGGAGGGGGCGGGGAGCTCCCACCATCGGCCCTCGATCTCCACTGTGGAGTTCGAGCGCCGTGAGCTGCTCGCGATGGAGAAAGAGACGCTCGGCACCTACCTCTCGTCGCACCCCCTTTCTGAAGTGCGGGAGGCGCTGCGCGCCCGCGTCGACTGCAGTCTTGCGGAGCTGGCGGGGAAGTCGGATGGTGCCTGGGTGACGGTCGGCGGCATCGTCGCCGAGTGCAAGAAGATCCGCACCAAGAGCGGCAGCCAGATGATGTTCGCCACCCTCGACGATGTAGAGGGCCAGGTCGAGATGCTGGTTTTCAAGGCAGACGAGGCAGAGAGCGCGAGGACGATCGAGACCGACGCGATCGTCGTCGTCCGCGGCCGCATCGACCACAAGGACCGGGGGGAGACGAAGCTCGTCGTGCAGGAGGCCGAGCGCTTCGAACCCGACAACGAGGAGATCGCCCGGGCTAGCGCCGCCGCCAACGCGCCTGCCGAACCCCTGCGGCTGACGATCGCCTCGACGAGCCTCGGCAACCCTCACCTGATCGAGGAACTGAAGACCGTCTTCGAAGGGCACAAGGGAGAGGCCGATGTCTATCTGGCGATCCCAGGCGCGGACGGCAAAGCGCAGGAGTGGAAGCTCGGTGACGAGTTCAGGATCCGCCACTCGAGCAAGCTGCTCGCCGAGCTGGATCATGTCCTTGGCTCGAGTGCCTTAGCCGCGTAAGGCCGGCTGGGCAGTCCCTAGACTTTGGCAATGCCAGCTACGCGCCAGAAGACCGGTGAGTGCCGTCAGTGCCGTTCCTTCTGCGACAAGATGGTCGAGCCGCGGGCTTGCATCGAGATTGGCTGTCGCTACCTCTACAGCGTCGTCGACGGGCTGACCGGCACCCAGTACGTAGGTTGCATGCAGGGCGTCTTCGGCGCCAAGGTCGAGCTCGAGGGCGTCCTGCAACCGGGTGGCTTCGGCGGCGTCAAGATGACCGGCGCGGCGCTTCCCCACTGTCCTTTCTCAGTCGAGCGCGCCTACTCGGGGTCGGGACCGGAGTACGACTGCGTCAACCGTCGCTTCTTTGACCACACCGACGGCGGCCCGGATGGCCTACGAGCGTTCGATCTGCGCGACCTTGCATCAGAGTCTCCCGGGGTCTAAGACGACACGGTTCCGTGTAGGATCGCGCCCATGAGCGATTCTTCAGCGGTGGCAGAAGCAGACCAGCCTGCAGTGGACACGGCCGGCGACGGCAGCGGGGCCGAGGGCCCCAAGTTCACGCTCGAGCTGAACCAGGACCAGCAGGACATCCGTGACTGGGTGCACGGCTTCGCCGAGGGTGTCGTGCGTCCCGCGGCATCGGAATGGGACGAGCGCGAGGAGACGCCTTGGCCGGTGATCCAGGAGGCCGCCAAGATCGGCCTCTACAGCTTTGAAGCGCTGGGTCAGTTCTTTGCCGATGACACCGGCCTGACGCTGCCGATCGCCAACGAGGAGCTGTTTTGGGGCGATGCCGGAATCGGCATGGCGATCATGGGCACTTCGCTTGCCGTCGCCGCGATCTTCGGGCAGGGGACGGGCGAGCAGATGGGCGAGTGGATTCCGCAGTGCTTCGGCACCGCGGATGACCCGAAGGTGGCCGCGTTCTGCTCCTCAGAGCCCGACGCGGGCTCCGACGTGGCGGCGATCCGCACCACCGCCAAGTACGACGAGGCCAACGACGAATGGGTGCTGAACGGGCAGAAGGCCTGGGCGACCAACGGCGGCATCGCCGACGTCCACGTGGTGATCGCCTCGGTCGACCGCGAGCTGCGCTCGCGCGGGCACGCCGCTTTCATCATCCCGCCCGGCACCAAGGGCTGCGAGCAGGGCGCCAAGGTGAAGAAGCACGGTTTGCGCGCGTCGCACACGGCTGACGTCCACCTCGACGACTGCCGCATCCCGGGCTCCTGTCTGCTCGGCGGCAAAGAGAAGCTCGACGAACGGCTCGCCCGCGTGCGCGAGGGCAAGAGCGCCAAATCGCAGGCGGCGATGCAGACCTTCGAGGCAAGCCGGCCGACGGTCGGCGCACAGGCGATCGGCATCGCCCGTGCCGCCTATGAGTACTCGCTCGAGTACGCCAAAGAGCGTCAGCAATTCGGCAAGGCGATCATCGAGAACCAGTCGATCGCCTTCGCCCTCGCCGACATGAAGATGGAGATCGACGCCGCCCGGCTGCTCGTCTGGCGCGCTGCCTGGATGGGTCGCAATGGCCATAAGTTCGAGAACGCCGAGGGCTCGATGTCGAAGCTGAAGGCGGGCGAGGTCGCCGTCTGGGCAACCGAGCGGGCGATCCAGATCCTCGGCGGCAACGGCTACACCCGCGAGTTCCCGGTCGAGCGAATGCACCGCGACGCGAAGATCTACACGATCTTCGAGGGTACGTCGGAGATTCAGCGGCTGGTCATCTCGCGCTCGATCTCTGGCGTTCACATCAAATAGGGCCTGAGCAGAGGGAAGCCCGGCCATCCCCGGGCGAATTGATGTCGCACGCGCTTCGCGCTTAGCGACTGAGTTGGTGCGCGGCTTCGCCGCGCAGGAGACAGATTGCATATCGCCGCTTCGCGACATTCGCCCGGGGATGGCCGGGCTTCCCTCCCGCGAACAGCTTGTGGTGGAACCAGCGAGAATGCGCGTATGAGCGGTCGCGAGCTTCCAGTGCTTGTGTTTGACGGGGACTGCGCGTTCTGTACGAACTGCGCTCGCTTTCTGGAGCGGCTTGGGCCGGAGGCGGAGGTCGTCGCCTGGCAGCTCACCGATCTTGATGAGCTGGGGATAACTGCGGAGCGGGGGAGTGATGCTGTGCAGTGGGTTCAGGTGGACGGGACGGTGCGCTCGGGCCACGAAGCGATCGCTGCTGTCCTGGGTGCCGCCGGGTCTCCCTGGAAGCTCATAGGCAGGGCGATCCTGCTGCCCGGGATCTCGTGGCTTGCGGCAAAGGCCTACCGCCTCGTAGCGAGCAACCGCTACCGGCTCCCAGGAGGCACCCCGGCCTGCGCCGTTGCCACTGAAGATCGCAACCATCCAACGGCTTAGCTGGGAGTGCGACGGAGCATGAGGGACGGCGATCCCCTGCGCGGGAATGTCGCGAAGCGGCGAAATGCAATCTGTCCCCTGCGCGGCGAAGCCGCGCACCAACTCAGTCGCTAAGCGCGAAGCGCGTGCGACACCAATTCACGCGCAGGGGATCGCCGTCCCTCATCCCTTGCGACGCTTCAAGCCCGCTTTGCGCAAGCGCTTCGCCGCCTGCACTTCTTTCTTGTCGGGCCCTTTCTTGCTTGGGCCCGGCGTCTCCAGCGTCGCCGGCAGCCCCTCGAAGCGGGGCTCGGAGAGGAAGGCGGCAAGGCCCTGCTTGCCCATCTCGCCTTTGCCTAGGTTGGCGTGGCGGTCGCGGTTGGAGCCGAAGGGGGCGGCGGCGTCGTTGACATGGAGGCAGCGCAGGCGGTCGAGGCCAACCTTCTGGTCGGCTTCGTCGACGATCGCGCTGAGGTGCTCGGCGTCGGTGACGTCGTAGCCCTGGACGAAGAGGTGACAGGAGTCGAGGCAGAGGCCGAGGCGCTTGCCGCTGCCGGCGAGCTCGATCAGCTCGGCCGTCTCGTCGAAGTCGCGGCCGAGCAGGCCTTTGTGGCCAGCGGTCTGCTCGAGCAAGAGCGGGCAGCTCTCGCTGTTCTTCACGGCGGCGGCGATCACTTTCGCCGCTCGCTTCATCGAGGGTCCATGCGGCTCGCCTTTTTGCGCGCCGGGATGGAGGACGACGCCAGCGGCGCCGATGCCGTCGCCGATTCGCAGTGCGTGGGTCAGCGAGTCGAGCGACTTCACCCGCATCTCACGATCTCGGGTCGCGCAATTGATCAGGTAGACGGCGTGGATGACGACCGCTTCGACCGGCGAGTCGTCCATCGCCTCGCGGAACTCGGCGAAGTCGTCCGGCCCATACTTGGTCGGTCGCCACATCCGCGGGCTCTGGTTGAAGATCTGAATCGATTCGCAGCCGCGCTCGGTGCCGCGCTCGACCGCCTTCACCAGCCCTCCGGCGGTGGAAACGTGCGCGCCGATCAACATTGCGAGGGCCCGGCTACCAGACGATTTTGTTCGAGCCGACGCCGTCCACGGTCACCCAAACGGTCGAACCAGGGTAGCCGTAGTAACACACGGCCGAGCTTCCCGAGGAGCCAGATTTCTGGTAGCTGTAGAAACCGCCCTCGTAGCCGCTTGCCCTACAGACGATCGTGTGGCTTGCGCTGGAGAAGTTTTTGAAGCTGACTGCCATATAGCGACAGTAGATGGACACGCATCCCGCAAGGCCCTGAGCCGAGCTGCCCTTCGCGAGCGTGACGGTCCGGGGTGGTGGCGGTGGCGGAGTGGTGGTCGCCGGCGCTTTAACCGTGACCGTCTTGCAGCCGATTTTTGGATTCGAGCCGGTGGGGACGTTGATCGCGTAGACGCACACTTCCTGTTTGCCTTTGAGGCTGGTCGAGAAGGTGGTGTCGAACCCGTGATAGGGCCCGGGGTCATCCGAGTCCGCGAAGGCAGCGGCGACGTCCTTTCGCTCGAGCTCGGCAGTCACGACCTTGTGGTTTTTGCCCCCGACGTAGATGTGGACGTCGATCTGGTCGGCCGATGCATCTGGGTCATACGCCCAGCCCCGGACCTGTATCTGGCCGACCGCTGGAGAGCTAACGGCCTCGAAGTTGCCTTTCGGCGAGGCGACGCCAGAGGCTGGCTCCGGTTCGGAGCTTTCTGGCGGCGCTTTCGTTGACGGCTTCTTCGGTTTGGGCTTCGGTTTGTCCTTGACGTGCAGGAAGGAGGTGGGCCACCGCGAGTCACCCTTGCGAACGGTCCAGCGGCTGCTGCCGCCGATCGCCCGCGTGAACGGGAAGCTCGAGTCGCTCAGATAGACGGTGCCGTTGACGATCTTCTCCACATAGGCGACATGGCCGGCCGAGAAATGGCGGTGGCCGGCTGGCCACCAGGCAATCGAGCCCACGGAAGCCGTCCCGTTGACACGCTTCTTGTCCACTCGTTCGAGGACCCGCGCCCAGTTTTTGGCGCCACCGCTGCCCCGGAAACCGGGATCGGCGGCGCCGTTCATGGAGAGTCGATACGCGACGTAATTGGTGCAGTTGCCCTGCGAGCTGGTGGCCTGGCCCCAGTAAGGCTTTAGGGGGTTGAAGCCGGTGTGGGCGATGCAGCCATTGCTGGTCAGGTCGCAGTTCCAAGATCCCGAAGGGGTGCTCGTCCACAATGCGGCGGACGCCGCCGTGGGCAGCAGCGAGAGTGCCATCGCTGCGCTCAAAACGAGCTGCAGCACGGTGCGCCTACTTCTTCCCCTCAATGGATCCTCCCGGAATACTCATGGTTGACTGGACTAGAGCCTCGCCAGCCTAACGATTTGGCGACGATTGAACTGTTGTCCGGCTTGGGCTGAACGCAGGGCGAAGGGCCCTGCTGTGGAAACATGCGGGCGCCGATCGCCATGACTGAGAAAGCCCCCCGATTGAGGTTTGCCCCTTCGCCGACCGGCGCCCTGCACATCGGCGGGGCGAGGACGGCGCTCTACAACTGGCTCGCGGCGCGTCACGAGCGGGGCTCGCTGGTGCTGCGCATTGAGGACACCGATCGCGAGCGCTCGACCGAGGAGAACGTCGAGCAGATCCTCGACGCGTTGCGCTGGTTGGAGCTCGACTGGAACGAGGGGCCGGTTTCCCAGGCTTCGCGCTCAGACAGCCACCAAGAGGCGCTGCGGCGTCTGCTCGAGAGCGGCGCAGCGTACCGGGACTCGGCCACCGCCAAGGACGTCGAGACTTGGAAGGCTGAGCACGGGGCCGACCGCGGCTATCGGGGCGAGCCGAGCGACGAGGAGGGGGCCGCGGTGCGCCTGCGGGTGCCGGATGGGGGCGAGACGGTGGTCGAGGACCTGATCCGCGGCCCGGTCAGCTTCCCCAACCGCAGCTATGACGACTTCGTCATTGCCCGCGGGGATGGCTCGGTTCTCTACAACTTCGCCGTCGCCGTTGACGACGCTGAGATGGGCATCAGCGACGTCGTCAGGGGGGACGACCACCTCTCCAACACGCCCAAGCAGCTACTCGTTCTCGCGGCGCTTGGGTTCGCCCCACCCCGTTACGCGCACCTGCCGCTGTTGCACGGACCGGATGGGCGCAAGCTCTCCAAGCGGCATGGGGCTGCCTCGGTGCAGGAGCTGCGCGATGCCGGCTATCTACCGGCGGCGGTCCGCAACTACCTCGCACTGCTTGGCTGGGGGACCGACGACGACGCCACGCTGATCTCGACCGAAGAGCTGGTCGAGCGCTTTCGCGTCGCCGACGTCGGCAAGGCAGCGGCGATCTTCGATGAGAAGAAGCTGCGCTGGATCAACGGTCGCTACATGCGCGAGATGCCCCTCGATGACTACGTCGAGGCTGTTGCCGCGCACCTGGGACGCTCGCCGGACGAGCGGCTACGGGCTGCTTGCGAGATCGTGCAGGAGAAAGCGCAGACGCTCGACGAGGTCTGGCCGCTGATCCGCTTTCTTTTCGAATCACCGGTGGAGGATGAGAAGGCGTGGCGCAAGACGATGAAGGACGAGGCGCCGGCGGCCTTGAAGGCGTCCCGCGATGCGCTTGCTGCCGCCAGTGACTTTGACGCGGGCGCGGTCGAGGCGGCGCTGTCGCCACTGCCGGAAAAGCTGGAGACCAAGCCCGGCCGCGTCTACCAACCGATCCGGGTTGCGATCAGTGGCGGCACGGTCTCACCGGGGATCTTCGAGTCCCTGGCGGTGCTGGGGCGCGAGGAATCGCTGCGGCGTATCGATGCGGCCCTCGTACGCCTCCACGCATAACAACACCTAATAGTGGGGAGCCCAGAGCTAAACCGTGCGTCCTCTACTGCCGATGAGTGGGGCGGAGCAGCCCGGTCATGCCATCAAGCAAGACACACAGCAATGGAAAGGTCGCGAAGGCCGATGCGCCCCGCGGCGCAAGCGCGCCAGCACCTGGAGCTCGCCTAGCCGCCGCCTTTGAGGCGGTGGAGAAATTCCCCGCCCTGATCGAGTCCCGCACCCGTGTGATGCAGGCGGCAACGGCTGAGACGGCGCGCGTCGGCGAGCTAGTCGAGGCGGTCGAGGCTGACGTCGCCCTGACCATCTCGGTTCTGCGTTTCGCCAATCGCGCCAGCGGTGGCGGCAACATCGGCGGCGTGCCGGCGGCCGTAGATGTTCTGAAGCCATCCGGCGTGCTGGCGATCGCCGGAACGGCGCCCGTCTTTGACTTCTTCGAGTCCAATGGGGGCTGGGAGCTGCGCCCGGAGCAATTCCGCGTTCACGCCCTCGCCACTCAGCAGGCAGCGGCCCGGATCGGGCGCGAGATCGGCTGGATCGACCGCGATGAGTTGATCGTCGCCGCGCTCTTGCACGACATCGGCCGCCTGGTGATATCCAAGCTGCACCCTGGCCGCAGGACCTACTTCGATGCGACTTCGCGCACCCCCGAGCAGCGGATCCGTGAAGAACGCGATCAGCTCGGGATCGACCACGCCCTGGTCGGCGGCGTCTTAGCGCGGCGATGGAACGTGCCGCAACGGATCGCGGTGGCGATTGAGCGCCATCACGCCGAGGACGCTGAGGACCTTGCCGCAATCATCGCCACCGCCGACATGGTCGCCCACTACGCGCAGGGCGAGGCGGTCACCCCGGAGCGCCTGCGCGAGACCGCGAAGCGCTGTGGTCTCAGCCCCGAGGGCTTGCGCGAGCTGCTCTACGAGCTTCCCTATCCACGCGAGGCCGAATCGCGGGTCAGCGAGCCCTGCCCGCTCTCGAATCGGGAGCTGGATGTGCTGCGCCACCTCTCGGAGGGCATGGTCTACAAGCAGATCGCCGGCGAGATGCAGCTCTCGGTATCGACCATCCGCACCCATTTGCACAACGTCTACGGCAAGATCGGCGCAGTGGACCGGGCGCAGGCAGTGCTCACCGCTCGCGACCGCGGCTGGATCTAAGCTGCGGCTAGTCGATCAAGCACTCGCGTAGCGCAATCGCGACCGCGTGAGTGCGATTCCTGGCGTTGAGGCGGGCGAGAACGTTCTTGGTGTGCGTCTTCACCGTTTCCTCGCTGAGCCCCAGATCCCGCGCCGCCGCCACGGTCGAGCCGCCGTCGGCGAGCAGCTGAAGTATCTCGCGCTGTCGCCGGGTCAGTTTGCCGCGGCTACCGCTCGGCGGTACTGCTGGGTCGACGAATCGCTCCTGCTCGAGAGCCGCCCACACCGCCTGGGCCAACTGCTCTGCGTCGGCGGTGCGCGCCACGTAGGCGCTGGCCCCGGCCTGCATAGCGGCTGAGGCGAGGTGACGCTCGGGGCGCTCCCCGTGGGCGACGATCCCCATCCCGGGGGCCGTCTTGCGCAGTGTTCGGATCGTCTCGTCGCCACGCAACGTGTCATCGGCGTCGCTGAGTCCGCGTCGCAGGTCGACGATCGCGACGTCGACGCTGCCGATGTCGTGGATCAACCCGATCGCTTCGTCGCGGGTCTCGCTCTCGTGGATCACGAAATCGCCCGCCAGGGTTTGGCGCATGCCCAGCCGGACGAGTGGCTGGGCGTCGATCACAAGGCAATGTGGACGCTCGCTCGGGACCTTTCGATCCTATACCCGACAAAGTCCGCATTGTGCGGTAGAAAGGGCAGGTGATTTCCATCACCTCGAAGTCGCGCTACGCGGTTGTGGCGATGGCGGAGCTGGCTCGCTCGGGTGAGCGCCCGGTGCCGATCAAAGAGCTGGCCGAGCGTCGCGGCATCCCCGAGCAGTTCCTCGAGCAGCTTTTCTCCACCCTTCGCCGGGCTGGCCTGCTGACCAGCCATCGCGGCATGAAAGGCGGCTACACGCTCTCCCGGCCCGCGGATGAGATCACCGTCTTGGAGGTCGTCCAGACCCTCGACGGCAAAGTTGGTCAAGAGGCTGACGAGGCCGGCGGGATCTGGGCCGAGGGTGTCACCGCGCTGCGCAAGGTCTTCGGCCAAACCACGATTGCCGAAGTAGCCCGCCGCGAGGCCGAGGAGGCCGGCTCGGGCATGTACTTCATCTAGATCGGGCCGCATCGGCATTGGGATTCCGCTTGTTCAAGCGGAGCGCCGTCCGGCTGAATCCGGTTATTCCGGTCTGACTGGCGCACCACTGGCGTACGGGGCGGGGCCCAGGCAATCTTTTGCGAAGCGCGCGTAACTGCGCGGGCGTGTAGTTACGCGACGAATTCGGGCCGCTTTCCGAGCGGCATGAGGCTGCCCGCGCACGAGGGTGAATAGGCCCAAAGAACCTCAATCCGTCTCACCCTTGGCCCTTGCCTTGCCACTTCGACTTCGCTTTTTAGCTTTCGGCCGTTTGCCAGTAGAGGCTTTGGCCTTGGCTTTCCTCACGGCGGGGGACGCCTCGCCGCTCTTCGGTGGATTGACCTTTTTGATGCCGCCGATCGACGGGTAGCCCAAGAGCGACACGCTGTAGGAGATCCCTTTCTCGCCGCTGGCGCCGAGGCGCGTTGCGGCACGCTCTTGGATGGCCAGCGCTCTTTTGAGCGCCTGGTCCAAGAGTTCGTTGATTTCGACCCGAGCCTGCTCATCAATGAGCATTGGGCTCCAGCTCATATGCGATCCGTCGAAAGAGTCGTAAGTCTCGTCCTCCAATGCCGCGATGGCGTCGTCGATCAGATTCTGAAGCAGCGTGATCCTCAGGCCCTCTTTGAGGGTCGGGGGGATAGTCCGCCATTCGGTGTCGTCAAAGAAGATACGAGCCGTGGCTCGATAGAAGTTCTGCACCGTGCTGCCGACGATCACCTGATCCACGAGTTCAATGCAGCCCGCTTCTTTTAGCACCCTGATGTGACCGCTGACCCGATTCAGCGGTTCGCCTAGCTCCGTCGCCAATTCGCTCGGACTGGCGACACGTTCATTGAGAATCCAAAGTATCTGGATACGGACGTAGTGACCAAAGGCCTTGGAGATGTGCTTTTCGATTGCCGGGGTTGGCCGGACCCGCAACGCCCGCTGTTTAATCGAATCACCGAACGCAGATATTAGGAACTCCCTGGTAGTTCAATGGAAATTGATCAATCACTCTACCTATCTGGCCAGACTATTTTGCCTTTGATCGATGGCAGCTGGGCTCCAGTAGAAATTAGCGGAAACTTTCCTTAGCATTTTGACTATCGTCCCGACGGCCTCGATGGCATCGCTTGCCATCGCCGCTAGGTCGGAAAGGGGGTGATGAGTCATGAAGATTGGGGTACATCGCTGCGTAGTGCCAATAGTCGCGATCCACAAGCAGGGCTGAGGTGGCTCGGGGCGGACGGGGCGGAGCGCTGAGCGCGTTCCCCTTCGTCCGTCGCTTGTCTTGCGCGCACATCAAATGCTGAGCGCATTGCAGAGGCTGAGCGCAAGCAGAATTAGGTTCGAGAACTGCGTATGGAAAAGTCGCGCTGAATGTCAAATGCTTGACCAGTCACTCAGAACAGGAAAAGCAAACGGCTCACGTCTCACCTCCCATGGACTGGGCCACATGGGACCGACACCCTGGGTGGCGGGAGTACTGGCCGTCGCCCAGGGTGCGGCAGCGGAATGGTCTTCTATCTGCTCCGGGCGGGCGGTTCAGAGGAACGGACATGAGCGGGGACCACAGCGAGTTCTGGTCGTCTGTACCGGAGAAGGCCGAGCACCCACTTCGCATGCCGATCCTCGAAGCGTTCCGGTGGATCGCCGAGCCGCTCTCGGCTATCGACCTAGTGGACGTGCTCGACGGCCACATCACGATGTGGGAGGCCGCTCACCATCTGCAAGTTCTCGATGCGCTTGAAGTCGCAAAGCCCTTCCCGGCCGAACGAGACCCGCTCACGCGGCGTGACGCCCTCGACGTGCCTTACCGCTTGACGGGGACGTCGATCTCGCCAACGGCGTGATTCGGGTCGACCCTCGAAGCCGACAAAGCGGACAAAGCGAGCTTGGCGGGATGCCCGGCCCAGAGGCCGAGGCCGCGGGCCTGCTCGACGCCTACCTGAGCGCCCAGCCCGAGCGCGACGAGGAAGCCGCCCGCGCGGCTGGCGGGATGCTGACTGGCGCACGGTGACGGCAAAGTAATTGGCTGCTCGATGCGCGTCCGGCTTTCCTCTACTAGCCTCGCGGCCAATGGCAGAACTCAATGCCGCCGAGCTGGCGACCTTTTACGCCGACTACGTCAATTCCTGGAACAGGCGCAATCTGGAGAGCTACTACTCGCTTTACGCTGCGGACCTAGTGTTCCGCGATGGCTCCGCTGTGCTGCATGGGGTTGATGCGCTCCGCAACCGCTACGAAGCCGAGTTGCGCGAATACCCCGACCTGATGATGGAATGCGTGCGGTTGTTCGTCGACGTGGAGTCCCAAGCCATGGCGGCCGAGAACATTGAGCGAGGCACGGGCATCGAACTTAGGGGCGCCCTGTTTCTGACCCTTAGCCCGGAAGGCCGGATCTCGGAGATAGCCGAGTATTTGGACGGCGGAAATACGCCAGGAAGGCCACGATGAGGATTGGGGCGGAGGCGTCGGCGGTCGTCGGCAATACGCCGCTCGTCGCTCTGCGGCGGCTGGGGGAGGGCTTGCCGGGGGAGGTCTGCGCGAAGCTCGAGTACTTCAATCCGGGCGGCTCGGTGAAGGACCGGATCGGTGTGGCGATGATCGATGCTGCTGAGCAGGCAGGGCTGGTCGAACGGGGCCGCTCGGTGATCGTCGAGCCGACCAGTGGCAACACCGGGATCGCCCTGGCGATGGTCTGTGCGGCACGGGGTTATGAGCTGATCCTGACCCTGCCCGAGGGAATGAGCCGGGAGCGGGCGAAGCTGCTGCGCGCCTACGGGGCCGAGGTGCGCGAGACGCCTTCGCTGGGGGGTATGAGCGAGGCGGTTGGGTTGGCGGAAGAGATCCGCGAGCAGCGCAAGGGCTTCATGCCACAGCAGTTCTCGAACCCAGCCAATCCGGAGGTGCATCGGCGGACCACCGCGGAGGAGATTTGGCGTGATACGGACGGTGATGTGGGGGCATTCGTGGTCGGGGTCGGCACCGGGGGCACGATCACCGGCGTCGGCGGGTTCCTGCGCGAGCACAACCCTGAGGCGCTCGTTGTCGCGGTCGAGCCGTCGTCCTCACCGGTTCTCTCCGGCGGCGCCCCCGGCCCGCACAAGATCCAGGGCATCGGCGCCGGCTTCGTTCCCGAGGTCCTCGACCGCTCGGTGATCGACGAGACGATCGGTGTCTCCGACGAGGACGCGCTGGAGATGGCCAGGGTCGCGGCAAAGCGCGAGGGTGTGCTGGCGGGAATCTCCGCCGGGGCGAACATCAAGGCGGCGCTGGAGGTCGCGGCGCGACCCGAGATGGAGGGGAAGCGGATCGTGACCGTGGTCTGCGATTCGGGCGAGCGCTATATGTCCCTACCCTTCTTTGCTCCATGAACTTATTGCGTCGCGTCGCCAAGGAGATACGCGCGGACATCACCGCCGCTCGCGATCGCGATCCGGCTACGCACGGCGTTTCCTCGTTTGAGATTCTGACTGGATGGGCGGGTGTGCAGGCGCTGCTCGCCCATCGCGTCGCCCACGCCTTGCGCGACGCGGGCGTCCCACTGGCCCCTGGCGGCATCGCCTACGTGAGTCGGGCGATCACCGGGGTCGAGATCCATCCAGCGGCAAGGATCGGCCCCGAGTTCTTCATCGACCACGGCGCCGGCGTGGTGATCGGCGAGACGACCGAAATCGGCAGGCGGGTGACGCTCTACCAGGGTGTCACCCTGGGTGGCACCGGCTTTCAACAGGGCAAGCGGCACCCGACTTTGGGCGACAACGTCACCATTGGCTCCGGGGCCAAGCTGCTTGGCCCGATCGCCGTGGGCGATGGGGCCAAGGTGGGGGCCAACACGGTCGTGGTCGAGGACGTGCCGCCGTCTTCGACCGTGGTTGGCAACCCTGGCCACCCAGTCAAGGTCGAAGGTCGGCGTCCGGAGGGTCCCGACGCGGACTGGATCCACCTCCCGGACCCGATCGCCGAGGCGATCAAGACTCTGGCGGAGCGGATCGCGAAGCTCGAGGAGCGGCTCGCTGAGCTCGATGGCGGCGAGGTCGATCCGGACGACGGCGAGAAGCTGCAGCCGCGTACTGGCCGCTCTTCGGCGGGCGGCTGAGCCGGCCGCGCCCGCCTCTATTCTCGGAGGCGATGCTGCAGACCGAGCCAGAGAGCGCCAACGCCGACCTCAGCGCCCCGACGGAACCGGGCGCGGACCGCGCCGAGCGCCTGCTGGCGGGGCTAAATGAGCCGCAACGCGAGGCCGTCCAGCACGGGGATGGACCACTCCTCGTCCTCGCCGGCGCCGGCTCGGGCAAGACCCGCGTCCTAACCCACCGCATCGCCTACCTATTGGCGACCGACAAGGCGCGGCCGGGGGAGATCCTCGCGATCACCTTCACGAACAAGGCCGCGACCGAGATGCGCGAGCGGGTTGAATCGCTTGTAGGTCGGGCGACCCGGGCGATGTGGGTAACCACCTTCCACTCCTCCTGCGCGCGGATGCTGCGGGCCGACGCCGAGCGCCTCGGCTACTCGCGCGGCTTCACGATCTACGACGAGTCGGACTCGCTGCGGATGCTCAAACGCTGCATGGAGGAGCTCCACATCGACCCCAAGCGCTACCCGCCGCGGGCGATCCGCTCGCAGATATCAGGCGCGAAGAACCAGCTCGTCGACGCCGACGCCTACGCCCAGGCTCAGGGCAGCGTCTTTGAGGAAACCGTGGCCGGCGCCTACCACCTCTATGAGAAGCGGATGCTCGAGGCCAACGCGATGGACTTCGACGACCTACTGGTGCGCACGGTGAACGCGCTGGAGCTGTTCGACGAGGTGCGGGAAGGCTGGCGCCGCACTTTCCGCCACGTCCTCGTCGACGAGTACCAGGACACCAACCACGCCCAGTACCGCCTGCTGCAATTACTCACTTCGGATCATGGAAATTTAATGGTCGTAGGAGACGAGGATCAATCAATTTATGGCTTCCGCCACGCGGACATCCGCAATATTCTCGACTTCGAGCGGGACTTCCCCCAGGCCGAGGTGGTCAAGCTCGAGCAGAACTACCGCTCGACCCAGACGATCCTCTCCGCCGCCAACGCAGTGGTCGAGCGCAATCGGGAACGTCGTCCCAAGCAGCTGTGGACCGAGATCGCGGGGGGTGAGCCGCTGCAGCTGCGCGAGCTCTCCGACGAGCACGAGGAGGGGCGCTGGGTAGCGGGAGAGATCGAGCGCCTCGGCGAGGAGGAGGGCGTGCGACGCGAGGACGTCGCCGTCTTCTACCGCACCAACGCGATGAGCCGGGTATTGGAGGACACTCTCAACCGCTTCGACGTCCCGTACCAAGTGATTGGGGGGACCAAGTTCTACGAGCGCGCCGAGGTTAAGGATGCCGTCGCCTACCTGAGCCTCCTGGCTAATCCCGCCGACCAGGTCTCCTTCGCGCGGATCGTCAACTCGCCGCGACGCGGAATCGGCAAAACCAGCCAGGGCAGGCTCGCCTCCCATGCGAATACGACGGGGACGCCGATTTGGGAGGTGGTTGAGCGGGTCGAGGAGGTGCCGGGCCTGAGCGGGGCGGCGATCAAGTCGGTCTCGCGCTTCTACGAGATCGTCGCCGGGCTGCGCGAGCGCGCCGAAGAGGAAGGGCCGGTCGCCGGTCTACTTGAGGCTGTCCTTAGCGAGACGGGGTACCTCGAAGCGCTAGCCGCGGAGAGGACGATCGAGGCCGAAGGGCGGGCCGAGAATCTCGAGGCGCTCGTCGCCGGCGCGGCCGAGTTCGACATCGAGCGTGAGCGGGAGGGGGAGAGCGAGGTGCCGCCGCTGGAGGAGTACCTGCAGCAGATCTCCCTCTACACCCAGCAGGACGATCTGGGCGACGAGTCGGTGATCACGCTGATGACGCTGCACAACGCCAAGGGCCTCGAGTACGAGACGGTCTTCGTCGTTGGCTGCGAGGACGGCTCCTTTCCGCACATGAAAGCGCTCGAAGAGGGCGGTGAGGAGGAGGAGCGGCGCCTCTGTTACGTCGCCATCACCCGCGCCCGCAGCCGCCTCTACATGACCTGGACTCGGGAAAGGCAGCTGTTCGGGCGCGCCGAGCGCAACCTCCCCTCGCGCTTCGTCGACGAGCTTCCGGAGGAGCTGACCGAGCGCAGCTCCACCGCGGTAGGGGCAGGTGGCATGAGCTGGGGAGGCTCGACGGTCGAGCCGGTTGCCCCGGTTGATCCAAGCCCGACCCTGGAGCTGCGGACCGGCGATGACGTCGTCCACGCCAGCTTCGGCGACGGGGTTGTCACGGCGGTCGAGCCCGGTGGCGTGGTCGTCGTTCGCTTTGCAGGCGACGGGACGGAGCGCAAGCTGATGGCCGACTACGCGCCGATCAGGAGGCGCTAGGCGTGCCGGCCCGGGTAATCGACGGCAAGGCCGTGGCAGCGCGCATTCGCGAGCAGGTGCGGGAGGAGGTCGCCGGCATGGCGACCCCGCCGGGTCTGGCGACGATCCTCGTCGGCGACGATCCCGCCTCAGCGGTGTACGTGCGGATGAAGCGCGAAGATTGCGCCGAGGTTGGCATCGAGTCCTTCCACCACGAGCCCCCAGCGGACGTGACCCAGGAGGATCTGGCGGCGCTGATCGAGTCACTCAACGCCGACGACCGCGTGCACGGCATCCTCCTCCAGCTACCGCTGCCTGAGCAGCTCGACCAGGATCCACTGATCGGATCGATCGATCCGATCAAGGATGTCGACGGGCTGACGCCGCTCAGCGCCGGCTTGCTCGCTCAAGGTCGCAGTGAGGCGATGGCACCATGTACGCCGACGGGGGTGATGGAGCTCTTGCGCGAGGCCGGCGTCGAGATCGAAGGCGCTCGCGCCGTCGTCGTCGGCCGCTCGATCCTGGTCGGCAAGCCGTTGGCGGCGCTGCTGCTTGCCGCCAACGCGACCGTCACCCACTGCCACTCCCGAACCCGGAACCTGGCCGCAGTCTGCCGCGAGGCCGACATCGTGATTGCGGCAGCCGGACAGCCGGCTCTGATCAGCGGCGACATGGTCCGCGAGGGTGCCGTCGTGATCGACGTCGGCACCAACCGCGTCGATGGCGGGTTGGTCGGGGACGTCGACTACGACTCAGTCAGCGAGCGCGCTGCGGCGATCACTCCGGTGCCCGGGGGGGTCGGGCCGATGACGCGGGCGATGCTGCTCGTAAATACGTTGGCTGCCGCCCGAGCCCGGGTGTAGTGTCGGCCCCAGACCCCTAACTCCTCGGAGGGATGTGCAGATGGAAGCTGACAAGCTGAGCACGGGGGAGAAGATCGCCGCGGCCTCCGCGGTTCTCCTCTTCGTTTTCATGTTCTTCGACTGGTTTGGCGTCGAGATCTCAGGAGTCCCGGGCTTCTCGGGCGACGTCTCGGGCAGTGGCGGCAGCGCTTGGGACGCACTCGACGTGATCCCGATCTTCCTCATGCTGGCGATCGTGGCCGCGATCGGCGTCGCCGTTATTCGCCTCACCGATGCCGACATCGAGCTGCCGGTCTCGCTCAACGCGATCGTCGCTGCCCTTGGCGGCTTTGCCGTGCTGCTGATCCTCTTTCGGATCATCTTCCCGCCCGACTTCGGCTCCTTTGGCGGGGTCGAGGTCGACGCAACGCTCAAGCTCGGCATCTTCCTCGGCCTGCTCGCTTCGGCTGGGATCGCCTACGGTGGCTACAGCGCGATGCGCGAGGAAGGGATGACCTTCGGCGACACCGCCGACCGGCTCGGTGGCGGAGGTGGCCAACAGCCACCCGCCGGTGGCAGTGCCCCGCCCCCGCCCCCGCCCCCGCCCCCTCCGCCTCCAGCGCAGCAGCCACCGCCTCCGCCTCCTCCGAACTAAGCAAAGACGGGCTCAGACCAAGTAGGGCAAGGACGCAGGGAGGCCGTCAAGGGGAGCGCACTAACGTGCGTGACCCGAAGGCGGCCGACCGAGGACACCGCCCTACGCCGGTATGAGCCCGTCTGCCACACGCTTGGCAAAGGCAATGATGGTCATCATCGGGTTAACGCCGACGGCAGTGGGGAAGAGGGATGCATCGGCGACGTGAAGGCCCTTGATGCCGTGAACCGAGCCGTCGCTGGCGCAAACCCCCTCACCGGGCTTCGCGATCCGGGTCGTCCCCTGGGGGTGAAAGCCCTCGAGGCGAAGCTCCGAGGGCTTGAAGCGGGTCGCCTCGAACTCAGCCACCTGGCCGGGACGCAACACCGGGACGCGGCCGATGTTGGGGTGGACCTCGGTTGCGCCGGCGGCGAAGTGGATTTCGGCGGCGCGCGCGATGCCGAAGACGACGCGCTGAGCGTCCAGGTCGCTCAGGTTGTAGTTGGCGCGTAGCGAGCCATCCCGGGCGATCCCAACTCGGCCGCTGGTCTCGTCGGTCAGCTGGACGCCGATCGAGCTGACGTGGCCGAAGTCGAGGATCGCGTTCTGGTGCTCGCGGCCGGAGCCCTGCAGCCAGGCGCCGCCGAAGGGAAGCGGCGTGAAGGTCGCCTCGAGCAGGACGTTCTCGTGCTCCCACTCGTCGACGTAGTAGCTCTGCATCACGCCATCCCAGCCCCGCACCTCCTCCTCGTAGCGGGCGCCGACCCAGCAGGCCGGGTGAATGTGGAGGTTGCGACCCACCTGATCGCCACCAAGGCCCGAGCGCAAGAGCAGCTCCGGCGTGCCGAAGGCGCCGCCGGCGATGATCGTCGCTTTGCGGGCACTGACCGTGTAGGGGCGTCGATTGCCGTTGCGCTCTGCCGGCGCGGCGGCAACCGCTTGCACCCCCGCGGCGCGGCCGCTCTCGACTAGCACGCGCCTCACGTCGACCCCGGTCCGCAGGCGTGCGCCAGCGGCGACGGCGCGGGGGAGATAGCTGACGTGCATGCCGCGCTTGGCGTCGATTCGGCAGCCAAATGGGCAGGAACTGCACTGCACGCAGTTGCCGGCGTTGCGCGAGATCGGTCCACCGCTGGCGCCGATCGCCGCCGCTCCCTCCATCGCCAGTTGGCCGTTGCGGCCCATCCGCTCGGGGTCAAGGGGAGTCACATGCAAGAACTCCTCGGCCTCGGCGAAGTCCGGGTCGAGGCGATCGGCCCAGGCAATTCCGTAGCGATCGCGCCAGTCCTCGAGCACCGGCTGCGGCGCGCGAAAGCAGGTCCCGGAGTTGATCACCGTCGTGCCGCCGACAGTTTTTGCCACTGGCACCGGGATCGGCGGCCGTCCCTCGGCGATCGTCAGGCCGCCGTCGCGGTAAAGCGAGGAGATCGCATCGAGCGGATCGCTTGGGTAGGTGTCGCGGGTGTAGCTGTCTCCCGCCTCGAGCACGATCACGTCGAGGCCGGCTTCGGCCAGCGTCGCCGCGGCAACCGCGCCGCCGGCGCCGGAGCCGACGATGACCACGTCGCATTCCTCGCCCTCGCCAGCCGGCTCGGTGTCGCCCAGCGATCCAGCCGGCTCGGGCATTGAGCCCTCGGCCACGCGGCAGCTCGTCTCCAGTCCTAGGCGCTTCTCGACTTGCGGGTCGATTGCGTAGCCGAGCGTGGTGAAGGTCTTAGCCATCAGCAACAGCTCGTGGTAAAGGCCGAATCGTGAGCGCTCCATGCGCTGCAGGAAGTCTTCGCGGGCACCCAGGTTTAGGCGGCTGAAGCGCCAGGGGAACGGCAGCCACTCGAATGCGCGCAGACCGAGACGGACCCGGATCAGGACGCGTGGCGAGAGCGAGGTGAGGAACTGGCCCACCGGCCCGGCGACGTCGATTTCGCGCTCAGCCGCGGGCAGACCTCCGACGGCCGGGGCCATCGCTTCACAGATTGAGCTGAGAGTGCGTTGCTCGGCGGCCGATAACCCCGGCGGGCGCTTTCAGCCGGGCGCGGCGTGGCGTTCGATCCGGCCGCTCAGCGACCAGAGCCAGAGCGCCGCGAGCGCCAGGAAGCCGTCAACAAGGAAGTTGAGCAAATAGATGAAGACGTCCTGGTCGAAGATGAAGAAGCCGAGCGAGCCGAGCGAGGAGGCGGTCTTGCCGGCGGCCAGCACCAGCAGCAGCGGCCGGTAGCGGACGACGTCCGCTTGGGCGACCAGACAGATGCCGGTGATCACCACCATGTAGGCGAAGGCAAGGGCCAGCCAGAGCTTCTCCTCGGTGTGTGGGGCGCGGGGGAAGCTGCCGATCGCGTCACCGAGGTCGGAGATGACGTCGAGGACGCCGCTGGGAACGGCGATGAAGAGGATGCCGACGACAGCGAAGCTGGTCGCCATCAGGCGCAAGCTCAGGACTACGAACGCCTCTGCTTTTTCTCCCCGCATAGTCGGCGGCACTCTAACTGGCTGGGTAGCCAGTGTGGCGGCAGATTGATTTGGAGTGCGATACCTGCTGCTACCTTGGATCGGTGGGAAGAGCGAGATTGCTAGGAGTACTCGTCGCCGGGGTAGCGGCGATCCTCGTGATGGTGCCAACCGCTTTTGGTGAGACCACCCACACCTACGCGGTCACGCTGACGATCACGGTGGATCGCGCCGCCCACAGGATCGACGGCGCGATCAGCTCGGATGCTCCAGGTCAGTTCTGCGAACTGAGCACGGTGCGGATCAGGAAGGTCATGCCGGGGAAGGACAAGGTTGTCGCGCGCCTCACCCCTTACGCCAACGAATGGCACATGAAGTCACCTTCGGCCCTGCGCGGCGAGAGGATCTACGCCGAGGTATCGAGCTATCACCTGCCCAGCCGGCCGGTGGAATGCTTCGGCGCTCGTTCGCGAACCGTCACCGCGCCTTAGCCAGCCGCCGCGCTGGAGCGGCTGCGGCCCTAGAATCACGCGCGTGATCGAGCGGGAGCAGGTACTTCACGTCGCCAAGCTGGCCCGGCTGCGGCTGTCGGAGGCCGAGATGGAGAAGATGGCCGGCGAGCTCTCGGGCATCCTCGAGCACGTCGACCGGATCGGCGAGCTCAAGCTCGACGATGTACCGCCAACCTCCCATGTCGTCGATCTGGAGAACGTGCTGCGGCCGGATGAGCCGCGGCCCAGCTGGCCGAGGGAGGCCGTGCTGGAGCAGGCGCCCGACCCGGCCGATGGGGCTTTCCGGGTCCCCTCGCCGCAGGCCGAGGCCTGATGACTGAGTTGCTCGAGCTGAGCGTCGCGGCAGCGGCAGCGAAGATCAATGCAGGGGGAGCTCTCGCGCGAGGAGTATTTCGAGGCCTGGCGGCAGGTAGCGGCAGGGGACGAGCTCAACGCCTATCTGTGGCGAGCCGAGGAGGGGGTGGGCGGCGATGACGGTCCGCTTGCCGGGATTCCGGTGGCGGTCAAGGACCTCTTCTGCACCGAAGGGGTGCAGACGACGGCCGGTTCGCGCATGCTCGAGGGACATTTGCCGCTGTACACGGCCACCGCGGTACGCCGGCTCGGCGAGGCCGGCGCCGGGGTGCTTGGCAAGACCAACATGGACGAGTTCGCGATGGGGTCCTCGAACGAGAACTCTGCTTACGGCCCGGTGCGCAATCCCTGGGATCGCGAGCGGGTTCCCGGCGGCTCCTCTGGCGGCTCAGCCGCGGTCGTTGCCGCCGGCCTCGCCCCCTGCGCAATCGGCACCGATACCGGCGGCTCGATTCGCCAGCCCGCTTCGCTTTGCGGAATCGTTGGGCTGAAGCCGACCTACGGTGCGATCTCCCGCTACGGGATGATTGCCTTCGCCTCTTCGCTCGACCAGTGCGGGCCGCTGACGCGCGATGTCACCGATGCCGCCCTGCTGCTCGATGCCATGCAGGGGCACGACCCCTGCGACTCGACTTCGGTCGGGATCGAAAGCGGGGTCAAGGCGCCTAGCCGTGAGGACCTCGGCGGCCTGCGCTTTGCGGTTCCCGCCGAGCTCGCCCACGACGCGATTGAGCCCGGCGTTCGCGAGGTCTTCGAGGCGACCTTGAAGCGGATTGAGGGGCTCGGTGGCGAGATCGCCGAGGTGCCCCTGCCGCATGCCGAGCACGGTATCTCCGCCTACTACGTGATCGCCCCGGCGGAGGCCTCGTCGAACCTCGCCCGCTACGACGGAGTTCGCTATGGGATGCGGACTGAAGGCGAGGGAGACGTGGTCGAGATGTACGAATCAACCCGCGCCGCCGGTTTCGGCGACGAGGTCAAGCGGCGCATCATGCTCGGCACTTACGCCCTCTCCTCCGGCTACTACGACGCCTACTACGGCCGAGCGCAGAAGGTACGGACGAAGATCGCCGAGGACTTCTCGGCCGCGTTCGCCAGCTTCGACTTCGTCGTCACGCCGACCTCGCCCTCGGTTGCGTTCGGCCTGGGTGAGAAGACCGCCGACCCGCTGGCGATGTACATGAACGACTTCTTCACGGTGCCGATGAGCCTGGCCGGAATTCCGGCGATCTCGATTCCGGCGGGTCTTGCCGAGCCAGAGGGCGGCGGCCCCCAACTACCAGTCGGCTTCCAGATCGCCGCACCGGCGTTCGCCGAGCAACGCCTGCTCGACGCCGCATATGCGTTGGAGCAGGCGATCGGGTTCGACGCCAGGCCGAAAGAGAACGGCCGTGGCTGAGCTGGAGGCAGTGATCGGGCTGGAGATCCATGTCCAGCTCTCGACCCGCACGAAGATGTTCTGTGGCTGTGAGCTCTCTTTCGGCGACGAGCCCAACGTCCACACCTGCCCCGTCTGCCTTGCCCATCCCGGTGTCCTGCCGGTTCCCAACGAAGAGGCGATCCGCTGCGGGCTGAAGATCGCCGCGGCGCTCGACTGCGAAGTGGCCGGCCGCTCGACCTTCCACCGTAAGAACTACTTCTATCCCGACAACCCGAAGGCCTACCAAATCAGTCAGTACGACGAACCGCTAGCGGTCAACGGCACGCTCGGGGGGATCCGCATTCACCGCGCCCACCTTGAGGAGGACGCGGCCAAGACGATTCACCTCGGCGAGTCGGGTCGTATCCACGGCTCCGGCGCCTCCCTGGTCGATTTCAACCGCGGCGGCACGCCGCTGGTAGAGATCGTCACCGAGCCCGACCTGCGCAGCGCCGCCGAAGCTGGCGCCTGGGCGCGGCTGCTGCGCACCACTGTTCGGCAACTCGGCGTCTCCGACGTGAACATGGAGGAGGGCAGCCTGCGGGTCGATGGCAACGTCTCGGTGCGCCCGGTCGGCAGTGAGCAGCTGGGCGTCAAGACCGAGCTGAAGAACATGAACAGCTTCCGCTTCCTCGAACGGGGGATCGAGGCTGAGCTGGCACGCCAGCGCAACCTGATCGAGGCGGGGGAGAGCGTCACCCAGGAGACCCTTCACTTCCATCCCGAGGACGGCTCGCTGACGCCCCTGCGATCCAAGGAGGAAGCGCACGACTACCGCTATTTCCCCGAGCCCGATCTGGTGCCGCTGGCGCCGACCGAGGCGATGCTGCGCGAGGCGCGCGAGTCGCTGCCGGAGCTTCCAGAGGCGAGGATGCAGCGCTACCGCGAGTCGATGGGGCTGCCTGAAGACGCCGCCGTCTTGCTGGCAGCCGACCCGGAGACGGCCGACTACTTCGAGCGGGCGGCGACCGCCGCCGGCGAGGTCGAGCCTCGCATCCTCGCCAACTGGGTCACCGGCGAGCTGGCGGCGGCGCTGCGCCAGGCGGATGGCGATGGAGCGGCCGAATCGAAGGTCGAGCCAGAGGCGCTTGCGGCGCTCGCTGTCATGGTCCAGGAGAAGAAGATCTCCCACGGCAGCGGCAAGCAGGTGCTCGCAGCCATGGTCGCGGAGGGCGGTGAGCCGGCAGCCATCGTCGAGCGCGAGGGCCTAGCCCAAATCTCTGACAGCGGCGAGCTGGAGGCGATCGTCGCTGCGGCCGTCGAGGCCAACCCGGCGGCCGCCGAGCAAATCCGCTCGGGCAACCAGAAGGCGATCGGCGCGATCGTCGGCGCCGTGATGAAGGAGACCAAGGGTCGCGCCGACGGCGGCGAGGTCAACCGCCTGATCCGCCAGCAGCTCGGGCTTTAACCGACTCCGGTCCGGGGAGGCCTCGCCGGAGCAACAGCGGGGAGGCTCCGTCGAGACCTCCCCGGACCGCAGCCCACAAGAGCGACACTGCGGGCAGCCAGAGTTGGAGCTGAAAATGCGACCTAACGGGCCGTCAGGGGACACGACGCAAAAGAAACGGCCCCGGGGAGACTCCCGGGGCCGTTCTGTGAATACCACCAAACTGGCCGAAACTTTAGCGCTACACGGGAAGCCTTGCTACCCGGCAGAGGAAAGTGCGAACTGAGGGGATTGTGTACTTGACGCAGGGCTAGCGCCGACCGCGGGCCTAGACTTCGTGCCATGCGGGCAGCGCGCGCGATCTGGCGATTCCTCAGCCATCCAGCGCTGTCGACCTTGGGCAACGTCACCCTCCTGGTTGCCGCTATCCCTATTGGCATCGCTGTGCTGACCGCCGTCGTGGGTTGGATTCTCGACCAACCAACCCTCTTTTGGGTAGCCATTGGCTTAGCGACGCTCGGCATGGCCTTTGTGGCGATCGTTGCTGTGCGCCAGCGCTCTTTGGAAGGGCCGACGACCCCTTCAGCGGGCCGAGCGCAGTCTGATGAGACGCGACTTCGACCCCGCGTTTTCATTGACGTTGAGGGCGAGATTGCGTTTGCCTACGAAGAGACCCTTCATATGGCGAAGATCCTTCGCGCAGAGCCGCCGCACACCGCAGTTGATAGTGCGGTCGTCAAGACGATGCTGCCCGATTGGCGGGCGAAGACGACTGCCTTCATCGCTGCGGTCCTCGGCTCCGCTCAGAGGGCTGCGTTCAGGGGCTCAGCTACCGGCGGAGATGACCTTGATTGCCTTGAGTCCGAGGGCCAGTTTCTTTGCTCTCTCGCCGTCAACCTCCCCCCCGACGCGATTCGAGCCAGCGCGGCAGAGGTCCGTACCGCGAGAGCGCAGCGCCGCGACAACCAAGCGGCCGGTCTTTTTTCCTACGAGACCCCCAGCGCGCTGGAGACTCCACCGTCTCCCGACTTGGCAGAACCGCTTGACTCTCTCATGCACGAGGGAATCGACCTCGTGGGTGAGCTGTCGGTGCCGGTCGAGCCAACGAAAGCCAATGGGGGCTGGAAACTGGAGGGCGGCGATGCTCCGGACGAATGGTGGGACAAAGCGGATGCCTTCACCCAGGGCATCAGGGAACTGCTTATCGAACGGCATCCCGCGCTCCTTACTGATTTCCGGGATGGCTTCAACGGCTATCTCAAGCAAGAGCGCGAGGCTCAGAGGGCGCGCAATGCAGACCCCTCCCAGGACAAGCGCTCAACCGCCGCGAAGATGCTGGACCTCGCGAACTTCGAACGCAGCGGTCCCAAGAGAGTGGTCGAAGCCAGTCTTGAGGGGTTGGCCGCCGCAAGGCATCGACTCAACGTTCCTCAAGCGTAAATCTATCTAGTTCATACAGGGCGTCCGACGCCCAAGATATTATTTAGAGGATGGTTTTCGGCTCTCTAGCGCGGTTTTCTTCGCAGTCTCGCGGACCTTTTTCGGGAACAATTTCTTCATCGTCTCCTCGTCGGTCAGCTCTCGCGCTTTCTTCTTCCTGCGGGGCATGGCTATGAACCTTCCTGATCTGATCGAGCAGTTCCGCTCTGAGGACAAGTGCCGGGAATATCTTGAAGACCTGCGCTGGCCGAACGGGGTCCGGTGCCCGCGTTGTGGGGACAAGTCCGTCTCAAGGATCGAGAAGCGCAGCCAGTGGGAGTGCAACGGGACTTCATGCCGCTACCAATTCTCGGTCACGGCGGGGACGGTCTTCCACGATTCCCATTTGCCCCTCTGGAAGTGGTTCCTCGCGATCTATCTGATCGGGGAGTCCAAGAAGGGGATCAGCGGCAAGCAACTTCAACGCACCTTGGGCATCAGCTACAAGACGGCCTGGTATCTGGGCCATCGCATCCGCTCGGCGATGGAGGAAGACTCGCCAGTCCCGCTGCGAGGGATCGTGGAGATTGATGAGACTTGGATCGGCGGGAAGTACCGGCGCTCCAAGGGCAAAGCCAAAGACAACAAGTCGATGGTGCTTGGCGCGATACAGCGCGACGGCGACCTTCGCCTTGAGGTCCGCAAGGGGCCGGGACGCGAGTCCAAAGTTTCCTACCGGGGCTTCGTCAAAGACACGGTTCACGACCGGGCCAAGATGATCTTCACGGACTCGGATTCCAGTTGGGGCGAGATGACCGACTGGAACACCAAGCACCGCAAAGTCAACCACCGCGAGGAAGAGTGGGTTCGCGGCATCGTCCACACGAACACGATCGAGGGCGTCTGGAGCTTGCTCAAGCGCTCCGTGGTCGGGACCTACCACCAGCTATCGGCCAAGCACCTGCCGGCCTACCTGGACGAGATGGCCTTTCGCTTCAATAACCGCGACAACCCCTATCTCTTCCGAGACACGCTGCTGCGGATGATCGAGGGCGAGATTTTGCCTTATGCGGAGCTGATTAACGGCTCAGCTTCCGCTTCTAATTGATTCGGACGGTTCTTCGGCGGGAACAAGTTCAATGCTGTCGAGGATGGTCTTTTTGTAGTCCTCACGAATAGCTTTGATGTCTTCACTTTCGGTTTCGTCCACCGCTCTCCACGCAAGCAAACACAGAAAGATGAGAGCGACAGACCACTTTGCGAGGGGCGTCCAGCCAGGTCCGGCAAAGATCGAACCGACAATGCCACCGGCGAGGAGAACGGCTAGCCCGAGGAAAAACGGCTTCCAGTAAAAGCCACCTCCCGCTCTGCAAAGGCGCTCATAGTGCGACTCAAGCTCACCCACTGGGATGTCCTCGGCCGGGACCACATGGCGAGCTTTCCTTTTGGCCCGATACTTCGCTGGCGCATACGACGAACCACGACCTGGTTCCGAGGTCTCGTCTACCTGGTTCATTTCTCGGGGAGTTGCTCATCCGGCAGTTGAGGCTCCTCAAGATCGGCTTGCGCTGGGACAACAGACATGGTGTTCGCGCAGTACCGACAGGTGACACTGAACCCCAGAAACCCAGCGGGCGTCGGAAAGACAGGGCCAACCCTCCACTCAACATTGCGGCAGACAGGGCATGAGAAGCGTTCGCCCCATTTTGCGAGAAGCCACTCGTGGGCCTCCTTGAACTGCGCTTCCGCTTCAGCCCGTTCTGCAATCGCCACATCATCGGGCTCCCCCTCAGCTTCCTCACGGAGTTGGGCTTCGAGCCTTTTCCGCGTCCTCTCGATGTGTTCGCCGAACGTGCCTTCGAAGTCATCGGACATGCGCGGACAGTATCTATGAACGCGCTAGATGCGTTCCAAGAATTCATTAGGTTCCATTCTGTAAATCAGACCCCGCCTTCAATGACCTCTATGAAGCGGAGCGCAGCAGCGGTGGGCTGAACGCGACCGGAGCCGATCTCGAAGAGACCGACGCCGGTCAGTTCCCGCACCGCCCGCTCGACGGCGTCGGGGCGCTTGAAGTCCCCTGATTTAGCGTTGAGCGAGCGGGCGAGGTCCGGGATCGTCAGATGGTCGGGATGGAGCGTCAGGACGAACGTGAGAACAACCGCCTGATCGCGAATGTCGTGAGCGTGCGTGGGGCGGTCGTGTGAGCGCCCATTAGCCTTTGCCTGCATCGGAAGGTCCGCCTTTCGGTGCCAGGCCGGGGGCCGTTCCAGCGGTGCCCCGGCCGCTTTATGTGGATCGCGGCTGGGACGGTAGGGGCGAAATCAGGCGGATTTTTGCCCTGTGTGAAGGTGATACTCGTGCGAACTGACACTTTGTAACAAGTTGTTACAAAGTGCTACGGTGGGGACGTGGCCTGGAACGTTGTCATCGCTGGTGGTGGTTTCGGTGGAGCGATGGCGGCGCGCGAGCTGGAGCGGATCATGCCGAAGCAGTCGGCGCGGCTGACGCTTGTCAACGACGTCAACTTCCTGCTCTACACGCCGTTCCTGCCCGAGGCGGCGGCGGGGACGCTGGAGCCACGCCATGTGGTGACGCCGCTGCGCGAGATTCTCGACCGCACGTACCTGCGGCTCGGCAAGATCTCCGGCCACGATCCCGTGGCGCGCACGGTTGAGCTCCGCACCCGCGACGGCGAGATCGAGCATCTACCGTATGACCAACTCCTGCTTGCGCTCGGCTCGGTCTCGCGGGTGCTGCCAGTGCCGGGCCTAGCCGAGCACGCGATTGGCTTCAAAACCCTCGCCGACGCAATCTGGCTGCGTAACCACGTGGTTGAAACGCTGGAGGCGGCCAACGCCAGCGATGACCCAGCGCGCCGTGAAGAACTGTTGACCTACGTCTTTGTTGGTGGTGGCTACGCTGGCCTCGAGGCGCTCGCCGAGCTTCAGGACTTTGCCGCCGACGCGATGGAGAGCTATCCGCGTGCTCGCCTGCACGGCATGCGCTGGGTGTTGGTCGAGGCGACCGGTCGGGTGCTGCCGGAGATCGACGCCGGTCTTGCCGAGTACGCCCTGCGGGAGCTGCGCGGCCGCGGCATCGACATCCGCTTGGAGACGACGCTGGAGGAGGTCAGCGCCGACCGCGCCCGCCTCTCCAGTGGTGAGCTGCTGCCAACGCGGACGGTGGTCTGGACCGCTGGCGTGGCGCCGCACCCCAGCCTGCGCCGCCTGAATGTGCCGCTCGACGAGCGCGGCCGCGTGCCGGTCGACGAGTATCTGCGGGTGCAGGGCTCGGATTCGGTCTGGGCGATCGGCGACTGCGCGGCGGCACCTGATCCGGGGGGCGGCCTCTACCCGCCGACGGCTCAGCACGCGGTCCGGCAGGGCCCCGTCGCCGCCCGCAACCTCGCCGCCGAGCTCGGGGTCGGCAGCGCTCGGCGCTTCGAGTACCGCGGCAGCGCCTCTTTCGTCAACCTCGGTCGCTACAAGGCCGTCGGCAGGGTCGGCGGCCGCAAGTTCCGCGGCTTCCCCGCCTGGTGGATGGCGCGGACCTACCACATGAGTCAGATCCCGGGGGTAGCCCGAAAGGCTCGGGCCGTGATCGACTGGACCGCCAGCCTGCCCTTCCGGCGTGACCTCGCCGAGGTCGGCTCGATCGGGCATCCACAGCGTCTGGGCGCGACAATGGAGCCGTGGGATTCGAGTACCTCATCATCGCCTTCTTCTTCGGGCTAGCGACCGCGATCATTGGCCGCGCCAAGGGCAGCTCGTTCTGGCTCTGGTTGCTGATCGGCACCCTGCTGCCGCCGCTTGGTCTGATCGCGGTCATCCTTTACCGCCGCGAGAAGGACGAACCCGAACGGCAATGCCCGACCTGCGGCAAGGCGGTGAAGCTCTACGTTCAGGTTTGTCCCCGCTGCGGCACCGACCTCTTCCTGCCGGACCCCGCGGCGGTTCGTCACCCCGGGGTCGAGGGCTGAGCCGCCAGGGCAGCTTGGATCGGCGCCGTGTCCCAGCGGCCGATCGCGTCGATCACCTTGCCGTCGCGCAGCTTGAATCGCCCGATGCCGTCCCATGCGAGCCGCTCGCCATTCACCGTCGCCTCCATCGCGTACTCGACGAAAACGACGTCCCCTCGCGCAGCCCAGTTGCGCGTTTCAAGTGAGATGTCAGGCATCGCGGCCTTGATCCCGCGCACGTAGTCGGGCTCCTCATCGCCCCGAATCGGCCGCTCCATGCCGGAGTGGTCGATGCTCGCCTCGGGGTGGACCATCTCGAACCTCTCCAGGCGCTCAGCGTCGAAGCTGGGCCAGATTTCTTCATACACCTGGATGAATCGCTCGACGTCTTGCATTACGGCTCCTCTCGGCTCACTGGTTGGTCGGTGCGACGATAGGCCCGCGACGAGCCGATGTCTGGCGGAAATCCGCCACGGTCGCCGCACCTGCTCTACTGTCCGAAAACCGCCAGAGGAGATGCTGCGACCGTGCCACGATGGGCGATGTGATTGCAGATTTCGAGGCCTGCTACCGGTTCATGCGCAGCCGTGACCCGCGCTACGACGGCTACTTCTTCGTCGGCGTGCTGTCGACCGGCATCTATTGCCGGCCGAGCTGTCCGGCCCGGCTGCCGAAGCGTCGCAACGTCCGGCTCTTCCAGAGTGCCGCCGCTGCTCACGAGGCAGGACTGCGGGCCTGCAAGCGCTGCGATCCCGATGCGGCGCCTGGCTCCCCGGCCTGGAACCGCCGGGCCGATGTCGCCGGGCGGGCGTTCCGCCTGATCGCCGAGGGAGCGGTCGACCGTGATGGCGTGCCCGGCCTTGCCAGCCGGCTCGGCTACAGCGAGCGCCAGCTCCAGCGCATCCTCACGGCTGAGGTGGGCGCCGGCCCGGTCGCCTTGGCCAGGGCCCAGCGGGCGCAGGCCGCGAGGCTGTTGATCGAGTCGACGCCGATCACGTTTGCCGAGGCAGCGCTGGCTGCCGGCTTTGGCAGCGTGCGCCAGTTCAACGACACGATCAAAGCCGTTTATGGGCGCACCCCAACCGAGTTGAGGCGGCGGGCCAAGAATCGTGCGAGCAAAGCGGCCCCTGGGGCGATCGAGCTGAGGCTCGCATGTCGGCAGCCGTTCGACGGCGAGTCGTCGATCCGCTTTCTCGCTGCGCGCGCGGTGCCCGGCGTCGAGGTGCTGGACGAGCATGGCTACCGTCGCTCGCTCTCGCTGCGGCACGGCGCCGCGATCGTTGCGTTGCGCCCTAAGGACGGCGCCGTGTCGTGTCGGTTATGGCTCGACGACCTACGTGATCTGACCGCGGCGGTCGCCCGCTGCCGTCGCCTGCTTGATCTCGACGCCGACCCGCAGACGGTTTCCACCCAGCTCGGCGAGGACCGCTGCCTGGGTGACCTTGCGCGGCTCCGCCCGGGCCTGCGCGTGCCCGGCTGTGCCGACGGCTTCGAGCTGGCCGTCCGCGCGATTCTCGGCCAGCAGGTCTCGGTCGTTGCCGCCAGGGGCATGGCGGCGAAGCTGGTCGAGCGCTACGGCGAGCGGCTGGACGAGCCGGTCGGGACGGTTACGCATCGGTTTCCGACCAGCGCGGCAGTGGCCCAGATCGATCCGTCGAGCCTGCCGATGCCGCGCAGCAGGGCACAGGCATTGCGTGAGCTGGCCCGCATGGTCGATCGGGGTGAGCTGAGGCTTGACGCGGGTGCAGACACCGAGGCCTCGGTTGCCGGCCTGCTCTCGATTCCTGGAGTCGGTCCATGGACCGCCTCGTATGTGGCGATGCGAGCGCTCGGTGACCCAGACGCCTATCCACTCGGCGACGCCGGGTTGCGGCGGGCACTTGAGCAGCGGGGGCACGGTGTGGACCGGGCGGGTGAGGCGCTGCTCGCCGAGCACTGGCGCCCCTGGCGCTCCTACGCCGTTGTCCACCTCTGGCGCAGCCTCGACCCCGGGACCGTCAGCGCAGCCAGGTCCTGACGATCGCGTTGGCGAAGCCGAGGCCGTAGCGGACAACCGCCGGCTTCTTCGAGTGGCCGTGGAGGCGCTTGGCGACGGTCACCGGGATCTCCTTGGCCGGGATGCCGCGCTTGATCGCCTCGATCATGAACTCGGAGGTGTGGAACTGCTCCTGGCGCAAGACGAGCTGGGGGAGGACGGTAGCGCGCACCGCGCGGTAGCCGTTGGAGCAGTCGCTGACCTTGGTCCGGGTGATGGCGGAGACGAGCCGGTTGAAGAAGACGATCCCGAGCTCGCGGGCGAAGTGATTGTCGTCGGCCTCACCGAGGACGCGGGAGCCATGGGCGACGTCAACTTCGCGGTCGAGTACCGGCTTGACCAGGCGCTCCATCTCGGAGGGCAGGTGCTGGCCATCGGCATCGAGCGTGACCACGATCTCGGCCCCGGAGTCGACCATCAAGCGGTAGCCGGTGCGCAAGGCAGCGCCACCGCCGCGGTTGATCACGTGGCGGGCGACGATCGCCCCGTGTCTTGCAGCGACGTCGCCGGTGCCGTCGCGGGAGCCGTCGTCAACCACGAGCACCGCGGTCTCCACGCCGCAGACCTCGCTCGGCATCAGGTCGAGGACCTGGCCGATGTTTTCGGCCTCGTTGTAGGCGGGGACGAGGATCGCGATCTTGCCGCGGAAGCGCTCCGGCAGCTCCGCCTGGCGGAACTCCTCCCAGGCGAGCCCCTCGAGCACCGCCGAGAGCTGGCGGGAGTTGCGAGCCGTCTGCGAGAGGGCTCGCAAGATCAGCAGGAAGAGGATGAAGATCGAGAAGACGGCGAGGCCGAGGATGCGGCCGCCGTTGCCCTGCTCGAAGGAGAAGGCGGAGAGGAGAGCGTCGGTGAGTTCGGTGCCGGAGACGATCGCCAGCCCGATCGCTGCCCCGAGCAGGATCAGCACGTCGACGTTGCGCAGCGTGCGGCGGCGCGCGATCGCAAAGGCGCCGATCGCAATTGCGACCAGGAGGCCGGCGCCGCGTAGCGCGGTCAGCTCGGCGGGGAAGATGCCTGCCTCGGGAACCATGAACCGCTGGAGGATATGGCCGCACCCACCCGCGCCAGGGCTACCCCGGCAAGCGGAAAGATCAGCGTCATCAGGATCTCGTTGCGTCGAGGCGCCGCTAAGGAGGCCGCACCGACCGCGGTAACGAGCACGAGCGGGGTCGCCATCGCGATCAGCTCCCACCAGCGCCGGCGCAGGGCCAGCACCCCAAGGCCGGCGAGGCCGAGCAGGACGACCAATCCCTGGACGATGCGGCCGGCAGTACTGCTCATCGCTTCGCCGATGCCAGCGCTCCACATTCGCCAGACCTTGCGTGCGGTCATCGCCGCATATCCGATCGGGTCTTCGTCGAAGTACTTGGAGAAGTTCTCTTTGCCGATTTTGCCCAGTGCCTCGTCCCGCGGCAATTCGGGGTAGCGCGCGGCTACGCGATCGAAGAGCGGCGTTGGGTTGACCTGCTCCAGGGCCTCAGAGTCCGGCGGTAGGTCGCGATTCAGGTAGCGCAGGGCTAGCCTCGCCTTGACCCGCTTGTATTCCCCGTCGGCGGGCAGGAAGGTGCCGACGTAGAGGGCCTTGCCGCCGCCGGTCGAGATCGGCACGGTGCGATCGAGCGTGACCTGGTTGTGGATCGTCCAGGGCACGATCGGGAGCAACAGGGCGCCGGCGAGCAGCCCTGCCCCGGCTAGACCGGACTGCCAGCCACGCTCACGACCGACGCGGATCGCGGCCAAGACCGCGAAGGCGATGCCGACCGGCAGGTAGTCCGGGCGGATCAGTGCGGTCAGGCCGAAGAGGAATCCAGGCACGAGCCAGGCCCGTAAGTGCTTTTGGTCCGCAGCCCATAAGAAAGCCAGGACGGCTGCGGGCAGGGTGAAGATCGCCGGTGGCTCGCTGAAAAGCGCACCAGTGGAGTGAATGAAGGAGGGGTAGATGGCGACGCCGAAGGCCGCGATCAGGCCGGCGGGACGACAGTTGATCCTCCGTCCCAGCAGGTAGACGACGACGATCGCCGCCAGGCCGAGCAACAGCTCGACGATCCGCGCCGTGCCTTCACGGGCGCCACCGGTCGCATAGAAGGCAGCCGCGTAGAGCAGCGGCGCCCCCGGAGACCAGTCGCTGGCGTCCTCGAAGCTCTGCCCGCCGTAACTGCCTTCCTCGTAGAGCGCCTTGGAAAGGGCGAAGTAGGCGCGCGCGTCGTCGCCGGGAGTCGCCAGCGGCTCGACCACCCTGTACGCGCGTAGGCCGAAGCCAAGCACGAGGATGAGCGCCAGGACCAGCAGCGTTACTTTCCCGTGGGGTGCGGGCAGCCCTCGCATCCAGTTGCCGATCGCTGTCAAGGCCGGCCAGGCTATCCGGCCCGAGGGCGCCGGGCAGGAGAACCCTGGGCTAACCTCGATTGCGGAAGGAGCAAAGCCAATGCACCGTTCTCCGCTGATCGCATTTTGTGTCCTGCTCTGCGTCGCGCTTGCCTTTGCGCCGGGCGCGGCTGCGAAAACCGCGCCCAAGACCTGCGTCGTCGCCTCCTCCGAGGCCGTCGGCGGCTCGATTTCCGGCGAGCTGACCGCGAGCAATGTCGACCCGGTCCAGGCCCCATTCGCGACCTGCAAATGGGCAAAGAAAGTGATGGCGCGCACCGCCAAGCTCGGGGTTGAGGAGCCGCGTCCGGTTCGCAGCTTCTTCTGTCGTCCATCGGTCAATCCGTACTACGTGAACATCGTCCACTACATCTGCGCTTTCCGAGGCGCCGATACGGCGACCTTCATCAAGCTCACCTTCGAAGTCAAGTACAAAGGCTGACCGAGCGGTCAGGCGGGGGGCCTGGCCGCGCCTGGCGAGCGCCCCGCCTGCAGGGTGGCCGCCAGCCACGCGAGGCCAACTCCCGCCAACGCGGCAAGCAGGGGGGCCGCGACCAGGAGCCGCCGCGGCGAGGCGACGAGTAGAGCGCCGGTCGCCGTCACCGCGATCAGCACGATCCCGATCAGGAGTGCCTCCCAGCGTCGTTGTGCGGCGAGCAAGCCAAGCCCGAGCAAGCCAAAGGCGACGAGCGTCCAGTGCAGGGCCTGCCAGCCAGGCTCGCGCATGACGTCACGCGGTCCATGCGACCAGATTCGGCCTACCTTGGCCGCGACGAAGCCGGCGTAGTCCAGCGGCTGCTCGGATATGTCATTCCAGAGCCGCTCGCGGCCCATTCGCGCCAGCGCGGCATCGGTTTCCAGCTCTGGATAGCGCTGTGCGGCCAGCGCGGCGAGGATCTGCTCTAAACGCGCGTCAGGCGGAAGCTGGCGGCTAAGCCCGGGGTGACGCTCGAGTACCTCTTCGCCCACACGTTCGGGGTCGCCTCCCGAGGGCATGTAGGAGCCGGCGAAGAGCACCTGCCCGCCACCGGTCGATACCGGCACGAATCGGTCGAGGACGATCGCATTGCGCGCCGTCCAAGGTGCGACGACGAGAACCAGCCCGAGAACCAGGATCAAGGCCTGGGGCAGGCACTCTCGCCATCGATCCCGTCCTCCGCGCACGAACACCACGACAGCCACCAGCAATGAGATCGCCAGGTACTCGGGCCGGGTCAACGCAAGCGCTCCAAGCACCAGCCCCGGCGCCAGCCATCTCACCCGCCCGTGGCTCGCATCTGCGGCCCACAGGATTGCGAGTACAGCCCCGGAAAGGAGCGCTGCCGCAAGCGGCTCCGACATGAGCATCCCTTGGTACTCGAGGAGGGCGGGGTAGATCGCGACGGCAGCAGCGCCGATCAAGCCAGCCATGACTCCCGACAGCCGGCGGCCGATCAGGTAGGCGAACAGCACCGACAGCGAGCCGAGCAGGGCCAGAAGGAGCCTTGCGGATCGTTCATGGATCCCACCGCTGAGCTCATAGACGGCGCTGACCAGCAGCGGCAGGCCCGGCGAGTAGTTGCTCGCCGGCTGGGTTGCGGTGGGGCCCAGGGTGAACCCCTCGCCTCGCTCCAGGTTGGCGGCGATCCTGGAGTAGCCCTGTGCGTCGTAGACCGGCGAGCGCCCGTCCCAAGCCTCAGCGCCGCGCAGGCCCAGGCCGAGCAGCAGGATCGCGGCCAGCGCTGCTAGGCCAGCTCGCCCTCCATTCCGCGCTGCAAGTCGGCTCAACACCAGGAATCGCGCTCCGCTCCCGGCGCGAAGAACCAGATATGCACGCATGGTCGCTCCGCGCTCATGGGCGGATGCTATGTCGCCCCTGTCAGCTACTCTGCCGCGACCTATGCGCGTCCTAATCCTCGGGGGCGACGGTTATCTCGGCTGGCCGACCGCCCTGCGCTTCTCGGCTCGCGGACACGAGGTCGCCGTCGTCGACAACTTCGTCCGCCGCCGCTGGGTGGACGGCGTGGGCAGCGACTCGCTGACCCCGATCCGCTCGCTTGAGGAGCGCATTGCCGCCTGGCGCGAGGTGAGCGGCAGCGAGATCCAGAGCTTCGTCGGCTCAGTCGAGGACGGCGAGTTCCTCGATGGCGTCGTCGCCGCGGTGCGGCCCGAGGTCGTCGTCCACTACGGCCAGCAGGCCTCGGCCCCCTACTCGATGGCCTCCCGCGAGCAGGCGGTCGAGACCCAGTACGGCAACGTGATCGGCAACCTCAACCTGCTCTTCGCGATCCGCGACCATGTTCCCGAGTGCCACCTGGTGAAGCTCGGCACGATGGGCGAGTACGGCCAGCCCAACATCGATATCGAGGAGGGCTACATCGAGATCGAGCACAAGGGCCGCAAGGACACCCTGCCCTACCCGAAGCTGCCGGCCTCGCTCTATCACTGCTCGAAGGTCCACGACTCGACCAACATCCACTTCGCCTGTCGCACCTGGGGTCTGCGCGCGACTGATTTGAACCAGGGCGTTGTCTACGGAATCGAGACCGACGAGACGGCGCGTGACGAGCGCCTGATCACCCGTTTCGACTACGACGAGGTGTTCGGCACCGTGCTCAACCGGTTCTGCCTGCAGACGGTGATCGGGCACTCACTGACCGTCTATGGCAGCGGTGGCCAGACCAGGGGCTTCCTCAACATCCGCGACACGCTCAACTGCGTCGAGCTGGCGGCGACCAATCCCGCCGAGGGTGGCGAGTTCCGCGTCTTCAACCAGTTCACCGAGCAATTCTCAGTGCTGGAGCTGGCCGAGCTGGTCAAAGGGGCTGGTGAGCACCTTGGCTACTCGGTTGAGATCCAGCACTGCGACAACCCTCGGGTTGAGAAGGAAGAGCACTACTACAACGCGATCCACACCAAGCTCCTCGACCTCGGTCTCGAGCCGACTCTGCTCGGCGAGGAGCTGGTCGAGTCGATGATCCACACGATCGAGCGCCACAAGGGCAACGTGATCGAGGGTTCGATCGATCCCCGCACCCGCTGGAACCCCGCCAAATCCCCTGCTGGCCGGGCATAGTCCCGCTGGTACCATCGCGAGTCCTAATGAGCGCGGAGCGACCAAGCATGCATATCTGGTTCTTTGCGCCGGGAGCGAAGCGCGAGGATTTGTCATGAGAGCCGCGGATGCACTGATGGAAAGCCTCAAGGCGGAGGGCGTCAAGGACGTCTTCGGCATCCCCGGCGGGGCGAACCTGCCGACCTACGATGCCCTCGTAGACGCTGGTTTCCGCCACATCCAGGTGCGCCACGAGCAAGGTGGCGGCCACGCTGCCGAGGGCTACGCCAAGGCAGCAGGCAGGGTGGGGGTGGCATTTGCGACCTCCGGCCCGGGTGCGACGAACTTGGTCACGGCGATCGCCGACGCGATGATGGACTCGGTGCCGACGGTGTTCATCACCGGCCAGGTGCGGACCGAGCTGATCGGTACCGACGGCTTCCAGGAGGCCGACATCCTCGGCGCGACGCTGCCCTTCGTCAAGCACTCCTTCCAGGTCACCGATCCGCGCCAGATTCCCGAGTACGTGCACGAGGCCTTCCACGTCGCCTCGACTGGCCGGCCGGGCCCCGTGCTGCTCGATATCCCCCAGGATCTCTCACGCGCCGAGATCGACTACGTGACACGCACCGAGCCTGTCGAATTGGCCGGCTACAAACCGATGGGCAAGGGCAATATCAAGCAGGTCCGGATCGCCGCCAAAGCCCTTGCCAACGCCAAACGGCCGATTCTCTACACGGGCGGCGGGGTGGTTAACGGCAACGCCGCTGAGGAGCTCCGCGAGCTCGCTGCGGCCGACCGCTTCCCGATTACCTCGACCCTGATGGGGCTGGGCGCGTATCCGGCTTCGGGCGAGCACTGGCTTGGGATGCTCGGCATGCACGGCACCGTCACCGCCAACTGGGCGATGGACAACGCTGACCTGATCGTCGCGATCGGCGCCCGCTTCGACGACCGCATCACCGGCAAACTTGCCGAGTTCGCGCCGCAGGCGAAAGTCGTCCATATCGACATCGACCCAGCGGAGATCTCCAAGAACGTCGGTGCCCACATCCCGATCGTCGGCGACGTCAAGCTTGTGCTGCCGGAGCTGACCCGCGAGTACCGAGCGCTGCAGACGGATCCCACTCGGCTCGATGCCTGGTGGAAGCAGTTGCGTGAGTGGCAGCAGGAGCACCCGCTGCGCTACGAGGCCGGCACCGATGGCGAGATCAAGCCCCAGTTCATGGTCGAGGCGATGCACCGGGCGACTAAGGGGAACGCGATCATTACCTCCGACGTTGGCCAGCACCAGATGTGGGCGGCGCAGTACTACGGCTTCGAGCAACCCCGCCACTGGATCAATTCCGGTGGCCTGGGGACGATGGGCTTCGGCCTCCCCGCTGCGGTTGGCGCCAAGGTCGCTCGCCCCGAGGAGGACGTCGTCTGCCTTGCCGGCGACGGCAGCCTGATCATGAACTGCCAGGAGCTGGCGACCTGCGTGACCGAAAACATCCCGGTCAAGGTCTTCCTGATGAACAACGGCTACATGGGCATGGTTCGCCAGTGGCAGGAGCTCTTCTGGGATCGCCGCTACAGCTCGGTCGAGATGGGCGCCAGCCCGGATTGGGTGAAGCTGGCGGAGGCGTTTGGCGCGACCGGCATCCGCTGCGAGAACGCCGATGAGCTAGAGGGGACGATGGTGCAGGCGCTGGAGACCGATGGGCCGGTCCTGCTCGACGTGCGTGTCGCCCAGGAGGAGAACTGCTACCCGATGATCCCGCCGGGCGAGGCCGCCCGCGACATGGTTGAGGCGCCGAAGGCGGTGAGCTGATGGAGGCCGGCACTCCGCAGATGGTGAAACTGGAGGACCTGCACGTGCCCGGTCAGCTCAGCGGGCGCAAACACATCCTCTCGATCCTGGTCGAGAACAAGCCGGGTGTCTTGGCGCGCATTGCAGGGCTCTTCTCGCGTCGCGGTTTCAACATCGACACGCTCGCGGTCGGGCCCACCGACGACCCGAGCATCTCGCGGATCACGCTGACCCTCGACGGCGCCGTCCACCCGATCGACCAGGTGACCAAGCAGCTGCACAAGCTGGTCAACGTGCTGAAAATCCGCGACATGGAGCCGGAGGAGACCGTCGCCCGCGAGATGGCGATGTTCAAAGTCTCCGCCGCCGTAGAGAGCCGGGCCGAGATCATCCAGTTCGCGGAGATCTTCCGAGCCAAGATCATCGACGTCTCGCGGCGCACGATGACGATCGAGGTGACCGGATCTGCGGACAAGATCGAGGCCTTCGAGCGGATGATCCGGCCCCATGGCCTCATAGAGATGGTGAGGACCGGCGAGATTGCCATCGCTCGCGGCGGCGACTAGCGAGCTGCACAGCCGGCTGCGCGACAGCGCGGAGCTGGCGACCAGACGATCGCGGCGCACCCTGGTCAGCGTCACGACCGCGGTGGATGGACTCGACCCTTGCGCGGTGGCATTCGCCTCTCGTTTGGCGTCTGACCACTGGTTCTGTTGGGAGCAGCCGGATCGGGGCTTTGCCTTGGCGACTTTGGGTGTCGCCCACGAGGCCAGCTCGCGGGGGGAGGCGCGCTTTGGAGACGTTGCCCGCGAGTGCTTGGGGATGGACGAGGGGGCTGTGCTCGACGAGCCGCCGGGCCTGCCATCGGGTGCCGGGCCGGTCTGGACGGGTGGCTTTGCCTTCGATCCAAGTGGAGCGGGGACCTCGCATTGGTCCTCGTTTGCGCCCGCCTCGATGATCCTGCCGGACCTTTCGCTCTGTCGCGTTGGGGATCAGACGTTCCTAACCGTCAATCTGGTCATGCATCCGGGCGACGCCGCAGACACGGCGGCCGATCGGGTCGCAGCACGGCTAGTCGGCTTGCGCCCGGATCCAGTGCCCATGCTCGACCCAAGCCTGACCGACCGGCCGGAGATCCGCAGCGTGCTGCCGCCGGGTGACTTCGAAGCTGCGGTGGATGCAGCGACAGACCGCATCGCGGGGGACGAGACGAGCAAGGTTGTCCTCGCCCGCGAGGTGACGGTTGAGGCCTCCGTTGCCCACGAACCGGCGGCGATCTTCGGCGCTTTGCGCGAGCAGTTCCCGTCCTGCTTCTGCTTTTGCCAGGGCACTCCGGAGGCGGCGTTCCTCGGCGCCAGCCCGGAGCTGCTGATCCGCCGCTCCGGCGCTGGCGCCTCGACTGTCGCACTGGCCGGCTCGACGCGGCGCAGCTCCGACCCCGCCGTCGACGACCACCTCGGTGAGCAATTGCTGCGCAGCGACAAGAACCGCCGTGAGCAGCGAATAGTGGCCGAGCGCATCGTCCGCAAGCTGCGCCCACACGCGGTCTGGGTGCAGACCGCCCCCGAGCCCGAGGTGATCAAGGTTGCCAACATCCAGCACCTGGCGACGCCGATCATCGCCCAGCTCGCCGAATCGCACTCGGCGATCGAGCTGGCCGGCATGCTGCACCCGACGCCGGCCGTCGGCGGCGAGCCCTGGCCCGACGCCGGGAGCACGATCGCCGAGCTGGAGCAGATGGACCGCGGCTGGTACGCCGGCCCGGTCGGCTGGATGGATGCAACCGAGGACGGCGAGTTCTGCGTAGCCCTACGCAGCGCCCTCCTCCGCGACCGCGAGGCCCGCCTCTTCGCCGGCGTCGGCGTAGTCGCCGGCTCCGACCCGGCCGCCGAGCTGGAGGAGACCGAGGTCAAGCTGCAGGCATTGCTGCCGCTGCTCGCAGATTAGGTGGCCGCATAGGGGGGTACCTGTTGTCAGAATGCGACACATGATCCGACGGGTGCTTGGGGTAGGGGTTCTGTTGTTGCTGGCTGTAGCCAGCGCGGCGGTTGCGGCGGTGCCTGCAGGTCCCCGCTTGGCCCTGGTCAAGGCCACGGAACTACGCATGGATCTGCTGACGGTCGACGAGACCGGCGCCCAGCCGGTTCACCTGGCAGGTGGCGATCTGCGTTCAGGACAGCCGCTGGACCTCTTCTCACCCCTTGCCTGGTCGCCCGATGGGAAAAGGGTCGCCTTCAGCGCCGGCTCCCAAGGGGGAGATCAGCTCTTCACCGTGAGCGCCGACGGGCGCGCCCTTCGTTCGATCCGCGGGACGAACGGGGCGACTGGGCCGGTTTTCTCGCCCGATGGGCATACGATCGCCTTCACCCGGAATGTCCTACGCAAGACCGCAACCAGGGTGGGCGGGAGACTGCGAAAGGAAGGCTTCAAGGGGGCGTCCGTCTGGGTGGTCGACACCCTGACTGGAGCTCAGCGTCAACTGACGCCATGGCGCAACGGGCTCTGGTACTTCGCCTCCTCGTTCTCGCCCGACGGCTCGACTTTGCTGACGACTCGCTGGGACATCCGACGCACCGAGGATTCCGAACCGGTGGCCGTGAGCGCCACCACGGGTGCCCCCAGCCCCCTCTTGGCCGATGGCACGGACCCCGTCTACTCGCCTGACGGACTCCGAGTGGCCCTGATTCGCAGAAGCGAGGATGGAGAGAGCGACCTCTACGTCGTCGACGCAGATGGCAGCGACATTCGCCGGCTCACGCGCACCCGCAACCGTATCGAGGCCTATCCCAACTGGGATCCAGCCGGTGACCGCCTCGCTTACATGCGCGTCTCGACGAGCGCGAAAGGCGCAGGCCTAGGGATCGGCAACGCCCTGATGCAGATCAACGCCGACGGGAGCTGCCCGACCAAGCTGCTGTTCGCTCCCCCCACCGGCTTCTACATGCCCGCCTGGCAGCCGGGTCCCGGCCGCGAGGCGGGACGGATTGCCTGCTGACAGGCGCTGGATCACGTTGCTTGCGGCAACGGCTCTTGCCCTGCTGATGGCGACGGCCTCCGTCGGTGCGGAGACGCCCGCAGGCCCGAGGCTGGCCTTCCTGCAGTCCACCAACCGCCCGGACGCGCTTTCGGTCATGACGAGCGATGCCGTCCTCCGACAGTCACTGAAGGTGGCGGGCGGTGGGAGCAAGATCCGACCTCTTCCGTATCCGTTCTCTGGCCCGTCTTGGTCGCCCGACGGATCGCTGTTGGCATTCAGTGGCGTGACGGGTCCCCTGCCAGGGATCCTGCTGCCGAAGAGCAGGCAGATCTACGTTGTCGCGGCCGACGGCGCCGGAATTCGGCCGATTCCCGGGACCCAAGGCGCGCTCGGACCGGTCTTCTCGCCGGATGGGCGCAGCATCGCGTTTGCAAGGCCCGTGCGCAAGTTCCTCGGTCCCCACGGCGTCTTCGGCCGCACGCTTTGGAAGGGCACGACTGTGTGGAGCGTCGGTCTCGACGGGAGCGGGTTGAGGCAGCTGACCGAGTGGGCGAATGGGGTGGAGGACATCCCCTCCTCGTTCTCGCCGGACGGATCGGTGCTCGGTCTGACCCACCGGGACGTCTTCCGTGACCGCGCCGACGCAACGGCCCTCCGGCTCGATGGCGGTGGCTCTTATGTGCTCGCCGAGAACGCCAGCTGGCCGCGGTACTCCCCCGACGGAAGCCGGATCGCCTTCTTGGGAATTCGCAGGATTGGCGACACGTCGTGCTGCGAGCAAGATGATGGGTTCTCCGTCGACCTCTACGCGATGGACGCGGACCGTTCCTCCCGCTGGCAGCTCACCGATACGCCCGCCAAGGCCGAGCGGCCGGCGAGCTGGGATCCATCTGGCGAGCGTCTCGCCTACACGACCAAGAGCGCCCCAACCGAAAACACTTCCGGCGATCTCGAGGCGGCGGTTATGCAGATCAACGCCGATGGGAGCTGCCGGTCCCGTATCTCTGTCCCGGTGCCCAAGAATCGTGGCTACCACCTCTCCTTCCACTATCCAACCTGGCAGCCTGGCCCAGGTCGCGAGGCCGGACGAATCGAGTGCTGACGAGTGCGGTAGAGATTTGGCCTGCTATGCGGATCAAAGCTCAACCACGCTGGCGACGCGGGCGGAGATGCGGCGGTGGAGCTCCGCGTTTGCGCCGCGGTCGGTGCTGACCTCGATCAGGCCGGTTCCGGCGGCCAGCGCATCCGGGAGCTCACCCAGCGAATCGAGGCGGCGGTAGGGAAGGTCGAAGAGGGCGGCGGCCTTGGCGACATCGATACCGCGTGGGGTTCCAAGCAACGCCTCGAACTCCTCGCCGTCGAGTGCATCCTGCTGCGGCAGGAAGTGGAAGATGCCGCCGCCGTCGTTGTCGATCACGACTATGCGCACCGGGGTCGCGACGTCGCGCAGGGCAGCCAGACCGCCGATGTCGTGGAGCAGACCGAGGTCGCCGGCGATGATCGTGGTCGGCTTGCCGGTGGCATGGGCCGCGCCTATCCCGGATGAGATCAGGCCGTCGATCCCGTTGGTGCCGCGGTTGCAGAGGAAGGTGGCGTCGGTCTCGGTGGGCGGCAGGAAGGCCTCCTGGTCGCGGATCGGCATGCTCGACGCGGTGTAGACGAGCTCATCCTCACCGTATGCGGAGCCGAGCGCCAGTTGCAGGGCCGGCTCACTGAGCGTGTCCAGTTGGGCCAGCTCTGCCTCGATCGCCCCGCGGGCCGCACGCTCAGCCTCCAGCCACATTGCCGGCGGGGGCCGATCCTCGCCAAGTCGCGCGGCCCATCCGGACGCCAGCTCGGTCGGATCGGCACGCAGCAGAGCTGCGGCCCTCCGGCTCGGCTCGTTCCAGCCGCCCAGAGGATCGATGACGATCTGATCGGCGCCTGACTCGGCAAGCCATGAGCGCAGCGGCTTGCTGGTCGGCATCTCGCCGAAGCGGAGGATCAGATTGGGCGACGCGGCCTCGCGAAATTCCTCATCGCGCAGAAGCAGGTCGTAGGCGCTCACGACATAGGAGCGATCGTGGGGACCGCAGCGCAACTGCGAGGTCGGCTCGGCGAGGATCGGGAAGCCGGCGACGCGCGCCAGGTGGGCAACTGGCTCACGCAGCTCCGGATCGAGCTGCCTGCCAGCGACGATAACGCCGATGTCGGCCTCGGCAATGTGCTTGGCGACCTCGTCGAGCAGAAACTGCGACGGCTCCATGTCGATCGGGGTCACCGCGGTCAGCGGCCGGGTGTCGCGGCCGTTCAGTGCCAGTGGGTCGGTTGCAGTCACAGCGCCATCCTCGGCTAGCGGCGCGAGCGGCTCGCGGAAAGGGAAATTGAGATGGACTGGGCCAGGGCGTGAGTCGCCGCGGGCGGCGGCGAAGGCACGACAGGCGGTCGAGCGGTAGTGGAGGAGCCCGTCGTCGTCGGCATCGTGAGTGCCGACCTCGCAGAACCAGCGCACCGAGGAGCCGTAGAGCTTCAGCTGGTCGATCGCCTGGCCGGCGCCGATGTCGCGCAGCTCCGGCGGCCGGTCGGCGGTGAGGACGAGTAGAGGCACCGCGGAGTGATCCGCCTCGCAGACGGCCGGGTGGAAGTTGGCGGCGGCGGTGCCGGAAGTGCAGAGGATCGCAACGGGTGCTCCGCTCGCCTGTGCGGCGCCTACGGCAAAGAAGGCCGCCGAGCGCTCATCGACGATCACCGTCGTCTCAATCTCGGCCTGGCGCCACAGCGCCAGCGCCAGTGGGGTCGAGCGCGAGCCAGGGGAGAGGACCGCGTTGCGCAGCCCGCTGCGCGCCAACTCCTCGACGAAGGCCGAGGCGAGCGCGGTATTGGCGTTGGTCGTGTCCATTCCCTAGAGCCTATGGCGACTTACCCCCTCTTATGTGGGGGGTAAGTCGCCAAGGCCTGTCAAATTCGATGGGCCTCGAGCGCCGCCTCGTCGATCTCGACACCGAGGCCGGGACCTTCAGGCGCGTAAAGCATGTCCCCCTCGAGCCCGCACTCGACTGAGGCGATCGTCGATGCGAAGAGGCGCTGCGTAGCAAGGCCGTGAGCCAAGTCTGGTCCGCCGCCAACGGCCGCCTCGCCCAGGGTAGCCGCGACCTGCGCTGCTGCTGCGATTCCCACCGGGCCGTCGAGCGCGCTCGACATGTAGGCGGGAAGGACCTCGGCGATCTCGATCGCCTCCTCGGGGCCGCCGACCTTGGACAGCTTCACACCGGTCACCCGGCAGGCCTCCATCGCCACGGCGCGTTCGGCGTCGGCGCGGCTCTCGATGCTCTCGTCGCCGGCGATCGGGATCGAGGTCGATCTCGCAATCTCCATCGCCTCCTCCAAGGTCGCCACCGGCTGCTCGGCGAGCTCGACCTCGTATGGCTCGATTTCGCCCAGTGTCCGCTTTGCCGTCTCGACGTCCCAGGCGCCGTTGACGTCGATCCGGATCCGCGCCCGCGGGCCCAAGGCCTCGCGCACGGCGCGCACCTGGGCCGCCTCGTCACCGCCGCCGAGCTTCAACTTGAAGGTGGAGAAGCCGTCGGCCGCCCAGCGTTCAGCCCCAGCCACGACAGAGGCAGGATCGCCCGCGATCAGGGTTGCGTTGCAACGGATGGCGGGCGAGGACCCAGCACCGGCGCCCTTCTCGGCAGCCACCCTCTTCCCCCGAAGGTCGAGTAACGCCGTCAACGCCGCGCAGCGCGCGGGCGCCGACAACGAGAGGACGTCGCCGCGCAGGGTCGCCTCATCGAGGGTCTCCCGCTCGCCGAGCTGCGCCAGCTCTGCGACGACCTGAGACAGTGACGCGCCCCCGCGCAGGGACAGTGGAACCGCTTCGCCGAGACCAATCAGCCCATCCTCGGAGCGCAGGCGCAGGAGGACCATCTCGCGCCGGTCCAGCCTGCCGGCGGCGGTCACGTATGGCTCGCGGAACGGCAGCGCGTAGGGGACAACCTCGACCGAGGCGATGCGCATACGTTGAGCCTACGCCGCGAGCAGCAGGCCGGCGGAGACGAGCAGGCTGAAGATCCCAAGCAGCGCTCCGGTGCCAGCGAGGGCTGCGTTCAGGGATGGGCCATCGGTGCGATTGCTCATCGTGCGCAGCGGCTTGATCGCCAGCGGCACCGCCAGCAGTCCGATCAGCGGAAGCAGGCTCACGTCGGCGCCCACCAACGAGATCGGCAGGACGAGGAAGGCCCCGAGCACCAGGAGCCGATAGAGCACTACTGCGTTGTGCCGCCCCACCCGCACCGCCATCGTCATCTTGCCAGCGCGGCGGTCGGTCTCGATGTCGCGCACGTTGTTGACGACGAGGATCGCGGTGGCAAGGAAGCCGACCGAGATCGAGAGCCCGAGCGGCAGCGCGTCGAGTTGCTCGACCTGGACGTAGTAGGAGCCGTTGACGGCGACCAGGCCGAAGAAGAGGAAGACGAATACCTCGCCGAGCCCGGCGTAACCGTAGGGGTGCGGTCCGCCGGTGTAGAGGACGCCGGCGGCGATCGAGACGACGCCGATCAGCAAGATGACCGGTCCCGCCACCGCGGTCAGGTAGATGCCGCAGGCGACGGCGGCTGCGAACGCGACCCAGGTGGCCACCAACACCCGCTGCGGCGTCACCAGGCCGGCAGAGGTCACCCGCACCGGACCCAGCCGATCAACCGTGTCGGCGCCGCGCTTGGCGTCCGAGTAGTCGTTGGCGAGATTGGTGCCGATCTGGATGAAGATCGAGCCGAGCAGTGCGGCGATGAAAGCGCCGACGCGGGGCAGGCTGCCAAACCATTCGACCGCAGCGGCGGTGCCGACGAGAACCGGCGCGATCGCCGCCGGCAGAGTGCGCGGCCGCGCCGCCATCAGCCAGATCCTCATGGCCGTCTCGGAAACTTCGAGAAGTCGGGCGGGCGCTTCTCCTTGAATGCCTCGCGGCCCTCGCGGGCCTCCTCGCTGCCGTAGAAGAGCAGGTTGGTGTCGTGGGCAAGTTGCTGGATTCCCGCGTAGCCGTCCTCGTGCGCGTTGAAGCTGGCCTTGACCAGGCGCAGCGCGAAGGGGGAGAGGGCGAGCATCTCCCGGCACCAGGCGACCGTCTCACGTTCGAGCTCATCGACCGGGACGACCCTGTTGACCAGGCCCATCTCCATGGCCTCCTCGGCGTCGTACTGGCGGCAGAGCAGCCAGAGCTCCTTTGCCTTCTTGGTCCCGACCAGGTCCCGCATTAAGGAGGCGCCGAAGCCGCCGTCCCAGGAGCCGACGCGCGGCCCGGTCTGCCCGAAACGGGCGTTGTCGGCGGCGATCGTCAGGTCGCAGCAGATGTGCAGGATGTGACCGCCGCCGATCGCCCAGCCGGCCACCATCGCCACCACCGGCTTCGGCAGCCGTCGCATCTGCACCTGCAGATCGGTGACGTGGAAACGGCCTATCGAGGCGCCCTCGGCGACATAGCCGCTGTCGCCGCGCACCGATTGGTCGCCGCCTGAGCAGAAGGCCTTCTGTCCCTCGCCGGTGAGGACGATCACGCCGACCTCGGTGTCCTCCCGGGCCAGCTCCATCGCCGCGGAGACCTCGATCAGCGTTTGCGGGCGGAAGGCGTTGAGCACCTCTGGCCGGTCGATCGTGATCTTGGCGATCCCGTCAGCCTGCTCGTAGCGAATGTCTTCGTACTCGTCGCCGCCCGCCACCCACTCGATCGGGGCGTAGAGCTCCTCCGCGGGCGGGGCTTCTTTGTGGCGTTGGGGCATGATGGGCACGATATCCGGCCGATGAAGCTCGACGACTGGCTCGCCCAGAGAATCCCAGACCTGCCCCGACCGCACCGCCCTGATCGCGGACGGCTCCGCGGTCACCTATGCCGAGCTCGAGGCCGAGGCGACCTGGGTGGCGCGCCGGCTGGAGGCGCACGGCGTGCGCCGCGGCTCGGTCGCAGCTCTGACCATGCAGCCGCGTCGCGAGCAGGTTGTCCTCGTCCACGCGCTGATGAAGGTCGGCGCGGTGCTGTTGCCACTTAGCCCCCGCCTGACCCCGGCGGAGCGCGCGGCGGTGATCGCGACCGAGGAGCCCACCGTTGACCTCAGCGACCCCGGCGAGCTGACCCAGACCGAGGCCGACCTGCCGCTGCTCGGTGAGCACGACATGGATGCGCCCTGCTGCCGGGTCCTGACCAGCGGCAGCACCGGCGCGCCGGACCCGGTCGAGCTCACCTACGGCAACTTCCTCTGGAGCGCGGTCGGCTCCGGCTTCACGATCGGCGTCGAGCCCACCGACCGCTGGCTCTGCTGCCTGCCGCTCAGCCATATCTCGGGGCTCAGCATCGTCATGCGCTCGGTGATCTACGGCACGGCCGCGGTGCTACACGATGGCTTTGACGTCGATCGGGTCGCAGCCGCTCTCGAGCGCGACCAGATCTCGGTGGTTTCGCTGGTGACGACGATGCTGACCCGACTGCTCGAGGCCGGCGCCGACCTCTCCGGTCCGCGCGCGATTCTGGTTGGTGGCGGCCCGGTGCCGGAGGAGCCGTTGGAAGAGGCGGCCGCCCGGGGCGCCACCGTGGTCCAGACCTACGGCCTAACCGAGGCGTGCTCGCAGGTGACGACCCTCGCCCCGGCGGAGGCCCAGCGCAAGCTCGGCTCCGCCGGCCGGCCGCTGCTCACCACCCACCTGCGGATCAGCAACGGCGAGATCCTCGTCCAGGGGCCGACCGTCGCGCCGAGCCGGGTCGATTCCGATGGCTGGCTGCACACGGGGGATCTCGGCCGGATCGACGAGGACGGCTTCCTCTACGTCGAGGACCGGATCGACGACATGATCGTCAGCGGTGGTGAGAACGTCGTCCCGGCCGAAGTCGAGCAGGTATTGCTACGACACCCCGAGGTCGCCGATGCCGCCGTCGTCGGCCGCGAGGACCCCGAGTGGCAGCAGGCCGTGACCGCGGTGGTGGTCCTGCGAGACGGGTCTACGGCAACGCCGGACGAGTTACGTCGCCACTGCGCCGAGTCGCTCGCTGGCTTCAAGGTGCCGAAGCGAGTCGAGCTGGCCGCGGCGCTGCCGCGCACGCCCTCGGGCAAGCTGCTGCGGCGCGCCCTCCGTTAGCCTGCTCAGCCATGAAAACCGACGACATCTTCTATGACAAGGACGCCGACCTCTCCAAGCTCGAGGGGAAGACCGTCGCCATCCTCGGCTACGGCTCACAGGGCCACGCGCATGCCCTCAACCTGAAGGATTCGGGGATCGACGTTGTCGTCGGCTTGCGCCCCGATTCCTCCAGCCGCGCCAAGGCGGAAGAGGCCGGGCTCGAGGTCCTCGACATCGCCGAAGCGGCCAGCCGCGGCGACGTCGTCATGGTGCTCTTGCCCGACGAGAAACAGGCCGAGCTCTGGGAGGCGGAGATCTCCGACGGGATCGCCCCCGGCAACCTGCTCCTCTTCGCCCACGGCTTCGCTGTCCACTTCGAGCAGATCGCGCCCCCACCCGGCGTCGACGTCGGCATGGTCGCCCCCAAGGGCCCCGGCCACCTGGTCCGCCGCCAGTACGAGGAAGGCACCGGCGTCCCCTGCCTGATGGCCGTCCACCAGGACACCAGCGGCAACGCCCACGACCTCGTCCTCGCCTACGCCTCCGGGATCGGCGGCGGCCGCGCCGCGGTCATCGAGACGACCTTCAAGGACGAGTGCGAGACCGACCTCTTCGGCGAGCAGGCGGTGCTCTGCGGCGGCGCCTCCGAGCTGGTCCGGGCCGGGTTCGAGACCTTGGTGGAGGCCGGATACGACCCCCGCCTCGCCTACTTCGAGTGTCTGCACGAGCTCAAGCTGATCGCCGACCTGATGTACGAGAAGGGGATCCAGGGGATGCGCTACTCGATCTCCAACACCGCCGAGTACGGCGACATGACCCGCGGTAAGCGCGTCATCGGCGAGGAGTCGCGAGCGGCGATGAAGCAGATCCTCGGCGAGATCCAGTCAGGCGAGTTCGCCAAGGAGTGGATCGCGGAGAACCGCGCTGGCGGCGAGAACCTGTCGCGCATGCGCGAGGAGGGGGCCGGCCATGAAGTCGAGGAGGTCGGCGGCGACCTGCGCAAGATGATGCCCTGGATCGAGACGGAGTTCTAAGTCTCTGTGTAGGCCGGGAGGCGGTGCGCCTCCCGGCTCACGAGCGCATACAGCTTCTTGCTGGTGAGACCTGGCGCAGGGTTCTGAGCCAGAGGCTCACATATGCTTCGTATGAGCAGGGCACTACACGTACCGAAGTAACCATTTAGCATCACGCCGCCCGTATCGAACCAAGGAGGGGTTGCATGAACGAGGAGGAAAAAGGGGCCGCTGCGCAAGAGCCCAGTCAGGGAAGCGAAAGCCCCGAGGAACCAGCGTCGGTCGTTGCGGAGGAAGCCGTGGACCCGACCGCAGTTGCTCCGCCCCCGCCGCCTCCTCCATCCGCGCCAGCGGCACCAGCCGACCCACAGATCCTTTCGCAGGTGGCACGGGCGCCTGAAGAACGGAAGGCGCTGCTTGCCAACGCCCTGCAGGGCCAGGTGGCGAGCGGTGGGCGCATCGAGTCACAAGGCGAATTTCAGGCCGTAGTCGTTCGCGGCCACCGACCCAATCACCTACTGCATTTCCTCATTGGTGTTTTCACCCTCGGCCTCTGGTGGATCATCTGGTTCTTCATTGCGGTCTTCGGTGGGGAAAAGAGGCAGATGGTTAGCGTCGACGACTTCGGCAACGTCCTAGTTCAGAAGGTTTAGCACCGCGTTAAATGGCGGTGTGCTCGGTCCAGCGAGTCCCGTCCCAGTAGCGGACACGAGCGTCGCCCGTGGGGTCTGGGTACCACCCGGCGGGTGAGGCCTGCGTAGCGTGGTGGCCGGGGACCGGCTGGGGCGGTAGGCCCTGGGCCATGCGTGCCTGTTGAGACACCGCTGCCTGGGGCGAATAGACAACCGCCGGCTTTGGCCTTCGATAGACGAAGAAGACATAGGCCAAGGCACCAAAGACGACCACCGCCGCGGCCCACCAGAAGGTAGGCATCCCGCGCGCGTTCAGGTCCTGGTACACGAAGACCGCGGCGATGATCGCCAGTAGCCAGTTGAGCGGGAACGCAGGAGTGAAGGCAAGAACGATTACGCCGGCTAAGTAAATCCAGGCCGTCACCGGCGCAAAGATCCAGGCCGGCGGCGTACTCCCTGTTGCGTTCTGTGGCACGCTGCCTCTAAGGCTCAGGCGTCCGGAGGACCGTCGCCACCGAGGCCGGACTCCTCGCCCGGCGGCAGCTTGCCGTCGCGACCGACATAGCCGTCCTTGCCGCCGACGACGACGTAGACGGCGTCCTCGGAGTCGCTCAGGTTGCGGATCTTGCGCACGGTCGGGGCATCGACCCAGGCCAGGCCACCGGCCTCGAGCTCGTGGCTGGTGCCATCGCCGAACTCGATCGCGATGCGGCCACTGTGCAGGAAGTAGAGCTCCTCCTGCTCCTCGTGGAGATGGCTGCCGGTTTCGTAAGAAGGTGGGATGACAATCGCGTTGGCGCCGAAGGCGTTTACGCCCAGCTCCTTGCGGATCTTGCGGAAGCCGTATCCGTCGCCGAGGTCGGTGAGGTTGGCGACCGCGTAGCCGTCGCCCTTCGTCACTCCTTGGTTGTCGGTCTCCGACATCGCGCGGATCGTACGCGACCCGTTCGAGTGGGCGTCGGCTAGGTCCACCCGCGTGGGTCAATAACCTTGGCCGCCGCGATGGCAGCCACCACGGAAACAGTCCAGATCCCCGCCGAGCTGAAGCCGGCCGATGGCCGCTTCGGCTGTGGGCCGTCGAAGGTTCGCCCGGAGGCGCTTGCGCGGCTTGCGGCGCGCGCCGAACTGATGGGCACTTCGCACCGCCAGGCGCCGGTGCGCGATCTGGTCGGCCGCGTCCGCGATGGCCTCGGTGAGTTGCTCGGCCTGCCCGATGGCTATGAGATCGCTCTCGGCAACGGCGGAACGACCGCTTTCTGGGACGCTGCCGCAGCCTGGCTGGTCGAGAACCGCGCCCTCCACCTCACCTATGGCGAGTTCTCGCAGAAGTTCGCCAAGGTAACTGCCGGCGCTCCGTTTCTCACCGATCCAATCGTGGTTGAGGCTGAGCCCGGCGGCGCCCCCGATCCGGTTGCCGACCCAGCCGCGGACGTGATCGCCTGGGCCCACAACGAGACCTCGACCGGGGTGATGGTCGACGTGCAGCGGCCGGCCGGCGCCGGCGACGCGCTCATTCTCATCGACGCCACCTCGGGCGCCGGCGGCCTGCCGCTCGACGCATCGCAAACCGACGTCTACTACTTCGCCCCGCAGAAGGCCTTCGGTGCTGACGGCGGCCTCTGGCTGGCCGCGCTGAGCCCGGCGGCGATCGCGCGCATCGAGCGGCTCGACGGTGCCGATAGCCGTTGGCAGCCCGCCTTCCTCTCGCTGCAGACGGCGCTCGAGAACTCACGCAAGAACCAGACCTACAACACGCCGGCGCTGGCCACGTTGCTGCTGCTCGCCGATCAGGTCGAGTGGATGCTCGCCGGCGGCGGCCTCAATTGGTGCGTGCAGCGCACCAGCGCATCCTCCGGCCATCTCTACGACTGGGCCGAGGCGAGCGACTTCGCTTCGCCGTTTGTCACCGACCCTGCGAAGCGCTCGCTGGTCGTCGGCACGATCGACTTCGCCGACTCGGTCGATGCAGCCGCCGTGGCGGCGACGTTGCGCGCCAACGGCATCGTCGACGTCGAGCCCTACCGCAAGCTCGGCCGCAACCAGCTCCGCGTCGGCATGTTCCCGGCGGTAGAGCCGGCCGACGTCGAAGCGCTCACTGCCTGTGTCGATTGGGTAATCGAGAGCGCGCCGGGGGTGCGCTCGTGAAGGTTCTCGTCAAGGAGAAGATCGCCGACTCCGGAGTCGAGCTGCTGCGCGAAAGCTTTGAGGTTGACCTCGGATTGGAGATGTCCGACGACGAGTTGCGCGAGGCGATTGGGGACTATGACGCGATCCTCGTCCGCTCCGCGACCCAGGTCACTCCCGAGCTGATCGAGCGGGCCGAGCGGCTGAAGGTGATCGGCCGTGCCGGGACCGGCGTCGACAACGTCGACATTCCCGCCGCGACCCGCCGCGGGATCGTCGTCGCCAACGCTCCCGAATCGAACTCGGTGGCGGCCGCCGAGCACACGCTGGCGCTGATGTTGGCTCTCTGCCGCAACGTGCCCCGAGCGCACGCCTCCCTCATCGGTGGCGCCTGGGAGCGGCCGAAGTTCAAGGGAACCGAGCTCTACGGCAAGACGCTCGGGGTGATCGGCTTCGGCCGGATCGGCCAGCTCGTCGCCAAACGCGCCCAGAGCTTCGAGATGGACGTCCTCGCCTTCGACAAGTTTGTCTCGGCGGAGCGCTTCCGCGAACTCGGCGTAGGGGGGATCGAGGAGCTCGACGAACTGCTCAGCCGGGCCGACGTCATCACCCTGCACGTGCCCAAGACGCCGGAGACGATCGATCTGATCGACGAGAAGGCGATTGCGACGATGAAAGAGGGAGCGCGGGTGGTCAACTGCGCCCGCGGCGAGTTGGTCGATCTTGACGCCGTGCTTGCCGGGCTCGAGTCGGGCAAGCTGGGCGGCGCAGCCCTCGATGTCTTTCCCTCCGAGCCCTTCACCGAGCACGCGCTCTTCGGTCGCGACGACGTTGTCCTTACGCCGCATCTGGGCGCCTCTACTGCCGAGGCCCAGGACCGCGCCGGAGTTGTCACGGCTGAACAGGTGATCGCGGCGCTGAGCGGGGGTGTCGTCACCAACGCGGTCAACATCGCCGCGGTCCGGCCCGAGGAGATGGAGGCGCTGGCGCCCTTCGTGCCCCTTTGCGAAAAGCTCGGCCGCCTTGCCCAGGGGCTCGGCGAGGGCGCAATCGACGGCGTCACAGTCGAGTTCCGCGGTCGTATCGCCACTCACGACACGCGACTGCTCGGCATCGCTGTCTTGGTCGGCATCCTCTCCGGCCATACCGAGGAGCCGGTGAACCTCGTCAACGCACCGCAGATGGCCGAGGAGCGCGGCATCGAGCTGGCCGAGACCAAGGAGACCGCTTCGGAGGACTTCACCGAGCTGATCACCGTGCGCCTCGGATCTGGCGAGGACGCTGTCGAGGTCGCCGGCACTGGGGTTGGGCCGCGTAACGAGCCCTACCTGGTCTCGGTCTGGGGCGAGAGCTTCTACCTGCCTTTTGCCGACCACATCGCGGTCTTCCGCTACGCCGACCGGCCGGGCATGATCGGCCGGGTTGGTTCGATGTTCGGCGAGGAGGGCGTCAACATCATCTCCGCTGCGGTCGGCGCTGCGGCCGGTGGAGAGCGAGCTGTGATGGCGCTGACTACGGACGCGCCGGTGCGAGCGGAGACGATCGGCAAGATCCTCGAGCTCGATGGCTTCTCGGTCGGTCGCTCCGTCGATCTCTAGCGGACAGTAGGCTCAATCCATGAAGGCCGTGGTGCTAACGGGGACCGGCGGGTACGACGTGCTCCAAGTGCAGGAGCGGCCAGACCCTGCCGTTGGGCCTGGCGAGGTGCGGATCGCGGTCAAGGCGGCGGGGATCAACTTTGCCGACACGATGGCCCGCGTCGGCCTCTACCCGGATGCGCCCAAGCCGCCCTGCGTGCTCGGCTATGAGGTCGCCGGTGAGATCGAGTCACTCGGCGATGGGGTCACCGACCACGAAGTCGGTGACCGCGTCATCGCCGGCACCCGCTTTGGCGGCCAGGCCGAGCTGATCACGGTTCCGGCTGACCAGGCGCTGCCGCTGCCGGACGAGCTCAGCTTCGAGCAGGGCGCTGCCTTCCCCGTCAATTACGGCACCGCCTACGCCGCCCTGGTCATGATGGGAAGCCTGCGCGAGGGCAACCGTGTCCTGATCCATGCGGCGGGCGGCGGCGTTGGCATCTCTGCGACGCAGATCGCCCGCAACGCCGGCGCCGAGATCTTCGGAACCGCCTCGGCTTCCAAGCACGAGGCGATCAAGGCGCAGGGCGTCACCCACGCGATCGACTACCGCTCCCAGGACTTCGAGGCGGAGACGATGCGGATCACCGGTGGGGAGGGAGTCGACCTGATCATCGACGCCATCGGCCCGAGCTCGTTCCGCAAGGACTACCGCCTGCTCCGGCCGGGCGGGCGGCTGGTCATGTACGGGCTCTCGGAGAACTCCAAGGAAGGCAAGCGCGACATCCCGCTGACCCTGAAGAGTCTTGCCACGATGGCCACGGCGACGATGCCGTGGTGGAAGAGCCTCCTGGTAATGAACGAGAACAAGGGGGTCTTCGGGCTCAACATGCTCAAGTGGTGGGACACCGAGGGCAACCTCGACCGCGTGGTTGAACCGTTGATGGCAGACCTGGAAGCCGGCCGCCTGCAGCCGGTCGTCGCCGAGGCCTTTCCCTTCGATCGCGCAGGCGACGCGCATAAATTCATCGCCGAACGCCGCAACGTAGGCAAGGTCGTGCTGTTCCCTACGTAGACGCTCCGACCCGAGTCGGTGGCGGGGACGCCTTAGCTGATGAAGAAGCTCCTACTTATCTCGTTCGCCCTGCTGGCACTGCTGACGCCTGGGACGGCGTTTGCCGAAACGAAGACCTACACCGTGCTGCTGGCCGGCGGTGAGGAAGACAACGTGATCAAGGTCTGGCTCAGCTCCGACGGGCGCCTCTACGTGATCGACTCAGTGGTGCAGCTCGAGGTCGGCGGGACCGTGTGCTCGCACCCCGAAGACAACCCCAACGAGCTCCTCTGCGACGCCCCCGCGATAGCCGGCTTCGAAGTCAACGCCGACGGTGGGCACGACGAGGTCACTGTGGCCAAGGACGTGACGGCGCCAGTGACCCTGCGTGGCGGTGCCGGCGACGATCTTCTGGTCGGCGGCGGCGGCCCAGACAAGCTGATTGGCGGCAACGGCGATGATCGGTTGGTCGGTTGGCGTGAGTCCGACCTGCTCTACGGCGGCCCGGGTTCCGACACGCTGATCGGCGGCCAGGGCGCCGACATCTTGCGGGGGGGGACGGGAATGGACACTCTCGCCGGCGGTCCCGGGGCAAACAAAGTTCGCCGCCTGCGCGGCTGACGCTAGACGCCGCTCTCGGCCTGCGCGCGGCGGCCGAGCAGCCGTCCGCCGACAAAGAAAAGGGCGACCAGAAAGCCCAACAGGGAAAGTGCCGCGTCGAGTCGGAAGCCGGCTTGGATCCCGTCGACGAAGGAGTCCTGGGCCGAGAAGACGGTCGTGGTCAGGCCGAGGCCGATCGCGCCGCCAGCGATCTGACACATGTAGAGGATGCCGCCAGCGAGGCTGCTCTGCGATTCGTCGACAGAAGTGACGCCGGCGGTGGTGGCGGTTGGGTAGAAGCTGCCGATGCCAACGCCGAGGATGAGCATGCCGGCGACGAGAGAGCCGTAGCCGGAGCCTTCGCTCACTTGCGAAAAGGCAAAGGGCGCGATCGTGATGCAGGCAGCACCAACAACCGCCAGTGGCTTTGCCCCGACCCGGTTATAAAGCGGACCGGCGATAAAGGAGACGAGGGCAAAGGTGCCAAGGAACGGCAAGATTCCGACGCCCGCCTCAAGCGGTGAGTAGTCGAGGTGCTTCTGCATGAACTGGGGCAGGTAGAGCAATGCCGCGAAAAAAGTTGCCGACATCAGCGTGATCGCTACGCAGGAAGCGCGGAAGCTCTCGTTGCGCATGACCGCCCGGGGGATCAGTGCGCTCATTCCCGCGCGGCGCTCGATCGGCACGAAGGCGGCGATCAGGAGCGCGGCCAGCGCCAGCATCGCGATAACGCGCGGATCGCCCCAACCCCAGTCGTCGACCTGGTCGAGCGCAATCAAGAGCGAGACCAGGCCGACCGAGATCGCCGCGATCCCCGGGTAGTCGATCCGCTGTTCCTCGACCTCAGGCTCCTCCACCTTGACCAGGCGATAGGTGACGAAGACGGCGAAGGCGGAGATCGGCACGTTGAGGAAGAAGATCCAGCGCCAGCTCAGGGCGTCGGTGAGGACGCCGCCGATCAGCGGGCCGATCGCGTTGCCGAGGCCGGCGGCGCCGAGGATGATGCCGCCGGCCAGGCCGGCCTTCTCGGCGGGCAGCAGGGCGAAGGTCATGCCGAGGATCGCCGGCCACATCAGCGCGCCGCCAATCCCCATCAGGACCCGGCTGGTGATCAGCCAGGCCTCCGACTGAGCGGCCCCGCCCAGCGCTGACATCGAGGCGAAGATCGCGGTGCCGATGAAGAAGGCGCGCCGGCGCCCGAACATGTCGGCAAGACGGCCGCCGGTGACGATCATCACCCCGAAGGTCAGCGCATAGGCGTTGACCACCCACTGGATCGTGTTGACCCCGGTGTCGAAGTCCTTCTCCATCGTCGGGATCGCGACGTTGATCGCCGAGAAGTCATTGGCGATCACGAGCACACTCATGCTCATCGCGAACAGCGCCAGGACGGTGGAGCGGTCGAGCCTTGCGATCGGCGCAGCCTACGCTAAGCTGAAATGTGAATGACGCACCGGCTCAACACCCTGCCGCTACTCCTTCTCCTCCCCCTTCGGGGGGAATAGCGCTGGGCGGCGCGTGAGCCGCGAGAGACAAGGTCATTCGGAAGAGCTGGAGAAGGAGGCAGTCCCATGAGCAGCGCCGCTAGCACCGCATCTGACGCAAACCGCGTCCACATCTTCGACACCACCCTGCGCGACGGTGAGCAGTCCCCCGGCATCTCGCTCAACACCGCCGAGAAGGTCGAGATCGCCCAACAGCTGGCGCGGCTTGGTGTCGACGTGATCGAGGCCGGCTTCCCGATCACCTCGCCGGGTGACTTCGAGGCGGTCGAGGCGATCTCGCGCAAAGTCGAAGGCCCGACCGTGTGCGGTCTCGCCCGCACCCACAAAGCGGATATCGACGCCGCCTGGGGCGCAATCCGCGACGCCGGCCGACCCCGCATCCACACCTTCATCTCGACCTCCGACATCCATATCGAGCACCAGCTGCAGACCGACCGCGAGGACGTCAAGGGGCAGGCGAAGGCAGCAGTTGCCCTGGCGCGCTCCTACTGTGATGACGTTGAGTTCTCACCGATGGACGCGACCCGCGCCGACATCGAGTTCACGGCGGAGGTGTGCGCTATCGCGGTGCAGGAGGGGGCGACCGTGATCAACATCCCCGACACGGTCGGCTACACCACCCCCGAGGAGTACGCGGAGTACTTCCGCCGCCTCTACGAGTTGGTGCCGGGGCTGAGAGAGGTGGAGACCTCGGTCCACTGTCACGACGACCTGGGCCTGGCTGTCGCCAACTCCTACGCCGGGGTGCTGGCGGAGCTCGCCAGGTCGAGTGCGCCGTCAACGGGATCGGCGAGCGGGCTGGCAACTGCTCGCTGGAGGAGATCGTGATGCTGGTCAAGACGAGAGAGGACGCGCATGGCCTCTCGACCGGTCTCAACAGCCGTGAGCTGGCGCGTACCAGCCGCATGGTCTCGCGCCTGACCGGCTATGCGATCCAGCCCAACAAGGCGGTGGTCGGCCGCAACGCCTTCGCCCACGAGTCCGGCATCCACCAGGACGGCGTGCTGAAGGAGCGCACCACCTACGAGATCATGGACGCGACCGAAGTCGGCTTGGAGTCGAACTCCATCGTGTTGGGCAAGCACTCCGGCCGCCACGCCTTGCGCGACGCCCTGGAGCAGCTCGGCTTCAAGATCGAGGGCAATGCCCTGAACGCCGCCTTCAAGCGCTTCAAGGAGGTCGCCGACCGCAAGAAGCAGGTCACCGCGCTCGACCTGGAGGCGCTTGTCTCCGACGAGATGCGCGAGCGCGCCGACGCCCACGAGCTGGCCTGGTTCGAGGTCGAGGCTGGCTCTCGGCGTGAGCCGCTGGCGCGGGTCGCCGTCATCCTGCCCTCGGGCGAGGAGTCGGTCGGCGAGTCCAGCGGTGACGGCCCGGTCGACGCGATCTTCCACGCGATCCAGAAGGCGACCGAGACCGAGTGCGAGCTGCGCCAGTACACGGTCGAGGCGGTAACTGGGGGGGAGGACGCCCTTGGCGAGGTCAGTGTGATGCTGCGGGCAGCGGGACGCTTGGCCACGGGCCAGGGCGTCGCCACCGACATCCTCGAGGCCTCGGCGAGGGCCTACGTGCGAGCGCTTTCCAACGCACTAGAGGGAGCCGCGATCCGCGAGGCCGAGGCGGCAACCGCCGAGGCCGCCGTGGAACGCACGCCGGGCCCCTGACCATCGGCGCAGGCCGCAGACTTGACATACAGTTGTCTTTGATAACGTACAAACGTGGTCCATTTCGTACATCCGCCTGCTCTCGACGACGCGCCCTCCAAGGGCACTCCGAAGATCGGCCCGCGAGTGCGCGCCCTGCGCGAGGCGATGAGACTCTCGCTACGCGACCTGGCGGAGCGCAGCGGGGTGAGCGCGCCGATGCTCTCGCAGGTCGAGCGTGGGGAGACGAGCCCGACGTTGGCCGTGGCCGAGAAGATCGCCGCCGGGCTGGAGCTGACCCTCTCGCAGCTGCTGCGCCTCGACGAGGGCGAGCATGTCGTGATCAGCCGTGCCGGCGAGCGGCGGCGCTATGAGCGCGGCGGCCATCGCTTCGAGGAGCTGACCCCACCGCTCCCCGGCCAACGCGCCGATGTCTCTCTACACGAACTGGCGCCCGGCGCCACGACGGGAGGACCAGACGACCCGCCGATGCACGAGCCGGGAAGCCGCGAGACCACCGTTGTCCTGGAGGGCACGCTGGCCCTCTTTGTCGAGGGCGCCCGCCACGACCTTTCAAGTGGGGACAGCGTCACCTTCGACGCGGACCTGCCGCACCACTTCGAGAATGAGGGCGAGGAGCCAACCCAGTTCCTCGCCGTGATCGCCGCTGGGCTGAGGAGGAGCTGAGATGCCGCAAACGATGTTCGACAAGATCTGGAGCGCCCACGAGGTCTCCGACGGCCTGCTCTACATCGACCTGCACCTCGTCCACGAGGTCACCTCGCCGCAGGCCTTCGACGGCCTGCGCCTGGCCGGCAGGCCGGTGCGCCGGCCGGACAGGACCCTGGCCACCGCCGACCACAACGTGCCCACCGACGGCACCAAGACGGCGCGGTTGATCGCCGACCAGCTCTCCCGCGTCCAGGTCGAAACGCTGGAGCGCAATTGCGAGGAGTTCGGCATCCCGATCTACTCGCTGGGCTCTGAGCGGCAGGGGATCGTCCACGTGATCGGGCCCGAGCTGGGCGTGACGCAGCCGGGCATGACGATCGTTTGCGGCGACAGCCACACCTCAACCCACGGGGCCTTCGGTGCGCTTGCCTTTGGCATCGGCACCTCAGAGGTCGAGCACGTGTTGGCGACCCAGTGCATGGTCCAGAAGCGGCCGAAGACGATGCGCATCCTCTATTCCGGAGAGCTCGGTCCGGGGGTGACGCCGAAGGACCTGATCCTGGCGACGATCGGCCGCCTTGGCACCGGCGGCATGGTCGGGCACGCGGTCGAGTACGCCGGCCCGGCAATCGAGTCGCTCTCGATGCCGGGACGGATGACGATCTGCAACATGACGATCGAGGGCGGTGGCAGGGCGGGGATGATCGCTCCCGACGAGACCACGTTCGAGTGGGTCAAGGGCCGCCCCGCCGCGCCAGTGGATTTCGATGCCGCGCGCGAGCGCTGGCGGCAGCTGCCGACCGACGCCGGCGCAAGCTTCGACACCGAGGTCGAGATCGACGCAGCCGGCATCGCGCCGATGGTTACCTGGGGCACCAACCCCGGGATGGTGATCGAGGTAACCGACACGGTTCCGGACCCCGCCACGATGGACTCGCCTGCCGATCGCGAGTCGGCCGAACGGGCGCTCGCCTACATGGCATTGGAGCCTGGTACGCCAATGACCGAGGTCAAGCCCGAACGCGTCTTCATCGGCTCCTGCACCAACTCGCGGATCGAGGACCTGCGCGAGGCCGCCACCGTGGTCGACGGCCGCCGGGTCGCCGACTCGGTGCGGGCGATGGTCGTGCCGGGCTCACAACAGGTCAAATCAACCGCCGAGGCAGAGGGTCTGCACGACGTCTTCCGCGCCGCCGGCTTCGAGTGGCGCGAGGCTGGTTGCTCGATGTGCCTGGGGATGAACCCCGACACCCTGATCGAGGGTGAGCGCTGCGCCTCTACCTCGAATCGCAACTTCGAGGGCCGGCAGGGCAAGGGCGGCAGAACGCACCTGGTTAGCCCAAAGATGGCGGCTGCCGCCGCAGTCGAGGGGCATTTTGTCGACATTCGCGATTGGAGCTGAAGATGAGGCCGATAGACGTGATCGAGGGCAAGGTGTCGTTTCTGGACAGGGCCGATGTCGATACCGACCAGATCATCCCCAAGCAGTTCCTCAAGCGGGTCGAGCGGACCGGCTTTGGTGAGTTCCTCTTCTATGACTGGTTGCGCGACGGTGAGATAGAGCTGGAGCCGAATCCGATTCTGGTCGCCGGGCGCAACTTTGGCTGCGGCTCCTCGCGCGAGCACGCTCCCTGGGCGCTTGAGGACTTCGGCTTCGAGGCGATCATCGCGCCGTCCTTCGCCGACATCTTCTACTCCAACTGCACCAAGGTCGGTCTCTTGCCGGTCGAGCTCGACGAGGAGCACTGCCGCGCCGTCGCCGAGGCGGGCGAGGCGCGGATCGACGTCGACGACCAGACCGTCACCAGTGCGGCCGGGGTCTTCGAGTTTGCGATCGAGCCGGATGTGCAGCACCGCCTGCTGAACGGCCTCGACGACATCGGAATCACCTTGGAGAGCGCCGCCGCGATCGACGAGTTCGAGGCGGGCCATCGGGCAGACGCCGCCCCGGTGACGACCGCTCTGTGAGTGGGTCAGAGCCAAACCGCGTCATCAACACCGGCCCACGCGAGTGGGACGCAGAGACCTACGACGCGGTGTCCGATCCTCAGTTTGAATGGGGCATGGAGGTCTTGGAGCGGCTCGCGCTGAATGGCGATGAGGCCGTGCTCGATGCCGGCTGCGGCTCAGGACGCGTCAGCGCTGAGCTGCTGAAGAGAATCCCTGACGGGAAGTTGATCGCCGTCGACGGCTCTGAGGCGATGATCGCTAAAGCCGAGGAGCGGCTGGGGGAGAGGGCGACCTACCTCGTCGCCGACCTTTCCGAGCTCCAGATCGGGCAGCCCGTAGACCTGATTTTTTCGACCGCGACCTTCCACTGGATCGTCGATCACGATCGCCTCTTCCGGCATCTGCATGCGGCCCTGAGACCAGGTGGGCGCCTGGTCGCCCAGTGCGGCGGTGAGGGCAACGTCGCCGAGTATGCGAAAGCGATAGCCGCGGCGATGGCGAGGCCCGAGTTCGTCACGCACTTCGAAGGGATGAGCGCAATATGGAACTTCGCCCCGCCCACTCTGACCGAAGAAAAGCTATGGGACGCGGGCTTCTCGGAGGTGCGCTGTTGGCTGCAGCCGAAACCGGTGACACCGGCGCAGCCACTCGAGTTCATCTCGACCGTGACCCTCGGCCCTCACCTGGCGCAACTGCCGGAGGAGCTGAGGCAACCGTTTGCCGAAGCGGTCCTGGAGGAGGCGGGCGAGCCGCTGACCCTCGACTACGTCCGCCTCAACATCGAGGCGACGGCATAGAGTGCCGCCGGTGAGTGACGGGCCCCGCATAGTCCTGCTGCCCGGCGATGGGATTGGGCCGGAGATTGTTGCCGCGGCACAGCAACTGCTGGAAGCACTCGGCGATTTCGAGTTCGAGGAGCACCTGATGGGCGGCTGCTCGATTGACGCCCATGGCGTCGCCCTCACCGACGAGGTGCTCGCGGCCTGCAAAGGCTCCGACGCCGTGCTGCTCGGCGCGGTCGGCGGCCCGAAGTGGGACACGACCGATCCCAATGCGCCGCGCCCCGAGCAGGGCCTGCTGGGATTGCGCAAGGGGATGGGCCTGTACGCAAACCTGCGCCCGGTGCGCCCCAGCCCAGCCCTCGTCGGCGCCAGCCCGTTGCGCGAAGAGCGAATCGCCGGCACCGACCTGCTGGTCGTGCGCGAGCTGACCGGGGGCATCTACTTCGGCGACAGCGGCCGCAACGGGGATTCGGCGCATGACACCTGCGAGTACTCGACGGCCGAGATCGAGCGCATCGCCCGTGCCGGCTTCGAGGCGGCGCAGCGGCGCGCCGAGGGCAGTGATCGAGCCGCCCATGTCACCTCGGTCGACAAGGCCAACGTGCTCGAGACCTCGCGGCTCTGGCGCGAGGTGGTCAGCGGTCTCGCCGCCGACTACCCGGACGTGGAGCTGGACCACCTGCTGGTCGACAACGCCGCGATGCAGCTCGTCTCCCGGCCCGCCGAGTTCGACGTGATCGTCACCGAGAACCTCTTCGGTGACATCCTCAGCGATGAGTCGGCGATGCTCACCGGCTCACTCGGCATGCTGCCCTCCGCCAGCCTCGGCGAGGCTGGAGCGCCAGGTCTGTTCGAGCCCGTCCACGGCTCTGCTCCGGATATCGCTGGCCAGGGCGTAGCGAACCCCCTTGCGACGTTTCTCAGTACCGCCCTCCTGCTCCGTCACGGCCTCGATCGTCCCACCGAGGCCGAGCGGATCGAGGCCGCGGTCGACGCTGTCCTCGACCGCGGCCTACGCACCCCAGATCTCGTCGTTGACGGCGAGCGGACGGTCGGGACCGCCGAGATGACCGACGCTGTGCTGGCCGCGCTCTAACTCGACCTTCCCTGACTCATCGGGCATACTTTCCCGGGATGGAGACGGCAGAGCTGATCTGGCAGAACGGCGAGTTCGTGCCCTGGCACGAGGCGACCACGCATGTGCTCAGCCACGGCCTGCACTACGGGACCGGGGTCTTCGAGGGCGTCCGTTGTTATGAGACCGAGCGTGGCCCAGCGGTTTTCCGCCATCAGGACCACCTCAACCGGCTGGCCAAGTCGGCCGAGCTCTACTACTTCGAGCTGCCCTACTCGACCGCCGAGATCGCGGAGGCAACCCGCGAGCTGATCCGCCGCAACGAGCTGCGCTCTTGCTACATCAGGCCGCTCGCCTTCCGTGGCTACGGCGACCTCGGCCTCTACGCGACCGATGCCCCGATCGACTTGATCATCGCCGCTTTCCCCTGGGGCGCCTACCTCGGTGAGGAGGGCCAGAAGCACGGCATCCGGGCAAAGGTGTCGAGCTGGCGGCGGATCGGCTCAGGCGGGTTGATTCCGCATGCCAAGGCGTCGGGCCAGTACCTCAACTCGATCCTCGCCAAGACCGAGTCGCAGAACGCCGGCTACGAGGAGGCTCTGCTGCTCGACGAGCGGGGCTTCGTCTGCGAGGGCTCCGGCGAGAACATCTTCCTGGTCCGCGACGGCCAGATCGTCACGCCACCGCACGTCGCCGCGATCCTCGACGGGATCAACCGCAAATCGGTGATCCAGATCGCCCGTGACCTCGGCTACACGGTGGTCGAGCGTGACGTCGCACGCTCCGAGCTCTACCTGGCCGAGGAGGTCTTCCTCACCGGCACCGCCGCCGAGCTGGTCCCGGTGCGGGAGATAGACGACCATCCGCTGGGCGAGCCGGGTGAGATAACGCGGGTGATCCAGGCCAAGTTCCAGGACGCGCTGCACGGCCGGGCCGAGGAGTACCTGGAGTGGCTCGACTTCGTCGAGGCGCCGGCCGGGCGAATTACGCCTGCCGCCTAGCGGCTGGCGCAGCCTGCGCGCTCCCGGTTCACTCTCGTATCGAAAGGCATCAGATGGAACAGGTGAAGCTCTACGACACCACCCTGCGCGACGGCATGGGCGGACCGGGCATGTCGCTCTCGGTCGGCGAGAAGCTGAAAGTCGTGCACGCCCTAGACCGACTCGGGGTACAGGTGATCGAGGCCGGTTTTCCCAGCTCCAACCCGAAGGAAATGGAGTTGTTCGAGCAGCTGTCCGGGCTCGAGCTAGAGCAGGCGACGATTGCCGCCTTTGGCATGACCCGCCGCCGCGATCGCAGCGCCGAGGATGACGAGGCGCTCGCCGTGGTCGTCGAGAGCTTCGCTCCGGTCGTCTGCCTGGTCGGCAAGAGCTGGGGCCTGCATCTGGAGAAGGTGATCAAGGTGTCCGCCGAGGAGAACCTGGCGATGATCGCCGACTCGATCTCTTTCTGCCGTGCGCGCGGCAAGCGGCCGGTCTTCGACGCCGAGCATTTCTTCGACGGCTACCGCGATGACGCGGGCTACGCGCTGGAATGCGTGCGGGCCGCCGCCGATGCCGGCGCCGAGAACGTGACGCTTTGCGACACCAACGGCGGCAGCCTGCCGGGCTTCGTCGCCGAGGCAACCAACGCTGTGGTCGAGGCGCTCGGGGGTGACGTCGAAGTTGGCATCCACACCCACGACGACTCCGGCTGCGCCGTCGCCAACTCGCTTGCCGCGGTCGAAGCGGGCGCGCGACTCGTACAGGGCACCGTCAACGGCTACGGCGAGCGCTGCGGCAACGCCAACCTGGCGACGATCCTGCCTGCCCTACAACTGAAGATGGGCTTCGACGTGGTGGGGCCGGAGCAGTTGGCGCTGCTCACCCAGACAAGCCACTACCTCGACGAGCTCTGCAACATGACGCCGAACCCCGACCAGCCCTACGTCGGCCGCAACGCATTCGCCCACAAGGCGGGTATGCACGCCGCCGGCGTCGAGGCCGATGCCCGCACCTTCGAGCACCTCGACCCGGCCCTGCTTGGCAATCAGCGTGAGATCCTCGCCTCGGAGCTATCCGGCAAGGCGACGATCCGTACCCAGGCGGCCCAGGCAGGGCTTGACCTTGGGGAGGAGGAGGCGGCGAGCGCCGTCGAGCGGCTCAAGGAGCGCGAGCACCGCGGCTACCACTACGAGGCAGCCCCGGCTTCGTTCGAGCTGCTGCTGCGCCACGAGGCGGGCAGCTATCAGCCGCTCTTCGAGCTGGAGAGCTTCAAGGTTCTGGTCGAGAAGCGGGCCGACGGCGCGGTCGAGACCGAGGCCACGATCAAGGTCAAGGTCGACGGCAAGCGCTACGTGCGGGTCGCCGAGGGCAACGGCCCGGTCAACGCGCTCGACAGTGCCCTGCGCGGCGCGATCGCCGACCGCTACCCGCACCTGGCCGACATCGAGCTGACCAATTACAAGGTGCGGATCCTCGACGAGAGCCACGGCACGGGCGCGATCACCCGCGTTCTTCTCGATTCCTCAGACGGCGAGAGCGAGTGGGGCACGATCGGCGTCTCGGAGAACATCATCGAGGCCTCCTGGGAGGCCTTGGTCGACTCGCTCGAGTACGCCTTCCAGCCCCGATGAGCGGAGCGACCAAGCATCCATATCTGATTCTTTGCGCCGGGAGCGGAGCGAAATCATCTATGAGGACGTCGCTGGATAGGGTCGAGATATGAACGACCCGATCCCGCTGGCGCGCCCCGAGGTCGGCGACAGGGAGGAGGAGCTAACGCTCGAGGTGCTGCGCTCGGGCCGGCTCTCGCTGGGACCGATGGGGGAGCGCTTCGAGCGCGAGTTCGCGGCCTGGCTCGGAGTCGAGGACGCCGTCGCCGTCTCCAGCGGGACGACGGCCCTGCACCTGGGCGTGCGAGCGCTCGGGTGGGGGCGGGGGGACGAGGTCCTGACCAGCCCGTTCAGCTTCGTCGCCTCCGCCAACTGCCTGCTCTACGAGGGGGCCCGCCCGGTCTTCTGCGACGTCGATCCGGTCACGCTGAACCTCGATCCGGCAGCGGCAGAGGCAGGCATTGGTGAGCGCACCACCGGCATCCTGCCCGTCCACATCTTCGGCTACCCGGCGGCGATGGCTGAGCTCGAGGGTTTCGCCGGCAAACACGGCCTCGGCATCCTCGAGGACGCCTGCGAGGCGCTGGGGGCAGTCGACTCCGAGGGTCGCGCGGTGGGCGCCCGCGGCAACCTGGCCACCTTTGCCTTCTACGCGAACAAGCAGCTGACCACCGGCGAGGGTGGCATGATCGTCCCCACTGACTCGCGGGTCGCAGAGCGGCTGCGCTCCGAGCGCAACCAGGGCCGGGCGCCGGACATGGGCTGGCTCGACCACGCCGGGCTCGGCTTCAACTACAGGCTCTCCGACCTCGCCGCGGCCCTCGGGGTCGCGCAGTTGGAGCGGCTCGACGCGATGCTCGCGGCGCGGATGAAGGTTGCCACGCTCTATGAGGGAGGTCTTGGCGCGATCGATGGCGTCGCCACCTCGATCGCCGGCCGCGGCGCCGAGCGGCGCAGCTGGTTCGTCTACCCGGTCCGCCTCACAGAGGGGATCGATCGCGACGGCATCGTCGCCCGCCTCGCCGAGGACGGGATCGCCTCCAAGGCCTATCTGCCCTGCATCCACCTCTTCCCGCACCTGCGCGAGCTCGGATACCGCGAGGGCCAATTCCCAGTGGCCGAAGCGGCGGCGGCGCACTCGCTGGCGCTTCCTTTCTTCCCGGCGATGACCGAGGCGAACGTCACGCGGGTGTGCGAGGCTCTCGCCCGATCCCTGCACTGATGTCCCGCTTTCGCAAAGAACCCGACCTGCGCTTCTGGCGCCTTAACCGCTCGATCGACTTCGACAAGCGGCTGGCTCCCTACGACATCGACCAGTCGCAGGCCCACGCGCGGGCCCTACGTCGAATTGGCGTGCTCGACGAGGGCGAGCTGAAGCAGATCGAAAAAGGCCTGGACGAGGTCCACGAGCGGATCGGCAAGGCCGGCTTCTCCTTCGCCGCCTCCGACGAGGACATCCACATGGCGATCGAGCGCCTGCTTGGCGAGGAGATTGGCTCGCTGGCGGGCAAGTTGCACACCGGCCGCTCGCGCAACGACCAGGTCGCGACCGACGTGGCGATGCTCGTGCAGGCCCACTCGATGCGCGCGATCGAGCTCTCCCGGGCGGCGATGCAACGCCTGCTCGAGCTCGGCGAACGCCACAAGGACTGGCCGATGCCCGGTTACACCCACCTGCAGCGCGCGCAGCCCGTCTACCTCGGACACCACATGCTCGCCTATTTCTGGATGCTCGCGCGCGATGTACTGCGCTTCCAGTTCGCGCTCGACAGCGCCAGCGTGATGCCACTCGGCTCAGGTGCTTTGGCTGGGGTCAACTGGGAGATCGACCGCCGTGAGGTCGCCGACGACCTCGGCTTCGACTACGTCAGCACCAACTCGATCGACGGCGCCTCCAACCGCGACTTCGTCCTCGACTACCTCTCGGCCGCCTCGATCTGCGCGATGCACCTCTCGCGGCTTGGCTCGGAGATCGTCATCTGGAGCTCCTCTGAGTTCGGCTTTTGCGAGCTCGACGAGTCCTTCTCCTCGGGCTCCTCGATCATGCCCCAGAAGGTCAATCCAGACTCAGCTGAGCTCTTGCGCGCGAAGAGCCCGCGCGTCGCCGCCGACTACCTCTCGCTGCTGGGGACGATGCACGCCCTGCCGCTGACCTACGGCAAGGACATGCAAGAGGACAAGGAGCCACTTTTCGACGCGATTGAGACGGTTGAGTCCTGCCTCGATGCCGTCGAGGGGATGCTGGCCGGGATCAGCTTCGACCGCGAGCGACTGGAGGAGGCCTCGGGCGACGAGATGCTGGCCGCCACCGAGGTTGCCGACCTGCTGGTGCGCAAGGGCGTGCCCTTCCGCGAGGCGCACGGAATCGTCGGCGGCCTGGTCCGCGACGCGGTCGAGCGAGGCATCTCCCTCTCGGAGTTGAGCGAGGAGGACCTGCGCGAGCGCAGTGAGCACCTCGACGGCTCCTTCTACGAGGTGCTGAAGCGGGAGAGCTGGCTGGAGTCCAAGCGGATCGAGGGAGGGACCGGCTCGGCGCCGCTCGCCCGGCAGCTGGAGCTGGCCCGCGAGACCCTGCGCGAGGTCGAGAAGCAGGCAGGCGAGGAACAGCTTTGAAGGTTGCGGCATCGCCGGCGATCGGGTCTCGCCTCGACGCCGCCTTCTTCGATCGCAGCGTTCACCTGGTTGCCCGCGAGTTGATCGGCTGCCAGCTTTTCTACAGAGGCTGCGGCGGCGCGATCGTCGAGACCGAGAGCTACGAGCGCGACGACCCTGCCTGCCACGCCTACGTCGGCCTGACCAAGCGCACCGAGACGCTGTTCGGTCCGCCGGGGCGGGCCTACGTCTACCTCTCCTACGGCATCCACAGCCTGCTCAACGCAGTCGCCGAACCCGAGGGCGAGGCCGCCGCGGTGCTGATCCGGGCGCTCGAGCCGACCGCGGGGCTCGACGAGATGCAGGCGCGACGGGGCAAGCGCCCAGACGTGGAGCTGTGCTCAGGGCCAGGCAAGCTGACCGAGGCGCTCGGCATCGGGCTGGACGCCAACGGCACCGATCTCTCGGCCGACCCATTCCTGCTGCTCCCGCACGAGGATGGCTGGCAGGGCGAGATCGTCACCAGCCCTCGCGTCGGCATCACCAAAGCCGTAGAGCGCCCCTGGCGCTTCAGTCTGGCGGGCAGTGAGTTCGTGTCGAGACCGAGGCCGCCTACCCAGCAGTGATGCCGCCGCCGCCCGATTCGGGGGCGGCTTCGGGGGTTGCTTCCGGCGTTGGGGCTGGTTCCGGTTCGCCTTCGGGTGCTTCCGTTTCAGGAGCAGGCGCCGCTTCAGTTTCGCTCGCCGGCGGGACGTAGGTTTCTTCCTCGCTCGACGAATCACTGCTGGACTCCGAGTCGGCGGAATCCTTCGCGTCCTTTTCGCTCTCTCGTTCCGCCGCCCGATCCGCGGCGATCTCCTCCCAGGCGGAGATCACGCCGGCCCAGATCAGCGCCGGGAAGGTGCCGCCGTCGACCGGCCCGCCGGAGAACTCGGTTTCCATCGGCGTCGCGCTTTCGGCGTAGCCGACCCAGACGCAGGCGGTGACTTCCTCGGTGGCGCCGCAGAACCAGGCATCGATGTTTTCGTCGGTGGTGCCGGTCTTGCCCCACTGGCTTTCGTCGCCGATGTCGGCGCGAACACCGGTACCCGTGGTGATCACCGAGCGCAGGATGCCCTTCGCTTCTTCGGCCACGCCGGAATCGATCACCTGAGTGTGGATCGAGTCGTTGTCGCCGCCCTTGATCACGTCGCCGTCTTGATCCGTGACTTCGGTGTATGCAACTGGGCTGTCGCCCGGCCTTGGCGCAAGCGTGCCGCTAACCCGGTCGCCGTTATTGGCCAGGGTTGAGAAGGCGTAGCTCCACTCGAGCGGGGTCACGCCTTCCTTGAGGCCGCCGAGGACCATCGCGGGATTGGTCGAGAGCTGGGTCTGGACCCCGAGCTTGTGGGCGGTGCCGGCGATAGCTCGGGTGCCGCCGTCGATGCTTTCGAGGCCGACCTGGGCATAGACGGCGTTGTCGGAGTAGGTCGTCGCGGTGGCGAGGGAAGCGGAGCCGAGGTAGCTGTCCGCGTAGTTCTTGACCTCGAACAGTTCCTGATCCTTCTTACCGAAGGTGAAGACCTGCGGAGCTGATTCGTAGACGGTTTCCGGTGAGATGCCTTGTTCGAGCGCGGTGGTGAGGATGATCGGCTTGATCGAGGAGCCCGGCTGACGATGACCGAGCGTCGCCAGGTTGAACGGTTTTTCCTCGAAGTCCGGGCCGGCGACCATCGCCTTGATCCCGGCGTTGCGGTTGTCGATCACGACCAGAGCAGAAGTGGGCGGCAGGCCGCTGAGGTAGGAGGAAACGGTTTCTTCCGCGGCCGCCTGGAGACGCAGGTCGAGCGTGGTCTTCACTTTCAGCCCGCCGAAGAAGGTTTTGGCGGCGCCGAAGCGATCGACCAGCTGCTGGCGCAGCCAGGCCGTGAAGTAGGGAGCCTCCGAGTCCAGCGACGGCGGCTCTATGTCATCCGGCGCGGGCAGGGCCTGCTTGATCCCTTCCCCGTACTGGGTCTCCGTGATGTAGCCCTCTTCCTGCATCTTGGCGAGCACGATGTTGCGACGGATCAGAGCGTTTTCGGGGTAGATCTTCGGGTCATAGGCGGAAGGCGAGGAGATGATCCCGGCCAGCGTCGCTGCCTCCCAGGGCTCAAGCACTGATGCGCAAGGCTCGCTCGCCGTGCCGCAGCCGGGGTGCGCGGCGCCAAAGAAGGTCCTGGCGGCTGCCTCAATCCCGTAGGCGCCCTCGCCGAAATAGATCGTGTTGAGGTACTCGGTGAGGATCTTGTCCTTGCTCCAGCGCTGCTCGAGCCTGTAGGCCAGAGCCGCCTCGCGGAACTTTTGCAGCACGGTCCGGTTGCTCTGCGCGGCGAGAGCGTCCTTGACGAACTGCTGGGTGATCGTCGAGGCGCCCTGGCGCGCGCTGAGCGAGAGGATGTCCTGCACCAGGGCCCGGCCGATGCCCTGGAAGTCGACACCGTCGTGCTCGTAGAAGCGCGCGTCCTCGATCGAGACCACGGCGTTCTTGATGTTGGGCGAGATCTCGCCCGACTCGAGCAGGATCTTGTTCTCGTTGCTGGTCAGGGTGCCGATCGGCTCACCGGATGCGTCATAGACCTCGCTGTTCTGGGAGGCCTGGTAGGCGGCGAAGTCGTAGACCGCTGGAAGGTTCCTCGAGACCGCCATCATCATCCCGAAGACCATTGAGACGACGGCGAGAACAGCGAGGCCGAGCAGGACGAAAAGAATGCGCAGCTTCTTCAGCCGCGGGTGCGCGGGCTTGCTAGGAGGTGCCGGAGGCGGGGGCGGAACTGCGCCGCCCGGCCGGCGGGGCTTTGTTCCAATGGCCGCCATCAAGTGATCGTGGCTCGGCGTGGCACAGCCCGCTGAGCGGAGGCGGCAGTCTAGCATTGCCAACATGCCGGACCTGACGCGTAACGCGGTCGACGTGCTGCCCGACGGCATGCTCGCCGACCAGCTCTTGGCCGATCGCCCGCTCAGGGTCAAGCTGGGAATCGACCCGACCACGGCGGACATCCACCTCGGCCATACGGTCGTGCTGAGCAAGCTGCGCGAATTCCAGGACGCCGGCCACCAAGTGGTTCTGATCATCGGCGACTTCACCGCAAGGGTCGGGGACCCCAGTGGACGCTCCGCGCAGCGGCCGTTGCCTTCGCCTGAGGAAATCGAGGCCAACGCCGCCACCTACCAGGAGCAAGCGTTCAAGGTGCTCGACCGCGAGCGCACCCAGGTCCGTTTCAACAGCGAGTGGCTGCGGATGGCGCCCGAGGCGCTGCTCGGGCTGCTGGCGCAGACTACGGTCGCCAGACTGCTGGAGCGAGACGACTTCCAAAAGCGGATGGCCGCGGGCACGCCGATCGCCGCGCTTGAGTTGCTCTACCCGCTCCTGCAGGGCTACGACTCAGTCGCGGTCGAGGCCGACGTCGAGCTGGGGGGGACGGACCAGAAGTTCAACCTGCTCTTTGGCCGCGATATCCAAGGCGCCCACGGGCAGGAGCCTCAATCGATCATGACCATGCCGATCCTGGTCGGCACCGACGGCGTGCAGAAGATGAGCAAGTCGCTGGGCAACTACATCGGGGTAACCGATGCGCCCGAGGAGATGTTCGGCAAGCTGATGCGCATCCCCGACGAGGCGATGCCCGAGTACTTTCGCTTGATCTTAGGCTCCGAGGTCAGTGTCGGACCCCCCAACGAGGCGAAGCGCGAGCTCGGCCGCCGCGTCGTCGCTCGCTTCCACGACGAAGAGGCAGCGCGAAAAGCGGAGGAGCACTTTGACCGTCTCTTCGTACGCCACGAGGCGCCGGAGGAGATCGAGGAGGTTGACCTGGGTGTACATCTGGCGGACAACGGCGCCTCGATCCATCTTCCGCAGCTAATGGCCGCCGCCTTCGAAATCAGCGCCAGCGAGGCTCGTCGCCTGCTCGGCCAGGGCGGCGTGAAGCTAGACGGTGAGCCAATTCCGGCCGGCACGCTGGATCTCGAGCCGGCTGCCCTTGAAGGCCGGGTCCTGCAGGTCGGCAAGCGTCGCTTTCGCCGCCTGCGTAGCGACGCCTGAGCGCCATTAGGCAAAGCGCCGACGCAGCGCTATACTGCTCGTCCCTTCGGGATTGGCCCGGTGCCATCCCGTGCGCGAACGACGGCGGATCCCGTTGTCGTTGAGGGCGCAGCGGTCTTTGAAAACTGAGCAGCGTGCACCCCGCGAACATTCGTGTTCGTGGGTTGTTTGAGCCCGATCCACTCGGCGCGCCAGCGCACCGAGTGGTCTGATTTACCGTCATGTCGGTCGCCACGTATGTGTACCCGGCGATCAATGGGCATGACAACTCCGTTAAGAAGTACCTTTCACGGAGAGTTTGATCCTGGCTCAGGACGAACGCTGGCGGCGTGCTTAACACATGCAAGTGGTGCGACGAACCAGGGCTTGCCCTGGGGCCAAGCCGCGAACGGGTGAGTAACACGTGAGTAACCTGCCCCGATGACCGGGACAACCCGAGGAAACTCGGGCTAATACCGGATGTGGCGCACAGGCGTAAGCCTGTTCGCTAAAGGAAGCTTCGGCCTCCGCATTGGGAGGGGCTCGCGGCCCATTAGCTTGTTGGTGGGGTCAAGGCCTACCAAGGCGACGATGGGTAGCTGGTCTGAGAGGACGATCAGCCACACTGGGACTGAGACACGGCCCAGACTCCTACGGGAGGCAGCAGTGGGGAATCTTGCGCAATGCGCGAAAGCGTGACGCAGCAACGCCGCGTGGGGGAAGACGGCCTTCGGGTTGTAAACCCCTTTCAGGAGGGACGAAGGTTCGGCGGTTAATAGCCGTCCGGACTGACGGTACCTCCAGAAGAAGCTCCGGCTAACTACGTGCCAGCAGCCGCGGTAATACGTAGGGGGCAAGCGTTGTCCGGAATCATTGGGCGTAAAGCGCGCGTAGGCGGCCCTGTAAGTCCGTTGTGAAAGTCAAAGGCTCAACCTTTGAAAGCCGATGGATACTGCAGGGCTAGAGTCCGGAAGAGGCGAGTGGAATTCCTGGTGTAGCGGTGGAATGCGCAGATATCAGGAGGAACACCAATAGCGAAGGCAGCTCGCTGGGACGGTACTGACGCTAAGGCGCGAAAGCGTGGGGAGCGAACAGGATTAGATACCCTGGTAGTCCACGCCGTAAACGATGGGCACTAGGTGTGGGAGGTGTCGACTCCTCCCGTGCCGTCGCTAACGCACTAAGTGCCCCGCCTGGGGAGTACGGCCGCAAGGCTAAAACTCAAAGGAATTGACGGGGGCCCGCACAAGCAGCGGAGCATGTGGTTTAATTCGACGCAACGCGAAGAACCTTACCTGGGCTTGACATGTTGGTGACCGCCGTGGAAACACGGTTTTCCTTCGGGACACCATCACAGGTGGTGCATGGCTGTCGTCAGCTCGTGTCGTGAGATGTTGGGTTAAGTCCCGCAACGAGCGCAACCCCCGTTCCATGTTGCCATCATTAAGTTGGGGACTCATGGGAGACTGCCGGTGACAAACCGGAGGAAGGTGGGGATGACGTCAAGTCATCATGCCCCTTATGTCCAGGGCTACACACGTGCTACATTGGCGCATACAAAGGGCAGCAATACCGCGAGGTGGAGCGAATCCCAGAAAGTGCGTCTCGGTTCGGATTGAAGGCTGAAACTCGCCTTCATGAAGCTGGAGTTGCTAGTAATCGCAGATCAGCAATGCTGCGGTGAATACGTTCCCGGGCCTTGTACACACCGCCCGTCACACCACGAAAGCAAGTAACACCCGAAGCCGGTGGCCTAACCTTTTGGAGGGAGCCGTCGAAGGTGGGACCTGTGATTGGGGTGAAGTCGTAACAAGGTAGCCGTAGCGGAAGCTGCGGCTGGATCACCTCCTTTCTAGGGAGATTTCTCTAGAACGTCGACCGGGCTCCCCAGTGGCTGTGTGTCACTGGGAACGCTGCTCAGTTTTGAGAGACCGCCAGCGGAAGTACTCCGCTGCGTGTGCCTCGGTGGACCTTGAAAACTGTACAAGGCCAATAATTAGAGCCTGCCGCGACGGCAGGCTCTGGGTATTTAATTAACGACCCGCGCACTTAGGTGTACGGGTCGCTCACCGTCAAGATAGTAAGGGCTTACGGTGGATGCCTTGGCACCAGGAGTCGATGAAGGACGTGGACGGCTGCGATAAGCCGCGGTAAGGCGCTGAACAGCCATTGACCCGCGGATTTCCGAATGGGGAAACCCGACGCCAGTAATGTGGCGTCATCCGGTGGTGAATTCATAGCCATCGGAAGGCAACCGGGGGAACTGAAACATCTAAGTACCCCGAGGAATAGAAATCAACCGAGACTCCCTTAGTAGTGGCGAGCGAAAGGGGATCAGCCTAAACCTGACAGATGCAAGCGGGCACGCGTTGTCTGTTGGGGGTCGTAGGACATCACGCCCGAGCCGTGCCTGGCTCGGCGGCAGTTACCAAATCAGGTGTTAACCGAAGCGAGTGGAACCTCGCACCACAGAGGGCAATCGTCCCGTAGGTGAAAACGCACTGATCTGCCGACTGATGTTCCTGAGTAGGACCGCACCCGTGAAACGCGGTCTGAACCCGGGGGGACCACCCTCCAAGGCTAAGTACTACCTGGTGACCGATAGTGAACTAGTACCGTGAGGGAAAGGTGAAAAGCACCCCTGAAGGGGAGTGAAATAGTACCTGAAACCGTAAGCCTACAAGTGGTCGGAGCACCTTCGGGTGTGACGGCGTGCTTTTTGCATCACGAGCCGGCGAGTTACTCGTCAGTGGCAAGGTTAAGCGATGAGCGGAGCCGTAGCGAAAGCGAGTCTGAATAGGGCGACATAGTCATTGGCGGTAGACCCGAAACTGGGCGAGCTATCCATGGGCAGGCTGAAGCGGGGGTAAGACCTCGTGGAGGGCCGAACCGACCTAGGTTGAAAACTGGGCGGATGACCTGTGGATTGGAGTGAAAGGCTAATCAAGCCCAGAGATATCTGGTTCTCTCCGAAATATATTTAGGTATAGCCTCGCGTGTTTGCGTGGCGGCCGTAGAGCACTGTTTGGACTAGGGGCCCTACCAGGTTACCGACTTCAGGCAAACTCCGAAGACCGTCACGGTTAGCGCGGGAGTCAGTGTGCGGGGGATAAACTTCGTACGCAAAAGGGGAACAACCCAGACCATCAGCTAAGGACCCTAAGTACTAGCTAAGTGGTGAACGATGTCCGAGTGCAGAGACAACCAAGAGGTTGGCTTAGAAGCAGCCACCCTTGAAAGAGTGCGTAACAGCTCACTGGTCAAGTGTTCGGGCGCGGAGAATGTAACGGGGCTCAAGCTAGTCTCCGAAGCTATGGGTGTGCAGGCCTGCGGGCTCTGCACGCGGTAGGAGAGCGTTCCAGTTGCGTGAAGCGGCTGCGTAAGCATCCGTGGAGTGGCTGGAAGTGAGAATGCCGGCATGAGTAACGATAGAGGGGTGAGACTCCCCTCCACCGATTGTCCAAGGATTCCTGAGTAAAGTTCGTCTGCTCAGGGTTAGTCGGGACCTAAGGCGAGGCCGAAAGGCGTAGCCGATGGCCAACAGGTTGATATTCCTGTACCACGTCGTTTCCGTTATGACCGATGGGGGGACGGGGAAGGGTAAGGGAACCCAGGCGATGGTCGTCCTGGGGCAAGCACGTAGCCAGTCTCTGTAGGAAAATCCGCAGGGGCGTTTTGACGCGAGGTGCGATGCCAGCTGGCTTGACCGCCGGCCAGTCCCCGATCCCATGCCTCCGAGAAAATCCTCTAGGCAGGATTCACGTGCCCGTACCGATAACCGACACAGGTGGACAAGTAGAACATACTGAGGTGAGCGAGCTAACTCTCGTTAAGGAACTCGGCAAAATCGTCCCGTAACTTCGGGAGAAGGGACGCCCCGGTAGGGTGAACTCCGTACGGAGGGAGCCTGAGGGGGCCGCAGTGAATTGGTCCAACCGACTGTTTACCAAAAACACAGGCCTCTGCTAAGTCGCAAGACGACGTATAGGGGCTGACGCCTGCCCGGTGCCGGAAGGTTACGCGGACTTGTTAGCGCTTCGGCGCGAAGCAATGAAGCTAAGCCCCGGTAAACGGCGGCCGTAACTATAACGGTCCTAAGGTAGCGAAATTCCTTGTCGGGTAAGTTCCGACCTGCACGAATGGCGCAACGAGTTGGACGCTGTCTCAACGAGAGGCTCGGTGAAATTAAAGTCTCGGTGAAGATGCCGAGTACCCGCAGCTAGACGGAAAGACCCCGTGAACCTTTACTGCAACTTGATATTGGAGTCTGATGTATCTCGCTCAGGATAGGTGGGAGACTGTGAACCGGCGGCTTTGGCTGCCGGGGAGTCGTCCTTGAGATACCACCCTTGATGTTTTGGGCTTCTAACACCATGCCGTGATCCGGGTGGTGAACAGTGTCAGGTGGGCAGTTTGACTGGGGCGGTCGCCTCCTAAAGAGTAACGGAGGCGCCCAAAGGTTCCCTCAGCACGGTTGGAAATCGTGCGTAGAGTGTAAAGGCAATAAGGGAGCTTGACTGCGAGACCGACGGGTCGAGCAGGAACGAAAGTTGGGCTTAGTGATCCGGCGGTAGCAAGTGGAAGCGCCGTCGCTCAACGGATAAAAGGTACTCCGGGGATAACAGGCTTATCGTTTCCAAGAGTCCACATCGACGAAACGGTTTGGCACCTCGATGTCGGCTCGTCGCATCCTGGGGCTGGAGTAGGTCCCAAGGGTTGGGCTGTTCGCCCATTAAAGCGGTACGCGAGCTGGGTTCAGAACGTCGTGAGACAGTTCGGTCCCTATCTGCTGTGGGCGTTGGAGAGTTGAGAGGAGTCATCCCTAGTACGAGAGGACCGGGATGAACGTGCCGCTGGTGTATCTGTTGTCCTGCCAAGGGCATCGCAGGTTAGCTACGCACGGAACGGATAACCGCTGAAGGCATCTAAGCGGGAAGCCGTCCTTGAGATGAGCTCTCCCATCCCTTCGAGGGAGTAAGACCCCTGGTAGACCACCAGGTTGATAGGCCGGCGGTGCAAGTGCAGTGATGCACTCAGCCGACCGGTACTAATGGGTCGAGGGCTTGACGGATATTTATTTCTTACCCATTGATTAACGGCCTTGTGCAGTTTTCAAGCTCCACCGGGGCGCGGTCTCGCAAAATTCCGGTGGCGCATAGCGAGTGGGAAACACCTCTTCCCATTCCGAACAGAGCAGTTAAGCCACTCTGCGCCGATGGTACTTGGGGGGCAACCCCCTGGGAGAGTAGGTCGCCGCCGGTTCTTTTTTGAGGTCCGCCACGACGTGAGTCACGGACCTGGATGCGTCCGAATGAGCTGCGCGACTACGCCACCGTCGCGCGGCTCGCGTGGCGCTGCCACGCCACGCCACGCGCCGGCGACGTCTCGCTTGCTCCTCGAACGCCCCAGGCCCATGCCTCCCGTCGCGCCGGACCTCGGGATTCACAATCTCTTCCCGTTGGCGCCTCGAGGCCGTACTCACCAAGAGTGGCGAAGTCGATCGTCAGGTCGATGGCGTTTGCGATGCGGCTGCTGAAGTTCTTTCTCGTATCGAACATAGGTTCGACTCTACGGTCGCTCTCGGACGGCTTCGGATTTCTGCAATCGGTCTTGCGAAGCACGCTTTGGTTTTACCCGTTTTGCAGGGCTTTTCACCTCGCCAAAAACAAGAACCAGAGCCGCGGTCAGCGCCGGCTTCTCGACGTTGGGCGAGTGGCCCGCGCCGCTGATCAGCTTGGTCTGGGTGTCGGGGTCGGCGGCTCGGTATGCGGCAAGCGCAGCCGCGGGATCGTTGGCGATCTGCTCCTCGGCGCCCATGATCGCCAGGGCGGGCTTGCCGAGTGCGGCCACGCGTTGGGGAAGGGGCTCCTCGCCGGTGTACTCGTCGAAGCCGTCATGGGATCCTGAGTAGGAGCTGTAGGTCATCCGCTTTACATCATCGACAAATGCATCTGGAACTGGAAATCCGGGCGCGAAGGCCACCTTGAGCCCGTCCTTGATCGAAAAGTCGGGCTTGATTCGCCACAGCGTCTGTCCAATAACCGGCTTGAAGGGGAGCTCGCCGATGAACCCGACGTCGCCATAAGAGGTATCGGGGATGCTGTCGATTATCACCAGGCGATTGACCAGCTCTGGCGATTGCTCGGCCAGGGCAATTGAGACCGGACCGCCGAGCGAGTGGCCGACGACCTCGGCTTCGCGCACGCCGAGTCGACCGAGCGCCGCCGCCACTAGGTCCGCCTGCTCGGGGATCGAGTAGCCGGAGGTCGGCTTTTCGGAGCCTCCGTGCCCAAGCAGGTCCATTGCGACCACGCGGTGCTCGCGAGCGAGGAGGGGAATCATCCCGTCCCACCAGTTGATCGAACAGGTGAAGCAGTGGACCAGCACGATCGGACTGCCGTTACGCGGACCGGCTTCGATCACCTGGACCTCGCCAGCGGGCAAGCTCAGTAGGCGCCCGTCGCTCATGGTCACCTCAGCCGACTTGGTTTCGCCGTCGGTGACAAAGACGTTGATCACGACCAGGGCCGCTAAAACGGCCACAACGCCGATCAAGATCTTCCAGCCCCGTCCCATTACGCAGGTACCCTAGCCGGACCACCATGGAGAAGTTCGTAATCAACGGAGGCGCGCCGCTCTCAGGCGAGCTGACGGCCGCCGGCAACAAGAACGCCGCTCTGCCGATCCTCGCTGCTTGCCTGCTCACCGAAGAGGAGTTAATGCTGCACCGGCTGCCGCGGATCCGCGACACCGAAGCGCAGATTGCCCTGCTTGAACGTCTCGGCGTCAATGCTGAGTGGATCGGCGACAACAGCCTGCGCCTCTGTGCGGCAGGCGTCTCCGAAGTCGCCGTCGACGAGGAGCTTTCCAACAAGATCCGAGCCTCGTTCCTACTTGCCGGCCCGCTGCTCGCCCGTTTTGGTGAGGCGCGCATGCCGCCCCCCGGCGGCGACTTCATCGGCCGTCGTCGACTCGATGCCCACCTTGATGCCTTCGCTGACTTGGGAGCCAGCATCGATGGCGATCGCTGGATCGAGTTGCACGCGCCCAACGGCGGGCTGCGTCCGTGCGCGATCTTCATGGATGAGCCCTCGGTGATGGGGACGGAGAACGCCTTGATGGCAGCCGCGCTGACGCCGGGCCCGACGACGATCTCCAACGCCGCCTCAGAGCCGCACGTACAGGACCTGGCCCGCCTGCTGACCGGCATGGGCGCCGAGGTCACCGGGATCGGATCCAACGTGATGACGGTCCACGGTCGTGACCGCCTCGGTGGCGCCGAGCACACAATCTCGCCCGACCACATCGAGGTCGGCAGCTTCATGGCGCTTGCTGCGGCGACCGGCGGCGAACTGCGAATTCGCGATGCGGCCCCGCAGGACCTGGTCATGGTGCGCCGCCAGTTCCGCCGGCTCGGACTCGAGTCGACGATCGAGGGTGACGACGTGCTCGTGCCGCCCGAGCAGAGGCTGCGGATCAAGGCCGACGTCGGCGACGCGATCCCGAAGATCGAGGATGGGCCGTGGCCGGCATTTCCCGCTGATCTGACCTCGATCGCGCTGGCGCTCGCCACCCAGGCCGACGGTGAGATTCTGATCTTCGAGAAGATGTTCGAGAACCGCCTCTTCTTCGTCGACAAGCTGGTCGCGATGGGCGCTCGGATCACGCTTTGCGATCCCCACAGGGCGATCGTCAGCGGTCCGAGCCGGCTTCATGGTGAACGTGTCGAGAGCCCCGACATCCGCGCCGGAATGGCAATGCTCATCGCCGCCCTGGCGGCGGAGGGGACCTCTGAGATCGGCAACATCCGCCAGATCGATCGCGGCTACGAGTCGATCGACGAGCGGCTGCGCGGGCTCGGCGCCCAAATCGAACGCGTCTCTGCAGAGATCCCGGCTTAGGGCGGGTAATTCCAAATTCCCGCACCCACGGATGACGCGCCTGGCACAGCGCTGGATCGGCACGCGCGCCCTTGCGCGTAGCGCTGCTACGCGCGGCGGGACGCCCGCACCGCCCAGCTTGGCCAGTCGCGCCCCCGCGGGCACGTCAATTCGCAATCAACCGCCTAGAAGGCTTTCCGCGCCGACTCTCGTAAGGTCAGGCGCATGATCCATCCGATCCCCCCAGGGACGCGCGACATCCTCCCCGATGAGATGCGGGAGCTGCGCCGCCTGCACCTCGCCCTGGTCGAGGTATTCGAGGGCCGTGGCTACGGCGAGGTGGCGACGCCGGCGATCGAGTACGACGAGGTGCTGGCGCGGGGCGACGGGCGCACCGCTGCTTCGGCCTACCGCTTCTTCGACGAGCGTGGTGACCTGCTCGCGCTGCGCTCGGACATGACGATCCCGATCGCGCGCCTGGTCGCCTCGCGCTACGCCCATGCCGAGACGCCGCTGCGCTTCTGCTATCTCGCCAACGCTTTTCGAGCGGTGCGGCCGCAACGCGGGCAGATGCGCGAGTTCGCCCAGGCGGGCGTCGAGCTGATCGGCGCTTCGGCGCCGGCTGGAACGGTCGAGGTGATCGAAGTGCTGGGCGCCGCGCTCGACGCCGCGGGGCTGGATCGAGCAGTGATCGGCCTCGGCGATGCCGATCTCTTCCGCCAGCTGCTGGCCGAGATCGGGGTCGAAGGGGAGGAGCGTGACGCGATCCTGTCCAGGCTCGCGTCACACGATCTCGTCGGTCTCGAGGTAGAGCTCTCTCGCGCCGGGATCGACGCCAAGCAAGTCGACACCTGCGTCGCGCTCTCGCAGCTGCGTGGCGGGCGCGAGGTCCTCGACCAGGCGCGCTCGATCGGCGGCAAGGCAGTCGAGCGCGCCACCGCGCGCATTGGCGAGACCTTCGAGGCGCTCGAGGAGCGCGGTGCGGCTGGCCGCGTCCAGGTCGATCTCGGATTGCTGCGCGACCTCGGCTACTACAGCGGCGCCATCCTTGAGGTCTACGATCCGGCGCTGGGCCACGTCCTTGGCGGCGGCGGCCGCTATGACCAGCTGCTTAAGCGGTTTGGTCTCGATCTACCTGCGGCCGGCTTCGCCCTCTACCTGGAGCGAGTCCACGTCGCCCAGATGGAGGAGTCGCGGCGGGAGGTCTCACCGTGAGCGTTGAAGTCGCAGGGACGGCCGGCGCCAAGGCCGATGGTCCGCTGAAGCTGGCTGTTCCGCGCGGCGCCCTGCTCGAGGGCACGCTCGACGTGCTCGATGCCGCCGGCGTCGACACCGCCGCGGTCCGCGGCGAGTCGCGAGCCCTGATCTTCCCCGGCGAGAAGATCAGCTTGGTGACGATGCGCCCCTCTGACGTCCCGACCTACGTCGAGGCCGGTGCTGCCGACGTTGGCATCACTGGCAAGGACGTCCTGCTCGAGCAGGCGGATCGCATGGTCTACGAGCTGCTCGACCTTGGCTACGGGCGCTGCCGCATGGTGCTCGCCGGACGCCAGGGTGACGAGAGTCTGGGTGAGTCGCAGCGTCGCCTCGGGATGATGCGGATCGCGACCAAGTATCCACGCATCGCCGAACGCCATTTCGAGTCGACCGGCCGCCAGGTGGAGACGATCGACGTCAAGGGCTCGGTCGAGTTGGCGCCGCTGATCGGCCTCGCAGACGGCATCGTCGACCTCGTCGCGACCGGCCGCACCCTGGAAGAGAACGACCTCGAGGTGCGCGAGGAGATCGTCGAGTGCACGGCGCGCTTCGTCGCCAACCGGGTGGCGCACAAGCTGCGTGCCGCCGAGATCGACGAGCTAACCACGAGGCTGCGTGAGGCGACGGCGCCGTGAGGCTGCGGCGGTTCGATTGGGAAGGCGCGAGGACCACCGCCGCCGCGATCCGCTCCTGGACTTCAAGCGACGCCGCGCAAGTAGATGTAGGCCCGATCGAATCCGCAGTCCGGGAGCGCGGTGACGCAGCGTTGCTGGAGCTGACGGCCCGCTTTGATGCGACCGAGCGCGCCCCTCTTTCCCTGCGGGTTGCCGAGGATGCACTCGACGCTGCCCTCACCGAGCTTGATCCCAGAATTCGCGAGTCGCTGGAGCTCGCGGCTGCAAACGTAGAAGCGGTCGCCCTCGCTCAGGTCGACGGCGAGTCCAGCAAGGTCCAGCTGGCACAGGGTCAGACCGTTTCGTTGCGAGCCGTGCCGGTCGGGGCGGCCGGCCTGTACGCCCCGGGGGGGCACGCCTCTTACCCATCCAGCGTGCTGATGGGCGCCGTTCCGGCCCGGGCGGCGGGCGTCAAGCGCCTTTGCCTGGCGACCCCCCCCAGGCCAAACGGCACGATCGATCCACTGGTCCTCGCGACGGCGGCGATTTGCGAGGTCGACGAGGTCTATGCGATCGGTGGGGCACAAGCGATCTTCGCGCTCGCTTTCGGCAGCGAGACCGTCGCACCCGTCGACGTGGTCGCCGGCCCCGGCAATGCCTGGGTGCGTGAAGCAAAGCGTGCTGTCAGCGGGGCGGTCGGCATCGATTCGCTCGCTGGGCCTTCGGAGTTGATGCTCATCGCCGGGCACGACACGAACCCCGAGTGGGCAGCGCTTGACCTCTGCGCGCAGGCCGAGCACGGGGGGGAGGGACCTTTGATCGTGGCCGCAGTCGAGGAAGCCGTGCTGGAGGGTATTGCCGCCGAGACCGAGCGTGCGGTTGCCGGGCGGCCAGGGATAGGCGATGCCCCGCTCGCGCTCGTGCAGGCGCCGGATCTAACCGATGCGGTTGATCTCGCCAACGCCTTTGCCCCCGAGCACTTACAGCTCTTCGAGGAGGACGCCACTCTGCTCGCCGATCGGGCCACGACCGCCGGTTGTATCTTCGCCGGCCGCCACAGTGCCACCGCCTTTGGCGATTACGTAGCTGGGTCGAACCACGTGTTGCCCACCGGCGGCGCCGGTCGCTTCTCGGGCCCGCTGGGACCTGATGTCTTCCGCCGCAAGATCGCCACCGTGGAGGTCCCACCTGAGGCAGCGGCGAAGCTAGCGCCACACGTCGACACCCTCGCTCGCGCAGAGGGCTTCCCCGTGCACGGCGAGTCGGCGATGATTAGAGCTAAGGATGGCACTTGAGATGACCAGAACCGCACAAAGAGAGCGAAGCACGGCCGAGACCCAGATCCGGCTCTCGCTTGACCTGGATGGAGGCGAGTCGAGCTCCGCAACTGGCGTCGGCTTCCTCGACCACATGCTCGACCTGCTCGCACGTCACGGCAAGCTTGGCCTGGTTGTAGAGGCGAGCGGCGACCTGGAGACCGGCGCCCACCACACCGTGGAGGACGTCGGCATCGTGCTTGGCCAGGCGCTCGATGAGGCGCTGGGAGACCGGGCGGGGATTCGCCGCTACGGCTCGGCCCTTGTGCCAATGGACGAGTCGCTGGCCGAGTGCGCGATCGACATCTCGGGACGGCCGCTATGCGTATTCGATGCCGAGATGCCGGCGACGTCGATAGCCGGGTTCGACAGCGAGCTGGCGGAGGAGTTCTTCCGCGCCGTCGCCAACGGCGCCAAGCTGACTCTGCACGTCTCGGTGCGCTACGGGACCAACGTGCACCACATGATCGAGGCCTGCTTCAAGGCGTTTGCGCGAGCGCTCCGCGTCGCCGTCTCCGTCGATCCCGACGAGAGCGGCGTGCCCTCGACGAAGGGGACGTTGAGCGAATGACTGCGCGTATCTGCATCTTGGACTACGGCATGGGCAACTTGCGCTCGGTCGAGAAGGCGCTCGAGCATGTCGGTGCCACGGCGACGATCGCAAATGACCCTGAGACGGTTCGCGCGGCGGACGGTGTGATCCTGCCTGGGGTCGGCGCCTTCCCGAAAGCGATGCAGCAGGTCCGCGAGCTGTCGCTCGACGAGCTGATCGCCGAGCGACGCGACGCCGGCGTGCCGATCCTCGGCATCTGCCTTGGCCTGCAGCTGCTCTTCGACTCGACCACCGAGCTGGGCGGGGCGAGCGGAATCGGCCTGCTGTCCGGCGGCGTTGACGAGCTGGAAGCGGACGGGCTCAAGGTTCCGCACATCGGCTGGTCGCCCGTGCGCTGGGAGTGTGACTCGAAGCTGACCGACGGGATCGAGAGCGAGACTCCGTTCTACTTCGTCCACTCCTTCGCGCCATGCCCCGACCAAGACGATCTGCTCGGCAGCGCCGCCTACGGGGCCCGCTTCGCCTGCGCGGCGGAGCGCGACAGCGTCTTCGGTGTCCAGTTCCACCCCGAGAAGTCGAGCAGCGCCGGGTTGCGCCTGCTCTCCAATTTCGCCGGGGTCTGCGCCGCGACGCCCACGCCGGCGTGATCCTCTATCCAGCAATCGACATCCGCGGCGGCCAGGCGGTACGGCTGCTGCAGGGCGACTACGCCCGCGAGACGACCTACGACGCCGACCCGGTCGATGCGGCAAAGCGCTGGGCAGACGAAGGCGCCGAGTACCTCCACGTAGTCGACCTAGACGGAGCGAAAGCCGGGGAGCCACAGAACCTGAAGGCAGTCGAGCGCATCGCGGCGGCCATCGAGTGCCCGATCCAGGTGGGCGGGGGCCTGCGCAATGCGGACTCCGTCGGCGCGGTCCTCGACGCGGGCGCCAAGCGAGTCGTGATCGGCACGGCGGCCCTGCGTGACCCAGCTTTCCTCGACGCAATGATCGAAGCTCACGGCAACCGCATCGTCGTCTCGGTCGACGCCCGCAACGGCCGAGTCGCCCTGGAGGGATGGACTGAAGCAGGGGAGGAGGGAGTGGTCGATGCCGTCGAGGCGCTCAGCAACCGCGGCGTAGCCCGCTTCCTCTGCACCGCAATCGAGGTCGACGGAACCATGGAGGGCCCAGCCCTAGACCTACTCAACAAGATCGCCACGGCAACCAAAGCTCAACTAATCGCCTCCGGCGGCGTCGGAGACCTAACCCACCTCAGATCCCTAGCAAGCTCAATGCCCCCCAACGTCGAGGGCGCCATAGTCGGCCGAGCTCTCTACGAGCAGCGTTTCACCGTCGCGGAGGCGATCAAAGCTCTCGCCCGCTAGCGCGGTAGAGCTTTGGGTCGCATAGCGGTTCAAACCTCAACCACGTGAGGGCTATCAGGGATCGGGGTGCCCTCCCACGGAGGCTCTGGGACTGCGTTTGAACCCTGGTCCGCGATCGGCTGCGCAACGGTCTCCGGGGGAGGGCACCCCGATCCCTGACCTCTACGCTTGTATCCAATGGTTCTGAAACGAGTAATCCCCTGCCTAGACGTAGACGCCGGCCGCGTCGTCAAGGGCACGAACTTTGTCGGCCTGCGCGACGCCGGCGACCCGGTCGAGCTGGCCGAGCGCTACGACGCCGAGGGCGCCGACGAGCTGGTCTTCCTCGACATCACCGCCTCACACGAAAAGCGCGAGACGATCGTCGAGCTTGCCCGGCGCACGGCGGACAACGTCTTCATCCCCTTCACGATCGGCGGCGGGATTCGCTCTGTCGAGGACGCTCAAGCCGTACTCGACGCCGGCGCCGACAAGGTCTCGGTCAATTCCTCGGCTTTGGCTCGCCCAGAGCTGCTCGGCGAGCTCGCGGACCACTTTGGCGCCCAGTGCGTGGTGATCGCGATCGACGCCAAGCGCGAGGACGGCGGCTGGGGGGTCTACGTCAACGGGGGCCGCAAGCGGGTCGAGCAGCGCGACGCCGTCGCTTGGGCCCGGGAGGCAACGGAACTGGGAGCGGGGGAGGTGCTGCTAACCAGCATGGACCGCGACGGCACCAACGATGGCTACGACATTGAGTTGACCCGGGCTGTCGCCGACGCAGTCTCGGTTCCGGTGATTGCCTCAGGTGGCGCCGGCACGCTCGACCACCTCAGCGAGGCGATTGCCGACGGCGGCGCCGATGCCGTGCTCTGCGCCTCGATCTTCCACTACGGCGCCTACCGAGTGCGCGACGCAAAGAAGCACCTAGCGGCGGCCGGCATCCCCGTGCGGGCGTAGGCTCGGCGCGAGCGATGCCCAAGCTGCGTATCGACAACCTCGGCGAGTCCCTGCGCGGGGCCTATCCCGAGCTGGAGGCTGTCCGCGCGGCCGCCGGCGATGACCCCGTCTACCTAGTCGGCGGCGCCGTGCGCGACCTGTTGCTCGGTCGCGGCCGCGCCGACCTCGACCTCGTCGTCGTAGGCGATGCCGCGGGGCTCGCGGCCAACCTGGACACCGATCCGGTTGAGCACGAGCGCTTCGCCACGGCTAAGGCTCTGCTCGACGGCCATGAGATCGACATCGCCACGGCGCGGACCGAGACCTACCCGCATCCGGGGACGTTGCCGGAAGTGGCGCCCGCGGACGACCTAGAGGGGGATCTCCGCCGGCGCGACTTCACGATCAACGCAATGGCTCTACCCCTGTGGGGCGAGGTGGAGCTGATCGACCCGTGGGGCGGCAGGGGGGACCTCGAATCCGGTCTGCTGCGCCTGCTGCACGAGCGTTCCCTCATCGACGATCCGACCAGAGCGCTGCGGGCGGCCCGCTACGCGGCACGGTTTGGATTCGAGCTTGTGCCGGGAACCGCCGAGCTGATCCGGGCCGCGGACCTGAAGACCGTCTCGGCTGACCGGAAGACGGGGGAGCTCGTGAAACTGGCCGGCGAACCCAATGCAGCCGCAGGGTTTGAGCTGCTCGGCGAGTGGGGCCAGGTCGAGCTCAGACAGGACGGAGTCGAGCTCGCCGCGCGCGTATCCGAGCTGCTCTCCGCGCCCCCCTGGCAGGGTGTCGCGCCGCGAGAGCGGGTGGTGCTTGCGGCGGCGCTTGGGCCCCAACGATCCGAGCTAGAGCTGGCGGCCGCCACCCCCCGCCCACCATCGGCCGCGGTGGAGCTCGCCAACGGCGCCGATCCGGTAGAGCTGGTCCTCGCGCGGGCGCTCGGGGGAGAGTGGCTCGACGACTACCTCGAGTGGCGGTCCGTCGAGCTGGAGATCGGCGGCGAGGATCTGATCGCCGCCGGAGTGCCGCAGGGCCCCGCTGTCGGCCAAGGTCTCGCCGCCGCTCTGCGCCGCAAGCTCGACGGCGAGATCTCTGGTCGCGCCGAGGAGCTGGAGGTCGCCCTGTCGGTCGCCCAGACGAGGGGCGGCTGATGGAGTGGTTCGAAGCCAAAGGGGTTACCTGGCTCGAGCCAGCCCTCCCCGGAGCGAGGGCCGCGTTCTCGACCCGCTCGGCTGGCTCCGCAAAGGAGAGCCACGCAGTCCTCGCGATGGCATTGGGGCTCGATCCAAGCCGCATCGCAGTCAATCGACAGGTCCACGGCGCGGAGCTGAGCTACGGCCAGGCGGCACTTGCCGACACGCCCGAAGCCGACGGTCACGTAATCGCCGCGCCTGGCATAGCGGGCCTCGTCTACACCGCCGACTGCCTCCCGGTCGCCGTGGCTGGACCGGGCGGGGTCGCCATGCTGCACTGCGGCTGGCGCGGCCTGGGGGCCGGGATCATCGACCGTGGCGCGGCAGCGGTGAACGCAACCCACGCGGCGATCGGTCCCGGGATCGGTCCCTGCTGCTACGAGGTGGGCGACGAGGTACTCATGGCCTTCTCACCGCTCGGCGAGGGAATCGCGACGGGCAGAATGCTTGACCTGCATGAGGTTGCGCGACGGCTCCTGCTTCAAGCCGGCGTCGAGGAGATCGAGTCAGCCGCGCACTGCACCCGTTGCGAAGAGGAGCTCTTCTTCTCCCACAGGCGCGACGGTGGTCCGGGGCGGCAAGCGGGCGTCGCCTGGCTCGAGGGGGAGGGCTAGGCGTGCCCGGCCTGATCCACGGCCTCGACCCGGTCAAGATCGCAGCCAATCTGGAACGGGTGCGTGAACGGGCCGGCGCAGAGGTCGAGGTCCTCGCCGCAACCAAGTACGTGCCGTTGGAGGAGATGGGCGTGCTTGTCGAGGCCGGGATCGAGCTGGTCGGAGAGAACCGGCTGCAGGAGCTGGAGGCAAAGCACGCCGAGTGGGGCGACTCCTTCGCTTGGGACTTCATCGGCGCCCTGCAGAGCCGCAAGGTGAAGCGGATCCTGCCGCTCTGCCGCCTGATCCACTCTGTCGCCACGGACTCGGCGCTCGACCAGCTCGCTCGCAATGCGACGCCCGAGACCGAAGTCTTAGTCGAGGTCAATATCGCCGGCGAGGAGGGAAAGAGCGGGATTGAGCCCATCGAGCTGGCCCCGTTCATCGAGCGCAGCCCGGTGCGTGTTGGAGGCCTAATGACGATGCCGCCCTTCAGCACCGACCCAGAGGACTCGCGGCCGCACTTCGCCGGGCTCGCCGAGCTGGCGGCAGAGCACGGCCTCAGCCGCCTCTCGATGGGCACCTCCCAGGACTGGCCCGTCGCGGTCGAGGAGGGGGCAACGATCGTCCGACTCGGTACCGCGCTCTACATTTAGGCGATACTTGTCTGGAGGATTCGGCTGAAAAGAGCCGAAACACGCACGCATGGCACTACGCGACACGTGGCATAAAGCGCTGGTCTACTTCGGTTTGGCCGAAGAGCACGAGTACGGCCCCGAGTACGACGAAGACTTCCCCGAGACCTCCGAAGAGGAGATCGAGGCTCGACGCGAATCCGGCCAGGTTCGGCGCCTGCCGACCTCACGCCGCTCACGCCGCGACGAGATCGACGACATATTCGCCGACGATGAGCCGATCTCCGCCTCGCGCACCCGCACCTTGCGGCCGGTCGGCGAGGACTCCGACGTCAAAGTCCACCTCGTCATCCCGCGCAACTTCAACGACGCTCAGCAGGTCGCCGATCAGTTCAAGCGCTCGGTGCCGGTGATCCTCAATCTCCAGACCACCGACCACGAGCTCTCCAAGCGGATGATCGACTTCTGCTCCGGCCTCACCTACTCGCTCGATGGCGGCATGCAGCGGATCGCCGAGAAGATCTTCTTGCTGACTCCTCGTAACGTCGAGGTATCGGCTGAGGAGAAGGCGCGGTTGCTGGACAAAGGGTTCTTTAACCAGTCCTGATTCGTAGCGCTTGGGGAGGGTCGGGGTGTCCCTGCCGCTTGCTGGGTTTTTCGCCTGGAGAGTTAGGTGGTCGTCCGTGTAGGCGGGCGGGGCGAAAAAAGAGGACGCCGCTGCGCGGGAGGGACACCCCCGACCCTCCCGACCCGGGACTACTAGGCTCCCGGCTGATGATCATTGGATTCTGTGGTTCTGGGAACATGGCTGCTGCCATTGCCAGGGGCTGGGTCGGGCGGTGGGAGCAGATGCTGTTCTTCGATCCGGACTCCGATAGGGCTGCCAGGCTGGCCGAGGATCTTGGCGGTGAGGCTGTTGGGTCCAACGGGGAGTTGGCAGAGCGAGCCGATGTCGTGCTCCTTGCGGTAAAGCCGGATGCCCTTCAACAAGCGGCCAGTGAACTGGTGGGTGCAAAGTCGGTCATCTCGATCTTGGGGGCCACCCCCTTGGAGGACGTCCAAGGGGTATTCCCCGATGCCGCGGTCGGGCGAGTCATGCCCAACGTCGCCGTCGAGGTGGGCGGCGGGGTTCTTTGCATTGCCGGGGAGTTCAGTTCAGAGGTTCGAGAGAAGCTGAGTGCTCTCGGGGCCGTCGTCGAGCTGCCCGACTCGCAATTCGACGTCGCCACCGCGTTGATGGCCTGTTCGCCGGCGTATTTCGCCTTGGTCGCGGAGGCGCTCGTCGAGGCCGGCGTTGGCGAGGGCTTGGATCGAGATCTGGTCGAAAAACTGGTCGTCGAGGCCGCCGCGGGTGCTGGATCGCTGATGCGCATCCGTCGGCCAGCCGATGTCCGCGTCTCCGTCACCTCGCCGGGGGGCAGCACCGAAGCCGGGCTGGAGGCACTCGACCGCGAAGGGGCCCGCGCTGCCTTCGAAGCTGCCGTCCGCGCCTCGTTGGAGAGAATGCGGGGGTGATTCCGTTCGCGATCACCCGCGAGGACGTCGCCGAGTACGTGGGGGCGCTCTTCCTCGTCTACATCATCCTCATCCTGATCCGGGTCCTGATGTCGTGGATACCGCGGATGCCCTACAACCCGACCCTGCGGTCGGTGCTCGACTTCATCACCGAGACCACCGATCCCTACCTCAACCTCTTCCGTCGCATCATCCCGCCGATCGGGGGCGGCGGGCTCGGGCTCGACCTGAGCCCGATGATCGGAATCATCGTGCTGGTCATCCTGCGCGGCGTAGTCGTCGCCCTGATCGCCGGGTGAACGGCTCCGGAGCCCGCGCCTGGGGCCTGGCGGGGACGCTCTGTGCGCTGGTTGTCGGTCTCGATCAAGCGGCGAAGGCGGTGATCGAGGCCAACCTGGTTCCGGGCGAGAAGGTCGATGTGCTGGGGCCGATTGGTTTGACCCTCGCCCACAACGACGGTGTCGCCTTTGGGCTGGCCAGCGGCGGCGGCACCGCCCTCGTCGCGCTGACGCTCGTCGCGCTGACCTTCGTCGGCGTCCTTTTCGCCCGCGACCCGACCCGCCCCGGGATGTGGGTGGCTATTGGCCTGCTCACCGGCGGCGCGCTCGGCAACCTGATCGATCGCGTGCGGGCGGGGGAGGTCACCGACTACCTCGACGTACTGAGCTGGCCGCCGTTCAACCTCGCCGATGTCGCGATCACCCTCGGCGTCTGCGTCCTGGCGCTGAGCTACCTCGCCGAGGGCGAGCGTTGAGCGAGCTGCGCATCGTCCACCTCGACGACTCGCTTGCCGTCGTCGAGAAGCCCGCCGGCCTGGTCGTCCACCCGGCGCCGTCGCATCAGGGTCCAACCCTGGTCGACGAGCTGGGGGAGATCCTTGCCGGTGGAGCGGACCCCGAGCGCCCCGGCATCGTCCACAGGCTCGATAAGGAGACCAGCGGCCTCCTGGTCGTCGCCCGCGATGACGCTACCCACGCCGCTCTGCAGGAGCGGGTGCGCGAGCGCGAGGTCGAACGGGTCTATCTGGCGCTGGCTGGTGGCCAGCTTGCCTCGCGTACTGGCACGATCGACGCGCCGATCGGGCGTGCCTCGCGCCAGCGGCACCGGATGGCGGTCTCTGGAGCCGCCTCGCGCCAGGCGCGCACCCACTTCGAGGTGCTGGAGCTACTCAGCGCCGAGAGCTACGTTGAGGTCAAGCTAGAGACCGGCCGCACGCACCAGATCCGTGCCCATTTCGGCGCGATCGGCCACCCCTTGGTCGGCGACACCACCTATGGGGGTGAGAAGAAATACGGGCTGCGGCGCCAATTCCTGCACGCGCACCGCCTTGCCTTTGCCCATCCGGTCAGCGGGGAGCCGATGAGCTTTCGCTCCGAGCTGCCGGCGGATCTCGCTTCGGCGCTGACTTTGGCCCGCGCCGCCTAAGGCGCCGAGCCCCACTACAATTCCTCCGTTCTAAACCGACCCCCGCCGTACCGCCCCGGATCCTGACCTGCCTACAAAAGGCAGAGTCCCCGGCTAGGGCGTCGGGGCTTTCACCCAACTCAAGGAGAAGGTTCGACAATGCCAGAGGCAGGCCTCAAAGAGCTGCTGGAGGCCGGAGTCCATTTCGGCCACCAGACGCGACGCTGGAACCCGAACATGCGCCGCTACATCTTCGGCGAGCTGGACGGGATTCACATCATCGACCTGGTCCAGACCGAGGCGCTCCTGGAGAACGCTCGCCGCTTCGCCGGCGAGCTGGCCAGCGGCGGCGGCACGATGCTCTTCGTCGGCACCAAGAAGCAGGCCCGCGGACCGGTTCAGGAATGGGCCGAACGCTGCAAGATGCCCTACGTCAACCAGCGCTGGCTTGGCGGGCTGCTGACCAACTACAACACGATCTCCGCCCGGATCGCCCGCCTGCACGAGCTGACCGGCTGGCAGGAGGAGGGCAAACTCGATCTGCTGCCGACCAAGGAGCGGATGGGCATGCAGGCCGAGCTGGCAAAGCTCGAGTACAACCTGGGTGGTGTCCGCGACATGGACCGCCTGCCCGACGCCGTCTTCGTCACCGACCTGAAAACCGAGGAGATCGCCGTTCGCGAGGCTGTGCGCCTGCGCATTCCGATCATTGGCTTGGTCGACACCAATTGCGACCCGACCCAGATCGACTACGTGATCCCCGGCAACGACGACGCGATCCGCTCCTGCCTGCTCGTGATCGGGACGATCGGGTCTGCGGTCGAGGAGGGCGCCGGCGCTTGGCGGGTGCAGGAGGAGCGGCGCCTAGCCGAGGAGATGGAACGGCGCAAAAAGGAGGAGGAAGAGCGGAAGAAGCGCGAGGAGGAAGAGAAGGCTCGCGTGGAGGCGGAGGAGGCTAAAAAGAAAGCTGCCGAAGAAGCGGCGGCGAAAAAGGCTGCTGAAGCGCCGCCGGTTCAGCCCAAACCGCCGCAGGCACAAGCTCCGAAAGCTCAAGCCCCGCGGGCCGCGGGTCCTGTCACGGCAGGGGACCCACCTCCCCCTGCGGTAGCTAAAGCTTCCTCGGGGGAGGTCCCCCCTACCGCGCCACCCGCGGCAGAGGCGTCTGACGGGGAGGGATCGGCCGATTCGGCTACTGCCCAAGCGCCTAAGGAGACGGCTGCCCCGGCCAAAGAGGAGGCAGCTCCAGCCCCTGAGAAAGCTTCAGCCGACGCTGAGAAGGCTCCCACCCCCGCGGAGCCCGCGAAAGAGGGGGATTCGAAATGAGCGTTACTGCTGCGGATGTGAAGGCGCTGCGGGATCGGACTGGGGCGGCGATGATGGACTGTAAAGCGGCGCTCTCGGAGTCTGAGGGGGATATCGATCGGGCCATTGAGATCTTGCGGGTTAAGGGTCAGGCCTCGGCTGCGAAGCGGGAAGGGCGGGGGACGGGTGAGGGGGTTGTCGCCTCCTACATCCACGCCAACGACAAGGTTGGGGCGATGGTCGAAGTCCAGTGTGAGACTGACTTCGTCGCCCGCAATGAGGACTTCAAGGCTTTTGCCTACGAGGTCGCGCTTCATGTCGCCGCAACGTCGCCGATGTACGTGACCATCGATGAGATTCCCGTCGAGGAGCGCGAGGCGGAGAAGCGAGTCTTCGAGGAGAAGGCCCGCGAGGACGGCAAACCGGACAACGTCGTCGAGAAAATAGTCGAGGGCCAACTCGCCAAGTGGGCGAAGGAAGTGGCGCTGCTCGACCAAGCCCACGTCAACGCCGAGAAGCACGACTCGAAGTCGATCGAGGAGCTGCGCCAGGAGCTCGCCGCGAAGACCGGCGAGAACATCCGGATCGCCCGCTTCGCCTACTTCCGCGTCGGCGACGATTGAACGACTCCGAGCCAAAATTCAGCCGCATCCTCCTGAAGCTCTCGGGGGAGGCGCTGATGGGCGACCGCGACCACGGCACCGATGCCGAGGAGGTCGAGCGGATCGCGCAGCAGGTCGCGGCGGTTCGGGCGCGCGGCGTGGAGGTGGCGATCGTCGTCGGCGCCGGCAACATCTACCGGGGCCTGCAGGGGGCGGCCGCCGGAATGGACCGCGCGACCGGTGACTACATGGGCATGCTGGCGACGGTGCTGAACGCGCTCACGCTGCAAGACGCGCTGGAGAAGATCGGCGAGCACACGCGGGTGATGTCGGCGATCGACGTCAAGGAGGTCGCCGAGCCCTACATCCGCCGTCGCGCGATGCGGCACCTGGAGAAGGGGCGTGTGGTGATCTTTGCCGCTGGCACGGGCAACCCGTTCTTCACCACCGACACTGCCGCAGCCCTACGGGCTCTGGAGATCCACGCGCAAGCGATCCTGATGGCGAAGAACGGGGTGGAAGGCGTCTATGACTCCGACCCCGCGACCAATCCCGACGCCAAGTTCATCCCCGAGATCGGCCACCGCGAGGCAATCGAGCGCGGGCTCAAGGTGATGGACTCAACCGCGCTCTCACTCTGCATGGACAACGACCTGCCGATCTACGTTTTCAACATGGGCGACGAGACGAACATAGATAGGATCGTCGGCGGCGAGAGGGTAGGCACGCTGGTTTCCAGCGCCGCCTGAGGACGGAGAGAGGACCCAGTGGAGCTGATCGACGAACTGCTCAAGGACGCCGAAGCGAGGATGACGAAGTCGGTCGAGTCGAACCGCGGCGAGCTGGCCACGGTGCGCACCGGCCGCGCCTCGCCCCACCTGCTCGACCGGATCACGGTCGACTACTACGGCTCGCAGACGCCGCTGAAGCAGCTTGCCAACGTCGCCACCTCCGACGCCCGCCTGCTGACCGTCACGCCGTTCGACAAGGGCTCGATTGGGGAGATCGAGAAAGCGATCCAGGAGTCCGACGTCGGTCTGACGCCGAGCAACGATGGCAACGTGATTCGTCTCCAGGTGCCCGAGCTGACCGAGGAGCGACGGCGCGAGATGGTCAAGGTCGTGCATGGAGTCGCCGAGGAGGGCCGCATCGCCGTGCGCAACATCCGTCGCGACACGATGCAGGACCTGCGCGACTTGAAGAAAGAGGGTGAAGCGGGCGAGGACGACGAGCGGCGTGCCGAGGCCGCCCTGCAGAAGCAGACCGACGAGGCGATCGCCGAGATCGACGCCGCCCTCGAGGGCAAGGAACAAGAGATCCTCGAGGTGTGAGCACCTCGGCGCGGTACGTCGCGATCATCACCGACGGCAACGGGCGCTGGGCTGAGCAGCGCGGTCTGCCGGTTATCGAGGGGCATCGGGCCGGCGCGGATGCGGTGAAGGCGCGGTTGCGCGATGCGGCGGAGCTCGGCATCGAGGAGCTGACGGTCTTCTCCTTCTCCACCGAGAACTGGGAACGACCGGCCGAAGAGGTCGAGGGCCTGATGCGGATGTTCGGCGAGAGGATCGACGCCGAGACCCCTGAGCTCCACGCTGAAGGCGTTCGGATGCGCTTCATCGGCCGCCGTGAGGGCGTCAAGCCGGACCTGGTCGAGAAGATGGAGTGGGCGGAGGAGAAGACCGCCGGAAATCAGCGCATCGCCCTCTTCGTCGCCTTCAACTACGGCGGCAGGGCGGAGATTGTCGATGCGGCGCGAAGCTTCGAGGGAAGCTCCGAGGAGGAGTTCCGCCGACACCTCTACGCAGCCGAGATGCACGACCCAGACCTCCTGATCCGGACCAGCGGCGAGCAGCGGCTCTCCAACTACCTGCTTTGGCAGTGCGCCTACTCCGAGCTGGTCTTTCGCGATGAGCTCTGGCCCGACTTTGGCCGCGAAGCCTTCGAGGCGTCCCTGCGCGAGTTCGAGGACCGCCGCCGCCGCTTTGGAAAGAGGAGCTAGTGGTCCAAGACCTTTTCGATGACGAGATGTTCGCGGAGGAGCAGCCACCGCCCGAGCGTCCACCGCGCCAGCCACGGCGGCGACGGGGGTCGGCCTTGCGTGGCGAGACGGCAAGACGGATCCTCGTCGCGATCCCCTGGATCGTCTTCGCGATCGCGATCGTCGTGCTCGGCGGCCCGGTCTTCGCCCTGGCGATGGTCGCGATTGGGCTGCTCTGTCTGCGCGAGTACTTCCTGATGACGGCGGACCTGCGCCCGGTCCAGATGGCCGCTTACCTCGCCGTCCCGGCGATGATCGCCGCCGCCTACTTCGGGACCGCTTTCAACGTCCTGCTGCTGGCGACCGCTTCGTTCCTGCTGCTCTTCCTCTTTGGGGCGCGGATGCGGCCGCGCGAGGGGATTGTCGTCGCGATGGGCGTCACTGTCCTCGGCGCGGTATGGATCGGACTGCCGCTGATCCACGCCGTGCTCCTGCGCGACCTGCCCGATCACGGCGCCGCCCTGATGATCAACGTCCTCGTCGGCACCTTCGCCACCGACACGGGCGCCTACGCCACCGGGCGCATGTTCGGATCGCACCGGATTGCCCCCGAGCTCTCACCGAACAAGACGATCGAGGGCCTCATCGGCGGCTTCCTGATCGGCACGATGGCCTTCTGGTTCGCCGGTCTCTACCAGGACTGGCTCTCCGGAGTCGATGCGCTGATCATCGGCGCGGCGGTCGCCGCGATCGGCCCGGTTGGCGATCTCTTCGCATCGATGGTCAAGCGCGATCTGGGCACGAAGGACACCGGCAAGCTCTTTGGGCCGCACGGAGGCCTGCTCGACCGCCTGGATGCGGTCTTCTTCACGATTGTCGTCGGCTATTACCTCTCGGTCCAGCTTGTGTACTAGGGCCGATCCCGATAGGGGTTCCGCTTAACTTTTTCCGAAGACAGTTGTCAGTCGTCCGCCAGCCCGGCCGCGGAAAAAGTACAAGACGCTCCACCCCTATCGGGATCGGCCCATCCCTATGCTCTGTCGGCAAATGAAGAAGATCGTGATACTCGGATCCACGGGCTCGATTGGAACGCAGGCACTGGAGATCGTTGCCGCTTCCGACGAGCTTCAGGTTGTCGGCCTAGGAGCTGGAACGCGATGGGAGCTGGCGCTTGCGCAGGCACGCCAGCATGGCGTTCCGACTGTGGCGCTGGCTAATGCCGATGCGGCGGAGCGAGCGCGTTCCGCCTGGGACGGGCGGGTGTTGGCGGGGGAGGAGGGTATACGTGAGCTGATCGCTGGCTCGGGCGCCGACCTGGTGCTGAACGGGATGGTCGGCGCGGCTGGCCTTGGCCCAACGGTCGCCGCGCTGAGCGAGGGGATCGATGTCGCCCTCGCCAACAAGGAGAGCCTCGTGATCGGCGGCGAGCTGACCACGGCGTTGGCCGAGGCGACTGGGGCGCGACTGCTGCCGGTCGACTCCGAGCACTCGGCACTCTTTCAGCTGATTGGCGCCGAGCGGCCGGGGACCGTCGAGCGGCTGGTTCTGACCGCTTCCGGTGGTCCGTTCCGGGGCCGCAGCGACCTCTCCGGCGTCAGCGTCGAGGACGCCCTCGCGCATCCGACCTGGAAGATGGGGGGCAGGATCACGATCGACTCGGCGACCTTGATGAACAAGGGATTCGAGGCGATCGAGGCCCATCACCTCTTCGGCGTCCCCTATGAGCGAATCGCCGTTGTGGTCCACCCGCAGTCGATCGTCCACTCGCTAGTCGACCTCAATGACGGCGCCACCCTGGCCCACCTTGGCTATCCGGACATGCGGGTGCCGATCTCCTACGCCCTGCACTTCCCCGAGCGCGCTGACGTCGACGTGCCGCGGCTCGACCTCGCGGCGGTCGGCGAGCTGAGCTTCGAGCAGCCCGACCTGGAGACGTTCGCCTGCCTGCGCTTGGCCCTTGAGGCCGGCAGAGCTGGGGGGACGGCGCCCTGCGTGCTCAACGCTGCCGACGAGGTTGCCGTGGCGGCCTTTCTCGCCGGACGAATCGAGTTCACGGCGATCGGCGCCGCGATCGAGAAGGTCATCGAGGAGATGCCGGCGCAGCCGGTCACCCACTTCGAAGATCTCTTTGCGGTCGACGCCGAGGCGCGCCGCCGCACCGAAGAACAGGTCGGGGGGTTGGCGAAGGTATGAACTGGGTGCTGATCTTCCTCGGCTTCTCGCTGCTGATCATCCTGCACGAGGCCGGCCACTTCTTCGCCGCCAAGGCGACCGGCATGCGAGTCGAGCGCTTCTTCCTCTTCTTCCCGCCAAAGCTGGTCTCGATCAAACGCGGCGAGACCGAGTACGGCATTGGCGCGATCCCGGCGGGGGGCTTCGTGAAGATCAGCGGCATGAACCCGGACGAGGAGCTGCCGCCCGAGGCCGAGGGTCGCGGCTACTACGACCAGCCGGTCTGGAAGCGGATCGTCGTGATCGGGGCCGGACCAGCGGTCAACATCGTCCTCGCCTTCGCGATCCTCTTCGTGCTGGCGCTGAGCGCTGAGCAGCCCAACCAGAGCGTCGGCCAGGTCTTCCCCGATACGCCGGCAGCGGCGGCCGGCCTCAAGCCCGGTGATGAGATCCTCGCCGTCGATGGCAACAGGTACGTGAACCTCGAGGGAACGGCTCGCCTCGAACGCTTCCAGGACGACGTCGGGGCGCATCGCTGCGCCGGCAAGCAGGTCGACGGATGCAAGGCCGCGACGCCGGTGACGCTGACTGTGCGGCGAGGCGGTGAGGTCCGTCAGGTCGTCGTACGGCCCGAGTACGACCGCGAGGCCGATCGGGCGCTGGTCGGCTTCGGCTACGGCTACGAGCCGGCCGAACTCGGCACCGGCGCCGCCGCCAACCGTGCCGCCGAGATGATGTGGCTCGTCTCGAGCCGCACCGTTACCGTCTTCGCCAAGCTCTTCGAAGAGGAGCACCGCAAGGAAGTCTCCGGCGTCGTCGGGGTCAGCTCGGTGGCGAACGAACAGATCGACGTGGGCGCCAAGGAGTCCCTGCTCCTGCTCGCGCTGGTCAGCCTCTCGCTCGGCCTGATCAACCTCTTTCCCTTTCTGCCGCTCGACGGTGGCCACATCTTCTGGAGCCTGGTCGAGAAGGTGCGGGGGAAGCCCGTTCCCTTCCGCGTCATGGAGCGGGCCGGCGCAATCGGCTTCGTGCTCGTGATCATGCTCTTCTTCCTCGGCCTGACCAACGACATCGGCCGCTTGACCGGCGAAGGCTTCAACGCCCGCTGACCGGGCGGCGCTCAGCGCCCAGATAGCCTGTAGATATGTCCTCTAAACGGCAGATATTCGTTGGCGGGGTGCCGATTGGCGGTGGCGCTCCGGTTGCGGTGCAGACGATGACCAAGACCGAGACCGCCAATCTGGCGGCGACGATGGAGCAGATCCGCAAGGTCGCCGATGCCGGCGCGGATTTGGTTCGCTGCGCGGTGCCGCGCGACGACGACGTCGAAGCACTGAAGACGATCGTCAAGGAGTCGCCAATACCGGTGATCGCCGACATCCACTTCAACCACACCCTGGCGCTGAAGGCAATCGATGCCGGCGCCCACTGCATCCGCCTAAACCCGGGCAACATCGGCGGGCGGGAGAAAGTCGCCGAGGTGGCCGCGAAGGCGAACGCCGCCAACGTGCCGATGCGGATTGGGGTCAACTCGGGCTCGCTTCCCAAGCATCTGCATGAGCTCGAGCGCGAAAAGCCGGTCGAGGCGCTGGTCGCCGCCGCCGTTGAGTTCACCGAGCTGATGGAGAGCCTCGACTTCGAGAACTTCAAGGTCTCGATCAAGTCGACCAACGTGCCCAACACCATTGCCGCCAACCGCCTTCTCTCCGAGAGGGTCCCGTACCCGATCCACCTCGGCATCACCGAGGCGGGGACGAAATGGGCCGGTTCGCTGAAATCCGCGGTCGGGCTCGGCACCCTGCTGGCCGACGGCGTCGGCGACACGATCCGAATCAGCCTCTCGACCTTCCACGCCGAGGAGGAGGTCAAAGTCGCCTGGGAGATCCTCAAGGCGCTGCAGCTGCGTGAGCGCGGCCCCGTGCTGATCGCCTGCCCGACCTGCGGCCGCCTCCAGTTCGACATGGACTCGGTCGTCGCCGAGATCGAGCAACGCCTCGAAAGCTACGCCGAGCCAGTCGAGGTCGCAGTCCTGGGATGCGCGGTCAACGGAATCGGCGAGGCCAGCCACGCCGACTTCGGCATCGCCGGTGCGAAGAACGAGGGCCTGATCTACGCCCATGGCAAGCCCTTGCGAAAGGTCCCCCAGGCCGAGCTCGTCGACACGCTCTTCGAAGAGATCGACAAGTCACTGGATCGTGGCGGCAAAGTCGAGTTCGATGAGACCGAGTCACGCGAGGGCGCCGAGTGGCTGGCCAAGATCGAGGAGGAAAACGCCGGCGAGTTGACCCCCGAGAAGATCGCCAGGATGGAGAAGGAGGCGGTCGAACGGGGCGAGTCGGACAAGGTCCTGCTTGACGAGGAGGCTTCTCCCACGGCAGGGCGCCGTTTCACCAGAGCCTAGGCACTCGCCCGAAATCTCCTGTCGGACGCCGTCCGCCCGACTAGTGGATAGGTTTCCTGCAGTGACTCGCCTGAGCCAGACGTTCCTGCCTACCTTGAAGGACGCCCCCTCGGACGCCGAGGCCGTCTCTCACAAGCTGATGGTGAGAGCTGGCCTTATCCGTCAGCTGGGGGCGGGGTTGTGGACCTATCTGCCCGCGGGATGGCGCGTGCATCGCAAGGTTGAAGCCATCCTCCGTGAGGAGATGGAGTCGATCGGCTGCCAGGAGATGCTGATGCCGGTGCTGCAGCCGGCTGAGCCTTGGCAGAAGACCGGGCGCTACGGGATCGACGAGCTGTTCAAGCTCGAGGACCGCAAGGGCGCGCCGATGGTGCTGGCTATGACCCATGAGGAGTGCGTCACGTCCCATGTCGCCCGCGAGGTTCGCTCCTACCGCGACCTGCCGTTGATGCTCTTCCACATCCAGACCAAGGAGCGCGACGAGCCACGCCCCCGTGCCGGTGTGCTGCGCACGCGCGAGTTCACGATGAAGGACGCCTACTCCTTCGATCGCGACGAAGAGGGCCTGGCGCATTCCTACGAGCTGCAGAGCGGGGCCTACGCGCGGATCTTCGACCGCTGCGGGCTGCGCTGGTACCAGGTCGAGTCCGACGTCGGGATGATGGGCGGCTCCGGCGCCCACGAGTACATGGCGCCTTGCGCCGCCGGTGAGAACGAGGTCGCGCTAGCTCCCGGCTATGCCGCGAACGTCGAGGTGGCGTCGGCCGAGGCACAGCCGGTCGAGCTGCCGGGCGCGCTCGACGCACCGGAGGAGGTCGCGACCCCGGGGCAGGCGACGATCGAGCAGGTCTCCGACGCGCTGGCGCTGCCTGCCGGCGCGCTGGTCAAGTCGATGCCGGTCGTGGTGGAGGGTCGCGGCATGGTCCTCGTGCTGATCCGCGGCGACCATCGCCTCAACGAGGTCAAGCTGCGCAACGCACTCGGCGCCGACTTTAGGCCGGCGAGCACGGAGGAGATCGAGGCCGAGCTCGGCCCACCTGGCTTTGTCGGCCCGGTTGGGGCTTCACTCCCGATCATCAAGGACGCCGCGATCCAGGGTGACTCCTTCGTCACCGGCGCGAACCGGGCGGACGTACACCTGCGCGGGGTCCGCCCCGGCCGTGACTTCGAGTTCGAGGAGCTCGACGTGCGCACGGTCGAGACAGGGGACACGGCCCCCGGTGGCGGCACGATCGAGATCGAGCCTGCGATTGAGATCGGAAACATCTTCAAGCTCGGCACTCGCTACTCCAAGCCCCTCGGCGCTACCTACCTCGACGAGGGTGGGGTGGAGCGACCTATCGTGATGGGGAGCTACGGTATTGGGCCGGCGCGAATCGTCGCTGCGGCGATCGAGCAGGGCGCCGATGACCGGGGCATTGTCTGGCCTGCGGCCCTTGCTCCCTGGCAGGTTCAGCTCGTCTCGCTGGCCAAGGCCGGCGAGGCGGAGCGCGAATCGGCCGACGATCTCTACGAGCAGTTGTCAACCGCCGGGGCAGAGGTCCTCTACGACGATCGCGATGCCGGCCCCGGCGAGAAGCTGACCGATGCCGAGCTGCTTGGCTGCCCGCTGCGGGTCGTGGTCGGTCGGCGCGGCCTCGCCAAGGGGGTGGTCGAGGCCAGCGAGCGGGGCGGCGGCGGCGAGCACGAGCTGCCCGTGGCGGAAGCCGGTGAGCGGGCTCTCGCCCTACTCCAGGGCGAGGATGCCTGAGACCGCACCATTCGGGCGTGGCCGCATCCGCCGCCTCTTCGGGCTGGACCGCAGCGGTCCGCCACCCCGGCAGACCCGCGAGGGCGAGCCGCTCAACCCCTGGACGCTGCCGAATTTCGTCGGCTACCTACGCCTCGCCGGTCTGCCGGTCTTCCTCTACCTCGCATTCGAGTCGGGCGACGGCCGCAGCGTTGCCTCCGCGGCGCTCTTCTGGCTGATCGCCGCCGGCGACTACCTCGACGGCTTTCTCGCCCGGGTCACCGGCCAGTACAGCCGTCTCGGGGCGATGCTCGACCCGCTGATCGACCGGCTGACGATCCTTTCGGGCGCCATCGTCTGCTGGCACTTTGAGCTGCTGCCGCGCTGGCTGCTGGCGCTGCTCGTCGTGCGCGAGGTCGCGACGCTGATTCTGGCTCAGTATGGGTTGCGCCACGGGGTCGAGATAGCCGTCAACTGGCCCGGACGGATCTCGGTCTTTCCGATCATGGGGGGCATCTTCTTCGCCCTCGTCTTCGCCGGCTGGGTGCCGACGGCGCTGCTGATCCTCGGCGTCGCCTTGGCGATTCTCGCCACCGTGCTCTACGCCCGCGCCGGCATACGTGGGGTGCGCGCGCAGAAGGCGCAAGCAACCGCCCAGGCTCCATAACCTTCAACCTAGAGTTGAACCTTTGGCTGGGGAACCTATAATCCCCCGTAGCGGCCACCGGAGGCAAAGCCTTCCTAATCAAGGAGCGAGATGGAGGACACCTTTCCCGATCTCGGTTCGCTCAGCGACGAAGAGCTGAAGGACCTGATCGACAAGCTCACCAGCGAGGAGAACGAGATCTCCTACAAACGCCGGGTCCTGCACGGCAAAATCGACATCCTGCGCGCCGAGCTGGTCAACCGGCTGCGGCAGAAGCGCGAAAGCGGCGACTCGCTGATCTCCGGCGACGACGTAGCTCAGCTGACCGACATCCTCGCCGGCAAGGCGCAGCAGAGCTCACCGGAGGACGACGCGGCCGCCTGAGGCCGGAGGGGCGCAATGGCAATCCACTGTCCGGAGTGCGGCATCGTCAACCCCGAGGGGGCGAACTACTGCCAGAAGTGTGGCGCCTACCTCGGTGGGCCAAAAGACGGTGAGGACGAGCCGACGACGATGACCTACACCGTCGACGACACCGGTGAGATGCAGCCGATCGACATCGACGAGGTCGTCGAGGCGAGCGGCGCGGCGCTGGTGATTCGTGCCGGCGGGGGACGAGCGGGGGAGAGCTTCACCGTCAGCGAGGACCGGATCAGCATCGGCCGCAGTCCCGACGCCGGCGTCTTTCTCGACGACGTCACCGTCTCCCGTAACCACGCCCTTTTGGTCCGGCGGCGCGACGGCCTCTACATCGACGACCTCGGCTCGCTCAACGGCACCTACGTCAACCGTCGCCGAATCGAGTCGCACCGACTTGCCGACGGCGATGAGATCCAAGTCGGCAAGTACAAGCTCAGCTACCTGGAGAAGTAAGGAGCGCCGTGGCAGTCTCCGAGCAACAGACCCGCCAGCGAGACTCGCGGCCGCGCAAGGCGCTGACGATAGGCGCCGTCTGCAAGATCCTCGAGAACGAGTTCGATGACATCTCGATCTCGAAGATTCGCTACCTCGAGGACCAGAAGCTGCTGACTCCGCGGCGCACCCAGGGCGGCTATCGCCTCTACAGCCAGTCCGACGTCGAGCGGCTGCGCACGATCCTGCGCCTGCAGCGGGACGAGTTTCTGCCCTTGCGGGTAATCCGCCAAGAGCTTGCTGCCGGCGGCGACATCGACCTCGGCGCCAACAGCGCGGGCAGCGACCGCCGCCCTGCCGCCGGCGCCGTGCGCCGGGCGATCCTCGTCAACACCTCCAGCGCGTACCTGACCCTGGAGGAGGTAATCGAGGAGACCGGTGCCAGGACCGAGTTGATCGCCGAGCTGGAGAACTTCGGCATCGTCCAGCCCGAGAAGCGGGACGGAAAGACCGTCTACGACGAGACCGACAGGGAGATCGTCCGCACCGCCAACGATCTCTCCCGGGTTGGCGTCGGCGCCCGCAACCTGCGCGTCTTCCGCTCCTCCGCCGATCGCGAGGCCAACTTGCTCGAGGCGCTGCTCGGTCCGTCGCTGCGCTCGCGCAATCCAGAGCGGCGCAAGGAAGCCCTGGAGAGCCTCGAGAGCCTGGCGGCAACCGTCAGTCATCTCAAGCACCTGCTGCTGGTCAGGGACCTGCGCCGGCTGGCCGGCGACTAGACGGCTGCGCCGGTGCCCCGCGTAACCCGCCGCCGGACGATCGCCGCTCCCGTGACCGAGGTCTGGGAGCTGATCTCCGACCCCTACAACCTGCCTCGCTGGTGGCCGCGGACTGGTCGGGTTGAGAGCGTCGACCGCAAGCCCGGCGGCAAGCGCAGCCAGTGGACCAAGGTGTTGGAGACCGCGGAGGGGCGCGGCGTCCGCGCCGACTACCGCTGCCTCAGCGCGGCCGAGGGCGAGCGCTACGTCTGGGAGCAGCAGCTTGCCGGCAGCCCCTTCGAGCGGCACCTGCGCAGCTCGGTGATCGAGATCGGCCTACGCGAGAAGGGTGGCGGCACCGAGGTCAGCCTCGTCTCTGAGCAGAAGCTGCGCGGCATGTCCCGGCTAGGCTCACCGATGATGCGGGGCGGCCAGCGAAAGATTCTCGACGAGGCGCTCGATGGGATCGAAGTGGCGCTGACCTGATGGAGACGCCACGACGAGACTCAAAGTGGTGGGGCTGGGGGGACCCGGCGATAGAACCAGAAGCTCGACGGCGATGCGCTCGCCGTGCTGCGTGAGCGGATTGGCGACCTGAAGCCCTGGCCACTGGCGGCCGAGCTCGACCGCTTCCAGTTGCCCGAGGCCGAGCCGCCCTCACAGAAGCTGATCGATGCTGTCGGTGAGGCCAACTTCTTCAGTGGCGCGGAGGATCGCGTCCGCCACGCGACCGGCTGCGGCTACGCCGACCTGGCGCGGCTGCGAGGCGGCCGGCTCGAGGCGGCGCCCGATGCCGTGCTGCTGCCACCTGATGCCGATGCCGTGCGCCGCGTGCTCGAGGTCTGCGCGGCCGAGGGCATCGCCGTCGTCCCCTTCGGTGGGGGGACCAGTGTCGTCGGCGGGGTAGAGCCGCTGCGCGGGGAGCACGAGCGGCTGATCAGCCTCGACCTTGTCCGTCTCCGCGATGTGGACGTCGACCACCGCTCGCTCACCGCGCGCCTCGGCGCCGGCCTGCGCGGGCCCGAGGCTGAAGCGGCCCTCGGCGCCGAGGGCGTCGTCCTCGGCCACTACCCGCAGTCCTTCGAGTACGCGACGATCGGCGGCTTCGCCGCGACCCGCTCCGCCGGCCAGGCCTCGAGCGGCTACGGCCGCTTCGACAATTTGGTCACCGCCATCCGCCTTACTGCCCCCGCGGGCGAGCTGAGCACGCTGGAGACCCCCCACACGGCAGCCGGGCCGTCGCTGCGCGAGCTCGTCGTCGGCTCCGAGGGTGTTTTCGGCGTCATCCCCGAGGTGACCGTGCGCGTCCGCCCGCAGCCGCGGCAGCGCCGCTATGAGGCATGGATGGCGGAGAGCTTCGAGGCTGGAACCGAGATCGTGCGGACGCTTGCGCAGGGACCCGGCCTGCCCGACGTGATCCGCATCTCCGACGAGGAGGAGACCGAGGTCTCGCTGGCGCTGTCCGGGCCGCGCGGCGCCGCGGGAACGCTCTTCGGCGGCTACCTGGGCCTGCGCAAACGGCGCGGTGGCTCCCTGATCATTGTCGGACTGGAGGGAAGCGAGGAGTCGGTTGCGCGTCGCCGCGCCCTCGTCGTCCGTGCGTTGCGCCGTGGCGGCGCTGCCTACCTCGGCCAGGGGGCAGGGCGGTCCTGGGAGCACGGCCGCTACCAGGGCCCCTACCTGCGCGACACGCTGATGGGGATGGGGGCGATGGTGGAGACGCTGGAGACCTCGCACACCTGGTCGCGGCTGGCGGAGCTCTACGCAGCGGTCGGCGGCGCGATCCGCGCTGCGCTGGATGGCCAGGGAACGCCTGGTCTGGTCTTTTGCCACCTCTCGCACGCCTACGCCGACGGCGCCTCGCTCTACTTCACCTTCATCTCACGCGCCCGGCACGGCGAGGAGATCGAGCAGTGGCGGGCGGTTAAGCGCGCCGCCTGCGAGGCGATCGTCGCCGGCGGCGGCACGATCACCCACCATCACGCGGTCGGCCGCGACCACGCCCCCTACATGAAGGCCGAGGTGGGGGAGCTGGGAATCGAGGCGCTGCGGACGGTGAAGGAGAGGCTCGATCCAGCCGGGATCATGAACCCCGGCAAGCTCCTCGCCTGACGCGGCGCTGCGCATGTCGGCGTCCTCGGTCGCTCGCGTGCAGAGCACGCCACGCTCCCTGCGTCCTTGACCTGCTTGGCCGCGTCAACCGAGGCGGTTATTTTTTCGCGATCGGGCCGGTTATCTCGCCGGTCAGCACCGTTTCGCCCGAGTAGCGCGGCAGCGATTTGTTCGCTTTTGCCCGCGCGACCTCCTGTTTGTAGGCGGCGTTGTCGAGGCGGGAGACGTAGATCTGATCGAAGGCGCCACCGGCTATATAGGCAAGCAGTTCAGCCGGTATCGGGAGCTGGGCGCCGAGCCTGCCCTCGTCGTTGACCGGAGCGCTGCCGACGCGCAGCGAGAGTTTGGGCGAGCGGTAGAGCCAGACGGTGTAGGACTGGCCAGGCTCGGTCGGCTCGAGGTTCTCGGCGGTCACCTGGAGGACGATTTCTTCTTTGCCGATTCGGCCGAAGACGGCGCTGCCACTCGCATCGCTGCCGTCAGCCGCGGAGAGCACCGCCTGCGTGACTTTGCTGTTTTCGGCAGCGGCGGGCTCTGAAGTCGAGGCTGCGGTGGTGTCGGGCGAGTCCGAATCCGAGCCGCCACCGATCAGCGCGATCGCGATCAGCACGATGGCGACTATGCCCAGCGCGCCTCCGGCCAAGATCAGGAGACGCCGGCGCTCGGCGGGCATCGCCGAGATGGCGGGACGGGAACGGGAGCGGGGGGCAGGCGCGGGCTTCTTCGCTTGCGCCCGCGGGCCAAACTCGGGCGGTTTGGGGGTAGAGGCGGAGGCCGGAGCGTCGCCCGCCGCATCCAACTCGGCCAGAGCAGCCTTCACCTCTGCCCGAACCTGCGCGACGCTGAGGCCCTTGAGGGCTGCGATGTCCTCGTAGCCCTCCTCGCGTTTGGCGAGCAGCCGGAGTAGCGCTCTCTGGTCGTCGCTGAGGGCCATGCGGGCCGCGAACACTATGCGACGCATCTAAATCGCACCTTTGCCCCTAACCGGCCGGGTGCGGTCGAGGTTTGGTTCGCTGTCCGACCCTAACCTCGACCGCACCACCCCGAGATAAGGTCCGCGCGATGGTGGACGATCCACGCGGCCTGGCCTCTCCCTTCGACGCTTTGATCGGTACGGAGTGGCTCGACGACGACCCCGACCACGCCCGTGCGCGGGTTCCGGTCCGCGACGAGCTGCGCCAGCCCGTCGGTCTGATGCACGGCGGCGTGATCTCGTCGCTGATCGAGAGCGTCTGCTCGCGAGCCACGGCGCTCGCAGTATTCGACGACGGGATGGCGGCGATGGGGCAGTCGATCAGTGTCAGCTTCATGCGCCCAGTCACCGAGGGCCATGTCGAAGTGAAAGCAGAGGCCCGTCACCGCGGCCGCACGACCTGGGTCTGGGAGGCGGAAGCGATCAATGCCGACGGGAAGCTCTGTGCGCTCGCGCAGATGACGATCGCCGTCAGGCCGCTGCCGAAACGCGATTAACCGCCGAAGCGGTTCGTTATCGGGAGGCGTCGGTCGCGCCCGAACGCTCTTGGCGTGATCCGGATCCCCGGCGCCGCCTGGCGCCGCTTGTACTCGGAGCGGTCGACCATCCGCACGACCTCGTCGATTACATCCCCCGGCATCCCCGCAGCGACCATCTCCTCGCGGCCGAGATCGCGCTCGACGTAGGCCTCGAGCACGCGGTCGAGCAGCTCGTAGGGCGGCAGGCTGTCGCTGTCGAGCTGCTCGGGCCGCAGCTCCGCCGAGGGCTCGCGCTCCAGCACCGAGGCGGGGATCAGCTCGCGCCCGGCTTTCTCGTTGCGATACCCGACCAGCTCGTAGACGAGCGTCTTCGGCACGTCCTTGATCGCGGCAAAGCCGCCCGCCATGTCGCCGTAGAGGGTCGCGTAGCCGACCGACATCTCGCTCTTGTTGCCGGTCGTCAGGACCAGCCAGCCGTGCTTATTGGAGAGCGCCATCATCAGGTTGCCGCGGATCCGCGCCTGGATGTTCTCGGCGGCGAGGTCGGGCTCCGAGGGTCGGGTTGGGTCGCGGGGTAGCGGCTCCTCAGGCGCTCCGTCGCCATCGCTCCCGCGGCCAAAGGAGGCGGCCAAGGCATCGGCATAGGCGTCCATGGCGCTCTCGATCGGAATCTCAAGCACCTCGGCGCCGAGATTCGCGGCGATAGCTCGGGCGTCGGTCTGGGTTTCATCGCTGGAATGGGGGGACGGCATGACGACGCAGCTGAGGTTCTCGGCGCCAATCGCGTCGGCGGCAAGCAACGCGACCAAGGCGGAATCGATCCCCCCTGAGAGGGCGAGGCCGACGTGACGGAAGCCGTTCTTGCCGACGTAGTCGCGCAGGCCAAGAACGAGTGCCTCATAGACCTCGGCCAAATCGGAAAGGGCAGCGGCGAGCTGGGTCGAGCCGCTCGCCGGGATCTCGCAGACGAGCAGCTCCTCTTCGAACTGGGCGGCGCGGGCGATCACCGTGCCGCTGGGGTCGACGACGAAGCACTGGCCGTCGAAGACCAGTTCGTCCTGGCCGCCGACCAGGTTGCAGAAGGCGAGGTGCGTGCCGTAGGCGCGAGCGCGATCGGCGAACATCGCTTCCCGCTCGCGGCCCTTGCCGCGGTGGTAGGGAGAGCCGGAAGGGTTGGCGATCAGCTCCGCGCCTTCCGCTGCCTCGAGCGAGGCCGGCGGCCCCTGCTCCCAGACGTCCTCGCAGATGGTCAGACCAACCTTCGAGCCGGCGATCTCGATCGTGGCCGGCTCGCGCCCCGGGACGAAGTAGCGCTGCTCGTCGAAGACCGAGTAGTTGGGCAGCCTGTTCTTGCGATAGGTCGCCCTGACCTCCCCGTCGGCAAGCAGGGCGAGCGAGTTGTGGGCATGACGGTAGTCGCCGCTGCCTGCAACCGGCTCGGCGAAGCCGACAAGGGCCGCGGTCTCGCCAACGTCTCGAGCCAACCCCTCGATCGCCGCCTGGTTGGCAGCGACGAAATGGCGCTTCAGGTAGAGGTCCTCGGCCGGGTAACCGGGCAGGCAGAGCTCGGGGAAGACGACCAGGTCGGCCCGCTCGGCTTCGGCGCGGCCGATCCACTCCGCGATCTTGGCCGCGTTGCCCTCGACGTCACCGACCGTCGGGTTGATCTGGGCCAGGGCTACGCGCAAGCGGGCCTCCGTCGGTTCACGCCTGAAGTATCGCCCCCAAAGCGAGTGGGAAGCGCCTTCGCTGCCTGTAGATTGGCGCAGATGCGGGCAAGACTGCGGCTGACCGGCGCCTCGCTCGCATTGCTTGCGGTCTTCGTCGCGCTGCCGAGCGGGGCCAGCGCTGGAGATCAGTGGACCTTCCGTCAGCCGCTCGCTCGACCGACCGACCGCCCCGATCCCGCTCGCCAGGCCTATACGGTGCCTGAGGCGCTGCGCTCACCCGCCTGCGCTGGTCGGTTCTGCGTGCACTGGGTCGCCGAGGGCCTCGATGCGCCGGCCCCCGCCGATGTCAACGGCGCCGGCGCCGGCGACGGCGTGCCCGACTACGTCGAGCGAGTGCTCGCGGTCGGCGCCCGCGTCCACGCGATCGAGAACGGCAAGCTCGGCTGGCGCGAGCCGCGCTCTGATGGACGAAGAGGCGGCCGTCGCGGCAAGACCGACATCTACCTGAAAGAGCTGGGCCGACTGCTTTTTGGCTACGCGGCGCCCGATGAGGGGCAAACCCCAAGGGGAAACCGGCTTCCCCGTCGCTTGCACGGCTACCTGGTCCTCGACAACGACTACAAGAGCTCTCAGTACCCCGGCACCAAGCCGGGAGCCGATCTCCGCGGTCACCTTCGCCCACGAGTACTGCCACATCCTGCAGATGGGGTACGACGCCTACCAGGACCCCTGGATGGCCGAGTCGACCGCGGTCTGGATGGAGGACCAGGTCTACAACGGCATCAACGACTACATGCGCTACGTGCACCGGTGGGTTCGCCTTTACCGAACGCCACTCACCGCCAACTCGATTCGCGAGTACGGCTCGGCCGTCTGGACCGAGTGGCTGGTGCGCCGCTACGGCCCCGGGATCGTGCGCGATGCCTGGGACCGCGCCCTGCACAGCAAGCCAGGCGGCTTCTCGGTCTCCACCTATGACTCGGCGATTCGGGCCGCGGGGGGCTCCGATCTGAATCGGGACTTCGCCCGCTTCGCCCGCGACGTCGCCGAGTGGCGCACCGGCGAGCGATTCCGCGAGGGCCCTCACTACCCAGACGCGCCGCGCCAAGGAGGACTACCTGGCGACGGTCGCCCACTCCTGCGCACGCTCAACCACGCGACTTTCCAGCTGCTGCACGTCCAAGCTCAGGGCGGGCGGGCGGTCGTCGCCCGCGCGATAGCGCCGGTGGGCGTCACTGCCGGCCTGGCCCTGGTCGGGCGGACCGGCAATGAGCGCAACGGCACGGTCGTCTCGAAGCTTGGCTTCAGGCGAAACGGCGGCCGGATGACGGTTCGGCTGGGGCGGCCAGGACGTTTTCAGCGCATCACCGCGGTCGTGATCAACGCTGACACCAGGGCGGAGGGCTTCAGCGCCCGCCGACTGGACTGGAACTACCTGACCGACACCGCACCGTTCCGGGTTCTGGCCCGAGCCGTGCCCTGATCGTCATCTCCTGCCGGCGGCGCCGTGGCCACCGCTTCGGCGATCGCCTTTTCGAGGTCGAGGGCGAAGCTGTCGAGATCGGCCATCGCGTCGTAGTCGCCGACCAGACCGAAGTCGATCAAGCCGTCGTAAGACATGATCCCGACGCAGAGGGCCTGCCGGCGGGCGAGCGGGACCAGGGGGAAGATCGAGCTCATCCGGCGGCCCATCAGGTAGAGCGGGAACTGCGGGCCGGGGACATTGGTGACGACGAGGTTGAAGAAGCGTTGCGCGGGCTGCAGGCGCGCCGCTTGCGAGGCGATCGTCGGCGGCGCGAAGTCGGTCAGCTTGGTCAGCAGTTCCGCCCCGACGGCCTGGCCGGAGCCCTTCAGGTCACCCATCGTCTCGGTCACCATGCGCAGGCGCTCGATCGGGTCCTGCGAGGAGACCGGCAGCGGGGCCATCATCGCCGAGATGCGGTTGCCGAGAGCACCGCGCTCTTCTTCAGCGCGGACGCTGACCGGGACCATCGCCCGCATCTTCAGCTCGTCGGTTTGATGCCCGCGGGCGCGCAGATAGTTGCCGAGCGCGCCGGCGACCACCGAGAGGACGACATCGTTGACGGTGCCCCCATGAGCGTTCTTGACCCGCTTGAAGTCGCCCAGGTCGGCGCGGACGAAGGCGAGCCGGCGATGCGGGCCGATCTCGACGTTGAACGGCGTGCTCGGCGCCGCCGCAGCCACCTCGAGCATCTTGCCGGTGTCGGCGAGGCCGCGCAGCACTTGCCGCGGGCCGCGCAAGGCGGCACGCATCCCGCGCACGATCTCGCGCGGGCTGGTCGCCCGCTCGCGCCAGGCATCTCTGAGAAGTTCGATGTCATTGGGCTCGGGCCGGGGCGCCCACTTCGGCGGCCGCGCCGGAGGATGGTCGGGTTCCTCCTCGAGGTCGAAGAGGACGGTGGTGATGTCGACGCCGGAGACACCGTCGACGAGCGCGTGATGGCTCTTGCCGACGACGGCGAAGCGATCATCATCGAGACCCTCTACTAGCCATAGCTCCCAGAGTGGCTTAGTGCGGTCGAGCTGCTGCGAGAAGATCCGCGCCGCGAGGTTGCGCAGCTGCTCCTCAGAGCCCGGCGCCGGCAGCGCCGTTTGGCGCACGTGGTAATCGAGGTTGAGGAAGGGGTCGTCGACCCAGACCGGCCGGCCCTGGTCGAATGGCACGAAGCGCAGCTTCTGGCGGAAGCGAGGCACCAGGTGCAGGCGCGACTCGATGTGGTCGCGAAATTCCTCGTGGGAGGGAGGGGAGCCCTCGAAGAGAATCGTCGAGGCGACGTGCATATGAGCACCGGCGCGCTCCATGTGGAGGAAGGAGGCGTCGAGTCCGGTCAGTCGGTCCACCGCTCCATCTTCGCAGACCCGAGCGGGAGTTCAATCGGCAACTGTGAGCTGAAGCTGTGCCTTCTCCGAGGCCGGCGCCTCGGTGCTTTCCTCGCTGCCGAAGCCGGCGACACGCACGCCGAGCAGCCGCACAGGTCGCGGCGGGGAGTAGGCACGGAGAAGCTCCAGGGCAACGGCAGTGACCAGCTCGGGGTCGTTGGTCGGCCCCTCGACCGTGTGGGCGCGGGTGACATTGGTCCAGTCGTCGAGCCGCACCTTGATCCCGATCGTCCGCCCGGCGAGATCGCGGGCGCGCAGGCGCCGGCAGAGCTCCTCGGCAAGCGAGGTGACGTGCGTGGCCATCTCGCCGTGGTCGGCGACGTCGACGTCGAAGGTGATCTCGGTCGACTGCGACTTGGTCTCGCGCTCGAGGGCGATCGGGGTCTCGTCTTCAAAGCGCGCGCGGGCCGGCAACCAGCGGCCGGCACGAGGCCCGAATGCGCGCTCGAGCGCGGCCGGATCGTGATCGCGCAACTGCGCGAGGGTGCCGACTCCCATCTTCTCCAGCCGGGCGACGGTCTTGGGGCCGATGCCGGGGACCAGCCCCGGCGAGTCGCCCGCGAACCGCTCCAGCGCTTCCTCCCGCGAGAGAACGACCAAGCCGGCGGGCTTGCCCAGCTCGCTCGTGATCTTCGCCAGCAAGCGGTTCTCGGAGATGCCGACCGAGCAGGTGAGGCCGGTGTCATCGCGGATCTCGGTGGCGATCCGCCGCATCGTCGCCTTGGGAGCGAAGAGGCCAGTGAGGTCCATATAGGCCTCGTCGAGGCCGACGACCTCGACCGTCTCCGCATTGGCCCGTAGGATCCCCATCACCTGCTTTGAGGCCTCGCGGTAGGCGGCGAAATCCGGCTTCAGGTAGACGGCATTGGGCAGCCGCCGCCGTGCAATCGCCGCCGGCATCGCCGAGTGGATCCCAGCCAGCTTGCGCGCCTCATAGCTGGCGGTGGTAACGACCGCCCGCGGCCCAGAGCCGCAGACCACCACCGGCTTCCCCTTCAGCTCCGGCCGGCGCCGCAGCTCGACCGACGCATAGAACGCGTCCATGTCCAGGTGCGCACAGCAGCGAAGCCAACCTCGCATGCCTTCCAAGCTAGCCCCGCCAGCGGATACCTTCAGGGCGTGAACGGTCGGCCCCTGCGCGTTGGAATCAGCGTCGCCCTGCTCACGGCGGGACTCGGCTTCGGGATGCTTTGCGTCTTCTGGTTCACCGGCACGCACGATCCCTCGCTGACCGGCTTGTTCGACTATCGCAGCGCCACCGTCGGCGACGGCCTGCTGCTACCGGTGCTCACCGGGGTCTTGGCGGCAGCCGCAACCTCGCTGAGTGGCCGCAGCGCCGATTCGCGCCGCCGGCCACTGGCTGCGCTCGCCGGGCTCGGTGGCGCGCTCGCAGGCATGCTGGTGATCTGGCGCTGGCACGAAGATCCAAATCCGCATCTCAACTGGACCTGGCCCGCCCCACACGACTTCAACTGTGCCGGCTGGGCGCATGCCGTCTTCCTCTGCCTCGCCGCAGCCGTGGTCTCGGCGCTGCTCGTCTACGTCCTCGTCAGCCTGCGCGCTCGCCGGGCAGAGGGCGATCGCCCGCAATTCGCCGCGCCGGCGCTCGTGACGTGGGCTGCAGTGGGGATGGTGGGCTTGATCTTGCTCGACAACCAGGAAGCCTCTGGAACCGACGCGGCGCTCGCCACCGCCCTGGCCACGGTCGCTGCCGCGCTGGCGGCCGCGTGCCTGGCGCTCTGGGCCGGAGGAAGACGGATGTTGCCACCGGTCACCGTCGGGGCCCTGGCCGGCGCCGGGACCGTCGCATATTGCTCTGAGTGGCCGCTCGCCCATCTCGAGCTGATCGGCCCCGCTTGGATCCCGGCCCTCGCCCTCTCGTTTGCGCTCATTCAGCCCCTCGCCGCGCGCAAGCTCGAGGACCGGCTCGTTCTCTTCTCGGCAACCGCCATCGTCATGACCGGCGCGCTGACGATCGGCGCCGAGCAGGTGGTCGGCGGACCGCTGTGGGCGACCCTGCTGATCGCAACCAGCGCGATCGCGGTCATGGTCACGATCCCCGTCGCCTTCGCCACCCCCGAGCAGCGCCCGGAGCTGGTCCAAGATCTGCCCGGGACGATCGGGGTCGTCAGCTTCGTCTTCGCGGCCCTGCTGACCGCGATCTGGCTGGCGCTCGCCGAGTTCGGCCAGCAGGATGCCCTGGCAACCCTCAGCGCAATCGAGCTCACCTTCGATGCGCTCGTCTTCACCCTCTTCCGAGAGCGCTTCAGACGACTCGTGAAGAAGGAGGCTCATGCCGCCGAAAGGCAGAACCCGCAACTCGATTGCGCGCAGGCGCAAACACTGCTTCGCGATGGTTGTATGCCGGAGGAGGAGAAGGTGGAGAGCGAGGATCTCGACGGCGGGCTCGACGGCGGCGCCGTTCCAAGCCTCTATCTGACGCTCTATGTCTACGCGGCGGCCGCCCTGACTGCGCTAATCATCCTCCTCGCCGCTGCCGCCGGACCGATCGGCCTCGAGGACACCATCCGGGGTAACAATCCGGACGCCAGCGTCTTCCTGCGCCTCGGCGTGGTGCTGCTCGCCGTCGTCGCGATTGGCTGGCTCGCGGTCCAGCTCGTACCGAAGAGAGAGGGTGAAGCCGGGGGCGGGGTTGGCCTGCGGGGCCTCTTCGCCGGTCTCGCCGCGGCGGCAGCACTGGCATCGATCGCGCTGATCGGGGGCGAGGTCAACCAACCCGTTCCGGCTGCCGCGGCCGCGCTCGTATACGCGCTGCTGGTCGTCGAGAGCCTCGTGTTCAGCCCGATCCGTCTGCAGTTGGAGCGGTCGGGCCCACAGCAGGTCCTGCTGATCGCCGCCACCGGAGCGGCTGTCTTTCTCGCTTCGTTCTGGTTGTTCGCAGTCGGTATCTGGTCCGATGGCGGTCCCGCCGCTGTTTGGAGAATCGGGCTGGTCTCGCTCGTCGTCATCGGATCCTGCCTCGCGCTCGCGGTGGCGGCGGGAACCTCGCTGGCGCGACGCGCCCCCAGGGAACACCTGACCCTCTCGGCGCCCGATGGAAACGTGATCCTCGACCAGACGCTCTACGCGCTCTTCATGCTCCTCATCGGCGTCTTCCCGATCTCCGTCGCCGCCCAGATCGATTCCGCCAGCGGCGAATCGTTCGCGCTAGTCAGCAGCCTGATGTTCCTGCCGGGCCTTTTCGGCGCCTTCATCTGGGTCATAGACAACAACCATGTGCACCACGAAGCCGAGCAGGATCTGTTGTTTCCCAGGAAGGCGATGTGGGCCAAGGCAGGGGGGAGCTACCAAACAGCAGAGGCCATCCTCCAGCGCTACAAGAAGGCGATGCGGCTCCACAGCCGCTACCAAAACCGCGGTTCGGTCGCGGCGCTGATCGGCGCCCTGCTTTTCATCGCGGCCAAGCTGATGGGCCTCTGACTCAAAATCGAGCACGCCAGGCAGCGGGTTGGAGCCCCCGCCTAGAATCCCAGCGTGGCATCTCCCGAGGCGAAGAACCTGGAGGCGATCTCCAAGGCGATCGATCAGCACAACCAGAACTGCCCGTTTCCGGCGGCGGAGGTGCGGATGAACCCGTTCGAGGTCGAACGGCTGGGCTGGGATCAGATCCGCGGGCTGCCGGTGGTGCCGGACGCGGCGATCGGCACCGGACGCTTCCGCATCGTCTGCTCACGCGAACTCGACGACACCGGCCTCGAGGAGACCGAGGCAATCGGCCAGCCTCTCGAGACCGTCGCCCCAAGCAATTAGCCCTGAGGAGGGGCCTGGGCAAGCAGTTCAAGGACGCAGGGAGGAGCGGTGAGGGAGCGCACTTACGGTGCGTGACCGATCCGAGACGACCGAGGACGCCGAAATGCGCCGCCCAGGCCCCTCCTCAGACCCAGTTCCAGACGTCGAGGCCTAATTCGCTGAAGAGGCGTTCGGCCTCGCTGTTGAGCTGGGTCAGCTCGCCCATCCAGATCAGCACGCCCATCGCGATCAGGATCAGGCCGCCCGTGGCCACAATCGCCTGGTAGTGGCGCTTGACTACGGCGAAGGCGGTCGTCATGCGGGAGAAGGCGACCGCGGTGAGGAGGAAGGGGATCGCCAGGCCGGCCGAGTAGACGGCGAGCAGGAAGGCGCCGCGGCCGGCCGAGCCCGAGAGCGAGGCGGCGGAGAGAATCGCGCCGAGCGTCGGCCCGATGCACGGCGTCCAGGCGATCGCGAAGGCGGCGCCGGCGACGATCGGCCCGCCCCTGCCCGCGCGGTCGAGCAGGGCGTCGACGTGCCACTCCTTATTAAGGCGGGTGACGAAAAGCGAGGCGACGAAGAGCACGCCCATCGCGATGATCAGGGCCGCAGAGATCTTGCTCAACAGCTCCTGGTGGTCCTGCAGGGCCGAGCCGAGCCCGGTCGCCGTCAGGCCGAGGATGATGAAGATCGCCGAGAAGCTGGCGACGAAGAGCAGGCTCGGCCCCAGCACGCGCCGCCAGCCGGCACGATCGAGCTCGGCGGGGGAGACGCCGCTGACCGCTGACAGGTAGCCGGGGACCAGCGGCAGGACGCAGGGGGAGAGGAAGGAGACGACGCCCGCGGCGAGGGCGGCGAAGATGCCGACCCCGGCGGTCGGGTCGGTGCTCAGCTCGGCAAGGATCACGGCCCTCCAGGGTACTTAGACTCCGACCCCTGAAAGCGTCCTCGCTCCTCGCAATCGGCCCGAGCGCGCCCGGCCCGGCGTTGCGTCGCGGCGCCCTGGTGGCGCTCCCAGTCGGCGCGGCTCTGCTCTACGAGCTGGGTGTCGACACTTCGAGCAGGGGAGCGGTGGCGACCGGGGCGCTCTTCGTCGGCTTCGCGGCGCTGGACGCGCCGGCGCGAACCCGCGCCGCCTGGCAAGCAGCAGTGACGCCGCTCGTCGCGCTTGCGGCCGCGCTCGGCGTCCTCACCGGGCACTCGCCGATGCTGGCGGTGCCGACGATGGCCCTCGTTGGCGCAATCGCCGGCTATGGCTTCGCGGTCTCGCCGCGCCTTGCGATCGCCGGCCTCACTGTCGCCCTCTCGCTGCTGATCTCCCAAGGCCTCGATATCCCTATCTCCCACGCGCCGGAGGCGTTGCTGTTCGCCGGCCTCGGCGGCGCGCTCCAGGTCGCCTTCTCGCTCGCGGTCTACTTCGCCGGCGACCGGGGAGCCGAGGAGGAAGAGAATCGCTGGGATGCCAGTGCGGCCAGGCGCAGCCTCTCGACCAACCTCACTCTGGACTCGACCGCGGCCCGGCACGCGCTCAGGTTCGGCGCCGCGATGGCGGCAGGCGTCGCCGCCTACTGGCTCCTCGGCCTGCACGAGCACGGCTTCTGGATCCCGCTGACGATCCTCTTCGTGCTGCGACCGGAAGCGGACGAGACCAACCAGCGCCTGATCTGGCGCGCCGCGGGCACGGCGGTCGGACTGGTGATCGCCACCGCGCTCTCCTTCTGGCTCGAGGACGACGGCATCGCGCTGGCGGTCGCCCTGACCGTCGCCACCGCCGTCGCCTACGGCACGCTGACCGTCCAGTACGCGATCTTCACCGCCGGGATCACCACCTACGCGGTGCTGCTCGCCGACACCCTGGGCGAGCCCGCCCTGGAGGCAGCCGGCCAGCGCGCCTACGGAACCGCGATCGGGATCGGGATCGCTGCGCTAGCGTTTCTCCTCTGGTCGAACCCGAGGAGGGGGGAGGGGGTGGGCGATGATTGGCCTCTGGCCCCACCTGAAGCTGCCGCCCGGTAGATTCTTGGCTAGCCAGCCAAACGCCGCACGGAGGCGGCGCGACCACAGGAGCAGACTTTGAGCAACCGCACGTACGTAATCGGAGTCGGGATGACCAAGTTCGAGAAGCCCGGCACGAAGGAGGGCGACTACCCCGACTGGGCCAAGGAGGCAGGGGAGAAGGCGCTCGCCGACGCCGGCATTCCATACACGGACGTCGAGCAGGCCTTCGCCGGCTACTGCTACGGCGACTCCACCTACGGCCAGCGGGCGCTCTACCAGCTCGGCCTCACCGGAATTCCGGTGGTCAACGTCAACAACAACTGCTCGACCGGCTCCTCGGCGCTGTTCCTCGCCCGCCAGGCGGTCAAGGGCGGCTTGGTCGAGTGCGCGATGGCGGTCGGCTTCGAGAAAATGGAGAAGGGCTCGCTCGGCGTCAAGTACACCGATCGGACCAACGCGCTCGACAAGCACGCGATGAAGATGTTCGAGATCCGCGACCCCGAGCAGTCGCCGCCAGCGCCGCAGATGTTCGGCAACGCCGGTCGCGACCACATGGAGAAGTACGGCTCGAACCCCGATCACTACGCCTGGATCGGCTGGAAGAACCACAAGCACTCGGTCAACAACCCCTACGCCCAGTTCCAGGACGAGTACACGATCGAGGACATCAAGGCAGCGAAGATGATCCACGACCCGCTGACCAAGCTGCAGTGCTCGCCGACCTCCGACGGCTCGGCCTGCGCGATCGTCGCCTCCGAGCGCTATGTCGAAGAGCACGACCTCGGCGGCCAGGCGATCGAGATCGTCGGCCAGGCGATGATCACCGACCTCAGCTCGACCTTCGCCGAGGACACCGACTGCATGAAGATCGTCGGCTCCGACATGTCGAAGACCGCGGCCGAGAAGGCCTACGCCGAGGCCGGCATCAGCGCCGAGGAGGTCGACGTCTGCGAGCTGCACGACTGCTTCAGCGCCAACGAGCTCATCACCTACGAAGCGCTCGGTTTCGCGGCCGAGGGCGAGGCGCATAAGCTGGTCGAGGAAGAGGCGACCACGTACGGCGGCAAGGTCGTCGTCAACCCGTCCGGCGGCTTGATCTCCAAGGGCCACCCGCTCGGCGCGACCGGGCTGGCGCAGTGCTCGGAGCTGACCTGGCAGCTGCGCGGGGAAGCCGACAAGCGACAGGTGGAGGGCGCCAAGACCGCCCTGCAGCACAACATCGGCCTCGGCGGCGCCGCCGTGGTCACCGTCTACAAGCCGGCGGCCTAGGGGGTCGCCGGAGGAGGAGGACACGATGGCGAAGGAGCGACACTCACTCAGTGGCAAGGTCGTTGCGATCACCGGCGGTGCCCGGGGGATCGGCAAGGCGACGGCGACGGCGCTGGTCCGCAAGGGCTGCCGGGTCGCAATTGGCGACCTCGATCTGGCACTTGCCGAGCAGACGGCGGCGGAGCTGGGCGGCGGCACGATCGCCGTCGCGCTCGACGTCACCGACCGCGACTCCTTCTCCGCCTTCCTCGACACCGCCGAGCGCGAGCTCGGGCCGCTCGACGTGGTCGTCAACAACGCCGGGATCATGCCGGTGACGCCGTTCGCCGAGGAGTCGGCGGACTCAGTTCGCCGCCAGCTCGACATCAACGTCTTCGGCGTGATCACCGGCATGCAGCTGGCGATCGAGCGGATGCGGCCGCGCAACTCGGGCCACATCGTCAACCTCGCCTCCCAAGCCGGCAAAGGCGGCTTCCCGGGAATCGCCACCTACTCCGGCACCAAGCACGCCGTGGTCGGGATCAGCGAGGCGGTTCGGGCGGAGCTGCGTGAGACCGAGATCGAGATCGCCTGCGTGATGCCGACCGTCGTCAACACCGAGCTGACCTCGGGCGTCGGCCAGAAGATGATCAAAGCCGTCGAGGCCGAGGACGTCGCCAACGAGATCGTCGACGCGCTCGAAGTGCCGCGCTTCGACGTCTGGGTGCCGCGCGCCAACGGCGGCATGTTCAAGGTCGTGGCGCTGATGCCGCGCGCCTGGCGCGAGGCGCTGGGCCGTTTTATGAAGGTCGACAAACTGATGACCGAAGTCGACCACGGCGCCCGCCAGGCCTACGAGGACCGCGCCGCCCACAGCGAGCCGGGCCTGGACGGGAACACCGAGGAGAGCGCGCAGCGCGAAGCAGCCTAGGAAGCGATCGATGGGGCGGCTCTACAACGCGACCTGGGGGCGGGTCTTCTCCGCCATCTACGACCCGCTGCTGAAGGGGACCGAGGAGGCGGGGCTGCGCGAGCGGCGGGGCGAGACGCTGGCGGCCGCGAAGGGGCGGACGATCGACATCGGCGCGGGAACGGGCGCCAACCTGGGCCTCTTCCCAACGGAGGCCGAGGTGGTCATGGCCGAGCCCGATCCGCACATGACCAAGCGGCTGCGGCGCAAGCTCGCCGAGGCTGGGTCAGACGTCGAGCTTGTCGAAGCGGGGGCGGAAGACCTTCCCTTCGAGGACTCGAGTTTCGACACCGCGGTCTTTACCCTCGTCCTCTGCACGGTCCCCGATCCACATGCCGCCCTCGCCGAGGTGGCGCGAGTGCTGAGGCCCGGTGGCCAGCTGCTCTTCGTCGAGCATGTGCGAGCGGAGGATCCCGGCATCGCCCGCTGGCAGGACCGTCTGGAGACTCCCTGGCGCGTCTTCGCGGACGGCTGCCGCTGCAACCGCGATACCGTCGCCAACATCGAAGCCTCGCCACTGACGCTCGACTCCGTAGAGCGTGGCGAGCTACCCAAGTCGCCGCCGATCACCAAACCGCTGGCCTGGGGCCGAGCGACGCTTGTCTAGTTATGACAACCGATCGCCTGGATCACTGAGGCGATGCGCAAGTAGTGGCTGTATGACCAGCACGGACCCGAGGACGAAGAGGGACACCGCCACCCAGGCGACTCCGATCTCGTCGATGAAGTTGGAGTGCCCTACGGCGCGATGCTCGGCGAGGAGCAGGGCGAAGACGACGCCGAGGAAGCCCGCGATACCGACGCCGGTGACAAAGCCCAGCCATTCCTCGAACTCATCGTCTCGCTCGACGCGGCCGACCAGCCAGACCGCCTCGATCACGTAGGCCAAGACGAGACTGGCGCCGATCACAGCGATCGTGCGCAGCAGCTCCGCTGAGGCTGGCGGAACGACGCTGAAGAAGAAATACGTGCCGAGCGACCCCAGCGCAACCGTGATCAGCGCGTTGACGATGCCTTTCGGAATTGGATCGAGGATGGGGAGCCGGGGAAGCATGGGGCGAAGTCTATGCCGCGCGGCGGCCCCTCGACTCGCGTATTTTTTTTTTTTTGCTCGGTGTGTCGCGCTCTCTCTGCTCGGTCGCTGCGTCTGGGCCGCGTCGCTGGCCGCTGCGTCGTCGCGTTTCCCGGTCCATACGCGGTGCTGCTCGCGCCCTGCGGCCGCCTGGCGCCGCCGCGCGCCTCGCGCGTCGTCGGTCGCCGGCTTCTCTCTGTCGCCCGGGGGGGGCCGCTCTTCCGCCAGGCGCCCGGTAGATTTCTTGGCCAGCCAGCCAAACGCCGCGCGCAGGCGGCGCGACTACAGGAGCAGACTTTGAGCAACCGCACGTACGTGATCGGGGTCGGGATGACCAAGTTCGAGAAGCCCGGCACCAAGGAGGGCGACTACCCCGACTGGGCCAAGGAGGCGGGGGAGAAGGCGCTCGCCGACGCCGGCATTCCCTACACGGACGTCGAGCAGGCCTTCGCCGGCTACTGCTACGGCGACTCCACCTACGGCCAGCGGGCGCTCTACCAGCTCGGCCTCACCGGGATCCCGTCGTCAACGTCAACAACAACTGCTCGACCGGCTCCTCGGCGCTGTTCCTCGCGCGTCAGGCGGTCAAGGGCGGCCTCGCCGATTGCGCGATGGCGTGGCTTCGAGAAAATGGAGAAGGGCTCGCTCGGCGTCAAGTACACCGACCGCACCAACGCGCTCGACAAGCACGCGATGCAGATGTTCGAGATCCGCGATCCCGAGCAGTCGCCGCCGGCGCCGCAGATGTTCGGCAACGCCGGCCGCGACCACATGGAGAAGTACGGCTCGAACCCCGACCACTACGCCTGGATCGGCTGGAAGAACCACAAGCACTCGGTCAACAACCCCTACGCCCAGTTCCAAGACGAGTACACGATCGAGGACATCAAGGCGGCGAAGATGATCCACGACCCGCTGACCAAGCTGCAGTGCTCGCCGACCTCCGACGGCTCGGCCTGCGCGATCGTCGCCTCCGAGCGCTACGTCGAAGAGCACAACCTCAGCGGCCAGGCGATCGAGATCGCCGGTCAGTCGATGATCACCGACCTCAGCTCGACCTTCGCCGAGGACACCGACTGCATGAAGATCGTCGGCTCCGACATGTCGAAGACCGCCGCCGAGAAGGCCTACGCCGAGGCCGGCATCAGCGCCGATGAGGTCGACGTCTGCGAGCTGCACGACTGCTTCAGCGCCAACGAGCTCATCACCTACGAAGCGCTCGGCTTCGCCGCCGAGGGCGAGGCGCACAAGCTGGTCGAGGAAGAGGCGACCACCTACGGCGGCAAGGTCGTCGTCAACCCCTCCGGCGGGCTGATCTCCAAGGGCCACCCGCTCGGCGCGACCGGGCTGGCGCAGTGCTCGGAGCTGACCTGGCAGCTGCGCGGGAAGCCGACAAGCGACAGGTCGAGGGCGCGAAGACCGCCCTGCAGCACAACATCGGCCTCGGCGGCGCCGCCGTGGTCACCGTCTACAAGCCGGCGGCCTAGGGGGTCGCCGGAGGAGGAGGGCACGATGGCGAAGCAGCGACACTCTATCCGGCAAGGTCGTGGCGATCACCGGGGGCCCGGGGGATCGGCAAGGCGACGGCGACGGCGCTGGTCCGCAAGGGCTGCCGCGTCGCGATCGGCGACCTCGACCTCGCGCTCGCCGAGAAGACGGCGGCGGAGCTGGGCGGCGGCACGATCGCCGTCGCGCTCGACGTCACCGACCGCGACTCCTTCTCCGCCTTCCTCGACGCCGCCGAGCGCGAGCTCGGGCCGCTCGACGTCGTCGTCAACAACGCCGGGATCATGCCGGTGACGCCGTTCGCCGAGGAGTCGGCTGACTCCGTTCGCCGCCAGCTCGACATCAACGTCTTCGGCGTGATCACCGGCATGCAGCTGGCGATCGAGCGGATGCGGCCGCGCAGCTCGGGCCACATCGTCAACCTCGCCTCGCAGGCCGGCAAAGGCGGCTTCCCTGGCATCGCCACCTACTCCGGCACCAAGCACGCCGTGGTCGGGATCAGCGAGGCCGTGCGGGCAGAGCTGCGCGAGCACCGAGATCGAGATCGCCTGCGTGATGCCGACCGTCGTCAACACCGAGCTGACCTCGGGCGTCGGCCAGAAGATGATCAAAGCCGTCGAGGCCGAGGACGTCGCCAACGAGATCGTCGACGCGCTCGAAGTGCCGCGCTTCGACGTCTGGGTGCCGCGCGCCAACGGCGGCCTCTTCAAGGTCGTCGCGCTGATGCCGCGCGCCTGGCGCGAGGCGCTGGGCCGCTTCATGAAGGTCGACAAGCTGATGACCGAAGTCGACCACGGCGCCCGCCAGGCCTACGAGGAGCGCGCCGCCCACAGCGAGCCGGGCCTGGACGGGAGCAGCCGAGGCAGAGCGCCGCAGCGCGAAGCCGCCTAGGAAGCGATCGATGGGGCGGATCTACGACGCGACCTGGGGGCGGGTCTTCTCCGCCATCTACGACCCGCTGCTGAAGGGGACCGAGGAGGCGGGCCTGCGCGAGCGGCGGCGCGAGACGCTGGCGGCCGCGCAGGGGCGGACGATCGACATCGGCGCCGGAACCGGCGCCAACCTGGGCCTCTTCCCAACGGAGGCCGAGGTGGTCATGGCCGAGCCCGATCCGCACATGACCAAGCGGCTGCGGCGCAAGCTCGCCGAGGCCGGGTCAGACGTCGAGCTTGTCGAAGCGGCGGCCGAAGACCTGCCCTTCGAGGACTCGAGCTTCGACACCGCGGTCTTCACCCTCGTCCTCTGCACGGTCCCCGATCCACGATGCCGCCCTCGCCGAGGCGGCGCGAGTGCTGAAGCCCGGTGGCCAGCTGCTCTTCGTCGAGCACGTGCGAGCCGAGGATCCCGGCATCGCCCGCTGGCAGGACCGTCTGGAGACTCCCTGGCGCGTCTTCGCGCGACGGCTGCCGCTGCAACCGCGACACCGTCGCCAACGATCGAAGCCTCGCCGCTGACGCTCGAGCTCCGTCGAGCGCGGCGAGCTGCCCAAGTCGCCGCCGATCACCAAACCGCTGGTCTGGGGCAGAGCGACGCTTGTCTCGCTATGACAACCGATCGCCTGGATCACTGAGGCGATGCGCAGTAGTCGCTGTTGCCAGCACGGACTCGAGGACCAGAGGGACACTCGCCACGCCAGGCGACTCCGATCTGTCGATGAGTTGGAGTGCCCGACGGCGCGATGCTCGGCGACGAGCAGGGCGACGACGACGCCGAGGAAGCCCGCGATACCGACGCCGGTGACAAAGCCCAGCCATTCCTCGAACTCATCGTCTCGCTCGACGCGGCCGACCAGCCAGACCGCCTCGATCACGTAGGCCAAGACGAGACTGGCGCCGATCACAGCGATCCTGCGCAGCAGCTCCGCTGAGGCTGGCGGAACGACGCTGAAGAAGAAATACGTGCCGAGCGACCCCAGCGCAACCGTGATCAGCGCGTTGACGATGCCTTTCGGAATTGGATCGAGGATGGGGAGCCGGGGAAGCATGGGGCGAAGTCTATGCCGCGCGGCGGCCCCTCGACTCGCGTACTCAACGCACGATAATGGTGGTTATGTCAACTTGGCGCAGAAAAGCCCTAGCCGGCGGCTTCGATTGCTTCTTCGAGGGCCTCTGCCGAGCCTGGCGTCCCCAGCCCTTCTTTGCCCCCCGTATTGGGGCCCGTGATGACGAATGAAGGCGTTCCGCTGAGTCCGAGGGTCTCAGCTTCTTCGGTCTCGCTCTGGACCTGGCCTAGCACCGCGGCGCTCTTGCGATCCTCGTTCCACTGGGCGATGTCCGGCACGCCGGCGCCCCTGGCGACTTCGGTGAGGAATTCGTCGGTTACATAACCCGAGGCCTCCACGCCCTGGTTGCGGTAGAAGAGCTCGACGAAGTTCCAACCCCGGCCCTGCTCGCCCGCTGCGATTGCCGCTGCGGCCGCCGGGACCGATTCCTCGTTGATGATCGTGAAGTTACGGAACTCGATCCTCGCTTCGCCGCTGCGCACCTTCGCGTCAATCACCGGGGGAATGACTTCTTCGGCGAATCCTTTGCACACCGGGCACTGCAGGTCGCCGAACTCAACCAAGGTGACCTTGACCGACGAATCGCCGAGGATCATCCCGTTCTGCGGGATGCCCTTCAGCTCACTGCGGACCGTGGCCACGTCCTCGAGGCTGGTGTCGCCCCCATCGCTTTCGCTCTGGCTGACGACGATCAAGACAGCGACGATGGCCACGGCGAGGAAAACGGCGGCGCTGCCGATCTGAAGCAGCCGCTTGCGCCGTTCTTCCTGCTTGCTGGCGCTTTCGGCATGCAAGCGCTCTTCACGGCGCGCCTCCCGGGAGCTTTTGCCGCTCATGCCGGCCTGCCGACGTAGCCAACCATGCGGACCGCGTTGAGCACGAAGAGAGCCGTCATCAGGATCGCGCTCGCCACGCACCACTGACAGATCGCCTCGATCTTGAACAGCTCCAGGTAGGTCAGGAAGACGCTGTAGCCGAAACCGGCCAGGGCGAGCCCAAAACCCGCCATACGCGCAACGTCGCCGCGCAGCAACGCCGCCGCCAGCAGCAGGACGTAGCCGACGACGCCGAAGACTGCGATGTTGACGCCGAGCAGGTGCGAGTAGCTGCTGTTGGCGACGGTCTGGCAGCCGCTGCTGCCAGCGAGGCAGGCGGGCGCGTCTCCACCGGCGGCCTCGATCGCGATATAGCTGGCAACACCGATGCCGAACGCCGCGACGAAGGTCGCGATCATCCGCAGCGTTCCCTCGGCCGGCGCTGACATGCGGCGGGAGACTATGGGTTCCGGCTTTGCGCGGGCTAAAGCGCCGGTGGCGCTAGTGACGGCGCCAGCTGCGACCGAAGAGGCGACCGAGACGGCCAGCCCGGGCGTTTGGAACGAACTTTGGCGGCCCTTGCTCCGGCGGCCCGAGCTGCAGCGCCTGCTCGGCGTCGAGCACCAGAGTTACTGCCCGCTCCGCGGTGCGGGCAACCTCTGGCGCGTCGGCAAAGCGCAGCTCGCCGCTCGGATCGTCGAACGCCAGCCCATCGAAGATGTGCTCCTTGTGGTTGTCGAGCACGAACCGCACGCGGCCGACCTCGACCCCATCGGCGCCGTAAACCGGCGTCCCCGGCTGAACCGCCGTGTAGTGGACCGCGTGACCCTCGTCGATACCCCTTTGGCTCTCTGACATGTCGCTCATTCTGACGCCTCGCCGAGCTCGGCGCAGAAGGCGGCGATCTCGCGCGAGAGTCGCCCGCCCTGCCAGGCCAGTGGCGACTCGCCCTCCTTCTCGCCGGTCAACCTTGCCTGTGGCAGGTGCTCGGCGTAGGCCTCGGCAACGTGGCGTGGATGCCCAGGGTCGGCGTCGTCATGGCTCGCAACGACGAGGGTTGGCACCTGGAGCGACTCCAGATCCGCCATCGACTCAAACGGGCGCGAGCGCGGCACCTGCCGCAACGCCTCGACCAGCGCCCCGGGGTGACGGTGCCTCAAGATTCGCTCGCGGGTGAAGCGCAACACCGAGTCGCGCCAAGCCGGATCGGTTTCCTGATTGCGATCGATGTAAGCGACGAAGCCGTCTACCCCACCGTCCTCGAGCGCCGCCGCCAGCCCATCCCAGTAGGCAAGCGTCGCGGCAGAGACCTCACCCGTGTAGGTCGGGCCAATGACGACAAGCCCGGCGAGGAGATCGCCGTTTCGCAGCGCGTAGGCGACGGCCGTGTGGGCGCCCATCGAGTGCCCGACGAGCACGAATCGCTCCGCCTCGATCGTCGTCGCTACCACCCCTTCGAGGTCGCCGATCAACTGCGGGTATTCATAACCCTGCTCCACCGGGGCGGGATCCGACTCCCCATGCCCGCGCGCGTCGTAGGCGATGACCTCATGGCCGGCGCGCTCCAGCGCCCGTGAGCCGTGCACGACGTAGCGGCGCGTCGCCGTGATGCCATGGCAGAGCACGATCGGCGGTCCCTCCCCCGCTGCCTCGCCGCGAATCGTCGGCCTCTCGCCGACGCTGAACGACCGCGGTTGGTCGGGCATCAAGCCAGAGCAGCGACGGCTTGCTCGAGATCGTCAACCGTCTGGAACTTCGACCCAGTCCGCGAGACGTGCTTGTAGCGGACGATCCCCTCCGCGTCGATCACGAATATCGAGCGCATCACGTAGCGCCCGCCTGGCGCTGCCTCCTTGAGCCCGGCGAGCTTGCCCAGCGGCCCGACCCAGCCAGTCACGCCATAGGCCTTGCTGACCGCGAGGTCCTCGTCGGCGAGCAGCGGCACGTTGAGACTCTTCTCCTGCGTCCAGCGCTCGTGCGAGTCAACCGACTGCGGTGAGATGCCGAGCACCTCGGCGTCGAGCCCATCGATGCGATCGCTGTTGTCGCGGTAGGAGCAGAACTGCGCAGTGCAAACCCTGGTTTCGTCGCCCGGGTAGAAGGCCAAAACGACGTTCTTGCCGCGCAGGTCCGAGAGCTTGTAAACCTCGCCCCCGGTCCCCGACAGCTCGAAATCCGGCGCCACATCGCCTACGTCGACCTTTGCCATGAGCCGAGGTTAGTCCAGACGCCCACGGATCGGCCGCGAATTGGCGCGGCCTAGCCTTTTTCGATCGAGATCTTTTCGATCAGGACGGTCTGTTTCGGTTTTTCTTCCGGGGTGCCGAGCTTGCCGATCTTTTCGACCACGTCGAGCCCCTCATCGACCTGGCCGACCAGGGCGTATTCGGGAGGCAGGCCGGCATCGGGAGCGAGAACGACATAGAACTGGCTGCCAGAGCGCCCAGGCGGCTCCGCCGAGCTCTTCGCCATCGCGACCACGCCTTTGGTGTAGGCGAGGTTGGCTGGCGGTTTCTCATCGACGCTGTAGCCGGGCCCACCGGTGCCGTCACCGAGCGGATCGCCGCCCTGGATCACGAAGCCAGGCGCGATCCGGTGGAAGCCAAGCCCGTCATAGAAGCCTTCTTCGGAGAGGAAGACGAAGGAGTTGACCGTCTTCGGAGCGCGTTGCGAATCAAGCGCAATCTGGAACGTGCCACAGCTAGTCTCGACCACCGCGTCCAACTTTTCGCCCTTGCTTACGGTCTGTTTGGGCGCACTGAAGCTGGCGCTCTTCGGCTTCGGCGCCGCGACTTGCTCGCAGCCCGAGCTGCTCGCCGTCGTCGTCGAGTCGTCATCGTCGCCGCCGCGCCCGATCAAGATCGCGGCAACCACGGCAACCGCGACCAGGGCAAAAACGCCCAGTGCAATCAGCTTGGTCCGGTTCTGAGATCTCTCCACGGCCGCGATCCTAGATCATCGGCCGGTGCCCATACCCTGGCTTACCGCGCTGGCCGCAGCAACGCTGCGCGTCCCCCCCAGGCCCGAACGCGTGCTTGGGATCGAATGCGGCACGGGCGATGGGGTGCTCTTTCTCGCGCGCGAGTTTCCCGCCGCCCGGGTGCGGGGGGTCGATGCCTCTACGGAGGCGATCGAGACCGCGATAGCGAGGGTCGGCCTTGACCCGGAGGGCCGCGTCGCCTTCAAGGCCGGTAACCCTCGTCATCTCCCCTACCCCGATGACTTCTTCGATCTCGTCGCGCAGACTGGCGGCCCTTTGCATCCCGCCCAGATCGCCCGAGTCCTGCGGCCGCAGGGCCACCTCGTCCTCGTCGGCAAGTGGCGCTGGCTCGATTGGCGCTTGAGAAAACACTGCTTCGAGCCGGTGGCGAGCGGCGAGGCCGAGGGCGAAAGCTTCCACGTCGTGCGTCTGCACACGATCGAGCCGGCGCCCGAATAGGCTGCCGCACGCAATGAGAGTCGAAGGGATGCCGCTGACGCTGTTGGTCAATCCTGCCTCAGCGCATGGGCACACTCTGAAGCTGCTGCCGCAGCTCGAGCAGGTGCTGGACGCCCGCCGCATCCCCTTCCGAGTTGAGCGGACCCGCGGCCTCGAGGACGGCGTCGAGCGGGCGCTGCGGGCCGTTGGAGCAAACGAGATTCCGGTCGTGATCAGCGGCGACGGCCTGATTGGCGCGATCGGCGGCGCCCTTGCCGGCGCCGAGACCCCCCTGGGGATCATTCCCGGGGGCCGCGGCAACGACCTGGCGCGGGTGCTCGGCATCCCCTCCGAGCCAGAGGCGGCAGTTGCGATGCTCGAGACGGGTCATACCCGCCGCATCGACGTCGGCGAGGTCAACGGCAAGCGCTTCCTCGGAATCGTCAGCGTCGGCTTTGACTCCGAAGCGAACCGGCTCGCAAACGAGACTAAGTGGCTGCGCGGCAACCTCGTCTACGCCTACGCCGGCGTACGCACCCTGCTCGGCTGGAAGCCGGCTCGTTTCACTGTCCGCGTCGGCGAGGCCCGCGAGCGCTTCAGCGGCTACTCGGTGTCGGTCGCCAACAGCAAGGCTTTCGGTGGCGGCATGTTCATCGCTCCCGATGCCGACTTGGCCGACGGCCAGTTCGACATCGTCGCCGTCGGCGAGGTTGGCAAGCTCCGCTTCCTGAGTAACCTGCCGAAGGTGTTCAAGGGCACTCACGTCGAGGAGGACGAGGTGCGGGTGTTCCGTGCCTCGCGCCTCGAACTGAGCGCCAGCCGACCGTTCCCGGTCTACGCCGACGGCGAGCACCTAACCGACCTGCCCGCCACGCTTCGCCTGCTGCCGCAAGCGCTGAGCGTGATCGTCCCACCCCGGGCCGAGGAGTGAGCCAGAGCCGCCGCGGGGCGCTCTTCGGCGCCAAGCGCCTACTTGCCCGCGCTGTCGGCAGCGCTAGCCGCGCCAGCCGGCGCGGCGGTGGGACCACCCTGCCGGGGCGACTACTGCTGCGCCTCGATCCCCGTGCGATCGCGCGCCTTGGATCGGACCTCGACCGCGGCGTAACCCTGATCAGCGCCACCAACGGCAAGACGACCACCGCCGGGATGCTGGCCGATCTGCTCGCCGCCGACGGCCGCAACCCGGTCCATAATCGGGCCGGATCGAACATGACCTGGGGCATCGCCACCGCGCTACTCGAGCAGAAGGGCCGCGAGGGCCTCTTCGAGGTGGACGAGGCCTGGCTGCCACGGGTTACGGCGGATCTAAATCCCTCGCTGGTCGTGCTCGGCAACCTCTTCCGCGACCAGCTCGATCGCTATGGCGAGACCGAGGCGCTGGCCAGCGAGTGGGCGAGGACGGTCGGCGAGCGGGTCGGCAGCACCCGCTTCGTGCTCAACGCCGACGACCCGCTGATCGCCGACCTCGGCAGGGACAGCGAGAACCGTCGTCGCGAAGGAATCGTCTACTTCGGGATCGACGACGAGAGCCAGGCCTTGCCCGAGCTGCAGCACGCCTTCGATGCAAAGCATTGCCGCCGTTGCGGCCACCCGTACGCCTACGCACGCGCTTTCGTCGGTCATCTCGGCCACTACAGCTGCCCCAACTGCCACGCTGCGCGGCCGCAGCTGGACGTGGCCGCGACCCGCATCGAGCTGCACGGGATGCAGGGCTCTTCGCTCACCGTGCGGACCCCGCAGGGCGAGCTGGCAATCGATCTCCCCCTGCCCGGCCTCTACAACGCCTACAACGCGCTTGCCGCGATCGCCGCTGCGATCGAGCTGGGGATCGAGCTGGAGCGGATCGGACCCGCCCTGGCTGAGATGCGCGGCGCCTTCGGCCGCGTCGAGACGGTCGAGGTTGGCGCCAGGCCGGTCTCGATCCTCTTGGTCAAGAACCCGGCGGGCGCCAACGAGGTCCTGCGCACCCTGAAGCTCGAGGCGGCCGACGGGGCGCTCGACCTCTGGATCGCGCTCAACGACCGCATCGCCGACGGCCGCGATGTCTCTTGGATCTGGGATGCCGACTTCGAGCTCCTGGCTGGCGCCGTAGACAGGGTCACCTGCGCCGGAACCCGCGCGGCGGAGATGGCGCTGCGGCTCAAATACGCGGGCTGGCCGCGGGGCTCGATCGTGGTCGAGCCGCAAATTGAGGCCTCGCTTGATCGCGCGGTGAGCGAGGCGCCAGGGCAGCTGTTCGCCCTGCCTACTTACACGGCGTTGCTCGAGCTGCACAAGCTGCTCTCGGGGCGGGGCCTGACGAAGGACTTTTGGCGATGAAGGGCAAGCGAGGCAAGCGGCGGGCGGGTGGTGCGGCGGCCACCCCCACATGCTCAGACGCTGCTTCGCAGCGTCCTCCGCTGCGGGGGTCCCCCGCCGCCGCGCCACCCGCCCGAGATGCGTCTGCCATCTGGCATGAAGCTGAGTGCGGTGGCTACGCCGCGGACCTAGCGCTGTGGGGGGAGCTTGCGGCAGAGCGTGAACCCATACTCGAGATCGGCTGCGGCACTGGGCGTGTCTCGTCGTACCTGGCGCGGCGAGGACATGATGTCTTCGGCCTGGATTCAGATCCGAGGCTGATCGAGGGCCTGGCAAACGCTCGGCTTGGCGATGCGCGCCAGTTCGAGCTGGACCGCAGCTTTGGCCTGGTGCTGGCGCCGATGCAGTTGATTCAGCTACTCGCGAACGGCGAGGAGCGTCGGGGCTGCCTGGGCTGCATTGCGGCGCATCTTGCGCCTGATGGGCTTTCTGCGTTTGCAATCGTGGAGTCGATGCCTGAGCCCACCGACGGTGCCTCCCCCCTGCCCGATACGCGCGAGGTCGACGGCTGGGTCTACTCGAGCCTGCCGGTGGATGCGCGGGTCGATGACGACGCGATTCGGGTGCGCCGGCTACGGCAGACCGTCTCCCCGCAAGGCGAGTTCAGCGAAGAGCTCTATGAAGTCGCCTTGCGCACCCTCGATGCGGGAACGCTCGAAGCCGAGGCAAAGGATGTGGGCTTGATCCCGGCCGGCCGCCGCGCGATCGCCCCCAGCGATGCCCACGTCGGCTCAACCGTCGTCCTCTTCGGACGGGAGGCCTGATGGAGCTCCGCGTCCTCGCCCTCTACCCCGACCAGATGAACATCTACGCCGACCGCGGCAACATCCTCTTCCTGCAACGGCGCTGCGGGTGGCGCGACATCAGCTTCTCCTATGCCGCCGCCGGCCCCGGCGAGAGCTTCGACCCCGGTGCGCACGACCTGATCTACCTTGGCGGCGGCCAGGATCGCGACCAGCGGGCCGTCGCTGCGGACATGGTCACGACCAAGCGCGACGCGCTCGCCGGGGCAGTCGGCGACGGCGCTGTGATGCTCGCCGTCTGCGGCGGCTACCAGTTGCTCGGTCACAGCTACCAGCTCGGCGAGGAGCGGCTGCCCGGCCTCGGCCTGGCGGACCTGGAGACGGTGCGCCAACCAGGCGAGCGCTTGATCGGCAACGTCGCGATCGAGGCCGACCTCGGTGACGGCCCACGGGTGATCGCCGGTTTTGAGAACCACGGTGGCCGCACCTATCTCGGCGACGAAGCAGCCCCCCTCGGCCGTGTTCTCAATGGCTTCGGCAACAACGGCAAGGACGGCTTCGAGGGCGTTCGTCGCAACAACATGATCGGTACCTATTTGCACGGGCCGCTGCTGCCCAAGAATGCCTGGCTGGCCGATCAGCTGACCGCCCTCGCGCTAGAACGACGCTACGGCAGCGCACCGGAGCTCGAGCCGCTCGACGACGAGCTAGAGCGGGCGGCGGAGCAGTGTGCCCGGCGAGTTGCCCTGCGCAGCTGAGTGGTCCAGACCGGGTTCGGGTAGGCAGTGGAAATGCAACTCGAACAGAGCCTCGAGCGCGGTCGAGGTTTGGCCCGCTATGCGGTTCAAACCTCGACCGCATTTGCCGTTTTGCTCGCGATCGCCGCCCTGCTGTGCCTTGCCCCGCCAGCCAGCGCCGCGCCGACCTGCGGCGAACCGCCGGAAACGGTCGGCAGGACGATCATCGGCACGCCCTGCGACGACGTGATCCGCGCCCCGCGCAGCGTCACCACCGTCAACGGCGAAGGCGGCAACGACACGATCTTCGGCGGTCGCGGCAACGACAGCCTCAACGGGGGTGGCGGAAACGACCGTCTCTACGGCGGAATCGGCGACGACCAGTTGCGCGGCGGCCCCGATAACGACCGCCTCTCGGGAGGGTTCGGCGCTGACTCGCTGCTCGATGGTGAAGAGGGAGACGACTTCGTCCGCGGTGACGCGACGATCGACGACATCCGGAACACCGGGGGTGGGGTCGACACACTCAGCTACGCAACGGGAGCGACGCCGGGCTTCTTCGACAGGCCGGGGGCCTCCGACTACGACGGCCTGCCGGCCGGGAGGGATGGACGCGGCGCATACGTGAGCATGCAGAGCAATCTTGGCGACAACGGCCTCGCCTCCGAGGGAGGCGGAGTCGACGAAGACATCGAGGCCGCCGACTTCGACGTCGTGATTGGCACCGCGTTCGCCGACTTCCTTGTCGGCACCGACCAGGATCAGACCTTCTACGGCGGCGGTGGCGCCGACGTAATTCTCGGCGAAGGAGGGAACGACGACATCTTTGGCGGCGCCGAGGGCGACTACTGCGAAGTTGTGGCCGGGGCTGTGCTATCCGAATGTGAGTTCAGCGGCGACGACCAAGAAGTCGACGCGCGCGACCCGGGCACTGTGAGCGCCGGTCTAATGGCGCCGCAGGAGAGCACCGCACCCGCGCCTTACCTGACCGGTAGCAATGAAGACGACATCGTCACGGCGACCTACTCGAGCTCGACCCATCTGGTGACCTTCATCCGCAATGGCAGCCCGGCCGGCTCCTTCGACCTCGCCGAAACGCCCGACTCGGTCCTGCTAGCCGGCCTGACGGGCAATGACACCCTCTCCGCCTCCGGCTTCCCAGCGACGACCTCGGTCATCCTGCTGGGCGGCGAGGGCAGCGACAACCTCACTGGGGGTGAGACCGAGGACGCTCTCGTAGATGGCCCCGGGGGCGACATCGCCAACGCCGGGGGTGGCGACGACGCAGTGCCCAATAACGCGGGCGACGACGATCTCCATGCCGGAAGCGGAGAGGATCTTTTCGTCTCCAATGCGGTCTGCGACGGCGACTTTCTCGACGGCGGCCCTGACCGCGACAACGCCAACTGGGCGAACTTCAACCAGGCGATCGCGATCAATATGGCGGCGCAAGCGGCCGGCTTGATTAGTGCCGGGGGCCAACCGCAGTGCCCAAGCTTTGCCCTTCTGACCGGCTTGACCGCAATCGAGGACACCGAGGGAACGAGCTTGGGGGACATCATGATCGGCGACTCCGGCGACAATCAGCTGCTGGGCAGGCCGGGGCCGGATTCCTACTTCGCCGCCAGCGGCGACGACACGATCCTCGCCAACTCCGGCTTCCCCAACGACGACCCCGATCCGGTGATCGATTGCGGGGACGGCTTCGATAGCGCTCAGATCGACTTCCCCGAGAACGGCCCCGACGCCGCCCCGATCGCCTGCGAGGACATCGAGGAACGGGCCCCCAACAGCTTCCGCCCGCCGAACACGCCGCTCGGTCCTACGCCGCCCCAGGCAATTGCGTCAGCGCCGCTGGTCAAATCCCCGCCTAGAGATCGCCGGCCACCGCAAACCCGGCTTCTCCGGCGTCCGGCAAAGGTCCTCTTCGCGACCGGGCCACGCCGCACGGTCGCTTTCGGGTTCGCCGCTAACGAGCCCGGAGCGACCTTCCGGTGCAAACTCGACCGTAAGCCTTTTAGACCCTGCCGCTCGCCGCGGGTCTACCGGCTCTCGCGCGGTCGACACGCCTTCCGCGTCTTCTCGATCGATCGCGCCGGAAACCGCGATCGCACCCCAGCCCTGATCAGGCTGGGGATCCGGCGGCGCTAGCGCCCACTCGACCCGAAGCCACCGTCTCCGCGAGCCGACTCGTCCAGCGACTCGACCTCGACAGGATCGGCTAAGGCGACCGGCGTGATCACCAGCTGCGCGATCCGCTCACCAGGCTCGACCCGAAATACGTTCGCCGGATCCGTATTCAGCAACAGCACCCGGACTTCACCCCGATACCCGGCATCGATCAAACCAGGAGCATTGACCAGCGAGATCCCATGATCCCGCGCCAGTCCAGACCGCGGCAGCACCAATCCCGCATGCCCCTCAGGAATCTCCACAGCGACCCCAGTCCCAACGCTCCACCTCTCCCCCGGCCCCAAATGCGCCGCCTCACACGCATACAGATCTAACCCAGCATCACCAGCATGAGCACGCACAGGAATCCGCGCCCCGTCCTTTAGCTTGGCCACCCGTAGCTCCACAGCGCGCACCCTAGCGGGCCTCAGAGAGGGACGGCGGGGGTGTCCGTCCGCGCAGCGGCGTCCTCTTTTTCGCCCCACCCGCGCCCACGGGCAGCAGCAGTTGCCCCTGGCGAAAAACCCAGCAAGCGGAGGGACACCCCCTGCCCTCCCTACGCAACGGCCAGATCTGCGAAGCGATGCAGCTCAGCCCGCGGCACCCGCGCATGCACGAGCACGCCATCGTCCCGCGCGGTCCGCTCCAGCTCGCCGGCGACCTCGTGCAGCTCGTGCAGCCGCGCGCCCTCGCTGTAGGGCACGAGCAGCTCGACCTCGGCCAGCGTGTCGAGGAAGGCCCGCTCGACCGCGGACCGCAGCTCGTCGAGTCCCTCGCCGGTCAAGGCGGAGACCAGGATCGCCCCGGGATGGCGCAGCAGCGCCTCGCCCCGTTCGTCCTCGTCGAGCAGGTCCGCCTTGTTGAGGACGAGCAGGCGCGGTCCCTCGCCGGCACCGATCTCCTCGAGCACCGCGTCGACCGCGGCGAGGTCTGCCAGGCGACGCTCCTCGGGCGCCGCGGCATCGACCACCTGCAGGATCAGGTCGGCCAGAACGGTCTCCTCGAGGGTTGCCTTGAACGCCTCGACCAGTTGATGGGGCAGCTTCTCGATGAAGCCGACCGTGTCGGTGAAGAGAAAGTCGCGACCGGAGAGGGCGACGCTGCGCGTGGTTGGGTCGAGGGTGTGGAAGAGCCTGTCCCCAACACCGGCCTCTTCGCTACCGGTCAGCGCGTTGAGCAGGGTCGACTTGCCGGCGTTGGTGTAGCCGGCAAGGGCTACCCGCGGCTGCGAGGAGCGCTGCCGCTCGGCCCGCATCACGCCACGATTGCCCTCCAGCCGCCCAAGCCGCCGCCGCAGCGCCGCGATCCGGTTGCGGGCGAGTCGCCTGTCGGTCTCGATCTGGCTCTCGCCCGGGCCCCTGGTGCCAATGCCGCCGTCCATGCGGCCGGCGCCGAGGCGCTCGAGGTGCGTCCACAGCCCCCGCATGCGGGCCATGTTGTATTCGAGCTGAGCGAGCTCGACCTGCAGCTTGCCCTCCGCCGAGTGGGCGTGGTCGGCGAAGATGTCGAGGATCACCGCGGTGCGGTCGATCACCGGCACGCCCAGGGCCGCCTCGAGGTTGCGCTCTTGGCGCGGCGCCAGCTCGTCGTCGCAGGCAACGAGGTTGGCGTCGCAGGTGGCGATCTGCGCCTTTACTTCCTCCAGCTTGCCGCGGCCCAGATAGCGATCGGGATCGGGCTTGCTGCGCTGCTGCACCGCCTCGCCGGCAGTTGCCACGCCGGCGGTGCGCAACAGCTCCTTCAGCTCTGCGAGCGGGTTCCCATTCGTGTCGCCCTCGACGACGCCGATCGCCAGAGCCCGCTGACGGGCGCGCCGATTCGATACGCCGGCGCCGTTCGCGGCGTATCGGGTTTGCTGACTCCGTCCGTTCCTCGATCGATCCACTGAGGCCGATTGTAGGCGTCGACCCAGTCCGGATAGGCTTAGCGGCCGATGAAGGTCTTCGTCACGGGAGGAACCGGGTTCATCGGCGGCGAGGTCGTCCGCCAGCTGCGCGAGCGCGGCGACGATGTCGTCTGCCTCGCCCGCAATCCCGACAAGGCCACGAAGCTGACCGGCTTGGGCTGCCAGATCGTCAGTGGCGACCTCGGCGACTCCGAAGCGATCCGCAATGGCATGGACGGCTGCGACGCCGTCGTTCATGCGGCGGCGATGTACGAGGTCGGGATACCGGCCAAGCAGCGCCCGGCTATGTGGGAGGCAAACGTCGCTGGCACCGAGACCGTGCTCAAAGCCGCCCGCGACACCAAGGTCGCCAAGGTCGTCTACGTCTCGACCGTCGGCGCTTTCGGCAATACCCACCGCAAGGTGGTCGACGAGACCTACGAGCACCCCGGCAAGGAATTCACCTCCTACTACGAGGAGACGAAGCTCGAGGGCCACCGCGTGGCCAAGCGGATGATCGAGGACGGCCTTCCGGGAGTGATCGTCCAGCCCGGCGGCGTCTACGGACCCGGCGATACGTCCCAGGTAGCCGACCTCTTGCAGGAATTCTTCGCCGGAAAACTGGTGCTGATGCCGTTCCCAGAGTTCGGCATCTGCCTCGCCCACGTCGAAGACATCGCCGGCGGCATCCTTCTCGCGATCGACAAGGGAACGGTTGGCGAGACCTACGTGCTGAGCGGACCGGTGACGACGATGCGCGAAGCGATCGAGACCGTGGCCGCCGCCACCGGCCGCAAGGCGCCCAAGCGGGCGATGCCGGTGGGGTTGATGAAGGCGATGACGCCGATCGGCCCGCTGGTCGGCAAGATGCTCGGCCAGCCACCCAACCTGCGTGAGCTGATCAGCTCCGCCGACGGGGTCACCTTTTGGGCAAGCCACGAGAAGGCAAGCCGCGAGCTCGGCTATGCGCCGCGCGGCATGGAAGAGGGGCTGCGGCAGACGCTCGAGGGGGACGAGCGTTTCCCTGAGCCGGTTGCTTGAAGGAGTCGGGGGAGGACTCTCCGGAGCAACAGCTGGGGAGGCTCCGGAGAGTCCTCCCCCGACTTCCATAGGCTGACGCAAATGCGCGTAATCGATGTCATGCACCTCGGGCGGCCGCACGTGATCGGCTGCTGGCACGTAGACGAGGCGCTTGTCGACCCAGGTCCTGAGTCTTCTTTGCCGACTCTGTTGGAGTCCCTCGGCGACGAGCAGCCGCGGGCGCTGTTGCTCACCCACATTCATCTCGATCACGCTGCGGCGACCGGGGCCCTGGTGCGTCGTTGGCCGGATCTCGAGGTCTACGTGCACGAGCGCGGCGCGCCTCACCTGATCGACCCCGGAAAGCTGCTGGCCAGCGCCGGGCGGCTTTACGGAGACCAGATGGATCGGCTCTGGGGCGAGATCGTCCCGGTGCCCGAGGAGAACGTGAGGCCGCTCGTGGGTGGCGAGCAAGTGCTCGGCATGCGTGTCGCCTACACCCCCGGCCACGCCTCCCATCACGTCTGTTACCTGCACGAGGAGAGCGGCGTCGCCTTCGTCGGCGACGTCGCCGCGGTCACGATCCCCGGCGCGAACCTGGTCGTCCCGCCGACGCCGCCGCCCGACATCGATATCGAGACCTGGGAAGACTCGATCGGGATCGTCGAAGCCTGGCAGCCCGAGCGACTCGCGCTCACTCACTTTGGCCAAGTCGACAACCCAGCCGAGCACCTGGCCGAGGTCGGGAGGCGCCTGCGCGAGGAGGCCCAGCTCGCCCGCAAGCTCTCCGAGGAGGACTATGAGCGACGTCACCGGGACCGGGTTGCCGAGCAGGCCGACAACCCCGAGGTCGCAGCGGAGCTGATCCAGTGCGTGCCGCCGGAGTACCAGTGGCGGGGGCTCGACCGCTACTGGAGCAAGCGTTAGTTTGCCCACCACGCCGGGTATCGCCCTGGCCACCGTCCCGTCCCATCAGAGAGAGGAACCGACTTGAAACGCAGAGCCAGTCGCGTAAGCAGGGGCATCCTTGTCTGCATCGCAGCCGCGCTCACCGCGGCAGCCGTCACCGCATGCGGTGACGATGAGCCGCAGGAGCTGACCTTCACCCTGAGCGAACAGGGCAAAGAGACGAAGATTGCCGGGCCCAGCAGCGCCGAGACCGGCCTCGCCGAAATCACCCTGGAGAACGAATCCGACGGCGAAGGCGATATGCAGCTGATCCGGGTCGAGGGTGAACACTCGACCGAGGAAGTCATCGGAGGACTCGAAAAAGCGATGAAAGGCCAGGCCTTCCCGGAGTGGTTCTTCGGCGGCGGCGGCGTTGGCATCCTTGCGGCCGGCGAGAACGCGACCGTGACGCAGGTGTTAAAGCCGGGCACCTACTACGGCATCGATACCGAAGGCGGCAAACCGACTGCGGACGGGATCGCAGTCGTCGATGTAACCGGCGATGAATCCGACGAGGAGGTCGAGGAAGGCGACGGGACCGTAACCGCGATTGAGTACGGGTTCGAAGCCGATGAGCTTCCCCTCTGGCGAAGTCGAAATCGACTTCGAGAACGGCGGCGTCCAGCCCCACCACCTGATCGCTGCGCCGCTGAAAGACGACGCCACTGCCGATGATGTGGAGCGGACGATCAAATCCGAAAAAGGCCAGCCGCCGATCGAAGAAGAGGGCACCCAGAACACGGCGGTCCTCGAAGGCGGCGAAGGCCAGGTCGTCACCCTCGACCTGAAGCCGGGCCGCTACGCCCTGCTCTGTTTCATCAGCGACCGACAGGGTGGCCCGCCGCACGCCGTCAAGGGCATGGTCGACGAAATCGAGGTGAAGTAGCCCGTAGGAGCTGTCGCGCGAGCGCCTGGACTGCCTAAGCCAGGTGCTCGCGCATCCGCTCGACCGCCTCGGTGATCTGCTCGTCCGGGGTGGTCAGGGCGATGCGGAAGAAGCCCTCGCCGCTCGGCCCGTACATCGAGCCGGGCGAGACAACGACGGCCGCCTCTTCGAGCACCAGCTCGGCGAAGGAGGTCGAGGTGTGGCCCTCGGGAACCGGGGCCCAAACGTAGATGGTCCCCTTTGGCGCCGTGACTTCGACGCCGATCTCAGCCAGCGCCGAGACGACGAGGTCACGGCGGCGGGCGTAGGTCTCGTTCATCCGCTCCAGCGGACCAGCCGGTCCCTCAAGAGCTGCAACACCGGCCAGCTGCACCGCCTCGAAGAGGCCGGAGTCGACGTTGGTCTTTAGCCGCCAGTAGGTCTGCACAGCCTCGGCGTTACCAAGGATCGCGGCGCAGCGCCAGCCGGTCATGTTGAAGCCCTTGGAGAGCGAGAAGACCTCGACGCCGACCTCCTTGGCCCCCGGGGTGGCGAGGAAGCTCGGCGCAACGTAGCCGTCATAGGTGGTCTCTGAGTACGCGTTGTCGTGGACGACGAGGATCTCGTGCTCGCGAGCAAAGGAGACGACGAGCTCGAAGAAGCCCTCGGGCACGACGGCGCCGGTCGGATTGTTGGGGTAGTTGATGAACATCAGCCGCGCCTTGGCGGCGACGTCGGCAGGCACAGCGCTCAGGTCCGGGGCAAAGCCCAGCTCGGGGACCAACGGCAGCAGCTCCGGCGTCGCGCCGGCGAGGATCGGGCCGCCGGTGTAGACGGGATAACCGGGATCGGAGGCCAGGGCAATGCCACCGGGGTCGAGGAAGGCGAAGCAGAGGTTGTAGATGCACTCCTTGGCGCCGATCGCCGGGATGACCTCGCTGGCGGGATCGATATCGACCCCAAAGCGCCGGCCATAGAAGCGGGCGAAGGCCTCGCGGAACTCGTCGCGGCCGCGGTTGCTCGGGTACTTGTGCGTGCCGGGGTCGCCGACGGCTTCCTGCATCGCCTTGACGACGTGCGGATAGGTCGGCTCGTCGGGGTCGCCAATTCCGAGGCTGATCACGTCGATGCCGGCGGCGCGCTTCTCGGCGATCCGCCGCTCCAGTTCCTGGAACATGTACGGAGGCATCGCCTCCAGGCGCTTGGATGGGTCTGCGATTCCCACGGGCGCGGAAATCTAGTCGCTGAGGTCGGACAACGCCTGCAGCAGCTCGGGCGAGAGCTCGCCAGAGCAGATCGGCTCGGCCCAACCGCTCAGCCGCACGTCGAGGTCCTTAGAGATCTCGACCTCCAGCTCGCCGCCGTCGAGCTCGACCACGATCGGGCTCGGCGCGCCGCGCAGGAAGGCCGTGACCGCTGCTCCGCTGGCGCCGGTTCCCGAGGAGAGCGTCTCGCCCACCCCGCGCTCGAAGATCCGCGCCCGCACCCGGTTGCCGTCGACCCGCAAGAAGGAGACGTTGGTGCGGTTGGGGAAGAGCTCATGGCCTTCGATGCCGGGGCCAATCGCGATGAGATCCAACCCCTCGAGCTCCTCGCCGACCTCGATCGCGCACTGCGGGTTGCCGATCGAGACGTGCTGGAAATCCCACTCTCGCCCGGCTGCACTCAGGGCGCCGCGGCCGCCCGGCCCTCCCGACGGAAAATCCTTCGACTCCGTCGAGGCCCTGCCCATCTCGACCGAGCAGGTCCGCTCCGAGGTGATCGTCGGCGTGATTGGCCCGGCGACCGTGAGGATCGAGAAGGTGTCGGCGTCGGTCCAACCCTGACGGCGCAGGTAGAGGATCGCCTCCCGCGCCCCGTTGCCCGAGAGCTCGGCCTCCGAGCCATCGGGGTTGAAGATGCGCAGCTCTGCGACGTACTCGGGGTCGTCGCTGCGCGAGAGCAGCAGAACCCCATCGGCGCCGATGCCGAAGTGCGGGTCGCAGATGCGCTGCACCCGGGCACCCGTGAGGCCCCAAGGCAGCGCCTCCGCCTCGACGATCACATAATCGTTCCCGAGCGCGGTCCACTTCTCGAATCGCATTACGGCAGCCTATTCACGGAGCCGGGCGAGAATCTCAGCGGCGACGCTGGCGTCTCCGCGGCCAGTGCGATCGATCGAGTGCAGGTTGGGCACCTTGCGCATCCAGGTCAGCTGCCGGCGGGCGTAGTTACGCGAGCGCTGCTTCATCTGCTCGATGTCACCGGCGAGCAGCTCGTCGAATCCGAGCGCCTTGCGGGCAGTGCGCGAGGGACCCAACGCTTCCGCCCGTCGCACCTCCTCCTCCGCCCCACTGGCCACAATCGCCTCAGTCCGCGCATCGATCCGCTCATAGAGCAGGACCCGGTCCATATCGAGCCCGAAAATAGTCGTCGGCAGCCGCGTCTCAGGAGACCAAAGCTCGGAGTCTTCCGAGCCAGAGGGCACTTTTTCAAGCGACAGCTCGGCAACAGCCGCGCGCAAATAAAGCCCCGTCCCCCCCACAACAATCGGCCGCCGCCCAGCCTCCAACGCCGCATCGATCTCCGCATGGGCCAACCCCATGTAGTCACCCACGGAAAACGGCTGGGTAAGGGGAACGAACTCGACCAAGCGATGCTCCAGCTTGCTCTGCTCCGCGGCCGTGGCGACTCCGGTGAGAACGCTCAGCCCTTCGTACACCTGCAACGCATCACACGAGATCGCGACGGGGTCCTCGCCCTGTTTACGCAGCTCTTCGGCAAGCGCGATCGCGATCCCGGTCTTCCCGACCCCGGTGGGGCCGAAGATCCCGACGACGTTCACTTAGGCGATCCGAGATGGCGGTGTCGGGGCTGCCCCGAACGGCTTGTGCTTTTTCGCCGCCGGAATGGCGGATGACTGCTCCGACTCCACCGAAAAAGTTGAGGGAGGGGTAGCCCCGACACCGCCTCAACCGACACGGCTGAGCAACTTCTCGGTCCCGCTGAGGGTCGTCGAGGTAGCGGCATCGATCTGTACCGCCACGAACTCACCGGGCTTCCCCGTTCCATCGAAGTTAACCGTCTTGTTGTGCCTGGTTTTACCCCGCAACCGCGTCGGATCAGTTCGACTGGGACCCTCAACCAGCACCTCAACCTCGCGCCCGACGAACCGCTGCGCCCGCTCGGTCGCGCGCCGCTGGACCAGCTCGACCAACCGCGCCATCCGCTCGGTCTTGACCGGGTGGGGAACCTGCTCACCCATCGTCGCCGCCTCGGTTTCACGCCGTGGCGAGAAGATGAAGGTGAAGGCGCTGTCGTAGCCAACCTCGTCAACCAACTCGAGCGTTTGCTCGAAATCGGCCTCGGTCTCGCCGGGAAAGCCGACGATGATGTCGGTGGTGATCGAGCAGTCGGGCACGTGCTCGCGAATCAGCGAGACGCGATCCAGGTAGCGCTGGCGATCGTAGGTGCGGCGCATCCGTTTGAGGACCTGGCTCGAGCCCGACTGCAGGGGCAGGTGGATGTGCTCGCAGAGGCTCTCCAGCTCCGCGTGCGCGCGGATCACGTCCTCCTTCATGTCCTTGGGGTGGGGGCTGGTGTAGCGGATGCGCTCGATCCCGTCGACCGCGTCGATCCGCTCCAGCAACTCGGCAAAGCTAGTCCGCGACTCTTGTGACAAGTCACGCCCGTAGCTGTTGACGTTTTGGCCCAGCAGGGTCAGCTCGAGCACTCCGTCAGCGGCGAGCGCCTCGGCCTCGGTCACCAGCTCAGTCGGATCGCGACTCTCCTCCCGCCCCCGGGTGGAGGGAACGATGCAGTACGAGCACTTGCAGTTACAGCCCTGCGAGATCTGCAGCCAGCCCTGGAACTCTCGCTCCCGGCGGGCCGGAAGATGGCCGGAGAAGTCCTCGAACTCGAAGTAACCCTGGGCAGTTAGCGAGTCCGAGTTGAGGAACTCGGCGAGGCGGTGGATCTGCCCAGGCCCGAAGGCGACGTCAACGAAAGGGAAGCGCTCGAAGACCTCCTCCTTGACCGACTGAGCCCAGCAACCGCCGACACCGACCACGCGCTCTGGGTCTTCGGACTTGAGCCGCTTCGCCTCGCCGAGATGGGCAACGAAGCGGTTATCCGCCGACTCACGGATCGAGCAGGTGTTGAAGAGGATTAGATCGGCATCGGCGCGGCTTTCCGCCCGCTCGTAGCCGAGCGACTCGAGCATCCCCTGCATCCGCTCGGAGTCGTGCACGTTCATCTGGCAACCGAACGTGGTGACGTGATAGCTGGACATCGCCAACTAGGTTAGACGCCGAAAACCGAGCAGGTCGGGGGATGCAGGGAGACCGGCGAGGGGAGCGCACTTGTAGTGCGTGACCCGAGGCGGGCGACCGAAGACCCCGAGATGCGACGGTTTGCAGGCGTCTACTGGTTCTCCTCTTGTTCGGCCTCTTCGGTTGCATGCGGCAGCCCGACCTCCTCCTCGTGATGCTCTTCCTCGTGCTGGGAGTGGAGCACGGCAAAGGTCGTCGTCACCCCGATCAGGGCGACGAACCAGAGGGCGACGACCGGACCGAGTCGCCCTGGGAAGCTCTTCAGCCGCAGGCCAAGGATGCTGACGATCACGGCCGAGACGGTGAGCGCCCCACCAGCTAGGTAGAAGATCAATTCGTAGTCCATGCCGGCGGCATCCTATCCATTGCCGGCGACCCCAGAACGCGCCCCTAGCGAGCGTAGTTGGTCATGCGGCTTTCGCGAATCACGGTGATCTTGATCTTGCCCGGATAGGAGACCTCACGCTCGATCGCGCTGGCGATCTCGTGCGAGATCAACGCAGCTCCGGCGTCATCGACCTCGCCAGGATCGACCATTACCCGCATCTCGCGGCCAGCCTGCATTGCATAGACCTTCTCCACCCCAGGATGGCGCGAGGCCAGTGCCTCCAGGTCGTGCAGGCGGGCGACGTAGGCCTCCACGGAGCTGCCTCGCGCGCCTGGTCGAGCGCCCGAGAGGGCGTCCGCAGCCTGAACGACGACCGCCTCGACCGTGCTGGGCTCGACCTCGTCGTGATGGGCCTCGATCGCGTGCGCGACCGCCTCGCTCTCTCCATAGCGGCGGGCGAGCGCCGCGCCGACCTGGGCATGTGTTCCCTCGACCTCCTGGTCGGTTGCCTTGCCGATGTCGTGTAATAGCGCCGCTCGCCGCGCGATATCCGCAGCCGCGCCGATCTCCAGCGCGATCAGCGCCGCCAGGTAGGAGGATTCGAGCAGGTGAGCCAGCACGTTCTGGCCATAACTGGTGCGGAACTGCAGCTTGCCGAGCAGCTCGATCAGCTCTGGGTGCAGACCGTTCACGTTCGCATCGAGCGCCGCCCTCTCCCCCTCTTCGACGATTCGGTCCTCGATCTCCTGGGTCGCCTGCTCAAAAGCCTCCTCACAGCGAGCCGGGTGGATACGACCATCGGCGATCAGCCGCTCGAGGGTGCGGCGGGCGACCTCGCGACGCATGCCGTCAAAGCTGGAGAGGCGTACAGCCGAAGGCGTGTCGTCGACGATGATGTCGACCCCGGTGAGCTGCTCCAGGGCGTGGATGTTGCGACCATCGCGCCCGATGATCCTGCCCTTCATTTCGTCGTTAGGCAGCTGCACGAGCTGCGTCGTGGTGCTTACCGCGTGTGGTCCGGCAAGACGCTGCGTCGCCGTCGCCAGGATTCCCCGCGCCCGGCGCTCTGCCTCGCGTTGGGTCTCCTCGTCAATATGGCGCAGAGCAAGCCCGGCCTGCCGCCGGGCATCCGCTTCGACTTCCTTCAGCAGGGCCTGCTGTGCCTCGTCCGCGCTCAGGCCCGCCAGTCGCTCTAGCTCGTCCCGTTGGCGAGCCTCGCCCTGCTGAAGGGTAGTGGCGCGCCGATCGAGATCACGCTCGCGCGCATCGAGCGAGCTGCGACGGCGCTCGAGCTCGTTGAGCTGTGCGTCCAGCGCCTCCAGCCGGCTCAGCACCAGATCTGGCTGCGAACCGTTGCCGCGTGACCGATTCCACGACGGCAAGCTGAGTTTCATCTAGAGCAGAGACTACTCCTATAGACGTGTTTGTCTAACGGGCTACGCGGCTTGAGCTTCCGCTACCGGTGTCGCGGGTGCCCCCTCGGTCTCGGTCTCAGGCACGACGTTCTCGGTCCCGATGCCAAGGGCGGTGCGAATCTTGTTCTCGAGCTCGCTCGCGATCTCGGGGTTCTCGGTGAGGAACTGTTTGGCGTTGTTGCGTCCTTGGCCCAAGCGCGTTTTGCCGTAGGAGAAGAACGAGCCCGATTTCTGCACCAGGTCGTGCTCGATGCCGAAGTCGAGCAAGCCACCCTCGCGCGAGATTCCAACCCCGTACTCGATGTCAAATTCGGCCTGACGGAAGGGCGACGCAACCTTGTTCTTGACGACTTTGACCCGCACCCGGTTGCCGACGGCCTCGGTTCCTTCTTTGAGGGTCTCGATGCGGCGGATATCGAGGCGCTGCGAGGAGTAGAACTTCAGCGCCCGGCCACCCGGCTGGGTCTCCGGCGAGCCGAACTGGACCCCGACCTTTTCGCGGATCTGGTTGGTGAAGAGGCAAACGGTGTTGGTCCGGTTGAGGTTGCCGGCCAATTTGCGCATCGCCTGCGACATCAGGCGCGCCTGCAGGCCTACAGTGGTGTCGCCGATCTGCCCGTCGAGCTCGGCTTTCGGAGTCAGCGCCGCGACCGAGTCGATCGCGACCACGTCGATCGCGGCGGAGGCGATCAGCCGGTCGGCGATCTGCAGCGCTTGCTCTCCATAATCGGGCTGAGAGACCAGCAGCTCGTCGGTGTCGACGCCGATCTTGCGCGCATAGGTGGGATCGATTGCGTGCTCGGTGTCGATGAAGGCACAGATCCCGCCGCGGCTCTGCGCTTCGGCAATGATGTGGTAGATCAGCGTCGTCTTGCCCGAGGACTCGGGGCCGAAGATCTCGACGATGCGCCCACGCGGCACTCCACCGATGCCCAGTGCCAAGTCGAGCGAGAGCGCCCCGGTCGGAATCGCCGGGATCTTGATCGTCGCGTCGGCGCCGAGGCGCATCAGCGCGCCCTGGCCGAAGTCGCGCTCGATCTGGGTCACGGCCGCTTCCAGCGCCGCGTCCTTCGCTTTGGCCTCCTTGGCCGATGCGTCCTTCAAAGCCGCTTTCTTGTCTGCCATCTAATCCACCTCACTGCCGCCCGCCTGCGGGCAGCTCGACTTGCGCCAGCGGGGTGTACTGCGCACCCTGTGGCTGGAGTTCAGAACGGTAGAGAGTCATCCGGCGGCAAACCGCGGGCTGCAGCAACCCTTGCGGCACCGCCCCAGGAAACTTCGAGACCAACGCCGGACGCTTCGAGCCACGTTCCTCTCGCCGCACCCGCGCCACGGTCACATGTGGCCAGAACGGGCGCTTCTCGGGCTCATGCAGGCGCGCTTCGACCAGCGCCTCCTCGAGCTTCGCCTGCAGGACGATCGTGTCAGCCGACTCGGCCGGAAGCGCGAAGAGGCGTGGGCGGCCATGCTCAGGACGCTGCACCACGTCACCCAGCCGAATCAACGGTGCCCCTCCCCCGCTCGCCGCGACGATCCGCCCCAGGCGCGGAATCTCCTTCTCCGGCGTCCAACCGAGAAAGGCAAGCGTGATGTGCAGCGACTCCGACCGGACCGGGCGTAGCGCGGAGTCGGTAAGCGCCCGACTCCCCCAGGTAGCAATTCCCTGCCGCACCGCGTCGGGCAGGTCAAGCGCAACGAACAACCGCGCCCGTGGGCTCTTAAGCCTCTCTTTGGTCACCCCGCCGACGCTACGGGATCACGGCGCGCGGGATGCAGTACGAATGTAGAAAGTGAGCCGCGACTTCGTCAAATAGGTGCGTCGTGCTCGCCAAGCAGCGTCCGCAGCAAGTGCATCGCGACCAGCGCCGAGCGTTCGCGGATGTCCTCGCGGCCACCGGGAATGACTGGATCGCGCGCAATGCTGGCGCCGTCGGCGAGACGGGCGTCGAAACAGACGTAGCCAACGGGCTTCTCCTCACTGCCCCCGTCCGGACCGGCGATGCCGGTGATTGAGACGGCGACGTCAGCGTCAAAGCGGTCCAGCGCCCCGCATGACATCGCCTCCGCTACCTCGGCCGAAACGGCGCCATGGGCCTCGATCAGCGCCGGATCGACGCCGAGTAGCTCGGCCTTGGTCTCGTTTGAGTAGGCGACGACCCCGCCCGAGAAGTAAGTTGATGCGCCAGGCAAATCGGTGATTCGGGCGGCAAGAAGGCCGCCGGAGCAGGACTCGGCAAGGGCCAGATGGCGTCCCTGCAGGAGGCGGGCCAGCTGTGAGTCAACGGTCTCTCCGTCGAGGCTGAACAGGTGCCGGGCATGGCGGTCGACCAGCCCCGCCCGCACCGCCTCGGCGACAGGCGCTGCCGCCGCCCGATAGCGCACGTCGATCTCGATCTCGCCACGGCGCAGACAGGTCGTGATCTCGACCGCACCCAGCCCTACCCCGCCCTCCTCGATCTCACGCAGGCTCTTGGCGATCTCCGACTCGGGGATGCCGAACATGCGCACGGTGTAGGCAAGCAATGGCGTGGCGCGCGTCAGAACCGCCTGCACGGGCCGCGCCTCGATCGCCCGCGGCCACATCGGCTGCAACTCCCGCGGCGGCCCGGGTAGCACGATCACAACACGCTCCTGCGTCGGCACAACCAGGCCGGGAGCGGTCCCCACCGGGTCAAGTGGAAGCGCTCCCTCGGGGATCATCGCCTGCTTGCGATTCGCCTCCCGCACCGCCTCTTCGTCGAAGCGGAAGCGCCGCGCGAAGTTGCGCAGGATCGCCGCGATCTTCGCCTCCATCTCCTCGTCGAGAACCAGCTCGGCACCGGCGAAGCGGGCGACGATCTCAGCGGTGAGGTCGTCGGCGGTGGGACCGAGCCCGCCGGAGGTGACGATTAGGTCCATGTCCTCAGCCGCCATGAAGCGCAGGGCGGACTCAAGATCCTCGGGCCGGTCCCCCACCACCATGATGTGAGCGACCTCTACTCCCAGGTCGGCGAGCTGTTCAGAAAGCCAAGGACCGTTGCGGTCGGCGATGCGCCCGGTCAGGACCTCAGTACCGGTGACAACGATCCCGGCGCGAACCACAGCCGCCCCCGGACGCGGGAGCGAATCCCCCTCCATATCAATCTTTTTAGTCATTCGCGGGAGCAGAGGAGGCGGCGATTGTATGACCGCTCATTCGCAGTCGGGCCTTTCGCCTTCTTCGAGCGCGATCAGCTTGCCGCCCTCGCTGACCTTGTAACCCACGGGGCTGGAGCTTTCCGCGACCTCTGCCGACTTGCCGTCGACCAGCATCTCCACCGAGCCGTTGCCGAGGGCGATTTCGAAATCTCGGGACCGATACGGCCCGGCTTCAGTGCCTTCCTGGAGGATCTGTCCGTCGACCAGGGGGATGCCGTTGCTGTCCAGCAGGCAAACCCACACTTCAGCCGTCGCCTCCAACCGCATCGCAACTCCCGGCTCGGCGCCGGCCATCTCCTGCCCTGGCCTCCTCGGGCTGTCTCGTTCGCCCTTTGCCGCCGACGGCTCGCTAGAGGGGCCTCCATCTCCACCGGTGAGTGCAATGCCGATCACGATCGCGACGAGCCCAAGACAGACGGCAGCGATCGGCACCGGCCCTGGAATCCGCGAGCCACTCCTGCGCATCCCAGTCGGAACCGGCTCAACCCGTTTCGGCGCATGCTCCCCGCCCGGTGGCGCTGCGGCTCGGCGATAATCGTCGGCGAGTCGGTCTCCGTCGAGACCAAGGTAGGAGGCATAGGTACGGATGAAACCACGCGTGTAGGCGCCACCCGGCAGCGCGTCCCACTCCTCGTTCTCCATCGCCTGCAGATAGCGAACGCGAATCTTGATCGCGGCTTCGACCTCGGCAAGATCGAGTTTGCGGCGGTTTCTTGCCTCGCGCAGCGTGGGTCCGATGCCGGTGTCCACACCAACATTGTGTCCCCTGCGCCCGCGCGGCGCGAATGATGCCTGTTAAACAGCGTCGTCTGACTCGACCGCGACGGGCTGTGCGTCGCCTCCACCGCTAAGCACACGCGAGAGGTCGGCCTCGGTAATCAACACCTGGCGGGGCTTTGAGCCCTCGTAGCCGGAGATCACACCACGTCGCTCGAGCATGTCGATCAGGCGACCGGCCCGCGTGTAACCCACGCGCAAACGGCGCTGGATCATTGAGACAGAAGCAGTTTCGGTCTGGACCACAGTGCGGATCGCCTCGTCGAGAAGGTCGTCGGCATCGGGATCGAAGTCGTCATCGCCACCAGCGGCAGCCGAATCCTCACGAGCCTCGAGCAACTCGGCCTCGAATTCCGGTTCGCCCTGTTTTGCCCAGTGCCTGGTGATTCGAGCAATCTCCTCCTCGGTGACAAAGGCACCCTGCACGCGCGCCATCTTCGAAGTGCCGGCGCCACGGAAGAGCATGTCGCCCTGACCCAACAGGGCCTCCGCCCCACCCTGATCGAGGATCACGCGCGAATCGGTTTGAGAGGAGACGGCGAAGGCAATCCGAGCCGGGATGTTGACCTTGATCGTGCCGGTGATGATGTCGGTCGAGGGACGCTGCGTGGCCAACACCAAATGGATGCCGGTCGCGCGGGACTTCTGCGCCAGGCGGATGATCGAGTCCTCGACCTCGGCCGGGGAGACCATCATCAGGTCGGCGAGCTCGTCGATCACGCAGAGGATGTGCGGTAGCGGCGCCTCGCCGGCCTTCGTGCGGGCGCGGTTCAGCTCGGCAAGATTGCGACAGCGCGCTTCGCCCATGATCCCGTAGCGGCTCTCCATCTCGCCGATCAGGTTGGCGAGCACGTTGGCTGCGAGGCGTGGTGAGGTGACGACAGGCGTCAAGAGGTGCGGAACGTTCTCGTAATGGTTGAGCTCAACCTGCTTGGGATCGACCAGGACCAGGCGTACGTCGTTTGGCGAGGCGTGCATCAGGATCGAAGAGAGAATTGCGTTGACGCAGCCGGACTTGCCCGAGCCGGTCGTGCCAGCGACGAGGACGTGCGGCATCTTGGCCAGATCGGTCCAGACCGGATTGCCATCGATCCCCTTGCCAAGCCAGGCGACCAGTGGCGAGGTCTTCTCGGGCCGGCCGGCGTAGATATCGCCGAGGCGGACCAGGCGGCGGCGGGTGTTGGGAACCTCGACCCCGACCGCCTGCTTGCCGGGAATCGGCGCCAGGATGCGGATATCGGTTGAGGCGAGCGCGTAGGCAAGGTCGTTGGAAAGCTCGGTGACTTTCTTCACCTTGGTGCCGGGCGCCAGGCGCAACTCAAAGCGCGAGACGTGAGGGCCGCTGACAACGCCAACGATCTTCGCCTCAACCCCAAAGTGACCGAGCGTCTCGACCAGCTTGCGCCCGATCGCCTCTTGGTCTCGTGGGTCGGGGCCTTTGTCACCTTTGCCCCTTTCCAACACCTTCGCCGGTGGCTGCCGGTAATCGATCTGCTCGGATTCGGTCACGCCCCGCTTCTGCCCCATAGGGGTCAGGGAAGCCTGCTTCGACTCAGCGTCGGTGCCAACGCCGAGCCCCTCCTCGCTGCGCACCTCAACCTCATAGGCGTGCGGCTGGAGATCGTCAACTACGTCAGCGGCGGGTTCCGGCGGGTCCTCTACCTCGGCGAACTCGGTCGTCGCCGGCTCGTCCTCGACGCCGTCCTCAGCGATCGCCACGGTCGGTTCGAAGTCGTCGTCCTCGGGATAGGTGCTCATCACGTCGGTCGGGCCAACCTGAGTCTCAAAGGCGCTGGCCTTCTCGTTGCGGCGCTCCTCGCGATTCTGGATCGCCGTCTGGGCCATGTCGCGACCACCGGCAAAGGTGTGACGGATACCGCGGCCGACACCGCGGAAGACAGTTGAGATAGAGGTGCCGGTGACCAGCATTGCGCCGATCGCCAGCATCAGGATGGTCGCAATCCGCGCTCCGACCTGTCCGAAGAGGTACTCAAGCCCGGTCTCGAGCCCGTAGCCGACCTTGCCGCCATCCCAGCCAAAGAAGAGGACGAAGCAGAGGTAAACGCCGGCGGCGATTAGGAAGAGGCCGATCAGGTCGAGGTGGCGCTGCTGCAGCCCCTCGGGCAGGTGCAGCCGCGGCAATCGCCGTTTGGCCTTCACTTTCGCTTTCCCCTTGGGCTTACGGCGCGCGGCCGAGCCTCGCTTCTTGCGCACGAACACGGCACTCGCTTCGACGGCTGCCGCGCCTCCCCTGCCTAAATCTGGGAGAGCAGGCTTGCGAAGCCGGCGAGCATCGTCGCGAACATGGCGATGAAGCCCCTGAGCATCGTCGCCTGCAGCGTGCTGAGCTCCCCGCGGACGGCGCGAAATTCAGTCCGCATCTCGCGGGTCAACTCGTCGACGGCATTCTCCACACGGCCGACACGCTGGCCAAGACCGTCGACCTTCTCGTCGAGCCTGTCCACTTTGCTGTCGAGACCGTCCATGCCACTCCCCACCTTTTGGAGTTCTATTGTCTGCATGATGCCACGCTAGCCGGACCCGGCGCGCGTATGGCGCGTTGAATGCAAAATATTTCGCGCCTGTCGCTCGTAAAAGGCGAACGTCAAGCGCAGACCCAGGCGCCGCCGCCCGAGTCGGCCCAGATTTCCGCCGCGATGCGGTCCTGTTCAGCCTTGGGGGCTTCGTGGGGGGCGCCCTGACCGCCATAGAGATCCCAGGTGGAGGGAAGGATCTGGTACGCGCCCCCGGCGCCACTGCTTGGATTGAGGGCGCTGTAGTTGCCGCCCGACTCACACATCACGATGTAGGTCGGGATCGAGTAGGGACCGCCCAGCCAGCGGCCGACCGTTTCTTCCGCCGCCGCGCGACTGGCGGCTTCCGCGGCTTCGATCTCGCTCACCCACTCTCCGATGCGATCTTTGAGCTCAGCCAACGAGGCAGCGCGAGTTGCAGCTAGTTCGTCCAGGCGTGAGGCGGCGGCCTCAGCTCGGTCGCGAACCGCGTCGATTTCAGCGTGAGCCGCGGCGAGGCGTTCGTTATAGGCCACCACCTTTGCCTTCAGCCCCTCGACCAGCTCCAACTCGTGACGGACCTCGTCCCGCACCTGCTCGACCCGGGCGGCGAGCTGGGTGTCGGATTCCTCGATCCGCTGCAGGTATTCAGTCCGGGTGGCAAGCTGGTCGAAGTCACCGGAGCCGAGGATCACGCTGGCCGTGCTCGGCGAGCCACTCTCGTAGATAGCGACCAAGCGCTGAGCCAGGGCGCTGCGGGCGCGCCGCAGGCGCCTGCGCTCCGCCTCCAGTGCTGCCTCGGACCGCTTGACCTTGGCCGCCAGACGTGCTGCCCGTTCGCGCCCGTGAGCGAGCAAATCGTTGAGTTGGCGCTCTCGTGCAGCCGCCGCTTCGGCTTCGGTTTCGGTGGCCGCAAGCTGTTCTTGGGTGGCGCGGATCTCAGACCCAAGCGAGGCGGCTTCGCTCCGCGCCCCCTCAACCTTGTCACGCAGCACATCGAGGTCAGCTGCGTGCGCCGATGCGACCCCGAGTAGGGCTAGGGCGAATAGAACAACTGCTGACTTCCAGCGCATGCCAGCACCTCAGATGACCGATTTCGCGGGCGCGTGCGACTGGGGGCGCGTGTGGCCAGGCAGATCAAGGACGCAGGGTGCAGCCTTTGCTGGTTGCAAAGGCAAACCCGAGGACGCAGAGATGCGCAGCGCCACGCGCGCCATCCAGGTGTGCGTGGTCGTGGAATTGATCATCTAACCCTCGGGTGCGTCCCGATTGGCGAGGTAGACGGCGACGCCGATAGCGACCGCGGCGACTCCCGTGCCGATGCGGATCTGGCGCCGGTAGCGACGGCGCAGGTAGATGATTCCAAAGCGCAGGGCCGCCTTGCCGAGCTTGTTGTACATCAGCCTCCTCCTCCATCGCGCTGTCTGATCCGGTACGCCATCCGCGACTGCAGCGACCAGAGCTCGATGAAGCCGGGCGAAGCCGTTTGCGAGAAGAGACCACCTGACTCGGCAAAAGAGGCAAGGTCGGCGTCGTAGACCGCGTTGGGCGAGGAGCGGGTCACCACCCGCGCGCTCCCCTTGTACAGCTTGAGGCCGATCGTCCCGCTGACCTGGGCGTTGACCTCGTCCATGTAGGCATCGAGGTCGGAGCGCAGCGGCTCCCACCAGAGACCGGCGTAGACGAGGTAGCCCCACTTTTGATCCAGGCCGGGCTTGAACTGATTCTGGTGGATCGTGCCAACGAGCTTCTCCAGCTCCTGGTGTGCGGGCAACAGGATCGCGGCCGCCGGCACCTCGTAGATGTCGCGCACCTTGAGGCCGACGATGCGGTCCTCGATGTGATCGACGATGCCGACCCCATGACGGCAGGCGATCTCGGCGGTCGCTTCGAGCAGCTCGACGATGTCGAGGCGCTCCCCGTTCAACGCTATTGGCACTCCCGCCTCGAACTCAACCGTCACCGTCTCGGCCTCGTCCGGCGCGCGCTCGGGCGGAGTGACGAGCTGGAAGACGTCGTCCTCGGGCGCGTGGCCGAGGTCCTCGATCCAGCGGCCCTCCGAAGAGCGCCCCCAGAGGTTGTCATCGATCGAGTAGGGCGCGGCCTCAGTGCCACCCTTGACCGGGATGCCGTGCTCGCGTGCGTAGGCGATCTCCTCCTCGCGGCCCATCTGCCAGGAGCGCACCGGGGCGATCGTTTTCAGCTCCGGCGCCAACGTCGCCACCGTCGCCTCGATCCTGACCTGGTCGTTGCCCTTGCCGGTGCAGCCATGGGCGATCGTGTCGCAACCGCTGCTGCGCGCGTACTCGACCGCGAGCTCGGCGATCAAAGGGCGCCCGAGCGCAGTGAAGAGCGGATAGCCGCCGCCGTAGAGGGCGTTTGCCTTGATCGCGGGAACGACGAAGTCGCGGGCAAAGCGCTCGCGGGCATCGACCACATGGCACTCGAGCGCGCCGAGCCGCTTCGCCTTCTCTTCGATCACCGCGTAGTCCTCGCCGGGCTGGCCGAGGTTGACGGTGAGGCAGACGACCTCGGCGCCGTAGCGATCCTGGATCCATTTCAGCATCACGCTGGTATCGAGGCCGCCGGAGTAGAGCAGCAGCACCCGCCGAACCTCGGCAGGGTCGGCCTCATAGCCCGCAGTGCGGACAGCCTCGGGGGAGATCTCGCTCATTCGGCGGGGATCCCGCCGCTGCCGGTTTCTTCTTCTTCGGGGGTCGTCGGCGGCGCGGTGGTAGTCGTTTCGGCGGTCGTTTCCTCGCTCGTCGGTTCCGTGCTTTCGGTATCCGTCGTCTCGGTCGTCTCCGTCGTCGGCTCCGTCGTTTCAGCGGTCGATTCCGTGGTTATCGTCGGCAGCGAGGAAGTCGTCTCGTCGCCGCCGTCGTCGGAGGCGATCACGACGATCGCCACGACCAGGCCAACGATGACCGCGATCAAGCCGGCGACGAGCAGGCGCACGTTGCCGTGCGGACGGCCGCCGTCGGGGTCAGGTTGTCCCATCACACGGGTCGGGTCGTCGTGCATGGGTCTCAGGCCTCCGGTCCGAGGATCGCGTCGAGGATCTCGCTGGTGTCCTCGATCTCGAAGCCGTCGCGCAATCGCGCTTCGATCTCCGCCCGATCGGCGCCGGAAACCGCCATCTGGGTCGCGAGCAAGCGCGCGGCAGCAGAGCCGGATCGGCGCGGCGCCAGCGGCTCGACATCTTCCTCGGCGTCCATGCCGCTGGCTTCAACCGACTTCAGGTGACCGGTGCGGCGCCCCTCTGGCTTGGGTGGATCGAGTTCGTCGGCAAGCTCGCGCAGACGCTCGGCGACCATTCGGTCGGCGCGCTCGCTGGCCTCCTCGAGCTGGCGCTGCGCCTGTTGCTCAGCATCGTCGATCACGCTCGCGGCCGCCTGCTCAGCGGCATCGACGATTCGCGCCAGCCGCTGTGCGGCATCGGCGGCCGATACGGGGGGTTGCGGGTCTCGTGGAAACTTTTCGCTGCTCATCCTGCCGCGTAGCTTAGGAGCGATTCGGCGATCAGGCCAATAGCGCGCTCGATCTGGGCCGAATCGACCGTCAGCGGCGGCAGCAGGCGCAGGGTGCCCGGCTCGGGCACGTTGATGATCAAGCCGCGCTCGAGCAGCTCGGCGCCAACCCTGACAGCGTCGATCCCGCTCTCGAGCCCGACCCCCAGCATCAGCCCGCGCCCACGCACCTCGCTTACTCCGTCGGCCTCCAACAGGCCCTGGCGCAGCGCGGCGCCCCGCTCGCGAACGCCGCGCAGCAGGGCGGGGTCATCGACGATGTCAAAAACGGCAAGCGCCGCCGCAGAGCCGACCGCGCCGCCGGCAAAGGTGGAGCCATGGTCGCCTGGCTCGAGCACGTCACCAAGCTCCTCGCCGAGGACGCAGGCCCCCACGGGCAGGCCGCCGCCAAGCGCCTTGGCGCTGGTCAGCACGTCGGGCCTGACCGGGGTCTGCTCGTAGGCCCAGAGCGAGCCGGTGCGTCCCATCCCGGTCTGGATCTCGTCGAATACGAGCAAGGCGCCTACCTCGTCGCAGGCGCGACGCGCGGCGAGCAAGGTCTGCTCGGAGAGTGGGTAGACCCCTGACTCGCCCTGAATCGGCTCGAGCAGCACCGCCGCGGTGTTCTCGTCGACCGCGTCGCGCAGCGCCCCGACGTCGTCGAAGGGGACAGAGCGAAAGCCCGCCAGCATCGGGCCGAGCGCCGGGTTCTCGGCCATTTTCGGCGTCGCCGCGAGCGCCCCATACGTCCGGCCATGGAAATCGCGATCGAAGCTGATGATCTCTGGGCTCGTGACCCCGCGGCGGTGGGCGTGCTTGCGGGCGACCTTGATCGCGCACTCGTTGGCCTCGGTGCCGGAGTTGGAGAGGAAGACCTTCCCACCCAGGCTCGACCCCGAAAGCCGCTCGGCCAGACGCACCATCGGCTCGGTGTAGAAGAGGTTGGAGACGTGCATCAAGGCGCCGGCCTGCTCACGCACAGCCTCGACTACGGCGGGATTGCAGTGCCCGACCGAGCAGACCGAGATCCCGGCGAGGAAATCGAGGTACTGCCTGCCCTCGGCGTCCCAAAGCACGGCGCCCTCGCCGCGCACAAACTCCACCGGGGCGCGCCGGTAGGTCTGCATCAAGAAGCGCTGCTCGAGCGCCTGCAGCTCCTCCAGCTTCATGAGGTAACCATCGTGCCGATGCCAGCGTCGGTGAAGAGCTCCAGCAGGAGGCTGTGCGGCTTGCGCCCGTCGATTATGTGCGCCGACTGAGCGCCTCCTTGGACCGCGTCGAGACAGGCCTGCAGCTTTGGCCGCATGCCGCCGTCGACCTCCTCCAGGTTTGCCTCTACCTCGGACACGGTCGCCCGGGAGATCAGCGAGGCAGCATCGTCGGGATCGGCGAGCCAACCCTCGACGTCGGTGAGGAAGACAGCCTTATGAGCGCCAAGCGCCGCCGCGACCTTGCCGGCCGCCTCGTCGGCGTTGACGTTGTAGGCGTGGCCATCGCGATCGGATGCCGAGGAGGCGACCACCGGGATGTAGTCCTCGGCGATGTGGTTGAGCACATCGACGTCGACCCGCTCGATCGAGCCGACGAAGCCGACCTGCTCGGCATTGGGCACCGGAGCCACCTCGAACAGCGTCCCGTCCTGCCCGGAGAGTCCGACCGCGGGCTGGCCGTGGCGGTTGAGGCGCTGGACGATGTCGGAGTTGAGCTTGCCGAGCAGGACCATGCGGGCGACCTCGACCGTCTCGGCGTCGGAGACGCGCAAGCCCTCGTGAAAACGAACCTCGAGCCCCAACCGCTCCATGTAGTCGGTGATCTCGGGGCCGCCGCCGTGGACGATGACCGGGTTGAGGCCGACGTACTTGAGCAGGACTACGTCGGTGGCGAAGGCCTCGCGCAGAGCCTCCTCGCGCATCGCCGAGCCGCCGTACTTGATCACGACGGTGCGGCCGTGGAACTCCCTGATGTAGGGGAGCGCCTCCAGCAGGGTGTCGACGTTGCTGCTCATCTCCTCCTCCTCAGGTCGTGTACTCGGCGTTGATCCGTACGTACTCATAGCCCAGGTCCGAGAACCAGACATGGGCGGCGCCCTCTCCGCGATCGAGCCGCAGCCCAATCTCGGCCTCGGCGATCTCTTCGCCCAGCTCCGTTGCGTCGATCGAATCCGCGCCGATCTCTTCGAGGTCCTCGCCGGCAAGAGCCATCCCGGCCGCTTGGGCGATCCGGCCCCAGTTCGGGTCGCGCCCGAAGAGCGCGGTCTTGACCAGCGGCGAGTTGGCGATCGCGCGCGCGACCCGCTCTGCCTCCGCAATCGAGGCCGCGCCGTCGACCTGGACGCGGCCGACCCGCGCCGAGCCCTCGCCGTCGGCGACGATCTCGATCGCCAGCTGCAGCAGCACCGCCTCGAGCAGTCCTGGTGGCAGCTGCGCGCCGGACTCGCCCGTCGCCTGCAGCAAGACGGTGTCATTGGTGCTCATCTGACCGTCGACACTGATCCGCTCGAAGGAGGCGGCGACCGCGTCGCGCAGCAGCGAATCGGCGTTCTCAACCACGGCGTCGGTCTGCACAAAGCAGAGCATCGTCGCGAAGTCGGGCTGCATCATCCCCGCCCCCTTCGCCTGGGCGGAGAGGGTGGCGCCACCGACCCGCAGCGTGCAGCTCTTGGACCAACGATCGGTGGTGAGGATCGCATCCGAGAAAGCCCCGCCGCCGTCCGCGGAAAGTGCTCCAGCCGCCGCGCCAATGCCGTCCAGAACAGCTCCGATCGGCAAAGGCACGCCGATCACACCGGTCTCTGCGACGGCGACCGCCGCCGGCTCGAGACCCAGCTCACCAGCCGCTTTCTCGCACATCGCCCAGGCGTCGGCGAGACCCTGCTCGCCCGTCTCGGCGTTTGCATTGCCGGCGTTGACGACCGCCGCCCGCACCGACCCACTGTCGACGCGCTGGCGGCAGACCCGGACCGGCGCAGCGGCAGAGGCATTGCGGGTCAACAGCAGGGACGAGCTGACCTGCGGAGCGTCGCAGACGAGCAGGCCGACATCGGTCTTGCCACCGCCCTTGAGGCCGCAATGCGCCGCGCCAGCACGAAAGTCCGGCGCCAGTTGAGCGGAATCGAGCTGCTCGACACCGGCCGGGGCATCGACCCAACGAGATCTAAAGAAGGGCTCGCTCATGTCAGGCCCTCCCTCTCGTCAAAGCCCAGCATGAGATTCAGGCACTGGACCGCCTGCCCCGAGGCGCCCTTCCAGAGGTTGTCGATCGCCGAGAAGGCAAGGACACGCCCGCGCTCCTCGACCGTGACGTAGACGTGGCACTCGTTCGTATCGCGCACGTCGCGCAGGCCGGGCGGCCGGTCGACGGCGTGAACGAACGGCTCGTCCCGGTAGCGCTCAGCGTAGAGCGCCTGTACCTCATCCTTGGAGATCGGCTCGCTCAGCTGCACGTAGCAACTCGTCAGCTCGCCCTGGTCGAGCGGCAGCAGATGCGGGACGAAGGTGACCGCGGTCTCGCTGCCGAGCGCCGCGAGCTCCTGCTCAATCTCGGGCCGGTGGCGATGGCCCTCGGTCTTGTAGGGGAAGGCGTTCTCGTCCATCGAGGCGTAGTGCATCGCGTCGCCACCGCCCCGACCAGCGCCGGAGACACCCTGCTTGGCGTCGATCACGACGTCGGCGAGCAGGCCACGCTCAGCCAGCGGCGCCAGCGCCAAGACGCTCGCCGTCGGGTAACAGCCGGGAACGGCGACGAGCTTCGCCTCGCGCAGCTGCTCGCGATAGAGCTCGGTGAGGCCGTAGACGGCGTTGCCGAACAGCTCCTCGGCGCCGTGCTCGCCGTACCAGCGCTCATAGGTCGGCAAGTCACGCAGGCGGAAGTCAGCCGAGAGGTCGGCGACGACGATGCCTCGCTCGCGCAGGGCCGCAACCGTCGGCGCTGAAGCCCCGTGTGGATAGGCGACGATCGCCACGTCGATGCCATCGAGGTCGTTGCGATCGAGCTCAGTCAGCTCCAGCGGCACCCGGTAGCGCGGGTACAGACGATCGAGCCGGGTGCCAACGTCGCTGCGGGAGGTAACGCCGACCAACTCCAGGCGTGGATGGCGCCAGACGATCTGGGCGGCGAGGGCGCCGGTGAAGCCGGACGCGCCGGCGACGAGGACTCTTGGCTTCTCATTCACGGAGCGCCCCGCCTATCTCGGTCAGCTTGGAGGCGATCGAATCGCGCTCGGCGGCAACCTCCTCGTCGGTGAGCGTCCGGTCAGGGGTGCGGAACTCCAGCCGCAGGGCAAGGCTCTTCCGCCCCTCCCCCAGCTGCTCGCCTTCGTAGAGGTCGAAGATCTCCGCGGCCCGCAGCAGCTCGCCGCCACCGGCGAGAACCGCGTCGCGCACCTGTGCTGCCGAGACTTCCGTCGGCACGACGACCGCCAGGTCCTGCAGGATCGCGGGGAAAGTCGTCAGATCCTCGAACGTCTCCTCGCCGACGCTGGCGGCGGAGGCGAGCTCGGCGAGGCCGACTTCGAAGCCGACCGCTGAGTCCAGGTCCCACTCGCGGCAGACGAGCGGGTGCAGCTCACCCAACCAGCCGGCCTCGCTCTCACCGACCCTGACCTTCGCGGCGCGTCCCGGGTGCAGAAACGGCTCACTCGCCGGCTCAAAGCTGAACTCGACGCCGAGCCGGCTGGCAAGCCCCTCGAGTACGCCCTTGAGCGCGAAGAAATCAGCTCCCTCGCCCCCGCCCCGCCACGATTTCGGCGCCAACGACCCCACCGCAAGGCAACCGAGTCGGTGGGGCTCGACGAAAGGAGGCGGTATCTCACCGGGAAAATCGCCGGCCAGGGACCCGCCTTCGGTGGCGCCTAGATCGAGGTAGACACGGCCCGACTCGAAAAGAGCGACGCTCTCGGCATCGCGAGAGAGGTTGTGTTTGGCGGCAGCAAGCAGGGAGCCGACCAGCGTCGTCCGCATCACCGATTGATCCTCAGAGAGTGGGTTGGCAATCGTCACCCCGTTCGCGCGCGGATCATCGCCGGGGATTCGCAACCGCTCGGACTCTCCGGGGTCGGTGAAGCTCCAACCGATGATCTCGTCGAGTCCGAGATCGCGCAGCGCGTCCTCGGCGCGACGACGCAGGCGCTGACCCCTTCGCAGTCCACCGGCTTGGCTCGCCGACGCGGGAAGGGTCGACGGGAGATGCTCGTCAAGCCCGTGGACGCGCGCCACCTCCTCGACCAGATCCACCTCGCGGGTCACGTCGTAGTGGCGGTCGGGCGGCACCTCGACCACGAGGTCGCCGTCTTCTGGATGGGCCGCAAAGCCCAAGCGCTCCAGGTAAGCGATCTCATCCATCTGGGAGATGCGCATGCCGAGCAACTGCTCGACTCGCTCTCCCCGCAGCCTCAGCCGTAGCGGGGCTGGAGGCTCGGCGGCAACGTCGATCGTCCCCGGAACGAGCTTCGCCCCGCACAGCTCGACCATCAGTCGCGAGGCGATCCGCTGCGCCCGCATGCAGAGCTCTGGGTGGAGCTGTTTCTCAAAGCGCGAGGAGGCCTCGGAGCGCAGACCAAGCAGGCGTGACGTGCGCAGGATGTTGGCGCCGTTCCAGTTGGCGACCTCGAGCAGCACCCGCTTCGTCCCCGCCGAAACCTCGGAGACCTGACCGCCCATGATTCCAGCGATTCCAGACGGCCCACGGCTGTCGCAAACCAGCACGGTCTCGGCGTCGAAGGCACGCTCGACGCCATCGAGCGTGATCATCTTCTCGCCCTCGCTGGCCGTGCGGACGGTGAGCGCGCCGCCGGGAACCTGATCGAGGTCGAAGGCGTGCAGCGGCTGCGCGGTCAGCAGCATCACGTAGTTGGTGATGTCGACGACGTTGTTGATCGGGCGCTGGCCGGCAGCGCTGAGACGGGCCCGCAGCCAAGGCGGGGACGGGCCGACCTCGACGTCGGTTAAGACGCGGGCGGTGAAACGGGGGCAGAGCTCGGGCGTCGCCTCTACGGTGACCGAGGCGAACTGGCTGACCTGGCCAAGGCCCTCCGCACGCGCGTCCTCCGCCCACGGCTCGGGCGCGAGCGGCGCCGCGCTGATCGCGTGCACCTCGCGTGCGACCCCGTAGACGCCAAAGCAATCGACCCGGTTGGGCGTCACCTCCAACTCGAGCACCGGCTCGGTCACCGGCAGCAGGTCGGCCAGGGACGATCCCGGCTCGGGCCCCTCGTCGAGCACCAAGATCCCATCCGACTCCTCGGCGATCTCGAGCTCGGCGGCCGAGAGGATCATCCCCGAGGACTTGACGCCGCGCAGCTTTGCCTCGCCGAGCTTGGCGCCGCCGGGCATCGTCGCGCCGGGCAGCGCCACGGGCACAGTCTGCCCCGCAGCCACATTGGGCGCGCCACAGACGATCGTGCGCGGCTCGCCATCGCCGGTGTCGACCGAGCAAACGCTGAGCCGGTCGGCATCGGGGTGCTTCTCCCGCCCGAGCACCTTGCCGATCACGAACCCGTCGGCGCTGGGAGGGCCAACCTGGGTGACCCGCTCGACCTCGGTGCCGGTCATTGCCAGCCGCTCGGCCAACTCCCTTGGTTCCATCCCCGGGTCGCAGTACTCGCGCAGCCACGAGTAAGGCACCCTCATATCAAGGCCTCGCCAATGCTCCACTCACGCAGAGTCAGATTTCGACGTTCGTTCCGCATCGGCTCAGGGGAACTGCTCCAGCATCCGCACGCCGTTATCGAAGAAACGGCGCAGATCGGGTACACCGTGGCGCAGCATCGCGATCCGCTCGACGCCCATGCCAAAGGCGAAACCCTGAACCCGTTCGGGGTCATAGCCATGGTCGGCGACGAAGCCGAGCACGTTGGGGTCGACCATGCCGGCGCCGCCGACCTCGATCCACCCCTGCCCCTTGCAGAGATTGCAGCGTTCGCCGCCGACCAGCTGACCGCCGCCCTCGCACTGGAAGCAAGAGACGTCGAACTCGACGCTCGGCTCGGTGAAGGGGAAGAAGTGCGGCCGCATCCTCGCCTCACGCCCGGAGCCGAAGATCGCCTTGAGCATTTCTTCCAGCGTGCCCTGCAGGTCGGCAAGGGTGATCCCCTCGCCGATCGCAAGACCCTCGACCTGATGGAACATCGGCGTGTGGGTCGCGTCTGAATCGCGCCGGTAGACCTTGCCCGGCATGATCATGAAGATCGGCGGCGGCTGAGCCTCCATCGCGCGGATCTGCACCGGTGAGGTGTGGGTGCGCAGCAGCACATCAGGGTGGGACTGGACGTAGAAGGTGTCCTGGAGCATGCGCGCCGGGTGCCCCGGCGGGTGGTTGAGCGCGGTGAAGTTGTAGTAGTCGTGCTCGATCTCGGGGCCTTCCACCACCTGGTAGCCGAGGCCGATCATCACGTCCTCGATCTGCCGCGTCGTGCGCGTGATCAGGTGCAGGTGGCCGGTCGGCTGCGCAGGGGCCCCGGGCAAGGTGACGTCGATCCGGTCACCCGCGAGCCTTGCCTCGAGCTCGGTGGCGTCAAGACCGGCCGCCCGCCGCTCGAGCAGCTCTTCGAGCGCCTTGCGGGTGCGGTTGGCGCCGCCGCCGACCTCGCCTCGTTCCTCTGCCGGCAGCTCGGCGATGCCACGCAGGATCGTGGTCAACTCCGCTTTGCGGCCGAGGTAGCGGACCCGCAACTCCTCCAGCTCGGCCGTGCCGGTGGCAGCCTCGATCGCTGCCGTCGCCTCGGACTCGATCTTCTCGATCCGCTCAAGCATCGTCGGCTGCCTCCTGCATGGCGGGCGACGATAACCGCTTGGACGTCAAGTCTCCCGCTCCGCTCGCTTGCGAAGAGTCAGATATGGACGCCGCGCTCGCTACGCGCTCGATGCCGATGGCCGCGGCAGCAGCGACATTGAGCGACTCTGCCGCTCCGCTGCGCAGGGGAATCGTCACCTCGACCTCGCATTCGCGCAGCAGCTCGGCGGGCAGCCCTTCGCGCTCGGCGCCGAGGCAGATGGTCGCGGCGCTTGCGAGCGCTTCTAGTCCCTCGCCACCGCGCGCCACCAGCGCTGCTCGGGGCTCAGGCGTGGCGTCGATTCCGCCCCGCAGCAGTGGCTGGCCAAAGATCGATCCCATGCTCGCCCGCACCGCCTTCGGCCCGAACGGATCGGCACAACCGGGGCCGAGCACGACCGTGCCCCCGACCAGGGCATGTGCGGTCCGAACCACGGCACCGACGTTGCCGGGATCGGCGACGCCATGCAGGTAGACGCAGGGTCCGTTTGCCTCGCCTGCCCATGAGACCGGCCAGACGGCGACCGTGCGCGTGCCGGAGCCGAGCACCGAGACCTGATCGAGGAGCTCGCGCTCGACCTCCTCCCCGCCCAGCCCACTGCCAGCGGCATTGAGCACAAAGCGCGGCTGGGCGCCGGCCGCCAGCCCAGCCTCGACCAGGTCCTCGCCCTCGGTCACAAACAGACCCTCGCGCTCGCGGTGCTTGCGCTCGTGCAGCTTGCGCACCAGCTTCAGCTTCTCGTTGTGGGGGCTGGAAATCATCCTGTTCGGTTCTCGGCGGTCGTTTCTTCTCCTGGAACGCTGCGACAACAAAAAACGGGCCGTGAAGACGGCCCGCCCGGGAAAGTGGAGTGTCGGCTGCAGCTAGGCGGCTGCACCCTCCCGGGCTAGCTCCACAAATCGGCGGAAGGCATCGCGGTCGGAAACCGCGATCTCGGCGAGCATCTTGCGGTTCACCTCGACGCCGGCCTCGTTGAGGCCATGCATCAGCTGCGAGTAGCTCATGCCCTCGAGCCGTGCGGCAGCATTGATCCTGGTGATCCAGAGCCGCCGGAACTCACGCTTGCGGTTGCGCCGGTCCCTGTACGCATACATCCCCGACCGCTGCACCTGCTCTTTGGCGAAGCGGTAGGAAGAATGCTTGCGGCCGAAGTAGCCCTTGGCTTCCTTCAGCACCTTGCGCCGCTTCTTGCGGGCGTGGACGGAGCGCTTGACCCGGCTCACTTTCCGCCTCCGAGCAGGGTCCTGACCCGCTTTTCGTCGGCCTTGGCGATCACGACCGGGCGGCCCATCTGCCGCTTGCGCTTCGGCGACTTTTTCTCGAGGATGTGGCTCGAGTACGCCCGCCGCCCACGCAGCTTGCCCTTGGCGGTCTTGCGGAAGCGCTTCTTGGCGCCGGAATGGGTTTTCATCTTCGGCATCGGACGGGTATTGAAGCAGACCGACCGCCACGCCCGCCGATGCGGTGGATGGCGCAGGTACGCTGGCGCCCGATGCGAATCGTTTACGTAATCGGAACCAGGCCGAACTTCGTCAAGACCGCGCCCGTGATCGCGGCCATGCGCGAGCGGCTGCCCGAGGGCCGCCACGCAATCGTCCACACCGGTCAGCACTACGACCGGGCGATGTCGGAGGTGTTCTTCGAGGAGCTTGGGGTGCCAGCACCCGATCACATGCTCGAGGTCGGCTCGGGCACTCATGCCACCCAGACGGCGCGCACGATGGAGCGGCTCGAGCCAGTGCTGGAAGGGGAGAAGCCGGACCTGGTGATGGTTCCCGGCGATGTCAACTCGACCCTGGCCGCCGTGCTGACGGCGGCGAAGATGCACATCCCGGTCGCCCACATTGAGTCTGGCCTGCGCAGCTTCGACCGCACGATGCCGGAGGAGGTCAACCGGATCATCGCCGACGAGTTCTCCGAGTACCTGTTCCTGCACAGCGACGAGGCGATCGAGAATCTCCGCGCCGAGGGCATTGCCGACGAGCGCATGTACTTCGTCGGCAACACGATGATCGACACTCTCGTGGCACTCGAAGAGCGCTTCCGGGCCGCGGAGTCCGCGAGCAAGCTCGGGGTCGAGCCCGGCGAGTACATGCTCGTCACCCTGCACCGCCCCGCCCTCGTCGACGGCCACTTACTGCCGGAGACCATGCGCCAGCTGACCGAGCTCGGTCGCGAGATGCCGGTGGTCTTCCCAGTCCACCCGCGCACCCGCGCAAAAATGGAGGCAATCTCCGCCGAGCACCCGGGCCTGATCCTCTCCGAGCCGCTCGGCTACGTCGACTTCCTCTCGCTGATGGCCGACGCCGGCGCTGTCCTCACCGACTCAGGCGGCATCCAGGAGGAGACGACCTACCTCGGAATCCCCTGCTTCACCCTGCGCGACAACACCGAGCGCCCAGTAACGATCCGCGCCGGCACCAACACCCTCCTAGGCCTAGACCCCTCAGCAATCGCCGGAGTCCCCGCAGCTCTCAACGGCCGACCCCCGGCTCCACCTGAACCCCCCAAGCTCTGGGACGGCCACGCAGCAAAGAGAATCGCCGACGCGCTGACGTAGACCGACCCCGATGGGGATGGAACGTCTTGTACTTTTTCGTCACCAGCCTCCGGGCGTCAGCCCCGAAGCGATCCACCGAAAAAGTTAAGTGGAATCCCCATCTGGGTCGGTTTTGGGCTCATCCTTCGTCGCCTCTTTGCTGGGGGCGAGCATCATGCTCATGTTGCGCCCTTCCTGCAGCGGCTCGGACTCGATCGTGGCTAGCCCGTCGAGATCCTCGAAAAGACGTTTGAGCAGGTCGCGACCGCGCTCCGGGTGGGCCTGCTCGCGGCCGCGGAACATGATCGTGATCTTGACTTTGTTGCGCTGGCGCAGGAAGCGCTCGACGTGGCCCTTCTTGGTCTCGTAGTCGTGGTCGGCGATCTTCGGCCGCAGCTTGATCTCGCGCACGTTGACCTGGGTCTGGTGCTTGCGGGCAGCCTTCTGCTTCTGCTCCTGCTCGTACTTGTACTTCGAGTAATCGAGCAGGCGGGTGACCGGCGGCTTCGAGCCCGGCGCGACCTCGACCAGGTCGAGTTCGGCGTCCTGAGCGCGTTTCATCGCCTCGGCGATCTCGACGATCCCGAGCTGCTCCCCCTCGGCGCCGATCAGGCGCACTTTCGGAACGCGGATGCGCTCGTTGATGCGCGTCGTGTCGCGCTCCGGCGGTCGGCGATCGAACCTGCGCGGAACAGGCACTAGTGAAAGGAGAGGTGAGACTTCAAGAGGACGAGGGATGCGGAGGCAGCCACGGGACGCTCAGCGGCGCGGTGTGTTTGGCGTGCCTGCGAACAAGTGCGGGGAAGTATAGGGACAAAACAGCCGGCGGCGCTCAGGCGACCTGCTCGGCACGGTGAACGAGGTCGGCGAACGCGGCCAACTCCATCGCGCCCAGCTCGCCGTCGGCGTGGGAACGAACGGCAACCTGGCCGCCCTCTTCCTCGCGATCGCCGACCACCAGCATGAAGGGGTTGCGAGCCAGTTCGGCGTCGCGCACCTTCTTGCCGATCGACTCCGAGCGGCGGTCAACCTCTGCCCTTACGCCCAGCTCGCGCAGCTCGGTCGCGACCCCGTTGCCGAACTCGACGTGCCGGTCGGAGATCGGCAGCACTGTCGCTTGCACTGGCGCCAGCCAGACCGGGAAGCGGCCGCCGTGGTGCTCGATCAGGATGCCGGCGAAGCGCTCCATCGAGCCGAGCAGCGCGCGGTGGATCATCACCGGCCGCTGTGGGTCGTCGTTCTGGTCGGTGTAGGTGAGGTCGAAGCGCTCGGGCATGAAGAAGTCGACCTGGCAGGTGCCGCACTGCCAGGAGCGGCCAAGCGCATCGGTGATGTGGAAGTCGATCTTCGGGCCATAGAAGGCGCCGTCGCCGGGGTTGAGCGTGTACTCGCGGCCCTGGCTCTCAAGTGCCCCGCGCAGCGCCTCCTCCGCCTGCTCCCACTGCTCCTCACTGCCGATCGACTTCTCCGGCCGGGTCGAGAGCTCGATGTGGACGTCGTCGAAGCCGAAGCGGGCGTAGAGCTCGTCGATCGCCTCGCAGATGCCGGTCACCTCGTCGACGATCTGCTCCGGCGTGCAGTAGATGTGGGCGTCGTCCTGGGTGAAGGCGCGCACCCGCAGCAAGCCGTGCAGGACCCCCTCGCGCTCGGCGCGCGAGACCTGGCCGAACTCGGCGATCCGCAGCGGCAACTCGCGGTAGGAGTGGCGATCGGCGCCGAAGACGAGGCAGGCGCCGGGGCAGTTCATCGGCCGGATTGCGTACTGGCGCTCCTTTGACTCGGTGAAGTACATGTTCTCCTGGTAGTTGTCCCAGTGGCCCGAGCGGTGCCAGAGCTCGACGTCCATCATCTGCGGCGTCTTGATCTCGGTGTACTCGCGCTTGCGCAGCTGCTTGTGCACCTCGGCCTCGATCAGGCGCAGCAGCGTGGTCCCGTGGGCAAGCCAGAAAGGCATGCCGGGCGCCTCCTTGCGCAGCATGAAGATGCCGAGCTGTGGCCCGAGGCGGCGGTGGTCGCGCGCCTTCGCCTCCTCGATCCGCTCCAGGTGCAGGGCGAGGTCCTTCTTCGAGAAGAAGGCCGTGCCGTAGATCCTGGTCAGCATCGAGCGGCTCTCGTCCCCGCGCCAGTAGGCGCCGGCAAGCGAGCTCAGCTTGATCGCGGCGATGCGACCGGTGGATGGACCGTGGGGCCCGCGGCAGAGATCCTCAAAAGGCCCGTTGCGGTAGAGCGAGACCGTCTCTACACCTTCGTCGCGAACCAGGTCTTCGATCAGCTCGACCTTGTAGTCCTGACCCTGGGCACGGAAGATCTCGACCGCCTCGGCAGCCGGAATGTCGCGGCGCTCGAATGCCTCATCGGCGGAGATGTGCTCGCGCATCGTCGCCTCGATCCGCTCGAGGTCGTCCTCGTTGATCCTGACGTCCTCGGGGAACTCGAAGTCGTAGTAGAAGCCCTGCTCGATCGGCGGGCCGATCGTCACCTTGGTACCCGGGTAAAGCTCGAGCACCGACTCGGCCATGACGTGGGCCGCGTCGTGGCGGATCAGCTCCAGCGCTTCGGCATCGCGATCAGTAAGGATCGCGATCTCGGCGCCGTCGGGGAGGGGCGCGCCAAGGTCGCGCAGCTCGCCGTCAACGCGGATCGCCAGCGCCGCCTTGGCCAGGCCCGGTCCGATCGCCGCTGCAGCATCAGCGCCGGTCGAACCTTCGGGCAGCTCGAGCGGCGTGCCGTCGGGCAGCTTCGCGGTGATTTTGGTCGTCGCCTCGATGCCGCCCATGCTACGGGCCTTGGCGAGCCTGGCGCACGGCGATAAGCGGGCAGGGGCTCGGCCCACCGACGTCTCCGCGACGTTCCCAGAGGGTGTAGGGGCCGGCGCGCTGGCGCAGCGTCAATTGAGTGAACGGCGGCCCAGCCGGCGCGTCGCTGGTGATGACGTACTCGATGCCCTCAGGCGGGCGCCCACCGGCGGCGCTCCCGGGCTCGATGCAGACGCGCCCACCGCGCAGCTCCCAGACGATGTAGCGCTCGCCCTGTTCGTCGGCAAGCAGGGAATCGGGCGCGAGCACCAGGGTCGAGCCATCGGCGAGCAGCGGCCGCAATCCGGTGAGCGCGGGCGAGTAAGAGGTCGGGCCGACGGGGGCGTTGGCGAAGGCGAGCAGCGAGCAGAGGCCAGCGAGCCCCAGGTAGAGCACGGTCACCGGCCGCCGCAGCAGCGGCAGGACGATCGCCAGGGTCGCGAGCGGTGCCGCCATCTCGAGCGCCTTGGCGGAGGTGTAGGGAGTGCCGCCGAGGCGGGCCGCCGCATAGAGGAGCGCGACCGCCACGACCCCGGCGAGGATCGTCGTCTCCCGCCGCCGCCAGCTGACGACGAGGCCGTAGACGAGCAGCAGCGAGGCGAAGGCGGCGCCGGCGAAGTAGGCGAACGCCGGCACGGCGCCGTTCCCGGGCGCCAGCCGGAAGTCGCCTGAGAACCAGATCCCCAGTGCGGTGAAGGGCGATACCTGGCCGAAGAGGTTGCCGAGGCCGGGGCCGCTCGGGTCGAAGGTCTCGAACTGCTGAAAGTCGATCATGCGGCCTAGCTCGGGGAGCACTCCGACCAGGAAGACGATTCCAGCGAGGGACATTGCGCGGTGGCCCGCGGGTCCTGTCACGGCAGGGGACCCACCACCCCCTGCGGTAGCTAAAGCTTCCTCGGGGGTGGTCCCCCCTGCCGCGCCACCCGCGGGAGAAACGAATCGGTCCAGGACGAGCCAGAACACGGCTATTGCCCCGAGCCAGATCAGGCCCGGGAAGCTGTAGACGTAGACGGAGCCGATGGCGAGAACCGCTGCGGGGACGAAGCGCAATGGGAGGTCCTGCCAGGTTCGGGTGCTCTCGCGTAGGGCTAGGACGAAGGCGAGGACGAAGAGGGCTTGGATCGTCTCCTTGAACGCGCCCTGGGCGAAGTAGGAGGCGACCAGGTACGGCAGGCCGACCAGGAGGGCGGCGGCGATGCCTCGCAGCCGGGGCTGGTCTACGAAGGCGGTGAGGGCCGTCAGGGGGGCGAGGATCGCCACGGCGACCGTCAGGCCGCTGAAGCCCTGGACCAAGCCGATGCCGAGGCCCTTGTTTAGGGCGACGACGGTTGCGTGGGGTCCCAGCGGATAGCCCTGGCTCAGCAGCTGCGAGCCGGCGCCGGCGGCCAGCCTGTCGGTCGCCAGCAGGTGCTGCGACATGTCGGGGTTGAAGCCGGTGCCGAGGATGCCGAAATGGCCTTCGACGATGAAGGGGAGCGAGGCGGCCAGCAGGGAGATAGACGCAACCGGAAGGCCACTTCGCAATGCCTCTCCCCCACCCTCGAGCCTGCCTCTCAGGTAGATCGCGGCGGCTACCGCAACGAGGGGGATCGCGATCGCCGCAACCAGCCCGTCGCCCGGCAACCGCACGGTCGCCCAGGCGACCGTGCAGACCAGGGCGAGCCCGACCGCAGGTGAGAGCCAGGACCACTGTCTGACGCCGCAGAGGGCAATCGCCGCCTGCCCGATTACGAGCGAAGCGCCGCAGACAGCCACAACCGCCGCATAGGTCGCGATCACAAGGCGGCCGAGCCTAAACTGACCGCATGGCGCATGTTCCCCCCGCTCGCCATCTCCTTCGTGCCAAGGACCTTGCTGACGCCCGTTACTTCGAGCCGCTGAGCGTCGACGATCTCGCTGGCGCAGCCGGTCTCTCCCGCGCCCACTTCAGCCGCGAGTTCCGCCGCGCCTTCGGCGAGTCGCCCCACGCCTACCTGCTGACGCGACGCCTGGAGCGCGCCGCGGCACTGCTGCGCAACACCGATAACTCGGTTGCCGAGATCTGCCTCGCTGTCGGCCTGCAGAGCATCGGCTCGTTTACGACGAGCTTCAGCCGAACCTACGGGCAGTCGCCCACCACCTACCGCGCCAGCCATCCGCCCGCCTCGCACCTGGCCCGTGTGCCTGCCTGCCTCGTCCATCTCCACACCCGGCCCCAACACCGCACGTTTCGAGAAGACAGCGCCAAGGCGCCGGCCTAGCATCGGCAACGACCTGTCCCGTAGAGCAAGGAGAAACCGATGATCAAGATCGCAAACGCGCAGCTGTGGGTCCACGACCAGGACGAGGCCCTCGCCTTCTACACCGAGAAGCTCGGCTTCGAGGTCCAGGCCGACGTCACCCTGGACGAGATGGACGGCTTCCGTTGGCTCACCGTCGGCCCGCCTAACCAGGAGGACGTCTCGATCACCCTGATGGCGATCCCCGGGCAACCGGTGATGGACGAGGAGACCGCAGGCCAGGTCCGCGACCTGATGGCGAAAGGATTCGCCGGCACCGTCTTCCTCACCACCGACGACTGCCAGGCGTCCTACGAAGAGCTGAAGGCGCGCGGCGTCGAGTTCACCGAGGCGCCGGAAAAACGGCCCTACGGGATCGACTCGGGCTTCCGCGACCCCTCGGGCAACAGCTTCCGCCTCACTCAGGTTCAGCTGCCGGCGGCGGTCTGAGCTCGCCGCCGCCGAGCTCCGGCGGCAGCACCCGCGGCCCCTCGGGATAGAGCTGGCGCAACTGCGCCTCGCTCATCTCGAGGGTGTTCGCAGCGCTCTGCGGAGCGCCCACCACAAGCCAAAGCGCGTCGGTGTCGGTGTCGTTGAAGACCTGGCGCATCGAGTCAGGCTCGACCAGGAGCGAGTCGAGCGGGCCCAGCTCAAGCGTCTCGTCGCCGACCCGTATCCGTCCGCGCCCCTCGAGCACCACGTAGAGCTCCTCCTCCCGCTCGTGCCGGTGCCAGGTCGACGCCTGACCCGGCCGCAGCCGCCAGAGCCGCGCCCCAAGGCGCGTGGCCGCGAGCTGCTTGGCAAGGTCGGTGTTGAGGACCCGCATCTGGTTCGACTCGCGCCAGAAGGCGTCCTCGACACGCAACAGGCGATGGGCCAATCGTCGCTCCTTCGGGGGATGACGGAGTGGGCGCAACAGGGCTCGAACCTGTGACCTCCAGCTTGTCGAGCTGGCGCTCTCCCAACTGAGCTATGCGCCCCAGGGGAAAGCTGAATCTAGCAGCGAGCCACCGACAGCCGCCGGCCACTCAAGTCCCTCGCTGCAAGAGCCGATGCAAGCAGTGCAACTTTCCCTAGGACGGCGTGTTTCTCTATACAAGCCGCCAGCAGGGGGCGGCCAACTTCAAAAGTTTGAGGACCGACGAGCCAGCATCAAGCGATCTGGCGGCACGTCCTTCGGAAACAGAGGGCCCCTTACGGGGCCCTTTTCCGTTCCGCGGGCACGAGCCCACCAGCGTTGCGCTTGACCGAAGGCGCCTACCGGAATCGAACCGGTGTAAACGGCTTTGCAGGCCGCTGCGTAGCCACTCCGCCAAGGCGCCGGGGGGTGAAGCGTAGCTAGGCGGTCGTTATTCGGGGGACGACGACCTGCGGACAGAGCGCACGTGACTGCCGATGTCTGTCGGATTGACAGCCAGTGAACAGTCTGAGAAGGTTGCGCGCTTTATGTCGCCGGTCTTACAAGCCAGTGCGTTCCCCGCTCCCGGGGGGACTTGCGCGCGATGCAGGCCGTGCGGCCAGCTAAACGATGTCGCCATCCATGCCCGGCATTATAGGGAAGCGGCGGACTGACCCATGGATCACAACACCGCTGCGGGCGAGTTTCAAGCCCTGATCACGCTGCGGACTGAGCATCTCCAGAAGGCAAGCAACGGGCAAGTTTCCTCCAAACACGAAAAGGTCTACCGCAAGCTCCTGGTCGATTTCAAGGGCGCGTGCCCCGGGCCCGGCATTCGCGTGGCGATCTTCGGGGGCAGCGGAACCGGCGTATTCGTAACCGCGGAGCGCGCAACCTTCCTGGTCAGGGAGCGCCAAATCAAATTCGATTGGACGCTCGCCCAACGCCTTCTGCATCGTGCCGACGCAATTGCAGATCAAGCAGCCGAATGGTGGCCGTGGGCGGAAACCGATTCGTCGTCGTCCCGGCGGGACCGCAAGCAGCAAGAAGAAAACAGCCTCGAGCGCCGTCCGCACATTGACCGCGCCTACAACCTGATGACGGCCATTCTCTCTGCGATCGACCAAGAGAACAATCGTGCCAAGGGAGGCAATGCGGATCGTGGAAGCGGAGATGTGAGAATCAGACGCTTATGCGACCAGCATGGCCGTGATCGAGGATGAGCTAGAGCGAGCCGAAGCACTCCTAGACACCGCCGGGCAGCGACAAGCGCAGCTGAGCTACACGAGAGGCATGCTCGTTGGGGCACTTGCTCTCGGATGCTCATGCCTATTGATTGGCGCGGCGTTTTACGCGACCAGTACCGCCGCAGCCGACGGGGTGGCGCTTCTAGCGGGCGGGCTTGGCGCACTCGTTAGCGTGCTCCAGAGAATGACTTCGGGCACGCTCCGCCTGGATGCCCATGCTGGCACCGGGATGCTCTTCCGCTTTGGCGCACTCCGGCCAGTCATCGGCGCGATCTTGGGGATGGCGGTTTTCGCGCTTCTCGCGGGAGGTCTTCTTCCCGCCATATCCACTGCCCCAAACGAGGAGTTGGCGTTTTACGGGGCGATCGGATTTCTCGCTGGCTTCAACGAGCGCTTCGCACAAGACATGATCGCGAATTCGGGAAGCCGACTTGCGAATTGATGGTGGTTTGGTTCCCCCCTCTTCGCGAGGAGCGACACAGTGTGCGCGCAGACTTCAGGTGAGCGTTCGCTTGAGCTTCACCTCGCACATGTCCACCGATGCACGAGTGCCGGGCGTCTCCGACGAATCCATCGCGCTGAACACTTTGCCTCCGGCCTCCATGTCCTCCGCGCTCTCGAAGTGCTGAAGGACCACCGCCGTTCCCTGTGCCTCATCGAACAAGATCTTGAGACCCGTGGCTGGCACACCGGGTGGTGGCCCGTCGGACTCCTCGATGCGAGCGAGGAGCTCCTGCATCCGCTCGGCAGATACGTCGGTGAACCTAACGGCACGTACATACATGACAGCAGCCTCCTCGATCGTGGGATACCGACCATAGTCGGTCCGTCCCGGGCCGTCGAGTCCTCGGCCCGAGCTGGCGGTTGATTGCCGGCGCGGCGAGCTTGCGATCCGGGCTCTCGCCGAGCGGCTCAGAAAAGCGGGGTCCGGTCAGTATGTTTGCGCAGTGCGACCTCTTCGCTATTCCATCAACGTCACCTTGGACGGATGCTGCGATCACCGCACAATCTCCCCGGACGAGGAGACCCATCGTCACGCGACCGAGACTCTCGCCCGGGCCGATGCTCTCCTCTTGGGCCGGGTGACCTACGAGCTGATGGAGTCGGCCTGGCGGCCGCCCGGGCAGATGGACGCGATGCCCGATTGGATGGCGCCTTTCGGCCGGACGATCGACGCAATGAAGAAGTACGTCGTGTCGAGCACCCTGGACCAGGTCGATTGGAACGCGGAGCTCGTGCGTGGGGATCTCGGGGAGACAGTTCAGGGGCTGAAGCAAGAGCCGGGCAACGGACTGGGCGTGGGAGGCGTGCAGCTCCCGTTGGCGCTGGCTGAGCTGGGACTGATCGATGAGTACGAGTTCGTCGTGCACCCCAGGCTGGCGGGCCATGGGCCGACGCTGTTCGCGGGGCTGTCGAAGCCTCTCGACCTGAGGCTCGTGGGCCGGCTGGAATTCGACTCAGGGGCGGTGGCGATGCGGTACGAGCCAGGAACGTAGACGACGACCTGGCTTCCCCATCCGCGCGCCCCTGACACCGCCGCGATCGGGGCAGACCCTCATGGCTACAGCGATCTTCTGGGCCGCGAGATCAGGGAGGATTCCGCTGTGCTCGGTGACCTAGATCCATCTGGCGTGAATGGCTCTTTCCCGGAGTGATGAAGTCGTCAATTGCTCGCTTGTTCGCCTGTTCGACTTTTCGGTTGTGCGCGTCTACTCGCCGTTTGTTCTCACGGTTTACCTCGTTGGCCAGGGCCATAGGCTCGCGACGACACCGATTGACCTCGTCAGCCCTCACCAAGGGCAGCTATCGCAAGGCTGCTACTTCGAGCGAGTCCAGGCCCTCGAAGTCGCACACAATCACGCTGCCGAGGCGTGACGGTTGCGGAACAGCCGCCGTCGTCTTTGACCTCGAACGCCACATCCGCCATGACTGTGAGTGGAGCTGGCCCGAGCTCCAGGCGAGCCGGAGCTCGCCCCCCCACGCCCGCGCCCGCGAGGACCGCACCACCACCCCTGGGCCATTTGCCTTTGCGTGTTGGTAATCGGCCCGTCGGGCGCGGAGATTGCCCTCTGAGATCGATCTGATATACAGAAAGTGTCGTATGGCCGTTTCCCCCAGCGAATCCCGACCGTACGACTTAGCCGTTGTCGGGGCAGGCGTGGCGGGGCTCAACGCGCTCGCAGTGGCCAGCCAGTATCTGACCAAGGACCACCGGGTGCTGATCATCGACCGCCGAAGCCGAGCCGGCGGGATGTGGGTCGACACCTACCCTTATGTGCGGCTGCACCAGCCACACCCGTTATACACCGCGGCTGACATCAAGTGGACGCTCGGCGCCGACCGCGCTCACCTCGCGACGAAGGACGAGGTGCTCGATCACTTTTCGCACTGCGTCGAGGTGGTGAAGGGCCGGGTGGGATTGGATGAGTGGCTTGGCACAGAGCTCCTCTCACACGAGGCCGGCAACGAAACGATCCGGCTGACCTGCCGGTCCGCTGACGGTACACCCCGGCTCGTCGAAACCAAACGGCTGATCAAGGCACCGGGGCTTGCGGTCGAGCCAAACCAGCCGCTTGCATTGTCAAGCGACAGAGTCCACTCGGTTTCCCCTGACTTCTGCGACGTCCGCACCGGCGAGATCGCCGAGAGCAGTGCTCCTGTGTGGGTGATCGGCGGCGGCAAGACCGCGATGGACACCGTTCACGCGCTGATCAGGGCGCACCCTGGCCGCGAGGTCAACGTCCTCGCCGGGTCAGGCACGTTCTTTACGTGTCGCGACAAGACATATCCCACCGGTGCAAGACGGTGGTGGGGCGGTACCCGAGGCATTCCGTTGTTCCTCGAATGGTCACAACGTTTCGACGGCACTAACGAGCGTGACACGATGGCCTGGTATCGGGGCGCCGTCGGAACCACACCTACCGACGGCGCGAGGAATTTCGTCTTCGGACTGCTCTCCGAGGCAGAGACTCGAACCATTCGCTCGGGAGTGACCAATATGGTGGGTGATCACTTGGTTGACGCAGTGGACCGGGGCAGCGGCGTTGAGCTCTTGCTCCGCAGCGGCGCAACCCGCCAAATCGAACCTGGATCCTGGCTCGTCAACTGCACTGGCTACGTCTTCAGCGAGCAGTCGCAGCACCCCCCGTATGAGCCTTACGTGTCAACGGGTGGCAATGTCGGGGTCATCTCGATGCGGTCCGCCATAGCGCTGCTCACCTCTTTCGGCGGCTACTATCTCGGTCACCTGATGATGCTAGGTCAGCTCGGCAAGCTGCCCCTGTATGAGCTGGATGGGGACGAGCTGGCAAGGCAATCGAGGGAGGCATGGGCGTGCGCGGCCGTGACGGCGCATCTCTACAACATCAGCGTGATCGCGGAAAACGCGCCTCGCGAGGTTCTCAGCCAAAACGGACTGGATCCTGACCGCTGGTACCCCCCGCACCGATACATTTTTGGCGCCGTGCAGTTCTTGCGCGCACACCGGCGTGAGCGCGAGCACTGGCGGCTAGCGCTCGACCGCGTACGGGAGCGCTTCGACGTGCGCTGCGGCCCGATCGTTTAGTCGCTGATCGCTACTGAAGCAGTCGCCGCCGAACGGGCGCGGCTGATGAACAACGTGCTTAGGAATTACACAGTGCCCAAAACGGGAGGCGATATGCGGGGGTGGTTTGATTTTCCCCCGCAAGGGTGTAGGCGCCGCCTGAATACTGACCCCCTCTCGCCGGTCGAAAACTGACCCCCCGCCAACGGCGGCGAGAGCGTCCGGGGGGACGCAGAGCCTGGCTTGACTGAAGAGGCCGAGCCAGGAGGAAGGCGTGCTGGACGTGGAGCAGTGGGCGCAGATCAGGCGGATGCATGTGGTCGACAGGGTCTCGATCAAGGAGATCGGCAGGCGCACCGGCCTGGCCCGCAACACAGTCCGGGCGGCAATTCGCTCCGATCAGCCACCGAGCTACGAGCGCCGGCCGCGGCCCTCCAAGCTCGACCCCTTCAAGGAGGAGATCGAGCGCCTGCTGCGCTCCGACCATCGCATGCCGGGCACCCGCATCCGCGAGCTGATCTCCAATCTCGGCTATGAAGGCGGCAAGACGATCCTCGACGAACACCTGCGCGAGGTCAGGCCACGTTTTGCTCCCAAGCGCACCTACCAGCGCACCGTCTATCGCCCCGGCGAGATCTGCCAGTTCGACCTCTGGGAGCCGAGGGAGGAGATCCCGGTCGGCCACGGCCAGACGAGGCGAGGTTGGGTCGTAACGAGTGCCCTGGGCTTTTCTCGCGCCGGCGCCGGCGCGCTGATCTTCGCCAAGCAGGCGCCCGACATCCTCTGGGGCATGGGTCGCTGCCTGGCGAAGCTGGGCGCGCTGCCCGAGACCGTGGTCTGGGACCGCGAGGCGGCGATCGCGCCGAAGGGCCGCGCCACAGACGCCTTTGCCGCCTTCTGCGGCTCCCTACCGGTCGGCTTCTCGATCTGCGAGGCCGCAGACCCCGAGTCCAAGGGCATCCTCGAGCGCTCCCACCGCTTCTTGCGCTCCAACTTCGAACCGGGCCGCTCCTTCGCCTCGCCCGAGCACTTCCAGGCCTGCCTGGACGACTGGTTCGAGAGTCGCGCCAACACCCGCCTTCACCGCGGCATCCGGGCCGTGCCTGCAGAGCGCTTGGCCGAGGAGGTGCAGCGGATGCGACCGCTGCCCGAGCGCATGCCCGACACCGATCGCCGCTTCGTGATGCGCGTGCCCCAGCAGCCCTACCTGCGCTTCGACACCAACGACTACTCGTTGGACCCGCGGGCGGCGGGGTGGCGGGTGGAGGTGCGTGCGAGCCAGCGAAAGATCACCGCGATCGAGCTGGACACAGGGGCCATCGTCGCCTCCCACCGTCGCTTTTTCGCCAAGCACCTGACCTTCACCGACCCCGCCCACCAGGCGCTGCTCGACCAGCTGCGCGTCACCAGGCGCCGTGGGCCCGACGTCGAGGTCCAGATGCGCTCCCTGCAGCGCTACGACGAGCTGATCCCGACATGACCAAGACCGCCGAGCTCACCCATCTCTTCAGGGCTCTGAAGACGCCGGCTGCAGCCCGGGCGCTGCCCAAGCTCGCCGAGCGTGCCCGTGAGGAGGAGTGGTCCCACGAGCGATTCCTGGAGGCGGTGCTCTCCACCGAGGTCTCCTCCCGGGAGTCCCACGGCGGCGAGAACCGGATCAAGGCCGCCCGCTTCCCGGCGCGCAAGACGCTCGAGGAGTTCGACTTCACCTTCCAGCGCACCGTCAAGAAGCAGGTGGTCGAGCACCTGGGGCAGCTCGACTTCCTGCACGGCAAAGAGAACGTCGTGCTTTTGGGGCCGCCCGGCACGGGTAAGACGCACCTGGCGATCGCCCTCGGCATCCGCGCCTGCCTGGCCGGCCAGCGGGTGCAGTTCGCCACTGCCACCGAGTGGGTGGCGCGCCTCGATGAGGCGAAGAGGGCCGGGCAGTTGGAGGCAGAGCTTCGCCGCCTGTCCTTCGTGCCGTTGCTCATGGTCGACGAGGTCGGCTATATCCCGTTTGACCCCGAGGCGGCCAACCTGATGTTCAGCCTTGTCTCCGCCAGATACGAGCGGGCTTCGCTGATCGTCACCTCGAACAAGCCCTTCTCGGCTTGGGGCGAGATCTTCGGCGACGAAGTGGTTGCCGCGGCGATGATCGACCGGCTCGTCCACCACGCCGAGATCCTCGGCCTCAAGGGCGACAGCTACCGCCTGCGCGACAAGGATCTGGGCTCCCCGCCGCCCAGGGACTGAGCGCTCCCGCCTGCTCCGCCTCGCCCTACGGGCTCGTCTCCGCAGGCGGGACCTTCATGGCTTTTTGGCCGACTCTCTGAGGGGGTCAGTTTTAAACCGGCAGAAAGGGGTCAGATTTCAACCGGCGTTGACACAAGGGCCAACCTGCCGAAGCGCAGGGAATCGAAGAGAAGCGGCTGATGGGATTCGAACCCACGACCTTCTGCATGGCAATTACGCCAGCTTCGGGCGATTTCCGTGGCGAGAACCCATCGATTTGCAGGGGACTTTTAGATAGTGCGATCTCCGCTCGCCGCCGTCTATACGCGTGGATGTGCACCGATATGCGGCGTTTCGGGAACTTCTGGAGAGAAGTGCCCGAAACTACCGACCGCGGTTCCAATCCCTGAATTTGGGAGTTAGGCGCTCCGGGACTTCCCCCGACCCGTGCGCTCACCGGGCACCGATCCGACGCTCGGCCAGCCGCCCTTTCCGCAGCAGGGTGGCTTCTCCTCGCGTCGCCGCCCCACCGCGCCGATCTCAAGCGTCTTCGAAAGTTCGGCATAGAAGGCGCGGCTATCGTGACGGCCGATCGCGATGACGATGGCGATGCCGGGTTCGAAGGTGGTGATGACTCGCCAGTCGTCGACCAGTCGCTTGCAGCAGTACTCCGAGTAACCGCCATCTTCAGCGCCTAGCAGCCGGTAGCCGGCGACCCTGCAGCCTTGCTTTCGCAGTTCGGCCTCAAATGCCGCGTAGTTCTTGCGTGCCCTGCCCCGGAGGCGATCGATCGCGGCCACAGCCGCTGGCGTCGCCCGCAGCGTGAAGTCCCTGCCCGCCATCGCGGCGGACCATATTCAGCGCTCGATCAGCTCGCCGTGCCGCAACTGCTCCACGCCCTCGCGCGCCCACTCCTGCCCAAGCAGGTCACGGTCGTGGAGGAAGGCGGCGAGCGCCTCGCTCCAGCGCCTCGCCGGGTAGCTCTCACGAACCGTGTCCAGAACCCGCTCGACCTCGATCACGCTTCGCTGGGCGATCTCCATCGGCTTGTGGCCCTCGACCCGCTCCAGCAAACCCTCGGCGAGCCACTTGCGAATCGTCGGCTCGCTCACCTCCAGCCGCTCAGCCGCCTGGGCGACCGACAGGCCGCCCGGCAGATCGAGCGCCTTCTGGACTCGTGCGCTCAGCGCCTCCACCCGTTCGAGCGCGCGCTCCAGCTCCGGCTTCGAGAGCGAGGCCGTGCGCAGCTCGGAGACCGCGTCGGCAAGCTCTTCGGCCTCCAACCGAGCGAGCGCGGCAAGTCGTCGCAGCTGTGCGGGAGCGATACCGGAAGGCATGACTGCAGGCTAGCAAATCGTTTCGGAAAGAGCCATTTTTCCGAAACGGCTCAGCGACGCACCAAACCGAGAATTTTTCGCGCCAGGCCCTTCTTCTTTCGCCGCTCCTCAAGCAGCTTTGCGACCTGCTTCCCCAGTGGGTGGTTTTCCGCGACGGCCTCGAGGACTTCCTTCTTGCTCCAATCGTCAGCGAGCACAGCGTCGACGAGAGCGCGACGGAGGCGTTCGGCGGGACCCCAGTCGGACTTCCCCGGTGGCAGGGCGCGCTCGAGGTTTCGCCAGGCCCTCGCGGATATCGTGTCGGCGACGATCGCCTGATCGACGACCGCAACGCCGGCCCGGATCAGCTTGCGTGCGTTGGCGCCATGGGCAGCGAATCCGACCGCCACGACAAACGCCATGACCTCGACCGGGTCCACGTCTGCGACCGAGTTGGGTTCGGCGTGCGCGAGTGGCACCCAGGCCTTAGGCGCCGTCGCCCTTGCCGCCCGGGTTGGGTCCAGGCACGACGCCAGAGCGGCGTAAATCGCCGGCTCGCTTTCTTCAAGCGACGGGAGCCAGTCAATCACCTCGTCTTCGCTCGAGGCGAGGATCGGGACCCATCGCCGCAATGTCTCGCCGTCCAGAAATGGACGGCGAGAGAGAAGGCTAAGTCCGGCGATCGCGATGTCCGGCCACTCCGGATAGAAAGCGGCCACCGTTTCCTCGCGACCCAGGCTGATCAGGGAACGCAGCACGTCGCGCCTGGCCTGATCCTCGACAACGACCCGCCGCACGGCGGCGAGGGCCGGCCCTTCGCCCTTCTTTGTCAGCGATCGCCAGAACGACTGGGTCGTCAACAGGTCCCTGCGCGCCTTGACGGAAGCCCGGAAGAGGTTGCCCGGAGCGCACGCGAGCCGGGCGAGCTCGTTGGCGTGAAGAAGCGGTATGGAGGCGGCAGAGAACTCCTCGCGCAATGCGGTCTTCGGAGTCTGACCTGCGCTCACCAGCAGCGCCAGGGCGGCGTCGCGGTCGCGCAGCCAGAATCTCCTGCGTTCGCAAACCGATCTCGAGATCCTCCGGGTCGAAGCTCGCAGCCCCGCTGTCGAGCAGGGCCTGAAGGCGGAGTGCCTCGGTTGCCGCCTGATCGGAGGGGCCGACGAGGGCGCGCTTGAGCGCCGACATCTCGGACGGTGCCGGGAACTCGGAGGCGAGAAGCGCAAGTTGACGCTCCAGCGAGCTGCTGTGATCTGATCCGCGGCTCGCGAGGTGCATCCGGACCAACGGCCAGAAGGTCCGGCGTCCCGCTCCAGCCTCAGCACCGTAACGCCAGAGAAACTCCCGCAGGGGCCCGCCGCCAGAGTTGAGATCGCGTAGGACAACCTCCAGCTCTCGCGGCTCGGCGGCAACCTCGCCGCCTCCGGGCGGCGGCCCCTGTTCGGGGTCCGCGGAGATGATCAGGTCGATGTCAGAGAGGAAGCGAGGCGCACCTTCGGCGACCGACTTGAAGCGGAAGCTCCGCCGCAGTCGCGGCCACTGCTGGCTCCAGATCGGCATCAGATCACCGAGCAGCTGATCGGGGTCCGGAGAGGGCCACACGATCTGCCGCGCCGGAGATCCGTAGAGCGCGGAGAGGATTCTCGCTTGCCACCGCAGATTGGCTCGTACGCTTCGCGTCGCCCCGGAGCCGATCGAGCCTGGTGGTTCGCTGATACTCCGCGACCCCGCGTTTCCCGGGTCGCTGGAGCAGCCCCAGTAGCACGCCGAGATCGGGGATCCGGGCAAGGTCGCCAAAGGAGACGAGCAGGCCGTGGGTCCAGACGGCACCTCGCCGGCTCACCTCGCCAGCGGGCCAGGATCGGTAGAGCAGGTAGGAACCGAGCTCGGCGACCGGCTCCCCGCCGGTCAGCGACTCGATCCGGCCCCTGAAGCCCGCGTCAGTCAGTGGCAGCAGCCGGTCTTCCACCTCCGGCGGGATTGGGCGAGACGAAACCAACAGGCGGTGGCCACGCTCGTAGCCAAACAGAACCTGGTCGATCTCGAAGCTACTCAGGGTCACCCGGAGACCCCCTCAGAATCCAGGAGATCACGGCGCTCAGATCGTGTGGCTCGCATCCGTCGCCGATGACAATCGTCCGGGCTGATACCTCCTTGCCCGCGAGCTCCTCCCGGTCGACCTCGTAGTCTCCGCCCTGGGCGCTGACGCCGAAGATCCGGGAGGTGAATCGGTCCGGATTGTTCGAGAGAAATTGGGTCAGAAGGGGCAGTTCCTTGGCCAGCCAGCTATCCGGAGTATCAGCAGCACGAGCCGCCACGTCCCAGGCCGAAACGACGACCGACAGCCGCATCTTCTCCGCACGAGCCGCGACTTCCTGCAAGGCGTCCACCATCTGCACATCGGTGCAGGCGTGCTTGTTGGACCAATCCTTCGGGGAGTCCTCGGGAGCCGCGCTCTCGGGGCCGCCCAGCGCAGCGATGATCTTCTCGGCGTCGGCGACCCGGGCGCTCGGGTTCACAGCGTTGGGGTGGAGGAAGAGGATCAGGCCCTGACACTCCTTGAGTGCCTCGGCGACCCCCTTGGGAAGGCTCCGCCTGGTGAGCGCCCGTTCCAGGGTCTCGCCGGAGTGGTCGGGGATCGTCATCGTGAAGCGCCGAGCGGTGTCGTCCTCGAGCTCGAGGGTGAGCTCGCCTTCAGCCCCGAACTGGGTGTGGTCGAGGGATTCGGAATCGCGCATCCGCTTCGCGAGTCTGTTGACGTAGGTCCGATCGCCGGTGTAGCTGGCGAGCTTCAGGTCGCTCTTTACCCTCTGGCCCTCGAGCGCCATGAAGAGGCTCGCTAGGAATGAGGACTTGCCGGTCTCGGGCATCCCGAGCATCACCACCGATGTGCTGTCCGTAGTGGCGTCCATATCAGGGGAGGTCGAAGGAGCGGGTCGCGCCGGCCAGCGGGCGAGCCCGGCGGGGTGGCTCGGCCTCGGGAGGCTCGATCATCCAACGGGCGAGATCGACGAGGCCATGCCCCGCCTCGATCTTGTCGCTGCGGCTCGCCCGCGCGGCCGTCTCGAAGAAGCGCAGCGAGTAGCCGGAGCGCTCGCAGTTCGTCGCTAGAATCTCGCGCTCCTTCGCCCAGAACGCCGCCTCCCTGCTACCCGCCTCGATGCCCTCGACCATCCAGTCGAACTTGGTCAGGACGAGGCCGATCTCGACATCTTCGGGAAGCATCTCGGAGGCCAGTATCGCCCCCAGAAGCTGGCGGACCTCCGCTCCCGCAGTCTGGTATTCGTCGCCGGCGACACGTTCGCCGTCGGCGAGAATCAGCAGCTTGTCAGCGTGTCGCAGAAGACCGACGCTCTCGGCCGCAGCCGTGTTGTGTCGGACTTTCTCGAACTTCTCCCCGGGGATATCGGTGAGGAAGACCTGGAGGCACCGGTTGACCTCCTTCTCCTCCTCCTGGATCCGAAGCATGAGATGCAGCAGCTCGCCCTCGTCGGTGATGTTGCGGGTTCGCTCGGTGTCTTCTTCAGAGCTGAAGGAGGAGGTGCTGGCAAAGAAGGCACGCCGCTCGAAGCCGAGAAGGGTTGACGATCCGGAGAACGAATAGGGGCCGAGCCGGCTGGCCCGCAGCAGCGCGAAGAGAACGGTGAGGAGAGTCGTCTTGCCGGACTCTGCTTCTCCGGCGATGACGACGATCTCACCGCCCTCCTCGGCGAGCAGTTCGTTCGCCTCGACCGCCTCGAGGGCTTTGCCGCTCTGCCAGCCGACGGCCTCCTCGGCGGGCGCCTCGGCCTGCTCGTCTGCAGGCCCGCCGACCTCGCGCTCCCCCTCGATGCCAGCGGCGATGAAGTGGGGGCATTCGGCCGGGTTCTCGAGCGCCTCCAAGCAGCGTCCGTCCTCGGCCACATGGCAGCCCTCTTGGCGGCAGTCGATCGTCTCCGCGTTCACAGACGCCCGAGCAGGAGGCACTCGCTGTAGGCCTGGGCAGCGACATCGGATTCGCTCCGTTTGGTCGCCGCCTTGAAGCCGGTTGCGCTCTCGACCACGTCGGTCCAGGACGACTTGAACCTGAGGTCGGCGAAAGCCTTGAGGCAGCTATGGAGAGGCAGCAGGTTGACGAACCCCTCCGGAACCTCAAACTGATAGTCGCGCAGCCAGGTGCGGCTCTCGTTGACGATCGAGGAGACGGCGCGGCTTTTGGCGGGATCACGCCCCGCGTCGGTGATCACCTGATCGAGATATTCATCGACCCTCCGCGGCCCGGGAACGAAGGCGGTCATATCCGCGGCCTCCACGGCCGCCAGCAGTGCCGGAGCCTTGGCGCTCATTGCGCTCCATAGCTTCTGTGCCCGTCTGCTCGCCTTGTGCTGCAACCACCAGAAGAAGTCGAGCTCCTCGTCGAGCACCTTGGTGCGTTGGGCCTGGTTGCGAAAGGCGGCGTCGATCGATTCGACCGTTTCGGTCAGCGAGAGCTTGAAGGCCTCGATCAGCGGCTCGAAGTCGGCTGGTTCCACCGGCGCCGTGACCTCCGCCAGCCCCTCCAATGGCCCAGTCGCAGCGGCGATCTGTGCCCTGCTCTCGCGCACGGCTCTTCTCGCCTCGATCGCCTCCTCGGCGAGGTGCTCGCCTGCGATCCCCAAGAGCTCGATCGGCCCCTTCCAGCGCAGGAAGCCGGCTGACTCGACCGCCAGGGCTGCGGTGACCGTGAGGTTGCGGCGCTGGCCGGTGATGATCGCCGCCAGGGTGGCGCCGGCGAGGACCGCCATCTCCTGTTTCTTGCCCCGGCCGAAACTCGCATCGCGCTCAAGAAACGGTTCACGGAAGCGCTCGAGCGCCTCGGCGTCGTCGTCTTCGGAGACCGGTCGTTTGTGAGCCAGACGCACCAGCAAGTCGAGGTCGCTGCTCTTCGCCACCTTCGCCACGGCGCCAATCGCCCCTCGCCGCGCCTTGTAGCGCTCCTCCGTCACTTCGACCTGGGCCGCGTCGTACCACTCCGCGAAACGCTCATCCAAAACGCTCAAACCGCCTCCCCTCTCTCGCGTACGAGGTCGTGGACCTCGCTCAACTTGTCGCTCTCTTTTGCTCGAACGAAGACCTGCTCGAAGACGGCATGTTCGGAGAGCTCACCGATCTCGGCCGGGTCGAGCAGGCCAAGCTCGACGGCGATCCCAACCCGCACCGAGAACGGAAGGTTGAGGAATCGGTAGACGAGGTCCCTGATGTCAATCGGGATCTCGCGCAACTCCTGGTCCTCTCCGTCCTCAACGGCCAACTCTTCTCGCGTCTGATCTTGACCCTCGGCAAGGGTCAACTCCTCGCCCCCGTCGACCGGCTCGGTGATTGTGCCTTGGGCGTCGGCGGCGCCCCTCTCGAGCTCGTCCTCATCAAGGACGACCTCAAAGGTTTCCGACCGTGCGGCGACGCTGCCATCGGCACCGACGAATCTGGTCTTCTGATCGTGCCAGACCCGCGGGTAGATATCGACTCCGAGGGTCCGCTCTTCCTGATCGCGCAGCTCGATTAGGTTGTAGCGCGGTTCCCAGCCGGGCTTCCCAGCATCGGGGTGCACAGCGCCGGCGGCGACCCGCACCGACTTGCCGTCGAAGCTGGTCTCGAAAACGTGCTTGTGGCCGAAAAGCTGGACCGCGGCCCGCGAGATGAACGGCTCCACCTGCTTTGCGTCCAAAAGCCAGTCCGGCGGGTGGTGGCAGATGACGAGGTCTACGATCGCCTCGTTGCGAACCATTTTCGCTACCTGACAGACCCCGACGATCAGCGGTCTCCCGTCCTTACTGTCACCCTTGCCGGAGACCAGGGTGGAAGTCAACCCGGTGATCCGCAGTTTGAGGTCCTCAGAGAGGGGCAAGGACTGCTGCCAGCTGGGGTTGTCGGCGTCGACCCGGCATCCGTAGGGGTTGGCGAAATCGTTGTAGGCGGAGATCGGCTCGAAGAGCATTTCGCGGTGGGGGTCATCGGGCGCCCAAACGCGCTCCAGCCTGGCGGTGATCGCTTCCGGGTCGCACTCCCGAAGCTGGTCATGGGTATTTTTATGACTCTCAAACAGTCGTGGCTGCTCGACATCGTGATTACCCGGCACCGTGAAGATCGCCGACTTCCTACAGCGGGTCAGCTCGCAGATCTGGTGCAGCCAGACCTCGACCTCCTTGTATTGGTCGGTGAAGCCACTGTAGGCGAGATCGCCGCTGATCAGAATCGCGTCGACCGGCCCAAGTTCCGCGGTGAGCTCCCCAAGGTCACTCTCGATCTCGTTGCGCAGGTCCGCGTTGCGGGCGATGGCTGTGTCCGTCGACCCGAGGAAGTGGATGTCGGAGAGATGGAGGAGGCGTAGGCCGGTCTTGGTCATTGGCTCAGAATTGTCGATTCGGCATGGTGTGTTTCGCGAACTGTGTAAGTTCTCTACGAACCGAGCATTTTGGGGCTGAAGTCGCTTGGATTGTTACCAGAGATGAGCCGATGAATCGCCCCTTGGGCGCTCACCAAATACCGGCGAGCGGACAAGGTGGTTCTGTATCACTTGAGCAGCCGCGCTTCAACGTCTGCGTGTTTGTATTCGGCTCCCTCGCACGAATAACTGCTCGTTGCAGAGCCCCACGTGCTCGCACTCTTGCGTAGTGGCGGCTGCGTAATCGAGCGCGGCGAGGACATCCTCGCGTTCCAGATAGGGGTAGTCAGTCAGCAGCTCGTCGATGCTGGCACCAGCGGCAAGCTGACCGAGTACCGCGCTGACGGTTACGCGGGTGTCGCGAATGCTGGGCAGGCCGCGCATCCGGTTGGGATCGACGGTGATTCGCCTCTCGGCCATAGGGCAAGGGTACGTCGCCGCCCGCCCGCTACCTCGCCTGCGGGGCCAAATGCAAGGCGGAATCGGCAAAAAATTGGGGTGAATCCGCCCGCATCCGCTCCGAAATGCGGGGATGGTTCCATTTGGTTTCGGTGACCCGCGCCGGAACCAACGCGCCCATGTGCAGGGCATTCGCGAAAAAGCGGCTGAAGGGATTCGAACCCTCGACCTTCTGCATGGCAAGCAGACGCTCTAGCCAGCTGAGCTACAGCCGCATCAGTCGCGGATTATAGGCGGGTGGGTCGGCTTCGCCTTGGCGGGGCCGGTTGCTGGGCGCGGGAATTGTAAGCGGCTCGTTTGCTCTACTAATTAATGGGTAGGGAGCTTTCGGCACTCAAGTGGCGCGGCTGCGCCCGGCAATTTCCAAGGAGGCTCCTGTGAAGCGAAGCAAGATCGCCGTGCTCGTTGCTGTTCTGGCCCTGTCGGTTGCGTTGATCGTTCCCGCCAGCTCCTCGGCCTGGGCGCCGGCGAAAACGGCGACGATCCACCCCGGCGTGCAGGTCTTCACCGAAGGCGAGCAGTGCACCTCGAACTTCGTCTTCCAGGAAGGCGCCAGTGTGTACCTCGGTCAGGCCGCCCATTGCTCCGGCACCGGCGGGCAGACCGAAACCGACGGCTGCAGCAGCGGCTCGCTGCCGCTCGGCACGCCGGTCGAAGTGACCGGCGCCAGCAAACCGGGCACCCTCGCCTACAACTCCTGGCTGACGATGCAGGCGAACGGGGAGACCGGTCCCGACGCATGCGCCTTCAACGACTTCGCCCTGATCAGGCTCGATCCGACTGACGTGGGCAGTGTCAACCCCTCGGTGCCCGGCTTCGGCGGGCCGACCGGCGTCGGTGGAGTTGGCGGTCTCGGCTCGACCGTCTACTCCTATGGCAACTCCTCCCTACGCGCCGGCGTCACCAAACTCAGTCCCAAGCAGGGTGTCGTCGTCCAGAACGAAGGCGGTGGCTGGAGTCACATCGTGATCACCCTGACCCCTGGCATCCCTGGCGACTCGGGCAGCGGCTTCTTCAACGGCTCGGGTGAAGCTTTCGGGGTGCTCAGCACGCTGCAGATTGCGCCGCTGACGGGCACCAACGGGGTCAGCAACCTCGGCAAGGCGCTCGCCTACATGCGCGCCAACACGAGCCTCGGAGGGGTGCAGTTGGTGAAGGGCACCGAGCCCTTCAAACCAAACCTGGTGGGCGCCATCCTCGGCTCTTAGGCGTCAGAGTCGAGCTCGGTGAGGAGATCGGGCAGGTCAAGTGGTTCGGTGACCATCGCGATCTCCTCGCCACCAGGCGAGCGTGGCCACTGCTCGCGCGGCCGGTCCCAGTAAAGCTCGATGCCGTTGCCGTCGGGATCGCTCAGGTAGAGCGCCTCGCTGACGCCGTGGTCGGAGGCGCCCTCGAGCGGGATGCCCGCCGCCGAGAGCCGCCGCGCAGCATCGGCGAGGGTGCGCCGCTCCGGGTAGCGGATCGCAAGGTGGAAGAGGCCGGTGCTGTGAGCGGGCGGAGGCGGAGCGCCCTTCGAGTGCCACGTATTGAGGCCGATGTGGTGGTGGTAGTCGCCGGCCGAGACGAAGGCCGCGTCGTCCCCTATCCGCTGCTGCAGCTCGAAACCGAGCACGCCGCAGTAGAAATCAAGTGCGCGGTCGAGGTCGGCGACTTTGAGGTGAACATGACCGATGTCCACCCGGGGATCGATCGGCTCAGCCAAGAGTCATACCTCCGCGCCGTCCAGCACCGCGTTGACGAGGCGGTCGGCCTCTGTGTTGAGCTCGCGCCGCACGTGCCGGATCGACCAGCTGTCGAAGGGCCGCAGCGCTCGCTTCACCTCACCGTGCAGCTCGCGCATCGTCGCGTCCTTGACCTTGTACTCGCCCTTGACCTGGCGCACGATCAGCTCCGAGTCGCCGACCAGCTCCAGCTCGTCGGCGCCCAGCTTGGCGGCGCGCGCGATCCCCAGCAGCAGCGCCCGGTACTCGGCGACGTTGTTGGTCGCCACACCGATTCGCTCACCATGCTCTTCGAGAATCTGGCCGTTGGCATCCTGAACCACGGCCCCGATCGCGGCCGGCCCGGGGTTCCCGCGGGCGCCGCCGTCGACGTTGACGACCAGCTTCAACGACATCTAGCCGACCGGCTCGCCGTCGCGACTCTGCTGGCGGCGCTCCAGGCCGAGCGCGATCCGGCCGCCTTCCTCAGCTCGCGCGTTCCACTGGCGCGCCGAACCGTCGAGCTGATCGATCTCATCACCCTTGCCGAGCTGGAAGACCGGGCGCAGCTCGTCGCCGAGATCGACCCCCCACTGATACCAGCCGAGCTCCCAGGCCACCGTGATCCGCACTTCGCTGGGCGAGCCGGCGGCCGAGCCGATCGATACCCGCGGATCGCCGAGCGTCCGTGTGAGCCCGGCGACGGTGCGCGAGGCGTCGCTGCCGTTGAAGCGGACGGCCGCGCGCTCCAGGCGCCCTCGCGGCGACTCCGAGACCTCCGGCGCAGGGCGTCGGCCGACGTTCGCGCCGGGAGCAGCCGGATCGACCCAGCCGAGCGTCTCGGCGCGGCTGCGGCAGAGATCGCAGACCAGGCGCGGCCCGTCCTTCGGGCTCATGTAGCTGCGGGTGCGCTCGCCGGCGAGGATGGTGCGGTTGCAGACCGCGCAGGTCTCGTCAGAGCTCACCGGCTCAAGTTACCAACGGCCCGCCGCCCTACGCGGCAGCCGCGCTGCCCTGACCCGCCGCTGCAACGATCCTGTCGGCGAGCTGCTGCGGCACGGGCTCGTAACGCTCGAACTCGGCCGTGAACTCGGCCCGGCCGCCGCTGATCGAACGCAGGTCCGGCGCGTACTCGAGCACCTCGGCCATCGGCAGCTCGGCCCTGACCTCGGTCGCAGCGCCCTTCGGTTCCATCCCAAGCGGGTGGCCGCGCCGAGAATTGAGGTCGCCGATCACCTCGCCGACGACATCCGCGGGGCAGCTGACGGTGAGCCGCACGATCGGCTCTAGGAGGACCGGGTCGGCGGCTTCCATCGCCTCCCGGAAAGCCATCGAGCCGGCGACCTTGAATGCCATCTCGGAGGAATCGACGTCGTGGTGCTTGCCGTCGACGAGCCGCACCCGCACGCCCTTGACCGGGTAGCCGGCGACGGTGCCGTGGCGCATCGCCTCCACCACCCCCTTCTCGACCGCGGGGATGAAGGATCCCGGGATCGCCGCGCCCTTGATCCGGTTTACGAACTCGAGGCCCGCTCCATCCTCCGCCGGCTCGATCTCGATCTTGCAGTCGGCGAACTGACCGCGCCCGCCGGATTGCTTCTTGTAGCGGGCATGCGCTTCGGCGGGCAGGCGAATCGTCTCCTGGTAGGGCACCCGCGGCGGGTGCAGCTCGATCTCGGCGCCGAAGCGGCGCCTCATCCGCTCGACGATCACCTCAATATGGATCTGGGTCAGCCCAGCGACTATCTGCTCGCCGGTCTGGGCGTCGCGGTGGACGTCGAGCGTCGGGTCCTCCTCGCCCAACCGCCGCACCGCCGTCGCCGCTTTCTCCTCGTCCCCCTTCGACTTCGGCTCATAGGCGAACGCCATCACCGGCGCCGGCAGATCGAGCGGCGGGAAGGCGATCTCCTCCTGGCCCTCGCTGAGCACATCCCCGGCCTGGGTCTGCTTCAGCTTCGCCACCGCCCCTATCTCCCCCGCCCCCAGCTCGGTGACCGGGCTCAGCTCACTGCCGAGCGGGCGGCCGAGCTGGCCGATCCGCTCCTTCTCGTGTCTGGTGACGTTGACGACCTGCGAGTCCGAGCGCAGGGTGCCGCGGTAGATGCGCAGCAGGTTGATCCGTCCCGCATAGGGATCGGCGAGCGTCTTGAATACGTAGGCAACGAGCGGGCCGTCCTCCTCGGGAGTGATCTCGATCGCCTCACCACCCTCGCCCAGCGCTCCCACCGCCCCCCGCATCGCCGGCGAAGGCAGGTCCTCGACCAGCGCCCCGAGCAACCGATTGGCGCCCAAGTTGCGGGTGGCGACGCCGCAGGTGACTGGGAAGAGCCGCCCCGCGGTAACTCCCTGCTTGAGTGCGGCGACGATCTCCTCGTGGTCGATCTGCTCGCCATCGAGGTAGCGCTCCATCAGCTCGTCGGAGTTCTCCGCCACCTCGTCCATCAGCTTCTCCCGGTACTCCTCCGCCTGGGTGTGAAGCGCTTCCGGGATCTCGACCCGCGTCGCGTTTCCCTGACCTGTGCCCTCGTAGACGAAAGCCTCGAGATCGATCAGGTCGACCACACCGCGGACGTCGTGCTCGCTGCCGATCGGGATCTCGGTGGCGACGACGTGCGGTCCGAAGGCCTTCTTGAGCGAGTCGAGCGCGGCGAAGAAATCGGCTCGCTCGCGGTCGAGCATGTTGATGAATACGAGGCGCGCCAGGCCCTCTGCGTCGGCGCGTCGCCAGAGCCGCTCGGTCTGCACCTCGACCCCGGCAACGGCGCTGAGGACGACGACCGCGGCATCGGCGACCCGCAGGGCGGCGACGGCGTCGGCGACGAAGCTCGGCTCGCCAGGCGTGTCGATCAGGTTGATCTCGCGGCCGTCGTATTCGAAGCCGGCGACGGCGGCGCCGATCGACATCCCACGCGCCTGCTCGTCGGGCTCTGAGTCGGAGACGGTGCTGCCGTCCTCGACCCGGCCCAGCCGCCGCGTCGCCCCCGCCTCGAACAGCAGCGCCTCGTGCAGGCTCGTCTTACCGCAGCCCCGGTGCCCGATCAGGGCGACATTACGAATCCGGTCTGCGGCCATGTGCGGCACGCAAACGAGGTTAGAACGCCGCTAGACCTCTTGCAACGAGGACTTCAGCCGCATCACTGCCTTGGTGTGTAGCTGCGAGACCCGCGACTCGGTCACGCCGAGCACCTCGCCGATCTCGCGCAGGGTGAGATTCTCGTAGTAGTAGAGCGCGACGACGAGCTGCTCGCGCTCGGGCAGGCCGGCGATCGACTCGGTGAGCCGGTCCTTGATCTCATTGCTGGCGAGCGATTCCTGCGGGTCTTCGGCGCGCGGGTCGGAGATCGTGTCGAGCAGCGAGACCGAGTCGCCAGAGGAGTCAGAGATCGTCCAGAGCTCGTCCAGCGCGTAGATCGAGGAGTTGGCGATCTCCAGCAGCGAAGTCTGCAGCTCTTCCTCGGTAAGGCCCACTTTGGCGGCGAGCTCAGCCTCGGTCGGCGCCCGTTGCAGCTCATGCTCGAGTTTCGACTGCGCCGCCTCGATTTCGCGGGCGCGGGAGCGGACCGAGCGCGGCACCCAGTCGAGCGAGCGCAGCTCGTCGATGATCGCGCCGCGGATCCGCGTCATCGCGAAGGTCTCGAACTTGATCCCACGCTCGGGCTCGAAGCGCTCGATCGCGCCGATCAAGCCCATCAAGCCGTAAGAGATCAGGTCGGCGTCCTCTACGTGGGAGGGCAGCCCGGCGCCGAGCCGGCCGGCGACGAATTTGACCAGAGGCGAGTAGGCGACGACCAGCCGCTCACGCGCTGCTTTGTCGCCATCGTCCTTGTAGCGGCGCCACAAGTCGCGTAGCTCCACCTCTTTTACGCCGGTTTCCATGGAATTCGGCTCGATTCTATGGTCGCTGGGGCATCTTTTGGGATTCAGGCGCGCGGATGGGTCGCCGCATAGGCCTCCCGCAGGCGAGCCGCGTCGACACGAGTGTAGACCTGCGTGGTCGAAATCGAGGCATGACCGAGCAGCTCCTGGATCGTCCGCAGGTCCGCGCCCCCTTCCAGCAGGTGGGTGGCAAAGCTGTGGCGCAGAGAGTGCGGCGAGACCCCAGCGGCGAGTGCGGCTTCGCGAACCCAGAGGCCCAGACGCCGGGTCACGTCGGAGCTGGAGAGCCGCTTGCCGCTCTTGGAGAGGAACAGCGCCGCCTCGCGCGGCTCGGTCGCGAGCGCGTGCCGACCGCGGTCCAGGTAGCGGCGCAGCGCGCGCTGCGCCGGCTCGCCGACCGGCAGCAGCCGCTCCTTGGAGCCCTTGCCAAGCACGCGCAGCTGCTCGGTCTCGAAGTCGAAGGACCCAACGTCGAGGTTGACGATCTCCTCGCAGCGCAGACCGCAGGAATAGGCCAGCTCGAACATCGCCCTGTCGCGCAGCTCCAGCGGCGAGCGGGCGGGGATCCGCTCGAGCAGCGAGCGAACCTGCTCACCGCTCAGGACCCGCGGAAGCTTTTCTTCGCGCTTCGGGCTGGAGACGAGGTCGGCTGGGTTCTGCCCGATCCGCTCGGTCCGCACGAGGAAGTCGAAGAGGCCGCGGATCGCCGCCAGCTTGCGCGCGACCGTGGTCGGGGCGGCTCCACCGGATGAGAGCCCGGCGCCGTAGCGCCGCACGTCACGATGACGGACATCGTCCGGATCCGAGCCCTTCGCAGCGGCCCACTCGACGAACTGGCCGAGATCAACCGCGTAGGCCTTACGAGTCCGCTCAGCCATGCTCCGCGCCCGCAGGTCACGGTCATAAGCGGCCAGCGCCTCGTCCCAGGTCATCGGGATCAGATTCGCCGCGGGCCTTCGAGTGCCTGCGAGCAGCTAGCCGATGTAAATGGGAGTGCCCACTTCGACTAGGTCGTAGAGCTCTTCTACGTCGGAGATTGCCATCCGCACGCAGCCGTGAGAGGCGGCGGTGCCCAGTGAATAGGTCTCTTCGGTGCCGTGGATTCCGGCCCCTTCGTAGATCCCCATCCAGCGCGCCTTCAATGGGTTCGAGGGCCCCGGTGGGATCGATTGCCCGGCAAGCGAGCCGGCCCAGTCCGATTCCGGCACGTGCCAGGTGGGTTCCACCTGCTTGTCCTGAATGTGGTAGAGCCCTTCCGGCGTTTCCAGGCCTTCCTGGCCGACCGCGACAGTGTAGGTCTTCGCCAGCTTCAGGTCCTTCCAGAACCGCAGCGTGTAGGTCGAGCGCTCGAGGGTCAGGTAGGTCGGGTACTCGGAGGCGACCTCCTCCCCGGTCACCTCGGGCGCCGTCGAGTGGGTGCGGGCGGCAATCGTGTGATCGGCGCTGGCGTTGAGGACCGCGGCGTTGAGCTGACGGGTAAGCAGGTTGTCGCGCAGCTTGCGCCCATGCTCAGCCGGGACCACGACCAGTTCGGCGCCGCCGGCCTCGACCGAGGCGTCCTGTGGTTCTTTGTTGATCGCGCCGGCAACCTCACGGACGAAGCGATTGATCGAGGGCTCCGAGTAGGTGACGTCGGCCGAGATGCTCTCGTCGACCTCGCCGCCGCTGACGTAGCGAACTACTCGCTCCGGCAAACTGCCGTCGCGGCTAGCGTCGAGCGCCTCTTCGACCGCGCCGTTGATGTCAGCGTGGAACTTCAGCGCTTTGCCGGAAAGAGTCCAGCTCTCACCGTCGTAGCCCACCTTGAGCGAGTGACGCAGCGGCGCCAGCAGCTGCCGGCGCACCGCGCGCTCCGCTTCGTTCGCGTTCATGCCGCCGACGTCGACGCCGGCGATCGTCACTCCGTCGGCGATCGTGTCGTCCTGGGAGCTGTCATAGGCGTAGGCCGCTACCGCGCCAAGCGCCAGCAAGCAGACGCAGGTTGCGATCGCGATTTTGGTCTTACGCCCCATTCGGGAAAGTTTAGGCAGACGGTCCGGTCGTTCTGACGGATATCTTTCGACACTGTGCGCTCCAAGGATGAGGTTCGCAAGGAGATTTGGCAGGCGATGGACCGTGAGGGGGTCTCTCGCTTTCCAGGCGCCGAGGGTCGGATTCCGAATTTCGCCGGTGCGCGGCTAGCTGCCGAGAAGCTCGCCGGGCACCGTCTCTGGAAGCGGGCGCGGGCGATCAAGGCAAATCCGGACTCCCCTCAGACGCAGGCGCGCCGCATGGCGCTGGAAGAGGGCAAGACGCTGATCATGGCGGTGCCGCGGTTGCGTGACCCACACCCGTTCCGCGTGCTTGACCCCAAGCGCCTCTCGAAAGCGGCGATGAAAGAGGCAGCGACGATCAAGGGGGCGCTCAAGCACGGTCGCGTTGTCGCCCTCGACGACCTGCCTGAGATCGACTTCGTCCTCACCGGCTCGGTCGCCGTCAACCTGAGCGGCGCGAGGATCGGCAAGGGCGGCGGCTACAACGACCTCGAGTACGGGATTCTGATCGACGCCGGCAAGATCGACGACCACACGACGATCGCCACCACCGTGCACCCGATTCAGATCATGCGCCGTCACCTGCCCGTCGTCTCGCACGACCTTCCCGTCGACCTGATCGCGACGCCGCGCGCCGTGATCGAGGTCGAGCGCACCGACGAACGTCCCCGCGGCATCCTCTGGGATCACCTGCAGCCGCCGCAGATCCGCGAGATACCGATTCTGGAAAGGATGGGCTACGCCTGATGGATTCCCCGTCAGTGATGAGCGGGTCGGTCAACTTCCCCGCCACCGACTACGGCAATCCCGACCCCGAGTGGCTGAAGATCGACTGGCGCGAGCACCTGCGCCGCGTGCAGCTGCCGGGGGCCGAGGTCAACTACGCCGAGATCGGCGAAGGCGAGCCGATCCTCTTCGTCCACGGCCTCGCCGGCTGCTGGCAGAACTGGCTCGAGAACCTCCCCCACTTCGGCAAGACCCACCGCGCGATCGCACTCGACCTGCCCGGTTTCGGCGAGAGCCCAATGCCGTCCTGGCCAATTGACATGCCCGCCTACGGGCGGCTGATCCACGACTTCTGCGAGAAGCTCGGCATCGATCGGGTGGCGGCGCTGGTCGGTAACTCGATGGGCGGCTTCGTCTCCACCGAGGCGGTGATCGAACGGCCCTCCCGCTTCGACAAGCTGGTGCTGGTCTCGGCGGCGGGGATCAGCTTCGCCGAGGCAGAGGGCCGGCGACTGGAAGCGGGTGTCCGCCTTTTCGAAGCGAGCTTTCCCTTCCTGGCGGGCCCGCGGCGGGCCTGGCTGAACCGTCCTCGCGGCCGCGAGTTCGCCTTCGGCCGTGTCTTTCACTACCCGAACCGCATCCGTCCGGAGTTGCTGCGCGAGCAGATCGAGCCCGGGCTGCAGAGTCCCGGCTTCGGCGACGCGATCCGCGGGATCGGCGGCTACGACAGCCGCCACCGCCTGACCGAGATCGAGATCCCGACCCTGGTCGTCTGGGGCCTCAACGACCACGTCGTACCGGTCGAGGCGGCGATCGGCTACCACCGCCTGGTCCCAGACTCGCGCCTGGAGCTGTTCGAGCGCACCGGGCATGTTCCGCAGATGGAGCGACCGGAACGCTTTAACGCCTTGCTCGACGAATTCGTCGCCGAGTAACGCCCGGGAGGAGCGTTCAGCTGGTAACCGCGCCGAGGGCGGCTGAGGAGACCGTCGCGGCGTACTTGGCCATCACGCCGCGCTCATAGAGCGGCGGTGGGGGTTCGTATTCGGCGATGCGCTTGGCGATCTCCTCGTCGGAGAGCGCCACGTCGATGCGGCGGGCCTCGACGTCGAGGCTGATCTCATCGCCCTCGCGGACGGCCGCGATCGGGCCACCCTTGGCCGCCTCGGGCGCGACGTGTCCGGCCATCAGGCCGCGGGTCGCTCCAGAGAAGCGCCCGTCGGTCAGCAGCGCCACCTCCTCGCCGAGCCCCTCGCCAACGATCGCCGCCGTCACCTGGAGCATCTCGCGCATGCCGGGGCCGCCTGCCGGGCCCTCGTTGCGGATGACGACGATGTCGCCGGCGCGAATCGCCTGTTCCTTGACCGCGCGAAAGCAGTCCTCCTCGGACTCGAAGACACGGGCGGGGCCGACCTGCTTCTTGCGCTCAGTCCCGGCGAGCTTGACCACGGCCCCTTCGGGAGCGAGGTTGCCGCGCAGGATCGCGAGGCCGCCTTCGCTCTTGAGCGGGTCCGAGAGAGGGCGGACGACTTCCTGACCGTCGGCCTCGCTCGCGGCCTCTGCCTCTTCGCCGATCGTGCGACCGCTGACCGTGATCTCCTCGCCGTGCAGGATGCCGGCCTCGGCGAGACGTCTGAGGATCAGCGGCACTCCGCCGGCGCGGTAGAGGTCGGTGGCGACGAAGCGCCCGCCCGGCTTTAGATCCGCGAGCAGCGGCGTTTCGCGGGAGATCCGCTCAAAGTCGTCCATGTCCAGCTCGATCCCGGCCTCGTGGGCAAGCGCGATCAGGTGCAGGACAACGTTGGTAGAGCCACCGGAGGCGCAGGCGCAGGCGATCGCGTTCTCGAGCGAGTCGCGGGTGATCACCTTGCTCGGCCGCAGATCGTCGACCAGCACTCTCATTACGAGCTCGCCGATCTTCTCGGCGACGGTCCCCTTCTCGTCGTCTTCGGCCGGCACCATCGCCGAGCCGCCGGGACTGATCCCCAGCGCCTCGAAGGCGCAGGCCATCGTGTTGGCGGTGAACTGGCCACCGCAGGCACCGGCGCCGGGGCTGGCCACGCCCTCGAGCTCGTTCAGTTCCTCGTCGGTCAGCTCGCCGGCGGCGTGAGCTCCAACCGCCTCGAAGATGTCGAGGATCGTCACGTCACGGCCATGCCAGCGCCCGGGGGCAATCGAGCCGCCGTAGAGCAGCACCGAGGGCACGTCGAGCCGGGCCAGGGCCATCGCACAGCCGGGGATCGTCTTGTCACAGGCACAGACGGCGACAATCGCGTCGAACTGATACCCGCGAGCCATCAGCTCGATCGAGTCAGCGATCACCTCGCGGCTGATCAGCGAGGCCTTCATCCCCTGGGTTCCCATCGTGACCCCGTCGGAGACGGCAACCGTGTTGAACTCCATCGGCGTGCCGCCGGCTGCCCGCACGCCCTCTTTGACGTGCTCGGCCAGGCCGCGCAGGTGGAAGTTGCAGGGCATCGCCTCGGTCCAGGTGTTGGCGATGCCGATCGTCGGCCGACTGAGCGCATCGTCGTCGAAGCCGATCCCCTTCATGTAGGCGCGCGCGTGAGCGCGCTCGGGGCCGTCGAAGACCACGCTGGAGCGCGGGCGAGGAAGCTTGGTAGAGGTGGAACCGTTGGTGCTCATCACCAGAAATCTACTGTGGCGGCTCCGAAGCGAGGCCGAAGACGTCGACCGGACCCGAGCCGGAGCCGAGTTCGCGCAGGCCATTGGCGACTGCCTCAGAGGCAACTTTGCGCGCCCGCCTGGCCGCCTCCAATGGCGCGGCCCCATGGGCGAGAAACGCTGCCAGGGCCGCGGAGTGAGTACAGCCGGAGCCATGGGCGGCGCCGTCGGGATGGCGATCGCCGGGGATCTCGACGACGCGTTCGCCGTCGAAAAAGATGTCGATCAGCTCCTCGCTGTGGCCGCCCGTGACGACCACCGCCTTCGGCCCAAGCTCTAGGACGCCACGCGCCAGCTCCTCCTGAGCGGCTCCGTTCCCCAAACCGGTCAGCTCACGGGCCTCGGGGATATTTGGGGTGGCGACCGAGCAGCGCGGCAGTAACACGTCGACAAGTGCCGCTCTGGTCTCGTCGTCGATCAGTGCCGCTCCGCTCTCAGCCACCATCACAGGGTCGATAACAACGGGTGCGAGCGCAACTCCCATGTAGGTCAGCCCGACAGCAACCGCGTCGATCGTCGCCGCCGAGCCGAGCATGCCGATCTTCACCGAGTCGGCCCCCATGTCTTCAGCGACCGCCAGGATCTGGTTGAAAACTGCTTGCGGCGAAAGTACCTCAACCCACTCAACCGCACGCGTGTTCTGCGCCGTGATCGCCGTGATCGCGGTCATCCCGTGCACACCGCATCTCGCAAAGGCCTTCAGGTCCGCCTGGATGCCCGCACCGCCGCCGGAGTCCGAGCCGGCGATCGAGAGGGCGGTTGGGACACGTTTCTGGTTCATCGGACCTCCCAGCCTAGATGTCGGATGGTGGTTGCAGAGTGGTGCGCACATAGACGCCGACGAGCGAGCAGCTGACGTAGCCCAGCGACTCCAGATCGGCCAGCGCAGCTGCCGCGTCGCCGCCAGCTAGCTGGAGATTGGCCGCGACGGTGTCGCAAGTCTCAGCCCCCCGCTCCAATGCCTCCAGAACCGCCAGCTGCGTCGCGTCCAGCTGTGGGCCGGCTCGCTCGATTCGTCGCGCCCCAGGTCCGAGCATTGCGTCAAGCACGTCCTGTGCGTCGCGGACCAGGCAAGCGCCGCCGGCCAGCAAGCCATTTGGAGCAGCGGAGAGGCGTGACCCGACCGGACCCGGAACCGCGCCCAGGTCGCGGCCCAAGTCCGCGGCGAGGTCTGCCGTGATCAGCGAGCCGGAGCGCTCCGCTGCCTCGACCACCACCGTCATCCCGGACAACGCCGCCATGATCCGATTGCGGGCGGGAAACGTCCAGCGCCAGGCGCCGGAGCCGGGTGGCAACTCGGAGAGGACAAGCCCGCTTTCCCCGATCCGCCGCCAGAGCGAGCGGTGGGCGGCCGGATAGGCGACGTCAGCGCCGCAGCCCAGCACGGCGACTGTCAGCCCCGAGTCGAGAGCGCCGCGATGCGCGCAGGCGTCGATGCCGAAGGCGAGGCCACTGACCACAACCATCCCCGTCGACGCCAGCTCCCGTCCGAGCTCGCGCGCCACCTCGCGTCCGTAGGTGCTCGCGCGCCTGGCGCCGACGATGGTCACTGCGTTCTCTGGGCTCAGCTGTCGCAAAAGAGCTGGATCGCCGCGACCGATCAGCGCCCAGGGCGCATCCGGCGCGTCACCCAGGCCCGGCGGGAAGAGCGCATCGTGCCGGCAAGAGGCCCAACACTGCGCCGCGACGAGCTCGGCCTGCAGGCGTTCCGCCGGTGGCGCTGCGATCTGAGCCAGGATCTGGTCCGCAACCTGCGGCGCCGCCACCGTAGCCAGGTCCTCGTTGCTGAGCCGGAGCAGTTCGGGCGAGCGCCTGCCGACCGCGCCGGTCGCAATCTTCTCGATATAGGGGGCGAGATGGGCAAGCAGGCGCGAGCGCCGTAGGCATTCGGGGCATGCTTCCGGGTTGAGCTGGCTAATCACGGTCTCTCCTCCTCAGTTGAAGTGCCTGGGCAAGCTGCTCGCGTTTAACCGAGTCGGAGCCGGCTAGGTCCGCGATCGTCCGCGCTAGACGCAGGACCCGGTCGTGAGCGCGGGCGCTGAGCCGGCAACGCGTATAGGTCTCGGCAAGAAGCGCCGCGGCGTCGTCGTCGAGCGCACATTCGCGGACCTCCCTCGGGGTCATCTCGGCGTTGCAGCGACCAGCGCCGAGGCGGAGCTCCCCTCGCTGGCGCGCAGCAGCAACGCGCTCGCGCACCGCGGCGGACATCTCGCCCGGCGGGCCGCCAATCTCCGCCGCACTCGGCTGGCGGATGGCGACGAGAATGTCGAGGCGGTCGGCAAGAGCGCCGCTGAGGCGGCCTTGATAGCGGCGCACGTCGAGCGGGGCGCAGCTGCACTCCGGATCGGCCTCCCCACGTCCACACGGGCAGGGGTTCGACGCGGCAACCAACATGAAGCGGCAGGGCAGCCGCCGGTTGCTGCCGGCGCGGGAGATCGTCACCGAGCCGCTCTCGAGCGGACCGCGCAGCGCCTCCAAGGTGTCGCGGCGGAACTCGCAGAGCTCATCGAGGAAGAGAACGCCACGATGGGCGAGCGTTGCCTCGCCCGGACCGGGTGGGTTACCGCCGCCGACGACCCCGGCCGGACTGACCGTGTGATGGGGCGCTCGAAACGGCCTGCCCCCACTGAAGGCCGGGCCGAGGCGACCGCAAGCGCTGGCAATCCGCGCCACCTCCAAACCCTCGTCCTGGGCGAGCGGCGGCAGAATCGACGGAAGCCTGCTCGCAGCAAGCGACTTGCCGGCACCCGGCGGGCCCACCATCAGCAAGCTGTGGCCGCCAGCCGCCGCTACTTCGAGCGCGTAACGAAGGTGCGGCTGGCCGCGCAGGTCGGCGAGATCGGGTCCTCCCGGCTGCGCGGTCAAGGGCAGGGACAGCGCCTCGGGCCGATCCGGCTGCCATGACCCATTCGCCAGCGCCGAGAGCTGGCCAAGGCTCTCCAAGGGCACCACCTCCAAGCCGCCGACGAGGGCTGCCTCAGGTCCGTTCTCCGCCGGCACCAGCACCGCCTCGGCGCCTTGCTTGCGCGCCGCCTCGGCGATCGCGAGCACTCCCGGTATCGGTCGCACCGAGCCATCCAGAGCCAGCTCACCGGCCATCGCAAGCCGCGACAGGTCCCCCCACTCGAGCTGGCCAGAGGCGACCAACAGGGCCACGGCAATCGGCAGGTCCAAGCCCGGACCGGCCTTACGCACACTGGCTGGCGCGAGGTTGGCGACGATGCGCCGCAGGGGGAACTCGAATCCGCAGTTGGCGAGGGATGCTCGTACCCGCTCACGCGCCTCGCGGACGGCCGTATCCGGGAGTCCGACGACCGAGAAGGCAGGTAGGCCGCGGTGCACGTCGACCTCGACCTGCACCGGCCTGGCGGCGATGCCATCGAGGGTGAATGTACGCGTCGTGGCGAGCATCGCGGCAACGCTGGCGCGCCCGGGCGCGCGTGTGGCGCGCAGAAGGAAAATCTTCAGAGGCAACTACGTGACCGAAGGCATGCGGCCGGCAACTGCCCTAGCTTCGCCGCGTGACCGAGACCAGACAGCGACTCGGCAGGACGGCGGAGGACCTCGTCGCCACCCGTCTCATCGCCGCGGACTGGGAGGTGCTCGAGCGCAACGCGCGCAGCCGCCAAGGCGAGCTTGACCTCGTCGCCCTGGACGGCCGCACGCTGGTCTTCGTCGAGGTCAAGGCAGGCCGGGCGGGCTCCGCCTACGGGCCGGAGCGACCGGTCCTCTCAATCAACTTCCGCAAGCAGCAACGCATCCGTCGCCTCGCCACCGCCTGGATGAGCGAGCGCCGCAATCTGCCGCGCTACGACGAGATTCGCTTCGACGCGGTCGGCGTCACCTACGACCGCGCCAACTGCGTAATCGACTACGAGCACATTCGTGGAGCCTTTTAACGAGTTCGCCTGACCAAGCAGGTCAAGGACGCAGGGAGCGTGGCGTGCTCTGCACGCGAGCGACCGAGGACGCAGAGATGCGCCGGTCAGGCGAACTCGAGCTGAGAGTAGGCAACGCTCTGGAACGAGCGGCGGTGTAGTGGTGAGATGCCGATGCGCTCGATCGCGGCGCGGTGCTCGGGGGTCGAGTAGCCGACGTGCTCCTCAAAGCCCCAGCCTGGGTGCTCGGCGGCGGCGCCGTGCATGTATCGGTCGCGGGTGACCTTGGCGATCACCGAAGATGCGGCGATCGCGGCGCTGGTCCCGTCGCCTTCGATCACAGCGCGATGCGGAACGGCGCAGTTACGCAGCGAGAAGCCGTCGACCAAACAGGTGACCTCCTCGCCAGGGGCAAGCCTTTCCAGCGCGCAGGAGAGCGCTTCGATATTGGTTACGTGCAGACCTCGCTCGTCGATCCCGCGCGCGCAGCGGACGACGACGCTGACCCTGCTCGCGGCGCGCAGCACCGCCGGGTAGAGCTTCCTCGCGCCGCTCGGGTTTCATCTGCTTGGAGTCGTGTAGGCCGGCGAGGGCGCGCCGATCCGAGCGCGAGAGGGTTTCGTAGTCGAACAGAACCGCAGCCGCGACCAGCGGCCCGGCAAGGCAGCCGCGACCAGCCTCGTCGGCGCCGGCGACCATACGACTGCCGAGGCCGCGGTCGAAGGCGAAAAGGCGGCGGGAGCGCGCCAGGCGGCGCTTGTGCGCCTTAGAAGATCCCGACCCGGTCGGGCGGCCAGTAGGTGGCGAAGGCCTTGCCGATGATCCAGTCACGGGGGACGGGTCCCCAGAAACGGCTGTCGTCACTTGCCCCACGATTGTCGCCCATCATGAAGTAGTAGTCGGGTGGAATGGTGATCGGTTTGGGCAAATTGCAAGCTCCGCTGGTGCCGCAGGGCAGCGCGTAGGGCTCGTCGGTCTTCGCCACGCCGTTGACGACCGGGTGGCCGTTGCGGACGGCCAGCGTGTCGCCGGGACCGGCGACGATCCGCTTGATGAAGTTCTGGTCCGACTCCTCGGGCGTTGGCGCCGGGCAGGCTTCTTCGGGGCCATGCTGCCTGCCGCACTCGGTCCCAAGGTCGGCGCCTTTGGGCGGATGGAAGACGACGATGTCGCCGATCCCGGGGTCGGTGAAGTGGTAGAGGAAGCGGTTGACGAGCACGCGCTGACCGACGTCGAGGGTCGGCTCCATCGACTGCGAGGGGATCTGGTAGGGCTTGACCAACCAGGCCTGGATCGCCAGAGCGAGTCCCAGCGCAAGGGCAACAATCACGACCAGCTCGACCAGCCCGCCGGCGCGACTTTCCGGCTTAGGAATTCGCGGGCTCAGTCTGACTTCTCGCCGGAGTCGTCGCCGGACTCCTCGGCAGCCGCCTCCGGCTCGGCATCGGACTCAGGCTCGGACTTGTTGGCCTCCGGGGCCTCCCCAGCGTCATCCCCAGACGCCTCTGACGCGGGTGGCGGCGTAGGGGGGGCCTCCCCCGAGGAAGCTTTAGCTACCGCAGGGGGAGGTGGGTCCCCTGCGCCGACAGGACCCGCGTCCTGCGAGCCATCGTCCTGAGCGGTCTCCTGAGAGGCCTCGTCCTGAGGCGTCTCGTCCTCCACCTGAGCGACACCCTCCGCATCAACCGCAGCAGTAGGCGCAGAGATCATCTCCTCGTCAATACCCCACCGCCGCTCAGCAACGCGCGCCGCCTTGCCGATGCGCCCACGCAGGTAGTAGAGCTTCGCTCGCCGCACGTCGCCGCGAGCCGCGATCTCGAGTTTCTCGATCTTCGGCGAGTGCAGCGGGAAGGTTCGCTCGACGCCAACCCCAAACGACTGCTTGCGCACGGTGAAGGTCTCGCGCACACCGGAGCCCTGCCGCTTGAGCACGACCCCCTCGAAAACCTGGGTGCGGCGGCGGTTGCCCTCGATCACCTGGAAGTGGACGCGCACGCGATCGCCAGGAGCGAAGGGCGGAATGCCCTTCCTCAGCTGACCACGCTCGATGCTGTCGATTACGGAGCTCATTCGGCGAGAAAAAACCGCCGGAGCCGGGTTCGGCTGCCGCGCGGTGGCGGAATCGTACCTACTCGGGATCTTTTTCGAACTGCTCGGCTCTCGCCCTGCTCTGCTCCGCCCGCCATTGGCGCACTCGCCCGTGGTCTCCGGAGACCAGAACGTCGGGCACTCCCCAGCCCCGGTATGACGGCGGGCGGGTGTAGTGCGGGTACTCCGGTGCCCCCTCGAGCACGCGGCTGAACGACTCCTCGACGGCGCTCTGCTCGTGGCCAAGTGCCCCGGGCAGCTTGCGCATGAGGACGTCGGCGACCACCATTGCCGGCAGCTCACCGCCGGCAAGCACATAGCGGCCAATCGAGACCTCGTCGTCGGCGAGGTGCTCGTGGACCCGCTCGTCGAAGCCCTCGTAGCGACCGCAGAGAAGCGCGACATGTGGCTCCTGCGTCAGCTCATCGGCGAGCTCGTCATCGAGCAGTCGGCCGGTCGGCGACAGCAGCACGGCCCGCGGGCTCTCGCCCTGGGCATAAGCAGCCTGCAACGCAGCGTCGACGACGTCGACTCGAAGCACCATCCCCGCCCCACCGCCGTAGGGCGCGTCATCCACCTGCCCCGCCCCTAGCGGGGTCGTCTCGCGATAGTCGAAGAAGCGCAGCTCGTTGCCTTTGCCAAGCGCGTTCTGCACCGAGCGCTGCGACTGGAACCAGTCGAAGGCCTCCGGGAAGAGGGTGAAGACGTCGAGCCGCAAGCGTCAGTCGAGGATGTCGACGATGACGCGGCGGTCGAGCCGCACGGCGGCGGCCTTGGCGACGGTGCGGATCGCGTTCGCCACGCGGCCGCCTTTGCCAATTACCCGGCCGAGGTCGTCCTCGGCGACGCTGATCTCGTAGATCAGGTCCCCGTCCTCTTCTAGCTCCTCGACTTCGACGGCGTCGGGGTCCTCGACCAGCGCCCTGACGAGGAACTCCAGCAACTCGGTCACGACTAGCTACCGGAGGCGGCGATGCCCTTGGTGCGCAGCAGCGTGGCTACCGTCTCCGATGGCTGCGCCCCGTGCTCGATCCAGTGGCGCGCGCGCTCCTCGTCGAGCACGATCGTCGAGGGCTCGGTCTGCGGGTTGTACTGGCCGATCGTCTCGATCGTCCGCCCGTCGCGCGGGGAACGTTTATCGGCGACGACGATCCGCCAGATCGGGTTCTTCTTCGAACCCACCCTTCTAAGTCTGATTCGCACGGCCATTGGGCCGCGAGAGGTTACAGGACTTGCCCGGCACGCCCGGACGCGAATGCGGAGGACGTGCCGGTTGACGCTCAGCGCCTGCGGTACTTCGGACGCGGAGCGCCGCCTCCACCGCCGGCCATCTGGGCGAGCTGCTGCGGGCTCGGTTCCTCACCCGACATCATCATCCGCATCATCTTGCGCATCTGGTCGAACTGCTTGACCAGCTGGTTCACCTGCTGGATTTTGGTCCCAGAGCCATCGGCAATCCGTTTGCGCCGCGAACCCTTGATCAGCGCCGGGTTGGCTCGCTCGAGCGGCGTCATCGAGAGGATGATCGCCTCAACCCGGTCGAGCTCACCCTCGTCGACGTCGGCGTTCTTCAGCTGTTTCATCGCCCCCATTCCCGGCAGCATCCCGACCAAGCCGCTGAGCGGGCCCATTTTCCGCACCTGTTTCATCTGCTGGAGGAAATCCTCGAGCGTGAAGCGGTCGCCTTCCAGTTTCTTCTGCAGGTCCTCGGCCTGGCGCTCGTCGACCTGCTGCTCGGCTTTCTCGATCAGGCTGAGCATGTCGCCCATACCGAGGATCCGCGAGGCCATGCGGTCGGGGTGGAAGCGCTCGAAGGCCTCCAGCTTCTCGCCAGTCGAGGCGAAGAAGATCGGCTTCCCGGTCACCGCCTTGACTGAGAGCGCGGCGCCGCCACGGGCGTCGCCGTCAAGCTTGGTCATCACTACGCCGTCGAACTCGGCCGCTTCGGCAAACGATTCGGCAACACCGACCGCATCCTGCCCCGTCATCGCATCGACCACGAGCAACACGTCGTGCGGCTTGGTTCGCTTGCGGATCTTGGCCAGCTCGGCCATCAAGTCCTCGTCGATGTGGAGGCGCCCGGCGGTATCGACGATCAGCACGTCGCGCTCCTCCTCGCGGGCTCGATCGAGTGCCCAGGAGGCGATCTCGACCGGGTCCGCTTCGGTCCCCTGCTGGTAAACGTGAGCACCGGCGCGCTCGCCGACCGTGACCAGCTGGTCAACCGCAGCCGGGCGATAGACGTCACAGGCCGCGAGGGCGACGTCTTTGCCCGACTCGCCCAGGTGGCGGGCGAGCTTGGCGCAAGCGGTCGTCTTGCCCGAACCCTGCAGGCCGGCCATCAGGATCACCGTCGGCCCGCTTGAAGCGAAGGCGAGGTCGCGGCCAGTACCACCCATCAGGCCGGTCAGCTCCTCGTTGACGATCTTCACCACCTGCTGGCCCGGATCGAGGCTCTCCAGCACGTCGGCGCCGAGGCAGCGCTCCTTCAACGTCTTGGTGAAGCTTTTGACGACTTTGAAGTTGACGTCAGCCTCGAGCAGGGCGAGGCGGATCTCGCGCATCGCCGCGTCAACGTCCCCCTCGCTCAGCTTGCCGCGCGAGCGGACGTCGGAGAGGGTCGCCTGGAGACGCTCTGAGAGCTGGTCAAACACGAGCGCCTAGCTTAGGGGACACGACAGGGCGATCCCGAAGAACCGCCCTGTCGATTTACGCCTGAAGAGCTAGCTGATCAATGCCGCGCACCTGCGGCCATCTCGTCGACGATCAGCAACCCTCGATGGTGAAAGCCGCGCCGCCGAGCGGCGTGACCAACACGGCGACTTTTGCCTCTACTTTGAAAGCCTGCACACAAGTGACTTCTTCTTGACAGGTGTCGTCTTTGTCGCCTTTTTTCTCAAGGCTTTTGCAGGTCAGTTTGTAGGTGAAGTTCCCAGGCGAATGGAAGCCCGACACGGTCAGTTTTTCGTTGACCAGATTTTCGAGCGTGAATTTTGCGCTGGTGGTTGGCCCATTGAGTTTGACCGTTGCGGGGTTGACGTCGACCTTTTGGGGTATCGGCTGCGCGTTCAGTTTTTTCTGCACTCCACCCTGGGACCCTTTGATCACGATTTCGCTTTTGTAGGTGCCGTTGGTTTTGTTTTCGGCGCTTTTGCAGGCGCCGAGCCCAGAGCCAGCTTTCTGGTCGTATTCGATGCCACTGACGTTCAGTTCCGCGCGAATCGCCGTGGGAGACCCGGTGTCTTCAACTGTCACGCTGGGCAGCCATGCCTGCTGACCGATTTCCACCGTGCACTTGGTTATGCCGAGAACTTTGACCGTGATGACGATCGAGTCTTCGGCTTTTTCACACCCGACCCCGGCTTCGGCCTCGTAGTTCGAGCCTTCCACGCCCACAACCCCGAGCATCAAATCGCAGCTCTGCATGTTGATTGACGTGCCAGACATTTCCGCGAACGTGCATCCCGAGAAAGCAGCACCCAGAGACACCTGCGCTGCGGCTTTTCCGGTCATAGCCCCTTCAAAAGTGCCACCGCTGCACGAGATCACCCCCGCTTCGACTTCCATCGAGCTCGAACCGACCTGTTCCCCTTTCAACGTGGGGTTTTCCACTTCGGATGTGAAGACGAAGGCTTCCGCCGAGGCCGATGAGGCCACCATCGCGCTCATTGCGAAGACCGCCAACAGGGTCAGCCCAAGGGCCTTGAACTTGCTCATTTTCATGCTTCCTTTCGTAACCATTGCCCTGGCACTCCCCCGGAAGCGCAGCGTCCCCCGCCGATCGGAGAGACGCAACTGATAGCGACTCTCTGCTTAATAGTCAAGGAAAACAAAGCTTTTGCTTTTGAGCTGGGCCGAGCCGCAACCGGTGGAGCTACTCGGTCAACAGGGCGCGGGCGAAGTCGGCCGGATCGAACGGACGCAGATCCTCGAGTGACTCGCCCGTGCCGATCAGCTTCACCGGGATCTCAAGTTCGTTGGCGATAGCCAGCACGATGCCGCCCTTGGCGGTGCCGTCGAGCTTGGTAAGGACGACGCCGTCGACCTCGACCGTTTCGGAGAAGATCTTCGCCTGGCGCAGTCCGTTCTGGCCGGTCGTCGCGTCGATCGAGATCAGCGTCTCGTGCGGCGCGTCGGGCATCTGCTTGGCGATCACGCGGCGCACCTTGGCGAGCTCGTCCATCAGGTTGCCCTGGGTGTGGAGGCGGCCGGCGGTGTCGACGATCACCACGTCGGCGCCGCGCGCCCGGGCGGCGGCGATCGCGTCGAAGGCGACCGCCCCGGGATCGCCGCCCTCCTTAGAGCGGATCAGTTCGGCTCCTGCCCGCTCGGCCCACTCGGCCAACTGCTCGGCGGCGGCGGCGCGGTAGGTGTCGCCGGCGGCGAGGACCACGGAGAGGCCGAATTCCTTGGAGAGATGCCAGGCGATCTTGCCGATCGTCGTCGTCTTGCCGGTGCCGTTGACGCCCACCATCAAAAGCACCGCCGGCTCGCCGCTGAGATCGATCGGCCGGCGTCCGTTGGAGGCGACGTCGGCGAGGATCTCGATCAAGCGCTCGCGGACCGCCTCGCCATCGGGTGAGACGGCGCCACTCTCGACCTCCTGCTCGAGCCGCTCGACCACCTCAGCCGTGGTCGGAGCGCCGGCGTCTGCGAGGATCAGCGCCTCCTCGAGCCGCTCCCAGGTCTCCTCGTCAATGCGGTCGAAGAGACTGGCCGAGACCTCCTCGACCAGCGCCTGGCGGCTTTTGGAGAGGCTCTCGCGCAGGCGACGGAAGACGCCGCTCCGGCGCTCCTCGCTCTCGGGCTCGGCATCGACAGGCGCCGCATCGCGACCGCCGAGATCGAAGATCTCCTGCCAGGAGGTGGGCACGGCGAGCTAGGCCGCGGCAGCGGAGTCGTCGCGGGCGGAGGGCTCGCCGGGTGGTTTCTGGCCGAGCACTCCGGGCGCCGCCTCGCTTTGCGCGGCGCCGACTCCGGCGAATGGCGGCGGGCTCTCCAGATCGCCCTCGTCTTCTTCGACCTCGCGCGGCAAGCGGCGAGAGACGACTTTGGTCACCCCGTCGCCGCCCATGGTGACGCCGTAAAGGACATCGGCGACGTCCATCGTCCGTTTCTGGTGGGTGACGATGACGAACTGGGCGCGATCGGAGAAGCGCCTGATCAGCTGCAAGAAGCGATCGATGTTGGCGTCATCGAGGGCGGCCTCGACCTCGTCGAGGATGTAGAAGGGGCACGGCCTAGCGAGGAAGACGGCAAAGACGAAGGCCAGCGCGACCAGCGACTTCTCGCCACCGGAGAGCAGCGAAAGCTTGCGGGTCGACTTGCCGGCCGGGGTGACCTCGATCTCCACGCCGAGCTCCCGCCGGTCCTCTTCCTCTGACTCCTCGTCGTCGTCGCTCTCCGCTTCGCCCTCCTCGACGTCGCGCACAGGATGCAGACTGACCCGCCGCAGACGGCCCCGCCCACCGGGGAATAGATGTTCGACCATCTCCTCGAAGTTCTTCGCCGTCGCCTCGAAGGTCTGCTCGAAGGCACGCTCGATCTCGCGATCGATGTCGCGAATCAGCGCCTCGAGCTCGTGCATGCCTCGCTCGGTGTCCTCGCGCTGGGTCTGCAGTGCCTCGACGTGCTCACGAGCCTCCTCGTACTCCTGCTCCGCGAGCGGGTTGACAGGGCCGATCTGGGCACGGCGGCGCTCCAGCCGGTGCAGCTTGCGGTCGATGTCAGCCCGCTCCTCGTCGCTCAGCGCCTGCTCTGCGGGCTCGACCTCCTCGCCCAATCTCTCGGCGATCGAGGCCAGCTCTTTCGCCGCCTCGGTTCGGCGGTCGCCCAGGTGTGCCGCCTCGACCTGGGCCTCGGTCAGCTCATCGGAGGCAGCTTTCATCTCGACCTGCAGCTCGGACTCCTGGCGCGAGCACTCGCGCATCTCCTCAGCGATCGCGTCACCGTCGCCCTCCTTGCCGACCACCTTCGCTTCGATCCGCTCGACCCGGGCGCGGATCGCGCTTTCCGCCGCCGCGGCCGCCGCAGCGGCGGCGCGGACGTCGTCGAGCAGCGTCTCTCCGGCGGCAACGCGCGCGCGCAGAGCCTCGCGATGGCGCTCGCCAAGCAGCCCCTCGGCGCGGCGCGCGTGCCGGATCGCCCGCTCTGCGCCGGCTTGGATCTCCCCGAGAGCCGCCTCTCGTTCGGACTCAGCCGCCTCGCTGGAGCGCGCCCGCCCAAGGCCATGCGTGGCCGCGGCGATCCCGGCATCGATCTCCCCCAGCTGGTCCTCGAGCTTGCGGGCGCGGTCGGCCGGAGCGCCCTCAGCCGTACCAAGGTCAAGCGTCAGCGGGCCAAACTCCGCCCGCAATCCCTCCAGGGCGCGCTCGAGCTCGGGCTCTCGGTCGGCGAGCGAGGCGGCCCGCAGCGCGATCCGCTGCTGCTCGCCACGCAGCTTGGTCAGCCTCCCCCACGCTTGGGTGCGCTCACGGTCGCGGGTGGCGAAGCGCTCCTCGGCGGCGCGACGGCGCTCGCTGACCTCGGCAAGGCGTTTCTCCACCGCCGCTCGCTTGGCGCGAGCCTTCTCGGCAGCCTTCTCGGCAGCCTTTGCCCTGTCCTCGCCAAAACGCAGCTCCTCAGCGACCAAGCGGCCGCGCAATTCGAGCTCCTCGCGCTCGATCCGAGCGCCAAGCTCGGCAGCCTGCGCTTGGCGCTTCAACGGCCGCAGGCGAGACCGCGCCTCGCGCTCGAGGTCGAGGGCGCGGTCGAGGTTGTCGCGCGCGGCGCGCAGCTTCAGCTCGGCACGGCGCCGTCGCTTGCGGTGCTTGCCGAGCCCCGCAGCCTCCTCGATTAACAGGCGCCGTTCACGCGGCTTGGAGTGGATGATCGTCTCGACCCGGCCCTGGCTGATCACCGAGTGCATCTCGCGGCCGAGGTTGGTGTCGGAGAGGACCTCGACCACGTCGACGAGGCGGCAGCGGGCGCCGTTCAGCCGGTAGGCGCCGTCGCCGGAGCGGTCGAGGCTGCGCTGGATCGCGATCTCCGAGAAGCTCCGTCGCGGCCCGGCCCTCGGAGTTGTCGATCACGACCTCGACCTCGGCGGCGCGGCGCTGACCGACGCCCTGGCCGCCGGCCGAGATCACGTCCTGCATCGAGGCGCCGCGGATCGCTCCCGGGCTCTGCTCGCCAAGCGCCCAGAGGACCGCGTCGGTGATGTTCGACTTGCCCGAGCCGTTGGGGCCGACGATCACGCTGACGCCTGGAGAGAACTCCAGCTTGGTGCGGCCGGGGAACGACTTGAACCCCTTCATCTCGATCGATCTCAGATACATCTCATCCTCGTTCGGAAGGCTCGCGTCTGCGTCGGACGCAACGTCCGCTCAGTTGCCCAAAGCGTCCAGGTGCTTAAGTGCCGCCTCGGCCGCCATCTGCTCGGCGGCCTTCTTGCTTCGTCCGGCGCCGATCCCGATTCGCTCGCCGTCGACAGTCGCTTCAACCTCGAAGGTGCGACGGTGTGGGGGGCCCGATTCGCCAATGACGACGTAGGTTACGCGCGCCCGCCGCCGGGCAAGCAGCTCCTGCAGCGCCGACTTCGCATCTACCGGCGCTTCCAGGGCAAATTCGATCTGCGCCTCGAAGGCGGCGCCGACTGCGATCGCGACACGGTCGAAGCCGAAGGCGAGAAAGCAGGCGCCGATCAGTGCCTCGGTCACCTCCGGCAGGGGGCGCGAGCCCGCCAGCAGCACCTTTGCCGGGATCGCCTCCTCGGCCTCGGGCTCCGCCTCGACCAGCATCGCCGGCACACCCAGCTCGTGCCCGACTTCAGCACAGGAGACGCCGCTAACCGCGTGATTGTGGATCTTGGTCAACCCGCCCGCGGCAACCTCAGGGAAGCGCTTGTAGATACCGGCGGCGACCGCTAGCGCGAGAACGCTGTCGCCGAGGTAGGCGAGGCGCTCATAGGAGCGGGCCGGCTGCTCGGTCCAAGAGGAGTGTGTGAGGGCAAGCCGCCGCAGGTCGTCGGGAAGTTCCGCGACAAGCTCCGCCAGCGCTCCAGCGCTCACGCCGGGGCGTGCTCCATTACGAAGTTGACCGCGTCGCCAACGGTCTCGATCCGCGCCGCCTGCTGCTCGGAGACGGAGATTCCGTAGCGATCCTCGAGCTCCATCACCAGCTCGTAGAGGTCCAGCGAGTCGGCGTTGAGGTCCTGCTTGAAGCGGGCCCCCTCGGCGATCTCGGCCGGATCGACCTCGAGCTCCTCGGCAAGGTGATCACGGACCAGGTTGAAAACCTCAGCGCGGTTCATGCCCGACTTCCTATCACGCACTCTCCTCCGCGGCCAGCGCCCCTCGCGTGGCGCCGCCCTCGGCGAGCAGAGCGGCGGTGCGGCCCACCGCCTCGACCTCGACGCTGCGCGCCGCGAGGCGTACCGCATTGGCGATTCCCTCGGCTCCGGCGCTGCCGTGGCCGACGACCGCGATGCCGCGCAGGCCAAGCAGGATCGCGCCGCCGGTCGTGTCCGGATGCAGCTCGCGGCGCAGGCCACCAAGTGCTGGGCGCATCATCAACCCCCCCAGCGCAGCGAGTGGGTTAGAGCGGGCGACGCCGCGAATAGCCCCAGTCACCGTGCGCGCGGTCCCCTCCATCAGCTTCAGCGAGACGTTGCCGGTGAAGCCATCAGTGACGACGACATCGGCCACACCGGCGGGCAGTTCGCCGCCCTCGACGTTGCCGATGAACTCGATTCCCGTGGCCTTCGTGAGCAAGGCGTGCGCGGCGACCACCTCCTCCCTCCCCTTGCCGCTCTCCTCCCCGACCGAGAGCAGGCCCACGCGGGGACGCTCGACGCCGAGCACCGCTTGGCTGAAGGCCGCGCCGAGAAAGGCGAACTGAACGAGATGCTGCGCGCGCACCTCGACGTTGGCGCCAACGTCGAGGAAGAGCACCGGCTTGCCCGGGACCGGCAGCTGCACCGCAAGTGCCGGCCGCTGCACCCCACGCAGACGGCGCAGACCGAAGGTCGCCGCCGCCATCGTCGCCCCGGTCGAACCAGGACTGACCATCGCCGCTGAACGACCCTCGGCGACATCGCGAGCGGCGCACACGACCGAGGCCTCCTTCTTCGCCCGCACGGCCGGCACTGGATCCTCGTCGTTGCCGATCCACTCGCTCGTGGGGATCACCTCTACCCCGCCTACTCCCTCAAGGCCCAGCTCGGACGCCGGCCCAAAGACACGCAGCCGAATGCCGTCGGCCGCTGCGAGGCTGGCGCCCTCCGCCAGCACGTCGAAGCCCTGCTCGGCACCGAAGCCATCGAGGGCGACGGTCACGCCGTCGGGCACCGCTACTCCGTGTCGGGCGCAGGCGCGGTCGGATCGGCGACTTTGTGCTCGATCACCTCGCGACCCTTGTAGGTGCCGCAGGTCGGGCAAACCCGATGCGGCAAACGCGGGCTATGGCAGCGCGGACACTCGTTCAACCGAGCCTTGCCAGCTTTGTGGTTAGCGCGCCGCTTGTCCCTGCGGGTTCTAGACGTTCTCTTCTTCGGGACAGCCATAAGTCGCGGAATGGTAATGCACTGAGCAGGCCGAGGAGCCGGGGGTCCCCTGCCGGCAACTTGTGAGCCGGCGAGGCAAGCGCCTCTCGATGCGATTCGACGCGGGTTGCAGGCGGGGGACCCCCCGGCTCCTCGGCCCCGACTGTTCTGTCAGCCGCGTTTCAGCTCGTCGAGCTTGGCCCAGCGAGAGTCTTTTCCGGTCGAATGCTTGTGGTCAGCGGGGTCGGCGTCGTTGAGCGACTCGCCACAGACGGGACAGAGGCCGGCGCACTCGGGGCGGCAAAGGACCTGGGTCGGCAGGGCGAGGATCGCCGCGTCGTGTGCCCAGCGACCGAGGTCGAGCTCGTCATCGACCACGTAGGGACTGCGCAGCTCCTCGTCCTCGGTATTGCTCTGGTCGACCTCGCGCGCATCGACCTCGGTCTCGACCGCGGCGTCTTCGAGGCAGCGCATGCAGGGCCCTTCAACGTGAAGCGGAAAGCGCAGCCTGAAGGCATAGCCGTTGCTTGGCCGGGAGACGTCGATCCTCGCCTCAGCCGACTCGCCCTGCGGGATGTAGGTCTGACCGCCCAGCTCCAGCGCCTCCAAGGGGACTGAGAGGTCCAAGCGCGCGCCCTGGCCGTGGGTCAGCGAGAGCCGTGCGAGGTCGATGATCATGGTCGGCGTCTTCGCCACTGCGAGCTCCTCCGCCCTGCCGCTTACGATGGCACTCTCCTAACGAGGTTACGAAATGGGTCAATTCGACTGGACGCCAGATGAGTACTTGGAGCGAATCCGCTCCAAGCTGCCGCGCTACGACGAGCTGCAGGAGCAGGCCATTGCCGCGATCCCGTTTCCGCCCGAGCGGGTCTTGGAGCTGGGGATGGGCACCGGCGAGACGACGCGACGCCTGATCGAGGCCTATCCGGACGCTTGGGTCGTTGGCCTCGACGCCAGCCCCGACATGGTCTTCCGCGCTCGCCAGACCTACGACGACGTCCAGCTTGCCCGCATGGAGGACCCCCTCCCCGACGGCCCCTGGGACCTAGTCATCTCAGTCCTCTCGGTCAACGACCTGACCGACGAGAAAAAGCAATCCCTCTTCCGCCGAGTAAAAGACCACTCCCGCTCCCTGGTCATAGGCGATGCCTTCGAGAACGACCAGCTAGAGAACCTGGTCACCTGGTGCGAAGGCGAAATCACCTGGCAAGCCGACAACCTCGCCGTAGTCCGCGCCACCTACTGACGAAAGCGCCACCTGTGCTGTCGGAAGGGTCGGGGAGTCCCCCGACGGAACTTGTGAGCCGGCGAGGCCAGAACCCTCGGTAGACGACCGACGCGGGTTCAGGCGGAGGACTCCCCGACCCTTCCGCCGCGCCGAGGTCGCGAACTAAGGCTGCTCGTCCAGCTCAGGAACCGGCTGCTGCTCTTCGTCGCGGCCGGCGAGCCGGTCGCGGCCGCGCTGCACGGCCGCGAGGAACTTCTGCAGGTTGACCTCGAGCGTGTTGAGGATCTCGTCGGCGTAGTCCTCGGCGCCGAGCCGGATCTCACGCTCGCGGGTGCGGGCGTCCTCGACGATCTCGTCAGCGGCGCGCTCGGCCTGCTTGGTGACCTCCTCGTCGGAGATCAGGCGGGCCTGCTGCTCACGCGCCTCGCGCACGATCCGCTCCGCCTCGCGTTTGGCCTCGGCGAGCATCTCCTGGCGCTCCTTGACGATCCAGCGCGCCTGCTTGATCTCCTCGGGGATCGTCGCGCGCATCTGGTCGAGGAGATCGTAGATCTCCTCGCGGTCCACGCGAACCTGATCCGTGAGGGGCACGGGTCGGGCGTTGTGGACGACATCGTCCAGCTTGTCTATTAGAACGAGAACGTCCATTAGCAGGGCGTAAGCCTACGTGTCAGAGGCATTTTCGGTGAAGAAGCCGTGAATTCCTCGGCTTTTTGCAAACTCTCGCCCACGCGGGCAACGGTTGGCAAAAGCCTACCTCTCGCCCAGGCGGCCCGCCATCGCGGCTGCCACCGGCGCCGGGACGAGGTCGGAAACGTCGCCCCCGAAGGTCGCCATTTCCTTCACCCCGGTCGAGGAAAGGAAGCTGTAGTGCGGCGAGGAGATCATGTAGATGCTCTCGATCCCGGGGTCGAGCTTGCGGTTGAGCTGGGCCATCTCGAACTCGTACTCGAAGTCGGAGATTGCTCGCAATCCCTTGACGATCGCCCTCGCTCCCGTTTCGCGGGCGAACTCGACCAGCAGGTTGGAGAAGATCTGGACCTCGACATTGGCGAGGTCGGCGGTCGCCTCGCTGATCAGCGCCTGCCGCTCCTCGGCGGTGAACAAAGTCTTCTCCTTGCGGATCGGGTTGTTGACGACGCCGACCACAACTCGCTCAAATACCTGCGAGGTGCGGGTGATGATGTCGATGTGGCCGTTGGTGACCGGGTCGTAGCTGCCCGGACAGACGACGGTGCCGTCGCGCTCAGCCATCACTCACCCCGCTCTGAGTAGAAAGAAACGTCGGCGGCCCCATAGCGACGCTGCCGCAGCGGCTCGAGCGAGTCGATGCGCAGCGGTCGGCGAGCTCCACTCTCGACGATCGCCCGCCCGCCCGAGGCGAGAAGACGCGGAAGATGTGTATTCAGTTCCTGCCCCACGCGATCGGCGAGTCTATAGGGGGCATCGACGAAGACGAGGTCGAATCGCCCGACCGGTATGAGCGCGGGGGATGAGCCCTCCCCCGGGCCGCATTCGCGGGAGTTCCCGAGGGAGGGCTCATCCCCCGCTCCGACGGCCTGGCTCTCGAGCCAACAGGGGACGTCAGACCGGACCAGCTCGGCCCGCTCGCCGAGACCGAGCCGCTCGACGTTGCCCAGCGCCGGCCGCGTGTCCTGGTCGACGAGCAGCGCCGTGGCGGCGCCGCGCGAGAGGGCCTCGATCGCGAGCGCGCCGGTGCCGCAGTAGAGGTCGAGGACACGGGCGCCGCCGACATCGCCGAGCGCCGAGAAGATCGCCTCACGAACGCGATCTGAGGTCGGCCGCACTTTCCAACCACGTGGGGCGACCAGACGTTGCCCCTTCAGCTCCCCGGCGATGACACGCACCGCGCCACTCTGACATTTGCGTGTGAGGTTGGGGTTGCCATGGGATCCAAACCTCACACGCAACGCGTCAGAGGGGAATCGGGTCGGAGGCGCCGGCACCAAAGCGGCGGTGGGCGGCGTCGAGCAGCGGTCCGAGCTCCGGGGCGTCGAGAGAGTCGTGCTCGCGCAGCAGCGAAAGCACCTCCTCGCGGGCGGCAACCAGGACCGAGGTTTCCTCCGGCAGCTCGGCGACGGCGAAGCGCGGCAGGCCGCTCTGCTTCGTGCCAAGAACCTCCCCCTCGCCCCGCAGCGTGAGATCGACCTCGGCGAGCTTGAAGCCGTCGCGCTCACGCTCCACGGCTTTCAGCCTCCGCCTCGCCATGCCGCCGGCGTCTTCGGGAAAGAGCAGGCAGTGGGAGCTGTGAGCGCCGCGCCCGACCCGTCCTCGCAGCTGGTGCAGCTGGGAAACGCCGTAGCGCTCGGCCCCCTCGATGATCATCACCGTTGCGTTGGGGACGTCGATGCCGACCTCGATCACGGTGGTCGCGACCAGGACATCGGTGACGCCGGAAACAAACGCCTCCATCGCCTCGCCCTTCTCGGCAGAGGGCATCTGGCCGTGGATCACGCCGACCGAGAACCCGTCCAGCTCCTCCCGCGCCAGCCGCGCAGCCTCGACCTCAGCAGCGCGTCCCTGAATTTTCTCCGACTCCTCGACCAGCGGGCAGACGACGTATGCCTGGCGCCCTTCGCGCAGCTCGGTGCGGAGGAACTCATAGGCGGCGGCGCGGTCGTCCTCCTCGACCAACCGGGTCTCAACCGGCTGCCTCCCCGCCGGCAGCTCGTGCAGGGCCGTCGTGTCGAGGTCGCCGTAGGCGGTCAGCGAGAGCGTGCGGGGGATAGGGGTTGCGGTCATGTGAAGCACATGGGGGACCATCCCCTCCACCCTCTTATCGTCCAGCGCCCGTCGCTGCTCGACTCCGAAACGGTGCTGCTCATCGACGACGCAGACGCCCAAGCGAGCGAAGCGCACCTTCGGGTCGATCAGCGCGTGGGTTCCGACCGCGAGCCCGAGCTCACCGGTAGCCAATCGCTCCAGCGCCTCTCGCCGCCGTGCGGCGGGCGTCGCGCCGGTGAGCAGCGCAAACGGCGTCGCATCTTCCGCCAACAGCTTGCCCAGGGTGACGGCGTGTTGCTCAGCCAACGTCTCGGTCGGCGCCATCAATACAGCCTGGAACCCAGCTTCCAGCGCCCGCAGCATCGAGTAGAGCGCGACCACAGTCTTCCCCGACCCCACCTCGCCCATCAAGAGCCGCTGCATCGGCTCGCCCGAATCGAGGTCCGCGTCGATCTCGTCGAAAGCCTTGAGCTGATCTTTGGTCGGCTCAAACGGCAGCGACTCGATCCAGCGACCTACGAGCTCGCCTGGCTTGCCGAGCTTCGGGGCCGGCCTCGCGGTGCGATGCGACTGCTTCCGGGTCGTTAAGAGCGCCTGGTAGAGGAACAGCTCTTCAAAGGTCAGCCGCTCGCGCGCCTCCTCGATGTCATCCTCGTCGTCCGGGAGATGCATGGCTCTGACGGCGTCGGCCGCGCCGGCAAGCTCCCGCCGCACTCGCAGGTCCGTCGGCAGGGGCTCGATCACATTTCCCACCAGGTCAATCGCCTGTTCCATCCACTGCCTGATGCGCTGCGCTTTCAACGCCTCGGTTGCCGGGTGAACCGGGACAAGCTTCCCTCCCGCGGGTGGCGGTGTAGGGGGTACCACCCCCGAGGAAGCTTTAGCTACCGCAGGGGGTGGTGGGTCCCCTGCGCCGACAGGACCCGCGGCCGAAAGCACCTCGTATTCCGAAACCCTGAATCCGCGTTTGTCGCGAGAGCCGGTGAGGAGGAGCCGGGTCCCCCGAGCAAGCTTCTGCGCCACCCAGGGCTGGTTGAACCACGAAGCACGAACTGAGCCTGAATCGTCGCCCACTTTGACGGAGGTGATCGAGAGCTTCTGACGGCGGAAGGTGCTCGCCCGGTCGCCGAGGACGTCGACAATGATCGTTGCCTGCTTGCCGGGCTCCAGCGAGCCCACAGTGACGATGGTGCGGTCCCTGTGGCTGTGCGGAAAGCGCAGTAGTAGCTCGCCGACGGTGGCCATCCCGGCTTCTCGGGCAGCTCCGGCCAGCTTCGGCCCGACGCCGTCGAGGATCTCGAGGGAGACGTCCAGCGCACTCGGCCGCGGCCAGTGAACCGGCGCATCGAGCAGCTGCGCTCTGGTCAGCTCGACGGCGCCGGCAAACGAGCGAGCTACTGGGCCGCTAGCAGCCACCACCAGCTCGGCTGACCTCCCTCGTGCGTCTCGACCTCCACGCCGTCTGGGACGTGGGCGTCGATCTCGGTAAGGGGAATGGGCGCGTCCTGGCCGGCGAGGATCGTGACTATCTCGGCCCCTGCCGCGAGGCGCTCGACGGTCGTTGCGAGAGTCGAGCCAGCGCCTCCCCAGGCAACGATCTCCTCGCCGAAGAAGCCAACGGCATCGCCCTTGCGGAAGCGGCCCTGGGCGTCGTCACGGGCGGCGGGTGCCACGCCGCCAGAGCGAATTGCCTCCAGCGCCTCGGCAAAGCGATCGGCGTTCTCCTCCACTGAGCTGTCCGGATCGAGCTCGACCAGCGCCAGCAACCCGGCCTGCTGCGAGGTCGCAGCGACCACACGGGCGGGCTTCTCGGAGAGCTCGCAAGCCCGCTCGGCTGCCATGATCACGTTCGAAGAGCTGGGCAGGACGAGGACTTCCTCCGCGGGCACCTCGTGGATGCCGGCCAGCAGCTCGTAGGTGGATGGGTTGAGGGTCTCGCCGCCGGGAACGACGTGCGCCCCCAGCTCGGCGAACAGACGCTCCAGGCCATCGCCCGCGGCGACCACGACCGCGCCGGTGCGCCCGCCACCCAGCCGCGCCTGCCGCTCGGCGATCTGCTCGCGCATGTCGGCGACGTCGAGGTTGGTGACCTCGCCGGCGCCCTCGAAGAGGGCCACGGCGGCTTCGGGCTCGTCGGTGTGAACGTGGACCTTGAGCGTGACCTCGTCGCCGACGACCAAGACCGAGTCGCCAAGGCCCTCGAGGCGGGGCAGGAAGTCGCGCGCGGCGAGACCGCTGCCGGAGACGATGAAGTTGGTGCAGTAGTGGTAGCGGCTGTCCTCGTGGTGAGGACGGCTGAGCGGAGGCGCGTCATGGTGGGCGACCTCGGGCACGGCGGCTCCGTCGCCGCGAAGGGCTGCGACGACACCGGCGAGGATCAAGACCAAGCCATAGCCGCCGGCGTCGACTACCCCCGACTCGCGAAGCACCTCCAGCTGCTCGGGGGTGCGCTCAACCGCCCGTTGGCCATCGGCGATCGCCTGCTCCAGGACCTCTGCCAGGACCGCGTCCTGTTGCTCGTCGCTGACCCCTTGGTCGAGCCGCTGCTTCTCTGCCTCAAGGTGTGCGAGCTGGCGGGCGAGTGAATGCGCCATCTCGCGGAAGACGGTCAGCATCGTCCCCTCGGCCGGATCGCGGACCGAGGCATAGGCGGCATCGGCAGCGCTGGCGAAGGCAGAGGCAACGAGGACTGGATCGACCAACTCGCCAGGGCGACTCGCCAGCTCCTCGGCGGCGCCGCGGACGATCTGGCTGAGGATCACGCCGGAGTTGCCGCGCGCGCCCATCAGCGCCGCTCGGGCGAGCGCCTGGACAAGTTGGGTGCGGCCGACCTCGTCGACCTCGAGCCCGTCGAGGCGGTCGAGCTCCTCCATCACCGCCCGCATCGTCATCGCCATGTTGTCGCCGGTGTCGCCGTCGGCAACCGGGAAGACGTTGAGGTCGTTGACCTCTTGACGGCGCTCGTCGAGGTGAGCGTAGGCGGACGTGACGACGCGCCGGAAGCGCGCGATCGAGGGGTCGGGCATCAACTCAGAATCTAGCTGCCGCGGGCGGATGCCCCTCACGGAGCCGACCGACGGCGTTCGCTAGCGTGCGCCGCTCGATGAGACGCTTCGCCACCTGGTGCACCGGGCACCGCAAGACCGTAATCCTCTCCTGGATCGTCGCCCTGATCGGGATCGGGATGCTCTCCGGCTCCGTCGGCTCCGACTTCTCCGAAGACTTCAAGCTGCCCGCGTCGGACTCCCAGGAAGCCTTCGACCTGCTCGAAGAGAAGTTCCCGGCGCAATCGGGCGACACCGCGACGATCGTCTACAAGGCGCCAGGCGGGGTCGAGGCGCCGGCCGTCAAGCGAGAGATGGAGAGTGTCTTCGCCACCGTCGAGAAGGTGCCCCACGTCAGCGAAGTCGCCAGCCCCTACAACGAGGACGGCGCCGGAGCGATCAGCGAGGACGGCGAGATTGCTTACGCGACGGTCCAGTTCGACACGACGACCGAAGAGCTCGAGACCGCGGACATCGAACGCGTGATGGACGCCGCCCAAGGTGCGTCCGGCGACGGCCTCGAGGTCGAGATCGGCGGCCAGCCGATCGAGGAAGTGAGGGCCGAAGAAGAAGGCGACTCGTCCTTCGCGGTCGGGCTGCTGGCGGCAATCATCATCCTGCTGCTGACCTTCGGCTCGGTCGTCGCGATGGGCCTGCCGCTCGTCACCGCGCTGTTCGCACTCGGCGTCGGCCTCAGCGTCGTCACGCTCGGCACCCACGTTTTCGACACCGCCGAGTTCGCGCCCCAGCTTGCAGCGATGATCGGCCTTGGCGTCGGCATCGACTACGCCCTCTTCATCCTCACCCGCTTCCGCAACGGACTCGACGAGGGAATGGAGTCCCGCGACGCGGCAATAGCCGCGGTCGACACTGCTGGTCGCGCCGTTCTCTTTGCTGGCGTCACCGTGATAATCGCCCTGATGGGGATGCTGCTGCTCGGGCTCAGCTTCCTCTACGGAGTGGCAATGGCCGCCGCCATTGCCGTGCTGTTCACGATGATCGCGGCCCTGACCCTGCTGCCGGCGCTACTGACGATCGCCGGCCGCCGTGTCGACAAGCTGCGTATCCCCGGCCTCGGCGAACGCCGAGCGTCGACCGCCGAAGACACCCGCTGGTTCCGCTGGAGCCGTGAGATCCAGCGCCGACCGGTGCTCTCGGCGCTGCTCTCCGGAGGGTTGCTGCTCCTGCTCTGCGTCCCGACCCTCTCGCTGCGCCTCGGCTCCAACGACGCCGGCACCGACCCGGAGGGGACGACCACGCGCGAAGCCTACGATCTGCTTGCCGAAGGCTTCGGCCCTGGCTTCAACGGCCCCTTCTCGATCGTCGCATCGCTGCCCAGCAAGGGCGATGACACGGTCCTGACCGAGCTCAGCAAAACACTGGAAGGCGAAGAAGGCGTCGCCGACACGACGCCGGTCATGCTCAACCCGGCCGAGAACACCGGCGTCTTCCAGGTCTACCCAACCACCTCGCCGCAGAGTGAGCAGACGACCGAACTGCTCGACCACATCCGCGACGAGGTGATTCCGCCGGTCGAGGAACAGACTGGCGCCCACGTCCATGTAGGCGGCATTACCGCGATCTTCGAGGACTTCGGCACCGCGATCGCCGACAAGCTGCCGCTCTTCATCGGCGTCGTCGTGCTGCTCTCAGCGCTGCTGCTGATGGCCGTCTTCCGCTCGGTCCTGGTGCCGCTGAAGGCGATCCTGATGAACCTGCTCAGCATCGGGGCCGCCTTTGGCCTGATCGTCGCCGTCTTCCAGTGGGGCTGGGGCGCGAGCCTGATCGGCGTCGACAGCACTGGCCCGATCATCTCCTTCTTTCCGATCTTCCTCTTCGCGATCATCTTCGGCCTCTCGATGGACTACGAGGTCTTCCTGATGTCGCGGATCCACGAGGAGTGGGAGCGCGAGCACGACGCGACGCTCGCTGTCACCCGCGGCCTTGCCCTGACCGGCCGCGTGATCACCGCGGCGGCGGCGATCATGGTCACCGTCTTCGCCTCCTTCATGATCGGCGAAGACCGCATCATCAAACTCTTCGGCCTAGGCCTAGCCGCAGCGGTCTTCATAGACGCCGTAATCATCCGCTCGGTCCTGGTGCCTGCCCTGATGCAGCTCTTCGGCGAGCGCGCATGGTGGCTGCCCAGCTGGCTGGACCGCATCCTGCCGCGCCTGCACGTAGAGCCTGCGGAGGGCGATCCAGCGCCGACCGGCGAGCACCCCGTGGTCGAAGGCACGTGAGCTCGAGAATGAGAAAAGCGATCCTGGTGCTACTCGGCATCTGCCTCCTGGCCGCAGTTGCATTTGGAAGCGTCATGCTCGTCGAGCATTACTACGGCGATGGTCGATCTGCCTACGAAAAGCACGAAGAGGAACGCTCCCGCTAAGGAGGGATCTGGTCTCCTCCAGGTGAATGTCGCGAAGCGGCGATATGCAATCTGGTGTTTGTGCGGCGGAGCCGCACACGAGATCAGTCGCTAAGCGCGAAGCGCGTGCGACATCAATTCAGCTGGAGGAGACCAGATCCCTCCTTTGCATGGTTCGGCCCTACAGCTGTGTGGCAATAAGTCCGATTAGCCCGATAAGCGCGGCGATGATCGCACCGCTGGCCATGACAAGAGTTCGCTGCAGGGCCGCAAAACGGTCATCGAGTTGATCCAGGCGCCTATCGACGGCATCGAAGCGTTGATCGGTGTGCCTGGCGAAGTCGTCCATTCGCTCGTCGGTCCAGCCCATGCGATACATGATGCCAGAAGCGTAGACAGAACATTTCGGCAAATGGTGCGCGGTTCGCAAATCTTCCGCGCAAGCTTCGATACGACACTGCGTCTGCCGGCGACGACGAGCTAAGCGGCCTTGGTGACCTTGTTGGCCTTGAGGCAGCGCGTGCAGACGTAGGTGCGCAGCTTGCGGCCTTGCTCTTCGATCCGCACCTTCTGCAGGTTCGGGTCGAAGCGCCGCTTGGTCGCGACCATTGAGTGGCTTCGGGACTGGCCGAACGCCGGTCCCTTGCCGCAGCTGTGGCATACCTTGGCCATCGGGTCGTGGATGGTACAGGTCCGCCGTCAGCCGTCGCGGCGTTGCCAGCGATAGGGGTTGATCGCCCGTTTGTGCAGGGCCATTCGGGCAGCGGTGAGCGCGGCGTTGCGGCCCTGGTCGCGCTTGTCGCCGTTGGCGCGGGCGATCGCCTGTTCCATCGTGTCGCAGGTGATTACGCCGAATGCGCAGGGCACCCCGGTCTCCAGCTGCACGTCCTGGATGCCGCGGGCAGCCTCGGCGCAGACGAAGTCGTAGTGGTCGGTCTCGCCGCGAATGACGACGCCGAGGCAGGCCACCCCCGCGTAGCGACCGCTCATCGTGTGCAATTTGGCGGCGAAAGGGAGCTCGTAGGCGCCGGGAACGGAGACCTCGCTCACCGCCGAGGCGGGCACGCCGGCTAGCTCGAAGCCTTCGCGAGCACCACTCAGCAGCCGGGCCGCCAGGTCCTCGTAGAAGCGGCCGACACAGACGGCGAAGCGCTGCGAGGAGAGGAACTCGCGCTCGTCCTCGTCGAAGCTCTCGAGGAAGACGCCGGGCTCAGCCATCCGCTGCCTCGCTCGCGGCGTCGCGCTCCTCCTCGTCGTGGATCATCTCCTCGTCGAGCGCCAGGCCCTGGTGATGGAGGGTGTGACCCATCTTGTCGCGCTTGACCCGCAGGTAGTCCTCGTTGTGCGTGTTGGGCGAGGATTCGATCGGCACCTGCTCGCTGACCGATAGCCCGTAGCCCTCGAGGCCGACGATCTTTTTCGGGTTGTTGGTGAGGATGCGGATGCTGGTCAGGCCGAGGTCGCCGAGGATCTGCGCGCCGATGCCGTAGTCGCGCAGATCGGCGGGCAGGCCGAGCTTGAGGTTGGCCTCGACCGTGTCGGCGCCCTCCTCCTGCAGCTTGTAGGCGCGCAGCTTGTTGAGCAGGCCGATCCCGCGTCCCTCCTGGGAGAGGTAGAGCAAGACGCCCTGCCCCTCCTGCTCGATCATCGCCAGCGCCGAGGCGAGCTGTTCGCCGCAGTCGCAGCGCATGCTGTGGAAGACGTCGCCGGTGAGGCACTCGCTGTGGACGCGGACGAGCACGTCCTCGGCCCCCGCGACCTCCCCCTTGACCATCGCCACGTGATGTTTGTCGTCGACCAGGGAGCGGTAGCCGACCGCGGTGAAGTCGCCGAAAGCGGTCGGCAGGCCGGTGTCGACCACCCGCTCGACCAGCTTCTCGGTGCGGCGCCGGTAGGCGATCAGCTCGGCGACGGTGATCATCTTCAGCTCGTGCTTCTCGCAGTAGGGGACGAGGTCGGGAACGCGGGCCATCGTGCCGTCGTCGTTCATCACCTCGCAGATCACGCCGGCCGGAGTGAGGCCGGCGAGGCGGGCGAGGTCGACGCTGGCCTCGGTGTGGCCGGTGCGCTCGAGCACGCCGCCATCTTTCGCCCGCAAGGGGAACATGTGGCCGGGGACGACAATGTCGCGCGGGCCGGAGTTGGGGTCGATCGCAACCTGGATCGTGTGAGCGCGGTCGTGGGCGGAGATGCCGGTGCTAACCCCACCGGCAGCCTCGATCGTCACCGTGAAGGCGGTCTGCAGGGGCGCCTCGTTCTTGGCCGCCATCAGGTTGAGGCCGAGCCGTTCACAGCGTTCCGCAGTCAGCGCCAGACAGATCAGGCCGCGCGCCTCCTTGGCCATGAAGTTGACCGCCTCCGGCGTGGCAAACTGCGCCGCCATCACGAGGTCGCCCTCGTTCTCACGGTCTTCGCCGTCGCAGACGACGACCATTCGGCCGCGGCGGATCTCCTCGATCGCTTCCTCGATCGTCGAGAAGGGGCTGTCGCCCGCCGCCTGCCCGCCGCCTGCCTGCTGTTTCTGCGTCTCGGTCATTCCGTTCACCCCTGCTCCTTTCGGGTCAATGGTGCCACTAACCGCTCCACGTGCTTGGCGATCACGTCACACTCGACGTTGATCTTGCGCCCGGGCTCGGCCTCGCCGAGATTAGTCCGCTCCAGCGTCTCCGGGATCAGCGAGACCTCGAGCCAATCCTCGCCTAGTCCGGCAATGGTGAGACTGACGCCGTCGAGCGCGATCGAGCCCTTGTCGATCGCGTAGCGCAGCAGATTGCGGTCCAGGGCGATGCGCAGGCGCTTGGCGAAGCCGTCGTCGGTGAGCGAGGAGACCTCGCCCACGCCATCGACGTGACCCTGCACGATGTGGCCGCCGAAGCGATCCGACGCCTTCATCGCTAGCTCGAGGTTGACGCGGTCGCCGGTCTCGATACCGCCGAGTGCGGTCACCGTCAGGGTCTGGTTCATCGCCTCGGCCTCGAAGCCCTCCGGGTCGGCCGACGTTGCCGTCAGGCAGATCCCGTTCACGGCCACGGAGTCGCCGCTGACGATTTCAGGTCCCAACGAGGTCACGATGCGCAGCTTTGCGCCATCGGCGGCGCTATCAACCGCCTCGATCGTTCCAATGTCCTGGATCAGGCCGGTGAACAACTCACCACTCCTTTAGGCGGGCTGTGATCAGGACGTCGTCGCCTATCTGGTCGACGGTTTGGGACAAAGCAACCTGGCGCGCGGGTCCTGTCGGCGCAGGGGACCCACCTCCCCCTGCGGTAGCTAAAGCTTCCTCGGGGGAGGTCCCCCCCACGCCACCACCCGCGCGAGAAGAGCCCAGGAGGACAGGGGCAACGAAGGTTCTTGATTCGTCGATGGCATCCGTGGAGAGAAAAGCTGACACGAGGGTGCGACCGCCCTCGAGGAAGAGACTGGTGACGTTGCGTCGCCCTAACTCTGAGAGCACTGCGTCGATGCCGTCTGCGACAAGCGTTTCAGCGCCTGCGTTGCGGAGAGCAGCAAGGCGCTCCTGGTCGGCCTGTGGAGAAGTCACGACAAGCAACGGCGACTGATCAAGCGTTCCCACCAGCTGCGAGCCGAGGGGCAAGCGTGCCTGGCGGTCGAAGACGACGCGCAGGGGCTGCCTCGCGGCCGCGCGGTCGAGTTTTGAACCGCTATGCGAACCAAAACTCGACCGCACTGGCCGGGCGGTGAGCAGCGGGTCGTCGGCGAGCACGGTGCCTATGCCGACAGCGATTGCGTCCGATTCCGAGCGCCAGCGATGAACCAGGTCCTGGCTCTCGGTGCTGGAGATCCACGGCGAATCGCCTGGCGGGGTCTCGGTCTGGCCATCGAGCGACATCGCCAGCTTCAGCGTCACCAGCGGCAGGCCCGTGCGGGCGTGCTTGCGGAAGGGTTGATTGAGCAGGCGCGCCGCCGTGGCCTCCTCGCCCGCCGCGAACTCGACCTCCACCCCGCCATCTCGCAGGATCCCGGGCCCCCGGCCGGCAGCCTTCTCGCTGGGATCGTCGGAGCCGATCACAACCCGCCCAATACCCGCCTCGAGAACCGCCTCCACGCAGGGCGGCTGCCGCCCCTGGTGCGCACAGGGCTCGAGCGTCACGTACATCGTCGCTCCCGCCGGGTCCTCACCCCGCTCCCGACAATCCGCGAGCGCCGCGCGCTCAGCGTGGAGCTCTCCCAGCTCAGCGTGAAACCCCTCGCCAATGACGTCACCGTCACGCACGATCACGGACCCAACAAGTGGATTCGGGCTGACTTGCCCACGCCCGTGCTCCGCAAGCTCCAAAGCCCGTTTGAGGTGCTCTCGGTCCTGGGTTGTAAGCGAGGCTGTCATATTGATTGACGAGTCAGTCAATGGTACCTCGCGTGCGTGTCGTGGAGGGGAAGATGGGGTGTCCCGCAGTGCGCGGCGTCCTGTTTTTCGCCCCACATGCGACCTCGGACGGCCATTTGCTCCCTGGCGAAAAACCCAGCAAACGGAGGGACACCCCATCTTCCCCGCGCCGCCCGCACGGATACCCTGACCGACCACCAATGAAGCTGATCATCCAAATCCCCTGCCTCAACGAGGAGGCAACGCTGCCCGAGACGATCGCCGCCCTGCCGCGCCAGATCGAGGGCGTCGATGAGGTCGAGCTGCTGGTGATCGACGACGGCTCGACCGACCGCACCGTTGAGGTGGCGCGTGAGTGCGGCGTCGAGCACATCGTCCGCCTGACCAACAACAGGGGTCTGGCCGCCGCCTTCCAGGCCGGGCTCGACGCCTGCCTCAAGCTGAGCGCAGACCTGGTCGTCAACACCGACGCCGACAACCAGTACAGCGGCGCCGACGTGCCGAAGCTGGTGGCGCCGATCCTCGCCGGCGAGGCCGACATGGTCGTCGGCGACCGCCGTGTCGCCACGATCGCGCACTTCTCCGGCGCCAAGAAGGCGCTGCAACGGATCGGCAGCTGGGTCGTGCGCAGGCTCTCGGACACCGAGATCGCCGACACCACCTCCGGCTTCCGCGCCTACAACCGCGAGGCGGCGCTGGGCCTGCTGGTCACCGACAACTTCACCTACACCCTCGAGAGCCTGATCCAGGCCGGCAAGATGCTAGTCGCGGTCGAGGGGGTCGAGATCGCCACCAACCCGCAGACGCGCGAGTCGCGGCTCTTCGACTCGACCGGCGCCTACGTGCGCCGCAACGGGCTCTCGATCCTACGCATCTACGCGCGCTACGAGCCGCTGCGGGTGTTCGCCAGCGCCAGCGCGGTCGTCGGCGTCCTCGCCCTCGGCGCCTGGATGCCGTTCCTAATTGACTGGATCTTCAACGGCGACTCGAGCGGTCACATCCAGTCGCTGATCCTCGGCGCCGTGCTCTTCATCGCCGCCCTGCAGCTGCTCGCGCTCGGCGTGATCGGCGACCTGCTCGCCGGCCAGCGGGTGATGACCCAGCGCGTCTTTGAGCGGGTGCGCCGGGTCGAGCTCTCGCTCGGGGTCGAGCCGTCGCACTACGAGCGCGGCGCGCAGCGCTGATGGCTACCGAAGCCAAAGGCAGCGCCGCGGATGGCGGCGGCGTCAGCTCGGCCGAATACGGCAAGACCGCCAGCTTCCTCGCGATCGGCGTCGGCCTCACCGGGGTCATCACCTACGTCTACTTCTTCATCGCCTCGCACGTGCTCTCAAAGCCCGACTACGGCGAGATCACCGTCGTCTGGTCGGCGGTCTTCATCACGGTCTCGACCCTCTACCGGCCGGTCGACCAGCTGCTCTCCCGCCACATCTCGGAAAACCTGGCGAAGGGCGAGTCGCCGCGCGAGCCGACCCTGGTGGCAACCAAGATCCAGCTCTGCCTGGCCGTCGGCTTCGCCGCCGTCGCCCTGATCGCGCGCGGGCCGATCGAAGACGGCCTGCTCGGCGGCAACGAAACGCTCTACTGGGTCTTCCTGCTCGCGGTGCTCTTCTACGCGGCCAGCTACTTCGCCCGCGGCTACCTCGCCGGCCACCGCCGCTTTGGCCTCTTCGCGACGATGATCCTCTCCGAGTCGGTCTTCCGCACCAGCTTCGCCGTCCTCGTCGCGGTCGGCCTGCTCAGCGGCCAGTCAGCGGTAGCGATAGGCATAGTCGCCGCCCCCTCCCTAAGCCTGCTCGTAGTTCCAATCGCTTTCGCCCTTCGAGCGAGACACGACCGCGCTCCTCGCGCACCCGACCGCTTTCCTCGCGCGGGTGGCGGCGTAGGGGGTACCGCCCCCGAGGAAGCTTTAGCTACCGCAGGGGGCGGTGGGTCCCCTGCGCCGACAGGACCCGCGCGCCAAAAAGCTTCCGAGTTCTCCCTCGGCACCGGCACGGGTTTTGTCGCGGCGGTCCTCGTCATCATGCTCGGCGAGCAGATCCTCTTCAACGCCGGGCCGCTGATCGTGTGGGGACTCGAGGACGCCGCCGCCGCCGGCTTCATCTTCAATGTGCTGATGATCGCGCGGGCGCCGCTGCAGCTCTTTCAGGCGGTCTCGACCAGCATCCTCCCCCACCTCACCAGCCTCCACGCGAGCGAGGAGGAGGGCAGCGAGGAGGAGTTCCACCGCTCTGTGCGGATGGTGCTGGCCGCGATCGTCGCCTTCACCGCGGTGGTCGCCGTCGCCGTGCTGATCGCCGGGCCACAGCTGATGCAGCTCGCCTTCAGCGACAAGTTCAGCTACGACCGCGCCGGCCTGCTGCTGGTCACGCTCGGCATGGGCCTCTACCTCTCCTCGGTGACCGTCAACCAGGCCTGCCTGGCCCAGGGACAGGTGCGACGCGCCTCGGGCCGCTGGGCGCTCTGCGCCGCCTTCTTCGTCGCCTGGTGCTTCCTCGCCCCGATCGCGGAAGAGTTCCGCCGGGTCGAGGTCGGCTTTGCCGTCGCCGCCCTGCTGCTGCTCGGCCTGCTCTACCTGATCTACCGGCGCCCGCACGAACGCCCCAAGGACGTCCCGGCAGCCGGCTCCAGCGAGGAGCTGGAGACCCAGCTCGCCGCCGCCGACGAGGGCTCCTAGGCAGCGATGGAGGGACACGACGCCGAGCTGATCCTCGTCGCCGGAGGCCTGCTCGCGGCGGGGATCGTCGGTGCGCTCCTCGCCGACCGGGTTCGGATCCCCGGCCTGCTCCTCTTCCTCGGCCTGGGGATGCTCGCCGGCTCGGAGGGAATCGGCGGAATCGAGTTCACCGACACCGAGCTGGCGCGGACGCTGGGGACGATAGCCCTCGTCCTGATCCTCTTCGAGGGCGGGCTGACCGCCGGCTGGTCGGAGATCCGCCCCGTCCTCGGCACGGCTGCGTCGCTGGCCACCGTCGGCACGGTCGTCACCGCCGCCATCGCCGGCTTCGCCGCCAAGTGGATCTTCGATCTCAGCCTGCTGGAAGGGATGCTCGTCGGCGCCGCCGTCGCCGCCACCGACTCGGCGGCGATCTTCGCCGTGCTGCGCCGCTCGACGCTGGAGAAGCGGTTAGCCCGATCGCTCGAGGGCGAGTCGGGGATGAACGACCCGGTTGCGCTGCTGCTCGTGATCGGCTTTATCGACTGGATCCAGGAGCCCGGCTACGGCCTCGCCGACATGGCGGTGCTGCTCGTGCTCAAACTGGCGATCGGGGCGGCGATCGGCGTCGCCATAGGACGTCTCTCGGTGGAGGGGCTGCGCCGTGTGCGGCTACCCACCGACGGGATCTATCCCGTGGCCACGATCGCGATCGCCGCGCTGTCCTTCGGCCTCGCCGAGGTAGCGCACGGCTCCGGTTTCCTGGCGGTCTACCTGACCGCCCTCGCCCTCGGCGGCAGCAGCATCCCGGCGCGGCGCACCGTGGTCGCCTTCCACGAGGGCGTCGGCTGGGTCGCGCAGATCGGCCTCTTCGTCATGCTCGGCCTGCTGGTCTTCCCCAGCACGCTGGGCGATGTGGCGGTCGAGGGTCTGGCGCTCTCCGCCGCGCTGATCCTTGTCGCGCGCCCACTCGCCGCGTTTGCTTCCACGCTGCTCTCGCCGCTCAATCTGCGCGAGCGAGCGATGCTCGGCTGGGCGGGGTTACGCGGCGCCGCCCCGATCTGGCTCGCCACCTTTCCGGTGGTAGCTGGCGTCGGCGCCGGCCAGGAGCTCTTCTCGATCGTCTTCTTCGTCGTCGTCACCTCGACCCTGATCCAGGGGGCGAGCTTCGAGCCCTTGGCGACTCGGCTCGGCCTGACCACTGACGAGCCCTCCCTACCGCGGCGCCTGCTCGAGTCCGGCCGGATCCGCCGCATGGGCGGCGACGTCGTCTCCTACCGCCTGCGCCAGGGTGCTGCCGCCGCGGGCCACCCCGTGCGCGAGCTGGGCCTGCCGCGCGACGCGTTGGTCAACGTGATCGTCCGCGACGGGCGGGCGATTCCGCCACGAGGGTCGACCGAGCTGCGCGAGGGCGACGAGCTGCACATCCTCGTCCGCGGCGAGTTGCGCGAGGAGGTCGAGGAGTTGACCCGACAGTGGCATCAAGGCCCGGTCGGCGCCCCACCGCCGCCGCAGCTACCGCCGCGCGGCGCCCCGCAGATCTTCTCGGTGCGGCCGGGCGGCGAGATCGAGGATCCGTCGGCGCCCCGAGAGATCGACGGAATCTCGGTGGTCTCGATCCTGCGCAGCCGCCGCGATCGTGGCAGCGCTCTGGTCGCTCTTGCCGACGGCCGCTACGCGGTGACGACGGAAACCGTGGTGGCGCTTGGGAGCCGCCAGGCCCTGGCCCGCTGGTGCGAGCGGCGCGCAGCTCGCTCTGGCGACGACCCGGCGGAGAGAGCCTGGTGGCAGGAGATAATCGGCGCCCTGATCGCCCGCGGCTGAGACCGGCGCATCCAGCGACCGAAGGGAGCGGTGCGAGTGCGAAGCGCGAGTTCCTCGGTCGCTCGTGTGCAGAGCACACCACGCTCCCTGCGTCCTTGATCTGCTTGGTCTCAGCCGCGGGCGGGCGCTTCAGGCTGCATTGGCCGCAGCCGCGATCTCGGCGTAGGCGGCGGCGGGATCGGCGGCGCCGAACACGGCCGAGCCGGCGACGAAGAGTGACGCGCCAGCTTCGGCGATCGGCTTCGCCGTCGTCGTGTCGATGCCGCCGTCGACCTCGATCTTCGCCGGGCCGACGATGGCGGCTAGGCGGGAGACCTTGTCGATCGAGCCCTCGATGAAGGCCTGCCCGCCCCAGCCCGGGTTCACCGTCATGCAGAGTGCGATGTCGGCGCAGCCGCGCAGCTCGGCCAGCGCCTCCGCCGGCGTGCCGGGGTTGATCGCGATCCCGGCCAGACAGCCCAGCTCGCGGATCGCAGCCAGAGTCCGGTTCGCGTGCGGGGTCGCCTCCTCGTGAAAGGTGATCGAGTCGGCGCCGGCCGCAGCGAAAGCCTCGATGTGGCGCTCGGGCGCCTCGATCATCAGGTGGACGTCGATCGCGCCACCCGCCGCGTGCACCCGGTCGGCGATCGAGGCAGCAACCAGGGGGCCGATCGTGATCGGGGGCACGAAATGCCCGTCCATCACGTCGACGTGGATCACCCGGGCCCCGGCAGCCATCACCTCGTCGACCTGGGCGCCGAGCTGGGCGAAATCGGCGGAGAGGATCGACGGGGCCACCCGCCGCTCCGCCAGCAGCTCAGCCATCCGCTCAGACATGTAGGCAACCGCCGCTCACACTGGCCTCAGCATCGAATCTCCGCAGGTTTGGCAGGTCATGTCCTCGGTCGTGCTCATCCGGGCGATCGTCTGGTGCTCGCCGCAGTTCGGACACTGGGAGACCAGCTCGAAGCGGTGCAGACAGTACACACAGCGGAAGCGCCCCGGCAGCTGCGTCGGGCGCAGCCAAGGCTCGCTGCAGCTCGGGCACTTGGCGCGTTTCAGCATCGCCTAATCCTGATTCCTGTGTGCCATCTGCGTCAATCATCCCTTTTCAAGCGGCTGACAAAGAAGCCCGTCGTGCGATCCCGATCCGGGCGCAGCTGCAGGCAGCGTGGATCGTGAGGCGAGGCGAGCTGGGGGGCCAATGCGCCAAGGTCGTCGACCGTAAGTGACGGCAGCGCGCCGGAGGCAGCCTCGTCCAGCAAGGCGGCGATCCGCTCCTCCCCCTCGCGGCGGGAGATCGTGCAGGTCGAGTAGACGAGCGTCCCCCCGGGCCGCAGCGCTTCCACCCCGCGCCGCAGGATCGCGCCCTGGAGCTCGACCAGGCGCTCGATTAGCCGCGGCGATTTGTGCCAGCGCGCGTCGGGGCGCGAGGCCAGCGCGCCGAGATCCGAGCACGGTGGGTCGACCAGCACCCGGTCAAAGCCCGGGCCGATCGCGGGCTCGGTCGCGTCGGCCTCGACCACGGTGATGCTGCGCAGGCCGAGCCGCTGCGCCTGCTCCGCCACTTCGGCCGCCCGTGTGGGCTCCTGCTCGACCGCGATGACCTCGCCGCGATCGCCCATGCGGGCGGCGATCTGGCCGGCCTTGATGCCGGGCCCGGAGCAGAGATCCAGCACATTCTCGCCAGGTTGCGGATCGAGCACCTCGACCACGCCGGCGGACCCGCGGCTCTGCGGGACCAGACGCCCGGCCGCAATCAGCTCGGGCACAGTGCCGCCAGTGCGACCCTCGACCACGATCGCCTCGAGGGGAGCAAGGGGCCAGGCGCCCTGGGCCGGCTCGGCGTCAAGGCCGGCGACACTCAGCGCAGACAGCGCCGAATCGCGGTCGCCGCGCAGCGTGTTGACCCGCAGCGCCAGCTCCGCCGGCTCGTTGCAGGCGGCAAGCAGGGCCCGGGCCGCATCAGCGCCGAGCTCCTCCCACCACATCTGCGCCAGCCAGAGGGGAATCGAGTGCGCAACCGCGGCTCGCTCAGGAGTCGAGTCGTCGCCCAGCAGGGACACGGTCAGCGCCTCCTTTTCACGCCCGGCTCGACGCAGAACGGCGTTGACCAGGCCGGAGGCGTGGGGCGCGTCCGCCTCCTTGACCAGCTCCACGGCCTGATCGACGGCAGCGTGATCGGGCGTCGCGTCGGCGAAGAGAAGCTCGTAGAGGCCGAGGCGCAGGGCGGCGATCACCGGCGGGTCGAGCAGTCGCGGCGAGCGTTCGGCGAGCCTCTCGATCGCCGTGTCGGCGGTGCCGCGGCGTTGTACGGCGCCAAAAGCGAGGCGCTGGGCTTGGGCGCGTTCGCGGCCAGGCAGCTCCAGCCGATCGGCCGCCTCGCGGAAGAAGCGCTCGCTGTGGGCATCCTGCTCGAACGTTGCCCGAATCGTCTCGAAGGCAAGCGACCGGGCCGGCGTGATCAAAGTGAAGGCACCGAGTGGCCGCGGAGGTAGGCGTCGGCCGCCATCGGCTTGCCGCCTGGCGGTTGCACCACCTCGAGGCGCAGCGCGCCGCGGCCGCAGCCGAGCAGCAGCGCCCCCCACTCGGCCTTCAGCTCGCCCTGCTTGACGCTGACGTCGACCGCCCGGGCTCGCCTGACCCCGAGCCTGTTCTCGTCGCGCAGCTCGAGGTAGGCGCCTATGTGCGGGGTTAGGGCGCGGACCGTGCGGGCAAGATCCGTGGCGGGGTGGCCGGGGTCGAGCCGACGGTCATCAGCCTCGATCTTCTCGGCGTAGGTCGCCTCTTCGTCGTCCTGCTCGGTGAACGCCAGCCGACCGTCCGCCTGCTGGTCGAGCGCCTCGACCAGGAGCCCTCCGCCCAGGGTGGAGAGCTTCGTGGAGAGGCTTTCGAAGTCGTCCTCCTTGCCGATCGCAATCTCCTCCTGCAGTGCCACCGGGCCTGAATCCAGGCCCGCCGTGACCTGCATCAAGCTGACCCCAGTGCGCGGATCCCCCGCGATGATCGCCCGCTCGATCGGCGCGGCGCCACGCCAGCGGGGCAGCAACGATGGGTGGACGTTGAGCAGGGGCCAATCCGAGAGCAAGGGCTCGCGGATGATCTGGCCGAAAGCGCAAACCACGACCGCCTCGGGGTTGACAGCTCGGATCCGCTCCATCGCGCCCTCCTGGTTGACGTCCTCGGCCTGAAGAAGCTCGATGCCCAGTTCGACAGCGGCCTCGGCGGCTGGTGGTTGCCCGCTCTTGAGCCCACGACCCTGCGGGCGGTCGGGCGGAGTGACGACCAGCAGCGGACGATGGCGCGAGTCGACGAGGCGGCGCAAGACCGTAGCCGCGAACTCCGAGGTGCCCAGGTAGACGGTCCTCACGCGTCGGTGCGGGGCTCGCGGTGCTCGTCGCCGTCCCGCGTTTCCTGCTCCTCGACCGCGGGCGAATAGCTGCCACCCTCGCGCAGAGCCCGCAAGGCCGCCTTGCGCTGATCGCGTGGCGCCCGGTCGAGGATCAGCACACCGTCGAGGTGGTCAATCTCGTGCTGGAGGACGCGACCCTCGAGGCCAGAGGCCTCGAGGGTCGCGGGCTCCCCCTCGACGTCGAAACCGGAAACGCGCACGTGCAAGGGGCGCTCGACGTCCATCGCAACCCGAGGCAGGCTGAGGCATCCCTCTTCGGCCAGGACGAACTCGTCCGAGCGCCACTCAATCGTCGGATTGACCAGCGCGCTCGGCTCGCTGTCGGAGCCGGACTGGAAGACGAGCAAACGCCGCAGCACGCCCACCTGGGTGGCCGCCAGCCCGACCCCCATCCCATCGCGCATGATCGTGATCATCCGGTCGGCCTCGGCTCGCAACTCGGGGCTGAACTCGGAGACCGGCGAGGCCTTGCTCTTCAGCACCGGGTCGCCGAACTTGATCACCTTGGCCAGCGCCGCTTCGCGGCGCTCGATCAGCTCCGCTTCCAGCCGGTCGCGCTCGGTCTCGTCTCTTAATGTGCCTTCATCGCTCACTGGAGCGATTGTATGGATCGGCCCGGGTTCCTACTGGGGGTCGACATCGACCCCGATCGCCACGTCCTTCAGGTTGCGATCGGCGGCGAGCCGCTCGACCGCGTTGCGGATCGCTGTGACCGTTGCGTCACGGTCCTGGGCCTTGGTCAGGAGGCGGCGGCGATACTTGTTGCGGACGCGGAACATCGGCGCCGGGCCAAGCAGGTCGGTGTCTCCGGGCAGGGCTTCGACAAGGGCAGCCGCCAGCTTTGAGGCCGCCTGATCGACGCGTGGCTCGGACTCCGACTTGAGCACCACCCGGACCAGGTGCGAGAAGGGCGGATAGCGCAGGAGGCGTCGTCGCTCAATCTCCTCGGCGAGGAAAGCGGCTGAGTCGTGGCGGGCGGCGTGGATGATGCTCCCTGCTTCCGGCGCGAGCGTCTGCACGATCACCTCTCCCCCGGCCTCGCCGCGGCCGCTGCGGCCGGCCAGCTGGGCGACCATGGCGAAGGTGCACTCGCCGGCGCGGAAGTCGGGGAAGCGCAGGGTCGCATCGGCGTCCACGATCGCGCTCAGGGTCACCTCGGGGAAGTCGTGGCCCTTGGCAACCATCTGGGTGCCGATCAGCACTGCGCTCTCGGCCTCGCCGAAGCCAGCGAGGATGCGAGCGTGGGAGCCGCGGCCGCCGGCGGTATCGGAATCGAGCCGGAAGACCGGCATCGGCTCCAGTTGCTCGGCCAGCAGAGCCTCGAGCTGCTCGGTCCCGGCGCCGGCCCGCGAGAGCGTCGTCGATCCGCACACAGTGCAGGCCCGTGGCAACGGCTCGGAGTGGGCGCAGTGGTGGCAGACGATCCGCCCCGCGTTGCGGTGGACGATTAGCGAGACGTCGCAGTTCGGGCAGCCCCAATGCTGCCCGCAGGAACGGCAGGTGAGCCAGGGGGCGAAGCCGCGCCGGTTGACCATCACGATCGCCTTCGCGCCGGCGTCCCGCACCTTTCCCAACGCCTCCCAGGTGGCTGCGTGCAGGGGGCCCGAGCGCGGGTCCGACTCACGCATGTCCAACACCTCGACCGGTGGCATCGGGCGGCCGTCGACCCTGTTCGGCAGCTCCACCCGCGGCAGCTCCAACCAGGCCTCGGGCCGCGGCGTCGCAGTGCCGGCGACCAGCGTGGCGCCGCATTCATCCGCCCGGCGCCGGGCGACCGTGCGCGCGTCATAGCAGGGGTCCCCCTCCTGCTTGTAGGAGGAGTCGTGCTCCTCGTCGATCACGATCAGGCCGAGATCGCGGACCGGCGCGAAGACGGCCGAGCGAGGGCCGACGCAAACGCTCGCCTCGCCGCTGCGCAGGCGCCGCCACTCGTCGTAGCGCTCGCCGGGCGAGAGGGCGGAGTGCAGAACGGCGAAGCGATCGCCGAGACGCGCCCGGAAGCGAGCCACCGCCTGCGGGGCGAGGCCGATCTCGGGGACGAGAACGATCGCCCCGCGGCCCTGGGCCAGCGCCGCCTCGACGGCGGCCAGGTAGACCTCGGTCTTCCCCGAGCCGGTGACGCCGTGCAGCAGCAGCTTTCGCGGCGTCTTCGCCTCGCCGTCCAGCGCGGCGACGATCTGGGCAACGGCGTGCTTTTGCTCGTCGAGCAGCTGCGGCCGCGTCGCCGCGGCGACCAACTCGGCCCCCCCGGGCCGCCGCTGCAGACGCGAGCTGCGGGTGCTGATCAAGCCGCGCTCCTCCAATCGCCGCAGAACCTGGCGATCGGCGCCGACGGCTGCTGCCAGATCAACGGCCGACATCTCGCCCCCGCCCAGGGCCTCCAGCGCGGCTCGTTGCCTGGCGCCCAGGCGGCCCGCGCCGGCCAGCGCTTCCTCGCCAGCCACGGTGATCTCGGCCCGCAGCTCGGTCCGCGAGCGGACCCGCTGCCCGCCGGCGCCGGTCCCCGGCGGCAGCACCAGTTGCAGGCCGCGCGAGGGGGTCGAGCAGTACTCGGCAGCGACCCAGAGTCCGAGCCGGACCAGCTCCGCCGGCGCCCCCGCCTCGAGCGCCTCGATTGGCTCGGCGAGGCGCTCCGGCGGCAGCTCTGAGCCTCTCAGTCAGCCCGACGACTACCCCAAGCGCCCGGCGCCGGCCGAACGGCACCCGCACCACGCTGCCCACCTCGAGGTCCGCCATCGCCGGCGGCAGGCGGTAATCGAAGGGTCCGCGCAACGCGCGGGCGGTGGTCAGCGGCTCGACTTTGGCGATGGCCATCCGATTGAAGTTATGGAGGGGGACGGACGGCCGGGATATCCTCCGCTGCGATGAGTCTCAACCTCAGCCCCGGCGAGCAGGTGATCTTCCAAGGCCACCCCTCATGGCGCGCCATCCTCGGCTTCTACCTGAAGGGGATCGTGGTCGCAGCAATCGTCGGCGTGATCGCGAAGCTGGCCGGCGCCAGCAGCGCCACCGTCTTCCTGATCGTCCTCGTCGTGATCGGCGTCACCGTCCTCGCCGGCTTCGTCAAGCGGGTCGCAACCGTCTACACGATCACCGACCGCCGCCTCAACATAAAACGCGGAATCATCTCGCGCGAGGTCCAGGAGACGCGGCTGGAGCGGGTGCAGAACGTCAACTACCGCCAGTCGGTCTACCAGCGGCTGATGCAAATCGGTGACGTCGACTTCGACACCGCCGCGACCGACGAAACCAACGACTTCATCTTCGCCGGAGTAGCTGATCCGGCTAACGTCGTGCACCGGGTAGATCAGGCAACCGGTACCTCCGCTTCCGGCTCGCACGGTCTCGGTGAGGCACAGCCCCCAGGCCAAGAGCCGATCCGGTAGGGCTGGAACGTCTTGTACTTTTTCCGCGGCGACGCCAGCGGACAGCCACACGCTGTTTTCGGAAAAAGTTAAGTGGAAGCCCTGCCGGATCGGCTCTAAGCAGGCGTAGCGGTCACTGAGCCCGCCGCCTCACGCAGGGCATCTGCCCTGTCGGTTTTCTCCCAGGTGAAGTCCACATCGTCCCGCCCGAAGTGGCCGTAAGCCGCCGTCTTCTGGTAGATCGGCCGGTGCAGGTCGAGGTAGCGGCGGAAGGCGCCGGGGCGCAGGTCGAACTCCGCTTCGACCAAGCGCGAGATCTCCATGTCGGGCAGCGTGCCGGTGCCGAAGGTCTCGACCATCAGCGAGACCGGATGGGCGACGCCGATCGCGTAAGCGACCTGCACCTCACAGCGCTGGGCGAGGCCGGCGGCGACGACGTTCTTGGCGACGTGGCGCGCGGCGTAAGCGGCGGAGCGGTCGACCTTGGACGGGTCCTTGCCGGAGAAGGCGCCGCCGCCGTGGCGGGCCATGCCCCCATAGGTGTCGACGATGATCTTGCGGCCGGTGAGGCCGGCGTCGCCGACCGGGCCGCCGATCACGAACTTGCCGGTCGGGTTGACGAGGAAGTCCTCGCGCAAAGCGGCCTCGTCGAACATCCCCGCGGCCTCGGCGCCCAGGACGGGGAGCACGACGTGCTGCCAGAGCTCGGGCTTGATCGTCGCCTCGGTCTCGACCCCGTCCGCATGCTGGGTGGAGATCAGCAGTTTCTCGACCCGGACCGGGCGGCCGGCGGCATAGCGGACCGTGACCTGGGTCTTTCCGTCGGGGCCGAGGTAGTCGAGCGTGCCGTCCTTGCGCACCGCGGCGAGGCGCTCGGCGAGGCGGTGAGCGAGGTGGACCGGCATCGGCATCAACGCCTCGGTCTCATCCGTCGCGTAGCCGAACATCATTCCCTGGTCGCCGGCGCCGGCCAGCAGCAGCTCGTCGTCGGCCGCCGAGCCGGTGCGCGTCTCGTGCGAGGCGTCGACGCCCTGGGCGATGTCGGGCGACTGCTTGTCGAGCGAGACGAGAACCGAGATGTGGTCGCAGTTGTAGCCGTAGTCGCCGTGGTCGTAGCCGATCTTGCGAATCGTCTCGCGGACCAGCTCAGGAACGTCGAGGTGCACGTCGGTCGAGATCTCACCGGAGACGACCGCCATTCCCGTGTTAACGAGGGTCTCGCAGGCGACCCGACCCTCCGGGTCACCGGCCATCACAGCGTCGAGGATGGCGTCGGAGATCTGGTCGCAGATCTTGTCCGGGTGACCCTCGGTTACGGACTCGGACGTGAACAGGTATTCGCCCTCGGCGAGTGGCTCGATTGCAGTCATGGCGGAAGCGTACCGGGGACCGGCGAGACCGGTCAGCCACGCCCTCTGCGACCTGAATGGGGGACGAAATCGATAATCAGCGGGATCCCCTCGAGGCCGTAGGTCTCGCGCATCCGGTTCTCGAGGTGGTAGGCCCAATCGCGCACGATCAGCTTGCGGTCGTTTACCTGGATTGCGAACCGCGGCGGCCGCTCGCCGATCTGCGCCGAGTAGTAGAGGCGCAGGCGGCGCCCGCGGCGCGAAGGCGGCGGCGTCGTGGCAACGACGTCGCCGACGAAGCGGTTGAGCTCCGGGGTCGGGATGCGCTCGGCCGCCCGGTCGGCGAGCTGCAGGGCCTTCGGCAGCACTTTGATCACGTTGCGGCCATACAGAGCCGAGCAGGTGACGACCTCGGGCCGCAGGCGCAGCTTGCGCTCGACCCGGGCGCGCGCGTCGTCGACGTCGGTCATGCCGATGTCCCACTTGTTGAGGACCAGCAGCGTCGCGCAGCCGGCCCGCATCGCCAGCTCGGCTATGCGCAGATCCTCGGCGGTCACGCCGTCGGCGGCGTCGCAGACGACGATCGCAACGTCGGCCCGCTCGACCGCCAGCTCGGAGCGCAGCTGGGCGTAGTAGTCGACCGTGCCGGCGACCTTCGAGCGGCGGCGCAGGCCCGCGGTGTCGACCAACAGGACCGGGCGCCCGTCCACTTCGAGCTCGGTGTCGATCGCATCGCGGGTGGTGCCGGCGCGTTCGGAGACGATCACGCGCTCGCTACCGAGGAAGGCGTTGACCAGCGAGGACTTACCGGCGTTGGGGCGCCCGACGACCGCAACGTGGACAGGCGCCTCGCCGGCTGGCGCCGGGGGCAGCTCGCCCAAGAGCTCGACGACGCGGTCGAGCAGATCGCCGCTGCCGAGGCCGTGCGTGGCCGAGACGGTGAGGGGCTCGCCGAGGCCGAGCTGGTGAAACTCGGCGCCGAGGTACTCGTCGCCGGGACGGTCGGCTTTGTTGACGACGACGAGCACAGGAACCTCGCTTCCGCGCAGGGTTTTCGCCAGCTCAACGTCGCCGCCCCGCACGCCGGCCCGGCCGTCGACCACGAGCAGAACCACGTCCGCCTCGGCGATGCCGATACGAGCTTGGCGCTGCACGTCCTCGGCCAGCTCGGTCTCATCGGCGAGGTCGATGCCGCCGGTGTCGAGCAGCTCAAAGGCGATGCCGTTCCACTCGCAGGGGACCCGCTTACGGTCACGCGTCACGCCCGGCTCGGCGTGAGTGACCGCCTGGCGGCCACCGGCGAGTCGGTTGACCAGGGTGCTCTTGCCGACGTTGGGAAAGCCGACGACGGCGACGGTCGGCAGTCGGCTCATGCGAGGCCTCGCTCTCGGGCCAGCTCGACGATCTTCTCCACGACCTCGTCGAGAGCCAGCCCGGTCGTATCGATCTCGATCGCATCGTCGGCAGCGCGCAGAGCGCTGTGCTCACGGCTCTCGTCGCGCTCGTCGCGCTCGCGCTGCGCCGCCAGCACCGAGGCCTCATCCTCACCGGCCTGGGCGGCACGGCGACGGGCACGCTCGGAGGGCGAGGCCGTGAGGAAGACCTTGAGCGGCGCGTCGGGGCTGACCACGGTGCCGATGTCGCGCCCCTCAGCAACGTAGCGTCCGCGGTCGATCAGCTGCCGCTGTTTCGCGACCAGAGCATCCCGCACCGGGAGATGGACGGAAACACGCGAGGAACCCTGAGTCACGACCGGCTCGCGAATTGCGGCACTGACGTCCTCTCCGTCGAGGCCGACCCGTTCGCCATCGAGGGCGATTTCGAGCGAGCGCGCGAGCTCCCCCATCCTCTCCGGATCGTCGAGATCGGCCCCCCGCTCGATTCCCGACAGCGCCACGCACCGATACATCGCCCCGGAGTCGAGGTAGGTGAAGCCGAGCGCCGCCGCAACGGCACGGGCGACGCTTGACTTGCCGGCCCCTGCGGGTCCGTCGATCGCGATGACCATGGGCGGCAGCGTATGCGCGCAGCTCAGCTACCGCGGAGCGAGGCGAGGTCTTGCTCGAAACCGGGGTAGCTAACCGCGGCGGCATCCATGCCTGCCACCTCGACGCCCTTGCGAGAGGCGAGGCCTGCGACCGCGCCGAGCATCGCGATGCGGTGGTCGCCGTGGGAGTCGATCGTGCCGCCGCGCAGGCCGCCGCTGCCCTCGATCCGCATACCGTCCTCGCTCGTCTCGACCTTGGCGCCGAGCGCGATCAGAGCCTCGCTCACGGTTGCGATCCGGTCGCTCTCCTTGCGCCGCAGCTCAGCCGCGTCGCCGATCGTCGTCTCGCCCTCGGCGAAGCAGGCGGCCAAAGCGACCAGGGGCAGCTCGTCGATCGCCAGCGGAACGTCGGGGCCGGCGACCTCGGCCCCGCGCAGCTGCGAGGACCGGGCGCGCAGCCGCCCACTGGGCTCACCCCCGCGTTCGCCTTCGGACTCGACCTCGATCTCAGCGCCCATCCGCTCCAGGATCGAGAGCAGGCCGGTGCGGGTCGGGTTGAGGCCGACACCGGAGACGGTGACCTCGCTCCCCGGGACGAGCAGCGCAGCGACAATGAAGAAAGCGGCAGAGGAGAAATCGGCGGGAACGACGATCTCGTCTGGCTCCAGTCGCGCCGCCGGCCGCACCACGACGGCGCTGTCGTCGCGCTCGATCTCAGCGCCGGCGGCGGAGAGCATTCGCTCGCTGTGGTCGCGACTCGGCAGTGGCTCGATCACGCGCGTCTCCCCCTCGGCGAGCAGGCCGGCGAACAGGAGGCAGGACTTGACCTGGGCGCTCGCGACCGGCATCTCGTACTCGATGCCGCGCAGCGGCGCTGCCTCGATCGCCAGCGGCGGCAGGCGGTCCTCGTGGCAGTCGAGCCGCGCGCCCATCAAACGGAGCGGCAGGGCGATCCGGTCGACGGGACGGCGGCGAATCGAGGCGTCGCCATCGACCTTCCACGCCCCCGTCTCTTGCCCCGATAGCCAACCGGGAAGCAAGCGCAGCAAGGTGCCGGCATTGCCGACGTCGATCGCCGCCGGGGCGGCGCCGCGCAAACCGACGCCGCGTACCTTCAGTTGCGGCTCGAGTGCCCCAGCGCTCACCCCGTCGACGTCAGCACCCAGGGCGCTGACAGCCGCCAAGGTCGAACGCGTGTCGGCCGCGTCGAGGTAATTCTCGATCGTCGTCTCCCCCTCCCCCATCGCGGCGATCAGCGCCGCGCGGTGGGAGACCGACTTGTCCGCGGGTGGCACCAGGGGCCCACGCAGAGCGCCAGAGGGGTCGAAGCGCGTGCTCAAGACGATTACCCCTCACTCAGCACGGTCGCGCTGTGGCCCAGGTCGCGGACCAGGCTGGCTGCGCGCTCGGCCTGCTCGGTCCCAGCCACCCAGAGCGATATTGCCCCCGACCTCATGTCCGCGGCCGGATGTAGAGCCATGTCCTCGATATTGACCCCGGCCTCACCGAGGGCGAGGGCGAGCTCGGCGACCGTGCCGGGCCGGTTGGCGACGACGACGCGAAGCTCCTGCAGCTGGCCTCCGGCGAGATTGGTCTCCAGCAGCTGCTGGCGATCTGCGCCCGCGGCGGCATGCCAGGCCGCAACCGCTTCCGGCTCGCCCGCGCGGATCAGCTCCCGCGCCTCAGCCAGGCGCGTGATGGTGTCGTCGATCGCAGCCGTTACCGCCGCGCTGTTGGCGGCAAAGATGTCGCCCCAGATCGAGGGGTTCGAGCCGGCCACCCGGGTCGCGTCGCGGAAGCTCGGTCCCACCTCCGGCAGGCGCTCGGAATCGCGTGTCAGCTCCGCCGCCGCCTGGGCAGCGACGACATTGGCGAGCACGTGGGGAAGGTGGCTGACCGTCGCCATCAGGCGATCGTGCGCCTCGGCATCGATCGCCTGGGGACGGGCCCCGAGGCCGGCGACCGCCCGCTGCAAGCGGTCGTAGAGGATGCCGCTCGACGTCTCGGCCGGGGTCAGGTACCAGCGGGCGCCCTCGAACAGGTCAGCGCGAGCGTTTGCGACACCAGCGGTCTCGGCGCCGGCGAGAGGGTGGCCGCCGATGAAGCGCTCGTCCTCGCTATGCGTCGCGACGAGCTCGCGCTTGGTCGAGCCGGCATCGGTGACAACCGTCTCGGGTCCGCTTGCGCTAAGCGCCATCCGCACGAGCTCGGGCAGAACCGAAACCGGCGATGCGCAAAAGACGATGTCGACTCCCGCGCAGGCCTCCTCGACGGAGGCGGCCGCCCTGTCGATCGCACCGAGCTCAATCGCCCTATCGACGGTCGGGCTGTTGGGGCCCCAGCCCACAACCTCGCAACCCAGTCGCTCCCTCGCGGCGAGCCCGATCGAGCCTCCGATCAGGCCCACCCCGAGCACGGCGACCTTCATCGTCCGCGCCGTGTCCTGACCGCTTTCGCCAGTCCCTCGAGCGCAGTCACGGTGTGGTCCCAGTCGATGCAGGGGTCGGTGATCGACTGGCCGTAGGTGAGCGAGTCGCCGCTGCCGAGGTCCTGGCGACCCTCGACCAGGAAGGACTCGAGCATGACGCCGCAGATCGCCGCGTTGCCGGCCGCCACCTGATCGCCGATCTCCGCCGTGGCCAGCATCTGCTTCTCGGGGTCCTTGGCGCTGTTGTCGTGGGAGGCATCGATCACAAGGCGCTCGGCAAGGCCGGCGCCGGCGAGCATCCCCAAGGCGCCGGCGACACCCGCGGGATCGCAGTTGGGCGCCCCCCGGCCACCGCGCAGGATCACGTGCCCATCGGGGTTGCCCACCGTGTGCAGGATGGCCGGCCGGCCGGCGTCGTCGATGCCGGCGAAGGCGTGCGGCGTCGCCGCGGCGCGCACCGCGTCGACCGCTACCTGAACGTTGCCGTCGGTGCGGTTCTTGAAGCCGATCGGCATCGAGAGGCCGGAGCCGAGCTGGCGGTGGATCTGACTCTCGGTAGTACGAGCGCCGATCGCTCCCCAGGCGACGGTGTCGGAGATGTACTGGGGGGTAATCGGATCGAGGAACTCGCAGCCGATCGGCAGGCCAAGGTCGAGCACCTGCAGCAGCAGGGCGCGAGCCATGCGTAGGCCGGCGTTGACGTCGCAGGATCCGTCTAGGTAGGGATCGTTGATCAGGCCCTTCCAGCCCGTCGTCGTCCGCGGCTTCTCGAAGTAGACGCGCATCGCTATCAGCAGGTCGTCGCCAAGCTCGTCCGCCAGGGCAGCGAGGCGAGCGCCGTACTCGAGCGCCGCATCGACGTCGTGCACGCTGCAGGGCCCAACCACGACCAACAGTCGGTCATCGACCCTTTCAAGCACGTTCTCGACGTCTTGTCGTCCTTTCACGACGGCCTGCTCGCGCTCCTCGCCGAGCGGTAGGTCGCCGATCAGCGCTTCCGGCGGCACCAGCTCCACCACGCGCTCAATTCGTTGGTCGCGAACCCGGTCCCGCGCCTCGCCCCGCATTCCGATGATCATCTTGCTGTCGTCCTTCCCCATTGTCGAGACTCTACTTTCCGTGCGGGCTTCGCCATGCGAGCGCGGGCATCGCGAAACACGCGAACCAGTTCGTTGGCGGCGCCCGGCCAAACGCTCTATGGAAGCGGCGCGACGCCGCCAGGCCGGACGCCTAGCTAAATCGCCAGAAATACGAATAGCGGGCAGGGGCTACCGCGGTACGCCTCGCGCACATGCTGCTCGCGGTGTCACCTGTTCGCTTCACTTCTCCTGACTTTGTAGCAGGCGAGAGGTGATTAGTCGAGAAGCGACGCCAGAGCGGCAAGGAAGCGATCGTTCTCCGCCGGGGTGCCATAGCTGACGCGGATGTGGCCGGGACCGCCGAGCGCCGTACCGGGGCGCACGGCAATCGATTGCTCGGCGAGGCCGGCGACTACGTCTTTCTCGTCGGCATCGCGGAGGTCGATCCAGGAGAAGTTGGCTTGGGTCTCCGCCGTGGCCAGGCCCAGCTCACGCAGACCCTCCTCGACCCGCACCCGCTCGACCAGCGTGCGCTCGACTCGCTGCTCGACGTCGTCCTGGTGCAGGATCGCCTCCGCCGCGGCGGCCTGGGCGAGGGCGTTGACGCTGAAGGGCTGGCGCACGGCGTCGACCGCGGCGCGGAATTTGGCCGAGCCGAGGGCGAAGCCGACGCGCAGGCCGGCCAGGCCATAGACCTTGCTGAAGGTGCGCAGGACGACCAGGTTGGGGAACTCGGCGAGCAGGTCGACGGTCACATCGGGGTCGTCGTCGATCTGGAACTCGACGTATGCCTCGTCGAGGGCGATCGTGACGTGGTCAGGGATGCGTTCGCAGAAGGCGGAGATCTGCGCCGCCGGCAGGTGGGTGCCAGTGGGGTTGTTGGGGTTGCAGACGATGACCAGCTGGGTGGCCGCCGTCACCTCCGCCGCCATCACCTCGAGGTCGTGCACGTCGCCCGCGGCGAGCGGCACGCGGATCTCGCGCGCTCCGGTCAGCGCTGCCAAGTGTGGGTACATCGAGAACGAGGGCCAGGCGTAGAGGATCTCGGCCCCCGACTCGCAGAGGGCCTCGGCGGCGGCGAGCAGGATCTCGCAGGAGCCGTTGCCGACGGCAACCCGGCCCGGCTCGGTCTCGTAGCGGTCGGCGATGCGACGGCGCAGCAGCGTTGCTTCAGGGTCCGGGTAGCGATTCATCGCCGCGGCTGCAGCGCGGATCGCCTCGACCACCTTCGGGTGCGGGCCAAACGGCGACTCGTTCGAGGCAAGCTGTGCGATGCCACCAGCGGCAATCGCCTCGGGAGCCTGCCCGGTCGGCACTCCGGCTTGGTAGCCCGGAATCCGGGTCAGCTTCTCGGCAAACGTCACACTCATGCGCTCATTGTCGCCTACACGGCTCCCGCTTGGACGCGGGGGCAGCTACTGCGCTGCGTGCAGGTCAGAGCGAAGGTCCTGGGTGGCGCCGAGATAGGCATGAGCTGTCGTGTGTCCGACCGGCGCGTAGTAGTGGACCATCGCCCGGATCACCCGCGGCATCGAACCCGGCACGGGAATCTCGCGGCTGCACAGCAGCGGCACCGCCTCGAGCCCGAGGTCGCGAGCTGCAACCGCGGGGAACTCGGCGTCGAGGTCGTCCGTGGTCGTAAAGATGCAGCTGACGATCGCCTCGGGCGTCAGCTCGTTGCGGTCGAGAAGCGCCCGCATCAGAGCGGTAGTCGCGGTGATGATCGCGCCCGACTCGTTCGCCTCGGCCTGCACCGCGCCCCGCACGGCGAAGAGCCGCTGGTTCCCATTGGCACTCACAGCCAGCATCTTCCCAAAAGCGATCGCTTCCTAAAGCCCCGCCTGCCGCAGGGCTTCGACCTCGTCGTTAGAGAGGAGGCGAACTTCACCCTCCGCCAGAGAGCCGAGCTCGATCGGGCCGAAACGGACTCGTCGCAGCGTCACCACCTCGTTGTCGATCGCCTCGGCCATGCGGCGCACCTGGCGGTTGCGGCCCTCGCGCAGGACGATCTCGACCTCCTGTCTCCCTAGCCGCCGCACCTCCGCCGGGGCGGTCAATCCGTCGTCCAGCTCGACCCCACCCGCCAGCCACCGCAACTCCGTATCGGATGGTGATTGGCGCAGCTCAACCCGGTAGGCCTTCGGCACTTCGTAGCGGGGATGGGTGAGCCGGTTTGCCAGCTCACCGTCGTTGGTGAGCAGCAACAGGCCCGTTGAGTCGGCGTCGAGGCGGCCAACCGGGTAGAGCCGGGCTTTCGAATCGACCAGCGAGACCACCGCCGGCCTGCTCCCCGGCTCGCGCGCAGTCGAGACGACGCCAGCCGGCTTGTTCACGGCCCAGACCTCGCGCGGCTCAGCCCCGACCAAGCTGCCGTCAACGCGAACGTCGTCCCCCTCCCCCACGTCACGAGCGGGATCACGCACTACCTGGCCTGCAACCGTGACCCGCCCCGCATCGATGATCCCCTCAGCTCTCCGCCGCGAAGCGACGCCCCCGTGAGCGAGGAACTTGGCGAGTCTCACTACTCCGCGCGCTGTTCGCCGGCCTTGAGCAGCCGTTCGCGCAACTCCCGCTCGTCCTCCGGCGTCGGATCGAAGCGCGACGGATCCGGCAATTGGTCGAGCCCCGAGAGGCCGAAGAGGCGCTCGAACAGCTCGGTCGTCTTGAACAACGCAGCGCCGAACTGGGAGCGGCCCGACTCCTCGATCAGGCCGCGCTCCGCCAGGGTCTGCACCGCGGACTCAGAGGAGACGCCGCGGATCCGCGCCACCTCCGGGCGCGAGACCGGCTGCAGGTAGGCGACGATCGCCAGCGTCTCGGCCTGCGCCTGGGTCAGCGGCGGCGTGCGTGGCTTGGCCAGCAGGCGGCGAGCCGCGTCCTCGCTGGCCGGATCGCTGGCAAGGGCGAAGCCGCCGGAGACGTCGCGCAGGACGATCCCGCGGCGGCCCTCGGCGAGGTCCTCGCGCAGCAGGTCGATCGCCTCGGCGACCTGCCCCTCGGTCGCCTCCGTCGCCTCAACCAAGTCCGGCAGCGCCACCGGCTGGGGCGAGAGGAAGAGCAACGCCTCGATCGTGCGGCTGAGATCGCTCATCCGGCGCCGGCCTGCTGGCGGCGGATCTCGATCGGGCCGAGCGGTTCGCCCTGCTTCCAGGTCACCTCGCCTTTGCGATAGAGCTCGAGCAAGGCAAACAGGGTCACGGCCTGCGTCAGGCGGTCCTCGCCGCCGAACTGCTCGTCGAAATCGATGCTGGCCTTGCCGGAGAGGGCATCGCGCAGGGCGCGCAGCCGCCGCTCCAGCGAAACGGTCGGGCGAATGTGGCTGACGTCGACCGGCGGCGGCACGACGAGCAGGTCGCCGAGCGCGGCGCCGAGTCGGTCGGGGTCATAGGCAGCCGTCGCCGCATCGACGGCGACCCGGCGCAGGCCCGGCGGCAGCGGGGCCGCGCGGTAGAGGTAGCCGCGCGCCGCCTCGAAGCGTTCGGCCAGCACCGCCGCCGCGGCGCGGTAGCGGCGGTACTCGAGCAGCCGCGCCAGCAACTCCTCGACCGCCTCCTCGGGACCCATCTCCTCCAGCTCGGGGTCGGCGCCGGGCAGCAGCAGGCGCGACTTCAGCTCCAGCAGGGAGGCGATCAGGACGAGGAACTCGGTCGCGACCTCGAGCTCCAGCTCACCCTCGCGCTCGAGGTGCTCGATGTAGGCGACGACGACCTCGCCCAGCTCGACCTCGAGCAGATCGACCTCCTCGCGCAGCAGGACCGCGACCAGGAGGTCGAACGGCCCGGCGAAGACGTCGAGCTCTAGGTCGAGGTCGGCGACGGCCATCTGCTCAAGTTAACGCGACGCGCCGATGCCCATCCGCTCACGCACCTCGGCGACGGTCGGCGCGGCAATCGCACGCGCCTTCTCGGCCCCGGCGGCAAGCGCCTGCTCGAGCGCCGCCTGGTCGGCACGCAGCTCGGCGTAACGCTCTCGCACGGGCGCGAGAAACTCGACCACGGCCTCGGCTACGGCCTGCTTGAGGTCGCCGTAGCCGGCGCCCTCGAACTCCCGCTCGATCTCGGCCGGATCGACACCGCGGGCGACGGCGAGGACGTCGATCAGGTTGGTGACCCCGGGCTTGTCCTCGCGGCGAACGATCTCCCGACCGGAATCGGTGACGGCGCTGCCGAACTTCTTGCGGATCGCGTCGGGCTCCTCGAGCACGTAGACCCTGCCTGCCTCGGCCCCGACCGTCGTCGACATCTTCCGCTCGGGCTCCTGCAGGTCCATGATCCGCGCCCCAACGCCGGGAACGCGGTGCTCGGGCACGACCAGCGTCTCGCCGAAGCGCTCGTTGAAGCGGCGGGCGATCTCCCGCGCCAGCTCTATGTGCTGGAGTTGATCGTGGCCGACCGGGACCTCGGTGGCGCGGTAGGCGAGGACATCGGCCGCCATCAGCACCGGGTAGGTAAAGAGGGCGGCGGAGACCAGCTCGCGCTGCTTCGCCGACTTCTCCTTGAACTGGTGCATGCGGTTGAGGTCGCCGTGGGCGGTAACCGCCGAGAGCAACCAGGTCAGCTCGGTGTGCTCGCGGACGTCGGACTGGCGGAAGAGGATGCAGCGCTCGGGGTCGAGCCCGGCGGCGAGCAGGATCGCGGTCGTGTCATAGAGCCGCTCGCGCAGCTCGGCCGGGTCGAAGGCGACCGAGATCGCGTGCAGGTCGACGATGCAGAAGATCGCCGGCTCGCCCCTCTCCTGCCCCTCGACGTACTGGCGGATCGCGCCGATGTAGTTGCCTAGGTGCTTGCGGCCGGTGGGTTGGATGCCGCTGAAGATGATGGGGGCGCTCACGGGCGGAGCCTATAAGTGGGCGATCCGGGCAGGGGTTCCACTTAACTTTTTGGGTGCGGCCGGAGCGATCGTCCGTGGTTGCGGTGGCCAAAAAGTACAAGACGTTCCACCCCTGCCCGGATCGCCCTCAAGCGGCTTCTGGCGTGAGCGCTTCGTCTGGCTGGGCACAGTCTGCGTCGCTGCCGTGACCGCACTCGCCCGCTTGCGCCGAGCCACGGCTGGCGACCGCATCGATCGGGCGTCGTGGATTCTCGATCCCGAGGCCGGCGACTATGCCGCCGGTGATCATCAGTAGGCCGGCTATCAGGACGCCTAGGTGGAAAGCATCGGCCGAGGCGTCGGGGGCGTTTGCGGTCAGCGGACCGCCCGACACTTCGGCGCCGACGCTGGCGTCGAATTTGGCCGAGATCACTGCGCCGAGGACGGCGATCGCGAGCAGGCCAGCCACTCGAGCGATGCCGTTGTTTACGCCGGAGGCGATGCCGACGTGGCGTTCCTCGACCGAGTCGAGCACGGTCGCGGTCAGCGGCGCAACCGTCGCCGAAAGGCCTAGGCCGAAGATAAGCACCGCCGGCAGCACCTCGGTCACGTAGTCCGCGTCGGCGCCGACGCGGAGCAACAGAATCAAACCGACCCCACCGACGATCGGGCCGGCGCACATCGGCAATCGCGGACCGGTGCCGGAGGCAAGCTTGCCCCAGCGGGGCGAGAGGAAGAAGAGGAGCAGGGAGACCGGCGTGGTTGCGAGCCCGGCCTCGATCGCCGAGTAGCCGCTGACCTGCTGCAGGAAGAGGGTGACAAAGAAGAGCCCGCCGATCAGACCGGCGTAAGCGGTGAGCGTGGTCAGATTGGCGACCCAGAAGTTGCGGATCCGGAACAGGGCGAGGTCGAGCATCGGGTGGCGGGCACGGGCCTCATGCAGAACGAAGAGGACGAAGCAGGCGACACCGACAACCATCGGCGCCCAGACGAGTGGATCCCCCCAGCCATGGCTGGGCTGTTCGATCAGAGCAAAGACCGGGCCCGCCAGGCCGGCCGCCGAGAGCCCGATGCCCAGCCAGTCGATGCCGCGGAAGGCCTCCGGGTCGCGGCTCTCGCGCACCGCGTGCAGGGTGAGCGCGACGGTGACGGCGATCAGCGGGATGTTGACCCAGAAGATCGCCCGCCAGGAGATCGCCTCGACCAGCGCGCCACCGCCGGCCGGGCCGAGCACGGTCGCGATCCCGGTCCAGGCCGTCCAGGTGCCAACCGCCTTGCCACGTGCCGCGCCCTCAAAGGTCGCGGCGACGATCGCCAGCGAGCCGGGCACCAGCAGAGCACCTGCGATCCCTTGCAGGGCGCGGGCGGCGATCAGGAGCTCGACCGTGGGCGCGACCGCGCAAAGGATGGAGGTGGCGCCGAAGGCGACGAGGCCGACGACGAAGACCCGGCGCCGCCCGAACTGGTCGCCGAGCGAGCCGCCGACGAGCAGCAAGGAGACGAGGGTAAGCATGTAGGCCTCGACAACCCATTGCTGGCCGGCGAGGCCGGCATCCAGGTCATCCGCGATGGCCGGCAGCGCCACGTTGACCACGGTCGAGTCGAGAAAGACGACCGTAGAGCCAAGGATCGTCGCGACCAGCGTTAGGAGCTGCCGGCGTGACACGAGATCAGTGTAGGTCGCGCAACTGCTGGGCTGGGGTGAAAAAATTGCGGTAGGCGAGGGTGGTTGCGACCAGGGCGGCGATCGCGGTGCTGCCAAGCAGGGCGTAGAGGAGGATCAGCTGCAGGCGGACAGCGTCGGTCGGCTCAGCGCCGGCGAGGAGCATTCCCACCATCGTGCCCGGAAAGAAAATCAGGCCGGTGGTCTTGGTTGAGTCGATCAGGGTGATCGTGCCCGAGCGCAGGGCGCGGCGGACAAAGGGCGAAGCTGCCTCCCGTGCGGTGGCTCCGAGGGCCAAGGTGGACTCGATCGGTGCGCGCGAATCGGCGACCTCGTCGCCGAGGCGGTTGAGGGCTACCGCCGAAGCGGTCATCGCGTTGCCGATCACCATGCCGCCGACCGGGACGAGGTAGCGCGGCGTCGGCTCGAAGATGTCCAGGGCGACAACCAACCCCAGCGTCGACGCGGCCGCAAGCGCCAGCCCAATCAGCAGAGGCCAGAAAGCTCCGGGAACCTTCTTCGCCCGGCCGCGAGCAGTGAAAGCTCCGAACAGGACCATCACCGAAAGCAACGCCAAGACCAACCAGAACTTATCCGCCTCGAAGATCAGCTTGATCGCGTAGCCAATCGCGGTCAGCTGGATGAAGGAGCGCACGGCCGCGATCGCGATGTCTCCCTCGAGATCGGTGCGACGCCAGAAAGAGACCGCAAGAGCAAGGGCGACGAGTGCGAGAGACGCGACTACCTGGCCAAGTGAGACGTCGATCGAGGTCGTCACGCCAGTGCCTCCTCAAGCGGGCCGCAGGCGGCGACCCGTCCTTGCTTTAAACGCAGGGCGTGGTCGGCCAGTCGCCGCGCCTGCTCGGGATCGTGACTGACGATGACCAGCGATATCTCCAGCTCGCCTCGCAGGCCGCCGAGAGTTGCCTCGATCGCGTCGCGGGCCTCGTGGTCGAGTGCCGAAGTCGGCTCGTCAAGCAGTAAGACCCGCGGCTCTTGTGCCAATGCCCGCGCCAGCATTGCCCGTTGTTGCTCACCAACCGAGAGCTTGCTGACGTCACGCTCCGCGAAGCCCCCGTCGAGACCGGCAAGGTCAAGGCAACGAGACGCGTCAAGCTCCTTGCCCGCCAACCCGGCGGCATAAGTCAAGTTCGAGGCGACGGTCCCCTCCAGCAGTGAGGGCAGCTGCGGCACCAGCGAGACCTCACGCCGCAGCTCGAGCGGGTCGTAATCCGCCAGCGCCCGCCCTCGGTAAGAGATCGTGCCGGCGTCGGGGTCAGCGAGGCGATTGAGCAGCCGCAGCAGAGTTGACTTGCCGCTGCCGGATGGACCGACGACTGCAGTCGCGCCCCCGTCGATCTCGGCGCTGACCGAGTCGAGAACCCGGCGGCCACCGCGGGAGAGACTGACGTCGCGAAGCTCGAACAGCACCGGGGAATGATCCCGCACCAACTCGCAAGAAGCCTCCCGCGAGGGATTCTCTGCAGCGGCAATCGCTGCACTGCTGCCAGAATCGGGGTAGGTGATTCGCTGATGCCAAGAGCAATCTGGAGCGGGACGATCAGCTTTGGGCTCCTCAACGTGCCCATCAAGCTCTACAGCGCGGTAGCGCGCCGGGGCATCTCCCTGCGCGAGATCCGCGAGTCCGACGGCGCCCGGATCAAACACCGGCGGGTCGCCGAGGGAACTGACGAGGAGGTCCCCTACGGCGAGATCGTCAAGGCCTTCGAGATCACGCCCGATCAGTACGTGCCGCTGAGCAAGGACGAGATGGCGGCGTTCGCTCCCGAGAAGACGCGCGCGATCGAGGTCCAGGACTTCGTCGATCTCGACCAGATCGACCCGATCTACTTCGACAGTCCCTACTACCTGGCCCCCGCCGAGGGCGCCGAAAAAGCGTATTCGCTGCTCGCCAAAGCGATGCAGGAATCGGGCAAGGTGGCGATCTCCCGCTTCGTCTTCCGCAACAAGGAGCACCTGGCGGCGCTGCGTGCAGGCGATGGCGTCCTCACCCTGACCACGATGCGCTTCGCCGACGAGGTCGTCCCGCCCTCTGACCTCGAGGACGTGCTGCCGGAGGGCAAAGCGAAAGTCGTCGTGCGCGAGGTCGAGATGGCCGAGCAGCTGATCGACTCGCTGACCACCGAGTTCGACCCGAGCGCCTACCGCGACGAGTACCGCGAGCAGCTGCTGGCGCTGATCGAACGCAAGGCCGAGGGTAAGGACGTGCTCACCGCGCCCGAGACCGAGGAGCCACAGCCGACCAAGGCGCCCGACCTGATGGCGGCGCTCGAGGAGAGCATCGCCGCGGTCAAGGGTGGCGACAAAGGCAAGGGCAAGACGAAAGCCAAGCCGGCGGCGAAAAAGAAGGCCAAAGCCAAAGCGAAAGCCGCACCGAAGAAACGCTCCTCGCGGAGCAAATCCAAAGCCTCGAAGTAGCCCGTGGCTACGAGCCGCCAGGTCGAGGTCGACGGCCATGAGCTGAAGCTCACCAACCTCGACAAGGTCCTCTATCCGCAGGCTGGCTTCACCAAGGGCGAGGTAGTCGACTACTACGCCAAAGTCGCGCCGGTCATGGTCCCCCACCTGAGCGGGCGCGCGGTGACGCTGCGGCGCTTCCCGGAAGGCGTCGACGACCTCGACTCCGCCTTCTTCGAGAAGCGCTGCCCCAAGCACCGCCCGGAGTGGGTGAAGACGACCCGGGTGAAAGCGGGCCCGAACGCGGGCTACATCGACTTCTGCGTCTGCGACGGCCGGCCGACGCTGGTCTGGATGGCGCAGCTGGCGGCGATCGAGCTGCACCCCTCGCTCTCCCTGGGCAAAAAGCACGAGCAGCCGACGGTCCTCGCCTTCGACCTCGACCCGGGACCGCCAGCCGACGTCCTCGACTGCTCGCGGGTGGCGCTGCGTCTACGCGAGCTGCTCGGCCAGGTGGGGCTGGAGTGCTTCGCCAAGACCTCGGGCTCGAAGGGGATGCAGCTCTACGTGCCGCTCAACACGAAGACGTCCTACGAGGAGACCCGACCATTCGCCCAGGCGATCGCCAGCCTGATCGCAAAGCAAACCCCGGAGGAAGTGCTGGCGAAAATGGGCAAAAAGACCGACCGCAGCGGCAAGGTCTTCATCGACTGGTACCAGAACAACGAACGCAAAACGACGATCGCGGTCTATTCATTGCGCGCCCGCGAGCGCCCCACCGCATCGACCCCGCTCGCCTGGGATGAGATCGAAAGCGCCCTGGAGAAGGATGACGCGGATGCCCTCGTCTTCAACGCCGGCGAAGTGCTCGAACGGGTCGAGAAGCACGGCGACCTCTTCGCCCCGGTGCTCGAGCTGAAGCAGAAGCTGCCGGAGCTGTAGGCCGCAGGCCTGTCGTGCGGTTACTCGAGGCGCCAGCGACGACCGCGTACGACCCAGCGGGCGAAGACGGGATCGACGAGTTCGAGCACGGCCTTGCGACCAGTGCCAGTGCGAGAAAGCAGCCCACGATCAACGAGGCGGGTGGCAGCTTCGTGTGCGCTCGAGCCAGCTGGCAGGCCAAAGATCTCGCGTCCGGCCTTGCCAGTTAGACCCTGCACGCCGGCCGCCACCGCATCGACCACACCCGCCTCGACAACGGAGAGCGAATCCCACGTCGCCTCGAAATCGCCTTGCAGGTAACCCCACGCCTCCTCGTATGCCTTCAGCCACTCCTCCTCCCCGGCCTTGCCTCCGACGGGGGTATGGCGCCAAAGCAGGTGGGCGAAGAGCATTGCGCGCTGCGGATGGCCATCGACGAAATCAAGCAGCGGGCCAAGCGCCTCGCCGGCATCGCGCTGTGTCTCTTCGAACCGTCCGATTACGTAGTCGGCTAGGGCAACACGCGGAAGCCGCCCAAGCGCGAGCGGGGCCGCCTGGCCATAAAAAGGCCGTTTCCGGTCGGAGAAGAGCGCGCGCATCATGCCGGGATGCGAGCCAGAGAAGACGTAGGTCACACCGAAGCCATGGTGCTGGATGATGCTGCGTATGAGCCCGTCCAGGTCGGCTTTGAGGACGACTTGGAACTCGTCGAAGGCAACTAGCACGCGGCGTCCGGTTCGCTCGTGCAGTTCACGGGGAACATCGAGCGCGTCGAGTAGCGCACGCTCGCCCATTTCGCCAGCACCCAGCGCCAACGTCGCGCCGCCCAGAGGGCTCTGGACCCCAAGGGAACCGCCTCGCCTGCGCAGCGCGGCCCACGCCGAGCGCAGGTTGCCCTCTGGCAACGTCGCATAGGCATGCTCGATCTGAGCAGCCATCTGTCCGGCCGTACGGACGCCGTAGAGGTCAACCAGGACAGCGCCCACTTTCTCGGCTCGAGCGTCGGCAATCCCGCGATGCAGCAGGCTGGTCTTACCGTAGTCGCGGGGGCTCGACAGCCGGATGTTCACGCCGTCGCGGACGCGTTCCTCGAGCAGGGCGAGCTCGTCTTCGCGATCGACGAGACTCTCTGGCTCCAAGGGACGATCGAAGACGAATGGATTCTCATTCATACGGTTATCCGTGGTATCTGGCACGGAGAAACCGTATCAAACAGCACGGATAATCCGTGCAATAATTTAGAGTAGCGGCTGGCGAACGACCGGCCTGCGGGTCGCCTTGACCTCGTCGAGGCGACGGACTGGGGTCGTGTAGGGCGCGTTCTTCGCCTTCTCTGGATCCTCCTCAGCCTCGGCGAGGATCTGCTCGATCGCCTCGGCGAAGGCGTCGAGGCTCTCCTTGGTCTCGGTCTCGGTCGGCTCGATCATCAGCGCCTCCTCGACCAGGAGCGGGAAGTAGACGGTCGGCGGGTGGAAGCCGAAGTCGAGCAGGCGCTTGGCGAGGTCTAGCGTCGCGAGGCCCAGCTCCTTCTTCATCGGCTTGCCGGAGAGGACGAACTCGTGCATGCAGTGACGGTCGAAGGCGACGGGCAGGCGCTCGCCGGCGCGGCCCTCGGCCAGGCGCGCCTTGAGGTAGTTGGCGTTCAGCACCGCGATCTCCGAGGCCTCGGCGAGACCGTCGGCACCGAGGCTGAGGATGTAGGCATAGGAGCGGACGAAGACGCCGAAGTTGCCCTGGAAACCACGCAGGCGGCCGATCGACTTCGGCCGGTCGTGATCCAGGTCGTATGTGGGGCCGCTGCCGTTGCCGCTCTCGCGCCGCACCACCTGCGGCCGCGGCAGGAACGGCTCGATCCGCTCGGAGACAGCGATCGGCCCCGCCCCCGGACCGCCGCCGCCGTGGGGCTGGCTGAACGACTTGTGCAGGTTGACGTGGACGATGTCGAAGCCCATGTCGCCCGGCCGCGACTGACCCATCACCGCGTTGAGGTTGGCGCCGTCGTAGTAGAGCGTCCCCCCCACCTCGTGGATCAGGCCGGCGATCTCGGCGATGTTCTCGTCGAAGAGGCCGAGCGTGTTGGGGTTGGTCAGCATCAGGCAGGCGACCTCGTCGTCGACCTTGGCCCGCAGGTCGTCCATCTCGACGCCGCCGCGCTCGTCGGTGGCGACTTTGACGATCTCGTAGCCGGCCATCGTCACCGAGGCGGGGTTGGTGCCGTGCGAGGTGTCCGGCGCCAGCACCTTGGTCCGCGCTTCGCCGCGGTCGGCGTGGAAGGCGCGCGTGAGCAGCAGGCCGGCGAGCTCGCCGTGCGAGCCAGCGGAGGGCTGCAGGCTGACGTGCGGCAGGCCGCAGATCTCGGCCAGCGACTCCTGCAGCAGCCACATCAGCTCCAGCGCCCCCTGGGCCCGCTTCGGGTCCTGGGCCGGATGCAAGCGGGCGTGGCCGGGCAGCGCGGCGACCCGCTCGTTGAGCCGGGGGTTGTGCTTCATCGTGCAGGAGCCGAGCGGATAGAAGCCGGTGTCGAGGTCGAAGTTGCGGCGCGAGAGGCGGTTGTAGTGGCGGACGATCTCCGGCTCGGCGACCTCGGGCAGTCGCGGCGGCTCGTTGCGCAAGAGCCTCGCCGGAATCAGCTCCGCCAGCGGCGGCTCGGGGACTTCGGCGCTGGGCAGGACTGCGGCGCGGCGACCCGGCTTCGACTTCTCGAAGATCGTCAGCACCTGTTCGTCCTGCTGGTTCACACCGCCACCGCCTCGGCCGCGATCGCGGCGCCGAGCGCCTCGGCGAGGGCGTCGATCTGCTCGCGAGTGCGGCGCTCGGTGATCGCCACCAGCAGGCCGTCCTCGTACTCGGGGTACTCGCGGCCGAGCGGGTAGCCGGCGGCGATGCCGCGCTCGGCGCAGCGCTCGAGCACCGCGTCGACGGGGGCGTCGAGGCGGAGAGCGAACTCGCGCGCGACCGGCGCCTCGTGCAGCAGCTCGACTCCGGGCACTGATGCGAGCTGCTCGCGAGCGTAGGCCGTGCGCCTGACCAACAGCTCGCCCAGCTCGCGGAAACCCTGCCGGCCAAGCCAGGCGAGGTGGATCGTCGCCGCCAGGGCGTTCAGCGCCTGGGCGGTGCAGATGTTGTGGGTCGCTTTCTCGCGGCGGATGTGCTGCTCTCGCGTCTGTAGGGCGAGGACGAAGCCGCGGCGCCCGTCGACGTCGTCGGTCTCGCCGGCAATCCGTCCCGGCATGCGGCGGATCAGCTCCTCCGTGCCACAGAAGAACCCGAACGACGGACCGCCGAAGTCGAGCCGGTTGCCGAGCGGCTGACCCTCGCCGAGGGCGATGTCGGCCCCGCACTCGCCGGGCGGCTTGAGCACCCCGAGCGTCATCGGGTCGACGGCGACCACCAGCAGCGCCCCGTGCTCCTTCGCGGCCGCGCCCAGCGCCTCGACCTCCTCGACCGCGCCGAGGAAGTTGGGGCTCTGGAGGAAAACGGCGGCAGTCTCGCCATCAACCGCCTCGGCCAGCGCGGCGGCGTCGGTTAGGCCGTGCTCGAGCCCGACCTCCTCGATCGTCGCGCCAAAGCCCTCCGCGTAGGTCGCGAGCGTCTCGCGGCTGTGCGGGTGGACGCCGCGCGAGACGACGAAGCGCTTGCGCCCCTTGGTCGCCCCGATCGCCAGGTAGGCAGCCGAGGCCACCGAGGAGGGCCCCTCGTAGAGGCCGGCGTTGGAGACCGGCAGCGCGGTCAGCTCCGACATCGCGGTCTGGAACTCGAACATCGCCTGCAATCCACCCTGGGAGATCTCCGGCTGGTAGGGCGTGTAGGGGGTGAGGAACTCGCTGCGCTGGGTGATCGCGTCGACGATCGCCGGCACGTAGTGGTCGTACATCCCCGCCCCGAGGAAGCAGACCTGCTCTTCGCAATCGGCGTTGCGCGCCGCCAGCGCCGCCAGCCGCTCGTAGACCTCGGCCTCGCTCATCCCGGCCGGCAGCTGCAGCGCCCGGTCGAGGCGCAGCGGCTCAGGGACCTGCTCGAAGAGCTCTGCGGTCGACTCGACGCCGATCGCGGCGAGCATCTCTGCCCGGTCCTCGGGCGTGGCGGAGGTGTAGCGGCTCACTCCGGTAAGGCTACGGAAGCCAAGGGCGGGCTTCGCTAGCCCTTTTCCAGCAACTTGCGGTATTCGCCGGCGTCGAGCAGCGCCTCAGTCTCACCCGGCGCGCTCAGCTTCACCTTGACCAGCCAGCCCTCGCCGTAGGGATCCTCGTTGATCTGCTCGGGCGCGTCGGCGAGCGCGTCGTTGACCTCGACGATCTCACCGGAGAGCGGCGCGATCACGTCGGAGACGGCCTTCACCGACTCGACCTCCGCGTAGGAGGAGTCTTTGTCGATCGCCGCGCCGACCTCGGGTGGGTCGTAGAAGACGACCTCGCCGAGGCTGTCCTGCGCGTACCAGGTGATTCCCAGCACGGCGTGCTCGTCTCCCTCCAGGCGGGCCCAGTCGTGCTGGTCGTGGTAGAGCAGATCGTCGGGGTAGTTGGCGTCCGCCAAAGTCAATCTTCCTTTCGAGCCGAGGGACTTGCGTAAAGCGGCTTGGAGGCTACGCGGGCGGCGCGGCGCTTGCCCCGCACGTCGATCTCGATCTCGGCGCCGGGCTCGGCGAGGTCACTGCGCAGATAGGCCATGCCAATGCCGACCTCGAGCGAGGGCGAGAAGCTGCCGCTGGTGACGATGCCGGCCTCCTCGTCGCCGACGAGGACCGGATTGCCCTGACGCGGGATCCCAGCGCCCTCGATCTTGAACGGGGCCAAGCGCTCGGCCGTGCCCTCAGCGCGAGCCTGTGCGACAGCCTCGCAACCGATGAAGCCAGTCGCCTCCACGCAGCACCAGCCGAGCCCGGCCTCGATCGGGTTGCGCTCGGGGCTGAGGTCGTTGCCGTGCAGGTGAAAGCAAGCCTCAAGCCGCAGCGTGTCGCGGGCGGCGAGCCCACAGGGAACGACGCCGGCGTCGAGCAGCTCGGCCCAGATCGCCGGCGCGATCTCCGGATCGATCAGCAGCTCGACCCCGTCCTCACCGGTGTAGCCGGTGCCGCAGACGAGCGCCGGGCGGTTGCCGATGCTGGCGGTGGCGACCCGCATCCGCAGCGGCAACTCGATCGCGAGGGCGCGTTGGACGATTGCCCGAGCGTGTGGACCCTGCACAGCGAGCATCGCGTAGCGGTCGGCGACGTCGCGCACAGAGACGTCGAAGTCGCGGCTCCAGCGCCCGAGCCAGGCCAGATCCGCAGCGTGGTTGGCGGAGTTGGTGATGAGCAAGTACCGATCGCCGCCGAGCCGATAGGCAAAGAGGTCATCGAGAACGCCCCCCGCCTCGTCGCAAAGGCACGAGTACTGCGCGCCACCCAAGCCAATCGCGGCGACGTCATTGGAGAGCACTCGCTGCAAAAAGCGCAGCGCCCCGGGCCCCTCAACCTCAACCTCGCCCATGTGCGACACATCGAACATCCCCGCATGCGTCCGCACAGCCAAATGCTCCTCCCGCACCCCCTCGTAGGTAACGGGCATCTCCCAGCCAGCGAACGGAATCAGCTTGCCACCGAGGGCGACGTGCTGCTCGTACAGGGAGGTCCTCACGGCGAGCAGGCTATTGACTGGGACCGTCGGGGGTCCCCCAGCAGGAACTCCCGCGAACGCGGCCTGATGGGGGACCCCCGACGGTCCCCCTAACGGCTATTCCTTAAGGAAGCCGGGAACGTCAATATCGTCGTCCGACACCCGCAATTTACGAATGTCGGTGTCCTCCGCCGAGATCCGCGGACGGCTCTCGTAACGACGGCGCACGCGCTGCGGAGAGCGGGCGAGCAGCTCGAAGCCCTCGAAGCCCGTCGCGATCACGGTGACGCGAACCTCGTCGCGCATCGACTCGTCGACGACCGAGCCGAAGATGATGTTGGCGTTGTCGTCGGCTTCGGCCTGGACGAGCTGGGCAGCCTCGTTGACCTCGAACAGTCCGAGGTCCTCGGGGCCGGTGATGTTGAGCAGCATTCCCGTCGCGCCCTTGATCGACTCCTCGATCAGCGGCGAGGTGACGGCGGCCTTGGCGGCATCGATCGCGCGCGACTCGCCGGAGGCGGAGCCGACGCCCATCAGCGCCGAGCCGGCGTCGCGCATGATCGTGCGCACATCGGCGAAGTCGAGGTTGATCAGGCCGGGGATCGTGATCAGGTCGGTGATGCCCTGCACGCCCTGGCGCAGGATGTCGTCGGCCTGGCGGAACGCCTCCAGCACCGAAGTCCGTCGCTCCACGGCCTGCAAGAGCTTCTCGTTGGGGACGATGATCAGGGTGTCGACGTTGTTGCGCAGTTTCTCGATCCCCTCGAGCGCCTGCTGCATGCGCCGTTTGCCCTCGAACTCGAACGGCTTGGTGACCGCGCCGACCGTCAGCGCGCCGATCTCTTCCTTGGCGATCTCGGCGATCACCGGGGCCGAGCCGGTTCCGGTGCCGCCACCCTCGCCGGCGGTGACGAAGACCATGTCGGCGCCCTTCAGCGCCTCCTTGATCTCATCGCGACTCTCCGCCGCAGCGCCAGCTCCAACCTCGGGGTTGCCACCTGCGCCGAGGCCGCGGGTCAGCTCCTGGCCGATCGAAAGCTTGATGTCGGCGTCACACGCTTGCAGCGCCTGCGCGTCGGTGTTAACAGCGACGAACTCGACGCCGCGGATTCCCGCGTCGACCATTCGGCTGACAGCATTGGTGCCACCGCCGCCAGCTCCGACGACCTTGATTACGGCCAGGTAAGTGGATTCCATCTCCCGATTTCTCCAGCTCGCCGCCCATCGAGGGCTGGCGTTTGAGTTGAGCCTTCATTCCGTCCGACGCTTCAGCAAGGCTTAAGGGTTCAAGCTTACTCCCGAAGCACGGAAATTGCGCTCAACGTAGGGCATTTTCGCGGGTCTGTCAAACCCTCGGGACACATCCTGCAAGCGCCAACTCTCAATGGTTACTTGATGGTTTGCCTAGTCTAACCCTGCGGTCGAGGGTTCATTCAATGGGTGGAAGAGTATGCCCAGAGCCACCTACCGCGGGCCTCCTCGGCGCATGCAGGTCTACATAATCGAGCGCGGTGATCGACGGGTCGGCGAGCACGGCGGCGGCGGCCTTCCACTTCGCCGCCGCTTGGGAGGCGTCGCCGAAGCGCAGTTCGATCCCCGATCGAAGCTCCACGTCCACCCCGCTTTCCCCGTAGTAGCTGCTCTCTATATAGGGACGCAGGGCAGCAGGCGCAGCCCCTAGTACCCGTGCCTGTTCGAGGACCGGACCGGACAAACGCCCCCCTTTTGGCACCGAGCTCAGCGGCAAGTAGGGCAGCAGCGCATCCTCAGAGATGGGGATCCAGGCGAGAACCTGGCCGTTCGGGCCGACGGCGACCGCGTCGGAACCCGTCCCGATCGTGGCCGTCGCCCGCGGCACCTCCAGCTTGGCGCCAACGGTCGAATCACGAATCGCGAGCCAGTAGAAGGCGCCTATTGCAACGACGGCCACGGCCACCGCGATCAGCCACCTCCTCACAGTCGCCAACCCTCCGGCCAGCGCACGTCGCCCAATAGCTGCACCTCGGGCTCGAGCACGACCTCAAAGCGCTCATGGACGCGGCGCCGCCCCTCAGCCATCAGCTCGAGCACGTCGGCGGTGGTCGCCTCGCCCAGGTTCTCGACGAAGTTGGCGTGCTTCTCGGAAAAGCGGGCGCCGCCAACGCGCAAGCCACGACACTCCGCCGCCTCGAGCAGCTGTCCTGCCGTGCGCCCGCCGGCCTTCTCGTCCTCGGGATTCTTGAAGGTCGAACCAAAGGTCTTTATCCCCGAGGGCTGTGCCTCGTGACGGCGCTCCCGCATCGCCGCCATCGCCGCCTTGACCGCATCTGGCTCGGCAGGCTCGAGCTCGAACGCAGCTGCAGCGACGATCTCCTCAGAACGCAGGTTCGAGCTGCGGTAGGCGAAACCGAGCTGGTCGGCAGTGCGGCGTTCGCTGCCGCCCGGCGCGCAGACTTCGACCCAGGTCAGCACCTTGGCCAGTTGGCCGCCGTATGCATTGGCGTTCATCTTCACCGCGCCGCCGACCGTGCCCGGGATGTTGACGCCGAACTCGATGCCCGACAGCCCCCAGCCTGCCGCCTTGGCCGCAGCGGAGGGAAGGCGGGCGCCGCCGCCGCAGAGCAATTGTTCGTCCTCGCGCGAGACGGCCGTCAACTCACCGTCGAGCTTCAGCGCCAGGCCGCGAAACCCGTCGTCGGCGATCAACAGGTTCGATCCGGAGCCGACTACGCCAACCTCGATCCCCTCCTCGGCGGCCCAGGCGAGCAGCTCGCTCAGCTGGCCGACGCTGGTGGGCCGCCCAAACCAGTCTGCGTCGCCGCCGGTGCGGACCGTGGTCAGTCGCGCCAGCGAGAAGTCCCGCTCAACTCCCACTGGGGCGCTCACTCTTCCCCTCCGTCTCCGACCAACGCCTCGCCAACCTTGAAGACGTCGCCGGCGCCGACCGTTACAAGAACCGCACCGGGCCTCAGGCGTGGCTCAAGTGCCGCCTCGGCCTGCGCCAGTGTCGGGGACCAGAGGACCGGTCTGCCCCCCATTCTGTCCGCCGTGGCCCGGGCGACGTCGAGACCGCTGACGCCAGCAAGATCGCCAACCGGCTCCTCGCGGGCGGCGTAGATGTCCAGCACAACGACTTCATCTGCGAGGGCCAGCGCCGCGCCGAACTGCTCGGCGAGCGCTTTGGTTCGCGAGTAGAGGTGAGGCTGAAACGCAACCACCAGCCGCGTCGGATCGAGCCCGCGCAGCGCCGTGAGCGCTGCGCGCACCTCGGTTGGGTGGTGGGCGTAGTCGTCATAGACGCGAGCTCCGTTGCGCTCGCCCTTCAGCTCAAGCCGGCGGTGGACGCCGGGAAAGCCAGCTAGGGCAGCCGCAACCGCATCGAGGTCGAAGCCAGCGCAACTCGCTGCGGCGAGCGCGGCGCGCGCGTTGAGGACGTTGTGCTGGCCAGGGACAGCCAGCGGAAGCTCAGCCGGGCCAGGGGCGCCGAGGTCGAAGTCGGCCACCTCCGCCCCCGCGGCAAATCGGTCGAACGCCGCCTGCAGCTCGGCGAGCGACCCCCAGCGCGAGTGATGGTCCATCTCGACGTTGGTGATCAAGGCGATCTCCGGCGCCAGCTCGAGGAAGCTCGCGTCGCTCTCATCGGCCTCGGCCACCACCCATTCCCCCCCGCCCCAACCGGCGTTGGCGGTGGCGCCGCCAGGTCCCAGGCCGGGCGCCTCGCCGCCGATGAAAAAAGCGGGGTCGGCGCCGATCTTGCGCAGCGCCCAGGCCAGCATCGCGGTCGTCGTCGTCTTGCCGTGGGTGCCGGCGATCGCGATCAAGCGCTTCTCGGCGCAGAGCTCGGCGAGCAGCTGGCCGCGATGGCGCACGGTGAGGCCCTGTTCGCGGGCCAAGGCAAGCTCGGGGTTGGCCTCGGTGATCGCGGTCGAGACGATCACCTCGGCGCCTTCAGGCAGGTTGCGAGCGTCATGGCCCACCGCGGGCTCGATGCCGGCGTCACGCAACCGCGCCGTATACGAGGAGTCCGCCCGGTCGCTGCCGCTCACGCTTGCCCCCAACTCCTTGCAAACCAGCGCCAACCCGCTCATCCCGGCGCCGCCGATGCCGATGAAGTGAAGCCGACGCTCCCCCCAGTCACTCATAGCCGTACCGCCGCGAGAACCTCATCGGCAATCCGGCGCGCCGCGTCGGGCTTGGCCAGCGCCACCGATGCCGCCGCCATCGCGGCGAGCTGCGCCTCGCTATCGAGCAAGCCGCCGACCGTCGCCGCAAGCCCCTCCGCATCGAGCTCGTCATCGTCGATCACGATCGCTGCGCCCGCCCCTGCCATCCAAGCCGCGTTGCTCTCTTGGTGGCCGGCGGCGGCGTGCGGATAGGGAACGAGGACCGCCGGCCGGCCGGTCGCGGTCAGCTCGAAGATCGAGCCACCCGAGCGGCCGAGCACGAGGTCGGCGGCGGCGAGCGAGTCGCCGAGGTCGGGCTCGTAGGCAAGCAGGGTGTAGCGCTGGTTGTGCGAAGCGGCGGCGAGGCGCCGCTCGAGCGCCTCGAAGTCCCTTCGACCGGCGATGTGGAGGACGTCGAAGCCACGACCGGCTCGCTCGGCGAAGGCCGCGATCGCGCTCTCGTTGATCGAACGCGCTCCCTGGCTGCCACCCATCACCAGCAGGCAGCGAGCATCCGGGGCAATCCCGAACCGTGCCCGCGCGGCCGCCCGATCACCCGCAAGCACGGCGGCCGGCACCGGCCGCCCGGTGATCGCGTAGCGCTCCCCATCCCGGCCTGAAATTGGAAAGGCCAGACAGACCCGCCGCGCCCGGCCTGCCAGCAAGCGGTTGGCGAGCCCCAGGTGGCTGTCGGCCTCGGTGAGGACCAGCGGCGTGCGGCTGAGCGCCGCAGCCAAGCCGGCGGGTCCGGCGACGAAGCCGCCGCCACCCATCACCACGTCGGGGCGCCGGCGGCGGAGGACGCGCAGCGCAGCACCGACGGCGCCGATCGCCTCGACTCCGGCCAGCGCCGCGCGCAGACGACTACTGCGGTCGATGCCGCGCACCTTGAGGAAATCGATCTCGTAGCCTGCCGCGGGCACGAGGTCGGCCTCGATCCGCTCGCGCGTGCCGAGGAAGGAGACCTTGGCGCCGCTAGCCCGAAGCTCGTCGGCGACCGCCATGGCCGGCACGACGTGACCGGCCGTTCCCCCGGCTGCCACCACTACTTTTACGGCTTCTGGCACTGCTCGATCGACTCCTTCCACGCGCGGGCTGGCGCCCGCCTTCGACGACCCGCAGTTTGCCAGCGCGGGCGGTCCCCCCGCGGGCGACGTTGAGGATCAGGCCCACGGCGAAGAGGGTCGTCATCAGGCTGCTGTTTCCGTAAGAGACGAACGGCAGCGGCACGCCGGTCAGCGGCGCCAGGCCCATCACAGCAAAGAGGTTGATCGTCGCCTGCACGAGGACCAGCGAGGTCAGGCCGGCGACGAGAAGCTTGCCGTAGTTGTCCTTCGCTTTCTTCGCCACCTGCAGGCCCGCGTAGCCGAAGAGCGAGAAGAGGCCGACGACGCCGAGGATCCCGACCAGGCCGAGCTCCTCGCCGATCACCGCCGAGATCATGTCGGTGTGCGCCTCGGGCAGGTAGAAGGCCTTCTGCACGCCGTTGCCGATCCCGACCCCGAAGAGCCCGCCCGAGCCAAGCGCGATCTTGGCCTGCGCCGCCTGGAAGCCGGCGCCGCCGGCGTCGGCGCCGGGATTGAGGAAGCCGGTCAGACGGGCCATCCGGTAGGGCTCGATCACCGTCATCAAGAGGGCGAAGGTCGCAAGCACGACGCCGATCAGGGCGAGGTCGCGCACGCGGACGCCGGCGGCGACCAAGGTCGCGGCGACGGCGAAGGTGATCACCATCGTCGTGCCCAGATCGGGCTCGGCGACGATCAGCAAAGCCGCGGCGCCGACGACGAGCAGGAACGGCATCAAGCCCTCGAGCGAGCGCGCCCGTTTCGGTTTGCGGGCGAGGATGTCGGCGGCGTAGAGGACCAGCGCGACCTTGGCCAGCTCGGAAGGCTGGATCTGGAGGAAGCCCGAGCCGATCCAGCGACTGGAGCCGTTGACGGTGGTGCCGGCGACGAGCACGACGAGCAGCAGGAAGAAGGAGACGCCGAGGATCAGTGGGGTGAGGCGGCGGAACAGCTGCAAACCGTGGCGTGCGGTCAGGTGCATGACCAGCAGCCCAACCGCACCAAAGAGCAGCGTCCGCTTCAAGTAGAAGGCGCTATCGGAGAGACCGCCGTCGCTGAGCACGCGGGTGGTCGAGCTGGCCGAGAAGACCATCACCGCGCCGAAGGCGAGCAGGCAGAGGGTCGCCGTGAGCAGCAGGTTGTACTCGGCCGGCAGGCTGGCGGCTCGCCGCTTCTTCGCCTTGCTCTTCTTGCCTTTTTTGCTCTTTGACCCCAGCCAAGGCAGGGAGAGCGCCCGCGAGCTCACGCCAGCTCCCTGATGATCTCGCGAAAGCGATCGCCGCGCCGTTCGAAGCTCTCGAAGGCGTCGAAGCTGGCGCAGGCGGGCGAGAGCAAGACGACCTCTCCCGGCGTCGCCGTGGAGGCAGCGCGCCGCACAGCGTCGTCAAGATCCTCGCAGCGGTGCAGCTCGACGCCCTCCGCGAGGAGCGGAGCGAGCGCGGTCGCGAGGCGATCGGCGCTAGCGCCGATCAGGTAGCAGGCAACGCAGCGCTCGCGCACGACATCGAGCAGCGGCGCGAAATCCTCGCCCTTCTCGCTGCCGCCGAGGATCGCATGAACGCCTCCCTCGAAAGCGCCGATGCCGACGACGGCAGAGGCAACGTTGGTCGCCTTCGAGTCGTTGACGAAGCGGACGCTGCCGCTCTCGGCGACCAGCTCCAGCCGATGGGGAACGCCGGCGAAGCTGCGCAGACCCTCGCGCACGGCGCCGGGGTCGAGGCCCATCGCCAGCGCCGCGCTCGCGGCGGCAAGCGCGTTGGCGACGTTGTGCTCGCCGAAGAGCCCGAGCTCCTCAGTCGCGAGCAGCGGCTCGCCGTCGTAGAAGATCGTTCCCTCGGCAAGCGCCACCTCGCACTCGGGGGCGGCGCCGCGGCAGAAAGCGACGCGGCGGGCGCAGCCGCCGAGATCGGTCCCGGCCAGGGCGGGATCGTCGCCGTTGTAGATCGCAACGTCGTCGTTGCCCTGGTTGGCGAAGATGCGCAGCTTTGCCGCTAGATAGGAATCGAGGTCGGCATGACGGTCGAGATGGTCGGGCGCAAGGTTGAGGAAGACGGCGCACTCGGGAGCGAAGGCGATGGTGTCCTCTAGCTGGAAGCTGGAGGCCTCGCAGACGACGGTGGCATCGGCGTCGATCGCACCGGCAAACGAGGAGAGCGGCGTGCCGACGTTGCCGGCCACGGCAACCGGCTCGCCGGCGGCACGGTAGATGTGGCCGAGCAGCTCGACGGTCGTCGTCTTGCCGTTGGTGCCGGTAACGGCAAGGGTGCGATTGGGAACCGCCCGCCAGGCGAGCTCGAGCTCACCGACCACATCGATGCCCCGCTCCAGCGCGGCAGCGATCACCGGCGCCTCGCGGGGCACGCCCGGGCTCTTGACGAGGGTCCGCATTCCATTCAGCTGCGCCAGTCCATCCGTATCCAGGACAACTTCGACGCCATCAGCGCCAAGCCCTGCCGCGGCCTCGGGACGTCCGGAATCGACCCCTCGCACGACCTCTCCCTGCGCCGCGAGCATCCGCGCCGCGGCGATCCCCGAGCGGGCCAAGCCAACGACGAGGAACGGCCCCGCGGGCAGTGGCGGGCGAGGCTTGCGGGGCGGCCGGGCGCTCATCGTCCAATCTTCGTCACGTCGCCGGTCGGCCCTGTATGAGCGAGCGATGCTGCCCCATCGCGGGCAAGCGCCCACCACAAGGGAACTGAAGTGGCGCCGAAACGTGTCTCCTCTTGCGTACCAAGATGTTTAGCCATCGGGAGGAGGTGAGGAGATGAGGCTCGCAACCACTCAGCCGGCTCTGCCCGTCGTTTCAGTGACGAAGCTCGGCTGACCCGCAGCCAAGCATCAAGCCGGGCGCCCGGTCGCTGCATGGCCGGGGTCCGGCGGTCAAGACCAGCGACCCAGAGATCGCCTCGGTCGCGTCGATCGCCATGTATCGATGGTTAATTTGCGGCGATTCCCGGATGCGGATCAGCGCCCATCGGCGTACGGTCTAGATGGGCGGGGAATTTCCACCGAAGGAGGAACATGTCGAACGTCGACACCGCCCGATCCGCCTATGAGGCCTTTGGCCGCGGCGACATGGAGACGCTGAGCGCGTTGCTGAGCGAGAACGGGACCTGGCTCACCTCGGACGAGCTCCCACTCGGGGGCGAAACGCAAGGCCGTGAGGCGATCCTTGGCAACTTCGCCCAGATCCCCAACTACTGGTCGTCGTTCAGCGTCGAGGCAGAGGAGTTCATCGATGCGGGTGAGTGGGTGGTCGTGAAGGGCACCCAACGCGCGGGCAACGACGCGGGCAGCTTCGAGGCACCGTTCGCCCACCTGATGAAGTTCGAGAACGGCCAAATCGTCCGCGGCGAGTTCTACGCCGACAGCGCCAAGGCGGCGAAGGTGCTGGCCTGAGCGATTCCTTCCGGGACGGCCTGACTGCGGGTGTCCTGACCAAGCAGGTCAAGGACGAGCGAGGGAGTGTGCTTCTGCACATGACCGAGCGAGGACGCCGAGATGCGCCGGTCAGGCGCCCGCAGTCAGGCCGTCCAAATCCCTGCGTAGCTCCTTTAGCTCATCGCGGAGGCGGCCGGCCTCCTCGAAGCGCAGGTCGTCGGCCGCCGCCAGCATCTCCTCCTCGAGCGTGACGATCGTGCGCTCGAGCTCCTCCGGCGTGGCGAAATCGCCGCCCACCTTGCGCCGGCGGCGTTTCGGCGCCCGGTCCTCCATCGCCAGGAACTCGGCCATCTCGGAGATGCCCTTTCGCACCGTCTCCGGCGTGATCCCGTGCTCCTTGTTGTAAGCGAGCTGGATCGCGCGGCGGCGGTCGGTCTCGCTCATCGCCGCGCGCATCGCGTCGGTCTCCTTGTCGGCGTACATCAGCACCCGCCCGTTGACGTTGCGGGCGGCGCGGCCGATCGTCTGCACGAGGCTGGTCTCGCCGCGCAGGAAGCCCTCCTTGTCGGCGTCGAGGATCGCGACCAGCGAGACCTCCGGCAGATCGAGACCCTCGCGCAGAAGATTGACGCCGACGAGTACGTCGTACTCGCCGAGGCGCAGCTCGCGCACGATCTGGATCCGTTCCAGAGTGTCGACCTCCGAATGCAGGTAGCGAACCTTGATCCCGTACTCGAGCAGGTAGTTGGTCAGGTCCTCGGCCATCTTCTTGGTCAGGGTCGTGACCAAAACCCGCTCGCTGGCGTCGGCGCGGAGCTTGATCTCGTTCATCAGATCGTCGATCTGGTTCTTCGTCTCCCGTACGTCGATCTCGGGGTCGATGATCCCGGTTGGGCGGACGATCTGCTCGACCGTACGGGTCGCTTCGGTCCGCTCGAAAGGGCCCGGCGTCGCTGAGACCATCACCAGCTGGTCGACCCGGTCGAGGAACTCGTCGAACTTGAGCGGACGGTTGTCGATCGCCGAGGGCAGCCGGAAGCCGTAGTCGATTAGGGTCGTCTTGCGCGATCTGTCCCCCTCGTACATGCCGCCGATCTGGGGGATCGTCTGGTGGGACTCGTCGACGAAGGCGACGAAGTCGTCGGGGAAGTAGTCGATCAGGGTGTGCGGCGGGCTGCCCGGCGGGCGGCCGTCGAGGATGCGCGAGTAGTTCTCGATCCCCGAGGTGAAGCCGAGCTCTTTCAGCATCTCCAGGTCATAGGCGGTCCGCTGGCGCAGACGGTGGGCCTCGAGCTGCTTGCCTTCGTCCTCGAGCTCCGCCGTGCGCGAGTTCAGTTCGTGACGGATCTCCTCGACGGCGCGGTCAAGGGTCTCGTCGCGGGTCACGTAGTGCGACGCCGGCCAGACCGAGACGTGGTCGATCGTGTCGAGGATCTCGCCGGTCAGCGGATCGAAGTGCTGGATCCCCTCGATCTCCTCGCCGAACAGCGAGATCCGGTAGGCCGACTCGGCGTAGGAGGGCATGATCTCGAGCACCTCGCCGCGTACCCGGAAGGCGCCGCGGCCGAGCACGGCGTCGTTGCGCTGGTATTGCATTTTGACCAGCTTGCGCAGCACCTCGTCGCGGTCGAGCTGCTCGCCGACTTTGAAGAGCTGCATTTTTTCGTTGTAGACCTGGGGCGAGCCGATTCCGTAGATGCAGGAGACCGAGGCGACGATGATCACGTCGCGGCGGGCAAAGAGGGCCGCGGTAGCGGCGTGGCGGAGGCGATCGATCTCGTCGTTGATCGAGGAGTCCTTCTCGATGTAGAGGTCCTGGGCGGGGACGTAGGCCTCGGGCTGGTAGTAGTCGTAGTAGGAGACGAAGTACTCGACCACGTTCTCGGGGAAGAACTCGCGGAACTCGTTGCAGAGCTGCGCGGCAAGCGTCTTGTTGTGGGCGATCACCAGGCTGGGCCGCTGCACCGCCGCGATCGTCGCCGCCATGGTGAAGGTCTTGCCGGTGCCGGTCGCCCCCAGCAGCGTCTGGAAGCGCTCGCCGCCTTCCAGCCCCTCGGCCAGCCCGGCGACTGCTTTCGGTTGATCGGCCGTCGGCGTATAGGCGGGGTTGAGCTTGAAATCCGGCATCGGGTGACCTTAGCGTGGCGACTTACCGTCCTATACAGGGGGCTAAGTCGCCAGGGCGGTAGCCTGGCCGGGCGTGACCCGCTCGCAGAAAGCCCTGGCTGGCTTCTTTGGCTTCATGGGGACGATGCACTTCGTCATCCCGCGTAGCTTTGAGGCGATCATGCCGCCCTCCCTGCCGGCTCACCGCGAGGCGGTGATCGTCAGCGGTATCGCCGAGATTGCCGGCGGGGCTGCCGTCCTGCCGGCCCGAACTCGTCGCTTCGCCCGCTGGTGGCTGCTCTGCCTGCTGTTCGCCGTCTTCCCGGCCAACATCCATATGGCGCTTAATCCGGAGCAGGTGCGCGGACTCGACCTGAATCGGATCCCCCGCTGGGCGCTGTGGGCGCGCCTACCCCTGCAGCCGCTAGCGATGCTTTGGGTCTGGCGGGCCACCCGCAGTTGACGCCCAAGTAGGATAAACGCACCAGTTCCATTTTGAGGCGTGCTGTCTGTAGTACACCTGTCGTCAAGCACAGAGAATCCTGTCCATGAAACCACGCGACCGATTCGCAGTCAGCCTGCGCAAAGCCCGGCAAAAAGCCGAACTCTCCCAGGAGGAGCTCGGTTTTCGCTGCGACCTGCACCGCACTGAGATCTCACTGCTGGAGCGCGGCGGCCGCGAGCCGCGGCTGGGCACGATCATCAAGCTTTCCAGCGCTCTCGGCGTGACGCCGGAAGAACTCTGCACCGGGATTTCCTGGAACGTCAAATCCCAGAAATTCCAGTTCAAGAAGTAAGCGTTAGGGAAAGAAGCGTTCCAGCAGGCCCTGGGCAGGCCCGAGGAAAGTTTCCAGATTGTCCAGTAGCGAGCGGGCGTCTTGGATCAGTTCGATCGCCTGGTCGATCGGAATCTGACGCACGGCAGCTCGTAGCGGGGCGCCAAGCAGCGGGTTGATCGCGCCGGCGCGTTCGGCGTCGTCGATCGCGCGCAGCAAGCCGGCGCGGATCGCACGCGCCAGCTCGGCGTCACTGATGTCATAGCGCTCGGCGAAGCGCTCGCGTGACTCCGGCGTGGCTAGAGCCCGGGCGAGGGTCTCGCGGCTGACACCGAGCTCGCAGGCCGCTCCGTCGAGGGCCGAGAGCGAGAACTGCTCGGCGATCTGCTGCAGGCCTTCGGGATCGCGCCAGGGCCGGTCCTGACAGGGATCCTGCGGCTTGGCGGGTGCATAGGACGATCCCCCCGCGGCGAGATAGGAGAGGACCAGCGCCAGCGAAGCGACGACGGCGACGCCAACGAGCATGTTTCCGCGCGCCGCCAAATTCACAGATCAACCCTCCGGGCCAGGCCGATCGGGACTAGGGCCAGCAGGCCGATCAGGGCGCCGAGGCCAAACGAGGGACTGAAGGCGTGGGTGGCGCCGCGATCGAGCTGGTCCTGGAGTTCTTCGCGCAGGACGATCACATCTGCACGGTCATCCGGATCGCTCGGCAGCGGCTCGAAGACAGGACCGATCGTCGGTACTTTGCCCCGCTCGCCTTCAAGCCTGTCCTCGATCCGCTGGGCCAACTCGAGCTTCAGCAACGGTTCTACGCGTGAGTCGAGCACGACGGCAGTGCCGGCGTCGATCGCATCGCGGCGCTGCTCGGCGATATCGGCGGTGAAGAGCGGCGTCAGCGCGATCAGGCCGATCGCGACCCCGGCGTGGCGGGAGGAGATCGTCCAACCGCCGTGGATCGCCTGCGGCGCCCGTCCCGCCAGGGCCGTCTCAGTCAGGGCCGAGAGGACCAGGGCGAGGCCGATGCCGACAAGCAGCTGCGGCGGCACGGTGAGGATCACCTCCGCGTCGGGTAGCAGCGCTAGGCCCCCGAGGCCACCGGCGACCAAGATCGCCCCGGCTGCGGCGCGGGCGCGCTCGCTTCCCGCCGTTGGGCCAAGCCGAGAACCGAGCAGCGCCGCCAACGGCATCACCGAGACGACGATCGCCGCCCCGATCGGGCTCAGGCGCCAGCCCTCGATCAAGAGCAGCACGAGCAAGAAGAGGGCGGCGGCGATCGCCGCCGAGGTCATCGCCAGCGCCAAGTTCGCGAGCAGGTGCGGGCGACCGGTCCGCCGCAGCTCGGTGGCGATGATTCCCGTGGCCGCCTCGTGCCGGGCGACGGCGAGCACCGGCACGCCGACGGCAATCGCTATCGGCGCCTGGATCAGGAAGATCGACTGCCAGGAGACGAGCTCGGTGAGCACCCCGCCGACTGCCGGGCCGAGGGCCGCGCCGGTAGCGCCCGCGGCCGCCCAGATGGCAACCGCGCGGCGCTCGCTGCCGACCGTCGCCGGCAGCAGCTCGAGCACGGCGGTGATCGCGATCGCTCCGCCGAGCGCCTGCACACAGCGGGCCGCAATCAGGGTGCTCAGCTCGGCGGCCAGGCCGCAGGCGAGCCCGGCACCGGCGAAGACGGCAAGGCCGATAGCGGCGGCGCGACCGGGCCCGATGCGACGGGCGAGGTGCGCGGCGGGGACCGCAGCCAGGGCCATCACCAGGTTGAAGGAGACGAGCACCCAGGTGACCCCGGCGACGCTGGTGTCGAGCTCGCGGTAGATCTCGGGAAGGGCGAGGACGACGATCGAGGAGTCGGCCAGAACCAAGGCGACGGCGATCGCAAGGGCCGCGACACGAGGGCGTGGCGCGGTCAATAGCCCAGCTCCGTCGCGTATTTCTCGCGGTAGGCGCGCTGTTTATCGAGCACGTCTTCGACGTAGGCGCGCGTTTCGGGGAAGGGAATTCCCTCGATGCGCAGCTCGCTTCCCCCCCACCTTTCAGCGTTGGTCGGGCCGGCGTTGTAGGCGGCAAGCACTGCGATCACGTCGCCGTCGTAGCGGTCGAGGAGTTCACGCAGGAGAAAGGTGCCATAGCGGATGTTGATTTCCGGATCAGAGAGGTCGCCGAGCTCGAAGGTCGTGCCGCCGCTGTGCCGCTCGATGTCCGCCGCCGCCTGCGGCGTGATCTGCATCAGCCCACGCGCACCAGCGCTTGAGGTGCGGTCGTCGAACTTCGACTCGGCGTAGATCACGGCGGCGATCAGTGCGGCGTCGACGTTCTTTTCCTCGGCTTGCTGGCGGATGATGTCCTCGTGGCGCAGCGGCAGCGTCAGCTCCTGGATCACGTCGTCGAATTTTCCGAACACCCCCAACGCCAGACCCGCCGCCAGACCCACGGCCACCGCCGCGCCGCCGGCGAATAGGCGCCGGCGGCGGCGCGCCCTTCTCTTCATCGTCCAAGCTTCTCGACAAGAGCGGACAGCTCCCCTTCCAGGTCCTCGATGCTGCCGTCGTTCTCGACCACGTGCTCGGCCCGGGTCGCCTTTTCGGCCTGTGCGAGCTGACGCGCCTCACGCTCGTCGACAAGCGCATGGCCGCGCTCTGCAGCCCGGGCTTGGCGCAGCTCATCGGAAGCGATCACAGCCAGCGTTGTGTCAAAGACACCCTCCATGCCCGACTCGAACAGCAGCGGGACCTCGACCACCGCGACAGTGGCGTCATTGGGGAGCGAGGCCAGCCAAGCGCCGATCCGTTCCCCGACCAGCGGGTGGATCTGTCCCTCGAGCCACTTCAGCTCATCCTGGTCGGCGAAAACAATCGAGCCGATCCTGTTGCGGTCGACCCGCCCATCGGGCGCGACGTCCTCCCCCCAGCGCTCGACCAAACGCGAGAGCAAGGGCTCGGTCTCGAGCAACTCGTGAACAACAGCATCACTGGAGATCGTCACCGCCCCCAGCCGCCCAAAAGCAGCCAGCGCCTCAGACTTCCCCGCCGCCATTCCACCGGTGAGCCCGATAGTCAGCGGCCGGGCCACAACCCCGCTCAGTCCTGCTCTGCGTCGCCGTCCTGCTCGGACTCGCCGGCCGCCTCGTCAGTGTCATCGGGCGAATCCGGCCGATCAGCAACCGATTCCCCCTCCTGCGCCTCAGCTTCCTCATCCTCCTCAGGACCATCGGCCTCAGCCTCTTCGGCCTCGGGGGTCTCAGCAGCAGGCGCCTCGGACTCCTCAGCTGGCTGCTCAGAAGCGACCTCAGCAGCAGGCTCCTCAGCTTGCTCAGCGGGAACCTCGGCAGCAGGTTCCTCAATCTCAGTCACGGGCTCTGCGGGGGTCTCCTCAGACTCGTCTGCCGCGGGTGGCGCGGTAGGGGGGACCTCCCCCGAGGAAGCTTCAGCTACCGCAGGGGGAGGTGGGTCCCCTGCCGTGACAGGACCCGCGGCCTGGGGCTCCTCGTCCGAAGCCTCCTCGTCAGTCGACCCCGCCGCTTCAAGTTGCTCGCCGAGATCCCCCATCGGCATGTTCTGCCCCTCAACCCGCTTGATGCTGAGCGACAAGCGCCGCCGCTCCTCATCGATCTCAAGGATCTTCACGTTGAGTGTCGAGTTCGGCTCAACCACCTCACTGGGGTTCTCGACATGGTGGTCGGCGAGCTCGGAGATGTGGACCAGGCCCTCGACCCCGGGCAGGATCTCGACGAAGGCGCCGAAGGCGACGACCTTGGTCACCGTCCCCTCGAGCACGTCGCCGGAGCGGTGGGTGCTGATCACGCGCTGCCAGGGGTCCTCCTGGGTCTGCTTGAGACCGAGGGAGATGCGCTGGCGGTCGCGGTCGATGTCGAGCACTTTGATCCGCACGGTGTCGCCGATCGAGACGACCTCGGAGGGGTGGTTGACGTGGCTCCAGGAAAGCTCGGAGATGTGGATCAGGCCGTCGATCCCGTCGAGGTCGACGAAGGCGCCGAAGTCGACGATGTTGGAGATCTTGCCCTCGACGACCTGGCCCGGCTCGAGCCGGCCGAGGATCTGCTCGCGGACCTCCTTGCGCTCTTCCTCGAGCACGGCGCGCCGCGAGAGCACCACGTTGTTGCGGCTGCGGTTGAGCTCGATCACTTTGCACTCGAGCGTCTGGCCGAGGAACTCATCCAAGTTATGGACCCGGCGGATGTCGACCAGCGAAGCGGGCAGGAAGCCGCGCACGCCGAGGTCGAGGATGAGGCCGCCCTTGACCACCTCGATCACGCTGCCTTCGACCGGTTCGCCGGACTCGGCCGCTGCCTCGATGCGCCGCCACGCCTTCTCGAAGCGGGCGCGCTTCTTGGAGAGGACCAGGCGGCCCTCGGCGTCTTCTTTGGTCAGGACGAGGGCGTCGATCTCCTCGTCCAGCTCGACCTCGTCACCCGGATCGACCGACTTGCGGATCGAGAGCTCATTCGAGGGAATGACCCCCTCCGACTTGTAGCCGATATCGACCAAGACCTCGTCTTTGTCGATCCGCACGACCTTGCCTTTGACGACGTCGCCCTCGTCGAAGGAGACCATCGTCGCCGCGTAGTTCGGGACGATTTTGCCGTCGATTTCGACCAGCAGGCCGTTGGATCCCTCCACGGGGGAGCCGGTCGAAGCAGGGGTCAAGGTCGTATCGGTCACGGACACAGCGAGGGATAATTGCAGAGTGGATACGCTCCACGTCGTGCCGGTTCGAGCTACCAAGCGCGGCGATGAGCGAACCCCTTTGACCGGGGAGTATGACGTGCTGATCTGCGGCGCCAGCTTCGCCGGCCTCGCGGTCGCCCGCGAGCTGGCCGGCTCGGGCGCCGACGTGCTGATTGTCGATCGCTACGAGATCGGCGAGCGGCAGACCTCGGCCTGTGGCATCCCGACCGAGTGGCTGGGCGCCACCGGGCTGATCGAGGCCGAGCGGCAGCGCTTCAGCTCGCTCTTGATCCACACCCCCCACGGCAGCAGGCGCTACGAGCTGCCGTGGACCTTCTCGACCTTCGATTACCGCGAGCTCTGCGAGCTGCTCTGGCGCCAGTGCGACGCCCGCTTTGAGACCGCCAAGGTGAACGGCCGGGCCAGGCCCGCCAACGACGACGGACAGATAGCGATCGAGACCGACCGTGGCGTGCTCTCCGCCCCGCTCGTCGTCGACGCGCTCGGCTGGCGACGAATGCTCGCCTCCGGCGACGGCTACCAGCCCCCCGACGCGCCGCTCTCGCGCGGCCTCGAGGTGCATCCCGGGGGCGAGAGCAAGGATCTTGAGGTGTGGATCGACCGCCGCTATGTGCCTGCCGGCTACGGCTGGTCGTTCCCGGCCCGAGACGAGCTGCGGATCGGCGTCGGCTCCTTCGACCCGCGCTTCCACGTCCGTGAGACGACCGAGCTGCTGGCCGAAGATCTCGGCAGCGAGCGGGTCCGCTACCAGGGCAACTGGATTCCGCACAAGCTGCGCCGCGCCACTGAGGGTGGTGTCTTCTTCGTCGGCGACTCCGCCGGTCACTGCCTGCCCCTGACCGCCGAGGGGATCAGGACGGCACTCTACTTCGGCGTCGCGCTCGGACGGGAGCTGCGCGAGGTCCACGAGGGTCACCAGGACCGCGGGCGGGCGGCGAGCCGCTACGCCGAGTTCCATGACTCCCACGAGTGGAAGTTCCGTTGGATGCTGCGCGTGCAGAAGCTCGTGCCGCGGATCCCGCCGCGCCTGCTGGGTCCGATGATCCGGCTGCTCGGATCGAAGCGCTTCGTCAAGTGGTCCTTCGACCACTACCTGCAGATCGCGCCGCCGCCGGCGCGCTCAGCGAACGATCAGAACGGTGCCCGCCATCAAGAGGGCGACGCCGAGCACCCGCTCGGGGCTGAGCGGGACCTGGTCGAGGCCAAACAGGCCTAGCCGGTCGATCGCAACCGAGGCGGTGAGCTGGCCGGCGATCGTCGCCGCCGCTACCCCGCCCGCCCCCACCGCAGCCACGGCGATCAGCGCGTTGGTGACGTAGATCGCGCCGAGCAGGCCGCCAAGCAGGTAGTACCAGCTGACGTCGAAGGTCGAGCTGAGCCCACCCGCCTTGCCGCTGAGAACGACGATCGCAGCCAGCGCAACCGTGCCCACCGTGAACGAGATCAGCGCCGCGGGGAGGCTGCCGGTCGCCTTACCGAGCCCAGCGTTGATCGGCGCCTGCAGGGCGATCAGCCCGCCGGCGGCGGCAGTCAGCAATACCGCGAGACCCTTATCCATCGGCCCTACTTCGCATCCAGCCAATCCTTGCCGACACCGACGTCGACCTCGAGCGGCGGGTCGAGCTCGTAGGCCGCGCACATCTCGCGCCGCACCAGCTCGGTCGCTTCCTCCATCTCCCCAGGAGGGCCCTCAAAGAGCAGCTCGTCGTGGATCTGTAACACCAGGCGGGTCTTCGTCCCCGACTCGCGCAGGGCGGCCTGGCAACGCACCATCGCGACCTTGATGATGTCCGCCGCGGTTCCCTGGATCACGGTGTTGACGGCGAGGCGCTCCCCGAGGCGACGGGTGTTCGGGTTGCCCGAGCGCAACTCCGGAATCGAGCGCCGCCGGCCCATCAGCGTGCGCACGTAGCCCTCCTCCTGGGCCCGCTCGACCACGGCCTCGCGGAAGGCGCGCACGGCGGGGAAACGCTCGAGGTAGCGGGCGACGAACTCCTCGCCCTCTTTGCGCGGGATGTTGAGCCGGTCGGCGAGGCCGAACCCGGTCAGCCCGTAGACGATGCCGAAGTTGACCATCTTCGCCTTCGAGCGCTGGCCGACGTCGACGTCGTCACGCGAGATGTCGAAGACCTCGGCAGCGGTGGCGGCGTGGACGTCTTCGCCGGCGCGGAAGATCTCCTTCAGCACCTCCTCCTCGGCGACGTGGGCGAGCACCCGCAGCTCGACCTGGCTGTAGTCGGCGGAGAGCAGGCGGGCGCCGTTCTCGGCGACGAAGCAAGCGCGAACGGGGCGGCCGATCTCGGTGCGGATCGGGATGTTCTGCAGGTTCGGATTGGTGCTGGAGAGACGGCCGGTCGTCGTCGACGCCTGGTTGAAGGTGGTGTGGACGCGGCCGGTCTGCGGATCGATCAGGTCCGGCAGCGAGTCGAGATAAGTGTTCTTCAGCTTGGTCAGCTCGCGCCAAGACTCGATCTTCTCGACGATCGGGTGCTCGTCGCGGATCTGGGCGAGGACGCGGGCGTCGGTCGAGAAGCCGGTTTTGCCCCGTCGCTTGCGGGTCAGCTCGAGCTTCTCGAAGAGGATGCGCCCGACCTGCTGCGGCGAGCCGATCGTGAACTCCTCCTCGGCCAGCTCGAAGATCTCCTTCTCCAGGGTCGCGATTCGCTCGCCGAAGCCAGCGCCGACTTCGGCCAGGCGCTGGGCGTCGAGCTTCAGCCCCTCCCGCTCCATCGCGGCAAGGACATGGACGAGCGGCAACTCGACGTCGCGCAGCAGTGGCTCCAACTCGAACTGCTCCAGGCGGGGTCGCTGCGCCTCGGCGAGGGCCGCCACCAGGCGCGCTTCCTCAGCCGGATCGAGGCCGGCCTCGACCTCCTCGCCGAGCGCCAGCTGGCCGTCGTCCTCGCCGGGGTCAGCAGCGGCGCCCTCGGCGAGGCCTATTCCCGCGTCCGCCGCCAGCTCGGTCAGCTCGTAGGTGCGACGCTGCGGCTCGAGCAGGTAGGCGGCGAGCAGCGTGTCGTGGTCAAGGCGCAGCTCGACCCCCTCGCGGGCGGCAGCAGCGAGCAGCCCGTGGCGACCGCCGCCGAGCGACTTGGCGTCGTGAGCAGCGAGCGGCCTGCCGGCGAGCTCGACCGCGAGCTCGTCCAGGGTCGAAGCGCCAGCGACGATCCGCTCGCCATGGGCGGCAGCCCAGCGCTCGCCGGAGATCGCTACGGCGGCCATGCCCTCGCCGAGGTCGACAGGCCTCCCCTCCGCCACCTCGATCGCCAGCTCCTTCTCGACACTGCGACCGGGAACGGCCTCCCCCTCGGGCAGCGCTTCTTCGAGCCGCTCCATCACCGCCCGCAGCTCGAACTCGCGCATGAAGTCGCGCAGGGCGCCGCGATCGGGCTCGGCGCCCATTGCCGCGGTCAGGTCGACGCCGGTCTCGATCTCGTACTGCAACGTCGCCAGCTCTTTCGACATGCGGGCGTCGTCGGCGTGCTCGAGCAGGTTCTGCTTGCGTTTGGCGCCGGAGATCTCCTCGACGCTCGCCAACACCTTTTCCAGCGAGCCGAACTTCTGCAGCAACTGGGTCGCGGTTTTCTCGCCGATCCCGGGGACACCGGGAATGTTGTCCGAGGTGTCGCCGCGCAGGCCCATCAGGTCGGTGATCAGCTCCGGCGGCACCCCGTAGCGCTCGACCACTGCGTCGCTGTCGTAGATCTTCGTCTCGGTGATCCCGCGCGAGGTACTCATCACTCGCACGCCGGGGCCGACCAGCTGGTAGGCGTCGCGATCGCCGGTCACGACCATCACCGTCAGCCCCTCTTCGCGTGCCTGCCGGGTCAACGAAGCGATCACATCGTCGGCCTCGTATCCCTCGACCTTGACGTTGGTGTAGCCGAAGGCCTCGACCAGTGGCATCAGGTGCGGCCACTGCTCGCGCAGCAGGTCGGGGCGCGGTTTGCGCTGGGCCTTGTAGAGGTCGTAGGTGACCTCACGTCCCGACATGCCGGCGTCCCAGGCGACGACGACGCCGGCGGGGTGATGCTCGTCGATGATTTTGACCAGCATCGAGGCCAACCCGTAGATCGCGTTGGTCGGACGCCCGTCGCTGGTCCCAATCGACTCCGGCAGCGCGAAGAACGCCCTGTAGGCAAGGGAGTTGCCGTCGATCAGGAAAAGCTCGCCGGGCTCAGCCGGCATTTGCTGCGGGGCGGCGGAGGGTCCAGCGGCTCGCCGCTCCATCCGCCTTGAAGGAGACGTTCACCGCGAGCGGCGACGTGCCCTCCTCGAGCAGGTCCTTCTCCCTACGGGAGAGGCGGCAGCGCAACTTGACCGGGCCCGAGGAATTGACCCGCCTCGAGGCAGAGCAGACCCGCTTGTGGCGTTTGCCGATCCTCAAGGTGACGACCTTCTGGACCTGGCCGGGGCCCGGCACGACGAGATGGGTGACGACATGAGCGCCGACCAACCGTGAGCGCTTGAACTGCGGCTCGCCCGCGGGGGGCGGCGGCTGGGGCAAGGCGGTGGCGGCAGGGGCCCCCGGCGAAGCGCTACCGCTGCCCGGATCTTCCGGCCCCGGATCGGGCGGAGGACAGGGATTCACCCCGCCGCCGAGGCGTTCTTCGTCGATCAGGTATTCCTCGAGCTCTTCGGCCCGATCTTCAGCAAAGACTTCGGTGTTCTGCACTTCTGCGGCAATCTGCGCAGCCGAATAGCCACGACGGGTTTCGTCTTCTTCGTCCTGGTAGGGGTCCAGCAACGCAGCCAGCTGAGAAGCGTGAGCGCCCTGATCGAGCTCCTGGTTTAGGCAGTGAATGTCCGTCAGGCCGTCGAGGTAGAGGTCCCAGCAGCTGGCATCGGCCAGGCACTGGTTGAACATCAGCCCAGCCGCCGACGCCCCGAAGCCCCGCGGGAATTCCCAAGTCTGGTCGGTGCCCCACGGCATCAACTGGAAGATGCCCGTTTCGTCGCTGTGCAGGTAGTAGTTGTTCGGGCGGATCGGGGGTTCGGGTTCCGGCGTGACCGGCGCACCGGCGTAGCCGTCCCAGTGGCCGACATAGCGTTCGACCGCCCACTGCGCCGTCATTCGCTCGAGGTCGGCGACCGCGGCCATGCCTTCCGACCAATCGCCTTCTTCGTCGTTAGCGGCGGCGATCAGCGCTTCGAGGTCGCTCAGATCCTCATCGTCGCCCTCGTCAACCTCGAAGGTCTCGGCCTGTCCGGGCCTGACATCGGTTCCTGCCGCATCCGCCTCGTAGAGATGACCGGTGGTCGGGAACCACTGCGGCAGCGAGATCTCGTCGAGGGTCTCGACGTTGAGCATCAGCCCGTATTTCGCCCCGTTCAGGCTGACGAAGGCGTAACCGGTGCGCGAGGCAGGCAGGTCGAGTGCGTGGAAGAGCTCGTAGGTGAGCGTCTCGTGGACCATCGACTCGTCCTGGAACATGTTGTTCAGGGTCAGCCTTTTGATCCCGAAGAAGAGCTGGTCGTCGACGAACTCGTCGAAGCGGAGTTTCAGCCCCGACTTGCCGGTCTTGATCGGGCGCGAAGAACCGAATCCGCCCTTGCGGCGAATCCCGACATCGGCCAGCACCGCGCCTTTGGCGACACCGCCGATTTTAAGTTCGAACGTCCCTTTCTGGTACTCGTCCGGTTCGGCTTCAAGCGCGTCGAGCTCTTCTTCGGAGAGCCCGCCAAGGTTGATTTCAACGACCGCGTCGCGGTCAAACATCCAGGCAATTTCGTCGGCGGAGGACGGCCGCGGGTCGAATGCCGGCATGAGGAGGCCGAGACCCAGCGCGGTCACTGCGGCGCGGAGACCGCGGAATGAGCTCGAAGGCCAGCGCATAGACCAGGGAAAGCTAGCGGAAACGCGGGCTATTGCCCAGGAGCGACGAGGCGGCGCTGGGCGGATTCGGCATCCCCGCCGCCCGGCGTGAAGACAATCCTGACGCCGAGGGCGAGCGAGCCGCGGGCGAGCCGGCGACGGAGGGTGGCTGGAAGCGAGCAACGCAAAAGCGTTGCCCCGGGGCGGGCGCGGCTGGCGCGCCCGGCGCAGACACTGGCCGAGCGACCGCGCTGGCGCCTGTAGACGCGCTGGACGGCCGTCCCCGCCGCGGGCAACTCGAGCGGCGTGACGACCTGCCCGCTTGCGAGCCTGGGCGCGCCGACCCAGAGCTTCCTTCGCGGGGACGACGGGGCGCGCAGCGAAGTCGCCGAGCTCGCCGCCGACGAAACCCCGACCGGGCTGGGGACCTGCGCGGAGAGCCAAGCCGCGAGCTCGCCTGGGCGGTCGGCGATGAAGTCACGCGTGGACTCGACGGCGGCCGCCATGTCCGCGGGCGTGTGTTCACGACGCGGGGCGACCTCCAGTGCCTGCCATGGCGCAACCGTCGCGGCGAGCTCAAGGGCTCGGGAGTGGAGGTCGAGCGCGAGGATCGAGTCCCGCGCCCCGACCAGAGCCGCGCGATACATCGCCGCGCAGCTGGCGTCGGCGAGGCAACGATCGAGCAGAAGGCCGCCCTGCTGGTCGAAATCGAGCCTGGTCTCCCAGGTCCAGTCAGTCCCCCAGGGAAGCATCCGGAAGATTCCCGCGTCTTCGCCGGTATCGGCGCTGTGCAGGTAGTAGTTGTTCGGCGCCAGATTGCCACCATGGCCGGCATAGCCGTCCCAGTGCCCGATGTAGCGCTCGATCGCCCACATCTCCGTCATCTCCGCGAGGTCGGCCACCGCGGCCATCCCGTCCGACCAGTCGCCCGTTTTGGCGTTGGCCGCCGCAATCAGCGCCTCAAGATCTTCGCGTTTGGAGCTTTTGCCCTCGTCGACCTCGAACGCCCCGGCCCCGCCCGGCGTCACATCGGTTCCGTAGGAGCCCTCGTAGAGGTGGCGAGTCGAGCCGAGCCAGCGGGGCAGCGAGACCGTGTCGAGGACCTCGATGTTCAAGTAGAGCCCGTACGGCTCCCCGTTGACCCGGACAAAGGCATACCCGGTCCGCGAGGCAGGGATCCCCAGCGAGCGAAATACCTCATAGGCCAGGGTCTCGTGGATCATCGACGGGTCCTGGACCATGTTGTTCAGGGTCAGCTTCTCCAGCCCGAAGAACGTCTGGTCGTCGACGACCTCGTCGAACTTGAGCTTGAACGCGGCCTTCCGCGAGAGCGGGCGGAACGAGCCGATGCCCCCCTTGAGCCGGGTGCCAATCTCGAGTGGGCCGTAGGTCTGCCCGCCGGCGGTCAACAAGAACGTCGCCGGCTGGTAGTCCTCCTCCGGCTCGGCCTCCAGTGCCTCGATCGACGCCTGCGGCAGCTCGAGATCGATTTCGACAACTGCCCCCGGGTCAAACAGCCAGCCCGCCTGGCCCGGCGGCGGTTCGCTGGCGGCAGCCGGCTGCGCCGCGATCAAGGCAACGAGCGCGAGGGCGCCTACCACTACAAGGAGGGGGAAAAGCCGCTTATCGAACGCCATGCATGAGCCCGACCCTCGGGACGAAGCGGCCGACGCGCGCTGCGTAGTCGGCGTAGGCGCCGCCGTGCACCCGGAGCAGGTAGGGCTCCTCGACCAGTCTCACCTGCAACTCCAACGCGGTTAGGAGAGTGAGGAATGCGGCGATGGCGAGGACGTTGGGAACCATCAGGACCAGGCCGAACACGGTGGGCAACATCGCGCTGTAGATCGGATTTCGAACCAACCCGAAGGGGCCGCCGGTGACGAGCTCGGTGCGCTCCTCCGGATCGACGCCGACCCGCCATGCGTCCCCCATCGCAAGCTGGGCGCCGAAGGTGAGCAGGATGCCGGCGACAGCGAGGACGATGCCGACCGCGTGGCCGACCGTCCCGTCGAGGGCCGCGATTGGCTCGAGCACGCCGAGCAGCGCCAGCAGCGGCGCAGCCGCGCCGGCGACGAGGCCAGCCACGAAGAGGACGCCGGCGAAGCGCTCGAGTGGCGTCGCGTCGGCGGCAAACCCAAGCACGCCGGTGGAACCGGTCCGGCGCAGCTGAATGGCGATCCGCACACCGAAGGTGAGGGTCAGGGAGAAGCCGAAGAGAACGAGTGCCAGCGCAGCCATTTGCGGCGGATCATAGGTCGCGCGCAGGAAGGCGCGCCGAATCTGATTCGATAGCCGCCCATGGCAGTAAGCGCCCAATACAGCGTCACGATCCGAGTCGAGCTCGATGCGCGGCAGGAGCCCCTGGGCAAATTGACCGCGTCGATCGCCGAGGCGGGCGGGCAACTGCAGGGCGTCGACCTGGTGCCGGGCGCGGGCAGCGAGGGCAAACGGGTACGCGAGTTCACGATCGACGCCCAGGACCGTCCGCACTGGGAGAAGATCCTGCGGGCGATCGGCTCGACCCGCGGCGCCAGGGTGCTCGACTACGTCGACCGCACGATGCAAATGCACCGCGGCGGCAAGATCTCGGTCGAGAACAAGTACCCGCTGAAGACCCGCGATGACCTCTCGATGGCCTACACGCCTGGCGTCGCTCGCGTCTGCCAAGACATCCACGCCGACCGCGCCAAGGCATTCGAGTACACGATCAAGAAGAACACCGTCGCCGTCGTCTCCGACGGCAGCGCCGTGCTCGGGCTCGGCAACATCGGCCCCGAGGCGGCGATGCCGGTGATGGAGGGCAAGGCGATGCTGTTCAAGGAGTTCGCCCAGGTCGACGCCTTCCCGATCTGCCTCGACACCCAAGACGCCGAGGAGATCATCAAGGCGGTCGAACTGATCGCGCCGACCTTTGGCGGCATCAACCTCGAGGACATCTCGGCGCCGCGCTGCTTCGAGATCGAGGACCGGCTCAAGGAAACGCTCGACATCCCCGTCTTCCACGACGACCAGCACGGCACGGCCGTGGTGACGATGGCAGCGCTGTTCAACGCGCTGAAGATCGTCGGCAAGCCGATCGAGCAGCTGCGCGTGCTGGTGGTTGGCCTCGGCGCGGCGGGGGTAGCGGTGACCAAGATGATGCTCGCCTCCGGGGTGACCCACGTCGTCGGCTGCGATCGCCAAGGCGCGCTCTCGACAGAGCGCGAGGACTACAAGTCCGGCGAGATGAGCGGGATCAAGCGCTGGTACGCCGAGAACTCGAACCCCGAGAAGCTCAGCGGCCAGCCCGCCGACGTGATCGAGGGCATGGACCTCTTCATCGGTCTCTCGGGGCCGGGGATCATCTCGGCCGACGCGCTGGCCGCAATGAACAACGATGCGATCGTCTTCGCGATGGCCAACCCAACCCCTGAGGTAATGCCCGAGGACGCAGCGCCCCACGTGCGGATCATGGCCACCGGCCGCTCCGACTACCCGAACCAGATCAACAACGTGCTCTGCTTCCCGGGCATCTTCCGCGGCGCGCTCGACGCCGGCGCGCCGAACATCACTGAGGAGATGAAGCTGGCGGCGGCGAGGGGCATCGCCGAAGTCGTCGACGAGGACGACCTCTCCGAGGACTACATCATCCCCAGCGTCTTCAACCGCGACGTCGCTCCGAAGGTGGCGAAGGCCGTGGTCGAGGAGGCCAAGCGCGAGGGGCTGGCCCGCTTCAGCGAGGAGACCGGCACCTTCTCCACCGTGGAGGTCGGCTGACGCAGTGAGGGTCTTGGTCACCGGAGCGAGCGGCTTCATCGGCTCGGCGCTCTGCGACGCGCTGCTCGCCCGCGGTGACACCGTCGTCGGGCTCTCGCGCGACCCGCAGCGAGCCCGCGGCACAAACCCAAGCGTCATCTGGCACGCCTGGGAGCCGACCCTGGAACGGCCGCCGGCGGCTGCCTTCGAGAACGTCAGCGGCGTAATCAACCTCGAGGGCGAGAAGATCAACCAGCGCTGGACCGCCGACGCCAAGCGGCGGATCATGGAGAGCCGCCGCGTGGGCACGCGCAACCTGATCGCCGCGATCGCCGGCCTCGAGCAAAAGCCAAAGGTCCTGGTCAACCAGTCCGCGATCGGCTTCTACGGCGACCGTGGCGAGGCGATGGTCGACGAGTCGGCCGAGTCCGGCGAGGGCTACGACGCCGAGGTCGTGCGCGAGTGGGAGGCTGCAGCGCGGGAGGCGGAGGGTGTCGGCGTGCGCCTGGTCATCGTCCGCACCGGCCATGTCCTCGACCCGAGCGGCGGCCTGCTGGGCGAACTGATGACGCCCTTCAAGCTCGGCGTCGGCGGGCCGATCGCTGGCGGGCGCCAGTACATGTCGTGGATCCACATCGACGACGAGGTTGGGATCCTGCTCTGGGCGCTCGACAACGAGAAGGTCGGCGGCACGGTTAACTCGACCGCGCCCAACCCGGTCACCAATCGGGAGTTCTCCAAGGCGCTCGGGCGGGCGCTGGGCCGGCCTGCTTCGATGCCGGTTCCTGGGTTCGTGCTCGATCTAAAATTCGGTTCGGAGTTCGGGGGCGTGCTGCGAGGGGGTCAGCGGGTGATGCCGCGACGGGCGCTCGATCTGGGCTACCAGTTTCGCTACACGGACATCGATAGCGCGCTAAAGAGTCTGTTGTAGCGAAGGGCGGGCAACCCCCTCCCTGAGCCCGCATAGAGGCGGCCTCAAGGGTTCTTGCCAGGGGAGGGCTCCAATGCTCCGGGAGGGGGTTGCCCGCCCTTCGTCGTCAGAAGCTGTTCACAACGAGCGGTCGAGCGAGGCGCTATTCCAGCTGGTCCAGGACCGATGCGCGCAAGCTGCCTGCATCTCCAGCTTCGTTCACGGCGCGGAGGAGCTTACTCATCGCGGACGCTCCCGAGGTTTCCGTTAGCTGGGCGATGCCTGCGGCTTCGATGATGGGTTCGGAGAAGCGGGTGGCGGCGTGGGTCGGCTCGCCTATGTAAGCGATCGTGGTGGCGTCCTCGGTGGCTTGGCGGGCGTTGGCGCCGATGCGGGCTAGGTCGAGCTTCTGGGAGCTTTCGGCGTTCGGGAGGCAAACCGCACGCACCCGAACATCCCCAGCTTCCCCCCCATCCCGAGCAAGCTCCCGCTCAGCTTCAGCGCAAAGCGGCGCGGCCACGTAGACGCTGGCAATAGCGCCCTCGCCAACGCCCGCGCTCTCCCCACATCCAGCCACCAGCAGCAGCGCGCAGCCAGCTATGAGCACAACCTTGGGCCAGCACCGGAAGGGACGGGGGTCCCCCTTCCAGGAGCATTGGAGCCCTCCCCGGAAAGAACCCTTAAGGCCGCTTCTATGCGGGCTCCTGGAAGGGGGACCCCCGTCCCTTCCGAGATCAGCCAAAGAAAACCTCAGCCTCTTCGTAAAGCTCCCTAGGCACAGTCTTGAGCTCGTCAACAGCGTCTTTGAGCTCGACCAGCTGAATGTCGGTCCCCCGCAAGGCCGTCATCTTGCCCCACTCCCCCGCATCGGCAGCATCGATCGCATGCAAGCCAAAGCGGGTCGCGAGAACGCGATCGAAGGCCGTCGGCGTACCGCCCCGCTGCACATGGCCGAGGACCGTCGCCCGCGTCTCCTTGCCAGTCCGCTGCTCGATCTCCCCCTCGAGCCAGTGGGCTATGCCGCCGAGGCGGACGTGGCCGAAGGCGTCGAGCCCCTTGTCCTGGGTCTCGGGCATGCCGCCCTCGGGCTGGGCGCCCTCAGAGACGACGACGATCGGCGCGAAGCGCGCCTCTAGCCGACGCCCGACCAGCTCGCAAACCTTCTCAAGATCGAACGGCTGCTCGGGGATGAGGATCACGTTGGCGCCGCCAGCGAGCCCGGCGTGGAAGGCGATCCAACCGGCATGCCGTCCCATCACCTCGACGATCAGCACGCGGTGGTGGCTGTCCGCAGTCGTATGAAGCCGGTCGATCGCCTCCATCGCGATGTTGACCGCGGTGTCGAAGCCGAAGGTGTAGTCGGTGGCGCCGAGGTCGTTGTCGATCGTCTTCGGCACACCGACGACCCGAACGCCATGCTCAGCGTGAAGACGCGCCGCGACGCCGAGCGTGTCCTCGCCGCCGATTACGATCAGGCCTTCAACGCCTTCGCCTGCCATGTTGGCGAGGATCCGCTCCGCTCCACCATCCTGCTTGAACGGGTTGGTCCGAGAGGAGCCGAGAATCGTGCCGCCGCGAGGCAAGATCCCGCGCACCTCCGGCACACCGAGCTCGCCGCTGACGCCGTTTAGCGGGCCATGCCAGCCGTCGCGGTAGCCGACGAACTCGTGACCCTGGTGTCCGACCCCCTTGCGCACGATCGCTCGGATCACCGCATTGAGCCCTGGACAGTCACCCCCGCCGGTGAGCACGCCGATTCGCATGGAGGCAGATTAGAACCTGGCCAGCCACAGCAAGACGCGGTAGCTTGGTCCTACCCGGTGGAGCGTGGCGAAAGGAGCTGAAGATGAGTGACGCGGTGGACCTGCAGGCAGTAGGGCAGATGCAGCAGAAGACCTGGTCAGAAGGCGACTTCGCGATGGTTGCCGGCATGGTGATGATGGTCGCCGAGGAGCTTGCCGAAGCACTCGACCTGCTGCCCGGCGAGCGGGTGCTGGATGTCGCCTGCGGTAGCGGCAACGGCGCCGTTGCCGCGGCACGGCGCACCTGGGGCAACGTCGTCGGGGTCGACTTCGTGCCGGCGTTGCTCGAGCGCGGCCGCGAGCGCGCGGCGGTGGAAAGGCTCGAGATCGAGTTCGTCGAGGGCGACGCCACCGCTCTGCCGGTTGGAGAGGCCGAGTTCGACGTCGTGATCTCGACCTTCGGCGCGATGTTCGCCGCCGATCAGGAGAAGGCCGCGGCCGAGCTGCTGCGGGCCTGCAAGCCCGGCGGGCGGATCGGCATGGCCAACTGGGTGCCCGATGGCGGCGTCGGTCAGATGTTCATGACGATCGCCAAGCACGCACCGCCGCCGCCCGGTGTCCAGTCGCCACTCCACTGGGGGACCGAGGACGGGCTGCGCGAGCTGTTCGGAGACGGAGTCTCGGAGCTTCGCGTCGAGCGCCGCAAGGCGCGGCAGGCGTTCAGCTCGGCCGATCACTTCCTCGACTTCTTCCGCACCTACTTCGGCCCGACCAAGGTCGCCTACGAGCGGGTCGGACCCGAGGGCGAGGAGGCGTTGACCGCCGACCTGCGCGGCTACCTCGAGCAGAACAACGTCGCCGGAGACCGCGCCCTCGTGCTGCAGCCGGAGTACCTGCAGGTCGTCGCGACGCGGGCCTAGGAGAGACGGGTCTTCAGGCGTTGGGCTTGAAGACGCGGATCGATGCGCCGATCAAGAGAATCGTGAGGAAGATCATGCCGGCGACGCCGCCGCCTTGGCCGAGCCAGGCATAGCCCACAGTGGTGGCGGCAAGCGCCAGAAAGAGGGTTACGACGAGTCCCATTGCGGCCGGAATCCTAGTCGACCGGGCGGTCTAAGCGACGAGCGCAGCCCGCGCCTCACGCAGGAAAGCTCCCACCGCATCAGCCGCTGCCGCCCCCGAGCCCGCCTCGCCGGCGGCGCGAACGAGTCGACTGCCGATGATCACACCGTCGGCGATCTCCCCCACCTCGGCCACCTGCTGCGGCGTGCCGATCCCAAAGCCAACCGCAACCGGCACCTCGGCTTCCTCCTTCGCTGCAACAACCAGCTCCGCCAGGCCCGCCGGCAGCCGCTGTCGCTCCCCCGTCGTGCCAACGCTGGAGACGAAATAGACGAACCCCTGCGCCGCAGCGCAGATCTGGCCGCGGCGCTCAGCCGTCGTGGTCGGAGCGAGCAAGGGAACTAGCGCAAGGCCGGCATCCGCCAGCGCCTCACGCACCTCATCGGCCTCATCAAGTGGCAGGTCCGGCACGATCACGCCAGCAGCGCCAGCCGCGGCGGCGCGGCTGGCGAACTCCGCCGGCCCACCGTGAGCGAGGATCATGTTCGAGTAGGCCATCAAGACCACCGGCACCCGCTCCGCGATCGACTCACACACCTCCAGCGCGGTATCGAGCGTAGCCCCCACCACGAGCGCCTCGGTGGCAGCCGCATGGATCACCGGCCCGTCGGCCAACGGATCGGAAAAGGGAACCCCAAGCTCCACCAGATCGGCGCCAGCATCCACGTACGCCGCAGCTATTGCCAGCGACGCCTCCCGGTCGGGATACCCAGCCATCATGTAGGGCATCAGCGCGGCCCGCTCTTCGCCAGAAGCTTTCGCAAAGGCGCCAGCTATCCGCTCGGGCCCATCCAGCTCGTCGGTAACGGGAGCCGGGGGGTGGTTCCCCGGAGCCTCCCCGCTGTTGCTCCAGCGGGTCATCCCCCGTCCTTCTCCCCCGTCAGCGCCACGACCTCCGCGAGGTCCTTGTCACCACGCCCGGAGAGACAGAGGACGTCATACCCCTCGCCCCCACCGTTCTCCAGCAACCAGGCAATCGCGTGCGAGGACTCAAGAGCGGGGATGATCCCCTCCAACCGGGCTAGCTCGCCGAATGCCGCCAGCGCCGCAGAATCGGTGACCGCCATGTAAGTGGCGCGGCCGGTATCGCGCAAGTGGGCATGCTCGGGCCCGACGCCGGGGTAGTCGAGGCCCGCCGAGACCGAGTGGGCCTCGAGGATCTGACCCTCGTCGTCGGCAATCACGGCCGAGAGCGAGCCATGCAGCACGCCCGTGCCGCCAGCGCCCAGCGAGGCGCCGTGACGACCGCTGTCAAGGCCCTCGCCCGCCGCCTCGACGCCGATCAGCTCGACCTCGGAGTCAGCGACAAACGGCGTGAAGATCCCGATCGAGTTGGAGCCACCGCCGACGCAGGCGATCACGCGGGTCGGCAAGACGCCCTCGGCTGCAAGCGCTTGATCGCGTGCCTCCTCACCGATGACCCGCTGCAAGTCCCGCACCAAGGCTGGAAACGGGGCGGGACCTACCGCCGACCCGATCACGTAATGCGTCGTCTCGACGTTCGCCACCCAGTCGCGGATCGCGGCACTGACCGCCTCCTTGAGCGTGCGCGCGCCAGCGTCGACCGGAGCGACTTCGGCCCCCAGCAGCTTCATCCGCTCGACGTTCGGGGCCTGGCGGCGGATGTCCTCGCTGCCCATGTAGACGACGCACTCGAGGCCAAGCAGAGCGCAGGCGGTCGCAGTTGCGACGCCGTGCTGGCCGGCCCCAGTCTCGGCGATGATCCGCGGCTTGCCCATCCGCTGCGCGAGCAGCACCTGCCCAATCGCATTGTTGATCTTGTGCGACCCGGTGTGGGCGAGGTCCTCGCGCTTGAGGTAGACCCGCCGCCCCGCGCGCTCGGAGAGCCGCTCGGCGAGATAGAGCGGCGTCGGCCGGCCAATGAAGTCGCGGCGCAAGGAGGCAAGCCGGACGCGGTAGTCCTCATCGCCGCTCGCCGCTGCCCAGGCGGCGCTGAGCTCGTCAAGAGCCGGGATCAGCGTCTCGGGGACATAGCGGCCCCCGTAGGGGCCAAAGCGCTCTTCGACGGTCGTCATCCGGAGGTAACGCTAGCCGTCTGCGCGGCCTCGAAGAAGGCGGTCATCGCGGCGTGGTCCTTGCGTCCCGGCTCGGCCTCGACTCCGCTGGCGACATCGACGGCGTAGGGATGAGCGACGGCGACCGCCTCGGCGATGTTGTCGGGCCGCAGCCCGCCAGCAAGGATCGCCGGCACCGCGGAGCGCCGCTCGTCCAACAACCCCCAATCGAAGCTCTCGCCGGTCCCGCCCCAAAGCCCCTTCGCCCCCTTATCGAAGAGGTGGAAATCAGTCCGAAACACCTCAGCCGCATGGATGTCAGCCGCGCTCGACACATGCACAGCCTTGATCACCTTCAAACCGGTTTTACGAGCCACCTCCGCGCAGAACGAAGGCCCCTCTTCCCCGTTCAGCTGAACCATAGTCAGCCCCTCATCCTCAACCGCCTTGGCCACCTCATCCAGCTCCGGATTCACAAACACCCCAACAACCTCACACTTGCGCCTGAAGGCAGCCGAAATCCGCACCGCCTCCGTCGTCTCGACGGCCCTGGGGCTCTCGGCGTAGTGGATCAAGCCAATAGCCCAAGCTCCCAGCCTCACAGCCTCGGCGGCGTCGTCCAAATTAGTGATCCCACAGATCTTGACTCGCATGATCTGAGAGTACGTGACCTTTGCTCTCGGCAGGTGAAATGCCGCTCAGCGCGGCGAGGCTCGGGTGTCCCCCTCCGGGAGCATTGGAGCCCTCCCCGGCAAGAGCCCTTGAGGCCGCCCCTATGCGGGCTCCCGGCGGGGGATGCCCGAGCCTCGCCCCCGCCTATCGAGACGGAACTTCTTCTGCGGAATCGGGCCTGACCCCGAGCGTCACCGTCACCGTCTTCTTCTCGCCATCCCGATCAACGGTCAGCTCCATCTCATCCCCAGGCGAAGCCGCATTGACCGCGTTGATCACCTCTTCCATGTCGCTGACCCGCTCGCCGTCAACCTCTGTGATCACGTCGCCGCCAAGCCTCAGGTTCGCCCCTTCGATCGTCGCCGAGGTGTCGCCGCCCTTCACGCCCGCCTCATCGGCCGGGCCGCCCTTGACGACTTCGTTGACGAGCACGCCCGAGCTGACAGTCAGCTTCAACGCTTTGGCCAGGTCAGGCGTAATACTGCCGCCACTGATTCCGAGGTAGGCGTGTTTCACTTCGCCGTTCTCTTCGATCTCCCGCACCACTTCGCGCGCGGTATTGATCGGCACGGCAAAGCCAATGCCGACGTTGCCGCTGCTCGTGCCGCCGGTCTGGATCTGCGAGTTGATCCCGATCACGCTGCCGCTAGCGTCGATCAGCGGCCCGCCCGAGTTGCCGGGGTTGATCGCGGCGTCGGTCTGGATCACATGCGAGATCGAGAATCCGTTCGGCGCCTGGATCTGGCGCTGTAGGGCAGAGACGATGCCGCTGGTCACGGTCCGATCGAGACCGAACGGGTTGCCGATCGCGACAACCGGGTCGCCCACTTCGATCTTCGAGGAGTCGCCGAGCGAGAGTGGGTGCAGGCTGTCAATGGGAGCATCGACCTTGAGTAGGGCGACGTCGGTGGCCGGGTCAGTGCCGACAACTTCGGCGTCGTAGCTCGTCTCCGACGAGCCGAGTTTGACCTCGACCTGGCTGGCTCCCTCGACCACATGGCTGTTGGTGATCACGTGCCCCTCGGTGTCGATCAGGAAGCCAGAGCCCGTCGCCGTTCCGCCCTCCCCTTCGGGTTCGCCGAACGGGTTGATGCTCGATGATCCGCCTTCGGCCTGCTTGGCGCTGATGAAGGCGACGCCTTGGCCGTCGCGGCGGTAGATCTGGTTGACGAGGGTGCGATCCTCGCTTTCGTCGCTGGCGCTGACCGGGGCAGCCAGGGGCTGCGAGACAGTGACAGTCGAACCACCATCCTCTGCCTGGATCCAACCAGCCGCGATCGCGATCCAGCCAAATGCCGCGACAACGGCACCGCCGAGAAGCGCGGAGCCGAATGGCGTCTTGAAGATTCGCCTCATCGCCGAGCGATGATGGAGCGCCTCTTCAAAGTTCTTCTAAAAAGTCAGCGCCCCGCGACAGAATCCACCGACCGGTCAGGGAAGGTGGTGCTCGCGAGTGCCCTCATCAGCCCCGGTCAGCTCCCGCGTCAAGGCTTCGGGGTCAGCGCTGCTCATCAGCGCAGAGCCGATCAGCACAGCATCAACTCCCACCCGCTCGAGCTCTTCCAGCTCCTCCCGAGACGAGATCCCACTCTCGGCGACGACGGTCTTGCCCGCCGGCACATCCGGCATCAGCTCATAGGTCGTGGCGACGTCGACCGCGCCCTCGTCGAGGTTGCGGTTGTTGATGCCGATCACGTCGGCGTCGAGCCGCAGCGCCCGCTCCAGCTCCTCGCCGTCGTGCACCTCGACCAGGCAGTCGAGGTCGAGGCTCCGCGCAGTGTCATACATCTCCCGCAGCTCGACGTCCTCCAAGGCCCTGACGATCAGCAGTACTGCGTCGGCGCCGTTGACCGCAGCCTCGACCAACTGGTAGGGGTCGACGATGAAGTCCTTGCGCAGAATCGGCAGGCTGCAGGCCGCGCGGGCGGCGCGCAGATCCTCCAGCGAGCCACCGAAGTGCCGCTCGTCGGTCAGGACCGAGAGCGCAGCCGCGCCACCTCGCTCGTAGGCGCCAACCTGATTGGCGACCGTCGCATCGACCGAGATGTCGCCGGCGCTGGGAGAGCGCCGCTTGAACTCGGCGATGATCGATAGTCCCGGCCGGACCAGCGCCTCGTTAAAGGGGCGATCGTGACCGCGGCTCTGCAGCCCCGATTCAAGTTCGGCCTGGGGCGTCTGAGCGCGCCGGTCCTCCACCCCTGCGCGGGCCGCGGTGATCAGCTGCTCGAGCATTCCCACGAGAGAGAGGAAGCCTAGCCCGCCAGGCGGGTGGTCGTTGCAATCAAGCGGTCGAGCAGCTCGCGGGCGGCGCCGCCATCCACGGCGGTCGCTGCTCGCTCCACGCCTTCGCCGAGATTGCCGACGAGGCCGCCAACGTAGATCGCAGCTCCGGCATTGAGCAGGACGAGGTCGCGGCGGGGACCACCCTCTCCATCCAGAACCGCCCGGGAAGCCGCTGCGTTTTCCTCTGGACTGCCCCCGGCCACTTGCTCCAGCTCGCCGGCGGCAAGTCCGAATTCGCCCGGCTCGACGAACCACTCCTCGGTGCGGCCTTCGGCGACCTCGATCACCCGCGTGCGGGCGGAGATCGAGAGCTCGTCGACGCCGTCCTCGGCGGCGACGACCATCGCCTGCACGCTGCCCAGGCCGACCAGCGCCTCGGCGATCGTCTCCTGGTAGTGGCGGTCGGAGACGCCGAGCAACTGGCGTTCGGCCCCGGCTGGATTCGTCAGAGGCCCAAGGAAGTTGAAGATCGTGCGCACGCCAAGCGCTTTTCGCACCGGCACGACGTGCGCCATCGCGGCATGGTGGCGGGGGGCGAACATGAAGCCGAATCCGACCTCGTCGATGCATTCACCGACCCGCGTTGGGTCGAGCTCGATGTTGACCCCGAGCGCTTCGAGCAAATCGGCGGAGCCGCAGCGGCTGGTGTTGGAGCGGTTGCCGTGCTTGGCGACGGCGCAGCCGGCGCCGGCGGCAACCAGCGCTGCCGTGGTCGAGATGTTGAAGGTCGATGGCCCGCCACCGGTGCCGGCGGTGTCGACCAGATCGTCACGAGAGGTCTCAACGGCAGCGGCAAGCGAGCGCATCGTCCTCGCCAACCCGACCAGCTCTGGCACCGTCTCCCCCTTCGCCCGCAGGGCGATCAAGAAGGCGCCGGTCTGCACCTCCTCAGCGCGCCCCTCCATGATCTCGGCGAGCACCGCGGCGGCGTGGTCGGCGGTCAGGTGGTCGCCTTTGCAGACCGCGTCGATCGCGCGGGTGACGACGTCGTTAGGCATCTCCGCCCTCCGTGGTCGAGGTTTGGGTCGGTATCCGGCTCAAACCTCTACCGCTCTTCGAGGAAGTTGGCCAGCAGGTGCTTGCCCTGCGGAGTGAGGACGCTCTCGGGGTGGAACTGGACGCCCTCGGCAGGCAGCTCGCGGTGGCGGGCGCCCATCACGATGTCGCCGAGGCTGGCGCTGAGCGCGAGCTCGTCGGGCAGGTCCGGGTCGGCGACCAATGAGTGGTAGCGGCCGGCGACCAGCGGGCTGGGCAGGCCGGCGTAGATCGTCTTGCCGTCATGGACGATCTCGGCATCCTTGCCGTGGATCGGCTCGCCCTGCACGGTGCGGCCGCCGAAGGCCTCGACCAGCGACTGGTGCCCAAGGCAGACGCCCAGCACTGGTGTGCCCGCCTCGGCGAACGCACGGATCGCCTCAACCGAGATGCCGGCCTCGGCCGGGGTGCACGGGCCAGGAGAGACGACGAGGCGATCGGCGCCGCGCTCGCGCAGCTCGCCGACCTCGGCGCGGTCGTTGCGGACCACGTCGATCTCGGCCCCCAGCTCGCCCAGGTACTGGACGAGGTTGTAGGTGAAGCTGTCGTAGTTGTCGATGACAAGGACCTTCATGGAATAAATGTTCCCGCAGTGGCCGACTCGCAAGGAGTCAGATATGGATGCGAGCCGGCCACCGCGCTCACGGCCAGTCCGGCTGCTCGCAGGCCAACTCGACGGCGCGGAAGACCGCTTTCGCCTTGTTGACCGACTCGTTGTACTCATAGGCCGGTTTGGCGTCGGCGACCGTGCCGCCACCAGCCTGCACATGGATCTCACCGTCCTTGACGACGACGGTGCGGATGTGGATCGCCGTGTCGAGATCGCCGTTCCAGGAGAGGTAGCCGATCGCACCGCCGTAGGAGCAGCGCTTGACCGGCTCGAGCTCGTCGATGATCTGCATCGCCCGCACCTTGGGCGCGCCCGAGAGCGTGCCGGCCGGCAGCGCCGAGCGCAGCACGTCCATCGCCCCCACTCCCTCGCGCAGCGTCCCCGAGACCTGGCTGACGATGTGAAGGACGTGCGAGTAGGTCTCGACGACCATCAGCTCGTCGACGTTGACCGAGCCGTACTCGCAGACGCGGCCGAGGTCGTTGCGGCCGAGGTCGACCAGCATCACGTGCTCGGAGCGCTCCTTGGGGTCATTGACGAGGCGCTCGGCGAGTCGGCGGTCCTCCTCCTCATCGCTGCCGCGCGGGTAGGTGCCCGCAATCGGCCGCGTCTCGACCCGCCGCCCCGTCACCTTGACCAGCGGCTCGGGCGAGGCGCCGGCGATCTGAAAGTCGCCGAACTCGAGGAAATACATATAGGGGGAGGGATTGACCGCGCGCAGGCCGCGGTAGACCGAGAAGGCCTCGACCGGCGCCGGGGCCGAGAAGCGCTGCGAGGGCACGACCTGGAAGGCGTCGCCGGCGTGGACGTAGGAGACGATCCGCTCGACCGCCGCTTCGAACTCTTCGCGCTCGATGCCGGAGACGAAGCGCGGCGGCTCGGCTGTCGCGGGCGACTCCGGCGCCGGAACGGCGCCGCGCAGTCGATCGCGTACCTCGGCGATCGTCGCCACCGCGCGCTCATAGGCCGCGTCAATGCCGCCCTCATCGTCGGCGAAGGCGCAGGACATGATCGTCAGCTCATGGCGCAGGTGGTCGAAGACGAGCAGGACGTCGGTGATCATCAGCGCCATATCCGGCAACCCGAGCGGGTCGGGATTGGGCTCGCCCAGCGGCTCAACCGTGCGCACCAGGTCGTAGCCGAAGAAGCCGACCGCGCCGCCGGCGAACGGGGGCAGGCCCTCGACCGGGGCGAGCTGGAAGCGGGCCAGGCTCTCCGCAACCGCGGCATACGGATCAGGAGCCTCGCGCTCTTCCCCGCCCCCGTCGCTCAGCACCCCATCGCTCCAGCGCAAGACCGAGCGGGGGCGGATGCCGACGAAGGAGTAGCGCCCGACCTGACCCTGCTCGGCGGACTCGAGCAGGAAACAGGGCGCTCCCTCGGACTCCCCGGCACGCAGCTTGAGAAAGGCGGACACAGGCGTCTCGCAGTCGTCGACAAAGCGTGTGCGGACGGGGACTACGTTGCCCTGTCTGGCGAGCTCACGCGCCTCGTCGAGACCGGGCTCGATCCGAATCTCAGCGGTGTCAGCCGCGACGGCCATTGAGAACCTCCATCACGGCGCCGTGGGAGACCTCGCGCGAGGCCAGCAGGACGCTGAGGTGGTAGAGCAGGTCGGCCGCCTCTTCGGCGACGCGCTCGTCGGTCTCTTCGCGTGCCGCCCGAACGACCTCCTCAGCCTCCTCCTCGACCTTCTCGCCGATCAGCTTGGGGTCATCGAGCAACTGCACCGTGTAGCTGCCCTCGGGCCGCTCGGCAGCGCGACTGCGCAGCGTGCGCTGCAAGGCTGCCAGCGCCTCGTGCGGCACTGGCGCAGGCTCGGCGTCGCCCCCGAGCTCGCGAAAGAAGCAAGAGCGCTCACCGGTGTGACAGGCCGGCCCAGTCGGCTCGACCAAGGCAACGATCGCATCCCCGTCGCAATCAAGGCGCAGCTGTTTCAGCTTCAAGACGTGTCCGGACTCTTCCCCTTTGCGCCAAATCCGCTCGCGCGAGCGGCTGAAAAAGTGGACTTCGCCCGTATCGACCGTCAGCCGCAGAGCCTCCGCATTTGCATACGCGAGCGTGAGCACCTCACCACTCTCAGCGTCTTGCGCGATGCATGGGACCAACCCACGCTCATCAAAGTTCACCTGCTCCAGCATCGAACAATCGTATTGGCAGGCGCGTGTGAGGGGATGGGGACGCCCTCGAACGGGCGGATACTCAAAAGCGCGGCCTAATTAGGCCGCGCTTTGTCCGGGCGAGGGCGTCCCCATCCCCTCACTCAATGCCCAGCCGATCCAGCAGTCCCTCGTCGCGGCGCCAGTGGCTGCGAACGCGCACCTTCAGCTCGAGATGAACCTTGGCGCTCAGCTCCGCTTCCAGCGAGCTTCGGGCGGCGGTTCCGATCTCGCCCACCTTCTTGCCGCCCTTGCCGATCAGGATGCCCTTCTGGGACTCGGTCTCAGCCCAAACCTCGGCTCGGACCGTTGCCAGGCCGTCTTCGCGGCGGTCGACCTCCTTCACCTTCACCTCCACCGAATGCGGGATCTCGTCGCGGGTCCGGTTGAGCACCTGCTCGCGGATCAGCTCGGCGAGCATCGTCTCACCCGGCTGGTCGCTGTGGTCCTCGGGCGGATAGAGGTACTCGCCCTCGGGAACGAGCTCGCTCAGCCGCTCGATCAGCTCCGCCAACCCCTCGCCGCTGCGAGCGCTGATCGGAAAGACCTCATCGACCCCCTCCAGCTCGGCTGCCTCTAAGAGCACCGGCACCAGCTGGTTGGGCCCAACCGTGTCGATCTTGTTGACCGCGCATATCGTCGGCAGCGCGCTGTTCGCCTCGACCAGCGCCCTGGCGATGAAGCGGTCGCCAGCGCCGACGCCCTGCTCGCCGTTGATGACCAGGAGCGCCAGATCGGAGTCGGCCAGCTCGCGCTCCACCCGGCTCTGCATGCGCTCGGTGAGCACGTCGCGTGGCTTCTGCACGCCGGGCAGGTCGATGAGGACGAGCTGGCGCCCGGCCTCGGTGTCGGTGACGATGCCGCGGATCGCCCGACGCGTCGTCTGCGGGCGCATCGAGACGATCGCGACGCGGCTGCCGACGATCGCGTTGACCAAGGTCGACTTGCCGACGTTGGGCCGGCCGGCGAGCCCGACGAAGCCGGATCGCTTCACCGCAGCCCCGCCATCAGTCGCTTTTGCAGGGCGAGCATCTCGCCCTCGTCGACTTCGTGGTCCATGCCGCAGAGATGCAGGGTCCCGTGGACCGCCGCCTCGACCACATCGGAGCAGTACTCGGGGCAGATCGTCACGTCGCCCAGCTCGCGCGGCCCGGCGGTCGGCCCGGCGCCGTCGAGCGGAAAGGCGAGCACGTCGGTTGGCGCGTCCTTGCCACGGTGGTCGCGGTTGAGCTCGCGGATCCGCTCCGGGTCGACCAGCTCCACCGCCAGGTGGCCGTCGGAGACGCCCACCGCGCCCAGCGCCGCCACCACGGCGTCGCGCAGCTCCCGCGGCACGTCGGAGAGGTCAACCGCCATCCGCCGCCGGCGGACGGGGGCCCTGCTGGCGCTCGGCGTGCTCGCCATAGGCGGCGACGATCTTCTGCACCAGCTTATGGCGGACGACGTCCTCGCCGCCGAAGCGGACGAAGGAGATGTCCTGCACCTCACTGAGGATGTCGCGGACGACGACAAGGCCCGAGCGCTGGTCGGTCGGCAGGTCGATCTGGGTTACGTCGCCGGTGACGACCATGCGCGAGTTGAAGCCGAGCCGGGTGAGGAACATCTTCATCTGCTCGGGGCTGGTGTTCTGTGCCTCGTCGAGGATCACGAAGGAGTCATTAAGGGTCCGGCCACGCATGAATGCAAGCGGCGCCACCTCGATCACGCCGCGCTCGAAGTAGCCGTTGACTCGGTCGGGATCGAGCATGTCGTAGAGAGCGTCGAAGAGCGGCCGCAGATAGGGATCCACCTTGGCCTGGATGTCGCCGGGCAGGAAGCCGAGCCGCTCGCCGGCCTCAACCGCGGGCCGGGTGAGGATGATCCGCTGCACCTCGCGCTCGGCGAGGGCGTGCGCGGCCATCGCCACGGCAAGGAAGGTCTTGCCGGTGCCCGCCGGGCCGACGCCGAAGGTGATCGTCTTGTTGCGAATCGAGTCGACGTAGCGTTTCTGGTTGAGCGTCTTCGGCGCGACCTTGGTGTTGCGGTGGCGCCAGACGACGTCCTCGAGGATCTCGGCCGGGCTCTCGTGCGCGTCGAGCGCGCCGGTCACGGCTTCGATCGTCCCCGGGGCGACCTCGTGCCCCTGCTCGATCAGGTCGACCAGCTCGTCGACCACTGTGGCCGCGGTCTGCACGTCGTTCGAGTCGCCGTCCAGGGTGAGGACGTTGCCGCGCAGGTGGAAGTCGCAGTCGAGGCGCCCGCGCAGGGCTCGCAGAACGGCGTCCTCAGAGCCGGCCAGCTCGGCGGCCACGCTGTTCTCGAGGGTCAACTGTCTACGAGCCAAGTTTCTCTCGCACCGCCGCGCTGACCCGCTTGCCGTCGGCACGCCCCCCGACCTTGGGCATCAGCGCCGACATCACCTGTCCCATCTGCTTCTGCTCGGAGGCGCCCGTCTCGGTGAGCGCCGCTTCGACCAGCTCGGTCAGCTCCTCGTCAGAGAGTTGCGCCGGCAGATAGGCCTCGATCAACTCGGCCTCAAAGCGCTCGGCCTTTGCCTGCTCGGCGCGATCCGCCTCGCTGTACGCCTCCGCCGCCTCGAGCCGCTTCTTGCGCTCACGCTGCAGAACAGCGACCTCGTCGCCGTCGCCCAGCTTGGCGTCCTGCTGCAACGAGTCGACGACCATCCGCAGCGCCGCGGCACGCTCGCGCTCGCGCGCTTTCATCGCGGTGCGCACGTCGGCCTGCACCTGCTCGAGGACGCTCATTGCCTCTAAGGGTAGTCGGCGACGCCCAGGTCGATCCGCTCGATCTCCCCGAGCGGCATCTGCAGGAAGCGGGTGCCGAGCTCGCGGAACGAATCGACCTCGCCGCTACAGAGGAAGCGGTACTCCCCCTCGCCGTCGGCGGGGCGAGCGAGGCCGGCTGACTCAAGCGTCCTCTGGGCCGCCGCTGCCACGGCGTGGCCGCCGCTGACCAGGCGCACATCGCGCCCGAGGATTCGCTGCAGCATCGGCGCCACCAACGGGTAATGGGTGCAGCCGAGAATCAAAGTGTCGACCTCGGCCCGCTTCAACGGCGCGCAGTAGGCACGTGCCATCTCCACCACACCTTGGTCAAAGGGCGAGCCATCCTGGATGAAGGGCGCCAAGTCGGGCGCCTCGACCTCCGTCACCTCGAGCGCCCTGCCCTGCTCTTCGAGGGCATGCCGGTAGGCGCCGCTCGCGACCGTATTCGGGGTAGCCAGCACGCCGACCCTGGCGTTGTCGGTGATCGCCGCGGCGATCTCGGCCTGCGGCTCCACCACCGGGACTACCTCGACCCCGTAGTCAGCGGCGACCTCACGCGCCACATCGGTGCCGATCGAGGTCGCCGTGTTGCAGGCGATCACCAGCAGCTTGGCGCCGTCGTCGAGCAGCAACGTCGCGATCGCCCGGATCCGCTCGCGCAACTGCTCCGGATCACGCGTGCCGTAGGGGAACATCGCGGTGTCGCCGAGATAGACGAAGTCCTCCTCGGGCAAGGAGACCAAACACTCGTGCAACACCGTGAGCCCGCCCACGCCGGAGTCGAACATCGCGATGGGCCGCGCGGAATCCAGTGGCTCGCCTCGCGACGTTGGGAGAGCAGGCACTAAAGGAAAGGCTTGTACGTCATGAAGAAGATCGCAACGACGACGATCAAGCCCGCCAAGCCACCAACTTTGCCGATCCGGTCGCCTAGCGCCGTGAACTCGTCACTCAGCGCGTCGCCGGACTTCAGGTCGCGTTCGGCTAGCTCCTTCGCTTTACGCGTCTGCGGCTGGAAAAAGGCGTGCTGAAGACCAAAGAGGATGATGATCGTGAGGAAGCCAACGCTGATGAAAGCGTCACCCGTCTTCCACGGCCCATCAATCAGCAGGTAGATCCCGGCCAGCAGCAGCACGATCATCCCGGGATTGACCAGATACCGATCGCATTTCTGGACCCCGGCCAGAATCGCCGGCGTGGCCCGCGGATACTGCGGCGCCACGGAGAAAAACAGCGCGTAACCGAACGTCGGACCAAACGCCAGCACCACCGCCAAGATGTGCAGGAACAACGCGAACTTGTAGCCCGGATCAACGATCGTCGCCAGCATCGGCGAAAACATACCCGCTACCGCCGACGAAGCAGCAACGCGGCCCAGTCGCCGTCGATTCGACGCTCGACCTCGCTTAGGCCGACGGGTGCGAACGCGGCGGCAGCATCGTCTAGCTCACCCGGGAGCAGGCCCGAGCAGACCAGCGTTGTGGAGGGAGCCGGGGAAGGGGTCGGCGGAGCAACAGCGGGGAGGCTCCGGCGACCCCTTCCCCGGCTCCCCGAGTCGCTCACCAGTTGAGCAGCGATGGCAGCAAGGACGGGTGCGGTCAAGTTGGCTACAACGGTAGGTGCGAGGTCGGGCACGCCCTCCCGCAAGTTGGTGCCCTCAAACTGAACCGCGACGCCGTTAGCGACTGCGTTTTCGGTTGAAGCTTCAATAGCTGCGGTCTCATGGTCGTAGCCGTGTACCGGCTCCCAGCCGAGCTTTGCGGCGGCGATAGCTAGGACTCCGGAGCCGGTGCCGAGGTCGGTTAGGGCTCCCCCAGCCTCGCCCTGCTCAGCCAGCTCGAGCAGAAGCTCTAAGCAGAGCCTCGTGGTTGGATGGGCGCCAGTGCCAAAGGCGCGGCCGGGGTCTACGACTAAGTCGATGGCGCCCTCGCGAGGCGGCTCCCAGGAGGGGCGCAGCCAGAGGCGGTCGCCGACCAGAAGCGGTTTATGGAAGTCCTGCCAGCGATCGGCCCAGTCGTCGGGCACCTGGGTCGCAACCAGCTCGACCAGTCCGCCCCCGGCCGCCGCCTCGATCTCACCCAGCTCGGGCAACTCTCCCTCGCCGCCGTAGATCGCGTACTCGACGTAGCCAGGCCCGCGCTCCTCCTCAACTCCGTTAGGCGCCAGCACGGTCAGCTCGGCCAATACCTGCTCGGCCAGCTCGGGCACGCAACGAACCGCGAGGCGGATCAACCGAAGGCTCGGCGCATGCGGCTGAAGAAGCTCTCGCCGCCGTCCTGCTGCGAGCGCAGATTGCGCGGCTCCAACGTCTCACCGAGTTTCTCGGCCAGCTCGCGCTGCTCTTCGGAGAGCTCCTCCGGCACGATCACCTGGATCGCGACGATGAGATTGCCGGGGGGGCCGCCGTTTGCCCCCGGCATACCGTGGCCGCGCAGGGCGAACTGGCTGCCGGGCTGGATCCCGGCGGGCAGCTCGAGCTCGCGCTCGCCCTCGTGGCTCGGGATCCTGATCTTGGCGCCCAGCATCGCGTCGACCGCCGAGATCTCCACCGTGTGGATCAGGTCCTGGCCGCGCATTGGCCCGCGCCGGGTCTCGAAGCCGAAGCTGCCGCTGAAGAAGGCTTGGAAGATGTCCTCGACCGAGCCGAAGCCGCCCTGCGCGGCGCCGGCGCCGCGCAGTCCGTCGTGGCCGTAGGCGTCGTAGGCGCGACGCCGCTCGGTGTCGGAGAGCACCTCGTAGGCTTCCGCCGCCGCCTTGAACTTCTCCTCTGCCTCAGGGTCGTGGTTGTTGACGTCGGGATGAAGCTCACGCGCAAGGCGGCGGAAGGCCGTCTTCACCTCGGCCTTGTTGGCGTCGCGGGCAACGCCGAGGATCTCGTAGTAATCGCCGGGCATCAGCCGTAAACCGACTCGCAGTAGCGCGACAGCTCCCGCGCCGCCCCGCGCACCGACGCGATTGCGGTGGCGTAGTCCATCCGCAGCGGGCCAACCACGCCAACCGAGCCGAGGTTGCGATGCGCCAGGCCATAGTTGGCGCCGACGACGCTGACCGAGCGCAGCTCCGGCTGCGGGTTCTCGCCGCCGATCCAGAGGAAGACGGAGCGCTCCTCCAGCGCCGAGCGCAACATGCCGAGGACACCGGCGCGGCGCTCCAGCGCAGTCATCAAGCGATCGGCGCCGGGCAGATCGCCACGGTGGTCATCGGATAGCAGTCGCGAGGCGCCCTCCATATAGAGGCTCTCGCCCGTCTCCTGCTCGAGCTCGGTGAACGCCGGACCGAGGGTGGCGAGGAAGCGCGACTCGACCGGGCCGAGCTCGGGATCGGAGAGGCGGTTGGCGATCATCCGCGCGCCGACGCTCATTCCGGAAAGCGACTCGTTGAGATAGCTCGACGCCCACTCGACCAGCCCTGGATCGACCGGCCCCTGGAAGTCGAAGACGCGCTTGGCGATCGCTCCGGTCGAGGCAATCGCGATCGCCATCACCTTGTCCGGCTGCAGGCGCAGGACCTCGACCCGGTGGATCGTCGCCGTCGCCGGAGCCGGCGCGGTGACAAGCGCCATCAAATCAGTGACTTGGGCGAGCGCCGCAGTCGTCTCCCGCATCGCCTCGTCGATCTCGCGCCGCAGCCGCGACAGCTCCAGTTCGACCCCAGCGGCCGGCGGCGGCGCGCCGGACTCGATCAAGCGATCGACGTAGTAGCGATAGCCAACCTCAGTAGGAACCCGCCCCGCCGACGTATGCGGATGGGTCAAATATCCAGCCGCCTCGAGCCCAGCCAGCTCCGCACGAACGGTGGACGGGCCCCACTCGACCTCGCGGCCCTCCGCGATCGTCTTCGAAGCCACGGGCTTGCCTGCCGCGAGGTACTCATCGACCACCAACCGAAGAATCAACTCTTGCCGCTGAGAAAGCACAGCTCTGAAGTCTAGAAGCGAGGCCGGGTGACCCTCCCTGCGGCTTGTAATTTTTGGCGGCGAGGAAGACGGAGGACGACAGGCGACCACCCAAAAATTTGAGCGGGGAGGGTCGCCCGGCCTCCCTACAGCGCTACTTCAGCCTCAGCATTCCGAATCGTCTGATTCTCACCCTGCGCAGCAACGACGTCGATCACAGCTTTGCCGTCCTCGGCCGACTTAACAGTGCCGGTCACCGCGATCTCGGTCTCCGGCGCTCCCATGCCGCGGAACTGGACCGAGAGTCGCCTCAGCGATTTCGGATTACCGCCCGCCGCCTCGGTGGCGGCGCGGGCGGTGAGGCCCATCATGTAGAGGCCATGGAGGATCGTGTTTGGCAGGCCGACAGCCTTGGCGAACTCGGGATCGATGTGGATCGGGTTGAAGTCGCCCGAGGCGCCGGCGTAGCGATGCGGCAGGTACTTGTCGGGCGTCACCTTCAGCTCGGCGATCTGTTCGCCGGCGCTCAACTCTGCCATCTCAGACTCCCCTCACGATGTTGGTCCAGGTTCCGCGCACGACCTCGGCGCCGTCCTGATTGACCGAGACGGTCTCGAAGACGTAGAAGCCCTTGCCGTCCTTCTCGTAGATCTCCAGGCACTTGGCCGTGGTCGTGATCTCGTCGCCCGAGCAGGCCGGCTCGCCCCACTCGAACTGCTGCCCGCCATGGACCATCGCGGCGAAGTTCATCCCCACCTCGGAGTCGAACATCGCCGGCCCCAGCGCCGGCGCGCTGTAGACGACGCAGAACATCGGCGGCGCGACGACGTCGCGGTAGCCGGCTGCCTTAGCGGCGTCGCGGTCGAAATGAACCGGGTTCTCGAGCCCGATCACCCGCGCGTACTCGCCGATCTTCTCCTTGCCCACCTCATAAGTGGTGGCGGGCCACTCCTTGCCTATTGCCTCGGTCTTGATAGCCATGGCGCGCGAGTCTATTGGCCAGGCGGCCAGTCGTGACTGACGCCTACTCGTCGATCTGGAGCACAGCCAGGAACGCCTCCTGGGGGACCTCGACCCGGCCGACCTGCTTCATCCGCTTCTTGCCGGCTTTCTGCTTCTTCAGCAGCTTGTTCTTGCGGGTGACGTCGCCGCCGTAGAGCTTCGCCGTGACGTCCTTGCGCAACGCCTTCACAGTCTCCCGGGCGAGGATGTTGGAGCCGATCGCGGCCTGCACGGGGACATCGAAGAGCTGGCGCGGAATCGTCTTGCGCAGCCGCTCGACCAAGCGCTTGCCCTGCTCGTAGGAAAATTCGCGATGGACGATGATCGAGAGCGCGTCGACCTTGTCGCCGGCGAGCAGGATGTCGACTTTGACCAAGTCGGAGGCGCGGTTGCCGATCGGCTCGTAGTCGAGTGAGGCGTAACCACGGGTCGAAGACTTGAGCAGGTCGAAGAAGTCGAGGACGATCTCGCCCAGCGGCATGTCGTAGCGGATCTGCACCCGCTGCGGGCTCAGGTAGTGCATGTCGACGTGGGTGCCGCGGCGGGCCTGGCAGAGCTCCATCACGGCGCCGACCTGCTCGGACGGCGCGATGATCGTGGCGCGGATGTAGGGCTCTTCGATCGTCTCGATTGCGCCGGGGTCGGGCAGCTCGGTCGGGCTGCGCACCTCTTTGCTCTCGCCATTGGTCAGGTGGACCACGTAGCGGACGTTCGGGGTCGTCGAGAGCAGGTCGAGGCCGTACTCGCGCTCCAGCCGCTCGCGCACGATCTCCATGTGGAGCAGGCCGAGGAAGCCGCAGCGGAAGCCAAACCCGAGTGCCTCGGAGGTCTCCGGCTCCCATGACAGCGCGGCATCGTTGAGCGCCAGCTTCTCGAGCGCGTCGCGCAGGTCTTCGAAGCGGTCGGTGTCGATCGGGAAGAGCCCGCAGAAGACCATTGGCCTGACCTCGCGGTAGCCCTCCAGTGGCCCGACAGCCGGTCGCTCGAGCGCCGTCAAGGTGTCGCCGACGCGCAGCTTGGCGACGTCCTTGATGCCGGTGATCAGGTAGCCGACGTCACCCGCATCCATCCGCTGCACGCCGGTCATCGCCGGGCGGAAGAAGCCGATGTCGTCGATGTCGGCCTCGGTGCCGTTCTGCATCGCCAGGATCTGCTCGTGCTTGCGGAAGGCGCCGTCGACCATCCGCACGTAAGCGATCACGCCGCGGTACTGATCGAACTCGGAATCGAAGATCAGTGCCCTGGTCGGCGCCTCCGGCTCCCCCTTCGGCGCGGGCACGCGCGCGACGATCGCCTCGAGCACCTCGATCACCCCCTCGCCGGTCTTGGCCGAGATCCGCAGCGCTTCGGAGGGGTCGCCGCCGATCAGGTCGGCGATCTCCCCCGCCACCCGGTCGGGCTCGGCGCCGGGCAGGTCGACCTTGTTGATCACCGGGATCAGCTCCAGCCCGTTCTCGATCGCCAGGTAGGTGTTGGCGACGGTCTGCGCCTCAACCCCTTGCGCCGCGTCAACAACTAGCAGCGCGCCCTCGCAGGCGGCGAGGCTGCGCGAGACCTCGTAGGAGAAGTCGACGTGGCCTGGAGTGTCGATCAGGTGCAGGTGGTAGGTCTGCCCATCGGAGGCCTTGTACTCAACCCGCACGGCCTGGGCCTTGATCGTGATCCCGCGCTCGCGCTCCAGGTCCATCGAGTCGAGCATCTGCGCCTGCATTTTCTTCGGGTCGACGGCGCCGGTGAGCTCAAGGATGCGGTCGGCCAGGGTCGACTTGCCGTGGTCGATGTGAGCGATTATTGAGAAGTTGCGGATGTGGTCCATCGGCGGGCCAGTATGGCTGACTAACCCCACGGCCGGCGGGTCCTGTCGTCGTCGCCGGGGGTGTACTCCTTGGTGCTGCGATCTGCTCCGGGCAGAGGGATGACGTCCGCTGAAGGGATGAAGCGCTGCCCTCCGCAGACTCCGCACTGGCGGAGCACACCCCCGACACCGACGCCACCCGCCGGAGAGGCGCTATTCCCTACACGCCACTGGGTCCAAGGGTCCTTTTAGCTTGAAGACGACCGTCGGGGGCGTACGCAAGATTGGAGTTGCTCCCAAGCCTTCGGTCCAGCGGGTTGAGTCTGGATAGGGCGGCTTGCCGTTTTCTATGCGGTCGCGGGTGGTTACTACGTAGTCGTAGTGGCCGGCGTTGAGCGTGTGGCGCCATTGCTTGCAGTTGGTAGGGGCGGTGAAGCCTCCGTGGGACTGCTCTTCGCCGACGTACTGGACGTGGTTGGAGAGGTCGGTGCCGTAGAGCGGGTACTGGCGCGTGCTGGTGGTGGCTATGCGGGCGCCGGAGAGCGGGTCGGCCCATTTGAAAGCGGCGTTGAGGCCGGGGGCGGCGAAGCTGGGGTTGGCGTAGCGGTTCTCGAGATAGTGGCGCTGGACCGGGTATCCGATCGCAATCACGGCCAGCAGCACCAGGGCGCCGGCTGGGCGGGTGTGGGGCACCCCCCGCCCGGACAAGTGCCGCGCTAATGAGCGCGGCACTTTGAGTATCCGCCCGTTCGGGGGGTGCCCCACACCCGCCCCCCGGAGCCAAGTAGCCAGGCCGATCGGGACCAGCGCCAATCCGAGGACTAGAGCTGGTGCGAGGTAGCGCAGCCCTGACTCGAAACCGCGAGGCATTCCCTCGGGCCCGGAAGCTGAGGTTGGGGCCACAAGCCAGGCGAGCGCGGCAGCCAGCCCGACGAGGCCCACGAGCGGTAGCGCGCGGTCGAGGTTTAGTTCGCTATCCGGTTCAAACCTCGACCGCACGCCCGACCCGACGAGGCAAAGAAGGAGTCCGGCCAGCGCCGCGGCTGCGAGCAGGGGCCAGAGCAAGGTCAGGCCGTCGTGCAAGCCCGGCAGGAACCAGTCGGACCAGACCGAGCCGTCGAACAGGTAGCCGAATACGCTGTGCCCTTCTCGCCCCCCGAGAGCTTGATCGGGCGCCGGCAGCGAGACCGGCCCGATCGAGTCGAACCAGGGCAGCGGATTGCCGCTGTGGGCCAGGTTGCGTAGGTACCAGTAACCGCCTCCAGCAAACGCCGCAAGCCCCGCTGCCGCCAACGCCCGCCAACGCTTGTCGGTCGGGGCGATGAACGCCAGCCCAAGGACGAGAACTGCAGCAGGTAAAAGGAAGTTGAGCTTGGTCCCGGCAGCGAGCCCCGCGGCCAAGCCAGTGACCACGAGCGGACCCAGCTCAGCGCCGAGACGATCGCCAGGACTCCTCAGATCCCCTTCTCCTACTTGCCCATTTTTCCGTGCCCCCCAAGCGTTCAGGGCAACCGCCACCGCAGCAAGCAGGAAAAAGATCCCAACGATGTCGTTCCGCGCCTCGCCTGCTTGGTCGGAAAGCAGGGGCAAGCTAAGCGCTACAGCCCCCAGCGCTAATGACCACGGCGCAACCCGGTACGGCCTCCCGATACACCAGCAGGCGACCAGGCAGCCAACGAACCAGCCCAGGTTCAGCAGCGGCGAGAGCAGGTCGCGATCGAACGCCAGCATCCCGACCCCATGGAAGATTTCGGCGTTGGCTGGGTAGAACCAGGCCAGGAACTGCGGCGCGATGAAGTGCAGGTCCCAGGTGCTTCCGCTCTGCGCGAACCCCGCCGCGAACGGCCCGTGGTACCAGGTCGAGTCGAAACCGGTCATCCCGGTTGACAGCTTCGGCTTTACATCCAAGCCGAACTTGACTACGGCGATCGCAGCGACCGCCAGCGCGATCAGGGTCGTGATTCTTGGCCCTTGGGGAGGAGGATGGGGGTGTCCCTCCGTCTTGCTGGGTTTTTCGCCTTTAAGCCGCATCCTCTCGCCAACTGGTCTGTGCGAAAAACAGGACGCCGCTGCGCCGGAGGGACACCCCCATCCTCCTCGGCCGAGGCGCAAGCGTAGCCCCAAACCGAGGATCCCAATGCCAACGAGATACCCAAGCGGCTCCAAGAGTCCAAAGGCGCCGAGGATCTCAGCCACCCAGATGAGCAGCGCGAGAGCTATCACCGCCGTCGCGATATGGGCTGGCGCGCCGGTGAAGCCAGGAAGCAACCGTGAGCGAATAGCTGACGCGCCGAGCGTCGCGAACCCGGCAAGCAGGGCTATCTCGAGCACACCCAGGAGGTAGCGCGGCAGGTCGAGCATCTAGCGCCGGCGTACCAGCCGCATGACCTGATCGAGCTCGGCCACCCGCAGCAGCTTGGCGGCGCCGACGTAAACCAGGCCGCCAACCGCCAGCGCCGAGCCGAGTGAGACGATCTGGCCCAGTAGCCCCCGGCCGAGGGCGTCGTCGAGCACGTCCCAGATGCCGAAGCTGACGGCAGCAAGGGCCAGAGCGGCGATTGAGATGCGAATGCTGGCGTCGAGCAGACGACCCAGCTCGAGACCGCCGAGTAGGCGACGCAGAATGATGGCCTGGGCAACGACGCTGGCAACAGTTGCGATCGCCGTCGCCGCGACGATCCCGCCAACACCAAGGTTGTAAAGCGCCAGCGCGCCGAGCGCGGTGACGGCGAGGTTGCCGGCCGCGATCGCAGTCGGCAACCAGGGTCGCTGCAGGCTGAAGAAAGTGCGCGTGAGGAGCAGGAAGAGGCCGTTGGCGGGCAGCGAGAAGGCAAACCAGAAGAGCGCCGTCGCGACCAGGGTCGTCTGCTCGGGGGTGAACTCGCCGCGCTGGTAGACGAGCCGGATCATCGGTTCGGAGAGGACGAGGATGGCTGCGGTGGCGGGCAACAGCACGAAGAGGATCTGGCGCATCCCGTTGGCCATCGTCGCCCGCAGGTTGTCGTGCTCGCCGCGCGAGGCGAAGCGGGCCAGGGTCGGGAAGAGGACGGTCGCGATCGCCACCGAGAAGACCCCCTGCGGCAGCTGGTAGATGCGGAAGGCCTTGTCGATCGCCGCCGGCGCCTGATCGCTGACGAGACTGCCGAAGAGGCTGTTGATCAGCAGGTTGAAGTTGATCAGGCCGAGGCTGATCGTCACCGGCAACATCAGCAGCAGGACACGGCGCACGTCGCGGTTGCGCCAGTCGAAGCTCCAGGCGAACTTGAAGGGCGTGTTGCGCAGGTCGAAGACGACGATTCCTAACTGGACGACGGTGCCGGCGAGGACGCCGATCGCGTAGGCGTAGATCCGGTCCTGACCCTCCAACGAGGGCACGATCGCGACCAGGCAGGCAATGATCGTCAGGTTCCAGAAGAGCGGCGCGATCGCGAAGGCGCCAAAGCGGTCGTAGCTGTTGAGGATCCCGACCACGACGCCGGCCATCCCGAGCAGGACCAGGATCGGGAAGATGACCTGGGAGAGGGTGACCGTGAGATCGAGCAGCTCGCCCTCGAAACCGGGCGCGAAGAGCGGCATGATCAATGGCGCCGCGAGGATGAAGAGCGCCGTGATCGCGCCCAACACGAGGGTGACCAGCAGCAGCATGGTCGAGGCCAGCCGGAACGCCTCGCGGTAGTTCTTCTTCTCCAGCTGCTCGGTGAAGATCGGGACGAAGGCCGGCTGCAGGGCGGCGTCGGCAAACAGGGCGCGAATTAGGTTCGGCAGCTGGAAAGCAATCGTGAATGCCGACATCGGGCCACTCACGCCGTAGTAGCCAGCGGCAACGATCTCGCGGCCCAGGCCGGCGACCCTGGAGGCAGCGGTCGCAACCGAGAAAAACGCGGTCGAACGAGCGATCCGCCCGGGGCGGCGCTCAGATGGACTTTGAGGCTCGGTATAGTCCGGCGCCGCGCTCATGGCGAACATAGCCTCACAGAAGAAGCGGATCCTACGCAGCGAACGCGAGAGGACCGAGAACCGGCTCTTGACGAGTACGGTCAAGACGTATTTCAAGCGGCTCGAGAGCGCCGTCGACGGCAGTGATGCCGCAACGGTCGAGGCCGAGCACAAGGCCCTGGTCTCCCGCATCGACAAGGCCGTGCAAAAGGGCGCCCTTCACAAGAACACCGCGGCCCGCAAGAAGTCAAGGGCGGCCCGCATCGCCGCCAGCGCTAAGTAATCAGGCCGGCGCGCCGGCTGCAGCTCGCAGCGCGAGGGTCAAGGCCAATTCGTCGCCGTAGTCGGCGCCGCCGCGGCACCAGACCTCTAGATCAGCCAGGGCAATGGTGGCTGCTCGCAGATCATCGACCTCGGTCCCCTGCAACTTGGCGACCAGTTGCTTCGCCGCGTAGGGATGCATGCCGAGGCTCGACTCGACCTGCTTCGGCGGCGAGCCTTCCTCCAGCATGGCTGCCGCGGCGCAAGCTTTGCGCAAACGTGAGGCAAGGCCGTAAATCAAGCCGGTGACGTTCTCCCCTTGCGAGATCAGTCGCTCACCGATGCCGAGCGCCCGCGCCGCGTCGCGCTCGAGCAGGGCGTCTGAGAGTGCCCACACCGCCGCTTCAGACGTATCGGCAATCATCGCGTCTAGATCTGCAGCACTTACCTCCCCGCCCTCACCAGCCCAGAGCAAGAGGCGCTCCAGCTCGTTTTGGAGGCGCTGCGGATTTGCGCCCATCCGGTCCACCAGCATGCGAGCGGCCGCGGGGTCGAGGCTAAAGCCGAGTCGCTTCGCATCGCCGATCAGGATCCGCGGCATATCCCTCGCCTTCGGGGCCGCAAACTCGTGAATCTCCCCCTTCGCGGCCTTGACTGCTGCGCTCAACTTCGGTGGCGCCTTGTCGCGGGCGATCAAGACGACGCTGAGGTCGGGAGGCAGCTCGGCAAGCGCCGCGGCCACGGCCTCCAGCTGTTTGTCCCGCCAACGCTCCACGCCATCGGCGAGCAGGTAGCGGCGCGACTCGGTCAGCGACATCGCCGGGATGGCGGCAAGCAGACCTTCATGATCGGGCGCGCCGCGGCCCTCCCCCGGCTCGAAGATCTGCAGCGACGCAGGCCCACCGTCGCGCTCCGCCCGCGATCGCAGGCGTGCCCGGGTCGCGTCAATCTTCGCGCCGTCGGTGCCGGCGATCAGGTAAAGCGAGCGCATATCCTCGGCCATGAACCGAGTCTAAGGCTGCGAGCTGCTCAGTCGTCGTGGTGACCGCGAGACCCGTGGCGACCACGCCCATGGCCACCCCAGTCATCGTCGTCCCAGTCGCGGTCGTCCCAGTCTCGATCATCGTCATCCCAATCATGATCGTCGCCCCAATCGTCGTCGTCAGACGAGTCGACCGGGACTTCCGCTGACACCGGGGGCGGCGTGCTTTCGGCCGCGGGCGACGGCTGCGGCGCGGGTTCGGGCTGAGCGGGCGCAGAGACCGGAACGGGGGTTGCGGGCGCCTGGGGGGGGTTCCCCGCGGGCGTAGGGGCGGGCGCCGGATCGTTGCTGCCGCGCGGAGCGTCCCCTTGCGGCTCGGCCGGCGCAGAAGGAGCGACGACCAGCTCGGCCGAGGCAGAGGGCGCAAAGCCGCTCTCGGGCGCCTGAGCGCCACCGCTGGCGCCTCTGCGGGTGGCGTCGCGAGAGTCGGGGCCCGTCGCGCCGTTCAGGCGAATGAGTCCGGAGTGAGGCGCGTTTGCGACCGCCTGAGCCGCAACGGTTGCCTTGCCGACGGCTTCATGCCGAGGGGGCGCAATGGGCAGCGGGCTGTCCGCGACGAGGGGCCAGCTCTGGTTGAGCGCCAGGGCAACTATCGCAAGACCGACCGCGGTGGTCGCGCCCAGCAGCGCCAACGTTGTACTGCGCGCCCGCTCCAGTAGCCCACCGCCGAGCACGCTTGGCTTCTTCGGCGAGCGCAGCCATCGATATCTGGGCTTGAAGTCCACCGCTACGCCCATCGGCCGCTGCGCGCAAATCGGCAAGCCTGGAGCGAGAGAACCCCAATATCGATTCGTAGATCCGTCTAGTCCCTGCCTGGCGACAAGCGCACGAGCGTCAGCCCCCGCTGGTCACCTCGATCGCGTCGCCCACCACCTCGAGCACAACTGTCCCGTCGCGGTCGGTGCGCAGGGCCCGAACCCCTCGGTCGGCAAGCGCCTTAAGCACGGCGGCAGTCGGATGCCCGAACGGGTTGTCGGCGCCGACAGAGATCACCGCCAGGCGTGGCCGCGCCCGATCGAGCAGCTCGGCGAGCCCGGCATCCTCGCTGCCGTGATGGGCGACCTTGAGCACGTCGACCGGCCCAGGTTCGAGCGGGACTGCCTCGGCCTCTGCGTCGGCGCTCAGCAGTATCGAGAAACGGCCCCACTGCGCCCGCATCACGATCGCGAGCTGGTTCGGGTCTTGGTCGCGGGCCGACCCGGCAAGCAGCTCAGCGGGCGGCCAGAGAACGTCGAGTCGCAGGCGGCCAGTGCGAAGCTCGCTGCCGCGGGCCAACTGGCCGCTGGGGACCGCGGCTGCTGCTGCGGCGGCAAGCGTCGCCTGATCAGGGACGCCGAAGAGGACCTGGCCCACCGGCAGCACGCCCAAAAGTTCGCGGATCCCGGCCGCATGGTCGGACTCGGCGTGGGTGACGATCGCGGCGCCAAGCCGCTCGACCCCAGCCGCACGCAGCTTCTCGTCGAGCCCTTCGCCCGGCGGCCCACCGTCGATGAGTAACGCTGGCGCTTTCGCCGGCTGCAGCAAGATCGAGTCGCCCTGGCCAATATCGAGCACCGACACGCGCAGGCCGGCAGGTGGACCCATCGCTTGCCCGGCGCCACCAGCGGCGGGCCAAGCCAGGGCAAGCACCACGAGGCCGACGGCCAAGGCCGCTGCGCCTCCTGTTCGCCTATGTCTACGGGTAGGCCGACGCAGGCGAGAAAGGCGCGGCGTGACGATCGCTGCGATCGCGATCGCAGCGTAGACGGCGATCAACCCGCCAACGCCGAGCTGTAGGTGCGGGTAGGCCCAACTCGGCCGGCCGCACCAGGCGGCCACCTGGGCGATGTAGGCCAGCAGCAGTGCGTTGACCGCGTTGAGCGCCTCGACCGGGAAGCCGGGAACCTGACCCGCCGCCGCGGCCAGCATCCCCAGCCACATCGCCGGGGCCACCGCGGGGAGCGCCAAGAGGTTGGCCGCGAGGGTCAGGGTCGAGACCGCTTCGAAGTGGAAGGCGATCAGCGGCGCGGTCGCGATCGTGGCAGCAATCGTCATCGCCGCTGCTTCGATCAGCGGACGCCGCCAGCCACGCGCGCCGAGCCGGTCTCCCAGCGCTGCCCGTAACGGCGCGGCGAAGATCAAAATCCCCAGCACCGCCGCAAAGCTGAGCTGCCAGCCGATGTCAGCGGCGATCGTCGGCTCGACCACAAGCAGGACGACGGCGGCGATTGCCAGCGCGTACAGACGCGAAGCGCGACGACCGGCAAGGGTGGCGAGCACGCTCAGCGCGCCCATGATTCCCGCCCGCTGGATCGACGGACCGGCTCCGGCCAGCGGCACATACACGGCGATCAGGCCGAGCAGCCAGACGAGGCGGGCCCGCAGCGGAATGCCAAGCGCGGCCAGCGCCGGCATCGCCAGCAGGGCGAGGAGGGCGACGTTTTGGCCCGACACCGCGAGAAGATGGCTCAGCCCGGAGCGGCGGAAATCATCGATCGTCTGCTCGTCGACCTGCTCGTCCTCGCCGAGGACGAAACCACGTGCCAGCGCCGCCTCGCGGGCGGGCATTCCCTTGCCAAGCGCGATCTCGGCTCGGCCGCGGATCTCATCGCTGTGAAAGAGCGCCAGGACAACTGCTGTCGCGGTCAGGAGAAGCGGCAGGAAGAGACGGTGCGGGGACAAGGCGTCAGGGCTGCAGCCGAGCCCGCAGCGACTCCATCGTCGCCGGGCCGATTCCACTCACCTGGTCGAGCTGATCGACAGAGGCGAGGCCACCGTGCTGGTCGCGGTATTCGACGATCTTGCCGGCGGTCACCGGGCCGATGCCGTCGATCGTTTCGAGCTGCTCGACGCTCGCGCCGCCAAGGCTGATCGGTCCGTCCCCCACCCCGGCGCCCGTCGTCGCAATCGTGCCGTCGGGTCCGCGCTCGGGCACCATCACCTGCTGGCCATCGGTCAGGCGCGCAGCTCGGTTGATGCCTTCGAGCATCGCCCCACCTGCCGGGCCCCCCGCCCGATCGATCGCGTCGACGACCCGTGCCCCGGCCGGCAGCCGGTAAACCCCGGGCCACCGAACGGCTCCCGCCACGTCGATCACGATGTCGGCGCCGCCGCCGCTCTTCAGGCTGATCTCACCACTTGCGCTTGGCGTGGAGGCAAACGGCGCGGCGCCATCGCCCCCATCGGCCCGTATCGCGCGGGCGCCGACGAGCAGCAGCGCCACGGCAACCGCCCCGTAGGCAACCAGCTGAGACCGCGAAAGCTCGGGCATGGCCACGAGCCTTGCCGGCGCACGCGCACACGTGGCGCGCGCAAGCGAACGATTCAGTTACAAATTTTCGTCGTCGTCGTAACCGGCGACCTCGGCGAGCTGATCGCTGTACAGCTCAGCTGCGGCAACTGGCGGTGACTGCACCGAGACACAGGTAAGCGCCGCCTCGCCGTTATTGGCGATCGAGTGATCGGTGGCGGGTGGGACGAGAATCAGATCGCCCTCCCCCACGTCTTGGGTGTCGCCGACGACTGACATCGTTCCCGCTCCGCGCACCACCACGTAAACCTGCTCGGCCTCCTCGTCGGAGCGCAGAGTCTGCTCGGCGCCGGCAGGAACCTCAAGCCAGGTGACCGACATGTTGCGGGCGCCGAGCTGACCAGCATCCATCAGGGCGTGGTACCGAACCCGGTGCCACTCCTCGGCGGGCGCATCCGAAAGTCGTCTGACGAGCATCGGCGGCTTTGTACCAGAAAAGAGGCCCTAGGCCGTGAAAACCAAGCGGCGATGGACTAACGCACAACCAGGTTTACGAGCTTCCCCGGCACGACTATCTCCTTGACGATCTCTTTGCCGTCGAGGTGGCGGCGCACCTTCTCGCTCTCACGGGCAAGCGCGAGAAGCTCAGCTTCCGGCGCCTCGCTGGGAGCTTCGATACGGTCGCGCAGCTTGCCGTTGACCTGGACCACGAGAGTGACGGTGTCGCTGGTAAGCAGCGCCGGGTCGGGGACCGGCCAAGGCACCTCCCAAACGCGACCCCCCTCCAGCCTCTGCCAAATCTCAGCGCCGAGATGCGGGGCGAAAGGAAAGATCAGTGAGGCAGCGGTGGCGGTGGCGAAGCGAACCGCAGCGAGACCAGCCGGATCCCCATAGATGCCGTCCTTGACGCGGTAGGCCTCGTTCACCAGCTCCATCACCGCGGCGATTACGGTGTTGAACTGGAAACCGCGCTCGAAATCGCGGCTCACCTTGTCGATCGCCCAATGGGCCTTGGCGAGGAGCTCTCGCGCTTCACCGTCTGCGGCGATCGAGTCCACCGGGGTGCTGTCCTTCGCCCCAACCTCCTCGCAGAGCCGCCACAGCCGCGAGAGGAAGCGCTGTACGCCCTCCACGCCCTCGTCTGACCAGTCACCGCCGCGCTCGGGCGGGCCCATGAAACATATGTAGGTGCGGGCCGTATCGGCGCCGTAGCGCTCGACGTACTCGCCCGGGCTGACCGTGTTGCCCTTCGACTTCGACATCTTGGCGCCGTCGCGAGTAATCATCCCCTGGGTGAACAGGTTGGCGAAGGGCTCCTGCACCTCGAGGTAGTCGAGGTCGGCGAGCGCCTTGGTGAAGAAGCGCGCGTACATCAAGTGCAGGATCGCGTGCTCGACCCCGCCGATGTACTGGTCTACGGGCAGCCAGTTGTCGGCCGCCGCCCGATCCCAAGCGGCCCCCTTGTTGCGCGGATCGAGGTAGCGGATGAAGTACCAAGAGGAGTCGACGAAGGTGTCCATCGTGTCGGTCTCGCGCCGGGCGGCAGCGCCGCAGCGCGGGCACTCGGTGGCGACCCAATCCTCGGCTGCGGCCAAGGGACTGCGGCCCTGCGGGGCGTAATCGTCGACCTCGGGCAGCTCGACCGGGAGCTGATCGTCGGGGACCGGGACGATGCCGCACTGATCGCAGTAGATGACGGGAATCGGCGCCCCCCAGTAGCGCTGGCGCGAAACGAGCCAGTCGCGGAGGCGGTAGTTGACGGCGGATTCGCCCCGCCCGTCCCCCTTGAGCCAGGCGACGATCTCCTCGTAGGCCTCGCGGTTGTGCTTGCCGTCGAAGCGCCCCGAGCCGACCATCGGGCCGTCGCCGGGGTAGGGCAAGCCCTCCTCATCGCGGGCGACCTCCGGATCGGAGCCTTCGATCACACGCTTGATCGGCAAGTCAAAGGTGCGGGCGAACTCATAATCACGCGTGTCGTGCGCGGGCACCGCCATGATTGCGCCGGTGCCGTACTCCATCAATACATAGTCGGCGACGAACATCGGGATCTCCTCGCCGTTGACCGGGTTAACGACAGTGCGACCGAGCGGCACGCCCGTCTTCGGACGATCCTCGTCACCCCGGTCCTCCACCGACTCGCGGGCAACGCGGTTGATGTACTCGCGCACCTCTTCCTCCACCGGCGTGCCAGCGATCAACCGCTCGAGCTCCGGGTGCTCAGGCGCGAGGACGAAGAAGGTCGCGCCAAACAGCGTGTCGGGGCGGGTGGTGAAGACGGGGAAGTCGAGGTCGAGCTGCTCGCAGCGGAAGGTCACCTCGGCCCCCTCGGAGCGACCGATCCAGTTGCGCTGCATGGTGACAACGTGATCGGGCCATGACTCAAGCAGGTCGAAGTCGGCAAGCAACCGCTCGGCGTAGTCGGTGATCTTGAAGAACCACTGCTCGAGCCGCCGTTGTTCGACTGGGGTCCCGCAGCGCTCGCAGCGACCATCCACCACCTGCTCGTTGGCGAGCACCGTGGCGTCTTTTGGACACCACTGCACCGGCGCCTCGTCGCGGTAGGCGAGGCCACGCTCGAAGAGGCGCAGGAAGATCCACTGGGTCCAGCGGTAGTACTCGGGCGTGTGGGTGGCGAGCTCGCGTGACCAGTCGATCGAGATCCCCCACTCGCGGAACTGGCGACGGAAGGACTCGATCGAGCGCTCGGTTGCCACGCGCGGTGGTTCGCCGGTCTTAATCGCGTTGTTCTCCGCTGGCAGGCCGAAGGAGTCGTAACCCATCGGGTGGATCACCTCGAAGCCGTGGCGGCGGCGGAAGTGGGCGATCGCGTCACCCACCGCGTAGCACTTGAGATGACCGACGTGAGGCTCACCCGATGGGTAGGGCAGCATCTCCAGCACGTAGGACTTCGGCTTCTCGGCGCCGTGGCCAGGCTGGCCGGGGTTGGCGACCTCCCAGGTCTTCTCCTCAGCCCAGAGCTGCTGCCACTTTGCCTCGACTACCTTGGGGTCGTAACCGCTCATCGACGATCGATCTTATGAGCGGCGCAGGGTGAGGCGCAGGCCGGACCAGGTCTCGTCGATCGCGCAGACCTTGGTGTCAACCAGGCCGGCGGCCAGGGCGACGTCGCGGATCACGTCCTCGGTCAGGTCGGTCACTACTCCCGAGGAGCGCTTCGGCCAGGCCATCCAGAGGGTGCCCTCGGCGACCGCCTTGGCGACGTTGTCGAAGCGGCGCTCAAGCTCACGCCGGGAGGTGACGAACCAGATCGTCATCTCGCGCCGGCCGCGGTTGCCGCGGCGGAGCTTCACCCCCGGCGACAGCGGCTCGAGCAGGCCCTCGGCACCATCCGGTGCGCCAATCAAGACCAACGTCGAATCGGGCTTGACGCCGAGCTTCTCGACCAGCGGCTTGCCCGAGTAGCCGGCAGCCATGGTCAGACGCTGCGTAACGACGTGCGAAGGCCCCAGAGGGAGACGGCCGCCCAGACCGTCTCTAGCAAGAGGAAACCCCATTGGCGCTCCTCCCAGGCGAGCACAGCGAGGATCACCGAGCCGACGAAATTGAGCACTAGGTAGGCGCGCGAGTGCGGGTCCATCGCGCCGAACTGCGCCGCGGCGAAGGCGACAAGAATCAGCAGGGCGCCAACGATCTGTACGAGCTGGTCCACGCCCGGCGAGCGTACTGGCAGAGCTCGATCAGAAGACGGGCGATACCGCCTCGAGGATTTGCGGCCAGACATATACCTCGATCGTCGCCGCGACGACCAGCACGGGGATCGCGAGGGCAACGGTGACGAAGGTAGCGGCCAGCAGCTGGTTCCACTCACCGCGCCGGCTCGCGATCAGCCAGGCGGCAAGGGGCAGAAAGAGGGCAGTCAGCTCGGGGAGGGCGTGCGGCAGCACGCTGAGGATTAGGAGGGCGTGAGAGATCTCGAGCTGGTAGGAGATCGTCGCCCCCTGGAAGCCGAGGTAGAGGGCCTGGGTCAGCAGCGAGAAAATGGTCACCGCGGCGACGAAGAGGATCGCGAACTGCCCGGCCTTGACGTGAGCCCAGCGTGAGAAGCCGGTGCGCTGGGCGGCGGCGATCGGCATCGAGGCGCCGGCGATGAAGCCGGCGACGCAGGCGGTCGCGTGCAGGGCAAGGACCAGCGAGTTGCGCCAGAGAATCGGCAGCATGTTGGCCGGGCTCGTCGACTCGGTCAGGCCGGGCATGTGGATCGGGGTGACATCGGCCGTGAGCAGGCCAGCTACGACCCAAACCGCTCCCAGCAGCGCGAGCGCGATCGCCAGGCTGAGGATCAGCCAGCTGCCGAGAACGGGTCCGGGGCGATCGTTCCAGGCCTCGATCGCCTCTCGCGTGTCCTGCATCCCGTGCGAGAACACGTGCTCGTTCGCCATGTTCATCGACCAATCATCGGCAGGCGGTCCCGGGTCCCTGAGGGCCTGTCTCGTAACCCGTGTGTGCGACTGGCGAGTGCCGGACCGAGCGGGGTAGGACGCAGGGAGGCCGAATGGCAGCGCCATTTGGCCGACCGAGGACACCGCCCCGCGAAGTGTGTCCGGCGCCGCCAAGCGTGCGCGGGTTATGAGACAGGCCCTCAGTACGCTGCCCGCGTGCTTCCCGTCATTCTGGCGATCGCCGTGGCGCTCAGCTGGCATTTCTCCGACCGGGTGCTGGTCCCTGACCACTCCAGCCGGCCGAAAGAGGTGAAGGTCGAAGGAATGCGGCCGGGCCGAATCGTCCTCGCTCGCAGCGAAGAAACGGAGCGGCCGGGCGTGTACGGACTCGAGTGGGAGAGCGGCCATGCGATCGTCGGCGCAATCGTCGGCGAAGACGACGGGACGGTGACCCGCAGGCTGCGCAGCGTTCGCGGCTACCTGGTCCCAGAAATGGAGGTCGGCGTCGAAGCCAATGTCTTCTCGGGCGATCCCGGCCAGGCTTTCGGAATCCCCTTTGCCGACGTCGACGTCGAGGGCGAGCTCGGCCCGATGCCGGCCTGGTCGATCCCGGGGAAGGGCGATACCTGGGCGATCGTCGTGCACGGGATCAACAGCACGCCCCAGGTTGGCTTGCGGATGGTCCCGAGCCTGCGCCGAGCCAAGCTGCCGACGCTGGTGATCACCTACCGAGAGGATCTCGGCGCGCCACCCAGCCCCGATGGCTTTCACCACATGGGCCTGACCGAGTGGCGCGACCTCCAGGCCGCGGCGCGCTACGCGCTCGATCACGGGGCCCGCCGCCTAGTCCTCGTCGGCTACTCGATGGGCGGCGCGCTCGTTTCCCAGTTCATGCAGCACTCGCCGCTTGCGCCGCGGGTCGATGGCCTCGTGCTCGACGCGCCGGCGCTCGACTGGCAGCGAGTGCTCGAATTCAACGCCACCGAGATGGGGCTGCCCGGCTTCATGGCACTTCCGGTCGAGTGGGCAATCGGCGCCCGCATCGACGTCGACTGGGATGACCTCAATGCCCTCCGGCACCCGGAGGACTTCCAGCTACCGATCCTGCTCTTCCACGGCGACGACGACAAGGTCGTGCCGATCTCGATCAGCGAGGACTTCGCCGCCGAGCTGCCCCGCTGGGTGACCTACTACAGCGCCCCCGAGGCCGGTCACGTCGAGGCATGGAATGTGGATCCGGGGCTCTACGAACGGCGGCTGGGAGCATTCCTCGCTCTGATCAAATGAGTGGACTATGGGACAGGCGGCAAAGCCAATGGCGCCACAAGCCTCGCGACGGGCTTGCCCCAACGAGTCACTTGGATTTCCTCACCTGCCTCCGCCAAACGCACATACTGCGCGAGTTTGGCGTAGAACTCGTCCATGCCAACTGTCTTTTTCAGATCTGCAAACTGGCCCTCTGGGGTAAGGCCAGCCGCAATTTGATCGGCCTGCGGGGGAATGGAGCTAGTGGGGCTCGAACCCACGACCTCCTGACTGCCAGTCAGACGCTCTTCCAGCTGAGCTATAGCCCCACGCAACTCGTAATTCGCCGCCAAGTTTAACGCTGCGCGCTGGTTGTTCCTTGCCGGGGTGAGACGGAGATGCACGACGCCCTGGCCCGCAATCAGATCGACCGGCAGGAGATAGCAGCGGTTTAAGTCACCGCAATACACGGCCACCACATCGATTTCGGATCGATCGTAAGTGGACCTCAGATACCCCTGGGTCGGCGAGTGAGAGCACGAACCGACTCGAACGCAAATGACGTCTCCCTTGTGGGCGCCCCACTTGCACTGGACCCGCAACAACCTCCCAGCGACTCCCATCACGAGGTCGTAACGCTCGTGCTCTGTGAGCGGCGCGAAGACGGACAGGCCCAGGCTCGCCGCCTCCTTGGCGATCGCCAGCTCGGCCACGTTGCCCTTGTGGTTAGGGTTGTGCTCGGTCACGAACACATGTTCGCAGACAAAACGCTGCCAGTCAATACATCAAACGTTGAGGCTTGACGGATCCGTCCGCTGAACTAAGCGGCGCGTTGCTCGGGGTCCTGGTCCTCGTCGACATCGAGGACCAGGTTGTCGTCTGAGGTGCGGCGGATGTTGAACTCGAAGGGGGCGTTCTCTTCCAGCTCTCGCAACAAATCGACCGGCTCGTCGAGCCGCATCGAGAGCGTCGCGCGGCCCTCGGAGAAGCGCTCGACCGAGATCTCGGAGGCGCCGAGCCGACCGACGGCGTTTTCGAAGCCGACCAGCTGCGAGAAGTCGCCGAGCGGGCCGATCTCGAGCTTGATCAATCCCTCGAAGAGCTTCTCCCAGGGCGGCCTCGGCGCTGACGGAAGGGGGCTGGGCAGCGCCGTTCGCGTTGCCCTCGTGAACATCGCTGAGCTCCTGCGTGCGCCGGCTCACCTCGACCGCCTCACGCAGAGCCTTCATCCGGATCCGCGTCGCTTGCCCACGCGCCTGCGCCTCGATCTCATCCAGCCGCTCGGAGACCGAGTGCAAAGAGACGATGCTGCGCTGGTGGCGCTCGTCGGCCTCGCGCAGCCGCTCGCCCAGGTTGCGGATCTCACGCTCACGCTCGATCACCATCCCCGAGAGCGACGCCAGTTCGGCGTCCGCGGTGGAGGCATAGTGCTCGACGGCGGATATCGCCGCATCGCGCGCCGCCATCGCGGCATCGACTTCGCCGCGGCTATAGCCGAAAAACACCCGCTTGAAGCTACCCATGCGCGGCACCGTAAAGGCGCCCTCGGACGCCATCCTGCGGCAGCTCCAGCTCGGGTCGTGGCGCCTCGCGCCAAAGGTCCTCGAGCTGGTAGCGCTCCCTTTCCTCGGCCGTGAAGACGTGCAGCACCGCGTCGAGGTAGTCGAGCACGATCCAGCCCGCGGCGCCCTCGCCCTCGATTCCCCCGGGCAGCAGCCCGTGCTCCTCCTTCAGCCGCAGCTTCACCTCGTCGACGATCGCCCGCGCCAGACGCTCGTTGCGCGCCGTGCAGATCGCCAGGAAGTCGGTGTAGGCGGCGAGCTCACGCATATCGAGCAGGACGATCTCGGTCGCCCCTTTCTCATCGGCAATCTCAGCCAGGCGGCGCGCCAACGCCTCGGACTCGAGCTTGCTCACGAGTAGATCCCCTTCTCCTCGATGAAACGGGCGACCGCCTCGGGGACCAGATAGCGCAAGGGACGGCCTGCAGCCGCGCGCTCGCGAACAGCGGAGGAGGAGACACCGAACTGCGGCATCTCGAGCATCGTCGCCCGCCCCTCGGCCCCGAGGCCGCGCATGACGGCGCCGACGTCGGTCTCGGAGACCCCGGCGCGGCGCGCCACAGCCAGCCGCGCCAGCTCGACCACCCGCCGCGGCTCGCGCCAGCTCTCAAACCCGACGGCCGCGTCCGCCCCCATCACGAACACCAGCTCGGGTTCTTCCTTCTCGCGCGCAAGCAGCTCCAAGGTCTCATACGTGTAGGACGGCCCCTCGCGCTCGACCTCGAGCGTGGAAACCGTGAAACGTGGGTCGTCGGCGGCGGCCAGCCGGGTCATCGCCAGGCGCAGCTCGCGGCCGGGATCGTCGTGGATCCGCTTGTGTGGTGCCTCCCCCGTCGGCACCAGCACGACTTCGTCGAGGCCGAGCTGCCAGAGCGCCTCCTGGGCGAGAGCAAGATGGCCGAGGTGGGGCGGGTTGAACGCCGAGCCGAGGACGCCGATCGCCGGTCGGGAGCTGTCCGCAGCGGGCGTGCTACTCACGCACTTGGCCGTCGCCACGGACGACGTACTTGTAGGTGGTCAGCTCGCGCAGCCCGATCGGCCCGCGGGCGTGCAGCTTCTGGGTCGAGTTGCCGATCTCGGCTCCCATGCCAAACTCGAAGCCGTCGGTGAAGCGGGTCGAGGCATTGGTGTAGACGACGGCAGCGTCGACCCCAGCGGTGAAGCGCGCGGCGGCATCCTCGGAGCGGGTGACGATCGCCTCCGAGTGGCGGGTGCCCCAGCGATTGACATGGTCGACTGCCTCTTCAACCGAGTCAACGACAGCGACCGCCAGCTTCAAGTCGAGGAACTCACTGCCCCAATCGTCCTCGCTCGCTGCCCCTATATCGGCGCCCCCGGCAACAGCACGAACGCGCTCGTCACCAACCAGCTCAACACCGGCATCGCGCAGCTCGGCAAGCGCCTCGGGCAAAAACTCATCCGCGACCGCCGCGTCGACCAGCAGCGTCTCGGCCGCGTTGCAGACGCCGGGGCGCTGGGTCTTCGCGTTGACGACGATCCCCCGCGCCATCGCCAGGTCGGCGTCAGCGTGCACGTAGACGTGGCAGTTGCCGGCGGCCGCGTAGATGACCGGAACCGTGGCGACCTTCTTCAGAGCCCTCTTCAAGCCTTCGCCGCCGCGCGGGATCAGCAGGTCGACCGAATCCTCCTGCGTGGCGAGCTCAGCAAGGTCCTCGTGACCGCCTCCCGCCAGCAACAGCACGGCGTCCTCGGGCAGGCGAACCTCGGCCAGCGCCTCGCGCACGATCGCCGCCAGCGCCCCGTTGGTCCGTTCGGCGTAGTGGGAACCGCGCAGGACGATCGCGTTGCCGCTCTTGATCGTCAGCGCCGCGCAATCGATCGTCACGTTCGGCCGTGCCTCGTAGACAACCGCAACAACCCCTAACGGCACCCGTACCTTGGTCAGATCGAGACGGCTCTCCAGGGTCTGGCGGTCAAGCACCTCGCCGATCGGGTCCTCCAACGCGGCAACGGCCTTCACACCCTCGGCCATCGCAGCAATGCGCTCCTCGCTCAGCGCCAGCCGGTCCCGCAGCGCCGGGGTCAGACCATCGGCCCGCTCATCGGCAAGATCGGCCGCGTTCGCCTCCAGCACGTCCGCGACACGCTCGCCGAGCAAGCGAGCGGTCGCCTCTAGGGCGGCGTTCTTGACGTCGGTCGAAGCAGCACCAAGCTCACGCGCAGCCCGCTGCGCAGCAGCGCAAGTCTCAGCAACGGATGTAGTCGTGACTGCCATGACCGCTAAGGGTAGCCATGAGCGTCGGGTGTCCCTCCCAAAACACTCAAGCGAGGCTCCCGCCGAGCGTTTTGAGAGGGACACCCGACGCTCAAATCAACACAAACCGGTCCCGGTGAATCACCTCATCAGCCGCATGCGGCAACAGCTCGCGCACCTGCGCGCTCTTGAGTCCGGTCACCTGACCGAGCTCCTGCGCGGAGTAGTCGACGATGCCCTTGCCGATCACGGCGCCGTTGGCCGCCACCTCGACCGCGTCTCCGACACCGAAGCTGCCCTCAACCCCGACGATCCCGACCGGCAGCAGGCTCGATCCGCTCTCGCGCAGGACCTGGGCGGCACCGTCATCGACAGTGAGCCGACCCTTCGCTGGCTTGGCGTACTTCAGCCAGAGCTTGAAGCTCGGCGTCTTGCCTTCCTGGGGAGCAAAGCTGGTGCCGACCGGGTCGCCGATGGCCGTCACAAGCAGCGTTCCCGGCTTGGTCCCGTTGCAGATCGTCGCCGGGATGCCCGACTCGGCCGCCATCTCGGCCGCCGCCACCTTGCTGCGCATCCCCCCCGAGCCGAAGACCGACGTGCGGTCGCCGATCTCCATCTCGGCCAGCGCGCTGAAGTCCTCGACCGCGGTGATCAGCTCGGCGTCCGGGTCGGTGCGGGGATCGCTTGGGTAGAGGCCGTCGACATCGGAGAGCAGCACCAGCAGGCGAGCGTTGAGCAGGATCGCGACCTGGGCGGCGAGGAAGTCGTTGTCGCCGAAGCTGATCTCATCGGTGGCCGTCGTGTCGTTCTCGTTGACGACCGGGACGACGCCCCACTCGATCAGCCGCCGCAGGGTCTGCCGCGCGTTCAGGTAGTTGGTCCGCGCCGCGATGTCGGCGGCGGTCAGCAGCACCTGGGCTGATCGCGTGCCCCGCTCGCCGAGCCTCGACTGGTAGGCCCGAAAGAGGTCGCCTTGGCCAACCGCCGAGGCTGCCTGCAGCTCGTCCATCGCCCGCGGGCGCGCCGGCAGATCCATCAAGCGCATCCCACGCGCGATCGCGCCAGAGGTGACCATCACAACCCGCTCACCCCCCTGCTCCAGCTCCGCGACCTGGGCGCAGACCGAGTCGAGAACGTCGACGCGCAGCTCACCATCATCAGCCGCAACGATCGAGGAGCCGAGCTTGACGACGAGCGTCATCGGGAAAGCCACTCCCCGACACGACCGGAAAGCTTCAGTCCTGAGAGGTCGCCGTTGTCGCGGATCCGCTCGGCCGCGTCCGCCATCGCCTCGACCGCAACCCAGGTTAGAAGACCGCCGACGCTGATTCGGCGTCCGCCGGCCGCGGCGATCTCGCTCACCGAGAGATGCGGCTGGGCGAGCACGTTGACTGGCTTGGTCGTGGCCTCGCATATCGCCCGGATCTCGTCCGTACGGCCCAAACGGGGTGCGTAGAGGACATCGGCGCCCGCCTTCTCGTACGCCTGCAGACGCGCGATCGTGTCGTCGAGATCGGGATTGCCACGGACGTAGTTCTCGGCGCGCGCCGTGAGGGTGAATGGGAAGTCCAAGCCCCGGGCCGCCTCGACCGCCGCCGCCACTCGCTCGACTGCTTGATCGAAGGCGTAGATCCCGTCCTCGGGGTCATAGTCCTCGATCGAGCCCCCTACGGCCCCCGCTTCAGCGATCCGCGTGACCGCCGTTGCCGCGTCGTCTGGATCAGAGCCGTAGCCGTTCTCGATGTCAACCGAGATCGGCAAGTCCGTCGCACCGCTGAGCACGCCGACGTGCTCGACCAGCTCGTCGAGCGTGACATCGCCGTCCAGGCGCCCCAGGGTGAAGGCAAACCCGGCGCTGGTCGTCGCAAGCGCCTTGAACCCAAGCGCCTCCATCACCCGCGCCGAGCCCCCATCCCACGGGTTGGGGATGACGAACGTCTCGCCCTCGTGCAGGGCGCGGAAGCTGGTGGCTTTCTCTTGTTGGCTTGACGACACGCTCGATCTCCTTGGTCGCTGTGATCGCACGCTACTAACCTGAGTGCATGCCAGAGCTGAGAACGGTGCGGGTGGCCGCCGCCCAGGCGACGCCAGCAATTCTCGATGCCGAAGCGTCGATCGCAAAGGCAGTGGAGCTGATCGAGGAAGCCGCCGCCGAAGGCACCGAGCTGATCGTCCTCCCCGAGACCTTCGTTCCGCTCTACCCCTCGCAGTCCTGGGCGGCCCCCGCGGCCGGGTTCGACGGCTTCGACGAGCTCTGGCGGCGCCTCTGGGAGAACTCGGTCGACGTGCCAGGGCCGTTGGTCGACGAGCTGATCGCCGCCTGCGGCCGTGGTGGCATCCACTGCGCGATTGGCATCAACGAGCGCGAATCGGAGCGACCGGGAACGCTCTACAACACGCTTGTCCTGGTTGGCCCCGAGGGACTCGCCTGGAAGCACCGCAAGCTGATGCCGACCCACCACGAGCGGCTCTTCCACGGGATCGGCGCCGGCGACGACCTGGTAGCCGCCCAGACGCCGCTGGGCAAGATCGGCGGCCTGATCTGCTGGGAGAACCGGATGCCGCTCGCCCGCTACGCGATGTACAAATCGGGGCCCCAGATCTGGATCGCTCCCACGGCTGATGACTCTGACGGCTGGCTCGCGAGCATGCGCCACATCGCGATCGAGTCCGGCGCCTTCGTCATCTCAGCGCCGCAGTTCATCCCGCGCCAGGCATTCCCGGACGACTTCCCGGTTGAGCTCCCCGACCGCGAGGTCTTCGGCCGCGGCGGAGCGGCGATCGTCGAGCCGACCTGGGGCGAGGTGATCGCCGGACCGCTCTACGGCGAGGAGGGAGTCGTCACCGCCGACTGCGACCTGCGAGCGGGCATGCGCGCCAAGCGCTGGTTCGACTCAGTCGGCCACTACAGCCGCGAGGACGTCCTCCTCGACACCTAGCTGGTGCTTAGCACCCCGTCGAGCTCGGTCCGCTTAGCGACGTCGAGCTTCTGGTAGACGTGGCGGAGGTGGGTCTCGACCGTCTTCGCGGTGACGGTGAGGCTCTGGGCGATCTCGCGGTTGGTCATCCCATCCACAGCGAGGCGGGCGACGCGCAGCTCGCTCGGCGTCAGCGACTCCACACCGGTGAAGACGGCTTTGCGCGGGCGCGCGCCAGTCGCCGCCAGCTCGGTGCGGGCTCGCTCTTCGAGCGGCGTGGCGCCGCATCGATGGGCAAGCTCCAGCGCCTCGCGCAGCGGCTCGCGCGCTTCCTTGCGGAAGTTGGCGCGGCGCAGCGCGGCCCCATGCTCGACCAGCGCCTCGGCGTGCTGAAGTCGCGCCCGGGTGCCGCCCAGGATCTCCGTCGCCTCGCCCAGCAGCTCGATGCCTTCCGGGCCGCCGGTCACGACGCCCTGCTCTCGAAGCGTGATCCCAATGCCCCGCGCGCCTCCGGCCTCGCGAGCCAGCCGGGCCGCCTCGGCGGCGATCCGCCGTGCGTCGTCGTCGTTTCCCAGCGCCGCTTCGCAGCGGGCCAGCCCGATCCGCCAGGGGACGACCTCGGGGTTGGCGAACGGCAACCAGGTGATCCTCTCCGCCGCGGCGAGAAAGTCGTTCCTCGCCTCCGCGTGGCGCCCGACGGCTGCCCTCAGTTCGCCCCGAGTGCTGAGCAGGGCTGCCCCGGGACAGCCCGCGACGCGCTCCCGCCCGGCCCAGAGCTCGTCGAGCAGTCGCTCGGCCGCGATCCGCTCGCCTCGACGGAGCAGCACCCGCATTAAAACCGTCGACCAGAACGCGAGCGGTGAGACGAGCCCAAAGCGACACAACAAGTCAACCGCGATCTCCGAGTCGGCCTGCGCCTCTCGCAGGTCGCCGTCGAGGAGGTGGGCAAGGGACCGCACGCCATGCCCACCCCCCACGCCCGGCAGGACGCCGCGCCGACGAGAGCCCTCGATCGCGAAGTCGTAGAGCCCGGCCACCGCGTCACCCCGATCGGCCAGCGCCATCGAGACGAGGGCGCCCTGCGGCGGCAACCCTGCCATCGCATCGGCAAACAGCGTCTCGGGGCTCACGATCGCCGATTCCGCCGCCAGGCGTGCCTGCTCAAGGGACCCGAACCCGAGCGCGTAGAGGGGTGCCATGCCCTGCAGCACCGCGCGACCCTGCAACGTCTCGGGGCTCGGGATCTGTGGCGGTATCGCCGCCTCCGGGACCCGCTCCAGGCCCCAGATGACCTGGATCAGGAGCCAGGCGCGCAGCATCAGGCCGAGATCGCCATCCGGATTTGGTATCTCCGACAGGGAGTCTTCGATCAGGCCAGTGGCCTCCTCGTTGCCGTTACGCAGACCGAGCGAGCCCGCAAGCTCGTTCGTGATCGCCGCCCGCAGCTCGACCTCGACGGTGGCGGCACGCACCGTGCGCAGGACTTCGATCCCCTCCGGGTCGTTTGCCTGGAGCAGGGCGACCCCCAGCTCGCGACTGACCGCCAGCCGTTCGGCCCGTGCCGGAGGCTCACGCAGCGCTCGTCGCAGGTAGCGAACCGCCGCGTCGGCCGCGCCACGACCGAGCGCCGCGACAGCGGCGGAGCGCAGCTGCACCACCGCCCACTCGTCGGCGGCGGGCTCGGCGAGCAGCAGATGAGCGGCAACCGCGTCCACCTCGAGGCCGTCCTCGTGCAGCATGTGGGCCGCCTGGGCGTGCATGGCGGCGCGGCGCGGCTCGGAGAGCTCGGTCAGGACCGCGTCCCTGACCAGCGGATGGACGAACGCCAGCGAGGAGGTGTCGCCGAGCAGGCGCGCGGCGATCAGCCTTTCCCCCGCGGCGGTGACTTCGGCGGGCGAGATCCCCGCCAGCGCCGCCACCAGGCGCGGGGCGCCGTTCGGCTCCAGCACCGCCACTGCCCTGGCGACCTCAATCGACTGCTCCCCAAGCCGCGCCAGCCGGGTCCGGATCGAGTGCGAGACTCCGGCCGCGGCCGCCTGGGTGAGGCATTCGACGCTCTCCTCGCTCGGCTCGAGCTCTGCCCCATGCAACGCTCGGGCGAGCTCGGCCAAAAGAAAGGGGTTGCCGGCGGTGGCATCGCGGCAAGCATGAGCGAAGCTCTCGGTCGACTCGACCCCGGTCTCCCCCGCGACCAGCACCGCGGCGGCGCCGGGCGACAGCGGCGGGGGCTCGACCACCCGCTCGGGCGCCTCGAGGCGAAGCTCGTCCAGCAGTTGCTCGTGGAAGCCGGGCTCGCCGCTCCTCACCCCCACGGCCATCGCGGCGGGCGAACCATCGAGGCGCCGGGCGATATAGCTGAGTGCCTCCAGGGACGCAAGGTCCGCCCACTGGGCATCGTCGATTACCAGCAACAGGGTCACGGTTGCGGCCAGGTCGGCGGCAAGCCAATACAGGCCGTGCTCGATCGCGCCGCCTTCCGCTGCCTCGGCGCCCGGTTCGAAGACAGGGCCGGCGAGGGCAGCGCTGCCGCTCAGCAGCTCGGCCCGGCGGGCCCGATCGCGCAGCACGGGCTCGAACAGCTGGCGCACGACGCCGTAGGGAAAGTCGCGCTCGTACTCGCCGCCGCGAGCGCGCAGAACGAGCATCTCGCGCTGAGCGGCCATCTCGGCTGCGGCGCCGAGCAACGAGGTCTTACCGGCCCCGGCCTCGCCCTCGATCACGATCACGCCGCCGCTGCCGGCCTCAGCCGCGTCGAGCAGTTGCTCAACAGTCGTGAGCTCCTTGTCCCTCTCCAGAAGTGCCGTCACCGTCGCCGACATGCCAGGTCGTTGTCGATCGTACGCCGCAGGCCCAGCTTCAGACGGCGAGCGTCGTCTCGCAGGCGGCGGGCGCTGCGCTGCCGGCTGCCGGCGTCACGACCAGCGTCAGCGCCATCGCGATCGCCCAGGGTGCCTGCGGTGACCCTCCCCTCGCCTCCTCGATCAGCGCCTCGACCCGCTCGGCCTCCTCGCCCTCCCCGACGGCCAGCTGCGCCAGCCCCAGGATCTGGGTCGGGTCGCCACCGCCGAGCATGCAACCGCCGGCCGCAGCAAGCAGGATCGCGAGGCGACCGTCGAGGGCGGACATGCTGAAGTTGCTCCCGGCCGGTGCGGAGCCGGCGTCAACAGGCGCGTCGCCTTCGAGCAGCGCGGCAAGCTGACCGCCGAGGATCAGGGCGATCGCCTTCTCGGAGAGGCCGACCGAGCGGGCGCAGCGCAGCGTGATCGCCAGAACCAGCTCGAGGTCCATGTACGGCTCGTCGCTACCGAAGAGGATCTGGCCGGGGGGCACGAGGGCGAAGAGGGCGAGCAGGTCGCTGGGGTTCCACCAGGACGTGTCGAAGTAGAGATTCGGATGCTCGGCGGCGACCGACCCGAGCCAGGCCAGGTCGGAGACGGCCGCGTGGGCGAGGACGAACGGGCAGGCCTGGTGCCTTTCGGCCAGCTCGACGATCGGCGCGCCCAGGGAGCCGACGCCCGCGCCGGCGTGGATCAGAACCGGCGCGCGCGCCGCCGCGGCGACGCCGGCGATCGCGTCGACGCCTGGATGCTCGAGCCGGAAGTCCTCGGCGCGCGGGTGCAGCTTGAAGCCCCTCGCGCCAATGGCGAGGGCCGCTTCGGCGTCAGCGACCCCGCTCGTCCGCGGATCGAGGCGAGCGAAGGGGACGAGGGTTCCCGCGTGGCGCGCGCACTCCTCGACCACCCGCCGGTTCTCCCTCTCGTAGCCGCCGGTGACGCAGAGGGGAAAGATCACCGAGCGGCCACCGATCGCCGCCAGGGCCTCGGCGTGCTCGTCACAACTCCGCGCGGTGCCGTCGATGTCCGTGCCCGTGTGCGCATGGACGTCGAAGGGCGCGATGCCGAGGCTTTCCAGGCCCCGCAGCTCGTCCGCGACGATCGCCTGCAGGCTCACGGGCGACGGCCCGCGGCGCCGCCCGCACCATGTCCGTTGCGAGCCCCGTCGCCGACAAGCTCCTGCCGGACCCATTCGTCGAAGCCGGGCGGGCAGAGCAGGGCCATCTGCGAGGCGATCGAGAGCGCCCCCGCCAACTCCATCCCGGCACCGCGGTACCTATGACGCCTTGACTTGCTGCGTGAGATCTTCATGCGAGCGATGGTCCCTCGCGAGGGGGTGCGTTCGCATCAGGGACCGACCCTGAACTTTGATTCTGCGCTTCGGCGGGCCTCAGGGATGCAGCTCGAACTCGTGCTCGCCGACGCGCACGTCATCGCCGGCCTCGAAGCCGGCAGCGTGGAGGGCGGCGATGACGCCGATCTCCTTCAGCCGCTGCTCCAGATAGGCCAGCGCCTCTTCGTTCTTCAGGTCGTGGCGCTCGAAGAGCAGCTCGACGCCGCGGCCGAGAACCCGGTAGCCGCCGTCGTCCTCGCGCTCGACCCAGTAGCCGCCCTCGCCGACCGGGCGGTAGACCCGGTGCTCGGCCTCGAACTCCGCGGCGCTTGGCTCGTGGCGCTCGGGGCGCGCGGGCGCCATGTCGGGCAGCTCGGCGAGGATCTTCTGGCGCAACTCGTCCAAGCCCTCACCCGTCGCCGCGGAGACAGCTAACACGCCGAGTACCCGCGCGTCGAGGCGCTCCCGCCACTCGATAACCACCTCCCCTACCTGCTCTTTGGGAAGCAGGTCGCGCTTCGACAGCACGACGAGCTCCGCCAAGTGCTCTAGCCCCGCCCCGTAGGCGACCAGCTCCTCGCGCACCGCCTCGTAGTTCTCTGCCGGATCGCCTTCCACCGGCGCGAGATCGACGAGGTGGACCAGCATCGAGCAGCGCTCGACGTGGGCGAGGAACTCGTGCCCAAGGCCGGCGCCGTCCGCCGCCCCTTCGATCAGGCCGGGGATGTCGGCGACGACCGCCTGCCGGTCCTCACCGTCGATCGTCCCCAGCACCGGCGAAAGCGTCGTAAACGGGTAGTCCCCCACCTTCGGCTCCGCACGAGTCAGCCGCCCCAGCAGAGAGGACTTGCCGGCGTTCGGGAGCCCGACGAGCCCGACGTCAGCCAAGAGCTTCAGCCGAACCTCGATCCAGCCCTCCTCACCCGCCGTGCCCTGCTCGGCGAACCGCGGGGCCTGCCTGGTGGACGTGGTGAACCGTTTGTTCCCATGCCCCCCGCGCCCGCCGTGAGCCACCACTGCGCGCTGTCCAATTTCGACCAGATCGACCCGGCTCCCATCCACGGTCTCAGCCTGCGTCCCGGCCGGCACCAAAATCTCCAGCTCCTCCCCGCGGGCGCCGTGCCGATTCGACCCCTCTCCGTTCCTGCCCCGCGCCGCCCGAAAGTGCTTACTCCCCCGCAGCGCTCCCAGATCCCGACGCGACTCATCGCAAACCAGCACCACATCCCCGCCATGCCCTCCGTCCCCACCGTCCGGACCACCACGAGGCACATGAGCCTCCCTGCGAAAGCTCACGCAGCCATTGCCGCCAGCCCCGCCCTCAACCCAGATTTTCGCCTTGTCGTACATCGCAGAGCAGCGTAGTCGTCACGGAATTCAAAAACTTCATTCACAGAGCTGTCATTTCTACAAGAGCCCGCCCTCAGGCACGAATTCAGCCAATACATTCCGAATGCCGCTGTATGCGGCACGCGCCGGCCGCCGGACGCGGGCTCCGAAATGACTAATTGGAGTTGGCGGGTTCGACTCCCGCTCGGCGCGTTATAATGCAGTCAAGTCATTTCGGGGTCCCGGACTCGTATATCCGGCGGCAACTCCATTTAGAAAGAGGGCGGCTCCCAGGAGCCGCCCTCTTTCTTTGTGTAACCTTCTGTCACGTGAGGGTGGGCCCGTCGTTTGGCGGCAACCCCATTGCAGTAGTCCGGATTCGTCCGGTGGCGCCTCCCGCTTCGGTGGGGGCAGAGAAGGCGGCCCTTCGGAGCCGCCTTCTTTCTTCCCCAGAAGCTCCCGCACGCGAGGCTCTGCGGGTTGGTGAGGAGGGGCAGGGTGTCCCTTCCGCGCAGCGGCGTCCTCTTTTCGCCCCGCGAGGGCTGGCGGACAGCTTCAGGCGTTCCTGGCGAAAAACCCAGCAAGCGGAAGGGACACCCTGCCCCTCCCCCTACTACTCGCTCAGAACCGAGATCGTGCGGCCCTTGCGCGAAGCCTTGAACTCCACAACCCCAGCCTGCGTCGCAAAGATCGTGTGATCGCGCCCAAGGCCGACGCCGTCGCCGGGCCAGAACCGCGTCCCGCGCTGGCGCACGATGATCTCGCCGCCAGTGACCTTCTGGCCGGCGAAGACCTTGACCCCAAGCATGTTGGGGTTGGATTCGCGGCCGTTGCGGCTGGAGCCAAGTCCTTTCTTATGCGCCATCGTCGTCCTTTTTAGCAGCCGCTTTGTCGGCTTTCGGTTTCGCCGCCGCTTTGCGAGCGCCCATCTTCAGCTCGGTGACCTCGAGCCGGGTCAGCTCGGAGCGGTGGCCGGCGCGCCGGCGGTAGCCCTTCTTCGGCTTGTATTTGAAGACTTTGATCTTCGGCCCGCGCAGGTGCTCGGCGACTTTCGCCTCGACCTTGACCTTCTCCAGCTCCTTCGGCTCCGCGACGACCTCTTTGTCGCGAAACAGCACGGCGCGGAGGGAGACTTTGTCTCCCTCCTTGGCGCTGAGGCGATCGACGAGCAGCGAGCTGCCCTTCTCGACCTTGTACTGCTTGCCCCCGCTCTCTATGACTGCGTACGTGCTCATCTGGCGGCGGCGGATTCTAGAGCGTCTGACTCAGCGCCGTTGCTACCCGGGTCGCCAAGCAGCGAAGCCACCGCAGCGGCGCGCTCAACTCGCTCGATCCGCACCATCTTGCGATCGCCGACGAAGGGCCCGCCGCCGCTGACGCTGACGATGTAGGAGTCGATCCTGGCGACCGCATCATCGGCGTTGTACATGTGCGGCTCCTCGATTGTGACCAGCACCTCCTCGCCGACCTTGAACGGCAGCGCCAGCTCCTCGATCTGGGCGCGGCTGCCGGCTTCAACCAGCTCGAAGGTGGCGATCGAAAGCGCGTCGCCGCCCTCGAAGTGGAACTGCTTGCCGGTTTCCTCCTCGAGCTCCGCCAGGCCGCTGTCGGCCTCGATCAGCTTCGCGGCGACTTTCGGGTTCACCCGCAAGAGGAAGGCTTCGTGGTCCTGCACGGCCATCTCCCGCATCTGGCGCAGGCCGTCCAGGGCCACCGTCTCGGCCGAGAGGACGACGCCCTCGCCGGCACAGGTCGGGCAGGGCGCGGTGAGAATCTCGCGCACGCCGTCGGTGATGTTCTGGCGGGTCATCTCGACCAGCCCCAGCGGCGAGACCTCGACCACATAGCTCTTCGACTTGTCGGCGTCGAGCGCTTTGCGCAGCGTTTTCAGCACTTTGTCGCGGTTCCTCGCACGGGCCATGTCGATGAAGTCGATGACGATGATGCCGCCGATGTCGCGCAGGCGCAGCTGCCGCACAGCCTCATCGGCAGCCTCGGTGTTGACCCTCGTGATCGTCTCCTCCAGGCCGCCTTTGCCGCGACCGGTGAAGCTGCCGCTGTTGACATCGATCACGGTCAGCGCCTCGGTGTAGTCGATGATCAGGTAGCCGCCCGAGGGCAGGTCGACGCGGCGCACCAGGGTCGATTCGATCTCCTTGTCGATCCCCCATTTCTCCAGCAGCGGTTTGGGGTCCTCGTACAGCTCGACTTTCTCGACCAGCTCCGGCGCCGTGCGCTGGAAGAAGCCGGTAACCCGTTCGAACTGCTTGGGCGAGTCGATCACCGCCTTTTCGAAATCGATGAGGAAGACGTCACGCAGCACCCGCACCGGCAGGTCCGCCTCCTGGAAGATCAGCCCCAAGCCCTTGGTTTTCTCGGCCCGCCGCTCCAATACGTCATAGAGCTTGTGCAGGTAGCCGACCTCGCGCACGAAGTCGGATTTTTTGGCGCCGTGGGCAGCCGTGCGGACGATCAGCCCGCCGGGGCCTTTGTAGGTGCGATCGACCATCTTGCGCAGCCGGTCGCGCTCGGATTCCGAGAGCCGCCGGCTGACGCCGACGCCGCTTCCCTGCGGCGCATAGACCAGGTAGCGGCCGGCGATCGAGAGGTTCATCGAGAGGCGCGCGCCCTTCGACTTGAGCGGGTCCTTGACGACCTGGACCAGGATCTCCTGGCCCGATTTGATCAGCTCGCTGATTTTGCGGCCACTGCCGCGGCCGCGCTTTGGCGCCTGCTCGCCGTTGGGGAGGACGATCTCGTCGACGTGCAGGAAGCCGTTGCGCTCGAGGCCGATGTCGACAAAGGCGGCCTCCATGCCGGGCAGGACGTTGTCGACCTTGCCCTTGTAGATGTTGCCGACGATCGATCGCCGGCCGCGACGCTCTATATAGAGCTCCGCGACGTCTCGTTTGCCGCCTTTCGTCTTTGACTCGAGAACGGCGACGCGGGTCTCGCCACGATCGGCAGACACCAGGATGGTTTTCTTCATGTTTGTTTAGCTCAGTTCAGATAGGTACGCATGGCCGGGTCCCCTTCTAGGGATCACCAGGCGAACCTGCCTTTCTGGCTAAGGCGCGCTTGCATGTGAATGCTCTGCAGCACTCCGACTGCGAGAAGGGTCGCCAGTACAGACGAGCCCCCGTAACTCAGCAGCGGCAGGGGAATCCCGGTGATCGGCATGATCCCGAGGTTCATCCCCACGTTGACGAAGACCTGAAAGAGCAGCATGGCGGCAATGCCACCCGCCACGAGGGTCCCGTATGAGTTCTTTGAGAGCGTCACGATCCGCAGCGCCCGCCAGATCAGCAGGGCGTATAGGGATAGGACGAATGCGGCTCCCGTAAATCCGTAGCGCTCACCGATCACCGCGAAGATGAAGTCGGTGTGCCGCTCAGGGACGAAGTCGAGCCGCGTTTGAGTCGCTCGATCGCCGCGGCCGGTCAACTGCCCCGAGCCAATGGCGGTCTGCGATTGATCTTGTTGATAACCAGCGCCACTGAGGTGGGCGTCTGGGTCGAGGAAGGACGTGAGCCTTTCCTCCTGGTAGCCCTTCAGCAGGGGAACCCCCGCCGCCGGCGCCACCACCAGAACGGCCGTAACCAAAGTGGCGAGAATCGCGCCGATCAGGGCGAAGTGCGTCCAGGGGACGCCCCCCACGAACATCACGGCGAGGGTGATTGCCGCGTACACCAGAGCGGTGCCGAGGTCCGGCTGCAGGAAAACAAGCACAGCCGGCGCGAGGCCAAGGCAGAGGTAGCGCACAGTGCGCTGCCGTGCCGAGCCTCGCCGAGCGCCATCGATGACGAAACCGGCAAGCGCCAAAACGAGCAGGAGCTTGCCCAGCTCCGATGGCTGGAAGCTGAAGAAGGGAAGGTCGAAGGCGCGCCGCGAGCCGCGCGCGGCAAAGCCGAAGAAGAAGACGAGCGTGACGCTGACGCAGAGGAAGGTGTAGATCCCAACCCGCAGCTCGCGGAAGCGCGAGTAGTCGATACGGGCAAGCGTGTACATGCCGATCAGGCCGAGCACGGCATAGATGATCTGCCGGTCGACGAAATACCCAGGGCTGCCCGGCACGTCACCCTGCGTCGCCTGGCCCAGGGTAAAAATGCTGAAGGCGACCAGGGCAAGCGCCGCGAAGCCAAGCTGGGCATCCATGTAGGGCAGGCCGAAGCGCTCGGCGATGCTGGGCCTGGCGGTGAAAGCTTCTGGGCGGGCTCGTCGGGCTCTGGTTGCGTACATCGGTCTACTCCACCGCCCCCGTAACTTCCACCGGCTCGGCGTTCTTGCCGAAGTGCTCGGAGAGAATCTTCAGGGCGGCGGGGGCTGCCGTATCGGCGCCGAAGCCGCCCTGCTCGAAGGTCACGGCGACGACGATCTCTGGGTCTGGGTAGGGGGCAAGCACCACATACCATGACTGATCGTCGTACGGGGGGCGCTCCGCGGTGCCGGTCTTGCCCGCCACGTCGACCGGGAAACCGCCGAAGACGCCGTACGACGTTCCGCTGGGAGACTGGGCCGCGTCGTGCAGGCCGGCGAGGATCGTCTCGCGCCACTCGGGCTCGATCTCGATCGAACGCGCCGGGCGTGGCTCGAATTCCCGCAGCACCCGGCCGCGGGGGTCTTCGACCTGTAGGGCGACGTGCGGACGCGGCACCGTGCCGCCGTTTGCGATCGTCGCGTAGGCGACCGCCATCTGCAGCGGGTCGGCCTGCAGGTCGCCCTGGCCGACGGAGAGGTTGACGTTGTCGCCAGCCGACCAGGGCCGTTCGGTGAGCTCTTCGCGGTAGAGCTGGTTGCGCCAGGCCGGCGTCGGCAGCAGGCCCGGCTGCTCGCCCGGCAGGTCGATGCCGCTTTCGCGTCCGATGCCGAGCTTGTGCGCCCAATCCTGCAGGGCGAGGCTGCCGTTCATGCGATCGCCGAGCGTGTAGTAGAAGACGTCCGAGGAGACTTCGAGCGCCTTCTGCATCGAGAGCGAGCCATAGGCGGCGCCGCCGGCGTTTTCGAAGTCGATGCCGCCAAGGGTGAAGAGGCCGTCGTCGTAGATCGGTTCGGTCGTGGTCACATTGCCGCTCGCCAGGGCGGCGATTGAGGTGATCGGCTTGAAGGTCGAGCCGGTCGGGTAGGCGCCGGCGATCGCGCGGTTGGTCAGCGGCGAGAGCACGGGGTCGCGGTAGAGCTGGTTGACCTGGCCCTGGCTGAGCGGCCGGGTGAAGACTTCGGGGTCGAAGGTCGGGTTGGAGCCCATCGCCAGGATCGCACCGCTGCGAACGTCCATCGCCACGTAGGCGCCGGCGAGGCCCTGTTCGGACAGGGCGGCATCCCCCGCTTCCTGCAGGCCCGAATCGATCGTCAGGCGCAGGTTGTCGCCGGGAGCTGGATCGACGACGTCCAGCTGTCCCCCCGGCGTTGGCTGGCCCATGGCGTCGACCTGGATCCGGGTGGCGCCGTCGCGACCGCGAAGCACCTTGTCGTACTGGTACTCGACCCCGTCCTGACCGACGGTGTCTCCCGGCTCCAGCCCGCGATACGTCTTTTCCTTCAGCTGCTCTTCGCTGACCTCGCCAACGTTGCCGAAGAGATGGGCGGCAAGCGTCCCATGCGGGTAGCGACGGACGAAGACCCGTTCAACCGCCACGCCCGGGAACCGGGCCTGGTTCTCTTCGAGGTAGTAGATGAGGTAATTGCCGACGTCGCTGCGCAGGGTCACAGGCGCGCCCGGCGCCAGCTCGACCCCTTCGTGGATCGTCCGCCGCACCTGGCGCAGCGAGCTGTGGGTCAGCTCGGCGAGCGCCGCCAGCTCCGCTCGCCGCTCACGCGGATCAGCCGGCAGTTTGCGCGGGTTGACCTGGAGGGCCAGGCTGGTGCGATTTGCGACCAAGACTTTGCCCTCGCGGTCGAGGATCTCGCCGCGCGGCGCGATGACCCGGAACTCGCGGGTGCGGTTGTTCCTGGCCTCGGCGAGGAACTCATCGCCGTTGAGCATCTGCAGGAACCAGAGGCGGAAGAAGAGGACGGCGAAGAGGGCGATGGCGACGCCGCCGAAGACGGCGATGCGCACAGCCAACTGGTTGTTGCCGCCAAGCTCGTCCGAGCGTCGGTACATCGCCGCCTAGGCTCCCAGCACGGTCGGTTGGCGGCTGACCCTCGACTCCTCGACCAGCGCCGGGCGCAACACGCGGCGCAGGCCGTAGTAGATCGGCCAGGCGAGGAAGAAGGCATAGATGCTTTTCAACAGCATGTCGCGCACGATCAGGGTGCTGACCGGGGCGTCGACTCCAAGCATCAGCTGCACGGCGGCGAACCCCAGCTCGGCAAAGAGCGTCAGGGCCATGCAGAGCAACGGCGGTACCAGGGCGCTGTGAATCTCGAATCGTTCGCGGAAGAGGCCGGCCAGGTAGCCAGCGCTGAGCAACACCAGCGAGGAGCCTCCAAGCGGCGCCACCAGCAGGCAATCGACAAGGAAGCCAATCCAAAAACCGGCGACGGCTCCGGTCATACTGCCGCCGAGCAGGCCCAGGGAGACGACGACGAGGGGCAGGATGTCAGCGCTCGTATGGAGGAACTCCACGCGCGAGAAAAACGAGAGCTGCAGCAAGACAGCGATAACTGCGATTGCTGCCAACCGGGCGAAGATCTTCGGCGTGACGATCATCGCAAAGCCTCGCGCTCCGCTCCCGGCGCGAGGAACCAGATATGCACGCTTGGTCGCTCCGCACTCATTGGCGTGAGCCTCCGGTGAGGACTTGCACTATGTCCAGATTGGCGAGATCGGCGTAGGGACGCAAGTGGACTTGCTGGCTTGCCTCCTGCTCGACGATCGAGGCGCTGGTCACCTCGCCCACCGGCAGGCCGGGCGGGAAGAGCGAGGCGTAACCCTGCGCTCGCCAGCCTGAGGTGACCACAGCCTGGCCGCTGTGGACATCTTTGGTCGAGTCGATGAAGTCGAGGACCAGATCCTCAGGATCGCCAACCTCAGGTCGAATAAAACCTTGCACCCCACCGGGCAGCACCTTCGCCGAGACGCCGCTCGTGTGATCGGTGATCAGGGTCACCTGTGCTGAGCCGCCCTGGGCGGAGGCGATCCGGCCGACAAGCCCGTCACCGCTGATCACGGGGTCCTCGACCCGAACGCCGTCGTCGGAACCGATGTCGATCGTCACCGCTGAGTGCCAGACGGTTGGCGAGCGGGCGATCACACGGCCCGTGACCGGCTCGTATGCCGATTCAGCCAGAGCCGGGCCACGGTTGAGGACGAACAGCTTGCGAAACTGAGCGTTCTCCTGCAGCGCCTCCTGGCCGGCGACGGCCTGGCGGCGCGCGGTCACTAGTTCCTCCTTGAGACGGCTGTTTTCGCCGCGCGCCTCGAAGGTCTTGTCGAACCAGCCGACCAAGTCACGGGCCGGCTTGAGCGCCCGGTCGGCAACGGCCTGCAGCGGGCTGAAGATCGCGCTCACCCCCCGTTGCAGACCACCCGAGCTCTGCCCGTAGGTAATCGTCAGCAACAGGAAGGAGCCGATGACGAGGAGGGTTAGTACCGCCCTACGGCGGCGTACTTGCTTGCGGTACACGGCGGAAACCTAAGTTTGGCGCTTTACATGAACGGCGCTTAAGGAACACGCGCCATTCCCGAGTTCATCTTGCTGGCGCGGTGAATCGTCTCGAACTCCTCCAGGGAGATGCCAGAGCCAACAGCCACGCACGTTAGGGGCGACTCTGCCAGTTGACACGGCATCTGGCACTCATCGCGAAGGCGTTGTTCGAGTCCTTGCAGAAGCGCGCCGCCACCGGCAAGGGTAATTCCCCGATCCATGATGTCGCCGGCGAGCTCCGGCGGCGTGCGGTCGAGCGTGTCCTTGACCGCGTCGATCACGTGCCCAACCGGCTCCTCGAGCGCCTCGCGCACCTCGGCCGAGCCGAGCGTGATCGTCTTCGGCAAGCCGGAGACGAGGTCGCGGCCGCGGATCTCGACCTCGACCTCTTCCGGCAATGGCGAGGCCGAACCCGCCTCGAGCTTGACCTCCTCCGCGGTCTGCGTGCCGATCGCCAGTTTGTAGGCGTGTTTGCAGTGGTTGACGATCGCCTCGTCGAGCTCGTCGCCACCCACCCGGATCGATTGCGAGACAACGATCCCGCCCAGTGAGATCACCGCCACCTCGGTGGTGCCGCCACCGACGTCGACGATCAGCGAACCGGTCGGCTCGGCGACCGGCAGCCCGGCGCCGATCGCTGCGGCCATCGGCTCCTCGATCAGATAGGCCTTGCGCGCCCCGGCCGATAGGCACGCCTCCTCGACCGCCCGCTTCTCAACGCCGGTCACGCCCGAGGGGACGCAGACGACGACGCGCGGGTGAGCGAAGCGGTTGGAATGAACCTGTTTGATGAAGTGGCGCAGCATCTGTTCGGTTACGTCGAAGTCGGCGATCACGCCGTCCTTCAACGGCCGGATTGCGGTGATCGTGCCCGGCGTGCGCCCGAGCATCCGCTTCGCTTCGACACCAACCGCGTGAACCTGGCCATTGCGCGAATCGATCGCCACCACTGAGGGCTCGGAGAGCACGATGCCGCGGCCCCGCACGTAAACCAACGTGTTTGCGGTGCCCAGGTCGACCGCCATGTCACGGCCGCCGAGTCCAGTCAGATAGCTGAAGATGCCCATTCGCGCAATTTGCCTGAAAAGCAGGCGCAATCATCCCAGATGGTCAAAACCGGCCCCTTAAGGACTTAACGAGTTTCTAATGGATACCCAGGGGTATGAAACTTATATTCAGCAGAATTGGAGCCAATGGTTCCCTTCGAGGCCGCCGGGCGACCGGGAGAGAGAGCGCGCATCCTAGCCGCGGATGAGCGGCCGGAAGAGTTGCGCTTTGTCAGGTACTCGCTCGGGCAGGAGTACGAGTGCGAGTTCGCCAACACCCTCGAGACGGCGCGCGAGAAGCTCGTTGGGTCGCCGTTTCACCTAGCGCTGTGCGAGATCGGGACCGCGGACGAGCGGGGCCTGGTCGAGGAGATCGCCCAGGATCACCCCGATACCGCGATCGTCGTCGTAGCCGGCGCCGACGACCTGCATGAGGTCGAGCATGCTTTTCGCCTCGGCGCCTGCGGCTATCTCTCGAAGCCGCTGGGGCTGGGGCCGCTGAGGATCACGGTGGCAAGCGCGTTGCGCCATCAGCAGCTCAAACAGGCCGCGCGTGAGATCGCCGTTCGCCTCGCAAGCGCGATCGAGATGCACAATCCCGAGGCGCAGCGTCACCTCACTGGCGTGGCTTCGATCGCCGCCCTGCTTGGGTCCAAGCTCGGCTTCGACATCAACTGCGTCGCCCTTTTGCGCGCCGCCACGCCGATGCACGACATCGGCACAGTCGCCACCCCAGACGGGGTGCTGCATAAGCGCGAAAGGTTGACCGACAGCGAGCGCGAGCGGATGAGGACCCACACGACTGTCGGCTACGAGATCCTCGTCGGCTCCGAGACCGAACTGCTGAGGATGGCCGGGAGAATCGCCCTCACTCACCACGAGCGATTTGACGGTGGCGGCTACCCACAGGGGCTGCGCGGTGAGGAGATCCCGATAGAGGGCAGAATCGTCGCCGTCGCCGACGTCTTCGACGCCCTGCTCAGCGATCGATACCATCGACCGGCATTCACGGTCGAAGAGGCGGCGCAACTGATCGTCCGCAGACGAGGTACCCAGTTCGACCCCGAAGTCGTCGACGCCCTTCTTGACAACATCGACGAGGCGCTTGCCCTACGCGGCTGAGCCCCGCTCAAGCAGCTCAGGGACCAGTTCGGTCAGCAGGCCAACCGGCAGACCAACGACGTTGGAGACACTGCCCTCGATCCGCTCAACCAGGGTCGAGCCAAGCGTCTGGATCGCATACCCACCCGACCGCCCCCGCCACTCGCCGAACGCCACGTAGCGCGCTTTGGCGGCCTCATCCAACTCCTTGAAGACGACCGTGGTCTGTTCCAGCCCCGACCGCTCTTCGCCGTCGACGAGCACGACAAGCCCGCTCATCACCGTGTGAGCCCGCCCCGACATCCGGTCCAGGTACTCGCGAGCCTCGATCTCGTCGGCGGGCTTGCCGAGAGCGCGACCATCAAGCACTACATCGGTGTCACATGCGAGCACCAGGCGCGCGGGTCCTGTCGGCGCAGGGGACCCACCTCCCCTTCCGGTAGCTAAAGCTTCCTCAGGGGAGGTCCCCCCTACGCCGCCACCCGCGCGAGGGGAGCTGCCGGCGACCGCACAGGCCTTCCTGCGAGCGTTCTCGACAACCTCAATCTCGGGATTGCCGCCCGAAAGCTCCTCCACCCCGGGTACCACGACCTCGAACTCGACGCCAAGCTTTTCGAGAAGCTCCCGTCGCTGCGGGGATCCCGATGCCAGCGTGACTTTCAAGCGTCTGGACTTTCAGCTGGACGTGGGTAGGGGGTGAAGCGTCTTGTACTTTTTCGCCACCGCAACCCACGGCAGACCGCGAGGGCTCCACCGAAAAAGTTAAGCGGAACCCCCTGCCCGCGGCCGGCTGCTACCCCAGCTCGGGAAACCAGATGCCAATCTCCCGCTCAGCCGATGCGTCGGAGTCGGAGCCGTGGACCATGTTGAAGGTGACCTCGAGCGCGTAGTCGCCGCGGATCGAGCCGGGGGCTGCCTCGACCGGGTTGGTCGCACCGATCAGCTGGCGCGCAGCAGCAACTGCTTCGGCTCCCTCCAGCACCATCGCCACCAGGGTGCCACCGGTGATGAAATCGACCAGCTCGCCGAAGAAGGGCTTCTCGGTGTGCTCGGCGTAGTGCTCGTTGGCGATCGCCTCGCTTGCCACCATCGTCTTCAGCGCCGCGATCCGCAGGCCCTTGCGCTCGAACCGTGCGATCACCTCGCCGCTGAGGGCGCGCTCGAAGGCATCAGGCTTTACGAGGATCAGGGTCCGGCTCACGGTCGGGGCTCCTTTGGGGTCGTTGTCTCGGTTTGGCAGGCTCTTTCTTCGGCGGCTCTTTCTTTGCCTCGGCAGGCTCTTTCTTGCGCGCCGGGGCCTTGCGCTCCTCACGGCCCTCGACGCGTTTGCGGCGCGGCCGCTCGCCGCGGCGCAGCGGGTCTTCGCAGTAGGGGCAGAGCGCCCAGCCCGGGTCGACCGGCTTGCGGCAGCTCGGACACGGGTGCTTGAGGCGACGCTGGCACTCCGGACAACGCAGGAAGTCCTTCTCGACTGGGAAGCCGCAGCCGGGGCAGGAGTGCTCGGTCAGCTCGCGCACGCGCAACTCCGCCGCCTTGATCTCGAGCTCGCGTTCGTGGGCATCCTCGAGGAACTCGGGCGGGCGCACGATTGCGTAAACGGCGGTGCCGAGGTAGGGGATGAAGGAGGCGAGGGTCGCGCAGCCGACAAGGAAGGGGTCGGAGATGCGGCGCTTGGCGTCGAGGTAGGTGTAGACGATCAAGGCCAACCAGACGACGACCAGCATCAAGATGAGCAGGTTGACGACCAGGCTGAGGCCGTCGTTGTTGATGCCGAAGATCGCGGTAACCATGGCTGGGCGCACGCCGCTCGTGCGGGGAGCGCGGTGAGTCTACTTCGCCGCCTGCCTCGCGAACCCTGTCGGCCCTCAGTGCTTAGAGGAAGAGGTTGCCGAAGAGATAGCCGAGGCCGAAGAAGAACAGGATCACCGCGGCGACGACCGCGGCCACCAGGGCCATCATCGAGAGCAGTTCAGAGCCGGCGCTTTTCGAGCTCATTCCACTCAATCCTCGCACAGCCCGAGGGCCGCGCGGGCGGGTGCCAGGGCGTAGTGCGAGCCGGTAACCAGGAGGACGCCGTCGGACTTGCGAGCGAGCTCCCGCCCCCGCGCCACCGCAGCGTCGAAATCCGACGCAGCCTCCGCAGCCAACCCGGCCTCCGCACAAAGCTGAACGAGCTCCTCTGGGCCAAAAGCTCGCCGACGGACCGGCAATTGGGTGCAGATAACCCGATCCAGGACCGGAGCCAGAGCGCCGATCATCGCGGCAGCGTCCTTGTCGGCGAGGATCGCGAGGACGGCGGTGACGGGTCGCCCCTCGGCCGCTCCAGGCAAAGCCTCGGCCAGCGCTTTGGCTCCGTCGGGGTTGTGGGCGGCATCAAGCAGCGCCGGCGAGTCTCCGGCGATCCTCTCCAGACGACCTGGAATTTCGACGTCGGCCGCCACGCTCGCCACACGCTCGCGATCCAGGCCGCCGAGGAAGGCTTCCGCCGCAGTACAGGCGAGAGCGAAATTGCGGCGCTGAAATGCGCCCGCGGCGCGCACCTGCAGGTCGGCGCCGGGGTCCTCCGGCGCCACGATCAGCTTCGCGCCGCGCACGGCGGCGCTGCTCTCAGCCAGTGCCACAACCACGGGACTGACCCGCCCGAGGACCAGGGTCGAGTGGTCGCGCAGCACCGCCAGCTTCTCCGCTGCGATCGCCTCCTCGGTCTCACCCAGCCACTCGGTGTGATCGAGCCCAACCGAGGTCAGCACGGTGATCTTGGAGGGGATCGTGTTGGTCGCGTCGAGCCTCCCCCCCAGCCCCGCCTCAATCACGGCAACTTCGACTCGGGCAGCGGCGAAAGCGACAAAGGCAGCGGCGGTAGCCAACTCGAACTGGGTCACGGCCTCCCCCGGCTCCAAACTGCGGTTGACCGTCTCCGCCGCGATTGCCGCACGTGCCACGGCAGCAGCAAAGGCGGCGGGGTCGATCTCCTCGTCCCGCATCAGCACCCTTTCGGACCAATGGGCCACGTGCGGCGAGACGCAGGCACCCGCACTTACCCCGTGCGCTTCCAACAGCGCCGCGATCATCCGCGTCACCGAAGACTTGCCGTTGGTGCCGACGACGTGGATCGAGGCGAAGCGGTACTGGGGATGGCCGAGCAGGGTGCTCAGCTTGTGCATCCGCTCCAGCCCCAGCTTCCAGCCGATTGGCTCGAGCGAGTCGAGGTAGGCCTCGGGGTCTATTCGGAGAGCTCCTCCAGCTCGGCGCGGTAGCGCTCGAGCTTCTCCCGCTCCTCCTCGACCACCTCTGCCGGCGCCCGTGAGACGAACTTCTCGTTGCCGAGTTTGCCCTCCGCCCGAGAGACCTCGGAGCGCAGCTCCTCGCGATGCGCCTCCAGCCGGGCTGCGATCGCCTCGGCGTCGATCGCTTCCGAGGCGAGGATCTTCACCGGGCCGACGGCCGCGACCGGGTCCCCCCCGTCTTCGCCAAACTCGAAGCGGGCGAGGCGGCCGACGAACTCCTGCGGTGGCGCGCCCTCGGCGCGGGCCGGCAAGACCGTGGCCGCCGGCGCCTCGACCAGGTCGCGCCAGGCACGCAGCCTGCGGGTCAGCTCGATCCCAGCGCGGACGTCGGCCTCGGCATCGGCATCGCGCAGCGACTCCTCGGCCACCGGGAAGGAATGCACGGTCAGGTGCCCCTGGCGCGAGGGGTGATAGGACCAGATCTCCTCGCTGACGAAGGGCATGATCGGGTGCAGCAGCGCCAGGGTGCGCTCCAGCGTCCAGAGCAGGGTCGCCGCGACATCCTCCTCGCCCTCGTAGAGGCGGGGCTTGACGATCTCCAGATACCAGTCGCAGAGCTCCGACCAGAAGAACGAGTAAGCCTCAACCGCTGCGTGGGCGAAGTCGTATTCCTCGAGCTTCGCCGTGACCGAGGCGATCGTCGCCTCCAATCGAGAGAGCAGCCAGCGATCCTCGACGCTCACTGGTCGTGGCGCGGCCTCAACATCGGCAACGCCCAGCAGGATTAGACGACTCGCGTTCCAGAGCTTGTTGGCGAGGTCGGCGCCCTGCTGAACCTTGGCGTCGGAAAAACGTACGTCCTGCGTGGAGGACATCGCCAGCAGACCGAAGCGCAGCGCATCGGCCCCGTGCTCGTCGATTTCCTCCAGGGGGTCGATTCCGGTGCCGAGGCTCTTCGACATCCGCCGCCCGTCGCGAGCCTGGATCACGGAGTGCACGTAGACGTCGCGAAAGGGGACGTCGCCGGCGAACTCGATCCCGGTCATGATCATCCGCGCGACCCAGAGGAAGAGGATCTCGCGCGCAGTGGTGAGGAAGCTGGTCGGGTAGAAGGCGCGCAGCTCGGGCGTGTCCTCGGGCCAGCCGAGAGTGGCGAAGGGCCAGAGCGCCGAGCTGAACCAGGTGTCGAGCACGTCCTCCTCCTGGCGCAAGGGGCCACCGCAGGCACCGCAGCGCTCCGGCGCCTGCTCAGCGACGATCGTCTCTTCGCAGGCGTCGCAGTACCAGACCGGTATCCGGTGACCCCACCAGAGCTGGCGCGAGACGCACCAGGGCCTGATCTCCCGCATCCAGTCGAGATAGACGCGCTTCCACTGCGGCGGCGTGATCCGCACCTCGTCGCGTTCGACGACCTCAATTGCCGGCGCGGCGAGCTCGTCCATGCGGCAGAACCACTGCAGCGAGATCAGCGGCTCGATCCGCGCGCCGGAGCGCTCCGAGAAGGGGACCGAGTGGACGTAGGGCTCCTCGTCCCGTACGCGGTCCTCCTCGCGCAGCGCGGCCACGACCCGCTCCTGCGCCTCGGCCGCAGTCAGGCCGGCGAAGCGCTCCCCCGCCTCCTCGTTCATCCGCCCGTCAGGACCGATCACACCGATCTCCTCCAGCCCGTACTTGCGACCGATCTCGAAGTCGTTGGGGTCGTGGCCGGGGGTGATCTTCAGCGCCCCGGTGCCGAACTCCGGGTCGACGTGCTCGTCGGCGATGACCGGAATGCGCCTGCCGACGAGGGGCAGGATGCAGTGCTCGCCGACCAGGTCGGCGTAGCGCTCGTCATCTGGATTGACCGCGACCGCAGTGTCGGCGAGCATCGTCTCCGGCCTCACGGTGGCCACGGTGAGGATGCGGTCGGAGCCCTCGATCGGGTAGTCGATCGAGTAGAGCGTGTCCTCAACCTCGCGGTTTTCGACCTCCAGATCGGAGATTGCCGAGTGCGAGCCCGGGTCCCAGTTGACCATGTAGTTGTCGCGGTAGATGTAGCCCTTGTCGTAGAGCTGCTTGAAGACCCGGTAGACCGCCTTGACGTAGCCGTCGTCGAGGGTGAAGCGCTCGCTCTCGTAGTCGAGTGAGGCGCCGAGCCGCTTGTACTGCTCGACAATGCGCGAGCCGTACTCCTCTTTCCAGGCCCAGACGCGCTCGACAAAGGCCTCACGACCGAGCTCCTGGCGAGAGGTTCCTTCCGCCTTCAGCTCTTTCTCGACGACAGCCTGAGTGGCAATACCAGCGTGATCGGTACCGAGCGTCCAGAGCGCGTTGCGCCCGCGCATCCGATTCATCCGCACCAGCGCGTCCTGCATCGAGCCGTTCAGCGCATGCCCCATATGCAGCGCCCCGGTCACATTCGGCGGCGGAATCGCAACCGAAAAATTCTCGCCAGCTGCTCCCTCAGCCTTTGGATGGAAATAACCAGCTTCCATCCACTCAGCAAAGATCCGCGCCTCGACCTCCGCCGACTCGTAGCGGGTCTTCTCCTCGAGCTTCTTTCGCTGCGTGGCGTCCACGCGGCGAGTCTAGATCAGGCGGTTTCCTCGTCGAGTCCCTCGTCAGCCGCGCCGATGTCCTGATGCGCAGCCTCGGTGACCAGCGTCGGCCGACGGCCCTGAACGATCGTCTCCTTGGTCACCACACACTTGGTCACGTCGCGGCGCGAGGGCAGCTCGAACTGGACGTCGAGCAGGGTCTCCTCGAGGATCGAGCGCAAACCGCGGGCTCCGGTTTCGCGCTCCAGGGCTTTCTCGGCGATGGCGTCGAGGCTGTCGTCGGAGAAGACCAGCTCGATGTCGTCGAAATCGAAAAAGCGCTGGAACTGCCTGGTGAGGGCGTGCTTTGGCTCGGTCAGGATCGTGATCAGGTCGTCGCGGTTGAGCTGGTGGATCGCGGCGACCACCGGCAGGCGGCCGATGAACTCGGGGATCAGGCCATACTCGATCAAGTCCTCGGGCAGCACCTGCTCGAACCACTCGCCCTTGTCCTTGGTCTCGCGCGAGGAGATTTCGGCGCCGAAGCCGACGCCACGGTCGCCGACCCGGTTCTCAATCACCTTGTCGAGCTCGGCGAAGGAGCCGCCGCAGACGAAGAGGATGTTCGTCGTGTCGATCGTGAGGAACTCCTGGTGGGGGTGCTTGCGCCCGCCCTGCGGCGGCACCGAAGCCGTCGTCCCCTCGAGGATCTTGAGCAGCGCCTGCTGCACGCCTTCGCCGGAGACGTCACGGGTGATCGACGGGTTGTCGGCTTTGCGCGCAATCTTGTCGATCTCGTCGATGTAGATGATCCCGGTCTCGGCTTTTTTGACGTCGTAGTCGGCGGCCTGGATCAGCTTCAGCAGGATGTTCTCGACGTCCTCGCCGACGTAGCCGGCCTCGGTCAGCGCGGTCGCATCGGCGATCGCGAAGGGGACGTTGAGGATGCGAGCGAGGGTCTGGGCAAGCAGCGTCTTGCCGCAGCCGGTCGGCCCGAGCAGGAGGATGTTCGACTTCTGCAGCTCGACCTCGGGATCGTCGCCCTGGGAGGCCATCTGGACCCGCTTGTAGTGGTTGTAGACGGCGACGGAGAGGGCGCGCTTGGCGGCCTCCTGGCCGACTACGTACTCCTCGAGGATCTCGTGGATCTCCCGCGGTTTCGGCAGGTTCTCCAGCTCGACCCCGCCGGCGGAGGGCGGCGTCAGCTCCTCGTCGATGATCTCGTTGCAGAGGTCGATGCACTCGTCGCAGATGTAGACGCCGGGGCCGGCGATCAACTTCTTGACCTGGCGCTGCGACTTGCCGCAGAAGCTGCAGAGGAGCTGCTCGTTCGAGTCTGTGGGACGTGCCAAAGCGGAAAATCCCTCCTTGCGGGACGGTAGTTGCCTACCGGCGTCGCGTCCCAAGCTTAGAGGGGGATGCAACCCGGCCCTGTCGCTGCCGTCGTTTACGGCGGGGGGGCGGCGGTCCCTTCCCGCGGGCGGAGGCTTGCGGCCAGCGCGCTACGGTGGCGCGGATGGCAATCGAGGTCCGGATCGAGCCGATCTCCCCACAGCAGATGGACACGCTGCTGCCGCTGGTCGCCGCGTACCAGCGCTTCTACGAGGTCGAGGACGTCGACGATGAGCGCAACCGGACCTTCTTCTCGCGCTTCCTCGCGCCAAGCGAGGACGGACTGCTGCTCGGCGCATGGCGCGAGGAGCAGCTGGTGGGGTATGCCTGCCTCTACTGGCACTTCACCTCACTGGTCCCCGCCGAGACGGTGCTGATGAACGACCTCTTCGTCGCCGAGGACCAGCGTGGTGAGGGCATCGGCCGGGCCCTGATCGAGGCAAGCGCCGAGGTCGCCCGCGGGCGCGGCGCCCACCACCTCGAGTGGGCGACGGCCCCGGACAACCAGGACGCGCAGCGGCTCTACGACTCCACCGGCGCCGAACGCAGCGAGTGGGTCGAGTACGAGCTGCGGCTCTAACACCGCGGAGGCGGCGGGAGAACGACGAACGCGAGGGAGACGAGGAGAAGCCGGAGCTTCAGTGGTGCTCGATGACGCGGTCGACGATGTTGTACTCCTTCGCCTCCGCCGCGCTCATGAAGTAGTCGCGATCGGTGTCTTTGGTCACCTTGTCGAAGGGCTGACCGGTGTGGTGGGCGATGATCTCGTCGAGGCGGCGGCGGACGTCGATGATCTCTTTGGCGTGGATCTCGATGTCGGTCGCCTGACCCTGGAAGCCAGCCGAGACCTGGTGGATGAGGATCTTCGAGTTGGGTAGCGACATCCGCTTGCCCGCGGCGCCCCCGGCCAGCAGCAGCGCCCCCATGCTCATCGCGATGCCGACGCAGATCGTCTGCACGTCGGGCTTGATGAACTGCATCGTGTCGTAGATCGCCATGCCCGCGTAGACGTCGCCGCCCGGGGAGTTGATGTAGATGCTGATGTCCTTGTCCGGATCCTCGGACTCAAGGTGCAGAAGCTGGGCGACGATCAGGTTGGCGATTTCCTGATTCACCTGCGTGCCGAGGAAGATGATGCGCTCGTTCAGCAGGCGCGAGTAGATGTCGAAAGAGCGCTCGCCGCGCGAGGTCTGCTCGACCACCATCGGAATCAGGGGGCTCATGGCCGGCACTCTATAGAAGGGGCCTGGCGGATCAGGAGTCGTCCCCCGGGGTCCAGAGCTCGCCCTTCTCTTTTTGCTCCTTCTCCGGGGTCCAGATCTGCTCGCGTGCCTCGGCTTGCTCTAGCGGGATCGGCTTGGCCGACTCGGCGACCAGGTCGATCGCCTTGCGGAAGCGGATGTCGTCGCGGATCATCGCGTCGCGACCGCTCTCGCGCAAGCGCTCGAGCAGCTTCTCGGGGGTGGTCCGCTCGTGCTCGGCGCTGTGAGCGAGCGCCTCGACCATCTCTTCTTCGGAGACCTCGATCTGCTCGGCGTCGGCGATAGCCGCCAGGACCGCCTCGCGTTTCAGCTCGGCTTCGGCCTCGGGCCGTGACTCCTCGATCACCTGCTCGCGGGTTTTGCCCTGCATCTGCAGGAAGGCGTCGGGGGTCATGCCGCGCCCCGCGAGCTGGCGTTCGACCCGCTCCCAGCGCTCAGCGGCGCGGGCGCTGGCGAGCTCGTCGGGCAGCGTCAGCTTCGCCTCAGCTGCCGCGGCATCGACCGCGGCGACGCGGAAGTCCTGCTCGGCCCGCTCGCCGACGGCCTCGGCCAAGCGCTTGCCGATGTCGGCGCGCAGCTCGTCGATCGTGTCGAACTCCGATGCCTCGGAGGCAAAATCGTCGTCGAGCTCGGGTAGCACCTTCTCCCGCACCTCCTTGACCTCGACCGTGAAGACCGCGTCTTCGCCGGCCAGTTGCTCGGCCTGGTAGTCGTCGGGGAAGGTCACCTCGACCTTGCGCGTCTCGCCGCCGCTGACCCCGGCGAGCTGCTCCTCAAAGCCCTCGATCAGCTGGCCGCCGCCGAGCTCGAGCAGGTAGTCGTTCGCCTTGCCGCCCTCGAACGCCTTGCCGTCGAGCAACCCCTCGAAATCGACCAGCAGCACGTCGCCGTCAGCGGCGACTCGCTCGACCGGCTCGAGCTTGGTGAAGCTTTCGCGGATCCGCTCGATCTCGCGGTCGACCATCTCGGCCGGCGGCTCAGGCTCGGCCCTGCCGACCTCGAGGCCCTTGTACTCGCCTAGCTCGGCCTTGGGACGGACGCCGATCTCGAACTTGAAGGCGAGCGGCTCACCCTCGGCCTCGGGGGTCGAGACGACCTCGACTTTGGGATCGCCGACGGGCGCGATGCCGGAGCCGAGCAGAGCTCGTTCGTACCACTCCGGCAGCGCCTCGCGGACCGCCTCGTCGAGCACCGCGGCGAAGCCGACCCGCTGGATCACCAGCGACGGCGGCGCTTTGCCCTTGCGGAAGCCGGGCATGCGCATCTCGCGCGCCAGGCCGCGGGCGGCTGTGTTGATCGCGCGGTCGACGTCGGCGGCAGGAACCTCGACCTCGACACTGACGCGCGAGCCGGGTAGCTCTGAGACGGTGGGCTGCATCGAGCGCGGGACCCTATCGCGCGCGCCGCAACAGCCCCCGGCGCACGGCGACGGCGAAGTCGATCGCGAAGGCCAGGCCACGGCCGAACGGGCCCGTGACCAGCCATGCCTTGGCTCTACTCGCCATTCGCGTATTCCAGCAGGGATGAGTCGACCAGCCACTCGACCGGGGCGTGGTCGTCGGTGTAGACCTCGCCGCCGGGCAGGCGGGGGGCGAGACGGGAGGCCGCTGCGCGGCCCGGGGCGCGCAGCTCCGGCGGCAGGTCGACCGAAGCGGCTCGCAGGCGCGCTGCCGAGAGTGGCCCCTCGGCCGCCAGCAGCAGGGTGTTGGTCGGCTCGATCGGATCGCGCAGGACGCGTGGGAAGACGGCGGCCATCGTCTGCCCCAGGACGCGCTCGAGCTCGTCGCTGCCCTCGGGGTGGCCGACGTTGACGATTACGACGCCGCCCGGGGCGAGCCGCTCGCGGGCGAGCTCAAAGAACTCGCGGGTGGCGAGGTAGAAGGGGATGTAGGGCTGGCGGTAGGCGTCGACCATGATCGCGTCGTAGCCACCCTCGGAGCGCTCGAGCCAAGGGCGGGCGTCCTCGGCAAAGGTCCGCATCCGCGGGTTGCGCAGGTCGAGGTAGCGGCGGCCGAGCTCGGTCAGCTCGGCGTCGATCTCGACCGCGTCGACTTCCGTAGAGGGAAAGAAGTGCCCGTAGGCGCGGGCGACGGTCCCCCCCGCATTGCCGAGGATCGCGATCCGGCGCGGCGGCCGCGGCCGCGCCGCGAAGGGCAGGTAGAGGTGCCCGTCCCAGTAATCGCCGGTCAGGTAGGCGCCTGGGCGGTAGAGCGAGTGGACGGCCTGGCCCTCGTTCAGCTCCAGCACCCGTGAGCCGTCATCGCGTTCGACCACGCGCGCATACTGGTGAGTCGTCTCCGCCTCATACAAGACGGCGCCGGTATCTGCCGCTTTGATCGTCCCCACCGGTGCCATGATCGCCAGCCCCAGAGCCACCGGCAGCGCTGCGTAGCGCCAGCCGAGCCCAGCCGCGGCTACCAGGGCCAACGCCAGGGCGAAGACGAGGAAGGTGCGCTGGGTCCCCAGCAGCGGGATCAAGAGCAGCGCGGCGAGCATCGTCCCGCAGAGCGAGCCGGCGGTCGAGATCGCGTAGAGCCTCCCGACCACCTCGCCCGAGTGCTCGCGGTCATTGACCGCCAGCCGCACGGCCCAGGGCGAGGCGGCGCCGAGCAGGGTGACCGGGACCGCGACCAGGACCAGGACGCCGAACAGCGAGCCGGCGAAGCCGCCTACTGAGACCGTGTCGAAGGCGTCGACGGAGAAGCCGAGGAAGGGTCGCGCGGCAAAGGGGACGGCCGCGATCAGCGCCGCAGCGACGAGGACGACGAGGCAGAGGCCGCGCATGTGCGGGTGGCGGTCGGCGTAGCGGCCACCGAGCCAGTAGCCGACCGAGAGCGCGACGAGGACGACGCCGATCGTGTTAGCCCAGACGATCGTCGAGGCGCCAAAGTAGGGCGCCAGCAGCCGCGCCGCGGCGATCTCGGCGCCGAGACTGGCGGCGCCGACGACGAAGACCAGCACCGGCAGCAGCCATCGATCGGACGTGCCGCCACTTTGGTGTCCATATGGGTGCTTAAGTGACGGCACGTGGTTCGCGCTCGTCGTCGTCGGTGGCGTTGAGGCGTTCCTCGAGCAGGGGCCCGTGGCCGGCGGCTACGGCGCGCTGGGCGCGCTGCTCGTCGAGCTCCACCCCGCGCTCGCGGGCCAGGTCAAGCAGGTTCTGCTTTTCCGTCCCTTCGCGGGCGACTTCGAAGAAGACCCAGGCGAGCACGCCGAGGGCGAGGAAGGTTCCCTCGATCATCATCAGCACGCCCGCCGTGCTCTGGTCGGCCAGCGCCGAGATCCCCCAGTAGCGCTCGCCGGGAGCGTAGATCGGGTAGAGCACCGTCCCCGACCACATCAATACGTTGCCGAGGATCGCCCCGGTGAAACGCACGGCGATCACGTAGCCGACCTTCCAGCCGGCGTTGAACCACTGTGGCTTCGGCAGCGGCCCGAAGACCGCCATCCACATCGTGCAGCCAAAGAAGAGGAAGGTCGCGTGCTCGAGCGCGTGCACCGGCGCCGCCCCGTAGGCGTCCTGGTAGAGCGCCGGGATGTGCCAGAAGAAGAGGTTGACCGCCCAGAGCGGGAAGGCGACGAGCGGGTGGGCGAGGATCTGCAGGCGGTTGAAAAAGCGGATCGCCAGGATCGGCTGCAGCAGCGATTTGGTCAGGCCGAGGACCAGCAGCAGCGAGGCCAGATCGCCGATCAAGAGGTGCTCGCCCATGTGCGCGAGCACGAGCTCCTCGGAGATGTGGCCGATCGGGCTGAAGAGAGCGACCGCGATCAGCAGCAGGCCGCCGCCGAAGCAGAGCTGGCGCCAGAGCGGCACCGGGCGGCCGTCCCAGGAGAGCACCATCGCCCGGTGCCAGTAGAGGATGCCCGCGATCGTGATCGGGAAGACCTCGAGTGGCACGAAGGTGCCGGCCACATGGGCGATCGGAATGGTCACTAAGAGCCAGCGTAGCCCGGTGGTAGCTTGAGCGATCTTGAGTGCGGAGCGACCAAGCGTGCATCTCTGGTTCTTCGCGCCGGGAGCGAAGCGCGAGGTCATGTTTTGAGCGCCGCCGACCACCGCTTCCCCCCGATCGGCAGCTACGGCTTCCTCTCCGACTGCCACACCAGCGCCCTCGTCTCCTATGACGGATCGATCGAGTGGCTCTGCCTGCCCCGCTTCGACTCGCCCAGCGCCTTCGGCGCCCTGCTCGACCGTGGTGCCGGCCATTTCAGGCTAGGTCCACGCGGCGTGATCGTGCCGATCAGCCGCCGCTATGAGCCCGGCACTCTGGTGATCGAGACGACCTGGGTCACCGACACGGGCTGGGTCGTGATCCACGACGCGCTGACGATCGGCGACTGGGTCGAGCAAGCCGGGCCGGGCTCACGGCCGCGCACCGAGCACGAGTCCGACCACTCGCTGCTGCGGACGATGACCTGCATCGACGGCGAGGTCGAGATGGAGATGGAGTGCTTGCCGCGCTTCGCCTATGGCGCCGAGGCCGCGACCTGGAGCGGCGGCGATCTCGGCGAGGCGACCGCTCGCGGGAGCGACGGGATCGAGCTGCAGCTGACCAGCGACATGGAGCTCTCGCTCGAGGGCGGCACGGCCCGCGGCACGGTCAGGCTACGCGAGGACGAGACCGCCTTCTGCGCCGTGACCTGGGGCGACAACGACCTGGGCGGGCCGCGCAGCGCCCCGGAGGCGTTAGAGCGGCTCGACTCGACCGAAGACTTCTGGCGCAAGTGGCTGCGCGACGGCAAGTTCCCCGACCACCCCTGGCGCATCCACTTGCAGCGCTCGGCGCTCGTCCTCAAGGGCCTCACCTACGCGCCGACCGGGGCGATCCTCGCCGCACCGACCACGTCGCTCCCCGAGACGCCCGGCGGCGAACGCAACTGGGACTACCGCTTCAGCTGGATCCGCGACTCGACCTTCAGCCTCTGGGCGCTGCACACGCTCGGCTTCGACCAGGAGGCACGCGACTTCATGCGCTTCATCGTCAGCATCTGCCGCAAGGACCCCAACCTGCAAATCATGTACGGGATCGGCGGCGAGAAGGACCTGACCGAGAGCACGCTCGACCACCTCGACGGCTACGGCGGCGCCCGGCCCGTGCGGATCGGCAACGGCGCCTTCGACCAGCGCCAAAACGACGTCTGGGGGGCGCTGCTCGACTCGATCTACCTGCACGAAAAGGCGCTGCGCGGGAGCGGAACCCCTTCCGATCGCGAGCTGATCCGCCAGCAGGTCGAAGCGGCGATCGAGGCCTGGCCCCACCCCGACCAGGGGATCTGGGAGGCGCGCGGCGAGCCCCAGCACTACGTCTCCTCGAAGCTGATGATCTGGGTCGCGGTCGACCGCGGGGCGCGCCTCGCCCGCAGCGTCGGCTTCGACGGGGTCGCCGAGGAGTGGGAGGCGATCGCCAATGAGATCCGTGCCGAGATCCTCGAGCGCGGCGTCCGCGACGGGATCTTCCGTCAGCACTACGACACCGACGCGCTCGACGCCTCGACCCTGCTGATCCCGCTGCTGCGCTTCCTCCCCGCCGACGACCCGCGGGTCCGCGCCACGGTCAACGCGATCTCCGAGCAGCTGACCGAGCACGGTCTCGTCCTCCGCTACAAGGTCGAAGAGACCGACGACGGCCTGCGGGGCGAGGAGGGCACTTTCCTGATCTGCTCCTTCTGGCTCGTCTCGGCGCTCTCGGAGATCGGCGAGCCGGAGCGAGCGCGCAAGCTCTGCGAGCGGCTGCTAGAGGCCGCCGGCTGGCTCGACCTCTACGCCGAGGAGCTCGAGGCGCAGAGTGGTCGCCATCTCGGCAATTTCCCCCAGGCATTCACCCACCTGGCGCTGATCAACGCCGTCTCCCACGTGATCGCCGACGAGCAGCGCGAGGACGGCGGGCCCACCGCGGTCTTCAGCGAGATGGGCGGCGTGCGCGAGGAGGCCTGAGCGGACGAACGTTCGCTCAGACGAAGGGCTTTCAGACAGAACACTTCGTTTTCTCTATATTGCTTCTGCATGGCAGGGACCAGTGACGGCAGCGAGCGCGAGGTGGAGAACCACTATCGCCGCGCGGCGATGTTCCATCCGCTGCGGCAACGCATCGGACGCCTGCTCACGGGCGGTGCGGAGGTCGGCGCAGCAGAGCTTTCCCTCGAGCTCGGGCAGCCGCTAGGCAGGATCAGCTACCACCTGCGCGTCCTGGTCAGGCGACGCGTGCTGAAGGTGGTGCCGCGGCATCGCCCCACCCCACCGCTCTACCGCTGGTCTGAGGAAGCGGGGTGGGCGCGAGAGATGCTCGTCGGAGAGGACGAGTGAGGCCCCCGTCGGGATCGGGGGAGAGATTGGTGACGTACATCCTTAGTAGAGGTAATCGATGGACGGCATGAACGAGATCCAAAACCCAGCCGCCGACGACAAGGCAATCGAGGCGGCCGTGCTGCGACAGCTCCTGGCCTTGTACCCAGTCCAGCTCACCGGCAAGGAGCTGAAGCGGGAGATCGTCGGCGAGAAGGATGACTTTGCCTTGGTGGATGCGGTCGAGCGCGCAATCCGCGAGCTCACCGCGACAGGGCTCATTCATCGCAACGGCGATGTCGTCCTTCTTAGTCGGGCTGCCCTACGCCTCGATGAGTTGCTTGGCTGACGGCGAGCCCGGCTACTCGAGGAACCGCTCGATCGCGGCAACCGTCTCATCTGGCGACTCCCACATCACGTTGTGGCCGTTGGGGACGTCAACGATGCTCAGCAGCTCCCCCAACGCGCCCTCGTAACGTTGGCGCTGCTCGCCGCCGTCGATCAGCGGCACGGCGGCGCGAACGATCAGGGTGGGGACCTGGGCGATCGGCGGCGCCGGCAGGGTCATCTCGCTCCATCCCGTCACGACGGTGCTCGGGCAGCAGCCGAAGCGAAGCCGGCCGTCGGGCCCCTCGCGCATGTCCTCTTCGGCGAATTTGGTGACGGTCGCCTCGGGGGCGGCCACGGTCAGCTCATTCGCCATCACGGCCCGAACGCCCGCCTCGACCGAGGCGAAGCTCCAGTCACGGCGTTCGATTTCCGCCGCCCGCAGCGCCCGGGCGGGGGGAACCTGCAGCCCGGGGTCGAGCAGCGCCAAGCGGGTGACCAGGTCACCAACGTCCGCCGCGGCCGTCGCGGCGACCCTCGCTCCGAAGCTGTGGCCGACCAGGGCAGCGCTGCGGACGCCGAGCTCCGCGAGCGTCTCGAGCAGATCGGCGACGTGGGTCTCGATGTTCCATGGCGGGTCGATTCCCGAGCCGCCGTGACCGCGCAGGTCAACCGAGATGACGGAGTGACCCCCTTCCGACAAACGCTTGCCGAGCGGCTCGAACACCCGGCCGTTCTGGTTGAGCCCATGCAGGCAGACGACCGCATCGCCCGCTTCGGTCCCCCAACTATGGGTCTCAAGTCGCATCTGCCTCTCCTTCCGCCGACGCTGTGGCGGCCATTTGGTTGTCAGGTCCCCGCTTCTCCGCCCCACTCCTCAGCCACTCGCCCACCGCCGCGGCGGTCGTGGCGGCGTGCTCGCCCATCATCGTCATGTGATTCCCCGGCACCGAGACCGAGTCGTCGTATAGGGGCCACGATGCCCCCCACTCGCCGTCCGTCTGTGTGCCCGGGAACGGCTCGGACGCCTTGACCATCAGCGTCGGCGTCGCCAGCGACGCCGCCTCGACGCTTCCGACCAGAGGCAGATAGGCCCCCATCGCGGTCAGGCGGGTGTCGTTGACGCCGCCGAAGGCGGCCGACGTAAAGACGATCTGGGCCATCATCTCGATCATCACGGGGAGCTTCTCCTCGTCCACTGCATAGGTGTCGAGCAGGATCAGCGCCGCCGGGGGAATACCCCTGGCCTCCATCTCGGCGGCGACCGCATGAGCGAGGACTCCTCCGGAGGAGTGTCCGAGCAGGGCGAAGGGGTCGCCGGCGGCCAGCCGCTCGATTGCCGCGACATGGCTCCCCACGGCTGCCTCGAGCGTGGCCGGCACGGGCTCCCCCTCGAGGAATCCGCTCTGGGGCAGGGCAAGCACCTCACGCGCGCCGCCGAGCTCGCGGGCCAGGTCCGCGTACTCGTGCGCCCCCGACATCGGCACGATCGAGCTCAGGCAGATAAGCCGCGGGGCCGCGGGGCCGGCGGCGAGCTTGACCGCGGGGACCGCGTCGTGCTCGCCCAGCGAATCCTCGAACGCCGGGCGGAGCTTCGCCGCGGCGGCCAGGAGCATCATCAGCTCCGCCGGCATCTCGCGGTCCTCAGCGACGCCCATCAGCGACCCGATCGTGATCGAGCCCGCCGCCAGCTCACCGTCGCCCTGTGCATCCGGCCCATGGCGTTCGAGCTGCCGCCTGATGTGCCCAGCGGTTGCGGTGAGGGTCGGGTGGTCGTAGACGAGCGTCGGCGCGAGCCGAACACCGATCGCCCCCACCAACCGATTGCGCAGCTCGACCGCAGCCAGGGAGTCGAAGCCGAGCTCAGCGAAGGCCTGCCCGGGGGCGATGCTCTCGACCGAGGCGTGCCCGAGGGCGGCGGCGACGTGGGAGCGCACCAGCTCCAAGACCAGGGCCTGGCGCTCGGCCTCCTCCTCGATTCCCTGCAGGCGGGCGGCAAGCGAAGCGCCGTCCTGATCGGTGCGGCGGGCGGGGACTCGGATCAGGTCTCCCAGCAGGGGCGGCACAGCGCCGACCTGAGCGAGGGTGCGCAGCACGGGGCGGTCCAAGCGCACGCAGAGGGCTTGTGGATGATCGGCTTCGAGCAGGCGGTCGAAGCCGGCGAGCGCCTCGGCGGGGGCGAGCTCGGCGAGGACGCCGTGGCGGGAGGGCTCCTCGGCTTCGGTGGCCTCCTCGGCCTCCTGCTCCCATGGGCCCCAGGCGATAGCGGTGGCGGGCAGTCCCTGCGCGGCTCTGGTTTGGGCGAGGGCATCGAGGAAGCAGCTGGCTGTGGCGTTGTCTGTTTGGCCGGGGCTGCCCAGGGCGCCCGCGGCGGAGGAGCACAGGACGAAGGCCGATAGGTCCTCCTCTTTGGTCAGCTCGTGCAGCGCCCAGGCCGTGGTTGGGTCCCCGGCGGCGTCGATCACCGCGCCCAGGGGTTTGTCTTTGGGGACGGCCGCAAGCAGCTCTTTGAGCTCAGCGGGGTCGGGGGCCCCGTCGGCCAGGAGCAGGTGGTGGGCGCCGTGGCGCTCTTGAAGGTGGGTGGCGATGGCCTTGCCCAGGGGCCCGGCGGCGCCGGTGATCAGGACCGTGCGCTCGGGGTCTATGGGGAAGCGCTCCCCTTGACCCGCCTCGAGGCGGGTCAAGCGCGGAGCGAGGGCCTTGCCCTCTCTGATTGCGATCTGGGGCTCCCCCGCCGATGAGAGGACATCGCTCAGTGCCTCTTTAGAGGCCGCACTTCCGTCTGTGTCGAGAAGGGCGAAGCGACCGGGGTGCTCGGATTGGAGCGAGCGCACGAGGCCCCAGGTCGATGCGGCCACTGGATCTGGCTCCTCGCCGTCCGTCGTCGCCACCGCTCCCTTGGTCAGCAGGGCGAATCGGTCGCCTGGCGGGTGCTCCTCTGCCAGCCACTTCTGGAGCAGGGCGAGGGTCTCCTCGCTTGCCTTGAGCGCTGCGGTGGCGGGATCGACGCCCTCGGGCAGAGCCAGCTCGTGCATGGTGGTCTCCCCCTGGTCTTCAGCCGGGGCCAGCGTCGCCTTCTGCCAGGTGATGCCGAGCAGATCCGATTGGCCCCTGCGAGCTGCCGCCAGCTGCTCGGGGGAGATCTCCTTGCTGCTCATCGAGGCGACCTGGGCGAGCGGCGTCCCTGCCTCATCGGCGAAGAGCAGGGAGATGCCTCCCTCACTGCCCGCAGTGAGGCGCACGCGCATCGCCTCTGCCCCCGGGGCACTGACCGATACCCCCTGCCAGCTGAAGGGCAGGCGCAGGGCGGCCTCCTCCTCTGCCTGGGTGGCGGCGAGGAGCGCGGTGTGCAGGGCGGCGTCTGAGAGGGCCGGGTGGATCGCGAAGAGCGCTGCTTCGGTGCGCTGCTCTGGGGCGAGGGTGACCTCTGCGTAGAGGTGCTCGCCTTGCTTGTAGGCGTTGGTCAGACCCTGGAAGGCCGGGCCGTATTCGAAGCCGAGCTCGGCGAGGGACCCGTAGAGGCCACCGGCTGGGATCGGCTCTGCCCCGGGTGGTGGCCATTGCTCGAGGCGCTCGGGGGTCGCTTCGCTCTCTTGCGCCAGCGTCCCGCTTGCGTGCAGGGTCCAGGGGGCCCCTTCGCCTGGCTCGCTCTCCGAAGCGGCGGGGCGGGAGAAGATCTGCACTGAGCGCTCGCCGCCCTGATCGGGCTCGCCCGCCCTTGCCCGCAGGTCGACCGCTGCGCCCTCGGGGATCGCCAATGGGGCCTCGATCCTCAGCTCGGCGATCTGCTCACAGCCGAGCCGCCTGCCCGCCTGCAGGGCGCACTCGATGAACGCGGTGCCGGGTAGCAGGACGGTGCCGGCGATCGCGTGGTCGGCCAGCCATGGCTGGGTGGCAAGTGAGATGCGACCGGTTAGCAGCAGTCCTTCGCCCCCTGGCAACTCGATCGCCGCTCCGAGCAAGGGGTGCTCGGTGGCTTCCTGGCCGATCGCGCTTGCATCGCCTTTCGATGGGGCGCCCTCCAACCAGTAGCGCTTGCGCTGGAAGGGGTAGGTGGGCAGGGGGACGCACTTTGCTCCGGTGTCTTTGAAGAAGGCGGCCCAGTTGAGCTTTGCGCCGGCGGCGTGGGCGTTTGCGAGGGAGGCAACGAAGCGCTTCGCTCCCCCTTCCTCACGCCGCAGAGTCGAGAGAAACACCGCTTCCCCGGGACTCTCGAAGACGTCTTCGATCGTTTCCTGGACCGCGAAGGCGAAGACCGGATGCGGGCTGATCTCGATCAGGGTTCTCTGCCCCGCGACGAGCAGCTTTCGGGTCACCCCCTCGAAGCGCACCGTTTCGCGCAGGTTGCGGTACCAGTACTCCGCACCGAGCTCGGCGGTGTCGACCAGGTCGCCGGTGACCGTGGAGTAGAAGGGGACCTCGCCGCTGCGGGGCTCGAGCGTGGAGAAAGCCTCGAGCATCCGCTCGCGCAGCACCTCGACGTAAGCCGAGTGGGAGGGAATGGCGGCCGGAACCTCTCGCGCACGTACATCCACCGCCTCGCAGCGCTCGAGCAGATCGTCGAGCGCCTCGCGATCGCCGGATACGACCGCGGAGCTTGGACCGTTTTCGGCCGCCACCTCGATCCGGCCCTCGTACTGTTCCAGGTAGGCCGCGAGTGGCTCCGGCGCCAGGCCGACCGAGACCATCCCCCCCTCTCCCACCAGGGAGGAGATGATTTGGCTCCGCACCACTGCGAGCCGAGCCGCGTCCTCGAGTGAGAGCCCACCGGCGATATGAGCGGCGGCGATCTCCCCCTGGGAGTGGCCCGCCACGGCTGCCGGGTCGATTCCACTGGCGCGCCAGAGCTCGGCGAGGGAGACCAGCACCGCAAATAGAGCCGGCTGGACCACCTCGATCCGGTCGAGCGAGGGAGCCCCCTTCGTGCCCGCCAAGACGTCGCGCAACTCGAAGTCGACGTGGGGCGCGAGAGCCTCTTCGCAGGCGCGCAGCGCTCCCTCGAAGGCGGGCATTTCCGCAGCAAGCTCCAGCGCCATCCCCTGCCATTGCGAGCCCTGGCCGGGGAAGAGGAAGACGGGGTCGTGATCGGGTCGGGCCACGCCCGTGAGCGCGAAGGGATTCGGCTCTCCCCGCGCCACCGATGTGAGGGCCTCCCTCAGCTCTGCGCTGTCGGCGCCGATTGCCGCTGCCCGCTCTTGGAAGGGGGTTCTGGTCGTAACGAGCGAGTAGGCGAGGTCGGTCGGGTCCGTGTCCGGGTGCTCCTCGATGTGGGCGGCGAGGCGCCCAGCGGAAGCGCGCAATGCCTCCGGTGTCTTTGCCGAGAGCGCCAGGGGGATCGCGGGCAGGCGACTTTGCCCCCGCTCCTGCTTGGGCTCGGACTCGTCCTCGGGCGCGTCACCCGCCGGGCGCATCGGCGGCTCCTCGAGGATGACGTGCGCATTCGTCCCGCTCATGCCGAATCCCGAGACAGCGGCGCGACGCGGCCTGCCCTCTTGCTTTGGCCAGGGCTCGGCCTCCGCCAGCAGCTCTATCCCGCCAACCGACCAGTCGACTTTTCGGGACGGCCTGTCCAGATGCAGAGACTTGGGCAGAAGGCCGCTGCGCATCGCCAGCACGGTCTTGATCACACCCGCGACTCCCGCTGCCGCCTGGGGGTGGCCGATGTTGGACTTGACCGATCCCAGGCGCAAGGGCACTCCTTCGGGGCGATCGGAGCCGTAAGTGGCGAGCAGGGCCCCCGCCTCGATCGGATCACCGAGAGCGGTGCCCGTGCCGTGCGCCTCGACCGCGTCTATGTCCTTGGGCTCGAGGCGCGCGTTCGCCAGGGCCTGGCGGATCACCCGCTGCTGAGAGGGTCCGTTGGGGGCGGTCAGCCCGTTGGAGGCTCCGTCCTGGTTGACGGCCGAGCCCCGCAGCAGGCCGAGGATCCGACGTCCGTCGCGCTCCGCGTCGGAGAGGCGCGCGACCGCCAGCATGCCGACCCCCTCAGCGAACCCGGTTCCGTCCGCTGCGTCGGCGAAGGGCTTGCACCGCCCATCCACTGAGATGGCGCGTTGGCGGGAGAACTCGGTGAAGATCATCGGCGACGCGAACACCGTCACCCCCCCGGCAAGAGCGAGATCGCACTCCCCCGCCCGCAGGGAGGCGGCGGCAAGGTGGAGAGCGACCAGCGAGGAGGAGCAGGCGGTGTCGACGGTCATCGCCGGACCCTCGAGGCCGAGGGCGTAGGAGGCCCGACCAGAGAGCACGCTGGCGGCCAGGCCGGTACCCACATATCCCTCGATCTCGTTCGGGACGGCGTCGAGGGCCGGGCCATAGTCGTGTGAGGACACGCCGGCGAACACTCCCGTGGTCGAGCCAGCCAGTGACGTCGGATCGATCCCCGCGTCCTCGAGCGCCTCCCACGAGGATTCGAGCAGCAGCCGTTGTTGGGGGTCCATCGCCAGCGCCTCGCGCGGGCTGATCCCGAAGAACTCGGCGTCGAAGTCGGTGGCATTGGCGACGAAGCCGCCCTGGCGCGTATAGCTCGTGCCCGGGGAGTCGGGGTCTGGGTCGTGGATGCGATCGAGGTCCCAGCCACGGTCGGCGGGGAACTCGGCGATCCCGTCGCCGCCTTCGGCGACCAGCTTCCACAGAGCCTCCGGAGAGTCGACACCGCCCGCGTAGCGGCAGGCCATGCCGACGATCGCGATCGGCTCGTGGATCCGCTCGTCAGCGCTCTTCAGCCGCTCGCGCGAGTCCGCCAGCTCGATCGTCACCCGCTTCAGGTATTCGCGGAGCTCCTGCTCAGTGGCCATGGCGGTTCCTCTCAGTCATTGAGCGGCTCCGGCGACGCCGTCCCCCGCGTCTGTGGGCAACTGTTCGTCGATGAACTGGAGGAGCTCGTCATCCGATGCGTCCTCCAACGCCTCGGCCGCGGTCGAACCGTCGGCCTCGGCCACCCCTTCGAGCTCGGCGGCCAGGGCGCGCAACCGGGTGCCCAGGGCAGCCTTGCCGGGATCGTCGCCGGAGATCGCCGCCAGCGAGGTTTCGAGCCGGCCGAGCTCGACCTGCGCGCGCCTGCTCTCGCCCTCACTGAGGCCTTCCAGCAGATGCGAGGCGATCGAGCTGCAGTTGGGATAGTCGAAGACCAACGTCGGCTGCAGGGCAATGCCCGTCGCCCCCACCAACCGATTGCGCAGCTCGACCGCAGCCAGGGAGTCGAAGCCGAGCTCAGCGAAGGCCTGCCCGGGGGCGATGCTCTCGACCGAGGCGTGCCCGAGGGCGGCGGCGACGTGGGAGCGCACCAGCTCCAAGACCAGGGCCTGGCGCTCGGCCTCCTCCTCGATTCCCTGCAGGCGGGCGGCAAGCGAAGCGCCGTCCTGATCGGTGCGGCGGGCGGGGACTCGGATCAGGTCTCCCAGCAGGGGCGGCACAGCGCCGACCTGAGCGAGGGTGCGCAGCACGGGGCGGTCCAAGCGCACGCAGAGGGCTTGTGGATGATCGGCTTCGAGCAGGCGGTCGAAGCCGGCGAGCGCCTCGGCGGGGGCGAGCTCGGCGAGGACGCCGTGGCGGGAGGGCTCCTCGGCTTCGGTGGCCTCCTCGGCCTCCTGCTCCCATGGGCCCCAGGCGATAGCGGTGGCGGGCAGTCCCTGCGCGGCTCTGGTTTGGGCGAGGGCATCGAGGAAGCAGCTGGCTGTGGCGTTGTCTGTTTGGCCGGGGCTGCCCAGGGCGCCCGCGGCGGAGGAGCACAGGACGAAGGCCGATAGGTCCTCCTCTTTGGTCAGCTCGTGCAGCGCCCAGGCCGTGGTTGGGTCCCCGGCGGCGTCGATCACCGCGCCCAGGGGTTTGTCTTTGGGGACGGCCGCAAGCAGCTCTTTGAGCTCAGCGGGGTCGGGGGCCCCGTCGGCCAGGAGCAGGTGGTGGGCGCCGTGGCGCTCTTGAAGGTGGGTGGCGATGGCCTTGCCCAGGGGCCCGGCGGCGCCGGTGATCAGGACCGTGCGCTCGGGGTCTATGGGGAAGCGCTCCCCTTGACCCGCCTCGAGGCGGGTCAAGCGCGGAGCGAGGGCCTTGCCCTCTCTGATTGCGATCTGGGGCTCCCCCGCCGATGAGAGGACATCGCTCAGTGCCTCTTTAGAGGCCGCACTTCCGTCTGTGTCGAGAAGGGCGAAGCGACCGGGGTGCTCGGATTGGAGCGAGCGCACGAGGCCCCAGGTCGATGCGGCCACTGGATCTGGCTCCTCGCCGTCCGTCGTCGCCACCGCTCCCTTGGTCAGCAGGGCGAATCGGTCGCCTGGCGGGTGCTCCTCTGCCAGCCACTTCTGGAGCAGGGCGAGGGTCTCCTCGCTTGCCTTGAGCGCTGCGGTGGCGGGATCGACGCCCTCGGGCAGAGCCAGCTCGTGCATGGTGGTCTCCCCCTGGTCTTCAGCCGGGGCCAGCGTCGCCTTCTGCCAGGTGATGCCGAGCAGATCCGATTGGCCCCTGCGAGCTGCCGCCAGCTGCTCGGGGGAGATCTCCTTGCTGCTCATCGAGGCGACCTGGGCGAGCGGCGTCCCTGCCTCATCGGCGAAGAGCAGGGAGATGCCTCCCTCACTGCCCGCAGTGAGGCGCACGCGCATCGCCTCTGCCCCCGGGGCACTGACCGATACCCCCTGCCAGCTGAAGGGCAGGCGCAGGGCGGCCTCCTCCTCTGCCTGGGTGGCGGCGAGGAGCGCGGTGTGCAGGGCGGCGTCTGAGAGGGCCGGGTGGATCGCGAAGAGCGCTGCTTCGGTGCGCTGCTCTGGGGCGAGGGTGACCTCTGCGTAGAGGTGCTCGCCTTGCTTGTAGGCGTTGGTCAGACCCTGGAAGGCCGGGCCGTATTCGAAGCCGAGCTCGGCGAGGGACCCGTAGAGGCCACCGGCTGGGATCGGCTCTGCCCCGGGTGGTGGCCATTGCTCGAGGCGCTCGGGGGTCGCTTCGCTCTCTTGCGCCAGCGTCCCGCTTGCGTGCAGGGTCCAGGGGGCCCCTTCGCCTGGCTCGCTCTCCGAAGCGGCGGGGCGGGAGAAGATCTGCACTGAGCGCTCGCCGCCCTGATCGGGCTCGCCCGCCCTTGCCCGCAGGTCGACCGCTGCGCCCTCGGGGATCGCCAATGGGGCCTCGATCCTCAGCTCGGCGATCTGCTCACAGCCGAGCCGCCTGCCCGCCTGCAGGGCGCACTCGATGAACGCGGTGCCGGGTAGCAGGACGGTGCCGGCGATCGCGTGGTCGGCCAGCCATGGCTGGGTGGCAAGTGAGATGCGACCGGTTAGCAGCAGTCCTTCGCCCCCTGGCAACTCGATCGCCGCTCCGAGCAAGGGGTGCTCGGTGGCTTCCTGGCCGATCGCGCTTGCATCGCCTTTCGATGGGGCGCCCTCCAACCAGTAGCGCTTGCGCTGGAAGGGGTAGGTGGGCAGGGGGACGCACTTTGCTCCGGTGTCTTTGAAGAAGGCGGCCCAGTTGAGCTTTGCGCCGGCGGCGTGGGCGTTTGCGAGGGACCTGATGATCGCCACGGCCTCGGGGCGGTCCTCGCGCAGGGTTGGGACGAAGGCTGCCTCTTGTCCTTCGAGCAGGCAGGCGGGTCCGAGGGCGCTGAGGACGGGGTCGGGTCCGATCTCCAGGAAAGCCGTTGCGCCCTGCGCGGCAAGCGCAGCGACGCCCTCGGCGAAGCGCACCGGCTCGCGTACGTGTGAAACCCAGTAGGCGGGGTCGGTGGCCTGCTCCTCGGTGAGCAGCTCTCCGCTCAGGTTGGAGACGATCGGGATCTGGGGAGCTTTGAAGTCGAGCTTTGCGATCGTCTCCTCGAACTCAGCCAGCATCGGCTCCATCAGCGGCGAGTGGAAGGCGTGGGAGACGTCGAGGCGTTTGGTCTTTGCGCCCTTGTCCTTCCAGTGGGTCTCGAGCTCTGCGATCGGCTTTTCTTTGCCTGAGAGGACGATCGCCTCGGGGCCGTTGATCGCAGCGAGCGATACCTCCTGCTCTTTGCCCTCGATCGAGGCGAGCGCCTCTTGCTCGGTGGTTGCCACTGCGAGCATCGCTCCGCCCTTGGGCAGCGCACCCATCAGGGCCCCCCTGGCGGCGATCAGCGCTCCTGCGTCCTCCAGAGAGAGCACGCCTGAGATGTGGGCTGCGGTGATCTCACCTACGGAGTGACCGGCGAGCAGCTCTGGCTCAAGGCCCTTTGACTCGAGCAAGCGGTAGAGCGCCACCTCGGTTGCGAAGAGGGCCGGTTGGGCGTAGGCGGTGTTGGCGAGCAGCTCCTCTGCCTTGGGGTGGGTGCCGAGGATGATGTCTTTGAGCGGCTCATCGACCCCTCCCCCGGCTGCCTCGCAGGCGGTGTCGAAGGCGTCTTTGTAGGTGGCATCTAAGTCGTAGAGCTCCTTGCCCATGCCGACCCTTTGGGAGCCCTGGCCGGTGAAGAGGTAGGCGAGGCGACCGGTCTTGGCGCTCGCGGTGATCGCCTGGGGGGAGGGCTCGCCCTTCGCCAATGCGGCAAGAGCTTCTCCCAGCTCCGCGCTGTCAGATCCGATCGCCACCGCTCTCTCCGCAAGGGAGGCCCTGGTGGCAACGAGGGAGTAGGCGACGTCGGTGGGGTCGAGATCTGGGTTCTCGGTGAGGTGGGAGGCGAGGCGCTCCGCCTGGGCGCGCAGTGCCTCCGGCGATTTGGCCGAGAGCGCCAGGGGGATCGCCGGCAGGGGCTTTCGCTCTTGCTCGACCTCTGGCACAGAGACCTCAGGCGCCTCCTCCAGGATCACGTGGGCGTTCGTTCCCGAGATGCCGAAGGAGGAGACGGCGGCACGGCGGAGCCTGCCCTCTTCGCTGGGCCACGGAATCGCTCCTTCCAGCAGCTCAATGCCTCCCGCTGACCAATCGACATGCGAGGAGGGGCGATCGACATGCAGGGATTTCGGCAGGAGCCCTTCGCGCATCGCCAGCACGGTCTTGATCACCCCTGCCGCTCCCGCTGCCGCCTGGGTGTGGCCGATGTTCGACTTGACCGAGCCCAGCCGCAGGGGGCGACCCTCCGGTCGCTCCTGGCCGTAGGTGGCTAGCAGCGCTCCAGCCTCGATCGGGTCGCCGAGGGTGGTGCCGGTGCCGTGGGCCTCGACGGCGTCGATGTCCTTTGGCTCGAGGCGCGCGTTTGCGAGCGCCTGGCGGATCACGCGCTGCTGGGAGGGGCCGTTGGGGGCCGTCAACCCGTTCGATGCTCCGTCCTGGTTCACGGCCGAGCCCTTGAGCAGGGCGAGGACCGGATGGCCTTTGCGCCTCGCCTCGGAGAGGCGCTCCAGGACGAGCATCCCGACACCCTCCCCCCAGCCGGTACCGTCGGCCGCCTCGGCGAAGGGCTTGCAGCGACCGTCGGGGGCGAGGCCCCTTTGCCTCGAGAACTCGGTGAAGACCGCCGGGGTGGCGACAACAGTGGCGCCGCCGGCCAGGGCGAGGTCGCACTCGCCCCCGCGCAGCGCCTGCGCCGCCAGGTGCAGGGTGACCAGTGAGGAGGAGCAGGCGGTGTCCACGGTCATCGCCGGCCCCTCGAAACCCAAGGCGTAGGCGACGCGGCCGGAGGCGACGCTGCCGGAGACCCCCGTGCCGACGAATCCCTCGAGATCCGCCGGGACGCCACCCATCGCGGCGGCGTAGTCGTGATGCATGATCCCCGCGAAGACCCCGGTCGCCGAGCCGGCGAGGGAGCCCGGATCGATGCCGGCGTCTTCGAGCGCTTCCCAGGAGGATTCGAGCAGCAAGCGCTGCTGGGGGTCCATCGCCAGCGCCTCGCGCGGGCTGATGCTGAAGAACTCGGCATCGAAGTCGGCCGCGCCGGCGAGGAAGCCGCCGTCTTTGGCATAGCTCGTGCCCGGGGCCTCTGGGTCTGGGTCATAGAGGCGCTCGAGGTCCCAACCGCGGTCGTTGGGGAACTCCGAGACGCCGTCCTTACCCTCGGAGAGCATCGCCCAGAACTGCCCGGGATCGCCGACGCCCCCCGGGTAGCGACAGGCCATGCCAACGATCGCGATTGGCTCATCGCTGGCCTGGGCGCGGACGGTGAGGCTCGCTCCAGCGCCAGGGGCCGTCGCCTCCTCCCTCAGGTGCTCGGCGACGGACGCCGGGTTGGGGTAGTCGAAGACGAGAGTCGGCTGCAGGGTGAGGCCGGTGGCGGCGACGAGGCGGTTGCGTAGCTCAACAGCTGCGAGCGAGTCGAAGCCCATCTCCTTGAAGGCGCGCTCGGGGTCGATCTGGGCGGCGGAGTCGTGGCCGAGGACCGCGGCGACCTCTGCGCTGACCAGCTCGAGAGTTGTCTTTGTCTGCTCCTCTGATGAGAGCGAGGCGAGCCTTGCCGCCAGCGAGCCCTTCGGGGTGCGGCGGGCGGCGGGGACCCTGACCAGGGAGCTGAGCAGTGGCGGCAGGGTTCCGGCGGTTGCGAGTGAGCGCAGGCGGGCGGTGTTCATCGGGGCGGCGACAGAGGTGGGCGTCCTGCTTTGCAACGCGGCGTCGAAAAGCTCGGCGCCCTGCTCTTCTGCGATCGGCTCGATTCCCCCGCGGCGCATCCGCGCCAGGTCGGCCTCTGAGAGCTCGGAAGTCATGCCTCCCTCCTGCTCCCACAGACCCCAGGCGATCGAGGTCGCCGGCAGGCCTTCGACTTCTCTCTTTTGAGCAAGGGCGTCGAGGAAGCAGTTGGCTGCCGCGTAGTTGGCCTGCCCTGGGCCGCCCAGGGTTCCGGCGACAGAGGAGAAGAGGACGAAGGCTGAGAGCTCTTGGTCTCTGGTCAGCTCGTGCAGGTTCCAGGCCGCGCTTGCCTTGGGGGCGAAGACGGGCGGCAGCTGCTCCTTGTCCATCTGGGCGACGGTGGAGTCGGAGAGGACCCCGGCGGCGTGGATCACCGCGCCCAGCGGGCGCTCTTTCGAGCTTCCGGCAAGCAGCTCCTGAAGCTGCTCTGGGTCAGAGACGTCGCAGGCGGCGATCTCCGCCTCTGCTCCCAGCTCGGCCAGCTCTGCCACCAGCTCCTTTGCTCCCTTTGCCTTCTTGCCGCTTCTGCTGACCAGCAGCAGGTGCTTGGCGCCGTGGGTCTTTGCCAGGTGGGTGGCGAAGAGGGCGCCGAGGCCCGAGAGGCCGCCGGTGATCAGAACGGTGCGCTCGGGGTCGATCGGGAAGTCGGTGTCATCGGGAGCGGGCAGCCGCCTTGCCCTCGGGACCAGCGCCTCTCCATCGCGCAGGGCGACTTGGGGCTCTTCCGATTCCAATACCTCGTTCAGCGCCTCTTGGGATGCCTCGCTGTCGTCGCTGTCGATCAGAACGAAGCTGCCGGGGTGCTCTGACTGGGCCGAGCGCACCAGGCCCCAGGTCGAGGCGGCCACAGGGTCTGGGCTCTCGGTCTCGGTGACAGCCACCGCTCCCTTGGTGAGCAGGGCGAGGCGCTCACCTGGGGGGTGCTCGTCCGCCAGCCACCTCTGGATCAGGGCGAGGGTCTCTTCGCTTGCGGTTAGCGCTGCTTGGGCGGGGTCATCGGCCTCGGGCAGCGCCAGCTCGTGGACGACGGACTCGCCCTGCTGTTCGGCCGGGGCGAGCGTCGCCTTTTGCCAGGCGACCTCCAGCAGGCCGCTCTTTGCCCTTTGGCCCGCCGCCGCCAGCTGCGCGGGGGAGATCTCGCGGCTGCCAAGAGAGGAGACCTGGGCGATCGGGTTGCCAGCTTCGTCGGCGAAGAGCAGCGAGAGCTCACCTTCTGGGCTGGCGCTGAGGCGCACGCGCATCACCTGCGCGCCCGGGGCCTGGACCGATACGCCCCGCCAATTGAACGGCAGGCGCAGGGTGGTCTCCTGCTCTTGGCCTTGAGTCCGCAGGGCGCCGAGCAGGGCCGCGTGCAGGGCCGCGTCGCTCAGCGCAGGGTGCAGGGCGTAGCGCTCCGCCTCGGTTCGCTGATCCTCCCCGAGGGTGACCTCGGCGTAGATCTCCCCTCCCACACTCCAGGCGCTGGTCAGGCCCTGGAAGGCGGGACCGTATTCGAAGCCCAGCTCGGCGATCGTCTCGTAGAGCCCCTCCGTTCCCATGGGCTCCGCGTCTGTAGGCGGCCACTGCTCGATCGGCTCCGGTGCCTGTGCCTGCCCCTCGGAGAGGGTCCCGCTCGCGTGTCGGGTCCACTGGGCATCCGGGTCACCCGCGGGCCTGGAGTGGATCACAATCTCCCGCTCTGCTTCCTGCGGACCTGAGACCGACACCCGCAGGGCGATCGCCCCCTGCTCGGGGATCGCAAGCGGTGCCTCGAGGGTCAGCTCCTTGACCTGCTCCGCTCCGCAGCGCTCGGCGGCGCAGAGGGCACACTCGAGGAAGGCGGTTCCGGGCAAAAGGACCGTTCCGGCGATCGCGTGGTCGGCCAGCCAGGGGTGGGTGGCGAGCGAGATAGCGCCGGAGAGGGCAAGGCCCTCTCCTTCGGGTGAGGGGATCGCGGCTCCGAGCAGTGGGTGCTCGGTCGCTTCCTGGCCGATCGCGCTGGCGTCGCCTGTAGCTGGGGCGGCCTCCAGCCAGTAGCGCTTTCTCTGAAAGGGGTAGGTGGGCAGGGGGACGCGCTTGGCGCCGGTGTCTTTGAAGAAGGTGGCCCACTTCACCTTGGCTCCTGCCGCGTGGGCCGCAGCGAGAGAGCGAACGATTGCCTCGGGCTCGGGGCGGTCCCCGCGCAGGGTTGGGACGAAGGCTGCCTCTTGTCCTTCGGGCAGGCAGGCGGGTCCGAGGGCACTGAGGACGGGGTCGGGTCCGATCTCCAGGAAGGTCGTCGCTCCTTGTGCGGCAAGCGCAGCGACGCCCTCGGCGAAGCGCACCGGCTCGCGTACGTGTGAAACCCAGTAGGTGGGGTCGGTTGCCTGCTCGGTGGTGAGCAGCTCTCCGCTCAGGTTGGAGACGATCGGGATCTGGGGAGCGGAGAAGTCGAGCTTTGCGATCGTCCCTTCGAAGTCTTTGAGCATCGGCTCCATCAGCGGCGAGTGGAAGGCGTGGGAGACATCGAGGCGTTTGGTCTTGGCGCCCTTGTCCTTCCAGTGGGCCTCGAGCTCGGCGATCGGCTTCTCTGCTCCTGAGAGGACGATCGCCTCGGGGCCGTTGATCGCAGCGAGCGATACCTCCTGCTCTTTGCCCTCGATCGAGGCAAGCGCCTCTTTCTCCGTGGTTGCCACTGCGAGCATCGCTCCGCCCTTTGGCAGGGCACCCATCAGGGCCCCCCTGGCGACGATCAGCGCTCCTGCGTCCTCCAGAGAGAGCACGCCCGAGATGTGGGCTGCGGAAATCTCACCGACCGAGTGGCCTGCGAGCAGATCTGGCTCAAGGCCTTTTGACTCCAGCAGGCGGTAGAGCGCCACCTCGGTTGCGAAGAGGGCCGGTTGGGCGTAGGCGGTGTTGGCGAGCAGCTCTTTTGCTTTGGGGTGGGAGCCGAGGACTACGTCCTTCAGGGCCTCATCCAGCTTTGCCCCCGCTGCCTCGCAGGCGGCGTCGAAGGCCTCGGTGTATATGGGCTCTGCCTCGTAGAGCTCGACTCCCATGCCCGCTCGCTGGGAGCCCTGGCCCGTGAAGAGGTGGGCGAGGCGGCCGGTCTTGGCGCTGGCGGTGATCAGGCTCGCCGCGGTCTCTTCCCCAGCGAGGCTCTGCAGAGCGGTGAGGATCTCGGTCCTGTCCTCGCCGATCGCCACTGCCCGCTCGGTGAAGGCGGAGCGGGTGGCAACGAGCGAGTAGGCGACGTCGGTTGGATCTAGCTCCGGGTTCTCGGCGAGGTGGGAGGCGAGGCGCTCCGCCTGGGCGCGCAGTGCCTCCGGCGATTTGGCCGAGAGCGCCAGGGGGATCGCCGGCAGGGGCTTTCGCTCTTGCTCGGACTCAGGTTCAGAGACCTCGGGCGCCTCCTCGAGGATCACGTGGGCGTTGGTGCCGCTGATGCCGAAGGAGGAGACGGCGGCACGGCGCAGTCGGCCCTCTTCCTTGGGCCAGGGCGCCGAGTCGGCCAGCAGCTCGATCTCCCCCGCCGTCCAGTCGACTTTGGAGGAGGGGCGATCGACATGCAGGGATTTCGGCAGGAGCCCTTCGCGCATCGCCAGCACGGTCTTGATCACCCCTGCCGCTCCCGCTGCCGCCTGGGTGTGGCCGATGTTCGACTTGACCGAGCCCAGCCGCAGGGGGCGACCCTCCGGTCGCTCCTGGCCGTAGGTGGCTAGCAGCGCTCCAGCCTCGATCGGGTCGCCGAGGGTGGTGCCGGTGCCGTGGGCCTCGACGGCGTCGATGTCCTTTGGCTCGAGGCGCGCGTTTGCAAGCGCCTGGCGGATCACGCGCTGCTGGGAGGGTCCGTTGGGGGCGGTGAGGCCGTTCGATGCTCCGTCCTGGTTCACGGCCGAGCCCTTGAGCAGGGCGAGGACCGGATGGCCATTTCGCTTTGCGTCGGAGAGCCGCTCGACCAGCAGCATCCCCACTCCCTCCGAGCCGCCTATCCCGTCCGCCGCCTCGGCGAAGGGCTTGCAGCGGCCGTCGGGGGCGAGATTGCGCTGGCGGGAGAACTCGGTGAACAGCCCGGTGCTCGAGAGCACGGTGGCGCCCCCCGCCAGGGCGAGGTCGCACTCCCCCGCTCGCAGCGCCTGGGATGCCAGGTGCAGAGTCACGAGAGATGAGGAGCAGGCCGTGTCGACGGTCATCGCCGGGCCCTCGAGACCCAAGGCGTACGCGACCCTGCCCGATACGACCGAGCCCGAGAGGCCGACGGCGAGGTACCCCTCGAGGCTCTCCTCGAGCTTGGTCATGCGGCTGCCGTAGTCCTGGTACATCACTCCCGCGAAGACCCCGGTCGCCGAGCCGGCGAGGGAGCCCGGATCGATGCCGGCGTCTTCGAGCGCTTCCCAGGAGGATTCGAGCAGCAAGCGCTGCTGGGGGTCCATCGCCAGCGCCTCGCGCGGGCTGATGCTGAAGAACTCGGCATCGAAGTCGGCCGCGCCGGCGAGGAAGCCGCCGTCTTTGGCATAGCTCGTGCCCGGGGCCTCTGGGTCTGGGTCATAGAGGCGCTCGAGGTCCCAACCGCGGTCGTTGGGGAACTCCGAGACGCCGTCCTTACCCTCGGAGAGCATCGCCCAGAACTGCCCGGGATCGCCGACGCCCCCCGGGTAGCGACAGGCCATGCCAACGATCGCGATTGGCTCATCGCTGGCCTGGGCGCGGACGGTGAGGCTCGCTCCAGCGCCAGGGGCCGTCGCCTCCTCCCTCAGGTGCTCGGCGACGGACGCCGGGTTGGGGTAGTCGAAGACGAGAGTCGGCTGCAGGGTGAGGCCGGTGGCGGCGACGAGGCGGTTGCGTAGCTCAACAGCTGCGAGCGAGTCGAAGCCCATCTCCTTGAAGGCGCGCTCGGGGTCGATCTGGGCGGCGGAGTCGTGGCCGAGGACCGCGGCGACCTCTGCGCTGACCAGCTCGAGAGTTGTCTTTGTCTGCTCCTCTGATGAGAGCGAGGCGAGCCTTGCCGCCAGCGAGCCCTTCGGGGTGCGGCGGGCGGCGGGGACCCTGACCAGGGAGCTGAGCAGTGGCGGCAGGGTTCCGGCGGTTGCGAGTGAGCGCAGGCGGGCGGTGTTCATCGGGGCGGCGACAGAGGTGGGCGTCCTGCTTTGCAACGCGGCGTCGAAAAGCTCGGCGCCCTGCTCTTCTGCGATCGGCTCGATTCCCCCGCGGCGCATCCGCGCCAGGTCGGCCTCTGAGAGCTCGGAAGTCATGCCTCCCTCCTGCTCCCACAGACCCCAGGCGATCGAGGTCGCCGGCAGGCCTTCGACTTCTCTCTTTTGAGCAAGGGCGTCGAGGAAGCAGTTGGCTGCCGCGTAGTTGGCCTGCCCTGGGCCGCCCAGGGTTCCGGCGACAGAGGAGAAGAGGACGAAGGCTGAGAGCTCTTGGTCTCTGGTCAGCTCGTGCAGGTTCCAGGCCGCGCTTGCCTTGGGGGCGAAGACGGGCGGCAGCTGCTCCTTGTCCATCTGGGCGACGGTGGAGTCGGAGAGGACCCCGGCGGCGTGGATCACCGCGCCCAGCGGGCGCTCTTTCGAGCTTCCGGCAAGCAGCTCCTGAAGCTGCTCTGGGTCAGAGACGTCGCAGGCGGCGATCTCCGCCTCTGCTCCCAGCTCGGCCAGCTCTGCCACCAGCTCCTTTGCTCCCTTTGCCTTCTTGCCGCTTCTGCTGACCAGCAGCAGGTGCTTGGCGCCGTGGGTCTTTGCCAGGTGGGTGGCGAAGAGGGCGCCGAGGCCCGAGAGGCCGCCGGTGATCAGAACGGTGCGCTCGGGGTCGATCGGGAAGTCGGTGTCATCGGGAGCGGGCAGCCGCCTTGCCCTCGGGACCAGCGCCTCTCCATCGCGCAGGGCGACTTGGGGCTCTTCCGATTCCAATACCTCGTTCAGCGCCTCTTGGGATGCCTCGCTGTCGTCGCTGTCGATCAGAACGAAGCTGCCGGGGTGCTCTGACTGGGCCGAGCGCACCAGGCCCCAGGTCGAGGCGGCCACAGGGTCTGGGCTCTCGGTCTCGGTGACAGCCACCGCTCCCTTGGTGAGCAGGGCGAGGCGCTCACCTGGGGGGTGCTCGTCCGCCAGCCACCTCTGGATCAGGGCGAGGGTCTCTTCGCTTGCGGTTAGCGCTGCTTGGGCGGGGTCATCGGCCTCGGGCAGCGCCAGCTCGTGGACGACGGACTCGCCCTGCTGTTCGGCCGGGGCGAGCGTCGCCTTTTGCCAGGCGACCTCCAGCAGGCCGCTCTTTGCCCTTTGGCCCGCCGCCGCCAGCTGCGCGGGGGAGATCTCGCGGCTGCCAAGAGAGGAGACCTGGGCGATCGGGTTGCCAGCTTCGTCGGCGAAGAGGATCGCGGTCTCCTCTGCGGAGGTGATGGAGAGGCGCACGCGCATCTCAGTCGGACCCTTGGCGCTGAGCGATACCCCCCGCCAGTTGAAGGGCAGGCGCAGGCCCTGCTCCTGCTCTTGTGCTTCTAGGCCGCCGAGCAGGGCCGCGTGCAGGGCCGAGTCGGTGAGCGCAGGGTGCAGGGAGTAGTGCTCCGCGCCCTGGCGCTGCTCCTGGGCGAGGGAGACCTCGGCATAGATCTCGCTCTCCATTGCCCAGACGCGGGTGAGGCCCTGGAAGGCCGGCCCATATTCGAAGCCGATCTCGGCCAGGCGGGGATAGAGATCCTCGGCGGAGAGGGGCTCTGCGCCTGGGGGTGGCCATGCCTCGAGACCCTCTGCGGGCTGGGGGGCCGCCAGGCTCAGGGTTCCCTGGGCGTGCCTCGTCCATTGGGCCTCCGGGTCACCCAAGGGGCGGGAGTGGATCAAGATCTCCCGCTCTGCTTCCTGCGGACCTGAGACCGATACACGTAGGGCGATCGTGCTCTGCTCGGTCATCGCCAGCGGCGCCTCGAGGGTCAGCTCCTTGACCTGCTCTGCGCCGCAGCGCTCGGCGGCGTAGAGGGCGCACTCGAGGAACGCGGTACCCGGGAGCAGGACGGTGCCCGCCACGGCGTGGTCCGCCAGCCAGGGGTGAGTGGCCAGCGAGATCGCGCCGCTCAGGGCGAGACCCTCGCCTTCCGGAGCGGCGATCGCCGCTCCAAGCAGCGGGTGCTCGGTCTCGGAGAGTCCCGCGGCGGAGAGGTCGCCGGCCCCGGCCTTGCCCTCCAACCAGTAGCGCTTTCTCTGGAAGGGGTAGGTGGGAAGGGGGACGCGCTTGGCGCCCGTGTCCTTGAAGAAGGCCTGCCACTTCACCTTTGCGCCCGCGGCATGGGCCTGGGCGAGGGAGAGCGTGAAGCGCTTGGCACCGCCCTCCTCGCGGCGCAGGGTGTGCAAGATCGCCACGTCTGGGACGCCGAGGGCATCGGTGGTTTCGTTTGCGCCAAAGCCGAGTACCGGGTGGGGGCCGATCTCGATGAAGGTCCTCTGCCCCTGCTCGATCAGCGAGCGCAGTACCGGCTCAAAGAGAACGGTCTCGCGCAGGTTGCGGTACCAGTAGGCGGGATCGAGGGAGGTGGTGTCGATCGGCTCGCCGGTGACGGTCGAGTGGAAGGGGATCTCGCCCTGTCTGGGCTCGATCGGGGCAAAGGCCTCTTCGAGCTCTTCTTTGAGGGCATCGATCTGGGAGGAGTGGGCGGCGTAGTCGACGGCGATCTGCTTTGCCCTGATGCCGTCGGCCTCACAGCTCTCTCTGAGCTCTTCGAGCGCCTCGGGATCGCCGGAGAGGACCAGTGAGGAGGGACCGTTGATCGCCGCGATCGAGAGGCGACCCTCGTAGGGCTCCAGCATCGGGGCCAGCTTCGCCTCCGGCAGGGAGACCGAGAGCATCCCCCCCTTGCCGGCGATCTTGACCATCGCCTGGGAGCGGCGGGAGACGATCAGGGCGGCGTCATCGAGAGAGAGGGCGGCGGCGATGTGGGCGGCGGCGATCTCTCCCTGGGAGTGGCCGGCCACCGCGGCAGGCTTTACTCCCCGCTCTTCCCAGAGCCGCGCCAGGGAGACCATCAGCGCGAAGAGGGAGGGCTGGACCATGTCCAGGCGCTCCATCCAGGCTTCGTCTTTGGCTTCGAGGACGTCCTTGGTCAGCGACCACTCGACGTAGCGGGAGAGGGCCCCCTCGCAGGCGTCGATGTGCTCCTTGAAGGATGTCGATTCGCGGTAGAGCTCGAGCGCCATCCCCTGCCACTGGGAGCCCTGTCCGGGGAAGAGGAAGACTGGGTCGTGGGCGGCGCCGGCCTTGGCAGTGATCAGGTTCGCCGCGGTCTCTTCCCTGGCGAAGCTCTGCAGGGCGGCGAGGATCTCCGTCCTGTCGTCGCCGACTGCCACGGCGCGCTCGTTGAAAGCGCTGCGGGTGGTGGCGAGGGAGTAGGCGACGTCAGTGGGGTCTGCCTCGGTCTCGGCGAGGTGGGAGGCGAGGCGCTCCGCTTGGGCGCGCAGGGCCTCGGGCGATTTGGCCGAGAGCGCCAGGGGGATCGCCGACAGGGGGTTCCCCTCCCCCTCCGCCTCGGACTCCAGCGCCGGGGGCGCCTCCTCGAGGATCACGTGCGCGTTCGTTCCCGAGATGCCGAAGGAGGAGACGGCGGCGCGGCGGAGCCTGCCCTCTTCCTTGGGCCAGGGCGCCGCTTCTTCGAGCAGCTCTATCTCCCCTGCCGACCAGTCGACCTTGGAGGAGGGCCGGTCGACGTGCAGGGACTTCGGCAGGAGTCCTTCGCGCATCGCCAGAATCGTCTTGATCACACCCGCCGCTCCCGCTGCCGCCTGGGTGTGGCCGATGTTGGACTTGACCGAGCCCAGGTAGAGGGGCTTGCCCTCCGCTCGTTCCTGGCCGTAGGTGGCGAGCAGCGCTCCGGCCTCGATCGGGTCGCCGAGGGTGGTGCCGGTGCCGTGCGCCTCGACTGCGTCGATGTCAGACGGCTCAAGGCGGGCGTTCGCCAGCGCCTGGCGGATCACCCGCTGCTGGGAGGGGCCGTTGGGGGCGGTGAGACCGTTCGATGCACCGTCCTGGTTCACGGCCGAGCCCTTCAGAACCGCGAGGACCGGGTGGCCTTTGCGCTCCGCCTCCGAGAGCCGCTCGAGGACGAGCATCCCGGCCCCCTCCGACCAGCCGGTGCCGTCGGCCCCCTCGGCGAAGGGCTTGCAGCGGCCGTCGGGGGCAAGGCCGCGCTGGCGGGAGAACTCGGTGAAGACCACGGGAGTGGCGAGGACGGTCGCGCCTCCCGCCAGGGCCAGGTCGCACTCCCCTCCGCGCAGCGCCTGCGCTGCCAGGTGCAGGGTGACCAACGAGGATGAGCAGGCCGTGTCGATGGTGACCGCCGGCCCCTCGAGGCCGAGCGCGTAGGCGACGCGACCGGAGGCGACCGAGCCTGAGACGCCGGTGCCGATGAAGCCTTCGAGCTCTGCCGGAATGCCGCCCATCGAGGCGGCGTAGTCGTGGTGCATGATCCCGGCGAAGACCCCGGTCATCGTCCCCAGCAGCGACCCGGGGTCGATCCCCGCGTCCTCCAACGCCTCCCAGGAGGATTCGAGCAGCAGCCGCTGCTGGGGGTCCATCGCCAGCGCCTCGCGCGGGCTGATCCCGAAGAACTCGGCGTCGAAGTCGGCGGCGCCCCGCAGGAAGCCCCCATCCCTTACATAGCTCGTGCCGGGGTGCTCGGGGTCTGGGTCATAGAGGCGCTCGAGGTCCCAGCCGCGGTCGCCTGGGAATTCCGTGATGCCGTCGACCCCTCCAGAGAGCATCGCCCAGAACTGCCCGGGATCGCCGACGCCCCCCGGGTAACGGCAGGCCATGCCGACGATCGCGATCGGCTCGTTGGAGCTGTCGCGAAGGCTCTTGTTTTCCTTGCGAAGCTGTTCTCGTTCCTTGAGGGTGTTGCGAAGCGCCTCAACCGCCTGGTTCTGCTCAGTGGCCATCAGTCGTCACCTCCTCCCTGGTCTCCCATCGCGCCCTCGGTGCTCCTGCGGATCAGGTCGTCGAGATCCATCTCGTCGATCGACTCGCTCTCCTCCACCGCCTCGGGATCCACGCTTTCATCGGAGTCGGCCAGGCGCAAAAGTTGATCGAGCAGGCCAGTTTTCCTCAGATCCGAAAGCGGAATCGACGCCAGGGCTTCGCGCACCTCGCGCTCTCCCGACTCCAGCGGGCCGTGCCCATTTCCGGACGCCGTCGCCTCCTCCCTCAGGTGCTCGGCGACGGACGCCGGGTTGGGGTAGTCGAAGACGAGAGTCGGCTGCAGGGTGAGGCCGGTGGCGGCGACGAGGCGGTTGCGTAGCTCAACAGCTGCGAGCGAGTCGAAGCCCATCTCCTTGAAGGCGCGCTCGGGGTCGATCTGGGCGGCGGAGTCGTGGCCGAGGACCGCGGCGACCTCTGCGCTGACCAGCTCGAGAGTTGTCTTTGTCTGCTCCTCTGATGAGAGCGAGGCGAGCCTTGCCGCCAGCGAGCCCTTCGGGGTGCGGCGGGCGGCGGGGACCCTGACCAGGGAGCTGAGCAGTGGCGGCAGGGTTCCGGCGGTTGCGAGTGAGCGCAGGCGGGCGGTGTTCATCGGGGCGGCGACAGAGGTGGGCGTCCTGCTTTGCAACGCGGCGTCGAAAAGCTCGGCGCCCTGCTCTTCTGCGATCGGCTCGATTCCCCCGCGGCGCATCCGCGCCAGGTCGGCCTCTGAGAAGCTCGGAAGTCATGCCTCCCTCCTGCTCCCACAGACCCCAGGCGATCGAGGTCGCCGGCAGGCCTTCGACTTCTCTCTTTTGAGCAAGGGCGTCGAGGAAGCAGTTGGCTGCCGCGTAGTTGGCCTGCCCTGGGCCGCCCAGGGTTCCGGCGACAGAGGAGAAGAGGACGAAGGCTGAGAGCTCTTGGTCTCTGGTCAGCTCGTGCAGGTTCCAGGCCGCGCTTGCCTTGGGGGCGAAGACGGGCGGCAGCTGCTCCTTGTCCATCTGGGCGACGGTGGAGTCGGAGAGGACCCCGGCGGCGTGGATCACCGCGCCCAGCGGGCGCTCTTTCGAGCTTCCGGCAAGCAGCTCCTGAAGCTGCTCTGGGTCAGAGACGTCGCAGGCGGCGATCTCCGCCTCTGCTCCCAGCTCGGCCAGCTCTGCCACCAGCTCCTTTGCTCCCTTTGCCTTCTTGCCGCTTCTGCTGACCAGCAGCAGGTGCTTGGCGCCGTGGGTCTTTGCCAGGTGGGTGGCGAAGAGGGCGCCGAGGCCCGAGAGGCCGCCGGTGATCAGAACGGTGCGCTCGGGGTCGATCGGGAAGTCGGTGTCATCGGGAGCGGGCAGCCGCCTTGCCCTCGGGACCAGCGCCTCTCCATCGCGCAGGGCGACTTGGGGCTCTTCCGATTCCAATACCTCGTTCAGCGCCTCTTGGGATGCCTCGCTGTCGTCGCTGTCGATCAGAACGAAGCTGCCGGGGTGCTCTGACTGGGCCGAGCGCACCAGGCCCCAGGTCGAGGCGGCCACAGGGTCTGGGCTCTCGGTCTCGGTGACAGCCACCGCTCCCTTGGTGAGCAGGGCGAGGCGCTCACCTGGGGGGTGCTCGTCCGCCAGCCACCTCTGGATCAGGGCGAGGGTCTCTTCGCTTGCGGTTAGCGCTGCTTGGGCGGGGTCATCGGCCTCGGGCAGCGCCAGCTCGTGGACGACGGACTCGCCCTGCTGTTCGGCCGGGGCGAGCGTCGCCTTTTGCCAGGCGACCTCCAGCAGGCCGCTCTTTGCCCTTTGGCCCGCCGCCGCCAGCTGCGCGGGGGAGATCTCGCGGCTGCCAAGAGAGGAGACCTGGGCGATCGGGTTGCCAGCTTCGTCGGCGAAGAGCAGCGAGAGCTCACCTTCTGGGCTGGCGCTGAGGCGCACGCGCATCACCTGCGCGCCCGGGGCCTGGACCGATACGCCCCGCCAATTGAACGGCAGGCGCAGGCTGGCGTCTCCATCGTCTTTCTCGAGGGCGGTGAGGATGCCGGCGTGCAGGGCCGAATCGCTCAGCGCCGGGTGAACCGCGAAGTGCTCTGCTTCGGATCGCTGCTCCTCGGCCAAGGAGACCTCGGCGTAGACGTGGTCGCCGTCCTTGTATGCGTTGGTCAGTCCCTGGAAGGCCGGGCCGTATTCGAAGCCGAGGTCGGCGATGCGCCCATAGAAGCCGGCGAGCTCGATCTGCTCTGCATCCTGTGGCGGCCAAGCGATGAGCCCCTCGGGCGCGGGGGTTTGCGCCTGGGAGAGGGTCCCGCTCGCGTGCCGGGTCCACTGGGCATCTGGGTCCCCTGCGGGCCTGGAGTGGATCGAGATCTCCCACTCCGCTTCCTGGGGAGCTGAGACCGAGACCCGCAGGGCGACCGAGCCCTGCCCTGGGATCGCCAGCGGCGCCTCGAGGGTCAGCTCCTTGACCTCCCTCGCCCCGCAGCGCTCGGCGGCGCAGAGGGCGCACTCGAGGAATGCAGTTCCCGGTAGGAGCACGGTGCCCGCCACGGCGTGATCCGCCAGCCAGGGGTGAGTGGCGAGCGAGATCGCGCCGCTGAGGGCGAGACCGTCGCCTTCCGGAGAGGAGATCGCCGCTCCGAGCAGCGGGTGCTCGGTGTCAGAGAGTCCCGCGGCGGAGAGATCGCCGGCCCCAGCCTTGCCCTCCAGCCAGTAGCGCTTGCGCTGGAAGGGGTAGGTGGGCAGGGGGACGCGCTTTGCGCCGGTGTCTTTGAAGAAGCTGGCCCAGTTGAGCTTTGCGCCTGCGGCGTGTGCGGCGGCGAGGGACCTGACCACCGCCACGTCCTCGGAGCGATCCCCGCGCAGGGTTGGGATGAATGCGGCCTCTTGTCCTTCGGGCAGGCAGGCGGGTCCGAGGGCGCTGAGGACGGGGTCTGGCCCGATCTCCAGGAAAGCCGTTGCGCCCTGCGCGGCAAGCGCAGCGATGCCCTCGGCGAAGCGGACAGGCTCGCGCACGTGGGAGACCCAGTAGGCGGGGTCGGTTGCCTGCCCCTCGGTGAGCAGCTCGCCGCTCAGGTTGGAGACGATCGGGATCTGGGGGGCTTTGAAGTCGAGCTTTGCGATCGTCTCTTCGAAGTCTTTGAGCATCGGCTCCATCAGCGGCGAGTGGAAGGCGTGGGAGACGTCGAGTCGCTTGGTCTTTGCTCCCTTGTCCTTCCAATGGGCCTCGAGCTCTGCGATTGGCTCTTCTTTGCCTGAGAGGACGATCGCCTCGGGTCCGTTGATCGCCGCCAGCGATACCTCCTGCTCTTTGCCCTCGATCGAGGCGAGCGCCTCTTGCTCGGTGGTTGCCACTGCGAGCATCGCTCCGCCCTTTGGCAGGGCGCCCATCAGGGCGCCCCTGGCTACGATCAGCGCTCCTGCGTCCTCTAGGGAGAGCACGCCTGAGATGTGGGCTGCGGCGATCTCACCTACGGAGTGACCGGCGAGCAGCTCTGGCTCAAGGCCCTTTGACTCGAGCAAGCGGTAGAGCGCCACCTCGGTTGCGAAGAGGGCCGGTTGGGCGTAGGCGGTGTTGGCGAGCAGCTCTTTTGCTTTGGGGTGGGTGCCGAGGACGATGTCTTTGAGCGGCTCCTCGACCCCTCCCCCCGCTGCCTCGCAGGCGGCGTCGAAGGCTTTTTTGTAGGTGGCATCTGAGTCGTAGAGCTCCTTGCCCATGCCAACCCTTTGAGAGCCCTGGCCGGTGAAGAGGTAGGCGAGACGGCCGGTCTTTGCGCTTGCGGTGATGAGGTTCGATGAAGGCTTGTCGTTGGCCAGGGCGGTTAGGGCCTCATTCAGCTCCTTGGCGTCGCTGCCGATCGCGACCGCTCGCTCGGTGAAGGTGGAGCGGGTGGCGAGGAGGGAGTAGGCGACGTCGGTGGGGTCGAGCTCGTTTTCCTCTAGGTGGGATGCGAGGCGCTCCGCTTGGGCGCGCAGGGCCTCGGGCGATTTGGCCGAGAGCGCCACCGGGATCGCCGGCAGGGGCTTTCGCTCTTGCTCGGACTCAGGTTCAGAGACCTCGGGCGCCTCCTCGAGGATCACGTGGGCGTTGGTGCCGCTGATGCCGAAGGAGGAGACGGCTGCGCGGCGCAGTCGGCCCTCTTCCTTGGGCCAGGGCGCCGAGTCGGCCAGCAGCTCGATCTCCCCCGCCGTCCAGTCGACTTTGGAGGAGGGGCGATCGACATGCAGGGATTTCGGCAGGAGCCCTTCGCGCATCGCCAGCACGGTCTTGATCACCCCTGCCGCTCCCGCCGCCGCCTGGGTATGGCCGATGTTGGACTTGACCGAGCCGAGGTAGAGGGGCTTGCCCTCGGGTCGCTCCTGTCCGTAGGTGGCTAGCAGCGCTCCCGCCTCGATCGGGTCGCCGAGGGTGGTGCCGGTGCCGTGCGCCTCGACCGCGTCGATGTCCTTGGGCTCGAGCCTGGCGTTTGCCAGCGCCTGGCGGATCACGCGCTGCTGGGAGGGCCCGTTGGGTGCGGTGAGGCCGTTCGAGGCGCCGTCCTGGTTCACCGCCGAGCCTTTCAGAACCGCGAGGATCGGGTGACCTTTTCGCTCCGCCTCCGAAAGGCGCTCGAGGACGAGCATCCCGGCCCCCTCCGAGCCGCCTATCCCGTCCGCCGCCTCGGCGAAGGGCTTGCAGCGGCCGTCGGGGGCGAGATTGCGCTGGCGCGAGAACTCGGTGAACAGGCCGGTGGTCGAGAGCACGGTCGCGCCGCCGGCGAGAGAGAGGTCGCACTCTCCGCCTCGCAGCGCCTGCGCTGCCAGGTGCAGCGTCACAAGCGAGGATGAGCAGGCGGTGTCGACCGTCATCGCCGGCCCCTCGAGGCCGAGGGCGTAGGAGATGCGACCCGAGGCGACGCTGTTCGACATGCCGGTGGCGAAATAGCCCTCGAGGCTCTCGTCGACGCTGGTCATACGGCTGCCGTAGTCCTGGTACATCACCCCCGCGAAGACCCCGGTCGCCGAGCCGGCGAGGGAGCCCGGATCGATGCCGGCGTCTTCGAGCGCTTCCCAGGAGGATTCGAGCAGCAAGCGCTGCTGGGGGTCCATCGCCAGCGCCTCCCTGGGGCTGATGCTGAAGAACTCGGCATCGAAGTCGGCCGCGTCGGCGAGGAAGCCGCCGTCTTTGGCATAGCTCGTGCCCGGGGCCTCTGGGTCTGGGTCATAGAGGCGCTCGAGGTCCCAACCGCGGTCGTTGGGGAACTCCGAGACGCCGTCCTTACCCTCGGAGAGCATCGCCCAGAACTGCCCGGGATCGCCGACGCCCCCCGGGTAGCGACAGGCCATGCCAACGATCGCGATTGGCTCATCGCTGGCCTGGGCGCGGACGGTGAGGCTCGCTCCAGCGCCAGGGGCCGTCGCCTCCTCCCTCAGGTGCTCGGCGACGGACGCCGGGTTGGGGTAGTCGAAGACGAGAGTCGGCTGCAGGGTGAGGCCGGTGGCGGCGACGAGGCGGTTGCGTAGCTCAACAGCTGCGAGCGAGTCGAAGCCCATCTCCTTGAAGGCGCGCTCGGGGTCGATCTGGGCGGCGGAGTCGTGGCCGAGGACCGCGGCGACCTCTGCGCTGACCAGCTCGAGAGTTGTCTTTGTCTGCTCCTCTGATGAGAGCGAGGCGAGCCTTGCCGCCAGCGAGCCCTTCGGGGTGCGGCGGGCGGCGGGGACCCTGACCAGGGAGCTGAGCAGTGGCGGCAGGGTTCCGGCGGTTGCGAGTGAGCGCAGGCGGGCGGTGTTCATCGGGGCGGCAAGGCAGAGCGGCTCGGGGGAGGAGATGGCGGCCTCGAAGAGCGCCGCGCCCTGGGCGTCGGTTATCGCTTCGAAGCCGGCTCGCTTCATCCGCGCCAGGTCCGCGTCTCCCAGCTCGGCAGTCATGCCGCTCTCCTGCTCCCACAGACCCCAGGCGATCGAGGTCGCGGGCAGGCCCTGCGCTTCCCTGCTCTGGGCGAGGGCGTCGAGGAAGCAGTTGGCGGCGGCATAGTTGGCCTGGCCTGGGCCGCCGATCGTGCCGGCGAGCGAGGAAAAGAGGACGAAGGCCGAGAGCCCTCGGTCCTTGGTCAGCTCGTGCAGGTGCCAGGCGGCGCTTACCTTGGGAGCGAAGACGGGTGCGAGCTGCTCTTTGTCCATCTGGGCGACGGTGGAGTCGGAGAGGACTCCGGCGGCGTGGATCACGGCTCCCAGGGGCCTGTCCTCGGGAATGCCCGCGAGTAGCTCCCTGAGCTGCCCGGCGTCGGAGACGTCGCAGCCGGCGACCTCTGCCTGCGCTCCCAGTCCGGCCAGCTCCTCGATCAGCTCTTTTGCCCCCTTGGCTTTATTGCCGCTTCTGCTGACCAGGAGCAGGTGGCGGGCATCGCGCTCCTTTGCCAGATGGATGGCGAGGGTCCTGCCGATGCCTCCGAGGCCGCCGGTGATCAGGACGGTGCGCTCGGGGTCGACCGGGAAGTCGACCCCTTCGGGAGCGGGTAGCCGCTTTGCTCGCGGCACCAGCGCCTCGCCTTCGCGCAGGGCGATCTGGGGCTCTTCTGATTTGAGGACGTCCTCGAGCGCGGTATTCGACGCCTCGCTCCCGTCGCTGTCGATCAAGAGGAAGCTGCCGGGGTGCTCTGATTGGGCCGAGCGCACCAGGCCCCAGACCGATGCCGCCACGGGGTCTGCGCCCTCCGCCTCTGTTGCCGCCACTGCTCCCCTGGTGAGCAGGGCAAGGCGATCGCCTGGCGGGTGCTCGTCTGCCAGCCAGCCCTGGATCAGGGCGAGGGTCTCTTCGCTTGCGGTGAGCGCCGCGGAGGCGGGGTCGGTGTCCTCGACGAGAGCCAGCTCGTGTACGACGGTCTCGCCCTGCTCCTCGGCAGGGGTCAGCGTCACCTTCTGCCAGGCGATGCCAAGCAGATCTGATTGCGCCGCGAGGCGGACTGCGGCCAGCTGGTCTTTTGAGATCTCCCTGCTGGCCAGGGAGGTGACCTGGGCGAGGGGCGTCCCTGCCTCGTCAGCGAAGAGCAGGGCGATGTCTCCGTCACTACCCGGAGTGAGGCGCACGTGCATCGCCTGTGCGCCCGGGACCTGGACCGATACGCCCTGCCAGCTGAAGGGCAGGCGCAGGGTGGCCTCCTCATCCGCCTTGGTGGCAGCGAGAAGGGCGGTGTGCAGGGCGGCGTCTGAGAGCGCCGGGTGGATCGCGTAGCGCTGGGCTTCTGAGCGCTGCTCCGGGGCGAGGGTGACCTCTGCGTAGAGGTGATCCTCTTCGCGGTAGGCGTTGGTCAGACCCTGGAAGACGGGGCCATATTCGAAGCCGAGCTCGGCGACGGACTCATAGAAGCCCTCCGTACTCAGGGGCTCTGCGTTCGGCGGTGGCCAGGCGTTCAGCCCATCCTGCGGGGCGGGTGCCTCCTCGCTCAGCGTCCCGCTCGCGTGCAAGGTCCAGGGCGCCTCTTCGCCTGGCTCGCTCTCCGAGGCCACGGGGCGGGAGAAGATCTTCAGCAGTCGGGTGCCGCTCTCCTCGCGCTCACCTACCTTGACCCGTAGGTCGACTGCCCCCCGCTCGGGGATCGCCAATGGCGCCTCGATCGTAAGCTCGGCGATCTGCTCATCGCCGAGCCGCCTTCCCGCCTGCAGAGCGCACTCGAGGAATGCCGTGCCGGGGAGCAGGACGGTGCCCGCCACCGCGTGGTCGGCCAGCCATGGGTGGGTGGCAAGTGAGATGCGACCGGTGAACAGCAGCCCTTCGGCTTCGGGCAGCTCGATCGCCGCACCGAGCAACGGATGCTCGGTCGCTTCCTGGCCGATCGCGCTTGCGTCCCCTGCAGAGGGGCCGGCCTCCAGCCAGTAGCGCTTGCGCTGGAAGGGGTAGGTGGGAAGGGGGACGCGCTTGGCGCCCGTGTCCTTGAAGAAGGCCTGCCACTTCACCTTTGCGCCCGCGGCATGGGCCTGGGCGAGGGAGAGCGTGAAGCGCTTGGCACCGCCCTCCTCGCGGCGCAGGGTGTGCAAGATCGCCACGTCTGGGACGCCGAGGGCATCGGTGGTTTCGTTTGCGCCAAAGCCGAGTACCGGGTGGGGGCCGATCTCGATGAAGGTCCTCTGCCCCTGCTCGATCAGCGAGCGCAGTACCGGCTCAAAGAGAACGGTCTCGCGCAGGTTGCGGTACCAGTAGGCGGGATCGAGGGAGGTGGTGTCGATCGGCTCGCCGGTGACGGTCGAGTGGAAGGGGATCTCGCCCTGTCTGGGCTCGATCGGGGCAAAGGCCTCTTCGAGCTCTTCTTTGAGGGCATCGATCTGGGAGGAGTGGGCGGCGTAGTCGACGGCGATCTGCTTTGCCCTGATGCCGTCGGCCTCACAGCTCTCTCTGAGCTCTTCGAGCGCCTCGGGATCGCCGGAGAGGACCAGTGAGGAGGGACCGTTGATCGCCGCGATCGAGAGGCGACCCTCGTAGGGCTCCAGCATCGGGGCCAGCTTCGCCTCCGGCAGGGAGACCGAGAGCATCCCCCCCTTGCCGGCGATCTTGACCATCGCCTGGGAGCGGCGGGAGACGATCAGGGCGGCGTCATCGAGAGAGAGGGCGGCGGCGATGTGGGCGGCGGCGATCTCTCCCTGGGAGTGGCCGGCCACCGCGGCAGGCTTTACTCCCCGCTCTTCCCAGAGCCGCGCCAGGGAGACCATCAGCGCGAAGAGGGAGGGCTGGACCATGTCCAGGCGCTCCATCCAGGCTTCGTCTTTGGCTTCGAGGACGTCCTTGGTCAGCGACCACTCGACGTAGCGGGAGAGGGCCCCCTCGCAGGCGTCGATGTGCTCCTTGAAGGATGTCGATTCGCGGTAGAGCTCGAGCGCCATCCCCTGCCACTGGGAGCCCTGTCCGGGGAAGAGGAAGACTGGGTCGTGGGCGGCCCGCGCGGTGCCGGTAACCACTGAGGAGCTTTGCTCTCCCCGAGCCAGCGAGGTGAGGGCTTCTCTCAGTTCCGCGCCGTCGGCGCCGACCGCCACCGCTCTCTCCGCGAGGGAGGCCCTGGTGGCAACGAGGGAGAAGGCGACGTCGGTGGGGTCGAGCTCGTTCTCTTCGATGTGGGAGGTGAGACGTCTCGCTTGGGCGCGCAGTGCCTCGGGCGATTTCGCCGAGAGCGCCAGGGGGATCGCCGGCAGGGGGTTCCCCTCCCCCTCCGCCTCGGACTCCAGCGCCGGGGGCGCCTCCTCGAGGATCACGTGCGCGTTCGTTCCCGAGATGCCGAAGGAGGAGACGGCGGCACGGCGGAGTCGGCCCTCTTCCTTGGGCCAGGGCGCCGCTTCTTCGAGCAGCTCTATCTCCCCTGCCGACCAGTCGACCTTGGAGGAGGGCCGGTCGACGTGCAGGGACTTCGGCAGGAGTCCTTCGCGCATCGCCAGAATCGTCTTGATCACACCCGCCGCTCCCGCTGCCGCCTGGGTGTGGCCGATGTTGGACTTGACCGAGCCCAGGTAGAGGGGCTTGCCCTCCGCTCGTTCCTGGCCGTAGGTGGCGAGCAGGGCCCCCGCCTCGATCGGGTCGCCGAGGGTGGTGCCGGTGCCGTGCGCCTCGACTGCGTCGATGTCAGACGGCTCAAGGCGGGCGTTCGCCAGCGCCTGGCGGATCACCCGCTGCTGGGAGGGGCCGTTGGGGGCGGTGAGACCGTTCGATGCACCGTCCTGGTTCACGGCCGAGCCCTTCAGAACCGCGAGGACCGGGTGGCCTTTGCGCTCCGCCTCCGAGAGCCGCTCGAGGACGAGCATCCCGGCCCCCTCCGACCAGCCGGTGCCGTCGGCCCCCTCGGCGAAGGGCTTGCAGCGGCCGTCGGGGGCAAGGCCGCGCTGGCGGGAGAACGTGGCGAAGACTCCTGGGGTCGAGAGCACGGTGGCGCCCCCCGCCAGGGCGAGGTCGCACTCCCCCGCTCGCAGCGCCTGGGATGCCAGGTGCAGAGTCACGAGAGATGAGGAGCAGGCGGTGTCGACGGTCATCGCCGGCCCCTCGAGGCCGAGGACGTAGGCGACACGACCGGAGGCAACGCTGCCGGCGACGCCGGTACTCATCAAGCCCTCGATCTCACCGGGAACGCCGCCCAGCGCGATCCCGTAGTCGTGGTACATCACCCCGGCGAAAACGCCGGTGGGGGTCCCCGCCAACGACTCGGGGTCGATCCCGGCGTCCTCGAGCGCCTGCCAACAGGACTCCAGCAACAGTCGCTGCTGGGGATCCATCGCCAACGCCTCCTTGGGGCTGATGCCGAAGAAATCGGCGTCGAAGTCGGTCGCGTCCTCGAGGAAGCCCCCCTCCCTGGTGTAGCTCGTGCCGGCGTTGTCCGGGTCTGGGTCATAGAGGCGCTCGAGGTCCCAGCCGCGGTCGTCGGGGAACTCCGAGATGCCGTCGCTCCCCCCGGAGAGCATCTCCCAGAGCTGCCCGGGATCGCCGACGCCCCCGGGGTAGCGGCAGGCCATGCCGACGATCGCGATTGGCTCGTCGGTCGCCTGGGCGCGTACCGCAGCCATCACGCCGGCGCTGGATCCGGTCGCCTGATCCTTCAGGTGGTCCGCCAGCTGCTCCGGGCTCGGGTAGTCGAAGATCAGCGTCGGCTGCAAGGCGAGCCCGGTCGCCGCGACCAGGCGGTTCCTCAGTTCGACCGCAGCGAGCGAGTCGAAGCCCGTCTCTTTGAAGGCGCGCTCGGGGTCGATCGCGGCGCCGGAGTCGTGGCCGAGGACCGCCGCGACCTCAGTGCGGACCAGCTCGAGGGTCGCCTTCTCCTGTTCCTTCGGTGAGAGCGAGGCGAGCCTCGCGGCGAGCGAGCCCTTGGGGGTGCGGCGGGAAGCGGGCACCCTGACCAGCGACGAGAGCAGCGGCGGCAGCATCCCCGCGCCGGCGAGCGAACGCAGGCGGGAAGCGTTCAGGGGAAGGGCGAGGCTGAGGGCCCCGGTCGAGGCAAGGGCGGCCTCGAAGAGCTCGACCCCCTGGGCATCGGAGATCGGCTCGAAGCCTGCCCTGCCCATCCGCGCCAGGTCCGCCCCGGAGAGCTCGGAGGTCATACCGCTCTCTCGCTCCCACAGACCCCAGACGATGGCGGTAGCGGGCAGGCCCTCGGCCTCCCTGCTCTGGGCGAGGGCATCGAGGAAGCAGTTGGCGGCGGCGTAGTTGGCCTGTCCGGGGCCACCCAGGGTTCCCGCGATCGCGGAGAAGAGGACGAAGGCGGACAGGTCCTTCTCCTTGGTCAGCTCGTGCAGGTGCCAGGCCGCCTTCGCCTTGGGGTCGAAGACCGGCGGCAGCTGCTTCCTGTCCATCTGGGCGACGGTGGAATCGGAGAGCACACCGGCGGCATGGATCACCGCCCCCAGGGGGTGCTCCTTGGGGATACCGGAGAGGAGTTGCTCGAGCTGGGTTTTCTCGGAGACGTCGCAGGCCGCTATCTCCACCTCGGCGCCGAGCTCCTCCAGGCGGGCGACGAGGTCGGCGGCGCCGGGGGTTTCGGCGCCGCGGCGGCTGACCAGGAGCAGGTGGCGGGCGCCGTGGCGCTCCGCCAGGTGGAGCGCAAAGAGCGCCCCGAGGCCGCTGACGCCCCCGGTGATCAGGACCGTGCACTCGGGGTCGAGTGAGAGCTCGGCCTCTTCGGGAGCGGGCAGCCGCTTTGCCCTCGGCGCCAGCGCCTCTCCCTCGCGCAGGGCGATCTGGGGCTCCTCCGATTTGAGGGCGTCCTCGAGCGCGGCATTCGACGCCTCGCTCCCGTCGCTGTCGATCAGCAGGAAGCTGCCGGGATTCTCGGACTGCGCCGAGCGCACCAGCCCCCAGACCGATGCCGCGGCGGGGTCTGGGCTCTCCTCCTCGCCGGTCGCAACCGCTCCCCTGGTGAGCAGGGCCAAGCGGTCACCGGGCGGGTGCTCTTCCGCGAGCCATCCCCGTAGCAGGGCGAGGGTCTCTTCGCTGGCCTTCAACGCAACAGCGGCGGGATCGGCGCCCTTGGGCAACGCCAGCTCGTGCACGACGCTCTCCCCCTGCACCTCGGCCGGGGTTGGCGTCGTCTTATGCCAGGCGATGCCGAGCAGGCCCAACTGTCCCGCCGGGCGGGCGGCCGCCAACTGCTCCTTCGAGATCTCCCTCGTGCCCAGGGAGGCGACCTGGGCGATCGGGGCGCCGGTCTCGTCGGCGAAGAGCAGGGCGATCTCTCCTTCTGGGCTCGGCGTGAGGCGCACACGCATGGTCTGCGTTCCTGGGATCGCGACCGACACCCCCTGCCAGCTGAAGGGCAGGTGCAGGGGTGCTTCGTCCCCGTCTTTCCCGAGGGCGGCGAGGATGCCGGTATGCAGGGCAGCATCTGAGAGCGCCGGGTGGATTGCGAAGCGCGCTGCGTCGGGGCGTTGCTCGGTCGCGAGGGATACCTCCGCGTAGAGGTCGGCGCCTTGCTTGTAGGCGTTGGTGAGGCCCTGGAAGGCGGGGCCGTACTCGAAGCCGAGCTCGGCGATCGCCTCATAGAAGCCGGCGAGCTCGATCTGCTCTGCCCCTTGTGGTGGCCATTGCCCGAGGGGCTCCGCGGGTTGGGGTTGCTCCTGGGAGAGGGTTCCTGTCGCGTGCAGAGTCCAGGGGGCCTCATCGGGCTCGTGGGTCGAGCCTGCGGGCCGGGAGAAGATCTGAAGGGAGCGCTCGCCGCCCCCCTCCTCGGTCGCCCTGACCCGCAGGTCGACCGCGCCGCCCTCGGGGATCGCCAGCGGCGCCTGAATCGTCAGCTCGGCAATCTGCTCGCAGCCGAGTCGCCTGCCCGCCTGCAGGGCGCACTCGAGGAAGGCGGTGCCGGGCAGCAGGACGGCGCCGGCGATCGCGTGGTCGGCGAGCCAGGGCTGGGTGGCGAGTGAGATGCGGCCGGTGAGCAGCAGCCCTTCGGCTTCGGGCAGCTCGATCGCCGCTCCCAGCAGTGGGTGCTCGGTCGCTTCCTGGCCGATCGCGCTCGCATCGCCTGTAGCTGGGCCGGCCTCCAGCCAGTAGCGCTTGCGCTGGAAGGGGTAGGTGGGCAGGGAGACGCGCTTGGCGCCGGTGCCTTTGAAGAAGGCCTGCCACCTCAGCTTTGCGCCTGCGGCATGGGCGCGTGCGAGGGACCTGATGATCGCCTCGGGCTCGGGGCGATCCTCGCGCAGGGTGGGGATGAATGCGGCCTCTTGTCCTTCGAGCAGGCAGGCAGGCCCGAGGGCGCTGAGGACGGGGTCGGGTCCGATCTCCAGGAAAGCCGTTGCGCCCTGCGCGGCAAGCGCAGCCACGCCCTCGGCGAAGCGCACCGGCTCGCGTACGTGAGCGACCCAGTAGGCGGGGTCGGTTGCCTGCTCCTCGGTGAGCAGCTCTCCGCTCAGGTTGGAGACAATCGGGATCTTGGGGGCGGAGAAGTCGAGCTTTGCGATTGTCTCCTCGAACTCAGCCAGCATCGGTTCCATCAGCGGCGAGTGGAAGGCGTGGGAGACGTCGAGGCGTTTGGTCTTTGCGCCCTTCTCCTTCCAGTGGGTCTCGAGCTCTGCGATCGGCTTCTCTGCTCCTGAGAGGACGATCGCCTCTGGTCCGTTGATCGCAGCGAGCGATACCTCTTGCTCTTTGCCCTCGATCGAGGCGAGCGCTTCTTGCTCGGTGGTCGCCACTGCGAGCATCGCTCCGCCCTTGGGCAGGGCGCCCATCAGGGCGCCCCTGGCTGCGATCAGCGCTCCTGCGTCCTCAGGTGAGAGCACGCCTGAGATGTGGGCTGCTGTGATCTCACCGACTGAGTGGCCCGCGAGCAGCTCTGGCTCAAGGCCTTTTGACTCGAGCAGGCGGTAGAGCGCCACCTCGGTTGCGAAGAGGGCCGGCTGGGCGTAGGCGGTGTTGGCGAGCAGCTCTTTTGCTTTGGGGTGGGAGCCGAGGACTACGTCCTTCAGGGGCTCATCGACCCCTCCCCCGGCTGCCTCGCAGGCGGTGTCGAAGGCGTCTTTGTAGGTGGCATCTAAGTCGTAGAGCTCTTTGCCCATGCCGACCCTTTGAGAGCCCTGGCCGGTGAAGAGGTAGGCGAGGCGGCCGGTCTTTGCGCTGGCGGTGATGAGGTTCGATGAGGGCTTGTCGTTTGCCAGTGCGGCCAGGGCCTCGTTCATCTCCTTGGCGTCGCTGCCGATCGCCACCGCTCGCTCGGTGAAGGCGGAGCGGGTGGCAACGAGGGAGTAGGCGACGTCGGTGGGGTCTAGCTCGTTCCCTTCGATGTGGGAGATGAGGCGCTCCGCCTGAGCGCGCAGTGCCTCGGGCGATTTGGCCGAGAGGGCGAAGGGGATCGTTGGCAGGAGGCTCTTTTCCACCGCAACCTCTGACTCCGCCGCCTCAGGGGCCTCCTCCAAGATCACGTGGGCATTCGTCCCCGAGATGCCGAAGGAGGAGACGGCCGCCCTGCGGGTCCTTTCCTCTTGCCTGGGCCAGGGCTCGGGCTCTACCAGCAACTCGATCTCCCCCGCCGACCAGTCGACTTTGGAGGAGGGGCGATCGACGTGCAGTGATTTAGGCAGGAGCCCTTCGCGCATCGCCATCACCGTCTTGATCACACCTGCCGCTCCCGCCGCCGCCTGGGTGTGGCCGATGTTCGACTTGACCGAGCCCAGGTAGAGCGGCTTGCCCTCCGACCTGTCCTGGCCATAGGTGGCAAGCAGCGCTCCCGCCTCGATCGGGTCTCCCAGCGTCGTGCCGGTGCCGTGCGCCTCGACCGCGTCGATGTCCTTGGGCTCCAGGCGTGCGTTCGCGAGCGCCTGGCGAATCACCCGCTGCTGGGAAGGACCGTTGGGCGCAGTCAGCCCGTTCGATGCGCCGTCCTGGTTCACGGCGGAGCCTTTGAGCAGGGCGAGGACCGGGTGGCCCTTCCGCTCCGCCTCGGAGAGGCGCTCCAAGACGAGCATGCCGGCACCCTCCCCCCAGCCGGTGCCGTCGGCCACCTCGGCGAAGGACTTGCAGCGTCCGTCTGGCGCCAATCCCCGCTGGCGCGAGAACTCGACGAAGACGGTCGGCGTGGCGAGAACCGTCACGCCGCCGGCAAGCGCGAGGTCGCACTCGCCCGCTCGCAGCGCCTGCGAGGCCAGATGCAGCGTCACGAGCGAGGACGAGCAGGCGGTGTCGACCGTCATCGCCGGCCCCTCGAGGCCGAGGGCGTAGGCGATGCGGCCGGAGGCGACGCTGGTGACGCTGCCGGTGAGGCGCAGGCCCTCGAGCTCGTGCCCGTTCCCGACCGAAATCATCGAGTAGTCCGGTGAGCCGACCCCGGCGAACACTCCGGTCGCCGACCCCGCGAGCGAGGCGGGATCGATCCCCGCGTCCTCCAGGGCCTCCCAGGACGATTCGAGCAGCTGCCTCTGCTGTGGGTCCATCGCCAGCGCCTCGCGCGGGGCGATGCCGAAGAACTCGGCGTCGAAGTCCGCGACCTCGCGCAGGAAGCCGCCCTCTTTGGCATGGCTCGTGCCGGCGTTGTCTGGGTCCGGGTCATACAGGCGCTCCACGTCCCAGCCGCGGTCCTGGGGAAAATCCGAGATGCCGTCCCTGCCCTCAGCCACGAGGCGCCAGAACGTCTCCGGGTCGCCGACGCCCCCCGGGTAGCGGCAGGCCATCCCGACGATCGCGATCGGCTCATCTGAGGCCTGGGCGCGAATGGCGACCCTCGCCTCGCCTCCCGAAGCGGTTGCCACGGCGAGCAGATGCTCGGCGAGGTCGGCCGGGGTCGGGTAGTCGAAGACGACGGTCGAGGCAAGCAGCAGACCGGTCGCCTCGTGCAGGCGGTTGCGCAACTCGAGTGCCGAGATCGAGGCGAAGCCGATGTCGTTGAACGAGCTCTGCGACGAGTGCGTCGGCTCGGCGACTCCCATCACCGCCGCGACCTCGGCATTGACGAGCTCGAGCACGATCTCCTTCCGCCGTGACTCCGGCGCCGCGGCCAGGCGCGAGGCCAGGCCGCCCGATATCGAGGATCGGCGCTTCGGCGGAGAGCTGACCAACCCACGCAGAACCGCCGGAAGGACCCCGAAGCTCGCCTGTCTGCGGAGGCTGCCGGGATCGAGCCGGAGCGGCAGGACCAGCGGGCAGTCGGCGACAAGCGCCGCGTCGAAGAGCTCCAGTCCGCCCTCGTTCGTGAGCGCCTTTGACCCACCCGAGCGGGCCATCCTCTCGATATCTCCCTCGCCCACGGCGGAGGTCATCCCGCCGGCGGTCGCCCACATTCCCCACGCCATCGAGGCGGCCGGCAGGCCCTCGGCGCGACGCGCCTGGCTGAGACCGTCGAGGAAGGCGTTGGCGGCGGAATAGCTCGCCAGCCCAAAGCCACCGACATGGCCCGAAACCGACGAGACCAGCACGAAGGAAGAGAGATCGAGGTCCCTGCTGAGCTCGTGCAGATGCCAGGCGGCGACCGCCTTGGGAGCGAAGACCCGATCGAGCCGCTCCAGGGTCAGTTTGTCGCTCGTCTCCGGATCGAAGGTTCCGGCCGCGTGGACGATCGCTCCCAGCGGCCGCTCGGCGGGGATCGCGGCCAGCAGCTCTTCGAGCTGACCGCGATCGGCGACGTCGCAGGCGGCGATCTCGGCCTGCGCACCCAACTCGGCGAGCTCGGCCAGGAGCTCATCCGCGCCCTCCGCCTTCGCCCCCGAACGGCTGACCAAGAGCAAGTGGCGGGCGCCATGGTTCTCCGCCAGGTGGGTGGCGAAGAGCGCACCGAGGCCGCTGGTGCCGCCGGTGATGAGGATCGTGCGCTCGGGGTCGATCGGGGAGCGCGTGGGAGCGTCGTCGAGAGCGGGCAAGGGCCTGACCCGGGGGACCAGAGACCGGCCCTGGCGCAGGGCGATCTGGGGCTCCTCGCCGGCGAGGGCGGCGGGGATGGCGGCGCGGGAGTCGGCGGCGTCATCGGCGTCGAGGAGGACGACCCGCCCCGGGTGCTCGAGCTGGGCCGAGCGCACCAGGCCCCAGATCGCAGCGCCGGCGGGATTGGGGGCCCCATCCTCGGGTAGAGCCTGAACGGCGCCCCGGGTGAGGATCGCCAAACGGGAGTCCGCGAGGCGATCCTCGGCGACCAACTCACGCAGTACCGAGAGGACCTGCTCCGCACCTTTAAGGGCGGACTCGACCGTCGAGCCATCGGTCAAATCGACCTCGACGAGGATCTCCTTGCCATCCTCGCCCTCGCTCAGCTCCACCTCCTCCCAGCTGATGCCGTACAGCGAGCCGCCGTCGTCCTTGCTCCCCTGGGTGATCTGCTCGGGGGGGCCGTCGCGCCAGCCCAGACCGCCGACCTCGAGCAGGGGGGTCCCCTGAGCGTCAGCGAGCAACAGCGAAGCCTCCCCCTCGGAGCCCGGGCTGAGGCGAATCCGCAACTCCTCGGCGCCCGTCCCCCACGCCGATACCCCCCGCCAGCTCGAGAGCATGCGCAGGCGCTGCCCCTCCTCTTCTCCCGCATGGGCGGCGAGAGCCGCGGCCTGCAGGGCTGCGTCGGAGAGCGCCGGGTGGATTGCGAAGCGCTCTGCTTCTGCGCGTTGCGCCTCCTCGAGCGAGGCTTCGGCATAGATCTCCCCCGCCGCCTCCCAGGCGGCGGTCAGGCCTTGGAAGGCCGGGCCGAGCTCGAGGCCGGCCTCGAGCAGGCGCTCGTAGAACCCGGCGAGCTCGATCGGCTCCGCGTTTGACGGGGGCCATTGCTCGAGCGGCTCGGGGGCTGGGGTTGCCCCGCTCTCCTCGACCAACTTCCCGCTCGCGTGCAGGGCCCAGGGAACCTCGTCTCCTGGCTCGCCCTCGGAGACGGCGGGGCGGGAGAAGACCTGAACTGAGCGGGCGCCGCCCTCATCGCGCCCACCTGCCTTCACCCGCAGGTCGACCGGGGCCCCCTCGGGGATCGCCAGCGGCGCCTGAATCGTCAGCTCGGCGATCTGCTCGCAGCCGAGCCGCCTGCCCGCCTGCAGGGCGCACTCGAGGAAGGCGGTGCCGGGCAGCAGGACGGTTCCGGCGATCGCGTGGTCGGCGAGCCAGGGCTGGGTGGCGAGTGAGATGCGGCCGGTCAGCAGCAGCCCTTCGGCTTCGGGCAGCTCGATCGCCGCCCCCAAGAGTGGATGCTCAGCATCGGAGAGACCCGCGGCGGAGAGGTCTCCGGCTACTGCCCTCGACTCCAGCCAGTAACGCTTGTGCTGGAAGGGATAGGTGGGCAGGGGGACGCGCTTTGCGCCGGTGCCTTTGAAGAAGCTGGCCCACTTCAGCTTTGCCCCTGCGGCATTGGCCCTTGCGAGGGACCTGACGATTGCCTCGGGCTCGGGGCGATCCCCGCGCAGGGTGGGGACGAATGCGGCCTCCGCTCCGTCCGGCAGGCAGGCGGGTCCGAGGGCGCTGAGGACGGGGTCTGGCCCGATCTCCAGGAAAGCCGTTGCGCCCTGCGCGGCAAGCGCAGCGATGCCCTCGGCGAAGCGGACAGGCTCGCGTACGTGGGAGACCCAGTAGGCGGGGTCGGTTGCCTGCTCCTCGGTGAGCAGCTCTCCGCTCAGGTTGGAGACAATCGGTATCTTGGGGGCGGAGAAGTCGAGCTTTGCGATTGTCTCCTCGAACTCAGCCAGCATCGGTTCCATCAGCGGCGAGTGGAAGGCGTGGGAGACGTCGAGGCGTTTGGTTTTTGCTCCCTTGTCCTTCCAGTGGGCCTCGAGCTCTGCGATCGCCTTCTCTTTGCCCGAGAGGACGACCGCCTCTGGGCCGTTGATCGCTGCCAGGGAGACCTCTTGCTCTTTACCCTCGATCGAGGCGAGCGCCTCTTTCTCGGTGGTCGCCACTGCGAGCATCGCTCCGCCCTTGGGCAGGGCGCCCATCAGGGCGCCCCTGGCTGCGATCAGCGCTCCTGCGTCCTCAGGTGAGAGCACCCCCGAGATGTGCGCTGCGGTGATCTCCCCCACCGAGTGGCCGGCGAGCAGCTCTGGCTCAAGGCCTTTTGACTCGAGCAAGCGGTAGAGCGCCACCTCGGTTGCGAAGAGGGCCGGTTGTGCGTAGGCGGTGTTGGCGAGTAGCTCCTTGGCTTCTGGGTGGGTGCCGAGGACTACCTCTCGCAGTGGCTCCTCGACCCCTCCCCCTGCTGCCTCGCAGGCGGCGTCGAAGGTCTCTTTGTAGATGGGGTCTGAGTCGTAGAGCTCCTTGCCCATGCCGGCTCGCTGGGAGCCCTGGCCGGTGAAGAGGTAGGCAAGGCGGCCGGTCTTTGCGCTCGCGGTGATGAGGTTCGATGAAGGCTTGTCGTTGGCCAGGGCGGTTAGGGCCTCGTTCATCTCCTTGGCGTCGCTGCCGATCGCCACCGCTCGCTCGGTGAAAGCGGAGCGCGTGGCGAGGAGGGAGTAGGCGACGTCGGTGGGATCGAGCTCGTTCTCTTCGAGGTGGGAGGCGAGGCGCTCCGCCTGGGCGCGCAGTGCCTCGGGCGATTTGGCCGAGAGCGCCAGGGGGATCGCCGGCAGGGGCTCCCTCTCCTGTGTGGGCTCGAGCTCAGAGACCTTTGGCGGCTCCTCGAGGATCACGTGGGCATTGGTGCCGCTGATACCGAAGGAAGAGACGGCGGCGCGGCGGGGCCGCCCCTCTTCCCTGGGCCAGGGTGCCGCCTCTTCGAGCAGCTCGATCTCCCCCGCCGACCAGTCAACCTTTGAGGAGGGACGGTCCACGTGCAGGGACTTCGGCAGGAGCCCCTCGCGCATCGCCATCACCGTCTTGATCACGCCGGCGACGCCGGCCGCGCCCTGGGTGTGGCCGATGTTCGACTTGACTGAGCCCAGGCGCAGGGGCTTGCCATCAGGGCGGTCCTGTCCGTAGGTGGCAAGCAGTGCTCCGGCCTCGATCGGGTCGCCCAGCGTCGTGCCGGTGCCGTGCGCCTCGACCGCGTCGATGTCCTTGGGCTCGAGCCTGGCGTTCGCGAGCGCCTGGCGGATCACCCGCTGCTGAGAGGGACCGTTGGGCGCAGTCAGCCCGTTCGATGCGCCGTCCTGGTTCACGGCGGAGCCTTTGAGCAGGGCGAGGACCGGGTGGCCCTTCCGCTCTGCCTCGGAGAGCCGCTCCAAGACGAGCATGCCGGCGCCCTCCGACCAGCTGGTGCCGTCGGCCGCCTCGGCGAAGGACTTGCAGCGTCCGTCGGGGGCCAACCCCCGTTGCCTCGAGAATTCGGTGAAGACAACGGGGGTGGCGAGGACCGTGACGCCGCCGGCGAGAGCGAGGTCACACTCCCCCGCTCGCAGCGCCTGCGCTGCCAGGTGCATGGTCACCAGCGAGGATGAGCAGGCGGTGTCGACGGTCATCGCCGGACCCTCGAGGCCGAGGGCGTAGGAGATGCGGCCGGAGACCACGCTGGTAGCGAGGCCGGTGAGGCGCAGGCCTTCGAGCTGCCTGTCTTTCATCGCCTCCACGGCGTAGTCCTGCGCACTGATCCCGGCGAAGACCCCCGCCTGCGTTCCAGCGATCGAGTTGGGGTCGATTCCCGCGGCCTCGAGCGCCTCCCAGGAGCACTCGAGCAACTGCCTCTGATGGGGGTCCATCGCCAGCGCCTCACGCGAGCCGACGCCGAAGAACCCGGCATCGAAGTCGGCGGCGCCCCGCAGGAAGCCTCCCTCTTTCACGTAGCTCGTGCCCGCGTTGTCTGGATCGGGGTCATAGACGCGCTCGATGTCCCAACCGCGATCGGCGGGGAACTCCGAGATGCCGTCTTCGCCCCCGGCGATCATCGCCCAGAGCTGCTCGGGATCGCCTACGCCTCCCGGATAGCGGCAGGCCATGCCGACGATCGCGATTGGCTCGTCAGAGGCCTGGGCGCGGACCGCGAGCCTCGCCCCTGCACCTGAAGCCATCGCCTCCTCCCGGAGGTGGGTGGCGAGGGATGCCGGGCTCGGGTAGTCGAAGACCAGGCTCGGCTGCAGGGTCAGCCCGGTCGCGGCGGCCAGCCTGTTGCGGAGCTCGACCGCGGCGAGGGAGTCGAAGCCCATCTCCTTGAAAGCGCGCTCGGGGTCAAGCTGAGCCGTGGAGTCCTGGCTGAGGACAGCGGCGACCTCTGCCAGGACCAGCTCCAGCACCGCCGTTTGGCGCTCGGGCTCGGACAGGGAGGCGAGCTTTGCCCCCAGCGATCCCTTCGGGGCACGGCGCGGCGCGGGAATCCTGACCAGGGAGCTGAGCAGCGGTGGCACGATGCCCGCGGCTGCGCCCGAGCGCAGGCGGGCCATGTCCAGTGGGACCGCAAGGCAGAGGGTCTCTGGGGACGAGAGGGCAGCCTCGAAGAGCGCCGCGCCCTGGGCGTCGGTTATCGCTTCGAATCCGGCTCGCTTCATCCGCGCCAGGTCCGCCTCGCCCAACTCGGCGGTCATCCCGCCCTCCTGCAGCCACGGACCCCAGGCGATCGAGGTCGCGGGCAACCCTTCCGCTGCCCTGCCCTGGGCGAGGGCATCGAGGAAGCAGTTGGCGGCGGCGTAGTTGGCCTGGCCTGGGCCGCCCAGGGTGCCGGCGGCCGAGGAAAAGAGGACGAAGGCTGAGAGTTCCTCCTCCTTGGTCAGCTCGTGCAGGGCCCAGGCCGCGCTTGGCTTGGGAGCGAAGACGGGTGCGAGCTGCTCTTTGCTCATCTGGGTGATGGTGGAATCCGAGAGCACCCCGGCGGCGTGGATGACGGCTCCCAGAGGCCTGTCCTCGGGGATGCTCGCGAGCAGCTCTTCGAGCTGATCTGGATCGGAGACGTCGCAGCTGGCGACCTTTGCCTCTGCTCCCAGCTCGGCGAGCTCCGCAACCAGCTCCGTAGCCCCCTTGGCCTTCTTGCCCGAGCGACTGACCAAGAGCAGGTGCTTGGCGCCGTGGGTCTTTGCCAGGTGGGTGGCAAAGAGGGTGCCGAGACCCGAGAGGCCGCCGGTGATGAGGATCGTGCGCTCGGGGTCGATCGGGAAGTCGGCCCCTTCGGGAGCGGATAGTCGCCTTGCCCTTGGGAGCAGCGCCTCTCCCTCGCGCAGGGCGACCTGGGGCTCTTCCAATCTCAGGGCGTCGGCAAGTGCCGTCTTCGATGCCTCGCTCCCGTCGCTGTCGATCAGGGTGAAGCGGCCGGGGTGCTCTGTTTGGGCCGAGCGCACCAGTCCCCAGAGGGCGGCCGCCGCCGGGTCTGGACTCTCCTCCTCGTTTGCCGCCACCGCTCCCCTGGTGAGCAGGGCGAGGCGGGAGTCCGGTGGGTGCTCGTCAGAGAGCCACTCCTGGATCAGGGTGAGGGTCGCTTCGCTTGCCCTCAGCGCTGCCTGGGCGGGGTCGGCGCCCTCGGGGAGCGCCAGCTCGTGCATGGTGGTCTCCCCCTGCTCCTCGGGGGCGGGGGTGAGCGGGGCCTTTTGCCAGGCGAGGCCCAAGAGGCCCGATTGGCCTGTGGGGCGGGCTGCCGCCAGCTGCTCTTTGGAGACCTCGCGCCAGCCCAGACCGCCAACCTCGAGCAGGGGGGTCCCCTGGGCGTCGGCGAGCAACAGCGAAGCCTCCCCCTCGGAGCCCCGGCTGAGTCGAATCCGCAACTCCTCGGCGCCCGTCCCCCACGCCGATACCCCCTGCCAGCCCGAGGGCAGGCGCAGGCCCTGCCCCTCCTCTTCTCCTGCTTGGGTGACGGCGAGGATCCGGGTATGCAGGGCTGCGTCGGAGAGCGCCGGGTGGATTGCGTAGCGCTCTGCTTCTGCACGTTGCGCCTCCTCGAGCGAGACCTCGGCATAGATCTCCCCCGCCGCCTCCCAGGCGGCGGTCAGGCCCTGGAAGGCGGGGCCGGGTTCAAAGCCGGTCTCGATGAGACCCTCGTAGAAGCCGACGAGCTCGATCGGCTTTGCCCCCGCCGGCGGCCAGGCGTCGAGCTGCTCAGGGGCCGAGGTCGCCTCTTGGGAGAGGGTTCCCGTCGCGTGTCGTACCCAGGGCGCATCAGGGTCGCCGGAGGGCCGGGAGTGGATCGAGATCGCCCGCTCGCCATCCTCTCCCGGTCCGGTGACCGATACCCGCAGGGCGACCGAGCCCTGCTCTGGGATCGCCAGCGGCGCCTCGAGGGTCAGCTCCTTGACCTGCTCTGCGCCGCAGCGCTCGGCGGCGTAGAGGGCGCACTCGAGGAACGCGGTACCCGGGAGCAGGACGGTGCCCGCTATTGCGTGGTCTGCCAGCCAGGGATGGGTGGCTAGTGAGATCGCACCGGAGAGGGCAAGGCCCTCTCCTTCTGGGGATGCGATCGCCGCTCCGAGCAGGGGGTGCTCGGTGGCTTCCTGGCCGATCGCGCTGGCGTCGCCTGTAGCTGGGGCGGCCTCCAGCCAGTAGCGCTTTCTCTGAAAAGGGTAGGTGGGCAGGGGGACGCGCTTGGCGCCGGTGCCTTTGAAGAAGGCGGCCCAGTTGAGCTTTGCGCCTGCGGCGTGGGCTCTCGCGAGGGAGCGGACGACAGCCTCGGGCTCGGAACGTCCCTCGCGCAAGGTTGGGACGAAGGCTGCCTCGGTTCCCTCGGGCAGGCATGCAGGGGCGAGGGCGCTGAGGACGGGGTCGGGGCCGATCTCCAGGAAGGCCGTTGCGCCCTGTGCGGCAAGCGCAGCGACGCCCTCGGCGAAGCGCACCGGCTCGCGTACGTGTGAAACCCAGTAGGCGGGGTCGGTGGCCTGCTCGGTGGTGAGCAGCTCTCCGCTGCGGTTGGAGACGATCGGGATCTGGGGAGCGGAGAAGTCGAGCCTTGCGATCGTCTCCTCGAACTCAGCCAGCATCGGCTCCATCAGCGGCGAGTGGAAGGCGTGGGAGACGTCGAGGCGTTTGGTCTTTGCGCCCTTCTCCTTCCAGTGGGTCTCGAGCTCTGCGATCGGCTTCTCTGCTCCTGTGAGGACGATCGCCTCGGGGCCGTTGATCGCAGCGAGCGATACCTCCTGCTCTTTGCCCTCGATCGAGGCAAGCGCCTCTTTCTCCGTGGTTGCCACTGCGAGCATCGCTCCGCCCTTGGGCAGGGCACCCATCAGGGCCCCCCTGGCGGCGATCAGCTCTCCTGCGTCCTCCAGAGAGAGCACGCCTGAGATGTGGGCTGCTGTGATCTCACCGACTGAGTGGCCGGCGAGCAGCTCTGGCTCAAGGCCTTTTGACTCCAGCAAGCGGTAGAGCGCCACCTCGGTTGCGAAGAGGGCCGGTTGTGCGTAGGCGGTGTTGGCGAGCAGCTCTTTTGCTTTGGGGTGGGAGCCGAGGACTACGTCCTTCAGGGCCTCATCCAGCTTTGCCCCCGCTGCCTCGCAGGCGGCGTCGAAGGCCTCGGTGTATATGGGCTCTGCCTCGTAGAGCTCGACTCCCATGCCGGCTCGCTGGGAGCCCTGGCCGGTGAAGAGGTAGGCGAGGCGGCCGGTCTTTGCGCTGGCGGTGATGAGGTTCGATGAGGGCTTGTCGTTGGCCAGGGCGGTTAGGGCCTCGTTCATCTCCTTGGCGTCGCTGCCGATCGCAACCGCTCGCTCGGTGAAGGCGGAGCGCGTGGCGGCGAGGGAGTAGGCGACGTCGGTGGGGTCTAGCTCGTTCCCTTCGATGTGGGAGGCGAGGCGCTTCGCTTGGGCGCGCAGGGCCTCCGGCGATTTGGCCGAGAGCGCCACCGGGATCGCCGGCAGGGGCGCCCGCTCTTGCTCGGACTCAGGCTCAGGGACCTCAGGCGCCTCCTCCAGGATCACGTGGGCGTTCGTTCCCGAGATACCGAAGGAGGAGACGGCGGCTCTGCGCGGGCGCTCGTCCTCCTTGGGCCAGGGCTGGGGCTCTGAGAGCAGCTCTATCTCCCCCGCCGACCAGTCGACCTTGGAGGAAGGGCGGTCGAGGTGAAGCGACTTCGGCAGCAGCCCTTCGCGCATCGCCAAAACGGTCTTGATCACACCTGCCGCCCCCGCCGCCGCCTGGGTGTGGCCGATGTTGGACTTGACCGAGCCCAGGCGCAGGGGGCGGCCCTCGGGTCGCTCCTGTCCGTAGGTGGCTAGCAGCGCTCCCGCCTCGATCGGGTCGCCGAGCGTCGTGCCGGTTCCGTGTGCCTCGACGGCGTCGATGTCAGACGGCTCCAGGCGGGCGTTGGCGAGCGCCTGGCGGATCACGCGTTGCTGGGAGGGGCCGTTGGGCGCAGTCAGCCCGTTCGATGCTCCGTCCTGGTTAACCGCCGAGCCCTTGACCACCGCCAGGACCTGGTGGCCCTTTCGCTCTGCCTCCGAGAGCCGCTCCAAGACGAGCATGCCGGCACCCTCCGACCAGCCGGTGCCGTCGGCCGCCTCGGCGAAGGGCTTGCAGCGTCCGTCGGGGGCGAGACCGCGCTGGCCGCTCATCTCGATGAACGAGCGTGGCGTCGACAGCACGGTCACCCCTCCCGCGAGGGCCAGGTCGCACTCGCCCGAACGCAGCGCCGCCGCCGCGAGGTGCATGGTGACCAGCGAGGAGGAGCAGGCCGTATCGACCGTTATCGCCGGGCCCTCCAAGCCGAGCGTGAAGGAGATGCGACCGGAGGCGATGCTGGCCACGGCTCCGGTGCCGCCGAAGTCTGCCACGCCCTCGATCAAGGGACCGACGGCGCCGGACCAGGCGTCCACCCCGTAGTCGTGGTACATCAGCCCAGCGAAGATGCCGGCGCGGGTGCCCCGCAGCGAACGCGGGTCGACCCCGGCCCGTTCGATCGCCTCCCAGGTCGTTTCCAGCAGCAGGCGCTGCTGCGGATCCATCAGCCGCGCCTCGTGCTCGCCGATCCCGAAGAACCCCGCGTCGAAGGAGCCGGCGTCGGCGAGGAAGCCTCCCTGGCGCGTGTAGGTGGTGCCCGAGCCCGGGTCGGGATCGAAGATCCGCTCGACCTCCCAACCGCGATCCTCGGGGAACGGACCGATCGCGTCCGATCCGGCGGCGGCCAGCTCCCACAGCCCCTCGGGGTCGGCAACGCCCCCCGGGTAGCGGCAGGCCATACCGACGATCGCGATCGGCTCACCGCTGTCGCCCTCTATTTCCTCGAGCCGCTGCCGGGTCTTGCGCAGGTCGGCCGTCGCCCGCTTCAGGTATTCGCGCAGCTTCGCCTCGTTGCTCATAGGCGTCCCAACTCCTCGTCGAGCGCTGCGAAGAGCTCCTCGTCGGTCGAACCGTCGAGATCGTCGGCCTCGGCAGGGGCTGCCTCCCCCGCATCCGTTTCGTCGCCCGGCTGCACTTGCGCCAAGACGTAATCGGCCAGCTCGGCCGAGGTCGGATAGTCGAAGACGAGCGTCGGGGGCAGATCGAGCCCGGTCACCACGCCCAGCCGGTTGCGAAGTTCGACCGCCATCAGCGAGTCGAAGCCGAGTGCCTTGAAATCCTGGATCTCGTCGATCGAGGCGCCCGACGGGTGCCCGAGCAGTGCTGCCACCTCGCCGCGCACGAGGTCGAGCGCCAGGCGGCGATGCTCGGTAGGGGGGCTCGCAGCGAGCCGGTCGGCGAGCCTGGCCCCGGGGGGATCGGCTGCAGCCGCCGGCGCCAGCTCGGAGAGCGGCGGCGGAGCTCACCCGCTCGCGAGAGCGCGCGCAGCGCCCGCTTCTCAAGTTGCAGCGGCAGCAGCAGGGCGCGATCCATCGCCGTGGCGCCGTCGTAGAGGCGCAACCCGCTGCCGGGATCGATGCGCCCGATCCCCGAGCGCGCGAGGCGCGCGCGTTCGCCCTCGCCGAGGGTCCCGCCCATTCCCTCCTCTTGGTCCCAGAGCCCCCAGGCAAGGGACGAGGCGGGTAGCCCGGCGGAGCGCCTGTACGCCGCGAGCGCATCGAGGAAGGCGTTTGCAGCGGCGTAATTCCCCTGCCCGGCTCCTCCCAGCGTCGCCGCGACGGAGGAGAAGAGGACGAAGCGCTCGAGCGACAGGCCCTCAGTGGCTTGGTGCAGGTGCCAGGCCGCGTCCACCTTCGGCGCCAGGACCCGATCGAGCTGCTCGTGCGTCAGCCCCTCCACGACGCGGTCTTCCAGCAAGCCGGCCGCGTGTATGACCGAGCGCAGGGGCCGGTCGGCCGGGATCCCCGCGATCAGTCCCTCAACCTCCTCCGGGTCGGTGAGGTCGCAGGTGACGACCGCCAGCTCCGCGCCCGTCTCCGCCAACTCGTTCCTCAGCTCGGCGATCGCCTCGGGCTCACCGCCGCTCCTGCTTGCCAGCAGCAGGTGCTCGGCGCCGTGCTCGGCCGCGAGATGGCGGGCGATCAGCCTGCCGAGATCACCGGTGCCACCGGTGATCAGCGTCGTCCCCGGGTACTCGAGCGCCGGCAGGTCCTCCCCGTCTTCCTCCAGCAGTCGCGGACGGAGCACCTCGCCGGCGCGGATCGCGATCTGCGGCTCGCCGCCTGCGAGGGCTACGGGCAGCGCGTCCCACGAGCGCGCCTCGGCGTCGACGTCGACGAGGAGGAAGCGACCCGGGTGCTCGCTCTGGGCGGAGCGGACCAGCCCCCAGACCGGCGACCCCACCAACCCGGCCGCGCCCTCAGCCTCTCCGGCGGCCACGGCTTCCCGCGTGACGAAGACCAGACGGGCGTCCGCCGTCGAGCCGGACAGCCACAGCTGTAGGGCATCGAGTGCCTCACCGGCCGTCGCATGAGCCGCGTCGGGCAGCGCGGCCTTGCCCGCCGAGCTGTCGGCTCCGGGCCGCCAGCCCAGGCGCAGCACGTTGTACGGGGGAGCTCGGCGCCGTCCTCCAGGGCGGCCGCCAGGGAGCCGAGGCCGTCGTGCACGACCAGCTCCTCCGCCGCTGGGTCCTCGCCTTGCGGAGGGTCGGCGGCGGCAGCCCATCGCTGGACGTACAACCCACCCCCCCAGCTCGCGCTCAGCCTTCCCTTCGGCAACGGCCTGGTCAGCAGCGACCCGATCCTGGCCACAGGAGCACCGCTCGGGTCGAACATCGATATCGCAAACCGATCCCGCGCCGTCGCATCGATCGAAACCCGCACGGTGTCGGCAGAAGCGCCGGAGAAGCTCACCTCCGACCAGAGGAACGGCAGGCTCGGCGTCTCCGTCGGGGAGACGCCCTCGCTGCCCTCGTCGATCAGGCTCACACCGTGCAGAGCGGCGTCCAGCAGCGCCGGGTGCAAGGCGAAGCGGGCCTGCCCTTCCCGGTGGCCGTCGGACATGGAGACCTCGGCAAAGACCTTCCCGTCGCAGCGCCAGGCACGGCGCAGGCCGCGAAACGATGGCCCGTAGAGGAGGCCCCGATCGGCGAGCTCCTCGTACAGCTCCGGGGTATCGACATCGGTGCTCCCCTCGGGGGGCCAGGTGGAGCCCTGCCAGGGGGCCGCCGGTTCGGCGATGTCTCCGCCGTCCGCCAGCAGGCCGTCCGCGTGAAGGGTCCAGGGCGCCTCGCCGTCCGCGAATGCGGCGGGTCGTCCGTAGATCCGGATCGAGTGGGCGGATCGCTCGCCCGCCGTGACCCTGACCCGCAGGTCGACCGCGCCGCCCTCGGGGATCGCCAGCGGCGCCTGAATCGTCAGCTCGGCGATCTGCTCGCAGCCGAGTCGCCTGCCCGCCTGCAGGGCGCACTCGAGGAAAGCGGTGCCGGGCAGCAGGACGGTGCCGGCGATCGCGTGGTCGGCAAGCCAGGGCTGGGTGGCGAGCGAGATGCGACCGGTCAGCAGCAGCCCTTCGGCTTCTGGCAGCTCGATCGCCGCTCCCAGGAGTGGGTGCTCTGCATCGGAGAGACCCGCAGCGGAGAGGTCACCGGCTACTGCCCTGGACTCCAGCCAGTAGCGCTTGCGCTGGAAGGGGTAGGTGGGCAGGGAGACGCGCTTGGCGCCGGTGCCTTTGAAGAAGGTGGCCCACTTCACCTTGGCTCCTGCCGCGTGGGCCGCAGCGAGAGAGCGAACGATTGCCTCGGGCTCGGAGCGGTCCTCGCGCAGAGTGGGAATGAATGCGGCCTCTTGTCCTTCGGGCAGGCAGGCGGGTCCGAGGGCACTGAGAACCGGGTCTGGTCCGATCTCCAGGAAGGTCGTCGCTCCTTGTGCGGCAAGCGCTGCGATGCCCTGCGAGAAGCGGACCGGCTCGCGCACGTGTGAAACCCAGTAGGTGGGGTCGGTTGCCTGCTCGATGGTGAGCAGCTCTCCGCTCAGGTTGGAGACGATCGGGATCTGGGGAGCGGAGAAGTCGAGCTTTGCGATCGTCTCTTCGAAGTCTTTGAGCATCGGCTCCATCAGCGGCGAGTGGAAGGCGTGGGAGACGTCGAGGCGTTTGGTTTTCGCGCCCTTGTCCTTCCAGTGGGTCTCGAGCTCTGCGATCGGCTTCTCTGCTCCTGAGAGGACGATCGCCTCGGGGCCGTTGATCGCAGCGAGCGATACCTCCTGCTCTTTGCCCTCGATCGAGGCGAGCGCTTCTTGCTCCGTGGTTGCCACTGCGAGCATCGCTCCGTCCTTTGGCAGGGCACCCATCAGGGCCCCCCTGGCGGCGATCAGCTCTCCTGCGTCCTCCAGAGAGAGCACGCCCGAGATGTGGGCTGCGGAAATCTCACCGACTGAGTGGCCGGCGAGCAGCTCTGGCTCAAGGCCTTTTGACTCCAGCAGGCGGTAGAGCGCCACCTCGGTTGCGAAGAGGGCCGGTTGGGCGTAGGCGGTGTCGGCGAGCAGCTCCTCTGCATTGGGGTGGGTGCCGAGGACGATGTCTTTGAGCGGCTCATCGACCCCTCCCCCGACTGCCTCGCAGGCGGTGTCGAAGGCGTCTTTGTAAGTGGGGTCTTTGTCGTACAGCTCCTTGCCCATGCCCGCTCGCTGGGAGCCCTGGCCCGTGAAGAGGTGGGCGAGGCGGCCGGTCTTGGCGCTGGCGGTGATGAGGTTCGATGAAGGCTTGTCGTTGGCCAGGGCGGTTAGGGCCTCGTTCATCTCCTTGGCGTCGCTGCCGATCGCCACCGCTCGCTCGGTGAAAGCGGAGCGGGTGGCAACGAGCGAGTAGGCGACGTCGGTTGGATCTAGCTCCGGGTTCTCGGCGAGGTGGGAGGCGAGGCGCTCCGCCTGGGCGCGCAGTGCCTCGGGCGATTTGGCCGAGAGCGCCAGGGGGATCGCCGGCAGGGGCTTTCGCTCTTGCCCGACCTCTGGCACAGAGACCTCAGGCGCCTCCTCCAGGATCACGTGGGCATTGGTGCCGCTGATGCCGAAGGAGGAGACGGCTGCGCGGCGGGGGCGCTCCTGGTCCTTGGGCCAGGGCGCCTCCTCTTCGAGCAGCTCGATCTCCCCTGCCGACCAGTCAACTTTGGAGGAAGGGCGATCGACGTGCAGGGACTTCGGCAGGAGCCCTTCGCGCATCGCCAGGACGGTCTTGATCACACCCGCCGCTCCCGCCGCCGCCTGGGTGTGGCCGATGTTGGACTTGACCGAGCCCAGGCGCAGGGGCTTGCCATCAGGGCGGTCCTGTCCGTAGGTGGCTAGCAGCGCTCCAGCCTCGATCGGGTCGCCGAGGGTGGTGCCGGTTCCGTGTGCCTCGACGGCGTCGATGTCCTTGGGCTCGAGGCGCGCGTTTGCGAGCGCCTGGCGGATCACGCGCTGCTGGGAGGGTCCGTTGGGGGCGGTGAGGCCGTTCGATGCTCCGTCCTGGTTCACCGCCGAGCCTTTGAGCAGGGCGAGGACCGGGTGGCCCTTCCGCTCCGCCTCCGAGAGCCGCTCCAAGACGAGCATCCCGGCACCCTCCGACCAGCCGGTGCCGTCGGCCGCCTCGGCGAAGGGCTTGCAGCGGCCGTCGGGGGCGAGGCCGCGCTGGCGGGAGAACTCGGTGAAGACCGCCGGGGTGGCGAGGACCGTCACGCCTCCGGCGAGAGCAAGGTCGCACTCGCCCGCCCGCAGGGCCTGGGACGCCAGGTGAAGGGTAACAAGCGAGGATGAGCAGGCGGTGTCGACGGTCATCGCAGGCCCCTCGAGGCCGAGGGCGTAGGCGACTCTGCCGGAGGCGACGCTGCCGGCGATCCCGGTGCTCGTAAAGCCCTCAATCTCGGCGGAGAAGGAACCGGGGTCGAGATAGTCGTGGTGCATCACCCCGGCGAAGACCCCGGTCATCGTCCCCAGCAATGACTCGGGGTCGACCCCCGCGTCCTCGAGCGCCTCCCAGCAGGACTCGAGCAACAACCGCTGCTGGGGGTCCATCGCCAATGCCTCCCTGGGGCTGATGCCGAAGAACTCGGCATCGAACTCGGCTGCGTCCGGGAGGAACCCCCCCTCTTTCGCATAGCTCGTGCCGGGGGCCTCAGGGTCGGGGTCATAGAGGCGCTCGAGTTCCCAGCCGCGATCGCCGGGGAACTCGGTGATGCCGTCGGTCCCCTGGGAGAGCATCGCCCAGAACTGATCGGGGTCACCGACGCCTCCCGGGTAGCGGCAGGCCATGCCGACAATCGCGATTGGCTCATCGGTTGCCTGAGCGCGCACGGCAAGCCTCGCCCCAGCGCCGGAGGCCGTCGCCTCCTCCCTCAGGCGCTCCGCGAGGGAAGCCGGGTTTGGGTAGTCGAAGACCAGGGTCGGCTGCAAGGTCAGCCCCGTTGTGGCAGCCAGCCTGTTACGGAGCTCGACAGCTGCGAGCGAGTCGAAGCCCATCTCCTTGAAGGCGCGCTCGGGGTCGATCTGGGCAGCGGAGTCATGGCCGAGGACAGCGGCAACCTCGGAGGAGACCAGCTCCAAGGTTGCCTTGGCCTGCTCCCCTTGGGGCAGGGAGGCGAGTCTTGCGGCCAGCGAGCCCTTCGGGGTGCGGCGCGCGGCCGGCGCTCTGACCAGGGATGAGAACAACGGCGGCAGGGTGCCTGCGGCTGCGAGTGAGCGCAGACGGGCGGTGTTCATCGGGACGGCGAGACAGAGCGGCTCCGGGGACGCGATGGCTGCGTCGAACAGGTCAGCTCCCTGCGCGTCGGCTATGACTTCGAAGCCAGCTCGTTTCATCCGCGCCAGGTCCGCATCTCCCAGCTCGGAGGTCATGCCGCCCTCCTGCTGCCAAAGGCCCCAGGCGATCGAGGTCGCAGGCAGGCCCTCGGCATGCCTTTGCTGGGCGAGGGCATCCAAGAAGCAGTTGGCCGCAGCGTAGTTGGCCTGGCCTGGGCCGCCCAGGATTCCTGACACCGAGGAGAAGAGGACGAAGACCGAGAGTCCTCGGTCCTTGGTCAGCTCGTGCAAGTGCCAGGCAGCCTTTGCCTTTGGAGCGAAGACAGGGGACAATTGCTCTTTGTCCATCTGGGCGACGGTGGAGTCGGAGAGGGTTCCGGCGGCGTGGATCACGGCTCCCAGGGGCCTGTCCTCGGGGATGGCGGCGAGCAGGTCTCCGAGTTGCTCGGGGTCGGAGACGTCGCAGGCCGCGATCTGGGGCTCTACCCCCAGCTCCTCGAGCTCCGCCACGAGCTCTTTCGCGCCCTTTGCCTTCTTGCCCATGCGGCTGACCAGGAGCAGGTGGCGGGCACCGCGCTCTTTCGCAAGGTGGACGGCGAGGGTGCGGCCTATGCCCCCGAGGCCGCCGGTGACGAGGACGGTGCGCTCGGGGTCGATCGGGAAGTCGCTCTCTTCGGGAGCGGACAGTCGCTTTGCCCTCGGCACCAGTAGCTCTCCCTCGCGCAGGGCGATCTGGGGCTCTTCTGATTTCAGGGCGTCGTCAAGAGCCGCCTTCGACGCATCGCTCTCATCGCTGTCGATCAGGGCGAAGCTGCCGGGGTGCTCTGACTGGGCCGAGCGGACCAGGCCCCAGATCGACGCGGCCACCGGGTCTGGGCTCTGGCTCTCTGTCGTTGCCACCGCACCCCTGGTGAGCAAGGCCAGGCGATCACCCGGTGGGTGCTCGTCCGTCAGCCACTCCTGAATCAGGGCGAGGGTCTCTTCGCTTGCCGCCAGAGCTGCCGCGGCGGGGTCGGTGTCCTCGGGCAGCGCCAGCTCGTGGACGGTGGTCTCGCCCGGCTCCTCCGCTGGGGTAGGCGTCGCCCTTTGCCAGGCGACACCGAGCAGGTCCGATCGGCCTGCGGGGCGAGCCGCCGCCAGCTGCTCTTTCGAGATCTCCCTGGCGATCAGGGAGGCGACCTGGGCGATCGGAGCCCCTGCCTCGTCGGCGAAGAGGATCGCGGTCTCACCTTCGGGGCGCTGAGTGAGGCGCACGCGCAGGGTGCTTGGGCCCGGGGCATCGACCGACACCCCTTGCCAGCTGAAGGGCAGGCGTAGAGCCGCGTTCTCCTCTGCCACGGTCGCGGCGAGGATCGCCGTGTGCAGGGCGGCGTCTGAGAGCGCCGGGTGGATCACGTAGTGCTCGGCTTCGGTGCGCTGCTCGGTGGCGAGGTTGACCTCGGCGTAGAGGTTGTCGCCGTCCTTGTAGGCGTTGGTCAGTCCCTGGAATGCGAGGCCGTATTCGAAGCCGAGCTCGGCGGTCGCCTCGTAGAGGCCATCGGTTGGGAGGGGCTCTGCACTCGGCGGTGGCCACTGCTCCAGGCCTTCGCCCAGCGCCGCCTGCTCGCTCGCGCTTTCCTGGGAGAGGACTCCGGTCGCGTGACGGGTCCAGGGCGCATCAGGGTCGCCGGAGGGCCGGGAGTGGATCGAGATCGCCCGCTCGCCATCCTCTCCCGGTCCGGTGACCGATACCCGCAGGGCGACCGAGCCCTGCTCTGGGATCGCCAACGGCGCCTCGAGGGTCAGCTCCTTGACCTGCTCTGCGCCGCAGCGCTCGGCGGCGTAGAGGGCGCACTCGAGGAACGCGGTACCCGGGAGCAGGACGGTGCCCGCTATTGCGTGGTCTGCCAGCCAGGGATGGGTGGCTAGTGAGATCGCACCGGAGAGGGCAAGGCCCTCTCCTTCTGGGGATGCGATCGCCGCTCCGAGCAGGGGGTGCTCGGTGGCTTCCTGGCCGATCGCGCTGGCGTCGCCTGTAGCTGGGGCGGCCTCCAGCCAGTAGCGCTTTCTCTGAAAAGGGTAGGTGGGCAGGGGGACGCGCTTGGCGCCGGTGCCTTTGAAGAAGGCGGCCCAGTTGAGCTTTGCGCCTGCGGCGTGGGCTCTCGCGAGGGAGCGGACGACAGCCTCGGGCTCGGAACGTCCCTCGCGCAAGGTTGGGACGAAGGCTGCCTCGGTTCCCTCGGGCAGGCATGCAGGGGCGAGGGCGCTGAGGACGGGGTCGGGGCCGATCTCCAGGAAGGCCGTTGCGCCCTGTGCGGCAAGCGCAGCGACGCCCTCGGCGAAGCGCACCGGCTCGCGTACGTGTGAAACCCAGTAGGCGGGGTCGGTGGCCTGCTCGGTGGTGAGCAGCTCTCCGCTGCGGTTGGAGACGATCGGGATCTGGGGAGCGGAGAAGTCGAGCCTTGCGATCGTCTCCTCGAACTCAGCCAGCATCGGCTCCATCAGCGGCGAGTGGAAGGCGTGGGAGACGTCGAGGCGTTTGGTCTTTGCGCCCTTCTCCTTCCAGTGGGTCTCGAGCTCTGCGATCGGCTTCTCTGCTCCTGTGAGGACGATCGCCTCGGGGCCGTTGATCGCAGCGAGCGATACCTCCTGCTCTTTGCCCTCGATCGAGGCAAGCGCCTCTTTCTCCGTGGTTGCCACTGCGAGCATCGCTCCGCCCTTGGGCAGGGCACCCATCAGGGCCCCCCTGGCGGCGATCAGCTCTCCTGCGTCCTCCAGAGAGAGCACGCCTGAGATGTGGGCTGCTGTGATCTCACCGACTGAGTGGCCGGCGAGCAGCTCTGGCTCAAGGCCTTTTGACTCCAGCAAGCGGTAGAGCGCCACCTCGGTTGCGAAGAGGGCCGGTTGTGCGTAGGCGGTGTTGGCGAGCAGCTCTTTTGCTTTGGGGTGGGAGCCGAGGACTACGTCCTTCAGGGCCTCATCCAGCTTTGCCCCCGCTGCCTCGCAGGCGGCGTCGAAGGCCTCGGTGTATATGGGCTCTGCCTCGTAGAGCTCGACTCCCATGCCGGCTCGCTGGGAGCCCTGGCCGGTGAAGAGGTAGGCGAGGCGGCCGGTCTTTGCGCTGGCGGTGATGAGGTTCGATGAGGGCTTGTCGTTGGCCAGGGCGGTTAGGGCCTCGTTCATCTCCTTGGCGTCGCTGCCGATCGCAACCGCTCGCTCGGTGAAGGCGGAGCGCGTGGCGGCGAGGGAGTAGGCGACGTCGGTGGGGTCTAGCTCGTTCCCTTCGATGTGGGAGGCGAGGCGCTTCGCTTGGGCGCGCAGGGCCTCCGGCGATTTGGCCGAGAGCGCCACCGGGATCGCCGGCAGGGGCGCCCGCTCTTGCTCGGACTCAGGCTCAGGGACCTCAGGCGCCTCCTCCAGGATCACGTGGGCGTTCGTTCCCGAGATACCGAAGGAGGAGACGGCGGCTCTGCGCGGGCGCTCGTCCTCCTTGGGCCAGGGCTGGGGCTCTGAGAGCAGCTCTATCTCCCCCGCCGACCAGTCGACCTTGGAGGAAGGGCGGTCGAGGTGAAGCGACTTCGGCAGCAGCCCTTCGCGCATCGCCAAAACGGTCTTGATCACACCTGCCGCCCCCGCCGCCGCCTGGGTGTGGCCGATGTTGGACTTGACCGAGCCCAGGCGCAGGGGGCGGCCCTCGGGTCGCTCCTGTCCGTAGGTGGCTAGCAGCGCTCCCGCCTCGATCGGGTCGCCGAGCGTCGTGCCGGTTCCGTGTGCCTCGACGGCGTCGATGTCAGACGGCTCCAGGCGGGCGTTGGCGAGCGCCTGGCGGATCACGCGTTGCTGGGAGGGGCCGTTGGGCGCAGTCAGCCCGTTCGATGCTCCGTCCTGGTTAACCGCCGAGCCCTTGACCACCGCCAGGACCTGGTGGCCCTTTCGCTCTGCCTCCGAGAGCCGCTCCAAGACGAGCATGCCGGCACCCTCCGACCAGCCGGTGCCGTCGGCCGCCTCGGCGAAGGGCTTGCAGCGTCCGTCGGGGGCGAGACCCTTTTGCCTCGAGAACTCGGTGAAGACCACGGGGGTTGCGAGGACCGTGACGCCACCTGCCAGGGCCAGGTCGCATTCGCCGGCGCGCAGCGCCTGCGCTGCCAGGTGCAGCGTCACAAGCGAGGACGAGCAGGCGGTGTCGACGGTCATCGCAGGCCCCTCGAGGCCGAGGGCGTAGGCGACTCTGCCCGACACAACGCTGGTGACCCTGCCGGTGAGGTGCAGCCCCTCCAGCCCCTCGTTCCCCAGCCATCCATCCCCGTAGTCCTGCGAGCTGATCCCGGCGAAAACCCCGGTCGCGGATCCCCCAAGTGAAGCTGGGTCGACCCCCGCGTCCTCGAGCGCCTCCCAGCAGGACTCCAGCAACAGCCTCTGCTGCGGATCCATCGCCAGCGCCTCCTTGGGGCTGATGCCGAAGAACTCCGCGTCGAACTCGGCCGCATCCCTCAGGAAGCCCCCCTCCCTGGCATAGCTCGTGCCGACGGCCTCGGGATCCGGGTTGTAGAGGCGCTCGAGGTCCCAGCCGCGGTCATCGGGAAACTCCGAGATCGCGTCGCGGCCCTCCATCACCAGCCGCCAGAACCCCTCGGGGTCATCGATCTTCCCGGGGTAGTGACAGGCCATGCCGACGATCGCGATCGGCTCACCGCTCGCCTGAGCACGGACGGCGACCATCGCTGCGCCCGTCCCGCTCGCCTCCTCATGCAGGTAGGCGGCAAGCGCGGACGGGGTCGGGTAGTCGAAGGCGACCGTGGCGCCGAGCCGCAGTCCAGTCGCTTCCCGCAGACGGTTGCGCAGCTCAACCGCTGCCAGGGAGTCGAAGCCCATCTCCTTGAAGGCGCGCTCCGACTCGATCTCCGCACCAGACTCGTAACCCAGCACATCGGCGGCCTCGGCCCGGATCAAATCCAGGACAGCCTCGAAGCCCCCGCCGAGCAGGTCGGGGGATGAGCTTCTCCGCCGACGTCGGGATGGCTCTCGTCCGGCCGCGGGTCGGCGTCGCCGCCCGCCTCCGCCGGGCGCGGCGCCGAGCGAGCTGCGCCGCCCGCCGAGCGATCGAGCCAGAAGCGCTTACGTTGGAAGGGGTAGGTGGGCAGCGGGGCCCTGCGGGCGCCGGTCCCCTCGAAGAGGGCCTCCCAGTCGAGCTTCGCGCCAGCTGCGCTCGCGGCGGCCAGGGAAAGGGCAAAGCGCTCGGGGCCGCCCTCTTCGCGGCGCAGCGTCGGCAGCAGCACGGCCTCGTCGGGCTCGGGAAGGGCGTCGTCGATCGTTTCCCCCACGGCGAAGGGGAGAACCGGGTGGGGGCTGATCTCGACCAGGACTCGGTGCCCTTCCGCGAGCAGGTTGCGGGTCACCGTCTCGAAGCGAACCGTCTCGCGCAAATTGCGGTACCAGTACTCGGCGCCGAGCTCGGCGGTGTCGAGCACCTCACCGGTTACCGTCGAGTGGAAGGGAACCTCAGCCGTCCGCGGGGAGAGGTCCGCGAAGGCGTCGAGAACCTGCTGGCGCAGGCCCTCCACGTAGGCGGAGTGGGACGGGATCGCCGCGGGAACCTCGCGCGCCCGCACGTCCTCGGTCGCGCAACGCGCGAGCAGGTCGTCGAGCGCCTCGCGGTCGCCTGAGACAACCGCGGCCCGGGGGCCGTTCTGCGCCGCGACCTCGATCCGGTCCCCGTAGGGCTCTAGGTAGGCCGCCAGCGCCTCCGGGGGAAGAGCAAGCGAGACCATTCCGCCCTTGCCGGCCAGGGAGGAGATGATCTGGCCCCGCACGGCAGCGAGGCGCGTCGCATCCTCGAGCGAGAGGCCCCCTGCTATGTGGGCTGCGGCCACCTCTCCCTGAGAATGGCCGGCAACCGCCGCCGGCCGCACCCCGCTGGCGAGCCACAGCCGCGCGAGGGAGACCGTCACCGCGAAGAGAGCCGGCTGTACCACCTCGATCCGCTCCAGTGATGGAGCACCGTCGGCGCCGGCCAGGACGTCGCGCAGGGAGAAGTCGACGTGCGGGGCGAGAGCCTCTTCGCAGGCAAGCAGGCTGCGCTCGAAGGCGGGAGCCCGATCGGCGAGCTCCAGCGCCATCCCCCGCCACTGCGAGCCCTGCCCAGGAAAGAGGAAGACGGGATCGCGGTCCGATCGCGCCGTGCCGGTGGCCACGGATGGGCTCTGCCCTCCCGCCGCCAGCGAGGAGAGCGCCGCGCTCAGCTCCTTGCGATCGCCGCCGGTCGCGACCGCGCGCTCGGCGAAGGAGTCGCGGGTGACGGCGAGGGAGTACGCGATATCCGTGAGCCCCAGGTCCGGGTTCTGCTCGATCTGGGCGGCGAGGCGACCGGCCGCCTCTCGCAGCGCATCCGGGGTCTTCGCCGAGAGCGGCACGAGCAGAGGGGGAGCCGGGGGTTGCGCTGGTGGAAGGTCGCTCCCGTTCGCGCCGTCGTCCTCACGGCGGTCCTCCGCCAGGACGACATGACAGTTCGTTCCCCCCACCCCGAACGAGCTGACCCCTGCGACGAGCGGGTGATCATCCCGCGGCCAGTCCTCCAAGGACTGCTGAACCCGCAGGCGCAGTTGCGCGAGGGGGATCTGCGGGTTCTCGCTCTCGAAGTTCAGGCTGGGGGGAAGCTGCTGTTGCCTGATCGCGAGGGCGACCTTGATCAGGCCAGCGATCCCGCCGGCGCCCTCGAGATGCCCGACGTTCGTCTTGACCGACCCCACCCGCAGGCGATCGCGGTCCGAACGCCCGCCGCCGAGCACCGCCCCGAGCGCCTCCGCCTCGATCGGGTCGCCGACCGGCGTCCCGCTGCCGTGAAGCTCGACGTACTGGAGATCGGACCCATGAACTCCCGCCCGCCCCATCGCCTCCCGCAGGACGGCTTCCTGCGCCTTCACCGCGGGGACGGTCAGCCCGGGACTGGCGCCGTCGTGGTTCATCGCGCTGCCGCGGATCACGCAGTAGACGTTGTCTCCATCGGCCCGTGCCGCTGTCAGCGGCTTGAGCAGGACGACGCCGGCTCCCTCGCCTCGAACGTAGCCGTTGGCACGCGCATCGAAGGTGTGGCAGCGCCCGTCGGGAGAGAGGCCCCCGAACCTCTCCGCTTCCACGGCCTTGCGGGGATCGAGGTTCAGGTGGATTCCGCCCGCCATCGCCAGGGCCGAATCGCCCCGGAGCAGGCTTTCGCACGCCAGGTGAACCGCAACCAGCGAGGAGGCCTGCGCGGTGTCCACGGTGAGGCTGGGACCGGTGAAGCCGAGGGCGTAGGACAGCCGGTTCGCGATCAGGCTTCGGTGCAGGCCGGTGAGGGTGTGCCTGTCGACCGCCTCCGCACCCCAACGATCCGCGATCTGCGAATAATCGTCTGCAATTGCGCCAAGGAAGACGCCAACCGGCGCACCCCCGACGTCGCTCGGCCTGACGCCCGCGTCCTCCAACGCCTCCCAGCCGAGTTCGAGCACGAGCCGCTGCCGGGGGTCCATCGCGGCGGCCTCACGGGGGCCGATGCCGAAGAAGGCGGCATCGAAACGGTCCACGTCCTCGAGGAACCCGCCGAGCCGGGAGCCGGGAGGCTGATCGGCGGCCGCATCCGGGGCGAGGCCGGCCATCTCATGGCGCTCGGACGGCATCTCCACGATCGCGTCTTCGCCATCTGCGAGGAGGCGCCAGAGCGCGGACGGACCCGGCGCTCCCGGCAGACGGCACGAGATGCCGACGACCGCGATCGACTCGACCTCAGTCGCGGTCACCGCGTCCCAACCTTCCTCATTGGAGATGTTGCGACTGCCCTGGGATCACACGTAGTGACCGGGCGGTTCGAAGCCTTGCTCACGACTCGCGCCTCCCTGGCAGCGGCTGGCTTGCGATATGAGCAGCGGACCGTATGGCGGCGCCGAAGCTCGGTCAAATTCCGCACTACGTCGCTTCAACAAGAGCCGGAGGCCGCCACCTTGTCGTCTCCCGCCGGCATCGCGATCGCCGCCAGCAGAAGCCCGTCCTCGGCTAGCCAGCTGCCGGCGAACACGGTGAGCTCCCGCCCTTCCGAGCTCGGTCCAGGCACCAGCAGCCGCGCCGCGAAGCGCCCACGAGGGGCGTCGACGGAGACCATCGCGTCTTCGAAGCCGAGCCAGCGCTCGGTCAGTGGGAACCAAGCCTTATAGACCGACTCCTTGATGCAGAACAGCAACCTGTCCCAGCTCACCGCGGGATTGTTCGCCATCAGCCCAGCAATCGCTTCACGCTCCGGCGGCAGGGCGATGTCGGGGAGAAGGCCTTCGGGAAGGGGCTCGTTCGGCTCGGCGTCGATCCCAACGGTGCACAGGTCGGCGGTACGGGCCACCGCGCCGGCCCTGCAGCCCTGACAGTGGGTGATGCTGCCGACGATTCCGGCGGGCCACTGCGGGGCGCCGCGCGGCCCGGTCGGGATCGCCACGGGCGGGATGCCGAGCTTGGCGAGCGCCGAGCGCGCGCAGGCTCGACCAGTCGCGAACTCACGACGCCGCGCCGGCACGGCGTTCGCGATCTGCTCGGCCTCCTCGGGAAAGAGATCGTCGCCGGCCTCGTCCTCACGCGTCGCCGAGACCGCCACCGAGTCCGGCAGGATCCGCTCAAACATGCGAGGGCCCCGGCACGATTCGCCGCAGCTGGAAGGAAGCCGATCCATGAGAGGCCCGCTCGCGTGGATAGCCGAGCGACACCTCCTCGAAGCGGACGCCGTCATGCCAAGTCGTGCGCGGGATGTGGAGATGGCCGTAGACGACGGCGGCAGCCCGGAAGCGCAGATGCCAGTCCGCGGTCAGCGTCGTTCCGCACCACTGCGCGAACTCGGGGTGGCGGAGGACCTCGGTGGGAGCGGAGAGGAGCGGAAAGTGATTGACGAGGATCGTTCGCCCGCGGATCGTGCTCAACCGCCGTTCGGTCTCATCGACCCTGTCCTTGCACCAAGCCTGGCGACTAGGATAGGGAGCCGGATCGAGCAGGAACTCGTCGACGCAAACGACGCCGGCATCGTAAGCGGACTTCAGCGCCTCCTCCGCCGTCATGCCCCCGCTCAGTCCAAAGCTGTAGTCGTAGAGCAGGAACATCGGAGTAACCGTCAGTGGCCCCTCGGCTCCGTCCCAGACCGGATACGGGTCCTCCGGCGTCAAAACACCCAGCTCCCGGCAGAGGGCGACCAGGTGACGGTAACGGTCCTCGCCCTTGAGCACATCGCCGCGATGCGTGAGCAGCTCGTGGTTGCCCGGCACCCAGATGACCTGGCTGAAACGGTCGCGGAAGAGGCGTAGCGCCCACTCCACGGCGGACGGTGAGTCGGCCACGTCGCCACAGACGATCAGCCAATCGTCGCAGCTGTCGGGTTCGATGCTTTCAACCACTGCGCGGTTCTGGCGATGATCGACATGTAGGTCACTCACCGCGTATAGCGCACCGCCCGCCACTTGGGGGTCTTAGAGACGCGACTCGGAAGCGGCCTCGATGGCCCCGATCAAACGCTGCCTCGTCTCCTGTGGCTCGATCACTTCGTCGATGACGCCGGATTCCGCCGCTGCGGCGGCGCCGAGATGCTCGTCGGCGTACGCGGCAGCGAGCGCGTGCTGCTCGGCGTGTGGGTCGGGTGCCGCGTCGAGGACCTTGCGATGGATGATCCTGATCGCCGAGTCGGCGCCCATAATCCCTATCTCCGCGTTCGGCCAGGCGAACACCAGATCCGCGCCCAGACCCTTCGAGTTCATCGCGATGAAGGCCCCGCCGTAGGCCTTGCGAAGGACGACGCTCACCCGCGGGACGGTGGCGCCCGCGAACGCCTCGACCAGGGTCGCCCCGAACCGGATCACACCCGCCTGCTCCTGCTTGATGCCGGGCATGAAGCCCGGTGTATCGACGAGGACGACGAGTGGGAGTCCGAACTTGTTGCAGAGGTTCACGAACCTCGCCCCCTTCTGCGAGGACTCGACGTCGAGCACGCCGCCGAGATAGCGGGGCTGGTTGGCAATCACCCCGACCGGGCGACCGTTCAAACGGGCGAAGGCGGTGACGATACTGCGCGCCCAGCGGGGGGCTATCTCCAGCATCGAGTCCGCATCGAGGATCCCCTCAATCACTGCCCGTACGTCATAGACGCTGCGGGTGCGGGTGGGCACGCTGGCGCCCGGATCAGGGCGCTCCGGCTCGATCGCCGGCATCAGCGGGAGCTCTCCGTTCACGTGCTGGGGAAGGAAGCCGAGCAACATTCGAGCGTGCTCAATCGCCGAGTCTTCGCTGCCAGCGACGAGATGGCAGACACCATTTCGCTCGTGCACCCTGTACCCACCAAGGTCCTGGGTCCCGGTCTCCTCGCCCATCACCTCCCGCACGACTGTCGGACCAGTAAGGAACATCGACCCCTTCTTCGCCATGACGACGAAATCGGTGAGCGCGGGCGAGTAGCACCCGCCCCCCGCAGCTACACCGCTGATCACAGAGATCTGCGGGACTCGCTCCGCAAGCAGGACGTTGTGCCGAAACACCTGCCCGTATGCGTACAGAGCCGCCGCTCCCTCATGCATTCGAGCGCCCCCGGACTCGACAAAGCTGACCACCGGCAGACTCCATCGCGACGCGGTCTCCAACACGCGCTGGATCGTGTCCGCCTGAGTAACCCCCAACGATCCCCCGAGGTAGGCGGCGTCCTGCGCGTAGCAGGCCACCGGGCGACCGTTGATCCGGCCAACCGCGCCGACGACGCCATCCCCGGCGCGCGAGCGCGATCCCATCGCCCGCGACCTGACCTGCGCCCGGATCACTTCCAGCGAGCCAGCATCGCACAGTCCTTCGAGCCTCCCGGCGGGGCTGAGAATCGCAGTCGCGCGAACGCAGCTCGGGGGCGTCGGCGGTCGTCATCTAGCTCCTGCTCACACCGGATCTGGCGCGACGCCGAGACTCTTCAGCGTCATCGCGAGCATCTCGTAGTGGCCCACGACCATGCAGAGCTCGATCAGCTGGACATCGGAGAGGAACTCGCTCAACCGCGACCAGGTCGGACCGGCGATGCAGCGCTCGTGGTGAAGCTCATCGGCGGCCTGCAGAAGAGTGACCTGACGCGGGTCGAAGCCGTCCGCTGGCGCGTCGTCCGCCACCCGCTCGATCAGCTCCTTGGACAAGCCCGCGCGCTCTGCCATCGCCACGTGCTGGCGCCACTCGTACTCGGACCCGCAGTTGTGCGCCACGCGGAGGATCAGAAGCTCGGTGTCGACAAGAGGCAGGGCGCCACGCCGAAGCAGCTGTCTGGAAAAACGAAGCCACACCGGGAAGAGCTGCCGATGCCGAGCCAGCGTCATGAACGCGTTGAGGCGGCTATCGGCTCCGGCGGAACGGCTGGCGATCATGGCCAGGATGCTGTTCTTCCGCCCGATCTCCTTCGGTGTACCGGGCGCGATGCGGACGATCGTCGAGTCACTCATCGTCGGGCTAGCCCTCAGCCGCTATCGGGACCGCGTTTCCGCAGTGCGGGCAGGTGACGTTCTTCCACTGGACGCCGTCCTCCGCTCCTTGCGCCTCGCCCACCTGCGCCGAGTCCGCGTCTGCGTCTTTGGAGCGACGCAACGTCCCCCTCAGCTCGGCGCGAAGATCCGAGACCGAGAGCCGGTCCTCAGAGGCGCGAGCGAGCCAGCTCTTCTTGTCGTCGAGCGAAAGAGGAGCAAGCAGCGCGTGGTGACTCCAGCTCAGGTTGTCATTGCGTAGTGACAAATCGAACTGGCTCGCGACCCAAGCCATGTTCCGCAGGGTTCCCGGGTCATAGCCGGTAATCCGCGCGGCCTCTGAGTATTTCTCGCCCCACTCGGCGATCCCGTAGCGGATCCAGTCTCCGATCCACCACTGACTGCAGCGCGCGACCGTTCCGAACCTCCTGCCAACAGCTGCCCACTCCGGCTGGTCGAGCTTGCCCCCTGGAATCCAGGCGACTTTGAGCGTCATCCCCCCCAGCGAGGGCTGCGGACGGAGTCTGCGATGGCCAACCCGTACCGCATTGGCACGCCGGTTCGCGGAAGTGCTGTGCCCATCCCCTTGGCCGATCCCTACTACCGAACTCGATCCCAATCTGATGCCCCCCCGCCGTTGTCGCGCCCCCGCGACTCCCGCCCTGGCTTTGGACTGAGCGGCAGAAATTAGCATTAGGGATTGAGAATATTTATGCCAATGTGGCAGCCCCTTAGGTAACCCTTTGCGCCAAATTGGCACACTTGCATGCGTAAAGCGTTCATTTCCGCGGGGCAGGTGGTTCTCTACGGGTACGACTGTTTATCTCCTCGATCGCGAGAGCGACCTCGAGCTGTGCCCGGCAATCGTCGAGCAGCTGCCCCACCTTCTCCTCCACGCTGCGGATCCGCCGTTCGACGGTGTGCCGGTTCACGTCGAGGGCCGCCGCCGCGGTCGCCGCGTTCTGCCCAGCGCTGAAATAGGCACGAAGTGTCTTGCGTAGGACCGCGCCGGTGTCGCCGCGACCATCGAGTGGCTCCAGGTAGGTTTCGGTGAGAGCGGTGGCGATCGTCTCGTCCTGCAGGACCGCCGCCACCACGAGTACGTCGCGGCTCCTGACCAAGTCGAGTGATCCGCGCGAAAGGACCTGGTAGGCGACCTGGGCCTCGCGGTGCGTTTGCCGCCATCCATCGAGGCCCCGTCGCGGCTCCCCGAAGGCGATGCCCAGCCCTCCGTTCGGCCAGGCGTCGATGATCTCCTCCAGGCTCGGCGGCTGGCGGCCGCCGAGCCAAGCCCAAACTGTCTCGCTCTCACCCTCATCGCCGGCGGGAACGACGAGGGTGTCGAGCCGCAGAACCCGACCGAGGCTCGACACCGCGTGCTCGGCGCCGCGCCCCGTCGCGAGCAGGCCGACGTGCCAGGCGGAGAAGTCGTAGTTGAGCTCGTGCGTCGGCGCCGCTTCTCCCGCAAGCAGCTTGCGCACCCCCTCACCGAGGCGCTGCGTTGGGCTCTGCCGGACCCGCTCCGCCTCCTGCGTGTACTCCGTCGCCGTCATCGCCATCAGATGGTCGACGTGAGCGCCGTGGGCGCGCAGTATCTGCTGCAGCGCCGGCCACGGCAACGAGTCTGCTTCGTCCATGACGAACTCGGTGATCAGGCGGTCGCCGGTCGCGTAGCGCCGCAGGATGGTGTCCAGGGGGAGCCCTACGTGGGCCGCTCGCCGGGCCTGCACGCGCACCGCGCGCGGGATCGGTTCGGGCTCCCGTCCCTCCTCGATCCCGTCAATGACGTAGGCGATCGCGTCGTTCACGGACACCCTGAGCCCCTCGACGTAGGCGGGATCGAGCTCGAACGTCCGCCGGCGAGACCGCCCGGACTCGGGCGAAGATCTCCTTCTCGAGCTTCCGGTAGCCGCGCGCGAAGGGAGCCCGAGAGGGCTGCCCTGATCTCCGCCACAGAGTCGACGCGCCGACTCTCCGACCCGCTGATCGCCATACCGACCCCCCGCAGATCGACGGTTTGCACTGGACGCTACGACGGCCGAATTGCTCGACCTGCGCGCCGACTCTACGAAGGGGCGGCCTCCATGTCAATCGTACGTTCGGCGGCTATCGCCCGGCCACGTGCAGCTCGATCGCATGGATCTGGCTCTGTCCGTAGGAGCCGGTTTGGACAGGTCCAGCGGCACTGATCAGCTCGCCGATACCGGGCAGCGGCTGGGGACGCAAGCCCTTGCGAACGTCGATCGCGGTCAAGCCCCGCAGGGTGATCCCCTGCGGATCGGCGATCACGAAATGGGCATCTCCGTCCCCATCGGGATCGACCCGCTCGACGTAGACGATCCGGCCTTCGGTGGTGCGACAGCCGGGCAGGCCGGCGGGGCAGCGCGAAGGGACGACGGTCTCGGTGGCGGATGCCTCGGGCGCGGACGCATCACCACCCTCGGGCATCGAGCGGTTGCTCTCCCGCGGCGGGACTGCAGAGGTCGTCGCGCTGTCGTCGCCGCCACAGCCGCAAACTCCGCCGAGCAGCGCCACGCCGACCAGGGCGGCCATGGCCCCGCGACTAGTCAAAGTCGATGACGCTGCGGATCCCGTCCTGGGCCTCCATCAGCTCGAAGCCGCGGTTGACTTCGTCGAGGCTGAGGCGGTGGGAGATGAAGGGCTCGACGTCGATCTCGCCGGCCAGACAGCGGTCGATCAGCAGCGGAACCTGGTCGCGCCCCTTGACCCCGCCGAAGGAGGAGCCGGCGACGCGGCGGCCGGTGATCAAGAAGCGAGGGACGATGTCGAGGGTCTCCCCCTTGCCGGCCACACCGGCGACGGTGCACAGGCCCCAGCCCATGCGCGCCGCTTCGACCGCCTGGCGCATCACGGCGACGTTGCCGGTCGCCTCGAAGGTGTAGTCGGCGCCGAAGCCATCGGTCATCTCGAGGATCTCCTCGACCGCGTCCGGACCGCCTTCGATCGTGTCCGTCGCGCCCTGGCCGCGGGCCAGCTCGAGCCGCTGCGGCGAGAGGTCGACGCAGACGATCCGCTCGGCGCCCTGCAAGCGGCAGCCGGCGACGGCGCCCAGGCCGACCATGCCGGCGCCGAAGACCACGCAGGTGCTGCCGGGGGCGACCGCCGCCGTGTTGATCGCCGCGCCGAGCCCGGTCGAGAGGCCGCAGGCGAAGAGGCAGGCGTGCTCGAAGGGCGCCTCGGGGTTGATCTTGGCCAGGGAGATCTCGGGCATCACCGTGTACTCGGCGAAGGTCGAGCAGCCCATGAAATGGCGGATCCCCTCGCCTCCGCGGGCGAGGCGGGTGGTGCCGTCGGGCAGGAAGCCCTTGTTCTGCTGCTCGCGGATCGCCAGGCAGAGGTTGGTCCGCGGATCGAGGCAATGGATGCACTCGCCGCACTGGGGCGAGAAGAGGGTGACGACGTGATCCCCTGGCGCGAGCGAGGCGACGTCGGCGCCGACTTGCTCGACGACGCCCGCCCCCTCGTGGCCGAGCACGGTCGGCGCGTAGCCGGAAGGGTCAGCGCCCGAGGCGGTGTAGAGGTCGGTGTGGCAGACGCCGCAGGCGACGAGGCGGACGAGCACCTCGCCGGCCTTGGGCTCGGCGAGCTCGACTTCCTGCACCGTGAGCGGCTGGCCGAACTCCTCCAGCACCGCTGCGCGCATCTTCATCTGCTTCGCCCCTCGGCGAGCGCCGCCCGGGTCAACCGTTTTTGAAGCGGGCGGCCTCCTCGGAGCCGCCCGTCGCGTCGCCCTCGCTGTAGGAGTGCGCGCCGGCGCCGGCGAGGGCGCCGGCGTCGACGATCAGGTACTCCTCGCGGATCGGGCGCCCGTCGAACCAGCACTCGAGGATCTCGCGCGTGCCGGCCGCGTAGCGGGCCTGGGCGGAGAGGCTGGTGCCGGAAGTGTGCGGCGTCATCCCGTGGTGGGGCATCGAGCGCCAGGGGTGATCCTTGGGCGGCGGCTGCGGAAACCAAACATCGCCCGCGTAGCCTGCAAGCTGGCCGCTCTCACACGCCCGCGCGACCGCGTCGCGGTCGCAGATCTTGCCACGGGCGGTGTTGATCAGATACGCGCCCCGCTTCATCTTGGCGAGCAGATCCGTGTCGAACATGTTCTCGGTCTCGGGGTGCAGCGGCGCGTTGATCGTCACCACGTCGCAGACCTCGACCATCGACTCGACGTCGGGATGGAAGGTGGCGCCGAGCTCCTGCTCGACCTCGGGCGGCAGGCGGTGGCGGTCGGTGTAATGGAGACCGACCTCGAACGGCTTCAGCCGCCGCAGCACGGCCGAGCCGATGCGCCCGGCGGCGACCGTGCCCACCTGCATGCCCTCGAGGTCGTAGGAACGCGATACACAGTCGGCGATGTTCCAGCCCCCGTCCACGACCACCTGGTAGGAGGGGATGTAGTTGCGCACCAGCGCCAGGATCATCATCACCACGTGCTCGGCGACGCTGATGCTGTTCGAGTAGGTCACCTCGGCGACCGTCAGCCCGCGCTCGATCGCCGCCTGCAAGTCGACGTGGTCGGAGCCGATGCCGGCCGTCAGCGCCAGCTTCAGCTGCGGGGCCTTGGCGATCCGCTCGGCGGTCAGGTAGGCCGGCCAGAAGGGCTGGGAGATGACCACCTCGGCCTGCGGCAACTCGCGCTCGAAGACCGAGTCCGGCCCGTCCTTGTCGGAGGTGACGATAAGCCGGTGGCCGCGCCCCTCGAGGAACTCGCGCAGCCCCAGCTCACCCGAGACGCTGCCGACCAGCTCACCGGGGGTGAAGCCGAGCGCCTCCGGCGTCGGCGCGCTCTGCCCGTCGGGATAGCCCTCGATCCTCGGCACCCCGTCGCGCGCGTAAGACGGCGGGTAGCCGTCGACCGGGTCGTCGTAGAGCACACAGAGGACGGTCGCCATCGATCCATCCTCTCGCAAGATCGGCTGAGCGGTCAAGCGCCTCTCCCGGGAAGTCGCTCGACAGCGATGGCCTACAGTCAACGAGCGCGGTTTTCGCTGCGCTCACACAATTGAGAGGCGGTCCCTTGGATCCGGTTGGATATGAGCTGTGTACTCCTGTAGGCGGCAAGGGCGGTGGCGTTCGCGCTACTCGTGGCTTCGAGGTGGGTGAGACGGTGATGATCGGGGTGCTCGAAGGCGAGGTCGCCCGCAACGACTCGCACGCGACCCAGGTGAGCCGCACCAAGTGGGCACGGCACGGCGGCCTCGGGCCCAAGGTCAACCACTCGTGCAGCCCAAACTGCGGCGTCGAGCTGAACGAGACGGGTGCCTGCGACTTCATTGCTCGCAGGTCGATCTCCGATGGCGAGGAGATCACCTTCGACTACGCGATGCGCAACTACTCGATCGAGCACTTCCCGGGTGGTTGCCTCTGCGGCGCCGACATCTGCCGTGGCTCGGTGACCGGCTGGAAGGACCTCCCCGCCGAGCGCAAGGCTGCATACGAGGGCCTGGTTGCGCCCTACCTGCTCGAGATCGATCGCGAGCAGGTGGGATCGGTCACGGTCCTCAGCTAGGCTCGCGCGCATGGACAAACCGACCAGCGCCGAGCAGGCGGCGATGCTCTACGGCAATCGCTTCCTCACCCAGGACGCCCCCGACGCCGACTTCCCACCCAGCGGCATGTCCGCCCTCGACGCGATGCGCCTCGTCGACGAGGAACTCGCCCTGGAGGGGGACCCGCAGCGCAACCTGGCGACCTTCGTCACGACCTGGATGGAGCCCGAGGCGCAACGGCTGATCGGCGAGAACCTCTACCGCAACTTCATCGACCACGCCGAGTACCCGATCTCGGCCGAGGTCGAGCAGCGCTGCATCCGCATGCTCGCCGACCTCTACAACGCCCCCGGCGAGACGACGGGCGCCCGCACCCAGGGCTCCTCGGAGGCGATCATGCTCGGCGCCCTCTCGCTCAAGTGGAAGTGGAAAGAGCGCCGCGAAGCCGAATCGAAGCCGGTCGACAAGCCGAACCTGATCTTCGGCGGCGACGTGCACGTGGTCTGGGAAAAGTTCTGCCGCTACTTCGACGTCGAGCCGAAGATCGTGCCGCTGCGGGAAGGCAAGTACGTGATCGGCCCCGAGGACGTCGAGCCGCTGATCGACGAGAACACGATCGGCGTCGCCGCCGTACTCGGCACCACCTTCACCGGCCACGCCGACGACATCGTCGGCATCAACAAGCTGCTGGTAGGCCTCAAGAACGAGAAGGGCATCGACGTCCCGCTGCACGTCGACGCCGCCAGCGGCGGCTTCGTCTGGCCCTTCCTCTACCCCGACTCCGAGTGGGACTTCCGGCTCGAGCAGGTGCGCTCGATCAACGTCTCCGGCCACAAGTTCGGCCTCGTCTACCCGGGGATCGGCTGGCTCGTCTTCCGCGAAGAGAGCGACCTGGCCGAGGACCTCGTCTTCTACGAGAACTACCTGGGCAAAACCGACGCGACCTTCACCCTCAACTTCTCCACCGGCGCCTCAATGGTCCTCGCCCAGTACTACAACTTCGTCCGCTACGGGCACGAGGGCTACGCCTACATCATGAAGGCGATGCAGGAGAACGCTTGCGCCCTGGCCGACAAGCTCAAGGCCACCGGTGACTTCGAGCTAATCGGCGACGGCGAGGAGCAGCTGCCACTGGTCGCCTTCAAGCTCGCCGGCGAGAAGAACTACGACGAGTTCGACGTCTCCTGGCAGCTCTCCGCCGAGCGCGGCTGGATGGTCCCCGCCTACACGCTGCCACCCAACGCCGAAGACGTGAAGATCCTGCGCGCCCTGGTCAAGCAGACCCTCAGCCGCGAGCAGGTCGACCGCCTCGCCGACGACATCGCCCAGGCCTGCGCCACCCTGGAGAAAAAGGGCGGCGCCCACCCATCCGAGCGCAAACAGGTCAAGACCGGCACCGGGTACTGAGGGCGCCTACGGAACCACTTCGAACTCGGAGGTCAAGACAATCTCTTGACCATGCCCTTCAGCGCTGTCGAAGTACTGGACATGCTTGGCAAAGCGGTAGCGACCGAGTTCCGCGTCTAGGGGCACCTCGAAGGGCTGGCAAAAACCAACCCACCCCGGCGCGATCCGCACTGGCGATCCACGATGCCATTTCGTACGCAAGGTCGCAAACGAGGCCCAGCCTATGTCGGTAAGGCGCTCGATCGCAAACGACGGCTTGTAGGAAACGGCGACCGTACCCAGATTTTCCACTCGGGCTACGGCGATTTGCCCACGCTGGACACGCTTGGATTTCGTTCCTAAGCGGACTTGCACGCCTTGCTCGACTAGCAGCGGCTTCAATCCCCCGGGCCTTCGCAGCGATTCGGGCCTCCGCCGATTGCCTGCCTTCGATTCCGAAGAGCAGTAGCAAGTCGCCCGTTGATATGCCGAAGCAACATCGAAGTCGGCCCACACCGTGGTAGGCGAATACTCGTCATCCCCGTCGTGGCGTTCGGCCCACTTCGCCAATCTGTATTTGCCACGCCGAGCGCTGTTCGGGATACGAAACGCTATGCCTCGGGCTTTTCCCGCCGTCAAGATCGGCGGTGGCGCGGGTGGCCGACCGAGACCAGAGGGCCCCACTCTCACCCAACCGGTGGCCGTCAATCGTTCAACCCGATAGCCGGGCAAGTCTCCGACGGTCTCGGTCCCGATGTTTTCCATCCGCCCGTAGACGACATCTCCCGGTCGGTATGACTGGCGCATCGTGCTCAACCGCAGGTGCAAAGCCTGAGCCTAGAACAGGCACACTGATCGTTCCATCACGAGGGCCTCTCGGTCCAGGTCGCACACGCTCCTCCTTCGCTGAGGTGCAATAGCGTCCACCTCCCTCAAGGTCATACACTTGCCCCCACACCTTTCCCTGCGCCCCCACGAGAAGAACTGCAAATGCTGCCAACGTGCCGGTCAGCAAAAAGGGGGCGTCCTACGCATGCTGAATCAGCTACCTATTGAGGCAGCCGCGAAGTTCCATTCGGTAACTATCGGCAAAAGCTTTCGAGTCACAGATTCGTTGGCTCAATCGGCTATTTCAAATTTTCGAACTACCACCCTACGGCTCAACGATGTGCCCCATCGCTACTGCGAAACTCGACCGCCCTCCTCATCTTGACTGAACCTAGTCCGCTCGAATGTGAGCGGGCGAGGAACCTGAGCCCCGGTGACCGCGAGATGCCGCCGCTCGGCGAGGATCTTATTGGCGACGGCGACCTCGCCACGCGGCCTCAGGCTAGGGCGACCTGACCTCGAATTGGGCGGCGACCAACGGCTTTCCTCCCAGCCCAAATGAGATGAAGCGGAACTGCCCTGGAACCTGATCCACAGGAACGAGGTAGCGGAGGCAATCGCGAAGTTCCATCCCGGCTCCCAGCCGCTGTATCACCCTGCGCACTTTCCCCCCCCGCTCTCTCTGGGGATTTGCAGGCACGAGTGTCCAAGTCTCGCCAGTAAATCTCTGCACCACGAAACCGTATGCGAAGGTAGGAGCTCTAAATGCGACGGTACCCAAGTTGATGAGCCTCGCCGTAACAAGGCTCCCAGGCACCACAGAAGGGTTATCAACGGCCACCCGAAGATCGACCCGCGGCTTCATCACCCGAGCGTAGGTGCTGTATTCGCCAAGAAGACGACCGGTACCCAACCGAAGGAATCGAATGTCGACACGGTAATAAGCAGGGTTGCCTGATACACGATGTAGAAAGCTCTTGATGTTGCTGGTTTCAATCGATCCGATCCGCTGGCGCTCTACATCTACGCTCGCCAGCACCCGCCCCCGACTGCTTACCCTGGAGAGTTCCGATTCGACGATCCAGTCCAGCTGGCGCCGGTGCTGGATTGCTTCGTCACGGAGCCCGAAGCCCACCCAGCCTCCATCCGTGACCAGACCGGCCCGATCCACTTCAAGGCGCAAACCCTCAGGCGCAAAGGGCATCCTGCCCTCTCGCGGCGGACCGTCGATAGGTGCCACACGCCTCAGAGGCTGCAGAAAGTCGCGAGCGCGTGCATTCTCGCCACAAAACGAACTAGCTGATATCGCCGCATCCAATGCGCCTGCGCTCGAAGCCGGTGCGAACAGGGCGGCATAGAAAATGACAAGCAAGAAAATCGGGATTCGCAACGCTGCATACATATCATCACCGAAGCCGTCAGTCATTTTGCATTGCTCCTCGTCACCAAGTGCAGTGGCGCAAGCATGGGATCACCGAATACCGTTCCGTCTCCAGGTGCATTTGGAGGTGGCTTGAGCGGAACGAAGCAAGTTTCGCGGTTTTCAATCAACAGTTTTTCTTCGATTTTCATGGCTTCTTCAAACTGCTGCACCGTGTATTTGCCGTGTTCTTTGATCAAACGTTCTATTACTTCGTTTTCCAGTTCCGGCCTGAATTCCGGATCGTTCGGGTCATCCGTTCCCCGGACAGCAACGCCAACAGCCACTCCCGTCCCTTCCACCCAGACAGGGCTTCCGCTGTCACCGCCCCAGATGAACTGCCTGAAGCACCCTTCTCGTCCAAATAGGCCTTTTTCTTCTTCGGTGTAATCCGCTTTCGTGATCCCGCTGCCGATCATAGGTCCGCACCGTTTCTCCTTGCTCGTGCGTCCTGAAAAGCAAAGATTGGTCCCTGGGGTCGGAGTCCAGACGGAGGTGACATCGACCAACGGGAATCCGTCCTGTTGGTAGATCTTCCGCGGAGTGATTTCGGGGTTTTCGAGGCGAATTGCAGCCACGTCGGTATCGACCGCTTCGTCGCTGATCGTTTCATATCCCGATCGGCGTACTTCGCCGATGTCTTGGTAAAGACTTCCGCCGCTTTCGCCATTCCGCCTCTGGGTGATCGAATGCAGTTCAGCACAATGACCCGCGGCAAGCACGAACATCCGGAGCACGGGCTCACCGGTACTTGGCTTTTTCCCGCGCTCGAAAGCACCGAAGCTTGCCGTGCATTCTCCGTATTCACCTCCTCGATTATGAAGTTCAGTCCATATCTCGTCGCCTGCCCGCATCACGCCGGTGGTGCGCTGCCGAGCATCCTTCTTATCCAGGCCGTTCGGGTCAAAAAAGACGGTGATAGGCGCCTGTGCTCCAAAGCTGGCCTCCCCTCCTTCGTTGAGTACGTCGTACTCGACTTGCAGCATCTTTTGGCCCTCGTACTTAAATCGTCACTGACGCCGTGACCAGCGACTACTTCAAAACACGCCCGTCGATCTCAAACTCAGCCGTCAGCGCAACCGCGCGATCTTTCGATTCAACTCGCCTACTTCGATTCACAACCATCGAGAAGCGGTAACGACCGGGCTCTTCGAACGACGGAATCCGAAGGCCGATGCACCCTTCCATCTGTCCCGCCGAGAGCTTTTGGACTATCGGTTTGTGCTTTTCTGGCGGCAGATTACTGGCCGCCGTCACCCATTCCTCCCCATCGAAGCGCTGAACGGCAAATCTCCAGTCGGGCGAAATTGAGGAAATCGTTTCAGTCCCAAAGTTCGCGAGCCGCGTCGAGATCAGTTCCCCTCTGTGTGCGACAGGTGCAGATACCAGTAAGCGTGCGTCGAAATGTGGACGAACGACGCGAACATAGTTGCCGAACTTTCCCAATACGCGCTGGCTACCGAGGCGACGGAACATGATCTCGACGCGATAAAAGGCGGGGCTTCCCGCCACCTCAATCAGAAGGTCCTTGATCGCGTTCCCTCGCACTGATCCGATCCGCCGTTGCTTGGAGCCGAGGGTTGAAATAGCCTCGCCCCGAGCGTCGACCTTGACAAGCTGCACTGAGACATCCCAATTCAGATGCCGGACCTGTCCTACGGCTTCATCGCTAAAGCCGAATCCGACCGATCCGCCGCCAATGACAAGACTTCCTCCCCTCGCTTCAAGGTTCAGCCCCGTGGGGGCAAATGGGACCTTGCCCGAGCTGGGAACCCGACGAATCGGAGCCATTCTGGCCAGCGGCCGAAGATAGTCCTTGGCCACACGCGAACCACAGAAACCCTCACCCCCCCGAGTCGTGGGCACCCCCCCGTCCTCGGTTGCCCCACCGGCCCGCCCAACGGTGAATGCGAGGATTAGAGCAGCCGAAATAAGCATGAACCCACTCCGGCGCGAGAATCCTTCCTTTTGGCATCGAAGTCCCTTTTGCCTTATCAGGGCTGAGCATTGGACCGCGTTACCAAGTGTAGAGGCGCCATATCAGAGCTACCAAAGGCACTAGCCGTTGGGTTGCGCCCTGGATAGGGAATTAGCAGGGTTGCGCATGCTTCTTCAGGGTCTTCTGCCGCTCCAGCCTGTTCTTTAGGCGTAAGCCCAGGTTCGTTCGGCCCTCCATAACCGAGAACCGCGATCCCAACGGCGACGCCGGTCCCTTCGACCCAGACAGGGCTTCCGCTATCTCCGCCCCAAATGTACTCCTGGAAGCACATGATCAGCTCTTCGTCGCTGTCTTCCCGGTAGATCTCCGGAGGCCTGAGCATAGGCCCGCATCTAATTATGTTCTTGCTCGTCCGGCCAGAAAAGCAGAGATTGGTTCCCATAGTTGGGCTCCAGACGGAGGTAACGTCGATCAGCGGCATACCTTCAGCTTGGAATATTTTTCTCGGGACGAAGTTCGGGCTGTCCAACTTAATCGCGGCTGCGTCCACGTCTATCGCCGGGTCTCCCGGCGTTTCGTAGCCGGATCTCCGGACGAACCCAATATCCTGTTTCTCGTCATTGGTCGGTTCAGGATTGCTGCGTCGCCAGATTTTTTCTCCAACGAGTACGCAATGGCCCGCCGTCAAAGCGAACAGACGAAGGACAGGCGTGCCGGACCCAGGTTTTTTCGCTCTGTCAAAAGCTCCGAAGCTGGCCGTGCAAACCGAAGGCAGGATTTCATCACCAGCGCGAACCATCCCTCCTATTCGTTCGCGCCCGACCTTCGGCTCAGGTCTCCTCGGTTGGTAGTGAACTGCAATAGGCGCCTGCTGACCGAAGCTGCCTTCCAACAGGCTTTCGGCCTGAGCCACGTTGGAAGCCCCGACCATTACTGAGTTAGAACGAACGTCAACCGTCGTGCGCGTGACTAGGCCACGGAGACGAGCCAAGCCGTGCCGACGCCCGCCGGAGACGACGCCCTCGCCAGCTCCCTCAACGATGAAGGCTTCGCGTTGATCCAGCAGGGCAGCTACGAAGAAGCGATCCCCGTGCTGGAAGAAGCAGTCCGCGCCTTCCCTCCCGGCACCGACGATCTCAACTACGCCTACGCCCTGTTCAACCTGGGCAACGCGCTGCGCCTGAGCGGACGGCCGGAGGAGGCGATTCCGGTGCTCGAACAGCGGCTGGAGATACCGAACCAGACGGAAGCCGTTCGCGGCGAGCTGGCGGCTGCCAGAAGCGAAGCGGGCCCGTAGTCGGCGCGGGCGCGTTTTCATCTTCCGCGGCGGTTGAGCGGGACAACACTGGGTACTCCAGCAGTAGTACTGAAAAAGGAGGTCGAACATGAACGAATCCCTCACCCCCGCCAGCCTCTACGCGGGTCTGGTCGGTGCCGTGCTGGTCGTCGCCGGGATCGTGGGCTTCTTCTACAGCTCCTCGTTTGGCAGCCCGGGCTCGGTCGACGAGGTCGTCGGCCTGCTCGACGTCAACGCATGGCACAACCTCGTCCACGTGTTCAGCGGTGCACTCGGCTTGCTCGCCTTCGCTGCCGGTGCACGGGCGGCGCGCACGTACGCCCTCGCGTTCGGCGCCATCTACCTCGTGATAGCCATCTGGGGATTCGTCATCGGCAGCGGCGAGTCGATCCTGGGCTTCATCCCGATCAACACCGAGGACAACATCCTCCACGTGGTGCTGGGGGTTCTCGGCATCGGGGCGGGCCTCGCCACCTCGGAGCGGGAGCCGGAGCCGGAGCCGGCCCGAACCGCTTGAGCATCGGTCTCGGCCGTGGGCCTGCCGCCGCCGGGACTTTTGCCGCCGGTTCGGATGCGAACATACGTTCGTATCCGAACCGAGGAGATGAGACATGCCGCAATTCGATGCTTTTGAAGACTTGGTAGGTAGGTGGCGCTGGCGCTTGCTCGGCGTCAATGGCCGGGCCGTCGCGACGTCGGGGGAGTCGTTCGATTCCCACTGGCATGCGCTGCGAGCGGCAGAAAACGTGCGTGGGGCGGCCTCTGGAGCCAAGATCAGCAGTACCTCCGCCGACACGGCCACCGATCCGCTCGCCACGCTGATCGAGCGAGAGTTGGGCGGAACCAGGGTGCCTGCCGGCCAGCGCTAGCTGGCAGGTGGGTGCAGGCGGGTCTTTTCGACCCGCGCCAGCTTGCGTTTGAGGCGTTTGAGCTCCCGCTCCTGCTCGGGCGTGCGTTTGTGGCCTTTGTAGGCGATGTTGCGCTTCTCCAGCGGGTCGTTCTTGAGGTCGTACATCTCCCACTGCGGCGGCTTTTTGCCGTTAACGTCGTAGTACTTGGCCAGCTTCCAGCGCGTCGTAGGTGAAGACGACGTAGTCCTGGGCCGAGCGGTTCGAGTTCGGCTCCAAGACCAGCTTCGAGTAGTCGACCCCCTGCCAGTTGGCGCGGGCGCTCTGCGGCGCCGCCGCCAGGCTCGCCAGCGTCGGCAGGAAGTCGACGTGGGAGACGAGCGCGTCGGTCTCGGCCGGCTTGGGAAAGAGCTTCGGGTTCGAGTAGACGAGCGGCACCCGCGTCGCCTCCTCGTAGAAGTTGAAGTTCTTCTGCCGCAGGCCGCCGTGGGCCAGCCCCATCTCACCGTGGTCGGCGGTGCGGACGACCAGCGTGTTGTCGAAGAGGCCGGTCTCTTCGAGCTTGTCGAGGACGTTGACCAGGTAGCTGTCGGAGGAGCGCATCAGGTTGCCGTAGAAGTTCAGGTAGTTGCGCCTCTGTTCCGCGTTTTCGGGTTCCCCGGTGAGGTTGAAGATGCGCAGGAATTCGGCCTGAACCGAGGGCTTGGTCGAGAGGTCCTCATCCCAGGTCGCCGGCTCGCGGATGTTCCCCTCCAGCCAGGAGTCGTCGTAGCCGGCTTCTTCGAAGGTCTTGCTCGGGTAGAAGAGGACGTCGTGGGGGTTGACGACCGAGATCACCATGAAGAAGGGCTGCTCCTGGGCGGCGTTGGAGCTGAGGTACTGGAGCGCCCCTTCGGCCGCTCCTTCTCCGGTCGAGTCGATGAAGCGGCCGTCGTTGTCGACGAAGCCGCCGCCGGCCTCGGGGACGCTCTGGTCGGCGCCCGCGTCGGGCGGGTTCCAGCGTGAGAAGCCGTACTTTTCGAGATCGGCCGGGACCGCTTCTCCCGGCGTGGCCGGTTTCGAGCAGTGCCACTTGCCCTTGTAGACGACGTTGTAGCCGGCCGCCTTCATCACCGTGGCGAGGTTCTTGAAGTCCACCGGCAGCTCCACCTGCGGGTTCTTCGGCGGTTCCATGTCTTCCTCGAGCGTGTATTTGACCCCGTGCTGGGCAGGGAAGTAGCCGCTCATCAGGGTCGAGCGCGCCGGCGAGCACATGCAGGCGTTGGTGAAGGCGCGTTCGAAGCTGAGGCCGTGGCGTCGCAGGCGCCTCATCCCCGGCAGGTTCTGACGCAGCCAGTTCTGTGGGAAGTGCTGGATCGCCCGTTCCTGGTCGGTGAGGAAGAAGACGATGTTCATCCCGGCGGCGTCGCGCCGCTTTCCTTTGGCCGCACCGAGAGCGCGCTCGACGCCCGCCCCCTGGGCGAGCAGCGCCGCAGCCGCGGCCGTCGCCCCAGAGCCGAGCAGCTCTTTACGGGTCAGGCCGCCCTCGCGTCCATCTGATCGACTCATTTGTTCCTCCGGAAGACGTCGACGGCGTTGCTGCCGAACGAGGTCGAGTAGAGATAGCGGCCGTCGGGGCTGAGCGCGATCGAGCTGACACCGCGCAAGGCGCGGCCGCGCGTACAACCCGGAACCGAGCGGGACGCAAGACAGCCCGCGCGCCCCGCCTTCTGAGCCAGCGCGCCTTTTTTGCCCCGGTCGAGAACAGCGATCGCGCCCGTTGCGAACGCCGCCGCGTAGACGTTTCCCCCGTCCGGGGAGACGGCGAGCCCCTCGGGTGAGCTGAGCGCGCGGCCGAAGGAACAGCCGACCGCGCGCAGCCAGACCAGGCAGCCGGACGTGCCGGGCTTTTGCCGGAGGCCGCCGGACTGGCGCGAGCGGCTGAACGAGGTGACGCTGTTGCTGAACAGTGAGGTCACGTAGACGTCCCCCCTGCTCGGGCTGACGGCAACCGCGTTGGCGCCGTCGAGCTGCACCCCGGTGGCGCAACCGGTCAGCGGAGCGTTGGCGATGCAGCCGCTGCCGTCGGTGGCCTGGGCAAGGGCGCCGGTGGACGGATCGCGCGCAAGCACGGCTAGCGCGTTAGATAGAGCCGAAGCGACGTAGACGCGAGTGCCGTCGCTGCTGATCGCCATCCCCTCTGGCGCCGCCAGCGCGAAGCCGGGAGCGCAACCGCTCGTCGCTTCGGCGATGCAGCCCGCGCTGCCATCGGGCTGGGTAAGCGCGCCAGTGGAGCGGCTACGTTCAAAGCTCGCCACCGCGTTGCCGAAGAACGAGCCGACGTAGACGTTCTTCCCGTCGGGGCTGACGATAACGACGTCGGGCGCGACCAGCGCCCGGCCGTTGGCGCAGTTGGGCACCGGCAGGCCGGAGATGCAACCGGCGCCGGCCGGCAGCTGGGTGAGCGCTCCGGTCGAGCGGTCGCGGCGGAAGACACTGACCGTGTTGCTCGCCCGCGAGGTGGCGTAGACGCTGAGCCCGTCGGGGCTGACCGCGACCGAGTTCGGGCCATCCAACCCGACCGCCGTCGCGCAGCCGCTGGCGCCTTTGACCGCGACGCACCCGGCGGCGCCCCTCGGCTGCGTCAAGGTGCCCGTTTTCGTGTTGCGCTTGAAGATCGCGATCGCGTCGCTGCGCGAGGAGGCGACGTAGACGTTCTGCCCGTTAGGGCTGAGCGCGATCGCGCGCGAGCCCATGAAGGGCCCCGGACCTTTGAGCGCGCGGGCGAGCCCGCACCCGGACGACGCCTTCGAGCGATCGACCAGACAGCCGCGCTCACCCGGCAGCTGGGTCAGCGTTCCGGGCTGCGCCGGTTTCTTGGCAGCCTGCTGCTGGGCAGGCGCAGCGAACGCACTCGCCGGCGCGGCCAGCGCCATGACCATTCCGATGGCCCAGGCTGCGCGGCGAAATCTCGAGAAGCCTCGGGGCATCAGCGGGGCCGAGCGTATTCTGCCTCGCGGACACCGCCGCCTGGCTAGAGGGGGCCTAGCGCTCGCCAGCCCCCGGTTTGCCGAGCACGCCGATCCGCAGGCCGAGCCACGGGTAGGTGGCGGTGAAGAAGCTGTTGTCCTGCGGCTGCAGCCCGATCGCCGAGAGCCAGAGCTGGTAGACGGGCGCGTTGGCGATGCCGCCGTGCAGGCGGCGCCAGACCCGGGGCCCCGAGGTCCCGAAAGGGGGCGGCGTGATCGTGTCGGTCCACTCGACCGCGTTGCCGCCCTGGTCGAGCGTCCCCCACGGGGAGACGGTCAACGCCTGGCCGACCGTGCCGAGGCTGCCCTGGAAGAGTTCGGCGTAGGTCGCCGGAGCGATTCCAAGCGGGTTCACGCTCGCGCAGACTTCGGCGCTGAAGGCGGCCGGGCACCAGCTCGGCACCGGAGCGCCCGGGGCGCGAAAGGTGGCCAGCGGCTGGGTCGAGGCGTTGGTGACGTCGCCCGTCGTCGGATCGAGCGTCGTCGACTTCGGCGCGCTCGCCGCTTCGTCTTCGGTTTCGAACACGCCGGGGTTGGTCGGGTACTTCCAGTAGGAGTATTTGCCGCCGCCGTTCGGATCGAAGTAGGCGGCCTTGATCCACTCGTCCTGGCTCGGGACTACGAAGCCGGTCTTGTGCGAGCGCGTCGCCTTCCGGTTCGTCATGTCGTACATGCCGCTCTCGGTTCGCCGCGAGAGCCGCACCCGGTAGGTGACGTAGCGAAAGCTGCCTTCGGTGCTCGCACGCTGGGAGAGAACCTGGCCGTTGTAGAGGGAGTTGACGAAGCGCGCCGAGCGCAGGAAGTTGGCGAAGCCGTAGGGCTTGTCGGACCATTCCGGTGAGGCAACTGAGTAGTGACGGCCTTTGCCGACACTGGCAGCGACGTTGATCTGTCCGTACTTGGGCCAGGCCGTGGAGCTCTCGTTGGCGCTGTAGAGGCGGCGTTTGTTGCGACCTGCGGGGTCGACGGTGTTGAGGAAAGCCACCCACTGAGCGACCGTGACCTCGAGCTGGCCGATGCCGTAGCCGTACTTGACCGCGCCGACCTGCTGGCAGGGGGGTCTCGTTTTAGCCGCTTCGTCGCATGACCGGTAAATGGCGTCCTTGAAGGGAGTGACCCCAACCGAGGGATTGCCGGGAGCGCCGACCTTGACCGTCTTCAAGGTCAAGACTGCGGGCGCCGGGGCGGCCGCAGAGATTGCGGGCGCGGCGAGTGCCACGGCGGCGAGGACGGTCAGCGAGAAAGCTAGGCGGATTTTCATGGTCGGGAGGTTCGGCGCGGGTAGTCTGGGTCCTGCGAAAGGAGCGCGATGACCACTTCACTCGATGGAACCGTGGCGCTGGTCACCGGCGCCAGCAGTGGCATCGGCGAGGCAACCGCCCGCGCGCTGGCGGCGCAGGGGGCCAAAGTCGCCCTAATCGCCCGCCGCCTGGAACGCATGGAGAGACTGGCCACCGAGATCGGCGGCCACGGCCACACCGCCCTCGCGATCGAAGCCGACCTCGCCGACCAGACGCAGGCGATCGCCGCCGTCGACCGCACTGTCGACGAGCTCGGCCGCCTCGACATCGTCGTCAACAACGCCGGCGTGATGTTGCTCGGTCCGATCGAGAACGCGCCGACCGAGGAATGGGACCGGATGATCGACCTCAACCTCAAGGGCCTGATCAACACCACGCACGCCGCCCTCCCCCACCTGCTCGCGGCCGCCGAGGACTCGGCGCGGGGCTGCGCCGACGTCGTCAACATCAGCTCCGTCGCCGGCCGCACCGCCGGCGCCGGCTCGGGCGTCTACAACCTGACCAAGCACGGTGTGGGCGCATTCAGCGAGTCCTTCCGCCAGGAGTTCGCCAATCGCAAGGTCCGCTCGATCGTGATCGAGCCCGGCGCGGTGGCGACGGAGCTGACCGACCACGTCCGCGACGACGTCCGGGAGCTGACGAGGGAGCGCTTCGCCAAGATCGAGATCCTGCAGGCAGACGACGTCGCCGATGCGATCGCCTACGCGGTGACCCGTCCTTGGCACGTCTCCCTCAACGAGATCCTGATCCGTCCTACTGAGCAGCGAAGGAACTAGCGACCTTTCAAGAAGAGGCGTCCGTGAGCTCAGTCGCAACGATCGGTGTGTACGACTTCGACCTCTGCGTCCCGGGCAGGCGGCGGCGTCATGAGTGCGACCGGCACCGCGAGCCCGGCCGGGCGTCGCAGGGTGGCGATGCAGCGACCAGGCTGAACGGCGGCGCGGATATCGCTGACCCGATCGCCGAGCCCGGCGACGGTCGCATCGAGATCGGGGGCGACGAAGGCGAGGCCCCAGAAGAAGGCGGGTCGATCGACCCCGCCGCCGCGCTCGATCGCCTCGGGCGGCTCCTGGACGACCTCGAGGATCGTCGCGCCGAGGCGGAAGAACGCCTGCCGCGGCGCCCCGGCCGGCGTCGGCTCCTCGCGGATGCGCCGCAGGTCCAAGCCGGCGGCTTGGAGCGTGGCAACCGTGCGCTCGAGCGCCGGCGTGATCACGACGACGTGGTCGATCGCGGTGACGCCGTTGGGATGGTCCGGATGCTCGGTCGGCGACGGGCGATCGGATCGCGTGGTCAGAAGACCGTCGAGGTCGGTTGTCCTCACCTCGCGCAGCGACCAGCCGACCAGGCCCTTGCCGGCCTCCGGGCCCAGCAGGCGGATCCGCACATCACCAACGACACATGTGTTGTCGTCGATCGCAAAGCCAAGCGCAGACCAAGCAGCCGGCGCGTCGGCAACCGCCAGCTCGTCGATGGTCAGCGCCACCGGCGCATGGTAGGCGTCATCCGCCACAGGGTGCGGTCGAGGTTTGAACCGCTATGCGACTCAAACCTCGACCGCACCGCCCTCCAGCAGTCCCGCGACAGCGCCGGCGAGTCGCTTCCCCCGCTGGGTCAACACGTACTCAGTGTGCGGCGGGCGGCCGGGGACGAGGCGCCGCTCGACGATGCCCGCCGCCTCGAGCTGCTCTAGCCGGTCGGAGAGGGTCGTCGGCGAGACACCCGGCAGCGACTGACGGAACTCGTTGAAGCGGGCGGCGCCGCTGGCGCAGGCGTAGATCGTCGCCAGCGTCCAGCGGCGCTCGAGCAGGCTCGCCGCCGCCCGCAGCTCGGTCGGGACCGGCGAGCAGCTACGACATCGTGGCGACATTCGCCCCGTTCTCGGCCGGCTCGAGCGCCCGCTCGAGCACCTCGCCGACGCTCATCACCGGGTGGAAGGTCATCTGCTCGCGCACGTCCTCCGGCACCTCGTCGAGGTCGCCGCGGTTGCGCTCGGGCAGGATCACCTCGGTCAGCCCGGCCGCGTGGGCGGCCAGCACCTTCTGCTTCAGGCCGCCGATCGGCAGCACGCGGCCCTGCAGGGTGACCTCGCCGGTCATCCCGACCGTGTGCTTGACCGGCCGCCCCGAAAGCAGCGAGACCAGCGCGGTCGTCATCGCCGTGCCGGCACTGGGGCCGTCCTTGGGGATCGCTCCCGCCGGCACGTGCAGGTGAAACTCGCGCTGGAAGCGGTCGGAGTCGATGCCGAGCTCCTCGCTGTGCGAGCGCGCATAGGAGAGCGCGATCCGCGCCGACTCCTTCATCACGTCGCCGAGCTGCCCGGTCAAGACCAGGCCCTTGTCGCCCTCCATCGCGGTCGCCTCGATGAAGAGGACGTCGCCGCCGGTCCCGGTCACGGCGAGCCCGGTCGAGACGCCGGGGATCGCGGTGCGCTCGACCGACTCCTGGAAGAAGCGCTGGCGCCCGAGCGCGTCGCGGAGCGCCTCGGCGTCGAGCACGATCGGGACCTTGGCCTCGCCGCCGGCGATCCGGGTCGCCGCGCTGCGCAGCAGCTTGCCGAGCTCACGCTCAAGCTGGCGCACCCCCGCCTCACGCGTGTACTCGGAGATCACCGCGCGCAAGATCTCGTCGCCGACCTCGACCTCCTCGGGCTGTAGGCCGTTGCGCTTCAACTGGCGCGGCAGCAGGTAGCCCTTGGCGATCGCCAGCTTCTCCTCGGTCGTGTAGCCGTCGAAGGCGATCGTCTCCATGCGATCGAGCAGCGGCGCCGGGATCGTGTCGACGAGGTTCGCGGTGGCGATGAAGACGACCTCGGAGAGATCGACCTCGACGTCGAGGTAGTGGTCGCGGAAGGAGTGGTTCTGGGCTGGATCGAGCACCTCGAGCAGCGCCGCCGAAGGATCGCCGCGCCAATCGGCGCCGACCTTGTCGACCTCGTCGAGCAGGATCACTGGGTTCATCGTGCCGGCGTCGCGCAGGGCACGGACGATCCGGCCCGGCAGGGCGCCTATATAAGTGCGGCGGTGGCCGCGGATCTCGGCCTCGTCGTGCATACCGCCGAGGCTGATGCGGACGAACTCGCGTCCCAGCGCGCGGGCGATCGACTCGCCGATCGAGGTCTTGCCGGTACCGGGCGGCCCGACCAGGGTCAGGATCGCGCCGTTGGCGCGGCCCTCGTCCTCGATGCCGCGCTCCTCGCGCAGCTTGCGCACGGCGATGAACTCGGTGATCCGCCGCTTCACGTCCTCGAGCCCGGCGTGGTCAGCGTCGAGCACCTCACGCGTGTGGGTGGGGTCGAGCCGCTCCTCGGAGCGCTTCGCCCAAGGCACCGCGATCAGCCAGTCGAGGTAGCTGCGGATCATTGAGGACTCAGGCGACTGCTCGCCCTGGCGCTCGAGCCGGCGCAGCTCCTTCTCGGCCTGCTCGGCGACCGCCTCCGGCATCTCGGCCTCGGCGATCTTGCGCTCGTACTCCTCGATCAGGCTGCCCTCGTCCTCGCCCAGCTCTTTGCGGATCGACTCCATCTGTTTGCGCAAGAAGTAGTCGCGCTGCTGCTTTTGAGCGCCCGACTCGACGTCGTCGCGGATGCGGCTGCGCACCTGCAGCTCGGCCAAGCGCTCACGCTGCAGCTCGACCGCGACCTGCAGGCGGGCAGTGACGTCGAGCGTGTCGAGCAGGCGCAGTTTCTGCTCGAAGTTGAATTCCGGGCTGAGCCCGGCGGTGTCGGCGAGCGCGCCCGGCTCCTCGACCGAGCGCAGGAAGTCGGAAATGCGGCCGTCGTCGCCGCGCAGCTCGAGGATCTCTTCGACCACTGCCCGGTACTCGCGGGTCAGCTCCTGGGTGTGCTCGTCCTCGGGGTGACCATCATGGACCTCCTGCACGTCGATGCGCAGCGAGCCGTCATCGGCTTCCGCATCGGCGACGGCTACGCCGGCGAGCCCGCGGTGCAGGCCGAGCACGGTCGCCGCCGGTCCGCCGCGGCGCGAACGGCCGTGCTCAAGCACCTCTGCAACCACACCGACGCGGCCGAACTCGCCACCGTGGCGGGGCAGTAGGAAAACGCGGTCCTCCTCGCCAACCTCAATCGGCAGCGTGGCGGAGACGGTCGGAAAAACGATTGCCTCGTCAAGCGGAATCAGCAGGTAAGCCATATCTAAGTCCAATTTCTGTAGTTAGTCTTAGAACAGGATAGCGGAACCGCTTTCTAGCGGGGAACGATGCGATAGGCGATCCCACGGTGGCGGATAGCCGCGACGCGAACGGTCTGCTCGCCGTCGGTTAGCTGGTAGAGGACCCGGTAGGCGCCAACTCTCAACAAGTACAGGTCTCGCAGTTTGCCTCGCAGCGCATGTCCGGCCTGCGGCTCGCGCTCCAGCAGGCCCAGGGCATCCTCGATCGCGTCGATCAGCGGCCAGTTGAGTTCGAGCAGCTCACGGCGAGCGCGCCGAGCGAGTACGAGCCGCGCCAACGATCAGCCGGGGGTCGGCCGACGCTCGACCAACTCACTGCGAAGCTCGGCGAGCGTGACCGTTTCGTCGCGCTCGATCTCGGCAAGCCCCGCCTCAAGTGCGGAGAGGGCATCTGGATCGGAGAGGATCTCCGCGGTCTCCTCCAAAGCTTCGTACTCGTCAATCGGGACCAGGGCCGCGGCCGGGGCACCGTTGCGAGTCACCAAAACGTGATCGCGCCGATTGCTGACATCGTCGAGCAAGCTGCTGAGGTTGCTACGCAGCTCTCGCACAGGGACGGTCTTCGCCATAAGACTGAGTGTACATGATCGTGTACACAACTACTCCGCTTCTCGGGTGGCTATTACCGACCGGGCGCCGGCTGCCTTGACGGCGGCCGAGAGCGAGTCGATGTCGTAGGCGCCTTCGTGCCGTTTCTCGTTGACGAAGAAGGTCGGCGTGCCGGTGACGCCGCTGATGTCGGCCGAGTCGACGTCTTCCTCGACTCGCGGCGCATGGACATGGCGGCGGAGCTCGTCCTCGAAGCGATCGAGGTCGAGGCCGAGCTGCTCGGCATAGGTCAACAGGTCGCTGGGCCGTAGGTCGTCCTGGCGTTCGAGCAGAAGGTCGTGCATCTCCCAGAACTTCCCCTGAGCGGCCGCAGCCTCGGAAGCCTCGGCGGCAAGCTGGGCACGCGGGTGGACATCGGAGAGAGGCAGGTGGCGCCAGACATAGCGGACGTCGCCGAAGTCGGCGAGCAGCTCGCGGAGGACCGACTCGGCCTTGCCGCAGTATGGACACTCGAGGTCGCCGTACTCGAGGACCGTGACCGGCGCCTCGACCGGTCCGCGGATGTGATCCCGATCGGGATCGACCGGCACCGCAAGGTCGGTGAGCGTTTCCGAGCCGCCGAGCAGCGCCCGGATGCGAGCCTGGCGGGGAAGCAGGGCGGTGGCCCGGAAGACCAGCCAGGCCAGGGCCGCGGCACAGAGCGCGGCGCTGAGCACACCGAGCTTCGCCTCCTCCAGCTCGGCCCCATCGAAGGCCAGCGTCGCTATCAATAGCGAGACGGTGAAGCCGATCCCGGCGATCGCACCGCCGCCGGCCGTTGCGGCCCAACCGACCGGCGGGCGCAGTCGTCCCCCGCTCAACTTCGTCACCAACCAGGAGATCCCGATCACGCCGACCGGCTTGCCGAGCACGTAGCCACAGAGGATCCCCAGCGTGATCGGCGACGCATACGCGCGGGCGAGGAAGTCCCAATCGATCGCGATGCCGATATTGGCCAGCGCAAACAGGGGCACGATCACGTAGCTGGTCCACGGGTGGTAGAGGTGAAGCAGGCGAGCGTTTGGCGATACCGCCTCCTGCAGGCCGCCGCGGACCGAGCGGGCCAGCTCCGGCGTCGGCTGTTCGCGGAAGCGGCGGAAGAGGTCCGTCGCCCGCTCCAGCTCGCCACGGCCCGCAGGGTAGGCCCAGGCGATCAGGCCAACCGCGAGCCCGACCACGACGGGATCGACGCCCGACTCGAATAGCGCAACCCAGACGACCGCGGCGAGGATGAAGTAGACGAGGCCTTGACGGACCCCGATGGCGCGAGCGGCGATGATCAAGCCGAAGACCCCGCCCGCGACCAGCAGCGGCTCGAGCGCGACGTCGTTGCTGTAGGCGATCGCGATGACCAGCAGCGCAATCACGTCGTCGACGACGATGATCGTCAGCATGAAGGCGCGCAGGCGATCGGGGAACCGCGGCCCGACCAGAGCCAGCATCCCGAGCGCGAAGGCGGTGTCGGTCGACATCGCCACACCCCACCCCTGCGCCGAGGCCTCGCCCCCATTGAAGGCTAGGTAGATCGCGACCGGCACAGCCATCCCGCCTATCGCCGCCAGCACCGGCAGGGCGAGACGACGACGCTCGCGCAGCTCGCCGAGGTCGAACTCGCGCCGCACCTCGAGCCCGACAACGAAGAAGAAAAAGGCCATCAGCCCGTTGTTGATCCACTCGCGCAGGTCCTGGGAGATTCCCGAGCTGCCGACCTGGATCGAGAGGTCGGTGTGCCAGACGCTCTCGTAGGAGGAGAGGTCGAGGTTGGCCCAAGCCATCGCCGCCACCGCCGCGGCCAGCAACACGCTGGCGCTGCCGGTCTCCGTAGCGAGGAACTCGCGCAGCGGCGTCTGCAAGCTACGCGCCCAGGCGGTCCGCCCTTCCGAAGTGGGTCGCGGCGGTGAGTCGCTCATTGCGACAAGCCTTTCAGGCTGTTCGCTACCCCGAGAGCATCGTCAGCTGACCGTTCTGCCAGCCATGCCCTGGTGCACGCCCTTCGGCAGCCCCACTCTCGAGCTCGAGCAGCGCCTGCTTTCTCTGCAGCCCGCCGCCGTATCCGGTCAGTGAGCCGTCGGCGCCGATCACCCGATGACAGGGCACCAGGATCGGGGTCGGGGTTTGACCGACCGTCGTGCCGATCAGCCGCACACGCTTGTAGGGCTCGAGGCCGGCCGGAAAAAGGGACCCCTCGACGCGTCCCGCCAGCTCTCCGTAGGTAGTGGTGGCGCCGTAGGGGATCTCCAGCAACCGCTGCCAGACGAGCCTCTGCAGCGGGGTCCCGCGCAGATCCAGGTCGAGCTCGAAGGTCCGCCGCTCACCGGCGAAGTAGGCCTCGAGCTGCTCCACCACCCGCGGCATCGGGCGCTGCGCGCTCTCAGCCAACCGCGGCGAGCGACCGGGAAAGTGGACGTTCCTGACCCCAGCCGGACCGGCGATCATCGTCAGCGGCCCCAGCGGGCTCTCGTAGATCGTCCATGTGAGTTGGCTGTCGCTCATGCACCTGCTCAAACCGTCCCAGATAGAACGGTCGGCGCCGGCGAAGCGTGAGATCGCGTCAGCCGTCGCCGAGGAGCTCGTCGAGCGTGCGGCCGCTGAGCACAGACTGCGGCAGTTCGGCGACGACATCCGAGTCCGGGCGCGCCAACTCATCGCGGCGCTTGACCAGAAGCCATTGCGGCTTCGCGCCCGGACGGGTGCGCTGCAGGGCAAACCCGCCGTTGAGCTTGTCGCCATGCAGGACGAAGACGGCGTGGCCACGCTCGATTGCCTCGGGCCAGGCGACCCGGCCACCCTGCTCGTAGTGGCCGCGATCCCAGACGATCACGCCGCCCCCGTCGGTCGCGCCCTCGAAGTCGTTGTGAGAGATCTCGTGATCGTCGACCTGCACCGCCAGCCGTTTGACGGCGGGGTCCATCGAGGGGCCTTTCGGAACCGCCCACGAGCGCATCGCCCCATCGACCTCCAGGCGCAGGTCGAAGTGGTGGGCGGTTGCAGCGTGCTCCTGGACGACGAAGACGCCTGCGCAGATGCCGCGGATCGCAAATTGCTCGTGACCCTCAACCTTGACGGGCTCAACCACGACCTCGGCGACCCGGGCGCCGGGCGGCCCCTCGTTCAGGAACAGGATCAGTTCCTCGACCGCGTCCTCGGGTCCCTCAGCGTGGACCAGCACGCTGCCCTCCTCTCCGTTACGCACCCAACCCATCACACCGAGCTCACGCGCACGCCGAAGCGCCCCGTCGCGATAGCCGACACCCTGTACCCGCCCGCGCGCTACTGCGCGCACCGCGGTCAAATCCTCGCGCGATCGCTTACTCAAGGCAATCTCCGTTCAATTTTTACGCAACCTTCACCTGTCGCTAAAGCGGCACCGCGACACTGCTACTGCGACCCAAAATCAGCGGAAGGAGAAATCATGCCGCAGATACTCGTAGTGACGGACCGCAACGACGACCCCAATCGTACGGTGGTGTACCGGGAGCGGGTCAGCCTTAGCGATCTTGAGTCGGAGCACTTCTCAGGTCAGCTGGTGGAGCGAGTTGGTTGGGCCATGCTTGATGCGGATGAGATCGAGCACAGAGACAGCCAAGGTTCCTATCCCGACAGCACCTGACTGCACGAGCTAACTAGGGGCGACGAGCGCGAGGCGAGTTCGTCGCCCAACACTCGCCTACGGCTTGTTACTCAGGCCGGGGTGGATCCCGCGCCCGATCGTCTGTTCGTCGACCATCTTCTGCAGCAGTCCGACGAGGCGCTTGCGGTCGGTCGCCGACATCCCCCGCGTCAGTGCCTCCTCGTGAGCTTTAGCGATCTCCCGCCCGCGCGCGAGCGCCTTGCGCCCTTTCGCGGTCAGGTAGAGCGCGCGGACCCGCCTGTCGGTGGGATGGGGACGGCGCTCGACCAGACCGCGCTGCTCGAGTTCGTCGACGAGGGCGACCATGCGGCTCGCGGGCACCTCGACCGCCTCCCCGATCGCCTGCTGCGAGCGCCCTTCGGCGGCATCGATGAGGTTGAGGACACGGAATAGCGGCGGCGACAGGTCGACCTTCGCGATTCGTTCGGAGAACTGGCGCGCGGCGTGGATCCCCACCTGCGAGAGGAGGAAAGCGAGGGTTGAGGGTGCACGGTCGCCGGGTATCGGTTGGTCGCCCACGGTCGCAAAAGCCTAGCGCGTTACTTTGTGCTAAGAATGATTTCGCTCTGAAACCTTTCTGACCAGCAACGGATTTCCGAGAGAAAGGAAGCCGCAATGACCCGTCGTCTCGCCCGCCTCGCCGACATCGCCTACCGCCGCCGCGGCCGCGTCGTCCTCGCCTGGATCGCGGCGACGATCGTGATCATCGGTCTCGGCTCCTCGCTGGCCGGCGAGTACGAAGCCGACTACAACACCCCGGGCTCGGAGTCGAAGGCGGCGAGTGACCTCACCGAACGCGAGTTCGGCGGTTACTCAGGCCAGGAGGTCTACGTCGTCTGGAGGGATCCGTCCGGAGCGATGACCCCGGCCGCCCACAGGCAGGTCGACGCGTTCCTCGCCGAAGCGACGAAGATCGACCACGTCGACCCGCGGACTCCGATCCGCGTCTCGCGAGACGAGACGATCGCCTCGACCACGCTGCCGTTGACGATCCCCGGCTGGGAGGTGCCGAAGGAGGACGGCGAACGGCTGATCGCGGCCGCGGAGGACAACAGTGGCAACGGGCTCGAGATCAAGCTCGGCGGCGATCCGATCGTCAGGGCCCAGGAAGGCGCCAGCCCCGAGGGCATCGGCTTCCTCGGCGCCGCGATCGTGCTGCTGATCGCCTTCGGTTCCCTCGTCGCGGCGGGCCTGCCGCTGGTGATCGCCCTCGTCGGTCTCGGCATCTCCTCCGGCGGCCTGATCGTGCTGCTCGCCAACGTCATCAACGTCCCCGACTGGACCACGGCGGTCACCGGGCTGATCGGGATCGGGGTTGGGATCGACTACGCGCTGCTGGTGCTGACCCGGTTCCGCGGCGCCTTGAAAGAGGGCAAAGACCGTCACGACGCCGTGGTCGAGGCAGTCACCACCGCCGGGCGCAGCGTGATCATCGCCGGTTGCACGGTTGTGATCGCGGTCCTCGGCCTCTTCCTGACCGGCCTCCCCTACATGTACGGGGTCGCGATCTCGGCCTCTCTCGCCGTCCTGGTCGTGATGCTCGCCGCCGTCACCCTGCTGCCGGCGCTCCTCTCCTACCTCGGCCCCAACGTCGACCGCCTGCGGATTCCCTTCCTGGGCCGCGGGCTGAAGAACGAAGGCAACGGCGAATCGCCCGCCGCCCGCTGGAGCCACGCTGTCCAGCGCCGCCCCTGGACGGCCGTGATCGTCGCCACGGCGATCCTGCTGGCGCTCGCGGCGCCGGCGCTCGGCATGCGCCTCGGCTTCCCCGACGCCGGCAACGACCGGCCCGGCACGATGACGCGCGAAGCCTACGACCTGCTCACCGAGGGCTTCGGACCTGGCGCCAACGGTCCGCTTGTAATCATCGCCGAGCTGCCCGACCGCAGCGCCGCAAGTGACGTCGACGCCCTGGCGGCGCAGCTTCGCGACGAAGAAGGCGTGGCATTCGTCCCCGATCCGGTCATCAACCGTGCGGGAACTGCTGCGCTCGTCACCGTGATCCCGACCACCTCTCCCCAGGACGAGGAGACGCAGGATCTGGTCAAGAGCCTGCGCGGAACTGTCATCCCGGAGGCGCTGGACGGCACCGGGGTGACGGCAGAGGTCGGTGGAGTGACCGCGGCGCTCGAGGACCAGAGCACCTACATCGTCGACCGCATACCGTGGTTCATCGCCGGGGTCGTCGGCCTCTCCTTCCTGCTGCTGCTGGTTGCCTTCCACTCGCCGCTGATCTCACTAAAGGCAGGAGTGATGAACCTGCTCTCGGTCAGCGCCGCCTATGGAGTGATGACGCTGGTCGCACAGGGAGGCGCGGTCGGCGAACTGATCGGCATCGACCACGAGGTGCCGATAGCCCCCTTCATGCCGGTGATGATGTTCGCGATCCTCTTCGGCCTCTCGATGGACTACGAGGTCTTCCTGATCTCGCGCATCCGCGAGGAGTACCTCAAGGACGGCGACACCAGACGGGCGGTCGCCGACGGCCTCGCCAAGACCGCGCGCGTAATTACGGCCGCGGCGGCGATCATGGTCGTCGTCTTCCTCGCCTTCGTCGCCTCGCCGGAAGTCTTCCTCAAGCTCTTCGGCATCGGCCTCGCCTCGGCGATCTTCCTCGACGCCACCGTCGTCCGCATGGTGCTCGTCCCAGCGGTCATGCAGCTGCTCGGCAGCCGCAACTGGTGGATCCCTGACTGGCTGGAGCGCGCCCTGCCCAAGATCGACGTCGAGCGGCGCGAACCGGGAATGGCTGAGGGCCGGCCCTAGCGACGTGCTCCTGGCTCCCCGCGTCAGGTCACTATCGGCGTGGCGATCGCCAGGTAGACGGCGATCGAGAGCAGGTCTTGAATGATCGTCGCCAACGGCCCAGAGCCAAAGGCGGGGTCGCTGCCAAGGCGGGACAGCAAGCGAGGCAGGAAGGTAGCCACCGACGTTGCGATCGAACAGCTCGCGGTCAACGCAAGGGACACAGCAAGGGCAACATCGGCATCACCCCAGCCGATCACGGCAAAGGGGAAGAACGCAACCCCGATCAGGATGCCGATCAGGACCCCGGTGATCAGCTCTCGCCGGATCACCGTTCCCATGTCGATGCTGGCGCTCATCCCCCGGATCAGCAGCGTCTCCGTCTGCGTCCCGACTGCATCGGCCATGTAAACGACGGCGGGAAGGAAGAAGGCCAAGAGCACTACCTCATCGAGCTGGGCCTCGAAGGCACCGACGATGACCGCCGACACCATCGCACCGACCAGGCCGACCAGCAGCCAGGGCAAGCGGTGCAGAAGCCGGCGGCTGACCGGCTCTTCGGCCGCCAAGCGAGCCCGTCCGCTACTGGCGAGGTAGCCACCGAGGCGAGCGGCATCCTCATCGTGCTGCGCGAGCAGGCGGCCGATCAGCTTGTGCGATGGGACCAGCCCAACGAAGGAGCGGTCGGCACCAACCACGGCCAGGTTGCTCTGCTGGCGGCGCACCATCTGCCAGGCGGCCGTCTCCTCGGACTCACCTGGCCGAATGACCGCCGGATCGGGATCGACGAGGCTCCCCAGAGCTGCGTTACCGGGCGCCTCGAGCAACCGGCTCAGCGCGACCAGGCCAACCAGCCTGTCCCCATCGAGCACGACGACCTCGTCGATGAAATCGAACGATGCGCCAACCATCGAACGGCGTGCCTCAGCGGCTGACTGCGAGGACGAGAAGACCGGGACGCGAGCGGTCGAGTGATCCCCGACCTCACCGGTGAAGAGATCCCGCGATGCCTCCATCGATCCATTCTCGCGCCGCGCACGGTCGGCAACCGATCCCGATGCGTTCCCTCAGCAGCGATCGGTCAAACGCCGAGCAGGAAGCTCAGGCTCAGCATTAAGGCTGCGCCGATGGCAACCCCCGCACTCGGCGCGATCCACCCAGCCCACCTCGCATAGGCCTTCGGCAACATCTCGATCACGATCAGCGCCAGCATCGCCCCGGCGGCGAAGGCGAAGGAGAACGGCAGCAGGCCACTCACCTCCTCCACGGCCAGGAAGGCGATCAAGGCACCGACCGGCTGCGGCGCGCTGGTCGCCACCGCCGCCCAGAACTGGCGGGCACGGCCGAAGCCGGCCTCCTGCATCGGGATCGCGACGCTGGTCCCCTCGGGGATGTTCTGGATCCCGATCGCGAGGATCACGAACAGGCTCAGACCGGCCCGGTCGGAGGCAAAGGCGGTCCCGATCGCGAGCCCCTCAGGAAGGCTGTGGACGAAGAGGACGAGGAAAACGAGGGCCGAGGTTCGCGTCCCGGGACCGCTGCGGCCCATGAAGCCGGCATCGGGATGGAAGCGCCTTCTGACCACGACGAGGAATGCAACGCCGACTATGAGCCCGGCGATTACCACGACGACCGAGCCTTCTTCTGAGGCCGGTATGAGTAGGCCAGCAATCGCGGCGACCCCCATGACTCCCGCGGCAAACCCGAGCAGGAACGGCGTCGCCCGCTCGGTGCCCCGCCCGAAGAGAAAGACCGGAATCGCACCGAGCCCGGTGGCAAACGCAGTGGCCGAGGCGGCAAGGAGGAGGACGATAACTTCGGGCATTCAGAGAGCGGATCCTCTCAGGCGATGGCCGAGTACCCTGGCCTCCGCATGACCGAACGCTCCACGGCGATGAGCTGCCAAACATGGTGAATGCCGAGGAAATCGGCGCGATTGCCGTCTTTGCCGCTCTCACCACAGATGAGCGCGAGCGCCTCTCCCGCGCCGCGGCAGACATCAGCCTCGTGCCAGGCGAGTACGCGGCGCATGAGGAGGACGAGCGGGCGATCTTCGCCGTGCTCGAGGGTCGGATCGAGGCAACCAAGACCGTCGATGGGGTCGAGCGCGTGATCGGCGAGCGGCTCCCCGGGGACATCTTCGGCGAGGTGCCGATCGTGCTCGGGACCGTGTTCCCGGTGGGCTTCCGTGCGGCAGAGCAATCGCGGGTGATGCGAATCGAGCCCCAGGACTACCACGCGGTCGCTTCCGTGGTGCCGGACGTCGCCAAGGAAATCGGCAGGCTCGCGGCGCACAGGATGGGTGGCTCGCACGGCTTGGAGGCGCTCGCCGCCGAACCGCCCCCGCCCCGCGCGATCGTCGTCGGGCACCGCTGGGATGCGTCCTGCTCGGAGCTACGCCGCTTCCTCGACCGCAACCAGATCACTTTCAGGTGGCTAACGCCCGACACCGCCGACGCGGCGGATCAGTGGGGCGGCTCCCTCCCGGCTGAAGAGGACTGGCCGGCGATACGGGTCATCGACGGCAAGACTGCGGTCAAGCCCCAACTGCGCAGGGTGGCCGAGCTGCTTGGCGTCAACACCGAGCCCAGCGCCGCGGAGTACGACGCGGTGATCGTCGGCGCCGGCCCGGCGGGGCTGGCCGCCGCGGTATACGGGGCCTCGGAGGGCCTGCACACGATCGTGGTCGAGCGTGAGGCACCCGGCGGCCAGGCTGGTACCTCCTCGCGGATCGAGAACTACCTCGGCTTCCCCTCGGGCGTCTCGGGGGACGAGCTGGCGAGCCGGGCGCTGCGGCAGGCGCGACGGCTCGGCGCCGAGATCCTCGTCACCCGCTCGATCACGCGGATAGACGCCGAGAACCGTGAGCTGCACCTCGACGCCGGCGACGTCCTGCGCGCGCGGACGATCATCCTCGCCTGCGGGGTCACCTGGCGGCAGCTGCCAATCGAGGGTTTCGACCGCTTGGCCGGCAAGGGCATCTCCTACGGTGCGGCGCGCAGCGAAGCCTCGAACACGCACGGCCTTGACGTCCACATCGTCGGCGCCGGCAACTCAGCCGGCCAGGCCGCCCTGTTCTTCTCCACCCACGCGAAAAGCGTGACCATCCTCTACCGGGGCGACAGCCTTGAGAAGAGCATGTCGCGCTACCTGATCGACCAGCTCGCCACCCGCTCGAACATAGAGGTGATGTTCAAAACCGAGGTAACGGCCGTGCACGGCGTCAACTCGCTTGAGGCAATCGACATTCGCAACTCCGCCACGGAAGAGACGGCCCAGATCGAGTCGGGCGGGCTGTTCCTCTTCATCGGCGCAAACGCGGAAACGGAATGGCTGCCGCCAGAGATAGCCCTCGACCACAAGGGCTATGTGCTCACCGGTTCCGAGATGCGCGCGGCGGACCGTTGGGCGCTCGACCGCGACCCCTACCTCTTGGAGACGAGCGTCCCCGGCATCTTCGCCTGCGGCGACGTCCGCCTCGGGCCGGTCAAGCGCGTGGCCGCCGCGGTCGGCGAGGGCAGCATGGCGATCGCCTTCGTCCACCAGTACCTCAAGGAGCTTGACCTCGCCGCTCGTGCCGAGACTAGTTCTACGCAGGTATGAATCTCCGCCCTGGCACTGTCTATAGGGTCCACTGCCTCGCGGGTGATTTTCGAGCCCTCTGGCGCCCAAGCTCAGCTTCGCTCAGCGAACTCGGCCGCCGGGTCCGGGTAAGCAAACGTGCTCAGTCCCAGCCAGTTCGGGACGCTGCGCACCAGGTCCTCCGGCCCGGTGATCCGCACCCGCCCCGAGCGCATCGCCGCGCCCAGCTCGAGCTGCCCCACCCAGACCTCGGCCATAGCCTGCGCCTCGGCGTCGACCTGCAGGTCGATCGAGAAGCCCGGGTCCGAGAAGCAGACGTCGGTGCCCGAGCCCTGCGCCACCAGCCACCAGGCTCGCTTGCTGTCCTCGACGTCGCGGTAGCGAAAGAAGGTGACGACGCGGTCCGCCGGCAGCCGGTCGAGGCGAAGGCTCCGCCCCATGTCCCACATCAGCAGCGCCGGGTCGGCCTCCTCGGCGGTGATCTCCCGCTTCAGGTGGTCCCTGCTCCAGGTCCCGAGCGAGATGACGAGGGGCCCGAGCGCCTCGCCGGCCGGAGTCAGGCGGTACTCGTGACCGCGCTCGCCAACCAGCGGGCGTCTGGTGAGTAGCCCTGAGCGCTCCAGCTCCCGCAGGCGCTTGCTGAGTAGGGACGACGACATGCGCGGGACCCCACGCTGGATCTCGTTGAAGCGCGTACTCCCCATCAGCAGCTCGCGGACGACGAGCAGCGTCCAGCGCTCGGTCAGCACCTCTGCTCCCTGCGCGACCGGGCAGAACTGTCCGTAGCTCTCTGGCATGACCCTCGTTCGAGTGTACGTGCCCAACTGCAGATCTTGAAGTTGAAACCTTCGCCGACTAGGCGTAGACCATCTCCTGCACACACGCGAAAAGGAGATCCAAGTGAACGACGCTGCCGAGACGAAGGATGCGAACAGCGAGCTGAAGGCCAAACACCGGTCGATGTGGGCTTCCGGCGACTACCCCTCGATGGTCGAGACCTTCCTCTTGCCACTCGGTCCGCGCCTGGTCGAGGCTTGCGAGATCGGGGCCGGGATGCGCGTCCTCGACGTCGCCGCCGGCACCGGCAACGCGGCGATCCCGGCGGCCGCCACCGGGGCGACGGTCGTCGCCAGCGACCTGACGCCGGAGCTGTTCGAGGCCGGCCGCGCCCGCGCTGACGCCGAGGGGGTGGAGCTCGAGTGGGCCGAGGCCGACGCCGAGGACCTGCCGTTCGAGGACGCGAGCTTCGACGCCGTCATCTCCTCGATCGGGGTGATGTTCGCGCCCCACCACCAGGCTGCCGCCGACGAGCTCGTGCGAGTCTGCCGGCCCGGCGGGACGATCGGGTTGCTGAGCTGGACGCCTGAGGGAATGATCGGCGGCCTCTTCCGCACGATTGGGCCGTTCGCCCCAGCGCCGCCGCCGGGCGCACAGCCGCCGCCGCTCTGGGGCGGCGAGGATCACCTGCGCGAGCTGCTCGGCGACCGGGTCGAGCTGGAGACGCTGGAGCGGGACGTGCTCGAGGTGACCGCCTTCGAGCGACCCGCCGACTTCGCGGCGCACTTCAAGCAGCGCTACGGGCCGACGATCGCAGCACAGGCGAATGCGCGCCGCAACGAGCGCGAGGAGGAGTTCGAGCAGGCGCTTGACAGCTATTACGAGGAGCAGAACCTCGGCGGAAGCGGCGACGCCCGCTTCGAAATGGAGTTCTTGCTCGCGGTCGGGCGAAAGCGGTCGTGAGCGCCGGAATTCACCCACGCGTCCCGGCCGGGACTTCCTAGAGCCCCTCCGGTTGAGTGCGGCCCTCGCCGTAGTCGGGGATCTGCTGGACCGCCCACCCATTTCCGTCGGGGTCGCTGAAGAAGACGAACCGGCCCCAGGGGAAGTCCTGGATGTCGGAGACCTCGAGGCCGCGCCCGACTAGCTCCTCCCGGGCGGCCTCGATGTCGTCCACCACAAGCTGGAGACCCTTGAGCGAGCCGGGCTCCATCTCGGTCAGGCCTTCCCCCATCGAGATCGAGCAGCCGGAACCAGGCGGGGTCAACTGGACGAACCGCAGACCCTCTTTGACCGTCACGTCGTTATCGACGTTGAATCCGGCCTTCTCCGCATAGAAAGCCTTCGCCCGATCGACATCGGAGACGGGAACCGGAATCAACTCGAGCTTGAAGTCCATCCGGCGAAAGGGTACCGGGCGTAAGCGAACGGGTCCGTCTGCAATGCTTCAAATTCGACGAGGAGAAGGCGTCGGCGGCATGGGATGGAAATGGCTAAAGAGCCTTGGGCCGGCGCTACTAACCGCCCTAACGACCTTCCTTGAGGTGATCGGCGGCCTTTGCATCTATTTCGTCGGCCTCGCCGAGGACGCAGATACCGCAGCGATGTTCGTGTGGACCCTCAAAGGCGTGGCAGGCATCAGTATCTTCGCCGGCGCCATTACCGCGGCCGCGGCTGTCGCTGTGTCGCTCCCGTCCAAGTTTCGGCCAAACAGGGTCCTTCTCAGCGCAGCGGCGCTTCTGTCCATCACGGCTTCGCTGCTCGCCGGCTGGTATGTAGGAAGCTTGATCTCCTCGATCACTGAGCGGGATCAGCCTCGTGAGTCGCGTGTGTATGCGAGGCAGCTCACCGTCGTCCTGGTCAGGATTGAGCGGGAACGACACAGCGCCTACCAACGCTTGGAAAAGGCCGGATCGAGCCAGGCGCAAGGGGAGGCAGCGCGCGCGCTCGCGCAGTCTTTTTCTCAAGGTGCAGATGCAATACGCGCAATTCATGCTCCAAGCAAGGAGAAGAGCGCCACGATGGCTATCGCAAGGCGCAGCGAAGACGTTTCGCGCGCATACCGAAGGTTTGCGGCAGCAGCCCTCGACGCTCGGGGGGATCAAGAACTGCTGGACCGAGCCCGTCAGCGTGTAAATCGCCTGAGCAGACGTCTGCGCGCAGCCGAGTTTGCCCTGAAGGATCACGGATATGAGATCGCAGGGGTTCAAGCGACTGGCGGGAATCGCCTACATTCCGGTTCCCAAAATGGTTAGAGGCCTTCGTCTAAACTTTGATTCGAATGCTGATCCGGCGGGGCTTGGTATTAGGCAGCGTGTGCGCGATATCTGCGCTCTTTCTTCCGGCTCATAGCCAGGCGGCGCCGGCAAACGATCATTACGCCGACCGTTTGCCTTTGCAGATCGGTTTTCTCGACACCACCAGTAACAGCGATGCAACGGTTGAGCCGAACGAGCGTCTTACGGCGAACGATCCGAATGGGTTTGGCTGCGAACCCAGCGGTAGCGAGGGCACGAGCGGAGTACCCGTTAAGAACACCTTGTGGTGGAGCTTCCAGGGAACTGGCGGGCCGGTCACGGTCTCCACGCGCGGATCCGACGTGGACACGGTCCTCGCAATTTATGAGTTTGGCACTTCGCAACTAGTTGGCTGCAACGACGACCTTCAGCCCTTCGATGAAACCCGCGAAGAACTTCACTACAACGTCGATTCGGAGATGTTCTTTGAAACGGTGACCGGACGGGAATACAGCGTCCAGATCGGTGCCTGCACCCCCGTTCCTCCTGGCACCTGTGGGGTGGCGACCGGCAAAATTTCCCTGAGGGTCTCAGTACCGCCAGCCAATGACGATCGGGCGAACGCACAACCGGTCTCAGCGGGAGGGCCGGTCGCTTCGACCAACACCGGTGCAACGAGGGAGCCAGGAGAGAGCCCCGCCTGCGGGAAAAGCCTGTACGGCAAGACGGTGTGGTTCCGCTATTCGCCCCCCAGTGTTGGTGATGCTGTTATCGCAGTCTCTGGATTCGACACCGTCGTCGCCATCTATCGCGAAGGTTCGACGACCCCCATGGCGTGCAATGACGACGCAGTGAAAGGGGAATCCGGTGCGTCGCAACTGCCGTCTGTGGCCCCAGCCGGACAACCGCTCCGCCTCATCCCTGCGAACTACCTGATCCAGGTGGGTGGCTACCTCGACTCTGGGTTCTCGGATGTCGCTGCCGCCAACGGCCCACTGCAGTTACAGATCACGTTCAGCGAAGACCCGGATGTGGATGACGATGGGTTTGCACGGCCTGCCGACTGCAACGACGAATCCCCTGCAGTGCATCCCGGCGCACTGGAGGTACAAAATAACGACACGGACGAGGACTGTGATGGCCTCAAGGCAGCAGACCACGATGGGGACGGGCACCTCGCGGAACCCCTCGGTCGCGACTGCAGCGACGGCAACACCAAGATCCATCCCGGCGCCAGGGAGATCCGAGGCAATCGAATAGATGAGAACTGCGACGGGAAAAAGACGCCCTACCGCTACTTGCGGCCGAATATTCAGATGGGCTCATTTGCGTATGGCGGAGATGATCCCCATATCCAAATTCGCGAAGTCTTTGTGATGTCTGTCTTGCGGGACTCTCGGGTTGAAATGAGGTGTCGCGGTGGTTGTCCGTTCCGGTCGAAGGGACCGATAAGGATTCGAAGGGCAGGCGGGAAAATAGTGATCGCGCACGGCTTCCAGGTTGAGATAGGCGCAGAAGTCCAAGTCCGAGTGACCAAAGCGGGCTGGATAGGCAAAGTGAAGATCTTTCGCTTCCCACCCGGTAAGCCACGCAAAGACCGGGAACGCTGTATCAGCCCCAGCGGAGCCTTGAGAGCTTGTGCGTAAAAGCAGCATTGCTCTCTTGGTCTCCTGCGCCATCGTGTTTGTCGCTGTTGCTGTAGCCGCGTTCCTTGTCGAATCAGATGACGAATCCGCTCCTCGGGTCAAAGTCTTCGAACAGGCGGTATTGCCGTCTATGACGTATCACGACCAACCCACGGAGTCCCGAAATTCCCGATCCGAGTCGTCGCAGGAATCGGTGCCTCCTGAATCGGAAACGGAACCCTCTATCCCTATCCCCGATGAAGATGTAAGTAACGAGGTTCCGCCCGGAGGCTCCGACGAATCCCCGTCGCCAGAGGGAGAAGAAGGTCCGGAAAAGCCGCCCGAACAACGGTAGCCCCTAGCAAGATGCCGCAGCCGATACCGCCGTCGTGCTCAGGGCACTGCTGGCAGGTTGGCGAGGCCTGGTAGGCGCGACAGGGCTGCCCCGCAGATCGGCTGGGTGCCGTTCGGCGCGGCGATCGTCACCCGGATCCGCGAGCCGGCCCGGTAGGCGTGGCCCTCGTAGTAGGGCGGGATCCGCCTCCGCGACCTGATCGCCCACGAGTACTCGGATCGGCGATGCCAAACCGAAATGATCCGAATTCGATTGCAGGCACTTCCGACGAGGGTGGCTGACCGGATTCGAACCGGCGACCGCCTGGACCACAACCAGGAGCTCTACCAGCTGAGCTACAGCCACCACGCCGCTTCAATCTAGCGTGAGGAGGTCGGCGAAGGCTTGGAAGCCTCTTGCCGACCGGGTGGTCAGATCGGACCCGACTTCGCGGGCTTGATGCCGCAGCATGGCTGGGGCATCTGTACCCAGTGCCGCCACTGCTTCATCGCGCATGCCCGGCTCGGCTAGCCATTTGTCGACCAAGGCCAGGTCGGCCTCGTCATGGAAGAGCAGCCCCCAGGCGTTGCCGTAGCGAAAGGCTTGCTGCTTCGTCATTGCCGAGGAGGCGAGGGGGACGGCGCCGTCCGGTAGGTCGAAGACGTCTCCGTGCCAGTGGAGCACCGTCGTCGCTGGCGCGAGGGCGCCGACGATCGGGTCCGTCGGATCGTGGATCTCGACCGGCGCGAATCCGACCTCGGGCGCCTCCCCCACCCTCACCTCTGCACCCAGCGCTCGCGCCAGGAGCTGTGCGCCCAGGCAGATGCCAAGGATCGGCACCTGCCTCCCAACCGCCTCGGCCAACCACTCGCGCTCCACCGCCAGCCCCGGATAGCGCTCGACTTCGTCGACGTTCATCGGGCCGCCCATCACAAGCGCGCCTGAGACCTCGGTGTGATCGGGCAGCGGGTCGCCGTTCAGCGGTTCCACGGTCTGAACCTCCAGCCCCGCGCATGCATCGAGGATCCGGTGCGGCGTCTCCCAGGCCACGTGCTGGATGACCAGAAGGATCGGGCGAGCGGCGCTCATCCGGCGCAGGCTAACCGCGCTACGGTTGGGCGATGTCGAGGCGGCAAGGGATTTCCGCTTTTCGTGCCCACCGAGCGACGGCGACCGGCGCGCAGGCCCGGGGCGCGGTGGCGATCGGCGCGCTGGCCGTTGGAGCGGCTGCGGTCGGCGGCTTTGCGGTCGGGCGACTCAGCGTCGGTCGGCTGGCAATCGGTCGAGCTTCGATCGGGAGGCTCAAGATCGGCCAGCTCGAGGTCGAGGAGGTCAGCATGCCCGACCGACCACCTCCTGCATGAAGCGATTCGCCCTTCTCGCCCTCTCGCCGCTGTTTCTCCTAGCCCTATCTGCTCCGGCCCAGGCTGTCGGCCCCTACCCGAGCCTCGGCAGCTGCCAGGTCTTCCCCAACCCGCCGGCCTCGCTCTCCCCGACCGCCCCCTCACTCCCAAACCAGTCCGCCTGGAACCAGGACATCTCGAAGGCGCCCCTCGCCGCCAACTCTGCCGCGACCATCGCCTACATCAACTCCCATGGCGGCAACTTCCTCCACCCCGACTTCGGCTCGCCCCGCGCCTACGGGTTTCCCTACACGGTGGTCGGCGCCGGCCAGCCAAAGCTGCCGATCAACTACACCGCCTACGGCAGCGAGAGCGATCGCGGGCCGTTCCCGATCCCGGCTGGCGCGCCCGTTGAGGGCGGGCGGAACAGCGACGGCGACCGCCACATCCTCGCGATCGACCGCTCCACCTGCACCCTCTTCGAGCTCTACCGTGCCTTCCCCCAGCGGGGCGGGCGGCCCCGCTGGAACGCTGACTCCGGCGTCAGCTGGGATCTGAGCTCGACCGCGCTGCGGCCCGATTCCTGGACCTCGGCCGACGCCGCCGGCCTGCCGATCTTCCCCGGCCTTGTCCGCTATGACGAGGCGGTGGCCGGCACGCTCGACCACGCGATCCGCGTCACCTTTGAGAGCACGCGCGACGCCTGGGTCCACCCCGCCTCGCACTGCGCCGGCGATACCGGCAACCCGAACGCGCCGGCGATGGGGGCACGCTTGCGGCTCAAGGCCGGCTATGGCCTCGGCAAATTCAATGGACCTGCCAAGGTGATCGCCGAAGCAATGAAGCGCTACGGCATGATCGTCGCCGACAACGGCTCCAACTGGTTCTTCAGCGGCAGCAGCGACCGCCGCTGGGACGACGAGAGCCTTAACCAGCTGAAGCGGATACCCGGCAGCGCCTTCCAGGTTGTGCGCAGCGCTGCCCGTCCGCACGCCTGCTGAGGCTGGCCTCACTCAGCGGCGAGAACCACGTGGTGGAAGCGGGCGCGAAGCCGCGGCGCGAGCTCCGCCGCCGCACTCGAACCATCCTCCCCCTCTTCGCCACTGACCAGCACGACGTCGCTGGCGGGGAAGCTCTGCAGCTGGTCCTCGACAGCCTGCACCACGTCCTCATCTCCCACCCGGGCCTCAGCGGCGATCCCAGCCTTGGCGAGCGCTGCCACCGTGGCGACGAGGTTCTCTTGGGCGCTCCGCCGCGCCGCCTCGACGTCTGAGGCCCAGCGATCGAGGAAGCCGATCCGTGCGGGCGAGAGGACGAGGACCTCGGCGCCATCTTCGCCTCCCGTCAACCCAGCCACCGTGGCAATCCGTTGCACCGCAACCGGATCTTCAGCCGCACAGGTGACGACCAGCAGGATCCGGCGCGGGCCCTCCCGAGCGGCCGCGCCAATTGGCCCCCGCGGTTTCTGTCGCGCCGCGACGGCAATGATGGCGAACGCCACCAGTGCTCCAGCGGCGACGCCCAAGGCTGGCCCGACGACCAGGAAGGCCGCCACGATCGGGACCGCGATTGCGCTCACGATCAGTGGCAGCTTCCAGGAAGCCATGCCGGGGATTTTCCCCGGGTCCTACACCCGGCGTCTAGTACCGCCGAGCATCGGCATCAGCAGCATCGCCAACCCAATCAGGATCACGATGATCCCGAGGATGTAGTTGACGAGCAGCGCCAGCACGATTCCAATCAGGATTACGACTATTGAACTTGGCGTCATGGCGCCTGGCTACCCAGCCGCCGATTCCCGGAAACGCCTGAATTGGACAGCGGCTTCCTCGTGGTCACCCCCGCTCTTCCTCCGCAAGCGCCCGACGCAGCGTCTCATCGAATGATTCAGGTGAGATCCCAAAGGGCTCGGCGCCGGCTGGGTCATTGACCACCGTTGCCGTCGTCAGCCCCTCGATCAACGGTCGTGCCACCTTCGTGTCGACTGGGGTGACCAAGCCGAGCCAGAGCGACGAGAGCCAAGGGGTGACGAAGGGGACCGGCAGCTTCGGCCGCCGGCGCTTGCCCATCGCCACCGCCATCCGGTCGAGCATCGCCGAGTAGGTGAGCACGTCGGGCCCGCCGATCTGCACCTCCCGCCCGGTTGACTCCGGAACATGGGGCGCGCGGCGCAGGTACTCGACCACGGCCTCGATCCCGATCGGTTGCGTGTCGGTCTGCAGCCAGGCCGGCGCGATCATCACCGGCAGCCGCCCGACCAGGTAACGCAGGGTTCGGTAGGACTCGCTGCCGGCACCGACCACCATCGCCGCCCGGAAGTAGGTGAGGGGCGGACCGGCCGCGGCCAGGGCCCGCGCGGTCTCATTGCGGCTGCGCAGGTGCTCGGAGGCCTCTTCGTCACCCAGCCCACCCAGATAGACGACCCGCTCGATGCCTTCGCGCGAGGCCATGCGGGCGAAGTTGCGCGCCCCCAGCCGCTCGCGCTCGGCGTAGCCCTCGCCGCCGCCCATGGAGTGGACGAGGAAGTAAGCGACGTCGATGCCCTCGCCGGCGCCGGCGAGGCTGGCGGCGTCGGTCACGTCGCCCTCGTGGATCTCCACGCCCAGTGACTCGAGCCGCGCCGCCCGGGAGCGATCGCGGACGAGGCATCGGACACGCGCTTGCGAACCGGCCAGCGACTCAGCTAGCCGGCCGCCAATGAAGCCCGTTGCGCCCGCTATGAGTGCATTGGAGGCAATGCGGCCAAGCTACCCGCCCAGGCGAGTTTCAGCCCCGGGGTCCGCCGCCACTTCCGTCGGGCGACCAACCGGGGCCGCGAAAGACGTAGCCGAAGCGCTCGCGCCAGTTGCGGGCGCCGCGCACGTCGCGTGCCAGGGCGATGAACTCGTGGAAGGCGACACGGGTGGGCTTGAAGGTGCGGATGTTCTGGGTCAGGCCGTAGCGGGGCCGCTCGGTCTCACCTTGGAAGCTGCCGAATATCCGGTCCCAGACGATCAGGATGCCGCCGTAGTTGCGGTCGAGGTAGACCTCGTTGGCGCCGTGGTGCACACGGTGGTGCGAGGGCGTGTTGAAGAAGAACTCGAACCAGCGCGGCAACTTCCTCACCCGCTCGGTGTGAATCCAGAACTGGTAGACCAGCGAAACAGCCTGAGCGGTGAGGATCATCCCCGCGTTGATGACGACGTTGCCGCCCCCCATCGAGAGGCTGGCGCGGGTGTCCCGCGCCTCATAGCCGACCAGCTCCTCGTCACGCACGTACTTGAAGGAGAGCATCTCCACCGCCAGCAGCAGGACAAAAGCGGGGATCGCGTAGATGATCAGGTCAACCACGCGAGGAATGTAGCGGGCGTGGTCCGGGCCGAGCACTGGGCGAAGGCGGTCCCGCCCTCACCCCTACACGGCAGGGTCGCTCATGGGCCCCCAAGGCGCCAGGTGAAATTGCCCTTCGCATAGTTGATGGTCGCCGTGTACCGATAGCCTTCCTGGAATTCCCCTTCTTCACTCGTAACCGCCAGGCAGGAGAAATTCTGGGCGGCGAGGCTGGTGTCAACCCTTCCGCCTTCGGCTTCGCATGAGGTTTCAGAGACGTAGTCCGAGATGCCTTCTTCGGCTTCGCCGTTCGCGTCTTCGGTGATCGCTTCCTCGAGTTCCTCGACGCTTTCGCGTCCGTACTCGGCTTCGATGCGTTCGAGCTCTTCTTCGGTTTCCAGTTCTTCTTCGGCCAGCTCTTCTTCTTCGGCCTTTTCTTCTTGTGCGCGTTCGCGTTCCTTCTCTTCTTCTTCCTGCTGCTGGGCCACCTGGTTGTCGTGGTTGACCTTGGCGACCGCTCCGGCCACGAGCCCACCGACGAGCAGGCCCAAGACCACACCGGCGACGACGATCTTGTTCCGTTTCGAGAGACCGGCGATACGCTTTTTCGCTCGCAACCTACGGCTGCGGATAAAACTGGCGCCGCAGTGAGGGCAGGTGTCGTCGAGGGTCTGCGATTGGGCCGAGCAGGTCGGACAGACTCGGACCGGAGGCTCCTTGGGAGCACCCGGGTCTGGTTTGGGCCCTGGATCCGGACCTTTGCCCTGGTCGGTCATCCGCTTCCAGCGATCGGCCGGAGCTACAGCCCGAGCCTGATCTCCCCGGTGGAGCCGGAAAATAGGTCTTCGACCTGCAACCTCGATCCCTTCACTGCCCCCGGCGGCAGGTCGTAGACGAGCTTGCCGTTCTCGGTGACACCCGGCTGGATCTCCTCCAGCAGAAGCGTCTGGTCCGGGTAGACCAGGATGGCGTCATCCGAGGTCGAGTAGCTGCTGTCGTTGCCACCGACGATCCGGATGTTGTCCTCGATGATCGTGGCGGGTTCGTCCTTCTCGTTCGTGAGCTGGAGATCGACCACGATGAACGTACCGTTCGCCGTTGCTCCGGTGTACCCGTCGCCTATCTCCCTCGCGGTTTTCACGTTCGTCACACGGTAGGTCGTGCCCTTGAGCGCCAGTTTGTCGCCAACCCCCGCGGTTGCCCCAACCGCCTCGCCGCCACCCTGCTTCTCCACCGTTGCCTCTTCCGTGGAGCAGGAATCGTCTGCTCCCATGAGTGGGAATGCGAACAGGAACATCGCCACGACGATCAATGCCCTACGAACCACCCTAAGCCGACGCATTCAAGCCCTCCCATAGCCCGCTGAGGATCGCGACAGTACCCGATTCTCCTCGCGAGCGATCCCAGCTCCGCGAATCGCCTTAGGCATTTGCCCTCTCCTATCAGTACCCCCGGCAGGATTCGAACCTGCGACCCGCTGCTTAGAAGGCAGCCGCTCTGTCCACTGAGCTACGGGGGCGGGTGTAACTAGCTTACGGCCCGACCGGGCCCTTGCCGACGTCGGCGCAGGTCTCGTCGAGCTCGCCCTTGACCTTGAAGACGTAGTCGGGCTGGGGCGTGATCTCGGGCTCTTCGATCACCAGCTCCAGGGCCGGGTCGGTTTTCAGCCAGGCGTAGACCGGATACCAGTAGTCGGCCTCGCGCAGGTCCTGCGTCGCCTTGCTCGTAATCAGGAAGTCGTAGTCGCCCTCGTTGACGAGGTGGCGGAACTGGCGGCAACTCGTCGCCAAGCGGTACTCGCCGTCCGGCCCCTCGACGCCGATGTACTGGACGTAGTTGTCGAGGTTGGCACCGTAGAAACCGTACTGGCCGAAGAAGATCTCACCCGAGCCGGCGATGCCGATCCTCTTCTCGTGCTGGTTGTGGGCGAAGGTATAGGCCTTCCGCGGGCCGCCGTCCTGAAGGAACGGCAGTGGGTTCTGGTAGTGCTGCTGGTAGTACTGAACCTCCTGGGCGCGGCCGAGCACCACCGCGAGCAGGAGAACGACGCCTGAGGCCGCCATGACATAGGTGCGGCTGACCCGACGACGCCCGCGCAGCAGGCCGAGCGCCGCCGGCGCCCAGACCAGCGCCAGGGTGAGGAAGACCGTGCCGACTATGTAGTCCGGGTACCAGCGCGGCGTGGTCAGAATCGTGATCGCGTAGACGCCTAATAAGAAGAGCAGCGTCTGCCAGGCGCGCGAGTCGGGGGCCCGCAAGGGCCGCGCGATCGGCACCAGCGTCAGCGCCAGGAGCAGGCCCGGCATCAGGTAGCGGGTGTTGGTGAAGAAGCCCGTCGGCGAACCTTCCTGGCCGGCCGCGGTGAGCGGCGTGAAGAGGTAGACGACCGCGGTCAGGAGCGCGGCGGCGGCGACCACACGCAGGATCTGGTTGCGCGAGCGCACAGCAATGAAGACCGCGGCGGCGACGGCCATGATCAGGATCAGCGGCCAAAGCGGGCCGAGCGCATCGTTCAGGTCGGGGAAGAACCAGCGCCGGTAGATAGTCGGGTCGGTGAGATAGTCGGCGACGGCGAAGCGGGGCCGCGGATCGAGCGGCATCTGGTCGGGGTGCGGCAGGTTTAGCGGGCCCCATTTCGACTGCGGAATCGGGTTGCCGCCGGTGATGATCGCCGCCCGCACGTACCAGTAACCGCCGACGATGAAGGCCGGGATACCGATCGCCGCCGCCGCCATCAGCCTGCGTCCCGCGCCGCTGACGACGACCATGCCGACTGCGATCGCGCCGACCGGCGCCAGCAGCGGCAGCTTCACGGATACCGCTAGCCCAGCGGCGACGCCGGCGAGGATCAGCGGCCCCTTGTCGAGCAGCGGAGCGTCGCGCTCGGGCGCGTCCTGCACCGCTCCGGCGGTCGGCGCCCGTCGTTGGTGGCCGTTGATCAAGAAGGCGGCGAAGGCGAGCAGGAAGGCAAGGCCCATGATGTCGTTGCGCCCCTCTCCCGGCTGCGTCTCGATCATCACGCCAGCCGAGAAGACCAACGCGCCGGCGACGAGCGTTGCCGGGCCGACCTTGTAGGGGCGGCCAACGCACCAGGCGGCGAGCAGGGCGATTGAGAGCCAGATCATGTTGATCAGCGGCGAGAGCCAATCGCTCTTGAAGAGGACGATCGGAGCGGCGTGGACCAGCTCGGAGCTGCCGGGGTAGAACCAGGCCGCAAGCCGCAGCGGGTCGGTGAAGTGGAGTGGCAGCGTCGTCCCCTCCTGCGCGATCCGGCCCGAGAAGGGCATGTGGTACCAGGTCGTGTCGCCGCCGAACATGCCGTGATCGAGCGCCAGCTGGGAGGGGAAGGTCCACTCCGCGACCACCCAGGAGGCGACGCCGAGTGCGATCAAGAGCGCCGCCGTCTGCACCTGCGGGGCGCCGACCTCGCGCTCCTGGGAGGGCGCCATCGTCCAGCCGAGCGCCGCGGCGCCGAGCCCGATCGAGATGCAGACGACGATCGTCCAGCCGACGGTGAGGATCTCGAGCGAGCCAAGCAGCTGCAGCGCCAGGATCAGCAGCGCGACCGCGAGCGTCGCATCGGCGAGCCGGGCGAGCGCGCCGGAGAACTCGGGCACGATCCAGCGCCGCAGCCAGTAGCCGCCGAGCGCAAGCGCCGCGACGATGCCGATCGTCGCCAGGCAGCCGCCGATGTAGGAGCCCATGGAGGGGGTCAAGGTCGCGGAATGCTATTCGGCGCGGCGGGCGCGCGAGCTACTTAATCCGCGGTGGCGGCCGGGATGCGGCAGGAGACGCCGGTGCCGGCGAGGCCGCAGTAGCCGTTCGGCACCTTGTGCAGGTACTGCTGGTGGTAGTCCTCGGCGTAATAGAAGGGCCCGGCCGGCTCGACCTCGGTCGTGATCGGCTCGTGGCCGGCGGCCCGCAGAGCCTCGTCGTAGGCCTCGCGCGCCATCTCCGCGGTCGCCTTCTGCTCGTCGTTGGCGAAGTAAATGCCGGAGCGGTACTGGGTGCCGACGTCGTTGCCCTGGCGCATCCCTTGGGTCGGGTCGTGCTCCTCGAAGAAGACTTTGAGCAGATCGGCGTAGGTGACCTGGTTCGGATCGAAGGCGACCAGCACCGCCTCGGCGTGGCCGGTCCGACCCGAGCAGACCTCCTCGTAGGTTGGGTTCGGGGTCGTGCCATTCATGTAGCCGACCGCGGTCGTGTAGACGCCATCGAGAATCCAGAAGAGGCGCTCAGCTCCCCAGAAGCAGCCGAGGGCAAAATAGGCGGACTCGAGGCCGCCGGGAAACGGCGGCTTCAGCGGCGCATCAAGCACGGCATGGCGCTCGGGCACCTCAAAGGCGGGCTCACTGCGCCCCGGCAGCGCATCCTCCGGAGCCGGCTTCTCACTCTTCTGACGGTTCCAGAGCACTCGCAGAGGGTAGCGTTGCGTCATCGGCTGCCTAGTTCTTCTTTTCGCCCTGATCTCGCCACGCCTGGCGCTCTTTGTGCTGTTCCTCTTCAGCGACCTGCTCAGTCGCGCCTTCGACAGCTGGATCGTGCCGCTGATCGGCTTCTTCCTGCTGCCCTGGACGACGCTCGCCTACGCCGTGATGTGGTCCTCGTCGAACGGCGTGCTCGGCTTCGAGTGGTTCATCGTGATCGCCGCCTTCCTGATCGACATCGGCGCCTTCGCCGGCGGCAAGCGGCGGCGCGAGCAGACCGCCTGAGACAACCTCAGCGCGGGCCTTCGTCGACTGGGTAGGCGAGCCTGATGTGCTCCTTGGCGAGGACGATGAAGTCGAGTCGCTTGGCCTCGCCTCCGGCGAGCGGCGTGATCTCCACGTGGAGCAGCGGGATAAACGTCACCTCGGGCCGGTTAACCGCGTCCGAGAAACGGCTCTGGTACCCCTCGGGTGGCAGCGTCACATCGCCGACGACCAGATGCCGGTCGGTTTCGAAGATGACCCGTTCCCGGCGTCGCGGGCTTCCTGACTGGCCCTCCATGGCCGCGGTATCGGCTATTTCCAGGGAATTCGTGAATGGACAAGCGTCCAGGGTCAGCTGCCGGCCACAAGCCAGTCAATGATTCCCGCCACCCGATCCCAGTCTCCACGGTCCTTCGCATCGACAAGGTCGCGCAGCGCCTGCGGCTCGACAGCCATCAACAGCTCGGCGCCGGCGGCCGCCCAGCGGGCCAGGGCGTAATGAACGAGATCCTCCACCGGGATCCCGGTCGTCTCCGCGAGCGCCGCAAAAGTGGGCATGGGGTCCTGCGCTTTCGCCGCCGCGACCTCGTTCGCAAACGCTCGATGCTCAGCCGGAACGGTCATCGCGAAGCGATTATCGCCGCCCGCGACCGGACGGTATTTTGAACCGGATCAAGCCACTGGGTGAGCCTGGCATCTGATGAGCTGGCTAGGCCGCGGTGCCGACGCTCTCGAGGTTGACTACCCCTCGTCCTCGGGCAGCCTGAACCCGACCGGCTGCTTTCGCCGACGGGGCGGCGAGATCAGTTGGCGCAGCGTTTTGAAGATTTGGTCCAGCTGCTCGTCATGCTCGCCCAGCCTCGCGTCGATCTCTTGTTCGATCTGTTCGAGCCGCTTCTCAATCGCAGCGTACGAGCTCGCGACCCGACGAAGCTCGATGAAGACCCGCATGATCTCGATGTTCACAGCAATTGCCCTCTCGCCCCGCAGGACGCCCGAGAGCATTGCGATCCCCTGCTCAGTAAAGACCAACGGGGGCGTACGGCGACCACCGTGGTCCCCACTTGAGATCACAGATTGTGATTTCAAGTCACTGAACTCCTCCGCGGAAAGCTGAAGCATGAAGTCAGCAGGAAAACGCTTTGCATTGCGCTTGACCTGCTGCACGAGCACCCTAGTCTCGACGCCGTAAAGATCTGCGAGATCCTCGTCGAGCATCACCTGGCGTTCGCGGACGACCAATATCCGCTTTTCAATCGCTGGAGCCACGATCAACTCCAGCGCCGCCGTCTTCCTCACCGAATCAGACATCTAGAATAGGATGCCAGCCTGGCCGGATGCTCTTGTCTATAAATCCAGCCTAACTGAACGCCCCAACGCTCAATTGACCAACGCCGACCAAGGCTAGAGCACTTCGCCGACCATCGAAATTAGCCCCAAATCAAGAAAGCCGGAAAATATAGCAATCGGGTCGGACGCCAAATTTCGATTTTTTTTTATTTGCGAACACCCACAAAAGGACAAAGAGAGCCGCAATCGTGCCCAACATCAGCGGGGGGACCAGGACGATTACCACGAGGCACGCCATAACCGCCGCCAGCAAGAGGCGGGGCGCAAGGTACGCGATGCTCGAGTCGACTGCGACCCGTCCAAGTCGTCTTAGTTCCTCGCGCACGTGCGAATTGTCTCACCTCCGTCAACAGCGCAGGTGCGCCTCGTTCGGCGAAGATTTCCGGTTGATGGCGGACCTGGGCTGGAACACCGCTTCTTTTGGCGGCGGTTCAAAATGAGGAGCTTCTAATCGGGGCGCCCGGATTCGAACCGAGGACCTCGGCCACCCAAAGGCCGCGCGCTACCAGGCTGCGCCACGCCCCGCTTAGGGCAGTGTAAGCGGCGCTGCTAGGTTTCGCGCCCGATGGCCGACGTCCGCCCGATCCATGCGACCCACTACGACCTCGGCGTCGTCGGCTCGCTGCAGGACGTGGCCGCGCCGCCCTACGACGTGATCGACGCCGACATGCGGGGAGAGCTGCTCGGGCGCTCCCCCTACAACGCGGTAGCGATCGACCTGCCGAAACCGTATGGCGAGACCGGGCCGCAGCAGACCGAGGACGATCCCTACGAGCGGGCGGCGCGGCTGATGGACGAGTGGCGCGAGGCCGGCGCACTCGTCGCCGACGCCGAGCCGGCGATCTGGGCGATGACCCAGGACTACACCGGCCCCGACGGCACCCCCCGTACCCGCCACGGCATCCTCGCTCGGGTCCGGGTCGAGGACTTCTCCGCCGGCCAGGTGCTGCCGCACGAGCGCACGCTGCCGGGGCCGAAGAAAGACCGCCTCGACCTCACCCATGCCACCAAGCACAACCTCTCGCCGATCTTCTCGCTCAGCACTAAGGACGCCTGGCCACTGGTCGCGCCAGCGATCGAGTCGGAGCAGCCCTGGGGCGAAGCCACCGACGAAGGCGGCACGGTGACCAAGGTCTGGCGAGTCGGCGACCCTGCGATCCACGCCCAGGTCACCGAGCTGCTCGGCGGCGCCCAGCTGCTGATCGCCGACGGCCACCATCGCTACGAGACGGCGATCGCCTACCGCGACGAGGTCGGCGGCGAGGGCGACCACAACTTCACCCTGATGGCGCTGACCGGGCTCGACGACCCCGGCCTGACCGTCTTCCCCACCCACCGCCTGCTCTCCGGCCTGCGCGAGGACCCCGAGCGCCAGCGCCGCCTCGGCGAGGGCCTGCGCGAGCTCTTCGAAGCGACCGAGGTGCCGCTCGAGCAGCTCGACCCACTCGGCGAGGAGGGTGCCGGCGTCTTCGGCCTCTACGACTCCTTCCATGAGAAAGCCTTCCGCCTGCGGCTCAAGGACAGCGCCGTCGCCGCCCTCGATAAGCAGCTCGCCGGCAAGCCCGAGGCCTACCGCCGCCTCGACGCGGCGATCCTCGAGACCCTGGTGCTGAAGGGAATCGCCGGCCTGAGCGAAGACGACATCCTCGCCAAGCGTGGCCTCGGCTACTCCAAGAGCGTCGAGGACTCGCTCTCTCTGCTCGAGGAGGGCACCTACGAGGTCGCCTTCATCCTGCGCCCGATCCCCGTCGACCAGGTCAAGGCAATCTGCGAAAGCGACGAGAACATGCCGCCGAAGTCGACGTATTTCTTCCCCAAGGTCCTGACCGGCCTGGTCTTCAATCCAGTCGGCTGAGACCGACGCGGCGTAGGATCACGCCGTGGTCAAGATCTATACGAAGAAGGGCGATGACGGCTCGACCTCGCTCTGGTACGGCGGCCGCGTGCCCAAGCACCACGGTCGTACCGAGGCCTACGGCGCCCTCGACGAAGCCTGCTCGCAACTCGGCGTAGCCCGCGCGCTCTGCGGTTCCGAGCATGCCGAGCTAGCCGCCGACCTACTCCGCTTGCAAGACGACATCTTCGTCGCCGGCGCCGAGCTGGCGACCGCACCCGAGGCGGCGGAGCGACTCGAAGACGGCATCAGCCGCACCACCGAGGAGATGGTCGCCGAGATGGAGGAGGCGATCGACCGCTACATGGATCGGGTCGAGCTACCACCGCAGTTCGTCATTCCCGGCGGCAACCAACTCTCGGCCCAGCTCGACGTCGCCCGCACCACGATCCGCCGCGCCGAGCGCCGAATCAGTGCCCTCAACGAGCGTGGTGAGATCGCCAGCGAGACCGTGATCCACTTCGTCAACCGCGCTTCCGACCTCGCCTACGCGATGGCCCGCTTCGCCGACGTCGACGATCCGGCTCTCTTCGAGGGCCGCCGGAAGACGTAGGCGCAATGAAGGTCGTCGCCCGTCGCCGCGAGGGATACATCCACGACGTTGAGATCGAAGGCGGCGCGCACACGCTGGTCGTAGATGAGCCTGTGGTGGCCGGCGGCACGGACGCCGGCCCTGCCCCCACTCGCCTGCTCGCCGCCGGCCTGGCGAGCTGCATCGCGATCACGATCGAGATGTACGCGCAGCGCAAGGAGTGGGAGGTCGGCGCAATCGAGGTCGAGGTCGAGGTCACCTATGAGGACTTCACCCCGAGCTCGTTCGCGGCGACGATCCGGCTGCCGCCTGGTCTGAGCGAGGAGCAGCGAGAGCGGCTGCTGACGATCGCCCGCAAGTGCCCGGTCCACAAGGTGATCGCGAATGAGATCCCTGTCTCTGACCGACTCAAGGATCAGGCCGGTGCATGACTACGTGATTGTCGGCGCCGGCTCCGCCGGCTGCGTGCTTGCCTCCCGCCTCAGTGAGGACCCCACGGTCAGCGTGCTCTTGATCGAGGCCGGCGGCAGCGACCGCCATCCCGACGTCAAGATCCCCGCCGCCTTCGCCAAGCAGTTCCGGACCAAGCGCGACTGGAACTTCGAGACCGAGCCCGAGCCCCACTGCGACGGTCGCTCGCTCTACATGCCGCGCGGCAAAGGGCTGGGCGGCTCCAGCTCGATGAACGCGATGCTCTACGTGCGCGGCCACCCGCTCGACTACGAGCGCTGGGCCGCGGACGGGGCGTCGGGATGGGGATGGGAGGACATCCAGCCTTACTTCCTGCGAGCCGAGGACAACGCCCGCGGCGCCTCCGAGAACCACGCCGTCGGCGGGCCCCTGCGGGTCGAGGACGAGCGCTCGCCGCGACGGCTCACCGGCAGCTTCCTCGCGTCCTGCGAGGAGGCCGGCATCCCGCGGATCGCCGACTACAACGGGCTCGAGCAGGACGGTGCCGCGCTCGCCCAGGTCACCCAGCGCAACGGGCGGCGCTGGAGCACGGCCGACGCCTACCTGCGGCCGGCGCGACGCCGCCCGAATCTCGACGTCATCAGCGACGCGCAGGTACTTAGCGTGGAGATACAGGGGGCCCGCGCAAGCGGAGTCCGCTACCGCAAAGGCGACCGTGAGCAGATTGCCAACGCCCAGCGCGAGACGATCCTTGCCGCCGGCGCTCTCAGCTCCCCGCATCTGTTGATGCTCTCCGGGATCGGCCCGGCGGCGCAGCTGCGCGAGCAGGGAATCCCGGTGGTCGCCGACATTTCCGGCGTCGGCGAGAACCTGCAGGACCATCCCTACCTGACCTCGGTCTGGGACGTTCCCGGTGGCGGCTCGCTGGCTGATGCCGAGAGCCCCAAAGCCCTGCTCGAGTACCTGCTGCGCCGCAGCGGGCCGCTCACCTCGACGGTCGCCGAGGCACTCGCCTTCGTGCGCAGCAAACCGGGCCTCGCCCAACCGGATCTCCAGTTCCACTTCGCACCGGCTTACTTCGTCGCGAACGGGGACGAGGAATACGACGGCCACGCGATCACGATGGGGCCAGCGCTGGTCGGCCCCCGCAGCCGCGGCTGGTTGCGCCTCCGCTCGGCCGACCCTGCCGACAAGCCACGCATCCAGACCAACACCCTGGCCGAGCCCGAGGACATCGCCGCCCTGGTCGCAGGGACCCGGCTGACGCGGGAAATCGCCGCCGCGGAGCCGTTCGCCGCAGAGCTCGGCCGCGAGCTGTTCCCGGGTCAAGACGTCGAAAGCGACGAGGACATCGCCGCGGACCTGCGTCGCCGTGTCGAGCTGCTCTACCACCCCGTTGGTACCTGCAAGATGGGGTCCGATGAGAACGCGGTTGTCGATCCGGAGCTGCGGGTGCGGGGCGTGGACGGACTGCGCGTCGTCGATGCCTCGGTCTTCCCAATCATCCCCAGCGGCAACACCAACGCGCCCACGATCGCCGTCGCCGAGCGCGGGGCCGACTTGATCGCGGGCAAGCCACCGCTGGGCGGGACGAAGACCGACAGCCAGGAAGCGACCCCCTAGTCGCGATGGACCTGGGGCTGAAAGGACGGGCCTGCGTAGTCACCGGCGCCAGTCGCGGCATCGGCCAGGAGACCGCGCGGCTGCTCTGCGCCGAGGGCGCGCAGGTGTTGTTGGTCGGGCGCAACGAGGAGCGGCTGGCGGCGGCGCGGGACGAGGCTGCGGCCGCTGGCGCCGAGGGCGGCGGGCAAGCCCAGGCGCTCGTCCTCGACGTGACCGACCCCGACGCGGGCGAGCAGATGCTGGCGGCCGCGGTCGAGCACTTCGGCGCGCTCGACGTGCTCGTCAACAACGCCGGCGCCGCCCAGTGGCGCCATCTCGATGACGTGCCCGACGAGGACTGGTACGCCCAGTACGAGCTCAACGTGATGGCGCCAATGCGGGCGATGCGGGCTGCCGCGCCGGCGATGGTCGAGCGTGGCTGGGGCCGGATCGTCAACGTCTGCTCAACCGCCGGCAAGCGACCCTCGGCCGCGATGCCGGAATACTCGGTGGCAAAGGCAGCTGAGCTCTCGCTCTCGCGCCTCTTCGCCGATCGCTACGCCAAGCAGGGCGTGCTCGTCAACGCGATCTGCCCCGGCCCGGTTGAAGGTGAGATGTGGATGGAGCCGGGCGGACTGCTCGACCAGTCACAGCAGATGTCGGGCGCCGAGAGCCGCGAGGAGGCGCTGGCGGAGGCCGGCGCCAAGCGCCCGATCGGCCGCCTTGCCGAGGTCGGCGAGATCGCCGCGGCGATCGTCTTCCTCTGCTCCGAGCGCGCCTCCTACGTCAGCGGCGCCGCCTGGTCGGTGGATGGCGGCACCGTGCAGGTCATCATTTGAGGCCCTGGCGACTTATCGACCTTTTACGGGGGGTAAGTCGCCAATGACCGACGCGGCGGTTCTCCTGCCTCTCTACGGCTGGCCGGACGATCCGGGCCTGGTTTTCACCGAGCGGCGAGCCGACATGCGACGCCATGCCGGCGAGATCTCATTCCCGGGCGGGCGCAAGGACGACGCCGACCTGGATTTCGCCGCCACGGCCCTGCGCGAGGCACACGAGGAGATCGGCCTCGATCCATCCGTGGTCGAGGTGGGCGAGCAGCTGCCGACCACCGGCACCTTCGTCACCGGCTATTGCATCCACCCCTTCATCGGCCGCATCCCCCACCCCGGCGAGCTGGACCTGGCGCCCAACCCGGCCGAGGTCGAGACCGTCCTCACCTACTCGCTCGACGTCCTCCGCGAGGGCTACGCGATGCGCCGCCTAATCCGCCGCGGCATCCCCATCCACACCCCCACCTACGAGGTCGAGGGCCAGCTGATCTGGGGAGCCACCGCGCGGATCTTGGGCAATTTCTTAGACGGGTCTAAGGCGCCGTAGCCAAGCCTGGCCAGGACGCAGGGAGGCCGGCAAGGGGAGCGCACATCAGTGCGTGACCCGCAGCCGGCCGACCGAGGACACCGCCAGGCGCCGGCTACGGCGCCTTAGACGGCTGAGGCACGATGCGAATGTATGGACGGGGCTCCTCCCAGCCGTCGGGGTAGATCTCCTTTGCCTGGTCGTTGGAGACCGAGCCGGCGATGATCACATCGTCACCGTTCTGCCACTGGGCCGGAGTGGCGACTTTGTGATCGGCGGTGAGCTGGAGTGAGTCGACCACCCGCAGCACCTCGTCGAAGTTGCGCCCGGTCGTCATCGGGTAGACGAGGATAAGTTTGATTTTCTTGTCCGGGCCGATGACGAAGACGTTGCGGACGGTCTGGTTGTCGGCGGGAGTGCGGTCCGCGGCGTCGCCGGAGACGTCCGCCGGCAGCATCCCGTAGGCCTTCGCGACCTCAAAGTCGGCGTCGCTGATGATCGGGTAGTTCGGCGCCGTGCCTTGCGTCTCCTCGATGTCCTTCGCCCAGTCCTCGTGCTTGTCGAGCGGGTCGACCGAAAGTCCGATGATCTTCACGTTGCGCTTGGCGAACTCCGGCTCGATGCTCGCCATGTAGCCGAGCTCGGTCGTGCAGACCGGGGTGAAGTCCTTCGGGTGCGAGAAGAGCACCGCCCAGGAGTCGCCGATCCAGTCGTGGAACTTGATCCGGCCCTCAGTCGTCTCGGCCTCGAAATCGGGTGCTACGTCACCAAGCTGCAGGCTCATCGGAACAGCTCCTCTCGGATACTCGCTTTAGGCACATTTACCTTAATTCCCATCCGAGTTTAGCTATATCGGTTTGCGGGCCCGCGACGGTGATCGGGATACGCCAACGCTCGCCGGCCGCCTGCACGATCTCGCTCCCTCGCTCCAGGATCTCGGGGTCGACGCTGCCGCTCGCCTCGTAGAGGAAGTGCCGCACCGGCGTTTCGACCAAGCGTTCGAGCAGGCGCTCGAGCCGGGCGCCGTGGATCGCCTCGAGGTTCTCGGCTGGGCCCTCGGCCGAGCCGAGCAACCAGTACACCGCGGCCACGTCTCCGACCAGATCGAGCACCGTCCCAGGCTGCTCAGGATCGGCGAGCGCCGCCTCGATCCCTGCCGCCTCGATCGTCGCCAGTCCCTCCTCTCGCCGGCTGGTCCCGCGCACCGACCAGCCCTCAGCCAGCAGCCGGGTCCCAAGCTCGCGACCGCGGCAGCCGCAAGCGACGATCAGCGCCCGCGCCACGGACGCCCCTCAGCCCGCGAACGGGTCGCCCCGCCGCAACCGCTCCAGCTCCTCCTCTTCGACCTCGGCGCGCAGCGCGCTTTCGTCGATCTCCGGGGCGCCACGGCGACGGCGCATCTCATTCTGCGCGTCGAGCATCTGCTGCAGGTCGTCGATCTCGTTCTGTGCCTCAACTTCGGGGCTGCGGGTCGGCTTCCAGTCGACCAAGTCAGCGCTGCTGCCCTGGTAGAAGTGGCCGACCACGAGGAGGACGCCGATGATCAGCGCAAGCATGCCGAGAGTGAGAAAGATGAAGCCCATGAGGCGAGCATACGCCGCTGGCCCGCGTCGCATTTAATGCTCAACCATGCCTGAGGCTTTTCTGATCGATGCAGTGCGCACGCCAATGGGCGCTTACCGCGGCGCGCTCTCCGGCGTCCGCCCCGACGACCTCGCCGCTCACGTCGTCGGCGCAATCGTCGAGCGCACCGGGGTCGACCCGGCTGAGATTGTCGACGTCTACTTCGGCGCCGCCAACCAGTCGGGCGAGGACAACCGCGACGTGGCGCGGATGGCGGCGCTGCTCGCCGGGCTGCCCGACAGCGTCCCCGGCGCCACTGTCAATCGCCTCTGCGCCTCCGGCCTCGAGGCGGTCAACGCCGCCGCTCGCGCAGTCAAGCTCGGCGAGGGCGACTTCTACCTCGCTGGTGGGGTCGAGTCGATGAGCCGAGCGCCTTGGGTCGTCGGCAAGCCCGAGCATGGCCTCCCGCGCGGCGAGCAGACGATGCACGACACGACCTTGGGCTGGCGCTTCGTCAATTCCCGCATGGCCGAGCTTGGCGTCTCGACCGAGTCGATGGGAGAGACCGGTGAGAACGTCGCCGAGCGCTACGGGGTCAGCCGCGAGGACCAGGACGCCTTCGCCTTGCGCAGCCACCAGCGCGCGGTCGCCGCCGCCGAGACCGGCCTTTTCGATGAGGAGATTGTTCCGATCGAGGCACCGAAGGGACGGCGCGAGACGGTCGTGGTCGAGGCCGACGAGGGCCCCCGCCCGGATGCGTCATTGGAGAAGCTGGCGGGCCTGCGTCCGGTCTTCCGCGAGGGCGGCACGGTCACTGCCGGCAACGCCTCGACCCTCAACGACGGCGCTGCCTGCCTGCTGGTCGCCTCCGAGGCGGGAGTAGAGAAGCTCGGCGCCGAACCGCTGGCGCGGGTCGTGGCCTTTGGCGTCGCCGGCGTCGACCCCGCCTACATGGGAATCGGCCCAGCCGTTGCCATCCCCCGCGCCCTCGACGCCGCCGGCCTCAACCTCGACCAGATCGACCTGATCGAGCTCAACGAGGCCTTCGCCTCGCAGGTGCTCGCCAGCGCCCGCAAGCTCGGCATCGACGAAGACCGCCTCAACGTCAACGGCGGCGCAATCGCCCTCGGCCACCCGCTCGGCTGCTCCGGCGCCCGCCTCACCACCACCCTCATCCGCGAGCTGCGTCGCCGCAACGGCCGCTACGGCATCGCAACCATGTGCGTAGGCGTCGGCCAGGGCCTTGCCACGGTTTTTGAGGCAGCCTGAGCAACGACAAGATGGAACTTTGTGGCCCCTATAGGGGGTAGAAGCATCCATTCTGGCGCGGGAGAAGGGCTCGGGGAGTGCACGCGGCGGATCGCATACGGCGAATCTCCTCAGGTAGCCTCGCGCGTCGATGACCGAGCTCGTAGAACTCGCCAGCGTCGACGGGCTGATAGCGCCCACTGCCGAGGCGATGGTGCCGATGAAGGACGACGGCCTCTACCGCGGCGACGGTGCCTTCGAGGTGATCCGGCTCTACGAGGGGCGGCCCTTCGCGCTCGGCGACCACCTCGACCGGCTCGAGCGCTCCGCCGTCGCGATCCAGCTCGAGTTCGACCGCGCCGCGCTGGAGCGGGAGATCGAGGCGTTGCTGACCGAGGCTGGCGGTCCCGACGGGCAGCTGCGACTGATCGTTACCCGCGGCGGCCGTCGTATCGCCGCGGTCGAGCCGATCCCAGCGCACAGCGAGACGCTCCGCCTCGCCACCGTCACCTACTCCCCCACCGTGATCCTTAACGGGGTTAAGTCGCTCTCCTACGCGGCCAACATGCAAGCGACCCGCCTGGCGCAGGCGCAGGGCGCCGACGAGGCCGTCCTCGTCACACCCGACGGCACCGTGCTCGAGCCGCCCACCTCGGCGATCTTCTGGGTCTCCCCGCAGGGAACGCTGCGGACGCCGGCACTCGACGTCGGCGTGCTCGAGTCGATCACCCGCGACCGCTTGGTCAAGGCCCTGCAGGTCGAAGAGGGCGCCTGGCCGGTCGCTGACCTGCGCGCCGCGCAGGAGGCCTTTCTCGCCTCGACCACGCGCGAGATTCAAGCGGTCTCGGCGATCGACGGGAAGGACCTGGCCGACGCGCCCGGCCCGCGCACCCGTGAGGCGCAGCAGGCCTTCGCCGAGACCCTCGGCCGCGAGCTTCGAACGACGAACTAGAGAAGGAGCGAGATGGACTTCCAGTTGACCGACGAGCAGCGCCTGATCTCCGAGGCGGCACGGGAATTCGCCGATCGCGAGATCATCCCGCGGGTCAAAGAGAACGACCGCGCCGCCCGCTTCGACCGCGAGCTGGCGAGCAAGCTGGGCGAGGTCGGCTATCTGGGCGCGCCGGTCGCCGAGCAGTACGGCGGACGTGGCCTCGACTACATGGGCTACGGCCTGATCGTCGAGCAGGTTGGTCGCGCCGACTCCTCAGCCCGCACGGTCGTCTCGGTCCAGACCTCGCTGGTCGCCGGCTCGATCGAGAAGTGGGGAACCGAGGAGCAGAAGCAGAAGTGGCTGTCGCGGATGTGCTCGGGCGAGGCGCTCGGCTGCTTCGGCCTGACCGAGCCCGACACCGGCTCCGACGCCGCCAACCTGCGCACGCGGGCGACCAAGACCGACTCCGGCTGGTCGATCAGCGGCCAGAAGATGTGGATCTCGCTCGGCAACTTCTCCGAGGTGGCGCTGATCTTCGCCCAGACCGATCCGGAGAAGAAGCACCGCGGCCTCGCCTGCTTCCTCGTCCCCACCGCCAGTGAGGGCTTCACCTCGCAGGAGATCCACGGCAAGCTCGGGCTGCGCTCCTCCGATACGGCGGAGCTCTCGCTCGACTCGGTCGAGGTCGGCGAGGACGCGATGCTGGGCGAGATTGGCGACGGCTTCAAGGTCGCGATGAGTGCCCTCGACAACGGTCGCTACAGCGTCGCCGCCGGCTGCGTCGGCATCTGCGACGGCTGTGTCGACGCTTCGGTCGCGTACTCAAAGGAGCGCAAGCAGTTTGGCGTCCCCCTCGCCCGCTTCCAACTCGTCCAGGAGATGATCGCCGACATGATCGTCAAGCGCGATGCCTCGCGGATGCTGGTCTACCGCGCGGGCGCGCTCAAGGACGAAGGCAAGCCGAACACGCTGGAGACCTCTGTGGCCAAGCTGCACGCCACCGAGGCCGCGGTTGAATGCGCCAACCTGGCGATCCAGGTGCACGGCGGCGCCGGCTACGTCGATGACTATCCGGTCGAGCGCTACCTGCGCGACGCCCGGGTTACGACTCTGTACGAGGGCACCTCGCAGATCCAGAAGCTGATCATCGGCCGCTCCGCAACGGGGATCAACGCGATGACTCCCCTGGAGGCAGGCAAAGGCTGATGGGCGAGCTGGTCGAGAGCTCGCGCGACGGCCATGTCGCCCTGCTGCGCCTCAACCGGCCCGAGGCACGCAACGCGCTCTCGCCGGAGGTGATGGAGACGCTCGCCGCCGAGCTGGAGCGGCTCGACCCCGATCCCGAGGTCCGCTGCATCGTCATCGCCGGCTCGGACAAGGTCTTCGCCGCCGGAGCCGACATCAAGGCACTCAGCGAACGAAGCTTCGCCGACACGCTGAGCCACCCCTCGGCCTCCTTCTGGCGCCGCGTCGCCGCGATCAAGACCCCGCTCGTCGCCGCGGTCTCCGGCTTCGCCCTCGGCGGTGGCTGCGAGCTGGCGCTGGCCTGCGACATGATCGTCGCCTCCGACACGGCCCGCTTCGGGCAGCCGGAGATCACGCTCGGGATCATCCCCGGCGGCGGCGGGACGCAGCGCCTCGCGCGGGTACTGGGCAAGCAGCAGGCGATGGAGTACGTGCTCACCGGCCGCCAGTTCGACGCCGACATGGCGCTGGAGATGGGCCTGGTCAACAAGGTGGCAAAGAAGAACCGTTGGCTGGAGGAGGCGATGGAGCTGGCCCACACCGTTGCCGAGCGGCCGCCGATCGCGGTCCGCCTCGGCAAGCAGGCCGTGTTGGCCGCCGAGGAGACGGCGCTCTCCGCCGGCCTCGAAAACGAGCGCCGCCTGTATGAGATTGCGATGGCGACCGAGGACCGGGTGGAGGGCATGCAGGCCTTCCTCGAGAAGCGAGAGCCGAGGTTCGAGGGACAGTGAGCGCGGAGCGAACAAGCGTGCATATCTGGTTCTTCGCGCAGTGAGCAGAGCGGAAACAGGTGTGAGTGGCATCGAGCGCATCGGCGTCGTCGGCGCCGGCACGATGGGCGCCGGGATCGCCCAGATCGCCGCGCTGGGCGGCTATGAGACGCGCCTGCACGACCCGGTCCCGTCCGCGCTGGAGTCCGGCATCGGGCGACTGCGCGCGGCCCTGTTGAAGGGAGTCGAGAAGGGCCGCTGGGAGGAGACGGTCGCCGAGGAAGCCGGCGCCCGAGTCGGAGCGGCGACGAGCCTCGGCGACCTCGGCGAATGCGACCTGGTCGTCGAGGCGGCGCCTGAGGACCTGGAGCTGAAGCGCAAGCTGTTCGCGGCGCTTGCGGACGCCTGCGGCCCCGAGGCGATCCTCGCCAGCAACACCTCGTCGCTGCCGGTCACGGAGATCGCCGCCGAAGTCCCCCGCCCAGCGCGTGTCGTCGGCATGCACTTCTTCAACCCACCGATGCTGATGAAGCTGGTCGAGGTCGTCGCCACCAGACAATCGAGCGAGGCCGCAGTCAAGGCGACCACCGAGGTCGGCCGCCGCATGGGGCGGACGCCGATCCGCGCCAAGGACAGCCCAGGCTTCATCGCCAACCGCCTCGCCCGTCCCTTCAGCCTCGAGTCGCTGCGGATGCTCGCCGAGGGCGTTGCCGACGCGAAGACGATCGACCGGGTCGTCCGCCTCGGCGGCGGTTTCCGCATGGGCCCGTTCGAGCTGATCGACCTGATCGGCCTCGACGTCAATCTCAGCGTCGCCCGTTCTTTTTTTCGCCAGGGAGGCGAACCCGAGCGCTGGCGACCGAGTCCGATCCAGGTACAGATGGTCGGGGAGGGCAAGCTGGGCCGCAAGAGCGGCCGCGGCTTCTACGGGTACGGCGACGGGCCGCACCGCAAGCCTGATCCCGACCTTGGCATCAAGGGACCCACGCTGGATCCCGGGGAGCTGGCGAAAATTGACCCTGCGGCCGAATCCATCCTCCTCCGCCTCCTCGCCCAGATCGCCAACGAGGCCGCCTTCGCGCTCGAGGAGGAGATCGGCTCACCCGCCGACATGGACACGGCGATGCGGCTTGGCTTCAACTGGCCCCGCGGCCCACTCGAGCTGACCGAGCTGATCGGCCGGGCGCGCGCCACCGGCCTCCTGGAAGGCCTGCGCGATCGACACGGTGAGGCCTACGCTCCAGCGCCAATGCTGGCCCGCGGTTAGCACCTCGTTCACCTCCCTGTAGCGGTTCCGTTACCGCTCTGTATCGAGCTGGCAACCGGCCTTTAGCAGCAGGCCGATCAGCCCTTCATAGGTTCGCTGCGGGATCCAACTGGATCTCGTCCGAACGAAAAGGAGAAAGATCGATGCGAGGCAGAGCAAGGCACCTCGGGCTCTTCACCGTGCTGGTGCTGGCGGTGATCGTCGCCGGCAGCGCCGCTGCCGGCGCCCACCGCGGCTGGAGCGGCTGGGGAGACGACGACGGAGACAACTCGAAGCAGATCAAGCGGCTAATCGACTCCGACAAGCCCAAGAACGTGATCCTGCTGATCGGCGACGGCATGGGCGACAGCGAGATCACCCTGGCGCGCTACTACGGCAAGGGCGCCGAGGGAACGCTGAACATGGAGACGCTTCCCTTCGCCGGCGAGCTGATCACCTACGGCCTCTCGGCCGGCCCGGGCCCCGAGTACCCACCCAACTACGTGCCAGACTCGGCGCCGACCGCGACCGCCTGGTCGACCGGTCACAAGACGATCGACGCCCGCCTCTCGCAGGGCCCGAGCGCGGCCGAGAACACCCCCGGCTCCAACGCCGGCTTCACGACCACGTTCGAGATCGCCGACAAACGCGGCATGCGGGTCGGCAACGTCTCCACGGCGGAGATCACCGACGCCACTCCGGCGGCACCCTCCTCGCACATCTCCCAGCGCGCCTGCCAGGGCCCGGCGGACACCCGCACGATCTGCGCCTCGGAGGCCAAGGGGGCTGGCGGGCTCGGCTCGATCGCCGAGCAGCAGGTCGACCACCTGCTCGACGTCAACCTCGGTGGCGGCCGCAACCGCTACCTGCAGACGCTAGACGCGAGCACGAAAACGGTGGTCGACTACGCCCAGGCCAAGGGCTACCGCTACGTGCAGACGGCCGATGAGCTCAGCGCCGTCGGCTCGCTGTCGAAAGGCCCGGTGCTCGGCCTCTTCACCCCCGGCAATATGACCACCGAGTTCAAACCGCTGGTCGCGGCGACGACGCCGGGCGCCGGCGGACCCAAATTCCGCTGCGACGAGACCGGCCGGCCGGCGAACGAGCCGAGCCTGGCGGCGATGACCGACAAGGCGATCGACCTGCTGGAGAACCGCAAGGGCTTCTTCCTCCAGGTCGAGGGGGCCTCGATCGACAAGCGCGACCACGCCTCCGACGTCTGCGGGCAGATCGGCGAGAACCTCGCCTTCGACAAGGCCGTCGGCGTCGCCCTGGAGTACCAGGAGGACCACGAGGACACGCTCGTGGTAATCACCGCCGACCACTCGCACACGAGCCAGATCGTCGGCGCCAACCAGGACACGCCTGGCTTCTACGCGACGCTGGAAACGGCCGACGGGTACCCGATCCGCGTCTCCTACGCGACCGGCAAAACCGCCAGCGGCCAGACCCACACCGGCGCACGCGTGCCGGTTGCGGCGATTGGCCCACAGGCCACCAACATCATGGGAGTCAACGACCAGACCGATCTGTTCCAGACCTTGATCGGTCACTAACCAGTACCTGGCATCGCCGCGAGGGCCCCAGCGTGGGGCCCTCGCGGGTTCAGGGTGAAAGACTGCGCCACGTGGAGGCTGAGGGGGACTTCGAGGAGGCGCGCCGCGGCCTGGTCGCACCGTTCGACCCACCGGTGGTCGAGAACGAGAACGGTCGTGTGGTCTGGGACCTGCGCTCCTACGACTTCCTCGAGGAGGAGCCTCCCGATACCGCCCACCCCAACCTCTGGCAACAGAGTCAGCTGACCCGGATCGCCGGTCTCTTCGAGCTGGCGCCCGGCTTCTACCAACTGCGCGGCTTCGACCTCTCCAACATGCACGTGGTCGAGGGTGCCGAGGGAATCGTCGTGATCGACCCGCTGGTCTCGGCCGAGACCGCTGCGGCGGCGCTCACCCTCTATCGCGAGCACCGTGGTGAGCGGCCAGTCACCGGCCTGATCTACACCCACAGCCACGTCGACCACTTCGGCGGCGCCAGGGGTGTCCTCTCCGCCGAAGAGATCGAGGCGGGGGATATACCCATCTTGGCCCCCGCCGGCTTCCTCCACCACGCGGTCAGCGAGAACGTCTTCGCCGGCACCGCGATGGGTCGCCGCGCCGGCTACATGTACGGGGCGCTGCTCGAGCGGGGCCCGGAGGGACAGCTCGGCGCCGGCCTCGGGCAAACCACCTCGCTGGGGACGATCACGCTGATCCCGCCGACGGTCGAGATCGGCGAAACCGGCCAGACCGAGGTCGTCGACGGCGTGCGGATGAGCTTCCAGCTCACCCCCGGCACCGAGGCGCCGGCCGCGATGAACATCCACTTCCCGCAGGCGAAGGCGCTCTGCATCGCCGACAACGTCGCCCGCTCGATGCACAACATCCTCACTCCGCGCGGCGCCCTGGTTCGCGACCCGCGCATCTGGGCCCATTACCTCGACGAGGCGATCGAGCTCTTCGGCGCCGACTCCGAGGTCCTTTTCAGCGGCCACCACTGGGCCTGCTGGGGACAGGACCGGATCGTCGACCTGCTGGAGAAGCAGCGAGACCTCTACACCTACCTGCACGACCAGACCCTGCGGCTGCTGAACAAGGGCCACACCGGGGCCGAGATAGCCGAGCTGATCGAACTTCCGCCGAGCCTCGCCGGCGAGTGGCACTGCCGCGAGTTCTACGGCTCGGTCAGCCACAACACGAAGGCGATCTACCAGCGCTACATGGGCTGGTTCGACGGCAACCCAGCGCATCTCTGGGAGCACCCTCCAGTCGAGGGGGCACGCCGCTACCTCGAGTTCATGGGCGGCGCCGAGGCGGTGCTGGAGAAGGCGCGGCGCTCCTACGTGCGGGGCGACTACCGCTGGGTCGCCGAGGTGGTCAATCACGTCGTCTTCGCCGAGCCGAATAACGAGGACGCCCGCAAGCTTCAGGCCGAAGCGCTGGAGCAACTCGGCTACGGCGCCGAAAACGCGACCTGGCGCAACTTCTTCTTGATGGGGGCGCAGGAGCTGCGCGAGGGAATCAGCGGCACCCCGACCGCGGCCGCCCCGCCCGACATCGTCGCCAACCTCTCCGTGGCGCAGCTGCTCGACGCGATGGCGATTCGACTCGACGGCCCGCGCGCCTGGGAGGCGGACCTGCGGATCGACTGGGTGATCACCGACCCCGAGGAGGCGCACGCGCTGACCGTCCGCAACGGTGTGCTCCACCACCGCACCGGCCAACACGACCCCGCCGCCGAAGCCGCCCTGCACGTCGACCGCACCGGCCTCAACCAGCTACTGCTCGACCGGGATTCAATCGGACCACTGGCGGAGAGCGGCCGCCTGCGGATCGAGGGCGACGGGGTGAAGTTCGGTGAGCTACTCGGCCTGCTCGACGAACCCGACCCAGGGTTCGCCATCGTCACTCCCGAGTGAACGGGGCTTGACCCTTGGCGGTTCTAGCTCGGCGGGGGTCTGAGCCGGAACATCGCCTCATCGACGTAGCACCAGCTCCAGTCCTCACCCGGCTCGGCCGAGCGAATGAGTGGATGGGCGGTGGCCTCGTAGTGGGCGGTGGCGTGTTTTCCTGGCGAGTTGTCGCAGCAGCCGATGTGGCCACAGCTCTGGCACATCCGCAGGTGCACCCAGGTCATCCCAAGCTCGAGGCACTCCTCGCAGCCCGCGATCTCACCTGGCGGCTCGGGGTACTCGATCGAGTCGATATGCGAGCAGGTCGGCACCGAGTCCGACCTTAGACGATGTCGCCCAACTCCTCTAACACGTCACGAGCTGCCGGATCGCACCTTCAGTACCCATCTGCAAAGGTGAGCGGATGAGCGGCGCTAATGAAGGCGGGGAGCCGATTACCGCGGAGGGAATCGCTGCCCTGCGCGAGGAAATCGAGCAGCTCGAAGGTCCCGCACGGCTCAAGATGGCGGCCCGGATCAAGGTCGCCCGCGAGGAAGGCGACCTCAAGGAGAACGCCGAGTACCACATCGCCAAGGACGACCAGGCGCACCTGGAGACCAAGATCAAGCGCCTGCGCGAGCGCCTGCACACCGCGGTCGTCGTCGAGGTCGACGGCGACGCCGACCGCTTCAGCTTCGGTCGCACCGCCGAGGTCCTCGACGAGACGAAAGGCGCCGTCAACACCTGGACGCTGGTCGGCTCGACCGAAGCCGACCTGAGCGCCGGCCGTCTCTCGGCGGAGTCACCGATCGGTCAGGCCCTGATGGACGCGGAGCCGGGCAAGTCAGTCAAAGTCGAGACCCCGCGCGGCGCCCGGACCTTCGTGGTCCAGAGACTGGTCGACTAGGGCCGCCTGACCAAGCAGATCAAGGACGCAGGGCGCGTGGCGTGCCCTGCACGCGAGCGACCGAGGACGCCGATATGCGTCGGTCAGGCGACCTTAGGCGCTATCTCGGTCGGCTCGCCGCCCGACATCCAGTGAGCCTCGGGGCTGGGCGGCGTGTCCCGCAGGTACCACTCGGCGTCGAGAGCGCCCATGCAGCCGGTGCCGGCGGCGGTAACTGCCTGGCGATAGGTGCGATCGACCACGTCGCCGACGGCGAAGACGCCGGCCAAGTTCGTCTTGGTCGAGCCGGGTTGGGTGACGATGTAGCCGTCCTCGTCGGTGTCGATCTGGTCGGCGACGACCTCTGAGCGGGGGATGTGGCCAATCGCGATAAAAGCGCCTTCGGCGCTGAAGTCCTCGGTCTCCCCGGTCTCGGCGTTACGCAATCGCACGTGGTCGAGGTTGCCGCCGCCGTCGCCGGCGACGAACTCCTCCGGCACGAACGGCGTCTTGAGCTCGATGTTGGGTTGCTCGGCAGCGCGCTCGTGCATGATCTTCGAGGCGCGAAACTCGTCGCGGCGATTGACGATCGTCAGGTCGTCGGCGAACTTGGAGACGAAGATCGCGTCCTCCATCGCCGAGTCGCCGCCGCCAATCACGATCACTTTTTTGCCTTTGAAGAAAGCGCCATCGCAGACGCCGCAAGTGGATACGCCGCAGCCGCTCAGCTCCATCTCGCCGGGGATGCCGAGCCGGCGCGGCTCCGCCCCCATCGCCAGGATCACCGTCTTGGCGAGGTGCTCCTCCTCGCCAAGGAAAACCTTGTGTACGCCGCCGCCGTCGCTGAGCTCGACCCGGTCGACGTCGTCGGTGACGAAACGGGTGCCAAAGCGCTCCGCCTGGGCGCGGAACTGGTTCATCATCTCCGGCCCCATGATCCCCTCGGGGTAGCCGGGATAGTTCTCGACGTCGGTCGTGTTCTGCAGCTGACCGCCCCACTGGAAGCCCTCGAAGACAAGCGGCTCGAGGTTGGCACGCGCGGTGTAAAGCGCGGCGGTGTAGCCCGCCGGGCCCCCGCCGATGATGATCACGTTCTCGGTCTTCTTTTGGTCTGCCATATCTGCCGCCGGAAGTCTAATACTTTACTTTTTATAGTACCCCGTCAGGCAGGTGGTGGGTCAGTTTGAATCTTCGGCCCGTTTTGCTAGCAAGCTTCCCTAGCGGATAGGGCCGCGCCATCTTGCCCTTCCGCTCGGTGGGCATCCCGACAGTCGTCCAGGTATTGGGCAGGGGGATTTGGGTACGACGCGAAGACCCTATATGCTCTACGAGGAAGAGGAATTACTCGTTAGGCTGTCGCCTAGCGACAGCCTAAATCGCGCAAATGGCCGCCGCTGCTCAATCCGGAACCGAGCCTCTGACGGAGGCATCGCCCGAAATCGGGACCATTTCGGTGCTCGATATGGTCTTCGCGCAGGCCGAACATTGGGTAGAAGAAGACGGCGTGCACGTCTTGCGCGGTACGGAATTTGACGTCATTGCAGGAGACCCGGATTTTGATCGGGCCATGGACCAGTTCTTTGAGAAGACCCAGGATCTCTGGATCTATCTCAGTGGCCTAGAGGAAATCACGGAGAATGAGAATGAGACGTTCCTGGTTGTGGCTCCTCGATTTCATAAGCTGTATAAGGAGCTGGAGCGCCGGGAGGCAAGCAGACGCGAACGGATCGTCAGCTTCAAGCTCAATCTCAAACGCTTTCGTACGCGGCAACGCGGTGAGCATCTCCGGAATTGGCGCCCCCAGTCGAAACCAACTTCTGCCTCGCGGCTCTCGCACGCCTAACCGGCGACAAGGGAAGTCCCTGCCGGCACGGCAAAATGTTCCGATTGGAGGTGGAGTCCTTGGACGGGCAAAAATGCGGCGTTCCGGTCCAGCTCGATGGCCATCCTGCCCAGACTCGGCCATATGTGCTCAACCAGATCGCCGACACGCTTCTCATTGACCGCGAGGAAATCCACGCCGTGCTTAAGGATGGGACCGAGGCTCAGTTGCGGGCTCACCTATCGCAGTACACGAAGGCCGAGTTGAAACCCTTGCATCTCCGCAAGGAGCGGGCTGCCTGTCGGTCATTCTTCGAGCCCGACTCGGCCTAGTCCAGCAGCGCCGCGATCTCTTCCAAGCTCCAGATGTGATCGGTCACCCCAGCAGCCATCGCCGGCGTCCGGGGATAGCGCTCCCTCAGCGACGAGTGAGGGCGGGCGAAGTTGTAGTGCATGAAGTGCAGAGAGACCGAGTGGGACAGGTTCTCGACCTTGCGGCTGAAGCCGTTGGTCAGCCGCGTAAACCGGCGCATCCCCATCCGCATCGTGAGGTTCTGGCGCTCGACGTAGCTGGTTGAGATCCGATCAAGGTCCGGGTCACCCTTGAGGACTCGGACCTTCGACGCCGTGACGACCGGAGGGCTGTATTTCCGGGGGTCGGAAGGGTCAGAGCTAAACGTCTTCTGGATCTGGGCCCAGTCAACCCGGTGGTGAAACGCCGGCCCAACCCCGCCTTCGTAGACGCCGTTGCCGTCCGTTGACAACTGAATGCGGTTCGCCATCCGACTTGCAAGGTCGGAGAGAAACACGTAAGCGTCGTCTTTGCTCTGCTCGCCAACCAGCCAGGTCGGGACCAGTTTCGTATCCGCGCAGAGCGCCGTATAGGTCCACACGTCGCCATAGCCGTAGGTGCCTTTGAACTCCTCGGGCACGTTTTTCTGCTTGGCGTAGCAATAGGCCCAGATCTCGTCAGCCTCGACCACTTTGCAGGGGAGATCGACCAGCACTCCATCCTGATACTCGGCGCAGGCTTCCCCGAGATCCACGAGCAGCTTCGTGATCGTGTTCTTGGCCGCGCTGGTCATTCGGACCGTGGCACGGATGCTGTTGCCCTCAACGAGGCATCCGATGATCTGGGCACGCTTCTGGGTAGAGAGACGATTCAAACTGACCTTATTATGCGTGAGCGGTCGGACAGTAAAAGTCATTTTCAAGGTTCCGATTTTTCGGTCTCGTTATGAGGTAGAATAATCGGAACCCGCCCGGAAAGGACCGCATGAAACCTCGCCCCCTCCAACTCCCGCCCCTCCACGTCCAAGCTCAGACCGCCAGCACCCTTGCCGGGATGGGCCTCTCGGAAGAGCTTCTTGCAGAGGCCGTGCACTTCGCCTATCTGGAGCGGGAGCGCTGTTCGGCCAACGACGTCAACGCTGCGGGCGGCAACGCAGCGTGGGGAAAACCCCTTCGCTTCCTTCGAGACAAATTGCTTCGCGAGGGTTGGCATCGTGGTGGCCAGCCCGACCTTGAATCCGTCATCAGCCCAGATCGGTCCTTCCGCATCTGCTCGGCTGCCGGCAACTGGGCGACGGGCGACTTGAATTCGATGCCCGCGACTGCTGGCCTCAAGGGTCGACTGACCTTGGACGCCATTCACGACAACGGACAGATGACCCTTGACATCGTCGGCGGATCGACCAGGTCGCTTCCGCAGATGCGGACCCACTACTTGCTGCATTGCCTAGACGAAGCCAGGGAACACATTCGCCACGAGCTTTCGATCCCAACGCACATGACGATCCGACCTGAAGCCAAAAAGGGGCGGATCGATGAGTTCAAGCACCGTCTGATTTTCAAGCCCATCGCGTTCGAGGCCGAGACCGACGTCGAGGACAAGGACGAAGAAGAGTTCTCCGACGATCTGGATATCGCAATCCCGCGCCGGGCTTCTTCCGAATAGGGAAGGGCCGAAGATGCCCGAGTTCAACTACACGCGGTTGGAGGTTGCCCGCAAACGGCGTGGCCTCACCAAAACCAAACTCGCCGAAGAGGCCGGAATCTCAACCCGCAGCCTGACCAAATTCGAGCGGGAAGGATTCTCGCCGAGCGAAGTCACGGTTGCTCGCTTCTCTCGAGCGCTCGGTTTCCCGATGGCTTTCTTCTTCGGGGAGACGTTGCCGGAACCGTCAAAGGATGGAGTGAGCTTTCGTGCCCTCGCGAGCTTGACCGCCAGCCAGCGAGACCAAACGCTCAGTTCAGGAAGTTTGGCGATGGATCTTTGCTCGTGGATCGAGAGGCGGTTCGCGCTGCCGGAGCCGAATGTCCCCACCTACCAAGCCCTCGATCCAGAGACCGCGGCCGAAGCGGTGCGGGATGCCTGGGGCCTTGGGCAACGTCCGATCCGCAATGTCATTCACTTACTTGAGGCCCACGGCGTCCGTGTGTTCTCCTTCGCGGAGAACTTCAAAAAAGTTGATGGCTTCTCGATGTGGGAAGGGGAAGTGCCGTTCATCTTCCTCAACATGACCAAAACGACCGAGCGCAGTCGAATGGACGCCGCGCACGAGCTGGGGCACTTGGTCCTCCACGCACACGGAGGACCACATGGCAGAGAAGCAGAGGAACAGGCCCATGCCTTTGGATCAGCCCTCCTGATGCCGCGTGACACGGTCTTGGCCGAGGTCCCCTACGGCGCGTCCTTGAAACAGATCATCAAGGCCAAGAAGCATTGGAAAGTCTCCGCTTTCAATCTCGCGAAGCGCAGCTACAAACTCGGCCTGCTGACGGAGTGGCAATACCGCTCGATCTGCATCGAGCTGTCGAAGCGAGGAAAGAAGAACGAGCCCCAGCCGATGAAAGGCCGAGAGACCTCGCAGATTCTCGACAAGGTCTTCCGCGCCCTTAAAGCGGAGGGAGTGTCGAAAACCGATATCGCAAGAGACCTAGCGATCCCCGTAGACGAGTTGAACAAGTCCGTCCTTGGCTTGCTGAGTCTGCAAGCCATAGAGGGAGACACGACGCTTGCTCAAGCTCCGACAGAGCCGCCTGAGCCACCCAGAAGACCAGCACTGCGAATAGTTTCCTAGCGAGATTTCCAGCGAGCCTTGGCGGCGCGTCTCGCCGCCTCGCTCCGCTGCCCTGGCGTCATCTTTTCGGCGCGGGCCTTGCCGCCCTTGCGCCCTCCACGTCGCCCCAGCGCCACGGCGGCGGGGTCTTTGCCTGGATCGGGAGGCGGCTCGGCCTGCGGTTTTTCTTGCTCCTTGGGGACATCTCCGGTCGCTTCGTCCACGATCCGGCGTGCCAGTGCATTCACGTCGCGCGGCTTGCTTGAGCGCTTAGGCATGGTCAGAGGGTAGCTCGCTGCTCAGCGTGAACCGGCCGGGGCTGGCTTCTCCAGGCTCCCAGGTGATTCCGTCGAGCAGATCCTCAGTCTCAGCAGGCAGTGCTTGAGCCAGCTTTATAAGCGTGTCGATTCGCGGCGTCCTCGCCCCCCTCTCTAAGAGGCCGATGGCGGTCCGATGGAGGCCAGCGCGAGCGCCAAGGTCTTCCTGGGACAAGCCGGCCTGTTTGCGGCAACGGACGAGGTTCGCGCCGAAGCGCTGTGCGACGGTCACGGGAGATCAAGGCGGTAGAAGTGGGCGGCAGCAGGAGTTGGCCGGAGCGATACCCCACGGCGCTCCAGGAGGCCGATGGCAACAAGGGTCTGTACGGCCTGCTCTACGGCGTCCTCTGAGTCGATCTCACGGGCGAGTTCAGGAACGGTGCGGCAATGAGGGCGTGCGGCTAGGACAAGCGCCAGCACGGCGCGCTGCACGCTCAGATCCCCGCCGGGACTAGGCTTTGTGGGCATCGGGACTTACCTCCTGGTGCCATGCCCCCGGACGTTCCACCGTCGCGGGGGCGCTTGGTTGTTAGAGCCAAGCGAACCTAGGGCAAGAGACCGGCGGGATCTAGGGCAGATTCAAACTGACCCACCACCGTCAGGCAACCCTTGTCACTCGGCCGCAGCGGGTTCCAGCTCCCTCTCCGGCTCCCTGCCACGATCGATCGGGAGCTCCTCCTCTTCCCAATGGTGCACCCTGGTTCGCAGCTGGAAGAAGGCAACGACGCCGAACGGGATCGGCAGCCAGAAGGCGACCAGGCGGTAGATCAGGATCGCCGGGAAGACCGTGCCCTCAGGAATGCCGAAGAGGACGAAGGCGCCGATCATTCCCGCGTCCACCGCCCCCACCCCAGCCGGCGCCAGCGGGAAGAGGTTGCCGACCATGCCGAGGAAGAAGCCCTGCACGACAACCGCCAGCGGCACGTGCACGCCGAACGCTTTGAACGATGCCCAGAGGATGCCGATGTTGGTCGCCCAGTAACCCACGGCGCCGATCACTGCCAGCCCGCCGCGGCCGGGGTGGATCAAGAGCCGGAAGCCGAACCTGACCCCCTCGCCGACCGTCGCCATTACTTTGGCGACTTTGTCGGCGATCGCCCGGCTGCGAGGCCGGTGCACGTGGGAGGTGAGCCGTTCGCGCAGATCGGCGGGGATCAGGGCGGCGAGCACGCCGAAGATCAGGACCAAGCCCGAGATCGCGGCCGGAATGATCGTCAGCTCGACCGATGCCTTGCCCGGCATCACGCCGGTGCGTAGCAGCACCCCGAAAACGATCAGCGCCAGCGGGTAGAAGACGTACTGGAGGGTGAGGAAGGCGACCATCCGCCGCGCCACCTCGTGGCGGATCATCCCCGCCCGGCGCAGGGCCCAGTAGGTGAGGGCGATCCCACCGGCGCCGCCGGCCGAGAAGAGGCGGGTGGCCGCCACGCCGGCGAGGTTGATGTCGTAGGTCTCACGCCAAGTGAGCCGCAACACGTCGCCCCCGACGACCGCCTTGAAGAGAGCGATGTAGGTGGCTATCGCAGCCAGCTCGAAGCCGATCGCGACGATGATCCAGATTGCCTCCGCTTCGCTGAGCTTGCTCATCGCGTCACCGAGCCCGACCAGCTTCGGAAAGAGGAAGTAGATGCCGATCAGCAGGACCAGGACGACGAGCAGCGTCTGCGCTACGCGCCGCCGCGAGAGCAGCGGCAGCTCGAAGCCGCCGTTTTCGTTCACCGGCTGCTCTGGAGACACGCCTGAGAAGCTACCCGTTCGCCAGGCGCTCCAGTCCCTGCAGGCGTCGATTAACCGCCAGGACCGCCGGTTCGGCCAGCGACTCGCCCCGCTGCGCAGCGGCAACGAGGGTAGCGCCCGCGACCAGGTCGGTGACGTAGTGCTCGCCCAGGTAGACGAGACCGAAGCCGAGAGTGAGGGCGTAGCCCCAGCCCGCGGCGCCGGCGGTACGTCCCGTCTCGCTCAGCGAGATCGCCGCCGATACCGAGGTCGCGAAGTGCAGCGAGGGCATCGCCGCCCAGGGATTGCCGCCGAGCGCCTTGTACATCGCCGGCCAGGCGGATTTCCAGGTCTCCTTACCGACCTCTTCCATGATCCGCCGCACCTCTTCCTCGCCGGTGTGGCCCTGCTGGGAAGCCCACCAGGGCGGCGCGGTCGGAGCGGCGAAGTAGACCGCGCAGCCTCCGTCGAAGACCGCCGCCAGGCGCCGGGCAGCGCTCGGGAAGCGATCGGGATGGCGAATCAGGATGAAGAGGAGCACCGCGTAGGGCTCGATGAACCAAAGCCAGTGCACCCAGGTGAGGAAGCGGTTGAGCGTCCCCACGCCGCGCCAGCGGGCAAGCGCGCGCTGCAAGCGCACGTTGGGCAGGCGGCCCAGGCCGAGCGCCCGGTCGGCGACGATCGGGTAGCGGATCCGGAGTCGAGCGCGGAGTCGATCCGGGTCGTCATAAGGCAGCTCGTGGACCATCGTGAAAGCCCACATCTGCAGCGCGTACATCGCCACGTCGCGCTTGCGCGAGCGCGGGTAGAGGACGGCGAGGCCGAGCGGCCCAGCAGCGCAAGCGGCGGCGGTCACAGGAGCGGGGATCCGGGCCCGGCGGCGCAACAGCGGCACGGCGACCGCCGCTCCGATCGCCGCCGTCGCCCCGGCCCGCACCGCCTTCCGTAACGCGGGAGATGGTCGGCTCTTCTTCATGGGGCCGGCGAGTATAGGATGGCCGCGCTTTGGCCCCCAACAGTCCTGGCACTGACCAGATCGACACCCTGTTTTGGATCGGCTTCCTCGCCGCGGCGATCCTCATCGTCGCGATTGTCGGTGGCTTGCTCTACACCCTGCGCCGCTACCGGGCCGAGCGCGGCGTCGAGCCGCGCCAGATTACCGGTGGCCGGACCATCCAACTGCGCGTCGGTGTCGCCCTAACCATCTTCGCTGTTGCGATCTTCGTGATCAGCATCATCTACACCGACAAAGCCCGCGAGACGCCGGCAACCGGCGATGCTGGCCTGCAGGTCTCCAACATCGAGCCGCTGAAGATCACGACCACCGGACAGCAGTGGCTGTGGCGCTACGACTACCCGAACGAAGCCTTCTCCTATTACAAGCTTGTCGTCCCAGTCGATACCGCGGTGGAGCTGGATCTGGTCTCGACCGACGTCGTCCACACCTGGGACGTGCCGGAGCTAGCTGGCAAGCGCGACGCCGTACCGGGCAAGACCAACCACGTCGTCTTCCGTGCCGACGAGGAAGGGACCTTCCGAGGCCAGGCGGCGACGATGTCCGGCCAGGCATACGCGGCGATGCGGACCGAGGTCGAAGTGGTCTCGCCGCAGGAGTACCAGGCCTTTATTGGGGGCGCGAAGAAAGACATCCAGGCTGCGCAGGACCGCGTCGTCAGCCTGATCGAAAGCGGGAAAACGCCATGAGCCCGAGCCCGCGTCCCGAGTTGGTCGTCGACGGCTTCCCCTCACGTCGCCCACGCTGGGCTGAGATCGTGACCAGCGCCGACCACAAGGACCTCGGTCGGGTCCTGATCACCAGCGCCCTTGGCTTCCTCTTCATCGCGCTGGTCGAGCTATTGCTGATGCGGCTGCAGCTGGCGATTCCCGAGAACACCTTCCTCGATCCGGTCACCTTCAACCGGATGCTCTCGCTCTACGGCGCCACCGCGATCTTCTTCGTCGCCGCGCCGCTTGCGCTCGGTTTCTTCTACTACGTAGCGCCGCTGCAGATCGGCGCCCGTGGAACCGCCTTGCCGCGGCTTGGCCAGATCGGGACCTGGCTCTTCGTCGCCGGCGCCATGGTCCTCTACACGGGCTTCCTCTTCACCCCGAGTGAGGCCGGGGTCAACCCGCTACCGCCACTCTCCGGGCTCACCTTCCTGCCCAACAACGGCGTTGACGCCTGGGCGGCAGCGACGGGCCTGGCGACGCTCGGCTTCGTCCTGATCGCGATCGATCTCCTCGCCACGCTGCGCCGCTTGCGCGCGCCGGGAATGGCCTGGCGGCGGCTGCCCGTCTTCTCCTGGGCAGCGGCGGTCTCCTCCTGGCTGTTGCTGGTGATCGGCCCGGTGATGCTGGCTGCGATCACGATGCTCTTGATCGACCGCAACTTCGAAGGCATCTTCTTCGCCGGTGACGCCGGCGGCTCGCCGCTGCTCTGGCAGCACCTGAGCTGGATCTTCTACACCGGCGCCTACATGCTGACCTTGATCTTCGCCCTAGGCACGATCGCCGAGATCGTCCCCGCGCTCGCCCGCAAGCCGCTCTTCAACCGCGGCGCGGTGATCGGGTCGCTGGTCGCGATCGCCGTCGTCGGCACGCTCGCCTGGATGCAGAACATGCTCACGGCGCCGATCGGGATCGGCTGGATGTACTTCGCGATGGCGATGTCGCTGGCGCTGATCGTGCCCTTTGGCCTGATCTTCTTCAACCTGATCGCCACCCTCGCCGGAGGGGCCGTGCAGATGCGCGCACCGCTGCTTTTCGCCGCCGGCGCGATCGTGGCGATATCGATCGGCCTCGCGGCCGAGATCGAGCACTCGATGGTCGCCGTTGGCTGGCGCTTGCAGCACACGACCGACAGCACCGCGGCGACCCACTTCGCGTTGATCGGTGGGGCGCTCTTTGGCGGCTTTGCCGCTCTGCACTGGTGGTTCCCGAAGATGACCGGCCGCACGATGGGCGAGTCGCTGGCCCGCTTCAGCTTCTGGACGATGCTGCTGGGCACGATCGTCGCCTTTGTGCCCCTGGCCCTCGCCGGATCCTTCGACGGCCAGGTGATCGACGCCTACAAGTTCTTCGACGGCACCGGCGTCAGCAGCTACAACCTGATCGCCTCGGTCGGCACCTTCATCCTCGTCGCGGGCATCCTGCTGACCATCGTCAACGCGATCCTCAGCCGTGAGGGCGGCGCGCCCGCTGGCCATGACGCCTGGGGTGGCGACTCGCTCGAGTGGTTTGCCCTGTCCCCGCCCGAGGCCCACAACTTCGATGTCCTCCCCGATGTGCGCAGCCCGAGGCCGATGCGCGATATCCGCGCGGCGATCGCCCACCGCAGTGCTCGCGCCGAGCAGCCGGCTCGCGAGTCGCAGCCGGTAGCCTGACCGCGGTGATCCTGTGAGCGGCGCTCAGACGGCTGCCATCCCGCAGCGCCCCGCCGCACCTTCGCTGCTACGTGATTTCGTCACGCTGACCAAGCCGAAGGTGCAGTCGCTGCTGCTGCTGACCACGGTGACGACGATGTACGTGGCAGGCGACCCCTCGCTCGGGCTGGTCTTCCTCACCTGCCTCGGCGGCGCTCTCTCGGCCGGAGGCGCCGGCGCGATCAACCACGCGATTGACCGCGACATCGATCAAACGATGGCTCGTACCGCCAGTCGGCCGGTGGCGAGCGGCCGCATCTCGCCGGCGACCGCGATCGGCTTCGGCGCTCTGCTCGGCCTCTCCTCCTTCGTCCTGCTCTCGCTGACTGTCAACCCGCTGGCGGCGGCGCTCTCGCTCTCCGGCCTCTTCGGCTACGTCTTCGTCTACACGCTCTGGCTCAAGCGCAGGACGCCGCAGAACATCGTCATCGGCGGCGCCGCCGGCGCCGTGCCCCCGCTGGTCGCCTGGGCCGCCGTCACCGGCGGCCTCAGCGGCACCGCCCTCTTCCTCTTCGCGATCGTCTTCTTCTGGACCCCGCCCCACTTCTGGGCGCTCTCACTGCTGATGAAGGACGAGTACGCGAAGGCGGGGGTGCCGATGCTGCCGGTCGTGCGCGGCGAGGACGAGACCCGTCGTCAGATCCTCCTCTACACGATCCTGCTCTATGCGGTGACCCAACTGCCCTTCTGCGCCGGCGGCTTCGGGCTCGAGTATCTAGTCGCCTCGATGACCCTGGGCGCCGGCTTCATCTACTGCGCCGTGCGTCTCTTGCGCAGCGCCGACCGTCGCTGGGCCCTGCGCACCTACCTCTTCTCGCTTGCCTACCTCGCCCTGCTCTTCATCGCCATGCCGCTGGACCAGCTGGTCTAGCCGCCAGCGCCCTGCCCGCCTGATAGAAATCCCGCCGTGGATCGCGAGACCGTCAGACGAGACATGGCCGCGGGCTTGGTCGCCGGTGGCATCGCCGCCGCGGTCTTCGCCCTCTGCTTCGTCGCCGCGATGCTCTACATCGCCTCATGAGCGCGGAGCACCGTGACATTCCCGAGCCCGGCGAGCTGGTCTACCCGTCCCGCCCCTCCTGGGCGCCGCTCTTCTTCGCCTTCGCCGCCGCCTTGGCCCTGTGCGGCGTTTTCATCGAGTTCATGGTCCCGGGCTGGATCTACTCGGTGATCGGCTGCGTCGTCCTCCTCTTCGCGCTGCGCAACATGATCAAGAACGCAACCCGGGATTACTTCCGTCTGCCAAGGCGCCAGAAAACGCGCGGAGCCGTCCTTCCGATTGAAACGATTTCACCGCCTCGGTCCTGACGTTCTGAGAGCAAGTAGATCGGGGGACGCAGTGAGGACGGTGAGGGAGCGCACAGTTAGTGCGTGACCGATCCGGACGAACGAGGATCCCGAGATACGCCGCTATCAGGGCGTCAGGCCCGAGGTGGCGCCAGTGCTAGTCCAGACGCGGACTATGTCGCGGATCGAGAGGATCCCGACCATCTCGCCGTCTTCGAAGACGACCAGATGGCGGATGCCGCGCGTCGACATCTCCGAAGCCGCATGCTCGAGGCTCCAGTCCGGCGAAGCAGCAACGACACCCTCGCTCATGTGGTCGGAGACGAGCTCGGTATCCGGGTTCTGTCCATTGCCGAGCGAGTGGAGGATGTCGCGCTCAGTGACGATGCAGGGCACCGGTCGCTCGTCGTCGGTAACCACCGCCGCGCCAACCCCTTTGTCCACCATCATCTGCGCGGCCTCACGCAGCGTGTGCGATGGACCGACGCTGAGAACGACCTCTGACATCCCGTCCCGTACCTGCATCCTCGTCCCTCTCCTTCACGGCTAGCGGGTTAGTGAGAATCGCCTCAAGCCTACCCGACCCGCGCCTGCCCACGCACCGCTTGGACGCTGCCCCGGCGTATAGACTCCGGCGCGCTTCGCGCCGCACAACGATGCTCAAGCTACCGAACCCGATCCGTGCCTTTCTCGCCGTCGCCGCCCTCGCTGCGATCGCCGTCGCCGCTTCCGGCTGCGGCACGAGCAAGGGCGACGAGGAGCGGGGCCGCGTCCTCTTTATCCAGAAATGCGGCGTCTGCCACGAGATGGCGCAGGCGGGCACCACCGCACAGAGCGGCCCCAATCTCGACGACGCGTTTGCCGCCGGCCGCGCCATCGGCCAAGACAGCGACACGATCGAGGGGATCACCGCAGCCCAGATCGAGAACCCACGGCCGAGTACCGAGAACACGGCGGTCTCGATGCCTGCCAGCATCGTCGAGGGCCAGGATCTCGAGGACGTCGCCGCCTACGTCGGGATGTACGCTGGTGTGCCCGGCGCAGCGCCGCCGCGCGTCCCAGGCGGCCCCGGCGCCCAGGTCTTCGCCAGCACCGGCTGCGGCGGCTGCCACACGCTCGCCGAGGCGGAAACGGGCGGCACCACCGGCCCCAACCTCGACGAAGCGCTTCCCGGTATGAGCGCCGCAATGGTCGAAAAATCGATCGTCGACCCCAGCGCCGTCATCGCCAAAGGCTTCCCGAACGTGATGCCCACCATCTACGGCGACTCGCTGACGCCGAAAGAACTGGAAGACCTCGTCCAGTTCCTGGTGCAGAGCACCAGCGGCGGCAAGAGCAACGGCGGCTGAGCCGCCCCGGCCGGAGTCCGGCCGCTGACATCATCTGAGCACGATGCGGACCCGAGTGAAAGACCGCCTCGACATCTCGCCGCAGCGCTATGCCCAGGTCACGCTCGTCGCGCTTGCCGCCCTCGCCCTGATCGTCCTGACGGGGGCGGCCGTCCGGCTCACCGGATCGGGCCTCGGCTGCCCGGACTGGCCCAAATGCTACGGCGGCACCGTGCCGCCGCTCGACACCCACGCCGTGATCGAGTACAGCAACCGCCTGCTCACCGGCTTCGTCGGCCTCGCCGTGATCGCCGCCAGCGTCCTCGCCTGGTTTCGCCGCCCCTTTCGCTGGCACCTCGCCTTCTTCGGCGCCCTGCTGCCGCTCGGTGTGATCTGCCAGGCGATCCTCGGCGCCTTCGTCGTCAAGTACCACCTCGCCCCGGGCCTGGTGATGGGTCACTTCATCCTCTCGATGCTGCTGCTCGACGCGGCCTTCGCACTTGCCTGGATGGCGCGTTACGAGCACGGCGAGCGGCGCTTCTCCACCGACCGGCTCGGCGTCTGGGCCGTGCGAGCGCTGGTCCCGTTCGGCCAGCTGACGATCATCGCTGGCACGATCTCGACCGGCTCCGGGCCCCACGCCGGTGCCCACGAAGGAGAGCTGGTGCACCGCTTCGACTTCGAGGGCACCGGCACGCTGGAGTGGATGGTGCAGCGCCACTCAGCGATGGCGGCGCTCTTCGGCCTTGCCGCGATCGCGGTCTGGCTGCTCCTGCGCCGCCCTGGCGGCGACCGACGCGCTTTGCGGCCCCTGACCGCTGTGATCGGCCTGCTCGCCCTCCAGGGCGCTGTGGGCGGCCTCCAGTGGGCGTTGGAGCTACCCAGCGAGCTCGTCTGGCTCCACGTCGCCCTGGCAACGTTGACCTGGCTGGCGATGCTGTGGGCAGTCGCGACGGCAGGCAGGCTCGAGCCGCGGGCCACCAGGACGCCACAGGCAGACCGAACGGAGCTCGACGACGAGCGCCCGGCGCCGGCCCTGACTCAGACCTGAGTCGCGACGAGACCGACCAAGGCGAGGATGACCGCCGTGTGGAAGGCGAACATCGAGCGCTGGAACGTGTAGAAACGATTATCCGAGTGCTCGAACCTAGCCGTCATCTCGGCTCGAAGATCCTGCAACCCAGTCTCGATCCGCTCGAAGTGCCTGTCCACCTGCTCAAAGCGCTTGTCGACCTGCTCGAAGCGTTTGTCGACCTGCTCGAAGCGCTGATCCACGTAGTTGAACCGCTCATCGACGCGCTGGAAGCCTTCGTCGATCCTCTGCGCAAGCAGGTCAACTTTTCGCTCCAAGCTGCCGATCCGGTCGTCGCTCGAACCCTGCCTCACTGTCATCGTCTCCATGATTGCAGACGCTAGGACAAAACGTTTCGCAGATGACGCGTCGGATCGAAATCTTGCGGAACGCCTTTGTCAATTCTGTGGAACGTGCTCGGCCGAGAGGTCAACGACCACGTGGGTAACCGGTAGCTCGATCTCGTTGCGCGCCTTCTCTACCACCCCACGCTCGAGCCAGCGCGAGCGGTGCGGCGGATGGGTGGAGATGACGATCTCGTCGGCCGGGAAGACACGCAGCGCGTCCTCGATCGCCACGTTGGGATCGGAATCACCGATCTCACCCCTCGCCTTGAACCCCAGCCCCTCGATCGCGATCAGCGAGAGCTCCATCCGCTGTCGCGCCAGCTCGATCGCTTCATCGATGTCCGACGCCCAGTGCTCGGCCCGAGAAACAGACAGCGCCGGGGTCACGATCATGATCTCGCAGTCTCGCCCCCGGCAGTGCCCCTGAATCTCCTCTTGAAGAGCTCCACCGCCGACGGTCTCGTTGGCGACGACGAGCAGCCTGTGCTTGCCGTCGCCACCGCGGGTCAACTCGATGCTGCGTGGCAGCGAGCCACGTGCATTGCGATAGGCAAGCCCGGCGCCAAAGCCAAGCAGCAACGCCGCCCAGACAACCCCGACCACCGGCCGGGTGAGCAAGGTCAGCAAGATCACCGACACCGCGGCAACCCCGATCACAACCACCCAACGAAAAGCGTCAGCCTCCGATCTGAGGGGATTGTGCATACACAAGTTTTACCGCGGAGCGCGGGAATGTAAACGGCGAGGGCAGCGCCTGCGCACTGAGCTCGCCTGCGCGGCGCGCGAGCAACGCTTGCGCACACAGCGCCCTTTGCCCTTAGCCCAGCGCTTGCCTTTGGGGCAGGAGCGTGGCTTGGTGCCGGGCCGGATAAGCGCCCCCGGGGGCGGTGGCGCGAGGGCTGCACCTGAACCGGGAGATACTTGCGCACCAGGGTCGTCGGAGCCGGGATCTTCTCCCGCTTCTTCTTCCGGTTCATCCGGAGGGTCTTCGCCCGACGGACAGGGACCGTCGTCGGGACCGCCGACAATTTCGAACGAGGTGGTCACAAGCCACGCATCACTTGCGCTGGACCATGGGGTAAAGGCCGCCGTGGTGGTGAACTCACCACATTTGGGCGGCGTGAGGAGCAGGCCGCCCTCACTTCTGTCGAGTGACAAGCCAAAGCGGGAGATGGGGATTTGGGGCAGCTGGTCGAAGCTGATAGTCAGTTGCTCGGTGAGCGGGTCGACCTCGACCTCACCCGCCTGTTTGACCAAGACCCCGAAGCCAGAATGCCTCAGCACGACGTAGAGGGCGAGCGCGGAGTCGAAGGGGTTCTCTGCGCCAGGGTCTGCGGTGGTCGGATCGTCGGGCTCTGCCATGAAGACCTTCCCCTCGATAACCGCGTCGTCCAGCAGCGACGTTTCGACCTCGACAGTGCCGATCTCGGCAGCCGACGGACAACCCTCTCCTGGTTCAGGATCGATGTCCTCCGTCAAATACTGGGCGGGCGTACAACCGCCGCTCTCGGAGGCGGCGGGGTCGACGATCAGCCCTTCAGGCAAGGCAAGAGCGACGTCCCTCGGCTCTGCGTCGGCAATCCCGGATGGTTTGGTCAGCCCTTCATCGAAAACCGCAAAGGTCACCTCCAGGCCCGAGGGGGTTTCGGCAAGATCGGTCGTTGGCTGCACGCTGAACCAAGGTGAAAAACCGAGAATGCCGCAGCCCGCTAGCCCACGCGGCTGGGGCGGATCGGAGTTGTCGTGGGAGGCAACCGTCTCGCTAATCCACTGGCTCAACTCCTGGCGAGAGCGAGCTTCGAAGATCGTCTCGAGTGGCCCGTTGCAGCTGCGCGGCGTCGTTAGAAAGGGCACCGCCGGAATGTTGACCGGACAGCTGCCCACCGAGAGGGCGCAGGCGCCGCGATCCGCATCGTGGGAGGGATCAGCCGGCGTACCCCAGATCGTCACCCGGGCGCTGTAGAGGAGGAGCGATTCCGGAATCTCGGAAGCCCATAGATAGCCACGGTACGGCTCGGCCTCGGTGAGCCCGAGCTCGGCCACGATCGGCTGCCCCGCGGCGATCAGCCCTACCCTTGCCACCCCTCTATCGGCTGGCAACCGGTACACCGGCGCCCGTTCGAGAAAATCCTCCGTCCCAGTCGGAATCGGGCCGGTGCTCGAGGCCGTGACCTCGGCGATCCCGATTGCGGAGCTGTCAGAGCAATCGTTAGCGCCGCCGTCGATCTCTTCAAAGTCAGTTATAGAGCAGGCAGGCACTGTCGTCGGAGCGACTACGAGGCCAGCTGGGTACTCGATCCACAGCTCTCCTAGGTCCTCGTCCGGAGTTTCGAAACCGGACTGCTTGACCGTGTTGAACCGCAGCGTCGTCGACAAGGCGAACGGATGAACACCTGCTTGCATGGCGGGGCTTCCGGTGGGTCCGGTGAGGGTGACGTCGGCTTCCGCGAAACCAAAGTCGGCAACCGCCATCCCGGGCAGAAGTCCAAGCAGGGCAAAAGCAGCCGTGACGATGCCGGAGAAACGCCTCACCAGGCTCAGGGTACCGTCAGAGGATGTAAACAGAGGTGTAGACGATGATCCACATCACGTCTACGAAGTGCCAGTAGATACCCGGTACCTCTACCCCTAGGTGGTCCTCGGCTTTGGGGCCGAAGTGGCCGCGGAAGGCGCGGATCGTGGCGAAGCTGAGCAGCGCCAGGCCGACGAAGACGTGGGCGCCGTGCAGGCCGGTGAGGCCGTAGAAGATCGAGCCGAAGCCGAAGTCGCGGGCGCTGAAGCCGATGTGCACGTACTCGTTGACCTGGATGAAGAGGAAGGTGGCGCCGAGCAGCCAGGTCAGCACCAGGCCGAGTTTGAGGCCGTTGCGGTTACCGCGACGGATCGACTCCAGCGCGTAATGGATCGTGAAGCTGGAGGAGACGAGGATCGCCGTGTTGATGCCGGCGACCGCGACCGGCAGCTCAAAGGGCTCGGGCGGCCAGCTGGGTGGGTCGACGACGACGCGAAGGAAGAAGTAGGCGGCGAAGAAAGCGCCGAAGAGCATGATCTCGGAGACGATGAAGAGCAGGATCCCCAGCGTCTGGCGGTCGATCCGCGAGCTCTGGTGGGCCTCTGGCGGCCCGTGGTGCTCCTCGTGGGCGTCATGGCCAAGTGCAACCGTGGCGCTCTCCATCAGGACTCCTCTCCCTCGGCTACCGCGGCGGCGACAGCCTTGGCGGGCCGGCCCACCTCGAGGTGCTCGACCTGCTTGTCGGTGATCTCGCGGGTGCGGCCGATCAGGTCCTCATCGAGCCAGCGCGAGGTCTCCCCGGCAAAGGTGGAAATCAGCACCTCGTCGACCCGGTAGTGCTCGATCGCGTTCTGGACGGCGTGGAAGGGCTCGGGGCTCATCGGCTGCCCGGTCGCGTCGATGTCGGCTCGGTAGAGCTCGGCAAGCGTCGAGGCGAGGTCGCCGACGATTTCCGCCTCGGAGACGTCCTCGGCCCGGGGGCAGATGATCGTGTAGCGATGCGGGTGCCCGGCGGCGCGCTCCTTCAGTCTCGTCACCAGGTCCGGCGCGGCAACGGTCTGCGTGGCGACGACGAGCGTGTGGCTTTTCTTCAAGCTGATCGAGTCATCCTGAACGCGTACCGGGATGTGGGTCACAGCCACGTCGGGTTCGAAGCGGTTCTTCGCCCACTCGACGAGGTCCTTGCGAGTGATGCCGAAGCGGGTCTCATGGCGGCAGGAGAGCAGCACCTCACCCGGTTCGTGGGCGCGCACGGCGTCATCGAGCGCCAGCGCCGGATCGCGATCCATCACCTCGCCGACCGACTCGACCCCATACTCGGAGAGGATCGACATCGTCACCTCGACCCGGGCGCGGGCGGCGTCGCGCAACTCACCGGCGTCGATCAACTGGCCGACGGCGGGCTGGTTCTGCGGCGCGGCGACAGCGACGAACGGAACCTTCTCGGCCCGCCCGGCAACGGCCTGCAGCAGCTTGCGACCGCCGGCGACCTCGTTGAGGAAGACCAGCAGCGGCTGTGCCTGGTTGGCCTCGGCGCTCACGCCTGGCTCACCACGGTCGGCTCCGGTTTGGCGACCTGATCGCCGTCGCCGGCCATGATCGCGTGGCGGGCGCCTGGCACGCCGAACTCGTAGGGCCCACCGACCACGCGCGGGATCTCATCGAAGTTGAAGATCGGCGGCGGCGAGGACACCTGCCACTCGATCGTCTTCGCCCGCCAGGGGTTGCCGTCGGCGCGCGGTCCGTACTTCCAGCTGACCACCATGTTGTAGAGGAAGACGAGCTGGCAGGCGCCGAGCATGAAGGCGAAGCAGCTGATCAACAGGTTCCAGTTGCCGAACTGCTCGGCGTAGTCGGCTACACGTCGCGGCATCCCGTCCATCCCCACCCAGTGCATCGGGATGAAGGTGCCCCAGGTGCCGATCACGGTGCCCCAGAAGTGGACGCGGCCAAGTTTCTCGTCATACATCCGCCCCGTCATCTTCGGGAACCAGTGGTAGATGCCGGCAAAGATCGTGAAGACCGAGCCGCCGAAGAGGACGAAGTGGATGTGAGCGACGATGAAGTAGGTGTCGGAGACGTGGATGTCGATCGGCACCATGCCGAGCATGACCCCGCTGATGCCGCCGATCGTGAAGGTGACGATGAAGGCGAGCGAGAACAGCATCGCGGTCGAGTAGGTGTGGATCTTGCCGAAGTAGAGCGTGCCTAACCAGGAGAAGATCTTGATCCCGGTCGGCACCGCGATCAACAGCGTCGTGATCATCATCGGCACCCGCAGCCAGCTGAACATGCCGGCGACGAACATGTGGTGCGCCCAGACCGAGTAGCTGAGCACGACGATCCCGATCAGCGCCAACGCCATCAACCGGTAGCCGAAGATCGGTTTACGGGCGTGGGTCGAGATGACCTCCGAGATGATCCCGAAGCCGGGCAGCATCATGATGTAGACGGCCGGGTGCGAGTAGAACCAGAAGATGTGCTGGTAGCTGACGACGTCACCGCCGCCGGCGAACTCGAAGAACTGGGTGCCAAGGGCGCGGTCGAAGAGGACCATGAACTGGGCGCCGGCGATGAAGGGCGTCGCGGCGACGACCAGCAGCGAGGTCGAGAGGTTGGCCCAAACCAGCAGCGGCATGCGCCAGAAGGTCATTCCGGGCGCACGCATAGTGATGATCGTGACTAAGAAATTGAGCGCGGTAGCTATCGAGGACGCTCCCGCGAACTGCACGCCTAAGTTGAAGAACGACTGGCCTAAGGGGGCGCCGGTCGAGAGCGGCGCGTAGCCGGTCCAACCGGCATCGAAAGCCCCACCCGGCGCCAGGTAGCTGCCGATGAAGAGCAGCCCCGCCAGCGGCAGCATCCAGAAGCTGAGCGCGTTGAGGCGCGGGAAGGCCATGTCGGGGGCGCCGATCATCAGCGGCAGCACGTAGTTGGCGATGCCGGCGAAGACCGGGATGACGAAGACGAAGATCATCAGCACCGCGTGCGTCGAGAAGAGGCCGTTGAAGGTCGAGGCGTCGACGATCTGGGCGCCGGGCTGCGCCAGCTCGGCCCGGATCAGCATCGCCAGCAGGCCGCCGATGAAGAAGAAGAAGAAGGTGGTGACGATGTACTGGATGCCGATCACCTTGTGATCGGTGTTGAAGCGGAAGTAGTCGCGCCAGCTCTTGGCGCCGTGCTGGGCGTGATCGTCGGGGATCGTCGGCATGCCGACGGCCCAGCGCAGCCAGTAATCGAAGCAGCCGAAGCCGGCCAGGAAGCCCAGCGGGGCGGTGATCAGCGGCACGACGACGTGCGGATAGCCGGTCTGCTCGGTCTGCCAGATCGGCAAGCCGGAGACCTCGCGCAGCACGACGACGAGCCCGACTCCAAAAGCGGCAGCGAGCACGGCGCCCAGCAGGCCTCGGATCCACCCCGGTTGCTTGATCGCGGCAGCCATCAGGTCCTCTCCATTATGCCCCGCCCGCCCCGAGCGGGATCGGGTCGGTTTCGGTGTCCTGGCGGATCGTCTCCATGTAGTCCGGCGGGATCGTCTCTTTCAGCCCGGAGACCCATTTGCGGAAGTCGGCCGGCGTTTCGACCACTACCTTCGCCCGCATCGCGGAGTGGCCAAAGCCGCAGAGCTCAGTACAGATCAGCTGGTAGGTGCCGAGCTTGTCCGGCGTGACGATCGCGGTGGTCGTGATCCCCGGGACGTTGTCTTTCTTGATCCGCCACTCGGGCACCCAGAAGGAGTGGAGGACGTCGAGGGCGTGCATCTTGAAGTGGACCTGGCGATCGAGCGGGACGTGCAGCTCGCCCTCCGAGTAGGCCATGCCCTTGCCGGGGTAGCCGAAGCTCCAGGCGAACTGCTGGGAGAAGACGTCGACCGTCAAAGGGTTCTCGGCCGGCTCTTCGATCTCGTTGAGGATCGACCAGCTGTAGCCCGCCGCGAAGAGGACGATCACGGTCGGGATAAGCGTCCAGGCGACCTCGAGCCGCGTGTTGCCGTGGATCGGCTCGCCGTCGGACTCGTCGCCTGGCTTGGCTTTGAATTTCCACAGGGCGTAGAAGAGCATCACCATGACCAGGGCGAAGACGAAGGAGGAGAGGACGATCATCACGTCGAGCAGCGTGTCGATCTTCGGTGCCGCCGTTGAGGCGCCCTGGCCGTTCCAGTTGATCGGCAGCATCACCGCCGACATCACCACGGTCAGGACCACGGTGGCGGCGAGCATCTTCGCTATCGGCAGGCGGCCCATCATCGGCGGGGGCGCATTCTATGCAAGCGGCAGACGGTCAAGGTCGCCCCGCGAAGCGGCGATCACGCCGCGGGCCACGCCCTCCCAGCTCCAGAGCCGCCGCGCCGTATCGACCAGCGCCCCAGCGGCCTCCGCGCGCTCGGCCTGAGACAGCTCCAGCCAACCATTCAGTCGTGCCGCAATCGCCTCGACGGCCCCCTCCTCAACCGGGAATGAGACAAGATCGGCAACCGCAGGTGGCAGTGCCGCGGCGAGCTGGCGCGACACCTCCAGCATGCCGGAGTGCCCCGCCGAAACAGGCAGCACCCCGCAAGCCGCCGCCTCGGCAGCAACCATCCCAAACGCCTCGGGGAAGGTGCTGGGCATGACCAACGCCTCTGCGTCGGGCAGCAGCTCCGCCACCTCGTCGTGCTCCAGCCGCCCGATGAACTCAACCGAGCCGGCAATGCCCTTGGCGGCCTCGACGTAGCCGTCAGGAGGATCAGCGAGAAACGCACTGAGGACTGGCAAAGGGGCCTCCTCCCCACCCTCGAGCCCCCAACCGAGCCTCGCGACTCCTCGCGCATCAGCTAAATCCCCGCCATCAAGAGCTGCAAGCAAGCGACGCAACCCCTGCTCGTACTCGCCGTAGCCAGCGATTCGCAGCTTCACGTCCGGGTGCGCCCGCCTGACGATGGGCCATGCGGCTATCAGCAGATCCACCCCCTTGGACACGATCAGCTTCCCCACGAAAACGATCTCCCGCGGGTGGCGTGGGGGGAGAGGGGTCGAAGACGACCCCGCCCGCAGGCCCCCCTCCCCCCGCGACAGGACCCGCGGTTGAAAGCGCTCCGTATCGACCCCTGGAGGTCCCAGACGGGTCTTCTCACGCAAGCCCTCTACTGCGGGCAGCGCCCCCCAGAGCGACTCTGCGGTGTGGCGAGAGCCCACTAGGACTGCAGAAGCTGCGTTCATGCCCTCTTCGGCATACGGCAGGAAGCGCGGGTGTGGTTTGACGGTGTACTCCAGCGCCGAACCGTGGATCTTCGCCGCGAACGGACCAACTTCTGCGCGGGCGAGGATTGCGGGACCCATCACCAGGTGGCCGCCGAGGGCGGCATCAAAGCCCCCCGTCCTGTCGGCAAGCTCGCGCACAGCGGCTACGTTGGCGTCGATGTAGCGATCGAGCTCGGCGTCGGTCATCTCCGGGTAGGCCTTGACCTCAAAGCCCTCATAGGGGTCCTTGACGTAGACCGGTAGCAGGCCGTGGATCTCGGGGTTGTGGATCTCCACCCCCTCGATCTCGACCTGGCGGTCTTGGCAGAGGAGGTGGACCTCGTGGCCCAGGCCGGCGAGAGCACGGGCGAGATTGGCGGTGTAGATGTTGCTGCCAGTGCCGCGCAGCATGTAGCCGTGGAACAAAAGGACGCGCATCGTGCCGGGCAAGCTATTAGTGTTCCCGGCCGTGAACTCGAAGCAGCTCTACCGGATGCGGGCGCCGGCCTCGGGCCGAGAGGCGCTTGCCCATGCCGAGCCGGGCTCGGTCTACGTCGATCGCGAGACCGACGAGGAGATGCTGCCGGTAGCGATGGTGCTGCCGCTCGCTCCTTCCGCCTCCGCCCTGCCGCGCACGCCCGAGAACCTGCGCGCCTGCCGCCGCTGCGACCAGCTGATCGGGCTGGACGTGAGCGACTGCCCCTACTGCGGCCTGCGCCAGAGCGCGTTCTGAGCGAACCAAGACTGCTTGATCAGCGTCGCCTTAAGCCAGGGAAGAGAACAAAAGACAAGGCGATCGCCGCTACACCCAAGGCGGTCAGATAGATGCCGAAAACGTTGGGGCCTGCCTGTTCCGCCACAGTGCTTGCGATTAAGCAAACAATTGCCCACGTCATCGGATCGTCTCGGACAATATGTTTCATGGACTGGAGATTACCTGAGCCAGCAGCGAGATGAAATAAAGGACGCCCCCGACGGAGAAGCCAACGAGCCCGCCCAGCTTGATCGCACGCTCCCGCTTCTCCTCACCGGCTAGAAAGCACACAACCCCAGCGAAAATACCTCCTGCCGCCGCCATGGCAAACGGGAATTCGAGATCGATCGCGTCCGGCCACGGGTCGTCGACTCGCGGCAAGACCGCAAGAACAAGCAACCATGGGACGAACGCTCGCATGTCCCGACCGTGACTGGCCTCGGCGCACGAGTGGCGCGCTGAATGTCAAATTTGCGCTACGGCTGTTTGACGACGGTCACCGTGTAGAGCAACCGTGCGTTCGAGTAGTAGCAGCCGTAGGTCTTCGTCTTGCCGACGCCCTGCTGTGGATGGCCGCCCTGGATGTCTTCCTTCGAAGAACAGTGATCGGGCAGGCGGCTGCCGCGCCAGGTGTTGTCTTCATCGACGTTGAAGGCGAACATCGGCGCCCAGGTTGGGATCGTCAATGCAACTACCTGGCCCTGGAGGACGGTGAGCGGATGCTCGAGGGCGAAGGTCACGGTGCTGCCGAAGTAGGGGTTGAGGACCTGCAGCGGGCTCTGCCGGACCAGTTTGAACTGGGGCGGCTTTGAGTCCTCGACCGGTCGCAGGACGCCGATTCGCGCCTGCGACGGCTTGCCGAGGAATTCGTTGAAGAAGCCGACCTCGTCGGTCATTTTCTCGCTGTCCTGCCGCGACGGGCGGGCCAGCGTGATTGACCAGGCGACGATTTTGCCGTCGAAGGGAGCCTCGTAGGGGCGGGGGACGCCACCCGCGATCGCCTGGAATCCGGTCACATGACCCTCAACTCGGCAGGGAATCACCTCGACGTTGTTGACGATTTTGCCCGGGCACGACGGCGGTGGGGTCGAGTCGGTCTGGCCGAGCACGATCACGCGGGCCGGGGCCGAGTCGGCGGCACCGGGCAATGCGGCGGCGACAAGCGCCGCAAGGGCGCAGGCAAAACCCAGCGCGAACAGGACGCGGCTCTTGTGATTTCGGTTTTCTGCTGCTCTCACGAGTGTCTCCAAGCGACAACCCGGGCTACCAGCCAGGGTTGCGGCACCGGATTCTGTCGTTCGCCGTGGGCTGACGGGGTCCTCCGCTGCAAATGCACGATCGCGGCCAGGTAGGGTTGCCTGCTGCATGGAAGGCGCGGCGCCAGCAGACGAGCTCATCCCGGCCGGCCTCGCCTCGCTCGGAATCGAGGCTGACGAGATCGATCTGGCGGTGATCGCCGCAGTCCACGGGCTGCTCTGGCCACCACTGCTCGAGCTGCTCGCGCTCGACACCGAAGGGCTCGAGCCAGAGCGCTGTCCCGACCTATCGCGGGCGCCAGAATGAGTGACCCGCTCGAGCTCGGCTTGCGCGCGCAAGCCGAAGCAATTGCCTCAGGCGAGGTCGATCCGAGCGAGCTGCTCGACGCCACCCTCGCCCGCATCGAGCAGCGCAACCCGGCGATCAACGCCGTGGTCGAGACCTTCCCCGAGCGCTCGCGCGAGATGCTCGCCGCCGCTCCGGACGGGCCCTTGCGCGGCGTGCCGCTCGTGATCAAGGACGAGTGGCCGCTGCCCTGGCGCGCCCAGCGCTTCGGCGCGGCGGAACTCCTCGCCCCCACCGCACCGGGCGAATCAGGGCCCTTCCGGGCGCTGCGCGACGCTGGTGCCGTGATCGTCGGCGTCGGCAATATGCACGAGCTCGGCGCCGGCAGCACCGGCAACGTCTCCTTCTACGGCGCCGCCCGTAACCCGTGGGATACCGAGCGCTGCACGGGTGGTTCCTCGAGCGGCCCGGCGGCCTCGGTCGCCGCCCGCCTCGTCGCCGCCGCCGTCGGCGCCGACGGACTCGGCTCGGTGCGCTTCCCTGCCGCCTACTGCGGCCTGACCGGCCTCAAGCCGACCTTCGGGCGCGCGGCGATGGACGGTCACCACATGGCGCCAACCACGACCCTGATCGTCTCCGGGCCGCTCTGCGCGGACGCCGCCGATTGCCGCTTGCTCGGCTCCGTGCTCTACGGCGAGCAGCTTGCCGGCGGCGATGCCGCCGGCCTGCGAATTGGCGTCGTCCGCGACGCAGTCTCCGAAGACGTCACCCCCGAGGTCGCGGCGGCCTGCGAGGAGGCAATCGAGACACTGCGAGCCGAGACCGGTGGCGAGATCCGTGAGATCTCGCTGCCAGACCTGGCACCCTCCACGCTCGCCGCAATCCTGATCATCAACGCGGAGAGCATGGGCGGGGTGAGCCCGCAGCAGCTGAACAATCTGCACCCAGAGCTGAGCCCGATTGCCCGCGGCACGCTCAAGTACCGGATGATGCTGCCGGCGGCAGCGACCGTGCAGTCGCAGCGGGTGCGAACGCTAATGCGGCGTCGAGTGGCGGCGCTCTTTGAGGAAGTCGACGTGATCGCCTGGCCAACCGTGCCAGCCCCAGCACCGCCGATCGAGTCTCCAATGGTCGAGCTGCCGTCTGGTGTGAGTACCGCTGACCAGGCAAACGTCCGCGGCGCCGCGCTCGCCAACCTGACCGGGATCCCCTCGATCAGCATGCCCGTGGGGTTGAGTGAGGAGGGGCTGCCGCTCGCGCTACAGCTCCAGGCCGCCTGGGGCCAGGACGAGCTCTTGCTGGACGCCGCCGAGGCGCTGGAGCGCGCCAACGGACGTCGCTGGGTCGAGGCGCTGCCACCGCTGGCCGCGGCTGAGCCGACCGAGGCTTGACGATGGCGGCAGCGATCGCGGTTGAAGGGCTGGAGCGTGCCTTCGACGAGGTGCTTGCCGTCCAGGGAGTCGACCTGGAGGTGGGTGAGGGCGAGATCTACGGCTTCCTCGGCCCCAACGGCGCTGGCAAGACGACTACGGTGCGGATGCTGACCACTCTCCTCCTGCCGACCGGGGGCAAGGCGACCGTGGCCGGCCACGACGTCGTCGCCGAAGCACGGCGCGTGCGAGCCTCGATCGGGGTCGCCCTGCAGGAGGCGGCGCTCGATCCGCTGATGACCGGGCGCGAGCTGATCCGCCTGCAGGCGACGCTGCAGGGCCTGCCCGGCGCTGAGGGCAAGCGCCGCGCCGACGATCTGCTCGAGCGAGTCGATCTCGTCGCCGCGGCCGACCGTCGCGTCGGCGGCTACTCCGGCGGGATGAAGCGACGCCTCGACCTCGCTGCGGCGCTGGTGCACGAACCGCGGGTGCTCTTCCTCGACGAGCCAACCACCGGTCTCGACCCGGTCAGCCGCAAGACGATCTGGGAGGAGGTGCGCACCCTCAACGACGAGGGGACGACGGTCTTCCTCACCACCCAATACCTAGAGGAGGCCGACCAGCTCGCCGACAACGTCGGCATCATCGACAGCGGCCGGATCGTCGCCGAGGGGACGCCGGCCTCGCTCAAAGCCGAAATCGGCCACCCCCACATCCGCCTGCAGATCGCGGAGGGCTCGATCGCCGCGGCGGAGGAGATCTGCGCCCGGATCGGGCCGCTGCTGCCGCCGGTCGACGGCAAGACGGTCCTGGTCGAGGTCGAGCACGGGGCGGCCGACATTCCGCGGGTGGTGCGCGCACTCGATGAGGCCAGCATCGCGGTCGGCTCGCTTGAGCTCGTCCACCCCAGCCTCGATGACGTCTTCGTCGCCAAGACGGGCTACCACCTCGAGGAGAGCGACGAGGGAGAGGAGGCGGTCACGGCGTGAACGGGCTGGCGACGAACCTGCGGGTCGTGCGGGCGCTCGGCATGCGCTCGATCCGGCAGACCTTTCGCCGGCCACAGCTGATGGCGCCGATCATCATCTTTCCGACCCTGCTGCTGGCGATCCAGACCGGCGGCGCCGCCGGCGCGGTCAACCTGCCCGGCTTCCCGCCGGTGCAGAGCTTCCTCCAGTTCATGCTCGCCGGGGCGATGATGCAGTCGCTGATGCTGGCCGGCAATAGCGGTGGGATCGCGCTCGCGGTTGACATCGAGATGGGCTTCACCGACCGCCTCTTCGCGGCGCCGATCTCGCGCTACACGATCGTGCTCGGCCGGCTTGCCGGGACCGCCGCCCTGGGGCTGCTCTCGGCACTCTGGTTTTTCGCGATCGGACTGATCTTCGGGGCTGAGATCGAGGGTGGTGTTCCGGGCGCATTGCTGGCGATTGCTCTGGTCACGGTGACCGCGATGGCGGTCGGTGGGATCGGCGCCGCGATCGCCCTGCGTAGCGGCAGCGCCAGCGTCGTCCAGGGCCTCTTCCCGCTCGTCCTCGTCGTCCTCTTCCTCTCCTCCGCCTTCTTCCCGGTCGATCTGATGATCGAGCCGGCAAAGACGATCGCCGAATACAACCCGCTCAGCCTCATCGTCGAAGGCGTCCGCGAACCGATCATCTCCGGCATCGATGCTTCCGACACGGTGAACGCCCTGCTCGCGATCGCCGGCATCGTCATCCTCGGCCTCGTGCTCAGCGCGCGGGCGCTGCGCCACAGGTTGCGGGTCGGCTGATGGAGACGGCGTTGGCAATCCCCGCCTGGCGCGCCAACCTGGCGACGATCGGCGCCCTGATGTCGCGGGCCAAGAACGAGCTGCTGCGGGTGCCGGGCGCGGCGATCCCCGGCGTGCTGGCGCCGACGATCTTCTTCCTCGGCCTCAACGGGGTCTTCGGTGCGCTGACCCAGCTGCGCGGTTTCGAAACCGGCACCTACGAGAGCTTCATCGTCCCGATCAGCATGCTGCAGGGGGCTGGTTTCACCGGCGCGGCGGCGGGAGTCAACCTTGCCCGCGACATTGAGCAGGGCTGGCTCGATCGCCTGCTCGTCTCCCCCGCCCCACGCTGGGTGCTGCTCGCCGGCACCGTGCTGGCCGCCAGCGCCCGCTCGCTGATCCCCGCCACCTTCGTGCTGGCGATTGCGCTGCCGCTCGGCGCCGGCTGGCCCGGGCTCGACGGCCTGCTCGTCACCTACCTGATGGTCGCGGCGATGGCCGCTGTCGCCGCCTGCTGGGGATCGATGCTGGCCCTGCGCTTCAAGAGCCAATCGGCAGCGCCGCTGATGCAGGCGGGGATGATGGCGGCGATCCTGCTCACCACCGCATACGCGCCACTCGCCCTCCTGCAGCCCTGGCTGGCCGAGGTCGCCGAAATCAACCCGGTAACCGAAGTCGTCGAAGCGGCGCGGCAGGGCTTCGTCGGCGGCGTCACCTGGGCCAACACCTGGCCGGGCCTGCTCGCCCTGGCCGGCCTGCTCGCCGTCCTCGGCGCCCTGGCGCTGCGCGAAATGCGCCGCACGGGGCATTGAGCGCGGAGCGAACAAGCATCCATATCTGATTCCTTTGCGCAGTGAGCGAAGCGCGAACAGCGTTGTGACGTCAACCGAGATTGCTGCCGCGGTACTGCGGCAGGGCTGGCTCGAGGGGCAGCGCAACGGCGTCCCTTTCGCCTATACGCGGCCGAGCCCTACTCGCTATCCATGGCAGTGGTACTGGGACTCGTGCTTCGCCGCGATCGTCTGGCGGCGCTTCGACCGCGCGCGGGCGCGGACCGAGCTCGAGACCCTGCTCTCGGCCCAGCGTGAGGACGGCTTCATCGGCCACACGGTCTTCTGGGATCGGCCGGTCTCGCTGAGCCGCCTGCCCTTCTACAACGTCGCCTCGCGCGACTCTTTTCAGACTGGGACGATCCAACCGCCGCTGCTGGCCTGGGCCTGGCGGATCGCGGTCGGCGACCCGGCGCAGGAGCAGCGGGTCGTCGACCAGGTTGAGTGGCTGCAACGGAACCGCGACCTCGAGGGCGATGGCCTGCTCTGGATCGTGCAGCCGGACGAGTCGGGCCTCGACGCCTCGCCAAAGTTCGACCCCGTCTGGGGTCGCCGAGCGACTGGGCGGATCGGCTTCCCCTGCCTGGTGCGGCGCAACCGCAAGCTTGACTTCAACGCCCGCCGGATCCGCGACGGTGGCGGGCCGGTGCTCTGCGAGACCGTGGTCAACACGCTCTGGTCACTCTCGCTACAGGCGCTGGGCCACCCCTCAGCCACCGGCGCCATGGTCGAACGGCTCTGGAACGAGAGCCGCGGCCTCTTCCTCGACGAGGCGCAGCCCGGCGGCAGCCGGCCCGCCGTGGTGACCTGGGCGGCACTTGCTCCCCTCGCCCTGCCCGACCTGCCCGAGACGATCGGCCGCCGCCTGGTCGAGGAGCACCTACTGTCGAAGCGAGAGTTCCTCACCCCGGTAGCGCCGCCGTCGGTAGCCGCCAGCGAGCCCAGCTACGAGCCCGGCGGCAGCCGCGGCCCGATCCGCCGCTACTGGCGCGGCCCCACCTGGATCAACGCCGCCTGGCTGCTCTGGCTAGGCCTGCGCCGCCTCGGCTACCACCAGGAGGCGGACCGAATGGCAGACGGCCTGATCGCCGCCGTCGAGCGCGAAGGCCTGCGCGAGTACTACGACCCCCGCACCGGGAAAGGCCTCGGGGCAAAGGATTTCGCTTGGTCAGCCTTGATCGCCGAGTTCGCTGGCGAGCGCGAAAACCAAGCAGGTCGGGGGACGCAGGGAGCGAGGTGAGGGGAGCGCACTTTTAGTGCGTGACCCGATCCGAACGACCGAGGACCCCGAGATGCGCCGGTTTGCAGCGCTCGCCGCTATTTGTAGCGGTAAGTGATGCGGCCGCGGTCTAGATCGTAGGGAGAAAGCTCGATCTTCACCCGGTCGCCGGGCAGGATGCGGATGTAGTGGCGGCGCATCTTGCCGGAGATGTGGCCGAGGACCTCGTGGTCATTGTCGAGTTTGACCCGAAACATCGTGTTGGGGAGAGCCTCGGTTATCTCGCCCTCCATCTCGATCTTCTCCTCTTTGCCCATGCGGCGGGGAGCGTACCTGACGGTCGACTCAATCGCGCAACCGACGCGCCCGCTCGATCGCCTCCACCCGCGTGCTCACCTCACCGGCGTACTGGGCGGCCTCTAAGTCAGCCAGCAGGTCGCCAAGCTCGGGGCCGGGCGCCAGCCCAAGCTCATCGGCCAGCTCGTCACCGCGCAGAAGCGGCTCGGGCGGCCCCCCGCGGCGCCAGTCAAGCGCGGCGGCCAGCATCTGCCGGGCCAAGCTCAGATGGGCCTCGATCGCCTCCTCGGTCGCAAACGGGCCGCTGCCGCGAGCGGATAGGCGGTCGGCGACGGTGAGCAGAGTGACGTCGGCGGCAACCGGCTCGGTCGCCCGCAGGTACTCGTGGACCCGTCGCGGCGGCAGGGGCGCCTCGTGGACGAGGAAGCCAAGGCGCAGGTGATGCTGCGCTAGCGCTCTCAGGTGGCGGGTCAGGCGGCTGCTGGCGCGCAGGCGGCTGCAGATCCCGCCGATGATCTCGGCGCCCTCGCCGTCGTGCCCGATGAAGGTCACGTAGCCATCGCGTTCGCCTCGGGTCGCTGGCTTGCCGATGTCGTGAAACAAAGCCCCAAAGCGCAGCGCCGTGCCGCGGCTCATCTCGTCGGCAAGCGGCTCTTCAAGTAGCGCCTGGGTCTCTTCCGCGCGGTCGCCGGCAAAGCGCTCCAGGTCGGACTCGACCTCGAGCGTGCGCTCCAGGACCGCCAGGGTGTGGCCGAACACGTCAAGGTGGTGATTGGGACCCTGTTCGACCCCGCGCAGCGCCTCCAGCTCCGGCAAGACGACCGCGGTGAGCCCGAGCTCGTCGAGCAGGGCGATACCGCGCAACGGGTCGAGCCCGCCGATCAGACGGCGCAGCTCAGCGAGCTGGCGCTCCCCGGCTGGCTCGGCGGCGTGCGCTGAATCCAACCTCGCACGAGCGACCGTGGCCGGGTCGATCTCCAGGGCAAGATCGGCGGCGAGCCGAGCCGCGCGCAGCAGGCGCAGAGGGTCGTCGCGAAAGCTCTCCTCGCTGACAGCCCGCAACCGCCCGCGCTCCAGATCTGCGATGCCGGCGAAGGGATCCACCGGCTCGCCGCCGGCAAGCGGGACGGCGACCGCGCCGAGGGTAAAATCGCGTGCCCCCAAGTCGGACTCGATCGTCTCCCCACGCAGTGCCGTCGCATCGACCTGCCAGCTGCGATCGCGCGCCACCGCCCGCCAAGTCGCAAACTCGGCTGAGAGCTCGAACGCATGCCCATCGCCCTCCCGTGCGACCGCCTTTACCGCCCGCTCAGGATCGCCCGCGACGGCTAGGTCGAGGTCGGTGACGTTGCGACCGAGGACAGCGTCGCGTACCGCACCGCCGACGATCCAGACCTCAACGTCATCGACGAGGGCGCGCCGGCTGACGCTGACCAGCGGCGAGGCATCGAGGCGCTCGGAGAGGCTCAAGCCCGCACCCTGGGGACACGGGCAGAGATCCCGCAGGTGATCTCGTAGTTGATCGTGCCCAGTCGCTTGGCAAGGTCCTCAGCGAGGATTGCGTCCCCCCCTGGGAGCCGATCAGCACCGCCTCGGCGCCGGGCTCCACATCGGTATCAGGGCCGAGGTCGACAGTCACGTTGTCCATCGAGACGGTGCCGACGAGTGGTCGGCGGCGGCCGCTGACCAAGACCTCCGCGTTGTTGGAGAGCCCGCGCCGAACGCCGTCGCCGTAGCCGAGCGGCAGCACCCCGACGCAGGTCTCCCGCTCGGCCCGCCAGGTCTGGCCGTAACCGGCGCTGTCGCCCGGACCGAAGCGCTTCACGTCGGCGACGTAGGAGCGCAACGAGAGAGCCGGGCGCAGGCCCCTCTCCCCCGGGTCGCCCTGGAACGGGTCGAGCCCATAGACGGCTACACCGCAGCGGGCCATATCGAAGTGGGAGCGAGGATCGCGGAGGACCGCGGCGCTGTTGGCGGCGTGGGCGAGGATCGACGGGAACTCCTCCTTCGCGGCCGCCGCCAGCCTGGCGAAGCGCTCGAGCTGCTCCGCGAAGAAATCCGAGTCCGGTTCGTCTGCGGTAGCAAAGTGGGTCCAGACGCCGGCTGGCTCTAGGCTGGGACTCTCGGCGCAGGCGCGCAGCAAACCCAGCACCTCGCTTGCGTCGCCGTTGCCGAGCCGGCCCATGCCGCTGTCGTACTTGATGTGGATCCGCGCCGGGCGGCCGTGGGCACGCGCCCTCTCGGCTACCAGGTCGAGGAAGCCGCGCCGCCATACCGCCACCTCCGAGCCCGCCTCGAGCGCCGTGTCGAGCTCCTCCGGGGACAGCGCCCCCATCGTCAGCAGTGGGACGTGAGCGAGCCGACGGCCGATTCGCTCTGCCTCGGCGGCCGTCGCTACCGCCAGCCGCGTCGCTCCCCCGGCCAGGGCTGCCTCGGCGCAAGCCTCATCGCCGTGGCCGTAGCCATCGGCCTTGACCACCGCACACAGCTCCGCCCCGCCCAGCTCGGACTTGAGCCGGGCGCAGTTCTCACGCACGGCGTCGAGGTCGATCCGGGCAACCGCCCGCATCACGCTCAGCTCTCGACGAGCGCGGCCAGCGCGTCGGCCCGCGTGACCATTCCGAGGAAGCGGCCCTCGTCGTCGACCACGGGAAGGTGATTGTGGTGCTCGTCGGCGATTCGGCGGGCAACCGTCTCGGCGCTGGAGTAGTCGTTGACGACCACCGGGTCGGCGGTCATCAGCTCGGAGACCTTGGTCGCGAATGCCTTATCGAGGCGCTCCTCGAAACCCTTCATCGAGCCGACGAAGACGACGCCGCCCATGATGTTGAGGTAATGCGGCAGATGGAGGTCGGACTCCTCGTCGCTGAGGACGAGGTCGGACTCGCTGACGATGCCGACGACGCGGCGGTCCTCGTCGACGACGGGGATCGCGCCCTTGTCGGTCTTAGCCAGCAGCTCGATCGCGGTGCGGGCGTCGGCGTCGGGTGAGACGCTCGGCACCGAGCCGTCCATGATCTCTGCTGCGGTCTTCATCCTAGGCGAGTGTCGGCGGAGGGAACGTGCATATCTGATTCTTCGTGACCGGAGCTGATGCGAAGCCCATTGGTTCGTGAGATTATTCGACCCGGCCGTCGGCACGCATCCCAACCGGGATCGAGTCGATCACGTCGCTGGCGATGACGGACTCGGCGGCGCCGACCCGATGGGCCGCATCGCGACCGGCGCGCGCATGGGTGAAGACCGCGGCGCAGGCGGCGGCGAATGGCTCGAGGCCGCGAGCAAGCATCGCGGCGGCGATGCCAGAGAGGACGTCGCCAGTGCCCGCGGTGGCGAGGCCTGGCGCCGAGAGGGCGTTGACCGCAACACGCTCGCCGTCGGTGACGATCGTGTCGTCGCCCTTGAGCACGACCACGGCGCAGGCGGCGCGCGCCGCCTGCTGCGCCGCTTCGAGACGATGCTCGGTGATCTCCTCCGAGGAGCGACCGAGCAGCCGCCCGAGCTCTCCGGCGTGCGGGGTAAGAAGGGTCGGCGCTTTGCGGGCGGCGATCTGCTCCAGCTCTCCGGCGAAGGCGTTGAGGCCGTCAGCGTCGAGGACCAGCGGCGCCTCGATCGCCGGCAGCGCCTCGCGGGCCAGCTCGACCGAGCCCGGGTCGCGCCCCAAGCCGGGGCCGAAGACGCCGGCAGCCGCGCGCTCGAAAGCGCGCTGCAACGCCTTCGCCGAGCCGGGCGCGAGGCAACCATCGCCGCCTGGGCAGCCAACCGACATGACCTCCGGTGGCCCCGTTTCGAAGACCGGCTCGAGCTCGGCTGGCACCGCCACCGTCGCGTAGCCGGCGCCGGCCCGGATCGCCGCCAGCGAGGACATCCGCACTGCCCCGGTAAGACCCCGTGACCCGCCGGCGATCGCCACCTGTCCGGAGCTGAACTTGGTCGAGCGCGGCCCGCGGCGCGGGGGCAGCTCCAGCACTGCGGGGCCGATCGTCCCGGCGAAGGGCTCAGCCGGCGCGCTTTCGGGAATCCCAATCGGCGCAACCCGCAACTCGCCGGTATGCCACTTGCCGGGAGCGATCTGGTGGCCGAGCTTGGCGACGTGGAAGCTGACGGTGAAGTCAGCCTCGATTGCCGCGCCGGCCACCTCGCCGCTGGAGGCATCGACGCCGGAGGCGATGTCGCAGGCGATCACCGGGGCGCCACAGGAGTCGATCGCCGCAATCGCCGCCAAGGCTGGATCGCGTGGCTCCCCGGCGAAGCCAGTGCCGAAGATCGCATCGATGATCGCTCCCGAGTCAGCCAGCCGTGGTGCCAGACCACCGCTTACGTACTCAGCCGCGAAGCGCTCCAAATTCGCCGCGGCATCCTCGCTCAGCTCCCCCGCCGGCCAGAGCAGCAGCGCCTCGACCTCGAAGCCAGCCTCGGCAAGGTAGCGGGCGGCGACGAGCCCGTCGCCGCCGTTGTTGCCTTTGCCACAGACGACCCGCACTGGTCCCTCCAACGCCAGCTCGCCAACCGTCTCCGCAACCGCCCGCCCGGCAGCCTCCATCAGCTCCAGCGAGGGCACGCCCATATCCTCGATCGCCCAGCGATCGACCGAGCGCATCCCGTCGGCGTCATAAAGAGGGCTGAGCCAGGGCTCCACAATGCCCAGCCTAGATGTCGAAGAGCGATCCGGTGTCGACAGGCGGGCCAAGCTCTACGGCCCGCTGTTGGACCTCAATCAGAGGGTCTGCCGCCTCGTAGTAGGTGCCGCGTTTCGAGCCACGCTGGATAATCAGCCCAGCTCGCGCCATGGCGCCGAGGTCGTTCGTCGCAACCTGCTTCGAGATCTCTTCCAACTCAGCTAGCTTGACGCTTTTGCGATGGGACGAGTTGCGGATTCGCAAGCCGGTCGCCGCATCGAACAGGCTGCTGACGACTCTCTCGGGCAAGCCGTGTGCAACACGAAGCTCGTCGATCGCGACCCAAATTTGCTCCGATTCGCGGATACGCTGCAGGACGTTCGTCGCCTGAACGTAGTGTGCGCGTAGGCAGAACCGGACCCACGGGCGGGCGTTGTTCCCGGGGCGCCAGGCGCCCTGTCCGACGCTGGCGAGGATGTCGTAGTAGGCCTGAGTATTGGCACCCAAATACTCCTCAATGCTCATCCACTCGGGAGCCAGGATGCGATCTCTGGCTAAAGCAAGCGTTTGCAGGCAGCGGGCCATTCGCCCGTTCCCGTCGCGGAAGGGATGGATCATCGCCAGGTTCAGGTGGGCCATGGCTCCCCGCACCATCGCCGGAACATCCTGGTGCCCTTGAAGCTGCCCGATCAGCTCTTCGATCAGCTCAGGCACTTCGTCTTTCTCGGGACCTTCGTAGACGATCTCGCTCGTCGCGCTGTTTTGTATCCAGATCGGACCGGGTCGCCAGAGCCCGGGGCCAGCGTTCAGGGAGTACTCGGTCATCATGAAATGCAGACTGCGGATCAAGGCCGATGAGTAGGCAAAGTGCGGGTCATCGGCCAGCTGGAGGACATATGTCATCGCCCGCCTGTATCCGAGGACAGCGAGCCAATCGCGCTCCTGCGCTTCCGCCGGCTCGTCCCCCTCGATTGCCGCCAGAGCATCCTCGATTGAAACGTCGTAACCCTCGATGCTGTTCGAACCCTGAATGGCACGCGCGCTCAGGACCCGCCGAACCGAACCGACCCAGCGGCGCGGTTCGGCTACGCGATAGCGCAGTTGGCGCCGCAGATCCTCGATCCGCTCCAGCGCAGCCACCTCGGCTGCATCTACCTCGGGAACCTCATAGATCACGGCTGCCAACTTCCTTGTGATATTAGGATTCTATCAATACTGAGAATGATATTATCAAATCAACCTTTAAATGGTGCATAATTAGCATCATTCGGTCGCCGAGCCTGACGGCCGGCGGCAAGGGGCATGAGAAGGGCTACTTCAGGCCGACGATCAGCTTTGCCGTCGCCAGGTCGTCCTGGGTAACGGAGCCGAGAGCGAGGAAGCGGATGCTCTTCAGGTATTTCTTCGCGCCCTCGAAATCGTCGTCGTCAGCGGGGATCAGCGAATCGGCGAGGCGCAGGGCGGCGGGGCCATCGGCGAAGCCGGCGATCGGCGTGTCACCAAGGGCCGAGACCGCATCGTCGTAGACGGGGTTCTCCGAGAGGGTCTTGCCCTCGCTCGCGGCGCCGGCCAGCAGGCCGCTCAGCGTCGCCGGCAGGCCGTAGCCGATCGCGATCCGGCCCTCCTTGGCCGCAACCACCAGCGGCTTGTCGCCCAAGTCCTCCTGGTCACGGATCGAGAAGCCGCTGTACTTGCCCTTCAGCGGCGTGACCCCCTCGACCTGGACGCCGCGCAACAGGTCGGCGATGTTGGCGATCGTCTCAGTTGCCCCCGAGCCCGTCGTCGTCAGCACCAGGGCGCCGCCGAGGCTGCTCTCGCTGTTGCCGACGGCGAAGACGCCGGCGTCCTGAAGAGAGCTGGAGAGAGCTTCGAGGTCGATGCCGAGTTCCTTCAGGCCTTTCTTCAGCTGGTTTGGCGGAACTGCATCCGGAATGCCTTCTTTGTCGAGACTGTCGATCGCTTCATCCACCTGCTCGCCAAAGCCCGAGACCGCGAAGCCGGCGAAGGCGTTGCCGGGCAGCGAGCCGAGCAGCTCGGACGCCTCTCCGGTCGGCGCCTCCTGGCCGGCGAGGTCGCTGCTGAATTCGATTGCGATCTGATCGGAGCCCGGCACGACGCTGGCGACAGCCGTCGCTTCGCTGGGGTCGATGCCGGCGTTCTGCAGAATCTGGCGCGCCTGTGGATCGATCTGCCCGCCCGACTGGTCGATCAGGCGGCCGACGTCGACGTAGACGTCGGCGAGGCTGCCGTCGGAGGCCGCTGAGATCGCCTCGCTGAAGGTGTCTTCGGCGGCGAGCGAGTCGCCTTCAGAAGCATCGACTGCGTCCGCAAAGACCTTCTCGTCGTCGGCGATGAGAAGGAAGTCACCAACCACGCCGATCGCGTTGTCTTCATCGCCGCCGACCTGGTAGTCGATCCCTTCGTAGGCGCCCGAGCGGTACGGCTCATCGCTCTCCTTCACCTGGGTGTCGATGAATTCCTGCGTCGCGTCGGGGTCGGTCGATTCGACGACGATGCCGAGTTCGGTCAACTCGTCGTCCTCGAGCCGCTCGAAGAAGACGGCGGCCCGCTCGCCCAGCCAGGGCTCGATTTCCACGTCGAAGTCGACCGGATCGCCATCGTCCTGTGCCGAGCTTTCCAGCTCGGAGACGACGAAATCGCCGAGGTTGTCGATGCCGGCGATCCGCTCCGCGGCCGCCTCGGTGTTCGACTTCAGCTCGCCGCTCGGGCGCAGCACACCTTCGACGAAGACCGGCGTGCGCGGCGGCGCCAGCTCGGCAACCTCGGAGCCCGAGGAACCACCGTCACCGCAACCGGCAAGGATGGCAATCAGCGCGGCCACGACAAGCGCGGCGAGAAGGGGACGGGGCCTCATGCGGCCCGGCATCCTACTCACAGCGTCACTCGACCGTGACGGTCTTGGCCAAATTGCGGGGTTGGTCGACGTTGAGCCCGCGGGCGCGAGCGATGTTGTAGGCGAGCAGCTGCAGGGGCAGGATTGCCAGGATCGGCTGCAGGATCCAGTCGCTCTCGGCCACCTCGATCGTCTCGTCGGCTACCGCGGCAACCTTCGTGTCGCCCGCGGTTGCGATCGCGATCGTGTCGGCGCCGCGCGCCCGCACCTCTTCGACGTTGGAGAGCACCTTGTCGAGCACCGGGCTCGTCGTCGCCACGCAGACGACCGGGGTCGACTCGTCGAGCAGGGCGATCGGACCGTGCTTCATCTCGCCGGCGGCGTAGGCGTCAGTCGGGATGTAGGAGATCTCCTTCAGCTTCAGCGCTCCCTCGAGGCAGACCGGCAGGCCGATGTGGCGGCCCAGGTAGAGGAAGAACTGTTGCTCGGCGTGCTTTGCGGCAACCTTGGCGACCACCTCCTCAGAACGGGCAAGCGTCGTCTCGACCTTCGACGGCAGCGACTTCATCTCGGCAACCAGCTCGGCCAGGCGCTCGGCCGGCAGCGTCCCGCGCAGCTCCGCGAGCCAGAGGCCGATCAGATACATCGCCGCAACCTGGGCGACGAAGGTCTTAGTCGCGGCGACGCTGACCTCGACGCCGCTGCGGGTGTAGAGCACGGCGTCGGCGTCGCGGGTCGCCTGGCTGCCCATGATGTTGGTGACCGCCAGCACCGTGGCGCCGCGCTCGCGCGCAAGGCGCATCGCGGCCAGCGTGTCGGCGGTCTCGCCCGACTGGGTGATGCCGATCACCAGATCGTCCTCGCCGACGACTGGGTTGCGGTAGCGGTACTCGGAGGCGACGTCCATCTCCACCGGCACCCGTGCCCACTCCTCGATCGCGTAGCGACCGACCAGGCCGGCGTGGTAGGAGGTGCCGCAGGCGACGATCACGATCCGCCGCAGGCCGCGCAGGAACTCGTCGTCCAAGCCAAGCTCGGAGAGATCGACGCCGTCGTCCCCCGGCATGCGGTCGGCGATCGTTTCGGCGACCGAGTCGGCCTGTTCGTGAATCTCCTTCAGCATGAAGGTCTCGTATCCGCCCTTCTCGGCGGCGGCCTCGTCCCAGTCGATCTCTTCGGCCTCGCGCTCGACCGGATTGCCCTCAGCGTCGGTGATCGTCACGCCGGAGGCGTCGATCGTGACGATCTCGTCGTTCTCGATCGCAACCGCCATCCGCGTCTGGGCGAGGAAAGCGGGGATCGCCGAGGCAAGGAAGCTCTCGCCCTCGCCGACGCCGGCCACCAGTGGGCACTCCTTGCGCGCCCCGACCAGCAGCTCGGGGCGGTCGGCGTGCATGGCGACAAAGGCGTAGTGACCGCGAAGCTCGGCGAAGGCGGCGCGGACGGCAGCGGCCAGGTCGCCGTCGAAGTGGCTGGCGATCAGGTGGGCGACGACCTCGGCGTCCGTTTCGGAGCTGAATTCCTGTCCTTCGGACTCGAGCTGGGCACGCAGCTTGGCGTGGTTCTCGACGATGCCGTTGAGCACGATGTGGACGCGGTCGCTGGTGTCGCTGTGCGGGTGGGCGTTCTCCTCGGTGACCCGGCCGTGGGTCGCCCAACGGGTGTGGGCGACACCGGTCGTCGCTGGCGCAGCGGCGACTGCGACGCCACCTCCCCCCTCCTCCTCGTCCATCGCCGCGCGCAGGTTGGCGAGATTGCCGACCGCGCGCACGCTGTCGACGCGACCATCCTCGATCACCGAGACCCCGGCCGAGTCGTAGCCGCGGTATTCGAGCTTCTCGAGGCCGGCGACCAGGAGGTCGCGGCAGGGGCGCCCCCCGACGTATCCGACTATTCCGCACATGGAGGCGAGACAGAGTAGAGGGCGGAGGGACTTGCCCGGATCCCCCGCGGCCAAGCGGCCGCGCGCTTGCGCCGAGTCGTGGGCTGCGCCTACCAGCCCCGCCACGGCACGAGGCCGAGGCGGCGGCAGACAGCCGGACCGGCGCCCGGGAAGACGTGAGCCGCCGAAGAGCCCTCGTAGGCACAGGCGACCAGGGACGGAGCTGAGCGGTGGGCACGCGGCTCGATCCTGCTTTCGCGTTCGAGTCGCCTGAGGCGGTCGTACCATTGCTGGGCACAGACGGTAATCGGGTCGACCCCACGCACGATCGTCGTGTCGGTATAGAAGGAGGCCGCCTCATAGCAGCCGACGCTCATGTCGAGCTTCCCCGCTCCCGCCGGCGGTCTCTCTCCGACCGAGTCGACGACCTTCGATTCCAGGTAGGCGGCATAGCCGACCGTGGTGCCCAGCGGAGCCTCGAAGCCGTACGCCCCCCCAGGGCGGGCGAGGGAGTCCCGCTCGGCCAGCAGCACCGAGGTCTCGGGGTCGAAGATCAGTTCGTGCCTGGTCCCCCGCCTCTCGTCGGTGAAGGCGATCCCAATGCCGGCCCGGCCGATCGGGTCCTCGACCTCGCCAAGAAGCTCCACCTTGGGCAGTTCCGCCGTCAGCTCATAGATCGCCGCTCGCAGCGCGGAGGGCAGGTAGGTACCGCGCAGCATGTCGCCGATCAGGACGAAGGTCTCGGCTTCGCCGGGCGGTCCGCCGATCCCTGGGATCTCCCGCGCTTCGAGCATCTCGCGCAGCGCCGCGGGATCGGTGGGCAGCTCCGCGGGGTCGAAGGGCATGCCGCTGCCCGAGACCGCGCTGTCTTCGATCCGCCCAGGGCGGGATATCGGCGGTGAGCCGGCGGCCACCCAGCCGGCGCGTTGATCGGCGGAGACGAACCTCGGCTTGCCCGAGACCGTCCGTACCCGGCCGCGGAGGGAGTCGTCGAAGGAGACCCATGACTCCCGCACGCTGGGGACGAGGAGGCTCCACGTCTCACTCGCGTCGCAGAAGCGGCCGCACCCGGGGCTGTACGCGAAAGCGCGCAGGTAGGCGTCTTTCGAGCGCGTGTAGAGGTACTGGCCCCGCCCCGGCGCCACTGGCTCCTGCTCCGCCGCAACCTCAGCGGTCGCGCGCAGAACCTCGGCGGCGGCCGGCTGCACCTTTCCGCCCCCTCCGAAGAGGCCGACCGGCAGGGCGATTAAAAGCGCTGCAAGGGCGACCCCGGCGGCGACGAACGTCAGTCTCGGGCGGCGCCAAAGGCGCGTCGCGTGAGGGCGGGCGGGCCGCCCCACGCTCTCGATCCTCGTCATCAGCGCCGCTCGCGCCGCCGCGCGCTTCTCGGGCCTAGCCGGCGGGAGCCCGGCACGCAGCTGCCGGAGGAGCTCAATCTCATTCATCGGTGACCTCCCTCGTCGCGGATTGATTGGCGCCGGTTCGAGCCGGCTCGGCCTCGAGCGCGGCCCGGATGCGAGACCGGGCACGCGAGAGCCGCGAGCGCACCGTGCCGATCGGAACCTCGAGCGCCTCGCCGATCTCGGTGTAGGAGAAATCGGCCCAGGCGAAAAGCAGGAGAGCGTCCAGCTCCTCCGGCGGAACGTCGGCGAGGGCATCGACCAGCTCCCGCCGAACGCTGGAGGCGTCGACCCGGGCGTCGACCCCGTCGAACGCATCGAGGATCGGGTCGGCGGCGCTCTTCGCATAGGCCCGCAGCTGGCGCAACTCGTCACGGTGGTGGCGATGGAGGAGATTGGTCGCGATGCCGAAGAGCCAGGGCCGGGCGTCGGGTCGCGAAGCGTCATAGCGAGCGCGGCTGTCGAAAGCGATCAGGAAGGTCTCGGCGGCAAGCTCGTCGGCGAGGTCCGGGCCGATCCGTCGCTGCAGGTAGGCGTGAACGGCATCGAAATGACGATCGAAGATGGCCCCGAAGTCGGCTGGAGTTGCGGCGGACGCCGAGATGGCGTCGCTATCGCAGGCTGGACGCTCCACTAAGAGCTATTGCCCGCTGGGGAGAAATCGGTTCGCGAACCGTCAGCCGCCCAGCTCCTGCCGAACCAGGTCGGCAAGGCGCTGGCAAACCGCGTCCGCCTCCTCGGCGCTCGGCGCCTCGGCCATGACGCGGACGAGGGGCTCGGTGCCGGATGGCCGCAGGAGGACGCGGCCGCGGCCCTCGAGCTCGGCGCCCTCCCGCTCGACCGCCTCCCAGACCGCCTCGGCGCCGGCGATCGCCTCGCGGTCGGCGACCTCGACGTTGACCAGCGTCTGCGGCAGCTTCTCCATCGCCTCGACGGCGGCGAGATCGTTACCGCCGAGCTCCTGCATCGTCATCAGAGCCGCCGCGATCCCGTCGCCGGTGGCCGCAAAGCCGGTGTTGATGATGTGGCCCGACTGCTCACCGCCCAGGGCCCAGCCGCGCTCGCGCAGCTCGTCGAGGACATAGCGATCGCCGACCTTGGTCACGGCGACCTCGATACCCGCCGCCTCCATCGCCTGGTGGAAGCCGTAGTTGCTCATCACGGTCACGGCGACGCCGCCGCCCAGCTCGCCGCGCGCCGCCTGGCCTCGCGCCAGCAGCGCGATCAGCTCGTCGCCGTCGTGGGCGCGACCGCTACCGTCGACCGCGAGCACCCGGTCGCCGTCGCCGTCGAAAGCGAAGCCGACGGTGGCGCCGGTGGAGGCGATGTGACCAGCGAGGTGGTCGAGGTGGGTGGAGCCACAGCCGTCGTTGATGTTGCGCCCGTCGGGCTCGACGCCGACGGCCTCGACCTCGGCGCCAAGGCGCTCGAAGATCGCCGGGGCGACGCGGTGGGTGGCGCCGTTGGCGCAGTCGAGCGCCACCTTGACCCCGGACAGGTCGAGCGGGAAGGCGGCCTCGAGAGCGCGCAGGTAGTCCTCCTCGCCGCCGTTCAGCTCGCGTACGTGGCCAAACCTGGGGGGCGCGGTCGAGGTTTGAGCCGCTATGCGGTCCAAACCTCGACCGCCCTCGCCAAGCAGCGCCTCAATCCCGGCCTCGGTCGCATCGTCGAGCTTGGTCCCGTTCGAGCTGAAGAACTTGATGCCGTTGTCGCGGTAGGGGTTATGGGAAGCGGAGACGACCACGGCGAGGTCGAGCCCGAGCTTGCGCACGAGGATCGCCGCGGCGGGCGTCGGCAGCACGCCGCCGAGCAGTGCGTCGCCGCCGGCCTCCGCCACCCCCGCGGCGAGCGCCGCTTCCAGCATCGGGCCCGACTCGCGCGTGTCGCGGACGATCAGCACCTGCGGGTGCGGTGCCTCCAGGGAAGCGGTTGCCGCTCGCCCCAGGGAAAGCGCCAGCTCTGCGGTGAGGAACGTCCCAGCCTCCCCTCGGACCCCATCGGTTCCGAAGAGCTTGCGCTCCGTGCTCACAGCCGCCTGCTCAGCGCTTGCTGAACTGCGGCCGCTTGCGGGCCTTCTTCAGCCCGGCCTTGCGGCGCTCCTTGGCGCGCGCGTCGCGGGTGAGGAAGCCACGTTTCTTGAGCTCACCGCGAAGCTCGGGATCGACCTCAATCAGCGCCCGCGAGATGCCGTGGCGGACCGCTCCGGCCTGGCCGCTGATGCCGCCGCCGTGAACTCTGACGCGCACATCGACGCTGCTCTCGTAACCGGTGGTCACAAGCGGCTGGCGCGCGGTCGTCTGGTGCAGGGGACGCGGGAAGAACTCCTCGATCGGGCGCCCGTTGATCTCGATCTTGCCGCTGCCCGAGAGCAGGGTTACGCGGGCGATCGCGTTCTTCCGTTTGCCGGTCGCCAGGAAGCGGGTGTCGCCCTCCACCTTGGCCGGCGCCCGGGTCGCGGGCTGCTCCTCCTCGTCGGAGTCGCCGGTCAGCGCAGCTTCGCGCGCCCGCTCCTCCTCTTCCTCAGCCTCACGCCGCGCCTTCTCCTCAGCACTGAGCGGCCTCTCATCAGTCTCAACCGCAATCGGCTCCAGATCAGCCCCAGGAATCGCATCCTTCTTCTTCTCAGCCCTAGGCTCCTCAGCCTCCTCAACAGGCGCCTCGGACTCAACCTCCTCCTGCTCAGCAACGGGAGGCTCAGCTGACTCCTCCGCGGGGACCTCATCCTGACTCTCCTCGACCGGCGCCTCGTCCTGACTGTCCTCACCAGACGCATCTGACGCGGGTGGCGGCGTAGGGGGGACCTCCCCCGAGGAAGCTTCAGCTACCGCAGGGGGAGGTGGGTCCCCTGCGCCGACAGGACCCGCGTCCTGATCGCCCTCGTCCTGAGCCGGAGCCTCTTGTGGCTCCTCTGGAGCCTCCTGCGACTCCTCGTCCTGCGCGTCCACGTCTTTACGCTCGTCGTCCGTCATCAAGTGATCTCCATCGGCTGTGGTTTCTGCGCCGCGTGCGGGTGATCCGGCCCGGCGTAGACCTTGAGCTTGGTCAGCTGCTTGCGGGCGAGGCGGTTGCGGGGCAGCATGCCCTTCACGGCCTTGCGGATCACCTCCTCCGGACGGCGGTCGAGCATCTCGGCCAGGGTGCGGGACTTGATCCCACCCGGATAGCCGCTGTGACGCCAGTAGGTCTTCTGCTCCATCTTTTTTCCGGTCACCCGGATCTTCTCCGCGTTGATCACGACGACGAAGTCGCCGGTGTCGACGTGCGGGGTGTACTCGGGCTTGCGCTTACCGCGCAGCGCGTCGGCAATCCGCGTCGCCAACCTGCCCAGGGTCTGCCCCTCGGCATCGACGACGAGCCAGTCCCGCTGGCGGTCGGTGGCTTTGGCGACGTAGGTCTTCATCAGAGAAAAGCCGCGGGGAGGCCCCAGCGGCTCCGGGATGATAGCCGCCAACCCGACTTTGCGCGGACGCGCCCACCTGCGGCCGAACTGGTGTTTATACTGCCGCGCCAGCAATAGCCGAATCCCGGCCGCACAGCGGACGGGAGCGGAGGAACCGCAGGGACCGTTGCAGGTCCCAGGGGCGAATCGGACGAAGAGCGTCCGTAGCGCATCTCTTTCAGCGCGAGCCCGACAGCTAACTCCGCAGGCGAACGAAAGAGAGGGCACGTGGCGCGCAGCAGAGCGGGAGCCGGGCCTTGGCTTGGTGGTTTGATTTCGATAGTCGTGATGGTGGCCTTGATGGCCTGGCTGGCTGCGCCTGCCTCGGCGCTGACCGGTGGCGCCCCCACCCCCGCGGGCTCGGCCCCACCCCCGCCCAGCCGTGGCGGCACGCCTGATCCGGCGCCGAGCGCCGGGACCCTGACCCTGCTCTCCGCCACGACGACGCCCCGCAAGTCCTTCTATTACGGCGTTCGCTCACCGCGCCTGACCTACACGATCGACAGCAGCCAAGCGCAGAACGACCTTCAGGTCGACGTCGTCGGGCCAAGCGGCGAAACCGTCAAGAGCTTCTTCCGCAACGACATCGCGCCGGGCGTGGCCGACAGCATCCGCTGGGACGGCGCGGCGAGCGATGGGCGACCGGCACCCAATGGCCGCTACACGTTCAGGATCCTGCCGCAGACGGGCGGTCCCGCCGCCCGGCGCTCCTCGGCCAGGTCGTCGGATGCCGAGCCGCTGAGCCTCAGCTTCGACCTCTTCGCCTACGCCTTCCCGATCCTCGGGGCCCACGACTACGGTCAGGGGGGCGCCCGCTTCGGCGCTGGCCGCTCCGGCCACACCCACGAGGGACAGGACGTGATGGCCAAGTGCGGAACGCCGTTGGTCGCGGCCCGCGGCGGCCGCGTCAGGTACTCCGGCTACCAGAGCGCCGCCGGCAACTACCTCGTCATCGACGGCAAGGGCACCGGCTACGACACCGCCTACATGCACATGCTCGAACCTTCGCCGCTACAGGAGGGGATGACCGTCCGCACCGGCGAACCGATCGGCGTCGTCGGCAGCACCGGCTCCTCCACCGCCTGCCACCTCCACTTCGAGATGTGGACGGCTCCCGGCTGGTATGAGGGCGGCAGCCCGATCGACCCGCTGGGCTACCTGATGAAGTGGGACGCTTACTCCTGAGGAGCAGGGCACTGTCCGGGCATCCTGCTCGGTCACCTTTGTGAGAACGAGTCTCATTCTCTGATAGCGTTCCGCCTGTGGACTGGGCCGAGACAGCGATGCGGCGCCTCGACGAGGCCGGCTACCGCAGCGGCGCGGCGCGGCGCGAGGTGATCGAGTTACTCGCAACCGAGCAGTGCGCGGTGACGGCGCTGGAGATCGACCGCCGGCTCGACTCGGTCGGGCGAGCGAGCGTCTACCGAACGCTGGAGCAGCTCGACCGCCTCCACCTCGTACAGCAGGTCTCGATCGGCGGCGACGCCGCCGGCTATGAGCGAGTCGACCCCGAGCTGCACCACCACCACCTCGTCTGCGAGCAGTGCGGTCGGCTCTCCCCCTTCGTCAGCGAGGCGCTGGAGAAGGCGATCGAGAAGGTCAGCCGCGAGGCCGAGTTCGAAGTAGCGGCACACGACGTGGTCTTGCGCGGTACCTGCCCGACCTGCGCCGGCGATGCCTGAGGTAGCGATCCCGCTGGCGGGCTTGGCCGTGCTGGCGATCGCCGCCGGCGGCGCAACGGCGTTGCGTCTGCACCATTCGCTGCCGACCGTGATCGCGCTCAGCGGCGGCATCGTCGTCGCCGTCGCGCTGCTCGAGGTCCTGCCCGAGGCGATCGAGAGCATCGGCGAGGCCCACGACGCGGTGCCGCTCGTCGCGCTCGGCTTCGTCGGCTTCTTCCTGCTCGAGCGGGTGCTGGTCCTCCACCACCGCGACGATCCGGAGGAGGCGCGCGCACACGGCCGGGTTGGGGTGCTCGGCGCGATGGGGCTCTCGCTGCACACCTTCACTGACGGCGTCGGCATCGGCCTCGCCTTCAGCGTCAACGCCGAGACCGGCCTGCTCGTCCTGCTCGCGGTGGTCGGCCACGGCTTCGCCGACGGCCTCAACACGGTCAGCTTCGTGCTCAGCCAGGACGGCGACGCCTCGCGGGCGAAGCGCTGGCTGCGGATCGACGCCCTCGCCCCCCTCGCGGGCGCAGCCGTGGGCTCGATGATCTCGGTCTCCGAGGTGACGCTCGGCTACTTCCTCGCCGTCTACGCCGGCTTTTTCCTCTACATGGGCGCCACTGACCTGCTCCCCGCCGCCCACGCCCACGAGCACGACGGCAAGGGCTCATGGACCCGCGTTGCCCTCACGATCGCCGGTTTCGTTGCGATCTACGCGATCACGCTGATCGGCCACCCTCACTGAGGAAAGCCGCTGGGAGAGCGCCAGAGCCAAGGCGACCGGCACAGTTGCTGGCAGGGTGTCGAGGGCGAAGAAGAGCAGGTCAAAGGAGAGCGCAAGGACGGCGAGGAGGGCGGCAACGCGTAACTGCAGGCGGCGGTCATAGGCAAGCAGGCAACCGACCGTGGCGGCTAGGAAGGCGTCGCCGAAGCCCATCCGGGCGGCGCCGAAGTCGAGCACCTGGAAGCGCGGCAGCCCGCCTGGCGCAGCGGCGCTGAGGACCCCGCTCGGCCCCTGCAACAACTCGGCGGCAACGAGCGCGGCGTCGATCGCCGCCATCGCGTAGATCCCCCAGCGCAGCCAACCTGCGGGGACGACGGAGACCAGCAACCAACCGAGGGCGACGCATGCGAGACCGGAGAGGAGCGTGGCTGCCGTCTCGCCTGCCAGGGAATTCTGAGAGGCCCAGGCGAGGGCAAATAAGGGCACAGCAAGCAGCGCCCAGACGGGCGTGGTGCCATGGACAAGCCAGCCCAGGGCAAAGACAGCCAGCGGCGGCACCGCGAGCAGCGCCAGCCAGGTCAGCGCGTCGGCGGAATCAGGCGCAACCTCGATGCCGAAGACGACGAGGACGATCGATCCCGCCGGCACCAGCGCCCACCAGGGACTGTTCGGCATCCACCCGAACGGCGGACGCGCCCGAGGCAGCGCCACCAACGTTGCCTGGAAAAGGCTCAGAGCAGCGATCGAAATAGGAAATGACATGGCGCGGTCAGGAGGTTGCCTGGCAAGGACGCAGGCAATTCGCCGCCGGGAGCGTAGACGTACCTACGTGACCAAGGCGAATTGACGAGGACACCGCCAGGCGGACTCCTGGCCCGCCACTACTCCCACTCGATCGTGGCTGGGGGCTTGGAGGAGATATCCAAGGCCACGCGGTTCACGTCTTTGATCTCGTTGATGATCCGGTTGGAGACCCGCTCGAGCAGGTCGTAGGGAAGGCGGGCCCAGTCGGCGGTCATCGCGTCGTCGGAGGTGACGGCGCGGATCACGATCGGGTATGCGTAGGTCCTGCCGTCCCCCTGCACGCCGACCGAGCGCACGACGGGCAGCACGCAGAAGGATTGCCAGAGCTGGCGGTAGAGCTCGGCAGCGCGGATCTCCTCCTGCAGGATCGCGTCAGCGGCGCGCAGGATGTCCAGCCGCTCTTTGTTGACCTCGCCGCCGACGATGCGGATCCCCAAGCCGGGACCCGGGAAGGGCTGGCGCCAGACCATCCGCTCGGGCAGGCCCAGCTCGGCGCCGACCGCCCGCACCTCGTCCTTGAACAGCATGCGCAGCGGCTCGACCAGCTCGAACTCGAGGTCATCGGGCAGGCCGCCGACGTTGTGATGGGACTTGATCGTCGCGGCGGCGTCGCTGCCGCCGGACTCGATCACGTCGGAATAGAGGGTGCCCTGGACCAGGTAGGCGGCGTCCTCGAGCTTCGCCGCCTCCTCCTCGAAGACGCGGATGAACTCCTCGCCGATGATCTTGCGCTTGCGCTCCGGCTCGTCGACACCGGCAAGGCGGGCGAGGAAGCGCTCCTCTGCCTCGACGTGGACCAGCGGGATGCCGAACTGCTCGAACGCCGCGACCACCTGCTCGGCCTCGTTCAGCCGCATCAGGCCGTGGTCGACGAAGACACAGGTCAGCTGCTCGCCGATCGCGCGGTGGACGAGCATCGCCGCGACCGAGGAGTCGACGCCCCCGGAGAGCCCGCAGATCACGCGGCCGTCGCCAACCTGGGCCTTGATCGCGGCGATCTGCTCGGCGATCACCGACTCCGCCGACCATTGCTCCTCGCAACCGGCGATCTCACGCAGGAAGCGGGTCAGGACCTCGGTCCCGTAGGGCGTGTGAACGACCTCGGGGTGGAATTGGATCCCGTACAGGCCGCGGTCCGGCGCCTCGCAGGCGGCGACCGGCGAAGCAGGCGTCGAGGCCAGCGCGGTAAAGCCCGGCGGCGGCTCGAAGACGGCGTCGCGGTGGCTCATCCAACAGCTCTGCTCCTCGGGCAGCCCGGCAAGCAAGCGCCCGCCGGCATTACGCAGCGTCAGCTCCGCCCGTCCAAACTCCCCCGACTCCGCCCCTTCGACCTTCCCCCCAAGCGCCTGAACCATCACCTGCATCCCGTAACAGATCCCCAGCATAGGAATCCCCAGATCGAGCAGTTCACCAGGAAACGCCGGCGCCCCGGGCTCATAGACGGAAGCGGGCCCCCCCGAGAGAATCAAGCCCTTCGGCGCCCGCTCCCTGATCGCCTCAGCCGAAGCAGTCGCCGGCAGCAGCTCAGCAAATACCCCACATTCGCGGATTCGTCTCGCGATGAGCTGCGAGTACTGACCGCCGAAATCGAGGACGAAAACCTCCTCCGACGCCTCTCCGGCGGGTGGCACTGTAGGGGGGACCCTCCCTGAGGAAGCTTTAGCTACCGGAAGGGAGGGTGGGTCCCCTGCAGTGACAGGACCCGCCGGCCGGAGCGCGCCGGAACCATCAGTCATCCGATACCGCAACCCCCGCCGATACCGCTGCACGACCATTCGAGCCCATGCCAACCGACTGCTCGTTCTGCAGCTTCTTCCCCTCGCTCATCAGCGCCGGCGCAACCATCACCTCGGCCCGCTGGAAGGAACGAATGTCCTCGTAGCCGGTGGTGGCCATCGAGGTTTTCAGCGCTCCCATCAGGTTGAAGGTGCCGTCGTTCTCCTGGGCCGGACCGAGCAGGATTTCCTCCATAGTGCCGTCCTGCTTGGTCGAGACGCGGGTGCCGCGCGGCAGCGAGGGATGGAAGGTCGCCATTCCCCAATGGAAGCCACGACCGGGCGCCTCCTTGGCGCGAGCCAGTGGCGAGCCGACCATCACCGCGTCGGCGCCAACAGCGATCGCCTTGGAGACGTCGCCGCCAGTGCGCATGCCGCCATCGGCGATCACGTTGACGTACTCACCGGTCTCGAGCATGTGCTGGGCGCGGGCGGCGGCGACGTCGGCGATCGCGGTCGCCTGCGGCACGCCGATCCCGAGCACGCCGCGGGTGGTGCAAGCGGCGCCGGGCCCAACGCCGACCAGGACGCCGACGGCGCCGGTCCGCATCAGGTGCAACCCGGTCGAGTATGACGCGCAGCCGCCGACCACGGTCGGCACCGGCACTTCGGCGATGAACTCCTTCAAATTGAGCGGCTCAACCGTGGTCGAGACGTGTTCGGCGGAGATCACGGTGCCCTGGATGACGAGGATGTCGATGCCCGCCTCGACCGCAATCTCGTAGTGCTCGCGCACCTTCTGCGGGGTGAGCGAGCCGCAGGCCACCGCCCCACGCTCCTTGATCTCCGCGATCCGCTTACCGATCAGCTCGGGCTTGACCGGCTCGTTGTAGATCTCTTGCATGATCCGGGTCGCCTCATGCTTCGGCGCGGCGGCGACCTTCTCCAGCTGCTCCTCGGCATCCTCGAAGCGGGTCCAGATCCCCTCCAGGTTGAGCACGCCGAGGCCGCCGAGCTGGTTGACGAGCACAGCGGTATCGGGACTGACCACGCCGTCCATCGCCGAGGCCACCAGAGGCAGCTCGAAGCGGTAGGGGCCGAGGTCCCAGCTGATGTCTATGTCGTCGGGATCGCGGGTGCGGCGCGACGGAACGATCGCGATGTCATCGAAACCGTAAGCGCGCCTCCCCTTCTTGCCGCGACCGATGTCGATCTCCAAATCGATCCTCCAAGGAGTGGGTGGCGTGGAACAGCCAGACTACACTTCCGCGTGGACCTCCAGATCGCGCACCTCGACCTCGTCGAGCAGGCGCTCGACCCGGTTGGGGTCGACCGTGCCGGCGCCGAAGTGCTGGGTCGACTCGGCGCCGCAGGCGACCCCGTAGGCGAGGCAGTCGGCTGGCTCCCGGCCGTCGTAGAGACCGGCGGCATAGCCGGCCAAAAAAGCATCTCCAGAGCCGACCGTCGAGACCGGCTCCAGCGGCTTGGTGCGCACCTCGAGGACCCTGCGGTCCGCTCCCTGGCCGACCACTGCGACACAGCCGTCAGGGCGGGTGATTGCCGCTTCGCCGGCGCCGAGCCGGACCAGCTCTGAGAGCCCTTGGACGTAGTCGTCGCGATCGGAGAACTCCTGCCCGACGAGCTCCTCCGCCTCGGGTTCGTTGGGAGTGACGACGGAGGCGCCGGCGCGCACGCCGGCCAGCATCGCCTCCCCCTCGGCATCGAGGATCGATGTGACGCCGCATTCGCGCAGGTCCTCGACCAGACGCGCGTAGAGCTCCGCCCCCGCCCCGGGGGGCAGAGTGCCGGCAAGGACGCAGATCTTCGCTCCCTCGGCGAGGTAGCGCAGCCGCTCGACGAAGCGCTCAACCTCCTCCGGACTAACCGCCGGTCCCCGCTCGTTGATCTCGGTCTGCTCGCCCGAGGTCGGATCGATCACCGCCATGTTGATCCGCGTCTCGCCGGCGATCCAGGTGAAGTCGGTGAGGATAGCCTCCTTGCGCAGCTGCTCCAGCACGCGGTTGCCGGTCGGGCCGCCGGCGAAGCCAGCTGCGATAACCGGGCGGCCAAGCAGGCGCAGGGCACGGGCGACGTTGATGCCCTTGCCGCCCGCCACGGTGCGGCTCTCGACCGCGCGATGGCGGTGGCCAAGGCGGAAATTCGGAACCGCGACCGTGCGGTCGATCGCGGCATTGAGGGTTACGGTGAGAATCATCGTCGCTGAGAGCGCCTCAGAAGGACTACGGCAAGCAGTATCCCGGACAGCGCTAGGACAAACCAGAGCGCATTGTCGACGACGAAGCTGCGAACCCGGTCCCACGCGCTCGCCTTGGCCACGGCGCTGCCGGCGCGAAGCGGAACTGCCGCCGCCCGCAGGCCGTCGACGAGGACGATCGCCTGGCCCAGCCGGGCGCCGCGAGGGATCGGCCCCTCCACCTCAGCGGGCGTACGCGCCTTGACCGTCAGCCGCTGGCCACGCCGCAGGCCGATCGCCACGGTGCGGGCCGCGCGCAATGCGAGCTCTTCATCGGTGTAGCGGACATCCGGCTCCGCTAGAACCTCTCCCGCCCGGATCGGCGTCCGCTTGCGGTACTGGGAGAAGCCGTATTCGAGCAGCCGCTCAGTCTCCAAATCGCGCTCGGACTCGGTCCAGGTCCCGAGCACAGCAGAGATCAGCTCGACCCCCTTGCGGCGGCCGGAGCCAACCAAGACGTAGTCAGCGCCAAAGGTGTGACCCGTCTTCACCCCCGTAGCCCAGGGCTCCGCAAGCAGGAAGTCATTGAGCGTCTCGATCTCCCGCGGCGGCCGCAAGCTACGCAGCAAGGCGCTACGGGAATCAGCGATCTTCGCGAACGCCGGATCGCGCAGCAGCCTGCGCGCCAGCGTCGTCAGGTCCAGCGCACTCGAGTAATTGCCCACCTCATCAAGCCCAATCGGGTTCGCGTAATGAGTGTTCGAGAGCCCCAGCGCAGCAGCCCTTTGATTCATCTGACGCACAAACGCGTCTTCCGACCCTGCCGCAGCAAGCGCAAGGTCATATGCCGAGTCATTCCCACTACGCAGAATCAGCCCATAGAGCAAATCGCGCACACTGATCCGCTCTCCAGCCGGAACTTCCAGCAACGACTCCCCATAGATCGATTCGTAGGGAGCAGTCCTAACGATCTTGCTCAGCGGCAGCTCCTGCAGCGCAACGTACGCAGTCATCATCTTCGTAGTACTGGCGATCGGCAGCCGCTGCGACGCAGCATGCAACGCCAGCACATCGCCCGACCGAGCGTCAATCAGCGCCCAGGCCCGCGCCGCGAGCTGAGGTTCCGGCGCCTCAGCCGCGGGTCCTGTCGCGGCAGGGGACCCACCACCCCCTGCGGTAGCTAAAGCTTCCTCGGGGGTGGTACCCCCTACCGCGCCACCCGCGGACAAAGCGACCAGTACTGCGAGCAAAGCAACCGGCCGGCTGCGCTTCACTTCAGCTTCAGTACTTCGCCGGCAATCAAGATTTGGGGGTCGACTCCAGGGTTGAGCTTGACGATGGTGGCCACTGGGACACCCGTCTCGCGAGCTATTGACGTGAGCGTGTCACCGCTCTGCACTTCATAGGACTTTGGGGCCGGCCCCTTGTCCTTCGCTGGTTCTGCTTGACCGGCGCGGTCCGAACCGCCGCCATTACTGCTGTCGCCGTTATCGCCGCCGAGCGTCGCCGTGATCAAGATGATCACGGCGACGAAGCCGCAGATGACCGCGGCGGCGGCGAGAAATCTGGCGGGTGCTCTTGAGCTCAGCCCTTGACCTTGGTCTTCAGCGCCGAACCGGCGGAGAAGCGGGGAACCTTGCCGCCGGGGATCGTGATCCGCTCACCGGTGCGCGGGTTGACGCCCTGGCGCGGGCCACGCTCGGCAACGTGGAATTTGCCAAAGCCGGTGAAGCTGACTTCACCTCCGCCGCTCAGGGTGTCGGTGATCGTGTCAAGCACGGCATCGAGCGCGTCGCTCGCGGCCTTCTTGCTGCCTACACGCTCATCAGCTGCCAGTTGGTCCAGAAACTCAGCCTTGGTCACGTCGAAGCTCCTCCGTCGTCGTTGCGGTCGGGCGGCAATCTAACAGCGCAAACGGCGTAACTGGTGCGTGGGGGCGGGGATGGACCCGTCAGGAGCCGCTGACCGTCATCCCGCCGATCAACAGCGGCGGCGCGTTGACCGAGCCGCCGAAGGGGACCCAGCGCGGCGCCGAGCCGGCGGCCCGCACCGCCCGCAGCATCGAGACCAGGTCGCTGGCGATGGTGAACTCGCGCAGCGGCTCGGCTCGCTCGCCACCCCTGATCGCCCGCCCCGAGGCGCCGACCGAGAAGACGCCGGTGACGGGGTTGACGCCGGAGTGCAGGCCCGCGACATCGCTGATGTAGACGCCCTCGCCCGCCTCCTCCAGCAGTTGCTCGAGGCTGAAGGCGCCGGGGGCGACGACGAGGTTGGACGCCGAGACCCCGGGCAGCGAGCGATACCCGGAACGACCGGCGTTACCGGTCGAGGCTGCGCCGCCACGACGGGCGGTGTAGGAGTCATAGAGGAACGTCTGCAGCCGCCCGTCCTCGATCAGCGCCGTGCGCCGCCGCGGCGTTCCCTCGGCATCAAAGGGGGCGGTGGCGAAGCCGGCGGGCGCAAGGCCGTCGTCGTGCAAGACGAAGGCCTCGGCCGCGACCTCGTCCCCCAATCGCTCGGCGAGCGGCGAGCGGCCGCGCTGGACGGCATCGGCGCCGGCGACATTGCCGAGCAAACCGACGAAGCTGGCGGCGACGGTCGGATCGAGCACGACCGGGCGGCTGCCGGATGCGGGCTTGACAGAGCCGATCATCTCGACGGCGCTCTCGGCGCCCTCACGGCCGATCGCAGTGGGATCCAGTCCCGCCGGGCCACGCGCAAGGCCAAAGCCGAGCCCGGTCTCGCGGCCATCCTCGCCATCGGCCAGCGCCTGCAGGTAGGCGTAGCAGCTGGTCGTCTCGTACTCGCCGCCAGGGGCCGAGGAGGCAGCGAGCGCGACCCGCTCTGCGCTGTCGAAGTAGACCGCCTGCTCGACCGCGGCGACGCGCGGATCGGCCGCCAGCGCCGCCTTCTCCACGGCGAGGGCGAGATCGGCGATCTGGGCAGGCGAGGACTCCCCCAGCGAGGGATCGCTGAGATCGCCGACGGGAGACGGCTCGCGATCGCCGACCTCGGCCGGCCCGGCGAACTCGTCCTCGTCGGCGACGCGCGCCGCCTCGAGCGCACGGGCCGAGATCCTGGCCAGGCCCTCAGCCGAGAGGTCCGTACCGAAGCCGTAACCGGTTCGGCCACCGATCCAGACGCGCAGCCCGAGGCCGCGCTGGGTTGCCGCAGTCAGGCTCTCGACGGCGCCGTCGTGGACGCGGACCTCCCGGTTCTCCGCTTCGCTGGCGTAGGCCTCCGCATCGCCGGCGCCGGCCGCTACCGCCAGCTCGACGGCGCGCCTGGCCTGCTCGGCGAGCTCGCTCACGCCGCAGTCCCCCCGACCGTCATCGCGGCGATCCGGACGTGGCCCTGGCCGGTCCCCACCGGCACTTTCTGGCCGCCCTTGCCGCAGATGCCGGTCTTCATCCAGAAGTCGTTGCCGACAGCGTCGATCGCGGCGAGCGCCTGCAGGCAGTTGCCGACCAGCGTCGCCCCGCGACAGGGCCGGGTCACCTTGCCGTCCTCGATCAAGTAGCCCTCGTTGACGCCGAAGACGAAGTCACCAGTGGCCGGGTCGACCTGGCCACCGGCGAAAGAGACGGCGTAGAAGCCTTTGCCGACCTCGGCAAGGATCTCCTCCGGCTCGGCCTCGCCGGGGGCGATGTAGGTGTTGGTCATGCGGGGAATCGGCAGGTGGCGGAAGCTCTCGCGGCGGCCGTTGCCGGTCGAGGCGACGCCGTCGCGCCCGGCGCTCTGGCGGTCATAGAGGAAGCTGACCAGGCGCCCCTCCTCGATCACCCGCGTTTGCTGGGTCGGCGCGCCCTCGTCGTCGATCGCGTCGCTGCCCCACTCGCCGGGCATACGACCGTCGTCGTAGGCGGTCAGGAGCGGCTGGGCGACCGCCTCGCCGAGCTTGTCGGCGTAGACGCTGGCGCCCTTCTGAACGTGGTCGGCCTCCAGCCCGTGCCCGGTCATCTCGTGGAAGAGCACGCCGCCGAAGCCGCCGCCGACTACGACCGGCATCGAGCCGGTCGGCGCCGGCCCGGCATCGAGCAGGGTCAGCGCCTTGCGCGCGGCGCTCTCCGCGATCTGCGCCGGATCGCCGTCGAAGAGCTCGAAGCCGCGGTGGCCGCCGAGCGTCTCGGCGCCGGTCTCGACCCGCCCGTCACGGCGGGCGACGACCTGGGCGCCGATCCGCACGCGGGTGCGATCGTCGCCACTGAAGAGGCCAGTCGAGTTGGCCACCGCCACCTCGCGCCTCGCCTCGCCGTAGGAGGCGCTCACCTGGGCGATCTCGCCCCCCGCCGAGCGCGCCCGCTCGTCCAGCTCGCGTAGGAGCTCCGCCTTGCGAGCCGCGGGGACGTCGGCAGGAGGCTGCGCAATCGGCTGCGGGGTCGACACCTCGGCCTGCAGCGCCCGCGGCTCGGCCCGCTCGCCGCGCAGGGCCGCTGCCGCCTCGTCGGCCGCGCGCTCGAGCTCGGCGGGGTCGAGGCCGTCGACGTGGGCGAAGTAGGTCGTGCCCGCGCTGACCACGCGCACGCCCGCCCCAGCTTCGGCCCCGGACTGCACTGACTCGATCCGCGACTCGTCGATCGCCAGGGTCAGGCCCGCCCGGCGTTCGGCGAAGACCTCGGCGAACTCGCCGCCGCGGGCGAGAGCGCGGGCGAGGACTCGCTCGGCGACCGCCGGCTCGAGCAGCTCCTCGGGCCCGCTCACGACTTAGATCTCTTCCCGGCCACCTCGATCAGCCTGCCGGCGGCGACGAAGAGCTCGCCGCCGGTCACCGAGTCGGTGGCATGGTCCTCCGCCTTGCCCCCGGCGTAGTAGAGACGGGCGAAGGGACGACGCGAAGCGCGCCGGCGGCGCATGTAGGCGGCCGCCTCGTCGGCGTAGCCGGAGACGCGGTCGAGCAACACTCGATGAGGCTTAGGCGCCATCTCGGCCAGCCCTACGGTTGCGCTTCCGACTTTTTCCACCCTCTGGCGGGGTCAAAGTCGGATGCGGCTTCCCATTCGCCAGGTCGCGCAGCACGGCCCGCATGTCGAAGAACGTGAGCGAGGCGAGTGCGAAGCGATCGGTCACCGCAACCGCCGCGAGGCCAGCCTGACGGAGGGCGAAGACCTCGCCCTGCTCGGTCCCGATGTGGACTTGCTCGATCGGCCCGCCGCTGCGGTCGGCCACTTCGAAGAGGGTGGCGGCGTCCTCGCGCCAGCGCTTGGCGTCGCCGCTGGCGGCGAGGACAGCGCCGTCGCCAGCGAGGATCGCGGCGCCGCGAAGGTCGGGTGACATCTCGGTCAGATAGGCAAGCGCGCCCTCGGCGGCGTCGCCCGAAACCACGGTGCTCATGTCGTCGTCGGCCATCTCGGCCAAAATAGCGGCCCGTGTCCCTGGCCCGCGCCTCCTGGATCACCGTCGTCGCCGTCTGCGCGATCGCTGCCGTCCTCTTTGCGATCAGCGGCTACACCGGCTACACGGTCACCGTGATCGCCGTCGGGCTGGCCGCCGCGGTGAATCTCTTGCCCTCCCCATAAACCGCCGCCTCCTCGGCTCGCGTCCGGGGGCGGCGGGTCAGCCGGCACGAAAAGGGCCGTTGTCCTTGGCCGGATCGTGGAACGAGGTCTCCGGCTCGACGTGGATCAGGACCTCGGCGCGGCGAATGTCGGCCTCGATCTCCTCGCGCATCCGGTGGGCGAGCTCGTGGGCCCGCTCTAGGCTGGTTCCGGAGCGGTACTGGACGTGGAGGTCAATGTAGCGACGGCTGCCAGCGCGGCGGGCGCGCAGCTTGTGGTAGCCGGCGACCTCGGGGGTGCGGGCGGTAGCGATCGCGGCCTCGATCCGGTCCATCTCCTCATCGGGCAGGACTTCGTCGACCAGCACCCCGGAGGAGCGGCGGATGATCCGTATGCCGGCTACGACGATCGCTGAGGCGACGACGAGCGCCGTGATCGAGTCGAAGGCGACTACGCCAGTGATCTCGACGAGCGCCAGGCCGGCGAGGACGCCGGCCGAGGTGAGCGCGTCGGTGCGCAGGTGGGCCGCATCACCCTCTAGCGCCAGCGAGTCGTGCGTCCGTGCCTGGCGCGAAAGGATCGTGGAGACGACCAGGTTGGCGACGACGGAGAAGCCCATCACCGCGATGCCGATCCCCAGCGCGTCGACCTCGGCGCCATCGACGAGGCGGTGGGTCGCCTCATAGATGATGATCCCGGCACCGACCAGAATCAGCATCCCCTCGATCGTCGCCGCCAGGCTTTCGACCTTCTCGTGCCCATAGGGGTGGTCCTCGTCGGCCGGCTCATCAGCCTTGCGCACCGAGACGAAGGCGACGACCGAGGCGACAAGGTCGATCAACGAGTGGATCGCCTCGGTGAGGATCGCGATTGAGCCGGTGATCGCCCCGGCGGCGAGCTTGATCGCGATCAGGACCGAGTTGGAGGCAATCGAGAGCGCCGCCGCGCCGCTTTTGGTGCGGATCATCGGTCGATCGGCGCCGGCCTGCCGGCGCTCGCCTCCAGGTGCCGGGCGAGCAGCCGCGCGGCACGGCCCCGGTGGCTGATCGCGTTCTTCTCCTCCTGGCTGATCTCCGAGTAGGTGCGGGCGTCGTCGGGGCCAGTCGCGTCCGGGACGAAGGCCGGGTCATAGCCGAAGCCACCCTCCCCCCGTGCCTGCTCGATCAGCTGGCCGTCGCAGCGCGCCTCGAAGACGTGCTCGGAGCCGTCGGCTTCGACCAGGGCGAGAGCGCATACGTAGTAGGCGCCACGCTCGTCGCCGGCGGAGGCCACCTCGCTCAGGAGCTTCTCCAGGTTCTCCTCGTCGCTCGCGCCATCGCCGCCGTAACGCGCCGAGTGGATTCCCGGGCGGCCGCCGAGCGCCACCGCACCGATCCCCGAGTCGTCGCCGAGCGCCGCCTCGCCGGTCGCCGCGTGCGCCGCCCGCGCCTTATCGAGGGCGATCTCGGCGAAGCCCTCACCGTCCTCGGGTGGCAGCTCGACCCCCTCCGGCAACGGCTCCAGCTCGATCCCCGGAAGCAGTTCGCGCATCTCGCGCAGCTTGTGCTTATTGCCAGTGGCGAAGATCAAGGGGTCACCGAAGATCAGGTCTCGGTTACCCGCTCCTGCACCTGGCGCAGCCGCGAGATGCCCATCTCGGCGAACCCCAGCAGCTCATCGAGCGAAGCCCGCGAGAGCGGCGTCCGCTCCGCCGTCGCCTGCACCTCGACCAGGCCGCCGTCGCCGGTCATCACCACGTTGGCGTCGACCTCGGCCCGCGAGTCCTCGCCGTAGTCGAGGTCGCAGAGCGCCCGCCCGTCGACCATGCCGACGCTGACCGCAGCGACCGAACCGGTCAGCGGCATCGTCTCGATCTTCTTCGCGTCGAGCAGCTTCTGCATCGCCAGCCGAAGCGCCACGTAGCCGCCGGTGATCGCCGCACAGCGGGTACCGCCGTCGGCTTCAAGCACATCGCAATCGACGTAGATGCTGCGTTCGCCCAGTGCCTTGAAGTCGACGACGACGCGCAGCGAGCGGCCGATCAGGCGTTGGATCTCAACCCCGCGGCCGTCCTGCTTGCCGCGCGAGACGTCACGCGCCTTGCGGTCGCCGGTCGAGGCCGGCAGCATCGCGTACTCGGCGGTGACCCAGCCTTTGCCGCGGCCTCCCATCCACTTCGGCACCGACTCGTTGACCGACGCCGTGCAGATCACCCGGGTTTTGCCGATCGAGATCAGCGCCGAGCCGTCAGCGCTGGCGACGAAACCGGGATCGATGTCGACCGGCCGGATGTCGGCCGGCGCCCTGTCATAGCTGCGCGAAGCTGGCATGGGCGCGAGTCTGTCATGCGCGCTGGGGGCGCGGCGGCCCGGAAGGGGGCTCCACAGGGTGAGCCGCCCTCCGCCGCGCTCATTTGAACGCGACTTTGTCGACCGCCTGCTTGATCTTGTCGACGATCACGCCGGCCAGCTCGGTGCCCTGTTTGCCGTTGAATCCCTTCATCGCGGCGACCATGCCGACCATCAGCAGCGAGACGAGCAGGATCAGGCCGACGTACTCGACCGTCCCCTGCCCACGCTCACCTGCTGCCAGGGATCGGATCGCCAGCACCCGCCGCTCGATCGCGGCGTGCGCAAAGCCAATCAGCGCGTAGATCATTCGAAGCCTCCTAGCTCGGGTTTGCCCCCGATCCTGGGCGGCCGCGAATCACGGATCTAGACGTAAATGGGCCAATTCCGCGGCGGGAATGTCAAAAGTTGGAGACGAACCGCTGCCGGCCCCGGCTGCGGGTACGCTCAGCGGCCGATGCGGGTGCTGGTCGTCACCAACTTCGTTCCCGATGCCGCGGCGCCCCAGCGGGGCCGTTGGGTGCTCGACCAAGTCGAGGAGATGCGCCGGCTCGGTATCGAGGTCGACGTCTTCAGCTTTCCCCCCGGCTCCAGCCACTACCTCCCCGCGGCCCTGCGCATTCGGCGACTGCTGAAGCGTGAGAGCTTCGACCTCGTCCACGTCCACTATGGGTTGACGGCCTGGTCGGCCTTGCTCGCCGGGGCCCGGCCGTTGATCGTCAGCTTCCACGGCACCGACGTCCGCCACTCCGTGGTGGGGCCGCTCTCGCGGCGGATCGCCTGGCGCTCGGATTCTCGTCGCCACCGTCTCCCGATCGCTCTTCGGCCCTGAGGATGGCCGGCCGGGTCTGCCTCCAGTGCCCGGCTCAGCGGTCCTCCCCTGCGGTCCCGACCTCGGTCGCTTCCGTCCCATGCCGCGGGCGGAGGCAAGGCGGCAGCTCGGACTCGATCCAAACGGCCGCTACCTGCTCTTCCCCGCCAACCCAAAGCGAGCGGAGAAGCGCGTCGATCGCGCCCTCGAGGTAGCTGCCGCAAGCGGCGCGGAGCTGCTCACCGGCGGCTCGATCGATCCGGACCAGATGCCGCTCTGGGTCAATGCGGCCAACGCGGTCCTCGTCACCTCCGACTACGAGGGGTTTGGACTGACCTGCGTCGAGGCGCTCGCCTGCGACGTGCCGGTGCTCTCGACCCCGGTCGGGATCGCCCCGTTCGCACTCGCTGGCATTGCGGGGGCGACCTGCGCACCGTTTGATGCGACAAGCTGGAGCGAGGCCGCACGCCCCCACCTGGAGGCCCACGACCCCCGCGTCGAGGGCACCGCGCGGGCCGCATCGCTCTCGGCGGGCCGGATGGCGGAAAGGACGATCGTCGCTTACCGCGAGGTGCTCGACCGGGATCGGTCCTCTAAGAGCCGCTTTCAAAATGATCGCGGCCCGGATGAGGCCGAATGACACTGCGCGGATACGGCCCCGTCCCGACGTCCCGCGTAGCGCTGCTACGCGGGAGTCGTGACGCGGCCGTCCCGCTTGGTCCTCGACCTCCCCGGACTCGCGCTAATTTTGAAAGCGGCTCCACGTAATAGATTGAACGGGGATGAGCGAGGAAAAGCGCGAGCCCGGCAGCAAGAGCCCCAGCGCGCAGGTCGAGGCGGCTGAACGGCGGCTGAACGAGGCGGTCGCGGCTGCGACGGCGGCTGAGAAACGCGCCACTGCTGAGATCCGGGCGCTCGAAGCCGACCTGGAGAAGGAGCGACAAGTCAGCGCCGAAGCCCTGGAGGATTTGCGTCGCGGGCACGCCGAGGAGCTGGAGCGCGAGCGCGCCGCCAAGGATCAGGCGATCGCCGCTGCCGAGAGGCGCCTGGCCGAGATCGAGGCGCAGACCGAAGCGGCTGAGAAGCGGGTCGAGGAGGCACAGCGGCAGGCGGCATCGGCGGAAGGCACGAGCGCTGAGAGCGAGACCCGCGCCCGCGAAGCGGCGGCCGCCTGGCTGCGCACGCAGATCGAGGCGATACGCCGAGAGGCGGCAGGCCGATAGCCGCAAGCGCGGAGGAGTGCGACGTCGCCATCGTCGGCGGCGGGGCCGCGGGACTCTGGACGGCGCTACGGGCAGCGGAGCAGGGCGCGACTGCCTGCGTAGTTTCGCGCACGCCGCTCTCCCAGAGCGCCAGCTTCTGGGCGCAGGGAGGCCTGGCCGCGGCGCTGGAGCCAGGCGACTCCCCCGCCCAGCACGCGGCCGACACGATCGCGGCTGGCCGGGGGCTCTGCCGCCCTTCCGCCGTCGAGGTCCTGGTCGAGGAGGCCCCGAACGCGGTCCGGGAACTGCGCGAGCGCGGGGTCGCTTTCGATCTCGATGAGGACGGCGAGCTGGCGCTCGGGCTGGAGGGTGGGCATACGCGGCGCCGCATCGTCCACGCCGGTGGTAGCCAAACGGGCCACGAGATCACCGGAAAGCTGGCGGCGATGGTCGACGCCGAGCCGAGTATTACCGTGCGCGAGCGCACCTCGGCCATAGCGTTGTGGAGCGATGGCGAGCGCTGTTACGGACTGCTAACCGACGCCGAGCCAATCGCCGCAGCGGCAACGGTGGTCGCCACCGGCGGCGCTGCCGCGCTTTGGCGGCGCACCAGCAATCCCCGCGGAGCGATCGGCGCCGGGATGGTGATGGCCGCCGCTGCCGGCGCCGAGCTGGCCGACCTCGAGTTCTGTCAGTTCCATCCGACCGCCCTCGCTCTGCCCGGCAGCCGCTTCGACGGCCTGCTGATCACCGAGGCCGTGCGGGGCGAGGGCGCCACCCTGCTCGACGCCGCCGGCCGCCGCTTCACCGACGAGTTGGCGCCCCGCGACGCGGTCACGGCGGCGATCCTCGACCGGATCGAGGCCGACGACGGCAGCAGCGTGCGTCTCGACCTGCGCGAGCTCGACCCGGCCCGCTTTCCCAATGTCTTCGAGTCCCTGCGCGAGGCTGGCCTCGACCCACACGCTGAAGTCATTCCGGTTGCCCCCGCCGCCCACTACACGATGGGCGGGATCGCGGTCGACCTCGACGGGCGCTCCTCCCTCCCCGGCCTCTACGCCGTCGGCGAGGCCTCCTGCACCGGCCTGCACGGCGCCAACCGACTCGCCTCCAACTCACTCAGCGAGTGCTTCGTCTTCGGCGCCCGCGCTGCCCGCGCCGCGCTCGGAGACTCCCCGGCCGGGGAGCGACCGGCGCCGCCGGAGTGGTGTTTCGAGCCGCCCACCGAGGCGACCCGCGATGCCGTCTGGCGCCTCGCCGGGCCGCTGCGCAGCGCCGACCAGCTACACGAGCTGCTCGACGATCCCTATCCCCTTGCCACGGCGGTCGCGACCTGCGCCCTGGAGCGGACCGAGTCGCGCGGCGGCCACCTGCGCAGTGACCACCCCGGCCTCGCCCCCGAGCTCGATGGCGTCCACTTCGTGCTCGCCCCCGGCGGCGAGATCCGCCGCGAAAGCTGGCGCTGACCGCACGGCCCAGGCCGGTGCGGTCGAGGTTTGGCCCGCCATGCGGTTCAAACCTCGACCGCACTCGCTAGCGTCAGCCCAATGCTGCTCGGAGTCGATGTAGGGGGGACCTTCACCGACGCCGTCCTCTTCGACGGCGAGACGGTCCACACGGCGAAGCTGCCGACCACCCCGGAGGACCAGTCCGTCGGCGTGATCGGCGCCGTCGAGGAGGTGCTGCGACGGGCCGGTCGCGAGGCCGAGGGGGTTGAGGCCTTCGCCCATGGGATGACCGTCGGCACCAACGCCCTGCTCGAGGAACGCGGCGCCCGCACCGCCCTGATCGCGACCAAGGGATTCGCCGACGTGCTCGAGATTGGCCGTCAGGACAGGCCGGACCTGTACCGGCTCTGCCGGCCCAAGCCGACCCCGCTGATCGAGCCGGAGCTGCGCTTCGAGGCTTCCGAGCGCGTCGGGCCCGAGGGTGAGCTGGCGCCGCTCGCCGAGGGCGAGCTGGAGCGGCTTGAGCAACTGGTCAGCGATAGCGGCGTCGAGTCGGTTGCGATCTGCCTGCTCTTCTCCTACCTCGACCCCGCGCACGAGCAGGCGATCGCCGCGCACCTGCGCCGCGCGCTGCCGCACATCCACGTCTCCGCCTCGCACGAGGTCCTGCCCCGCTTCCGCGAGTACGAGCGCTGCTCGACCACCGCGATCGACGCCTACCTCTCCCCCCTTCTCGGCCGCTATCTGGGGCGTCTCGGCGAGGCCGCGCAAGAGGTCGGAGTCCCGCCCCCGCTCGTAATGCAGTCCTCCGGCGGCGTCGCCGGCGCAGAGCAGGCGGCGCGAGCGGGCGCTTGGAGCGTCCTTTCAGGTCCCGCTGGCGGCGCAGTCGGCGCCGGCCTACTCGCCCGGATCAGCGGTGACGGCAACGCGCTCGGCCTCGACATGGGCGGCACCTCGTGTGACGTCTGCGTGATCGAGGGGGGCGACGTGAGGCGGACCGACTCGCGCCAGATCGACGGCCGCGTGATCCAGCTGCCGATGGTCGACGTGCACACGGTCGGCGCCGGCGGCGGTTCGATTGGCTGGCGCGACCCCGGCGGGGCGCTGCGCGTCGGACCCCGGTCGGCCGGCTCAGAGCCCGGGCCCGCCTGTTACAGCAGGAGCGGCAACGAGCCCACGGTTACCGATGCCAACCTGCTGCTCGGCAGCCTCGCCGCCGACTCCACCTTGGCCGGCGGCGTCCCGCTCGACTTCGACGCGGCCAGGACCGCGGTCGGAGCGTTGGCCGACTCACTCGGCCTCGGCGAGCTGGAGACGGCGGAGGGGATCGTACGGGTCGCCAACCAGGAGATGGTGCGGGCGCTGCGCGTGGTCACGGTCGAGCGCGGCATCGACCCGCGCCGCTTCGCTCTGCTGCCCTTCGGCGGCGCCGGGCCGATGCACGCGGCGGCGATCGCCGCCGAGCTAGGCATCGAGCGGATCCTCTGCCCGCGCGCCGGTGGGGTGCTATCCGCCCTTGGCCTCTGCGCCTCCGATCGCCGCCGCGACACGACGCGCACGGTGATGCTCAGCGGCGCAGACCTGAGTGCCGAGCGGATCGCCGCCGAGGTCGATGAGCTGACGTTGCGGCTGGGGGGCGATGGGTCGAGCTCTCACTTTCCCGCCTATGAGGCGGGAAACCGAGCAGCTCGACGTCGCCTACGAGATGCGCTACGCGGGCCAGGCGTTCGAGCTACCGATCCCAGGAAGCACGCGACCGGACCCCGTCGACCTCATTGCCCGCTTCGAACAGGCCCACGAGGAGCGCTACGGCCACCGCGATCCGGATGGCGAGGTCATGCTCGTCCACATCCGCCTCGCCCTGGTCGAACCCGGCCCGCCTCCGCAGCTCAGTGCCGCGGCGACGGGCGAGCTCCGTGAGGCCAGCCGCCAAGTGCGCTTCGAGGGCGGGTGGACCGAGACGCCCGTCCTGCGCGGCGAGCCCCCAACCGGTCTGACGCGGGAAGGTCCCGTCATCTTCGAGCTGCCCGAGTCGACCTTCGTCGTCCCCCCAGACTGGAACGCATCGGTCGACGATGCCGGCACGATCCACGCCAGGAGGGGAGCACGTTGAGCGCGCTCGATCCAGTCGCCCTGCAGGTGATGATTGGCGGGCTGCGGGCTGCTTGCGATGAGATGGGCGCGGCGCTGATCCGCTCTGCCTACTCGGCCAACATCAAGGAGCGCCACGACTGCTCGACGGCGTTGTTCGACCCCGCCGGCGAGCTGGTGATGCAGGCCGAGCACATCCCCGTCCACCTCGGCTCGATGCCGGATGCCGTCGCTGCTGTGCTCGACGAGGAGCAGCGGCCGGGAGATGCCTGGATCCTCAACGATCCCTACCGCGGCGGCACCCACCTGCCCGACGTGACCCTGATCTCACCCGTCTTCGTCGACGGCGAGCCCTTCGGCTTCGCCGCCTCCCGCGCCCATCACGCCGACATCGGCGGCCCCAGCCCGGCCGGCATGCCGGCGCGCTCGCGCACGCTCTCCGAAGAGGGGGTGGTGATCCCGCCGACCCGGCTCGGGGACGGGGACCTGGAGCGAATCGCGGCCCAGATGCGCTCCCCCAACCAGCGCCTCGCCGACCTGCGCGCGCAAGCCGCGGCCAACCGGATCGGGGCGCAGCGCCTGGCGGAGCTCGCCGCGCGCCACGGCCACGACACCCTGCGCGCCGGCATGGCGGAGATCCTCGCTTACGCCGAGCGCCGCACGTGCGTCGCGCTGGCGAACCTGCCGGATGGCACCTACACGGCCGAGGACCAGCTCGAGGACGACGCCAACGGCGCGCCGCGCGACGTTGTCCTACAGCTCGAGGCGAGCATCAGCGGCGACCGGCTGGTGCTCGACTTCAGCGGCACCGATGCCCAGATCGACGGCAACCTCAACTGCCCGCTCTCGGTGACGAAATCCGCCGCGTTTTTCGCCGTCCGCGTCCTGACCGATCCCGACGCACCGCCTTGCGCCGGCGCCTACCGGCCGATCGAGGTGATCGCGCCGGAGGGCTGCCTGCTCAACGCTCGCTTCCCGGCCGCCGTCGCCGCCGGCAACGTCGAGACCTCGAGCCGAGTGGCCGACCTGACGATCGCCGCCCTTGCCGGAGCGCGGCCGGTGCCGGCGCAAGGCCAGGGGACGATGAACAACCTGACCCTGGCCGGTGCGGGATTCACCTACTACGAGACGCTCGGCGGCGGCCAGGGGGCGTGTCCGGACGCCGATGGCCCAAACGCGATCCACGTCGCGATGTCGAACACGCTGAACACCCCGGTCGAGGCGCTGGAGACCGAGTTCCCGCTGCGCGTGCGCGAGCTGGCCCTCCGCCGCGGCAGCGGCGGCGATGGTCGCCTGCATGGCGGCGACGGCCTGGTGCGCGAGCTGGAAGCGCTGGCGCCGATGAGCTACACGCTGATCGGCGAGCGTCGGCGGCATCGCCCCCGCGGTCGTGATGGCGGCGAAGACGGCGCGACCGGCGCCGACTACCTCAACGGAAAATCACTGCCGAGCAAGAGCGAGGGCAGCCTGAACGAGGGCGACAGACTACGGATTGAAACGCCAGGTGGCGGGGGAACCGGCCGGGTGTCCGATCGCACACAGCATTAATTTGGCGAATTGGCCAGCCTCGTCTAGAATGCGCGGCCTTGGGCGGGGCTCTCGCCTGGACAGGGTCCATAGGCGCCAACCTCCAAGCACAGATTCTCCAACCTTCTCAGGTTTGATTTATATGCCGATCGCTTTAAAGGAATGGGCAGTAACGGTGCGCGCTCTTGCCGAGGGCGAGCAGTTGCTGACCCTGCGCAAGGGCGGAATCCGCGAGGACAACAAGCACTTCGAGCTCGAGCACGAGCGCTTCTTCCTCTACCCGACCTTCGACCACCAGCGGAACAACCTCGTCCGCGAGTCCCATCACCCCGAGCTGCGCCGCGCGCTCGAGGAGGGTGTTTGGCCCGACGAGGAGCCGCCCCCCGCAGCACTCATCCAGGATGGCGGCATCCCCCAGCCCGATCGCGTTCGGTTGCGCTGCTGGGCCGAGGTGACCGACCACCTGACGGTCAACAACCCGCGCATCGTCGACGATCTTTCGCCGTACTACGTCTGGACTCCGGACTATGCCGAGAAGCGGCTCAACTGGAAGCGGCGCCACCCGCTGCACATCCTGCTGCTGCGGGTCCACCGCATCCCGCGCCCGGTCACCGTCCGCGTCCGCGACGAGTACCACGGCTGCCGCTCCTGGGTTGAGATCGACCGCGATCTGCCTTTCGAGGGCACGCCGGTGATGGCCGACGAAGAGTTCGACCGCGCCCGCAGCGAGATTCACTCAGTTTGCACGGCTTCTGAGCCCGTACTCGTCTGACGCGCCGATAGGCTCGCGACATCCCTTGGGTTGAGACGCACTCCTTAAGTTTCACGGCGCGCCACGACAGTGGCGACGCGGCGTTCGCCGAGCGCACGCTCGACCGCATGGAGGAACTGCGGCTGCGACTGGAGGACCGCTTCGAGACGGTCCCGGGCGAAGTCACCGTCGTCGTCCACACCAACCCGGCCCTGCTCTCCCTCGCCCACCCATTCTTGCCAGCCGCACGCTGGTCGGCGGCGCCGGCTGGGCGACGCTACCTGGCCGGCTGGGCGATGGCGACCGAGCTGCACGTGCTCAACGACCCGCACATGGAACGCCGCGCCGCCGGTGACGATTCGCGCGAAGCCCTGCGCGGCACCGCCGAGCGCCTCTACGCCCAACTCGTGATCGCAGCGAACAACCCCGACCTCCCCCCCTCCTGGACCCCGCGCCGCTTCGCCCGCTACCTCGGCTGGGCCTGGCTGGTCGAGGGCGCCGCCCAGTACTTCGCCCGCCAGGTCAGCCTCTACCGCGCCGCCGTGATCAGGCGCCTGCGCGAGAGCGGCGGCCCCTCGTTCCCGCCCTCCCGCCGCGACGCGGTGATCCTCGGCGGCACGATCTTCGACCTGCTCGAGACAGAACGGGGACCGGAGGCCTGCGAGCGCCTCGCGCTGCAGATCCTCCCCGGCGGCTCCCGGCCTACCCTGGAAGCCGCATTCGACGCACCAGCCGGTGAAATCGAGGCTGCTTGGCGCGACTATCTGCGGGCGATCGCGCGGCCTAACCCCTCCTAGCCCGCGATCCGCGCTCGGCGCCGAACTAGGGCGCTCCCCCGCTCCCCTCCCATATCTCGCCCGCCTGCGCCCGCTCGAAGCCGATCCAGAGCGAGTTCATCGCGGTTGTGACGACCCGCTCGCGGGCCACCTCCGGGTGATCCGCCCACCACACGGCGAGGCCTTGGAGCACGCCCCGGAGGACGACCCAGACCATTTCGATCCCCTCGTCGGCGACCGAGCCGGCGACGTTCTCGGCCCCCTGCTCGGCGGCGAAGAGCGGCAGGATCGACTCGCGACTGCGCGCGGCGACTTCGGCGTGGACCGCCTCTATCTCGGGATCGGTGCTGTAGCGGAAGAGCACCCGCCCGGCGAACGGGTGCGCTTCGACGTAGGCAAACCAGGCGTCGAAGGAGCGGGCGACCCGCTGCTCGGCCGGGTCATCGCCGCCGAAGTGCTCGCGCCACACCTCCCGCAGCGCGGCGAAATGGCGCTCGAGCAGCTCGCGGTAGAGCTCGCGCTTGGACTCGAAGTGTTCGTAGACGACCGGCGGCGTGACTCCCGAGCGGCGGGCGATTTCCTCGATCGAGGCGCCGCGATAGCCCCGCTCGGCGAAGAGCCCCGCGGCGGCCTCGGCGATCACCTCACGCCGGGCAGCCGCCGTCATCCGCCGCCGGGGCTTCGTCTCGCTCTGGGTCTCGTTTGACAACTTAGTCCAGCCTAAGTACTGTCCGCACACTTCCTAGTTGACGTTAGGTTAGCCATCGCCCAGGAGGGAGCGCCAGAATGATCGTCTCCGTTCACATCACCGAGGTGGGGAGGTTGAACGCGCAGCGGCTACTACTGCAACGCCTCGACGCCGGAGGGGTTGCCGGCATGAGCTATGCGGAAGTCGTCTTCCCAGCAGCGCTGGGCCACCGCGCCAGCTACGCGCTCCCCCGCCCGCAGCTCAGCCGCATCGGCCTGATTGCGGCCTGGGAGGACGACGCGGCGCTCGATCGCTTCCTCGCGGGCCACCCGTTCGCCGAGCACCTGAGCGGCGGCTGGCACACTCGCCTCCAGCCCCTGCACTGCTTCGGCTCATGGACGGGCATGGCGGGGCTCCCCGACGAGGCGCTCCCGGTGGAGGACGATGAGCCGGTCGCCGTCCTCACCCTCGGTCGCCTGCGCATCAGCCGCACCCTCGCCTTCCTCAAGAGCGCCGCGCCGACCGAACGCGACGCGGCCGCAAACCCGGCTGTGGTCGCCGTCACCGGCTTCGGCCGCTTCACGCCCCCGCGACTCGTCTCCACCTTCTCGATCTGGCGCAGCGCCGCGGCGATGCGCGAGTACGCGTTCGGCGGTGGGGGCTCGCACCAGGCGGCAGTCAAGGTGGACCGTGCCAAGCCGTTCCACCGCGAATCTGCCTTCATCCGCTTCCGCCCCTACGCCTCGCATGGCACCTGGGACGGCCGCGACCCGCTGGCGACGACTTAGTCCGCGCCGGTCCCCTCGAGCACTTCGCGAGCCTGCTCGGCGAGCTCCTCGGCCACGAGGATTTCCCGCGGCCCGGCAGCGAGGAAGTCCGGCACGTCGAAACCGGCGGCCCGCCTCAGCATGCTCGGGATGCCGTGCTCGGAGAGCAGCCCCTGAATCATTTCCGCCTCCGGCTGCTGCTGGGCGAAGCCAACCTTGACCAGCTTTCCGCTACTCGACGACAAGCTCAGCCTCCTCGATCTTCTTGTCCCTTAGCCAGTAGCCCCTTACATCCGGCGTCTCCGGGTCGGCGAGCGAGACGATGACGTAGACCGGTTCCGGCCATCCCTCGGCGGCGTTGAGATCGGTCTCGGACGGATAGGCGGGACTCTTGGTATGGGAGTGGTAGATAGCCAGCAGCTCCTCGCCGCGATCCGGGATCTCCTTCTGCGTCACGCGGAACTGATCGCTGGTGTGGATCTGGTAGCTGAAAGGGCTGGCGAACTCGTTGCGCGTGCGGTAGACCGTAGCCGCGACCCCCTCGGAGCCCCCGATCAAACCGCAGCACTCGTTCGGCAGGTCCTCCCGGGCGTGGGCGACGATCTCGTCGACGAGGGCCTGTGCGATCCGCATCTTCCGGCCAAGCCGAGGGCTACCACCAAACGGTCGAGTCGAGGTTCTCTATCTCGTCGATCGGTTTGGTGTAGACGCCTGAGGAGAGGTACTTCCAGCCGTCGTCGGGGATCAGGAAAACGACATTGCCGCCGTCGAGCTCTTCGCCGATGCGGACGGCGATGCGGGCGATCGCGCCGGAGGAGACGCCGGCGAAGACGCCCTCCTCGTCGAGCAGCTTGCGCGTCCAGACGATCGCGTCGCGGTTGGAGACCATGATCTTGCGGTCGAGCAGGGTGATGTCGATGATCGGCGGGATGAAGCCGTCGTCGAGCGAGCGCAGGCCGTGCACCATCTCGCCCTGCATCGGCTCAGCGGCGACGAGCAGGGTGTCGGGGTTGTGCTCCTTGAGGCGCCGCCCGTTACCCATCAGCGTGCCGCCGGTGCCGAGGCCGCCGACGAAGGCCGTCACCTCGTCGAGCTCCTCGAGGATCTCCACCGCGGTGCCGTTGTAGTGGGCAAGCGGGTTGGCCTCGTTGCCGTACTGGTAGGGCATGTAGTACTGCGAATCCTTGGCCATCTCCAGCGCCACCTCGACCGCCCCGTTGGAGCCCTTGGCGCCCTCCGAGTAGGCGATCTCCGCCCCGTACATCTCGAGCAGCTGGGTGCGCTCGGCGGTGACGTTGTCGGGCATCACGACCTTTAGCGGGTAGCCCTTGCGACGGCAGATCATCGCCAAGGAGATGCCGGTGTTGCCCGAGGTCGGCTCGAGGATCGTCTGCCCCGGCGCGATCGCGCCCTCCGCCTCCGCCGCCTCGATCATCGATTTGGCGACGCGGTCCTTGACCGAGCCGGTCGGGTTGCGGCCCTCGAGCTTCGCGTAGATGCGAACGTCGGGCTTGGGCGAGAAGCGTGGCAGCTCGACCAGCGGCGTGTTGCCGATCGACTCGACGATGTCGCCGAAGCGTCCCCCGCAGGGTCGGTTGAGTAGCTCGTCGTGAGGCATCTCGTCTCCCGTTACTTCAAAAAGTATAGCCAGGGGTGGCGCCCCGGCCACCGAGTCGTGAGCACTCGCTACGCCAGCGGGTTGGTCCAGCTGACCTCGGTGAAGCGAGCGAAATCGGTGTCGGCAGAGCAGACGGTGAGCCCGTGCTCGAGAGCGAGTGCCGCGAGCTGGGTGTCGGGGACAAGATTGCCGGTCACTTCATAGCGGACGAGCAGATCACCGAAGATCGGCGCATAACCTGCACCGGGCTCGGGGATCCAGGCAACTTCGGAACCGAGCCAGGCTGAGATCGTCTGCCATGCGTCTGCTGGGGCAAGCGGATGCGCAGAGATTCGGGTGTGGGTGATCACGCGAAAAAACGACGAGAGGCTTTGCCAGGGCAGGCCAACGCGCCGGCTGCCGTTCAGTTGCTCGAGCAGCCAGTCGCGGGCTGGTTGATGGAACCTGCTGCGTGCGTCGGCGGCGTAGACGAGCAGGTTGGCGTCGACCAGCATCAGCGGGACGACGGAAAAATCCCGTCCTCCCTTTCGAGAGTCTCGATCACCTCGCCGATATTGCGGACATCGATCCCGATGCCCACATCGAACGTGGGAAAATCGACCCGACGCTGGCCGCCGCGGTCGGCCAGGCCAGCGCGAATCAAGTCATTGACCGCCTCGCTCAAACCCAGATCGCGCTCACGGCGCACTTTCTCGAGCGCAGAGACAACGTCGTCGGCAAGGGTGATCGTCGTACGCATGCACCAAGCATAGCATCTTGATGCACTACTTCTGATGCAGTGACGCAGGAGGGCAGCCGCCGGCCATCGCCGGCAGGATGACCACAGTGTCGCCGTCGGAGACGGCGGTATCAAGCCCGTCGAGCACGCGCACGTCCTCGTCGTTGAGGTAGACGTTGACATAGCGGTTGAGATCGCCGTCGGGACCGAAGAGCTGCTCCTCGGTGGCCGGGTGCTCGGCGGTCAGGGCGCGTAGGACCTCGCCGACGTTGGAGCCGCTCGCCTCGACCTCGGTCTGCCCCCCGGTCTGGGCGCGCAGCACTGGTGGGATGCGAATCGTTGCCATCTGGACGCGATCCTAGTTGAGAGGAAGGGGGCGGCGCTCAGCCCGCGCAGAAGGTGTCGTAGTCGGGGAACTTGCCCAGCTCAGACTCCGGGATCTCTGGCGCGTTCTCACCGCAGATCGGGCACTCGGGGTCGCGGCGGACTTTCAGCTCGGTGAACCTCGTGCCGAGCGCCTCGTAGAGGAGCAGGCGGCCGATCAGCGGCTCGCCGACGCCGAGCACCAGCTTGATCACCTCGTTCGCCTGCAGGGTCCCCATCGTCCCCGCCATCACCCCAAGTACGCCGTTGGCCGAGCAGCTCGGCGCCAGCTCAGCCGGCGGCGGCGTCGGGTAGAGGCAGCGGTAGCAGGGGCCCTCGAAGGGGACGAAGGTCGAGATTTGGCCGTCGAAGCTGAGGATCGAGGCGGAGACGACCGGCTTGCGCAGCCGAACCGAGGCGTCGTTGAGCAGGTAGCGGGTGGGGAAGTTGTCGGCGCCGTCGACGATCACGTCGTAGTCCTCGATCAGCTCGAGGATGTTCTCCGAGTTGAGGCGCATGTTGTGCTCGACCACGTTGACGTCGGGGTTGAGCGCTTCGATGAAGATGCGCGCCGACTCGGTCTTCGGCATCCCGATCCGCTCGGTGTTGTGGATCACCTGGCGCTGCAGGTTGGAGGCGTCGACGACGTCGTCGTCGACCAGGCCCATGGTGCCGATCCCGGCCGCAGCGAGGTAGAGCGCGGTCGGCGCGCCGAGTCCGCCGGCGCCGAGCAGCAACACCTTCGCGTTCAGCAGCTTCAGCTGGCCGTCGACCCCGACCTCGGGCAGCAGCGTGTGGCGCGAGTAGCGGTCGCGCTGCTCGGCGGTCATGCCGCTGGCGGCGATGACCGGCAGGCCCTGCTCCTGCCAGGCGAGGATCCCGCCCGCCATCGAGGCGACGTCCTCGTAGCCGAGCGCTTCGAGCTGCTCGGCCGCCTTGTAAGAGCGGTTGCCGCTGCGGCAGTAGAGGATCGTGCGGGCCGACTTGCTGGGCGCGGCGGCGGCGATCTCGTCGGCGAGCAGGCCCGGCGGCACCAGCTTGCCGTTCTCGAGGTGGGCCTCCTGGTACTCGTGCGGCTCGCGCGTGTCGATCAGGACGACGTTGCCGTCTTCGATCTCCTGCGATGCCTCGAACGGCTCGATCTCCTCGACCTGCTGCTTGGTCTCCGTAGGCGCCATCGCTCTCCTAAATACCTGAATTCCGATCCGGCTTTACTTCAAAAAGTATAGCGCCTGCCAACCTGGCCCGGAGAGCGGGGTCAGGCGAGCGGAGAGGGCTATTTGCTGGGCGGGACCAGAATCGGGGCGCTCATCGTGCTTGTAAGTTAGCAGGCATGAATGCGTGCTTTGGGGGGACGCTGAGTCTGGCCGATTGGTCGGCGATTGCCCAGATCGTGCTGGCGGCCACGGCCCTTTCGGCGCTTGTCGTCGGCGTCGCTCAGATCATCGTGACCCGCTCGTCCTCGCGTCAGGAGCTCACCTACAATTACACGCATCGATTTTCGAGCCCGGAGTTGCTGCAATATCACGAGAAGACCGGGGAGCTGTTCAAACCGGTCGACACCGCCGCCGGTAAGCGGTATCGGGAATTCCTGGCGATGGGAAGAGCGGACAAGCTCGCCGCCTTGGTGGTGCCGAACCTGTTCGAGGAGCTGGCTGGCATGTACAACCAGGGCCTGCTCGACAAAGCCATTACCAAGGAATACTTCGGCGATGCTGCCAGGGAAGTTTGGGAATCCGGATCGTGGCTGATCGAGCGCTGGCGAAAGACTGACCCGACGTATTTCAAGCAATGGCAATTGATGCTTGAAGATATGGGCTTGCTTGAGTAGGTGTCTCCGGAACCCACTCCTACTTCCGCTTCCCACCACAGTCCGCTCCCATCACCGGCTTGATCCCATACCGCCGACCGTTCTGCCCGACGAAGTCGGCGTTGGCCCTGGACTTAGCCCCGCAGAGATTGCGGCTGTTGACGATCAGGCCCTTCTTCCCCCCCTGCATCTGGACCACGACCTTCGTGATCGGGGCATCGGGCAGCTCGCTGAAGGTGGCTCTGATGCCGCCGTTCTTGGAGTCGATGCGGGCAACAGCTTCGATGTCGACGATTCCGTGCAGTGAGGCGACGAAGTCGGGCAGGTTGTGGTTTGAGGATCTGAGGTAGACCGGGCCACTTAGCGGCTCCTCGAGCAACGGGGTGTGAGCGGTGGCTTGGCCGTAGATCGACCCTTTCGGACAACCGCCGCCGTTGCCTCCGTTTGCCGCGTACTGAACGCGGGTGCAGATCGTGCGGATGTGGGCCTGGTCGAGGAAAGCCGAGGAGGGCAGGCGCAAGACGAGACCCTCGAGGTTGGCGTCGCCTGCGCGTGGCCTGTAGGTGCCGGTCAGGGCTGGGTGGGACCCACGCTTGGTTCCGCCCTTCAGCTTCAGGCCAAGACGTGGCTTGAAGGCGAGGTTGGCGCAATCGGCCGCTTGGAAGCGAGCTGCGACTGAGTGCGGCGCATCGTCATTGACGCTGAAGGCATCCACCCCTCCGCCCCAGAGCTTCGCCAGAGTGGAAGTGGATTCACAAGAGGTCGGGTTGAAGATCCAGCTGGGTCGATCTACATGGACCCTGATGTCCCTGACCTTCAGTGGGATGCCTCTGAGGATGTGGGGGATCGGGTCTGATGATGCTCCGTCCGCTTCTGCTTGCGCGGTCCTCGGGTTGAAGCGGAGCGCCAGGCGGACTACTACGGTTCCGACGTCGAAGGGCCCTGCGACTGCGGGGACTATCGCTACGACGCTGAGTGGAGCACCTTTATAAGGACCAGCTAGGTAGAGGTTGCCTGGGACGTAGAGCAGGGTTCCTCCCACTCCCGCGCCGGTCTCGGTGCGGCCGATCTTGGAGTTAGCCGGGCACGATGGGCTCGTCAGCTCTTCGACTCCGCCGTGAGGGCCAGTTCTCGACTGCGCTTGCGCGATCTGGGCGTCTGAGCATTTGCCTACTCCAGCCAGGGAGGCGAGCACGCCTGGTGGCAGCGTGGTCGAGATCTTGGTCAGGTCCTGATCGCCGTCCTTGCGGGTCAGTCGCATCTGCAGGGGCGAGAAGGCGCCGGCTGAGTTGGAGAGCGTTCCCGCTTCGAAGCCTGGGTTGAAGGGCGGGACTCCACCGGGGGGGCAGGCGCCGCCGTCGACCCCGCGCTCGATCTGGAAGACGCTGGTGGCGGGAGTGGCTTTGGTCGGATCGGAGAAGGGATAGAGCTCGGCTTTGGTGGTGTAGGAGCCGCAGGCTGGGGGGCTGATCAGGGCGGCGCGACCGCCTTCTCTGAAGTGGAGCTTGAAGTCCGTATACGGCAGCGGCGGCAGACCTTCGAAGGTGGTCACAAGCTGGCCCGTGGCCGGATCCGGTTCCACCTTGCCGGCCTGCTTTACCAGAACGCCTCTTTCTGGCACGCGGGCGACTATGTATAGGGCTATTAGGGAGTCGCTTGGGTTGTTGTAGGGCTCGGCCAGGTAGAGGGAGCCCTCGATCAGGGCTTCCACCAGTGGCGAGTGGCCTACTATCGAGCCGATTTTCGATGCTTGGGGGCAGCCTTGCCCCGGGGCGGTGGTGGCCTTCTCGGCTTTGTATTGGTCTTCGCTGCAGACGCCTACCCCTTCAGCCAGGGCGGGGTTGGCGGTCACTCCCACGGGCAGCGTCACGCGGACTTTGTGCGGCTGGGTTTCGGCGATCGCGCCCGATGCGAGCAGGCCCTGGTTTGGCAGCTTCAGTTCGAAATCGAGGCCGGTTGGATTCTCGGCCAGCCGCCCGGTCGTCTGGGCGGCGATCTTGGGGCCGAAGGGGACCGCGTCGCAGCGCACCAGCGGGTCTGGGGAGCCGAGCGCTGGGACCGACTCGGAGACGAAGGCACCAGGGGCGAGTTTGGAATCCGCTTTGAGCGTGATCTGCGGCGTCTCCTCACATGAAGTCGGCAGAGTGAGGAAGGGCAAGGGGGGAGCGTCGGAGGGGACCCCTGGGCCACCGTTGTCGAGCTGTTCCCCGGTGCGTTCGAGGTCATGGCTGGGATCCGCCGGGACCCCCCAGATCGTCTCGGTGCCGGAGATCGCCGCGTTTGGGATGTTGAAAGCGCCGACCGTGAGCCCGTAGTCCTCCTCGCTTCTGACCGAGGCGCTCTGCAGTACGTTCAGGCCGACCGCGCCGCCGCCAATCTGCCCGGCGATGCCCGGCGGAGGCTCGAGGTTGAAGATCGGCAGCGCCACCTGGCCGAGGCCCGGCAGGATCGCCCTGAGCACGCCGACCTGGGTGTTCGCGGGGCACTTGGGGAGGACGCCCTCATACGCAGCGCGCGAGCAGCGCGGCACAGCGAGGGGGTTGCCGATCAGGCCCGGCGGCAGCTCGGCGATGATGTCGCGCGCTTCGCCGCCTTCGAGCACTCCGCCGGGGTCGGTGTTGAAGGCGAAGCTGACCTTGTATGCGTAGGGGTGAGCGCCCGCTTCGGTGGCGAGCGTGCCGTTTTTGTTTTCGGCTTTGGCCGAGACGCTGCCGGGTACGAAGCCGAAGTCGGCCTGGGCTGCGGCTGGCGCGACGAGGCACAGCCCAAGGGCAATCAGCGATGCAAAGAGCCTTGCCTGCCGAATCATCGCCCGCCTCCTCGGTTGTGGCGCGCTTGGGCTTTTTTGCCTTGGCGCTTTCTATTCGCGCTCACACAGCGGGTCTTGCCCTTGCGGCGCACCTTGCGCTTCGCCTTGGGGCAGCGTTTGTTCGTCGAGCCACCCTGTTTCAGGTTGCCGGCCCCCGTGAAGCCCGAGGCGGGCGTCGGGTAAGTGGGGACGATCGGGGAGGGCTGGCAGGCTTCGCCCTGGCACTCGCCATCGCCGCTTTGCGCGATGCTGGGGAAGCCGCCGCCTTCGCGGGCGACGTATACGTCGACGAGTTTGTCGCGGTCTTCGAGCAGGAGCTGGTCGCGGGTAGTGAAGAAGACGTTCTTGCCCGCCGGGTCGACGGCGAGGAAGTTGGAGTCGCCCGGTTCGCGCCCGGCTGAGATCAGCGAGACGCAGCCCTCTTCGCGTTTGCAGTCACCGATTCCCTCTGGCTCGTACTGGTAGACGTCTTCGACGTTCTCGTTGGTGTCGCGGGCGCTGAGCGCGTCCTGGCTGTCGAAGTAGAGGCGGCCGGAGTTGCTGAGGAAGCGCGGCTGGGGCTGGGGGTCCTGCTTGCCTTCAAAACCAGAGTCCAACAGCGGCAGGGCCGAGGGGCCGTGCGGCGCTTCGCCACTCGGGTTGCAGGAGGGGCAGATCAGCTCTTCGTTGGCCGAGTCATAGAGGTAGACCTGCTTGCAGGCTGAGATGTCGAATTTGACTTCCGAGGTTTGCAGATTGATTTGACATGGCCCGACGTTGTCGAAGCCGTCGATCAGTGCCGCCTCGGAGCGGAAGGCGAGCCAGCGGCCGTCGGGGCTGGCCTGGGCGAGGCGGTTCGAGGGTGAAGCCGTCCAGGTTCCGGACCTGTCGGATCCCCCGGGGGAGTCTTTGGCCAGAAACGTTGCGACATACCTCGCCGCGTCCCCCTTCCCCCAGGCGTAGAGATTGGCCTGGCCGGTCTGAGCGACCGCGCCCTCCTCGTTTGGCGTTTCGTCGAGCACCGCGGTGTCGACGAAGTAGACCTTCGAGAGGTCCTCGCTTTGGCCGGTGATCCCCAGGAACCCGCCTTTGCCTTCGCTCAGGTCGACCGGCGGAGCGGCGAGATCCTCGACGTCATAGAGCAACCCGTTGGTGAGCAGCACCTTGGAGCCATCATCTGAGGCAGTGAGGAATTTGCCGCTCGCGTCGGGGATGTCCTCGGTGCTCGAGCCGTCCTTGCGCACGTAAACCTGGCCGCTTTCTGAGCTCCAAAAGACACGCGAGCCATCGTCTGAGATTGCATGGGAGAGGTTGTGGGTTTCGCCCTGTGCCTGGTTTTTCGATCCGAAGAAGGCTCCCGGAACGGTGGTTTCGTCGGGCAGCACGTTGACGAGCCGCAGCGTCGCGCCGTCGAGCTCATAGAGGTTCTTTTTGGCTTCGCCGCCGTCGAGCGCCGGTGGAACCGAGCCTTCGAGGGCATCGTTCGCGGCGAAGAAGTGGCGGCTGAAGTCCGCCGAGGCGCCCGCGTAGGCGATCGAGAAGCTGAGGCCTTCGGGCCTGTTCGGCGGGGCGCTCGCCAAGAGCGGCGAGAGCGCTCCGGGATTGGCCGAGGGCTGACGATAGAGGTTCGCATAGTTGACCGGGGCTGAGGGTGAGAGCGTTGGCAGCTCTTGGTAGAGCACCCCTTCGCTCAGATCTGCGCTGAAGGCTCTGTAGCCCTGGAAGTTGGAGCCCATCAGCGCCGGACTCAGGTTCGTCGTCTGCCATCCCGTGGCGGTTCGGTGCGAGAGGTACTCGTTGAATACAGAGGCGCCTTCCTCAAAGGAGAAAGCGAAGCCCGAGTAGACGATCGCCTCGCCGTCGGCTGAGATCTGTCTGGGGAAGGCCTCTGAGTTGACGCCGGGCTTGCATTCGATTCCGCAGCTGCCAAGTTTGGGGTTGAGCGGGAAGGGCTCCCCGCCGTGCTTCTCGACTGGCGTGACGAGCTCATAGGTGCGCCCGTCGGGCAGGCCGGGCGGGGTGGCAGGGTAGGTGCGAAAGCTCTCCGCCTCGCCTTCGTCCGTTCCTTCGATGTTGGTGGCCAGCACGCGGAAGCGGTAGGCGGTACCTGGCTCGAGGCCCGTGACCGGCACCGAGGCTGGCAGCGTCACAAGGCCGCCGCCGAGCGACGCTCCGCCTGCCGGGGCTTCGGTTGCCCCGGCGAAGCGGTTGCTCGATTCGTTTGCCTCATATGTCGCCTCGGCCAGGTACTGGAAGACGTAGGTGGTGTCCTCGCCGTTGGGGTTGATCTCCGCCTGAAGCAGCGCCGAGGATTCCCCCACACCCGAGACCGACTGCGCCTCGATCTCCGGCACTTTGCTCACCGGCTGGGCGGAGATATGGCCGATGCCTAGTTCTCCGGGGCGATTTGACCCATCGGCCGCGTAGAGGACGCCAGGCGGGCGGCCTTCTTCGTAGCTGAGGGTCGGGTTGAAGGCGAGCGGGACCGTGATGCCTGCAGCCGGTTTCGGGCTGATCGGGATCGTCCCCACCTCTTCGAATTCGCCTTCTGAGTTGCAGGGGCTGAGCTGGTGGATTTCTTTTTGTCCTTTCGAGCTGTAGAAGAAGGGCGCGCCGGTGACCGGATCGACGCTCATCCCCAAGATCCCCCCCGCCGAGAACTCGAACTCGCATATCGGCGTCAGGCGATCGGCCGGCGAGAACTCATAGATCGCGTTTTCACTGTGGGTGTAGAGGTTGCCGGCGTTGTCCGTCGCCAGGCCAATGGGGGTGTAATTCGGTCCCTGCGGGAAGGGGGCGATGTCGTGATCGCGGCCGGCGTAGACGCCGGCTTCGAAGACCATCACTCGCTCCTCGACGCCCGATTTGGCGCTGGGGGCCTTGAAGTCAGTCAGGTAGACCACGCCGCCGTTGCTCACCGCGATGCTGCTTGGTCGGGAGTTGGTATGTATTTTGCCCGGCCCTTCGTCGAAGGACTCGCCGGGCGTCCCGCGCTCACCGAAGCTCGCCAGCAGTTCAGAGCCGTCGGGGCTGAATACCTGGACCACCCCGCTTTTGCGGAACGAGTCGGACACATACACGCGGCCGGTGCTCTGTTCAACCGCGATCCCCATAGGGCTACCGAATTGCCCGGGGCCTTCTCCCAGTGGTGGCTGCAGATTGAAAGGTATGCAGGTCGGGTAGGTGGGATCCCCGTCGGAGCCGCAGCGCTGGAATTCGGCTTTGCCATCTCCGACCCCCCATCCCCAGGCCTCGCGGAATTCGCCGGTCGGGCTATAGCGGATCACTCGCCGGCCATTGGTACCGACCGCATAGACGGTCCCGGCCGGCACGCCGCCGGCGCCGGTCGTGTTCACCGCCAGTCCGCTCGCTTGCACCAGTTCGTTTTCGCCGAAGTCGGCTACCTGCTCATAGCTGGCCGAGGCGGAGGCGGCGGTCAGGAAGCCCGCGGCTAGAAGGAGCCAAAGCGCGAGGCCGAGTCGCCTCGAAGGGGTACCCAGATGGCTGTTGTTGTGCTCTGCGTGCTCCACTTTGGCTCCTGATCGTTTTGTGTCCACGTCTTGGTGGCCGCTTCCCCTCCTCGCCGCGGATCGAGGCGGCGAGGAGGGGAGTTCAATGGGTAGATCCCTTAGGTCATGGCCCCGCGAGCGGCGCGGTAACGGCCCAGGTGCCACCGGATTCGACCTTCGCCACTTTCGATAGCCCCAAATCGCCTTCGAGCTGGGCACCGTGCAGCACGGCTCCGCTGGTCCCGTAGGAGGCGAAGTCCCCTTCGAAGTTGCGCGCTTCGACGAACCCGCCAGACGCATTCGTGAAGCTTTCGAACTGGGTGTAGATGCAGAGGAAGCCGGGTGCGGCGGCGGGTTCGGCAAGAGTGCCTGGGCAGCTCGCGTTGAATTCTTCGTTTTCGGTTTCCACTTTGTTGAAGCCGAGTGCGGATCCTTCGTCGCCCGGCTCAGCCAGCGGAATCGAAAAGGAGATCCCCGTAGTTGCGTCCAGACCGGTCATCGCGCTAGTGGCTATGGACCAGGCCCCAGTCTCGGTTTTGCCCGGCGGCAGCGTGCCGCCGGCGGTCCAGGGTGAGCCTTCAGGGCCTTCGGGGCCTTTCAGGTCGGTGCCGGCGCCCCAGCCTCCGTTGGCGCCCGAAGCTGCCTTTGGCCCGTAGATTTTGTTGACGTCGGTCTCGATGTAGAAGTCGCCAAGGGCTCCGACTGCGGCAGTTGGGGTCGCGGTCCCGTTGAGGACGGTTTTGCCGTTGGTCCCAGCTACGCCGGCGTTGCCCTTTGCGCCTGCAGGTCCCGCAGGGCCAGCTGGTCCCGCAGGGCCGGCATCGCCCTTGGGCCCCTTCGGTCCGCGTGGGCCCTTCTTGGCTTTGGCCGAGGCGCTTGCATCGCCTGAGCTGCTGTTGTCTGAAGCTGCGTAGGCGCCGCCGAGCATGGCGAACACGAGAGCGATCACCGAGATCACACCCGGGATGCCGAAGCGGTTGCGTAGTGGCGAGAGCATCTAGATCTCTTCTCCTTGTCCCGTGAGCCCCTCTGCCGGCCGCTTCCCTTGCGGCCCCTTGTGGCGAGCTCGGTTATGTGGTCCCTGTTATCGCCTCGGGTCCGCTAAACAAGTCCGTTCCTTGGACTAACACTCGCGTTCCCAAAGACTGCGCCAGGATAAACATACGAGTATGGAATTGTCAAGGAACGAGAGTGGTATGGACAGGCGAAAAGCGTCCGTTCTTGGCTCAGGAAAAGGGCTTAAGGCTTTCGCGAAAGGAGCTCGCTCAGGCGGCCTGATCGGCGATACGCCTGCTCTCTGCCGGATCCAGATAGGGGATCAGCATGTACTGGACCAGCTCGGCGGTCGCCTCGGAGAGATGCTCGACCCGTTCGCTATCGACGTAGCGACTTACATGGGCGAGAACGCCGCCTACCAGCAACTCCTCGAGATCGGCCGGCAGCTCGACGTCGCGGGGGCGGGCGGCGCGCAGGGCCTCCGCGAGACGACTGAGACAAGCCTGCCGGCGACGCCGGGCCGTGCGCCCGGCCTGCAGGGCCTCGACCGCGATGAGGTGAGTGAGGTTCCGATTCGCAGCCAGCAACCGCATCGCCTCGCTCACGCTCGCGCGGACGCGCAGGGGCCACTGCTCGTCGCTCCTCCCCGCCGCCTCGACGCGCTCGCACAACCACTCGGCGGCCATGTCATAGGTGGCCAGGAAGCACTCCTCCTTGCTCTCGAACTGGCTGTAGAAAGTGGCGCGCGAGACCCCGGCCTCCTGGGTGAGGTGGCCGATCGTCAGCGCCCCATAGCCGTGCCGCGGCAGTAAGCGCAGCATCGCGGCGACGATGCGCAAGCGCTGATTGCGGACGATGAACGCGCGCGGCAGCCCATGCCGGCCGGCGGGCAGCTGCGAGAGCGCGAGGTCTACCGGTAGCTCAGGGAGCTGTTCCGGCTCGAAACGATCGGAGTCGGCGTCAGCCGGTCGCGACCCGGGCATCGGCAGCCTGGGCGGGCGCCAGCAGGAAGCCGAGCAGCAGGTCGTGGTCCCGCGGAAGCCACTCTGCCTCGCCCGCGAGCACGCGGCCCGCGACGTGCGACGCAAGCCCCCCGGCAAGGAGTCGCAATGTCTCCTCGGGCACGATCTCGCCCCCCGGCAGAGCAGCGGGAGGGCGCAGGGCTTCCGCCAGGCGCGCCAGGGAGTGCTCGTGCTCCAACCTCGCCGGTCGCGCTGCCGCAAGCGACTCGACCAGGAGTAGATGGGCGAACGCCGGGTCGGCCGCCAGGAACTCGAGCCCCGCCATCAGGCCGGCCGACACCTGAGCGTCCCAGCCTGCCTCCCCCGAGACAGCCCTCTCCACCACGCCGGCTAAGCGCTCAACGCCGTCTTCATAAGCAGCTTCGAAGCAAACCTGCTTGCCGCGGAAATGCTCGTAGAAGGTCGCGCGGGAGAGGCCAGCCAGTTCAACCACGTCCGTGATCTTCGTGTCCTCATAGCCGTGGTAGGCGAGGGCAACGGCCATGCCATCGAGGATCCGCCGACGCTGGTTGGCGATGACCTCAGCCCGCGAGAGACCCGAGCGAGGCGGGATGCGCTCGACCTCAGGCGGCGCGACGTCCGGCCGCCGCCGCGAGCCGCGCGGCTCGCGAGTCGCCATCGCCATACCGGCTGCGTTCTTAGCCGAAGCCACCCGACCAATACAAACATGTCAGTACGTGTTTGTCAAGATACGCACGTGGTATCTCTGATCACTAGATATCTGGGAGGGAGAGAGGACGGGCGAAAGGGCGCTTACCGGCGCTTGCTCTTGCGCCCCTTCCCGCACTGAGCCTCCATCACAGGCTTGATCCCATGCCGCCTGCCGTTTTGCCCGACGAAGTCAGCATTGGCCCTGCTCTTAGCCCCGCAGAGATTGCGGCTGTTGACGATCAAGCCCTTCTTGGCCCCCTGCATCTTCACAACGACTTTGGTGATCGGGGCATCGGGCAGCTCGCTGAAGGTAGCTCTGATGCCGCCGTTCTTTGAGTCGATGCGGGCAACAGCTTCGATGTCGACGATTCCGTGCAGTGAGGCGACGAAGTCGGGCAGGTTGTGGTTTGAGGATCTGAGGTAGACCGGGCCACTTAGCGGCTCCTCGAGCAACGGGGTGTGAGCGGTGGCTTGGCCGTAGATCGACCCTTTCGGACAACCGCCGCCGTTGCCTCCGTTTGCCGCGTACTGCACTCGGGTGCAGATCGTCCTGATGTGGGCCTGGTCGAGGAAGGCCGAAGAAGGCAGGCGCAAGACGAGGCCCTCGAGGTTCGCGTCGCCTGCGCGTGGCCTATAGGTCCCGGTCAGAGCTGGATGTGATCCGCGCTTGGTCCCGCCTTTCAGCTTCAAGCCAAGACGTGGCTTGAAGGCGAGGTTGGCGCAATCGGCTGCTTGGAAGCGAGCTGCGACTGAGTGCGGTGCGTCGTCGTTGACGCTGAAGGCATCCACCCCTCCGCCCCAGAGCTTCGCCTGGGTCGAAGTTGATTCGCATGAGGTCGGGTTGAAGATCCAGCTGGGTCGGTCTACGTGGACCCTGATGTCCCTGACCTTGAGTGGGATGCCTCTGAGGATGTGGGGGATCGGGTCTGAAGATGCGCCGTCCGCTTCAGCTTGCGCGGTCCTCGGGTTGAAGCGAAGCGCCAGGCGGACTACGACGGTTCCGACGTCGAAGGGCCCTGCGACCGCGGGGACTATCGCTACCACGCTCAGCGGAGCGCCTTTATAAGGGCCGGCTAGGTAGAGGTTGCCTGGGACGTAGAGCAGGGTTCCCCCCACTCCGGCGCCGGTCTCGGTGCGGCCGATCTTGGAGTTAGCCGGGCACGATGGGCTCGTCAGCTCTTCGACTCCGCCGTGAGGGCCAGTTCTCGACTGCGCTTGCGCGATCTGGGCGTCTGAGCATTTGCCTACTCCAGCCAGGGAGGCGAGCACGCCTGGTGGCAGCGTGGTCGAGATCTTGGTCAGGTCCTGATCGCCGTCCTTGCGGGTCAGTCGCATCTGCAGGGGCGAGAAGGCGCCGGCTGAGTTGGAGAGCGTTCCCGCTTCGAAGCCTGGGTTGAAGGGCGGGACTCCACCGGGGGGGCAGGCGCCGCCGTCGACCCCGCGCTCGATCTGGAAGACGCTGGTGGCGGGAGTGGCTTTGGTCGGATCGGAGAAGGGATAGAGCTCGGCTTTGGTGGTGTAGGAGCCGCAGGCTGGGGGGCTGATCAGGGCGGCGCGACCGCCTTCTCTGAAGTGGAGCTTGAAGTCCGTATACGGCAGCGGCGGCAGACCTTCGAAGGTGGTCACAAGCTGGCCCGTGGCCGGATCCGGTTCCACCTTGCCGGCCTGCTTTACCAGAACGCCTCTTTCTGGCACGCGGGCGACTATGTATAGGGCTATTAGGGAGTCGCTTGGGTTGTTGTATGGCTCGGCTAGGTAGAGGGAGCCCTCGATCAGGGCTTCCACCAGTGGCGAGTGGCCTACTATCGAGCCGATTTTCGAAGCAGTGGGGCAGCCTTGGCCTGGGGCGGTGTCGGCCTTCTCTGCTTTGTATTGATCCAGGGTGCAGACGCCAACGCCTTCAGCCAGAGCGGGGTTCGCAGTAACACCCACCGGCAACGTCACACGCACTTTGTGCGGCTGGGTTTCGGCGATCGCGCCTGCGGCCAAAAGGCCCTGGTTTGGCAACTTCAGCTCAAAGTCGAGTCCGGTCGGATTCTCGGCCAGCCGTCCGGTCGTCTGGGCGGCGATTTGGGGGGCGAAGGGAACCGCGTCGCAGCGCACCAAGGGGTCTGGCGATCCGAAGGCTGGGGCTGATTGCTCGACGAAGACGCCCGGGGCGAGTTTGGAGTCAGCCTTGAGCGTTATCTGCAGCGTCTCCTCGCAAGAGGTGGGCAGAGTTAGGAAGGGCAAGGGGGGAGCGTCGGAGGGGACCCCTGGGCCACCGTTGTCGAGCTGTTCCCCGGTGCGCTCGAGGTCATGGCTAGGATCCGCCGGGACCCCCCAGATCGTCTCGGTGCCGGAGATCACCGCGTTTGGGATGTTGAAGGCGCCGACCGTGAGGCCGTAGCCCTGCTCGCTTCTGACCGAGGCGCTCTGCAGCACGTTCAGGTTGACCGCGCCAGCGCCGATCTGCCCGGCGATGCCCGGCGGGGGCTCGAGGTTGAAGATCGGCAGCGCGACCCCGGGGATGTCGGGCAGGGTGGCCCTGAGCACGCCAACCTGGGTGTTCGCCGGGCACTTGGGGAGGACGCCCTCATACGCAGCGCGCGAGCAGCGCGGCACAGCGAGGGGGTTGCCGATCAGGCCCGGCGGCAGCTCGGCGATGATGTCGCGCGCTTCGCCGCCTTCGAGCACTCCGCCGGGGTCGGTGTTTAAGGCGAAGCTGACCTTGTATGCGTAGGGATGGGAGCCCGCTTCGGTGGCGAGCGTGCCGTTTTTGTTCTCGGCTTTCGCCGAGACGCTGCCGGGGACGAAGCCGAAGTCGGCCTGGGCTGCGGCAGGCGCAAGGAGGCACAACGCCAGGGCAATCAGCGATACGAGGGGCCTTGCCTGTCGCCGAATCATCGCCCGCCTCCTTGGTTGTGGCGCGCTTGGGCCTTTTTGCCTTGGCGCTTTCGATTCGCGTTCACACAGCGCGTCTTGCCCTTGCGGCGCACCTTGCGCTTTGCCTTGGGGCAGCGTTTGCTCGTCGGGCCCTGTTTGAGGTTCCCCGCCCCCGTAAAGCCCGATGCGGGCGTCGGGTAGGCGGGCACGATCGGGGCGGGCTGGCAGGCTTCGCCCTGGCACTCGCCGCCGCCGCTTTGCGCGGTGGTGGGGAAGCCGCCGCCTTCGCGGGCTACGTATACGTCGACGAGTTTGTCGCGGTCTTCGAGCAGGAGCTGATCTCGGGTGGTGAAGAAGACGTTCTCGCCACTCGGATCTGCGGCGAGGAAGTTGGAGTCGCCCGGTTCGCGCCCGGCCGAGATCAGTGAGACGCAGCCGCCTTCGCGTTTGCAATCACCGATTCCCTGGGGCTCGTACTGGTAGGCATCTTCGATGTTCTCGTTGGTGTCGCGTGGGGTGAGCGCGTCCTGGCTGTCGAAGTAGAGGCGTCCTGAGTTGCTGAGGAAGCGGGGCTGGGGCTGGGGGTCTAGCTCACCCGGGACGGGGGACAGCAACGGCAGGGTCGAGGGGCCGTGCGGCGCTTCGCCGCTCGGGTTACACGATGGGCAGATCAGCTCTTCCGTGGCCGAGTCATAGAGGTAGACCTCAGCGCAGGCAGAGACGTTGAAGGTGATGGACCCTGGAAGCTCTATGAGTTCACACGGCCCGACGTTCTCGAAGCCGTCGATCAGCGCCGCCTCGGAGCGAAAGGCGAGCCAGCGGCCGTCGGGGCTGGCCTGGGCAAGGCGGTTTGCAGGTGAGGCCGTCCAGGTTCCAGACGTAGCGCCGCCTCCCTGGCTATCGTCGGCTCCGGGCACATGCACTAGCGTCGCGACGTAACGCACCGCGCCCCCCTCCTCCCAGGCGTAGAGGTTGGCCTGGCCGGCCTGCGCGACCGCGCCCTGATCGTTGGGCGCTTCGTCAAGCACCGCGGTATCGACGAAGTAGATCTTCGAGAGGTCCTCGCTTTGGCCGGTGATCCCGAGGAACCCGCCTTCGCCTTCACTCAGGTCGATCGCCGGCGCGGCGAGATCCTCAACGTCATAGAGCAACCCGTTGGTGAGCAGAACCTTGGAGCCATCGGCCGAGGCGGTGAGGAATTTGCCGCTCGCGTCGGGGATTTCCTCGGTGCTCGAGCCGTCCTTGCGCACGTAGACCTGGCCGCTTTCTGAGCTCCAGAAGACCCGCGAGCCGTCGTCGGAGATCGCGTGGGAGAGATTGAGCGTTTCGCCCTGCTCCTGGCTCTTCGATCCGAAGAATGCCCCTGGGACGCTGGTTTCGTCGGGCAGCACGTTCACGAGCCGCAGCGTCCCGCCGTCGTACTCGTAGAGGTTCCTTTTGCTCGCGCCACCATCCACCGCCGGCGGGACCGAGCCTTCGAGGGCGTCGTTCGCGGCGAAAAAGTGATGGTTGAAATCCTTCGAGGCGCCCGCGTAGGCGATCGAGAAGAAGCCTTCGGGCCTGTTCAACGGCGCGCTCGTCAAGAGCGTCTCGAGCGCCCCGGGGTCGGCCGAGGGCTGGCGGTAGAGGTTCGCGTATCCGGGCGGGGCTGATGGGGTCAGCGTGGGGGTGCGTTGGTAGAGCACCCCCTGGCTTAGATCTGCACTGAAGGCTCTGTAGCCCTGGTCGGTGGAGCCCATCAGGGCCGGGCTCAGGTTTGTCGTCTGCCAGCCTGTACTGGTGCGTTTTGAGAGGTACTCGTTGTATACGGAGGCGCCCTCCTCAAAGGAGAAGGAGAAGCCCGAGTAGACGACCGCTTCTCCGTCGGCTGAGATCTGCCTGGGGAAGGCCTCTGAGTTGACGCCTGGCTTGCATTCCCTTCCGCAGCTGCCGAGTTCGGGGCTAAGCGGAAAGGGCTCCCCGCCGTGCTTCTCGACCGGCGTGACGAGCTCATAGGCGCGACCATCGGGCAGGCCGGAGGGGGTGATTGGATAGGTGCGAAAGCTCCTTGCCTCGCCTTCAGTTTTTCCTTCGACGTTGGTCGCCACAACCCGGAAGCGGTAATCGGTGTCGGGGTCAAGGCCCGAGAGCGCGGCGGAGACCGCCAGCGTAGTCAAGCCACTACCGAGCTGAGCGCCGCCGCTGGGGACTTCGCTGGCCCCCGCGGCAAAGCCGCCGCCACCATCGTGCTGGGTTGCGAGCGTGGCCGAAGCGGCGCCGCCGCTGAGGTCTGAGGAGTCGCTCGAGAGCTCAGGCAGGTCCCTGTTTTCAAGCGTCCCAGTGAAGACGATCTCATAGGGGCTCGAGCCAGCTTCATCGCCCGGTCCGCCAGTTACCTGCACCGATCCGCCGACCCCCCCGATGCTCGACAGGCTGCGAAGGGCACGGCCCACCCCTCCCGCCGTCGCGTCGAAGGGAATGCCTGCTCTAAGCGCAGCACCAGTCGTGCTCGCGCTCGCCGCATGGCTCAGAGTGAGGGTCCCTTTGGCCGCTTCAGTAATCGTCGCTCCCACTGGGATACCCGGGCCGCTGATCTGCTGACCTACGGCAAGAGGCAGAGGACCGCCGGAGTTGAGAGCGACGCCGGTGGCGTTGGTTTCAACGGGTTCGGAGAGCGTCAGGCTCGTGGGGGAGACAGCGAGGATGGTCGTGGCGGGGGGAAGACCGCTTCCAGCGATTGGCTGCCCGACGACGAACCGGCCGAAGGTGGTTGACAGTCCAGTGATTTCGGTCGCGCCCGCTTTCAGCGCAACGCCCGCGGCCGATGCTTTAGCGGGTTTGGAGAGGGTGAGAGTCGTAGCGGTAACGGCTATGATCTTGATGCCTCCGGAGATGCTGCCCGTGCTGGCTAGCGTCTGACCGACAGCGAAAGCGCCGGTCGTCGTCGCGAGCGCTTTGACTTCGGTGGAGCCTGCGGTGATGGTCCCGGTTCCAGTTGCGGCGCTGAGGTTGCCTTTACCCTCGGCGGTGATGAGCGACTCGACGGTGGTCGAGCCGGCCGCGAGGTTGCCTTTGGCCGTCCCGCCAGTCTCCTGGCCTCCGAAGCCGAGGGTGAAGGTTCCGCCGGTGGCGCTTACCGTCACCGCTTGCCTCTCGTTAGGTTCGTTTGCCTGATAGGCCGCCTCGCTCAGGTATTGGAACGCGTAGCTGGTGTCCTCGCCGTTGGGATTGATCTCTGCTTCGAGCAACGCCGAGGATTCCCCCGCGCCTGAGACCGACTGCGCCTCGATCTCCGGCAGCAGGCTCACCGGCTGGGCGAAGATATGGCCGATTCCTAGTTCTTCGGGGCGAGATGATCCGTCAGCCGCGTAGAGGATGCCGGGTGGGCGGCCTTCTTCGTAGCTGAGGATCGGGTTGAAGGCGAGCGGGACCGTTTCGCCTGCCCCCGGTTTCGGGCTGACCGGGATCGTCCCGACCTCTTCGAACTGGCCTTCTGAGTTGCAGGGGCTCAGCTGGTGTATCTCTTTTTTGCCTTTGGAGCTGTAGAAAAAGGGCGCGCCGGTGGCGGGGTCGACGCCCATCCCCGTGATCCCCCCCGCCGAGAACTGGAACTCGCAGATCGGCGTCAGGCGGTCGGCCGGCGAGAACTCATAGATCGCGTCTTCACTGTGGGTGTAGAGGTTGTTGGCGTTGTCCACCGCCAGCCCCGTGGGGATGTAGTTCGGTCCCTGTGGGTAGGGGGCGATGTCGTGATCGCGGCCGGTGTAGACGCCGTCATCGAAGACCATTACTCGCTCCTCGACGCCCGATTTGGCGCTGGGGGGCTTGTAGTCGGTCAGGTAGACCACGCTGCCGTTGCTCACTGCGATGCCGCTTGCTCGTCCGGCGGTGTGTATTTTGCCTGGCCCTTCGTCGAAGGATTCGCCGGCCGCCCCGCGTTGGCCAAAGCTTTCCAGCAGTTCAGAGCCATCGGGGCTGAACACCTGGACCACCCCACTTTTGCGGAAGTTGTCGAGCACGTATACGCGGCCGGTGCTCTGTTCCACCGCTACCCCCATGGGTATACCGAACTGCCCGGGGCCTTCTCCCAGAGGTGGGTTTAGTTCACCAGCGACAGACAGGCAGGTCGGGTAGGCGGGATCCCCGTCGGGGCCGCAGCGCTGGAATTCGACTTCGCCGTCCCCGACCCCCCATCCCCATGCTTCGCGGAATTCGCCGCTAGGGCTGTAGCGGATCACTCGCCGGCCCTTTATGCCGACCGCATAGACGGTCCCGGGCGGCACGCCGCCGGCGCCGGTCGTGTTCACCGCCAGGCCGGTCGCTTCCAGCTGTTCGTTTTTGCCGAAGTCGGCCACCTGCTCATAGCTGGCGGAGGCGGAAGCGGCAGTGACGAAGCCCACGGTTAGAAGAAGGCAAAGCGCGAGGCCGAGCCGCCTCGAGGCGGTATCCAGATGGCTGTTCTTGTGCTCCGCGTGCTCCACTTTGGCTCCCTGATCGTTTTGTGTCGACGTCTTGGTGGCCGCTTCCCTCCTCGCCGCGTATCGAGGCGGCGAGGAGGGCTGCTCAATGGGTAGATCCCCTAGGTCATGGCCCCGCTAGCGGGGCGGTGACGGCCCAGGTTCCGAAGGCTTCGATCACCGCCGTCACGACTTCATCTGCTTCCGGACCTCCTTCCACAGTGCCTTCGAGGAAGCCGCCCGACAGAACCGCGCCGCTGGTGCCGTAGGAGTTGAAGCCGCCTTCGAGGTCCAGCGCTTCGATGCCAAGGGATCCGTTTTGGATGCTCTGAAACCGGGTGTATATGCAGAGGTAACCGGGTTCCGCATCCGGTTCGGCGAGGGACCCGGGGCAGTTCGCGTTGAATTCTTCGTTGGCGGTTTTTGCCTGATTGAAGACGAACGCTTTGCCTTCGCTGCCCGGCTCAGCTAGCGGAATCGGGAAGGAGATCGAGCCGTAGGGGGTCATCCCGGTAGTCGCGCTCTCAGAGATGGCCCAGGCCCCGGTCTCGGTTTTGCCCGGAGGCAGGGTTTCGGTGAAGCCGGTCTCTCCGTCCTCGCCGTTTTCACCGTTTTTGCCGTTGCAGACTTTTTTCTTGGTCGCGGGTTCGCCGGAGACTTCGACGGTGGCTCCGCCGACTACGGGGCATTCGGTGAGAGTGGCGTTGCCAGTTACGACGCTTTTGCCGTTGGTCCCATTCGTGCCGTTGGTTCCGTTAGAGCCAGCAGCGCCGGTGTCGCCCTTCGCGCCGGCCGGTCCGGCAGGGCCGGCAGGACCCGCGGGCCCCGGCGGACCTGGCTTGCCCCGCTTTCCGGGTGGGCCCTGCTTGCCCTTGGCTGAGGCGCTTGCATCGCCTGAGCCGCTGTTATCTGAAGCTGCGTAGGCGCCGCCGAGCATGGCGAACACCAGGGCGATCACCGAGATCACGCCCGGGATGCCGAAGCGGTTGCGTAGTGGCGAGAGCATCTAGATCTCTTCTCCTTGTCCCTGTCCCTGCGTTTGGTACTTCTCTGGCTATACCGTCTTCGTTCCCAACGAAAGACGTGACCAGATGTAAACAGGCTGGTTCGGAGTTGTCAAGATACGCACATGGTATTGCTGACTTCAATGCGTAACTTGCAGGGACTTCAACCCGGCATGTTCAACTGCGAAACCTCAATAGTTCCCAGATAAGCGGGCTCTTGAGCCCGGTGCGTGCGGTTCTCGGGCCGCTAGGCGCTGGCGCGTTTGCGCTGTGCCTCGGCGGGCTCTTCGGCCCCAGGCGACTCGCGCTCGAAGGAGACGAGCTTGCCCTCCTTGGGGCCAGGCTCGCTGAGCCTGAAGAAGGCGAGCACATACTCGACCAGGGGTGCATTGAGATCTGGCAGCTTGGCCGCTCGGCCGTTGAGCACCTCGCTGGCAACCCGCGAGGCAATGCCGCCGACGATCACACCCTCTACCTCAGGTGCAGGTTGTGCCTCAGGAGACATCTCCGGCGCAGCGGAGCGCAACAGGGTACCGTAGCGCTGCAGCCATTGGTGGTAGCGAAGCGCTATCTCCTCCCCTGCCGAGGGCGCCTCGACGAAGAGCAAGCGCGCCACGTCGGGCTCGGCGGCAAGGGTGTCGAGGCCGGCGGCCAACGAGCGCTCGACCCGCTCTTCGATCGTCGCCCCCTCCTCGCATGGCTGCACCAGCACCTCGAAGAGCCGTTCGTGGCCGGCGTCGTGGGCCACCGAGAAGCACTCCTGCTTGTCGCTGAAGTTCTTGTAGAAGGCGTTGCGAGAGACGGCCGCGGCCTTGACGATGTCGGCAACCGACATCGCTTCGTAGCCGCGCTCGGCGATGACGCCGGGAACCGCGGCGAGCAGCCGCTCGCGCTGGTCGCGCAGGACCTCGTCGGGCGCAAGGGCGTGACGACCGCGCGGTAGGCGGCGAGGCGAGGTGGATTTGGTGCGAGCGCGTGCTTTTGCCATGTACGCGAACGGCTTATGCCGTTACGCGTACAGGGTAGTTCTTAAATACTTCCCGGTCAATCAGCCGAGGCTGGGGCGCATCTGGCGCAACCGTTTCACCCGCTCTTCGATCGGGGGGTGGGTGGAGAAGAGGCCGGCGATGCCGCCCGCCTTGAAGGGCTTGACGATGTAGAGCGGCTCGGCCGCCTGGTTGACCTGCATCGGGATCGCTTCCGCCCCCTGCTCGAGGCGCAGCAGGGCGCTGGCGAGCGACTCGGGGTTGCCGCAGATCGCGGCGCCACCGGCGTCGGCCGCGTACTCGCGCTGGCGCGAGATCGAGAGCTGGATGATCGTCGCCGCGATCGGCGCCAGCAGGACCATGGCCAGCGAGGCGACGAGGCTGAGCGGCGACTCGTCGTCCCCACCGAACCACATCATCATGTAGGCGAGGTAGGTGATCGCGGCGCCGATCGCCGCGGCGACCGACTGGATCAGGATGTCGCGATGCTGGATGTGGGCAAGCTCGTGGGCGAGCACACCGCGCAGCTCGTCCTCGGAGAGCAGTTTGGTGATCCCCTGCGTCACCGCCACCGCGGAGTTCTTCGGGTTGCGGCCGGTGGCGAAGGCATTCGGCTGCTCCTGGGGGATCATGTAGAGGCGCGGCATCGGCAGGCCGGCGCGCGTCGTCAGTTCGCGCACGATCTGGTAGAGCCGCGGCGCTTCAGACTCGTCGATCGGCTTGGCGCCGCTCATTTTCAGCGCCAGCTTGTCGCTGAAGAAGTAGGAGCCGAGGTTGATCAGGAGGGCAATGCCGAGGAAGATCGCGGCGGTGCTGGGGCCACCGATCAGGGCGCCGATCAGGACCAGCAGGCCGGAGAGGGACGCCAGCAGGATCGTCGTCCGCAGGGTCGCGCCCCAGGTGGATTGCTTCGTGGTCGTCATCGCATCGCTCCTATCGGATCTCGTTCAGGAATTGCGCAGCCCTCGAAGTATTGCGGCGCAGCGGCGATTCGCCCATAGGGGGCAGCCCCTATTCTCGCCCTGTGACGACCCTGGTCATCGTCGTGCTCGCCGTCGTCGCGGCCGCGCTCGCCTTCCAGCTCGTCTCCGTGCTGCGTCGGCTGGCGCCGCTGGAGACGCTGATCGAGGAAATGGAGAAGGTCGACCTGAGCACGCCCGGGCCGCTGCCGGACTCGATCGACGGGGTCGGCGAGACCGAGGAGGTGGCGCGGATCGAGCTCGCCTTCCTGCGCATGATGCGCCGCCTGGAAGCGGAGCGACGCCGCGCCGGCAGCGCCGCCCTGCGCGCCCAGGAGGAGGAGCGAGCGCGGGTCGCGCGCGACCTCCACGACGAGGTCAACCAATCGCTGACCGGTTTGCTGCTGCGGCTGGAGGCGGTGCGCGAGGCGGCCCCGCCGGAGCTGGAGCCGGAGCTGGCGGCGACTCGCTCGCTCGCCAACCAGGCGATGCAGGAGCTGCTCTCGCTCGCTCGCCAGCTCCGCCCCACCGCGCTCGACGACCTCGGCCTCGTCGCGGCAATCGCCGGCCAGCTCGAGCAGGTCGAGCGCTCCGGCCTGGCGGCTGAGCTGAGGACCGAGGGGGACTTCTCCGACCTCGACGACGACGTGCAGCTGGTCGTCTACCGCGTCGCCCAGGAGGCGCTTACCAACGCCGCCCGCCACAGCGAGGCGGGGCGGATCGCGGTCAGCCTGCGCCGCTCCGGCGACGGGGTCGACCTGGAGATCTCCGACGACGGCCGTGGCTTCGCCTTCGAGCGGTCCGAGCGCGGCCTCGGGATCGGCGGCATGAGGGAGCGGGCGCTGCTGATCGGCGCCGAGCTGACGATCGAGTCGCGGCCGGGCGACGGCACGACGGTGAAGCTGTCTGTCCCTCGTTAGCCGAGAGCCGCAGGAAGGGTCGCCAAGCCATGGTCGCGAGCGGCGCGATGCAGGCGAACGTCCCACGTAGCGACCGTCAGATCCTTGGGGGGCAACACCAGGGCCGCCGCAAGATGCAAAGCATCGAGGGCGCGCAGCTCATTGGACAGGGTCAGCTTTGCGGCGTACTCCGCAAGGTCCGGGTCGACCTCGACCACGTTGAAGGCAGCCCACTCGTTTTCAACTCTCTTGACCACCTTAGGTCCCGTTGCCAGCGCAACTGCGCGTATCGTCTCGACGAAGCCGATCCGGCAGATGGACCAGGCATTCGCCTTCTCCATCGCCCGTAAGACGACATCTCGGCCCTCCTCGTCGACATAGCGCTTGACCAGCGCGCTCGCATCGAGATAGAGCATCAGCGCTATTCGTCGCGATCAGCCAGGACGATCGCCGTCGCGGAGCGTTTACTTCGCGCTGCGGGCGGCGGGCGATCCGGACGCGAGCGGACCGCTGGAGTCACCTTGCCCTCGGCCACCAGTGCTCGCAACCTCTCGTCGGAGCGGCGAGAGCCAACCGGCACGAGGTCCGCGACGTGCCGACCGCGTACGGTCACCTTGATCTGCTCGCCCTCCTCGACCCGGCGAAGCATGCTGCTCAGGCTTGCCTTCAGCTCGCGGACACCGATCTCTCTCATGTAGTCATCCTAGCAATCAGGTGACCACCGCCAACACGATCTCAGCGACCGTCGCCGGTTCCTCGTTGATCTGGCGTTCAGAGAGCCGCAGAACCTCATAGCCGAGCCGTTTCAGATCGAGATCCCGGCCACGATCGCCCTGAAAGGCCTCCCTTCCGCCGTGGTGTAGGTAGCTGTCGGTTTCTACTACGAATTGCCGCGATCGCCATAGGAAATCGACGAGATAGGGCCCAACGCGGACGTTGATCTCCGGCGCCGGGAGCCTGTGACGGCGGCAGAGCAGCAGGAAGTCCTGCTCGAGGTCGCCGCGGGTGCGGTCCTTGGCGCTCTCATCGATCGGTAGAGCGAGCACGTTTGCCTGGCGGATCGCCTTTCGCAGCTCGCGAGGCGAAATAGCGCCAGGCAGACCCTCTAAGGCGGCCAGGCGTAGGTCAGCGATCGTCCGCGCTGGAGTCGTAACCGGGATTCCGTGACGAAGGGTCACATCAACCGGCATCAGCGTGAGCGAACGGTGCACGCGGACGCCACGGCGCTTCGCCCTGCCGCCTTTACCGAGAACGATGACGTCAACCGGTTGGCCCGTTTCGGGCAGGAGACCCCAGAGACTGGCCGCGCTGCAGTGGCTCACCGCGGCCCCCCAGTGATCGAGCACTGGACCTGCCTCCCCACGAGAGCTCCAGCCAACCGCGAGGACGGCGGCGAGCCAGCGTCCCTCCGAGGAGAGGGCGGCATGGCCCACGGCGTACACACCTCGGTGGAGGCGATGCAGGCGTCCCGCATCAACACGACATCGCACTCCGCGCTCCCCGAGCCCCAGCACATAAAGCTGCCAGACCGAGATCACACCGTGCTGCCGCTCTGCGATTTTTGCGATCGACATATCTGCCTTGGCGACTTTCCGCCCCATGTAGGGGGCTAAGTCGCCAAGGGCTCGGAGCTTCTCCCCTGCCTCAGTTGGGAGACTTGCTTTGTGCGGGTGCTAATCGCTGATGACCATGGGATCGTCCGCTCTGGGCTGCGGTTGCTGCTCGAGCGGCAGCCGGACATCGAGGTGATCGGGGAGGCGGCGGACGGGGCCGAGGCGCGGGAGTTGGCGGTCCGCGAGCGCCCGGATCTGGCGATTCTCGACGTGAAGATGCCGAAACTGACCGGGCTGCAGGCAACGCGCGAGATCAAGGCGCAGGCGCCGGAGGTGAACGTGCTGATCCTCTCGATGCACGACGACGAGGGCTATCTCGCCGAAGCGCTGGAGGCGGGCGCGTCCGGCTATGTGCTGAAGACGCAGGCGGACACCGACCTAGTCGCGGCGATCCGCGCGGTCGAGCGGGGTGAGCCCTTCCCGCGGCCGGAGATGCAGCGCGCGCTGACGCCGCGCGAGGAGGAGGTAGTCAAGCTCGTCGCCGAGGCGAACACGACGAAGGAGATCGCCGCGATCCTCCACCTCTCCGAGAAGACGGTCGAGAACCACCGCGCTAACGCGATGCGCAAGCTCGGCATGCGCGACCGGGTGGAGCTGGTCCGCTACGCGATCCGGCGTGGCCTGATCGAGCCCTGAGCCGAGCGGCTCGGTTTGCTTGACTGAAGAGCCAGTCCCGATGTCCAGTCCTCAAGACTTCCGCGAGAAACGCTGGCTGGCGCTGGTCCTGCTCTGCTCGGCCCAGTTCGTCGTCGTCCTCGATGCCTCGATCGTCAACGTGGCGCTGCCATCGATCGGCGACGCGCTCGAATTCTCCGACGAGAATCTGCCCTGGGTCGTCAACGCCTACGTGCTCACCTTCGGCGGCTTCCTCCTGCTCGGCGGCCGCACCGCCGACCTGCTCGGGCGCCGCCGTGTGTTCATGGCAGGGCTGCTCCTGGTCGCGGCCGCCTCGCTCGCTGCCGGCTTCGCCGCGACCGAAGGGCAGCTGATCGCGGCGCGGGCGGCACAGGGTCTCGGTGCGGCGATCATCTCGCCGGCGGCGCTCTCGATCGTCACCACCACCTTCAGCGACGGCGCCGAGCGCAACAAGGCGCTCGGGGTCTGGGGCGCGGTCGCCGGCTCCGGCGGCGCCGCTGGCGTCCTGCTCGGCGGCATCCTCACCGACGGGCTCGGCTGGGAGTGGGTGCTCTGGGTCAACGTGCCCGTCGCCCTAATCGCCCTCGCCCTCACCCCCCGGCTAATCGCCGAGAGCCGCGCCGAACACGAGACCCGCGCCTTCGACGTCGCCGGCGCGGTCACCGTCACCGCGGCGCTCTCGATCCTCGTCTACGCCGTCATCGACACCACCGATGTCGGCTGGGGCTCAACCCAGACGATCGGCCTGCTCGCGCTGTCCGCCGCCCTGCTCGCGGCCTTCGTCGCGATCGAGCTACGCACCGCCAAGCCGCTGGTGCCGTTCTCGATCTTCCGGATACGGACTCTGACCGGTGCCAACGTCGTCGGCCTCCTCGTTGGCGCCTCGCTCTTCTCGATGTTCTACTTCATCTCCCTATATATGCAGCAGGTGCTCGGCTACAGCGCGATCCACGCCGGCCTTTCCTACCTGCCGCTGGCGATCACGATCATGGCCTCGGCCGGGATCGCCTCACAGCTCGTGACCAAGCTCGGCTACAAGCCGGTGCTGGCGGTCGGGCTGCTCTTCATCGTCATCGGCCTGGTCTGGTTCAGCCAGATCTCGGTCGGCGGCGGCTTCACCACCGACATCCTCGGGCCCTCGCTGTTTGCCGCGGCCGGGCTCGGCTTCGCCTTCGTGACGACGACGATCGCCGCGGTATCCGGCGTCGAGGAGAGCGAGGCGGGCCTGGCAAGCGGCCTGATAAACACCTCGCAGCAGATCGGCGGCGCGCTCGGGCTCGCCGTGCTGGCGACGGTGGCCACCTCGCGCACCGACAACGTGCTCGATGGCGGCTCGAATCCGATCAACGCGCTCAACGATGGCTTCCAGGCGGCCTTCCTCGGCGGCGCCGCGATCGCAGCGCTGGGCTTTGTCCTGACGCTCGTCATGATCAGCAACCGCGATAGCAAGGCCCACGTCGAGATCGGCAAGCGGGAAGCCGAAGAGGCTGCGGCGCGAGAGGCGACCGAGCCCGCATCCGCATAACCGACCGCTTCAGTAGGATTTAGGTCGATGTTGTTCTCGACGAAAGCGGAGTACGGAGTTCGCCTGATGGTCGAGCTGGGCCGCCAGCCCGGGTCCGCCCCGGTTTCGCTCAGCGCCGTCGCCGAGGCGGAGCGGCTGCCGCTCTCCTACCTCGAGCACTTGGTGGCCAAACTGCGCAACGCGGGTCTGGTCACGTCGACCCGTGGTGCCCACGGCGGCTACCGGCTCGCCCAGCCGGCGGCGACGATCACCCTCGACGAAGTGGTCGAGGCGCTGGAAGGGCAGATCGCGCCGATGGAGTGCTTTCACGAGACGCCGGAGGGCAAGGTCCTCTGCTCGCACGAGAACGATGGCGACCGAGCCTGCGCGACGAAGCTGCTCTGGACCCGCGTCCAAGGGGGCGTCACCAAGGCGCTCGCCGGCACGACGCTGGCCGAGCTGGTCGAGTTCTCTGGCGGTAACGCCGGCGACGCCGAGAAGGCGCCCGTCGGCAGCGCCGCTTGACGCTCGATCAGAACCCCCGAACCACAACGAATCACACGAACGGAGTGACATTGGCTGAGCTGGAGATACGCAACCTGCACGTGAGCGTCGAGGACAAGCAGATCCTCCGCGGTCTCGACCTCGACGTCGAGAAGGGCAAGGTCCACGCCCTGATGGGTCCGAACGGCTCTGGCAAGTCGACGCTGGCCAACGCAATCATGGGCCACCCCGCACTTGAGGTGACCGAGGGCTCGATCGTCTTCAAGGGCGAGGACATGACCGAGGCCGACCCCGACGAGCGCTCGCGCGCCGGCCTCTTCATGGCCTTCCAGTATCCCGTCGCGATCCCCGGCGTCTCCGTCAGCAAGTACCTGCGGATGATCCTCAACGCCCGCCGCGAGGCCCGCGACGAAGGCGAGATCAAGATCAAAGAGTTCGCCAAGGTCGCCCAGGAGGCGATGGCCCTCGCCAACATCCCCAAAGACTTCTCCAGCCGCTACCTCAACGACGGCTTCTCCGGCGGTGAGAAGAAGCGGATGGAGCTGCTGCAGCTGGCGCTGCTGAAGCCCGAGATCGCGGTTCTCGACGAGACCGACTCCGGTCTCGACATCGACGCGCTGCGGGTCGTCGCCGATGGCGTCAACACCTTCGCCGGGCCCGACATGGGCGTGCTCATCATCACCCACTACCAGCGCATCCTGCACATGGTCAAGCCCGACTCGGTCCACGTCATGTTCGAGGGCCGGATCGTCAAAGAGGGCGGCCCCGAGCTGGTCACCCAGCTCGAGGAGAAGGGCTACGGCTGGATCCGCGAGGAGGTAGCAGCGAGCCCAACCGGAGGGAGCGTCTAATTCTGATGGTGTGCGACCGGAGGTTGGGCGAAGCATCTATTGGAGGCGCCACCCAATGACGGTCTCCGTTTCGGCCTTCCCGATCGAGAAAGTCCGCGCCTCCTTCCCGGCGCTCGAGCGCGAGGTCAACGGACGCCCGGTCGCCTACTTGGACAGCGGCGCCAGCTCCCAGCGGGTGCTGGCTTCGATCCAGGCGGTCGACCGCTACGAGCGCACCCACCACTCCAACGTCCACCGCGGCTCGCACACGCTCTCGGCCGAGGCAACCGCGGCGTACGAGGGCGCGCGGGCGACCGTCGCCGACCACCTCGGCGCCGCCGACCGGCGCGAGGTGATCTTCGTCCGCAACGCGACCGAGGCGATCAACCTAGTCGCGCGGGCCTGGGGCGATGCCAACGTCGGGGCCGGCGACCGCGTCGTGCTGACCGAGATGGAGCACCACTCCAACATCGTCCCCTGGCAGCAACTCGCCGAGCGGGTCGGTGCCGAGATCGATTGGGTGCCGGTCGGCGAGGACGGCACGCTCGACATGGACGCTTACGCGGCGCTGCTCGAGCGCGGGCCGAAGCTAGTCGCGGTCGCCCACGTCTCCAACGTGCTCGGCACGGAGAACCCGGTCGCCGAGATCGCCCGACTCGCCCATGACGCCGGCGCCCTGGTCCTCGCCGACGGCGCCCAGGCGGCGCCGAAGCTACCGTTGAACGTGGGTGAGCTCGGCGTCGACTTCTACGCCCTGACCGGCCACAAGCTCTACGCGCCGACCGGCATCGGCGCGCTCTGGACCAAGCTCGACCTGCTGCGCGCGATGCCGCCCTTCCTCGGCGGCGGCTCGATGATCCGCAAGGTGACGACGGCGGGGACGACCTATGCCGATCCGCCCGCCCGCTTCGAGGCGGGGACGCCGGCGATTGCGCAAGCGATTGGGATGGCCTCAGCGCTGCGCTGGCTCGACGCCCTCGGCATGGAGGCGGTCCGCGAGCACGAGCGCGAGATCACCGACTACGCGCTGGCGAGCCTCGGCGAGGTGCGGGGGCTGCGGATCTTCGGGCCACCCCGCGCCCCCGAGCGCCTCGGACCGGTCTCCTTCGAGCTGGAGGGAGTCCACGCCCACGACGTCTCGGAGATCCTCGACCGCCACGGCGTCGCCGTCCGGGCCGGCCACCACTGCGCGCAGCCGCTGATGGATCGCCTCGGGATCGCCGCCACGGCACGCGCCAGCTTCGGCGTCTACACGACGCCGGCGGAGATCGACCGCCTGGTCGAGGGCCTCGACGACGCCCGCCGCGTCTTCGGCCTAGCCTCCTAGGCCACGCTTCCGACTTTCACCCCACTGGGGTGGGGTCAATGTCGGCTACGTCGCCGGTGAGTCGTATTCGTCGTGCCGGCGCCACCATTTGTACGCAGGGCCCTGCGGGCGACCGGGGGGCGTGTCCTCCCACTTCTCCTGGCGACCGAGCGGGGTCAGGTCGAGGAAGGTCCAGACGCTGCCCAGGGCCTCGACCCCGCGGCTGGTGGTCGCGTAGGTGAGGAAGACCCGGTCGCCGTCGCGCAGGAAGATGTCGAGGGCGAAGTACTCGGTCGTCCCGCACGCCTCCTGGAAGCCCTCGCCGACCACCGTGTACCAGGGGATCGTCCAGCCCATGCGCTCCTTGTACGCCTCAATCTGCGGCTGGGGCGCGCGGGAGACGAGCGCGAACGAGGTGTCGCGGGCGTTGAGGTGGGTGAGCTCGCTGACTTGGTCGGTGAACATCGTGCAGCCGCCGCAGGGAGTCCCGTCCGGCGGGAACCAGAAGTGGTAGACGATCAGCTGGCGGCGGCCGTCGAAGAGCTCGGCGAGCGTTCGCCTCCCCTCGGGACCCTCGAACTCGTAATCGGCCGAGACCTCCATCATCGGCTGGCGACGGCGCTCGGCTGCAAGTGCGTCGCTGGCCCGGGTCGCCTCTTTCTCCTTGGCCAGCAGGGCCTCATGGGAGCGCTGCCACTCCTCCTCGGTGACGATCTGCGGTAGCTCCATGGATTGCTCCTTCGCGGGTCGTGACGGTCGTGGCTCACAGATCACCGTAGCGACCTTCGCTAGCCTCGAAGCCATGGATGAGCTGTACAGAGAGCAGATCCTCGAGCACTACAAGCGGCCGCACAACTTCGGCCGGCTCGAGAACGCCGACCTCGAGTTCGAGGACACCAACCCGTTCTGCGGCGACGAGCAGCACGTGACGATCCGCCTCGACGAGGACGGGCGCGTGGCGGAGATCGCCTTCGAGGGCCAGGGCTGCGCGATCTCGACCGCGGCGACTTCGCTGCTGACCGACGAGCTGGTCGGCAAGACGCGCGAGGAGCTGTTGGCGCTGCCCAAAGAGGAGGTGCTCGACCTGCTCGGGATCGAGATCTCTGCGACGCGGATGAAGTGCGCGATGCTCGGCCTCAAGGTGGTCAAGAGCGCCAGCCTCGGCCAGTCAGCCGAATGGGAGGACGAGGGCGAGACCGGCGACCCGACAGAAGCGGCCGCCGATCTCGGCTCGTCCTAACCGCGGCGCTTACGCGTTTTCCCCCGTCCCTTCGCTGAGCGTGATCACCGCAAAGCTCGCTCCGTGCGGGTCGGTGAGGATCGCGAAGCGACCGGCCGGGACCACCATCGGCTCGACCATCACGCTGCCGCCGGCGCCCTTGGCCTGCTCGACGGTCGCGTCCGTGTCCTCGACGGCAAAGTAGACCTGCCAGTGAGCCGGGACCTGCTCGGGAACGCCACGCGGCCCCATGTCGAGCATCCCGCCGACCATGTCGTCGCCCAATTTCAGCGTCGTGTAGGTCCCCATCTCCCCCATGTCGTTGTCTTCGAACCCCCAGCCGAAGACCGCCCCGTAGAAGGCCTTGGCGGACCCGGGGTCGCGGGTGTTGAGCTCGTTCCAGGAGAGCGCGCCCGGCTCGGTGACGATTTCAGCGCCGATGAACGTGCCCGGCTGCCAGATCCCGAAGACAGCCCCGGTCGGGTCGGCGAAGACCGCCATCTTGCCGAGGTCGAGCACTTCCATCGGCTCGGCGATCACGGTCCCACCGGCATCGGTGACCTTGGCGGCGGTCGCGTCGGCGTCGTCCACCGAGACGTAGCTGCTCCAGGCGGGCGGCTGCCCCTCCTGCATCAGCGGCATCACCCCGGCCACCGGCTTGCCACGCAGCATCGCCTGGCGGTAGCCGCCGGTCTGCTCGGCGGTCTCAGTCTCGGGCACGTCCCAACCGAAGAGGCCGCCATAGAAATCGACGGCCGCCTCGATGTCAGGGGTCCCGAGGTCGACCCAGCAAGGGGTCCCTGGCGCGTAACTGGTCCGCTCGCTCATTTGCGTCTCCATTCGTCGAAGGCTCGTTCGACCGATCCTCTCACGTCGCTAAAATCCGACCTTGTAAGTAGGATTAGTCTCAACCCGCACGAGCGCGCCGCGGAGAGCGCGCGAGAAGGACCCTCTTGACCGACACCGCTGGAACCTCAATCCCCGTCTGCCCGCTCGCCGAGCTGCCGCCCGGCGCGATGCGCCTGGTTGAGCACGACGAGACGAAGATCGGGGTCTTCAACTGCGACGGGACGCTGTACGCGATCGAGGATCGCTGCTCGCACGACGACGGCCCGCTCGCCGAGGGCGAGTTCGACGCCGCCACCTGCACCGTCGAGTGCCCCCGCCACGGTTCCCTCTTCGACCTGACCACCGGCAGGCCGAAGACGCTCCCCGCCTATGCTCCGGTACGGACGTTCACGACGGCCGTCGTGGGCGACACCATCGTCTTGGAGGTCTGATCATGGCAACGCCAGAGGCAGTCGCAGAGAAAAGAGAGCTTGCCGGGATCAACGCCGACTACAAGGAGAAGTTCGGCTTCCACGATCCCGAGAGCGGCTACGCCTACAAAGCGCCGAAGGGCCTCTCACGCGAGGTGGTCGAATCGATCTCCGAGTACAAGGACGAGCCGCAGTGGATGCGCGACTTCCGGCTGAAGGCGCTGGAGCACTTCTATTCGCGCCCGACCCCAACCTGGGGCGGCAACCTCGGCCAGATCGACTTCGACGACATCCATTACTTCGTCCGCGCCTCGGAAAAGAACAGCCGCGACTGGAGCGAGGTCCCCGAGGACATCAAAAACACCTTCGACCGGCTCGGCATTCCCGAGGCGGAGCGCAAATTCCTCTCCGGGGTGGGCGCCCAGTACGAGTCCGAGGTCGTCTACCACCAGGTCAACGAGAAGCTCGAGGCCCAGGGCGTGATCTTCACCGACATGGACACGGCGCTGCGCGAGCACGAGGACCTCGTCCGCGAGTACTGGGCGACGATCATCCCGCCCAACGACAACAAACTGGCGGCGCTCAACTCGGCCGTCTGGTCGGGCGGCTCCTTTGTCTACGTGCCAGCTGGGGTCAAGGTGGAGATGCCGCTGCAGGCCTACTTCCGGATCAACACCGAGAACATGGGCCAGTTCGAGCGGACGCTGATCATTGCCGAGGAGGGCTCCGACGTCCACTACATCGAGGGCTGCACGGCGCCGGTCTACTCGACCGACTCGCTGCACTCCGCCGTGGTCGAGATCGTCGCCAAGCCGAGCTCACGCGTCCGCTACACGACCGTGCAGAACTGGTCGCAGAACGTCTTCAACCTGGTCACCAAGCGCGCCGTCGCTCACGAGAAGGCGACGATGGAGTGGGTCGACTGCAACCTCGGCTCGAAGTTGACGATGAAGTACCCGTCGATCTACCTGCTCGGGCCCGAAGCCCACGGCGAGATCCTCTCGATCGCCTTCGCCGGCGAGGGTCAGCACCAGGATGCCGGCGGCAAGATCATCCACGCCGCCCCGCGCACGTCGTCCTCGATCTTCTCCAAGTCGATCTCCAAGGACGGCGGGCGGGCGACCTACCGCGGCCTGCTCGAAGTCGCCGACGGAGCGAGTGAGTCGCGCTCCAAGGTCGTCTGCGACGCGCTGCTGCTCGACGAGGACTCGCGCTCGGACACCTACCCGACGATCCGGATCGGCGAGAACGACGCTGACGTCGGCCACGAGGCAACCGTGTCCAAAATCGGCGACGAGCAGATCTTCTACCTGCAGAGCCACGGGCTCGACGAGGAAGAGGCCTCGAAGATGATCGTCAACGGCTTCATCGAGCCGGTCACCAAAGAGCTGCCGATGGAGTACGCGGTCGAGCTGAATCGACTCATAGAGCTGCAGATGGAGGGCTCCATTGGCTGAGGTAGCGACCGAGCCGAGCTGGTTGGACGAGAGGCGCCAGCGGGGCGCCTCTCTCACGCAGAGCCTCCCCCTTCCCGACCAGAAGGCGAAGGGCTGGGAATTCACCGACCTCGCGACGCTCGATCTCGATGCCTACGCGGCAGCGACGCCCGTCGCTGCGGTGGAGGGCGTCGAGGGCGCCATCGTGCTGCCGCTCGCCGAGGCGCTCGAGAGCCACGGAGAGCTGCTGCGCGAGCGGCTCGGCTCGCTGGTGCCGGCGGAGGACCCCTTCGTCGCCCGCAACGAGGCGAGCTGGCGCGACGGCGTCCTGGTCCACGTGCCAGCCGGGGTCACGGTCGTCGATCCGATCAAAGTCGAGCTGCCGCTCGACGAGGACGGCACGGCGGTCTCCTGGCGCACGCTGGTCGTGCTCGAGGAGGGCGCCGAGGCGGAGGTCTGGGAGCACAGCGGCTCCGCGAACGACGAGACCGACGCCCTGCTCAACTCGGTGGTCGAGCTGCACGTCGGCCAGGCCGCGACCCTGCGCTACGTCTCGACCCAGGACATTTCCGAGCGCGCCTGGATCTTCTCAAGCCAGCGGGCGCAGGTGGAGCGCGACGGCCGGCTTGACTGGACCGCGCTCGGCTTTGGCTCGGGGCGCGGCAAGGTGCGGATGGAGACCAACCTCGCGGGCCCGGGCTCCGAGGCGCGGGTGACCGGCGGCTACGCCAGCGGTCCCGGCCAGCACCTCGACTACGACACGACGCAGGAGCACGCGGCACCGAACACCTTCTCCGACCTCGCCTTCCGCGGCGTCCTCGCCGCTGGCTCGACCGCCGTCTGGCGGGGGATGATCCGCGTCGACCCCGGCGCCCAGGGGACCGACGCCTTCCAGGAGAGCCGCAACCTGCTGCTCTCCCCCGAGGCCCACGCAGATGCGATCCCCGGCCTCGAGATCGAAGCCGACGACGTCCGCTGCACCCACGCCGCGGCGATTGCCCAGATCGACCGCGACCAGCTCTTCTACTTGACCTCGCGCGGGCTCGATCCGGCGACGGCCAAGCAGGTGATCATCGAGGGCTTCCTCGAGTCGCTGGTCGAACGCCTCGCCGAGGGACCGGTCCGGGACGAGGTCTCGGCGGCGCTCGAGCGCCGGCTCGGCGAGATCCTCTAGCTGTCTTCGCCGCGCCCCTCAAGCCCATCCCAGCTAATTGCATCGAGGCCGTCGGAATGGCTGATATGTCCGGCGACCTCGATGCTGTTTCTTACTTATGGGAGGGAACTTATGGGGGACTATGTATGGGGAGAAACTATGGGGAGAAACGGAGAATCTGTGACTCGCAAACCTCAAGCCCTAGTAGACCACTCAGGGCGCCCGCTGGCATCAGTAGAAAACCGCCATTCGGCCACGGGTACTTCTACGGATTCCCGCATCCTCCGCTGTTAAACGCCCTCTAGGACCTAGAAGACCGCTGAAAAGTCTCCGGCCCGCAGCGGTCTTCTAGGCGTTGGCAACTGAGAGCAGATACAAGCCAAAACAGGTGAAGGCCACCATCACTGCCAGCATCCAGTACTGCGAGCGCGCCGCCTGACGGTAGTCCCCCCAGTAAGCCGTGGCGCGATCGTGGGCAAGCGTCAGCGCGATCACATGCCCGACGACGAGGGCGCCGACCTGGACGTACCAGATCGCGTTCGCGCTGAGTATCTGGAAATCGATGCCCGTGGAAGCGGTGCCGAAGAGATCGGTCGTACCGGTGCCGAGAGGGTCGGAGAGGAGGTAGGTGAACTGGGCCTGCTCCTGGAAAACGAAGAGGCTGAAGTAGTGGGCGACCAGGTAGGCGACTGCAATTGGGATCAGCGTGTGGGCGAAGCCGGTCCAGAGCTTGCGCAGGGGCGGCGCCCCGGCCACGGTCGACATCCCCCAGACGCCGATCAGGTAGATCAGGGTCACGCCGGCGACACAGAGGCCGATGAAGATCGTGTCGGTGAGGCGCAGCGCGGTCGTCAGGCCAAGGTCGGCGTCGCTGAAGCGTTCGAAGGTCCATTCGAGCGCGCTGAGCAGAGCCCCCTCCGAGGCGCCGTCGAAGCTGGTGGTGGCGATCGAGGCGATCACCACCGCAGCCGAGCCGGGCACGGTCGCCCAGTGGGTCGCCGCGGCAAGCGGGCGACGGCGGCCGAGCCTGCCGTCCTTGAAGGCAAAGGAACCGAGCTGGGAGAACATGCCGAAGTAGACGGAGAAGACCTCGCCGTTCCGGCACCACTTCTCGGTTCCGAATAGGGCCATCATCGTCAGCGTGTAAGCGGTGTAGACGAGGACCGCGACGGCGGCAGGGTGCGGAGAGAGGCCGACGGCGACACCGCCGCTGACGCCGTAGACGATCTCCAGCCAGACGACCGCGACGAGGCCGATCGCGGCTGGCCAGCGGCCTAGCCAGGCCGGGTAAGCGACGTGGGCCGGCCGCTGCCCGGCAAGCGCGGTGAAGGCGCTGCCCGCTACGCGGCCGACCGCGCGCCAGGGATTGAAGGGTCGGAAGACGTCGCCGAGCAGGACGCTGAAGAGGGGGAAGCCGAGCCAGCAGGTGACGAAGAGGAAGGTGAGGGTGAAGTTGCGATCGGGTGCTTCGGTGCCGCGCAGGCCCGAGTAGACCGCCAGGCCGAGGAGGAAGACGCCGATCGCGCCACAGAGGATCTGGACCGGTGGGCTGAGCAGCACCCGCGAGAGCCCCGCCCCGAGGGGACGCCAACGGTCCCCCTCAAAGCGGGGCTCACGCCAGCCGACCGAGAGCGCGAAGAAGGAGACGATCAGGACGATCGACGCCCCCCAGGCGAACAGCCAGGCCGGTATCGGCAGGTCCTGCCGGGCGGCCAGCGCGTGCGCGATCGGCAGCAGGTTCACGGGTTGACGCGCAGCTCCGCGATCTGGGTCTGGCTGCCGTGCAGCTCGACCTCGAAGATCCCTTCGATGTCGGCCGGGAAGGCGAGCGTGGCGGAACCCCCAGCGGGGATCTCCTCCTCGACGTCGTAGCCGTGGACGTGGACCTCGTCGGCCTGGTTCGAGCTGACCCGGAAGCGGATCTCATCGCCGGCGTCGTACTCGAGCTCCTGCACGCCGCCGACCGGCTCGCCGTTGCGGACGACGATCGTCGGCGTCGCCGGCTTCTGGCTTTCTTCCTGGGTGGTCGCCTTTTCGTTGCCACTCGCGGCGGTCGCGGCGGTCGTCGTGCTGTCGTCGTCGCTTCCACAGGCTGCGACTCCGACGACGGCGAAAACTGCAAGCAGCAGGGCCAGGGCCCTCTTTGCGTGGATCATGAAGCTTCCTCTCGCTTTGAGGTGAACGGTCTCTGGGCAGAGCGATCAGGCGGGAGGGGCGCGGCCGGAGAGGCCGAAGGCGAGGAGGAGGCCTCCCCGGACGGCGTGCGAGGCCGGCGGCCGCGGGCGGGGCCAGCTCCGCGCCGCTGTGGCCAGCGAGCGGGCGCGCGAGGCGATCCGCTCGGCAAGACGCATCGCCACTTCGGCGCCGGGATAGCGGCCGAGCAGCAAGAAGGTGACGAGCACCAGCAGCGGGATCGCGGCGATCAGGAACTCGATCATCGCTTCCCAAGATAACTTCCCGCCTCCCCCGATGCGCCCCGAGCAAGAGAACATCGCCGCGCCCGACCTTCCCGAGGGGATCGAGTGGATCGGCGAGGCGCCGCGCTCGATGCCGATCGCGACCGCGGCCGGACCCGCCCTGGTCCACTTCTTCGACTTTGCTCAGCTCAACAGCGTGCGCACGCTGCCCTATGTCGCGGAGTGGGCAAGGCGCTACGGGCCGGAGGGCCTGACCACGATCGGCGTGCAAGCGCCGCGCTTCCCCTTCGGCGCAGACCGCGACGCCGCTGCAGACGGCCTGGACCGGCTCGGCATCGAGTTCCCCGTCGCAATCGACGCCAATCGACGCCTTTGGCACTCCTACGGCTGCACCGGCTGGCCCAGCCTTTTTCTCTGGAAGCTGGGCGGCGCCCTGACCTGGGTCCACTTCGGCGAGGGCGAATACCGGGCGACCGAGGAAGCGATCCAGGAGGAGCTGCGCGATCAGGATGCCCTGCGCACGCTGCCGGCGCCGATGGACCCCCTGCGGCCGACGGACGGGCCAGGGGCCAAGGTCATGCCCCCCACCCCCGAGCTCTTCCCTGGCGGCTCCTGGGAGCAGCCTTGGACCGCCGGTGAGGATGGTGAGGTGCTGGAGGTCGAGTACGAGGCCGGCGGCGTCCACGTCACCGTGGAGGGAACGGGCGAGCTTGCGTTCGAACTAGACGGCGTCGCTGCACAGACAGTCGACGTCACCGAGCCGGCGCTCTACTCACTCGCAGAGCACGCCCGCCATGAGGCGCACCGCCTTACCCTCCGCCCCTCGCCGGGCCTGAAGATCTGGTCGGTCAGCTTCGCGGCAGGCGTGCCTTAACGTAGCGCAGACAAAACGTCTGCAACCTTTAGTATGGTAGACAATCGGTAGCGGAGAACTGGGTCCACGGGGTCCCCTCCCTCCCTTGGCCATGGCAGGCGTCTCGGCTTGTCCCCAAGAGAAAGGAGGGAAAATGGACCCAATCGCAGTTCTCTACCTATTGCTGCTTTGGATGGTTGTCCAAAGCGTTCGGCAATAGCTACCCGCCCCGGCGTAGCGTTCGCGACGCCGGGGCGTCATGCACGAGAAAGGCCCGCCGAAGCGAGCCTTTCTCTCGGAGGTGCTGGATGGACCAACAGCTCTCTACCTAAACGTATTGTCGCACAATCGGCGGTCGCCCGTACCTGGATGTGCGCCTATAAGGCCTAAGCAACAGCTACTTCCCGAATCTTCTTCGGCAGCATGAAGCGCACGTCCTCGTGGACGGTGCGCAACTCGGAGACGTCGTCGGCGCCACGCTCGCGGAAGAGCTCGACCAGTCTCTCGACCAGCTCCTCGGGGGCGCTGGCGCCGGAGGTGATGCCGACCGTCTCCACCCCATCGAGCCACTCCTCCTGAACCTGGGTGTGGTTGTCGATCAGGTGCGAGGCGGCGCCGTGTTCGCGCGCCACCTCGACCAGGCGGTTGGAGTTGGAGGAGTTGGTCGAGCCGATCACGAGCACCAGCTCGCATTCGCGCGCCAGCTGCTTGACCGCGATCTGTCGGTTGGTCGTCGCGTAACAGATGTCGTCGGACTTGGAGCTGACTATGCCGGGGAACTTGGCGCGCAGCGCGGCGATCACCTCCGCCGTCTCATCTACCGAGAGCGTCGTCTGAGTGATGAAGGCGACCTTGGTCGGGTCCGGCACCTCGAGGCTCTCGACTTCGTCAACCGTTTCGATCAGGACGATGCTGTCCGGCGCCTCACCGGTGGTCCCTTCCACCTCCTCGTGGCCTTGGTGGCCGATCATCACGATCGTGTAGCCGTCGGCGGCGAAGCGGCGCGCCGAGACGTGGACCTTGGTGACCAGGGGGCAGGTGGCGTCGATCGTGCGCAGGTTGCGGGCGGCGGCGTTCTCGTGGACGGCCGGGGCGACGCCGTGGGCGGAGAAGACGACCATCTCTCCCTCCGGCACTTCGGTCTCCTCCTCGACGAAGATCGCGCCCCGCTTTGAGAGCTCCTCGACCACGTGCTTGTTGTGGACGATCTCTTTGCGCACGTAGATGGGGGCGCCGTAGTGCTCGAGCGCCCGCTCGACCGTCTGCACGGCGCGATCGACACCGGCGCAGTAGCCGCGCGGGGCGGCCAGCAGAACGCGCTTGGGAGCCACGGTTGAAGTGGTTGACATGGCCCCAGGGTACCGGTGGCGCCGTTGCGGCTGCCGTTGCGGGGCTTGGGCCGGAGTCGCGTCGCAGCTAGCCTTGCAGGATGAAGACCGCCGGAGACCATCTCGAGCGCCTCAGCTCGACCGACGCCTCGTTTCTGACCAACGAGAGCTCGTCCAGCCATATGCACATCGGCGGCATCCTGATCTTCGAGGGGCCGCCGCCCCGCTACGTCGATCTGGTCGAGCATGTGCGGGGGAAGCTGGACCAGGTCCCCCGTTTCCGCCAGCGCCTCGTCGTACCTCCGCTGGAGGCCGGCCGGCCGCTCTGGGCCGACGACGTCAACTTCAATCTCAGCTACCACATCCGCCACACGGCACTGCCCGAGCCGGGCGGCGAGGCGCAGCTGAAGCGGCTCGCCGCACGCGTCTTCTCCCAGCAGCTCGATCGCTCCAAGCCGCTCTGGGAGATGTGGCTGGTGCAGGGCCTCGAGCGCGACCGCTTCGCCCTGTTGACCAAGACGCACCATGCCGCGGTCGACGGGATCGCCGGCGTCGACATCGGCACCGTGCTCTTCGACCTGGAGCCGATCGCCGAGCCGGCTCCGGTCGAGGACGGCTGGCAACCGCAGGCCGCGCCGAGCACGACCGACCTGATCGCCCGCGGCGCGAGCGAGCTGGTCACGGCGCCGGTCAAGCTCGCCGAGCGCGCGGTCGACGTGGTCCGCCATCCGGAGACGGCGGCGCGGCGGGCAGTGGAGGCGCTTGAGGCGGTCGGCGAGGTCGCGGGCGCGTTCGCCGACCCCGCCCCCGACGTGCCGTTGAACCGGGAGATCGGCCCGCACCGCCGCTTCACCTGGACCCGCTCGGAGCTGGCGACCTTTAAAAAGATCAAGGACGCGCTGGGTGGGACGGTCAACGACGTCGTGCTCGCTGTCGTCACCGGCGCCCTGCGCAAATGGCTGCACACGCGGGGGATCCGCACCGAGGGGCTCGAGCTGCGCGCCCTCGTGCCGGTCTCGATCCGCACCGCCGACGAGCGCGGCGAGCTGGGTAACAAACTGGCGGCGATGCGCGGACCGCTGCCGGTCTACGTCGAGGACCCAGCGCGGCGGCTGCGGGTGGTCAGCGAGCAGATGGAGGGCCTGAAGCGCTCCAAGCAGGCGCTCGGCGCCGAAGTGATCTCCCGTTTCAACGACTTCGCCCCGCCGACCCTGCTGGCGCAGGCGGCGAGGATCAACTTCTCGACCCGGCTCTTCAATCTGATCGTCACCAACGTGCCCGGGCCGCAGATGCCGCTCTACGTGCTCGGCCGCGAGCTGCAGGAGGTCTTCCCGGTCGCTTTCCTGCCCCAGAACCACGCGATGGCGGTGGCGATCATGAGCTACAACGGGCGCGTCTGCTTCGGCCTGCTCGCCGACTACGACTCGATGGAGGACGTCGAACTGATTGCCGCCGGCATCGAGGAGTCGCTGCAGGAGCTGGAGGCAGCCGCCGAAGCAGCTCGCGCACCGGCCTGACCCGTGGGCCTGCTGCTCGTACTCGTCTTCATCGTCGTCCCGATCATCGAGCTGTACGTGATCATCAAGGTCGGCGGCCTGATCGGCGTGCTGCCGACCCTAGCCCTGCTGCTGGCCGACGCGGTGCTCGGATCGCTGCTGCTGCGCCACCAGGGCCGCGGCGCCTGGCAGCGCTTCAACCAGGCACTGGCCGAGCGCCGCTTCCCGGGCAAGGAGGTCGCGGACGGCGTGATGATCGCCGTAGGCGGCACCCTGCTCCTCACCCCCGGCTTCATCACCGACATCTTCGGCCTTTTCCTGCTGATCCCACCGACGAGAGCGATCGCCCGCCGCCTGCTGCGCGGCTACGCCGCGAGGCGCTTCGTCGTCGTCGGCATGGGCGGCGTCCGCGGCGCGTCCACCCGCTACGACTCAGCCGGTCGTAACTACGACTACGACGGCACCGCCGAGGAGATCAAGGACGACGATCCGCAGTTGCCGCGCTAGGGCTCAGAAGCCAAGCGCGAACTTGGCGTCCTCGACGATGCCAAATTCATCGGCGGGACAACGCTCATCCAGATAATCGCCGCGCTGAGAAAGTGGGGCCAGCAATGGAGACCCTGCCCCTGCCAGGGAACACAGCAGTAAGCGTCCCGGTCCACGAGCCTGCCGCCCCGCGCTCCGGCTGGAATTCGGCGATACCACTAGATCTCAAGCGTGCCGAGAATGGCTATACCAAGGCGATGATGATCTGGACAATGAGACCGACAACCAGCACCACGGTCAAGACGACAATCCACCTCGTCAGTTGAATCATCGTCGCCGTCTGCCGGCTGGTCTCCTCGTTGAACTCCCGAATGGTGGCCTCAAGCCGCTGAGTTGCGCCACTCCCTGACCACTCCGATAGCGGAATACCTCCCATGCAACGCACATTAGGGGCAGAGCCGGCCCCCCACACGCGACGGCGGGCAATCGGCCCGATAGACACGCCCGGCCGAATCGTAAGGCGAAGGTTTCCAGATCGCGACGCTCACGAAGCGAGAGTGAGTCGCATGGCCTAAGGGGTGGACGATTCGATCCAGGCTGGACAACGCCCGCACCGCTCTCAGTCAAGCGCTCGCGGGCGATGCTGGGCTACGGCTTCCCGAACCCACTCGGGATGCCGGTCCAACGTAGCCGAATACAACGTCTCCCCACCGCTCATCCCTGCGTGCTTTTCAACAAGGCTGAACGCGTCGAGCAAACCTATCCAATAGCGCACAGCCTGCAAGGACTCGCCGATCCGCGCAGCGATCTGGGGGACCGACAGAGGCCCCCCGTCCAGAAGGCAGCACAGGAGGTTCAGACGGCCATCGTGCTTCACGATCGTCTCGAGCCGCGACGAACTCACGGCTTCCACCTCGAGCGGCTGTGCCCCGACCGCTGATGGGAGGCCAAACGGCCGGGACACGATTTGGGGCCAGGCGACGCAGCCGAGAACCAGACGCGGCAGCATGCAAGCGACCAAGAAATCTGGTGTGGCCGGGGAAGAGCAAGCGCAACCGTCCCGTCGATGAACGGCCCCCCGACTCCCGCGCTCGCCTCCCCTGCCCTCCGCCGACTCTCCTCCCTCATTCAGAACATAGAGTATAAACTATGGTCAGACGAGTGGCATCGCGGGAGGCTCTTGCGCCTCAGTGCCTCCTTCTCACCCGCCGACTGCCGAGCAGCTCGGAGCCGCTATCCGGCTTCTCCGAGAACAGCGCGACATGACGATCGAGGCCCTGGCGAGTCACGCCGAGATTCACTGGACCTACCTCTCCAGCATTGAGCGCGGAAAGGGGAACCCAAGCTGGGATGTACTGCGGAGACTCGCAGCCGCGCTTGAGGTCGAAAGCCTTGAGCTTGTTCGCCTGGGCCGCGAGCAAGTCGTGTCGGACAACTGACCGCGCCCGTCATAGGAGCGGGCTTCTATTCCTCCACAATCGATGCGGGCCCCTCGCTTCGCCCGGGAAGCTCGAAACAGATCATGGCCGCAATCATGTGCGTCCCCATCGTTTCATTGCGAGCAAGCCTGTCGGCGATGACGGCTTGCGTTTGAATGATGTCTTCTAGCGCCTTGTTCTGGATGTCAGCAACTTCGCTGAAGCCTTGATCGTCGGCGATCATGGGGGTCCTGCTGAGGTGGCGGCTTGACCGCGCGTCGAAGACCTTGGCCTGAAAAGACTTAGCCGCATCGGCCAAAATCAACTGCACGATCCAAATTGAGAATTGCTGCCGCTCGGCAACATCCAAGCCCTCCCACTCTTCGGTGCTGATGAGCGGCCGAACTATCGCTCGATAGGTGTGCTGTATGACGCCGCCAACATCCTCCTCCTTAACTAGCTCGACGAGGCCCAGGTCCAGCAGCTTGCGAACGTGATAGCTGGCAGTTGGCGTCTTCAAGCCCAGAGATTCGCCTATTTCCTTCGGGCTAGCCGCACGTTCGGCGAGCACCGTGAGGACCTTGACAGTATTGATGCACGCCACGAGCTGAGCAAGTAGCTCGTGCAGCTCCTTTCTCGCGGTGCGATTACCTGCGGCCAAGTCTCCTCCTTGCACTGTGTTGACCGCACCAGCCTAGCCGATTTGTCGGCCGATTCCTGAGTGATCTGCTGCCCCGCGGCACGCCCGATGAGCGAGTAGCCGCTAAATGATCTAGATAATCTGAGCATTTAGCGCTAATCCCTGGGAGGAGGTGAGGCAACGTGCAGATCAGCAACGTCAGTCAGATAGTTCCGGCTGTTTCAGTTACCAAGTCGGCCTAGCAGCGCATGGACCGGCGGCCCGCCGTTCTCGGCGCGTCGCCGGTCGTCTAATTGGGCTCCCGCCGTAATGCACAGATTTATTAAAGGCAAATTACAGCTTCTTTGAAGCTCTAGGAAATTCGCTTCGTTTAGTCCCAATTGAACCCGTACTTTGGAGCGCCTCAAATTTGCCGTACCAAAAGAAGGATGGAGGCGATCCCAATTCCCCAGAAGAAAGCTGCGCGTAAGAGAAGTGGGCCATCAGCAAAAGGCGTGCCGAAAGCAACCGGAAGGAAACCGGCCAGCAATCGACCAAAGCGCCCCCGAGGGGAGCTGGTCAACTACAGGCAGATGAAAGCGCTGTCAAAGAGGGAGCGCGTCAAAATCTTCGCGATCTTCTGCGAACGCGTCGCCAGCCCAAAGGAAATCTCTGAGGAGCTGGACGAAGGGCTTAGCCAAGTCAGCTATCACGTCGGCGTGCTGAGGGAATGCCGCCTGATCGTGGCGGATCACAAGATTCCGCGCCGCGGAGCAGTCGAGCACTTCTACCGGGCAGCCGCTCCCACCCTGATTCCGCCTGATGCATGGGACAACCTCCCGCCCGCAATTCGAAAGACGATCTCATTGGCCATCCTCCAAGAGTTCTTCGAGGATGCCTCGGCTTCGATCAAGGCTGGTGTCTTCGACCACCCACCTGGCGAGCTGAGCTGGATGCCGCTGATTCTCGACGCGCTCGGGGTCGATGAATTCGGGCAGCTCTCCAGAGACTTCGTGGAGTCCGTCCTGGAGCTGCAGGCCAAAGCGAACAAGCGACTATCCAAAGCCAACGGCAAGGCAGCAGGACCAACCACTGCAACTGTCTTCCTCGCGAGCTTTCTGTCCGCCAGAAACGCCAAGGATGGCAAGAAGGCTTCGGCGACCAAGAGACGCTAAGCAATGCCGCTCGATCCAAGGCAATTCGAACTCGCCGTCCTTCTGTACGTAGTTGAACGACATCCTGATCACCTAGCGCCCTCAGAGCTGATCGGCGAGCTTTCTGGAGAGGGAGGCGAAGATGAACAACTCGAGAACGCAATCCGCGATCTCGCGACTTCTGATCTGCTCCGGGAGAACAGTGGCGTCATCGAACCGACAGACGCTGCGCTCCGCGCCGCCTCAATCCTCAGGCTCTGACCTACCCGCAAAGGGTGGCAGTCAAGGGCGCTTGCGCCCGACCCTCGCAGGGGGTTGACGGCCATCCTCGCGGCGCTTCAATGCCGGTGGGTCGGGGTGTCCTTCCTCATCGCCTGATGCTCAACCCTCTGCAGAGCTGGCGCGCTCTCGCCGCGTGTTGCCCACGGCCTAGGACTCGCTGAACCTCCCGTAGCCGCCGCCACGCGGTCTCCTGGCGGACGCGCTCGGCTCCTCGTTTCGCCTTGCGACCAAGGCTTTGCTCGGGTCCTTGATGCCGTGCTCTTGGCGGTAGCGCTCGATCTGTGAGACGCCGCGATCCCATGCCTTGCGCTTCGCCGGGTCGCTCGGCCTCTCCCCAGCTCGCTCTTGACGTAGGCGGGCGGGGGGATTCGGGCGGCGATGATCGCGAGCTCGCGTCCACCTGCCCCGGTTACGAGGACAAGCTCGCTCTGACCTCCGCTGAAAGAGTTGAGCCAGTTCATCGCTGAGTTCCGCCGCGACGTGGAAACGCCCGGCGGGCAGTCTGCGGCGGTGCGGGACCCGACCCGCTTCAGCTTGGACGACCTTCTAGACCCCCATTGACCCCCTATGACTCCGCAAACCCTGCCTAGAAGCCGAGCGCGAACTTGGCGTCCTCGGTCATCATCACGTGGAAGGCTAGACGTAACGGCCCTGCAAATCGGCAACTTCTGCGCGTCGTGGGGATGGCGGTGGGGATGCGAGGGCCAATTCGCAGAGTGCAGTGGCTTCTGCGGCTGCGGGTACCATGAGGGAAGCATGGCCCACGCAACCAAACACGCTCGCTCGGAAGTAGAACGCCGCCGGCAGGCTGCGGAGCGGATGCGCGGTCTGTTCGCGGACCGGACAGCGGGCCGCAATATCTCGGACGAGCTGATCGCAGAGCGGCGCGCCGAAGCGCGGGCTGAAGACCGAGAGGCCGCCGAAGAAGCGCGGCGGCGTGGCAAACGCTGAATCGGCGGCATCTGTCCTCGATGCCTCCGCGGTCCTGGCGCTCCTCAACGACGAGGAGGGCAGCGAGGTGGTAACCGACGCAATCGCAGATGGGGCAGCGATCAGCGTGGTGAACCTGGCTGAGGTGCTGTCAAAGGTCGCGGAGCGAGGTGGCGATCCGGCCACGGCGGCAGCGGAGCTGCGCAAAGCGGAAGGCTCCAAACGAGCGCTGACGATTGAACCGCTCACGGCGGCGGACTGCGTTGCCCTTGCGCAACTTCGACCGATCACAAAGCAGCGAGGGCTATCGCTTGCTGATCGCGCGTGCCTCGCTCTGTCAGAGCGGCTCGGTGTCCCTGCGCTAACGACCGATGAAGCCTGGGAGGACGTGCCCTACCTCGGCGTCGAGGTTCGACTGATCCGCTGACCGAGCTGTGAAGAAACCAGGCGAAAGCAAGAACACGCCGGGCACCGATGCTGCCTTCGATCTTCTCGGCCGTATCGCTGCCGATCCTGAGGCAGACGAGCGCTATCCGAATAGGACTGTGCTCATCCCCGCAGACTCCCCAGATGCCTCGGACTTGATATCTCAAGCACTCGCCGACTATCGGCCGCTCGTGGTCGTCTATCCCGACGGGAACGAGATTGCTGCCATACCCCGCGGCGGTGGGTTGGCCCTACTCAAGCGCCTGCTGGCTCGTCGCCCAAAGCCCAAACCCGGACATCACACTGTCTCGGTTCCCGCCGACTACCAGGTCGAACTTAGAGTACGGACGCGCACCGCCTGATCCGCTTCGCCGACGCATTCGCAATGCGAACTTGCGAAACCCGTAGTGCTTCGAGCTGCGTTAGCGCAGTAATCCCAAACTGGCGAGCCCCGAGGCCACGACTCCATTCCTCGGGGCTTTCTTGGTTCTAGGCCGTGTTCGTCAGGCTGCTTCGGCCTCGCGGCCAGCACGTTCCGTGAGGATTTCGTCGGCGACTTCACCAATGACCAGGAAGACGATTACCAAGCCCAGCACGACCGGTGAGATCTGAACGCCAAAGTAGTGCCCAGCCGCCCCTATGAACCCGATTCGCTTCAGGCAGACGAGGATCGCTTCGCGTTCGTCGGCGAGACGCCCAAGCACATCCGGCACAGCGCTTGGCAGATCTACAGCGACGGCGACTTCTTCCGCAATTTCGTCTTGCAAATCCTCCCGGCATCGATCGGCGCGGCCGATCAGTTCCGAAGGCAGTGAAGCCGACCCGGTGACAAGCGTCTGGAGCAGCGTCGTCCTCCGGGTCAGGTCGTCAAAGATGCGCTGCTGCCTGGAAATCTGGTCAAGGACCGAAGATGAAACGAGCCGGTCGGTTAGCGCTACCTGCCCCATCATCCGCTCGACTGCCGTCGGTTCAGTCACATTCTTAAGCAAGCGGTCCCGCCTGGCCTGTCCCGTGACGATCTGCTCCAACATCGACGGCCTTGCCAGTCCGAGCATTCGGTCCTGCTTCACCCGTTGATCGATGATCCTTTGAACGGTTGAGGTCGTCGAAGACGGTCCGACCAGGGAGGAGAGAAACCGATTGGGCTTTTCGATTTCGGCGAAAATCCTCGCCGTCCTGTCGAGTTCGCTAAGACGCATCTCTCCATTGTGGACGTCAGGTCGGACCCTCGCAAGGGGCTTCTGATGCCCGCCGTCATCACCGTTCGGATGGGGCCAAGCGAATTGAAATCAGGCAGCGTGGATATTCGCCGGTCAGCCGGTACGCCGGGATCGATTCGCATCAGCGACGGTGACCTTCACGCCGCCATCCTCGAACCGGACTCGCGCCTGTCAACTGTGGCGCGTGGTCGGGCAATTCAGGGCTGAAAACCAACTGCTTCGAGCCTCGTTAACGCAGTATTGAGCCAGCGAGCTTCTCAATGCACGCTACCAGCAGGTCAACTCGCCCTCCAGACATTTCGCCCGCCGAGGAGCACCGTCATTACTTCACCCGAAAACCGAAGGGATTTCCCCCTCCTAGACCCCCTGCCCCCGCCGCAGCACCCGCTTGGCCACCCCGACCCGCGTTAACGGGGGGACTAGGAGGCGTCGGCAGAGGGCTATTGGGAACCGGTGGCTTTTGCGGATCGTTCGGGGGAAAAGGCCCGGACCAAGGCCCGCCGGGGGGTCGGCCGCCGCCGCCCGCCACTATCAGTCCAAGCCCCTCGAAAACGTTCACGCTTTCCCCGGCTCCTCGTCGACGGCGGACGCCACTTTCCCCCGCAACCAATCACGAACCTCTGGGACGAGGCTTTGGGCCTGATCAAGTTCCGCCGCATCGAACGCTCGCATCGTGTCCACTTGAAATCCACCAGCCTCGGCTGCAAGCGAAACGGCGAGACTGGCCGCCTCGCTCGGGAGGTCTGCGATGAGGACTAGATCGTGAGCGCCCGTCACGAAGTGCTGCACCTCGACGGAGCCGCCGAGTTGCTCGATTGCATCGACCTGCCGCTCAGCCGCCTCAGATGCACCGAACAGAATCTGGCCCGCGCCAGCGCTCTCGGCCTTGAACAGAAATACGTATCTCGCCATTCCGCCTCCCGTTTGCTGAACCCAATCTCTTAGGAAAATCACCTCGGAGAACGTCCGCGACAACCTACCCCAATGCCATGTAATAGGGGAGTGGTTTCTCTCCACTACTCCCGCCCAGCGATGTAGACCGCCTTCGTATGAGCGCCCTCGTCAAGCGGCTGCCTCAGTACCGCGTCCGTATAGAGGCCGTAGACATCGACCAGGGTGAGGCCGGCGCGCTCGACGGCTGAGCGTATTTCAGCATCGGCAAAGTGGCGCTGCCGATGCTCATGCGTTTTCGTCGGCCCTCCATCCTCTTCAAGGACCGCTTCGCAGATCGACCCAGGCTCCGCATCGCTGGCAGTCTGACCACGCCAAACAAGCCTCCGCCCGGCGCGCTCGACCACAGCGGTTTCGGCGAAGAAGCTGCGATAGGCAACCAGGGTGTTGACATCGAATAGCAGCAGACCTCCCGGGGCGAGATTTGCCCCCATCCCGCCCAGGGCTTTGAGCAGCTCGACCTCGCTGAGCAGGTAGTTGATCGAATCGTCCAGCGCCCAGACAAGATCGAACTTGCCGATCTCGGGCAAGCCTCGCATGTCAGCCACCGACAGCGGCACTGCCTCTCCGACCTTTGCCCGTGCGCGCGCCAACATCGCGGGCGAGATGTCGCACGCAGTCACCTCCCATCCCCGGTCGAGCATCGGCAGGAAGCTCTTTCCGGTCCCGCACGCCACGTCGAGCAGGCGCTCTCCGCTCAAGCCGTTGCGTTCAAGCGCGGAAACCAGCTCGCCTATCCAAAGCTCGTCGTCATAGTGAGCGGTGAAGATGTCGTAGACGGATGCCATCGCCTCATAGGTGGCCTTCGCGTCGCCAGTCACGGTCGTAAGAAGACCTGGCCATTACTGGAATAAGTTTCAGTAATGAGCGGCACTAGTGCGCGAGGGCGCGCCTACAGGCGGACCTCTTGCGTGAGCCCTGTGGGTCTCAGAACATTGCCCACAGCGCCAGGCTCGGTCGGATCGTCGGCCGGCGTTGCCATCGGGGCTCTGCGGCAGCGCACATGTCCGAGCGATGCCACGATGATCGACTTGGTCGGCTCCCCCGACTTGGCGCAGCGGTTAGTCGATTCTGCCTCGCACTCTCGAACTCGCTCCCAATGCCTCGCCTGCTCGTCGGCTATGTCCTCACGGCCCTGCGCATCGACGTGGAACCAACGCCAAGACAGCCAAACGCGGCGATCATCAGCCATCTTCCCCGCCCACAGCGCGGCCAGCGCCTCAGCCATGACCGCCTGGAGGATCACGCCAGCAAATGCCTGCCTCTCCTCAGGACGCAGCGCCTCGATTTCGTCGTCGGTGTAGAACGGGATCTCGACCGCCCGGTAGTAGTGCTGAATCATGTTGCCGACGCGCTTGGAGTAGGCCAGTTCGATCGAGCCCTCGTCCAGCAGTTCTTTGAGGTGGTGCTTGATCTTGGTCGGCTCCTCGCCGATCAACGCGGCTAGCTCATAGCGGTTGTGCTCGCCTTCGTTCAGAAGGCACAGGATTTCAACCCGGTGCTGGTGCTTGAGCGCGTAGCCGACAGCTTCCTCGACTCCTCGCTTCCCCTGGCCCAACCTGATCAGCGGCGGCGCACTTTCTTCCGAACCCACCACCGGCATTGGCTGGGGTGCCGAGAAACGGAAGCGCTCAAATCCCAACGAGGTCACGATGATCGACTTGGTCGGCTCCCCCGACTTGGCGCAACGTCCAAGTGATTCAACCTCGATCTCTCGAACTCGCTCCCAATGCCTCGCCTGGTCGTCCGCTATGTCCTCACGGCCCTGAGCATCTACGTTGAACCAGCGCCAAGACAGCCAAACCCGACGGTCGTTGACCATCTTTCCCGCCCAAAGAGCAGCCATCGCCTCGGACATGACCCCCTCAAAGATCACGCCTGCGATTGCCTCTCTCGCCTCTGGGGGCATCGCGGCGATCTCCTCATCGGTGTAGAAGGGAATCTCGACCGCGCGGTAGTAGTGCTCGAAGGCGTTGCGCACCGGCTTGACATAAGCAAGCTCGATGGAGCCGTCTGCAAGCATTTCCCTAAGGTGATGCGCGATATTCTTGCTCGCAGGGGCGCAGATTAGACGCGCTAGTTCCTCCTGCGAGCGCGGCGCTTCGTTGAGGAGCGTGTGGATTTCGGTCCTCGCTTGGTGCGTGACGGCGTAGGCGACAGCGGCGGCAACGCCCCGCTTGCCCTGCCCCAATCTGATCGCCGTCTCCACCAAAATAGTCGTTGCTCCGTGCCGTTCGCTTACTCAGGCGTGCCAGAGCATAAGGGCCTGCCTGGAGAAAACACCCTGGCCAGGCCGTTTTTTAGCGGATACTCGATGTTTCCTTAGCATTCCCTCCTTGTCCAGCGGGACCACCCGCTGAAAGACGAGAAAGGGAGGTGAATGCGATGCAGATCGCGCAAGTAACGAACGTCTGTCCCAGCGTGCAAGTGATGAAGCACGGCTAAGGCATGCGATAAAGGGGGCCGGTCGCGGCCCGCTTGCGTGAGGCCCGTGGCCGGCTCCCCCGTCTTCGTCCCGAGGCGGCATGGAGGGACGGCAGTCTACGCAAGGACTTGTGAAGTTTCCTATGGCGGTTTCTGTCTCCAGCGCAGACGATCCTCGCCGTGAACCACTTCGGCACCAAACTGCGTGAGGCACGGGAACACCTGGGGCTCACCCAGGAAGAGGTCGCACAGCGCAGCGGCGTCCATGTCACGGAGGTCAGCCGGATGGAGGCCGGGAAGCGCGATCCGAAAATCTCGACGCTGCGTCGGCTTGCAAAAGCGGTCGAGGTCAAGCCAGGCCAGCTCCTCGACTAACCGCCCGCAACTGCCCTCTAGCCGCTCCTTCACGTCGGTCAGCGGGGATTACTAAGAAAAGGCTGAGTAACAGGTGAGCCTTCGCGCGGGTTGTGAAACTTACTGAGAGGTCGGCAAGACTCGACTCGTGCCAAGAAGTTGCCACTTCTTATTTCAAATAGCACCGACCGCTCGAAGTGAGCGCCGGCAGAAGGGACGAGAGAATGCCTAGAGGTAAGCCACGCAACGGGAACACCGCAAAGGGCGGGGAGCACCTGCCAGTGCTGGTGGACCCCCGGCTCGTCAAGGCACTGGATCACGTCCTGCGCCAACACATCCTGCTCGCCGCTGTGGCGGGAGAGGTCAGCCCCAAGGCGCTGTCCAAGGCGCTCGATGAAGGTCTGAGCCAGGTCAGCTACCACGTCAAAGTCCTGCGCGACGACTGCGACGGGATGATCGAAGAGACGCGCACCGAGCCACGGCGGGGAGCGGTCGAGCACTACTACCGCGCCAGTGCGAAAACCCTGTTCCCGGCGAAGGCATGGCGGAAGCTCAAAAAAGGGCTGCGCGCCGTCGTGGGCGCGGGCCAAGCAAGCGACCTGTTCAACGACCTGGGGGACGCCCTGAAAGCGGGCAAGCTGCAAGGAGAGCACGATCACATCACCCGCACCCCACTCGTCCTCGACGCTGAGGGGCAGCGCAACGTGCAGGCAATCGCGGAGCGCGCGACCAAGGAAGTCGAAAATGAGCAGCGGGCTACGGCGAAACGCAGGGAGAAGGCCAACGGCGACGGCGGCGAGGCGACCGGCTACACCTTCGCCCTGCTGGCCTTCGAGGCAGCCTGGGAGCCCGCAGACTTGTATGCCCTGGTCGCACAGGTCGAGGGGGCGGCGAGCGCGTCAGCAAGCGGGGCAAACGGGGCTGGTCGAAACGGCGGCGGGAGCAAGAGGGACGGCCGGCGCAAGGCGGAGGCGGCAGGGAAGTAGTCCCACGTCGGGGACGCAGGGGGCGGGCAGGGTCGCCCTCTACGTCGCCTCGCCCGCGCCACGCAAACCGCTGAGAGAGCAACATGACCAACGCTGACGCCTCGCCGCCTAAATATGACGTTGCAGTAGTCGAAGCCGTGATCCTCGAAGTTGCGGCAGAACTGCATCCCAAAAACCTGACGGCCAAAGAGCTTGCGCTCAGGATCATCAGCGACGCCGACGACCCCAGGGAGGTCGAGACCGCGGCTCAGGCAATCCGGGGGCTCCGTGAGTTCGGGTTATTCGCCAACCGCGACGATGAGATTGTGCAACCGACACCGGCAGCGCTTCGGGCCTGCGCACTCCTCACGTAGTCGCCACCTTCCCGTCCCGACCTACCCGCAGAACAGCACCGCGAGGGCGGCAGTCAAGGGCGCTTGCGCCCGACCCCCGCAGGGGGTTGACGGCCGCCCTCGCGGTGCTTCAATCGCCGGTAGGTCGGGTGGTTCACCTGCCAATGCTCAGCCCTCTACCGAGCTGACGCGCTCTCGCCGCGTGCTGCCCCAGGCCAAGGGCCCGCTGTGCCTCTCGGATTCGTCGCCACGTCGCCTCCTGCCGTGCTCGCTCGGCTCCTCGTTTCGCCTCGCGGCCCAGCGCCCTGTTCGGGTCCTTGACCCCGTGCTCCTGTCGGTAGCGCTCGATCTGAGAGACACCGCGATCCCAAGCCTTCCGCTTGGCCGGATCGCTCGGCCTCTCCCCCAGCTCGGCCTTGACGTAGACGGGCGCGGAGATCCGCGCGGCGATGACCGCCAGCTCGCACCGCTGCGCGAGAACCTGCTCGGCGACCGCCAGCTCCCGGCGCGCGGCCTGCCCGACGACGGACATCTCCTGCATCTCGGCTTCGAGCTGTGTGGTCTGCCTGCGCGATCTCGCCTCCCAGGCGTCGATGCGCGCCAGCTCGTCGTGCCTCTGGCGGCGCGGTAGCGCCTGCGCTGCCTCGCGCTCGGTCTCGAAGCCGTCGATGTGCTCGCGGGCGCGCTCGATCCGCTCCTGCAACATGCGGCGCTGGCTCTCCCGGCTCTCCTCGTTGCCTGCGGCGGCTCGCAGCTCGTCGCGGCGGGCGACCAGCTCCTCGCTCGGCAGGCCGGCGAACTGCGAGCGCAGCGCCACCTCGTGAGCGGCGAGCTGGGAGCGGTCGCGCTCGGCCGCTTCGCCGATGTGCGGGATGCCCTCGCGTAGGTGGGGCGAGGGCGGCGCGATCTCCTCTCGATGGGTCTGAATCTCCGGCGTGGCGTAGATGAAGGTCTCCTCGCGGCTGCGGGAGGCGGCGACGTATAGCTCCTGCTTGTCCATCGAGGGGTCGGCCGCGACGAAGGCGCGGTCCACGGTCGTGCCCTGCGCCGAATAGGTCGTAACGGCGTAGGCGTGTTCGAGCGCGGGAGCCTCTGAGTGCGGGTTGGTCCGCACGAGATAGTCGTCGCCGATCTCGACCCGCTTCGCGTGGTCGATCCCGTCGAGGACGACGCGACGCTCGGCGGCGTCGACCTCGGCGATGCGCCAGCGCTCCCGGTTGAAGACTTCGGCGCTGCGGTCGTTGACGCGGGTGATGACCTGATCGCCGGCGGCGAAGGTGGCTTCGCCGATCTCGATTTCCTGCGCTCCGAACTGCCCGGCCTGGCGGCGAACCTCTCGCGCGACCTCGTTCAAGCGTCTGACCTCGGCGTTCTGCTTGGCGACCATCACGGCGTCCTCGCCCCGCTCGAATGCCTCGTGCCAGTCGCGGACCATTGCCTCGCGGCGGGCCTCGGCATCGGGCGCAACCGTCACCCGCTCCTCGGATCGGTAAAGACTCAGCGCCTCGCGCCCCTCGCCCTCCCTGATCCGCTTCGCGGCTTCGCGGTCGAGGTCGTGACGGTGGCGGATCACCTCGTCAAGGTGGATCGGCTCGCCACGCTCGGCGAGCGCCCGAAACAGGCCGCCCGCCTCAATCTCGCCAAGCTGCTCAGGGTCGCCGACGAGGACGAGCTTCGCCTGCGCCTGCTCGGCGTGAGAGGTGAGCCGCGCCAGGGTGGCCGAGTCCACCATCCCGGCCTCGTCGATCAGCAGGACCGATTCATGCGGCAAGCCCTCGCTGCCCTCGTGCTCGGCGCGGTCGAGCTGCAAGAGCAAGCTGGCGATGCTCGAAGCGGGCAAGCCCTCGGCTCGCATCACGTTCGCAGCTCGCCAGGTCGGCGCTGCGGCGCGCAGCTCGATCCCGGCCTGTGCCCAGCCCTCCGCTGCGGCGACAATGGCGAAGGTCTTGCCGCTGCCCGCCTCGCCGATCACGACGGCGACCCCCTCGGGGCTCGTCAAGAGGCGGCGGATCATCTCGCGCTGGTCTGCCTTCAAGGTCGGGCGAGCGTGGATCACGCGCGCCGCAATCAGCTCGCCTGCCGGGTCCGGTCCCTGCGCTCGCATTCGCTCGGCAGCGGCCAGCGCTTCGCGCTCAAGCTCCCAAACGCGGCGAGTCGTATAGCGGGGGCCTTTGGCGCCCTCCGCGATCTGGATCACGGACTCGGACGCGAGGAAGCCGTCGGCCAGGCGCTCGACCTCGGCTCCCGGCGCACCCTGCGGGAGCGCGTCGGCGACGGCCTGGATCGCCTCGCGGCGGTCGAAGTGGGACGCAGCCGCCGTGACGGCGCGGCCGAACTGCGCCTCCGATATGGCGGGCGCGTCGGTGCGGTCGATCCTCAGCGCTGCCTCCGAGTCGAAGGTGCGCGCGATCGCCTCGCGGTCCAAGCCAATCTCCTCGGCCCTCGATCGCCATCGGACAAGCAACTCGCCGTGGCCGACGTCGCGCTCCTTCGGCTTGCGGGTGGCGAGCGCCGCGACCTGCATCGAACGCGCCGAGGCATCCGCGCCCGCCGCCTCGAGTATTTCCGCGCGGCGGGTGGAGAAGGCCCGCAGGTGCTCGTCGGCGAAGCCCGCGATCTCGGCGATGCCTTTGCGGGTCGGCTGCCACTCGACGCCCAGGCGGCGGCTGAGCTCGTGGCGAAGGTGGGCCTCGTAGATGTAGGAGGCGGTCTTGGCGTGGTCGTAGATCGCCGGGTGGTAGAGACGGGTCCAGCGACCTTCGGCCTTGGTCGCGTTGGCGATGAGGACGTGGGTGTGGAGCTGCGGATCGCCGTTGCGCGAGGAGCGATGGACGTAGCCCGCCGCCAGGTAGCCGTTGCCCTGGACGAACTCCGAGCCTCCGGCTCCGCGCCGCGTCCAGCACGCCTCGCGCTGCATGTAGTCGAGGGCGGCTCCTACGGCTTCGCGGTGGGCGGCTTTGACCTCGACCGCCGCGACGGGCCCGCCGAGGCTCCACAGCAGGGAGACAGACTTGGGAGCCGAGAAGGTGAGATCGAAGCCTGGGACCGATCCGCTGGAAGGGACGCCGCGCATCCCGACTAGCGGCTCTCCATCGACCGGGTTGCGCCCGGTCAGCATCGCTTCGAGCTGGGCTGCCTCGACCTCCCCGGAGAGGCCAAGGTCCTCGGCGGCGTCGCCGAGCCATTCCCCGGCGACCTCGCCCTCGCCGGAGTAGTAGTCCTCAGCGCCTTCGGCGACCTTGTCGAGGTAGTAGTGCTCCTGTCCTTTGCCGAGCTTTCCGATTGAGAGCATTCCACGGGGTATGTCTGTGGAGAGCGCTCAATGCATCGATCTCTTAACAAAGTGATAGGGCGTGAGGGTGGTTGCTGTTGGCTGTTGGAGCTTCGGTCTGGGTGGCTTCTCATGGCTGAATAGCTGCCATGAGTGCCTGACTCTCGTGCTTGGCTCTTGCCTTGCTGGTGGTGGTTGACGGACTGGCTGATCGTGGCTTGGGTTGCCCTGGCTGTGGGTTCGTGGCTGTTTCGCCGTCGCGGTGGCGTCGAGGACCGGCGCGAATTTCCAGGGGCGTTCGCGGAAGTTTTCGGATGTATCCGATGCAAATGCCCGATGCAAACGACATCCCTGGTGGACAACAGGAATGCCCATGCCAAACCGCCCTTCACCCCCTCGCCTCGGCCTGACCGTCGAGGAGGCCGCCGAAGCGGTCGGGATGAGCGAGTCGTCATTCAAGCGCCACGTTCAACCCGAGCTGCGGATCGTTCGTCGTGGAAGCCTGCGAATCATCCCTGTCCCAGAGATCGAAAAGTGGCTGGCCGGCAACGCCACATTGACCGCGACGACCAGGCTGGCGTCTAAAATGCCGGTAGTGACAAAGCGCCCCCGCGCCGTTGCACCGGCCGGGGGCATGGCCCATAGAGAGGACACTCCATGAGCACTAAGAAGCGTAGTCCGGCCCTCCAAGGGATCGAAGTCCGAGAGGACACGAAGGGGAAGAAGCGATACAGGGGCACCGCCCACGACAAGTCCGTCGGCAAGTACATCCGGGGGCCGTGGACGGGATCACTAGCCGAGGCACGGTCCTGGCGGGTAGACGCGCAAGCGCGCCTCCAGGCGGGCACGCTGTCGGCCGCAGCCGGGCCGACCGTCTCCGAAGCGGCGGAGGAATTCATCGCCGATATGAAGTCGAACACGTTCCGTCAGAAAGGCGGGCACGCCTACAAGCCGAGCACCATTCGGGGCTACGAGCACGACCTCAACAATCACGCGGTGTCCGAGCTGGGGTCGAAGCGGATCAGCCGCCTTCAGCGTCCAGAACTCCAACGCTGGGTTGACGGACTGACGACGGCGGACAGGTCGCCGTCCACGATCAGGAACATCGTGGCGGCGCTGCGGGCCTTGATCGGCTTCGCGGAACTGCGCGGGTGGGTCCATGTGAATCCCTGCGTCGGACTTCGGCTTCCGGCAGGACAGAAGACGCGTGACCGGATCGCGTCCCCCGCCGAAGCAGAGAGACTGATAGCCGCGATGCGGCCCAAGGACCGGGCCACGCTCGGTCTCGCCGTCTACGCCGGTCTACGTCTCGGGGAGTTGCTGGCGCTCGACGTTGCCGCCGTTGATCTCGATGGCGGCTGGATTCACGTCCACCGGAGCTGGGATCGCGGAACCAAGCAGTTCATCCCAACGAAGTCCCGTAAGCCGCGTAGCGTGCCGATCATCGACAGGCTCGCTGCGCTCTTGGTCGATCATCTTGTCCTGCTTGATCACCCGAGCGACGGCCTTCTTTTCCCGAGTGCCAACAACCCCGAGTGGCCAACCGATCCCGGAATCCTGCGCCGTCGCACCCACGCGCGATGGGAGGAGGCGGGGCTCAAGCCGCTCGGTTTCCACGAGGGTCGCCACACTTTCGCCAGCATCGGAATCGCCGCTGGCCTCAACGCCAAGACCCTGAGCACCTATCTGGGGCACGCGACGATCACGATCACGCTCGACCGCTACGGGCACCTGATGCCCGGCAGCGAGGTCGAAGCGCGTCGGTTGCTGGATTCATATTTGGAACGGCCCTGACATATATTCACTCAGCGTTTGTGCTGAAACCTGCGATGAGTACAACGCATCGAAAGTATGGCCACTGACTTATCCGCAGACGACGAGGGTGGAATCTCTTCGCTTGGGCCCCGCCCGCCCGAGGAAGAGCTGCGGCACCACCTCGCTGACGCGCTCACCAAGGCCGGCTACAACCGCCTTTGCCTGAGCGAGGAGAGACCGCCGGCACCGGTGCTCGGTCCCAACTGGACCGGATTTTTCTTCACGCTCGCATTTAGCCTTGGCTACGCGCTAAGCGCCAGATTCGCGCTGTCTTTGCCCATGGGATGGACCGCGTTCGTGACGATGGCGCTCTTTGTCCTGGTCCTTGTTCTCGGCAGCAGATGGCCGCAAGCCGCGATTTCCATCATGGTGGGCTGGATCGTCCTGGCGGTGCTGGTAGCGATCGAGTATGGCTTCGCAGGCTTGCGCGACACCTTTGGAGTCGCGCTTGCAGTCACTGGCGGGCTCTACCTGATCGTTCGCTTCGTCAAGAACGGACTCGGCGTCGACCGCAAAGCGCTGCTGCGTAGCATCCCGTTGCTGTTCCCTCTGGTGCTGCTGCTTCTATTTGCGCCATTGGTGACCGCCGACCTCTGGCGGGTGGCGGACGCTGCGGAAGCGACGCGCTTGATCTGGCTCGCGATACTGATCCTCATACCATTGGTCTTGGTCTTGATCGGCAGGTTGGTCGGATCACTCCCGAACGTGGTTTCTGACACCGGAGCGGCGCTCGCCGCAGACTCGGACTCCGCGCGAGCGGTTGACCCGCTGGTGGGACGACTCGCTGGCCCCTATGCCGGTAGCTGGGTCCTGAACAACGGCCGGGGGATGCTTCGGAGCGGCTTCGATCCCTCCCTGGTCGAGGACTTCTCCCCCTACCTGGCCGAGATCGTTCGGCGGCCACTAAAAAGAGCAGTGGTAGTGAGGACGGTGGTGATGCTGGCGGGACTTGGCGTGTGCGTCTTCGGGTACCTGTACGCGCTGGGCCTGATCCTGGTCCCAGCCGACGTGGCGCGAGATTGGAGTCAGTCGCAGAGTTCTCACTTCCCGGTAACCGTCCTCTGGTGGCACTTGTCGATTCCCGCCGACCCCTATTTGGAGGTCGCGGCACTGCTCAGCATCGTTGCACTCGGTGCCTTTCTCGCCTTCTTGACTGTGGAGGAGAGCTACTCGCGCGCGATGGCCGACGCGCTCCTGCACGAACCGGTAAGGGAATTCATGCTTTTGGCACTCCCCTACACGCGACTCCGCGAGCGGGCAATCCTCGGCAAGGCTCCGACCGATCAGTTTGGCCCATTTGCAGAACCTGAGCCTCCCTCGGGCTGAGGACCGCCAACGATATGGCGCCACTCGGCACAGCGCTCCTGGGTTGGCTGATCCAAGCGCCAGCCCTCAGGGTCGAGGACAAGTGCAAGTGGGGTTGCCTCGACGATAGTGCCCACTTTCATGTATCCACCAGAGGCGGGGGTGTCAGCCATGTACTTGATCGCGACAGTCTCGTCGTCTATCGAATAAACCCCCGATGCCACTCCCGGCTCCGAGGCATTCGCAATGTCCAGATATCGGCTCCACCAGCTCGCCAAGTTCTTCGGACTCTCCAGGGCCTCTTTGGACGCCCGACTCGCCGTATTCCAGACGCCATCGAAGTCGCCCGCCTGCAACGACATGACGAAGTGGTACGCGGCCAGGAATGCTTCATTTTCGACCAGGTTGGCTGGCGCCTGAGGGGCCGGAGCCGGAGGCAGCTCCGCCTTTAGCTCCTCAGCAAATCGGTCCAACTCGCTGCGACGGATCAGGGGAACCTCGAGACGTTCAGCCTTGATCAGCTCGCCCTCGTCAAGAGAGCGAAGGCCCATGTCCATCACGTATCCGACCGCGGTTGGCATCCCCACCCCCATCAGGCGCGCAACCTCGACCACCGAGAGTAACTGGTCGGGTGCGCTTCGAGCCTCCGAGAAAGCACTCGCATTGTTGTCCGTGGGGATGCTCATGGGGATGGGATGGGGATGAAATAGACCCCGATTGACCCCCTATGACCCCGCAAACCCTGCCTAGAAGCCCAGCGCAAACTTGGCGTCCTCGGTCATCATCTCTGGGGACCAGGGGGGGTCGAAGATCATCTTTGGGTGGACGGCGCTTACGCCGGGGAGGTCGCCTACGAACTCTTTCATCTGCTCGGAGACCTGGGGGCCGATTGGGCAGGCCGGCGTAGTCAGGGTGAAGGTGACGTAGACGTCTTCGTCCTCGATGTTGACGTCGTAGACGAGGCCGAGGGAGACGAAGTCGAGCCCCAGCTCGGGATCGATGACCTCCTCGAGCGCCTCGAAGACGTCGTCCTCGGTGAGCACTTCGGTTTGGTTCTCAGACATGCCCACAGCCTAGCGACGCACCGGGCCGGCCTCTCGGGTGGTCAAATAGGCTGCGGCACGGTGAGTGAGAATTTCAACCAGGCGCAGCGGCGTTCGATCGGCATCGTCTTCTCCGACGGCGGCCTGCTGGCGTTGAGCGCCGAACGGCCGGCCGGAGCCAGCGGCCACGGCGACGAGCGGGTCTCAGCGATCATCTGCGGCCCTGATGGCGCCCCGGTTGAGGTCTCCGAGGCGCTGCTCTCGACCGAGTACGGTCCCGACGGCGTGCAACGGCGGGCGACGCTGGAGCTCTGGACCGATGACGATGACGGGCCGCCCCTGCGCGGAGCGGGGACGCTGATCAGCTCGGCGAAAGTGCAGCGACCGGGCACCGTTTCCGAGATCGCCTTCTTCCGCTGGTCGGTCGAGGGCCGGGAGGGGCTCGGTCACTACGAGCTGACCCGCGATGCCTGAGCCGGGTAGCAAGATCACTGCAGTTATCTCCGACTTCGGCGGAGTGCTGACCAGCCCCCTGGTGCAGTCGTTCATGGCCTTCCAGGACCGAACGGGGATCACGACCGAAGTGCTCGGGAAGGGAATGCAGGCGGCCACGGAGGCCAACGGCGACAACCCCCTCTTCGAAATGGAGCGCGGCGAGATCACCGAGGTCGCCTTCCTGGAGAAGCTCACCGAAAGCCTCGAGCCGCTACTCGGACACAGGCCGGAGATGCACCGCTTCAAAGAGATCTACTTCGAGGCGCTGCAGCCGAACCCGGCGATGATCGAGCTGATGCGCGAGCTCAAGGACAGCGGCTACCGGATGGCGATGCTGACCAACAACGTGCAGGAGTGGGAGCCGCTGTGGCGCCCAATGCTGCCGGTCGATGAGATCTTCGAGACCGTCGTCGACTCCGGCTTCGTCGGCTGTCGCAAGCCCGAATCGAAGATCTACGAGATCACCCTCGACGGGCTCGGCCTCCCCGCGGAGTCCTGCCTCTTCGTCGACGACGTCCTAGTCAACTGCGAAGGGGCCGAAAAGGCGGGAATGACCGCCGTCCACTTCCAGGACAGCGAGCAGGCGATCGCCGGCGTGCGCTCGGCGATCGCCTAGTTATCGCTGCCGGACAGCTTGCCCAGGGCGTGCAGGTCGGGGGATGCAGGGAGGACGACGAGGGGAGCGCACTTATGTGCGTGACCCGAGGAGGACGACTGAAGACCCCGAGATGCGCACCCTGGCTGGGATTGATTTCAAGTAAGAGGCCGCTCCTGGAGCGGCCTTCTTATTGCCCTAGATTGCTTAGCGGGAAAGTTCCGGATATTTAGCGGGAGAATCGACGCAATCCCTCTTTTTAAGCGCTTTTCCGCCGCTTCCTCTTGCCGCGTTTGCGGTGTCGCCAGGGTTCCTTCTGGCGCGCTGCTTTGAGACTAGCGCCGATGACAGCCGCGCGGCGGGCATTTGCCTTCTTGATCTCGTCTTCCTGCTCCGGCGTGAGTTCGGCTTTGCCTTTGACCCGCAGCCAGTCCTCGACCTTCTCTCGGAGCCAATATGGAACCCCAGCAGCGACAGCTCCCTCGGGTCGGGGGACAAGATCCCATCGCTGCTCTTTCACCCGGCGTCGGAATGCTCCCGAAGAGAGACTGAGGCGCGTCCGCAGCTCAGACGAATCCATGTACAGGAATTGGAGTTCTCCCTCAGAGCGTTTGGGAGCCGCCAGGCCGCGCTTGTAGCGCTTCAAGTCGTCATAGAGCCAGGCGTGCCTGCCGTCCATCACCGCTACGGGAATGGGGAAATGGCGACTCTGCTTGAACGCATCTCGCACCGCCTGCTCCGAACGCTTGAGCAGCCGCGAGGCTCCAGGGGAACCAAGGATCGCGTTCGCGGTGCTGACCTTGGGCAGGAGTTCGGCCAGCTCCCGTTCGCGCGCATCCGTCAGCGAGACTTCACCACGAGCGACGGCGATTACGTTTGGCCAGCGCAGTCGAAGCGCGCCGCTCACAGATTGGGGTGAGCGAAGGCGTTTATCTGCTGATACCTCGCTCGCGTTGTAAGCCTTGGCGAACTCGTCATAAGCCGAAGCGGTCTTGCGCTGCGGACGCGAGCGCAACCAGCGCTTCACCCCGCGTATCGGCTCCTCTTGATTCTTCCGGCTGCGACCCGGAGCAGCGTGAAAATCCCGCCCGATAAAGGAGCGAGCGTCGCGTTCGCCCTTGAACACTTCCTGAGCCAAGCGCCAGCGCTCCCAGACCCGGATCACTCGGGCGCTGCTCCAATCCAAGCCCAGCTCGTCGGCTGCCTGGTCAAACTGCGCCATCGTCGGAGCCTCACCTGCTGGCAAACCAAGATGCTCAGAGACGGCCAGGAGTGCTTCCAAAGTCTCCCTACGAACCTCTGCTCGCTGGCCGCTAGCCACGCGAGTGCTAGGTCTGCTCTGCCGCGTATGCGCGAGCGATCACGGACAGCGCGTCGATCATCCGCGTGTAGAGATGCTCAGCGTCGTCTGGCTCGTGCGATCCGTGAGGACCTCCGCCAGTCCAGCGCATCACCACATCCAAGGTGCCGACGAACGCTCGGAACTCCTCGCCCTCCAATTGACCCTCAAGCTCCCGCTCGACGTAGGCGATCAGGCGGTTTTTGAAGTCTTTCGCGCCCAAGGAGCGCTCCTGCGTATCGCGCCCTCGCCACTTCTCCGAGGTGGGCGGGAACAAGTGATTCGCCAAGCCTTCTAATAGAACCCTGGCGCTGTATGCGGCGTGCATACAGGAGCGCTTCGAGCCTTTCGCGACTTCAGTCTCGACCTTCCCCAGCTCGTCCAACTCAGTTTTCAGCCCGGCCTCTTTCAAGAAGGAGACAACCGCTTGGCGATGCCGCTTGAAAACGCGCTTAGCGATCTGCTCCCGCGCCGGAGGCCGCCGCCGAGCCTTGCCCTTCTGCTTCTTCTCCTGCTGCTCCTGTCCATAGGGAGGCTGCGGACTCGGCGGCAAGACAACAGTCTCACCAGCTAGCCGTTGTTGCCGAAACGCGCGCTGGCCAAGCTCCATCATTCGCTCACGAAGCTCGGGTGGCGGAAAGTCGATGCTCTCGAAATGACCCGAGATCGTCTGCGATACCTTCGCCATTTTCTCTTCCAGAGTCTTTTGATCCTCTTCGCTCAGATAATCAATGATGCCCGCCCGAATCGGCGGCAAGAGCTTCTTCCCGCCCAGGGCAGCCAACGCGCTAGAACGGCTGGCACCAGCATCCTCGGTCAAAGTCGCAAGAGCGCGAGAGCGGATAGTTCCGGCATCCGAAATTCTCTCCTCGATCACGTCAAAGTTGGAGGGCTTCCCGGCACCGGGGAGGTCGCCTATCGAGGCTCCCCCTGGGTATGAAGGAGGTCGCTGGGAAGCGACCCGGCGCTGTTTCTTTCGTTTCTGTGGCACAGCTCTCAGATTAGGGAGCGAGGCGGTCATTTCCCGCCGTCCAACATCTGCGACGAAAACACGCGGGTCTGTTGACTAGCTGTCCCAAGACAGTTCTACTTGGCCGCGAGGTGCCGATCTACTAATCACGACAGGAGGAAGAACAATGGCGAAAACGCCAGCGAAACACCGGCAGGATTGGACGAGCACGGACGAAAGGCGACTCAAAAAACTGGCGAAAGGGAACACGCCGACCGGGTTGATCGCTCACGAGCTGAAACGCACCAAAGCCAGCATCGAGAACAAGGCCAGCGAAATTGGGCAGTCACTCAAGCCCGTTAATCGGTCGCCGTACAACCGGCAGAAAAAGAAGAAGTAGGCGCTACGGGCAGGTCGTCTAAAGGGAGGACGCGTCCGGCTTCTCGACGCTGAAACTGCCAGGGGTTACATCGCCGGGCTTCCACTCAATTCCTTGGAGCATCGCGCTCGGCTTGACTTGCAAGCCCGCGCAGAGCTTGAGCAAAGTTGAAATCTTTGGGGTTCGCGCGCCAGTCTCTAGCAAGCTGATCTCGGTTCGATGTAAGTCAGCTATCAGCCCGAGTTCTTCCTGAGAAATCCCCGCTTGCTTGCGGACGCGCTTCAAGTTCTGAGCGAACTGCTCAGCGACGGGATCTCTCATTCCAGCTCCAAATCGTGAAAGACCAGGGCTGCCCGGCTGGGGAAAACCAAGTGTTCGACTTCATGGAGTAGCCCGGCCAGGGCGAGATCGCGGATCGCTCGCGCTAGCCCGTCGCGTTCGGCGAAATCGGATTGTGCGTTTAGTAGCTCGCGCTCAATCTCGTCCCGGCTCAGTTGTCGAGGCTGCTCACTGAGAACCAGGCTGAGCACTCGCCCTTGAGTTCTTGCATCCACACGATCAGGGCGCTCAGTCTCAAGGCAGAACTGATCCTGCTCAATACGATCCTTTTGCATCGGAAGTTCATCCTTTCGGTGCCACGCCGCCCGGCTGCCTCAAACAGCGCGGGCGGCATTTCCATTATCGGTTTACCTGCGTTTGGTCACGCCGCGCATACGAATGCGTTCCAACGGTTCCCGGTCGCGTGTGCAAAGAACCTTGTCGCGAAACGTGTCGATCAGGCAGGTGAAGCCCGCGATACGACACGTCCCGGCGTTCGGGCAATAGCGCTTGCCCGGATGATTAGCGACCACACGAGCGACCTGCCTCGCCTTGGCGCAGCCGACGCCTCGTGCTTCCGTGCGGACAAAGCGATCCGCCTGGTAATGCAACAAGCCGCAGTTCTTCCAGTTAGGGGAGCTAGTGGCTCCTCCCGTTCCCGGCAAGACCAATGCGGCGATGAGAAGAAAGCCGATACATCCAGCTAGTCGCCCTCGCTTCGCTGCTGACAATTCCTGTCTCCTTTCGTAGCGCTTTGGACTCCGCAGAGCCGAAAGCGGCCGAGGACGGTAGCAGGTCCCTGACGGGTTTTCCTATCCAGGTTTACCCTGTGGTCTAAAGGCGGGCAGGGCAAGAGACTGCTGCTCGTGCCCGATGACGCCATCGCCCAACGCTTCGCTGAGAACCTGGCTCGCGCTCGGGAGCAGGCGGGGATGACTCAGGAAGCTCTGGCGCAGGCAGCGGAAATACACCGCACCCAGATCGGCGAGCTTCTCAGGGCTAACCAGCTCCCTCGACTAGACACGCTCTTGCGACTCGCGGGAGCCTTAAACGTCCAGCCCGCCGTTCTCCTCGATGGCCTCAGCTACGAGCCATCAGCTCCAGGCAAGTTCAGGGTTTCAAAAGCTAAGAAGTAGCCGGTAGCCGCCGCTCTCAGCCTTATCGTCAGCGCCATGCTTGACGAGCGAGAGCAAGAGCGAACCGATCTTGCGCCCGATCAGCTTGACCGTATTGCCAGTGCGATTGAGCGCCTGCCGGGTCGCGTTGCCAGTGCGATGCGGACTGAAGGCATTGGCGTGCCGAAACGTCCTCACATGCGTCAGGTGTTTATGGAGGCCGACAGGGAGCACCGAGAGGCCAAGGAAGCCAAGCGTCGAGCGAACATCGCTATCGGCCTGACCGGGCTGACCGCATTAGCCAGCTTGATCGCCGCGCTTGCCACGCTGTTTCAGGGCTGAGTTGTCAGCTAAGCAGGTTGAACTGCCTGCCCTCGGCTTCGAGATCGCCGAGCGCCGTAAGCGGCTGACTCTGAGAAGGCGGGCGAAACTCCAAAATAAAAGTGCCGGTGAGCGCTTTCGGCAAGCCATCAGCGGTTAGTTCCCAATCGATCTCGTACTCGCCTGGCTCCTTCGGAGCCTTCAAAGTGAAGGCGGGCACTGATCGGTAGTGCGCCTGATTGACGTGCCCCAATGAGTAGTCAATCCTGGGTCGGCCACTCTCCAGCGAGTAGCGAGGTTCATCGTCGGTTCGGTGGAGCTTAAGTCCCTCGACGTAGCTGGCGGCATTCTGCGCGAAGTCCATTGCACTTGAGAACGGCAGGACAACCGATCCGTATGAGAACTCAGGCCGCTTTGGTTGCTCATTGACCTCAGGTAATTTTTCGTCAAGCTCGAAGCCCTCGGGAAATCTCAGGATGAGATTGATGTGATCAGCGGACGCGTGGCCAGCCTCGTAGATACGCAACTCGCACTCGAAGATCCGTAAGCACTCTGCCCGCGCGGCCTCAAAGCTCAGCAGCCACTCGCGCAACTCCGAGCCGTAGTTGTTGACCTCTCCCAGATGTTCCCGAAGCACATCATCGGAGGGCTGACCTAAATGGCGGTTCGCCTGCTCAAGTTGCTCGGCAATCGTTTGTACGGACGCGCCGCCTAACACGTGCCCCGGAGGAAACACTGGACGAGGTTGGCGGGGCATTTCCTCACGGCACACCTGTTCTTGCTCATCAACGATTGCCTCCTCATCAATAGGACGAACAGGCTCGCGTTTAACAGCCATCCAGTCATGACCAGTTGAGTCCGTCACTCGCAGCTTCGGGCGGTTAGGAGCAAAGCCCAGCGCTGCAACGAGTAGACCCGAGGCGGCAACGAGCAGAAGAATTCCCTCGAAGACATCGCGTTCGAGCGCCGCCCAGACCGAGAGCGCCAAGATGACAGCGAAGGCAGGAATGCCGATCTGTCGTCGCCGTCGAATGCCCTTGAATCTTGCAACCGCCGCCTTGAGGCCGCCGCGAGCTTGCCGCAGCCTCCCTCTCATAAGGATTCTGCCCGCGCTGCCAGCTCGGAGATCGACAAGCCGAGCGCCCTACTGATCTGACTGAGAACAGTCCAAGTTGGGTTGCGGGAGCCGTTCTCGATCCCGCTGATGTAGGTGGCGTGCAGGCCGGTTTTCTTGGCGACTTCAGCCTGCGTCAAGCCAAGTTCTTCGCGGGTAAAGGCAACCGCTCGCCCCAGCGCCTTATGCGAGGGCTTGGCTTTGGCAGCCTGGCGTCTTTTTGGCTCTCGCGATCTCGGCATAAACGGAAGTCTCACGATAGGGGCGTGCTCGGCTGAAACTCGCCGCATGGAGGCGCAGACCGTTCAACCATCTCTTAGCTGGAGACAAAAGACCGCGATTTTCATTCTTCGCTACGGCTACGCGAACTACATCCCCGGTTCGTGGGGCAACGCGATCATTGCTCTTGATAGAGACTGGAAGCGCTCTGCGCCGGGGACGATCTGGGATGCGGTCGGAGCAAGAGCACAAGCGCGGATGCGACGGAACGGCATGGAGCGCGATAGCTACTAGCTGCTTCCCAACAGCAGCAGTACCGCCGCGATGGCACAGATGAGAACGCCAATTGGTGCCACCTGTATGGCAACACGTTCTGCTCGCTGCTTCTCGGCGGGAACTAGCCGTTCCGTTCGTGCCATTACGACGAGCCACATTCCACGACCGAGAATCACCGCCCCGACGACTCCGACGATTACGCCTGCCCCGAACATCGGAAAAGCCTCCCACATCCGCAGACGTGCTGCCTTGACATTCCGCCGCTGCTTTACTTATAGTCTATTTCGCCTATGAGTAAACCCGATCCCAATCTGGAACTGCCGACGACTGCTGTTGGCTTGATGGTCATCGGCTTTGAAGCCTTGACCGCTTGGGAGCAGATGGAGGTCTTGCGGCGTCTAACCGAGCTTCGGCTTCGAGGCGAGGCTGACGACTTGAGCGAGTCCGAGCGGCTATTGGCGTCTATGCATCGGGTCGGCGAGTTGGCCGGGAAGGAGCCAGCGCAGCTAACCGCTGACGACTACCGAGCGGCCATCCAGCAGGAGATCCGCGATGGCAAGGCCAGCGTCGAACCGCTCTCCCAGGTGATGCGTTATTTCGGAACTTGGCGGCTAGCCAAGGAGGCGCTATTGCTTTCTGACTCACCGGAGCAGCCGAGCCAGGCGCGGCGGATCGAGGCGCGCTTTGCCAGCCGCCGCCTTGGTCGGACGTGGCGCTACTCAGAGCAGGAATTGCGCGACACGCTCCGGCGTTGCGCTGACGATCTCGGCAAGCCGCCAGAGGTCAGGGAGTTCAAAGCCTGGCGTCAGCGCGAGCTGGAATTGGCACGCGCTCAAGGCGACCATCACAAGTGCCTGCCGAGCATCAATTCTTATCGCCGCCGCCACTCCCTCTGGCGAGACACGCTGGCGCACTTCCTCGGAGAGGAGGCAGGCGAGTGACCGGCCACTGTTCAGGTCGGCTACTTCTCGGAGCCGAGCAGCGCTGCCAGGAGTTCTTTGGCTCGCTCGGTCAGGGCGTACATCGCCCAGAGGTCGAGGCGATGCCGAGTGACCAGGCCAGCGTCCAAGGCGATTTTCAAATGGCGACTGACTCCGCCCTGCTCGCGTTCGATGATCAAGCACAGGTCGCTGACGCACAGCTCTCCGGCTTCAAGCGAGGAACCAGCTTCTCGGAGCAAGAGCAAGATGCTCAAGCGGGTCGGGTCGCCCAAGACCTGAGCTTGTCGAGCCAGGCGAGCCGTTTCCTCGTGGTCAGGCAGCTTCGCGCGCAGTGCTGCCGCTTTGCGCTCGTTCGTGTCTTTTGGGCGCAGATCGGGGTTTCCCATGCCTGAGCAGACTAGCGGATCTACATATAGTGATCCGGCGAGGAAGGCCGGTGAGAGACCGCATGTTTTTCCTATGGCTAAAGGCACGGGCAAGCGACGGCCTCGGAGCAAAGTGCTTCCGGCTCCTCCTATCGGGGTCGAGACTCCGTATGCGAATTGCCGTGGGGAGTGGCGGGGCGTCGGCTTGGGCGAGAAGACCCGAGTGGTCTTGGACTCGCAGGCTTGGCAGGCCGTGATGCTCCCGGCGCTGGCGCAGTTGGACGCGGAGCGTTCTAGGAAAGGTCCTGCTCCCTCGTATTCGAGCGCCGAGCTTGAGAGCGCTGTCCTCTTTCAGAAGCTCGCCGGAGTCAGCACTTATGGCGAAGCTCGCACGCTGCTGGCCTCAGATCGCCAAGAGCCAACCCGAGTGCTGTTGGGCTTCGACAAGCCCCGCAAGCGCTACGGTCGCGGCGTCACCTTGGTCAAGTCAATGGATGGCGTACCAAGCGAGGCGACTATCTGGCGGCACCTCCAACGCTGGGAGCTGTCCCGACATATCGAGGCTTACGAGGAGTTGTTTCAACGCTTGGTTGCCGAGCATCTAGAGGATGCGGATTTCCGTGAGGAGGCGCGAACGCTGAACATCGACGGCTCGGTGATCCGCAGCCACTACACGAGCTTCGAGCGTTTGAACCGGAAGACGGGCGAAATCAAACCGCCGACGCTTGAGGGCGGCGGCTTCATGGCGCGAACCGAGAGTAATCACGGCAAGGACGGCCACGGCTTCAACATGGTCGCGGTGACGACTTCGACCGGCCTGCCGTTGGCTTGTCGCCTGACTCCGTTGGCAACCAAAGGCCATGGCGAGGGCGATACCGCGTTGGCGATGTTGCGCGAGGAGTGGCGCGAGAACGTGGCTCCGCACTTGGGGGATGGATTGGCGGTGCTGACCGGCGATGCCGCCTACACGAAGGGCGAGCTTCGAGCGGCGCTTCGCGAGGCCGGGATTGTCGAGAGCGTTCATCCGGTTTCCCACGCTGACCGCGAGGTGAGCAAGAAGAACGCGGAGAAGAAGAACAGCGAGGCAATCCAAATCCAGGGTTATCCAGACTGGCGGGCGAACGGACATCGCGAGCTGTTCTGTGTTTGCGGCCAGGGCAAGACCATCCCTCGGATTAGCCGCAACAAGAATGGCCGCGCGGTCGTCAGAGTCGAGGGCGAGTGCAAATCGTGCGGCTCGATCACCGTCACGAGCGGCAAGTGGCGACTCACCGAGAGTCCCAAACGCTTCGTTCGTTGCCTGCCCGGCGAGGAGGACAAGGCTGATTGGCTGTTCGGCAATCCCTTGACTTTCAACTCGCCTATCGCGGCCAAGTTTGGGCGTAATCGCTTCGGCCACGGCGAGGGTTTTCACGGCCACCTGGTTACGCGCTTCGGCCTGCTCAAAGGCAAGTCTTGGTATCGCCGACGCGAGCAAGCACAACTGGATTTCCTGATGGTCTTCTGCTCGATGCACGCGCTGGCGATGGAGCAGCGCAAACGAGCGAATGCCCCACCCGGCTTAGCGGTCGCGGCCTAGCCCTACCGCCTCCCTCTGAATAAGCACGCAGGTCTCGGTAAACCGCCCTGCTCGAAATCAGCTCCGGCTCTCAGGTCGGAGCTTCCGCTGTGCGAGAATCACCCTGGTCGAAGCTAGCGGGGAAAATTCTTGGCCTTGCGGCTCCCGCTAACTGCCTTCGAGGCGGCGGCTCAAAGATCGCTCCCGCAAAACCCCCGCTAATACTTGAAAACGAGAACCGGGCTTACTTGAACTGAGTCCCGGCTAGTTGTCCGAGCCAGCCCGGTCCCAGACGTAGAGCTCTACGGCCTCTACGGCCAGCTCCATCTGGCGCGGCTGGGAGAGCAGGCCTAGGACCAGCTCGAGGGCGTCGTCTTCGGTGACGCCGGAGTCGACGGCCTCCTCACCGCGGAAGCCGGCTGCCAGCTTCAGCGCCTCGCGGCGGTTCTCGCCGAGGGAGCCGAAGGCGCCCATGAGGAAGTCGCGGTTGGGAACAGGCTGGCCGAGCTCGAGCGAGCCGTGCCAGGCGGCGAGCATCGAGAGGTCGTGCTCGTCGAGCTCGGAGAGGGCTTTGGCGTAGTGGACCTCGAGCTCGTCGTCGGGGATCTCGTCGACCCAGGCGCGAACGGCCTCGCCGAGAAGCTGCCGACGGGCCTCGCGGCCGATCGAGTCGGAGATCGCGCGGATCGCATCTGCTGGGTCTACGAAGCAAAGGGACATCTGCTGCGCCCAATCTAGAGAGGGCGGAAGACGGCAAAGCGGGGCGGGAAATGCGCCAATTGCGGCTTCACGCCGCGGCTCTGCGGCATCGCTGTGCACGCCGCCGCCGGACCTATGCTGGGTCGCTTGCCGCTATGCCACTGACGCTGATCCATGGACCCCCCAACTCCGGCCGCGCCGGCCGGATCCAGGCCCTCTTCCGCGAGGCGCTCGACCGCAACCCGATCCTGGTCCTGCCGACGCTCGACGACGTCTTCCGCTTCGAGCGCAGCCTCTGCGAGACGGGCGCCGCGCTCGGCGGCTCGGTGATGACCTTCGCCGACCTCTTCCGTGAGGTGGCGCGCTGCACCGGCGCCCCACTTGGCGACGAGCTGGCCCCCGCCCAGCGTCAGGCGGCGATCTCTGTGGGGATCGCGGCCCGCCACGAGAGGCTGGGACCGCTACGGCGCGCCGCCGGGCGCTCGGGCTTTGCGCTCTCCTTCGAGCGCCTGCTCGACGAGTTGCAGAGCGCCGGGCTCGAGCCAGACTCGCTCGGGTCGGGGGCACAGACGCTCGAGTCCTCCGCCTACCTCGGTGACCTGACCGAGCTGTTCGGCGCTTATGCCGAAGTCCGGGACCGGCTCGGCCTGCTCGACGTGCACGGGGTCGCGCGGGCGGCGATCGAGTCGCTGCGAGCGGCGCCACAGGCGGCCTGGGGAGGGCGGCCGGTCCTCTTCTACGAGCCGGGCGATCTAACTCCAAATCAGAGTCGGCTGCTCGAGGCGCTGAGCGAGATCACCGACGTGACCGTCGCCCTCGCTTACGAGGAGGGTGACGCGGCGCTCGCCGCCCGCACCTCACTGATGCGGGAGCTGAGCACGATCGCGACGACCGACGAGGCACTGAGCGGCCCCGAAGAGCGCGAACCCTTCGGCATCGATCCCCTCTTGGTCCACCTGCAGCGTGAGCTTGGCAGCGCCGAACCGGCGCGGCGGCAGCCGAGCGACGCCCTTGTGCTGCTGCGCTCCGCCGGCGAGCGCAGCGAGGCGGAGGCGATCGGCGCCGAGATTGCGAAGTTGATCGCGAGCGGCGCCGACCCAGCCGGAATCGCGATCGTGGTGCGAGACCCAGCGCGGCGGGGGCCGCTGCTGGCAGCGGTACTCGAGTCCTACGGCGTCGGCGTTGCGCTGGAGGCGGAGATCCCGGTCGCCGGGACTTCCGTCGGCGGAGCGCTGATCGCGCTGTTGGAGGCTGAGCTCGGTACCGGTCGAGCAGCCGATCTGCTGCGATTCCTGCGCGGGCCATCGGGGATCCCCGCGGCGCGAGTCGACTGGTTCGAGCGCGCCATTCGCCGCCGCCGGCTGCAAAGCGCCGCCGCTGCGCTGAGCCTGTGGGAGGAGCGCTACGAGCAGCTGCCCGGCGACCTAGAGCAGCTGAGACAGAGCGCGAGCGCGAGCGAGCTTGCGGCCACGATCGCCCGTCTCGCGGGGACGATGGCTTCGCGCCCCATCCGCGCCGGCGAGGACGGGCCAACGCCGGGCCGAGGGGACGGCTTGGAGCTGCGCGCCGCGGCGGAGATCTCCACCGCGCTCGGCGACCTGGCTGAGCTGCCCGAGCTGGCGCCACGGTCCGAGAACCTGGCGGCGACCTTGCGCGAGCTCCGCTTCCGCGCCTGGAGCGGGCCGGTCGAGGGAAGAGTGCGGATCGCCAGTCCCTACCGCCTGCGCGCCTCGCGCTTCGAGTATGCCTTCGTCGCTTCGCTCCAAGACGGCGAGTTCCCGCGCCGCGACAGCGCAGCGGACCCGTTCCTCTCCGAAGCGCAGCGGCTCGAGCTCGGCCTGGCGCCGCGCCGCGACCCCGATGCCGAGGAGCGCTACCTCTTCCACTCCTGCCTGGCGCTACCCAGCAAGCGCCTCTTCCTCTCCTACCGCGACAGCGACGAGAACGGGGTCGCGCAGCCGCGCTCGCCTTTCCTCGATCAGGTGCGCCGACTGCTCGCGCCGGCGCCGGATGCGACGGCAGATCCGGTCGAGGCGGAACTGACCATTGTCCGCAGCCTCACCGATGTGCGCCTACCGCGACACCTGGCTCCCTCAGAGGCCGACCTGGCCAGAGCGCGAAGGGCCGAGGCCGCCAGCCGTGCCCCCGGGCCGCTCTCCAATCCAGCCGTGCTCGCCTCCCTCGCCGCCGTCCCGGCCTACGGCGGCACGACTCTGGAGGGCTTCGACGTCTGCTCCTACCGCTGGTTCGTCTCGCACGAGCTCGACCCCCAGCCGCTCGACCCGGCACCCGACCCGCTCGTGCAGGGCGGGCTGATGCACGCAATCCTGGATCGCCTCTTTCGCGAGCGCCCCGGCGGCGACCCCCTCCCCCGCCCGAGCTCGCTTGGCGCCTGGATCGGACGGGCGCGCGAGCTGCTCGCCGAGGTGACCGGCGAGCGTGGACTTGGCGTCCACCCCACCGAGCGGGCGATTGCGCGGCGGGTCGAAGGACTGCTCGCGCGCTTTCTCGCCGAGGAGGCAGAGCGCGAAACGGGTGGGTTCGAGCCCTGGCTGCTGGAGGCGGGCTTCGGCGAGGACGAGAACACCGAGCGCCCCGTGCTCGAGATCGACGGCTGGGGACTGCACGGGGCGATCGACCGGGTCGACCGCGACGCCGCCGGCCGGGCACTCGTCCTCGACTACAAGCTCTCCCGCACGGTCACCCCGCGCGAGAAGTTCGAGGAGCAGGCGAAGCTGCAGCTGCAGCTCTACCTGATCGCCGTGGCCGAGCACTGGGGCGCGGACGCTGTCGGCGGTCTCTACCACCCGCTGCGCGGCACCTCCTCCCGCCGCCCGCGCGGCGCCGTCCGCGAGGACGCCGCCGCCGGGCTCGCCTCCTACCGCCTCTACGAGAAGGACGTGGTCGACCACGCCGAGTTCGAGCAGATGCTGGCCGACGCGCGCCGACGCGCCGGCGAGATTGTCGGCCGCATGCGGCGGGGTGAGATCCGCCGCGATCCGGGACCGCGCGAGGGGCTGCGCGGCCACGACGTCTGCCCGGCGTTCTGCGACTTCGCGCCGATCTGCCGGCGCGACCGGGCGCCGATCGAGGCTGAGAACGGCGAGTGGGAGGAGCGGTGAGCGCCCCCGCCCCGACCCCCGAGCAGGCCGCCGCGATCGAGGCCCGCGGCCACGACGTCCTGGTCGAGGCCGGCGCCGGAACCGGCAAGACCGGCGTCATGGTCGACCGCTACTGCCGTCTCGTCTGCGACCTCGGCATCTCTCCCGACGCCGTGCTCGCCTTCACCTTCACCGACAAGGCCGCGACCGAGCTACGGCAGCGGATCCGCGCCGCGCTGGAGCTCCGCGCCGCCGCGGGATCCGAGCGGGCTGCCGAGCTGCTGAGCGCAATCGGCGGGGCTTGGGTGACGACGATCCACGGCTTTTGCAACCGGCTCCTCGCCGGGCACCCGGTGGCAGCCGGAATCGATCCCCGCTTCCGCGTCCTCGACGGGCCCGAGACCGAACGAACCGCGCGCGAGGCCTTCGACGAGGCCCTGGGCGAGTTTCTCGCCGAGGGCGAGGTGGCGCGGGAGCAGACCGTCGCCGCGTTCGAGATCGACGGACTGCGGTCGATCGTCAGCGGCGTCCACGCCGAGCTGCGCAGTCGCGGGGTCGCGGCGCCTCGCCTGCCCGAGCCGCCGCAGCCGGATCCGCAGGCGGGCATTCGGCACGCCGCGGCCGTCGCAGCAGAGACCCTGGAGGAGCTGAAACCGACCAACTCCAATCGCGAGCTGATCGAGCGGGCACTGGCGGTGCTCGAAGCCAGCACCGGGCCGCCCGACCTCGACCAGCTCGTCGCGCTGCGGACCGACAGCAAGGCGAAATCGATGAGCGCCTACCGGGAGGCCGTCGACGCAGCCGTCTCCCAGACCGCCGCGGCCGGCGAGGCAGGCGAGGCCTACCGCCACATCGCCGAGTTGCTGACGCTCTTCGGGCGCCGTTTCGAGGCGATCAAGGAGCGGCGCGGCGGGCTCGACTTCGAGGACCTCCAGTTGCGCGCCGTGCGCCTGCTCGAACGCGAGGAGATCGGCAACGCCTACAGGGCGCGCTTCAGCCACCTGCTCGTCGACGAGTTCCAGGACACGAACCGCCTGCAGCTGCGGCTGATCGAGGCGCTGCGCGGGCCGCGCGCCGAGCTGATGGTCGTCGGCGATGAGCTGCAGTCGATCTACGGCTTCCGCCACGCCGACCTCGACGTGTTCCGCGAGCAGCGGCGCGCCGTGGAAGAGAGCCCCGAGGCCATGGCGATGGAGTTGAGCGGCAACTTCCGCTCACGCCCGGAGGTGATCGGCGCCGTCAACGCGATCGGCGAGCGGCTGCTCGGCGATGCCTTTCATCCACTGCGCGTCGGCGCGCCGCCGCAGCTGCCCAAGCCGCCGGGCGAGGGCCCAGCGGTCGAGCTGCTGCTCACCGCCCGCGACGGCTGGGACAGCGAGGGAATCGACCTGGCGCCGGCAACCGACGCCGATACGCCGCCGAGCCACCTGGCCGAGGCGCGCTTCATTGCCGAGCGGCTGCGCGAGCTGGCCGAGGGCGGAGTCGAGCGCGGCGAGATGGTCGTCCTGCTGCGTGCCTTCACCCACCTCGACGCCTACGAGGATTCACTGGAGCGCGCCGGCCTACGCCCGTACACGATCGGTGGCCGTGGTTACTGGTCCCAGCAACAGGTCGCCGACGTCTGCGCCCTACTGGCGACGATCGCCAACCCACTCGACGACCAAGCGCTCTTCGGTGCTCTTGCTTCCCCCGCCTGCGCCGTGGCGCCCGACACGCTCTGGCTGCTGCGCGCCGCGGCGGGACGGCGGCGCCATGTTTGGCCGGCGCTGGAGGTGGCGGCGGGCTTGGGCGAGGCCGAGCTCGACGCCCCCGAGCGCCTGGCGGAGATCTCCGAGCCGGAGATGGGCCTCCTGCGGGATTTCGCGCAGACGCTTGTCAGCCTGCGTGAGCGCGCCGGGCGCCTCACCCTCCCCGGCCTGATCGAGGCGGCGATCGCCGAGACCGGCTACGACCTGGCGGTGCTGATGCGCCCGTCGGGAGAGGCGCGTTTCGCCAACGTGCGCAAGCTGATGCGACTGGCGGGGGAGTTCGAGGTGCGCGAGGGACGCGATCTGCGCGGCTTGCTCGATTTCCTCGCCTCACGGGCCGAGGCCGACGCCGAGGCGGAAGCGGCGAGCGCGATCGAGGGCCACGACGGGGTGCGGGTCATGACCGTGCACAGCGCCAAGGGTCTCGAGTTCGGCGTCGTCGCCGTCCCCTGCCTTTCGCGGCGCCTGCTGGCCGGCTCGCGCCTGCCGCCGCTGATGCTCGGCCACGAGAGCGAGGAGCCGCGGGTGGGAATGCAGCTGCGCCGCCTCGGCGCCGCCTCGATCAACCTCTACGCCCACGAGGCGCTCTGCGCCGAGGCCCAGCAGCGTGAAGCGGCTGAGGAGCTGCGCCTCTTCCACGTCGCCGCAACGCGGGCGCGCGAACGGCTGATCCTCAGCGGCGTGGCGATGTCGAAACCGGGCCGCGGCACGCAGCCCGGCACGCCGGTGATCGAGCGCATCCTCGACGGGTTTGAGGTTGACCGCGAGCAAGATTCGGTGATCGTGATCCCGGCGCCGCAGCCGCGCGAGGGACTGGAGTCGAGTTTCTCGCCCTCGCTGATCGACGTGCGGCTCAACACCCCGTCGCCGCAGCGCGCCGTCGAGTTGACCAGGACACGGCGCGATCCCGACACCACTACAGAGCCAAGCACGGGACAGGCGCCGCTGCTGGAGGGCCGCCCACCGACGGTTCCCAACCGCCCGCTCTCCTACACCGCGCTCGCCGCCTATGACGAATGCGCCTACCGCTTCCAGATGGAGCGAGTCCTCGATTTGGGCGAGCGCGTTCGCGCTGGTTCCCGAGACGAGGCAGCGGCCCGCGGCGCCACCGTCCACTCGCTGCTCGAGTGGAGCCAGGCCAACGATTGGCGCGAGCCAGCGGCGGATTTAGTCCGGAGCCATGCGGCCGCCGCAGGCCTGGACCCGGGCGGCAAAGTCGAGGCAGGGCTGCAAGCGTCGATCCGCGCCTGGCTCGGCTCAACGATGCTGCGTGAGCAAATCCTCGCCGGCAACGCATCCGCCCGCGCCGAGGTGCCGCTGCTTCTCGGCGTCTCCGGCACGACCCTGCGCGGCTCGATCGATCTACTGGTCGAGCGTGAAGGGGCGCCACCGCTCGTCGTCGATTACAAGACCGACCGCCTGGACGGCGTGACGCCAGCCCAACGCGCCGCCAAGTACGCAACGCAGCGGGCGGTCTACGCGCTGGCAGTTGCCGAGGCGCGCGACGCAGCCGCGGTCGAGGTCGCCTACGTCTTCCTCGAACGGCCCGAGGAGCCTGTGGTCGAGCTGCTCGACGGCGAGGCGATGGTGCACGGACGGGCCGAGCTCGAGAAGACGATCAGACGCATCGCCGCCGGCGAGTTCCCTGTGGCGTCGCCGGATGAGCGCACTTGGGACCTATGCCGCGGATGCCCGGCCCTTGGCCGCCTTTGCTCTGGTCCTGAGGCTGCCTGACCAAGCAGATCAAGGACGCAGGGAGGCCGGCAAGGGGAGCGCACTCCAGTGCGTGACCCGCAGCCGACCGACTGAGGACGCTGAGATGCGCCGGTCAGGCAGCCTCAGAGGTCGCGCTCGTAGTAGAGCATCGCCGGACCGTCCTCCCCGCCTTCGCGGTTGGTGAAGCCGGTGCTCTCATATAGCGCCCGTGCCGCTGTGTCGGTTTCGCCCGTGTTGAGGTCGATGCGGGTGGCGCCGGCCTCGCGGCCGGCCGCCATCGTCGCCTCGAGCAGGGCACGGCCGATTCCCTCGCCCCGTCGAGCTGGGATGACGTAGAGCTCCTCCAGGTAGAGGTCGAGGCCCTCGCTCCAGACCGAGCGCAGGAAGCGAAACTGGGCAAGGCCATCGGGGCCATCGCCAGAGAGCAAGACGACGATTACGCCGCCGGCGATCAGCTCCCGGACCCGCTCGGTCAGAGTCTCTACGGTCGGCGTCGGTTCGTCGAACTCAGTGTTGAAGTCGTGCAGGAGGCGCGCCACGGTCGCGGCGTCGCGTGGCGTCGCCCGTCGTACCTCGGGCTGGAACTCGCCCACCGCGATCCCCCTATGAAGGCTCAGGGGCCCCGGGCGGCGCGTAGCGATGGTGGATCGCCAGGGCGTTGCCGTCGGGATCGGCGAAGAAAGCCTGGTGGCAGACACCGGAGTCGAGCGTGTCGGCCTCGAAGGCGACGCCGCGCGATTCGAGCTCGGCGCGGGCGGCTGGCACGTCGTCGACACGGAACTCGATCGGGTGGTTGTGAGCGCGGAACTCGAGCCCGAACGCATCCGACTGCATGATCGCGATCGTCAGGTTGCCGGTCTCGAACTCAACACCCGGCATGTTGCCCCAGCGCTTCGACTCGGGCAGGCCGAGCACGCCGCCGTAGAACTCGATCGCTCGATCGAAGTCCTGGGTGGCGACGGTGATGAAGTCGGTACCGGTAATCAGGGGCATCGTTGCGTTCAAGGCAGGTCCTTTCGCTAGCTCTCGCTCGGGGTCGTCTCCAGTTTTGCCGCCAGCTCGTCGAGACGCAGCTCCTCGAGTCCCTCGCTGACCGCATCGAGCTCGCCCGAGCAGTAGGTGACAAGCTCGCGGCCCTCGCGGCACAGCTCGAGCGTTTCGCGCAAGCCGGCCTGGCCGGAGTCGAGCCGATCGATGATCTGCTCGAGCCGCTCCACGGCGGCCTCGTAGGACTCAGGGGTCTCGCTCATCGCTCTCTCCATGCTCGTCGATCTGGGCGCCGACACGGCCGTCGGCAAAGCGCAGTTTGACGCGCCCCGCGGCGAGCGCGCCGGCAGCGCTGGTCACCGCCTCCCCCTCACCGTCCTCGGCGAGGGCGTAGCCACGTTCCAGGGTGCGCTCGGGTTCGTGGGCGCGAAACGCCACCTCGGCCCGGCGCAGCGCCTCGCGCCTGCTGGCAGCTTCGGCCCCCGCCGCGCGGCGGGCGGCGCGGGCAAGGACGACGAGAGTGAGGCGGCGCTGGAAGGCGCGGCGCTCGGCCAGCCCGCGTTCAGAAGAAGCGCGGATCTCCCGGGTCTTCTGGTTGAGTGCGATTCGCTCCCGCCGCAACGCCCGCGCTGGCCCGCGAGCGAGCGCCACGAGGTGGCGGTTGCGAGCCCCGACCGCGCGCTCGCCGGCACGTCGCAGGGCGCTGGCACTGCGAGTGAGGCCGGCGCGGGCGGCGTTGCAATCGAGCGGTACGACCGCCTCGGCAGCATGGGTCGGGGTCGAGCAGGCGACCGCGGCGACGTCGTCGATCAGGGTCGAGTCGCGCTCATGGCCGACGGCGCTGACAACCGGAACGCGCAGCAGCGCAACGGTGCGGCAGAGGGTCTCGTCGCAGAAGGCCCAGAGGTCGGCGAGGCTGCCACCGCCGCGGGCGACGACGATCGCCTCAACGGATGGGGTCGCCGCGAGCTCCTGGATCGCCGCGGTGATCGCCGGCGCTGCGCGGCGGTCCTGCACCGGCGCGAACGCCCAAACGACCGTCCCGGCCCAGCCTCGCCGTCGCAGCCCAGCCAACAGATCGCGTCGCGCGGCGCCGCTCTCCGCCGTCACCACGCCAATTGCCTTCGGCAACCGCGGCCGGGCGAGCTGCTTCTGCAGCTCGAAGAGACCCTCGGTGCGCAGCTGTTTGCGCAACGCCTCGAGCCGGGCGAGCAGGTCGCCCTCGCCGGCAAGGCGCACGTGGGTGGCGCGGAAGGCGAAGCTGGGTGAGGCTTGGCCGCCGCCAGGGTAGTAGTCGGGGCCGCCGCCGATCACGACTTCGGCGCCGTCGCGCAGGCCGGCCTCGGGCAGGCCGGCCTTCTCCAGGTCGTCGAGCCAGATCGCGCAGGGCACAGCGCCCTCCGGATCACGCAGCTCGAAGTAGGCCTGGACCTTGCTGCGCGAAATGCCGGTCACCTCGCCGACCAGTCGCACCCGCGCCCGTCGACGCAGCTCCTCCTGCAGCTTGCGGGCATAGCGCCCGACTGGGAACGGCCCGGGTAGCTCTTCCACCCGGTTGAGGCTATCCCGAGCGCCAGCGGCGAGCCCACTCCTTCAGCTCGGCAATCGCTGGCCCCAGCTCCACCCCGGCCTCGGTCAGCGAGTAGGTGACGCGGACCGGCGAGCCGGCTTCGACCTCGCGCTCGACCAGCCCCTCCTGCTCGAGCTCACGTAGGCGCTGTGAGAGCAGGCGGTCGGAGAGCCCGGGGACCGCCTTTGCCAGCTCGCCGAAGCGCAGCGGGCCCTCGGTCAGGGCAAAAACGATCGCCCCCGTCCAGCGTTTGCCGATCAACTCGATCGCAGCGTGGAAATGTGGGCAGACGCCGGAGTGCTGAGCCTGGGCGGATACGGCCTCCACTGCATTGCAGCTTACTGAACGTAAGTAACGGGCCCGGGAGGCTGGCCTGCTTGGATTCTCCAATGACCGTTCTCGACTGGGCGATCGTCGCCTTCACCATCGCCTTCGCGATGTGGGGCTACAGGCAGGGTTTGATCGTCGGCATGCTCACCCTCTGCGGGTTCGCCGCGGGAGCGGTGGCCGGCTCCAGGATCGCGCCGCTGCTGCTGAGCGAAGGCGCGAGCTCCCCCTACGCGCCCCTGTTCGCGGCGCTGGGGGCGCTGTTGGTCGGCGCCCTGGTCGCCTTGACGCTGGAGAGCCTGGCACTGGGCCTGCGCGAGCGCCTGGTCCGCGGAGGCGCGCTGCATCTCGCCGACGGGGCCGGCGGCGCGGCGCTGATTGCCGCGGTCGCCCTCGGACTGGTCTGGGTCTTCGGCGCCGTCGCCTTGCACGCCCCCGGCACCGCGCAGCTGCGCGGCGACGTGCAGCGCTCCTTGATCCTGCGCCAGCTGAACGACGTGCTGCCGCCCTCGGGGCCGGTCTTGAATGCGCTGAACAGGATCGATCCTGCCCCCTCGATCACCGGTCCGACCGCCCCTGTCGCCCCGCCGGACTCGGGGGTCGCCTCCGATCCGGACGTGCGCCGCGCGAGCCGCTCAGTGGTCCGCGTGCTGGGTACTGCCTGCGGGCTCGGCGTCGAGGGTTCGGGCTGGGTCGCCGCGCCGGGCCTGGTCGTCACCAACGCCCATGTCATCGCCGGCGAGGACGACACCACGGTCAACACGATCGATGGCGCCTCCCTTGAGGCAGTGCCGGTTCGCTACGACCCCGCCAACGACCTTGCCGTGCTGCAAATCGGGGCATCGATTCCGCCCCTATCGATCGCGCCCGATCCCCAACGGGGGACCTCCGGTGCCGTCCTCGGCTACCCCGAAAACGGCCCCTACGCCGTCTCGGCTGCCCGTATGGGCGACATCAACACGGCGATCAGCGAGGACGCATACGGCAACGGCCCGATCCAGCGCCAGATCGCCTCGCTGCGTGGCCACGTCCGTAGTGGCAACTCGGGCGGTCCCTTGGTCGACCCGAACGGCAAGGTGATGGCCACCGTCTTCGCCGCCACCACCTCCGGCCCACTCGGCGGCTTCGCGATCCCAAACGAGATAGTCGAGGAGGCACTCGTCGAAGCGGCAGCGACGGAGGTGGACACGGGCCCTTGCACGGGATGAGGGCTCTCTAATCAAGAACGTTGAGCCCGACCTCCCTCGACACTAGATTTCCGACAGTGAAACCCCTGCCTGCTGAGGTAGAGCGTCGTCGTCGCATAGTCACTCGCGCTGTGCCGCTCATCATCGTCGCCGTAATCGCGTTCGCGCTTGGCGCCGCTGCGGGCAAGCCGGAGTCACCGGAGAAGGAGACTGCCGAGCGCTTCACCGAAGGGTGGGTCAAGAAAGACTTCACCGCGATGTATCGCGAGCTGAACGATGCCTCCCGCCGCGCGATCGGTGCGACCGAGTTTGCCCAGGCCTACCGCGAAGCGGCCGAGGTGGCGACGCTGCGCAGCCTTGCTTTCGATTCGCCGGGCGATCCCAGCTCCGCAAGCGGCGCCACCGCGGTGCTGGTGCCGGTCGAGGCAGGAACCGTCGCCTTCGGCGCCGTCGAGACCGAGCTCCTCGTCCCCTACGCAGATGGCGGCGTCGCCTGGAACCCCAGCCTCGTCTTTCCGGGCTTGGCGAGCGGGGAGCATCTCGAGAACCGGATCGACCTCGCGCCGCGGGCGCAGATCCTCGCCCGCGACGGGACGCCACTTGCGGAGGGTCCCGCCGAAGAACGCGAACATCCGCTTGGCAGCGCGGCGATCGACGTCACCGGCGAAGTGGGAGCGCCTGACGAAGAAGACTTCGCCGCCCTCGCCCGCCAGGGGTTTCCGCCGCAAGCACCGGTCGGCATCAGCGGGCTCGAGCAAGCGTTCAACAGGCGACTCGCGGGGCGGCCAGGCGGATCGCTGCTTGCGGTCAACGAAGCCGGCTCGGCCCGGATCCTCTCCCAGGCCGAGCCCCAACCCGGGGCGCCGGTGAAGACGAACATCGACCCCGACCTGCAGGAGGAAGCAGTTGCGGCCCTCGCCGGGCGCGTGGGCGGGGTCGCGGTGCTCGATACCCGCAGCGGCGACGTCCGCGCGCTCGCCGGACAGGCCTTCTCGGCGCCACAGCCACCCGGCTCGACCTTCAAGGCGATCACGACGGCGGCGGCGCTGGAGAAGGGCGTTGTCACGCTCGAGACCGAATTCGAAATCGTCGACGGGGTCAACGTCGGCGGGCGCTTCATCAGCAACGCCAACGGCGAGTTTTGCGGCGGCACCTTCCGCGAAGCCTTCGCCGAGTCCTGCAATGCCGACTTCGCGCCGCTCGGCCCCAAGATCGGCAACGACGACTTGGTCGAGACCGCCGAACGCTTCGGCTTCAACTCCCCGCCCACGCTCTACGCAGAGGAGATCGTCGCCGCGGTCGACCCGCCCGAGTCGACCATCCCGACTGAGATCGGCGAAGAAATCGACCTCGGCGTGACCGCGATCGGGCAGGGTGAGGTGCTCGCGACCCCGCTGCAGATGGCAACCGTGGCGCAGACGATCGCCAACGGCGGCGTCCGCGAACCAACCTCGGTGGTCGCCAACCGCAAGCTGCGGCCCGAGGCGGAGCCGGTCCGCGTGATGTCCGAGGGGCTGGCGGACGAACTGACCGAGCTGATGATCGGCGTCGTCGCCGGGGGCACCGGCTTCGCCGCCGCGATCCCCGAGGCTCAGGTCGCCGGCAAGACCGGCACGGCCGAGCTCGGGCCCAAGCCGGGCACCGAGCACGAAGAGGAACCGGAGCAGATCAAGGACGCCTGGTTCATCGCCTTCTCCCCAGCGGAAAAGCCGCGGCTCGCGGTCGGCGTGCTGCTGATTGAAGCGGAAGCCGCCGGCGGCGAAGTGGCCGCGCCAATTGCCGGCCAGGTCCTCTCGGCCGGACTCTGAGCGGACCGGCGCCTAGAGGTCGAGCGTGACCGTCGCCGGGCCTTCGGGACCCGGGATCGACATCACCAGCGGGCGGTTCTCAGATGCAGAGGCAGGCAGCTCGAAGAGGACCAGCGAGCCTTCGATCGGGCCCTTCTGCGGGGTCGAGTCGAGAATCGGGATCTGTTCCTGGGATTCGACTTCGCCGCCGAAGGGCAGCGCGTAGAGGCTCTCGCTCTCCAGAGCCTCGAAGGTCTCGTGGTCGGCGTCGGTGATCGTGAACGAATCGGCCAGCGTCTGTGGCTCTTCGCTCTCGTTCTGGACTTCGAGGAAGACGCCGAAGTAGGCCGAGCCAGGAGGGGCGGGGTCCTGGCCAATCAGATAGGCAGAGTCCTCGTTGTCGCTCGGGTTGAGGAAACGGGAGAAGATGACGTTGTATTTGAGCTCGCCGAGCGTCACCGGCTGGCCCTCGACCACGTCCTTGGAGTGGCTCTCCGAGCCGCAGGCGGCAAGCGCGAAGGCAAGCGCAAGCGCGGCAAGCAACGGTAGGGTGATTCTGCGTGCGGCGGCCATCGGCGGCGAGAGTCTATAAAGGCGCTCGGCAGCCCGCCTCAAGGTATGCCAGTCGCATGGGCGTTGCCGCCCGCCACGGCGAGCGGGGCCGCTGCCGCCTTCTCGCCCTCGAGTCGCTCACGCAGCCGTCGCAGCGCCTCGCGCCAGCCGCGTTGCTCAAAGATTGAGTTGGCGGCGATCATCTCCACCGCTCGATCAAAGGGGTTCGATGGCTCGGTCCAATGGGAGACACAGACTCTGGTTAACGAGCCCGCGCCCTCGGTCAGCTCCCAGACGAGGGTCGTCGGAATGCGGTTGGCTCGTCCTCCCTGGCCATGCTCGACGATCTTGTGCGGCTCCGCGAGCTCGGCGATCACGGTATCCATCCAAACCGATCGCAGCGGCAGGTTGACGCGGAACCGCGCCCCAGCGCCGATCCCGCGCGACTCGAGCCGCGTCAGATGGAAGTCGGTGATGAAGTGATCGGTGAAGGAGGGACGGTGGGCAAGATCGGCGATCGTCGCGAAAATCTGCTCCCTGGGGGCGTCGATCTCGATCTCTGCGCTGACCGGGCCCATGCGAGGCCGCGATTCTATCCTCGCCCGAGCGGCCGGGTTTGTCGGAGGCCGGAACCTGGGTATCGCTACGGCAAAACCCCGATGCGCAGGTCTTGTACACAGCGCTAGGATCAAATGACGGCAGGTGCCGGGAAGGAGTAGAGATCACCGCCAGCCTCACCCCCACCCCAGCTTCTGATAGCTCTGACAGCGGGACGTTTCCGGGCCCTGGGACGTACTTTTGCGTCGCATGCGGAGCCCAGTTGGCGCTCCACGAGGACGACCGGCTTCCCGACTGCCCCCGCTGCGGCGCCTCGCATTTCAGGCTCGACTCGATCTTCGAATCGATGCAGGAGCACTCCGAAACCACTGCTGAGTTCGACGTGCCCGACGAGGTCGCGCCGACCAGCTGGCTGGAGGAGATGCGAGGGGGCCTGAGCTCCGGCAGCCGCCACCTCGTCTGCCTTGAGGAGGGTGACGAGGTACTCGACTTCGAGATCGAGTCGGGCTGGACCCGGATCGGCCGCAGCGTCAGTGCCGACGTCCGCCTCGACGACCCCAGCGTCTCCCGCCGCCACGCCCTGATCGTCTCCGAACCGGGCGAGTCCCTGCGTGTGCTCGACGACCGCAGCCTCAACGGTGTTTTCATCAACGGTGCAACGGTCGAGTGGGGCAAGCTCACCGACGGCGACGAGCTGACGATCGGCCGCTACCGCCTCTTTGCGCTCGAAGGCTGAGGCAAACCGCGCAAATTCCGGCCTATGGCAGCCGTAGGATGGCTGCCGTGGATTCGCCCCACGATCCGTCAGTAGCGGCCGAACAGGCACGTAAGCGCCTGCACGAAGAGATCGAGCGGGTCCGTTCCGGGGTCGAGGAGATGCTCGCCGAAGGGCCAAGCGACCACGAGCACCCGGAGCTGCGGCGCGAGCTCGACGCAATTCGCGACGAGACCAGCCGGGAGATGCGCAGCCACGTCAAGAAACGGATCGCCAAGGTCGAAAAGCGAATGGACAAGCGCGTACGCAAGCTAGAGCGCCGAATCGATCAAGTAGAGCAGGACCGCCAGCACGCCGAGTGGCGCATCCACACGAACACCGAGGCGATGCTCGACGGCCTGCTCAAAGAGGTCCGCGCCATCGCGGACCTCTTGACTCGGACTCGCTAGTCAGCAGCGGGGGATGGGTTCCCCTCAGCTGGAACCCGCGCTCGGCCCGACGACGGGACTCTCGCTTAACGGCTCACAAGTTCCATCCGAGGGGAACCCATCCCCCGCACCGTTCGGGGCAGGACAGGAGGTACCCCTTCGCAGGAACTTGTGAGCCGCAACACGTCCGCGCCCTCGCAAGAGTGCCGGCGCGGGTTCCGGCGGAGGGGTACCTCCTGTCCTGCCGCTTACTCCGTGGAGATCGAGGGGTCCGCTTGGACCTTGTGCGGGACGATCATCAGGAAGTTGCTCGAGGCGTCGCCGGCCAAACTGATCATCCGCTCGGCCTCGTCGTCCTGGCCCGTTGCTCGCAGCTCGTCTGCGTAATGGCTGAGCAGGTCGTCGATGTCGAGCTGGGCCTCTGAGTCGAGCTCCTTCAGCTCGACTTTTGCCCCCTCGCCAAGGCGAGATTCAATGGCTTGGCGATCGATGCCGAAAGCGTTGTGGCGGACGTAGACGCGGCCGCCGGTCATCCCGGCGCAGGCCCAGGGCCCGAGGTCGCCGAGGACAACGGCGCGGCCCGAGGTCATGTACTCGAAGGCGAAGCCCTTGGCATTGGCGCGGTCGACCAAACAGCCGCGGCTGTCGTCGATCGCCTCTTCGGGCTCGCCGCCCAGCACCACATCAGCGCCGGAGAGGCGGATGCAGAAGCGCGAATCGGCCGAGCCCTGGACGAAGAGGCGGCCGCGCTGGGCGCCGTAGGCGAACGACTTGCCGACCGAGCCGTTGAGCCGCTGGCCCTTCGCCCCCTTGCCCTTGAGCACGGCGACCGTGCCGCCCAGCATCGTCTTGCCGACGCCGTCTTGGGCGCCGCCCTCGACCCGGATCGAGACGCCGTAAGAGTTGAAGGCGCCGAAGCCCTGGCCGGCGACCGAGCCGCCGTTGAACTCGAGGTCAGCAAGCACGTCGTCGTTGGACTCGGGCCCGCCGTCGAAAATACGGGAGCGGGCGATGGCGCCGGATAGCTCGGTGCCGAGCACGCGATCGTTGGCATCGGTCGCGCGTGGGAAGCGACTGCTGACGGTGCTGCCCGAGCAGATTTCGCCGGCGAGGGCGCCGATCTGAGCCGAGGCCTGCTTGGCCTCCATCCGGATCGGCTGGGCGACGACCATGCCCGCCTCGGCGCGGGTCTCGGCGATCTCCTCGGCAACCGGCAGGTCGATCGGCTCGAGGTCGAGGAACTCCTCCAGCGGCGTGATCAGCGGCGCCAGATCGATCTGGTCGTGATGGGAGATCTGCTCGAGCAGGTCGTAGCGGCCGACCAGATCCTGGGCGCGGTCGTAGCCGAGCGAGGCCGTGACCTCCTTGACCTCCTCGCCCATCGCCTCGAAGAAGCGGGCGCAGCTCTCCGCCGCCACGTCTATTTCCTGCGGGGTGAACTTCTTCAGCCCGTGCTCCTGGGCCTGCTCGACCGTCTCGATCTGGGTCGCGATGCCGACGTGGCAGGTGTCGAGCTGGCAACCGCGGCAGATCGTGCAGCCGAGGCTGACCATCGCCAGGGTGCCGAAGCCGACCCGGTTGGCGCCGAGGCAGTGCAGCTTGACGACGTCGTGGCCGGTGCGGTAGCCGCCGTCGGCCCAGATCTCGACCCGGTTGCGCAGCCCTGCCTCCATCAGCGCCCGGTGCACGGCGCGAGTGCCGACGTCAGAGGGCAGGCCGACGTGGCGCAGGGCGTGCTGGCGCGCGGCGCCGGTGCCGCCCTCGAAGCCCGACAGGGTGATGATGTCGGCGCCGGCCTTGGCGATGCCGAGGCCGATCGTGCCGATGTTCGGCACCACTGGCACCTTGACCGAGACGCGCACATCGGGGTTGACGGTCTTCAGCTCGTCGATCAGCTCGGCCAGGTCCTCGATCGAGTAGAGGTCGTGGTTGTTGGAGGGAGAGATCAGGTCGGTGCCGGGCGCCGCGTTACGCGCGGCGGCGACCTTCTCGGAGACCTTCTTGCCGGGCAGGTGGCCGCCCTCGCCGGGCTTGGCGCCCTGGCCGATCTTGATCTCGGCGAGGTAGGAGGAGTTGAGCATCTCGGCCGAAACGCCGAAGCGGCCGGAGGCGACCTGCTGGCCGCGCCACTTGCGGTAGTTGCCGTACATGTCGCGGATCTCGCCGCCCTCGCCGTTGACGCAGAGGATGTTGATCGACTTCGCCGCCTCGGCGTAGGCGCGGAAGGCGGGCTCGGACTGCGAGCCGAAGCTCATCGAGGAGATCACGACGGGGTAGTCGTGGTGGCCGATCCCGGCATCGACTGTAGACGGGTCGACCGGGTCGCGGTCGCCCTTGAGCCCCATGATGTGGCGCATCGAGATCGGGCTCTGCGCCTCCAGGTCGCGCACTTTCTCGCTGTATTCGGCGTAGGAGCCAGAGCCGTTGGCAGTGGCGATCGCCGCCTTGTAGACCTTGGGGTAGAAGCGGAAGGTCTTGGCCGGTTTGGCGTCCTCGTCGCCGCCGAGGATCCGCGCCCGCTCGTTCGTGCTCTCGTCGAGGCCGGCAAAGCCGACCCCGCCCGACTCGCTGGCGGCAAAAGCCTCGGTCTGGAAGATCTCGGCGAGCTCCGGCTTGACGCCGATCGAGGAGAACTGGCGGGCGTAGCCGCGCACCTCGTGGATGCCGATCGTCGAGATCACTTTCTCGATTCCCTTGGCAAGCGCCGCGCAGAGGTTGCCGATATCGGTCTCGTAGTCCTCGACGCAGATCACCTCGACCATCGTGTACGGGCAGACGCCGTTGGCACCGAGGCCGAGGGCGAGCATCACGTCGTGGACATTGCGTAGCGAAGCGGAGCGCAATACCAAGCCGCAGCGGCGCCTCAGGTTCTCCTCACCCGGCTCAACCCGGAACTGCTTCAGCGCCTGGTCGACTGCCGAGGTGGCCAGGTGCGGATCGAGGTAGCGGCGCTCGGCGTCATAGACGGTGCGATCGGTCAGCACCAGGAGCTCGGCGCCGTCGCGCACCTTCTTCACCGCCTCCTGCTTGATCCGCTCTATCGCGCCCTGCGTGGTCTCCGACTCCAGCAGCGAGATGTCGACCGCGGCGGCGCGGCCGCGGAACTGCTCCCAGAGGTCCTCGAGCAGGTAGGTCTGGTGCTCGCGGGCGATCTTGCGATAGGTCTTGTCGGAGAGCGGCGCCATCCCATGGTGACCGCCGAGGATCACCGGGAAAGAGGTCTCGACCGTGCCGGTGTCCTCCCCGGCGGCGTCGATCGAGGGGCGGCGACCGAAGATCGAGCGGGTCGAGAAGTGCTCCATCTCGCGCTCGCGGTCGATCGCCGGGTTGGTGACCACGGCGACCGTCTCCTTGAAGTAGTCGGCGAGGTTCTGGCGCTCCGGCGAGAGCGCCGCCAGCGGCCCGTCGTAGCCAAGCGATCCGACCGGCTCGGCGCCGTTGGAGGCCATCTGCTGGACCAGTTTGACGTCGTCACGCTGCCAGCCAAAGCCAGCGAGGATGCGATCGGCGACCTTGACCGGCTCTTCGGGGCCGGCGTCGGAGTAGCCGGGGACGTCCGAGCCCTCGAGCGGACCGCCGGTGGTCAGGGCGCGATCGTAGGGAGCCGCCTCCTCGGCCCCGTTGCGGGCGAGCCAGCGGTCGCGGACGATGCGCAGCATCTCGTCGTGCGAGTGCAGGGTCGAGCGCTTGCGGTCGCGGTCGATCGTGACCAGCGCCTTCTCGCCGGGGGCGAGCGGCTTCGGCTCGGAGACCATCTCGCTCACCGCGACGACGCCGGGCTCGGAGCTGAAGACAAAGTCGTCGCCGGTCTCGACCTGCCAGAGCGGCCGCAGGCCGAGCGCGTCGGCGGAGAAGACGCACTCGTCGCTGTGGCGCGCGATCAGTGCCACCGGCCCCTGGGCAAACGGCCCCATCGCCTGGCGCATGTACATGTAGAAGCGGTGCAGATCCTCGGGCAGGCCGCGGATCTCGTTGACGATCGGCGGCACGACCATCTCCATCGCCTCGGCGAGGCTGAGCTTGTCGCGGCTGATCAGCGTGTCGATCGTCCGGTTCAGGTCCTGGGAGTCCGAGGAGCCGGGCTGGATCGGCACGCCGAGCATGCGCGCCTCCTGGCGCAGTTGTTCGACCGTGTTGATCTCGCCGTTGTGACCGAGCACGGAGAAGGGCTGCACCCGCTTGAAGGAGGGCCAGGTATTGGTCGAGTAGCGGTTGTGGCCGAAACAGCCGATCGTCTCGAAGCGCTCGTCGCGCAGGTCGGGGTAGTACTCGCCAAGGATCTTCGGCGCCCCCATCACCTTGTAGACGCAGGTCGTCGCCGAGAGCGAAGGGACGTGGACGCCGAGCTCGGTCTCCAGCTCGATCATCAGGTCGAAGAGGACGCGGTCGCGGCGCGAAGCGTCGGCGACGAGGCCGCAGAGCTGCCAGAAGTGGGGCTCCTCCTCGCGCGCGGTCGGGCCGAGCGCGGGCGAGTCGACGACGCCGATGCGCTCGGCGAGGATGCGGAAGCCGCCGCGGCCGAGCAGCTCGCGGGCGTCGTGCTGAATACGCTCGAGGTCCTGCGAGCGATCGACGAAGACGTGGGCGACGGCAAAGGCGTCGTCGAGGGTCAGCGAGGGATCGTGCCCGCCGGAGCGAACCTCCTCGGCCCAGATCTTGCGCGGGATGTCGACCAGGAGACCACAGCCATCGCCCTCGCCGTCGACGTTGCCGGCGCGGTGGAGCATCTTCTGCAGCGCCGGGATCGCGCGCTCGACCGGTTCGTGGCCCGGCGTCGCATCCTTGCGCACAGAGGCATAGATCGCACAGGCGTCCTTGTCCTCGACGCTGGGCGGCGAAACTAGCGGCCGGTAGGCACGCTCTGGCGAGTAGCGGACGGGGCCACCCTCGCCATGAAGCTCACGGGACTGGGTATCGGACATCTCGACCTCCCGGTTTCCGCGCCTTCTCCGAGCGGGCGCGCGACGGGTTGACAGATCGTCGGATTATAGGGGCGACAGGCGAATTAAATCCATCGAGATTCCAATTAGTGCCGATATGCGGCGTTAATGCAATCCCTAATCAATGCTCGGGCTGGTCCCAGCCGCCATCCCCAAGCCGGTCCCTTTCCAGTTGGTCGGCGGCATGTAGGTCCACAACTCGCCGGTGTTGGCTGGGAAGGCGACGTGGTGGCTGCCGCCCGAGAGGGCGGTGATGGCCGGGCTGGCGCCGGCCATCATGCCCAGGCCGATCCATTTTCCCCCGCTCGGCGGCGCGTAGGTCCACAGGTAGCCGGTGTTGTCGTGGAAGGCGACCTGGTAGGTGCTGTCGGTCATCACGTCGATGCTCGGGCTGGTGCCGGCTTTCATGCCCAGGTTGGTCGTTTTCCCGCCACTCGTCAAAGAGTAGGTCCACAGGTAGCCGGTGTTGTCGTGGAAGACGACCTGGTAGCCACCGGCGGGGAAGGTGCTGATGGCGGGGCTGGTGCCGGATTTCATGCCCAGGTTGGTCGTCGCCGCGCCGCTCAGCGGCGAGTAGGTCCACAGGTAGCCAGTGTTGTCGTGGAAGGCGACCTGGTAGCTGGTGCCGAGGTAGGCGCTGATGGCGGGGCTGGTGCCGGATTTCATGCCCAGGTTGGTCGTTTTCCCGCCGCTCGTCGATGAGTAGGTCCCCAGGTAGCCGGTGCTGGCCTGGAAGGCGATCTGGTGGCTGCCGTCGGAGAGGGCGGTGATGGCGGGGCTGGTTGCGGCCATCATGATCAGGCCGGTTGCAGTTTTCTGCCCCGTGGCCGATGAGTAGACCCACAGTTCGCCGTTGGTCGCCTGGAAAGCGACCCGTTTGCTGCCGTCTGGCATCACCGCAATACTCGGGCTGGTGCCGGCCCTGACCGTCCAGCCAGTGCCTTTGCCGCCACTCGCCGTCGAGTAGGTCCACAATTCGCCGCCGTTGGCTTGAAAGGCGACCGCAGGCGCCGACGGGACGAAGGTCTTGTCAGCTCCATAGCTCGTCCCTTCCGGGCTCGTGGCCACCACCCGGTAGTGGTAGGTGGCGCCTTCGGTGAGGCCGCTGAGCACCTGGTTGACCATCACGTCCCCGTAGCCGTAGCCGACGCTTTCCGCCGAAGCCGGTTTTTTGGAGCCGTAGGAGGTGGTGGCGCCGTATTCGAAGTAGTAGGAGGTCGGCGATCCGTCAGGGTTGACGTTGGCGGTGAGCGTGGCGTTGCTTTCGGTGATGTTCATCGCCGCGCCACTCGTCACGATCGGCGGACGGGCGACGATCGGCCCCGGGCGGGTTTCTACTCCCCAGCCGTTGCCGGGAACGTACCAGTGGTGGCCGAGGGCGCCGGAGGTGGTGCGGAAGAAGATGTCGACCTTGCCGTCAGGCAGGATAACCGGGCGGGGGTCCGAGGCCATCGAGGCGGATCTGATTTCTTCTGCCCAGCCGTTGCCGGGGACGTACCAGTGGTGGCCGAGGTTGCCGGAGGTGGTGCGGAAGAAGATGTTGACCTTGCCGTTCTCCCTTGCGACGAGATGTGGGTCAGAGGCCATCGCGGCCGATCTGGTCTCTACCGCCCAGCCGCTGGCTTTCGTCCACCACTGGTGGCCGAGGTTGCCGTTGGTGTCGCGGTAGAAGATGTCGACCGTGCCATTGGCTTGGGTGATCACCCGCGGGAGCGAAGAGGGGGCGATCGATGCCGATCTGGTCTCTACCGCCCAGCCGCTGGCTTGAGTCCACCACTGGTGGCCGAGGTTGCCGTTGGTATCGCGGTAGAAGATGTCGACCGTGCCATTGACATGCGCTACCGGTCGGGGGTCTGACGCCATCGAGGCCGGGCGGGCCTCTACTTTCCAGCCGCTGCCGGGGACGTACCAGTGGTGGCCGAGGTTGCCGCTGGTATCGCGGTAGAAGATGTCGACCGTGGCGTTGGCCTGGGCGACGACATGGGGGTCTGACGCCATCGAGGCCGATCTGGTTTCCACCGCCCAGCCGCTGCCGGGGACGTACCAGTGGTGGCCGAGGTTGCCGCTGGTATCGCGGTAGAAGATGTTGACGGTGCCGTTGGCCTGGGCGACGACATGGGGGTCTGACGCCATCGAGGCCGATCTGGTTTCCACCGCCCAGCCGCTGCCGGGGACGTACCAGTGGTGGCCGAGGTTGCCGCTGGTATCGCGGTAGAAGATGTTGACGGTGCCAAAACGGGTGACCACGTGCGGAACCGAGGAAGGAGCGATCGACGCTGGCCTGATTTCAGTCGACCAGCCGTTGCCGGGGACGTACCAGTGGTGGCCGAGGTTGCCGGAGGTGGTGCGGAAGAAGATGTTGACGGTGCCGTTGGATTGGGCTATGGCTCGCGGGCCGGGGGAGTTGTCGTCCTCTTCGAGGATCGGAGGGCTTGATTCACTGGAGCCGCCAGCGCCTCCGATCGACACGTTCAAGTCATTGGTCGCCTGGGTTATCTCTTGGTAATAAGCGTGCCCTTCGCAAGGAGCTCCGCCACCATTATCGCCGGCGTTGTGTATGCCATAGGCCGTGTTTGCGAAGAACCATGGGCCCCCGCTATCGCCAAGCCAATTGCAGGCATTTTTGACTTCGACGAGGTCGTGGCCCATTCCCCCCTCGCGTTTCATAGACACATCCGTTTCTACAACCTGACCACAGGTGCCGCCAGTGGCTATGCCGGAATGGCACACGGTCTGACCTTTGATGCTCGAGGCTTCCTCGGTGATGGGATATTCCTCACTGATCGCGGGCGGAGTGTGTTCTTCTCCCCAATAGGCCACCATCGACGACCATCCCTGGGGTGTGTTCCAAGTATCCCATTCGGTTCCGGTCGCATCGATTTTCGTCCAGTCATATGTGGGGAAGGAGGAGATCTGCTCGACTTCTCCTAAGTATTTGGCTTTGCCCACATGAGGGAGCGCTTGCTCGTCCCATGCTTGCCAGTGGAGTAAGGGGTTGTTGAGGTCCGGATTTTCCAGATCACGAATTACGCAATGCGCAGCAGTAATCACGTATCGCTTTCCGTTCGCCCCCATTGCGGGAAATCCCGCCGTACATTGTGGTTTAGTGTCTTGCCAGAGACCAATTGTCACTCCTCCCCGGAAGGGAGTGCCACAATTAGCAACTGACAGTATAGGACTACACGCTTGTGAGTCAATTCCGAACCGGGCTTCGGGGCCTGCCCTGAGTTCGACCTCGTCGCCAACGTCTTTCGCGATCCGAGTGAGCGCGGCGCGTTCCTCGTTCTCTACATCTGCGGCGATATGCACGACCGCGGCGTTGGCACGGGGATCGAGAGAGGTGTAGACCAAGCCGGCCTCGAGGAACTCGTGCAGCCTGAGGTTGATCTGGTCTTGAGCCGCTTCCAGCTCCTCCCAGGAGTACTGAACTACGCGTGTGCGGTAATCCTCGGCGAGCTTCGCGTCGGTCATCTCCCGGCCGACCGTGGCGCCGACCGTCCCGGACGGGAGTGGAACGACGTATTCTTCTGCCTCGTTGTCGAACCAAACGCCGGCGAAATTCTCGTCCAACCTGGCTTCCAAACCGTCAGCGAGATCTGCACTCGCAGCCTTGGCCTGGACCTCCAGTGTCCTTTCGGCCCGCTGGGCAGAGACTCCAAAGTCACGCTGGTACTCCCTGACTTCAATGGACTGGACTTCAGCCTCGGCGAACGGAACCTGTGCCGAGACGGACGATACGCCAATCAGAAGAGTGAGAAGGACTGCGATCGCCGAGCCTGACAGCACACGGCGGCGCCTACCCCGAAGTCTTCCTGCCATTTCCCTGCCCCCTGATCGCTTGCTCGTACGAGTGCGTGACCGAAATGCCCGGTTAGAGTGTCAGACTTGTGTGACCGCGCGGGTGGGCAATGTGTCCAATTGGATCGATACCGACTTGGCGGGTTGTAAGGCCGCGAGACTGGCGATGGCGTGGCTATCCACCTGATCGAGCTCCTCGAGACGTAGCGCAGCCTCAACTTCGACCGCGCATGCGCCGAGGGGGCGGCCGAGACGCTCCTCGACTGCGTGCAACCGGTTGATCACCGTCTGCCGACTGACACCGAGGGCGGCGGCGGCCGAGGACACATTTCGCTCAGCTGCGAAGTAGGCTCGCATCGTCTTACGCAGGGCCTCCCCCCCGTCTCTTCCGCTGGCGAGCGGAGCGAGAAGAGCTCGCGCAGGGACGTGGAGAGCAGTTCGTCGCCGATGATCGAGGCCAGCATGGCGATCTCGGCATAACGGACGACATCGCGTTGGCCGCGCATCGCAACCGATAGGGATGCCTTCGCCTGCTGGTGAGTGAGCCGCCAACCAGAAATCCCCTCCGCCGGCTCACCTAGCGCGAGTTGCCCAGACGACCATCCCTTGGCAATAGCGTGGTCGAGGGGGCGGAAATCTGTCTCGCGGCGGGCTCCCAACCAGGCCCACACGGTTCTGTCGTCCGGGCAGACGAGCAAAAGGCGGCAATTCGACTCGAGCGCGAGATCGCGAATCGCTCTCGCGCCATCCTCGCCGCTGACGATCACACCCATATGGACGCGGTCGAAGTCGTACTCGAACACCCCACCATCGACTTGCCTTCCACCGAGGAGACCTTCCACCCGCTCGACCCGGCGCTCTTCAGCCGAGCCAGGCTGGCGCTCCCATTCTCGAGAGTGCTCGTCGGCGATGGCGACAATGAGGCGATCGAGGAGAACCGCCTGTGTCTGCACCAGCTGCCGAGCAATGTCGCCTTCAAAGCGACTGGCCTGAGCCTCCTGCATGAGGAAATCGACGAGCAGGGTATGGCCGGCGAAGTAGCGGCGCAGGACTGTGTCCAGGCTCACCCCGCTACGAGCGGCCAGCCGTGCCTGGACGAGCAGCGCCACGGGCACGGCAGCATCGTCGTCGCCTTCGAGCCCGCCGATGGCGTAGTCGAATGCCGCCGAGAGCGCTTCTCGAAGGCCCTGGACGTAAATCGGATCTCCGGTTTCGGCCGGATTCGACACTGCGCGTACCCGGCCCTGGAGCGCTGCTTCGATCTCCGCGCGCCGCTCAACCAGGCGCGTCGAGACGTGCGCTCGAACCTGGATGAGATCCGCGTCGCCGTTTCTCCCTGCCTCGGAACCCTTCGGTCTCAAATCTCCCCACTCCCTGACCCCACCGGGCCTGCCCCCCACACCCCATGAGTGTGGAGATCAAGATACTGGGATGTTTTACTCAGGCCCCAGGACTGGTTCCAGCCACGGCCAGATGCCCGTATAGGCGGGACTGCTGGAGCGTGGATCCCCATTCCCAGAGCGCCAGCGATCTGTTGGTGTTTTCATCGGAGAAGAAGATCTGATCCTTGCCGCCGCTGGTCAGGATCGCGCTGGGGCTGCTGTTGGCGGCGACGGAGTCGCCGTAGAAGAAGGTCTGTTTGAGGCTTGCGGGGGTCCAAACCCACACCGCCACCGTGTTGTTCTTCGAGCCGTCGGCGAAGTAGATATGCGGCGTGCCGTTGGCAGAAATCGCGCTGGGGCTGCTGTTGGGGGCGACCGAGTCGCCGTAGAAGAAGGACTGCTGGATGCTGCCGCCCCAGGTCCAGGCGGCAATCGTGTTCCCCTTCGCGCTGTCGACGAAATAGACCTGCGCCTGGCCGTTGTTGGATATCGCGCTGGGGCTGCTGTTGGCGGCGACGGGGTCGCCGTAGAAGAAGGTCTGTTGCCATCCGCTCACCGAGTTCCAGGTCCAGGCGGCCATCGTGTTTCCCTTCGCGCTGTCGGCGAAATAGACCTGGGGCTGGCCGTTGTTCAAGATCGCCGTCGGGCTGGAGTTGGTCGCCACCGGGTCGCCGTAGAAATTAGCGGGGTACCAGGCGCTGCCAATACGGACGAGTGCCGTAATCGAGCGATTGTTGGCCGCGTTGGAGAAGAAGATCTGCGGATATCCGCTTTGCACGAAACCCGTCAGGCTCGAACCAGGGGCGACAGGGTCGGTGTTCAAGAACGTCTGCTGCCAGCCCAGCGTAGGTGACCATGACCATTCGGTGATTTGATTTCCCCTTGCGGCGTCGACGAAGAGGATGTGTGTCGTTCCTTCGTATTTCATCAAGAAGGGCCGAGTACCCGCCGCGACCGGGTGGCCCCAGAGGAACGTCTGCTGCCAGCCTTTTTCGGGCCCGTATTCCCAGACCGTAAGAGTGTTGGCATTCCCAGTGTCCACGAAGCTCGCTTTGATCGGAGGCTGTACGGGGGGTGGGGGTGGCGAGCTGAGCCGAGTTCCGACGGTTACGTTGAGGTGGTCGGTGGCTTCGGTCACCTCGGTGTAGTAGCCCTTTTCCTCGCAGTATTTGGGGAACTGGCCTTCGACTTCGTAGTTGTTGGCGATGGTGATCCCCAGCGCAGTGTTGCCGATGAACACCGGGCCGCCGCTGTCGCCTCCTTTGATGCAGACCGTCTGGAACTCCGTTTGGTGGTAGGAAGGGCCGGTTGGCTGCGGCACGGTCATGTCCTGCGCCGTCACCGTTCCACAGCTGGCGCCGCTGTTGCCTCCGGCATGGCAGACCCACTGGCCGAGGTAGCTGTAGGCTTCGGAGTTGATCGAGCGTTCATGTTCGGAGGTCCCCCAGTAGACGACCTTGGAAGGCCAGGATGGTTTATCCCACCATGTCCCGCTGGCTCTGATTTTCCCGTAGTCGCCGGTCGTGTTGTTGTACTGCTCGACGTAGCCGATGTAGTGGCTTTGGAATAACACGTCGTCAAAGCTCATCCAGTGTTCCGTTGTTTCCATGCAGTGACCGGCTCCGAGCATGTAGCGCTGGCCGTTGGATTTGCCGACGGCCTTGAAGCCCGGCGTGCAGGTCGCGGGCTGGCAGCAGGAGCCAGGGCCTGAGGGATACATCCGCACTCCGCCGCGCAGCGGATTGCCGCAGATCATGCCTGCCCCGAAGCACCCCCGCGGGATCACTTTCAGGTCATGCTCACGCCGCTCCCTCACGTCAACGTCCACGCCTCGCTCTTCACCGGCAATGCGTGCGATCCGCGCTTGCCCTCGAGCTCCCATTTCGGTGGCCTGCCTGACGATGACCGAGTTGGTGCGGGGATCGACCATCGTCTGCACGAGGCCCTGCTCCAGCGGACCCGCGAGAGACTGATCCAGCCTCGTTTGGGCCGCGTTCAGCTCTGCCCAGCTGAAGGTCGCGGGGGCCGTGCGGAAATCTCCCTCCAGGTCTTCGCTGCGGAGCGCGACAAGCACCTCTTGCCGCTCGTCCTCGTCGATCAGAGGAACCACGAATTCGCCGGTCGCGTTGTCGAACCAGACGCCCGCGTACTGCGCGCCGAGGGCCTTAGTCAGCCCGCCCACGATTCCCATGCCGCGCTGCTGCAGGGCGAGGCGCTCCGCGGCGACGTCGGTTGAGACTCCCAGCTCTTCGGCGTATTCCTCGACTTCGCCGCCGCGGCCTTCGGCGGATACGCCCACCGGGCCGAGCATGGCCATCGAAAGAACCGCCAGAACCCCGAGAACCACGCGTTTGCCGCGCCCGCAACCTGCCACGGATAACCACCCTCCCCTGGTTTGCATGAGCCGCCCTGCCGACGGCGCAGCCTGCATGCTAAACGTGACAGTTTGTAGAGGCAAGTTGCAATATGGGACGTATTCGAGCCGAAAGTGTGCCTATGTGGGCGCTGTCCCCTCCTGCGACCCAAACCGCCACGGGCGAAACTGCCGTCGGTAGCCTTCCGACGACGTCGATCCGACCACTGCCCCAGGAAAACGGCACTGGGCCGGCGCCGGGTGGTCCTCCCCGTCGAGCCGCATCGTCGCCTCGCCCTCGATCACGATGTAGAGCTCGACCTGGTCGCTGCCGGACTCGTCGTGCTCGGGTATCTGCCCACCGGGCCGGATTCGACCCCACCGGGCCTGCCCCCACACCCATGAGAGTGGGGATCAAGATACTGGGATGTTTTACTCAGGCCCCAGGACTGGTTCCAGCCACGGCCAGATGCCCGTATAGGCGGGACTGCTGGAGCGTGGATCCCCATTCCCAGAGCGCCAGCGATCTGTTGGTGTTTTCATCGGAGAAGAAGATCTGATCCTTGCCGCCGCTGGTCAGGAGCGCGCTGGGGCTGCTGTTGGCGGCGACGGAGTCGCCGTAGAAGAAGGTCTGTTTGAGGCTTGCGGGGGTCCAAACCCACACCGCCACCGTGTTGTTCTTCGAGCCGTCGGCGAAGTAGATATGCGGCGTGCCGTTGGCAGAAATCGCGCTGGGGCTGCTGTTGGGGGCGACCGAGTCGCCGTAGAAGAAGGACTGCTGGATGCTGCCGCCCCAGGTCCAGGCGGCAATCGTGTTCCCCTTCGCGCTGTCGACGAAATAGACCTGCGCCTGGCCGTTGTTGGATATCGCGCTGGGGCTGCTGTTGGCGGCGACGGGGTCGCCGTAGAAGAAGGTCTGTTGCCATCCGCTCACCGAGTTCCAGGTCCAGGCGGCCATCGTGTTTCCCTTCGCGCTGTCGGCGAAATAGACCTGGGGCTGGCCGTTGTTCAAGATCGCCGTCGGGCTGGAGTTGGTCGCCACCGGGTCGCCGTAGAAATTAGCGGGGTACCAGGCGCTGCCAATACGGACGAGTGCCGTAATCGAGCGATTGTTGGCCGCGTTGGAGAAGAAGATCTGCGGATATCCGCTTTGCACGAAACCCGTCAGGCTCGAACCAGGGGCGACAGGGTCGGTGTTCAAGAACGTCTGCTGCCAGCCCAGCGTAGGTGACCATGACCATTCGGTGATTTGATTTCCCCTTGCGGCGTCGACGAAGAGGATGTGTGTCGTTCCTTCGTATTTCATCAAGAAGGGCCGAGTACCCGCCGCGACCGGGTGGCCCCAGAGGAACGTCTGCTGCCAGCCATTGATGGTGTCGAACTGCCAAGCAGAGATGCTGTTCCCGTTCCCGGCGTCCACAAAGGCGGCCTGAATAGGAGGTGAGGGTGGGGGCGGAACTCGCGGGGCCACGCTCACCCCAAGGGCGTCAGTGGCTTCCGTGATCTCGTTGTAGTAGCCGTTGTAGTAGCAAGCCGGCGCGTTTTTCGGGGCGTCGGTGGAGGAGAAGATTCCGAGCGCCGTGTTCCCTGCGAACACTGGGCCACCGCTGTCACCAGGAAGGGCGCAAATGTTCGCGAACTCGGTTAGGTCATACAGGAGGCCGTAGACCACGCCGTCCAGTTCAGAGATCTCCGTGACGTTCACCCGCGTAACGTTGCCGCAGGTCACACCTACTACTGCACCGCTCTTTGAACCCGAGTGGCAGACAAGCTGCCCAACATAGCTTTCGCTTTCGGCGGTGATCGGGCGTTCCTGAGTGACACCCCATTCGGCCACGATGGTCGGCCATGACGGTTTGTCCCAGTATGTGTTGTTTGCTTTGATCACGGCCCAGTCGTGATTGGGATAGGTGTAGGCTTCCACCGTCCCGAGGTCTTTGACGGCTTCAGTTGGGTTCTGACTGGTCGTGTAGCTGATCCATTTGCTGGCGCCAGTCCCCACGATGCAGTGGCCCGCGGTCATCATGAACCTGTTGCCGAAGGTTTTTCCTGTCGCCTTGAAGCCGGCGGTGCAGTCGGGATTGCAGCAGGTCGAGCCTTTGGGCTGGATGCCCACCCCGCCCCTCATCGGCGCATCGCAGTACATAGCTTGGACGCAGGCTTGGACCGAGAGACCGAACCGCTTATCCTCGCCCTGTATCACGTCGACGCTGCCGCCCTCGCGTTCGGCGGTCGCTTGAATCTCCGCGCCCTGGCTGTCACTCGCTTCGCCGGCAACGGTGACGATGACTGCGTTGGCAGCCGGGTCGAGGTGAGTCTGAAGTAAGCCGGCTTCGATTAGAGGCAAAAGTGTCCTATCGATCCGCGTCTGGGTTGCTTCGAGCTCCTCCCAGGTTCGTTCGACCGTAATGGTGCGAAAGTCCCCTCCAAGATCGGAATAGGCGAAGGTGTTGGCAATCGAGGATCGATCGGCGCCTTGGACGATCGGGACGACGAACTCGCCGGCCTGATTGTCGAACCAGACCCCTGCATACCGCTTGCCTTGCGAGTCTTGGAGGTGTTCGACGATGCCTACGCCGTCCGCCTGAAGATCGAGATGCTCTTCGGCGATCTGCCGGGAGACGTCGAAGTCGTCCTGGTAGCTGCTGACCTCAATCGCGTTGACCTCCGCTGTGGAAGTCCCAGCGGGCAGATCGATGGATGCCGCCGATGCGGAGGCGGAGCTGAACAGGAGCAGGCAACCGATGGCGAGCGAGCCCACCATGGCGAGCTTCTGCAGCATGGCACCACAACGACGACTCAACGAGACGCTACTCATGCATTCCCCCTGCCTCTCCCTGCGCGTTTGCCTTGGACACTGCCCCGCGGGCCGCCGCTGCCAACTCGACGCGGCGACACTTATGCGCAGCAACATAAACGTGCTGGTTTGTCTAGGCAACCTTATTATTGGGTAGTTCCCCAAGATGGCACACCCCCGCCATTCAGATGCGCCAGGATGGCGGCATTTGTCGTCAGGCCCAGCTCATCGGCTCGTAGCCCCCGCTCGGGTCGACGCCGATCAGGAGGGCGGTGACGGGCGCTTCGGAGCGGTTGAGGATCGTGCGGCTGGCTGGCGGCTCGATCGAGACGAAGGTGCCCGCCGGCGCCGGATGGTCCTCGCCGTCGAGCCGCATCGTCGCCTCGCCCTCGATCACGATGTAGAGCTCGACCTGGCCGCTGCCGGACTCGTCGTGCTCGGGCATCTGCCCGCCGGGCCCGATCTCGACCAGGTTGAAGCCGAAGGCTGACGTGCCCAGCGCCTTGCGGGCAAGCCGCCAGGTGCACTCGCCCGATCCCTCCATCGACTCGAACTCGTCGCGGTGCTTGATCGTGAAGTTATCCGCCATGGTCGACTCCCTTCTCAGCGATTCCAGTCGGGTTCGAAGGCGTTCTTCGCGAGCACCTTCGGCTTGCCACCGCCATAGGGGACGGTCGCGACGTCGCGCCCCGGCCCCGGTTCGAAGCCGCCGGTCGCGCCGAGGACGAGCTTGCCGTCCGCGGAGAGCGCCGCGCCGGCGAAGCCCTGCTCGGTCGCTTCGATCAGCGGGCGCTGGGCACCGGTCCGGGGGTTGACGGTGACCGCGTAGCTGGTGTCCTGGCCGCCGAACTGGGCGAGCAGGCGCCTACCATTAGACGACCACTGCGTCGGAGATAGCCCCTGCAGCAGCGGCCCGACCTTCGTGTGGGTCAGGCGCCGCACCTGCTTGCCGCCGGGGTCCATCAGGTAGAGCTCGTTCTTGGGGCCGTAGCGGCGCTGTTTGGCGCCGAGCTGCTTGACGAAGACGATCCTCCCGTTCGGACCCCAGAGCGGATCGAGCGAACGATGGTCGTTGGTCACCCGGTGCGGTTCCTCGGGGGCGACGCCGATCGCGCCAGGTGGGAGCAGGTCGAGCCGGTACAGGTCGCTGCGCGGCGGAAAAGCTTCGCTCGCCGCTTTGCCGTACACCAGCTGCCCACCTTCCGGCGCAAAGCTGACCCCGGAGAAGAAGCCGCGCGCGATCGTCTGCTGGGTACCGGTGACCACATCGATCAGGACCAAACGCTTGGACCCGAGTTCGGGGCCAAGCACTGCGGCGACCGAGGATGAGTCGGGCGACCAGTCGAAGCTGGAGGTTTCACGCCAGCCGCTCACCAGCCTGCTCACCGGCGCGCTGCCGTCAGCAGGCCCCAGCATCAATTCAGGCTGCGAGGAACGACCTTTGCTCTGGTGGAGGAAGGCGACGATCGCGCCGTTCGGCGAGATCCGCGGGTTGGAGCCGGGCGCCAGCCTCCGCGCCCCCGAGCCGTCGTTCGCCGCCGACCAGATACTGGGATTCAGCGGGTTGCGGGAAAAAACAAGCGTCGAGTGAGCCGTTGCCGGGAAGGCCGTGAGTACGACCAGTGACACCAAGGCAAGGACCCATCTCCTCCGGACCGGCACACCGCGATCTTAGTGGTGAGTTCAGCCGCTTGCCAGCTCACGGACCGACGATGGCCGCCGCGACCAAGCCGCCGCTGACACCGAGAAACGAGACAACCGCCAGTACGCGATACCAGGCGCGACCCTCGACCTCTGGGTCAAAGGCGAGCGGGACGAAGAGGAACGGGTTGACCAGGGTGCCAAAGACGAGGGGCATCGCTGCCGCGGTCGGCAGGTCGGGAACGGCGAGGCCGACACCGATCAGGATCAGGCCCATCATCACGTAATCGAGGTGGACCTGGCGGATTCGCTGCGGGGCGACGATGCCGATCCGCTATGACCACTCGCGCTTCTCCTCGCGGATCACCATCGCCCAGCCCAGCAGGCCACCGAGCGCCAGCTCGACCAGGCCGATTTGGATCACCCAGTCCACTAGATCTAACTCAGAGCTCGGGGACGTCGGCGCCCTGGTTGCTGAAGGGGATGCGGCGGACTTCAGCCCAATCCCCGCAGCGATCTTGGAGCTCGTCGTGGACCTTGCCCGCGTCCTGCCACGTCGTCCAGACGAGCACGGTCGGTCCAGCGCCGGAGATGGTCGCCCCCAGGGCACCGATCTCGGTCGCGTCTTCGACCAACTTCATCGAACGGGGATAAAGATCGCGGCGGCGCCCCTGGTGGATGTTGTCCTTGAGGCTGGCGGCGATCAGGCCGAGGTCGCCGCGGTAGAGGCCGAGCGTCAACCTGGCGGCGGAGAAGATGTTGCCGAGCGCATCGCCGAGCGGGATCTCCCCGGGGATCGCCTCGCGCGCCTGTTCGGTCGGAACATCCTCCTCGCTGGGGACAACGAGGATGCCCTCAAGTCCGTCGGGGGGCGGGAAGCGCGAGCAATCGGGTGTACCGCCCTCGGGGATCGGGTCGCAGATGACGAAGCCGCCAAAGATGGCGGCGGCGACGTTGTCGGGATGGCCCTCGAGCTCGGTTGCCCGCGCCAGCATCTCCTCCTGGGAGAGGGCCAGCTCGTAGAGATGGTCGGCAGCCACGATCCCGGCGACGATCGCCGCCGCGCTGGAGCCAAGACCACGCCCCAGCGGGATCGTCTCGTTCAGGCGGAAGGCGATTCCATCTGCGGAGTGCAGGGTCTCGAAAGCCCGCACGATCAGGTTCTCGCGACCCGTCGGTACGTCGAGCCCGGCCGGGTCGAACGAGTACTCGCCGGACTCTTCGACCTCCAGCTCCAGGTAGAGGTCGAGCGCCGCCGCCATCACGTCATAACCAGGCCCAAGGTTGGCCGAGGAGGCGGGAACGCGGACGAGCCGGCGACGCGCGGTCATCACGAATCCTTCGCGCTTCGCTCGGTCGCAAAGAACCAGAGATGCATGCTCCCTCGCTCCGCGCTCATGAGAACACCGCGCGCTCGACAGCGCTGAGGTCGTTCTCGCAATTGATCACGGCTGGAGCTTTGGAGAGTGCAGTGTCGGGGTCCTTGAGACCGTGGCCGGTAAGCACGCAGACGACCGACTCTGGCGGCGCGGTGCCCTCGACGACGGGCAGGCCGTGGGCGAGGAGGCCGGCGACCGAGGCAGCAGAGGCCGGCTCGCAGAAGACCCCCTCGCTGGCAGCCAGCCAGCGGTAGGCGTCGAGGATCTGCTCATCGGAGACCGCCGCGACGCGACCGCGTGAGGCGGTGAACGCCGCCATCGCCTCCTCCCAGCGGGCCGGGTTGCCGATCCGGATCGCCGAGGCGACCGTCTCTGGATCCGACACCGGGGCGCCGCCGACCAGTGGCGCCGCGCCCTCCGCCTGGAAGCCGTAGACGATGGGAGCCGCGCCGGCCTCTTCGAAACCACGCCAGTAGGCGGTCACGTTGCCGGCGTTGCCGACCGGGATCGCCAGCGCTCCGGGTGCTTCACCCAGCTCCTCGATTACCTCGAACGCCGCCGTCTTCTGTCCCTCGATGCGAAAGGGGTTGACCGAGTTGACCAGCTCGATCGGGTGCTTGTCGGCCAACGCGCGAACGATCTGCAGCGCCTCGTCGAAGTTGCCCTGCAGGGCGACCACGCGGGCGCCATGCATCAGCGCCTGCGCCAGCTTGCCGATCGCGATCTTGCCCTCGGGCACGATCACCGCCCCCCGCATCCCAGCTCTTGCCGCGTAAGCGGCGGCGCTGGCGGCGGTGTTGCCGGTCGAAGCGCAGATCACCGCCTCCGCCCCCCGCCCCTTTGCCCGCGAGACGGCAACGGTCATTCCCCGGTCCTTGAAGGACCCGGTCGGGTTGGCACCCTCGAACTTCAAGTAGATCCGAACCCCCAAACGCTCTGAGAGGCGCTCCGCCTCGATCAGCGGCGTCGATCCCTCATTGAGGGAGACGACTGGATCCCCCTCCTCCAACGGCAAGCGGTCCCTGTATCTCTCGATCAGGGGAACCGGGCTCAAACGAACTCCTCCTCGATGACCCGTATGAAGCGCGGAGTGGAGCGGATGTCCGCCAGTCCGCCGATCTCCTCGACCGCCGCCGCGAAGCGCGACTCGAGGCACTCGTGGACGACCATCACCAGGCGGGCATCGTCGCCGATCCCGCGCTGCACGACGCTCTTCACCGAGATCTCGTTCTCGCCCAGAACCTGGGCAATGCGGGCGAGCACACCAGGCTCGTCGGCAACCTCGAGGTGCAGGTAGAAGGAGGAGGTGACGTCGGCGACAAGCGGCAGCTCCTCGCGCGCCTGGTGCACGGGCGCGTCGCCGGAGAGGATCGAGACGACGTCGCCGAGCACGGCCGAGGCGGTCTCGATGCCGCCGGCGCCCGGTCCCGACATCGTCACCTCGGTGATCGCCGGCGCCTCGACCATCACCGCGTTGAAGGGGCCGCTGACCGGGGCCAGCGGGTGGCCGCTGTAGAGGAAGCAGGGGAAGACGCGGACGCTGATCCCGCCGTCGCGGCGCTCGGCGACGCCGAGCAGCTTCAGCGAGAGGTCGAGCTCCTTCGCGTAGGCGAGGTCGTCGGGTGCGATCTGCTCGATCCCCTCGTAGGCGACCTGGTCGAGGGTGACCGCGGTGTGGAAGGCGAGGCGGGCGAGGATCGCCATCTTCGCCGCCGCATCGGCGCCGTTGACGTCGTCGCTCGGGTCGGCCTCGGCGTAGCCCAGCTCCTGCGCCCGCGCCAGCACCTGCTCGTAAGCGGCACCGCTGGCCGCCATCTCGCTAAGGATGAAGTTGGTGGTGCCGTTGACGATGCCGAAGACCTTGTCAATCTCGGTAACGCCGAAGCTCTCCTGAATCGTGCGCACGATCGGGATCACGCCGGCGACCGCGGCCTCGAAGCGGAGTTGGACGCCGGCCTCGCGGGCAGCCTCGAAGAGCTCCTCGCCGTGCTGGGCGAGGAGCTGCTTGTTGGCGGTGACAACCGGCTTGCCCGCCCGCAGGACGTCGAGCACGTAGGTGCGCGCCGGCTCGGTGCCGCCGATCAGCTCGACGATCACGTCCGAGCGCTCGAGGATCTCGCCAAAGTCCCCTTCGCCGCGGGTCAACGTGCCCGCCAGCTCCGGTCGCCGCCCGGTCGCCTCCTCGACCGCGTCGGCGCGCTCGTCGAGCAGGCCGGCGAAGGCGCCGCCGACCGTGCCGCGCCCGAGCAGCCCGATGCGGACGGGATCAGACATCGACGTCGCGAGCGGTCAGGTCGTCGTAGGTCTCGCGGCGAACGACGACCCGCGCCTCGCCGTCGCGGCAGAAGACGACCGGTGGGCGGGTGACACCGTTGTAATTGCTCGCCATCGCATGACCGTAGGCACCGGTCGCCGGAGTGACCAAGACGTCGCCGACAGCGGGTTCGGCGAGCATCGCATCGCGCACGATCACGTCGCCCGACTCGCAGTGCATGCCGGCGATCGTCGCGGCGCTGTTGGGGGCGACGCCCGCGCGGTCGGCAATCAACGCCTCGTAACGGGAGCCGTAGAGCATCGGCCGCATGTTGTCCGACATGCCGCCGTCCACGGCGACGTAGGTGCGGACACCGGGGATCTCCTTGACCGTGCCGACCCGGTAGGCGGTGACGCCGGCGTTGCCGACCAGCGAGCGCCCAGGCTCGATCAGGATCCGCACGCCCTCGCCGAAGACCTCGGCGACACCGCGGACCTTGACGTCGACGTAGGCGTCGAGCGACGGCGGCTCGTCCTCACCGGTGTAGGCGATGCCGAGGCCGCCACCGACATTGACCAAGCGACACCAATCGCCAGCCAGCTCGCCGAGCGCGCGGATCGCCAGCCTGTAGGGCTCCAGCTCGAAGATCTGCGAGCCGATGTGGGCGTGCAGCCCAACCAGGTTGAGCACATCGGAGCCAAGCACCCGCTCGATCGCCCGCGCCGCCAGCCCATCCTCGAGGCCAAAGCCAAACTTCGAGTCGAGCTGCCCGGTGGTGATGTAGTCGTGGGTCGAGGGCTTGATCCCCGGCGTCACCCGAATCAGCACATCCTGGCATTCGTCGAGCAGCCGCTCGCAGCGCTCGATCTCATCGAAGGAGTCGAGGATCAGGTGGCCGACCCCGGAACGGGCCGCAAAGAGGATCTCCTCATCGCTCTTGTTGTTGCCGTGCATGTGGATGCGCGCCGGCTCGAAGCCGGCGCGCAGCGCGATGTGCAGCTCACCGCCAGAGGCGACGTCGACCGAGAGCCCCTCCTCGGCGAAGAGCCGATAGGCCGCGGTGCAGGGAAAGGCCTTGCTGGCGAAGAGGACCTCGAAGTCCTGGTTTCGACTCTCAAACGCCTCGCGGTAGACGAGCGCCCGCGAGCGCATCTCTTCCTCCGCGTAGATGTAGGCGGGGGTGCCGAACTCGGCGGCGAGCTCGACTACGTCACAGCCGGCGATCTCGAGGTGGCCGCGCTCGTTCACGCGGCTGCCGACCGGGTAGACCGGCGAACCCGCGATCGGGTCGACGACCGCACCTGCCTGTCCGCGCTCGGGCATGGGACGGCATTGTGACGGTTAGGGGCCCGGTGTCGTGTTAGTGCCCGCCGCCAAGCAAGCCGCCGACCGTTTCCTGGACTTTTTCGACGGTTTTGTCGACCGTCTGCCCGACCGTCGATTCAGGCCCGGCAACACCTTCGACGACGCCTTCGGTGACTTTGGTAACGCCGCTGCCGCTGAGCGCTCCCCCAGTGACGTCATCGACACCAGAAACGGTGTCGTTGACCGTGTTGGTGACGGTGCCCGAGACCGACTGGCCGCTGCCACCGCCTCCCCCGCCGGTGCCCGCGCCAGGATTGACGGGGAGTTTGATCGCGCCACCACCGCCCGAGCCGCCACTCGTGTCCGCGTTGCTGTTGCCAGGCGAGCCAGCGGGCGAGGAGCCGCCGCCAGCACTTGGCGCAGTCGGGGTGGATCCGGGCGTGGTGCCGTTCGGGTTGCTCGCAACCGGCGCCCCGGACGCCGGTGAGGACGCCCCGCTACCGGCACCGACCTCACTAGCCCCTTGCGCTCCCTCTGCTTTGCCACCAACAGCGGCAGCTTTTCCGGCAGCGTCGGCCGACGCAGCAGAGGCACCACTATCGCTAACGACAGGCTGTCCGGGGGCAACGGTGCCGCTGTCACTCGAGTCATCGCCACCGGTAATGCCGGCCAGTGGCCAGTCGCGCAGGGTCTGCAGCGAGACGAGCATTACGAAGGCGACGACCGCCAGACCGATCAGAGCCGTGCCGGATACCGCTCCTGCAAGGTAGTTGCGCGCTTGACGGGCCATCTCGCCTCCGTTCGCTTGCTACCCAGGGTTGCAGGAGCCAAGCCGCAATCCATACCAACTAATTGGATTTTTGAGCGATTTTGGGTAGGCGCCGTGCCTGGACGGCCGCGCAGGATGGAACTTTGTGTCCCTTATGGGGGCTACAAGCGTCCATCCTGCCTGGCGGTGGAACTAGAGATAGCCGAGCGGATCGGTCGGCGCGCCGCTGATTCGCACCTCGAAGTGGAGGTGATCGCCGTAGCAATGGCCGGTGCAGCCAACGTAGCCGATGACGTCGCCCTGGGAGACGCTGCCGGAAGTCACCACGAAGGAGGACTGGTGGGCGTAACAGGTCTGCAGCCCGCCACCGTGGTCGAGGCAGGTGAAGTTGCCGTAGCCACCGCTTTCGGCATCCGATTGGACGAGGACGACGGTGCCGGCGTCGGCGGCACGAATCGGCGTTCCAGCCGGCGCCGCAATGTCGATTCCCTCGTGCATACGCCCCCAGCGGTAGCCAAAGCCGGAAACGACCGGCCCGTCGACCGGCCAGATCATCGCCCCCGAGCCGTAGCGAACTGGACCGGCGGGCAGGGGTGCAGAGGCGCTGGCGCTGAGCGTCGCGGCGATTTCGGCCTGGATCTCGGCCAGGTTCCCCTCGATCTCGTGCTCGTGGTCGCTGATCGTCGCCAGCGCCGCCTCGCGCTGACGACGCACCGCAACCAGATCTGCCTGGCGACTTTGGACAGCCGAGCGGGCGCTGGCCAGAGCCTGCTCTTCGGCGGCGATCGAGTCGCGGGCCGTTTCAATCCGGTTCTTCGCCGAGCGCAGGCGGGCGACGGTGCGCTTGATCTGATCGCGTAGGTCGCGGACCCGGGTAACAACCGCTTCGTCGAGACCGTTGATGCGGTTCAAGTACTCGGTGCGATTGACCAGCTCGTCGTAGCCACCAGCCTCGACCAGCACGCTAAGAAGATCCGGGGTGCCGCTCTCATAGATCGCCACCAACCGCTCGCGCAGTGCCACCAGGGCGCGCTTCAGCCGAGCTTTGACAACCGCCAGGTGTTTCCTCCCGACCTCAAGCTCGTCCACAGCCTGATCAAGCTCGACTTCTTTAGCCACCAGCCTCGCCCGCACCTCAGCCTCCTGCGCCCGCAGCATCGCCACCTCATCGGTAAGCCGTTCGATCCGGTCGCGATAACGCGAGATCGTCGTAGTAAGGACGCCCTTGCGCTCGCGCACATCCGAGAGCTTGGCTTCCTTGTCTTCCTGCTTTTCGTAGAGATCCTCGGCGGAGGCGATTGCGCCGCCGAGCAGCACAACAAGCGCCGCCGCGGCGGCGACCGCCACCGAGGCAAGGCGAGTCTTCAGCATCGCGAAGAGGCTAGCGACCCCAAATCACCTCCAGGCAGCAAAGCTCAGAAGCTGCAACCGCGCTTGCGTAGGACCGGGGGTCCCCTCCGGGAACATTGGAGCCCTCCCCAGCAAGAACCCTGAAGGCCGCTCCTATGCGGGTTCACGGAGGGGGACCCCCGGTCCTACGCCGGCACAGGCTCCTTCTCAGCAGCCTTCTCAGCCTCAGCAACAACTTCCGCCGCATAACCAAGCCGCTCGCCGTATTCACGCGCCTGCATGCGCGAGATGACCATGCGCTGAATCTCAGCGGTGCCCTCGAACAGCTGGTAGATCTTGGCGTCGCGGAAGAACTTCTCCAGCGGCAGATCCGGGCTCCAGGCATCTGGGCCAACCAGGTCCATCAGGGTGGTGGTTGCCCACATGGTGACGTCGCCGGCCTTGAGCTTCGACATCGAGCCCTGGCCACCGCGCATCGGGATGCCGTTGCGGCCCATCCAGGCCGCTCGCTGAACCAGTAGGCGCGCCGCTTCGATCTCCGTTGCTACGTCGGCCAGCGTCTGCTGGATGCGCTGGGTCTGCAGTAGCGGCGTGCCCCCTTCGGAGCGGCCGTCGAGGTATTCGAGCGTGCACTCGTAGGCGGCCTGAGCGATGCCGAGCGCCGAGGCGCCGACCAGCGGCCGGGTGATCTCGAAGGTGGCGAGAGCGTCGGCGCCACGCGATTTCTTCCCTTCGCGCCCACGCTGCAGCTTCTTTTCGAGCTTTTCCTCGCCGCCAAGCAGATTCTCGACCGGAATACGGCAGTCCTCGAGAATGATCTCGGCGGTGTGGGAGGCGCGGATGCCGAGCTTCGACTCCTTCTTGCCCTGGCTGAGGCCGGGGGTGTCCTTGCCGATCACGAAGGAGGCCTGGCCGCGCGTGCCAAGACTGGGATCGACGGTGGCGACGACGACGTGGACGTCAGCGATGCCGCCATTGGTAATGAAGACCTTGGTGCCGTTGAGGATCCACTCGTCCCCGTCGCGCTTGGCGGTCGTCTTGAGGCTCTTGACGTCGGAGCCGGCCTGCGGCTCAGTGACTGCGTAGGCGCCGAGTTTGACCTCATCGCCGACGCCGAAGCACTCGGGGACCCACTGGGCGATCTGCTCCGGGGTGCCAGAAGAGGCGATTCCGGCGGCGGCGAGACCGGAGCCGGAGATCGCCAGGGCAATGCCGGCGCAGCCCCAGTGGAACTCTTCGGCCGAGATCACCTGCATCTGCCCCTCGGAGTCGGCGGCCGAGCGCTGGATCGCCTCGAGCCCGCCGAAACCTTGTTTGCGCGCCTCCTTGATGACGTCCCAGGGAACGCTCTCCTCTTCGTCGTGCTTGCGCGCGGCGGGACGGATCACGTCGCGGGCAAAAGCCCGGGCGCGATCTTTGAACTCCTGCTGCTCCTCGTTCAGTGCGAAATCCATCCGTCCCCCTCGTCGACGCGCAGTTGCTCGTTGTCTTCGTTGATTGACTGGTCAGTCAATCGCTCCGGAAAGCTTAGCTGACCAACCAGCCAGCCTGGCTGCACCGGCCAAGCATTAGCGTTGCCCCTCGATGACGCGACCGATCAACGCCGACGTGCCGGCAAAGCCGTCCGCCGCACCGAAACCGGCGCCACGGGCAAAGCCGCCTGCTCCAACGTCGCGCAAACGCCGGCGCAAGCCGATCCCAGCTGCGTTGAAGGCGGTCGCCGGGTTGGCCGTGCTCGCCATCGTCTTCATCGTCGCGGCGATCCTCGGAGGTGGGGGCGGTGAGAGCGAAGCCCCCGAAACCCCGGCGCCGATAAGCGAAGCGCCGAACGCCTCTACCGCAGAGCCCGCTACGCAGGCGGCCGACGAGCTGGGATACCCAGCCTTCGCGACCGCCAACACGACGCGGGTCGGCGGCGCCGACCCCGCCTCGAATGCAGCTGGGGTCGCCCTTGCCGCATTCCCCTCGACCAAGCCCTCCCAGCAGCCTCAGGCGGTCACCCTGGTCGACGCGGCGGACTGGCGCAGCGCGATCGCGGCGTCGGTCCTGATGGCGGCGCCGGTTGGGGCGCCGGTTCTCGTCTCAGAGGCAGACGGCGTTCCCGAGCCGACCGAACAAGCGCTCGATTCGCTCGATCCCCAGGGTGGCAAAGCCAGCATGGGGGCTCAGGCGTTTGCGATCGGCGCGGCCTCAGCCCCGTCCGGTCTCGAGGCGAAGCGCGTCGGCAGCGGCGGCGGCACGGTCGCCGCCGCGGCGATCGCGAACCTGCGGGACAAGCTGTTCGGCGGGCCGCCGAAGCACATCGTGATCGCGCCGGCGGCGCAATCGGCCTTCGCGATGCCAGCCGCAGCCTGGGCCGCCCGCTCGGGCGATCCGGTCCTCTTCGCAGATGAGAGCGACCTCCCCGACCAAACCGCCGCGGTGCTGAAACGCCACCCCAAGATCCCTGTTTACGTACTCGGCCCGTCCTCGGCGATCTCCTCGGATGTGATCCGGGAAGTCGGCAAAATTTCCGCTCGGGTGCGCCGCGTGTCCGGTGAGGATCCCGTCGCCAACGCGATTGCGCTTGCCCGCTACGCCGACGGCAGCTTCGGCTGGAACGTCAACGACCCCGGCCACGGCTTTGTCGTCGCCCGCTCCGACGAGCCCCTGAATGCGGCCACCGCCGCGCCGCTGTCGGCCTCCGGTACCTGGGGCCCACTGCTGCTCACCGATAGCGCCGATACGCTTCCGGCGGCGCTGCGTGGGTACCTGCTCGACGTCAAACCGGGCTACACGACCGATCCGACGCGCGCCTTCTACAACCACATCTGGCTAATTGGAGATCAGGACGCGATCGACGTGAACGAGCAAGCCGAAATCGACGAGCTGGCCGAGCTGGCCAAGATCGGCAACGAACCGTGAGCGAGGCCGAGAGCCCGGAGCTGCTCGGTGGCGGCCACGAGGTCACGGCCGAGGACATCCGCGCCCTGGCGGGCGCCTCCACCCCCCACTTCGCGCTGCATGTGCGTAATCGCATCCGCCGTCTAATCGAGCCCCTGCCGGCTGGGCATCCAGCTCGGGTCGAAGGCGAACGGAAGATCGCCGAGCTCGAGGACCTCGCCGAGCACAGCGGCGATCCACGCGGGACGATGGGCATCGGCCACTGATGAAGCAGCTGGCGCCGGGGGTCTGGCGGCTGAAGCAGTTTCCCGCCCCCAGCGTCAACGTCTACCTCGCGGAGGACGTTTTGATCGATGCCGGGACGCGCTGGGACCGACGCCGGATCTTCGCCGAGATCCAGGGACGCGATCTCTCGATGCTGGCCCTGACCCACGTCCATCCGGACCACCAGGGCGTGGCCAAAGACGTCTGTGAAGCGCGCGGCATCCCACTCGCCTGTCACGCCGATGATGTCGAGGCAATGGAAGGCAAGCGGCCGATCCAGGAGGCCGCCCCGGGCAACCTATTCAACCAACTGATCAGGCGGTTCTGGGAGGGGCCCCCTTACGAGGTCGCGCAAGCCCTGAACGAGGGAGATGAGGTGGCTGGCTTTCGGGTGGTCCACGCACCCGGCCACGCCCGCGGAGAGGTCATCTTTTTCCGCAACTCTGACCGGGTGGCGATCTGCGGCGACGTGATCCGCAACATGAGCTACGCGACGGGCAGGCCGATGCTCGCCGAGCCTCCAGAGATCTTCACCTACGACCCGGCCGAGAACCGCCGCTCGATCCGCAAGCTGGCAGATCTGAGCCCCGCGCTGATCCTTCCTGGCCATGGCCCAGCCGTGACCGATATCGCCGCCTTTGAGCGCTTTGTTGCGGGATTGCCCGCCTAAGGCGGGACGCCCAAGCCGCAGCTATCGTCACCCCCAGGTGTTACCTGATTTCAGGTACTCGACCGGAATGAGAGGAAGTTATTCGTTCCGCCGGTGGGGTATCGGGGCAAACACGCGGCTCGACAGGAGGTAGAGAGATGAAGCGGCTGAGGAGCAAACGACCTTCACCGGCGATGGTGGTTGCGGTAATCGCCTTGATCGCGGCGCTGGGGGGCACGGCGATCGCCGCCCAGAACATCAACGGCGGCGCGATCAAAAAGCAGACGATCGGCGGTGGCAAGCTGAAGCAGAAGACGCTTACCGGCTTCCAGATCAACACCAACAAGCTCGGCACCGTCCCAAGTGCACGGCGCGCCTCGCACACCTACTGGGCAGTCGTCAACAATCCGGCGAACCCCGGCAACGCGGCGCTCGCCCGGGCCAGCGATGAAGGGATCGGCGCGTCGGAGGGCGGCGGTGCAGTAACCGTCACCTTCCCGATCAACATCAGCGGCTGCGCCAATGTCTCCTCCCGCAACAACGCCGGCACCACGCCGCCTGGCGCCGGAACCGCGCAGACCAATACCTCAGCGGCAAACGCCAACGCGGTCGAAGTCCGCACGCGCGATGCAAAAGGGGATCCGGACGATGCCGACTTCCACTTGGTGGTGATCTGCCCCTAGGGCCTATCCCGGTACATAGGATCGGTCCCGGTAGGGCTTTCACTTAACTTTTTCGGTGGATCGCGGTTGGGCTGCCGCCCGCAGGCCCCTGACGAAAAAGTACAAGACGTTCCAGCCCTACCGGGACCGACTCCAAGGGCCGCCAAACCCCTCTATGCTGGCGACGATGAGTGAGCAGCCGCAGGGGTTCAAAGAGGGGGACAAGGTCTGGGTTGAGGACGGCGACGGGAAGCACCACCCCGGCGTCTATGTCGGCGACAACGAAGCTTCCGGCTGGTTCGGTGGTGGCCCCAGCGCCTATGTGGCGCACCCCGAGGCACACCAGGCCGAGGTCGTCTCGATCTTCCGCATCACCCCGCGCGACGAGTAGCCCTCTGGCGACTTAGCCCCCCACATAGGACGGTAAGTCGCCAGAGCTAGGAACCGGCATGGGCGATCGACATGTCTACGCAGTCGCCGCGGAAGGGCACGCCCTCGGCAACCAGGTGTCGTTTCTGGCGATCGCCCTTGGCGAGTGAGCCGTCGGCGCGGACTACCCGCCACCAGGGCAGGTCGGGCTCGTCGCACTCGAACAGCACCGTGCCAGCGAAGCGCGGCGCACCGGGTGAGACGTCGCCGTAGGTGCGCACGAAGCCTGCCGGGATCGCTCGCACCCGTTCGAGGACTTCCAGCTCACGCGCCTCGCTGTCGCCGGCCACGCCTTCGCCGCTAGGAAGCGCCCGGACCGAAGGCGTCGATCAGGCGGTTCTGGTACTCGCTCAGCTCCTCGGGGGAGATGAAGTAGGTCGGCGGAGTGAGGAAGAGGCCGTCGGCGCGCTCGGCCGTCGCCTCGACCCGGGCGCGGACCTTGTCGAGCGGACCGGCGGCGCAGTAGGTGTCGACCATCTCGTCGCTGATCGCGGCGGGAACGGCGGCGAGGTCGCCGCGGCGGAAGGCGTCACCCGCGGCGACCGCGTTGTCGGCGAAACCGTGCAGCTCCCAGAGCGGCATGTAGGTCTTGACCGTCGCGTAGAAGGAGATCGTCCGCCGCGCCATATCGATCGCCGTCGCTTCGTCGTCGTCGATTGCACAGCAGACGGTCGGCAGGTAGTCGAAGCCAGAGCGGTCGCGGCCGGAGCGCTTCAGGCCCTCCTCGAAGGAGGAAACGACGACCTCGTCGATCCAGCGCAGGCTCTGGATCGGGTGGCCGATCAGACCGTCAGCGACGTCGCCCGCCATCCGGCACATGCCGCCCTGGACGCCGGCGGTGTAGATCGGCACCGACTCACGCGGCGCCGGGTGAGGCCGGATCCAGCCCTTGATGTCGATGTCGTAGTAGGAGCCCTCGTAGCGGATCGGCTCGCCCTTTCCGGCCTGCTGCATGATCAGCCGCGTCGCCTCGATCGCCTCGCGCAGGTGCGGCGCCGGTTTGCCGTACTCGGCGTTGTGCCAGGTTTCGTTGAGCCGCTTTACGCCGGAGCCAAGGCCGAGGCGGAAGCGCCCACCCGACATCTCGTCGACGTCGAGCGCCGAGATGGCGAGGATAAAGGGGCTGCGGGTGAAGGCCCAGGCGATCCCGGTGGCGACGCCGATCTTCTCGGTGCGTCCGGCCAGATAGGCGGCCTGGGTGACGGAGGAGCGGAACAGCTCCGGCGCCCAGACGCATTCGACCCCGGCCGCCTCAGCTCGCTTCGCTTCCGCCTCGAGGTCGGCAACGGTGACGCCGATCGCGGCTACCGAGATGCGGTCGAGCGCGCTCAAACCGTGGCCGGAGCCGGTGCCTCGGCGAGGACGAGATCTGCGACCCGGTCGCGGTGCCAGCGGGCATCGCCGAAGCCGGCGGCGTTCGCCTTGCCGCGCTTGAGGAAGAAGTGGAGGTCGTGCTCCCAGGTGAAGCCGATGCCCCCATGCACCTGGATCGAAGCGTCGGGAACGCGCCAGCCGGCGTCGGAGGCGTAGGCCTTGGCCATCGAGGCGGCCAGCGGCAGCGACTCCGGCTCGGCATCGGCGGCCCAGGCGGCGCCGTAGACGGCGGAGCGCGAGTTCTCGGTCTCCAGCAGCATCTGGGCGCAGCGATGGGAGACCGCCTGGTAGGCGCCAATCGGCCGGCCAAACTGTTGGCGGTCTTTGGCGTACTCGACAGCCATCTCCATAGCCCGCTGGGCGATGCCGGTCGACTCGGCGGCGATCGCGACGCAGGCGCGCCAGAGGACCGGCAGGTACTCGTCCTGGCCACCGCTCAGGGTTGCGTCTGCCTCGACCTTCACCCCGTCAAAGCGCACGGAGTAGAGCCGGCGGGTCAGGTCAATCGATTTCTCGGCGCTGATGGTGACGCCGTCAGCCTCGCGCTCGACCAGGTGGCGGCGACCGTCGGAGGTGGCTACGAGGAAGAAGTCGGCGCCGGCAGCGTCCATCACCAGCACCTTCTCGCCGCCGAGGACGACGCCATCGCTGTCAGCCCTGGCCTCCATCTCGAAGCTGCCGATCGTGGCGGGCGTACCAGCATCGAAGAGGGCGATCGTGCCGCGCGCCTCGCCACTCGCCAGACGGGGAAGCCACCTTTCCTTTTGCTCATTCTGTCCGTTGAGCGCCAACGCCAAGCCCGCGACCGTGGTCGAGAGCAACGGTGAGGGAGCGAGCGCGTAGCCCATCTCCTCGAAGAGGACGGCGAGGTCGACGACGCCGAGCCCCTGGCCTCCCCACTCCTCCGGCAGCGCCAAACCGGGCCAGCCAAGCTCGGCCATCTCCTCCCAGTCGGACTGCTCGAAGCCGTGCTCGCTCTCGGCCAGCTCGCGGATCCGCTCCGATTTGTAGCGGGCGGCGAGGAACTCGCGCGCGGTCGATTTGATCGCCTGCTGCTCGTCGGTGAGGTCGAAGTACATGAGTAAGCGACAGTCCTAAGTCCCTAGCGAAGCCTCGGTAGGCCGAGCACGCGCTCGGCGATGATGTTCTTGAGGATGTCGGTCGTACCGCCCTCGATCGAGTTGGCGCGCGAGCGCAGGAAGCTGTACTGCCAGGCGCCGTTGGCGACGGCGTGCTCGGCGCCGCGGTCGAGGGGCGCGTAGGCGCCCTGGATCTCGAGCGCCAGCTCGGCGATGCGCTGGTTGATGTCGGCCCACTGCCACTTGCCCAGCGAGCCCTCCGGCCCCGGAATGCCGGACTGCATCGTCTTGGTCAGACCGCGGTAGGCGTTCAGCCGCATCGTCTCGGCCTCGATGTTGAGCTGGGCGATGCGTTGCCGTAGGACAGGATCATCAACGGCACTTCCTCCGTTGACCCGCGTCTCCTTGGCCAGCTCACCAAGCCGCTTGAGGTTGTTGGCGATCTGCGAGATCGCGCCAAAGGCGAGCCCGGCGCGCTCGTTCATCAGCGTCGTGATCGCCACCGACCAGCCGTTGCCCACCCCACCGACGACGTTGGTATCGGGGATCCGCGCACCCTCGATGAAGACCTCGTTGAACTCGCCCTCACCGGTGATCTGAACCAGCGGCTTGGCCTCCACGCCTTCCTGCTCCATGTCCATCAGGAAGTAGGTGAGGCCCTTGTGCTTGGGAGCGTCGGGGTCGGTGCGGGCGACGAGCATGCACCACTTCGCGTACTGGGCGAACGTCGTCCAGACCTTCTGCCCGGTGACGACCCATTCGTCGCCGTCCTTGACCGCCTTCGTCTTCAGCGAAGCGAGATCAGAGCCCGACTCCGGCTCGGAGAAACCCTGGCACCAGATCTCCTCGGCGGTGAGGATCGGCTCCAGGTAGCGCTGCTTCTGCTCGTCGGTGCCGTGGGCGATGACGACCGGACCGCCCATCGCAAGGCCGAGCACGTTGGCAGGGCTGGGCGCTTCCTGGCGCGCCGCCTCGCCGACGAAGATCGCCTGCTCGATCATCGTCGCGCCGCGGCCGCCGTACTCCTTCGGCCACGAGATCCCGGCCCAACCCGCCTCGTGCAGCTTGCCCTGCCACTCGGTGCGGAAGGCCATCACCTGCTCGAGGCTGCCTTCGGGCTCTGGGCCCGGATGGTTCTCCTCCAGCCAGGTCCGGACCTCATCGCGGAACTCGCGCTCAGAGGGTGAAAGGCTCAGATCCATCGGCCGTTGAGATTACTGGCTAGCTGGCCAAGTGGCTAGACGCGCTCTATGAGCGTTCCGGTCCCCAAGCCGCCGCCGCAGCACATCGTCACCAGGCCCATCTCCTTGTCGGAGCGCTCCATCTCGTGCAGCAGGGTGGTGATCAGGCGGGCGCCGCTGGAGCCAAGCGGGTGACCAAGGGCGATCGCGCCGCCGTTGACGTTGACCCGGTCCATGTCGGGTTCGAGCTCGCGGCGCCAGGCCGCGACGACCGAGGCGAAGGCCTCGTTGACCTCGACCAGGTCGATGTCAACCATCGCCATCGCGTTGCGCTCCAGCAGCTTGCGGGTCGCCGGGATCGGGCCGGTCAGCATGATCACCGGGTCGACCCCGACCGTGGTCTGGTCGTAGATCCGCGCTCGCGGCTTCAGGCCCAGGGCGTCGGCCTTCTCGCGGGTCATCAAGAGCACCGCGGCGGCGCCGTCGGAGACCTGCGAGGAGTTGCCGGCGGTGATCTTGCCGTCCTCCTTGAAAGCCGGCTTCAGCTCGGAGAGTTTCTCCAGCGAGGTGTCGGGCCGGATGCCCTGGTCGGTCGCGTAGGTGTCGCCGTTGACCGAGAACGGGACGATCTCGCGCTCAAAGCGACCCTCCTCGGTCGCCTTGGTGGCGAGCTGGTGGGAGCGGAGGCCGAGCTCGTCCAGCTCGGAGCGGGGGATCTCCCACTGGTCGGCGATCATCTCGGCCGAGATGCCCTGCGGCACGAGGTTGTAGCGCTCCATCAGCTGCGGCGAGAAGGCGAAGCCGTGCTCCTGCATCACCGAGGCGGAGTCGGCAAAAGAGATGTGGCCCATGTGCTCGACGCCGCCGGCGACCATCACGTCGTGGACACCGGAGGCGACCATCGCCGCCGCGTAGTTGACTGCCTGCTGGCCGGAGCCGCACTGGCGATCGACGGTGGCAGCGGGAGTCTCGATCGGCAAGCCGGCCTCGAGCCATGCGTTGCGGGCGATGTTGATCCCCTGCTCGCCGAACTGCTGCACGCAGCCGGAAACGACATCCTCGACCTCAGTGGGGTCAATCCCAGCGCGCTCGATCACCTCGGAATAAGCCTTGGCGAGAAGGTTGGAGGCGTGGACGTCCTTGTAGTAGCCCTTCTCCTCGTGACCGCGCCCGATCGGCGTCCGTACCGCCTCAACGATGACGACCTCGCGGCCGCCGAACTTGCCGTTTCCGTTGCCTGACATCGAAGCCTCCGTTCGCTGATTGACCGGTCAATCAACTTTAGCGCGCCACAACGTGATAGGAACCCGTCCGCAGATGAGCGGGACGGGATACGAAAGCCCTGGGATTGCTGGGAGCGGCGCGATCGCTACCGGTTTGGCTGCCGTGGCTACGACCACCGGCGACACGATCCTGCTTGCTCGCAGCGAGGCTTCGGCCTGGCGGGCCGAGGAGAAAGTCGTCGCCGCCTGCGCCAAGATCGAGGGGGCTGAGCCTTCTCGGCTGCGCGTCACTACGGACCCCAAGGACCTTTCCGATTGCGACATCGTGGTCGAGGCGGTGATCGAGGAGGTCGAGCCGAAGGGCGAGGTGCTGGGCGCCGTCGCCGAGGCTTGCCCGGACGCCGATCTGGCGACCACGACCTCTTCGCTGAGCATCGCCGAGATCGCCACGGCGGCGAACATCACCGGCCGCCTTTTCGGCCTTCACGTCTTCAATCCGGTGCCGCGGATGAAGCTGGTCGAGGTCTGTTTCCCCGACAGCGGTGAGGAGACCCGCGAGAAGGCGCTCGCCTGGTGCGCGGCGATGGGCAAGACCGCGGTCGAGGTTCCCGACCAGGCCGGCTTCGTCGTCAACCGCCTTCTCTTTCCTTATCTCTTCGACGCCGTACGGCTGATCGAGCGCACCGGCATGGAGGCCGGTGAGGTCGATGCCTGCATGAAGCTGGGCGCCGGCCACCCGATGGGGCCCCTCGCCCTGCTCGACTTCGTCGGTCTCGACGTCTCTGAGGCAATCGGCGATGCCCTCTACGCCGACTCCTCCGACCCGGCCCACAAGCCCCCCGGGCTGATGGTCCAGATGGCGGGCGAAGGAAAATTGGGTCGCAAGAGCGGCGCTGGGTTTTACGACTACTCCGAGTAGGCCGCGAAAACCAAGCAGGTCGGGGGACGCAGGGAGTGAGGTGAGGGGAGCGCACTTCTAGTGCGTAACCCGATCCGAACGACTGAGGACCCCGAGATGCGCCGGTTTGCAGCGGCCTAGCGCTTGCCGGCTCTGTCCCAGATGACGTCTGCGGGAGAGCAGCCCTGATGACGGGCGGCTGCCTCGACCTCCTCCCAGGGAAGCTCGGCCTCTGGAAGGTCGTCCCAGCGGGCCAGGTCGAGTGCCTCGACCGCTCCTTTGAGCGCCGGGCCTAGATGCTCCTCCGAGCGCAGCAGCGCCCTTAGAACCTCGAGCTGCTTATCGCTCAAGCGCACAACCCACATGCAATACCTCCAGGGTTAGGCGTAACGCGGGTTGCTCAGGAAACCTAGGCCGCAGGCCGGACGGAACCGCCGTCGCCGTCACCGGCGGCGCCGCTGATCCGCACGGCCTCGACCCGGTTCTCGCGCACCGACTCGACCCTGATCGTGTAGCCGTTGGCGGTGATCGTGTCGCCGCGCTTCGGCAGCCGGCCGAGCTCACCGAAGACGTAGCCGCCGATCGAGTTGTAGGTGTCGCTGTCCACGGGCAGCTCAATCCCAGCGTCGGCGAGGTCGCCAAGCGAGACGTGACCGCGCACGAACCACTCGCCCCCAGCGAGCTTGCGCAGGGCGGCTGCGCGGGGATCGGTCTCGTCCTCGATCTCCCCCACCACCTCCTCGAGGATGTCCTCGACGGTGACGATCCCGACCGTGCGGCCGTACTCGTCGACGATCACCGCGAGCGAGGTGCGCTGTACCTGCAGGTCGTGCAGCAAGTCGTCGAGCGGCCGGGTCTCGGGCACGATCACGGCCTCGCGCACGACCGGCTCGATCTGCGCCTCGGGACCATCGCTCATGTAGAGGCGGGCGAGGCTGTTGTTGTGGACGATCCCCTTGACCCGGTCGGGGTTATCTTCCTCGATCACCACGAGGCGCGTGTGGCCAGAGGTGACGCAACGGCGCAGGGCGGTCTCGACGGTCTCCGCGGCATCGACCGTGACCACCGCCGGGATCGGCGTCATCACCTCGCGCGCCTCCTGCTCGTGAAGATGGAAGACGCCGCCGAGCATCCCGGCCTCGCCGGGGTCGAGGGTCCCGCCCATCCGTGAGCTGTCGATGATCTGCTTCAGATCCTCGGCGGTGTGCTGCACGTCGATGTTGGTGGGGTCGACACCGAAGAGACGAACGATCGCGTTGGACAGCTTGCTCAGCAACATCGTCACCGGAGCGGTGGCAACGCGGAACCAGTTGAGCGGACGGGAAACCCGGCGGGCAGTTTGCTCCGCCCGGTTGATCGCCAGCATCTTCGGCACCTGCTCGCCGATGCTGATGTGGAGCGCGGTGACCAGGGTGAAGGCAATCGCCACGGAGAGGCCGATGGCCACGCCGTGAGAGAGGCCGCCGAAAAGCGGCTCCAGCAGCTTCGCCAACGAGGGCTCGCCGAGGAAGCCGATGCCGATCGAGGCCATCGTGATGCCGATCTGACAGGCGGAGAGCGATTCGTCGATCTCGTCGAGCTGCCGCACCACGGTCTCGGCGGCGCTATCGCCTTCCTCGACCAGCTGCTCGATCTTGCCCCGCCTGGTTCGGACAAGGGCAAACTCGGCCGCCACGAAGAAACCGTTGATGGCCACGAGCACCAACAGGAGGATGAGCAGTAGAACGCTCACCGGGCTTCGAGGCCCCTATGTGGCCCGATACTTCGGGGGAGGTCGTCTTCGGCCATTCGGCAATTGGTGAATATAGCTTTCCCGCTCACTGGAACAGCGGCAGCCCAGTAACTCAAAGCGGTTGATCTTTGGAATCACCCGCGTAAGTGCCATATTGAGCCCCGTATGCGCATCGCCAGCCTCGTCCCATCCGCAACGGAGATGCTGTTTGCCCTCAATCTGGGCGACAGCGTCGTCGCCGTCACCCACGAGTGCGACTTCCCGCCGCAGGCTCGCTCGTTGCCCCAGCTGACGCGCACCGTCATTCCCGACGGCCTCAGCGCCGGCGAGATCGACACCGCGGTGAAGGCAACCGTCGGCGAGGGCCGAGCGCTGTATGAGCTGAACGAGGAGCTGCTCGCCGAGGCCGCTCCCGACCTGATCGTCACCCAGGCGATCTGCGACGTCTGCGCCGTCTCATACGACGACGTGGTCGAGGTCGCGGCGCGGATGCCGAGTCGGCCGCGGGTCCTGCAGCAGGATCCGAGCACGCTCGGCGAGATGCTCGAGGACGTGATCCGACTCGGCGAGGCGACCGGCATCGAGTCGGAGGCCCACCTGGTCCGGGGCGAGCTGGAGGGCCGCCTGGCGACCGTCCGCGCCGCCGTCGCCGGCGCCACCCTGCCGCGAGTGATCGCCCTGGAGTGGCTCGATCCGCCGTTCGTTGGCGGTCACTGGATCCCGGAGATGATCTCGATCGCGGGCGGCGAGGATGTCGCCGGCCCACCCGGTCTTAAGTCGCCCGAAGTTGGCTGGGGTGCACTTGGCGGACTCGGACCCGACGTCGTCATTGCGATGCCCTGCGGCTGGTACGTGAGCGAATCACACGCGCAGGCGGTCGAGCACTGGGAGCGGATCGCGCAGCTCGACGCCGGCCGCATCTACGCCGTCGATGCCGCCTCCACCTTCTCGCGACCCGGCCCGCGCCTCGTCGACGGCGTCGAGCTGCTCGGCCACATCCTCCACCCGGACCTGGTCGATCCGCCCGGGAACATCGGCTTCGCTGAAGTGCGCGCTCCACGCTGACCGTCAAGAGCCCGTCCGGTAGGAGTTCCACTTAACTTTTTCGGTGGATCGCGGTTGGGCTGACGCTCGAAGCCTTCGGCGAAAAAGTACAAGACGTTCCACCCCCTACCGGACGGGCTCTTACGCGACGGCTATGGCTGACGCGATAGATAAAAGGGCGACCGCGACCATCGCTAACAGCTCGATCGGCAGGCGCCGCGGGCCGAGCATGCCGCGGTCGCCGGCGACGATGACGAGCGCGCAGAGCAGGCCGGCGGCGAGGCCACCGAGGTGGCCGCCGATACTGATTTCGGGGCGGCCAAAGGTAAGCGCCAGGTTGAGCACGAGGATGATGGCGATCGAGGAGGCAAGCGCATCGACACCGCGGCTGCGGGCGATGACAAAGGTCGCGCCGAAGATACCGAAGACCGCGCCCGAGGCACCGACCGTGAGCGCGTTTGGGTCGAGCAGGATTGCCCCGAAAGATCCGGCGAAGAGCGAGGCGAAGTAGAGCGCGACAAAGCGGGGCGTGCCAATGCCTGGCTCGAGGATCCGCCCCAAGAAATAGAGGGCGAACATGTTGAAGCCGATGTGAAAGATGCTGGCGTGGAGGAAGCCGCTGGTCAGCAACCGGTACCACTCGCCTTCGGCGACCGAAGGGCCGTAGAGGCAGAAGTCGAAGTAGACCGAGCTGTTCTGGACGCTCAAACCGCCGCTGCCACTCACGACCTCAGCGAGAAAAGCCGCGACGTTGAGCGCGATCAGGATGTAGGTCGCCGGCGCGTCGTAGTGGCTCGGCGCCACTGCCCCCCTGGTCACCTTGGTGCGCTCGCTGGCGCACTCCGGGCAGCGCATGCCGACTGGGGTCGGGGTCATGCAGTCGGGGCAGATCGGCCGCCCACAGTTGGAGCAGGAAACTCCGGTCTCCCGGTTTGGGTGTCTGTAACAGGTCGCCACGGCGGAGGCGCAGCCTACAATCGCCGCGCATGGAGCAAGCGAGCCCCGCCCGGTTGTTCGCGACGCTGGTCGGCGCCGCGCTCGTCCTCTTCGGCATCGTCGGCTTCTTCTACGACTCCTCGTTCGCCACCCCGGACGACGCCCGCGATGCGCTCGGGCTGCTCTCGGTCAACGGCTGGGCCAACGTCTTCCACATCGTCACCGGGGCGGTCGGCCTCTTCGTGGCCGGCTTCGCTTCGCGCCGCTACGCGATCTGGCTGACCGCCACCTACGCGACGGTGGCGGTGTTTGGCTCGCTGCTCTAAGAGCGGATGCGGCCGGCGACCCGACGCAGGCCGCCAGCCTGCTGGCGGCCGCGGCGGCGCATCTCGAAGAGGACGAGGGCCCCGGTGGCGATCCCGCCAGCACCGACCGCAACCACCGGTCGCACCCAGTTGCGCGGATCGCGCAGCGCCCGCAGCTCGCTCTCGGAGAGTTCCTCGGCCCAGTCGGAGAGCTCCTCGGCCGCGGCCTGGGTGACGGCGGCGAGCGTGTCCTCGAAGCGTCCCGAGAGCCGCTCCGGCGGCTCCATCGGGCGCAGCGCGTCGCCGAGCAGGCGCTCGACGTCCCAGGTGCTGCCGGTCAGGTTCTCGCTCGCCTCACTCATCGCTCATCTCCTCCTCGAGCTGTTTGATCGCGCGATGGATCAGGACCTTGGTGGCGCCGTCGCTGCGGCCCAGCGCCCGGGCGATCTCGCGGTTGTCCATGCCGAGCGCGAAGCGCATGATCAGCGCGTCGCGGCGATCGTCGGGCAGGTGGTCGAGCTTGGCCATCACCTGGCGCAGCTCCTCGCGACCCTCGGCGATCGCCTCGGTGCCGTGCCGTGCCGGGATCGGGTCGGCGTTCTCCAGCGGCGTCTGCGGCCGCCGCGAGCGGTCGCGGTAGTAGTTGAGCGCCAGGTTGTGGGCGATCCGGATCAGCCAAGGGCGCAGCGGCCGCCCATCGGACTCGCGCCGCGCCCGGTCGAAGTGACGGTAGGCCTGTAGGAAAGCCTGCTCGGTCAGGTCCTCGGCGTCGTGCTGGTTGCCGACCCGGTAGTAGGCGTAGGAGTAGACGTCCTTGAGGTGGTCGCGATAGAGCTCTTCGAAGGCGCGATCGAGCTCCGCCTTGGCGGCCGGGTCGAGGCTCGCCGGCTCGACGTTCTCCTTGCTGCCGCTCACGGGCGAAGCCTAGTCGCCCCGTCACGCCGCCTCCTTGCGCGAGCGCTCGCCTAGGCGCAGGCTGGCAACCCAGGCCTCGGCATCGATCTCGCCACGGATCAGCGCCGCTAAACCGCCCAGCGCCTCTGCCGAGTTGCCCGATGCGGCAATCGCCGTCGCCAGCAGCGGCACCGCGTCGAGGCCCTCGGAGGCCTGGCCGATCATCGCCGGGATCTCCACCGCCGGCGTCCCCCGCCCGAGCAGCTCGCCGGCGCGCCGGTTGCGGCCCGAGGGAGCGAGAACGGTCGCAGTCAGGTCGCCCACCCCCGCGAGCCCGGAGAAGGTCTCCAGCTCGGCGCCGCGCGAGATCGCGTAGTCGATGCACTCGCACCAGACCTGGGCGGCGGCGATGCCAGCGGCGTTGAGTCCAAAGGGCTCCGACGCGGCCGCGGCAAGGGCCGCAGCGTTCTTCGCAGCGCCGGCCATCTCTACTCCAGTCACGTCGCGCGAGCGCTCGCAGACGAGGCCAGCGCGATCGAAAACCTCACCAAGCTGGTCGCGCAGATCGGCGTCGCCAGAGCCGAGCACGAGGGCGGCGGAGCCAGAGACGGCCTCACGGGCGTGGGCGGGGCCACCAAGGCAGGCGACGGCACGGGCGCGGATCCGTTCGCCGACGTACTCGGCTGGCAGCTGGCCGAACGGGGCGATCAGGCCCTTGGTCAACAGCAGCACCGAAGAACGGTCGCTGACCCGATCGGCGATCACCCCCACCGCCTGCGGCAGCGAGCCAGAGGGGATCGCCATGCAGACCAGGTCGATCCCGGCCAGCTCGATCTCCGAGGCGGGGCGGACGAGCAGCGAGTCGGGCAGCTCGACGCCCTCCAGATAGCGGCGGTTTTCACCGGCCTCGACCATCTCGGCCGCCTGCCCAGCGGTGCGGGCGCCGAGCTGCACCTCGAGTCCGCCACGGGCGAGCAGCACGGCGACCGCGGTTCCCCAGCTGCCGGCGCCGATCACCGCGGCGCGGCGCATCGGCGGCAGCCCGCCCATCTCTTCCCACTGCAGGAGGACGTTGGGCCAGATCCGCGCGGTCACCGATTCGGCCAGCGGCGGCGAGGGCTCCTCCACCCGAGGAAAGGTCATCGCCTTGCCGAGACGCACCCGCACCTGGCGCGGGCGGATGCGCCAGGTGCGGCGCACGTGCTCGCTGCCGAAGACCGCGGTGGGCACGACCGGGGCGCCGGTCTGCAGCGCCAGCCGGCCGACGCCGCGCTTCGGCGTGCCGAGGGTGCCGCGGCGGATCCGCGTCCCCTCGGGAAAGATGCAGACGGTGCCGCCGCGTTCGACGGTCCGCCGGGCGGTCTCCATTGCCAGCTCATCCGATTCGCCGCGCCGGATCGGGAAGGCGCCGAGGCGGGAGAGCAGCCACCCCTGCCAACGACGCTCGAACAGCTCGACCTTGGCGACGTAGTTCATCGGCCGCCGCCAGGGCAAGGCGGCACCGATCGCGAAGGGGTCGAGGAAGCTGCGGTGGTTGGCGGCGACGATCAGCCCGCCGCTAACTTGGCCGTACTCGCGCCCGGCGCGAGCGAGGCGGAAGTAGACGAGGAAGAACGGTGTCATGAAGATTCTGGCCAGGAGGTAGAGGGGCCAGTTGACGCTGTGCGCTCGGGTGTAGGCGTGGTAGGCCTGGAGGCGTTCTTCGGTCACTACCCAGCGCTACACGGGCGAGGGATCATGGTTACCGGCGCGCGGGTCCTGTCGGCGCAGGGGACCCACCTCCCCTTCCGGTAGCTAAAGCTTCCTCAGGGGAGGTCCCCCCTACGCCGCCACCCGCGCGAGTTACCAGGCGGACTCGACTAGCTGCTCAAGGTCGTTGCGCGTTGGCGGCTCCGGCGTAAACGCGAGCTCCGGGCGTACCAGCATCGAGTCGAGGGCTTGGTCGAGCTTGCTTCGGTCGGCTCCCAGCTCTCCCAAGCCGGTTGGGTTGCCGCCGAGCTGAAGGATTCGAGTTTCGATGGCCGCTGGGTCGGTGCCGAGCGCTGCGGCGAAGGGCTCGAGGTGGTCGGGGGTGCGGGGGTGCATGAAGGCCATCACGCGGGGTAGGATCGTGGCGTTGGTCTCGGCGTGCGGGGTGCCGCAGATCCGAACCAGCGTCTGACAGATCACGTGGTGCATGCCGAAGGCGGCGGAGTCGATCGCGTAGGCGCAGAGCAGTGAGCCCTGGGCGAGCGCCGCTCGATTGCGCTCGTCTGGCTCCTGGTCGAGCGAGGCGGCGATCAGCTCGGCGCCGCGCAGCGCGGTCATCAGCGAGACCGGGTTGGCGAAGGGCGTGTAGAGGGAATCGGCGCCGTGGGCGAGGCCGTTCATCGCGCTAGCGCGCAGCGCGGGCTCGGCGAGACCGGTCATCTCCTCAGGATCGGCGATCGTCAGCTGTGGTCGCACCATTTCGCGCACGCGTCCCTCGGCCCCCGCCGGCAGGCGGTGGATGCCGGTCAGCTCAGCCCCTGAAAGCGTGGTGGGAATCGCGGCGACACGGGCACAGCTAACGGCGGCGACCGCCTTCGCGGCGTCGATCACTCGGCCGCCGCCGAGGGCGACGAGCTGCGCCGCCGTAGCCCGCTCGATCAGACTGGCCGCGGCCTCCGGCACCTGCCCGGATGGAACAGCGTGGACCGCCTTGGCGGCGGCCTCCAGCTCGGGAGCCCCAAGCAGGGCGCGGGGGGTGCTCAGCAGGTCGAAGCTGTCGAAGCCGTGCTCATGGAGGAGCTGGGGCGCCTGGGCGACACCGTCATGGCGGAACACCACAACCCGGCCGGCGTCCCTCCAGACGAAATTTCCGTTCACCCGGCTAGTTCGCGGCGGTGCGCGGATTGAGGACCGGGCGGAGGTTTGGTTCGACCTCGTCCCGCAGGTGCTCATAGTCAGGTGGCAGCGAGAGCTTCTCGCCGAGGTGCTCGAGCGGCTCGTCGACGGTGAAGCCCGGTCCAAGCGTGGCGATCTCAAAGAGGACGCCGCTCGGCTCGCGGAAGTAGATCGAGCGGAAGTAGAAGCGGTCGATCAGCGGCGTCACCTGCGCCCCAGCCGCGACCGCCTTCTCGCGCCAGGTCTCGTGATCGTCCATGGTCGAGGCCCAGGCGACATGGTGGACGCTGCCGGCGCCCTGCAGCGAGCGCTCCTCGGGCGGCTCGTCGTAGACGTAGAGGCCGCCGCGATTCTCGCCGCGCGCCTCCCAGCCTTCCTCGACCTGCTCGAACTCAAGCGCCTCGAGTAGGTGGCTGCTGGCGTCAGGCGCCGCCGTGTAGGCGCAGACGGCGTGGAAACCCTGCAGCGCCAACTCCTTCGGCACCTCCGGGTGCTCGGCGCTCAGCGGCTCGTCGGGCACCTCGACGACGGCCAGCTCGTGATCGAGGCCCTCGGGATCGGAGAAGCGCAGGCTCGCCCCAGCCCGCTCAGACCCGATGCCATGCGAATCGAGCCGCTCGGCCCAAAAGTCGAGCGCCTCGGTGGAGGCGACACGCCAGACGATTCGGTGCACGTCTCCCGCGCCAGCCCGACCGTCGGGCACACCGGGGAACTCGAAGAAGGTGAGATCGGAGCCGGCGCTGCCCTTCTCGTCGGCGAAGAAAAGGTGGTAGACGGTCGGGTTGTCCTGGTTGACCGTTTTCTTCACCAAGCGCAGGCCCAAAACCCCTGCGTAGAAATCGACGTTCTTCTGCGCATCGGCCGTGATCGCCGTGATGTGGTGGATACCTTCGAGCTTCACCGAGTGACGTATAGCATCCCCAGCGATGAGTCGCGCACGCCGACGCACGGTAAAAGCCCTCGTGGTGCTCGGCTCAGTGCTCGCGTTCCTCAGTGTCTTCGCGATCTGGACCGAGCGCCAGGCGCTCAACACCGACGACTGGGTCGAGACCAGCGGCCGTCTGATCGAGGACGAGAAGATCCGCGCCGCCCTCAGCGACTACCTGGTCGAACAGGTCTACGACAACGTCGACGTCGAAAAAGAACTCGAGGGGATCCTGCCCGGCGACCTCAAGGACTTGGCAGGGCCGGCCTCAGGAGGGCTGCGCCAGGTGGCGGGGGGTGGCGCCGAACAGGTGCTGCAGACCACGACGGCACAGGATCTCTGGAAGGACGCCAACCGCAGCGCCCACGAACAGCTCCTGGCGGTGCTGGAAAACAAGAAAGAGGCGGTCGAAACCGACGAAGGCGAGGTCACGCTGCAGCTGGGCAGCCTCGTCACCAATCTCGCCGACCAGATCGGGATCGCCTCCCAGCTGGCAGAGAAACTGCCTCCTGACGCAGGTCAGATCACGATCCTGCGCTCCGACGAGCTGAAGACCGCGCAGGACATCGCAGTCGCAATCAAAGGCCTGGCGATCGTGCTCACGCTGCTGACGCTGCTCTGCTTCGGGCTGGCGATCTACCTCTCGCGCGATAGCCGCTGGGTGACGATCCTCTCCTGTGGGATCGGGCTGATCGCCGCCGGCTTCGCCGTGATCGTCTTCCGCGAGATCGCCGGCGGCATCGTCGTCGATCAACTGGTCAAGGAAGAAAGCGTCAAGCCCGCGGCCGAAGCAGCCTGGTCGATCTCGACCTCGCTGATGGTCGGCATCGCGACCACGGTGATCGTCTTCGGCGTCCTCTTCGGCATCGCCGGCTGGCTCGGCTCGCCGACCGGCTCGGCCCGCGCCACCCGCCGCTTCACCACCCCTTTCCTGCGCGACTACGTGCCTTACGTCTACACCGGCCTAGCGGTCGTCATCTGCTTCTACTTCCTCTCCGCGCCAACTCAGAACCTGCGCTCCTTCCTGACCGCGCTGATCCTTGCCGGCTTCGTCGCCTTCGGCATCCACGAGCTGCGCAGACAGACCAGCGAGGAATTCCCCGACGCAGAGCTCGACGATTACTTCGGTGGCGCCAAGGACCGCGTTGTGGGCGCCGTGAAAAGCGCCGACATCGGCGAGCGGGTCTCGAAACTGCGCCGGCCAGAGGTGCGCAGACCGGGCGGCGGCGAGGGCGAGCCCGGCCCAGAGAGCACCGCAGCGCCGGTTGACGACGAGGACAGCCGCCTGCGCCGTCTCGAGCGCCTTGCCGACCTACACGCGAAGGGTGTCCTGACGGACGAGGAGCTCGCTGCGGAGAAGGCTCGGGTCCTGGGCGACAGCGGCTCTTGAGGAGAGCCCGCCCCCGGATTTGAACCGGGAACCCCTTCCTTACAAGGGAAGCGCTCTGCCAATTGAGCTAGGCGGGCACGCAGTGAATGATTTCGCTTTCTCTGCCGAATATAGAGAGGGTGATCGATAGCGTGGGAACGGACACCGTCACTTTCAGGTATTTGCAGCCGGGCGAAGGCAGCGTTCTAACCGACGCTATTCGCGCCGCCTACGGCGATACCTACGACGTGCGCTGGGTCTACGACGAGGTCGAAGTGGAGGCGCGGTTGGCAGCGGGGACCTACGTCTCCTGGGTAGCTGAGTCGGCTGCAGGCGAGCTGCTCTGCCACGAGGGAATGAGCCTGGCGGCGGCCGGCGACGCGGTTGGCCACTCAGGCCAGGCGGTTACGATGCCCTCGTCGCGCGGCCAGCACCTCTTCACGCGGACCAAGCAGCACCTGATGGACTGGGCGAGAGAGCGTGGCCTCGCGGGGATGTACAGCGAGGCAACCGCGGCCCACCCTTACAGCCAGCGCGCCAACCTGGAGCTGGGCGCCCACGAGACGGGCTTCCTGCTCGGCTGGATCCCGGCGAGCGTAAGCAATGATGCGGCAACCGACCAGCGACCCCGCCGCCAATCGGCAGCGCTCTTCTACACCAAGCTGAACGACGGCCACGAGCGCGAGGTCTACGCGCCGGAGCGCCACCGCGACGTCATCGGGCAGACGCTGGAGCTATGCGAGCTGCGAGGCACCTTGGCCGATCCGCCACCGGGCGTCCCAATACCCGAGCGGACTGGCCTGCACGTAGAGATAGATGAGGACCACAACCTGGCGCTGATCACCGCCCACGAGCCAGGTGCCGACTTAGAGACCGTAGTGGCAGCCGAGCGCCATCATCTCTTTCACAACAGGTGCTTGGATGCCATCTACCTAGACCTCCCCCTCGAGAACCCAGCCACCGCCCTACTGGCCGATCACCTCGAGCGCCTAGGCGTCTCCTACGCCGGCGTCTTCCCCAATAACCGCACCGACGGCGACGTACTGAGAATGCAGTCTCTTCACCGGGCGAAAGTCACGGCAGAGGACATCTCCGTGGCTTCTGAGCATGGCCACAGACTGCTGGATTATGTACTCACCGACCTGCGAGCGGCCTGAGATACCGTCCCGTCGATGGCCACGAACGACGCCTCCTCCGAGCGCCCCCCACACGCTGGACCGATCGCTGTCTACGGAGCCAGCGGTTTCACGGGTGGGTTGATTGCCCGGGAGCTGAAGGAGGGGGGAGCTGACTTCCTGATTGCAGGACGGGATGCTCGGAAGCTGGAGGCGCTTTCGGCGGAGCTTGGGGGCGTGCCCTTTAAGGCTGTTTCGGTTGATGATCCGGCTGGCTTACGGGAGATGCTGGAGCCCTGCTCGGTGGTTGTGGCTTGCGCTGGACCGTTCTCTCTCCATGGCGAGCCGGTGGTGGCCGCGGCCGCAGATACCGGGACGCACTACTTGGATACGACCGGGGAGCAACCGTTTATGCGGATGGTCTTCGATCGCTATGGCGAGAGGGCGGCTGAGACCGGAGCGGCCTTGGTCTCGGGGATGGGGTTCGACTACCTGCCTGGCGATCTGATCGCGGCACTTACTGCGGATGGGATGGGGCCGCTGGAGGAGATTGTCGTTGCTTATTGCGTGCACGGGTTTGCGCCTACGCATGGCACCGCGCTTTCGGGGCTCGAGATCATGCGGGGTGGCGATGTCGTTTGGTCAGGTGGGGATTGGCGGCCGGCGCCACGTAGCGCCGATGGCGGTCGCTGGCACTTCCCCGACCCGATCGGCGAGCAGCGGATGCTGCGTTACCCCGCCGGTGAGCAGGTCACGGTGCCGCGGCATGTCGATACGGCCCGAGTGCGGACGTTGCTCAACGGGATGGTCGTGCCACCGCGGCTGATGCCGGTGGCCGTCGCCTCCTCTCCCCTGCTCGGGCTGGCGATGCGTACTCCGTTGCGCAGCGCGATGGGGGCACTGATCCGGCGCCTACCGGCTGCCCCCAGCGAGGAAGACCGTAAGAAGGCCCGCTTCACGATCAGTTGCGAAGCGCGGGGCAAGTCGGGCTCCCGGCGCGGCATCGTTCGTGGCGGCGACGTCTATGGCCTCACCGCGGTCAGCCTTGCGCACGGGGCGCTGCTCTGCGCTGACCCCGCTTATGACCGCAAGGGTGCTCTGGCACCTGCGCAGGCCTTCGATCCCACCTCGTTCTTCGCCGCCCTGGCGGACTTCGGGGTGTCGGTCGAGGTCGAGCCAGCGCCCGGCAGCTCGGGCCCACGATGAAGCGACCGCTCGCAACCCTCGCCCTGGCAGCGATGGTGACCATCACCCTCTCCCTTGCCGCTGTCTCCCTGGGCGCAACCGGCTCGACCCTGCTGGTCTCCGAGCCCAATGACCCGAACGCGCCCAGCCGCCCTACCGAGCACTTCAATCCGGCGATCTCGGCCGACGGCAATTTCGTCGCCTACGTCGGCACCGTCAGTAGCGCCAGCGACCCCAATGGCGCTGGCGGCCCAGGGCCAACCGGCACCGGCATCTTCCTGCGCGATATGAGTGGTGGGACGACCGCGGTCAACGTCCCATTCGGTACCAGCGAACAGGGGCTCGGCTTCGAGGCAGGTGCGCCCTCGCTCTCGGACAATGGGCGTTTCCTAGCGTTCGCCTCTGAGGATCCGGATCTAAGCAACGAAGACCGCGACAACTCGACCACGCCGGCCGGCGACACCTTCCCCGTGCGCGACATCTTCGTCTACGACCGGAACAGGCAGAAAGTGGCTCTCGCATCACGTGCTAGTGGAAAGCGCGGCGCCGGCGGCAACGAGGACTCCAGCAACCCATCGATCTCGGCGGACGGCCGCTTCGTCGCCTTCCAGACCAACGCGACGAACATCCTCCGTGGCAGCTTCGGCGGTGTCTTCATTCGCGATATCGACACGGGCGCCACGGTGCCGGTGGCCCGGGTCAGCTTCCGCGCCGGCGGTCGCTTCGACGGGGGCTATACGCCGTCGATCTCAGCCCACGGACGCTGGGTCGCCTTCCTCACCGTCGCCCATTTCCGCCACGGACACGCACTCGAGGTGGCCGTGCGGGACATGGAGGAGAGACACACGTTTTTCGTCTCCCGCGAGGAGGGGCGTCGCGGTCGGCTCGGGAACGGCGACTGCAAGCTGCCCGCGATCTCCGCTAACGGCCGCTACGTCGCTTTCGCCAGCGAGGCGACGAACCTCAGCGCAATCGACAAAGGGAGTATTGAAGACGTCTTTGTCCGCGATCTGAAGACGAATCGAACGATCCTGGTCTCGCGGGCAAGCGGCAAACGGGGGGCAACGGGGGACGGCGACTCGTCGAACCCCTCGATCTCGGCCAACGGCCGCTACATCGCCTTCGAGTCAGAGGCGGGCAATCTCGGCCCAGACGAAAACGGCGAGGATCCAGATGTCTTTGTCCGCGACATGAGCAGCGGACGCGTCACTTTGGCCTCCCGGGCCGACGGTGGCAGCGCTGCCTCGAACGCGCCCTCGGCCAACCCGGCGATCTCCGCCAGCGGCCGCTTCGTCGCCTTCGAGTCGCGCGGCTCGAACCTGAATCCCGCGGACACGCTGCACTTCACCAGCGTCTTCCGCTTCCAGCTCCTGCCTTAGCGCTCTATGCGGGCACCTCGCGCGAGTCTAGGTGTGCCGCCACCTTGCGCTTGACGCGCTGCAGGGCGTTGTCGACGGTCTTGGTGTCGCACTCGAGGCGCTCTGCCGTCGCCTCGTAGGAGTGCCCGTCGAGGTAGAGGGAGAGGACGCTGCTCTCGAGGTCCGAGAGAACCCCGGAGCTACCGGAGAGGCAGGAGACGAGACTCTCCAACTCTTCGCTGGCGATCACCTGGTTGACCGGGTCGGTGACGCTGGGCCCAGGCAGGATCTCGTCGAGGGTGGTGTCGGAGTCGCCCGCCGCGGCCGGCGTCTGGCTGAAGGAGACGTACTGGTTGAGCGGCGTGTGCTTGTTGCGGGTCGCCGTCTTCACCGCGGTGATGATCTGGCGGGTGATGCAGAGCTCGGCAAAGCTGCGAAAGCTCGACTCACGGTCGCTGCGATAGTCGCGGATTGCCTTGTAAAGGCCGAGCAGGCCTTCCTGGATCAGGTCGTCGCTCTCTCCTCCGAGGAGGAAGTAGGACGACGCCTTGAGGCGAACGAAGCCACGGTAACGCCGCACGATCGCGTCGTAGGCATCGGTCCGGCCCTCCTTGGCAAGCGCGACCAGATAATGGTCGTCAAGCTCAAGTTGAGGATGAGAGTTTGGTCGGGTGGAGCCGTTGAAATGGCCGCTGGGGAGTCGTAGTTCCTGGGTCGGTGAGGAAAGAGCCACTGATCCTTCTCCTTTGAGAATGAAGGGTCGTGGCGCCGATACCTCCCCTGGTGGCGCCCTATTGACGGATGGATCTCAGACTCAAGCTGAGGTTCACCCTTGTTGGCGCGGTAGCTTTACCGACTGGCGGAGTTCTGTCAACCCCAAATTGCGAGTTTTGCATTTGGCGTTGCGGATGGGCGGGGGTGTCCCCCCGTCCATCCCGTGAACTCCAGCTACGGGAGCGAGCGCTGGCGGGTGGCCTCGAAGAGGAGGGCTGCAGCTGCTGAAGAGACGTTGAGTGAGTCGACTTTGCCGAGCTTTGGCAAGGCGACTAAACCGTCGCAAGCTGATGCGACGCGGGGGCGGATGCCTTTGCCCTCACCGCCTAGGACTAGGACGGTTGGTCCGCTTAGGTTGACTGACCATGGGGCTTGGTCGGCCTCGGCGTCGGCTCCCCAGATCCAGAAGCCTGCCTCCTTTGCCTCGGCAAGCCAGTCGGCGAGGTTGCGGACGTGGGCGATATCTAGGTGCTCAACTGCACCCGCCGAGGTCTTGCAGACCACTGGGGTTACCTCGGCTGCACGGCGCTCTGGCACGATGACTCCGGCGGCGCCGGCGAACTCCGCGGAGCGGCAGACCGCACCGAGGTTGCGCGGATCCTGAACCTGATCGAGGGCGACGATCAGCGCGTCGGGATGCCGCAGCGGCCCGCTGGGGTCGGCATAGGGATAAGGGTCAACCTCCGCCACCACTCCCTGGTGGTCGGGCGACCCGCAAAGCCGCTCGAGCTCCACGTCAGAGCTCTCAGGCAGGCGCCAGACCCGCCGCACCTGCCGCTTGCCGCGCTCCGCCTCCGCGACCGGTTGCTTCCCGTAGATGAGCTGATTTGCCATCTAGACCTTGGGAACGAGGCTGGGACCAGCGGCCGAGTCCCTGACTTCCCAACCGAGTGCCGCAAGCTCATCGCGAATCCTGTCGGCACGCTCGAAATCCCTCTCGGCACGCGCTGCCTCGCGCTCCTCCATCAGCTTCCGCGCGACCTCGTCGGTCTCAGCTCCCTGATCCGGCTGGGTAAGGGAGTTGAGACCGACGAGGTCGAGCATCTCGCGCACCGCCTCCGAAGCTCCCGGAACATCCCCCCTGTTCGCTTCTGCAACAAGCTCGAAGACCTCCGCCATCGCTCGGGGAGTATTGAAATCGTCAGCAAGAGCTTCACGAAACGCCTCGATCCGAGAGCCGGGGGATCCCCCGATGGGAACTTGTGAGCCGGCGAGATCAGAGCCCGTGCCAGGCAATTCGACGCGGGTTCCCGGCGTGGGACCCCCCGGCTCTCGGGCATGCTCCCTAAAGAAGTTCCGCAACCGCTCGACCCGAGCAACGGCCTCATCCATCTGCTCCGGCCCGAACGCCAGCGGCTGCCTGTAATGCCCAGAGACGAGGTAGGCAACAACCGCCTCACGCCCATACCGATCCAGCGCCTCGCCGAGCTGAAAGATGTTCCCCTCCGACTTCGACATCTTCTCGGCGTCGGTCTCGATCATCCCGTTGTGCATCCAAAGCTGGGCAAACGACCGCCCCGCCGCCTCGGACTGGGCTATCTCGTTCTCGTGATGGGGGAAGACGAGGTCAGAACCACCGCCGTGGATCGCAAACGACGGGCCAAGCTCAGCCTCCGCCATCGCCGAGCACTCGATGTGCCAACCAGGCCTCCCCGGACCCCAAGGCGAGTCCCAGCTCGTGTCCTCCCCCTGCTTGTGCGCCTTCCAGAGCGCGAAGTCGAGCGGGTCCTCCTTCAGCGACGCGGAGCCCGCCTCCTCACCCTGGTCCATGTCCTCGGTGCGCCGGTTGGAGAGCTTGCCGTAGCGATCGAAGCTGCGCACGCGGAAGTAGACGTCGTCGCCGGACTCATAGGCATGCCCCGCCTCGACCAGGTCGCTGATCAGGGCAACGATCCCCTCGATCGTCTCGGTAGCCAGCGGCTCAGCGTCGGGGCGGCCAAGGCCGAGCCGATCGGTGTCTTCTAAATAAGCCCGCGTCATCCGCTCGGCGAACTCGGCCGAGGGCTCACCTGCCGCCCGCGCCGCGTCGTAGATCTTGTCGTTGATGTCGGTGACGTTGACGACCAGCTTCGCCCGGTAGCCCTCGGAGTGCAGAAAGCGCGCCAACAGCGAGAAGATGACGAAGGGGCGAGCGTTGCCGATGTGGATACGGCTGTAGACGGTCGGGCCGCAGGCGTAGATCCCGACCTCACTGGCCGGGTCGAGCGCGCGCAGCTCGCCGCTCAGCGTGTCCCTGATCCGCACCTCTCGCATCGGGGCGGATGCTAGAGGGGACTAGAACGTCCGGTAGCCCGCGCCCGAGTCAGCCGACTCGTTACGCGACCAAGTTGGCGCCGTTTGGTCGGCCGCAGCAAGCACCTCGCGTCGCGCCCGCTTAGCGCTGGCCTTGATCTCCTCCTCGGCGGCGCGGCGCAAGCGCTCCTCGCGCTGTTCGGCCTGACCGCGGATCCGCTCGGACTCGGCCTGCAGCTGTTCCTCTGCCCGCACCCGAGCGTTCTTGGTGGCCTCACCTTCGACTTTCTCGATCAGCTTCGTGACGCGCTCCTCGGCTTCGCGGCGGACATCGACGGTCCCCTGCATCACCCGCTCCTCGATCTCGGACTCGAGCCGGACGGCGAGCTGGTGTGACTCCTCGGCACGAGCTTCGGCCTCGGCGGCGCGCTGCTCCGCGGCGGCCACGCGTCGATCAGCGTCGGCCTGTGCCTTTTGAAGCACCTCGCCGGTTCGCTTCGAAGCTTCCGCTTCGGTCCGCTTCACGGCCTGCGCCGTCACCTGGTCCGCCTGCCCTTTGGTTGTGGCCATCTGCGTCGCAAAGGCCTCGCGGTCGGCCTCCGCCGCCCGCTGCGCCCGCTCAAAGGCTTTCTCGGCGCGATCGCGCGCCTCCTCGGCGTGCGCCACACGCGCCTCGGCGGCGTGCCGCTTCTGGCGCTCGACAGTAACCCGCTCGCGACCCTGCTCACCGAGCTTGCCAAGCGTCGCCTTCGCCCGCTGTTTGATCTCGGCGTTGCGCCGCTCGGCCTGAGCAACCCGCTCCTCGCTCTGCCGGACCCACTCCAGCGCCTGGCTGGCGACGCCCTGGATCTCTCCAGTTGCCTCGCTCAGAGCGTTCAGGTTGATGGCGGGCTCACCCACTCGTCGCAACCTACTACCCACCCCGGAAGCCATGCCACCGGCACCGGGCCCAAAACCCCGCAATTAGCGCGGAGGACTAGTCCCTCCTAGGCGGACTTCTCAGCCTCGCGCGCGTGCAGCTCGCGCTTGAGGATCTTGCCGCTCGCGTTGCGCGGCAGCTCCGGCAGGAACTCGACCTCGCGCGGCGCCTTGTAGCCGGCGAGGTGAGCCTTGACGTGGGCTTTCAGGTCGACCTCTGAGACCTCGACATCCTCGACGAGCACTACGAAGGCTTTTAGCCGCTGCCCGAACTCCTCGTCCTCGACCCCGATCACCGCCACCTCGATCACCGCCTCGTGGTCGGCCAGCAAGTCCTCGACCTCGCGGGGAAAGACGTTCTCGCCACCGGAGACGATCATCTCGTCGTCGCGGCCGTCAATGAAGAGCCGGCCGGCATCATCGATGTGGCCAACGTCGCCGCTGCTGAACAGCCCGTCGATCGCCTCCTTAGTTCCACCGCCCGTGTAGCCCTCGAAGGACATCTCGTTGCCGACGAAGATCCGCCCGACCTCACCCCGCGGCGCCTCGTTGCCCGCCTCGTCGTAGAGACGGACGACGGTGCCGCGCGGGGGACGGCCAGCCGTCCCCGGGGCGGCGCGCAGGTCCGCCGGCGTGGCGACGGTGGCGTAGGCGACCTCGGTCGAGCCGTAGAGGTTGTAGATGTTGTCGCCGAAGCGGTCCATCCAGGCGATCGCCAGCTCGCCGGGCAGCGCCGAACCGGAGAGCGAGGTGATCCGCAACGAGGAGAGGTCGTAGGAGGCTAGAGTCTCCTCAGGCAGCTGCAGGATGCGCTGCAGCATCACCGGCACGACGGCGAGCACGTGGGCGCGGTTCTGCTGCACCGCCCGCAGCGTCTCCTCGGGATCGAAGCGCCGGCGCAGCACCAGGGTCGATGCCGTCGGCAGGCTCATCACGAAGTGGAAGAAGCCCCAGGAGTGGAAGAGCGGCGCCGCGACCATCATCGTCTCGCGGCTGCGGTAGGGGATCTTGTCGATCAGGGCGGCGAGGGAGAGCAGGCCGTCGGGGCTGGAGCGCTGGGCGCCCTTCGGCGTCCCGGTCGTGCCCGAGGTGAGGATGACGAAGCGTGGCTTGTCCGGTGGTGGCTTCAGATCCGAGTCGCCGGCAGATGCGATCAGCGAGTCGAGCGTCGGCGCCTCGGTCTCACCGTCGGCCCAGCCGACCACCCGCTGGACGCTCTCGTCGACTCCATCGAGAAGCTCGGTGAACTCCTCGTCGTAGACGAGCACCCTTGGCCTCTCGCGCCGCGTCACCTCGGCCAACTGGGGGCCGGCGAACATCGTGTTCAGGTAAAGGGCGCTGGCACCGAGCTTGGCCGCGGCCAGCGTCGTCTCGACGAAGCCGCGGTGGTTGCGACACATGATCCCGACACCGTCGCCGGGGCCGATCCCCATCCGTTCGAAGGCGTGGGCAAGCGAGTTGGAGCGCAGGTGCATCTGCTCGAAGGTGAGCGAGCCACGTTCGTCGATCAGCGCCGTCTCGTGCGGGTGGCGGATCGCCGCGGTCGTACTGCCGAGTGCCGGCGAGGCGCCCCAGCGCAGGAAGGCGGAGATGACCTTCGCCGATTTGTCGGGGCGCTGCGGGGCGAGGACGCCGGCCTCGCGCAGCACCTTGACCTCGAACACTTTGTCCGAGGCTGCCTGCCGCGCCGCCGCTGCGATCGATCCGAGCTTGCCCATGGCCGCGGAAGCCTATTCACTCTCCACCGAAGCGACCGCAATGCAGGCGATTCCCTCGCCGCGACCGATCCAGCCCATGCCCTCGTTGGTCGTCGCCTTGACACTGACCCGCGCCGAGGTGACATCGGCGAGGGCGCGCTCCATCTCGGCCCGGTGCGGCCCCAGCCGCGGCGCCTCGCAGACGACGGTCGCATCGATGTTGAGAATGCGGCCGCCGATCGTGCCGACGACGGTGCTCAGCATGTCGATCGAGTCGGCATCGCGCCAGCGCTCATCGTCGTCGGGGAAGAGCGTGCCAATGTCACCCTGGCCAGCGGCGCCAAGCAGCGCGTCGATCACCGCGTGGGTGAGCACGTCGGCATCGGAGTGACCGCTGAGACCGCGCTCGTGGTCAATCTCAACCCCGCCCAAGATTAGGGGGCGGCCCTCGGCGAAGCGGTGGCTGTCATAGCCGATTCCGACGCTCATCAGATCAACGATTCTCGCCTACCCCAGCGGGAAGTGGCGCCAAACTCCGCTGGCCGTGCTCGAAGACGCTGATCTCCTTCACTTCCAGCTCGGTGAGAAACTCCAGCGCCCGCTCATAGCCGAAGCCGACCTGCTCGGGCACGTGGGCGTCGGAGGAGAGAGCGAAGGGGGCGCCGGCCTCGACACACATCTCGGCAAAGGCCCGTGACGGGTAGAGCTCGCCGACGGGCTTGCGCAATCCCGCGGTCGATATCTCGACCGCAATGCCGCTCTCGACGATTGCCTCGACCGCTGGCTCGTAGTAGTGGCGTGGGTCGCGCTCGGGCAACGGCCGGCCGCGTCCCCAGACCTTGACCAGGTCTGGGTGGGCGAGGATGTCGAAGAGGCCGCTGCGCGCGCACTCGGCCAGCGCCTCGAAGTAGCGACGCCAGACTTCGTCGGCGTCTCCGCGCCCCTCCCAGACGTCCCAGCCCTCGTGGTCGACGGCCGCCTCGCCGACGAAGTGGACCGAGCCGACCACGTAGTCGAAGTCGCGCGCCTCCAGCAGGTTCGCGGTGCGATCCTCGGCGCCCGGGACGAAGTCGCACTCGAGCCCGAGCTTGAGCCCGGCGCCGCGAACGAACTCGCAGTAGGCGTCGAGGTCGTCGCGCGCCTGCTCCTGCCAGAAGGGGTGGCGCCAGAGCTCGAGCGCCTGGGTGAAGCGGTAGACGTGCTCGGAGACGCCCAGCTCCTCGACGCCAGCGGCTGCCGCCGCCTCGCGGTAGCGCTCGACGTTCTCGGTGGTGAAGTAGCGCTCGGGCGGCGTATCGGGCCCGTCCGGGCGCAGGTGCAGGTGGTAGTCGGTCAGCACGGCCCACAAGTTACGGCCCTCGGTAGGGTCGGCGCATGGTCCACCTGCGGATCGTCGCCCCGGCCGATCGGTCCGGCAAGGTCATGGGCCTGCTCGAGGCGACCCCATCGGCCTGCAACCTCATCTTCCTCTCGGGCGCTGCACGCCAGCCCGCCGGCGACGTCATCCTCTGCGACGTCGCCCGCGAGGACGCAAGCGTGCTGATCGACGACCTGAAGGAGCTTGGGGTGGCGCGGGATGGCTCGATCGCCCTGGAGCAGATCGACTCGCAGATCTCCGATGTCGCCAAGCGGGCCGAGAAGGCAGCGCGCGGCGCCCCCTCCGATGCCGTGGTCTGGGAGGAGGTCGAGGCCCGGACCTCGGAGAGCAGCGAGCTCGGCGGCAACTTCCTCATCTTCATGGCGCTCGCCTGCCTGATCGGCTCGGTCGGGATCTTCACCGGCTCGCCGATTCTGATCGTCGGCGCGATGGTCGTCGGCCCCGAGTTCGGCCCCCTCGCCGGGCTCTGCGTGGCCATCGTCGAGCGCCGCCGCGGGCCCGCCCTGCGCTCGCTGACCGCCTTGACCGTCGGCTTTCCAGTCGGGATCACCGCCGCCTTTCTCTTCACCCTGATCTGCGTCGCCACCGGCCTGGTCGACGCCAACTTCAAGAGCATCGACAATCCGCTGACGCAGTTCATCGCCGAGCCGGACGCGTTCTCGATCATCGTCGCCGTCTTCGCCGGGACGGCCGGCGTCCTCTCGCTCACCTCGGCAAAGTCCGGAGCCCTGATCGGCGTGCTGATCTCGGTCACCACGATCCCGGCGGCGGCCAACATCGGCGTCGCCGCGGCCCTCGGTAACTGGGACGACTGGGTCGGCGCGATGACCCAGCTCAGCCTGAACCTGATCGGCATCGTCGCGGCGGGCGTCTGCACCCTCTACGTCCAGCGCAGGCTCTTCGAGCGACGGCGCATGCGCCACCTAGAGGACGGGTCCCGTGCCGCGGCAGGCTTACCCGCCGAGCGGGGCTAGGCGGAAGAACGCTCGGCCAGGAGGAGCTCGGCCACCCGCAGGTCCAAGGGCGTCGTCACCTTGAGGTTCTCGGGCGGCGCGGGATGAATCAGCACCCGGCCGCCGGCCGCCTCGATCAGCATCGCCTCGTCGGTTGCCGCTTCGACCTCGGCCGGCTCGGCTTCGAGCGCGCGCCCCAAGGCCTCGACCCGGAAGACCTGAGGCGTCTGCGCCTCCCAGAGCCCGCCGCGATCCACCGTCTCCGCGACGGTCAGTGAAGGATTTGGGGGGCTATAGGACCCCAAATCCTTCCGCGAGTCGGCCAGGCCTCCAGCCCGCTTGATCGTGTTGGTGACGGGGGTGGCGGCGATGGCTCCGTCCGCCTCGGGGTTGGCGATGAGGGTCGCCACAATCCCCTCGACCAGCTCCGGGGTGACCAGGGGCCGGGCCGCGTCGTGAATCGCAACCAGCTCGGTGCCCACTGCTTCTAGGGCGTTGGCCACCGACCGCGAGCGGGTGGCGCCGCCGTCGACGACGGCGAGGTCGGGAGCGGCGAGGTCGGGGGCGTGCCCCGGTGGGCAAGCGACGACGATCGAGCCCACACCGGTGGCGGCGCGCATCGCTGCGATCGACCACTCGACCAGCGGCCGGCCAAAAAGTGGCACAAAGGCCTTCGGGCCGCCGGCTCCGAGCCTCTCCCCGGAGCCGGCGGCCGCAATGACCGCGGTGACGGATGCTGCGCGAGAGTTCATCCGGTCGCGGATGAGTCCCGGCTACGCGGTGGCGGCGAAGCGCTCCTCCAGCAGCCCGTCGAGGTACTCCTCCGCGCCCTCCTCGTCCTTGTCGAGCGCGTACATGAACTCCGACGCGAGGATCTTCTTGGCCCGCGTGTACATCTGCTTCTCGCCGGTGGAGAGTCCCTTCTCCATCTCGCGGATCGCCAGGTTGCGGACGACCTCGGCGAGCTCGAACACGTCGCCGGTCTTGATCTTCTCGCGGTTGTACTTGAAACGCCGGTTCCAGTTCTTCGGCATCTCCGACACGTCATCGGTGAGGACGGATGTGACCTTCTTGATTTCGACCTCGTCGATGACCCGCCGCAGCCCCGCCTTGCCGGCGTTTTCGCAGGGAACCATCACGGTGAGTTCGTTGTGGAGGATCTTGATCGTGAGGTATTCACGCTCCTCCCCCATCAGCTCCCGCGCCTCTTTCTTCATCACCAAGCCAGCACCGTGATGCGGATAGACGACCTTGTCGCCCTCCTCGAAGTCGCAGACGTACTCGACCTCCTCGATGCTTACCTCAGTGGTCTCCTCTAGCTGGGGAATCGCTTGCTCCTTTCCATTTGCGACGGCCTCGTGTGGCCGTCAACTCTGTAAGTGCCGGTCGACAAGCTCGACCTCCCGGAGCCTCCGCAAGCCCTCGCGGATGTCCTTTGCCCTGGTCTCGCCGACGTCTTCGACCGCTTCGAGGTCGGCGTCGGACGCCGTCAGGACCTGCTCCAGACCGCCCAGGTCTTGGATGATCTTCTGGACGACAAGCTTGGGGATGCGCGGGATGCGACCCATCACGCGGTAGCCGCGTGGCGCAACCGGGAAGTCGAGCGTGTTGAGCTTGCGGTCGTAGCCGAGCAGCTCGGCGAGGCGACCAAAATCGAGCACGTCCTCGTGCGGTAAGCGAGCCAGCGACTGCAGGACGGTGGTCAGGTTCTGCTCGGAATCTTCGACCGAGTAGTCGCGGATCAGCGCCGACTTGTCGGCGTTGACGCCGACCATCGTCTCCTCCAGCTGCATCTCGATCAGACGACCCTCGGTGCCGAGCTCAACGATGTAGCGCTCGACCTCGACCGCCATCCGCGTCGTCAGCTCGGCCCGCTGCAGAGCGGTGAGCGCGTCATAGAGGACACCGCCACCCTCGAACTCGAGCACGGTAAGGCGGTCGGAGACCTGTTCGAGCCGCTCGCGGTACTTCTCCAGCGTCGCCAGGCCCTGGTTCGCCTTGGCGAGAACGGCGGGGATCTCTTGCAGGATGTACTTGGTTCCCTCGACGTAGAGGGAGACGACGTCGCGGCGCTGGGAGATCGCGACGACCAGCGCGTCGGTCTGTTTGGAGACGCGCTCGGCGGTGCGGTGGCGGGTGCCGGTCTCCGAGGAGAGGATCGTCGGATCGGGCATCAGCTGGACGTTGGCCCAAACGATTTTGGTCGCCTCAGCGTTGAGCACGATTGCGCCGTCCATCTTTGCCACCTGGTAGAGCATCGCCGGCGTGTAGTCGATGCCGAGCTCGATCCCGCCGGAGAGCATGTGCGAGATGTCGCCTGGGTCGCCGACGACGATCAGGCCGCCGGTGCGCGCGTGGACGATGTTGTCGATACCCTCGCGCAGGGCACCGCCTGGAGCGACAACATCCAAGGCCCTTAATAGCCGGGGATCCTGACGTTCCGCTAGCTCGTGAAGCTCATCCCCTGGCGGCGAAGACATCCCCTTTAGGATGGCAAATTCCGCTCTACAATGCGGTCTGCCTAATTCCTAGTGGAAAGGTCGGAGAAGTCGTTGTCAAGCGGGTTAGTCACTCAAAGGTGGAACTTGCGGTGACGGGCGTGGGGTTCGGGTATCGGCCGGTCGGCATCTCGCACGAATAACCAGGTTAGAACAGTACCGGCAGCGCAGAGGGCGACTAGGACCCAGGTTGAGCCTGCGACTGAGTCGGCGAAGGAGCCATCGTCACCCAGCAGGGCATGGAAGACGGCGCCGGTGACGGCGAGGGCGATCGTGCCCGCCATCACACGATCCATTGCCAGCACACCAGAGGCGATGCCAACTTTCTCCGCCGGCATCGCCGCCATCGCCGCGGTCGACATTGGCGCATAGACGAGCCCGAGCGCGACGCCGAAGGGCAGGTAGCCGGCGAGCAGCAGCGCGTATGAGCTGCCAGCGTCGATCTGGGTCAGGGCGAGGAGGCCAAGCGTCCCCATGGTCATGCCAACCGTCATCAGCGCCCGCGCCCCGAAGCGGGTGATCAGGCGGCCCGAGAAGGGCGAGACGAAGATCATCGGCACCGTGACCGGCAGGATCAGCAGCCCGCTCAGCACGGCGGAGTGACCGCGCACATCCTGCAGATACTGGGACTGAAAGAACATCACCGACCAGTAGGCACCGACGAGGGCGAAGGCGGCGGCGCTGGCGCCGAAGTAGGGACCGTTGCGGAAGAGGGAGAAGTCGACGATCGGTTCCGCGACCCGGTGCTCGATGCGCCAGAAGGCATAAAGGCAGCTGACTCCCAGCAGCGCCAGCAGCGCGGTCACGCCGCTGCTCCAGACTCGAGCCTGCACGAGGGCGAGGACAAGCGCGGTGAGCCCGACGCCAAGCGCGGCCAGTCCCGACAGGTCGACTCGGCGGCCAGAGCTGGGGTCGGTCGACTCCGGCGCGGCAATCGCCATGATCGCGATCCCGAGCGCGGCGATCGGCAGGTTGATCCAGAAGATCAGCCGCCAGTCGAGATCAACGAGCGCACCGCCCGCAAGCGGCCCTATGCCCAGGGCAACAGCCGATATCCCTGCCCAAATGCCGAGCGCCCGAGCCTGCTCGCCAGCAGGGAATGCGTTGCAAACAATCGCCAGCGAAAGCGGCAGCATCGGCGCCGCTCCCACCCCCTGCAGCACCCGACCGCAGATCAGCACCAGCTCGTCATCTGCGGCGCCTGAGACGACAGAGCCGAGCGCGAAGACGCACATCCCGGCAAGGAAGAGCCGCTTGCGACCGAACATGTCACCGAGCCGCCCTGCAGTGACCACAAGCGCGGTTATCGCCAGCAGGTAACCATTCATCACCCACTGCAAGCCAGCGGCGCTGGCGCCGACGTCGTGCCGGATGCTGGGCAGCGCAAGGGCAACGACAGTCGAATCCAACATCAGGATGAAGAGGCCGGAGCAGGCGCCGGCGAGGGTCCACCAGGGACGCGACATGCGCGCAGGCTATGCGTGGAAGGGGATAGGTGCCCCTCCCCCGGAGACCGTCGCGCAGCTGATCGCGCTCACCGGGTTCAAAGGCTGGTCCTGGAGCCTCCGGGGGAGGGGCACCTATCCCCTTCCCGTCAGTGCGTGGCGAGGTCGTGCGCGGGGTCGATGCCCCAGCGGGTGCCGACGGCCGCGAGGGCTTCGTTGAGCGCCCAGCGGTCGGGGCGCTCCTCGCCTTCATGCGCGGGGTTGGCCCCCTTCAGCGCCATGCAGCCGGTGTTGTCGCCGACGGCACGGATCGCGGCGACGTCATCCTCGCTGAGACGCTGATCAGCGGGCAGTTTCGCCAGTTCGACCCGCTTCGCCTCGATCGGACACGCCTCCTCCCCGGCCTCCTGGATCAAGGTGGGCACCACGCACTCGACCGCCGGGTGGGCGAGGTTCCACTGGCAGGCGAGCTGGATCGGGGTCAGCCTCAGCCGTTCGGCGATCGGCAGCACTCGCTCTAGCTTCTCCAGGCCAGCCTCGATCCAGCCGTCCGGACGGAAGGCGCGGTGATCTCCCTGTGCGAGCTCCATCCCAGGCCGCAGATCACCCCAGAAGAGGCCGCCGTAGTCGACCACGCGGGTAATCACCTTGACCTCGTGGCGGGCCGCGGCCTCGAGGCAGAGCTCCCCCGGCCAGGGCTCGAACGGGTTGAGGATGATCATCGCCCAGTCGATCCGCTCGCCGAAGCGCTCGATGCAGGAGATCAAGTCAAGGGTGAAGCCGTTGGCGGGACCTGGCGCGATGCCGATCTGGCCGGCCAGACCCGCCTCGCGCAGAGCCTCCATCCCGTCCCAGACCGCCTCGCTGGAGTAGCCGATGCGATCGGGGTTGTGGAGCAGCAGCAGGTCGAAATGCTCGACACCGAGCCGCTCGAGGCTGCGCTCGGCCGCCATCCGCAGATAGTCGGCGTACTCATCAGGACCCCGCAGGCCCGGGTCGGTGAAGCGAGGGAAGCCACGCGGTCCGTCCCGCTCGCCCTCGTAGAAGTCGTGGCCAACAGCGCCGACCAGCGAGTACTCCTCGCGCGGAACACCGCTTAGCGCCCGGCCGAGAATCCGGTCGGCCTCGCCTTGACCATAGGTGTCGGCAGTGAGCACGGTGTCGATCCCCCCGCTGGGAGTGAGCAGCGCCTGCAAGCGCTCCTCCTCGATCTTCTCGCCGTAGCGGATGAAACGGCCACCGCTCCAGGTGCCGATGGCGGTGCGGCCGGGCTCGCGCATCGAACTTTGGGAGGGCGCTAGCCCTCGCCGTCGCCGGCGGGTGGAGCGTCGGCGCGAGGATCGTCGTCCTCGCTGCCCTCGTCCTTTTTGGCGCCGACGCCGACCTTCTCCGGCTCGGGCTTTGCCTTCTTCAGCGGCTTCTTCGGCGCAACGATGGTCAGCTTCAACGGTTTGTCGTCCTCGTCGCCGGCGACGTCGCGCTCGACCACGACGGTCGAGCCCGGGACCATCGGCCCCTGGCGCAGGACTTCGTCGGCGAGCGGGTCCTCGATGTAGCGCTGGATCGCGCGGCGCAGCGGCCGGGCGCCCATCGAGGGGTCCCAGCCTTTGTCGACCAGGAGGTCCTTGGACTCGTCGCTCAGCTCCAGCTGTAGCTCGTGCTCGGCAACCTGGACGCGGACCCGGTTGATCATCAGGTCAACGATCTCCTTGACCTCATCCTTGGCGAGCTTGTGGAAGACGATCACCTCGTCGATCCGGTTGAGGAACTCAGGCCGGAAGACTTTTTTCAGGTCTCCCATGATGCGATTTTTCATATCGCCGTAGGACATGCCGGTTTCGTCGGCGACGGTGAAGCCGATCGAGGTGTTCTTGGCGATCTCCGAGGCGCCGATGTTCGAGGTCATGATCACGATCGCGTTGCGGAAGTCGACCGTGCGCCCCTGGGCATCGGTGAGCCGGCCGTCCTCGAGGATCTGCAGCAGGATGTTGAAGACGTCGGGGTGAGCCTTCTCGATCTCGTCGAGCAGCAACACGCTGTAGGGCTTGCGCCGCACGGCCTCGGTCAGCTGGCCGCCCTCGTCGTAGCCGATGTAGCCCGGCGGCGAGCCGACCAGGCGGCTGACCGCGTGCTTCTCCATGTACTCGGACATGTCGATCCGCACCAGCGCCTCCTCGTCACCGAAGAGGAACTCGGCGAGGGTGCGCGCCAGCTCGGTCTTGCCGACCCCAGAGGGGCCGAGGAAGATGAACGATCCGGAGGGACGCTTGGGGTCCTTGATCCCGGCGCGCGAGCGGCGGATCGCTTTGGAGACAGCGGTGATCGCGACCTCCTGGCCGATCACCCGCTTGTGCAGCTCCTCCTCCATGCGGATCAGTTTCTTGGTCTCGGCCTCGGTCAGTTTGAAGACCGGGATGCCGGTCCACATCGAGACGATGTCGGCGATCTCTTCCTCGCCGACGTCGGGCCGCTCGGAGGAGTCGCCCTCCGACCACTCGTCTTCGAGCTGGCGCTTGCGGGTCGTCAGCTGGCGCTCGGTATCGCGCAGGTTGGCGGCTTTCTCGAACTCCTGGGCCTCGATCGCCGACTCCTTTTCGCGCCGCGTCTTTTCCACTTCCTCCTCGAGGTCGCGGTAGACGGGGGGCGCGCTCATCGACTTGATCCTCATCCGCGAGGCAGCCTCGTCGATCAGGTCGATCGCCTTGTCGGGCAGGAAGCGATCAGAGATGTAGCGGTCGGCAAGCTCAGCGGCCGCGGCCAGGGCGTCGTCGGTGATGTTGACGCGGTGGTGCTGCTCGTAGCGCTCGCGCAGGCCCTCGAGGATCTTGACCGTGTCCTCGACCGAGGGCTGGTCGACTCTGATCTGGGCAAAGCGGCGCTCCAGCGCCGAGTCGCGCTCGAGGTATTTGCGGTACTCGTCGAGCGTCGTCGCGCCGATCGTCTGCAACTCGCCGCGGGCGAGCGCCGGCTTCAAGATCGAGGCGGCGTCGATCGCGCCCTCGGCGGCGCCGGCGCCGACCAGGTTGTGGAGCTCGTCGATGAAAAGGATGATGTCGCCGCGCTGGGTGATCTCCTTCATCACCTTCTTCAGCCGCTCCTCGAACTCGCCGCGGTACTTGGAGCCGGCGACCAAGGCCGCCAAGTCGAGCGTGTAGATCTGCTTGTTGCGCAGCAGCTCCGGCACCTCGCCGTTGTTGATCTTCGCCGCCAGGCCCTCGACCACGGCGGTCTTGCCGACGCCGGGCTCGCCGAGCAGCACCGGGTTGTTCTTGGTGCGGCGGGAGAGGATCTGCATGATCCGCTCGATCTCGGTTTCGCGACCGATGACCGGGTCGAGCTTGCCCTCCTCGGCGAGTTTGGTCAGGTTGCGACCGAACTGGTCGAGCAGTTTCGAAGACTTTTTGCCGGCGCCCTCACCCTGGCTGCCACCGCCGCCACTCTGGCGACGACCACCGGGGCCGGACAGCATCCGGATCACCTCGTTGCGGATCTTGTCGGAGTCGGCGTCGAAGTCGAGCAGGATGCGGGCGGCGACGCCCTCGTTCTCGCGCACCAGGCCGAGCAGGATGTGCTCGGTGCCGATGTAGTTGTGGCCAAGCGAGAGCGCCTCGCGCAGCGCCAGCTCGAGCACCTTCTTGGCCCGCGGGGTAAACGGAATCTGGCCGGAGGTGACCTCCTCGCCGGAGCCGACGATCCGCACGACCTGGGAGCGGACGCGCTCGGTCGTGATGTCGAGAGACTCGAGGACGCGGGCGGCCAGGCCCTCCTCCTCGCGCAGCAGGCCGAGCAGGATGTGCTCGGTGCCGATGTAATTGTGTTTCAGCGTGCGCGCCTCTTCCTGGGCCAGGACGACTACCTGACGGGCGCGCTCAGTGAATCTCTCGAACAAAGGCTTCCTCTCTTGACCGTCTACAAGTCAAACTCGATTTGCGGTCGGAAGTACCGGGGCACCCTTCGAACTGTCGGAAAGCGCCCTATGTGCCTCTACACGATACCGAGAGTGCCCACCCGGCCTTGGGACCTCTATTGCCGCTCCTAGCGGGTTTTTGGGCCCTGTTTATGGCCTTTTCGGGGACCGCCTTGGCGACTTAGCCCCCTATATGCGACGGTAAGTCGCCAAGGCATCAGCTTCGCATGGCCGGGAAAAGCACGATCTCGCGCAAGCTGCGGGCGCCCGTGAGCATCATCGCGAGCCGGTCGATCCCCAGCCCGACCCCGCCGGTCGGCGGCATCCCATGTTCGAGCGCTTCGACAAAAGCCTCGTCGTAAGGCTGGGCCTCTTCGTCGCCGCGCTTTAACTCCGCCGCCTGCTGCTCGAACCGTCGCCTCTGCTCATCCGGGTCGTTGAGCTCGCTGAAGGAGTTGGCGATCTCGATCCCGCCGATGAAGGCCTCCCAGCGCTCGACCAGGCCCGGCTCTGAGCGGTGCGCCTTTGCGAACGGCGAGAGCTCGACGGGGTAGTCGACGATGAAGGTGGGTTGGATCAGCTCCGGCTCGACCGACTTGGCAAGCAGCCCGTCGACCAGCTTGCCCCAGCCCTCGCTCGGGTCTGGCTCGCCCCCCATCGCCTCCGCCAACGCCTCGCGGGTCGGGTGCTCGGCGATGTCGATGCCGGTCCGTTCACTCACCGCGTCGCGCAGCGAGACTCGTTTCCAGGGTGGCGCCAGGTCGATCTCCACGCCGTCGCGCTCGACCACGGTCGTGCCCAGCACCCGCTCCGCCACCTCGGCGACGAGCAGCTCGAGGTCGTTCGCGGTCTTCCCGTAGTCGGCGTAGGCTTCGTACCACTCGAGCATCGTGAACTCGGGGTTGTGCTTGTGCGAGACGCCCTCGTTGCGGAAGTCCTTGCCCAGCTCGTAGACCTTGTCGATGCCGCCGACGACGAGCCGCTTGAGGTAGAGCTCGGTAGCGATCCGCAGGTAGAAGTCGCGATCGAGGGCGTTGTGATGAGTAGTGAACGGCCGCGCCAGGGCGCCGCCATACAGCGGCTGCAGCACCGGCGTCTCGACCTCGACGAAGCCGTGCTCGTCGAGCCAGCGGCGAATTTCAGAGATCGCGCGGGCGCGGATCGCGAAAACGCGACGGCTCTCCTCGTTGGCGAGCAGGTCGAGCTCGCGCTGGCGGTAGCGGGTTTCGACGTCCTCGAGGCCGTGAAATTTGTCCGGCGGCGGGCGCAGGCTCTTGGCCAGCAGCCGCCAGTGATCGATCGCCAGCGAGAGCTCGCCGCCCCGGCGGGTCGCCAGCGCCGTCCCCTCGACGCCGACGAAGTCGCCGAGGTCGAGGTCGACCAAGAGCTCAAATGCCTCCTCGCCGAGCTTGTCGGCGGTGGCGTGGAGTTGAATCTGGCCGCTACCGTCGCGCAGGTCGAGAAAGGCCGCTCTGCCGTGACCGCGACGGGCGACAATCCGCCCGGCGACGCGGTGCCGCGAGTCGGTCTCGATCCCGGCCGCCAGCCCCTCGTGAGCCGCCCGCACCTCGGCGATCTCCTCGCGTTCCTCGAAGGAGTGCGGGAAGGGATCGACCCCTGCCTCCCTCAGGCGCTCCAGCTTCTCCCTCCGGTCACGGAGGACATCAGAAAGCTCCGGCCGCTCAGTTCCACTCATCAGCAGCGCGAGCCTATCTGGAGCCCGTTCCGGCAGGGGTGGAGCGTCTTGTACTTTTTCGTCGAGGGCTCCGGGCGGCAGCCCAATCGCGATCCACCGAAAAAGTTAAGCGGAACCCCTGCCGGGACGGGCTCCTACGCACTCTCGATCTTGGTGATTTTGAGTTTCTTCTTCGGCCCGCGCGGCACCTCGACGCTGACCACGTCGTTGCGCTTGTGGCCAAGCAGCGCTTTGCCGATTGGCGACTCGTTGGAGAGCTTGTGTTCGGCCGGATTGGCCTCGGTCGAGCCGACGATCTGGAATTTCTGCGAGTCGCCGCTTTTCTGGTCTTTGACGTGGACGACCGAGCCGAAGCTGACTTCGTCGGTGTCGACCTCCTTCTCGTCGATCACCGTGGCGCGGCGCAACCGCTCTTCGAGCCGGGCGATCCGACCCTCGAGCAGCGCCTGCTCGTTCTTGGCGTCGTCGTACTCGGCGTTCTCGGAGATGTCGCCGAACTCGCGGGCCTCCTTGATCCGTTCCGCAACCTCACGCCGTTTGGCGGTCGACAGGTGCTCGATTTCCTCTTTGAGCTTCTCGAGCCCTTCCGGAGTGATTACGGCTTGACGAGTCACTTTGCGCTGACCTCGCTTTGACTTTCTGGACGGTGGATTGCCCGGCCCTGAGACCAAAAATGCCCGGGAGCGACGGCTTGCGCACGCCACACCTGGGCCGGAAGTCGCGGGATTATAGCGAGGGCGTCAGCCCGACACTCAGGGGAATTTGGGCGGCGATCAGCTCTCGGGCCCGGGGCAGGTCAGCACTGCGCTGTAGCTCGGCCGCAACCTCCGGCGAGGCGCCGAGTGCTTCGACGTACCAGGGGTAGAACTTGCGCAGGTAGCGAGTCGCTCGCTCGGTCCCTAGATGCTCCTCGGCACGATCGACCGTCCAGAGCAGCTCGGTGACGACCTCCTCGCGCGAGGGCGGCTCGTTGCGGCGGCCGGTCAGTTCCTCAAACAGCCACGGGTTGCCGAGACAGCCGCGGGCGAGCATTACCGCAGCAGCGCCCGACTCACGGTAGGCACGGCGCACCGAATCGGCGTCGTCGAGACCGCCAGAGACGATCACCGGCGCCCCGATCCGCTCGACCAGCTCGTGGGTGAGGACGTAGTCGGGGCTGCCCTTGTGTTTGGTCGTCGCCGCGCGTGGATGGAAGCCGATCGCCGCCGCGCCGCCCTCCTCGGCCAGCCGCACGGCGAGCTCGAAACCGGAGTGGTCGCCGGGACGCAAGCCCGAGCGCAACTTCACCGTCACCGGCAGGCCGCTGCCCTCGATCGCGCCACGCAGCAGGGCGAGGGCCAGCTCGGGATCGGCGAGCAGCTCGACGCCGGCGCCGGTCCTGCGCACCTTGCGCACCGGGCAGCCCATGTTGATGTCGATCAGGTCGGCGCCGGCCTCGGCGGCGACGGCGGCGCCGGAGCGCATCACCTCGGGGTCGTGGCCGAAGAGCTGCACCGAGACCGGGTGCTCGTCGGGGTGGATCCGCATCAGCTCGCGCAGGGTGCGCTCGTTGCGGTAATGCAGCCCGAAGCTGGAGATCATCTCCGAGACGGCGAGGCCGGCCCCGTGTCGCTTCGCCTGCAGGCGGACGAACCAGTTGCCGATCCCCGCCAGCGGCGCCAGCAGGACGCGGTTAGCGATGCGGACGCCGCCGATCTCGAGTGGGTCGGTAAGAGCTGGTTGGGTGTTACGCGTTTCGTTCATGGATGAGACGCAGACCCTTCAGGGTAAGCATCTCGTCGACCTCGTCGATCGTCTCGGTGAAGGGGACGATCGTCGAAGCGAGGCCGCCGGTGGCGAGCAACTGCACCACACCCAGTTCGTCTTCGATGCGGCGGACGACGCCGTCGATCAAGCCGGCGAAGCCGAAGATCACGCCGGACTGGATCGCCGCCCGGCTGGAGCGGCCGATCGCCGTCTCCGGCTCCTCGAGATCGATGCGACCGATGCGGGCGGCGCGTTCGACCAGCGCGGTCAGCGAGATCTCGAGCCCGGGCGCGATCGCGCCACCGAGGTATTCGCCGGCCTCCGAGACGGCGTCGAAGTTGATCCCGGTTCCGAAGTCGACGACCACGCAGGCGGCCTTGAAACGCTCGTAGGCGGCAACCGCGTTGACGAGCCGATCAGCGCCGACCTCGAGCGGGTTGTCGATGCGAATCGGCATGCCCGTCTTCACCCCTGGCCCGATCGCCAGGCAGGCCGCGTCGGTGTAGCGCGCGCTCAGCTGTTCGTACTGGGTGCCGAGTGGCGGCACGACGGAGGAAACGCAGACCGCGTCGAGATCGTCGAGGCTGACGCCGCTGAGCGCGAGCATGCCCGCGATCCGCTCGGCCAGCTCATCGCCCGTCGCCCCGGCGCGGGTTTGAAAGCGCCAGTGCTCGACGAGGCGCTCGCCGTCGAAGGCGCCGAGGTGGGTCTGCGTGTTACCGACGTCGACTGCGAGCAGCATCAGTGGGCCGCGATTATTGCCGGATTGCGCGAGTTGCGGGCAGAGCCGGCCCTAACCGCATAGGATTCGCCATCCAGTGAACGTCCGGCTCTACACGATCCCGGGCTCCCATCCGGGGGTCGCGGCGCAATTGATGCTCAAGCACAAGGGCGTTGACTTCAAGCGCACCGACCTCTTCCCGGTGATCTCCAAGCTCGTCGTGCGCGGACTTGGCTTCCCCCGCAACACCGTGCCGGCGATCAAGATCGACGGCAAGAAGGTTCAGGGCTCACGCGAGATCGCCCGCGAGCTGGAGCGACTGCGGCCCGAGCCTGCGCTGTTTCCAGCCGACCCCGAGAAGCTCGCCGCAGTCGAGGAGGCCGAGCGCTTCGGCGACGAGGAGCTCCAGCACCCCGTTCGCCAGCTGATCTGGTGGGCGCTGAGGAAGGACAAGGCGCCCCTACGAAGCTTCTCGGAGGGCGCCAAGCTCGGCATCCCGATTGGTTTGGCGGTGAAAACGGCGGCGCCCATCGTCGCCCTCTCCGCCCACTTCAACGAAGCCAGTGATGAGAACGTGCGCGCGGACCTCGCCAAACTCGGCAGCCTGCTGGACCGGGTAGACGAGTTGATCGCGGCCGGCACGCTCGATGGCGAGGAGCTGAATGCCGCCGACTTCCAGATCGCGCCGAGCATTCGGCTGGCGATGACCTTCCAGGACCTGCGTCCGCTGATTGATGCTAGGCCTGCTGGCCGGCTCGCCAAGCGGGTTCAGCCCGAGATCGCTGGGGACATCCCGCCGATTCTTCCGCCCGCCTGGATGCAGGCGCTGCGCTCAGAGACCGCTGCGGCGTAGACGGTGCCGGGGCACTCCCGCCCGGACAAACGGCGGGCTAATTAGCCCGCCGTTTTGAGTATCCGCCCGTTCGAGAGTGCCCCGGCACCGTCTTCAGAGCGCGCCCAGTCGCTCGACCTGCTGGCCGGGACCGAGAGTGGCGAGAGCGTCGGCGAGCTTCGTGCCGTCGGGGAGCTTCAGATCGGGGTCCAGCTCCAAGAGTGGGGCTAGGACGAAGCGGCGGCTGGTTACCTCGGGGTGGGGAAGCGTTAGGCGCTCGGTGGAGAGTTCTAGGTCGCCTAGCAGGAGTAGGTCGATGTCCAGGGGGCGGGGGCTGTGGCGGGAGGCGGCGAGCATGCGGCCCTGCTCAACCTCGATTGCCTTGCAAACTTCGAGCAGCCGCTCCGGCTCGAGCTCGGTGCGGATGCGGATCGCGGCATTGAGGAAGTCGGGCTGGTCCAGCACCTCCCCGACCGGTTCGGTCTCATAAGCCGAGGACACCGCCTCAACCTCAACCACCTGCTCACCGAGCAACTCGATCGCCGCCCGCAGGTGCCCGGCCCGATCGCCAAGGTTGGAGCCCAGTCCGAGGTAGCCCGTCCGCACTAAGACTCCTCGCCGTTCTCCTCGTCCTCTTCTTCACTGCGCTCTTGAGTCACCTCGACGCCGACCTCCTGAATCGAGAGGGGTAGCGGCGGCTCGGGCTTGGAGGCTCGCACCCGGACCGAGTTGCAGCCGTAGCGCTCGATCAAGCGCTGGCCGATGACCTGGGCGAGGCGCTCGAGCGTGCGGTAGCTGCGCTCGGTGGCGGCGAGGGCGACGATGTCGCAGACCTCGCTGTAATCGACGGTGTCCTCGATCCGGTCGGTGAGGACGGCGTCGCAGTCGGGCACGTCGAATGAGAGGTCGAACTCGAGCCGCTGCCCGACCTCCTGCTCGGCGTCGCTGACGCCGTGGTGGGTGTAGATCGAGATGCCGCGCAGGTCGACCTCAACCCGTGACTCGATCCCGTTGCCGCTCGGTTCGTCCATGATCGGAACCTACCCGAGGATCGCGCTCGCCACCCTCAGCGCCTGTGCCATCTCAGCGACATCGTGGACACGCAGAACGTCAGCGCCGGCGGCGGCGGCAAAAACTGAGGAAGCGATCGTGCCGCCAAGCCGATCGCCGACGGCGGAGTCATCGATCTTGCCGATAAAGCTCTTGCGCGAGGTGCCGACGACGATGAGCCTGCCCAGCTCGTGCAGCTCGCCTAGACGGCGCAACAGCTCGAGGTTGTGCTCAAGCGTCTTGCCAAAGCCGATCCCCGGATCAAGCCAGATCCGCTCCTCGGCGACCCCAGCGTCGAGAGCGACCTGCATGCGCTCGGCGAGAAAGGCCCTGACGTCGTCGACGACGTCGTCGTAGGTGGGGTCTTCCTGCATAGAGCGCGGGTCGCCCTGCATGTGCATCAGCACCAGACCGGCGTCGCGCTCTGCGCAGAGGTCAGCAATCTCAGGAGCGTTGCGAAGGGCGGTCACGTCGTTGACGATCGAGGCGCCGGCGTCCAACGCCGCCCGAGCGACATCGAGCTTCGACGTATCGATCGAGACTGTCGCCGTCTCCGCCAGCCCAGCAACCGCCGGCTCAACACGAGCAAGCTCCTCCTCAGCTGACACTTCCCCAGCCCCAGGACGAGTGGATTCCCCACCGACGTCGAGGATCTCCGCCCCCTGCTCCGCCAGTTCCCGCCCGTGTGCGATTGCAGCTTCCGCATCAAGGAAGAGGCCCCCGTCCGAAAACGAATCAGGAGTGACATTGACCACACCCATGAGCTTGGGATTCATGGACGAAGTATCACCAGCTTCCGGATGAGGGCACCGGTCACCTCTCGAACGGGCGGATACTCAAAACGGCGGTCTAATTAGACCGCCGTTTGTCCGGGCGAGAGGTGACCGGTGCCCTCTACCGCTAACTAGCGTCGCCGCCCGCGTACCCAGGCCGCGGCCGCGTGATTGGCCGTGCGCCCTCACGCTGCGCTTTTTCAGGCTCCGCCGCCGGCTCAACCGGCTGCGAGGGCTCCTCGTCGTCGACGAAGACCTCCTCTTCGGACTTGCCCGCGAGCAGGGCGACGAACTGCTCGGCATCGATCGTCTCCCGCTCGAGCAGGATCTTCGAGAGCGTGTCGAGCTCGTCGCGCTTGTCGTTGAGCAGGTCCTTGGCGGTCTGGTGGGCGGACTCGACGATGCGGCGAATCTCGTCGTCGATCTCACGCGCGATCTCGTCGGAGTAGTCGGGTTCGGTGCTGAATTCACGGCCGAGGAAGGGCTGGCCGCGATCGTGACCGAAGACGCGGGGGCCGAGGCGCTCGGACATGCCGAAGCGCATCACCATCTGCTTCGCGGTCTCGGTCACCTTTTCGAGGTCGTTGGAGGCGCCGGTGGTGATCTCGCCGAAGACGATCTCCTCGGCGGCGCGGCCGCCCAGGGTCATCGCCATCGTGTCGGTCAGCTCGGCGCGGCTGGTGAGGAACTTGTCCTCGGTCGGCAGGCTGATCGTGTAGCCGAGCGCCTGCCCACGGCTGATGATCGAGATCTTGTGGACCGGATCGCAGTTGGGCAGCAGGTGGCCGACGATCGCGTGGCCGAGCTCGTGGTAGGCAGTGATCAGGCGCTCCTTCTCGCTCATCACCCGGGTCTTCTTCTCCGGGCCGGCGATCACGCGCATGATCCCCTCCTCGAGCTCCTTCATGGAGATCTCTCGACTGCCAGTGCGGGCCGTCAGGAGGGCTGCCTCGTTGATCAGGTTGGCGAGGTCGGCGCCGGTGAAGCCGGGGGTCTGGCCGGCGAGCGCGTCGAGGTCGATCTGCTTGCCGAGCGGCTTGCCACGGGTGTGGACCTCGAGGATCTTTTTGCGGCCCTTGCGGTCGGGCCGGTCGACGACGACCTGGCGGTCGAAGCGGCCAGGCCGCAGCAGCGCCGGGTCGAGGATGTCGGGTCGGTTGGTGGCGGCGATCAAGATGATGTTGTCTTTCATCTCGAAGCCGTCCATCTCGACCAGGAGCTGGTTCAGCGTCTGCTCGCGCTCATCGTGACCACCGCCCATACCGGCGCCGCGGTGGCGGCCGACGGCGTCGATCTCGTCCATGAAGATGATGCAGGGGGAGTTCTGTTTGGCCTGCTCGAAGAGGTCGCGGACGCGGCTGGCGCCAACGCCGACGAACATCTCGACGAAGTCCGAACCCGAGATCGAGAAGAAGGGAACGCCAGCCTCACCGGCGACAGCGCGGGCGAGCAGCGTCTTACCGGTGCCGGGCGGCCCGTAGAGCAGAACGCCCTTGGGGATGCGCGCACCGAGCGACTGGAATTTCTTCGGGTTCTCGAGGAATTCCTTGATCTCCTGCAACTCCTGAACGGCCTCGTCGACCCCGGCCACGTCACGGAAGGTGATTTTCGGCGCGTCGACCGACATCCGCTTCGCTTTCGATTTGCCGAAGTTCATCACCCGCGAACCGCCACCCTGCATCTGGTTCATCAGGAAGATCCAGAAGCCGAAGAAGAGGACGAAGGGCAGGATGTAGGTGAGCAGCGAGAGCAGGCTGGAGCCGCCGGTCCCCTTCACCTCAGTCTTAACGTCGTTCTGGTTGAGCAGGTTGACCAGGCTCTGCTCGGTGTCCTTGGGGTATCCGCTGCTGTAGCTCTCGCCGTCTTCGCCGTTCTGGCCCTTTTCCTTGACGTCGAGCGTGTTGTCCTTGGTGTTGATCGTGACCTCTTCGATCCGGCCATTGGCGATGAGGCCGGTCTTCGGTTGGGTCAGGTCGCTGTAGGACGGCGTTTCCGTGTCCGGACCAGGGCTGATCACCCGCTGGGCGACAAAGGCGAGGATCACCACCAGCAGGATCGGAAAGGCTGCACTTTTGAAAAACCGCCTCAAGGGAAAAATCAGCGTACCAGGGCGGTTTCCGCGCCTGGGCGCATTGGATGAGCAATCCCAATCATCTACTCGTCCAACGCCGCTACATAGTCGAGGTTGCGGTAGCGCTGCGCGTGATCAAGCCCGTAGCCAATCGCGAAGCGGTCGGCGATGGGGAATCCAACGTAGCGAGGGGGCTCGAGGCCGGGGCGCAGGCGATCCGGCTTGATCAGCAGCGCGCAGGCCTCCAGGGAAGCCGGTTCGCGCGCTTCAAGATTGCGCTTCAGGTATTGCAGCGTCAGGCCGGAGTCGATGATGTCCTCGACGATCAGCACGTGCCGGCCTTCGATCGGCGCATCGAGGTCCTTGAGAATGCGAACGACGCCGGAGGAGTCGGTCTGCGAACCGTAACTAGAGACGGCCATGAAGTCGATCTCACAGGGGACCTCGAGATGGCGCATCAAGTCGGCAAGGAAGATCACAGCGCCCTTGAGCACACCGATCATGAACAGGTCGCGGCCGGTGTAGTCCTCGCTGATCTGGCGGCCAAGCTCGGCGACGCGCCGCTGCAGCTCCTCGCCTGAGACGAGGGTCTCGCCGATCGCTGATCGGCTCGTCATTTGAACAGGCCCCGACGGAAGAGCCGGGCCTGGAAGTCCGGGCTGGCGAGCGGAACGTCATCGGCACCGGGGAAATCGACGCTGAGCGGCCCGAGCCAAGAGCTGGCGCCGCACGGGAAGCGAACACAGACTTTGCCGCCGGCGTCGCGGATGAAGTCCGCCGTGCCCGAGAAAGGCGAGGGGGGCGCCGCGCTCGCCGCGGTGAGCGCCTCGTCGAAGCTGAAGGTCTCGTCGGTGCCGTGGGCAGAGGCGGAGCGCAAGATCGTCAGGCTAGGCCGCCGCTCTAGCCGCCCGGCGCCGAAGATCGTTTCGCCGGATCGCCCCCGCGGCCGCGTCGCGATGACGTCGAACGAGACACGGCCGTCGTCCGACTCCGCATCGAGGACGGTGAACCGTTCCGTTTCCGGGTCGAGCCCGAACGGGAGCCGGCGCTGAGTGGACGACCTGGTGCGGCGGGACCCTTTTTCGCGTTTGCATTTCCAGCGCGGCGTAGTCCGCATCGCGCCGATGACGCGCGTCGCGTCGACCTTCGTGTAGCCGCCCTCCCCGGTGAACCTGATCGTGCCGACGAAGAGGCCGACCTGCTTCACCCGCGGCCTGCCCTCGCAGCGCTGCGGCGGCAGGCGGCGCTTTGCCTCGCCGAGCGGCCGGAACTCGACCGCGACCCGGCCGCGGCTGCCGAAGCGGGCACGGATCCGGTCGCTGGCGAAGTGGCCCTCCGATATGTAGATGGCCGAGAGGAAAACCAGCGGGTCCGAGGCCTGAATCGCGTGGACCGAGGCACCGTCGCCGGAAAAGCTGAAGAAAGCGATGTAGCCGTTGCTGCCCCGGACGTCGAACTCGGCGGTCGTTCGCGCGGCCGCGGCCGTCGCCGGCAGCGCCGCAAGGCACGCGAGGATCGCGCAGGAAGCAAGCATTGCGAGGCGCGATCTCATCGCTCGGCGCGCAGCGTACCGCGCTCGGCGATCGCGCGGACGCCGCTGCCAAGGTCAAGCATCGCTGTGCCGGTGCGGCGCAGCGCGGCGACCTCGTCGGCGTGGCGGGCGGCGCCCGCGACGGGGCGGCCGGCGGCACGGTCGGCCATCTGCTGGACGACGAGGCGGCGCAGCGCCGGCGGTAACTCAGCGAGACGATCGAGCTCGATCGTGTTGCGCGGGGAGCCGTTCGAGCCGTCGAGCTCGGCAACTACGAGAGCGTCGAGGACCTCCGCCTCGTCGCGCAATAGCTCCGCCGTGCGCAGGACGTTCTGCGCGGCAGCGGGGTGAACCTCGGCCAAAGCAGCGGCGAGGCCGTGGCGAACGCGGTTGCGCGCGTAGGCGGCCTCGTCGTTGCTCGGGTCGTCGCGCCAGGACAACCCACGCTCCTCGCAGTAGACCGTGGTCTGAGCGCGGGTGAAGCTGAGCAGCGGCCGAACCAACTTGCCGTCGCGAGGGCGCATCCCGAGCAGGGCGCGGCGGCTCGGCGAGGAGGCGAGGCGGTAGAGGATCGTCTCGACCTGATCATCAGCGGTGTGGCCAGTGGCGATCAGGGTGTCCCCCTCCTCAGCCAGGCGCGCCGCGGCCGCGTAGCGCGTGTCGCGCGCCCAGGCTTGCAGGTTGCCCGGCCCCTCGGGCCGGCGCGGCCGCTCAATCTCCAACGGCACACCGAGCCGTTCGCAGAGCGCAGTGCAGTGCGCCTCGTCGGCGTCCGAGTCGTCCCGCAGCCCGTAGTTGACGTGCAGCGCCGTAACGCGATCCGCGCCAAGCAAGCGCACCGCGAGCCCGAGCAGGCAAACCGAATCCCTGCCCCCCGAAAGCATCGCGACAGTGGGAGTCCCGACCGGCAGCACACCGCCTTCGCGCACTGCCTCGAGCATCGTTTCGCTCTCCATATATAGAAGTGTTGCGCCTACTCGGTGGCGCGGCTAACGAGGAAGAGTGGGGTCGCGACTGGGAAACCCTTGAGATTGACCTCGCCGATCGCTTCGCATTCCAAGCCGCGTTCTTCGAGTGAGCCGGTGACGGCGTCGGTGACCAAGACCTCCCCCGCCTGGGCACGGCCGACGACGCGGTGGACGAGGTTGACGTGGGTGCCGAAGTAGTCGCCATCGCGGTAGACGGCGTTTGCGTAGTGGATCCCGACCCGCGGCCGCGGCCGCTGGGGGAAGCGATCCAGCAACCCAACCGCCCACTCCGTCAGTGAGGCGGGGTCTGGAGAGACGACCATCACCTCGTCGCCAATCGTCTTCACCACCGTCGCCTCCGGCGGCAAGGTCGCCTCGACCGTTTCGACGAAGTTCTCGACCACGTCGAGCGCCTCCAGGTCTCCCTCCTCCTCGGTGTAGCGGGTAAAGCCGGTGAGGTCGATGAAGCAGAGGGTCACCGGGACCTCGCCAAGGTGGGTGGCCGCCTGATCCAGGTCAGTCTCCATGTGGCCGACCACATCCTGTTCGGTGAAGTAGCGCAGGTAGCGGGTGTGGAGGTAATCGGTCAGCGGCGCCGCCAGGGGCAGGATGTCGGCGGCAAGCTCGCCCATCTCCTCGGCGATCTCCAGCTCCGGCAGCGCGTCGCGGATCATCGGCTCGTGAACGTAGAGATGGAAGAGCCGCACCTCGGCGTCGGCGATCCGACGCATCGACTGCACGTAGACGCGCACCAGCTGCAGGAAGGCGACGAGGGGGAAGCCGGCGGCCAGGACCCGGGCGCAGTGGCGCAGGGCTTTGACGTCTTCGGGGCTGAGCCGCCGCTCACGGCCCAACGGGGTGCCGAGGATGACGAGGATGCGCTCGATCAGCTCCGGCTCGAGGCCGGTCTCCCGCGCCACCTCCTCGACCGTCACCTCCTCCTCGGCGCCAGGCAGGAGGTCCTCGACGAAGCCAAAGGCGAGCCGCCCCTCGCTGCCCGCCCGCTTCAACTCCTCCAGCGAATGCCCCCGCTCGCGCATCCGCGCCACGACCCGAGCCTGCGCCGCAGCCGCAGCAGTCCACCGCCCCCGCCGCACAGGAACAACCCTCTCCTCAGCCCACCGTTTAAGCGTGCTCGTGGGTACACCAGCTCGACGCGAAGCCTCGGCGAGGGAGATGCGTTCGTCGGCCATAGAAGCAATCGAGGCTAGACACCGAGTCCGACGAAGCTACGGCGACGCTCGGGGTTTGTCCGAGCTGCGTCGAGCGCCTGTCCCGGTAGGGGTGGAACGTCTTGTACTTTTTTTGCGGCGACGGCCTCGGACGCCCACCAACTGTCTTCAAAAAAAGTTAAGTGGAACCCCTACCGGGACAGGCGGCAGGGGTTCCACAGAAACAGATCCCAAGAATCAGGCAGGTATCTCCTCTTCCGAATGCGCCTGGAGAACCTCCTCTCCGCCCTCGCCGGTGCGAATGCGAATCGCTTCCTCCACCGGCAGGACGAAGATCTTGCCGTCGCCGACGTCGCCCGTGCGGGCGTGCCTGAGGATCGTCTCGACGACGAGCGCCTTGTCTTTGTCCTCGACCACGACCTCGAGCTTCAGTTTGGGCCGGACGTTGACGGTCAGGGTCGAGCCGCGGTATTTCTCGACTATCCCCTTCTGCCTGCCCGAGCCCTTGGCCTCGACGATCGACAGGGACGGGAATCCCTTGTCGAGCAGTTCGGCCCTGATCGGCTCGAATGCCTCGTGGCGGATGAACGCCTCTATTTTCTTCATGCGCTCAACCCTCCTAACGCGACTCAGTCGCGGTCGCGGTCATCTGGGCGGGTGCGGCTGCCGGTATCGAGGCCCCGGCACCCCCCAGCGTGTTTGGCAGCCCGGTCGAGTACTCCGGCTGTGGGATGAACTGCTCCGGGTACCCGTACATGCCGTGCGAGCTGATGTCGAGGCCGGCTTCCTCCTCCTCGTCGGAGACCCGCAACCCGATCGTCGCCTTGATCAAGGCGAACGTGACATACGAGATCGCGAAGACGACGACGAAGGTGAACAGCACGGCGCAGCCCTGAACGGCGAGCTGGCCGACCGTCGAGCTAAACGTCTGATCCCCGAAGACCGAGTACCAGACGCCGGAGCCCGCCCCTTCGACCACGAGCCGCGGCGAGGCGAAGATGCCAACCGCGAGGGTGCCCCAGATACCGGCCAGGCCGTGTGCCGAGAGGGCGCCGACCGGGTCGTCGAGGTACTTCTCGATCGCCAGCACCGCGTAGACGACGATCAGGCCGGCGATGAAGCCGATGATCGGCGCCGCCCAGTACTCGACGAAACCCGACGGGGCGGTGATCCCGACCAGGCCAGCGATCGCGCCGTTGCCGGCCATGCCGACGTCGAGCGTGCGGCTCTTCATGTAGACGGCCAGCGAAGCGCCGATTACTCCGGCGGCAGCGGCGAGCTGCGTGTTAAGCATCACCTCACCGAAGAACGAGCCGGCGGTTTCGAAGGTTGAGCCTCCGTTGAACCCGAACCAGCCGATCCAGAGGATGATCACGCCGAGGCCGACCAGCGGCATCGAGTGCCCGGGGATCGCGCGGGGCTTCCCGTCCGGCCCGTACTTGCCCTTGCGCGCGCCGAGCAGCAGCAACGCAGCCAAGGCGCCGACGGCGCCGGTCAGGTGGACCACCGAGGAGCCGGCGAAGTCCATCACCGGCTTGCCGCCGATGTCGGAGAGCAGGCCGCCGCCCCAGACCGCATGCGCGATCAGCGGGTAGATCACCGCGCCGAAGACGATCGCGTAGATGACGTAGGCGCCGAACTTGATCCGCTCCAGGGTCGTGCCCCAGACGATCGCCAGCGAAACCGCGCAGAACGCCATCCCGAACAGCATCAGCATCGTGTCCGAAGCGCCCACGTTGAACGCTTCTTCGCCCTGGCCGACCACCTGGTCGAAATGGAAGAAGAAGCCGCTGGTGCCGAAGAAGTCGTTGCCGCCACCTTCGGCGACGCCGTACCCGATCGCCCACCAGGCGATCGTCACCAGCGCCAGGTTGACGAAGATCTTCCCGACCCCGGTGCCAGCGTTCTTCTGCCTGGAGAAGCCGATCTCTAAGAACATGAACCCGGCCTGCATTAGGAAGACCAGGGCGGTCGCCACCGCGACCCAGACCATGTCGAGCTCGCCCACCTTTTCTTCCAGGGTGCCGGACACTTCTCCCAGCGTGGCGGCCGAGGCCACCGCGGGCAGCACCAGGGAGGCGAGCGCCGCAAGCATGACGGCGAGGCCAATCCTCTTTCTCATCTCTGAACGTCCTCCTAGCCCGCCGAGCGCTCGGCAACGGCGGTCGCGGTTGTGTTTTCAATTGCGATCCCAAGGTATGGACGGCCTCGAGGGCTGTGTTTGGACTTCTGGAGGAAATCTGGGAGGCGCATCTCTCACGAGTGGCAGGAACCGCGCTGCAGTGGGCAGTTCTCATCCCCGACCCACTGGCTCGGAATTCGTTAGGGTGGCCAAAAGGCATGATCTTTAGGGAGTCCTAAGTAGGCTCCCCTAATCGAGGAGGCGCCGAATTGAGGAAGTTCAGGTCGAAGCTCGTGGTTCCGTTCACCGCCCTGGCACTGAGCGCGTCACTAGTCGCCGGCTGCGGCGACAGCGACGACGAGGGCGAAACGACGGCCGCATCCGGCAGCGCCCAGCTGGCGCCGGTCAAGGGCTACCTGACCGACCACTCAGCCGAACTGGTCGAGCAGGTCGAAGCGCTGCAGGCCAACGCCGAGGAGTACTACGAACTGGCCGAGTCGGTCAACTTCGACTACGACCGCCTGCTCGCCGAGCACGGCGATGAAGTCGAGCAGCTCCTCAGTGAGTCGAAGGAATCCTTCGTCGCCGCCAACCCGGCTTACGAGGAGATGGAGGGCATCGTCGCCGGCGTGCCGCGCCTCGCCCATTACGACGTCGATATCGACGCCGGCTCGGACGCCTCCACCCCCGAAGACGCGGTCTCCTTCACCCTCACCACCCCGCAGGGCGAGAAGCTGAAACAGCCCGGCAACCTGTTCTTCCTCACCGAGACCGCGCTCTACGGGACCAACCCGGAGCTGCAGGCGAAGGGCACGCAGGCCGACGTCGATGGCGACGGCAAGGTCGAGTTCGGCGAGGGCCTGCCCGACGCTGACACCTATAAGGCGACGCTCGACGAATTCCTCGCCCAGGCGGAAAGCCTCGACGAAGACGCTAAGGAGTTCGAGCCGACCGCCTCGGACGCGCTCACCTCGATCGTCGTGATGACGCCGACGATGAGCGAGTACTTCGAGGCCTGGAAGAACTCGCGCTTCATCGCCGGCGAAGACGCCGAGGAGCTCGGCTTCGTCGCCACCTCGCGCCTCTCCGACATAGCCGACATCCTCGGCGGCATCCTCGTCACCTACGACGGGATCGAACCGACTATCGCCAAGGAGAACGCGCAGCAGGCCAAGCAGACGCGCCAGGAGCTGCAGAGCCTGGTCGACTTCGCCAGCGAACTGCGCGACCGCGAGGCAAACGGCGAGCAGTTCAACGCCAAGCAGGCCGACGCGCTCGGGGCCCAGGCGCAGGCGCAGGCCGAGGCGATTGCCGGCCAGGTCACGCAGGCGGCGAAACAGCTCGAAGTGGAGCTGCAGGAAGGCTAGCTTGGGACGGGTCGCCGCAATCCTCGCCGTCCTCGCGACGGCCCTGCTTGCGGCGGCCCCCGCGAGCGCCGAGCCGCCCTGGCAGGCCGCTGACTCGATTCGCGCCGACCTGTTCAAAGCGCAAGCGCAGCTGCTCCTCGATGGGCAGACCGGCGACTCGGTCGATGCCGCCGAAGCGCGCTTGGCCGGGCCACTGCACGCCGGACTCACGCGCCACGCGAGCGAAGAGCTAGCCGAGATCGAAAGCTCGCTGGCCGCCGCCCGACGGGCGGTGGCAAGCCTCGACGAAGCGGGGCTGGCCGCGGCGCGCGGTCGCATCGTCGCCGCCCTGCGACGCGGCGCCTTCGCCGTTGCGGTCTCAGCTGCACGACGCGGTGAGGCGGCCGAAGCGCGAACCTGGCTGCAGATCCGCGACTTCCGCCAGGCCACTCGCTTCACCCGGCCGGGCGTCGATGCGACCGCCGCGATCGACGGTCTCGCCGCGGGCGAAGTCGAGCCCGCCGATGCGGTCGTGCAGATCGAAAAGGACCTGCTCGACGCCTTCCAGGCTCGGCTCGTCAGCAACCTCGACGAAGCGACGCAGGCGGCCGAGCGCGGCTTCGACGGCCGCCTCGCGGAAACCGCCGCGATCGCGCGTGGCTACTGGCTGGCGCTTGCCCTGGAGTACGGCGAGCAGCAGGGCATCGACGAGCGGCGTGCGACTGGCGCCGACTTCGACCGTCTCGCCGCGGCTGCCGCCAGTGGCGATCGCGCCACCTTCGAATCCGCCCGACGCAAGGTCGAAGCCGACCTCGAGGGCTTCACCGCCGCGCCCCTGACTCCCGACGAGCAGGTCAACCGGGCCGCCCAGCTGACCCGCTTCCAAGACCTTGTGCCGAAAGAGTTCGACAAGGGCACTGCGGACGGCCGCGTGACGATCCCCTTCGAGATCCAGGAGGCCGTGGCCTTCATGGACGGGGTCGAAACCGCCTTTGCCGACCTCGAACCGACTCTGCTCGACCGCGATCCAGCGGCGGTGGCGACGATCCAAGCGGCGTACGCGGAACTACGCGAGGATGTCGACTCCGCTCAGCAGGGCGGCGCCGTAGCTCCGCAGGAGGAGCTCGACGCGGCGCGCGACCGCGCCGCCGAGGCCTTCGAAGGCGCGGCGCCGCAGGAGTGGACCGAACCGGGCGAAGAAGCCGACTACGAACTCGTCGACATCTCGCTTGACCAGCTCGAAGCAGCCGCCGGGGCCGGCCAGTACGGCGCCGCCGAGCAGGCGCGGCTTGCGGCCTACGGCTTCTTCGAGTTCGGCCCGGAGCTGAAGCTGCGCGCCTTCGACCCACAGCTGGCACTGAAGATCGAGGGGTTGATCTGGTACGGCGCCGACGGCAGCAAGGGCCTCGCGGCCCTGGTCGCCGACAAGGCGCCAGTGCCGGAGATCCGCGAAACCCGCCTCGACCTCGACGAAGAGCTGGCCGACGCCCGAGCGCTAACCGGCGACGGCGCCAGCACGACGACCGTGATCGTCAACTCGGCGCTGATCGTCTTCCGCGAGGGCCTCGAGGCAATCCTGATCCTTGCCGCGATCACCGCCAGCATGATCGGCCCGCGGGCGCCGCTGCGCAAACCGGTCTACCGCGGCGCCCTGCTCGCCCTGCCGGCCAGCGGCCTGATGTTCGTGCTCGCCCTGCTTCTGCTCGACTCGCTCTCCCAGTACGGCGAGAAACTCGAGGCGGCAGTCGGCGTGGTCGCAATCGGGGTGTTGTTACTGGTCATGAACTGGTTCTTCCACCGCGTCTACTGGACCGAGTGGATCAAAGGGCACCGCGATCGCGGCAAGGCGCTGACCGGCGCTGCGCTGGCAACCGGAGCGGGAGCGGCGACGGTCGCCGGCCTCTACGTGCTCGGCTTCACCAGCGTCTTCCGCGAGGGATTCGAGACGGTGCTCTTCCTGCAGGCGCTGCAGCTCAGCTCCGGCACCGGCGTCGTCCTTGCCGGCGTCTCGCTCGGGCTGGCGATAACCGCCGTGGTCGGCGCCATTACTTTCGCCCTGGAGCGCAAGCTCCCATATAAGAAGATGCTTGTGGTGACGGGGATGCTGATCGCCCTCGTCCTCGTCGTCCTGGTCGGCAACACGGCGCGCACGATGCAGGGCGTGGGTTGGCTGCCGATCCATCCGCTCGACATCGAATTTCCGCTCTGGCTCGGCACCTGGCTCGGCGTCTACCCGACGGTCGAGACCTTGGTCGCGCAGGCCCTCGCCCTCTGCTTCGTGATCGGCAGCTACTTCGCCGCCGAGTGGATGCGCAAGCGCGAGCTGCGCAAGGCGATCGCGGCCAACGTAGGCTCCGGCGATGCCCTCACGGCTGAGACCGACGGCGCCGCTGGCGAGCAACGCGATCCTGGTCGGCGACCCCGGACGATCCCTCTTGCTCGCTCAGGAGCTGCTCGAGAAACCGAAGATGAGCAATCACGCCCGCGGCCTGTGGGGGTACTCGGGCAGGACGGCGAGCGGCCTTGAGCTGACGGTCCAGGCGACCGGGATGGGCGGCCCCAGCGCCGCGATCGTGCTCGCCGACCTAAACAAGCTGGGCGTTCGGCGGGCGATCAGGGTTGGCACCTGTTCGGGAATTCCGGGACGAGCCGAGCTAGGTGAGCTTCTGCCGGTGGCCGAAGCACTGGCCGTCGCCGGTAGCACGACCGCATTCGGGCTCGACGTCGGCGACACGGTGACGCCCAGCCCGGATCTGCTGGAGGGGATCGAGCGAGCGCTGGGCGCGGAGGCACGCCCGGCAATCGTCGCTAGCCTCGACACCGCCGCCGTGGAGCAAGATGAGCTTCCCGACACCGTGGTGGCAGCCGACATGCAGACGGCTGCGCTGCTTGCCCGCGCCACTCAGCTCGGCATCGCCGCCGCGGCCATTCTCATCGTCGACCAAGCCGGCGATAAGCGACTCGGCGACGAGAGGCTCGAGACGGCAGCCAAGCTGGCGGGCAATGCGGCGGCGAAATCCCTGCTGGGAGGGTCTATCTAACCCTCAACCTTAGGGTCAGACTCGCGACCCTGGGCGGCAATCTCGCGGCGCAGGCGGCCGATCTCGCGCGAGGAGCGGTCGAGCTCATCCTCAACCTCGTCAAGTCGCTGCGAGAGTGAGCGCAGGCGGCGCTCGAGTCGCTCGAGATTGCCGGCCGACGGCAGGTTGAGGGCGGTCATCGCGGCGTGCTGAGCCTCCAGCGCCTTCTCACGGGCGCCGAAAGCCGCGGCGACGGCATTCTCCAGCACGTTGCTGTCAAGCAGGGCCTGCGCCAGCTCGCTGATCGCCTGCTCACTGCGGGCGCGAAGCCCGTCCTGGTCGTCTTTGTAATCGTTCTCGACGCTCATCGGGGACACCTTAGAGATTCTTTGCTCGCGGGTTGAAACAGGTTCTTAACGAGCGCATCCGAGTTGACTGAAATCCTCCCGGTTCGATGTATACGGGCAGGACCTTGATTAAGGGCGTGTTGGACGGCGCCGTAGCGCATTGCGTGCCTCCGCACGAGCCAGTAGCGTGGGCGTGCTTCATGCTTGGGGAGAGGGTGGATTCGGGTACGCATAGGCCCGTGCACGCAGGGAATACTGGCGCCGTCGCATGAGACAAAAGCTCGCACTTATCACCGCCCTGGCAGGCTTCGCGCTGATCACCGCGCTCGGTGTCGGCATGGCCGGCGCCGAGCAGTCGACGACTGGGCTCGAGCAGAGCCGCGCGGCCAACGGCTTGACCACGGCCCCGGCGCCCTTCCAGACCCCCGCCTGCAGCAACCAGGAGGACGACGACGCGGACGGCCTGGTCGACCTCGAAGACGCCGATTGCGAATCGGCTTCCGATCTCAGCGAGGAAGCGGAAGCGACGGCTCCGGACGCAGTTGAGCCGCCAGCTACTGACGCGCCGCCAGCCGGCGCGCCGCAGAGTGGAGCCAGCCTCGATGCCGCTGCGGCAGATGACGCCGGCGGAGTCACCCAGAACCAGGCCCTCGGCACCGCTACCTCGAAGAGCGGCGGCGGGGTCAGCGCGCCGGCCGCAACCGCAGGCGATCAGCCTCCGGAGCAGGGCCCGGACGGCGGTCTGCAGTTCGGCAACGGCGGCGCCCCCACGACCGCCAACCCCAGCACGACGATCGCCCCCTTCGGCCCGGCGCCGATCGGTGTCCCCAACTTCATCATCGACTCCTTCGAGATCCCGCCCTTTCTGCTGCCGATCTACCAAGCCTGTGGCACCGAGTACGGGATCCCCTGGCAGGTACTCGCCTCGATCAACAAAATCGAGACCGCCTTCGGCACCAACCTAAACGTCTCCAGCGCCGGCGCGATGGGCTGGATGCAGTTCATCCCCTCCAGCTGGGAGATGTATGGGCTCGACGCCAACGGCGACGGTCGTAAGGATCCCTACAACCCCGTCGACGCGATCTGCGCCGCTGCCAACTACCTCAAGGCTGCGGGTGCCGAGGACAACCTCTACGACGCGATCTTCGCTTACAACCACGCCGACTGGTACGTGCAGGAGGTGCTCCTCTACGCCCGCGCTTACGGCAAGCTGCCGCCAGACCTGGTCGGCTCGCTGACCGGCCTCACCGAGGGAGCCCACTTCCCGGTCGCCGCCGATGCCCGCTACGCCGACGACATCTCGGCCCGGGCGGCGCTGAGCAAAGCAACCCCGCAGGACCGCGAGGAGCTCGGCAACGCCGCCGAGGTGATCTCCTCTTCGCCGACCCGCCGCGGGATCAACATCTTCGCCCGCGAGGGCGCACCAGTGGTCGCAGTCAACGATGGGGTCGTCGTGAAGATGGGCAAGTCGGACCGCTTGGGCCGCTTCGTCGTCCTGCGCGACGCCTACGGCAACCGCTACCTCTACGCAAAGCTGGGCGAGATCGTCCGCAACGAGCGCAAGGTCGTGATGCCGACCGGCCAGGAGAAGCGGATCCCGGTCGACAGCCAGGACATCCGGCCGCGTCTCCGCGCCCTCCCCGAACGGGTCGAGCCGGACGAGGACGAGGCGAGTGTTTCGGTCGATAGCGCCGCCGCCAAGGGCGCCGACGGAACCATCGACGTCGGGTCGAGGGTTATAGCTGGAACGGTCTTGGCGCGGATCGGTGCCGAGGAGAACGGGGTCGACCCCCACATCAACTTCGCCATCCGCCCTGCGGGCAAAGGCGCCCCCCGGATCGACCCGAAGCCGATCCTCGACGGCTGGAAGCTGCTCGAGGCGACGGCGATCTACCGGGCCAAGGGGAAGAACGCGCTCACGGCGAAGCTCAGCGGTGCTGGCGTGCTGCTGCTGCCCGAGACGATGCTGGCTCGCCGCGTGCTCGCCGACAAGCAGATCGAAGTATCCGAGTGCGACCGGGTTGAAATCCGCGCCGGGCAGATCGACCGGCGCCTGCTCGCCGCGCTCGCCTACCTCTCTAGCCAGGGCTTCCGCCTGACGGTCACCTCGCTGCTCTGCGGCCGCCACGGCAGCATCACGACCAGCGGCAACATCTCCAATCACTCTTATGGCGGCGCTGCCGACATCGCCCTGATCAACGGTGTGCCCGTACTCGGCAACCAGGGCCCGGGCTCGATCACCGAAACCCTGCTGCGGGCGGTCCTGCAGCTGCAGGGAACGATGGTCCCCGACGAGCTGATCTCGCTGCAGGAACTCGGCGGCCCGAGCTTCGCGATGGGCGATCACGCCGACCACGTTCACATCGGCTACAGCCCGGTCAGCGGCGCCGGCGCCGAGGCTCAGTTCGTGCAGCTGCTCAAACCCGACCAGTGGCTGCGGCTGACCGATCGTCTCGAGAAGATCGACAACCCCGATGTGCCGACCAAGCCGTCGAAGTTCTCGCTGCCGGCCGAGAAGCAGCAGGGTAAGGGCGACTGACGCAGCACTTCGGATTCGTGCAGTTCGACCTTCCCGGCACGATCGGCGTGCCCGACGGCCGTTATCTGGCCCGGGAGGACGGTGCCGAGCGGGTTCTGGTGATCGAAACGCTGGGCGCTCCCCCTCCCCCGCGGCGTCGCCGACGGCGCCCGCAGGAGGTCGAGGCGGGAACCGACCCGGATTCGGTTGCGCTGACTCGGATAACCGCCATCCGGGCACACGAGCCGTTCGACTCCGAAGCCGATGCCGCTGAGTGGCTCGAGGGGGCTGTCGCCTCCGAGGACTCGATCGACACCGCCGTCGATGAGGGACTCGACTTGCTCAACCGGGCTCTGCACGCCCAGGCCGCGGCCAGCGCCGATCCGCTCGGGTTCGAAGTGCGGGCTGAGAGCGCGACGACCATACGGATCGGCCACGGCAGCGGCAAGGAGGTCGCCGCGGGGCGCTTTGCGGCCGCCCGGGAGGTCGACGTTCGCGCGGGGTCCAGTCCGAGGCGACGTCGAGACGAAGAGCTGGGGCCACAAGAGCGGATCGCCGCCATCCTCGGCGGTCGCGAGCGCCTCGACGCTTGCGAGACCCTGGTTCTGCGCGCTCGCGCTGACCTAGATGCGGGCCGACGCCGCGAGGCAGCCTTGCAGCTGCGCATCGGCATCGAGGCGATGCTGGTCGAGCTGGCTGGCGCGCTTGCAGATCCCGACCACGGGCGGGACATGGCCGAACTGGAAGGACGGCGTCACGAAGTTGGTGAGCTGGCAAACGCCGCTCTCCGTGGCGACCTATCGGTCGAGGAGGAGCACAAGGTCGTCGAGCTGCTCGCGATCTGTGAGCGGATCCTGCGCCGCCGCCGCGTGCTGCGCGGTTAGCTCAAAGGGCGAGACGGCGGGACACCACGTCGTCGAGCAGGGACTCGGCGATGTGGTGGGCTTCGTCGAGGGCAATGCCCTCCAGCGAGGGGACGCCGATCACGGTTAGGCCCGCTGCCCGAGCGGCGGCTACGCCGGTCGGCGAGTCCTCCAGCGCGACGACGTTTGGCCCGGGCTCGACCCCAAGGCGGCGGCAGGCCTCGAGGTAAGGGTCTGGAGCGGGCTTCGGCGCCGCCACTTCGTGGGCACTGAGGACGACGTCGAAGCGATCATGGAAGCCGACTATCTCCAGCGAGCGACGGACGAAGACAAGTGGGGAGTTAGAGACGAGGCCGATTGGGGTGCCGCGCTGTTTGAGCGCATGCAGGAGCTCGCGCGCGCCGACCATTGCCTCGACGCCGTGCTCGAGCTCGGCGACGACGAGCTCGTTCAGCTCCTCGATTAGCTCAATGGCACGGCCGGGCTCCCCTAGGCGCCGCTCGAGGATGCCGCCGGCGATCTCGGCCGAGGTGCCGACCAGCTCTCGCTTGTTGGCCGGCGTGAACTCGAGACCTCTCCGCTCAAAGAGGTCCTGCTCGGCCCGGGTCCAGACGGACTCCGTGTCGAGCAGGAGGCCGTCGTTGTCGAAGATCACCGCCTCTGGGGCTTCGACTGCCCCGTTATCGAGCGAGGTCATCTAGCCGAGTGCCGCCAGGAGAGCGCCCAGCTCCTCATCGACCTCGCCGTCGAGCTTGAGCACGGCGTCGCCGTCATAGGGGGTCGGGCCCTGGGTGACGATCGCCAGGCGCCCGCCGCAGGACCTGGTCACCTCCGGCAGCCCCGCCACAGGGTGGACCACCAGGGAGCTGCCGATGCAGAGCATCAGCTCGGCGCGGGCCGCCAGCTCTTGGGCCTGCCGCATAGCGGCTTCGGGCAGCATCTCGCCAAAGAGGACGACGTCGGGTTTGACGGGGCCCTCACAAGAGACGCAGATGGCTACGCCGGCGGAGTTAAAGAGCGCGTCGACCTCCTCGAGCCCATAAGAGGCGGCACAGCTTCGGCAGGTCGAGGTTTCGATCGAGCCGTGCACCTCGACCACGTTGTCCGAGCCGGCGGCGCGGTGGAGGCGGTCGATGTTCTGGGTGATCACACCCTCCAGCAGGCCGCGCCGCTCGAGCTCGGCGAGCGCCCCGTGGGCGGCGTTCGGCTGTTTGTCGCCGAGCGAGTGGAAGCGCGGCCGGTAGTAGGACCAGAAGCGGGCCGGGTCGCGTTCGAAGACGTCGATGTGGGCGACCTCCATCGGGTCGACGTTCTCCCACAACCCAGTCTCCGGGGTGCGGAAATCGGGGATCCCGGACGGCACCGAGACCCCCGCCCCGGTCAGCGCCACCGTGCAGCTCGACTCGCGGATCAGCTCCGCGAGTCGCTCGGCGGCGCTCACTGTGGCTGTTCCTACTTGCCGCTCCACTTGGGGGTCCGCTTGCCGAGAAAGGCGCTGATGCCCTCCTTAGCGTCCTCGCTGCCAAAGGCTGCGGCGAAAGCCTGCTTCTCGGCCTCGATGCCCTCGTCGAGGTCGCCCTTGTGGGAGGCCGCCTTGATCTGTTCGCGCGCGATCGGCGCCTGGGCGGCCAGCTTGCGCGCCCACATCAGCGCCGTCTCGAACAACTCGTGGTCGGGGACGACCCGGTTGACGAGGCCGAAGTCGAGCGCCTCGCCGGCGAGCACCGCGTCGCCGACCAGGTTCATCTCCAGCGCCTTGTTGGGGCCGACCAGGCGCGGCAAACGCTGCGTGCCGCCGAAGCCGGGGACGATCCCCAGTTTGATCTCCGGCTGGCCGAAGACCGCCGCCTCAGCGGCAATCCGAACGTCACACGCCATCGCCAACTCGCAGCCACCGCCGAAGGCGATCGAGTTGACCGCAGCGATCGTGGCGACACTGTCGGTGCCGAGCTCGCGCAACAGCGCGTGCGCGGTGTGCAGCAGCTCCTCGCCGCCACCCTCGTCCATCTGGGTGAAAGCCTTGATGTCGGCGCCGGCCGAGAAGACGACCGGAATCGAAGAGGCGACGACCATCGCGCCAATCTGATCGGACGCCTTGACCTGCTCCCAGACCTTGCCGAGATCGCGGATCACGTCGGGCGAGATCGCGTTCATCGGCGCGTTGGCAAGCCAGGCGATCGCGACGCCGCCGCGAGTCTCCAGCTTCACCGTCTCCGGCTGCTCGCCCTCGTCGGGCTGCGGATAGGGGTAGAAGCCCTGGCCCGATTTGAGCCCGAGCCGCCCCTGGGCAACGAGCCGCTTCAGCGTCACCGGTGGCGCGAAGCGCTCGCCGTGCTTCTCCTCGAGCTGCTCGATCCGCTCGAGGATCGTGTCGAGGCCCTCCAGGTCGGCTTTCCAGAAGGGCGGGAAAAGGCCTTTGCGCGGGTCGAGGCCGGCGCCGGCCATCATCCCGAGGTCGATGTCGCGGACCGAGCAGACACCCTCCTCGACCAGCTGGCAGGCCTCGATCAGCGCCCGCCCAGTGAACATTGCGACCAGCTCCTCGGTGTCGGGCTCAGCCTCGCCGGGGACGTTCTGCTCGCCGTCCTTGAAGAAGCCCTCGCCACCGCTCTTGGCGCCGAGCTTGCCGTCGGCGACGAGGCCCTGCAGGCCCTTGTGGACGTAGAAGCTCTCGCCGTAGGACTCGTTCAGGTGCTCGGCGACGTGCAACACGGTGTCGAGCCCGAGCAGGTCGGTGAGGAAGAAGGGACCCATCGGCGCCGCTTTGGCGCCGGCGATCGCCTCGTCGATCGCCTTTAGCGAGAGCCCCCCCTCCTCCTGGGCACGCCAGATCTCGCCCATCGTCGCCATCAGCACGCGGTTGACGACGAAGCCGGGGACCTCGCCACAGACGATCGGCTGCTTCTTGATCGCTTGGGCGAAGTTGTAGGCGGCGGTGGCGGTCTCCTGCGTGGTGTCGTCTGAGGCGATCACCTCAACCAGCGGCATCACCGAAGCGGGGTAGAAGAAGTGGAAGCCGACGACCTTGTCGGGGCGCAGGGTCGCTTCGCCGATCTCGGTGATCGAGAGCGAGGAAGTGTTGGAGGAGAGGATCGCGTGGCCCGGCGTGGCAGCATCGAGCTCGCGGAAGACCGCCTGCTTGATCTCCATCCGCTCCGGCACCGCCTCGACCACGAAGTCGACGTCGCCGAAGTCCCCATAGCTGGTGGTGCCGGTGATCAGGCCCATCACCTCGGCGAGGCGGGCATCGGCCTGCTCCTGGGTCAGCTTCTCCTTCTTGACCAGGCGACCGAGCTGACCCTCGGTGACGGCGCGGGCTTTCTCAACCGCGGCATCGACGAACTTCTGGTCGATGTCCTTGACGACGACGGGGATGTCGGACGCGGCGATCGCCTGCGCGATCTCACCGCCCATGGTGCCGCCGCCGACGACGGCGGCCTTCGAGACGAACATTTGGGTAAGTCCTCCGGATTCTGGCTTGGAAAGGGCGCGAGGAGGCTATTCGATCCGGCTTGCGCGCCAGCGCCATCCCAGGTCTAAAGCCGCGCTTGGCAGCTGCCGATAGATGTCTTTCGTGCGCAGGGGCATGAACATCTTCCTCGCGGTTTGCTGCCTCGTCGCCGTAACGATCGGTGCCGGAGCCTCCAGCGCGGCGGCCAAGACCCCCCGGGCGACGCTTACGCCGAGCGGCCGGGCGATCCCGCCTGCATCCGCCCCGCCCTCGGTCAAGGCGATGATCCGCGCCGCCAACCACATCCGCCACCGGCCCTACCGCTGGGGCGGAGGTCACCGCAACTGGAACTCACGCGGCTATGACTGCTCGGGCTCGGTCAGCTACGTGATGCACGCGGCGGGCCTGCTCGACTCGCCGCTCGACTCACGCGGCTTCATGCGCTGGGGCGGCGGTGGCCCGGGTAGCTGGGTTCGCATCTACGCCAATCACGGGCACGTCTTCGCCGTAATCGCCGGGTTGCGCTGGGACACCTCCAGCGACGAAGGCGATGGCCATGGCCCCGGTTGGAGCGAAGAAATGCGCTCAGGCCGCGGCTTCCGGCTGCGCCACCCCCTGGGTCTTTTGCGCGCTGGCTGACCTAGCTGTAGTTCCTCACCACGTTGTTCATCCGGGCCTCCTTGAAGGCTGGGGGTGCTGACCACCCAGATCAAGGAGGACACCGGATGAAGCTCCACGCTAACGCCCGCACCTGCCCGAAAAGCAGGCGCCTGCTCGTAGATCGCCTTGAAGGAGGCTGGTCGCTGACGTTGGCGGCCGAGGCCGCCGGCGTCAGCGAGCGAACCGCCGCCAAGTGGCGCGCCCGTTGGCGCGCTGAAGGGGAGGATGGCCTGCTCGACCGCAGCTCTGCGCCGAAGGCGCACCCGACGCAGCTGCCACCAGAACGGGTCAAGGCGATCGAGGCGTTGCGAAGGCTGCGGATGACCGCCGCCGAGATCGCCGAGGTGCTCGGGATGGCGCTCTCAACCGTCTCCAGGTGGCTGAAGCGAATCGGGTTGGGCAAGCGGAGTCGCCTGACTCCACCCGAGCCGCCCAACCGCTACGAGCGCAAGCGCCCAGGCGAGCTGATCCACGTCGACATCAAGAAGCTGGGGCGCATCCTGCGACCTGGCCATCGCGTTACCGGCAACCGCCGCGACCGCTTCACCGATGCCCGCGGCTACGGCGTCGCCGGTTGGGAGTTCGTCCACGTCTGCGTGGACGACGCCACCCGGCTCGCCTACGTCGAGGTGCTTGCAGACGAGCGCGCCGTCACCGCCATCGGCTTCCTGCGACGGGCCGTCCAGTGGTTCGCCTCGATGGGCATCGTCGTCGAGAGGGTGATGAGCGACAACGGCTCCTGCTACCGCTCCCATGCGCATGCGAGCGCCTGTCGGGAAGCTCGGGCTCAAGCACCTCTTCACCCAGCCATATCGGCCGCGGACAAACGGCAAGGCCGAGCGATTCATCCAGACGCTTCAGAACCGGTGGGCCTATGGAGCCATCTACGCGAACTCAGCCGAGAGGACCGCAGCCCTTCCTGGTTGGCTCACCCACTACAACTTCACCCGAGGACATGGCTCCCTCGGCCACAAGACGCCCGCGGCTCGGCTCGCCGAGTTGGAACAACGTTCTGAGTAGCTACACCTAGGCCCTCGGCGCGCAAAATGGAGCTTTGTGCCCCCTATAGGGGGTAAAACCATCCATCATGCGCTAGAGGGGTGGCTTACGTCCGGACAAACCGGCCGGGCGATCGTTGTACCGCGGTACAAAGGCATTTTGCCCGCCTTCCCATTACGCTGCTTGGGCTCTTCACTAGGGAGTTAGACCGGTAATCGAACGCGCCCGCCGGGCGGGCGTGCCGCAAGCGAGGGACTGACACAGCGATGACTCGTATCCGCCAGCAGAATGTGACCGCAGCGCAGTGGAGCTCCAACGGGGAGGCCCTTGGCGCGCTCGACCTGACCCTGCCCGAGAACGACCCCTTCGGCGCCAATGTCTTCTCCGTCGGCGTGCAGCGCGAAAGGCTGCCCGCCGACGTCTTCGAGAAGCTGCAGGCGACCCTGGCCGACGGCGAGGCGCTCGACCCGAGCCTCGCCGACGCCGTTGCCGAGGCGATGAAGGAGTGGGCGCTGGAGAACGGCGCGACCCACTTCACCCACATGTTCCAGCCGCTGACCGGCTCCACGGCGGAGAAGCACGATTCCTTCTTCGATCCCGGCGAGGAGGGCACGGCTCTGGCCGGCTTCTCCGGCAAGGAGCTGATCCAGGGCGAGCCCGACGCGTCCTCCTTCCCCACCGGCGGCGTCCGCGCCACCTTCGAGGCGCGCGGCTACACCGCCTGGGACCCGACCTCCCCCGCCTTCATCCTCGAGAACCCGAACGGGGCGCTGCTCTGCATCCCGACCGCCTTCGCCTCCTGGACCGGCGAGGCGCTCGACGGCAAGATCCCGCTGCTGCGCTCGATGGACGCCCTCTCCCGCTCTGCGATCAAGGCGCTGCGGCTGCTCGGCGACGAGGACAGCAAGCGCGTCTTCACCACCGTCGGCGCCGAGCAGGAGTACTTCCTGATCGACGAGCAGTACTTCTTCGAGCGTCCCGATCTGATCTCCACCGGCCGCACCCTGTTCGGCGCCAAGCCGCCGAAGGGCCACGAGCTCGACGACCACTACTTCGGCTCAATCCCCGAGCGGGTGCTCGCCTGCATGCTGGAGGCCGAGCTGGAGATGCGCAAGCTCGGCATCCCGGTCAAGACCCGCCACAACGAGGTCGCCCCGGCCCAGTACGAGATCGCGCCCGTCTTCGAGAACTCGAATGTCGGCTCCGATCACCAGCAACTGATGATGCAGGTGCTGGAAAGCGTCGCCCGTCGCTACGGGCTGGTCTGCCTGCTGCACGAGAAGCCGTTCGCCGGCGTTAACGGCTCGGGCAAGCACAACAACTGGTCGATGGGGACCGACACCGGCTCCAACCTGCTCGACCCCGGCAAGACGCCCGCCGACAACATCCATTTCCTCTTCTTCTGCGCCGCCGTGATCCAGGCGGTCAACAAGCACCAGGGGCTGCTGCGCGCCTCGGTCGCCAACATCGGCCAGGATCACCGCCTCGGCGCCAACGAGGCGCCGCCGGCGATCATCTCGATCTTCCTCGGCGGCGAGCTGGAGAAGGTCTTCGAGGCGATCGCAACGGGCGAAGGGGACCCGAACACTCCGGCCTCGTTCCTCGAGCTGGGAGCGACGGTGCTGCCCTCGCTGCCGATGCACGGCGGCGATCGCAACCGCACCTCGCCCTTCGCCTTCACGGGCAACAAATTCGAGTTCCGGGCGCTGGGGTCGAGCATGTCGCTTGCCTTCCCCAACACCGTGCTCAACACGATCGCCGCCGAGGCGATCGACGAGCTCGCCGACAAGCTCGAGGCGAAGACCTCTGGAGGCGCAGACGTCGCCGAGGCCGTGATCGAGGTCGTCAAGGAGTCCTACGCGGCCAACAAACAGGTCTGCTTCGGCGGCGACAACTACGACGAGGCCTGGCACGCGGAGGCCGAGCAGCGCGGGCTGAAGAACCTGCGGACCACGCCCGACGCGCTGCCCGAGGTGCTCGCCGACCAGACGGTCGTCGCCTTCGAGAAGTACGAGGTGCTCTCCAAGCGCGAGCTGGAGTCGCGCTATGAGGTCTGGATCGAGCAGTACGCGCTGCGCGCCAACATCGAGGCGGAGACCACGCACTCGATCGCCAAGACGATGATCCTGCCAGCGGCGCTGCGCTACATGGCCCTGATCAACGAGTCCGGCGTGGCAGACGGCGTGGCGGGCGAGCTGAAGACGACCCTGGAAGCGCTCGGCGCGTCCCTTGCCGAGCTGGAGCAGGCCAACGCCTACCCCGATGAGCTCGAGGGCCTCGACCTTGCGATCCACGCCCGCGACAAGCAGATCGCCGCGATGGGCAACGTCCGTGAGGCGGCAGACAAGCTGGAGAAGATCGTCGCCGACGACCTCTGGCCGCTGCCCAAGTACGAGGAGATGCTCTTCATCAAGTAGCGGCGAGGGGCTGGATCGGGTGGTGCAGGTGGAAGACCCCGCCGGGGTCGTACTCCGCCTTCACCGCCGCCAGCCGCTCGTAGTTCTCGCGGCCGTAGCCTGAGACGATCCGCTCCTCGCCCTCGTCGCCGACGAAGTTGAGGTAGGTGGCGCCCGTGGCCCACTCCTCCATATCGGCGCAGACGTCGCGCGTCCACTGGATCGCGTGCTCGTCGTCGGCGGGGTCCTCCCACATAGTGAGCGGATGGACGACCCAGGGCGACTCACGGGTCGCCATCGGCGATTCGGCGGCACCGCGGGCGACGGCACCGCCCCAGGGGAAGATGATGTGCTGGGTCGGCGAGGGGATGATGATGCCCTCAGCGCGGGCGCAGAAAGCATCGAGCGCCGCATCTGGAAGCTCGTCGAGGTACTCGGCCGACCAGTAGTTGCGATAGCCGGGTGGGTCGTCGAGCATCGACTGCAGCTCGGCGTAAGGCATCTCGGCGATCATCTCCCCGGCCGGTTCCATCGCCAGCAAGGGCGCGATCGCCTCGCGCGCCTCCGCCTCGGGTCCGGTGTAGGTGACGAGGACCGCGACCGCGAGCTCGTTGTGCAGGCTCTCGGGCACGAACTCCTCCGGCGGGCCAGTCAGGTAGATCAAGCCGCCACCGACGTCCTCGGGCGCCGAGTCGACAAAGGAGCGGTAGGCGCGAGCCAGCTCGGGACCGGCATCCGGCGGCCACAGCATTAGCGCCGCGGTGAAGGCCGGCAGCGGGTGCAGGCGAAAGGTCAGCTCGGTGGCGACCCCGAAGTTGCCGCCGCCTCCATGCAGTGCCCAGAACAGCTCCGGGTTCTCGTTTTCGGAGGCGCGCACGGTACGGCCGTCCGCGGTGACCAGCTCGACCGCGAGCAGGTTGTCGCAGGCGAGGCCGTGCTTGCGCTCGATCCAGCCCGAGCCACCTCCCAGCGTCAGACCGGCAACGCCGGTGGTCGAGACGCGCCCACCCGTCGCGACCAACCCGTGCGGTTGGCAAGCCCGGTCGAAGTCACCCCAGGCGGCGCCGCCCTGGACGGTGGCGGTGCGAGCCTGCGGGTCGACGCTGACGGCGTTCATCCGCCGCAGGTCGATGGTCAGCCCGCCATCGGTGAGGCAAGCGCCAGCGACGCTGTGGCCACCTCCGCGGACAGCCACCTCGAGGCTGTTGTCGCGGGCGAAGGCAAGCGCGGCACGGACGTCGTCTGCACCCTCGCATTGGGCGATCGCGGCGGGCCGCTTGGCGATCATCGAGTTGAAGATCGTGCGGGCATCCTCATAGCCGCTCTCGCCGTCGGCGAGCACGTCGCCGACGAAATCGCCGCGAAGGGTGGCAAGGGCACCGGGATCGAGGGCGGGCGGCATCGGCTCTTGCTGAGCGTAGAGCCACCCGCCCCGCGTGGCAAGCGAAGCTAGCCGGCGCTGGCGCAGATCGCGTAGACCTGCAGGTCGATCGAGGTTCCGCCGCCGCTCACTTCCTCGTTGAACAGCTGCACAGACCAGGCGGTTCCTGCGCCATTGGGACCGTTGAGCGAGACCGTGACGCTTCGCTGTTGACCATTCTGGGTCGCGTTGGTTCCCAGGTTCGTGCCACCGCCGATCACTCGTTTGCCCGCCGGACAACTGACGCTTTTCACTTCGCTGAGGCCGCGCATGCCACCGCTGTTCTCGATGAAGACTTCTTTGAAGGTCTGGTTGACGACCTCGTAGCCGGAGACACCGCTGGCGCCGGTCGCACCTTTCGCTCCGGCCTCACCCCTTTGTCCTTTCTCGCCTTTCTGCCCTTTCGGCCCCCTTGGGCCCTGGTCTCCCCGCGGTCCCTGTGGCAGTTTGCCGAAGAGCCGACAGGTGACTTTTTTGCCACTGAGGACGTTGGTCGGGCACTTGACTTTGACTTTCGGCGCTTTCGAAACCCCGGCTCCGGTGGCAGCTAGGGCGACTGCGGCGAAGGCGAGAGCTGCGATCGCAGCCACAGAGCCAATTGCCGCTGCGCGGCGAGAAGGCCTGCTCATATGCATGATCGTCTCCTTGGGTTTTGGGTTTCGCGCCTAATACCCGGTCGGCAGCCCTTTCCACCCCGCACTGAGTTAGGCACGTCTGTCGCGCAGGAGGAAAAAGCAGGCAGCTGCGCCCGCCAGGGCCATGCCGGCGAGGATCGTGAAGGCGGTCGCGTAGGGTGCGGCCGTCGTTGTGACCCAGGAGCCTCCGTCACGCGCGGGGCAGTACCCGCATCTGCAGACCGCCCCGCGGCGAGAGGGTCGGCATCTGCCGCACCGTCATCGTCCGCCCGGGTAGGGCGTCGAGACGAAGGCGCTGCAGGAGCATCGTCGCCACCAGCTTCACCTCGGTCTGACCGAAGCGCTTGCCGATGCAGATCCGCTGTCCCGCCCCGAACGGCACGTAGGCGCCACGCGGCAGGGCCGCCTTGCGCTCGCGCGTGAAGCGCTCGGGGATGAAGGCCTCCGGATCCGGGAAGACCTCGGGGATCCGATGGCTGGCCCACGAGCAGTAGTTGACGTACGCGCCCGCCGGGATCGAGTAGCCGCCGAACTCGAAGTCGCGGACGGCCCGGCGCGGTCCGATCCAGGCCGGCGGGTAGAGCCGCAGCACCTCGTCGAGCACCATGTCGAGGTAGGGCATCTCCTCGAGCGAGTCGACGCTCGGCGGCTTGCCGCCGAGAACCTGGTCCTGCTCCTCGCAGAGCCGCTCCGCCACGTCGGGGTGGCGGGCGAGCTCGTGCATCATGAAGCTGAGGGTCGAGGTCGAGGTGTCGTGGCCGGCGAACATCAGGGTCATCACCTGGTCGCGCACCTCGCGATCGGTGAAGGCCTCCCCCTTCTCGCCGCGCCCGCCGAGCAGCAGGCTGAGGATGTCCTGCCGCTCGTCATCGGGCGCTGCGCGGCGGCGCTTGATCTCGCCGAAGACGATGTCGTCGAGGACTGCTCGCGAGGCGATTAGCTTGCGCCAGGGCGAGCCCGGGCCGCGCAGCAGCCGCAGCGGGTAGTCGATCCCATAGAAGCCGAGCGCGCGCTCGAAGTGCTCGGCGGCGGCAGCGCCCTTGCCCGACTCGTCTGGGTCGAGCCCCAACAGCGCCCGCATTGCGATCCGCATCGCCAGGTTGCGCATCCAGTCGTAGACGTCGGCGACGGTGCCAGGACGCAGCGCCGCGATCGCGGCTTCGGACTCGATCACCATCGCGTCCACCGAGGCAGTCAGCTGACGGCGGTGGAAGGCCGGCATCATGATCGCCCGCGCCCGGTCGTGGTAGTCGTCGTCGATCGTCAAGAGGCCGTCGCCGAGCAGCGGGATCAGGTCGCCGAAGCTCGACTCGCGCCAGTGAAAGTTCTCCGGATGGGCGACGGTGATGAAGTTGTTCGCTTCCGGGCCGAGCATGAAGACGACCTTGGTGTGCAACAGCCGCATGCTGAAGATCGGGCCGTGCTCTTCATAGGCGCCGAGCAGGAGCGGCAGCGGGTCGTGGGCGATCTGGTGGGTACGCGCGAGGCTGAAGCTGCCGGGCCCGGGCGGGAACTTGGTCCCCCGCCCCCGCCACTCGGCCCGCATGTCGTCGGCCACGCGGCGAACCGGGTTGTCTGACATCTGCTGCGGTTTGGCGACGGGCGCGATGGTCTCTACCGGCATTCTCCGGATGCTAGCTGGCTGACCGGCCAGTCGCTCTCGAAGTTGGCGGGGACGCGCCGCACTCAGCTGCGGTGGCTGAACAGCTCGAGCACCTTGTCGCCCTCGCGCAGCTCGGCCGCGCGATCGTCGTCGAAGCGAATCACCTCGCCGTCGCGGACGATCGCGAGCATGATCGCGGACGCCGGCTGGGACGGGTTTGGCCCCGCCTCCCCAGCGCCGACGCTGCGCTCGACCAGGTCCAGACCTTCGCCGACGGTCAGCAGGTCCTCCATCAGCTCGGTCACCTGCGGCGTCTGGGTCGAGAGCCCGAGCAAGCGGCCGGCGGCGCCCGAAGAGGTGATCACGGCGTCCGCCCCGCCCTGGTGGAGGAGGTGGGCATTCTCCTCCTCGCGCACGGCGGCGACGATCGTCGCCTCGGCATTCAGCTCGCGCGCCGTGAGCGTAATCAGCACGGCGGTGTCGTCGCGGTCGGGGGCGACAACCAGCGCCGCGGCTCGCTCGATCCCGGCCTCGACCAGCACGTCCTGTCTGGCGGCGCTGCCGGCGACGACGGCGAGCCCATCGGCCGTGGCCCGCGCCCGTCCGTCGGCGCTGGGCTCAATCGCGACGATCTGCTCGGGCTGTAGCCCTTTGTCGAGCAGGGTGCGCACGGCGGCGCGCCCCTTGACCCCGTACCCGCAAACGATCGTGTGGTCCTTCAAGCGCTTCCTCCAGCGTCCGAGTCGATAGGCCTCCCTACTGCGTTCGGCAAGTATCTCCAACGTGGTGCCAACGAGCAGGATCAGGAAGAGCACGCGGGCCGGGGTGACGAGCACCGTGGTAACCAGCCGCGCCCCCTCTGATACGGGCCGGATGTCGCCGTATCCGGTGGTCGTGATGCTGACGGTCGAGTAATAGAAGGCGTCGAGCAAGCTCATCCCGCCGCCCTCGGGATCGACGTAGCCGTCGCGGCCGGCGTAGGAGACGAGGGCGACGAAGACGATCAGCCCCAGCGCGATCGCAAGTCGACTGAGGATCTTGCGCAGCGGACCGACCTCGCCACCAGGCAGTTCGACGGGAAGCTGGCGCCCCTTCGCATCCACCGTCGAGCCCCGAGCTCAGCCGGCCGTCGCAGCGGCGAGCTGGCCGCAGGCGGCATCGATGTCGCGGCCGCGGGTGAGGCGGACGGTGGCGCCGAGACCGTACTCGGCGAGGATCGCGCGGAAGCGCTCGATCCGCTCGGGCGAGGAGCCGTCGTAGGCGCCGGTGGGGTTGTAGGGGATCAGGTTTACCTTGTAGGCGCGGCGATCGAGCAGGCCGGCGAGCTCGCGCGCGTGCTCAGGATGGTCGTTGACCCCGTCCAGCATCACGTACTCGACGAAGACCTTGTTGCGCGGGCGCTGGGCCCGGTAGCGCTCGCAGGCGGCGAGGACCTCGGCGAGCGGGTAGCGGTCGTTGACCGGCATCAACTGCGAGCGCAGGCCGTCATTGGGGGCGTGCAGCGAGAGGGCGAGGCTGAGCGGCATCGGGCACTCGGCGAGGCGGTCGATCCCGGGCACCCAGCCGACGGTGGAGATCGCCGTGCGGCGGTGGGTGACGCCGAGGTCGGGTAGCCGCTCGCAGGCGGCCAGCACCGCGTCGAGGTTCATCGTCGGCTCCCCCATCCCCATGAAGACGACGTGGTCGATCGCTTCGGCGCGGCGGAAGTGCAGCGCCTGGTCGAGGATCTCGTCGGCGCTGAGGTTGCGGCCGAACTTCATCTGCCCGGTGGCACAGAAGCTGCAGGTCAGCGGGCAGCCCGATTGCGAGGAGAGGCAGACCGAGCGCCTGCCGTCGCGGTAGCGCATCAGCACCGCCTCGATCGGCCGCCCATCGGCGGTGTGGAAGAGCGCCTTGACGGTGCCGTCGTCGGACTTCGCCTCGGCGCGGAGCTCGAGTGTCGAGAGCGGCACCGCCCCCTCGAGCCGCTCGCGCAGCGACGCCGGCAGGTTGGTCATCTCCCCGTAGGAGCGGGCCCCGCGCGCCACCCACTCCCAGATCTGGGAGGCACGGTAGGAAGGCTCGCCGGCGGAGGCGAGAGTCTGTTGCAGGAGGGCGCGGTCCACGCCCCCCCGAGTCTAGGGGTAGGCGCCTAGGGCGAAGGCGGCTGTTGCTCCGGCGGCGTCGCGGGTGGCTGCTCCTGCGATAGCGGCGGCGGCAGCTCCGAAGATGCGCTCGGCGGCAGCTCGTTGCCGGGCAGGGCCTCGGCTTCCTCGCGCCAGACGTCGTTGAGCGAGACCTGGATGTAGGCCCACAGCCCCGGCGCCAGCAGGAGGTAGAGGATGATCGCGATCCAGCCGTTGAGCGGCTCCTTGCCGGCCAGGCGCGAGGCGCCCATGACGCGCTTGGTGCCGCGCCAGTAGGTGATCAGCGCCGGCACGATGATGAGGCCACCGGGGAAGAGCGCCAGCACCGAGTTGGTCGGGTTCTGGCCGAGGTCATAGCCTTTGGCCTGACCGTAGTCGCGCAGCTCGCGGTTGATCTTGTACCACCAGACCAAGTGGTAGATGCCGAGGGTGATGATCGGCAGCAGGGCGGCGGCCCAGGGGCTGCGGATCTTCACCTCGTCCTGCGTGCCACGGATCTTCATCTCGTAAGCCATGCGGGAACTCCGTTCTGGTGGGGGAAACTGAGTGGTAGAGCGACCCTAACCCACTGTGCGGCCGCTTTCCAGCACTTCGGACGCGACGCGCTCGCCGGCCTGGAGCGCTCCCTCCATGTATCCGCTCCATACAGTCGCCGTCTCGGTACCGGCCCAGTGGACACGGCCGCAGGGCTCGCGCAGCGCCGGGCCGCACGCGGTCCAGCCGCCCGGGCCGAAGTTCGAGGTCGGCCCGCCGCCGGAGAACTCCTCCTCGGTCCAGGTCTGTTCGGCGTAGTCGAGCGGCTGCGCGGCACGTGGCCCGTAGAGGCGCTCGAAGCAGGCGAGGACGGGGGCACGGCGCGCGGCGACGGGAAGCGCGGCCAGCTCGCGCGCCTCCGGGCCGCCGACGAAGCCGAGCAGCACGCCGGCTGAGCCATCGCGGGGTGAGCTGTCAAAGGTGAGGGTGACCGGCCCGGCGTCGGTGACCGCCTCGCCGCTCAGCCCATCGCCGCGCCAGAAAGGCTTCTCGTAGAGCGCCATGCACTTGGTCAGGGCGCCGGGTCGCAGGCGCTCGGCCAACTCGGGGCGGCCCGGCGGCAGGGGGTCGATCTCGATCCGGGCGGCAATCGCCGGGGGGACGGCGACGATTACCCGCTCGGCTTCGACCTCGACTCCGTCGGCCGCGATCCGAACCCCGTCACCGTGATCGGATATCCGCCGCACTGCGGCGCCGAGACGCACTCGCTCGCCGAGCGAGTCGGCGAGGCCGAGCGGCAGCAGCTGGGCGCCACCGTCGAGGCGGTCTTGCTGAGCACCACCCTTGGTGTCGATCAGCTTGTCGAAGTTGCCGGCGGCGGCGACGTAGAAGAGGACGTGGAGCATCGAGAGCTGCTCGGGAGCCTCGCCCCAGACCGTGCGCGTCGCCAGACCCAATAGATCGCGGGCGATCGTGCTGCGCACGTTGCGCTCACACCACTCGGCAAGGGTCTCGTTGTCGAGCTCGGCTGCGCGTTCGGCTGCCCAGGGCTCCTCTGCGCCGACAACCCGCGCCAGGCGATGGAGGCGGCGGCGAACGATGAAGAGGTCCCAGAGGCCGCGTGGGTCGACGCGCGGAATCGTGCCGCGGTAGCGATGCTGCTTGCCATAGAGGTCGAGCAGGTTGCGGCCGGCGCCGTGCTGGGGGAAGATCTCGATTCCGAGCTCGGCGGCGAGCCGCTGGACCCGGACATGGTCTGAGCCGACCCACTGGCCACCGACGTCGACGGCCACCCGATCGCCCAGCGTCGCGTTGAGCAGCCGCCCGCCAACCCGGTCACGCGCCTCGAGCACGACCACCTCGCGACCGGCGTCGGCGAGCTCCCGCGCCGCCCGCAGCCCCGAAAGCCCCGCCCCGATTACCGCAACGTCGACCGACAGCATGCGAACAACATAAAGTGGTCGGCATGAGCGACGCCGACTCGATCGAGAGCCTCACCGAGGCGATCGGCCGCTACAACGACGCCTGGAACGCGCAGGACCTCGACGCGATCGTGGCGATGCACGCGCCGGACATGGTCTTCGCCAACCACACCGCCGGCGAGTCGGCGACGGGCGCAGACGTCCGCGAGCACATCGCCTCGATCTTCACCGCCTGGCCTGACCTGAAGTTCGAGACGCAGCGGCTCTACGTGCGCGAGGGGCTGGTCGTGCAGGAGTGGACCGCGACCGCGACGCACTCGAACCCGATGCGGCGGGGCGACCTCGAGGCAGCGCCGACCGGCCGCACGATCAGCTGGGACGGGATCGACTCGATCCCCTTCGAGGACGGCCTGGTCAAGCGCAAGGACGTCTACTCGGACTCGGTCTCGATCCTGCGCCAGGTCGGCTTGCTGGACTGACTCTCAACCGTCGCGCCTGATGCCGGCGGCGTCGGCGAGCAGGTCGACCTGCTGGGGATCGGCGGAGCTGGGGCAGAAGACCAACTCGTCGCAGTCGAGCTCTTCGTAAGCGGAGACGTACTCGGCGACCGTCTCGGCGTCTTTGGCGGCGCTATCGCCGATCATCCGGGCGATGTCCTCGCCGAGCCAGGCGTAGTAGTCCATGAGGTTCTCTCGCACGTCCTCCTCGGCCCGCTCGCCGAGCGAGAAGTAGGCGAGCGCCATGATGTGCGGCTCGCCCTCGCGGCTCGCCTCACGCCAGGCTGCCCTCGCCTTTTCGGCTCCCACGCGAGCTTGGTCGGCACCCGAGCCAGCCGCGATCCAGCCATCGCCGAGGCGCGCGACGCGGGTGTAAGCGGGGTCGGCGTGACCACCGACGATCAGGCGGGGCGCGCTCGCAATCGTCGGTCCGACCTCGTCCCCAGCCCAGATCTCCTTCATCTCTTCCAGCATCGCGTCGAGGCGCTTGCCGCGGCCACGCAGCTCGACCCCACTCGCCTCGTAGTCGTCGTCGCGGGCGCCGAGGCCGATGCCGAGGGTGAGGCGCCCATCGGAGAGCGCGTTGACGCTGCGCGCCTGCTTGGCCAGCTCGGCCGTGTTGGTGCGCAGCGGCGCCAGCAGGACCGTCGTCGAGAGGCCGATCCGCTCGGTGACCGCAGCGGCCGCCGCCAGTGCGACCAGCGGCTCGTAGTTGTCGTAGACAACGCGATCGATCGTCCCCAGCGTCGAGAAACCCCGGGCCTCTGCCCGTCGCGCCCACTCGGTCATCTGCGTCGCGGTGGCGCCTGGCACAGCATTCGGAAGTGCGACCCCTACGTCCATGCCGGCTTCCTTACCCGACCACGATCAGCCGTAACGCTCGCCGATGACCGCGCGCAGCTTCGAGCGATCGTGGCGCGCGTGGACCCGGCGCACCGTGCCGGAGCGCGAGCGCATCACCAGCGATTCGGTGCTGGCGCCGGCGCCGCGGTAGCGGACGCCCTGCAGGACGTCGCCGTCGGTGACGCCGCTGGCGGAGAAGAAGACGTCGTCGCCGGAGCAGAGGTCGTCGGCTGTCAGGACGTTGTCGAGGTCGTAGCCGGCGTCGACGGCGGCGCTACGCTCCTCGTCGTTGCGCGGCCAGAGGCGGCCGAGCAGCTGACCGCCCATCGACTTCAGCGCCGCGGCGGAAAGGACGCCCTCCGGCGTGCCGCCGATTCCCCAGAGCAGGTCCACAGGCGAGCGGTCGCTGACCGCGAGCAATGCGGCCGAGACGTCACCGTCGGTGATCAGGCGGATCCGCCCGCCCGCCTCGCGCACTTCCTTCATCGCCTCCTCGTGACGGGGGCGGTCGAGCATCACCACGGTCACATCGCCAACCGTGCCGCCCTTGCGCTCGGCGATCAGCTTCAGCGTCTCCGGCAGTGGCCGGTCGAGGTCGAGTAGGTCGGCGATCTCCTCGCCGCCGGCCAGCTTTTCCATGTAGACGCAGGGGCCGGGGTCGAACATCGTGCCGCGCTCGGCGAGCGCGATCACGGCAAGGGCGCTGGGCATGCCGAGAGCGCAGAGCCGCGTCCCCTCGAGCGGGTCGACGGCGATGTCGACCACGGGCGGGCTGCCGTCGCCGATCTGCTCGCCGTTGTAGAGCATCGGCGCCTCGTCCTTCTCGCCCTCGCCGATGACGACGACGCCGTCCATCGAGACCGAGTCAAGAACGAAGCGCATCGCATCCACCGCCGCCTGGTCGGCGGCGATCTTGTCGCCGCGACCAACCCAGCGCGCCGCGGCCAGGGCGGCGGCCTCGGTAACGCGCACCAGCTCGAGAGCGAGGTTGCGGTCCGGCTTCTGCGGCGAATCGGGCATTCCCCGGCAGCCTATCCATGACGAACCGATTAGCGAGCGTCACGATCTGATTCCTCGCGAGCGTGGCCGATATGGCGCGCAGCCGCCACCCCCGGACGCGAAGCGGAGGAGGTGGCGGTGTATGTTCTCGCCGCATGGCTCAGAGATGGGGACTGACGCTGCCGCTGCCGATGACGCCGCTGAGCGCGCACGAGGAGCACGTCAGGCGGGCCGAGGCTGCCGGCTACACCGACTTCTGGAGCGGCGAGACGAACGGGCCGGACGGCTTCACGCCGCTCGCCCTGAGCGCCGCCTGGACCGAGCGGGCGCGGCTGGGGACCGGCGTCGTCGGCGTCTTCCAGCGCGGGCCGGCGCTGCTGGCACAGGAGGCCGCGGCGCTGGCCGACGCCTCTAGCGGGCGCTTCGTGCTCGGCATCGGCTCGTCCTCGGACCGCATCGTCGAAGGCTGGAACGGGATCCCCTTCGAGCGGCCGCTGAGCAAGGTGCGCGAGACCGTCGAGTTCCTGCGCACGGCACTCGAAGGCGAGCGCACGGCGAGCGGCTTCAAGCTGGAGGCCGCGCCGGCCGAGCGGGTGCCAATCGTGCTCGCGGCGTTGCGCGGCAAGATGCTCGAGCTGGCGGTCGAGCGGGCCGACGGCGCCTTCACCAACTTCCTGCCACTGGCCGGCCTACCTAGGGTCACCGCTCAACTCGAGGGCGCGCCAGAGGGCTTCGAGCTGCTCTGTCGCTTCTTCTGCCTGCCGGGCGAGCGCGATGCGGTCGAGCCGCTGGCCCGCTTCATGTTCTCCTCCTACATCACCGTCCCCGTCTACGCCGCCTTCTACCGCTGGCTCGGTTACGGCGATCAGATCGACCCGATGGTCGCCGCCTGGGAGTCCGGCGACCGCCAGGCGGCGGCCGCAGCGGCGCCCTGGGAGCTAATCGAGGACATGTTCATCTTCGGCACCCCCGAGCAAATGCGCGAGCGCCTCGACGCCTTCGTCGCCGGCGGCGTAACGCTGCCGATCCTCACCCCGATCGTGCCGCCGGATGCGCTGGCGGAGACGATCGCCGCATTGGCCCCCTAGACCGCGAAAACCAAGCAGGTCGGGGGACGCAGGGAGCGACGGGAGGGGAGCGCACTCCCGTGCGTGACCCGACCGGAGCGACCGAGGACCCCGAGATGCGCCGGTTTGCAGCGGTCGAGGCCTAGTACTCGACCTCGGCGCCTAGACCGAAGGAGCGGTCGGCGGCGAGTTCGACGATTTTGTCGACGATCGGCCGGTGCCAGCCTTCCTTCTTGGAGCGCGTCGCGATCGTCTCCACCGCCATCCCGACCCGCGTCGCCGTCGTCGATGCCAAGCCCCGCAGCACTTCGAAGTCGAACTCGCATTCTTCGCAGACTTCAGCCAGTTCGAGCAGGTACGACGTTTCCTGGTACTCCTCGGAGATCACCAGCCCGTGGTGGATCGGGTCGTCGTAGACGACCGTCGAAGTAAGGTCGGTGAGCGGCGCCAAGCGCCATTTCCTCTCCCCGCCCGAGAGCGACGTCTTATCGCGGTCGATCAGGGCGAAGTTCTTGCCGTGGGCGTCCCCGTTGCCAAGGATGTAGTTGCAAAAGGCGGCGGTGAGCAGGTTGACTATTTCGTCGGGGCGGCTGACCGCGTTGAGCAGACCGCGTGCTTCGGTCCACCCCGGTGCTTCGCCCTCCTCGCTCTCCTCATCGGCAACCGGCGCGATCCCCAGCGCCTGGCAGAAGGACTCGCAATGCAGGCGCCTCACCTCGCGGCCGCCCTCTCCAACCACCCGGTCATAGCGGGGAGAGACAAGGCAACTGCGACCGCCTATCTGCTCGACCGTCGCTTTCGCGACCGGCAGGCCGACCTGACGACAGACGGTCATGCAGAACATCTCGTTCGCGACGTATTCGGGGTATTCACCGGTCTCCGGCTTGATTACGTGCGTGCTCGGCGCGCCCGCCTCCGGCCAGGCCCAGCGGTCGCCAGCCTCATCGCGCACGAGACTGAGCTTGTGGCGGAGGCCAGGTAAGACGAAGCGCATCCGCTGTTGGCGCTCGTCGCTGAAGAAGCGCGGCGGGGGCGGCTTGACCACTTCCGCCAGTTCGTCATCGCTCAGCCAGGCGAGGGAATCAGGCTCAGGCGTACGTAAGGGCTCGCCGGCCGGAAGGAACGTGACCGCCCCCGGGCAGTCCTGACCGAGCTCGGCGAGCAGCAGGTAGCCATCGGCCGCGTCAAGGTCGAGCTCGCGGCCCATTCTGGTGCGGCGCGCTCCTTCGGGCAGCAGGCCCTCGACATAGGCGCGAGTGGCCTCGGCGCTGTAGGGCTCGGGGCGGGCGGGCAGCGAGTTGCTAAGCAGCGCTTTTCCAGGTCCGACTCTCTCCACCGTCTCTGGGTCGTAGGCAAGTCTGTAGTCGTTGTCTCCTGCGGGGAACAGGGTTCCAACGCGCTCCCCGTAAAGGTAGACGTCAAGGCTCAATTTGGTCCTCCTCGATCTTCCCCCGGGTATCCACGGTCCGAGACTTTAAACCGACGCCAAGCTCAGCGCGTAGTCCCCTGCAGCGTCGGTGAACCAGCCGTCGGGGCGCAGGCCCGCCTCTCGGTAAATCTCCTCGAGCCCATCGCGAGTGAACTTGGCCGATATCTCGGTCCGCATCTCCTCCTCGGCGCCAAAGCGCACAGTCAGGTCGAGTCCGTCGAGCCGCACGGTCTGGTCGGCAAGCGAGCGCAGGCGGATGTCCATGCGCGCCGCGTCGGCGTCATAGCGCGCCACGTGCTCGAAGAGATTGAGGTCGAAGTCGCCCCCAGCTCACGGTTGAGCACCGTGAGCACGTTCTTGTTGAACGCCGCCGTGACCCCACGGGAGTCGTTGTAGGCCGCCTCGAGCCGCGCGGAATCCTTGACCAGATCGGTACCCAACAGGATCCGGTCCCCGGGCTCGAGCAGCGCCGCTATGCGGCGGAGGAAGTCGCGGCGGGCGTCGGGATAAAGATTGCCGATCGTGCCACCGAGGAAAGCGACGAGGCGCCCGCCACCACCGTTGGGGATCCGCTCCAAATCGTGCTCGAAGTCACAGACCAAGCCGCGCACGGCTAGCCCCGGGTACTCCTCGACCAGCAGCTCGGCGGTTTCGTGAGTGATCTGCTCGGAGATGTCGACGGGGACGTAGGTGGCGAGGCAATCGGCATCGCGCATCGCGCTCAGCAGGTGACGCGTCTTTGCCGCTGAGCCGGACCCGAGCTCGACCAGCGTCCCCGGCTCGCCGGCCGCGGCCACGATCTCGGCCGAGCGCTCGCCGAGAATCTCGCGCTCGGCGCGGGTCGGGTAGTACTCCTCGAGCTCGGTGATCTGCTCGAAGAGCTGCGAGCCGCGTTCGTCGTAGAAGTACTTGGGCGCAAGCTCCTTGGGCTTGGCGGTGAGGCCGAGGCGGATGTCGCGCGCCATCGCCAAGCCGCCATCGGCGCGCAAGCGCACCTCGATCTCGATCGCCTCTGCGGCGGCACCGGGGTTCATTGCCCAGCGTCCCTTGCACAGCGGAAGCCGGCGAAGATCTGGCGCCGTTGCGGTAGGTCCCAGTTGCGGAAGCTGGGCCGGATCACGTCGGGATCGGTTGCCCAGGCGCCGCCGCGGAGGACCTTGTACTCGTCGCCGAAGAAGACCTCGGAGTACTCGGGGTAGGGGAATGGCTCGAAGCCCGGGTAGGCGAGGAAGTCGGAGGACGTCCACTCCCAGGCCTGGCCGACCGCGTGCAGGCGCGGACGCGCCGCCTCCCACTCGTGCTCGGTCGGCAGGCGCTTGCCGGCCCAGCGGGCGAAGGCGTCGGCCTCGTGCCAGGAGACGTGGACCACGGGCTGGGAGGGGTCGACTGGGTCCCGACGTCCCATCGCCGTGCGGACCCAACCATCGCCGCTGTCGCGCTCGATGTAGAGAGGGGGCTCGGCGTCGGTCTCTTCGACGAAGGCAAGGTAGGCGCCGTTGGTGACGGGGCTGCGATCGATCTCGAATGAACCGAGTGCGACGCTGTGGCGGGGTCGCTCGTTGTCGTAGGCGAAGCCGGTGCTCGGAGCGCCGATCTCGTACTCGCCACCCTTCATCGCGACCAGCTCCGCGCCGGGCGGCGCAGGGGACGCGGCGGGGCCGAGGTCTGCGTCGTTGAGGGGCTGGTAGCCATCGACCATCTGCAAGAGCTGCAGCATCGTCTCGTTGTGCTGCTGCTCATGCGCGAGCAGCATCTCGTAGACGAAGCCTTCGCGCAGCAGGGGATCGTCTACATCGGCGCCAATCTCCACCTCTCCCAGCACCTCGAGGGCGCGCTCGCGCACGTCGGCGAGGTAGGCGCGCAGCTCGGCGTCGCGCAGGATCGGCAGCTCGCCGCGGCTCTTGCGCGGGTTCTCGATCGCGTCGTAGAAGCGACCGAGCTCGCCGTGCAGCGGCTCGCGCTTGCCGATCGTCTGCACCAGCCAGAGCTCCTCGAAGTTGGCGATGTGGCCCAGGTCCCAGGCGAGCGGGCTGAGGATCGGCGAGTAGACGCGGTTGAGCTGCTCGTCGTCGAGCGGCTCGATCAGCTCATAGGTGCGGCGGCGCGCCGCCGCAAGCCGGTCCGCAATCGCTGCCTTGGAGCTCGACTGTGCTCTCACCTCCGTGGCGATGCGAGTAACCCTAGCGAGGTCGGCACGCAAGATGTGACTAAACACGAACGTCTTACCGGACACCTGTGTGCGCCGAGCGCCGTTGAAGCGATAAAACCCGCGTCTATGCGGATAGTGGGGATCGGAGCGCTGGTTGCCGGTGGAGCCTCGGGGCTCGGTGAGGCGACGGCGCGGATGCTGGCCGCGGCGGGCGCGAACGTGGTGATTGCTGACCTCAACGCGGAGAAGGGGGAAGCGCTGGCGGGTGAGCTCGGCGCCAGCTTCGTCGAGGCCGACGTGACCGACGAGTCCGCCGTCTCGGCCGCGATTGAGCGAGCTGCCGGCGCCGGCGATGACGGGCTGCGCGTCTCGGTTTGCTGCGCCGGGATCGGCTGGGCTGAGCGGGTCGCCCACAAGGGCGGGCCACACAACCTCGAGCTCTTTTCCAACGTGGTCAAGGTCAACCTGATCGGGACCTTCAACGTGCTGCGGCTGGCTGCGGCGGCGATGAGCGAGAACGAGCCCGACGCGGAGGGCGAGCGCGGCGTTTGCATCAATACCGCCTCGATCGCCGCCTTCGACGGCCAGATCGGCCAGATCGCCTACGCCGCCTCAAAGGGAGGGATCGTCGGCATGACCCTGCCCGCCGCGCGCGACATGGCCTCGCGCGGCGTGCGCGTGGTGACGATCGCCCCTGGCCTCTTCGACACGCCGCTGCTGGCGGCGCTGCCCGAGGAGGCGCGCACGGCGCTTGGCGCCGGCATCCCCTACCCCTCGCGGCTGGGCCGGCCCGAGGAGTACGCGCAGCTGGTCGAGCAGATCGTCGCCAACCCGATGCTGAACGGCGAGACGATCCGGCTCGACGGGGCGCTGCGGATGCCGCCGAAGTAGCGCGGCTGGCGAGCCTCAGCTAGTCCCTGTCGCCTCGGGATCGCGCCAGACCAGCTTCCGCCACGGGGGGCTGACCGCGAAGGGATAGTCGCTGCCCTCCTCTTCGGCAGTCTGCTCGAGCGGCACCAGGTGGACACGACGACCGGGCGTAATGCGATCGACCTGGAGAAACCCGCTGGCGTTGCCCGCGTGGCTGCCACCTGAGACGACGAGCAGGCGGGTCTCCGGACCCCAGCCGTTGCGAGGGCGCGCCCCAACCGCCTCAGCGGCAGCGCGCAGCGGGATCAGGCCTGCGTCCGAGCCGGCATTGGCAGGGCCCTGAAGGTAGTTGTAGCCGTGGTGGGAGGAGGCCCGCTGGTCGACCCGGCCGTCTGGACCGATGCGGATCTGGACGGACTCCCAATCGTCGCGGTGATACCCAGCCGGGCCGGCGATCGGGACGCCGCGCAGGGTCGCTGAATCGGCGTAATAGGTCCAGTACTGCAGGTAGAGATTGCCGGCGCGAGAACCCGCGCAATCACCGCCCGCCGCCTCAGTTGCTTCAACGGCGTCGCCTCGGCAATCGACGACATGGACGAAGGCCGTCACCGGTAGCCCAGCGTCGCTCTCGTGGACCAGGCCACGCGCCGAGCCGTCCGCGCAATCGCTGCTGCGACAGCGCCGAAAGTCCACCGGCAGCGCTCGCGAGCCCCGCTCGAAAAAGATCGTCGGCATGTGATGCCGCACCAGCTCCCCCACCTCGCTCCCATAAGCGGCGATCAGCGCCGGTTCGTCACCGCATCGATCGGCCATCGCCGCTGCGCAGAGCATCCGCGAGGCGAGAGCCCGCGCCAGCGCCGTCCCGGGCACCCGAACGCCAGCGGCGGCCAGAGCGACGAAGAGGATCGCAACCACAGCGAGGACCCCAACCCACTCCACAGTCCCCTGCCCCCGCTCGCCCATGCGGGGTTAAGCCGAGGAAGAGGTCCTTCTCTCCCCCTTTGAATGAGGGAGCGCTAGAGGTTGCCGATCTCGCCGGCTATGTCGCTTGCCGCCTGTTTGGCGTCGGCGAAGAGCATCGAGGTGTTCGGTTCGTAGAAGAGGTCGTTGTCGATGCCGGCGAAGCCGGGGCTGAGTGAGCGCTTGATCACGATCACCTGCTGGGCCTCGGAGACTTCGATGATCGGCATGCCGGCGATCGGGCTATCGGGATCGGTTTTCGCCGCCGGGTTGGTGACGTCGTTGGCGCCCACGATCACGGCCACGTCGGTGCGCGGCATCTCCGGGTTGATCTCCTCCATCTCCCTTAGCTGCTCATAGGGCACGTCCGCCTCGGCGAGCAGGACGTTCATGTGGCCGGGCATGCGGCCGGCGACCGGGTGAATCGCGTAGTTGACGGTCACGCCGCGCGACTCGAGCGCGTCGGCGACCTCCTTGATCGCGTGTTGGGCCTGGGCGACAGCCAGGCCGTAGCCGGGGACGATCGTGACCGTGTCGGCGTAGGCGAGCTTGATCGCAGCGTCCTGGGCGCCGATCGACGTATGCGGTCGCTCCTCGCCGGTGCCGCCGCCCCCCCCGCTGGGAGCGCCGCCAAAGCCGGCGAAGAGGACATTGGCGACCGAGCGGTTCATCGCGGTCGCCATCTCCATCGTCAGGATCGTTCCCGAGGACCCGACCAGGGTGCCGGCGACGATCAGCGCCACGTTGTCGAGAGCGAAGCCGGCCGCAGCGGCGGAGAGGCCGGTGAAGGCGTTGAGCAGCGAGATCACGACCGGCATGTCGGCGCCGCCGATCGGCAGGACGACGAGGTTGCCGAGCAGGCCGGCGGCGAGCAGGACGGCGATGAAGATCGCCTGGTTCGGGTCGTCGTTGTTGATCGCGATGTTGACGCAGGCGACGACGATCCCAATCAGGAGGGCGGCGTTGATCACCTGCTGGCCGGGCACCGCCAGGGGCTTGGTCGGGATCAGGTCCTGGAGCTTGGCGAAGGCGATGTTCGAGCCCCAGAAGGAGACCGAGCCGACGACCGCGGCGAAGAGGACCGGGATCAGCTCGTCGAGCGGGATCTCATGCCCGAGCGAGATCCCGTGGCGGATCTCCGACCAGGCGATCAGCGCCACGGCACCGCCGCCGACGCCGTTGTAGAGGGCGACCATCTGCGGCATCTCGGTCATCTGCACGCGGATCGAGGCGATCACCCCGACGGCGGTGCCGATCCCGAGCCCGAGCGCGATCAAGCCCCAGTTGCCGACTCCGTCCAGCAGCAGGGTGGTGACGACGGCGATCGCCATGCCGCCGGCGGCGATCAGGTTGCCCTGCTTGGCCGAGGTCGGGTGGGTCCCCCGTTTGACGCCAATGATGAAGAGCGAGAAGGCGACTATGTAGAGAGCCGTCGCGGCGTCGCCGCCGGGCTCGAACACGGCCTGGGAGATCAAGACGAGCCTCCGTCAGAACCGTCCGCCCCCGGAGGCGAAGCCGAGGAGGCGGACTTGACCTGGGGCTTCGGCTTTCTGGAGAACATGCCGAGCATCCGGTCGGTGACCATGAAGCCACCGACGATGTTGATCGCGCCGAAGGCGATCGCGATCGTGCCGATCACGTACTCGAGCCCGTCGTCGGCGTAGCCGACGACGATCAGGCCGCCGAGCATGACGATGCCGTGAATCGCGTTGGTCTGCGACATCAGCGGCGTGTGCAGGGTGGTCGGCACCTTCGAGATCACCTCGAAGCCGACGAAGGCGGCGAGAACGAAGATCGTGATCTCAGTCATCAAGCTCATAGAGCACCTCTTTGTTCACGCGAAAATCGCCGCGGACTCGAATGACCGGCGATCACCGCGACGATTTTCGCGTTCACTGGGCCGCCCTCTCGTTGCGGATCTCGCCGCCGTGGGTGATGCAGGCGGCAGCGACGATGTCGTCCTCGAAGTCGACGTTCAGCGCGCCGTCCTCGCCGATCAGCAGACCGAGCAGGTTCTCCAGATTTTTGGCGTAGAGCTGCGAGGCCGGGACCGGCATCTCACTGGCCAGGTTGCGCGGCCCAACGACCCTGACGCCGCCCTCCTCGACGATCTGCCCAGCCTCGGTCAGCTCGCAGTTGCCGCCGCTCTCGGCGGCGAGGTCGACGATCACCGAGCCCGGTTCCATGCTGCGCACCGCGTCAGCGGTGATCAGAAGCGGCGCCGGGCGGCCGGGGATCGCTGCCGTGGTGACGATCACGTCCTGCTTGGCGGCGTTCTCGCCAATCGCCTCGACGACCTTGGCGTTCTCCTCGTCGGTCAGCGGCCGGGCGTAGCCGCCCTCGCCTTCGGCATCGGGGATGAAGTCGAGTTCGAGCGGGCGGCCACCGAGCGAGGCGATCTGCTCCCAGGCGGCGCGGCGGATGTCGAAGCCGGTGACGATCGCGCCGAGGCGCTTTGCCGTGGCGACCGCCTGCAACCCAGCGACGCCGGCACCCAACACCAGCACCTTGGCCGGCGGCACGGTGCCGGCAGCCGTGGTCATCATGCCGAAGAAGCGGCCCGATTCACGGGCGGCGATCAGCATCGACGCGTAGCCGGCGGCGGCGGCCTGCGAGGAGAGCGCGTCCATCGCCTGGGCGCGCGTGGTGCGCGGGATCGCCTCCATCGCGAAGCTGGTCGCGCCGGAGCCGGCAAGGGCCTTGTTGGTCTCCGCCGCGGTCCAGGGCGAGAGATGGCCGATCAGCACCTGGCTGGAGTTAAGCTTGCCGATCTGCTCGTTGGTCGGGGCGGCGACGCGGAGGACGACGTCGGCGCCCCACGTAACCTCGGCGTCGACCAGCTCGGCGCCCGCCTCCTCGTACTGGGAGTCGGGGTGGCCGGCAGCGTCACCAGCGCCGCGCTCGACGAGCACATCGACATGCTCGTTCTTCTTCAGCGATTTGACGACGTCAGGGACGAGCGCGACACGGCGCTCCCCCTCGGCGGTCTCTTTCGGCACTCCGATCTTCATAACGTCGCGGCGCGGGACCTTATGACAAGCAGCTAGGAGGGTGCTTCGACGCCCGCCAGGGACGCCAATCGCTTCAGGGTGTGCAGTTGTTGGTCGCGCTCGACGTGGACCGGCGAGACGATCAGGCGGTCGATGCCGGCGCCGCGGAAGCGCTCGACCCGCTCCGCCACCTCGGCCTCGCTGCCGACCAGCGAGGTCGCCTCGACGATCTCGTCCGGCATCGCCTCGAAGGCGCCGCCTTTGTCGCCCTCCTGGTAGCGGCGCTGAACCTCGTCGGCAACGTCGCCGAAGCCGAAGCGATGGGCGAGGTCGACGTAGAAGTTGGTCTTGCGGCTGCCCATGCCGCCGAAGTAGAGGACGAGGCCGGCCTTGACCACGTTCTTCGCCGCCTCGAGATCGCCGTCGATCGCGACCTGCAGCGAGGGCGAGACCTCGAGGTCGGAGCGCTGCCGCCCTCCCTTGGCGAAGCCCGCCTCCAGATGCTCGCCCCAGGTCTCCTGGAAGGCATCGACGCTGAAGAAGATCGGGATCCAGCCGTCGCAGATCTCCGCCGCCATCTCGACCGATTTGCGGCCGATCGCGCCGACGAACACGGGAATGCGGGAGCGCTCGGGGTGGAAGTTGAGCTTCAGCGGCTTGCCCTCCCCGCCCGGCAGAGGCAACTGGTAGTGCTCGCCCTGGTGGTCGATCTTGCCCTCGCGGGCGACGATCTCGCGCACGACTTCGATGTACTCGCGGGTGCGGCCCCAGGGCTTGGCGTAGGGGACGCCGTACCAGCCCTCGGAGACCTGCGGGCCCGACGGGCCGAAGCCGAAGATGAAGCGGCCGCCGGAGAGCTTGTCGATCGTCGCCCCGGCCATGGCCGCCGCCGCAGGCGGCCGTGCCGGCACCTGCAGGATCGCCGCGCCAAGGTTGATCGTCTTGGTCTGCGGGGCCAGCCAGGCGAGCACGCTGACGACATCGGAGCCGTAGGACTCTGCCGCCCAGACCGACTCATAGCCAGCGGCCTCGGCCGCCTGGACGACCTCGACCGCGTCATCGCCGGCGGGCCCGATGCCCCAATAGCCGAGATTAAGTCCGAGTTTCAAAGCCATCCGCCGGGAACCCTATTGAATGTCCCTATGGCTTCTAAGGCCGCCTCCCCCACCAAGTCCCCGGAAGCCACCGAGCGTGGCCTCAGTAGCGCCGAGGCGGCCAAGCGCCTGCGCAAGCTCGGCTCGCCCTCCGACACCTCCTCGCGCTCGGTCTCCAGCATCGTCGCCGGCAACGTCTTCACGCTCTTCAACGCGATCATCGGCGGCTTTTTCGTCCTCATCCTCTCGCTGGGCCTGTTCGCCGACGCGGTCTTCGGGTTGATCGCGATCGTCAACTCCTACATCGGCATCCGCCAGGAGCTGAACGCGAAGAAGACGCTGGACGAGCTGGCGGTCCTGGTCGCTCCGCAGGCGAAAGCGATCCGCGACGGTGAGACGGTCAGCCTGCGAGCAGAGGAGATCGTGCCGGGGGACGCAATCGCGATCGAGCCCGGCGACCAGCTCGTCGCCGATGGCGAGATGGTCGCCAGCCGCGGCCTGACCGTCGACGAGTCGCTGCTGACCGGCGAGGCCGACGGGATCCGCAAGGACGTCGGCGAGCGGGTGCTTTCGGGCGCCTTCTGCATCTCCGGCTCGGGCCGCTACCTGGTCGACGCGGTGCGTGAGGAGAGCTACGCAGGCAAGCTCGCTGGCGAGGCGAAGGCCTTCCGCCACCCGCCCTCGCCGTTGCAGTCTGAGGTCAACCGGGTGATCGTCGCCTGCACCTGGGCGATGGCGCCGCTAGCGGTGCTGTTGCTGATCACCTTCCAGCTGCGCGGCACCGACCTGGTCGAGGCTGCGCAGACGGCGACCGCCGGCCTCGTGACCCTGATCCCCGAGGGGCTGGTGCTGCTGATGAGCGTCACCTTCGCCGTCGCCGCGGTGCGACTGGCGCGCAAGGACACGCTGGTGCAACAGATGAGCGCCACCGAGAGCCTCGCCGCCGTCGACACGATCTGCGTCGACAAGACCGGCACCTTGACCGACGGTCAGCTGCGCCTACTCGGGATCCAGGTTGCCGATGGGACCGATCCGGACGAGGCGCAGGCAGCGCTGGGGCGCTTCGCGGCGAGCGCCGGCGACCGCAACCGCACGCTGGAGACGGTCGCCGAGGCCTTTCCGGGAACGCCCGGCCGGGTCGGCGGCGAAGTTCCCTTCTCCTCGAAGTGGAAGTGGAGCGGACTGCGTTTGGGAGGGACCAGCTACGTGCTCGGCGCGCCCGACATCCTCGCCGCCAGCGGTGCGCTGGAACTGCCTCCCGGGCTGGCCCGCAAACTCGAGCAGGAGACGGCGGCTGGGCGGCGCGTCGTTGCCTTCGCCCAGTCGAGCGAGGGACTGCCGGATGACCCCGAGCACATGCCGCCTCCCCGCCTCACCCCAGTGGCGCTCATCGTGCTCGAGGAGACGCTGCGCGCCGACGCCGCCCAGACGATCGCCTTCATCCGCGAGGAGGGGATCGACCTGAAGCTGATCTCCGGCGACGCGCGGGCGACGGTGACCGCGGTGGCCTACGCGGTCGGGGTGCCGCAGGACGCAGGCGTGATCGAGGGCTCCGAGCTGCCCGAGGACCCCGAGGGCCTGGCCGCCGCCGCGCAGCGCAACACGATCTTCTGCCGAATCGCGCCAGAGCAGAAGAAGGCGCTGGTCGAGGCGCTGCGCGCGTCGGGCCGCTACACGGCGATGATCGGTGACGGCGTCAACGACGTGCCAGCGCTAAAGCAGGCGCGGCTCGCGGTGGCGATGGGCTCGGGCGCTCAGGTGACGAAGGGGATCGCCGACATCGTCCTGCTCGAGGACGAGTTCGCGCGGTTGCCGGAAGCGGTCGCAGAGGGACGGCGGATCGCCCGCAACGTCCACCGCCTGGGACGGCTCTACCTGACCAAGTCGGTCTACGCGGCGGCGTTGATCCTGCTCGTCGCCGTGCCGGGCTTCGCCTTCCCCTTCCTCCCCCGCCACCTCACCCTCGCGGTCTTCCTGACGATCGGCATCCCCTCCTTCGTCCTCGCCCTGGCGCCCTCGGACGGGCCGCTCTACCGCGGCCGCCTGCTGCGGGCCCTCGCAGCCTTCGCCGTGCCGGCCGGGCTGGCGACGGCACTCGGCTCGATCCTCTGCTTCTTCCTCGTCGACACCGTCTTCGGCGGCTCGCTCGAGGCGGGCCGCACGGCGGCGACTACGACGCTGATCGTGCTCGGCCTCGCCTTCGTACTGCTGTTGGAGCGCGGCCCGGGCCGCGAGCACATCGCGATCCAGAGCTACATGCTGGCGATGGTCGCCGGCCTGGGCGCCCTCTTCGCCCTGATCCTGGCCGCCGCCCCGGTGCGCGACTTCTTCGAGATGACGCTGCTGACCGCGAGCGAGTGGTTCCTGGCCATGCTCTGCTCGGCCGTTGGCTTGACGATCGCCAGCCTGCTATGGCGCCTGCCGCAAATCGAACGCCTGGAATCGCCGGGCCCCGAACCCGGCTCCCCGGACATCCTGAAGGGTTAGGGGCCGTGTGCACCCCCTAACCCTTCAGGATGTCGTGGCGGGACCAGCCGCAGGTCGCGCTCGGGGAAGGGCACGGGGTCGGTGGTGCGGTCGAACTCGATCAAGGCTCCGGGGGCGAGTTGCTCGAATGCGCGGCGCACAGAGCCGGTGTAGTCGGCGCTGACGAAGGCGTTGCCCTCGGCGGCACCAAGGCGACAGCGCTCGTGGGCGGCATCGAGGCCGACGTAGGTGAAGATGCGCGGGGTCTCCGCCCCCTCGGCCTGTGGACCGAGCGGCTCGAAGGCTTCCGAGACGTCGATCCGCTCGTAGTTGATCTCTCTCGCATCGAGGTCCGCCAAGCGATCCGCGTCAACCGGCAGGACCAGGCCGTTGACCGCCGATCCGGGCTCTTCGCGCAGGTCGAGGTAGGCGACGCGGATGCGCGGCCGCTCGCCGCTGTCGCGGTCGAGCCAGTGCTTCGCCCCCTCTCCCCCCTCCCAGTTGTTCATCGCCACTCCCCAAAAGCGGCGGTAGCCGCGCAGCCGGCCGGGCAGGGCCTTGGCGTCCTCGAGCGCGACTAGGGATGCGTAGCCAAAGACGTAGGCGGGCATCGCCTGTTCAGTCTTACCCCTCGGCGGGAGGGAGCACGAATTGGCTGACGATCAGGTTCGCCGCCAGGCGCGGCTCGCTGCCCTCGCGGCGGCGCTCCATCCTCACCTCGATCACAACCGTGCTCTTGCCGGTGTGCAGGGCCTCGCCGACGGCGACGATCTCGTCACCGAGCACGCCGGCGGCGAAAACGTTCAGCTTCAGCTCGATCGTGGTGAAGTTGTGCCCGGCAGGGATGCTGCGGAAGGTCGCCCAGGCGGCGACGGTGTCGCCGAGCGCCGTCCAGACACCGCCGTGGACGAAGCCACCCGGATGCAGGTGGCGCTTGTCGACGACGATCCTGCCCCGCGAGTGCGTGTCCTCGATCTCCAGCGGCTCGATCCCGAGATCGCCCGGAAAGCTGCCCGGGAGGAAGCCGCGGGCGGTCTCCGGGGTGATCCTGGCGCTGGGGTGAGGAGGAGCGTCGCTCATCGCGGCGTGACCCTACCCGAGGGCAGTTGCCGCAACCGGCGCCCCGCCAAATTCGTAGGCGCTGGACTCGAGGCGGGCCGTACGCCGCCGGTAGGTGCTCCACAGCCACGGCCACTGACTGGGGTCGTTGCCGTTCTCGTCGACGTACCAGTTGGTGCAGCCGCTGTGCCAGACGGTGCCCTCCAGAGCGGAGCGCAGCTCGCGATCGAAGCGCTCGGCCGCCTCGCGGCGCACCTCGATCTGCCTCGCCTCAGCCCGGTCCAGCTCGCGCAGCGCGGCGATCGCGTGCTCGACGCCGGCCTCGATCGTGTAGATGACCGAGCCGGTGCCGCCGTTCGTGTTCGGCCCGTAGAGCAGGAACATGTTGGGAAAGCCGGGGACGCTGAGGCCGAGGTAGGCACGAGCCACCTCGGCCCACTCCTCGGCGAGCCGGCGCCCATCGCGACCGGCGATCTCCATCGGCGCGACGAAGGCGTGGCTGGCGAAGCCGGTCGCAAGGACGAGCACATCGGCCGGCCGCTCGACGCCGGTTCCGTCGCGAATACCGGTTGCGGTCACCGCGGCGATCCGCTCGGAGACCAGCTCGACGTTCGGCTGAGCCAGGGCCGGATACCAGTCGTCGGTGAGCATCGTCCGCTTGCAGCCGAGCTCGTCGCTCGGCATCAGCTTGCGACGCAACTCGGGGTCCTCGATCGCTGCCGTGATCTGACGGCGGGCGGCGGCGCGGAAGGCGGGAAGCATCCAGCGGTGGCGCGTCATCGCCGCGGCGCCCAGCTCCATCAGGCCGAAGATCAGAGCGCGGTCGAGCCGGCGCACCGCCGGCACCCGCTTGAAGAGGTCGTGGGCCCAGTCCGGGTAGGCGTAGTCCATCTTCGGGATCGTCCAACCGGGAGAACGCTGGTAAACGTCGAGCCGGCCGACTTCGGGCTGGATTGCGGGAACGACCTGGATCGCGCTGCAGCCGGTGCCGATCACGGCGACCCGCTTGCCGCTCAGGTCAACGTCGTGGCGCCACTCGGCGGTGTGGAAGGCGGGGCCGTCGAAGCTCTCCAGGCCCGGGATCGGCGGGGTCTTCGGCACCGAGAGCTGGCCACAGGCGGTGAGCAGGAGCTCGGCCGCGTGTGGGCCGGCGCTGGTCTCCAGCACCCAGCGGCCACGCCCCTCGTCCCAGCGGGCGCTCTTCACTTCGACCCCGGTGTGGATCCTGTCGAGCACGCCGAAGTGACGGGCGACGCCCTCGACGTAGGCCTGGATCTCCGCCTGGGGGGCGTAGCGGCGCGACCAGCGGTTGGGCGCGAAGGAGAACTCGTAGAGATGCGAGGGCACGTCGCAGGCCGCGCCGGGGTAAGTGTTGTGGTTCCAGACCCCGCCGACCCGCTCGCCTTTCTCGAAGACGGTGACGTCCTCGTAGCCTGCGCGTCTCAGCATCACCGCCGCCCCGACCCCGCCGAAACCGCCGCCGACGATTGCGATCGAGCGTCCCGATCCTCCGTTCGCCCGGTTGCTACTCGACACCGAAGCCCCCGAGACCGTAGTCGTTGAATGGCTCATCGCGTTCCCGCACAGCCTGCTTGAAGCCCCCCTCAGCAGCGCGGCGGACGAAGTCGTGACCCTCCTCGGTATGGCGGGCGATGCCGTCGAAGAAGGTGCCGAGCAGCTGCGTCTGGTGCAGCCCCTGCGAGTAGAGCGACTGGTTCACGAGCATCTTCATCATCACCAGCTGGTTGATCGGCAGCCGCGCAACGCGCTCCACGAGCGCCTCGAAGCGCTCGTCTAGCTGCTCGGGCGGCGCCGCCTCCGTTGCCAGCCCCCACTCCGCCGCCTGCTCGCCGCTCAGCGAGTCGCCGGTCAAGAGCAGTCGCTTGGCCCGCATCGGCCCCAGCCGCGCCGCCCACATCGCCGTCGTCGGCGAGCCCCAGACCCGCGCCGGCGGGTAGCCGATCTTGGCGTCAGCGCCGATCACCAGTAGATCGGAGCAGAGCGCCATGTCGGTGCCGCCGGCGACGCAGTAGCCGTGCACCTTGCAGAGCACCGGCTTCTCGGAGTGGAAGAGGCTCATGAAGCCGCGCACGTTGCGCGACATGAACTGGAAGTCGGTGACCGGATCCCAGTTCGACTCCGGCGCGTGGTTGGCGCCGATCGTCGCCGGGTCGACCGGCGAGCCAGCCGGCGCCTCAACCCCGCCAAGCCCGCTCATATCGCCCTCGGCCGAGGCGACCAGGTCGTAGCCGCCGCAGAAGCCGCTGCCGTTGCCGGCGAGGGCAATCACGTGGACCTCAGGGTCGAGGTTCGCCCGCTCGACGCAGGCGGCAAGCTCGGCCGGCATCCGCGGCACGATCCCGTTGCCGCGCTCGGGCCGGTTCAGGGTGATGCGGGCGACCCGCCCGTCGGTTCTATAGGTGATCGTCTCCAAGCTCACCAATTGAACCTACATCCTTTCTTTTTCTTCTATTTTCTTTTTTATGCTGGTACAGTAGAAAAAGCATGAAAGCAGAGAAACGGCTGCAATCGATCCTCTCGTCGGCCTTCGACGGGGTGTCAGTTGTCCTTGCGCCGGCCAATGACCCTGGCGCCGATTTCATCGTGCGTCTGCGCGACGGAGCTGAGATCTCGATCCAGGTTAAGTGGGTCGGGGAGGGCTGGCCAGACGACGTGCGCCGTGTCATAGCCGGAATCCCGAGGCCCAGACCCGAGAACCTGGTCGTTCTTGCGCGTCGCCTTTCCCCCGGCGCGATCGAGTGGCTGCGCGAGCAAGCGGTCAACTGGGCCGACGAGGCCGGGCAGGCACGCATCATCGGACCCGAGGGGATCATCCTCATTCGGGAACCTCGACTGCCGGCTCTGCAGCGCTCTGGCTTTCACTGGTCGCCCTCGGCGCTCGGCATCGCCGAGCTCCTTATCGCCCGAACCGACAAACCCCTGCGAATTCCCGAGCTCGCGGACGCCAGCGGTTGGTCCGTGCCCCAAACCGCCACCGTTCTGCAGGGGTTCGACGGGCAGGGGTGGACGGAGAAGCGAGGACCGGCGCGTGGTCGTGGCGCGCACCGGTCGCTTGTGAATCCAGACGGGCTACTGGCAGCCTTCGCCGTAGCGAACGGTGAGCGGCAGAGGGTAACCCGGCTCGCGCATAGGGCTACTCAGGATCCGCTGGGACTCTTCGAGACCGATCTCCGGCCAGCCCTGGATCGGCATGTCGACTGGGCGCTGAGCGGCTGGGCCGGCTTGGAGCTGGTGGCGCCACTGATGACCGCAGTCCCGAGCCTCCACGTCTACGTGTCCGAGGATGACTTCGCGGGACCGCTTAGCGCGAGCATCGCTGAGGGAGGGCTACGCGAGGTAAGCGAGGGCGCCCGGGTGACCTTCTGGCGGGGCGACCCGAGGATGTTGAGACTGCGCGGGCGCTACCAGGGCGCCCCTGTCGTCAGCCCGCCGCGACTGTACGCCGACCTCTCGTCCTTTGGCGCACGCGGCCAGGATGCCGCAGACCATGTCAAGCGAGAGCTGATCGATCCACTGCATCCCCACCATGGCTGATTTTCCCCGCTCACCTCAGGCAAGGACCCGTGCCGAGAAGGCGCTGATCTGGCTGCTGCATGAGCTCGAAGGTGAGCAGCCGTTTGTCGTCGTTCTCGGCGGACTGGTCCCCGAGACGCTGGCTGGGGGTGGTCCTGTGCCGGTCCCTCAGCATCTCGGCACCACCGACGTCGATCTGCTGCTGATCACGCACGTGAACCCAGACGGCGATCTCAGCCAGGTCGAGCGCGCCTTGACGCATCTCGACTTCTCTCCCGACCCGAACGAGGATGGGTGGCGATGGAAAGGCGCGGTCGATGGTTATCCGGTCCTGATCGAGTTCCTTTGCGACCTGGACGATCAGCGCAATCGGGAGTGCATCCGCCCCGCAGGCTGTCGAGAGCTGGCCGCCGCCAACCTGCGAGGAACCGGCTACGTCGCCCGCGACTACGAGTGGAGGGAGCTAAAAGGCGTTCTAGCCGATGGGACTTCCACTACCGTCGCCGCCCGATTCGCCGGCCTGGAGGGCTATCTGATCTCCAAGTGCGTCACCGTTCGCACCAGATCTGCGGCAAAGGACTACTACGACCTCGCGTATGTCCTGCTTTACAACCGCGCTGGCGGTCCGGAGCAGGCTGCACAACGGCTGCGTCAGGGCCCCCTGGCCGACGCGGTGCAGCAACTGCGCACGACTTTCCTCGAGGTGCGGGAGCGCTATCGGCGCCCGACGGACGATGGCCCTCGTTTTTACGCGGAGCAGGCCCTTATGATCGACCCCGAGGCAAACGAGGCCCTGCTACGCGCCGACGCGGTGGACGCTTCAGCTCGCTTCTTCGCTGAGCTCGAAAGAGGGTCGACCTAGAGCCTTTCGACCAGCATCGCCTTGCCCTGACCGCCGGCCACGCACATCGTCTCGATCCCGATCTGGTGATCGTCGGTCTCCATCACGTTGAGCAGGGTGCCCATGATGCGGGCGCCGGTCATGCCGAAGGGGTGGCCGAGGGCGATCGCGCCGCCGTGGGTGTTGAGCTTCTCCGGGGCGATGTCGCACTCGTCCATGATCGGGATCACCTGGGCAGCGAAGGCCTCGTTTAGCTCGACCGTGTCGACGTCGTCCATCGTCATTCCCGACCGCTCCAGCACCTTCTTGACGGCGCCGATCGGGGCGACGCCCATGTACTCGGGCTCGTTGCCGTAGGTGGCGGCGGTGACGATGCGGGCGCGCGGGGTCAGGCCCAGCTCCTTGGCCTTGGCGTCGCTCATCAAGAGCACCGCGGCGGCGCCGTCGTTGAGCGGGCAGGAGTTGCCGGCGGTGACGCCGCCGCCGCCGAAGGACTCCTCCAGCTGCGAGAGCTTCTCCAGGGTCGAGGAGGCGCGGGGGCCGTCGTCCTTGCCGACCTCGGTCCCGTCGGGCAGCTTCACCGGGACGATCTCGCGGTCGAAGAAGCCGTCCTCCTGGGACTGCACGGCCAGTTCCTGGGAGCGCTGCGCGAACTTGTCCATGTCGGCGCGGCTGACCTCGTACCTTTCGGCGACGTTGACCGCGGTCTTGCCCATCTCGATGTAGGCGTTGGGCTGGCCGCCCGAGCCCTGCAGGTTCTCGTTCTGATCGGCGGCGCCGGCGGGCTCGGTGCGCTCGTTGTAGCGGCTCACCCACTCGACCCCGGCGGCGATGTAGACGTCGCCCTCGCCGGCCTTGATCGCGTTACCGGCGTGGCGGATCGCGTCGAGGCTGGAGGAGCAGTAGCGGGAGACCGTGACCCCGTTGACCTCCTGCGGCAGCTTCTCGGAGAGCAGCGAGATGATGCGGCCGATGTTGAACGCCTGCAGGCCCTGCGGCATGCCGCAGCCGCAGAAGAGGTCTTCGACCAGGGCCGGGTCGACCTCGGGATTGCGCTTGAGCAGCTCGTCGACGACGTAAGCGCCCATCTCGTCGGGGCGCAGCTGGGCCAGCGAGCCCTTGAAGGCACGGCCGATCGGCGTGCGGATGGTGTCGACGATTACGGCCTCGGGCATCTGCGGATCTCCTTGGGTCTCTGGGGTGGGAAGTCGGGGCGTTCCCGATGGGAAGCGCGAACCGCAGGGTATTTGACCCGGCAGCCCGGCGCGGTTCTCGATTAAGTTAGAGCGATGTCGCTGGAGGGACTGCGGGCCTGGATCGGAGAGGTCGAGCGCAAGCTCGGCAAACGCACGCGCGTCTTCCTCGCGCTCGCCGTGATCGCGATCGGCCTCGGCGGCGCGGCGATCTACCTCGCGATCGACGCGCGCGAGAGCTCGGTCAGCGAGAGCGACGTCCAGGAGCTGCAGCAGGAATTGGAAACGCAGATCGACGCAGCGGCAGGGGGTGCGAGCGCCCCGGCGCCGGAACCGGTCTTGCCGACGGAACCGGCACCCGCTCCTGAGCCGTCGCCGAAGCCGAAGTCCAATGGTGAGGGAAACGATGCGACGGGCGGTGTAGGAGCGGACGGAGCCTCGCCGGGCGGCACTGGCAATGCCACCGAGGACTCGACGGACGGCGGCTCGGCGGACAGCGCCAGAATCCAGGAACTGCTCGAACAGGCAAAAGAGCAGAACGCCGAAGCCGAAGCGGAGCAAGCCGGAAAGTAGTGCTTGTAGCAATACGCACGTTTGTGCGTGTTGCCCGTCCCCGCCCTGCGTTACGTTCTCCGCAATCCACCTCGCGCCTAACGCGAGCTTTGCCGGATAAACCGGCAGCGAAAGGAGACCCGATGCCCGAGGGTTACTGCGTCAAAGAGCGCAAGAAGGTAGAGATCAAAGACGCCAAACAGGTGACCATGAAAAACGGTCGCCCGGCGATTCAAGGCGTCTGCCCCGACTGCGGCACCAAGATCTTCAAGATCGGCAAACTCGAGTAGGCGTGGCGGCGGCGCCCTGCAGGCGTCGCCGCAACACCCTGCATCGGCGCCAGGCGCGCGGTGCTGATCTGTTTCATCTGCGTTTTTCCATAGCTAGGCGTATCTAAGCTATAGTTTTTTGCAGAATGACTCAGCGTCAGAACATCTCGCCCATCGCCGTGGAAGCCGCAAAGCTCCTTGGCGCCAACGTACGGCTGGAGCGACGACAGCGACGCTGGACGGTCGCCGAGCTGGCCGAACGGGTCGGTGTGACCGAAGCGACGATGCTGAAGGTGGAACATGGCGATCCCGGTGTGCGGCTTGGGATTGCCTTCGAGGCCGCGGCCCTGGTCGGCGTCCCGCTCTTCGACGAGAATCGCTCGCGCCGGGAAGTCGAGGCCGCGCGCGTCGAGGATCGACTCGCAGTGCTCCCGGAGAGAGTGCGCCAGCCGCGCGACGTCGATGATGACTTCTGACCCCCGCGAGGCCTTCGTCTGGACCTGGCTTCCGGGGGCTGACGATCCAGTGGTTGCCGGACGCCTCGACCAGATCGGCGACCTCGTCGCCTTCACCTACGGGCGCAGCTACATCGAACGGGAGGAGCGGATCCCGCTGTACCTGCCGGAGCTGCCGCTGCGCCGTGGACAGATCATGCCCCTTGTCGGCACGATCGCCGGCTGCATAGCCGACGCTGGTCCGGATGCCTGGGGGCAGCGGGTGATCCTCAACCATAGGGTCGGCAGTGACGCCGCGGACACGGCCGAGCTGTCGGAGCTCGCCTACCTGCTCGAATCCGGCTCCGACCGGATCGGCGCCCTCGACTTCCAGGCGTCACCCACCGACTACGTTCCCCGCTCACAGGGGGAGGCGCAGCTTTCTCAGCTCGCCAAGCTGGCCGAAGCGGCGCAGAAGGTGGAGGAGGGAGTCCCGTTGTCCCCCGCCCTCGATCAGGCCCTCCTCCACGGCAGCTCGATCGGCGGGGCTCGTCCCAAGGTCCTGCTCGCGGACGGCCCTCGGCGCCTCATCGCCAAGTTCAGCTCGGCCACGGACACCTTTCCGGTGGTCAAGGGCGAGTTCGTCGCGATGGAGCTCGCCCGCCGCGCCGGCATCGACGCGGCCAGGGTCGAGCTGAGCGAGGCGCTGGGCAAGGACGTGCTGCTGGTCGAGCGTTTCGACCGGCCGGCCCCCGGAGGGCGCCGTGCCCTGGTCTCGGCCCTGACGATCCTCGGCCTCGACGAGTGGGGCGGCAGGTACGCGAGCTATGAGGCGCTTGCCGACGAGATCCGCGCCCGGTTCACCGAGCCGAGAGTGACCCTGCGCGAGCTCTTCTCCCGCCTGACTTTCAACGTCCTCGCCGGCAACACCGACGACCACGCCCGCAACCACGCCGCTTTCTGGGACGGCGCCGAACTCACTCTCACTCCCGCCTACGACGTCTGCCCCCTCCCCCACGCCGGGGGGGAGGCTTCGCAGGCGATGGCAATCGGCCGCGACGGCTTCCGCCTCAGCCAGGTCGCCGCGTGCATCGCCCGCGCTCCCATCTACCTCCTGAGCGAGAAAGAAGCCCGCGCGATCGTCGATCGGCAGATCGAAACGATCGAGGAAGCATGGGACGAGGTCTGCGACCTAGCCCGGCTCAACGAGGTCGACCGGCACCGCCTGCAAGGCGGCGCCATCCTCAACCCGTACGCGATCGAGGGGTACTGAGTCGAGGGCTACTGGATCGGATCTACTCGTAGCGCTCCGCCAGCGTCACCGTGTTTTCGGCCCCAAGCCCGGGGCGCGAGTTGCCGACCGCGGTGCAGGCGCTGGCGGAGGTGCAGGAGACGCCCACCAGGGAGCTGAATTTGGCCGGGTTGGTCGATGGCTGGATCGCCCATTCGCTCCCGTTCCAGCTCTCGACCAGGGTCTTGCGTTCGTCTTCGATGCCGCCCCCTTTCACTTTGGCGACGTAGCTGCCGACCGCGGTGCAGCCGCTGGCCGAAGTGCAGGTGATCGCGCGCAGCGTGATGTGGCCTTCGGCGCTCGGGTTGGGCGTGGCGAGAATCGACCAGGCGGTCCCGTTCCAGCTCTCTGCCAGGGTCTTGCGCGGTTTGCCGGCTTCCTTATAGCTGCCGACCGCCTTGCAGGAGGTGGAAGAGCTGCAGGAGATCCCTTCCAGGGCAGCGAGTTCTGCGCCAGGGGGAAGGGAAAGCATGCTGACCGACCAGGAGCTGCCGTTCCAGACCGAGGCGACCGGTTTGCTTGCCGCTTCGCCGACCGCGACACAGGTGTTCCAGCCAATCGGGCAGGAGACGCTGATCAACGCGTTCAAGCCGCTGCCTTCGGGCGGGTTGGGAACGCTCTGCAGCGACCAGCTGGTCCCGTTCCAGCTCTCTGCCAGCGGTTTGTATTCGCTGCCGGTCTTGTAGTAGCCGACGGCGATGCAGGCGCTCGCCGAGGAGCAGGAGATGTCGCGCAGGTAGGTCGCGGTAGCTCCCGCGGGGACGGCGATCGCTTTTTTCGCGCCGCCCCAGTTGCCGGCGGATTCGGTCAGCTTCCAGGTGCTTGCTTCGGAGTTCACGAGGTTCCTGTTCATCACCGCGGTGGCCATGCAGGAGGTCCCCGAGCTGCAGGCAACGGCGGTGTCAGAGCCGTTCAGCTCGCTGACGATCGACCAGTCGCTGCCGTTCCATGCCTCGACGACGTTGTCGCCCGTGTATTCGTTGGCGCCCACCGCCAGGCACTTGGTGGAGGAGGTGCAGGAGACGTCTTCGAGCTGAACTTCCGTTTTGGGGGTCGGGTTGGGGGTGGTTTGGGTGGACCAGGAGGTGCCGTTCCAGCGCTCCGCCAGCGTCACCGTGTTTTCGGCCCCAAGCCCGGGGCGCGAGTTGCCGACCGCGGTGCAAGCCACCGCAGAGGTGCAGGAGACGCCGACCAAGGCGCTGAATTTGGCCGGATCGGTCGAGGGCTGGATCACCCATTCGGCGCCGTTCCAGCGCTCGACCAGGGTCTTGCGTTCGTCTTCAATGCCGGTGCCTGATTTCAATTTGGCGACATAGCTGCCGACCGCGGTGCAGCCGCTGGCCGAAGTGCAGGTGATCGCGCGCAGCTTCACATCCCCTTCGGCGCTCGGGTTAGGCGTGGTGAGGATCGACCAGGCGGTCCCGTTCCAGCTCTCGGCCAAAGTTTTGGTCGGTTTGCCGGCTTCCCGGTAGTTGCCGACCGCCTTGCAAGAGGTGGGAGAGTTGCAGGAGATCCCTTCCAGGGCGGCGAGTTCTGCGCCGGGGGGAAGGGAGAGCATGTTGACCGACCAGGAGCTGCCGTTCCAGACCGAGGCGACCGGTTTGCTTGCCGCTTCGCCGACGGCGACGCAGGTGTTCCAGCCAATCGGGCAGGAGACGCTGATCAACGCGTTCAAGCCGCTGCCTTCGGGCGGGTTGGGAACGCTCTGCAGCGACCAGCTGGTCCCGTTCCAGCTCTCTGCCAGCGGTTTGTATTCGCTGCCGGTCTTGTAGTAGCCGACGGCGATGCAGGCGCTCGCCGAGGAGCAGGAGATGTCGCGCAGGTAGGTCGCGGTAGCTCCCGCGGGGACGGCGATCGCTTTTTTCGCGCCGCCCCAGTTGCCGGCGGATTCGGTCAGCTTCCAGGTGCTTGCTTCGGAGTTCACGAGGTTCCTGTTCATCACCGCGGTGGCCATGCAGGAGGTCCCCGAGCTGCAGGCAACGGCGGTGTCAGAGCCGTTCAGCTCGCTGACGATCGACCATTCGCTGCCGTTCCATGCCTCGACGACGTTGTCGCCCGTGTATTCGTTGGCGCCCACCGCCAGGCACTTGGTGGAGGAGGTGCAGGAGACGTCTTCGAGCTGAACTTCCGTTTTGGGGGTCGGGTTGGGGGTGGTTTGGGTGGACCAGGTCCCCCAGGTCATGAAGGTCTTGTCTTCGCCGAAGTAGGTGCCTTTGGAGTTCGTCGCGACCACCCGGTAGTGGTAGGTCGTAGCGGCTTTGAGACCTTCGATCACCTCGTTCACCGACACGTATCCGGCGCCCGAGCCGATGCCTTTCGCCGAAGCGGGGACTTTGGAGCCGTAGCTGGTCGTGGTGCCGTATTCGAACTGGTAGCTGGTTTCGATGCCGGCTGGATCGACCTTGCCCCGAAGAGTCGCCCCCGTAGTGCTCAAGTTGGAGGCGGGTTCGGTCTCCGCGACGGGGAGCGTGGTGAAGGTGTGGTCCGCTCCTCGCACCATGCCGCCTTGGCTTTCAGCCACTACCCGGTAGTGGTAGGCGGTGCTTGGCGCAAGGCCTGAGAGGGCCTCACTCACTTCGAGGGCTTCGGTGCCCGAACCGATCGCTTTCGGCGACACCGGGACGCTGTTGCCATAGGCGGTGCTCGTCCCCCATTCGAAGCTATAGCCCGTATCCACCCCATTGGGGTTGACCGTGCCTTTCAGCGTCGCTTTGACCACCTCGACGCCGGTGACGGGTTTGGTGCTGGCGGTCGGACGCCGGTCGGGCGTGGAGGCGATCAAATGCTTTTGCTTTTCCCCGACCATCGTCCCGACGGCGAAACAGGAGTGGGAGGAGTTGCAGTCCACGCTCACGTACTCCCCGAATTCCTCTGTTTCGCGCAGGGTCGCCTGAGAATTCATCTCCGTGCCGTTCCACACTTCAGTGGCCGGTGTCGCCGCGTAAGTGCCGCCCCCGCCGGTCGGGTTCAACGCGAAGAGGTAATACCCAGAGGCGACGCAGCCACTGGGCGATAGGCAAGAAACACCCCACAGCGCGGTTCCTTGGTTTTTGCGTTCCACCGCCGACCAATCCGTGCCATCCCAGACCTCGACATATGCCTCGGGACTGACCGCAAGGCAGAAAGCTGAAGAGGTGCAAGACAGGCCCCTAGGTAGGACGTTCACGTCCACCGAGTGCGACGTCCAGCTCGAGCCGTTCCAGGTCATCAGGTTCCCCCAGCCGACCGAGGCACAAAAGCTGGCCGAAGTGCAGGAGACCCTTTCCATGAAGCGAGTGTTCGGCGCCAGCGGATAGGAGTTGGTCCATTTGCCGCCTTTCCAGTGCGCGACGTAGGTCTGCCAGAGTGGCTGTTCGGGGTATTCGGGGTTGACGTCTGCCGCCTTGAAGTAGCCGACCGCCATGCATTCGCTCGTCGAAGCGCAGGAGACGTCTTCCAAGCGCGCGTAGGGCACCGTGGCTTCGGTGGCTGGCGCCGGGATCGACTGGATCGTCCATTTGCTGCCATCCCAGACCTCCGCCAGCGGCACGACTACTCCGTTTTCCATCTGCACCTTGCCGACGGCGATGCAGGAGCTCGCCGACTTGCAGGAGACGCTGTCGATTTGCGCGAAGTCGCCGCCTTCCGGGATCGGCATCGTGACGTAGCTCCATTTGCCTTCGGAGAGCTTGTAGGAAAAGATGATGTTCCAGGGGGGTTCGCTCGCGTTGTAGCGCCAACCCACCGCGACGCAGGACGTTTCCGTCGCGCAGGAGACGTCATAGAGGTTTTCGAATTCGAAGCTCGGCACGCCGCTTGGCGCCTGCCTGCTCCACAGCGAGGGAGTGAGCGTCCTGTCTTTGCCATAGACGGTTCCACTCGCAGTGGTCGCCGAGAGGCGGTAGTGGTAGGTCTTGCCGAGCTCGAGGTTTGGGAGCTGTTGGCTCAGCGCCGCGTATTTGCCTTCTTTGACTCCCGGCGAGGCGGGTGCGCTCGAGCCGTAGGAGGTCGTCGGCCCGTATTCGAATTGGTATTCGGCTTTCTGGCCGCGTGGGTTGATCGCCCCGGTGACGGTAGTTCCTTTCGTCGCATCGGTTGACCAGCCGCCGGAGCCGACTTCGAGCGCGCTCAGCGGTTCCGCTCCCAGGTAGAGCAGGGGCTCGAACCGCCCATCCCCCATGTTGTCCTCCCAGTCGAGGCTTCCCTCGTCGATCAGCGTCTGGCGGATCGCTTCTACGTCTTTCTTTGAGCTCGGGTTGGATTTGGCGGCAAGCACCGCGGCAGCTCCCGCGACGTGCGGGGAGGCCATCGAGGTGCCGTTGAGGCTGCCGTAGCTGGCGCCGAGTTTTGAGCCGGCCACAGGCAGGGTCGAGTTGATGCAGGTTCCTGGCGCTGCCAGCTCGACGTCAGAGCCCCAGTTGCTGAACTGGGCCAGGTTGTCGTCTTTGCCCGCGCATTTCCCCCCTTTGCCTCCCGCTTTGCCGTCTGTGTCGGCCAGGGCAGAGACGGTGATCACGTTGGGGTCATTTGCCGGGGTGTACGCGGAGGCGTTGACGCTGCTGTTGCCCGCGGCGACGACGTGGACGACGCCGGCTTCAACCGAGGCTTTGATCGCCGCTTCCTGGGCCGCGGAGCGCCCGTAGCCGGCGAGGCTCATGTTGGCCACCTCGATCTGGGAGGCATGGGCGGTCACCCAGTCGATTCCCGCGATGATCCAGGAGGTGGCTCCATCGCCTTCGTTGTTGAGGACCCGCACCGCCCATAGGCGCGCTCCCGGGGCGACCCCGACCACGCCGATGCCGTTGTCGAGGGCGCCGATCGTGCCGGCGACGTGGGTGCCGTGGCCATAGGCGTCGGCGCCGCTGTTGTCAGCGCAAAATTTGGCTTCTTTTTCCGGCCCTTCGGGATCTTCATTCGCCGGCACGCAGTTGGTCCGGCCGGCCACGTTCAAATCGGGATGGGTGTGGTCGATGCCGGTGTCGATCACGGCGACGTCGGCGTCGATCCGCACGTCGTCGGTCTGGTCGATGTCGAGGGCGGGATTGGTCGCGGCGCCGATGCGTTTCACCCCGGTTGGGGTCGTCTGCGCCGTCGCTTCCACTTTGCGATCCGGCTCGACGAATTTAACCCGGGGGTCTTCTCTCAGCGACTGGACCGCGCTCTTCGAGAGCTCCGCCGAGTAGCCCTTGATCGCCGAGCGGTAGATCAGCCCGAGCTCGCCGTCGCGGCTCTCGGTCTGGGCTTCGGCGACCGAGCCGGGGTGCTCGACCGAGCCCTTGAGGACGACTATGTAGCGGCCGGGGATGCGGCTCGAGGCCTCCGCCTGGGCTGGCGCAGCCTGCGGCAGTTGAGGGGGTCCGGCGTCGGGCCGGCCGGGGATTTCTCCCGGGGCAGCCCAAGCGGAGGAGACGACGCCAAGCGACACGATTGCGGCGATCAGCGAACCTGCTGCGAGAATCCCGACGCGCTTCACCATCTTCCCCTCCCAATCAGCTGATGACAGATTTCTCCTGGCGGCTTTGCCGGGACGGTCACTGAGGGCGAGCCTGCCACGGAAGCCCGGGGTCGCGTCGCATCAATCTGAGCACAAATGACTGTGGCGGCGTCCCGGTATGTGACTGTTTCTCAGCCGACCGACGTGCCTTCGAATTCCTCCAGCAGCAGAGCTGCTTCAAGCTCCAGGCTGGCGGCACTGAGCGGCTTGTGCAGAATTTCTTCGACTCTCCGAAGTCGCCTGGTGACGGTTCGACGGTTCAGGCCCAGCGCCATGGCGCTGGAGGACACGTTTCGCTCACAGGCAAAGTAGGCGCGGAGGGTCGCCCGCAGCGCCTCACCACCGTGGGCCTCCCCTTCGAGCGGCGTCAGATACAACGCGCGCAGCGAGGCCCTCAGGAGGTCGTCCCGTTGCATCGAGGCGATCAGGGCGACATCCGCATAACGCACGGCGGGCTCGCCGCTGCGCAACGCCACCGAAAGCGCCGCGCGCGCCTGGCGGTGAGTGAGCCGCCAAGCCACGATCCCCGCTCCCGGCTCGCCGATCGCGAGCGTCAGGCCCACCGGGGGCTGGTGGAGAGCAGCTTCCACCTCCTCGGGGTCGAGCCTGCGCCTCCCTCCCAGCCAGGCCCAGAGGATCCCTTCCTCTCGCCGGACGCTGAGCACGCGGGCGTCGAGAGGCCCGGCGAGAGCAGCGATCGCCTCCTCTGCCCCCGGCCCGAAAGAGACGAGTCCCAGGTGCCAACCACGCAGGTCGTATTCGAGGGCCGAGGAATCGATTGGCTCACCGTCCAGCAGGCGCTCAACCCGCTCGGCCTTGCGCCGATCGGCTCCCTGGGGGCGGCGCCCTGCCTCCTCGGCATAGGCCTTGGAGACAGTGGCGAGCAATCTGTCGACGATCGCCGCCTGGGAGCGCAGTAGGCGTTTCAGCGCCGCAGAGCCGAGCTGCTCTACGCACTCTGCCTCCTCGATCAGGAAGTCGTCGAGCAGGGTGTGTCCGGCCAGGTAGCGGCGCAGGACTGTGTCGAGGCTGACGCCAGAGCGGGCGGCGAGTCGTGCCTGGCCGAGCAGGATCTCGGGAACGGGCGGGGCGCCCTGCTCTCCGCGCTCGATTCCCTCAAGGCCGTACTCGAGCCCAGCCGAGACGGCAGCACGCAGGCCCTCGGCGTACTCGGGGGCCCCACTCTTTGGCGGCTCTGAGACCGAGTAAACACGAGCCAGGGCGGCCTGCTCGATCTCCGGGCGGCGCTCCCGCAGCCGCTTCGCGACCGCCGGACCCAGGACCCACTCCTGCTCGCGGCTTGCCTGCCTCACACCCGCCGCCTCAGCCGCGCTTCTTGCCTTTCCTGGCCTTCCCGCACCGAGCCCTCACGACCGGCTTGATCCGATGCCGCCTGCCGTTCTGCCCGAAGTCGGCCTGGGCCGCGGCCGGCGCGGTGAGAAAGAGCGCCAGGGTGAGGAGCGATGCGAGGATCCTTGCTGAGTGCCGGGTCATCGCCCGCCTCCTTTGTCTAGGCGAGCTTGGGCTTTTTTGCCCTGGCGCGCTCGGTTTGACTTCTTGCCCTGACGCTTGCGCTTGGCCCCCACGCACCGCGTCTTCCCCTTGCGCTGAACCCTGCGCTTGGACTTCGGGCAGCGCCGCTTGGCCTTGGCGCCCTGCTTGAGGTTCCCCGCCCCGGTGAAGCCCGAGGCCGGGGTCGGGTAGGCGGGGAGGATCGGCGCGGGCTGGCAGGCTTCCCCCTGGCACTCGCCGCCGCTGCTCTGCGCGACGGTCGGGAAGCCGCCGCCTTCGCGGGCGACGTAGACGTCGAGGAGCTGGTCGCGGTCTTCGAGCAGCAGCTGGTCGCGGCTGGTGAAGAAGACGTTCTTCTCATCGGCGGCGAGGAAGTTGGAGTCGCCCGGTTCGCGCCCTCCCGAGATCAGCGATACGCAGCCCTCTTGGCGTTTGCACTCGCCGATCCCCTGGGGCACGTACTGGTAGACGTCTTCGACGTTGCCGTTGGTGTCGCGCGGAGAGAGGGCGTCCTGGCTGTCGAAGTAGAGGCGCCCGGAGTCGCTCAGGTAGCGCGGCTGGGGCTGGGGGTCCTGGCTGGCGACGACGGATACCAGCAGCGGCAGGGTCGAGGGGCCGTGCGGCGCTTCCCCGCTCGGGTTGCAGGAGGGACAGCCCAGGGCGCCCGCGGCCGCGTCGTAGAGGTAGACCTCCGAGCAGGCTGACGTGTTGAAGGATTTTCCCACCAGTTCACACAGCCCGACGTTCTCGAAGCCGTCGATCAGCGCCGCTTTGGAGCGGAAGGCGAGCCAGTCGCCGTCGGGGCTGGCCTGGGCGAGGCGATTCGAGGGCGAGGCGGTCCAGGTCCCGGTGATCGCGGCGTCCCCTGGGGAGTCGGAGGGCAGCAGCGTGGCGATGAACGTCGCGGCGGCGCCCTGCCGCCACATGTAGAGGTTGGGCTCCCCGGCCTGCGCCACCTCGCCCTGGGAGTTGGGCGCCGCGTTCAGCGCGGCGCTGTCGAGGAAGTAGATCGTCGAGAGGTCCTCGCTTTGCCCGGCGATGCCGAGGAAGCCGCCCTCGCCTTCGCTCAGGTCGGTCGGCGGGGCGGCGAGGTCATCGACGTCGTAGAGCAGGCCGTCGGTGAGCAGCAGCTTCGATCCGTCCGCCGAGGCGGTGAGGAACTTGCTCGCGTCGGGGATCTGCTCGGTGGTGGCGCCGTCCACGCGCACGTAGACCTGGCCGGCTTCATCGCTCCAAAAGACGCGCGATCCGTCAGCGGAGATCGCGTGGGAGAGGTTGGAGGTTTCGCCCTGGGAGAGGCTCTTGGACCCGAAGTAGGCGCCGGGGGCCGTGGAGACACCGTCTGGCTGGACGTTGACCAGCCGCAGCGCGCCGGCGAAGTACTCATAGAGGTTGCCTTTGCTTTCACCGCCGTCGACCGCCGGAGGAGCCACGCCCGGCAGGGCGTCGTTGGCGGCGAAGAAGAAGCGGGAGAAGTCCGCCGAGGCCCCGGCGTAGGCGATCGAGAACTGTTTGCCCGGCGGCCTGTTCAGCGGGGCGCTGCTCAGCAGCGGGCTCAGCGATGCCGGCGTCGCCGAGGGCTGCAGGTAGAGGTTCGCGTATTCGCCAGGGGCAGACGCCGTCAGCGTTGGGAGCCCTTGGTAGAGAACCCCCTGGCTCAGGTCCCCGTTGAAGGCCCTGTAGCCCTGGAAGCTGGAGCCCATCAGCGCCGGGCTCGGGTTCGCGGTCTGCCAGCCGCTCGCGGTCCGCCTCGAGAGGTAGGCGTTGTAGACGGCGGCGCCTTCGTCGGGGTCGAAGGGCTGGCCCGAGTAGACGATCGCGTCGCCGTCGGCGGAGATCTGCCTCGGAAAGGGCTCTGAGTTCACGCCCGGCTTGCATTCGGATCCGCAGCTGGCAACTTCGGAGTTGAGCGGAAAGGGCTCGCCGCCGTGCTTGTCGGCCGGGGTGACGAGCTCATAGGCGCGCCCTTCGGGCAGCGCCGGCAGGCCGGCCGGGTAGGTGTGGAAGCGCTCGGCGGCGCCCTCGCTCGTCCCGTCGGGGTTGACCGCCACGACCCGGAAGCGGTAGGCGGTGTCGGGGGCGAGGCCCGAGAGGGAGGCCGAGACGGCGAGCGTCGCCAGGCCGTTGCCGAGCGAAGCGCCGCCGGGCGGGGCTTCGCCGGCGCCGGCGAAGCGCTCGCTCGGCTCGTTTGCCTGATAGGCCGCCTCGGTCAGGTACTGAAACGCGTAGGTGGTGCTCTCGCCTTTGGGGTTGATCTCGGCCTCCAGCGTCGCCGAGGACTCCCCCACGCCCGAGACCGACTGGCCCTCCACCGCCGGTGGAAAGCTCGGCGGCTGGGCGAAGATGTGGCCGATGCCAAGTTCTTCGGGGCGGCTCGCGCCGTCGGCGCCGTAGAGGATCCCCGGCGGGCGGCCGCTTTCCGCGCCCCCGAAGCTGAGATTCGGGTTGAAGGCCAGCGCCCGCAGTTCGGAGGTCTGCGGGCTGACCGGGATCGTCCCCACCTCCTCGAATTTGCCTTCCCCGTCGCAGGCGCTCAGCTGGTGGATCTCTTTTTTGCCTTTGGTGCTGAAGAAGAAGGGGGCTCCGCTCACCGGGTCGACCGTCATCGATTCGAGGCCGCCGGCGGAGAACTGGAACTCGCAGGACGGCGTCAGGCGGTCGCCCGGCGCGAACGCGTAGACCGCGTCTTTGCTGCGGGTGTAGAGGTTGTTGGCGTTGTCGACCGCCAGGCCTATCGGGATGTATTGCGGGCCCTGCGGGAAGGGGGCTATGTCGTTCTCGCGGCCGCTGTAGATGCCGTCCTCGAAGACCATCACCCGTTCTTCGACGCCGGATTTATCGCTCGGCGCCTTGTAGTCGACCAGGTAGGCCACGCCGCCCTCCTCGCGCACCGCGATGCTGCCCGGTCGGTTGTTCCCGTGTATTTTGCCCGGCCCTTCGTCGAAGGATTCCCCAGGCGCCCCGCGCTCGCCGAAGCTTTCCAGCAGTTCTGAGCCGTCGGCGCTGAACACCTGCACCACCCCGCTTTTGCGAAAGCCGTCGGACACATAGACCCGCCCGGTGCTCTGTTCCACCGCGACCCCTACCGGGAGCCCGAACTGCCCGGCTCCTTCCCCCAGTGGTGGGTTCAGTTCGCCCGGAGCGAAGGACAGACAGGTCGGATGGGCGACTTCCCCGTCCGGGCCGCAGCGCTGGAATTCGGCCGCGCCGTTCCCGACCCCCCAGCCCCAGGCAGCGCGGAATTCACCGCTCGGGCTGTAGCGGATCACCCGCCGGCCTTTTATGCCGACCGCGTAGACGGTCCCGGCCGGCACGCCGCCGGCGCCGGTCGTGTTGACCGCCAGCCCGGTCGCTTCCAGCTGTTCGTTTTTGCCGAAGTCGGCTACCTGCTCATAGCTGGCCGAGGCCGAGCCGGCGCCGAGCGCGCCAGCGACCAGGATGAGGCCCAGCGAGACGCCGAGCCCTCGCAATGCGCGGCTCACTGGGTTGTACTTGTGCTTGGTGTGGTGCATTTGGGCTCCGCGATCCGTTGTGTGTGCCATGGCGACCTATCCGGCGTCTATGGCTCCCTCAGCCGCGCTTCTTGCCTTTCCTGGCCTTCCCGCACGCAGCCTTCACAACAGGCTTGATCGCGTGCCTTCTGCCGTTCTGCCCGACGAAGTCGGCGTTGGCCCTGGACTTAGCCCCGCAGAGGTTGCGGCTGTTGACGATCAAGCCCTTCTTCCCCCCCTGCATCTGGACCACGACTTTCGTGATCGGGGCATCGGGTAGCTCGGTGAAGGTCGCCCTGATGCCGCCGTTCTTGGAGTCGATCAGGGCGACCGCTTCGATGTCGACGATTCCGTGCAGTGAGGCGACGAAGTCGGGCAGGTTGTGGTTTGAGGAGCGCAGGTAGACCGGGCCGCTCAGCGGCTCCTCGATCCTTGCTGAGTGCCGGGTCATCGCCCGCCTCCTTTGTCTAGGCGAGCTTGGGCTTTTTTGCCCTGGCGCGCTCGGTTTGACTTCTTGCCCTGACGCTTGCGCTTGGCCCCCACGCACCGCGTCTTCCCCTTGCGCTGAACCCTGCGCTTGGACTTCGGGCAGCGCCGCTTGGCCTTGGCGCCCTGCTTGAGGTTCCCCGCCCCGGTGAAGCCCGAGGCCGGGGTCGGGTAGGCGGGGAGGATCGGCGCGGGCTGGCAGGCTTCCCCCTGGCACTCGCCGCCGCTGCTCTGCGCGACGGTCGGGAAGCCGCCGCCTTCGCGGGCGACGTAGACGTCGAGGAGCTGGTCGCGGTCTTCGAGCAGCAGCTGGTCGCGGCTGGTGAAGAAGACGTTCTTCTCATCGGCGGCGAGGAAGTTGGAGTCGCCCGGTTCGCGCCCTCCCGAGATCAGCGATACGCAGCCCTCTTGGCGTTTGCACTCGCCGATCCCCTGGGGCACGTACTGGTAGACGTCTTCGACGTTGCCGTTGGTGTCGCGCGGAGAGAGGGCGTCCTGGCTGTCGAAGTAGAGGCGCCCGGAGTCGCTCAGGTAGCGCGGCTGGGGCTGGGGGTCCTGGCTGGCGACGACGGATACCAGCAGCGGCAGGGTCGAGGGGCCGTGCGGCGCTTCCCCGCTCGGGTTGCAGGAGGGACAGCCCAGGGCGCCCGCGGCCGCGTCGTAGAGGTAGACCTCCGAGCAGGCTGACGTGTTGAAGGATTTTCCCACCAGTTCACACAGCCCGACGTTCTCGAAGCCGTCGATCAGCGCCGCTTTGGAGCGGAAGGCGAGCCAGTCGCCGTCGGGGCTGGCCTGGGCGAGGCGATTCGAGGGCGAGGCGGTCCAGGTCCCGGTGATCGCGGCGTCCCCTGGGGAGTCGGAGGGCAGCAGCGTGGCGATGAACGTCGCGGCGGCGCCCTGCCGCCACATGTAGAGGTTGGGCTCGCCCGCCTCGGCGACCGCGCCCTCCTCGTTGGGCGCTTCGTCGAGCACCGCGCTGTCCACGAAGTAGATCGTCGAGAGGTCCTCGCTTTGCCCGGCGATGCCGAGGAAGCCGCCCTCGCCTTCGCTCAGGTCGGTCGGCGGGGCGGCGAGGTCATCGACGTCGTAGAGCAGGCCGTCGGTGAGCAGGAGCTTCGATCCGTCCGCCGAGGCGGTGAGGAACTTGCTCGCGTCGGGGATCTGCTCGGTGGTGGCGCCGTCCACGCGCACGTAGACCTGGCCGGCTTCATCGCTCCAAAAGACGCGCGATCCGTCAGCGGAGATCGCGTGGGAGAGGTTGGAGGTTTCGCCCTGGGAGAGGCTCTTGGACCCGAAGTAGGCGCCGGGGGCCGTGGAGACACCGTCTGGCTGGACGTTGACCAGCCGCAGCGCGCCGGCGAAGTACTCATAGAGGTTGCCTTTGCTTTCACCGCCGTCGACCGCCGGAGGAGCCACGCCCGGCAGGGCGTCGTTGGCGGCGAAGAAGAAGCGGGAGAAGTCCGCCGAGGCCCCGGCGTAGGCGATCGAGAACTGTTTGCCCGGCGGCCTGTTCAGCGGGGCGCTGCTCAGCAGCGGGCTCAGCGATGCCGGCGTCGCCGAGGGCTGCAGGTAGAGGTTCGCGTATTCGCCAGGGGCAGACGCCGTCAGCGTTGGGAGCCCTTGGTAGAGAACCCCCTGGCTCAGGTCCCCGTTGAAGGCCCTGTAGCCCTGGAAGCTGGAGCCCATCAGCGCCGGGCTCGGGTTCGCGGTCTGCCAGCCGCTCGCGGTCCGCCTCGAGAGGTAGGCGTTGTAGACGGCGGCGCCTTCGTCGGGGTCGAAGGGCTGGCCCGAGTAGACGATCGCGTCGCCGTCGGCGGAGATCTGCCTCGGAAAGGGCTCTGAGTTCACGCCCGGCTTGCATTCGGATCCGCAGCTGGCAACTTCGGAGTTGAGCGGAAAGGGCTCGCCGCCGTGCTTGTCGGCCGGGGTGACGAGCTCATAGGCGCGCCCTTCGGGCAGCGCCGGCAGGCCGGCCGGGTAGGTGTGGAAGCGCTCGGCGGCGCCCTCGCTCGTCCCGTCGGGGTTGACCGCCACGACCCGGAAGCGGTAGGCGGTGTCGGGGGCGAGGCCCGAGAGGGAGGCCGAGACGGCGAGCGTCGCCAGGCCGTTGCCGAGCGAAGCGCCGCCGGGCGGGGCTTCGCCGGCGCCGGCGAAGCGCTCGCTCGGCTCGTTTGCCTGATAGGCCGCCTCGGTCAGGTACTGAAACGCGTAGGTGGTGCTCTCGCCTTTGGGGTTGATCTCGGCCTCCAGCGTCGCCGAGGACTCCCCCACGCCCGAGACCGACTGGCCCTCCACCGCCGGTGGAAAGCTCGGCGGCTGGGCGAAGATGTGGCCGATGCCAAGTTCTTCGGGGCGGCTCGCGCCGTCGGCGCCGTAGAGGATGCCGGGCGGGCGGCCGCTTTCCGCGCCCCCGAAGCTGAGATTCGGGTTGAAGGCCAGCGCGCTGAGTGCAGACGTCTGCGGGCTGACCGGGATCGTCCCCACCTCCTCGAATTTGCCTTCCCCGTCGCAGGCGCTCAGCTGGTGGATCTCTTTTTTGCCTTTGAAGCTGAAGAAGAAGGGGGCTCCGCTCACCGGGTCGACCGTCATCGACTGCATCCCGCCCGGCGAGAACTGGAACTCGCAGATCGCGTTCAGCCGGTCCGCCGGCGCGAACGCGTAGACCGCGTCTTCGCTGCGGGTGTAGAGGTTGTTGGCGTTGTCGACCGCCAGGCCTATCGGGATGTATTGCGGGCCCCCCGGGAAGGGGGCTATGTCGTTCTCGCGGCCGCTGTAGATGCCGTCCTCGAAGACCATCACCCGTTCCTCGACGCCGGATTTATCGCTCGGCGCCTTGTAGTCGACCAGGTAGGCCACGCCGCCCTCGTCGCGCACCGCGATGCTGCCCGGTCGTTCCGTGGTATGTACTTTGCCCGGCCCTTCGTCGAAGGATTCGCCCGGCGCCCCGCGCTCGCCGAAGCTTTCCAGCAGTTCTGAGCCGTCGGCGCTGAACACCTGCACCACCCCGCTTTTGCGAAAGCCGTCGGACACATAGACCCGCCCGGTGCTCTGTTCCACCGCGACCCCCGTGATAAAGCCGAACTGTCCAGGTCCTTCTCCAAAGGGCGGATTCACAGTGAAAGACAGGCAGGTCGGATGGGCGACTTCCCCGTCCGGACCGCAGCGCTGGAATTCTTTTTTGCCGTCTCCGACCCCCCACCCCCAGGCCACCCGGAACTCCCCGCTCGGGCTGTAGCGGATCACCCGCCGGCCTTTTATGCCGACCGCGTAGAAGGTGCCGGGCTCCACGCCGCCGGCGCCGGTCGTGTTGACCGCCAGCCCGGTCGCTTCCAGCTGTTCGTTTTTGCCGAAGTCGGCGACCTGCTCGTAGCTGGCCCCCCAGGCGGAGCCGGCGCCAAGCGCGCCAGCGACCAGGATGAGGCCCAGCGAGACGCCGAGCCCTCGCAATGCGCGGCTCACTGGGTTGTACTTGTGCTTGGTGTGGTGCATTTGGGCTCCGCGATCCGTTGTGTGTGCCATGGCGACCTATCCGGCGTCTATGGCTCCCTCAGCCGCGCTTCTTGGCTTTCCTGGCCTTCCCGCACGCAGCCTTCACAACAGGCTTGATCGCGTGCCTTCTGCCGTTCTGCCCGACGAAGTCGGCGTTGGCCCTGGACTTAGCCCCGCAGAGGTTGCGGCTGTTGACGATCAAGCCCTTCTTCGCACCCTGCATCTGGACCACGACTTTCGTGATCGGGGCGTCGGGGAGCTCGCTGAAGGTGGCTCTGATGCCGCCGTTCTTTGAGTCGATGCGAGCGACTGCTTCGATGTCGACGATTCCGTGCAGCGATGCGACGAAGTCGGGCAGGTTGTGGTTTGAGGAGCGGAGGTAGACCGGGCCGCTCAGCGGCTCCTCGAGCAATGGGGTGTGAGCGGTCGCTTGACCGTAGATCGATCCTTTCGGACAGCCGCCGCCGTTGCCTCCGTTTGCCGCGTACTGCACCCGGGTGCAGATCGTGCGGATATGGGCCTGATCGAGGAACGCCGATGAGGGCAGGCGCAAGACGAGGCCCTCGAGGTTGGCGTCGCCTGCGCGGGGCCTGTAGGCGCCGGTCAGGGCTGGGTGTGATCCGCGCTTGGTGCCGCCCTTCAGCTTCAAGCCGAGGCGTGGCTTGAAGGCGAGGTTGGCGCAATCGGCTGCTTGGAAGCGGGCTGCGAGCGAGCGCGGCGCGTCGTCACCTACGCTGAAGGCATCCACCCCTCCGCCCCAGAGCTTCGCCTGGGTCGAAGTGGATTCGCAGGAGGTCGGGTTGAAGATCCAGCTGGGTCGATCGACGTGGACCCTGATGTCCCTGACCTTGAGTGGGATGCCCCTGAGGATGTGAGGGATCGGGTCCGATGAGGCGCCGTCTGCTTCAGCTTGGGCGGTCCTCGGGTTGAAGCGAAGCGCCAGGCGGACTACGACAGTTCCGACGTCAAAGGGCCCTGCGACTGCGGGGACTATCGCTACCACGCTGAGTGGAGCGCCTTTATAAGGGCCGGCTAGGTAGAGGTTGCCTGGGACGTAGAGCAGGGTCCCTCCCACTCCCGCGCCGGTCTCGGTGCGGCCGATCTTCGAAGAAGCCGGGCACGATGGAGATGCCAGCTCTTCGGATCCTCCGTGTGGCCCGGTCCTCGCTTGGGCCTGGGCGATCTGGGCGTCTGAGCATTTGCCTACTCCGGCCAGGGAGGCGAGCACGCCAGGGGGCAGCGTGGTCGAGATCTTGGTCAGGTCCTGATCGCCGTCCTTGCGGGTGAGGCGCATCTGCAGGGGCGAGAAGGCGCCGGCTGAGTTGGAGAGCGTTCCCGCTTCGAAGCCGGGGTTGAAGGGCGGAACGCCTCCTGGTGGGCAAGCGCCGCCGTCCACCCCGCGCTCGATCTGGAAGACCGAGGTGGCGGTAGTGGCTTTGGTTGGGTCTGAGAAGGGATAGAGCTCCGCTTTGGTGGTGTAGGAGCCGCAGGCCGGTGGGGTGATCAGCGCCGCGCGGCCGCCTTCTCTGAAGTGGAGCTTGAAGTCGGTGTATGGGAGGGGCGGGAGGTTCTCGAAGGTGGTAACAAGCTGACCCGTAGCCGGATCCGGTTCCACCTTGCCGGCCTGCTTGACCAGGACGCCTCGTTCTGGGACGCGGGCGACTATGTATAGGGCGATCAGCGAATTGCTTGGGTTGTTGTATGGCTCGGCTAGGTAGAGGGAGCCCTCGATCAGCTCTTCTACCAGTGGCGAGTGGCCTACTAGCGAGCCGATTTTCGAGGCGGCGGGGCAGCCTTGGCCTGGGGCGGTGGTTGCCTGCTCGGCTTTGTATTGAACTTCGCTGCAGACGGCGACGCCTTCAGCCAAAGCAGGGTTCGCGGTCACTCCCACGGGCAGCGTCACGCGGACTTTGTGGGGCTGGGTTTCGGCGATCGCGCCTGCGGCCAAAAGGCCCTGGTTTGGCAGCTTCAGTTCGAAGTCGAGGCCGGTTGGATTCTCGGCCAAGCGGCCGGTCGTCTGGGCGGCAATTTTGGGGCCGAAGGGGACCGAGTCGCAGCGCAACAGCGGATCTGGCGATCCGAAGGCTGGGGCCGACTGGGAGACGAAGACACCGGGGGCGAGTTTGGAATCTGCCTTCAGCGTTATCTGTGGCGTCTCCTCGCAAGACGTCGGCAGGGTGAGGAAGGGCAGCGGGGGGGCGTCGGAGGCGATTGGCGGGCCGCCGTCGATCGCCTGCTGGCCTCGTTCGTCGTCGTGGCCGGGGTCCGCCGGGACCCCCCAGATCGTCTCG
>CAWGOE010000003.1:0-222419 GCA_963824215.1 uncultured Solirubrobacterales bacterium | reverse complement strand
CACTGCGCTCCGTGTGATCTGTGTGTGTTTGGCGGTCATCCCTCCCCGCGAGAGCTCGTTGCGGGGAGGGAATGGTGGGCTCGGTGCTATGGCCCCGCGAGCGGCGCCGTGACGGCCCAGGTGCCGACCGCTTCTGCCCTGGCGGCTTGACCGGGGGCTTCATTGAGAACGTAGGAAAAGACGAGCGCTCCCGTCGGCCCATAGACCCCTTCTTCGAGGACGAGAGTGGACGGCGCATAGACGGTTGGTGCAAGCGCTACGGCGTTTTCGAGCTGTTCAGATGAGGTGTAGATGCAGAGCTTGCCGGGGGGAGCCGTGGGGTACTCGACGGTCCCGGCGCAGCCGCTGGCGCCGAATTCTTTGTTCGCGGTTTGGGTCTGGGTAAAGGCGAATGCTTCGCCACCATCCTGCAACGGAATCGGGAATGAGATCGCGGTCTCGAAGCCGAAGAAGAATTCGGAGGCGGCATCGGTGGTGCCGAGGTTTGAGACCCACGTCCCGGTCTCGGTCTTGCCTTCGGGCAAGGTTTCGGTGAAGCCGGTCTCTCCGTCCTCGCCGTTTTCACCGTCCTCGCCGTTGCAGACTTTTTTCTTGGTCGCGGGTTCGCCGGAGACTTCGACCGTGGCTCCGCCGACTACGGGGCATTCGGTGAGGGTGGCGTTGCCAGTTACGACGCTTTTGCCGTTGGTCCCATTCGTGCCGTTGGTCCCGTTAGAGCCAGCGGCGCCGGTGTCGCCCTTGGCGCCCGCCGGTCCTGCTGGGCCGGCAGGGCCAGCCGGTCCCGCCGGACCGGTGTCGCCCTTGGGCCCCTTCGGGCCGCGCGGGCCCTTCTTGCCCTTGGCTGAGGCGGTGGCGTTGCCGCCATTGTCTGAAGCTGCGTAGGCGCCGCCGAGCATGGCGAACACCAGGGCGATCACCGAGATGACGCCCGGGATGCCGAAGCGGTTGCGTAGTGGCGAGAGCATCTAGATCTCTTCTCCTTGTCCCTAGTCCCCGAAGGGATCCCTGTGTGGGTGCTTCCGCGGCCCCTCCCTGTGGCACCGCTGGAACGAGGATAAAAGATCTGTTTTACAAATGCAAGGAGAAGTTTTTGAAATGAAGGTTTACGGCTCTGGCTCGTCCCCCTCCGCCGCCTTCCCGGTGGCCGCCAGCAGGGTCGCGACATCCTCGAGATCGCGGTCACGTCCGGACTCTCGCTTGAGCCTGATCAGGTCGTCGAGGCCCACGGCGCGAATGCGGACGCCGGCGACGGTCGCCTCCACCGCACGCGGCCGCATCTCGTCGTAGGGGCGGCCGCCGGGGATCTCGTCGGGATCGAAGAGATCGAGGCCCCCGCTGGCGGTGCGCAGGGTGAAGTTGCCACCGTTGACGAGGTCTTCAGGGTCGAGCGGATCGACATCGAGGAGATTGGCGTCCACCTCGAAGGGCTTCGCGTCGAGCTCGCCGAGGGCGGCGGCAAGTCGCCGCATGTTCTCCGCCGTCCACTCGATCAGCACGTCCACGTCGCGCGTGTTGCGGAGATGACCGTGAGCGTTCACGGCAACGCCGCCGATCGTCAGGTACTCGACCCCGTGGCGCTCGAGGGTTTCGAAGATTCGCAAAGGGTCGAGCGGCCCGCGGTCGAGCTCCGAGGGAAGGTCCTCAAGCATCGTTGACTTTGCGCGGAGCGAGTGGCTTCAACTGAGCCCGGGCGAGACTGTCGCCGAACCGCATCCATTCGAACAGGCTTTCCAGACGCTGGGCGGGGGTCAGCTCGGCCTCGGCGGCGAGGTGCATCGGATCGGCTCGACTACCGCCTAGCGGGCGCAGCTCGACCTTGGGTTCAAAGCCAAGCGCTTCGAGGCACGTCGCGAAACGCTCGAAAGATGGCGACTCGTGTCCGTTTTCGATCCGGCTTATCGCCGGCGCCGCGATGCCGGTGCGAATGGCGAGCTGCTTCTGCGAGATCCCGGCGCGACGGCGGGCGTCTCTGAGCACCTGGCCAAGCATTGGTGCGGAAGCGGGCTGCATAACGAATACGTTAACAGCCTGCTGTACCGCGGAAATCTAGGCGGCGAGCCGCTTGGCCTCCTGGCGGCCCACGTAGGGGGCGAGGGAGAGCTCGACCAGGTCCGGGAGAAGCTCGGGGAGGCGTGTCGCGCCACCGGAGTTGAGGCGGCGGACGATCAGGGTCGCGATGCCGCCGACCAGGGCCTGGTCGCGGACTTCCATGTCCAGCTCGGAGGGCAGCGGCTCGGGCCGCAGCGCTCCGGCCAGAAGCTGCATCGCCTCACGGTAGCGGGCGGCGACGTCGCCGCCCGCGGCGAGGGGCTCGATCAGGAAGCAGCGTGCGACGGCGCTGTCGCGGGAGAGGACGTCAAGCAGGGCGGCGACGCGGGCCCGAACGCGGTCGGGCCAGGGCTCGCCCGCCCCCGGCGCCGCCAGCATCGAATCGAGCACGTGGGCCTCGATCATCTCGAAGGCGGCGAGGAAGCAGTCCTCCTTGCCCTCGAAATACTCGTAGAAGGTACGGCGGGAGATCTTCGCCGCCGCCGTGATGGCGGCGATCGTGGCCGCGTTGTAGCCGCGCTCGGCGACCGCTTCGACGACGCCGTTGAGCAGCCGTTCGCGCTGGTTCTCGGCGACGAAGACGCGGGGCAGGCCATGGCGACCTGGCGGGAGGCGGTCGCTGTCGGCGACCTGGTTGCCAGTGACCTGTGCGCCGCTCTCAGCCATTGCCGAGGTAGGGGGCCAGGGCGATGTCAATCAGTTCCGGATAGAGCGCCTCCAGCTCGTTCCCTCCGCCGCCCGCCTCGAGGCGCTCGCGCAGCAGCCAGGCCAGCGCGCCAGCGGTCGCCTCCTCGTGGGTCGCCGGCAGGTCGGGCGCGGCGGTCTCGAGCTCTCTGCCCCCGCGCAGCTTCGCGGCAACGCGATCGAGCAGCGCGTCGAAGTGTGAGCTCAACTCCGGACCACCGGTCTGCCCCCCGATCAGGCAGAGCCGGGCTCGCTCAGGCTCTGCTTCGATCAGCCGGGTAAGCGCGCGCAGTCCAGTTGCCACTTCTTCGGACCAGGTGAGCCCGCCCGCGGCCGGGTCTCCCGCCGCGGCAACCGCCAGGTCCAGCGCCGCCGCTTCGACGGCCCGATCGAACGCCGCGACGAAGCACTCTTCCTTGCCCTCGAAGTACTCGTAGAAGGTGACCGAGGAGACGCCGGCCTCCTTGACGAGCGCTTCGATCGAGGCGCCGGCGATGCCCCTCTCGGCGATCAGGCGCTCGGCGGCGTCGAGGATCCGTTCGCGCTGCGGGGGCGAACCGGCCCCCGCATCCGTCGCTCTCCCCCGCTTCGGAGATGGCTTCGAAGCCAGCCTTTGCGAGAGGTACTGCATGCCCCGAGAGTAGCCGACTTGAAAAAGATTTCATATCTGGCGAAAAAGGAGTAGTTTTTATAGGGCCTATGTCAGCCGACGCATCAGCTGCGATCAACGAGGTCGGCTCGCTGGCGGCAAAGGGAGGCTCCGAGCGAGACGTCCGCGAGGGAGCGATGGAAGGCGTGCTGGTCGCCTGCGGCGAGCTCGGCTTCCGCGAGACCTCGGTGCGCTCGATCCTCGAGCACAGCGGCGGCCACCGGGCGCAGTTCTACCAGCACTTTGAGAGCAAAGAGGACTGCTTCGCGCAGGCCTACGCGGTCTGGATCGAGCGGCTTTGCGTCAGCGTGCTCGAAGCTGCCGCGACGACTCCGGGCTGGGAGGCCGGGGTACGCGAGGCAATCGTGCGGCTGTTTCAGTTCGTCACGGCGCGGCCGGCAATCGCACGGGCGCTCTTCCTCGAGGTCCAGATCGCAGGCGAGCCGGCGCTGGCACGACACGAGGCGGCGGTCGAGCGCCTCGCCGCCGCGATCGACAGCGCTCGCGCCGACCTCGACCCCGACGAGGCGCCACCCGAGGCGACCGGCGTCTTCGTCATCGGCGGGATCGAGTCCAGCGTCGGCGAGGCGCTGAGCGACGGCGATCCGTCCCGGCTTTGGGACGCGCTGCCGGAGCTGATGCACTTCGCCGCCGGCTCCTACTTCGGCAAAGAGGAAGCTGAAGGCGCCTTCGAGCGCGCGAGCATCCTGCTGGAGCGCGAGCGAGCGCGGCTGATCGGGATCGAGGAGGAGGCCGAGGAAAGATGACGGAGCTGCGGCTGATCGCCGGCACTGCGCTCGCCGAGCCCGCCGAGGCCGAGGCGTTCACGCCCCTGCGCCTCCCCCCCGGCCGCCACGGCATCCCCGCCGACCTTGTGCGAGCGCACCAGCGTCTGCGGCTGCTCGAGGCAGCGGCTACTGCGCTTACCGAGCAGGGGTACGGACACCTCACCGCCGCTCGCGTGACCGAGCTGGCCGGCGTCTCCAGCCGCACCTTCTACCAGCACTTCGAGGACCTCTGGGCCTGCCTGCTGGCCGCCTATGAAACCGAAGCGGGGCGTCTTTGCGAGGAGATCGAGAGCGCCTGCGCGGCCCTGGTCGAGCAGCGCGGCCCGATCGCCGAAGCGGATCGGCGTGGCCGGGCGCAGACCGGCATCGCCGCCGCCCTCGGCTTCCTTGCCGCCGAGCCCGACATCGCCCGCCTGCTCAGCGCCGAGCCACCGCCGCAGATCGCGGCGCTCTCCGCCGCGCGCCGCGACCTGGTCGAGCGCCTCGGCGGGATGCTGCGCTCCGTGCTCGCGGATCCGGCTGGCGCGACGCCGCTGCCGGGCCTGGAGCGCCGCCTGGTGGGCGCCGCTCTGGCAATGGTCTCGACCCGCGCCGCTGGCGGCGATCCCCAGCGCCTGCGCGACGTCGAGCCAGAGTTGAGCGAGCTGCTGCTCGCCTCGCTGTAGGCAGATGCCCTACAGCTGGGTCGCGATCAAGCCGACCAAGGCGACGATCATGCCCCCACCGATCTGCATCATGGTGCGCTGAAGGCCGTCGATCTTCGAGTCGATCCTGCTCAGCTCACCGTCAATCTTGTCGAAGCGCTTGTCGACGCGCCGGTCGAGGTCATCGATTCGTCGATCTGTTTCATCGAATCGGCGGTTGACCTCGTCGAACCGATGGTCGATCGAGTCGAATCGCTCCTGCAGACGGTCGTCTGTCCAATCCATGCGGTAAATAGTAGCGCTAGCGTAGACAGAAAGTTGCGACAAGTGTTGCGCAGAACTGAAATCCTCTGCAACTCTTTGCGCCCAGAGCAGCTACGACCGCTTGCGCCAGGAGACTGACGGTGGAACCTGCGCGCGGATCTCGGCGAGCAGCCGTGCCGAGATCTCTCCGGGCTCTTCACCCGGCCGCGCCTGACCGCTCGCGGGCTCGAAGAAGCGCGTCCACAGCCGAGGGCGACGGGGGAAGCCGGTCATCTCCGAGGTCCCCTCGATCGCCACGCAGACGAGCTTCGCCTCGGGGACTTCCAGCGCGAGGCGGCCGACGCCGCTGCGGGGCCGCAGCACCTCGCCGCGCGAGCGCGTGCCTTCGGGGAAAACACCGATGCAGGCGCCGGCGCGCAGCTCCTCGATCGCCCGCGACAGCGCCCCCGCATCACCAGCGCCGCGCTCGATCGGGATCTGGCCCATGCCGTCGAGCACCGGGCTGAGGCCGCGCACGTCCCAGAGGGTCGATTTGGCCAGCGCCTTGATCTGGCGCCGGCGGATCGCCGCCACGCCGACGGTCACCGGGTCCCAGTGGCTGTCGTGGTTGCCGACGACGAGCACCGGCCCCTCGGCCGGCAGCGAGTCGAGCCCCTCGACCTCGAGCCGGCCCCACCACGCGACCGCCGGGCGGCAGACGGCCATCGCGTTCCTGTACATGCGGCTGGGCTCCTTCAAGGTCCGGCGAGTTCTACTCGACCTTGCCCGCCCATGTCGTGGCCTGGCGCCTACAGCTGCGTAGCGATCAGGCCCATGAAGCCGGCGATCAACGCCGCAATTGCGCCGCCGCCAATCTGCAGCAGTGTCCGATTCAGGGCATCGAAACGCTGGTTCATTTCCGTTCGCAGATCGCGAAAATCCTGGTCCACCCGATCGAAGCGGTTGTCGATCGAGTCGAATCGTTCCTGTAGACGATCGTCTGCCCAGTCCACGCGATACATGCTAGCGCTATCGTAGACAGAACGATGCGCGCAGGTGGCGCGCGAAATCGAAATCTTCGCCCCAGGCTCTGTCGCAGAACTGAAACGCTCCGGTGGCGAGCCGGAAGCGCCCCGGCGCTGTAAATTGTCTAAGTGACGAAAGTCACAGCCCGTGTGCGCACCCGCGTTCGAGGGTAGGAAATTACGTGCCAACTGCCTCCCAGAAGCCACTTGAGCTGATTCTTGCCCGCAATTTGATGTCGGCGCTCTCGACTCCTGCCTTCCTCGTCGACGAGGGCGGCATCCTCGTCTTCTACAACGAGGCCGCTGGGCTGCTGCTCGGTAAATCGTGGGAGGAGCTGGGCACGGTGGGGCCGCAGGAGTGGGGCGCGCTCTTCGGCCCCTTCGACGAGGGCGGCGAGCCGATCCCCTACGACGAGCTGCCGCTGGTCGTTGCCGTCCGCAACGACCGCCCCGCCCACGGCAACTTCGAGATTCACTCCGTCGACGGCGCCTGCCATCAGGTCGAGGTCTCCGCCTTCCCGATCCAGACCGCGCACGGCTCGCGTGGGGCGATCGCCGTCCTCTGGCCTGCGGCGGCAGAGGGCTCAGCCCCCGCCCCTTCCAGCTCCCCGAACGGATCGGGCGCCTGAGGTGAAGGCCAAGCTCTGGGGCACGCGCGGCTCGGTCCCCTCCCCAGGGCCGGAGACGATCCGCTACGGCGGCAACACCTCCTGCGTCGGCGTCACCCTTTCCGACGGTTCGCTGCTGGCACTCGACGCCGGCACCGGCATCCGCAACCTCGGCCTCTCGCTGCCGGAGGAGCCGACCCGGCTCAACATCCTCCTCACCCACCTCCACCTCGACCACATCCAGGGCCTGGTCTTCTTCGCTCCATGCTTCCGCCCGCAGACCGAGATCGTGATCTGGGGCCCTGCCTCGCCCGAGGCCTCGCTGCGCGACCGCATCGCCCGCTACATCTCGGCGCCGCTCTCGCCGGTCGAGGTGCGCGAGCTGCCCTGCGACGTCTCCTTCCGCCATACGCCGGAGACCGAGTGGGAGATCGGCCCGGCGCGGATCCGCGCCGCCTCGGTCTCCCATCGCGGCCCGACGCTCGGCTACCGGATCGAGGATGGCGGGGACTCCCTCGCCTACATCCCCGACCACGAGCCGGCGCTCGGCGCCGACCTCGACACGCTCGAGGACGAGTGGATCTCCGGCTTCGGACTCGCCCGCGACGCCTCGCTGCTGATCCACGACGGCCAGTACGCGGATGCGGAGTACCCCGATCACCTCGGCTGGGGGCACTCCTCGCTCTCCCACGCGCTCAGCTTCGCCCGCCGTACCCGCGCCGGCCGGACCGTCCTCTTCCATCACGACCCACTGCATTCGGATGAGCAACTCGACCGGCTTGGAGAGGAGGCTCGCGAGCGCTGGCTGGCTTGCGGCGGTGACCCGGAGGCGGTCGAGCTCGCTGTCGAGGGGGCGGAGCTGGACGTGCGGGCGCTGGCGCCAAGCCCGAGCACCGCAGTCTAAACAAGACATTTGTCCCATTTCGGTACGAATGGAGTGCTTTTCTTGTTTGGTCCGTTACTCTGACCCTGGATGCCTTCCCCCTCCAGTCGGATCGACTCCAGGGCGGAGCGCTCGGCGCTGGTCCGGGGCGCTCTCTCCGTCGCGCGCCGAACGCACGCCGGGCAGTTCCGCCAGACCGGCTGCGATGAGATTCCCTTCATCGACCACGTGTTGGCGGTCGCTGAGCTGCTGGCCGAACACGACTACGCGGACGAGGTGATCGCCGCTGGCCTCTTGCATGACGTCGCCGAGCACGCCGAGGTCGAGCCTGCCTCGCTGCAAGGTCGATTCGGCGCTGACGTAGTCGCGCTGGTCGAAGCGCTGACCGAAGACACAGGGATCCCCAAGTACGAGGACCGCAAGCGCGAGCACCGCGAGCGGGTCGCGGCAGCGGGGCCTGGAGCGCAAGCGATCTTCGCCGCCGACAAAGCTGCCAACGTCGCGGTTCTGCGCGGGGCTTACGAGATCCTCGGCGAGGACGTCGATGAGGACCTACCGGTCGCCCTCGACGTCAAGATCCTGGTCTGGGAGTTCGACCTGGAAATGCTCTTCGCCAACCAGCCGGAGGCGCCCCTGGTCGACAGGTTCGCCGATGAGATGGTCGGGCTCTGGGGCCAGCGCGCCGAAGGCGAGCACGCCCCTTTATGTTGAGCGCTCTGACTCCCGTGGCGTCGAGCTGAGCCGCCGCCGCAACGGCAGCGCGCCCCAGAAGACCGCGAACAACGTCACCGCGGCAGCACTAAAGCCGATCGTGGCCGCGGCGGTGAAGAGAACGTCGGTGATCAGCATGATCGCGCCGGTCATTGCCAGGGCAAGAAAGATCATGCCGGCGATCGCGAGGCGGTTCGAGACCAGCACCAGCTCCTCCTTGTTCTGCTGGCGAAAGTTCAACCGGTGGTACGCGGTCGGAGAGATCAGCAGCGCAGCCGAAATTGCCGTGCAAAGCAAGGTTGCGAAGTAGACCCGCTCCTGGAACGGGGTGATTTCACTGAAGTTCTGCTGGAACGGAACCGCAAGAAGGAAGGCGAAGAGGACTTGCACACCCGGCAATGCCACGCGCAGCTCCTGCAGCAACTCGGAGAGGTTGCGGTCGAGGCGCTCGCCCTCGCTCTCCTCTCTTCCCGAAGGTCGGTCCGACACGCGCTCCCTCTACCCGGATGCGGGGATTAGATGCGGACGGGCCGTAGGATGCGCGCCGATGGGCCGCCTCGCCGTCATCCTTGGCAGCAGCGCCACCGGGCCGGCCGGCGGTGGTGTCAGCGCAGCGGCAGAGCGGCATGAGGTGGTCGTCCTGCAACGCCACGGCGCCTCCGATGCCTACGTGCTCCCCCATCGCATAGACCACGGCGCCAACCTGGGCTCGCTGGTCGCGGACGGCTGCGACCGGGTGCTGGCGATCTGCTCGGTCGGCTCGCTCCGCGCGGGGCTGGCCGTCGGCAGCCTCGTCTGCCCGCACGACTTCATCGCCCTGCAGACGACGATCACGACTTACGAGGACGCCCGTGGCCACGCGACGCCGGGGTTCGATCCGGCCTGGCGCGAGGAGGTGCTCGCCGCCTGGGCGGAGAGCGGCGCCGGAGATCTGCGTGACGGGAGCGTCTATTGGCAGACCAACGGGCCGCGCTTCGAGACGCCGGCTGAGGTCAGCCTGCTCGCCGCCCACGCCGACCTGGTCGGGATGACGCTGGCCTCGGAGTGCATCGTCGCCGGCGAGCTGGGGCTGCACTACGCGGCGGTCTGCGTCGTCGACAACCTCGCCAACGGAATCGCGGCCGAGCCGCTGACCCCGGCCGAAGTCGAGCGCCACCGCGAGGCCAACGCGATCCACCTCCGTGACGCCCTCGACGCGGTCCTGCCAGCGCTCGCCGGACGTGCCAGTGCATAGAGGCCCATATGGGCACTGATCCACCGGCACGTCCACTGACGGTGACGGGGGCGACGCTCGACGGGGAGGTCGTCGGGATTCGCTGCGAGGGTGGGACGATCACTGCGATCGGGGCCGAGGTCGTCCCGGAGGCCGGGGACGAGACGATCGACGCTGGCGGGATGCCGCTCGTCCCGGCGCTGGTCAACGGTCACACCCACGCGGCGATGACGCTCTTCCGCGGCTACGGCGGCGACCTGCCGCTGATGCGCTGGCTGCGGGAGAAGATCTGGCCGGTCGAGGCGAGGCTGGAGGCCGAGGACGTCTACTGGGGGGCGCGCCTGGCCTGCGCGGAGATGATCCGCACCGGGACCGCCCGCTTCTGGGACATGTACTGGCAGCCCGAGGCGACGGCGCGGGCGGTCGAGGACGCCGGCCTGCGGGCGACGATTGGCGGGCCGCTGTTCGACGCCGATGGCGGCACCGCGGAGATGAAGGCGCAGGTGAGCGAGGAGCTCGACGCCCTGGCCAAGCGCGGGCCGGCGATCGGCGCGACCCTGGCGCCGCACTCGATCTACGCCGTCAGCGAAGAGCTGCTGCGCTGGGCCGGCGAGCAGGCAGCCGAGCGGGGCATTGCCTTCCACATCCACCTATCCGAGACCGGGCAAGAGGTGGAGAACTGCATCAAGACACACGGCGTACGCCCAGCCGTCTACCTCGACCGCCTCGGCCTGCTTGGCGCGCGCACTCTGCTCGCTCACAGCGTCTGGCTCGACGAGGCGGAGCTGGAGCTGATCGCGGCACGGGGCGCGACCGTGGTCACCAACCCCGTCGCGAACCTGAAGCTGGCGGTCGGCGGCGTCTTTCCTTACCCCGCTGCCCGCGCCGCCGGGGTGCCGGTAGGCCTCGGAACCGACGGCGCCGGCTCGAACGACTCGCTCGATCTGCTCGCCGACCTGAAGACGTTCGCGCTGATGCAACGCCACGCGAGCGGCGACCCGACGGTGCTGCCCGCCGCCGAGGCATTCAGCGTCGCGAGCGGCGCCCGGGCGCCGCTCTTGGGCGGCGGGGCCAGGGCCCTTACCGTCGGCGCGCCAGCCGACTTCCTGCTGCTGCGAGGCACTTCGCCCGAGCTCGGCATCGGCGATCTCGCCTCCGATCTCGTTTACGCGGCGAGCGGCTCGGTGGTCGACACGACCGTGGTCGCCGGCCGGGTGTTGATGCAGGGCGGCGAGGTCGAGGGAACCGAGGAGATCGTCGCCCGAGCTGCCGAGCGAGCGCGGCGGCTGGGTATAGGCTCATCTTGAGTGCCCGCTGCTGTCCGCTTCGATAACGCGACCAAGCGCTACGGCGACTCAGCCGAAGTCGCCGTCGACCACCTCAGCCTCGAGGTGCCGGCCGGCGAGGTCTGCGTTTTGGTCGGGCCCTCGGGCTGTGGCAAGACGACCGCGATGCGGCTGGTCAATCGCACGGTTGAGCTGACCGAGGGCGACGTACTGATCGGCGGCGAGTCGGTGCGCGACCGCGATCCGGCGCGGCTGCGGCGTGAGATCGGCTACGTGATCCAGCAGATCGGCCTCTTCCCGCACCGAACGATCAGCGAGAACATCGGCGCGGTGCCGCAGCTGCTGGGCTGGAAGAAGGATCGGATCCAGGCGCGCTCGGCGGAGCTGCTGGAGCTGATCGGGCTCGATCCCGAGCTCGGCGAGCGCTACCCGGCGCAGCTCTCCGGCGGCCAGCAGCAGCGCGTCGGCGTGGCGCGGGCGCTCGCCGCCGACCCGCTGGTGATGCTGATGGACGAGCCCTTCGGCGCGATCGACCCGATCAACCGCGAGCGCCTGCAGAACGAGTTCCTGCGGCTGCAGGCGGAGATCCGCAAGACCGTCCTCTTCGTCACCCACGACATCGACGAGGCGATCAAGATGGGCGACCGGATCGCGGTAATGCGCAAGGGCGGGCAGGTCGCCCAGTACGCGACGCCGGCCGAGCTCTTGATGGCGCCAGCCGACGAGTTCGTCGAGGATTTCGTCGGCGCCGACCGCGCTCTGAAGCGGCTGGCGCTGATGCGCGTCTCCGACATCGACCTCTGGGAGGCGCCGCTCGCCCACGTCGGCCAGGCGACCAGCGAGGTGCGGGCGAAGCTGCAGGGGGCGGAGGTCCCCTACCCGCTGCTGGTCGACTCCGAGCGGCGCCCGCTGGGCTGGCTCTCCGAGCGCGACCTCGCCGCCGAGACCGTGCCCGCCAAGCCCGACTCGCCGCTGGGGCCGCTGCTCGATCGCGACGACGTGATGCGCGACGCGCTCGCCGACCTGCTCCAGGGCGAGGCGCAGTACGCCGCGGTCGCCGACCACGAAGGGCGGATCGACGGCGTGCTCTCGGTCGAGATCATCTCCGAGTTCCTCGCCTCGCCCGACGCGAGGGTCGAGGAGCACGGCGCGGTGGAGCGTCCGCATGATTAGCGCTGCGCTTGCGATTCCGCTGGCCGCCGTGGGGGAAGTCGGCGAAGGCTTCTTCAAAGAACGCACCTCGGACACGCTGCCCTGCCAATCAGGCGATGCCCTCTTCTGCTTCGACTGGGCGAAGGACAACATTGGCGAGTACGTCACGCCGGCTATCCAGCACGTCGAACTGGTCGCGATCTCTGTCGTGCTTGGCTTTTCGGTCGCCTTCGCGCTGGCGCTGCTTGCCCACCGCCACCGCTGGCTGCGACCACCCCTCCTACTCGGCACCGGCGTCCTCTACACGATCCCCAGCGTCGCTTTCTTCTTCCTGCTGCTGCCGCTCACCGGCCGCGGCAGCGACACGGCGATCATCGCTCTCGCCGCCTACACCCTGCAGATCATCTATCGCAACACGATCGTCGGCCTCGCCAACGTGCCGTCTTCGGTCAAGGACGCGGCCCGTGGCATGGGCCTAACCGACCGCCAGATCCTCTGGCGGGTCGAGCTGCCACTGGCAACGCCGGAGATAGTCGCCGGCCTGCGTATCGCAACGGTGAGCACCGTGGCGCTGGCGACGCTGGCGGTCTTCGCCGGCGCCGGTGGGCTTGGCGACCCTATATACGAGTTCATCAATTTCAAGACCAACATCATCATCGCCGGCGGTCTCGCGATCTTGATCGCGATCACCTTTGACGCGATCCTCTTCGCGATCCAGCGCCTGGCGACGCCGTGGCGACGGGCGGTAACGGCATGAGCGCGATTGCCCTCGCCCAGCCCGTCTTTGCCTCCTTCCAGGGTGCCATCGAATTCATCTTCACTCCGCAGAGCTCGAACGTGACCGGCGGCAGGACGGTCGGCGGAATCGATCAGGTGATCGAACTGGCCCTCACGCAACTCGAAGTCACCTTTCTGGCGCTGGCACTTGCGCTGCTCGTCGCGCTGCCGGTGGGTCTCTACTTCGGCCACCGCGGAACCGGCGAACTGCTCGCGATCGGGATCGGCAATGCCGGCCGGGCGATACCCGAGCTGGCGCTGATCGCCTTCATGGCAGCGGCGATCGGCGTCGGCCTGCTCAACGTCACGATCGCCCTCGCGATCCTCGGCATCCCACCGATCCTCACCAACGCCTTCGTCGGCATCCGCCAGGTCGATCGCGGCACCGTCGACGCGGCCCGCGGCATGGGCATGAGCGAGCTCGAAGTTCTGCGCAAGGTCGAGCTGCCGCTGGCAGTGCCAACGCTGATGACCGGCGTCCGCACGGCGACGATCAACATCGTCGCGACGGCGACGATCGCGCCGCTCGCCGGCGTGCTCACCCTCGGCGACTTCATCATCAACGAAAACGTCTACGGCGAGAACGGCGTGCTGGCCGGAGCAATCTGCGTCGCCCTGCTCGCCCTGACGCTCGAGCTCGCGCTCGCCGGTCTTCAACGTCTGCTCACTTCGAGAGGCTTGAAGCTGAGCCCCGCCTGACCCTTACCGAGTTGACCGCAGTCAATCGACAAGAGAGGAACCACCAGTGAGAACCACGTCCAACCGGGCGCGCGCCGCCATCGCGGTACTGCTCGCGCTCTTCCTCAGCCTCGGCGTCGCCGCCTGCGGCTCCGACGACGATGACGGCACCACCAGCGAAGGTGGCGGCGCGATCGTCTCCAACCCCGACAACGGCAACGTCACCCTCACCGTCGGCTCGAAGAACTTCACCGAACAGATCGTGCTCGGCGAGGTCTACGCGCAGGCGCTGGAAGCCGCCGGGTACAAGGTCAAGAAAGACCTCAACCTCGGCTCCGAAACGGTGGCCCTCAAAAACGTCAAAGCCGGTCAGATCTCGGGCTACCCCGAGTACGTCAGCACCGCGCTGACCTCCTTCTTCGAAGTCGAACCGGAGGAAGTCCCGGCCGACGCGACCGAAGCCTACGAAGAGGCGAAAGCGGACTTCGAAAAAGAAGACCTCACCGCCTTCCCGCCGACCCCGTTCGCGAGCGCCAACGCGGTTGGGACGCTGAAAAAAACCGCCGAAGAACGCGACCTCAAAACGGTCTCCGACCTCGAAGGGCAGTCGGAAGAAATGACCCTCTACGGCTCACCCGAGTGCCGCCAGCGGATCGACTGCCTGGCCGGGCTCGAAGAACTGTACGGGCTCAAATTCAAGAAATTCGTCCCGGTCGACATCGGCCTCCGCTACACCGTGCTCGACAAGGGCCAGGCCGACCTCTCGATCCTCTTCACCACCGATCCGCAGCTCTCGGCCCAGGCGGACAAGTACGTGATCCTCGAAGACGACAAGGAAGTCTTCCCGGCCGGCAACGTGATCTGGGTGACGACCCCAGAGGTCGTCGAAGAAGCCGGGCCGGATTACGAAAAGACGATCGTCCAGGTGCAGGAAGGTCTGACGCTGAAAGTGATGCAGGAGCTCGGCGCCAGAGTCGAACTCGAAAAAGAACCGGCCGCCAAAGTCGCCGCCGAATACCTCGAATCGGCCGGCTACACCGGCTAGACGGCTGCCTTCGCCTCCCTCGCCCGGGTGCTGCCAACTCGGGCGAGGGTGACGTGGGCGGCCCAGGCAGCGGAGAGGCCGGCGACCGCTGCCAGTAGGAGCGCTACACGCGGGTCGTATGCCTCTGCCAGCCAGCCGGCGAGCGGCCCGCCGATCGGGGTCGAGCCGAGGAAGACGATCGAGTAGAGCGCCATCACGCGGCCACGCATCTGCGGCTCGACGGCGAGCTGCAGCGAGGAGTTGATCGCTGCTGCAAAGGTGACGGCGGCGGCACCGAGCAGGGCCAGGATCGGCACCTCGAGCGCGATGCTCGGCATCAGCGCCGCCAACAGCGCGAGCACGCCGAAGGCGAGCGCGGAGCCGGCGATCAGGCGGGCGTCGGTGCGGCCGTGGGCCCCGGTCAAGAGGGCGCCGATCACCGAGCCGACGCCCATCGCGGCGACCAGCGCCGCGTAGGTGGAGGCGCCGCCGTCGAAGCTGAAGCGCGCGAGCAGCGGCAGGATCACCTGGAAGTTGAGGCCGAAGGTGCCGACCAGCGCCATTAGCGCCAGCGGCACGGCAAGCGCCGGGGTGCGGCGCACATAGCGCAGCCCTGCCCGCACCGCCCCACGCTCGCGCACGGCGGGCGGCGGCGCCTCCAGCTCGGCCGGGTCCATCCGCCAGAGCGCGACGATCATCGCGACAAACGTGAGCGCGTTGAGGGCGAAGCAGGGACCGACCCCGACGATCGCGATCGCGATCGCGGCCAGCGCCGGGCCGACGAGGCGGGCGGAGTGGATCAGGACGCTGTTGAGGCTGACCGCGTTGACGACGCGATCCGGGCCGACCATCTCGATCGCGAAGCTCTGCCGGGTCGGGTTGTCGATCGCGTTGATGCTGCCGCGGAAGAAGACCAGCGCCAGCACCATCCAGGGCTGGACCGTGCCGGCCATGACGATCGCGAACAGGGCGAGCGCCGGCAGCGCCATCACCGCCTGCGTCACGATCAGCAGCCGCCGCTTGTCGAAGCGGTCGGCGAGTAGCCCGCCCCAGGCGCCGAAGAGGAGGATCGGCAGGAACTGCAGCGCCGTGGTCATGCCGACCATGACGCCGCTGCCGGTCAACGTGAGGATCAGCCAGATCTCGGCAACCATCTGCATCCAGTTGCCGGAGAGCGAGACGATCTGGCCGCCGAAGTAGCGGCGGTAGTTGGGAACGGAGAGCGAGTCGAAGCTGCGCCTGACCGCGGCGCTCACTGAAGCCTTTCGCGTCGCGAGGGTCGCGGCGCCTCGAGGATCTGCTCAAGGATCGCCGCCGCCCGCTCCAAGGTCTCGACGTCGGCGCTTGGGAGATCGCGCATGCGGCGCGCCAAGTAGGCGTTCTTGCGCCCGCGCAGGCGGCGCAACCGCTCGCGTCCCTCGCCGGTGATGCTGACCACGGCGCTGCGCCCGTCGGCCGGATCGGGGGTGCGCTCGACCAGGCCCGCTTCGCAGAGGACCCGCAGCGTCCGGGTCGCCGTCGGCCTCTTCACCCGCTCGATCTCGGCCAGCTCGCTAGGGGTAAGCGGGCCGTGCCGCTCGACCGTCGCCAGCGCCGCCGCCGAGGTGGGAGTCAACTCTCCAACCGCCCCGGCCGCCTCCTGCCGCAGCCGCCGTGCCGTCCGCACGACCGCCATCCGCAACCTTGCGGCGGAGTCGGTGAGCGTGGTGTCAGCGTTCGCTTGGGTCATTAGCGTTGATAATTAGTTTAGCAAACTACTCTTTCATTGCCGTGGGTTGTAGGGCAACCGGTCACCCGCGTCGAAGTAGGCGCGGATGAGCGCTCAGGTCGCCGAGGAGCCGGTCCGCTACGGGCCGGGAATGGACGCGCGCAGCACCCGCGTAGCCGAAGTCCTCAACACGCCGATGCTGATCGCGGCGGCGCTGACGCTGCCGATGGTCGCGATCACCGAGTCGCAGCCAGGCGGCTGGTTGGAGAGCGTCGCCGGCGTCCTCAACTGGGTCACCTGGCTCGCCTTCTTGGTCGAGCTGCTCGTGATGCTGCTCGTTGTGCCCGACCGGCGCAAGTGGCTACGCCACAACCAGCTCAGCGTCGTGATCGTCTTCCTCACCCCACCGGTGCTGCCCCCCGGCCTGCAGGGCCTGCGGGTCTTGCGCTTACTGCGGCTCCTGCGGCTGCTGCGTCTGGTTCAGCTCTCGCGCGAGGTCTTCTCGCTCGAGGGCGTGCGCTACGCGGCGCTTTTGGCCGTGCTCACCGCGATTGCCGGCGGTGCGATCTTCGAGGCCTTCGAGAAGGGCAACCAGCACCTCGACACCTGGGACGGGATCTACTGGGCGGTAACGACCATGACGACGCTCGGCTCCGACATCTACCCGACGACGACCGGCGGCGAGATCGTCTCTACCTTCATCCTGATCATCGGCATCGGCTTCGTCGCATTGCTCACCGGCTCCTTCGCCCAGCGCTTCCTCGGGCCGGAAATAGCTGAGGTCGAGGCAGAGCTGGAGGCCGAGCAGCTATCGGCCGAGGCGATCGCCCTGCGCGAGCTGCACAACGTGCGCGAGCAGCTAGAGGCACTGGAGATCGCGGTCGAGCGGATGGTCGACCAGCGCGCTCCGCGCTGACCCTCAGTCCTCCTCGCCGCGCTGCTCGTCGATCTTCTGCTCCAGCTCCTTCATCACGTCCGGATCGCGCAGCGTCGTCACGTCGCCCAGCGCCCGTCCCTCAGCGATGTCGCGCAGCAACCGACGCATGATCTTGCCGGAGCGCGTCTTCGGCAGGTCCTCTGCCCAGACCACCCGTTTCGGTCGGGCGAATTTGCCGATCCGCTCGGCGACCGTGGCGCGGATCTCCTCGACCAGCGCGTCGCTGGGCTCGGTACTGCCGCTCAAGGTGACGAAGGCGCAGATCGCCTGACCGGTCTGCTCATCGGACTGCCCGATCACCGCCGCCTCGGCGACCTTCTCGTGGGCGACGATCGCCGACTCGACTTCCGCGGTCGAGAGTCGGTGGCCGGAGACGTTGACGACGTCGTCGATGCGGCCGATCACCCAGTAGTAGCCGTCCTCGTCGCGGCGAGCGGCGTCACCGACCAGGTAGGTCTGCTTGCCGAAGCGCGAGAAGTAGGTCTCGATGAAACGGTCCTCCTCCTTGTAGAGGGTGCGCAGCATCGAGGGCCAAGGCCGGGTCAGCGTCAGCAGTCCCTGGCCGTTCTCGACCGGCTCCCCCTCGCCCTCGGAGACCACCTCGGCCCCGACCCCGGGGAAGGGCGTCGTCGCTGAGCCGGGCTTGGTCGCGGTGATCCCCGGCAGCGGCGTGATCATGATCGCGCCGGTCTCCGTCTGCCACCAGGTGTCGACGATCGGGCAGCGCTCGCCGCCGATCACCTTGTGGTACCAGAGCCAGGCCTTGGGGTTGATCGGCTCGCCGACAGAGCCGAGCAGGCGCAGCGAAGAGAGGTCGTGTTCGGCCGGGATCTCGGCACCCCACTTGATGAAGGTGCGGATCGCGGTCGGCGCGGCATAGAGAATCGTCGCCTTGTAGCGGGCGATCGTCTCCCACCAGACGCCCTTGTGGGGATAGTCGGGCGCGCCCTCCCACATCACGCTGGTGACGCCGTTGGAGAGCGGGCCGTAGACGATGTAGGAGTGGCCGGTGACCCAGCCGACGTCGGCGGCGCACCAGTAGACGTCGGACTCGGGCTTGATGTCGAAGACGTAGCGGTGGGTCGCGGTGACGCCGGTCATGTAGCCGCCGGTCGTGTGCAGGATGCCCTTCGGCTTCGCGGTCGAGCCCGAGGTGTAGAGGATGTAGAGCGGATGCTCCGCATCGAGCGGCTCAGGCGGGCACTCGGCCTCGGCCGCCTCCATCAGCTCGTCGTAGAAGTGGTCGCGGCCCTCGCGCATCGGGCAATCGACCCCGCTGTGGCGGACGACGACGATCGTCTCCAGCGAGGTCAGGTCGCCCATATGCTCGTCGACCTGCTGCTTAATCGGCGCGGTCTTGCCCTTGCGGCGAGCGCCGTCGACGGTGACCAGCGCCTTGGCCGCTGAGAACTCCATCCGCTCGCGCACCGACTCGGCCGAGAAGCCGCCGAAGACGACGTTGTGGGGGGCGCCGATCCGGGCGCAGGCGAGCATCGCGACGGCGACCTCGGGGATCATCGGCAAGTAGATCCCGACCACGTCGCCCTTCTCGACCCCGGCGTCCTTGAGCGCGTTGGCGAAGCGCTGCACGTCGGCGAGCAGCTGGGCGTAGGTGATGTCGCGCTCCTCCCCCTCCTCGCCGCGCCAGTGGTAGGCGACGCGGTCACCCAGGCCGGCTTCGACGTGGCGATCGAGGCAGTTCGCGGAGGCGTTCAGCTTGCCGTCGGCAAACCACTTGTAGAAGGGCGGGTTGGAGTCGTCGAGGCCCTGGCTCGGCGTTTCGTCCCAGTCGAGCAGCTCGGTCGCCTGCCGCATCCACCAGGCCTCGGGATCCGCGGCCGCTTCCTCGTAGACGGCCGGATCGGCGAGGAGCGCCTGCTCACGGAACTGCGCCGGCGGCTCGAAGCGCTCGACCTCGAGCAGCTCGCTCAGCTCCCCCTCCAGCAACGTCTCCTCTTCGACTCCCATTTGCGCTCCTTTCGCGGCCGCTACCCTGGGCGGGAACGGTACCCCTTCAACGATCCACAGCAAACCGGACCGCCGAATTGCTCTTCCGACAGATAATCCACGAGGACCTCGGGTGCGCGTCTTACCTGGTCGGCGACCCAGCGGCCGGCGTCGCCGCCGTGGTCGACCCGCAGTGGGACATCGACCCCTACGTCAACCTCGCCCGCTTGCACGGGGTGCGAATCGAGCACGTGCTGGAGACCCATAACCACGCCGATCACGTCTCCGGCCACGGCCGCCTGGCGCGGGCGACCGGGGCGACGATCCACGTCAATGCGCTGGCCGAGGCCGAGTACGAGCATGAGCCGTTCGGCGACGGCTGGACGCTCAAGCTGGGCGAGTCGGTCTCGATCGAGGCGGTTCACACGCCCGGCCACCGGCCCGAGCACACCTCCTTCGTGCTGCGTGACGGCGAGCGCGGCGGCGACCCGGTCGCGGTGCTGAGCGGCGACTCGCTCTTCGTCGGCGACGTCGCCCGCCCCGACCTGGCGGTGGACCCGCGCGAGGGCGCCGCCAGCATCTTCCGCTCACTGCACGAGCGGCTACTCGCCCTGCCCGACGAGGTCGAGGTTTGGCCCGGTCACCTCGGCGGCTCGCTTTGCGGCAGCTCCGGCATCGACCTCAAGACTTCCTCGACGATCGGTTTCGAGCGCCGCCACAACCGGGCGCTTGCGATCGCCGATGAGGCCGAGTTCGTCGAGAACGCAGTATCGACCCTAGGTGAGCGCCCGCCCAACGTCGAGCGCATCGTTGAGCTCAACCGCGGGCCGCTGATCGAGTCGATCGGCTCGCCCGCGAGGCTGACCCCGCGCCGGCTAGAGGCGGCGATCGCCGCGGGCGCCTTCGCCGTCGACTCGCGCACCAACGAGCAGTTCGACGAGGCGCACATACCCGGCGCGATCAGCGCCTCGGCCTACGACACCGGCTTCGCCACCAAGGTCTCCCAGGTCGTCCCGCCCGAGGGAGAGGTCGTCGTCATCGCCGCCTCCGACGGCAACGAGCTGGAAGCGGCGGAGCTGCTCGCCGCCGTCGGAGTCAAGGTGCGTGGCTTCCTCGGCGGCGGCATGAGCGCCTGGCGTGCGGAGGAGCGGCCGGTGGCGCGGATCGAGCCGATTGGGCCCGAGCGGCTCGCGGAGCTGCTGGAGGATGACGAGCCGCCCTTGGTCCTCGATGTGCGCAGGGAGGCCGAGTATGCGGAGGGCCACATTGCGGGCTCTCTTCACATTCCCTATGGCGAGCTGACGCGGCGACTCGATGAGCTGCCGCGGGATTGGGTCCTGGCGACTATCTGCAAGGGGGGCAAACGGAGCGGGCTCGCGGCTTCTGTGCTGCAGCGGGAGGGGTTCGAGGTGATCCATGTGGCGCGGGGCGGGGTCGGGACTTGGGCAGCGGAAGGGCGCCCGGTCGAGAGTGGCTCGGTGCCTGCTGAGAGTCACTCTCGGTAGGACTTCCACTTAACTTTTTCGGTGAATCGCTTGCGGGCTGACGCCCAGAGGCGTCGACGAAAAAGTACAAGACGTTTCAGCCCTACCGAGAGTGACTCAGGCGGTACGCGTGCTCTGGGACGGGCGAAGGGCTGAGGCGATCGCCCCAGCTAACGCGGGCGACTCGGATGGCTTGAGGGAGCTTATGGTGACGCGTATTGCCGGCCCAGCCTGAAGGCGGAACGGGGCTCCCGGCATGACCGCCCAGTCATCGACCTGGAGGGCTTGTACAACGGCGGTCTCGTCGGGAACCGGGATCCAGACGTTTAGGCCGGTGGGTGCTTCGACTTCGATGCCGTGTTCGGCTAGGGCGTCGACGAAAGCTTCGCGCCGCTTGCGGTAGGTGGCGGCAGCTTGCTCGAGTCCGCTGGCGATCTTTGGGTCCTCCCATAGCGTTGCTGCGGTGCGTTGGAGTAGGTGGCTTACCCAGCCGGGGCCTACTGCTTGGCGGCCGCGTACTCGGCTGATCGTTTCGGGGTCGCCGGCTAGGACCGCTAGCCGTAGGTCCGGGCCTAGGGACTTGGCTAGGGAGCGGGCGGTGGCCCAGCGGCTGCGGCCCGTGGTCAAGGTCAGGCGTGGCGCGCCGGCGATTGGGCCTAGGTGGTCGTCCTCTAACAGCATCGCGTCGGGGTGGCGGTCGAGGACCGCCCGCAGGGCGGTCCTCCGCTCCGAATCGAGCGAGGCGCCGGTGGGGTTCTGCCCGCGTGGGTTGAGCACGACTGCGGTAGCGCCCTGCTCGAGCGCCTCGTCGAGCGCCGTCGGGGTCATTCCGTGGGCGTCGATCGCGACCGGGCGCAGGGCGAGGCCGAGCGCGCGCAGGAGGTGGAAGAGGCCGGCGAAGCCGGGGTCTTCGACGGCGACCAGGTCGCCGGGGCGGAGCTGTGCCTCCAACGCCCGCTCGATCCCGTCGAGAGCGCCGCTGACGACGGCCAGGTCCCCCACCGGGATGCCGTCCGGCTCGAACTCGGCCGCGGCCAGCTCGAGCAGCTTCGGATCGGCTGGGTCGCCGCCGTAGAGCTGGCGCGGCGGCTCGATCCGGCGCAGCACCGGGATCAGATCAGGCAGCAGCTCCGGATCAGGGTTGCCGCTGGCCATGTCGCGCACGCCCTCAGGCGTCGACGCCCCCAACAAAGGTGCGCCGAGCGGTGGGCGCCAGCTCACCTGGGCGCCGCTGCGCGACCGCGTCACGACGAGGCCGCGCGAACGCAAGCTCTTGAAGGCGGCGGCGACCGTGGTCGGGCTGACGCCGAGCTCGGTGGCGAGGGAACGAACAGTGGGCAGCCCTTCGCCCGGCCGTAACTCGCCCGAGGCGATCCCCCGCTCGATGCTGGCGGCGATCCCCTCGGCGCCCTCCCCCGAGATCCGGTACTGTGTCAGTTCAGAATCTATATTTGTACTGTAACAGATGCCAAGGCCGAAAACGAAGATCACGAGAATGCCCAAGCGCGCCGTCTACGAGCGCGAGCAGATCGGGGCGATCCTCGACGAGGCGCCGATCTGCCACGTCGGAACGATCGGCGAGGCCGGACACCCGGTGGTTATTCCCACGCTCCATGCTCGTGACGGCGACTCCCTTTACCTCCACGGCTCCGCCGCGAGCCCAACCCTACGCCGGGCCGGGCGGGCTGAGATCTGCGTTACCGCGACCCTGCTCGACGGCCTCGTGCTCGCCCGCTCCGCTGTCCACCATTCGGTCAACTACCGCTCCGTAGTCGTCTTCGGCCAGGCCGAGGCGGTCGAGTCCGACGAGGAGAAATGCGAGGCGCTCGAGGCGTTCACCGAGAAACTCATACCCGGCCGCTGGGGCGACGCCCGGCTGCCGACCGCTCGGGAGCTGAAGGCGACGACCGTCCTGCGCCTGCCGCTCGACGAGGCCTCGGCCAAGGTCCGCAACGGCGGCCCGCTCGACGACGAGGAGGACTACGAGCTGCCGGTCTGGGCCGGGACGGTTCCCCTCCGCATCTCGGCCAACGCACCACAGGCGGACGAGCGACTGTTGCCGGGCGTCGAGTGCCCCGCCTACGTCACCGAGCTCGCGCGCAGCTTGGCCTAATAACCCGGCGGGTGGCGGGCGATGAAGCCTTCGGTCGAGCTGACCGGTTCGGTGTGCCAGCGCGGACCGGCACCACCTGAGGTGTCGAAGGCGAGGCCGGCGATGATCACCCAGGCGTGGCCGGCGTTGGCGTAGACGGTGATCCACTGACCCGGCCCCGGTTCGCCCCAGGTCGAGAGGCCGGTGGAATCGAGTGGACTGGAGAGGAAGCCGCCGCCGTTGAGCGCGAAGCTGACCGCGCCCGAGCAGTCGTAGCCCGACGATTCGAATGAGCCGTGGCCGCCGCCCCATACGTAGGGGGTCGTCGCGATCGAGTTCGCCGCTTCGATCGCCGCCTGCACAGCCGGCGGGGCGCCGCTCGGCACGCTCGCCTGGCTTTCGGAGATGTAGTTGGCGCTCTGCCCGGGCGTCAGCGGGGCGGGCGTCCCGGTCGGGACCGGTGCACCCGTGCTGGCTAGCTGTTCGGAGATCACGGCGAGGTTGTCGCTCAGCGCTTCCTCGCGTGAGGCCAGCTCGTCGAGCGCCTGCTGGCGCTCGGCCTGGGCCGCCTTGAGCTCGCCAAAGCGCGCCTCGGCCTCAGCCCGCGCGGCAGCCGCCTCGCGCTCCTTGACGGCAATCGCGTCGCGCGCGCTCTTCAGCTGCCTGCGAATCTCGGCCATCCGCGCGACGGCCTCCTTGGCCTGGTCGCGCAGGGCCTTGACCCGGTCGGCGACCGAGTCGTCGTAGTCCTGGATGCGGTTGAGGTATTCGGCGCGGGTGCTGGCCTGCGAGAAGGTCTCCGATTCGAGCACGACGCTGACCATGTCCGGGCTGCCGGTCTCGTAGATCGCGACGAGCCGGTCGCGCAGCACCTCGAGCGCTCGCTGCAGGCGCTCGCGAATCCGCGCCAGGCGCTCTTTCTCCAGCTTCAGCTCGGCGCTGGCGCTGTCGAGCTCCGCCTGCTTCGCCGCCAGTTCCGACTCGAGCGCGGCCTGCTGCTGGCGCAGGCTGGAGACTTCGCCCAGCATCGAGTCGATCGCCCTGTTCTGTTCGGCGATCGTCGCCGTGAGCGCGCTCGAGTCCTCGCGCACGTCGCTGAGCTTGTCCTGCGTGGAATCGAGTTTCTCGCGCAGGGTCTCGGCCGGCGCACTAGCCGCGAGGCAGAGCACGAGCAAAAGCAGGGCGGCCGGGATCAGCAGCCACCGAGAGGTACCGGCAGAGGCGCGCATCACGCGTCACGCTAACGAAGTCGCCGCGAGATTGTTAGGAGTTGCTAATAACTTGCAACTTACGTTGCATTTGCAGGAAAAACCGCCGCCGTAGCGAGCCTGCCACGGCGGCGGTGCAGCGTTAGGCGAGCAACTTGGCCTTCGCCTTGTCGAACTCCTCGCTCGAGAGCGCGCCCTTTTCCTTCAGCTCGTTGAGCTTGTGCAGTTCATCTGCAGGCGAGCCGCCGTGCGCCTGTTCGCGCACGTAGGAGTCGAAATGTTGTTTCGCCTCCGCCTGAGCTTTGATCGACCGATCGCGCATGCCACTACCACGGGCGATCAGGTAGATCAGCGCCGTCAGGAACGGGATGAAGACGAGGAAGAAGACCCAAGCGGCCTTCGACCAGCCCCCCAGCTCGTGATCCCGAAAGAGGTCGCTGATGATCGTGATCAGGATCCAAATCCAGATCACGAGGAAGAAGATCTCGAAGGCGAGCAGGAGAGCTTCGCCAAAACTGAAGTCTGCGAACGGCACGACGATTCCTTTCGGTCGAATGGGAACGCGGGCGGCGGGGCCGCGATCCCCACGCTAACGGGGCGCAGCGCCCCCCGCGTTCAGGTCCTGGCGCGCCACCGCGGCCAAGAGATCGACATTTAGATCAAAAAATCTTTATTATGCCTGCTGCGATCGAGCAAGTAACGAACAAGGAACGCCTATGACTCGCGCCCTCAAGACCCTTGGCCTCATCGTCAGCGTCGTTCTCGCGATGAGCGCAGGGGGCGCCCCGGTCGCAAAAGCCGTGCCTATCTTCGAAGCCGAACAGTACCCGGCGACGATTGAGGGGACTGGAGTCGGATTGCAAAGCGTCTTTTCGCTCGGCGGCGTCAAATTCACCTGCAACGAAGCCCTGCACTTAGGGCAAATGTTCGGATCTGCAACTGCGTTGACACTCGCGGCGACCTACGAAGAATGCACATGGACATGGCCGCCCGCAGAACCCCCCAAACACTCGGTTGTCCCGATCACAATGAACGGCTGCGACTTCCGCTTGCACTCGCTCAAACTAGAAGCGGAAGACGAATACCTCAGCCTCGTAGACCTCGAATGCCCAGCCGGGAAACAGGTCGTGATCGACATGTACTCGGAAGCTTCGGTCGTTTGCAGGCTGACACTGCCAGCTCAATCGAAACTAGCGCACGTCAGGCTAATAGATCAAACACACGAAGAAGCCACGAAAGATGACGTGAAAGCCCAGATCACAATCGAAAAACTTCATTACACCCAGGACCTGCTGCTTTGCCCTGCAGCCAAACAGGGCACATTTCAGAACCTTCAATACGTTGGAGTCAGCACACTGGTCGCAACAAACCAGGAAGGGCAGCAGATCGGTTTCAGAGTGGTTGGCGAATAAGCGATGGCTCGCACCGTCAAAACCTGTGGCATCGTTGTTTGCGCAGTACTCGCAATGTCCGTGGGGGCGGCCACCGGTGCCAAAGCCGCACCGACCTTCGAAGCCGACGGATACCCGGCGACGATCGAGGGCTGGACCATCGAAGCCGCAAGCGTTTTCTCGTTCAGTGGCTACTCGTTTAGCTGCAACGAAGCCCTGCATCAAGGGCAGCTCTCTGGGTCTGAAGCCGCACTGACACTCGCAGCGATGTACGAAGAATGCACATGGACGTGGCCCCCTGAACCGCCGAAACCTTCAGTGGTCCTGGTCACAATGAACGGTTGCGACTTCCGCTTGCACTCGCTTGAACTCGAAGCAAAAGACGAATACCTCAGCCTCGTGAACCTCGAATGCCCGACTGGAAAACAGGTCGTGATCGATATGCACTCGGGCTTTGCTGTCCTCTGCACGCTGACAGTGGCGGCTCAATCGAACGCGGCCCACGTCCGGCTAATCAACCAGACAGGCAAAGAAGGCACGAGCGATGATGACGTCAAAGCGCAAATTACAATCGAAGAACTGCACTACGCACAGGACTCACCAGGCTTCTGTCCGGTCAAACAGGGCACATACCAAAACCTCCAGTACCTCGGCATCAGCACACTCGTCGCTACAAATCAGCAGGGCCAGCAGATCGGGCTGAGGGTCAGCGGCGAATAGTCGCTCAGAGCCGCTGGGCGAAAAGGATGGCCGCCACCGCCGTGGCCAGGTTAAGGCTGGAGACACCCTCGCGCATCGGGATGCCAAGGCGCGCGTCAGCTCGCGCGAGCAAGTCAGCGCTGAGGCCGTAGCGCTCGGTGCCAAAAGCGAGGATTGCTCGCGGCGGCAGCTCGGCAGGGCGTAGGTCCTCGCCGCCGGGATCGATCGCGACGATCGGCCGGTCGCTCGCGGGAAGCTCCTCGACGCCGATCACCGGCAGGGCGAAATGGAGGCCCGCGGCGCCGCGCAGGGCGTCAGGGTGCCAGGGATCGTTGGGGCCAGTAGTGAGGACGCCCGCAGCATCGGCGGCGGCAGCGACCCGCACGCAGGCCCCCATGTTCCCCATCGTCCTTGGGTCCTCGAGCAGGACTAGGGGCTCGGACCGCTGCCCTTCGAGCACCGTCGCCAGGTCCACCCGCGGCCGCCGCGCAATCGCGACGACGCCGGTGCGCGGCGCCTGTGGCACCAGCTCGGCGATCACCTCAGCGCCAACCGGGGTGGTGCGCTCGGCGAGCGAGTCGCCGAGGTCCGGCGCCAGCTCGGCAGCTAGGTCACGCAGCTGCTGCGGATCGGATGCGACTGCCTCCAGAACGTCGCCGCCAAAGCGCAGCGCGTGCTTGAGCGCATGGAACCCCTCGAGCACGGCGAGATCTGGGTCGCGACGTGCCGTGCGAAAGCGGCGAATCAGGGCCTGCTCGTCGGCATCGCTCACCGGCGCATCATGACCCGGTCGGAGGCGCCTACTCACCCAGCGGCGACGCCGCCGGCCGAAACTCCGCCGCCGGGCGCTGCAGGCGCTGGTGCAGGCGCCGGAGCAGCTTCAGGCGCCGGTTCGGCTTCCGGCGTTGCCTCCCCAGCTTCGGAATCACCGCCGCCCTTCTCTTTCTCAGACGGCTCTTCGGTTTCCGCTTCTTCGCCTTCGTAGTCTTCTTCGCCTTCGCTGTAAGAGCCCGCCGAGCCGGTCGTCTGGTCGCTGTCGAAGCCCTCTAGCTCAGGCAGGCCGGCCGGAACCTCGAATTCGGCGCATTCGCTGTTCGCGGCTTCCATGAAGGAGCGCCAGATCGGTCCAGCGGTCGGCCCGCCGTAGCCGGTCGCTTCGCGCGAGGCCGGGTGGCCGACCCAGACCGCGGTCGAATAGAGCGGCGTGTAGCCCGCGAACCAGGCGTCGGAGAGCTCCTCCGAGGTGCCGGTCTTGCCCGCCGCCTGACAACCGATCGAGGTGTAGCCGGCGCCGGTGCCCTGCGTGATCACGCCCTCGAGCAGCCTCGTCACTTCGTAGGCCTCTCCCTCGCTGAGCACGCGCTCGCCGGCGTCGGGGTCGGGTTCGTCGACTTCGCCGCTAGGGAACTCGACCCGGGCGAGCGCGGTCGGCTCGTGGTGGACGCCGCCGCTGGCTAGCGTCGCGTAGGCGCTCGCCATTTCCAGCGGCGTGACGCCGACCGCAAGGCCGCCGAGCGCCTCGGCCGGTACCGATTCCAACGGCGCCTCGATCCCCATCTGTCGCGCCATCTGGGTCACATTCTCAGGGCCGACGTCGAGGTCCAGCTGGGCGAAGACGACGTTGGTCGAGTGCCAGGTCGCCGAGGCGAGCGACATCGTGCCGCCGCTGGGCTCGGCGTTGTTGACGACCCAGGCGGGCCCGGCCCCCGGCAGGTCCAGGGTCTTCGGCGAAGTGCCGTCGTAGTAGGTGGTGTCGGGGTCGATCCCCTGCTCGATCGCCTCGGCGAGGACGAAGGTCTTGAACGAGGAGCCGGGCTGGCGGTGCGCCTGCCAGGCGTAGTTGAATTCGCTTTCGTCTTCGGAGCCTTCGGTCGAGGCAAGGGCGACGATCTCCCCGTTGGCGGGATCGACCGAGGCGAGTCCGGCCGCTGGACCGCCTCCCGGATAACAGACGCCGCAGTAGTCGACTGCTTCCTGCGCCCGTTCCTGCAGCTCGGGATCGATCGTCGTGTAGGCCTTGAGGCCGCCGTAGCGGACCGTGTTGAGGCCGTATTTGTCGATCAGCTCCTGCTGGACGAGGTCGAAGAGGAAGCGGTCGCGGATCACCCGGTACTTGTGGCCTGGGCTCAGGTCGAGGCCCTCCTTGATCGCTTTGCCGTATTCGGAGGACGTGATGTAGCCCTGCTCCTCCATCGCCGACAGCACTTGGTTGCGGCGCTCCAGCGCAGCGCGCGGGTCGAGCAGCGGGTTGTATTCGGAGGGCGCCTGCGGCAGGCCGGCGATCATCGCCGCCTCGGTCAGGTCGAGCTCCTTGGCCGGCTTGCCGTAGTAGGTCTGCGCCGCCGCCTCGGCCCCAACCGCCGTCTCCCCTTCGACCGTTCCGTACGGGGCGGTGTTGAGGTATTCGGTCAGGATCCGCTTCTTCGAGTGTTTTTCCTCCTGCTCGTAGGCGAGGTGAGCTTCGACCAGCTTTCGCTCGATCGTCGGTTCGGGGTTGCGGATGTAGAGGTTGCGTACGAGCTGCTGGGTGATCGTCGAAGCGCCCTGTACCGGCTTGCCGCCGGCCAACAGGTTCTTCCAGGCGGCGCGGGCGATGCCGGCTGGGTCAATAGCGCCGTGCTCAAAGAAGTTGCGATCCTCGATCGCCACCGTGGCGTATTTGAGGTTCTGCGGAAGCTGGCTGGAGCGAACCGGCTGGCGGATGCTGCTGGCGCGGATGAAGCCGATCAAGCTGCCGTCAGCCGCATATATCGCCGAGGAGCGGCCCTTCTGCACGGGCTTGAGGCTGGCCAGCGGCGGCGCCGAGTTGTAGACATCGATCGCCCAGCTGGCCGCCACCGTGCCGGCGATCGCCAAGGCAATGGCAGCCGCCCCAAGCGGGATGAGGATCTTCTTCTTCCAGCTGGCACGGTGAGTCCTACGGCGCAGCCGTCGTTCCCGAGGCGTCATCCGGAAAATTCTATTGAGCTGGCTCTGTCGGCTCGATCCGCTCTGGCAAGCGCAATTTCGCGTGCGTGATGGCGGCGGGGCGCTTCAGGCGGCAGCGCGGATTCTCGCCCGCCACTGCGCTTGGTCGAAGTCAGCGGGCTCGGTCTCGCGCAGGAAGCGTTCGAGCACCGCGATGAAGCGGCCCGGGGCCTCCAGCTGCGGCATGTGCCCAACGTCATCGAAGACCTCGAGTTGGCTGCCGGGAATCAGCCGGTGCGCTTCCTCGCCGTGACGGGCCGGGATGATCGAGTCGCGCGCGCCCCAAATCAGCAGCAGCGGAACCGACTCGGCCAGATAGAGCCGATCGCCAGCGGCGACGCGTTGCCCACGCGTGCCGACCACGGCGCGCAGCGTGTCGAGAAATGCAGCGCGGCGTGTGGGGTCCTCGAGCGAGGCATAGGCGCGCGCAACCTCGGCGACGTCAGCGTTGGGCCGCAGCCCGATCGCCGCCAGGCCACGCCCCACGACCGCGCCGACGCGCTGCCCGGCGCCGGCGGTGACGGAGATGAAGAGATCGGCGCCGGGAAGCGCAGCGGCGCGCAGAACCGGGCTCACCTCCGGACCCAGCCCGCCGCTGGAGACCAGCACCAGGCGTTCGATCATCTCCGGGTGCTGGTAGGCGAGCTGCATCGCGACGCCGCCTCCGAGCGAGTGGCCGACGAGGCTGGCGCGCTCGTGCCCAAGCGCCAACAGTAGGTCGCGCAGCCCACTGGCAAGCGCCCCGATCGAGTAGTCGCCCGCGGCGACCTCAGAGGCACCGTGGCCGGGGAAGTCTGGCGCGATCACGGTGTGGTGGCGGGCGAGCGGCTCGACGACCTCGCGCCAGTGCTCGCAGGTCCCGGCGATGCCGTGGACGAGCAGCAGCACCGGCCCCTCGCCAGCCTCCAGATAAGAGACCGAGTGGCCGTGGACCGTCGCGGTCTTGACCCGCGTCTCGCTCATCGCTGAGACAGTACCCTGCGGAGAAGATCGCATGCCGACCTTCCTTCACACCTGCTACCGGATCGGCGACATCGAGCGCTCGGTCGCCTTCTACGAAAAGCTCGGCTTCGAGGAGGTGCGGCGGATGCCGATCGGCGACGAGGCGATCAACGTCTTCATGGGCATGCCGGGCGAAGAGATACCCCGCGTAGAGCTGACCTACAACCACGGCGTTACCGAGTACGACCACGGCACCGGCTACAACCACATTGCCCTCCTCGTCGAGGACCTCGACGGGACGCTGGCGGGCCTTGCCGAGCAGGGAATCGAGCCAGAGAAGCCTCCCTACCGCCCCGGCGGCCGCACCGAGGGCCACCGCATCGCCTTCGTCCGCGACCCCGACGGCTATCGCATCGAGCTGATCGGCGAGTAGGCAGTCAGCTCGGCCGGTACAGCTCGGGCCCACCCAGGACCGGGACGATCCGATCAAAATCGGCATCGAAGCTCCAGAGCCGGTGACCGGCGCGCAGAGCGATAACGGCTATCGCAAGATCGGTCAAAGGAAGCGACTGTCCATCGTGACGCAGGCGGCTGGCGACTTCGCCGACTTCACACCAGCCCGAGGCGTCCAGCTCGGCCCAGGGCAGAGACAGAAGCATCTCCCGCATCCGCTCCGCCAGCTCGCTTTCGACCGCAGCACCGACCAGGAGCTCTGCGGCGACCGGCCCACAGACGGCTACCTCGCCATGGTCCAAAAGCTCTCGCATCGCCGCTGCTTCTCCCCCTGCCCCGCGACGTGAGTAATCGACCCAGACAGAGGTATCGGGAAGGACCACTCAGATCCGCCGATCGATCGCCCGCATCTCCTTGGAGACATCTTCGATATCGAGCTTCCCGGCGTGCGCAAGCAGCCAATCCACTGCCCCGCGCCGCAGGTGATCCTCGATCGCCGCCTCGACGGCCTTGGTCTTGCTCACGCCGGGATGACGTGCCAGCAGAGCCTCCATCAGGCGATCGTCCAAGTCGAGGGTGGTTCGCATGGCATAACTATGGCATATACGTAGGGCGTCTTCATGTCTACTCAAGGGAGCGGGCGCCGAGACTCTTCCCCCATGCCCGCTAGTACGCTCGCGCGATGACGCAAACTGCGGTGATCACCGGGGCTTCCAGCGGGATTGGCGCGGCAGCTGCCCAGGCCCTCGCCAGCGATGGCTTCCAGGTGGTGCTCGGGGCGCGGCGAGCCGAGCGGGTCGAGCAAATAGCCGCCGAAGTAGGCGGCGAGGCTTTTGCCCTCGATGTGACCGACCCCGGCTCAGTCGAGGACTTCGCCGCCCGCGTGCCGCGCTGCGACGTGCTGGTCAACAACGCCGGCGGCGCGCTCGGGCTGGGTCCGATCGCTGAGGCCGACGAAGAGCAGTGGCGGACGATGTACGAGTCCAACGTGCTGGGCACGATGCGGATGACGCGGGCGCTGCTGCCGCGGCTGGTCGAGTCGGACGATGGCCACCTCGTCGCGGTCACGAGCATCGCCGGCTTCGAGGCCTACCGTGGTGGGGCCGGCTACATCGCCGCCAAGCACGCCCAGCGTTCGCTGCTGCGCAACCTGCGGCTGGAGCTGCTGGGGCAGCCAGTGCGGGTCACTGAGATCGCACCGGGCATGGTCGAGACCGAGTTCTCGCTGGTCCGCTTTGGCGGTGACGAGGAGGCAGCCCGCCGTGTCTATGAGGGTATGGAGCCGTTGCGCGCCGAGGACGTCGCCGAGTGCATCCGCTGGGCTGTCACCCAACCGTCCCACGTCAACATCGACGAGATCATCGTCCGCCCGCGCGCCCAGGCGACCGCCACCGAAGTGCACCGAAGCTCGTCCAGCTAGCCGAATCGGCGACGCCGGAAGAGGTCGCCGGGAAGCGCACGGCTTAATTCAATCGGTTAGGCTCGCCCCGCTCTAGCGTGGGAAACCGAGAGGAGAGGCGCCTTGAAGCTGGTGATCGGGATCGTCCGGCCTGAGAAGGCCAACGACGTACTGGAAGCGCTCTACCGTGCGGAGGTGCGCGGGGTTTCAATGAGCCGCGTGCAGGGCCACGGCGGCGAGCTCGACCGAGTCGAGACCTACCGCGGCACGACTGTGCAGATGGGGCTCTCCGAGAAGGTCCGCTTCGAGGTCGCCGTCTCCGATGAGTTCGTGCAGCCGACGGTCGACGCACTCTGCGACGGCGCGCGCACCGGCGAGGTCGGCGACGGCAAGATCTTCGTCGTGCCGCTCGAGCAGGCGGTGCGGATCAGAACCGGCGAGTCCGCGGAGGCCGCCGTCACCCCGGTGGCAAAGCGATGAGCGCCCTGACCGCGGTCCTCCCCCTCGCCCAAGTCGACACCGGCGACACCGCTTGGATGCTCGCCGCAACGGCGCTCGTCCTGATGATGACGATCGCCCTCGGCCTCTTCTATGCCGGCCTGGTTCGGGCCAAGAACACGCTCAACACGTTCATGATGTGCATCGCCGCAATCGGGATCGCCGGCGTCAGCTGGGCGCTGCTCGGCTACTCACTCGCCTTCGATGGCGAAGGTGCCCTGATCGGTGGCCTCGGCCACGTCGGTCTCAGCGGCGTCGGCTTCGAGCCCCGCGGCGAAGGCACGATCCCCCACCTCGTCTTCATGGCTTTCCAGGGGACCTTCTGCATCATCACCGTGGCGCTGATCTCCGGTGCAGTGGTCGAGCGGATGCGCTTCGGCGCCTTTATGGTCTTCGCCGCGCTCTGGTCGATTCTGGTCTACGCCGTGCTCGCCCACTGGGCCTTCGGCGGCGGCTGGCTCGCCGAGCAGGGCGCGCTCGACTTCGCCGGCGGCATCCCGGTCGAGATGGGCTCCGGCTTCTCCGCTCTGGCGGCGGCTCTGGTAGTTGGCGCCCGCAAGGACTACGGTCGCCAGGCGCTCCTCCCCCACAATGCCGTCTACGTGCTGGTCGGCGCCGGTCTGCTCTGGTTCGGCTGGTTCGGCTTCAACGGCGGCAGCGGCCTCGGCACCGGCAACGCCAGCGTGCTCGCCTTCGTCAACACGCTATTGACGCCCGCCTGCGCACTAATCACGTGGTTCGTGCTCGACTTAATCCGCGGCCGCAAGGTGACCGCGATCGGCGCTGCCACCGCGATCATCGTCGGCTGCGTGCTGATCACCCCTGCCGGTGGCTTCATAAGTCCCGGCTGGGCGATGGTGCTCGGCTTCCTCGGCGCCCTGCCCTGCTACGCGATGATCGTCTGGCGGCCGCGGACGCGAGTCGACGAGACGCTCGACGTGCTCGCGGCCCACGGCGTCGCCGGCTTCACCGGCATCCTTTTCCTAGGCCTGGTCGCCCAGATCGGCTGGAACGGGGTTGCCGACGGCCTCTTCTACGGCGACGCCGGCCAGTTCTGGTCGCAGGCTCTGGCTGCAGTCGTGACGCCGGCCTACGCCTTCATCGTCACCTTCATCCTGCTGAAACTGGTCGGCGCGGTAATGCCGCTGCGGGCGAGCGAGCACGATGAGGCGATCGGTATGGACGTCGTCTACCACGGCGAGGAGGCCTACGTGACCGGCGAGGGCGCGATCCTCGTCATGCCCGAGGACGACGGCAAAGCCCTGGTCGCCGACCCAGGGTGACGGACTACCTCCAGGTTCTGACTACTGCTGGGTCTGAGGAGGAGGCTGAGCGGATCTCGGCGGCGCTGGTCGAGCGCCGCCTCGCCGCCTGCGTGCAGGTGGTCGGCCCAATCTCCAGCCGCTTCCGCTGGCAGGGCGAGGTCGAGACCGCCCAGGAGTGGCTCTGCCTGGCGAAGACCGAGGCATCGCGCTACGACGAGCTGGAGGCGGCGATCCGTGAGCTGCACTCCTACGAGGTGCCGGAGATCGTTGCGACACCGATCGTCGCCGGCAGCGAGGGCTACCTCAAATGGGTCAGCGACAACCTGGGCGACGGCTGACGCGTCAGACGACTTCGAATTGGCTCATCAGGCCGTGATCCTCGTGGTCGAGCATGTGGCAGTGGATCGCGAACTTGCCGGGGTGGTCGGCGAAGTGGCCGGCGACGAGGATCCGTTCACCGGGGAAGAGAAAGAAGGTCTCCTTGAGGCAGTCTTCCCAGGGCGGCGGCCGCTTGCCGTCGCGGGCAAGCAGGTACCAGTCGGTGTGGTGCATATGCATCAGGTGGGCGACGCCGGTGCGGTTGACGATCTCCCAGGTCTCGGTAGTCCCAAGCACCGGGAACGCCTCCGAGCGGGCGGGATTGAAGGTGCGGCCGTTGATCAACCAGGTCGGCTTAAAGAGGCCGCCGATCGAGATCGTCCAGGTGCGATCCGGCGCGCGTGAGACGTGCTTGGTCCACGCCGGCAGCGGCCGCAGCGAGCGCGGCACCCGGGTGCGGTCCGGGACGCGGCCCGAAGCGACCCGAAACTGCATCAGCGCGCCGACGTAGGGCTTCGACCCCGCCCCCGCGCGCTCGCCCTGGCGCGGCCCGCTGCGTAGCTCGACCGACTGCCCGCCGGCGCCAGCGAAGTCGACGATCACGTCGGCCCGCTCGCCAGGGCCGAGCAGAATCTGCTGGCGGCGCACTGGCCGCGGCATCAAGCCGCTATCGGTACCGATCTGGATCAGCGGGGCGCCGTTGGAGAGGTGGAAGTTGTAGGGGCGGAAGTGGGAGACGTTGAGCAGGCGCAACCGGTAGCGCCGCGCGGTCACGCGGTGGTGGGGCATGTAGGCGCCGTTGACCAGGACGCGAGCCCCGACCACGCCGTCGTTTGGGGGCCGGCGGCCACTGAAGGGGTCGTTCAGCTGGTTGTCGCGGTCGAAGGAGCGGTCGGCGACCATCAGCGGGATGTCGCGCTCGCCGCTCGGCAGCGGCAGCGAGCTGTCGAGCCCGTCGTCGACGATCCACATCCCGGCGAGGCCGCGCCAGACGTTGCGGGCGGTGTGGTCGAGGCGGTGGTCGTGGTACCACTGGAACGCGGCGCGTTCGGGCCTGCCGTCCTCGGTTAGGTCGAAGACGTAGGTCTTGCGCCCGCCCGGCTCGATCAGCTGGTCGTTACCCGAGAGGCGCGGTGACAGCCCGCGCGGGATCTCGCAGTAGAAGGAGCGTGGGTGCGACTTCGTCAGCCCGCCCGGCTGGCCGTCGAACTCACTGCGGTTGTGGCCGCCGTGTAGGTGGACGGTCAGCTCGCCAGCCGCACGGGGCAGCTGGTGCTCGAAGGTGACCTTGGTCCGCTGCCCGGCCGGCCGGCGCACCGTCGGCCCCGGGAAGCTGCCGCCGTAGGTCCACATGCGCGTCTTGGCGCCGGGGAAGATCTGCAACTCCGCCTCGCGCATCGGGATGTGGAGGTTGGCGCCGCGCAGCTCCTCGGGAATCGGCAAACGCTCCCGAAATGGCGCAGGCGCGCTCGCCCGCTCCGCCGAAGCGGTTGCCGGCTGCTCTCCCCTGCCGCGCAGATCGATCGGCAGCAGGAAGGCAAGCGCGCCACCGCCCAGGGCGCCGAGGAAATCGCGGCGCCCCAGGCGAGGCGAGAACTGCGGGGACCCGTCCGTTTCTAGCCGCCCGGGAGGACGTTGATCGAGCCCTGCATGCCGGAGTGGATCGCGCAGATGAAGTAGATCCGCGACGCGCCGGCCGTGGTGTCCACGTTCACCGACTGCTCAAACGAGGTGCCGGCTTTTTCGCCCGTGAACCAGGAGTCACCCTTCGTGGTGACGCTGCCCATCGTGCTCCAACCCTCGGGTCCAGCCTCGGCCGGGTTGACTTTCACCGGACCGTTGCCTTTGACGCCGTGCCAAGCGGCAATCGCTTTGCAGATGTGTTTTGGCGTGAAGCAGAGCTGGTGCGCTTTTGGCGTCTTCGGCAGCGACCCCTTGGTCACCAGCGAGAAGGTGTGCGGGCCGACTTTTTTCGGATTCGACTGGTTGACGATCTCCAGCGTTTCCCCATTGACGACCGTCTTTGGCGCCTCGAACCGAAGGCCTTTTTTGTCGGCTTTCATGTAGATGGTGGCCGCCGAGGCCACCGAGGCGAACGCGCTGAGCGCGACGAGCGCGGCCAAGCCGGTCAGGATCGCAATCCTCACCGAACCGGCGCGTGGACGAGTTGACTTCACTAAAGCTCCTTTCAAGCAAGAATTTAGGCCCGCAAGCGGTACCCCTGCGAGAAGAGTCGCAGATTGACGAAGAAAAGCACAGCAGTCGCCGCGGTCAGCGCCAACAGCGAGAGCGCGATGCTGACTTCGCTGAAGCCAACAAAGCCGTAGCGGACCAGGTTGATCATGTAGAAGATCGGGTTGAAGTGGGTCAGGGTCTGGAACGGCTCCGGGAGCAGGCTCGCCGAGTAGAAGACGCCGCCGAGGAAGATCAGCGGCTGCAGGACGAAGGTCTGGGCAAAGGCGACGTCGTCGAACTGTTCGGCGCGGACGCCGATCAGCACCCCGAGCTGTGAGAAGAAGAAGCCAACCAGGAACAGCGAGGGGATCAGGACAAGGATGTGGTCGACGGGCAGGTCGACCAGTAGCGAGGCGGCGCAGAAGGTCAGCACCGCGACGATCAGGCCGCGCATGAAGCCGCCGAGCGAGAAGGCCAGAAGCAGCTCAAGCGGAGAGGCTGGCGAGGAGAGCTGGTCCTGAATCGCCCCCTGGAATTTCTGCTGCAGGATCGAGGAGGAGTTGTTGGAGAAGGCGTTGATCGACCAGGCCATCATGATCAGGCCGGGGATCACGAAGACGACGTAGTCGATCCCGTGCAGCTCGCCCACGCGCGAGCCCAGCGCCGCGCCGAAGACGCTGATGTAAAGGAAGGTTTCCAGCATCGGCGCGCCGAGCGTCTGTTTCTTGATCTTCATGAAGCGGTTGACCTCGCGCCGCCAGAGCGTCGCGAAGCGAATCTGGGCGGCGCTCATGCGGGCGTGACCTCGGCGTGCGAGCGCGAGAGCTCCTTGCGACCGACCAGGCTGAGATAGGCGTCCTCGAGGTTGGCGACGCCATATTTGGCGGCGAGCTCGCCGCTCGTCCCCTCGCCGACGATTTTGCCCTCGTTGATGAAGGCGATCCGGTCGCAGAGCTGCTCGGCCTCCTCCAGGTAGTGCGTGGTGAGCAGGATCGTCGTCCCCTCCTGGTTGATCCGCTGCACGTAGTGCCACAGCTCGAGCCGCAGCTCGACGTCGACGCCGGCGGTGGGCTCGTCGAGGATCAGGAGGCGCGGCCGGTGCATCATCGCCCGCGCCAGGATCAGCCGCCGTTTCATCCCGCCAGAGAGGGTGCGAGTGCGTTCGTCGGCCTTCTCGGTCAGCGAGAAGGTCTCGAGCAGCTCCTTGGTGCGCTCGCGCCGGTCGCGCTTGGGCATGCCGAAGTAGCCGGCGTGGTAGTCGAGCGTCTCCTCGACGGTGAGGAACCAGTCGAGGTTCGGCTCCTGCGGCGCCAGGCCGACGGCCTGCCGGGCCGGCCCATAGTCGTTGATCGCGTCATGACCAAAGACCTGGATCGCGCCGCCGGTCGGCTGCGCCAAGCCAGTCGTGCAGTGGATCAGGGTCGACTTGCCCGCCCCGTTCGGGCCCAACAAGCCGAACAGCTCCCCGGGCGCAATCTGCAGTGAGACGCCGCGCAGCGCCTCGACCCCGGTCGGGTAACGCTTCGCCAAGTTCTCGATCTGCAGGGCGTTGGCGGCACGTCCGTCCATTGCGAGCGAATCGTTCATCGAGCCGAAATCTACGTGACCCGCGGTCCCGGCCCCTCGGCGTCGGCGTTCCGCTTCAGCGCCAAACGGCCTGTGCGATCAGTATTCGATATCGCAATATGGAAGCTTTGCTTACTTGACTTTCATGGTTAACAAGTGAGACGGTTCGGCCGGGAGGGCGCATGGGAGAACCAACGAACGAGAGCGGACAGGAGGAGCCCCGGGACGGTGGGCCGCTGTGGCCGGGCGGCGAAACCGACGAGCGCAGCCTGCGTGTTCGGATCGGGCGCCTCGGTCAGACGCGGAACCTATCTTTCGGCTTTGTAACTGGCCTTTTCCCCGCCCTGATCGTCGCCCGCTGGCTGCTGTTCGGCTATATCGGGTTCACCTTCGCGACGGTGGCGGGGTACCTCGAGCTCGTCGCCATCCTCGTCTTCCTCGTCAGCCGAATTCGCCTGCGAGATCTGCAGGCGGAACTTCGAACGGTCCAGTTCGAGAAAGAGATCCGCGCCCAGCATGGGGAATCGCCGATCCTGCTCTTCCTCAAGCACCAGGCCGAGCTGAAGCGCTACTACGACCAGGCTCTCCAGCAGAGTGGGCTGGCCTTCGTGCTGGGCATCTTTTGCGTCCTCTCGGGCCTCGCCGTGATCGCAGCGGGGTTCATGCTGGTCCAGAACGGGGCCGACGCGCAGGAGATCGTCACGGGCGCGCTCGCGGCTGTGGGCGCAATCCTCTCCGGTTTCATCGCCCGGGTCTACCTCGGCATCCATGGCGGCGCGGTCGAATCGCTAACCGGCTTTCACGAAAAGTTCGTCGAAACGCATCATCTCCACATCGCCGGGGTATTCGCTTCTCGTGTGGACGATGATGAGAAACGGGATGCCGCGCTGCTGGCCCTCGTGGAGGCGGCGGCGGCATCGGCGCCGAGTGCCTGACCCCACTGCCTCGCACAAGGTCGGCCGGTCGGTCTACGATGGCGCTCAATCCATTCCCTGACCGTCCCCCACTAGTCGATGGCGACCACATCCAATACCCGAGAACCAGAGCCGGCCAATGGCGATGGCGGCGCGCAAAGGAACGCGCCGATGGTGTTCTCCGATCCCATCGCAGTCGACATCCTGCTCTCCGACTTCTACAAGGAGTTCCCGCGCCCGCCGAAGGGCTTCAACCGGCTGGTCGAGCTCTTGACCCGGCGGCTGCCCCGGCGCGACCTCACGGCAAAGCACCTCCGGCACTGGCTCGAGGACTCCCTCGAGGTGTTCTCGGCCCTCATCGGCGATGCCGAGACCACGAACCGAATTCGGCGCGAGACCGCATGGGTAGTCAGCGACGAGATACCTCCCGATCCCGACGTCTGGTCAGGGGAGTGCCAGTTCGCCGACAGCGGGATGCCGGCGGTGACCTGCTACCGCCAGACCCTCGCCTCGCGATTGCCCGGGTCGGCCTACGAGATCGCCTGGCAGGGGTCGATGGACCATTTCATCGGCCACCTCTATCCATTCTTTCGCGGCGCCACCGACCCGAGCGAATACGACGAGAGCGTCGCCTGCCGGTACCAGCACCTAGCCGCCAGGTATCGCGCCCGCCGCGATCGCCGTTTCCGCCTGATCGCCTGGCTGATGCCGCTGACCTACCGCCTGCACAAGGACATCCCGCTCTCGAACTACGACCGCGGGCCCCTTCCTGCGGGTGGCTGAGCCCCGGGCCGTTAGAGCCGACGTAGCGCAGCCTGCGCGGCGTTGTAGCCGTTGAGGCCGTGGGCGCCGGCGGCGGGTGGGGTTGCCGCCGAGCAGATGAAGACGCCCGGAATGCCGGTTGCGTAGGGGTCGAGCGTGACGCGGGGCCGGAAGACTGACTGCAGGGCGGTGTTGGCGCCAGTGATGATGTCGCCGCCGACGTAGTTGGCGTTGTAGCTGGCGAGATTGGCGGCGGAGCGAACGTGCCGGGCGACGATCCGCTCGCGCAGACCGGGCGCGAAGCGTTCGATCTGATCGATCACGGCCTCCGTCGCGTCGCCGTCGTAGCCGCTGGGAACGTGGGCATAGGCCCAGATCGGGTGCAGGTCGCCGCGCGAGCGCGAGGGATCGGCGAGGTACTGCTGGCCGACCAGCACAAAGGGGCGGGTGGGCATGCGGCCGCGGTGGACCTGGCGGGCGGCCTCGGCGAGCTCCTCGTAAGACCCGACCGCGTGCACGGTGCCTGCGCGGCGCGGCGCCTCGGCGGTCCAAGGCACGCCGCCCTCGACTGCGAGGTCGACCTTGTAGGCGCCGGGGCCGTGGCGGTAGCGACGGTAAGCACGAGCGACCCGAGCCGGCAGTCGCTCGCCAGCGATGTCGGCGACGGCCGCGGGGGCAAGGTCGAGCAGGATCGCATCGGCCCGCGGCAGCTCCGCCAGCGAGCGCACCCGCCGCCCGGTCTCGATCCGGCCGCCGTGCTCGCGCACCACGGCCGCGAGCGCGTCGGCAATCGCCTGCGAGCCGCCACGAGCGACCGGCCAGCCGTAGCTGTGGGCGGCGCAGGTGATGGCGACGCCGACGGCCGAGCTGAGCGGCCGCGAGAAGGGACGAAAGGCGTGGGCGGCGTTGCCGGCGAACAGCGCCCGCGCCTGCGGCGTCGGCAGCGCACGCGCGAGGGTTGCGACCGGCGGCAGCACCCGCAGGCCGAAACGCGCCAGCAGGATCGGGTGCCGCGGCAGGTGCGCCAACGGCCGCAGGATGTCCTCGCCGAGGACGTCAAAACGTGAGGCCGGTGGGCCGAAGAGACGCCTCCAGGCGGCGCCCGCGTCCCCCAGCCCGGCTGCCGTCTCGTCGATCGAGCGCAGCATCGCGGCCGCAGCGCCGTCGTCGAAGGGGTGGGCGAGGTCGACCTCCGGCCAGGCCCACTCGAGGCCATACCGCTCCAGGTCGAGCGCGTTCAGCGCCTCGGAGGCAGGCCCAAACGGGTGGGTCGCCGAGCAGTCGTCGTGCACCAGGCCGGGAACGGTCAGCTCGCTGCTGCGAGCACCGCCACCGATCGTCGCGGCGGCCTCGAGCACGGTCACCCCCACCCCGCGCACCGCCAGCGTCGCCGCAGCCGCCAGGCCATTCGGCCCGGCACCGACGACGATCGCATCGCTCATGCCGGGGTCACGGCACGACTGGCCTCGCCACCGGCCTCCCCGATTACCTCGACCGGGAACGGGTGCCCGTCGAGCCAGGGCTGGCGCTCGGCCATGTCGGCGACGTTCACCCAGCCCTCCTCGACCAGGCCGGTCGCGGCATCGAAGATGCGGTAGCGCTGGCGCTGTACATGGGCCGCCTGCGACTCGAGCACCACGATGCGAACCTCGCCAGGCTCGAAGTGACAGTGCTCCTGGATTGCGGCGAGCAGCTGCTGGTCGTGGAAGTGACCGTCGCCAAAGTTGTAGCCGAGCACGACGCCGGCGACGAGCTCACCCTCGCGCACCTCGTAGCCCTCGACATCGTCGACGGCGCGCTGGACGAGCCCGTTGAGGGCGCGGCCGTGCGAATGCATCGAGCGGAAGGCGAGGCCTTTGTAGACGAGCACGTCGATCAGCTCGGGGTCATAGAACTTCGACAGCTGCTCGGTGACGATCGCTGCCGGCTTGGTCATCTCCCGGTCGAGCTTCGCCTCGGCGTTTCCCTGCTTGCGGAACAACCACTGGCTGGTCGCCCAGTTGCCGGCGTAGTAGCGCATCGCGGGCAGGAAGGAGACGAGGTCGGGGCGGAAGTTGCCGAGCACCGGCAGGCCGACGCAGATCACGGCGAGGATCGCCAGCAGCAGCGGATCGTCGATGGTCGAGAACGGCACGTCGCCGTAGTGACCGAAGAGGAAGAGCACTCCGAAGATCATGAAAACGTTCCACTCCAGCGGCACCGCCAGCGGGAAGGTGGAGAGGATGTGGAGATGGAAGATCACCATCCCGGCGACGGCGATCGTGCCGATCGTGCCGCCCTGTGAAACGAGCAGGATCAACGGCAGGGTGAACTCGATCACCGTGCCCATGTGTGCGCTGAGCGCCCCCAGCGAGGACGGCCGCAGGTCCTCCGGGTGATCCCGGTACAGCCGCCGCTTTGCCGACCGCCAGCGGTTCCAGGGCGTGTTGCTGATCATCACCGTGACCACGAAGGGGAAGTGGCGGTTCAGCTTCGAGGACGCCGCGCCCCACCAGATGCAGACGAAGACGAGCTGGGCGGCGACGATCATGTTGGTCAGCGGGAAGAGGAAGATGATCGCGAGGCTGCCGTAGATCTCGGCGCGGGCCGCCAAGAACGGGACCTTGTCGCGCAGCCCAAGCAGCCCAAGCAAAGCAAGCAGCACGCCGACGGCCACCGGATCGAGGCGCCCCGCCGCCCCGCCGGAGGCCTCGATCCCGCCCGCCAGCAGCAAGTTGAGCGCGGCGGCGACCAGTCCGGCGTAGAGGGCGACATCGAGCAACGTTCGCCGCGTACCGCGGGTGAGCGGCACCCGCTCAGGCCAGGGCGGCAGCCGCGTCGTGCCCGGGCGCAGCCAGTAGAGGACACCGCCGATCATCGGTGAGAAGCGCAAGGTCAGCGGCAACGAGCCGGCGCCGAGGCCGAGCACCTCCCAGAGCATCGTCCAGATCACCGCCTTCTGGAAGACGATCGGTTCAGTCCACCAATCGCCGAGATTGCCCAGCCCGCCTAGCCCGTCCGTCGTCGCTGAGATAACCAGCAGCCCGCCGCCGGCATAGACGATCAGCTTGAAGATGTAGAGCAAGTAGACGAAGCCGGGGGTGCCAAACCCGTTCAGCGCCCAGTCTTGCGCCAGCACCTTGATCCGCTCCAGATGCGGGCGGCGTTTCCACTCGCTGTACTCGAAGGGTGGCGGGGTTGGCTGGGTGAAGCTCATGTGCGTACGAGCCTATCCCGGCAGGGGTTCCGCTTAACTTTTTCCGAAGACACGTTGCGGTCGTCCGCGAGCGTTTCCGCGGAGAAAGTACAAGACGCTCCACCCCTACCGGGATAGGCTCTGGCCATCAGCCACCCCCTGCTCATTGTCGATGCTCCATCGATGCTGTTTCGCGCTTTCTATGCGCTGCCCGATTCGATCAAGGGGCCGGACGGGAGGCCGGTCAACGCGCTGCTCGGTACGGCTAATTTGATCCTGGCGGAGGTGGAAGCGCACGAGCCGCGTGCTGTCGTCCTCTGTTTCGGGCCGGATGCAGCTTCGTATCGGACCGAGCTCTACCCGGCTTACCACGCTGAGCGGGAGGCGGCTATGCCCGATGATCTCTCGCCGCAGTTCGCCGCCTGCCGCGACTTCTTCGCGGCCTTCGGCTGGACTGTCGCCACCAGTGACGACCTCGAGGCCGATGACCTACTCGGCACCTACGCCAAACGCGAGGCGGAGGCGGGCGGGCAGGCGCTGCTGATGACCGGCGACCGCGACATGTACCAGTGCGCTGGCGAGGGGGTCACGGTGCTCTACGTCAAAACCGGCGGCAAGAAAGGCGCCGAAGAGGTCGATGCGGCGGGCGTGCGCGAGCGCTACGGCGTCGATCCCGAGCAGGTGCCTGATTTCATCGCCCTGCGCGGCGACCCCTCCGACGGTTTGCCAGGCGCCAAGGGCGTCGGCCCGAAAACGGCAGCGGAATTGCTGCGTCGCCACGGCAACCTGGAGACGATCCTCGACAACGCGATCCGCGAGCAGCGCCCGAAACTGCGCGGGGTCCTACTCGATGCCCGCGACGAACTGCTCGCCTTCAAGGACATCGCGACGCTGCGCGACGCCGGCGTCAAGCGACCGTCCGATCAGGCCACCGATTGGAATGGCGCCGCCGCAGCCGCCCGCAAGCTCGGCATGAACCGCCTCGCCGAACGGCTCGAGGCGAACGCCACCTAGTTCTCTCAGCCCTGGCGGGGCTCGATCAGCAACGCTCTGGCGCGAGCCAGCACCTTGCCATCGGCGGATACGACCGCGACGCCGGCGTGATGCTTGCGGCCGTCTGCTTCGATCGGCCAGGAGATCACGACGTGCTCCTCGCCAACCGCGACCGGCGCGTCGAGGCGACCGGTGAAGCGCGCCAGGACCCCTGGCGGCAACGGCTCGGGGTAGTCCATATAGGCAGCGAAGTAAGTGGGGCAATCGAGTACGGCCCAGACGATCTCCGGCCGCACAAACCCCGAGCCGTCATCCGCCCACTCGGGTGGAGTCCAAGGCGTGGCGACGAGCTCCCTCCCCTCAACCGGCCCGGCGAAGACACCCAGCGTGTCCTCACGCGTGCGGCTGCATACAAAGCAATTGCTGAAGGGCCCATCGGTCTTCCCCCGGTATCCCGCGATCGCCGCCCGCGCCGCCTCAACGCTGACCGGCTCGGGAACCTCAAGGTCGAAGTCGGACGCCGGACGAGCCTCCGCAACCAGGTCCTCACCGTCGAAGGCGAGCACCCGGCCATCGTCCTCGCGGCTCACCATCAGCGCCGTGTCAAGCGGCACCGGGCGCCGCAGGCTGACCTCGGCGGCGCCGTCGAGATAGGCCGCCAGCGCACCAGCGCTGTAGCCGCCGTTGCCGCTCTCCAATGGCCCATTGAAGCGGGCGGGAATCGTGACCGAATTGCTCACGAGCCGATCATCCCACGGCGCCGAATCGGCTATGCCCGGTGCTCTGGATTGGGGAAGTCGAAGCGGCAACCGGCATCCCACTCGGGGCGCTGGTTGCCGTACGCCGGAATGCCACCGGCGTCCTTCAGCATCCGCGCCAAGTGCAGCATGTTCCAGGCGGCGAAGGTGGTGTTGCGGTTGGTGAAGTCGTTCTCCGGCCCACCGGAGCCTTGATCGAGGTAGGACGGCCCCGGCCCTGCCTCACCGATCCAGCCGGAGTCAGCCTGGGGCGGGATCGTGTAGCCGAGGTGCTGCAGCGAGTAGAGGACGTTCATCGCGCAGTGCTTAACCCCGTCCTCGTTGCCGGTCACCAGGCAGCCGCCGACCCGCCCGTAGTAGGCGTACTGGCCGGCGTCGTTGAGCAGGTGCGAATTGCCGTAGAGGCGCTCGATCACCTGGGTTGCGATCGAGGACTTCTCCCCCAGCCAGATCGACATGCCCAGCACGAGGATGTCGGCTGCCATCACCTGCTCGAAGATCCGCGGCCACTCGTCGCGCTCCCAGCCGTGCTCGGTCATATCGGGCCAGACGCCGGTGGCGATCTCGTGGTCGACGGCGCGGATGCACTCGACCGCGACGCCGTTACGCCGCATGATCTCCATCGAGATGTCGATCAGCCCCTGCGTGTTGGAGACCTCGGGGCTGCGCTTCAACGTGCAGTTGATGAAGAGCGCGCGCAGGTCCGAGTAGTCGGTCTCACTGCGCTCGCAGAGCTCGGCCTGCTTCTCGGTCAGATCGGTCATCGCGACGCCGCGATTCTATGCGCGACGCCGCATCCCTGGCTAAGCGTCAGCCGGCTGCCACCACTTCGACCGTGCCGGTCATGTCCGGGTGGATCGAGCAGATGTAGGAGTAAGTGCCCGCCTCCTTGAAGGTCTCGGACTTGAGCTTGCCTTCCTCCAGCGTGCCGGTGTCGAAGCTGCCGTCGTCGGCGGTCGCGGTATGCGGCGCCGAGTCCTCGTTCTGCCAGATCACCTTGCCGCCTTCCTCGATCGTCACCGGATCGGGGTCGTAGGCAAAGTCGACGATCTCGACTTTTTCGGACCGCGCCGCGTCACCGCTGGGGGCGGGAGCGCTGCCGCCAGAGGCCGAATCATCGCCAGCCTCGGTCGTGGTTTCGGTCGTCTCGGTGACGGTGGCCGAGCCGGTGTCGTCGCCGTCGTCATCACCGCAGCCGGCAACACCGACGCCGATCGCGAGGCAGAGGGCCAGGACTGGGAGCAGCAGCTTGATTTGCATGCGGCCCCGCTACCCGTTGCCGCAGAATCGAATCAGGCGGCGATCTTCTCGGCCGAGCGCGGCTCACTCGCGCCGTGGCCAAAGCGCATCGCGCCATCATCGATCGCCCCGCGCCTGATCGTGCGGATGTCGAAGACGTAGTTCTGGCGCAGCTTCCACGGCTCCACCGAGCCCTGTTTGGGGAACTGGTCGAGCGAGCGCAGCACGTAGCCTGAAGTGAAGTCGAGCAGCGGCTCCTCGGTCACACTCGCGTCGACCTCGGGGGCACAGCGCCGGTAACCGTGTGCGTCCATGTGGTCCAGCAAGCGACAGACGTACTCGGAGGTGAGGTCCGCCTTCAGCGTCCAGGAGGCGTTGGTGTAGCCGACGGTGAAAGCGAAGTTGGGAACGCCGCTCAGCATCATGCCTTTGTAGGTCATCGTGCTGGGGATATCGACGCCCTCGCCGTCAACGCTCAACTGCAGGCCGCCGAGGAAAAGCAGGTTCAGCCCGGTCGCGGTGACTATCACGTCGGCCTCCAGCTCCTCGCCGGACTCGAGCTCGATTCCGCGCTCAGTGAAGCGCGCGATCCGGTCGGTGACGACCGAGGCCTCGCCGCTGGAGATGGCCTCGAAGAGGTCACTGTCGGGGACCAGGCACATGCGCTGATCCCACGGGTTGTAGCGCGGCGTGAAGTGCTTATCGATGTCGTAGCCAGGCGGCAGCGCCCGTTCGACCCCTTTGCGGATGAACCTCTTCACCACCTCCGGCCGGCGGCGGCTGAGCTGGTAGAAGGCCGTCTGCATCAGCACGTTTTTCCAGCGCACGATCGAGTAAACGGCGCGATCGGGCAGGAAGCGTCGCAGCCGCGTGGCGATCCTGTCCTCGGCCGGCAGCGATGCAATGTAGGTAGGCGAGCGCTGCAGCATCGTCACGTGCGCGGCCTTCTCCGCCATCGCCGGGACGAGCGTGACGGCGGTGGCGCCGCTGCCGATCACGACCACCCGCTTGCCCGCGTAGTCGAGATCCTCGGGCCAGTGCTGGGGATGGACGACCTCGCCGCCGAAACGATCGAATCCCTCGAACTGCGGCGTGTAGCCCTGGTCGTAGCGGTAGTAGCCGCTGCAGGTCCAGAGGAAGTCGCAGGTGACCTGCACGGTCTCACCGGTCTCGGTGCGTTCGGCCTCGACCGTCCACCGAGAGTCAGCGCTCGACCAGCTGGCGGCCACCACACGGTGATGGAGGCGGATCTTGTCCTCGATGCCGTGATCAGCCGCCGTCTCGCGGACGTACTCGAGGATCGAGGAGCCGTCGGTGATCGACTTCGCCGCCGTCCACGGCTTGAAGCGATAGCCCAGCGTGTGCATGTCGGAGTCCGAGCGGATGCCCGGATAGCGGAAGAGGTCCCAGGTGCCGCCGAGGTCGCCGCGCGCCTCGAAGATCGCGTAGCTCTTGCCCGGACAGCGGTCCTGCAGATGCCAGGCGGCGCCGACTCCGGAGAGGCCGGCGCCGACGATCAGGACATCGAGATGTTCGGGCGAACCCTCGGCCACGGGTGGCGATTGTCGCATGCTGGCTGGTCAGCCAGTGTGATCTCCCGCATATCGCCGCCGGTTGCAGAGCGGCTAGCCGACGCGGTAGCGAAGGTGGGTGACGTCGGGCGTATCGACGACGAGAATCGGCTCCAGGTCGAGGCCCGCGCCGGCGTCGTCGTCGAACAGCCGCGTGCCGTCGCCGAGCAGAATCGGCGCGATGTTGAGCTGCATCTGGTCGATCAGGCCGGCGGAGAGGTACTGCTGAGCGACGTTGGCGCCACCGCCGATCGTGACGTCGTCCTCACCCGCCGCCTCCCGCGCCTGCGCCAGCGCCGACTCGATCCCGTCGGTGACGAAGGTGAAGGTGGTCTCGCCCAGGGTCAGCGGCTCGCGCTCGTGGTGGGTGAGCACGAAGACCGGCATGTGGAACGGCGGTTCCTCGCCCCACCATCCCTGCCACGGGTCCTCGCCCCAGGTCCCCGGTCCGCCGCCGAACATGTTGCGACCCATGATCACGGCCCCAACCCCGCTCTGCGATTCCTCCATCAGCGGCGTGCTCGCGTTCACCTCTCCCCCCTCATAGCCGTGCGACTCCCGCCAGGCGGCGAGCTTGATGACCCACTCGTGCAGCTCCTCGCCGCCTTCGCCGAGCGGGTTCTCCTCGCTCTGATTCGGGCCGGCTGCGTAGCCGTCGAGCGAAATCGAAATCTCGAATCTCAGTTTCGGCATGGTCTACTCGTAGGGCGCGTAGCGGCTGTGCAGCATCAAGTCGTTGCCGTCGGGGTCGGTGAAGAAGGCCATATGGCAGACCCCGGTGTCCATGATCTCGCCGGAGAACTCAACCCCCTTCGCTTCCAGCTCCTTTCGCGCCGCCTCGACGTCGTCGACGTGCAACGCCGGGTGGGCGTTCTTCTGCGGCGCGAAGCTCATGCCGAATTTCTCCGGCTCCCAGATGCCGAAGCAGGTCTCGCCGGCCCAGAACTCGAAGCGCGAGTTCTCGTCCTCGCGCAGGCCGAGCGTCTCGACGTAGAAGCTGCGGGAGCGCTCGGCATCCTGCGAGGGCACCCCGATGAAGTCGGTCTTGCTGATCACGTGGCCTCCATTCGCGAGTCGGGAATCGATTGGATGCGAGCAGGGTATCTCCGCGGATACGCTGGACCGGTGAACATCCTGGTCGCGGCCGATATGGAGGGAATCGCAGGCATCGACGGGTACGGTGACTGCCTACCCTCCCACCCCTCGGCCTACACCCGCGGCCGCAGGCTGATGACCGACGAGGTGCTGGCTGTCATCGAGGCCCTGCGCGCCGGCGGCGCCGAGCGCATCTCGGTCGGCGACTGGCACATGGTCGGGACCAACATCGAACGCGACCGCATGCCGGCCGGGATCGAGGTGCGCCCGATCGCCGACCTGGCGCTGGTCGAGGCCGACCCCTCGATGACCAAGGCCAACGGCGGCCCGCTCGACGCTGTGGTGATGCTCGGTCACCACGCCAGCACGCCAAACCCGCGCGCCTTCTGCTCGCACACGTTCATCTGGGAGATGGAGGTGCTGCTCGACGGCGAGTCGCTGAACGAGGTCCAGGTCTACGCGCAAGGTCTGGCTACGGAGGAGATCCCGGTGCTGGTCGCAAGCGGCGATCGCTGGATGCTCGAGGAGCTCGACGAAGGTGAGCTGGGGGGAGCGCGACTGGTCGTGGCCAAGGAGGGCTTGGGGCGAGCGCGGGCTCGCTCGCGCGATATCGGCACGGTCCGCACTGAGCTTGCCGATGCGATCGCCACCGCGCTGGAGGCGGCGCCGCAGCCGCCACCCGCCCGCAGTTACCCGGCCGAGCTTCAGATCGTGGTCGAAGGAGAGGAGCTGGCGCGGACGACGGTCGCCGCACCCGGCGATCTGCTCACCGCGATCGCCTCGGTTTTCCGCTCGAGCCAGGTCTCGCGCGAGTACCGCCAGCTCGCCATGCTGCTCCCCGCCGGGCACGACTCACGCAGGCGAGCGCTGCAGCGCCGGCTCGGCAGCGTCGTGGCGACGCCGGTGATGCGCTCGAAGGAGCGCAGCTGGCTCGCCGCATCTCCCCAGGGCGCCAGCAGCTAGAGCGTCAGCACGTGGGCGTGCTTGGGGTCGACGCGGCCCTCGAGCACGTCGAGATAGGCGGTCTGCAGCGCATCGAAGCCCTGGCCGGGGATCGCCTCCAGCCACTCCCCGGTCCACGTGCAGAAGGGGTGCCAGGCGTCGGCCACGCGCGACTGGAAGCCAGCGCGGCCCCAGTCCTTAGAGCGCTTGGAGACGCGGGTCGGGGCGAAAAAGAAGGTCGGCCTAGGCCCCGGCAGCTCGGCGCCCCCGGGGTCGAGGCCCTCCCAATGAGTCATCCCCACCGCCATGCTGTGGATGAGCTCGTCGTCGAAGTGCGAGTGGACCGCCTGGCGCACAGCCGCGTCGCCGGCGACGTCGACGAAGGTCGCCGGACCCCGCTCCAGGGTCTCGATCGCGTCGTAGCTGACGGTGCGGCCGTAGATCCCGAGGCCTTCGACGAACTCGATGTTGCCCGGCGAGGTGAGGCCGATCAGCTCGACACCGTCGCGCTGGGCAAGCATGAAGGCGGCGGCGATCGCCGTCTTGCTCGAAGCACTGGCGATCACGATTGGGCCGCGCGCGACCAAGCCCTCGTCGGCGAGCTGGTCGTCGATCAGGAAGGAAGTGAAGAAGAGCGGGCGCAGCAGCATCTGGATCGCCTCGCTGTCGGCCCGGTAAAACGGATCGCTCCCGCTCGCCAGGTAACGGTGATAGGCCGAGGGCAGCTCGGCGCGGTGGGGCGAGCCGTCGACGAAGCCGGCCTCGCTGGCGTCAGCGGGGGTGACGAGCAGATGCGAGGAAGGCGGCAGGTAGCCGAACAGGCGGGTCCCCGGCTCGACGCCCTCTGCCTCGCTCCGCTCGACCTCGGCGAAGCCCCACATCGGCACCCGGCCCCAGCCCTCCTCCTCGGTCGGGAAGAAGTCCCAGTAGCTCATCGCCTCGCCGAAGACCGCGTAGCTGACGTTGTTGGCGGTGAGGCCGAAGGTGTCAACACGGAGGAGCGCCTGTCCCGGCTGAAGCTCGGGCGGAGCGGACTCGACCACGCGACACTCGCGCACGTCGTTCCGCTTGACCAGGAAGTCGCTCATCCCCGCAGAGGATGCTCTCACGTTCATACTCCCCGTACCAATGGAGGGTTCCCAGGAGGAGACGAAGACCGTTCTGGTCACCGGTGGCTCGGGCTACCTCGGCGGCTGGTGCCTGGTCGAGCTGCTGCGCCGCGGCTACCGCGTGCGTACGACCGTGCGCGACCTTGCCCGCGAGGGAGGGGTGCGCGCTGCGCTGGCGCCGGAGGTGGACGTGGGCGATCGCCTCACCGTCCTCGCCGCCGACCTCAACGACGATGCCGGTTGGCCGCAGGCGGTCGAGGGCTGCGACTACGTCCTTCACGTCGCCTCCCCCTTTCCGCCGCAGCAGCCAAAGGACCCTGACGAGCTGATCGTGCCGGCGCGCGAGGGGACCCTGCGGGTCCTCGCCGCCGCGCTCGACGCCGGCGTCCAGCGCATCGTCGTCACTTCCTCTGTAGCAGCAGTCACTGGGGGCGACAAACCGGCATCCGGTCCGCTGACCGAGCAGAACTGGAGCGACCCGGACAACCCCAACCTCTCGCCATACGCGCGCTCGAAGACGATCGCCGAGCGCGCCGCCTGGGACTTCATGGGTGAGCGGAGCGCAACAGAGAAGCTGGCCACGGTCAATCCCGGCGCGATCATCGGCCCGGTGCTGAGCGAAGGACGCTCCTTCTCGCTGCAGGCAATCGAACGGCTGCTGGGCGGGATGCCCGGCGTGCCGCGAATCGGCTTCAGCTTCGTCGACGTCCGCGACGTCGCCGATCTGCAGATCAGGGCGATGACGGCGCCCGAGGCCGGCGGCGAGCGCTTCATCGCGATCGAGCGCTTCCTCTGGTTTGCCGAGGTCGCCGCAATCCTGCGCGAGCGGCTCGGCGAGGACGCGGCAAAGGTGCCGACGCGCTCGGTGCCGAACCTGGTCGTGCGGGCGATGGGCCTCTTCGATCCCAGCGTCCGCTCGATCACCGGCCAGCTCGGCAAGAAGACCGAGCTATCGAGCGAGAAGGCGAAGACCCACCTCAGCTGGTCGCCCCGTCCGAGCGAGGACTCGATCGCCGACTGCGGCCGCAGCCTGCTCAGTGCCGGTGCTGCCAGGGCCTGAGCGCGACGTCGAACTCCCGCCATACCGTGAACGCCAGGAGTGCCAGCAATCCGGCGATGCCGATCAGGTAGACGACGCCCCCTCCGTCGCCGGCAACAGGGACAAGCGTAGGACTGGACTTTGACGCGCCCGCTACCCCCTGGCGACCGGCGGGGGGCGGATCAGCACTCGCCGGGAGGGTGGGCGCACTCGCAAGCAGCAACCCGGTGACCGCGGCGAGCGCCGGGCGGAGCAGCTCTCCCGCGATGACCTCGGCTGCCGCGAACCCACCGCCTCCGTTGCCGCCGAGGGCCACGGCGGGCCAGACGCGGGCAAGCCACCGTTGCAGAGCGGCGACCTCGGCTGCCCTGACGGACACTGGAGGGCCGAACGCCTTGCCTCTACCGCGAGCGCTTGCATCGCCGGCGCCCGCATCGGCACCCGAGGAGCCCTTCGAGCCCTTCTGGAATACCGGAGCCGGAGCCTCGTCGCTGCGCCCAGAGGACACCGGTCCCGAAACAGCTTCCCCACCGACACTGGGCACAGAGTCGACCGCGCTCTCCGCGGCATCGACGACCCGATCCACGGCGGATGGCTCACTCGAGTCAGCACCCCCTCGAGGCGGGGGCGAGGACGACTCCTTGCTTGGCAGCTCCGCCGGAGCCCGAGGCGGCCGCGCTGGTATCGGTGCCGGGGGCGCTGGCGTCGCTGCCGGCGTCGTTGGCTTCGCCGGAGGAGTCGTGCTCGGCAGCAAAGGAACGGCGTTCGCGCCGGCCTGGACCGATTTGTTCGCGCCGGCCTGGACCGATTTCACCGTCGACCCGACCGTATCCACCGCTTTTTCGACCAGCCTGGCAGAGGCAGTGGGGACGCACACCGCACCGATCAAGATCGCCGCAGTTATCGAAGCTGCCGCGTGGCAGCGAAGTCGCCCAAATGCGGATCCAGCCCTTCTTGTCCGTCTACCGTCCACCGTCAGTGCCGCCCCGGATGGTTGGTTTAATGAGTTGGACTTTAGATCCTACCCAATATTCGGACGGATATACCAAATTTTGGGCAAAACCAGATTTGCGCCTAAAACGCGCCAGGACCGCCCAAAGGCGGCCCTGGCCAGGTGCTTGGAAACGAGACGCGGAAACCGCTAGCGGGTGGGACAACGCCCGCCATCCAACGCTCGCCGGTGCCCGGGGTGGATTCCACCGGGCGCCCAACCAGTGCGGCGCCTAGCGGCCCTGCACCTCCAGAGTCCCCTCAAGCATGTGAATCAAGTTAGGACCACCTCCTTTCTCTGGTCATCCGATTGAAGCAAACGGATCAGTCGGGCGGTCGCGCCGGGTAGCCTGAGCCTCACCGATGTCCCTCGACGGCGGCCACACGACGACGCTGCTGATCAGAGGTGAGGCGGTCCCCGGGACCGGGGCTCTCCTCGCAGTCGAGAACCCGTACACGACCGAGACGATCGTCGAGGTGCCAGCCGCCTCGCCCGAACAGGTCGACGCGGCCGTGACAGCCGCTCGCGAGGCCTGGCCAGGGTGGGCGCAAACCCCCGCTGGCGAGCGCTGCGAGCTGCTACACGAGGTGGCGCGGCGGCTGCGCGACGGCGCCGAGGGACTGGCGCGAACGATGACCGCCGAGGGCGGCAAGCCGCTGATCGAGAATCGCGACGAGCTGGAGTGGACCGCCGCCGCTTTCGACTACTACGCCGAGATCGGGCGCGACCACGCGGGCCGCGTAATCCCACCGATCGAGGCGACCCAGCTGGCGATGGTGGTCAAGGACCCGCTCGGCATCGTCGGCTGCATCGTGCCCTGGAACTACCCGCTGCTGCTGCTGGCCTGGAAGGTGGCGCCGGCGCTGGCCGCGGGCAACTGCGTTGTCTGCAAGCCCTCGGAGCTGACGCCGCTCTCGACCCTGATGCTGGCCGAGCCCTTCGAGCACATGCCAGCTGGTGTGATCAACCTCTTGGCAGGTGCCGGAGGCGTCGGAGCGGCGATCGCCTCCCACCCTGGAGTCGATTGCGTCGCCTTCACCGGATCGGTCGCAACCGGCAAGAAGATCGCCGCCGCCTGCACCGAGCGGATGGCGCGGATGAACCTGGAGATGGGTGGCAAGGACGCCTTCATCGTCTGCGCCGACGTCGCCCCGCAGATCGAGGTCGCCGCCCGTGGCGGCGCCTGGGCGGCTTTCCTCAACGCCGGCCAGGTCTGCACCTCGGCCGAGCGCTTCTACGTGGTCGAGGACGTCTTCGACGAGTACGTCAGCGCCTTCGTCGAGCACACGCGAAGCCTCGTACTCGGCGACCCGTTCGAGGTAGCGACCGACCTCGGCCCGATGGTCTCCGACCCGCAGCGCGCCAAAGTCGTCGCCCAGCTCGAGGCGGCCAACGCGGCCGGGGCCGAGATCCTCACGGGCGGCGATCGCGGCGGGACCGGGCAGGGACACTTTCTCTCCCCCGCTGTGGTGGTCGGAGCGGCGCCCGACAGCGCTCTGCTGCGCGAGGAGACCTTCGGTCCGGTAGCCCCGATCGTGCCGGTCAGCTCCCTGGACGAGGCGATCGAGCTGGCAAACGGCACTGAGTTCGGGCTCGGCGCCAACGTCTACACCGGCGACCTCGAAAACGCGGTGCGCTGCATGCGCGAGCTGCGCGCTGGCACGGTCTGGATCAACGACCCGCTTACCGACAACGACGCCGGCCCCTTCGGCGGCTTCAAGCAGTCCGGGCTCGGCCGTGAGCTCGGCCGCGAGGGTCTGGAGGCGTTCCAAGAGACCAAGCACGTCCACATGGAGTCGCGGATCGAGCGCAAGGAATGGTGGTACCCCTACCGCGCGTACTCGCAGCGACGATCCTGATCGCCGCCGCGACCGCCGATGCAGCGATCCAAGTCGTCCCTGCCGTCAAGCAGGTCGGCCCCGCCGCGGCCGAGCAGCGTGTCGGAGCCAGGGCTGCCCAGCAGGATGTCGGGGCCGGTCGATCCCTCGATCTTCTCGACCGTGCCGTCGATGCGGCTGGCGCCGCAGGCGGCGGCCTCGGGGTCGAAAACCCTGCCGCCAATCGCCGCCTTGACGACGATCCCGACATTGCGCACCCGGGCGAAGGAGGCGCTGTCGTTGTCGCCAAGGCCACCGTGAAAGAGGTCATCGCAGGGCTGGCCGCCGACCATGAGGTCGTTGCCAGGGCCGCCGACCAGCGTCGCCGCGCCGCTGCTGCGGCGGGGGTGGAGGATGTTGACGCCGAAGAGCACATCGTCCCCCCCACCGCCGACGATCGTGTCGGGGTCCCCGTCGTCGCCGCCGTAAAGCGTGTCGCCACCGCGGCCACCACGCACCCAGTCACGTCCCGGTCCGCCGTCGACCGTGACCGAAACCTCGGCCGGGACGCTGCCCCTGACAGTGACCCTGTCGTTGCCGCCACCCAAAGAGACGAGGATCGAGGTCACCGGACCAGCGCAGGAAACCGAACCCGCGGCGGACGCACAGTCGCCGGAGCGGGGGGCGCTGTGGAGCACCGGATTGCCACTCCCGCCGCGCACGACATAGCCGCGCTCTCCGCGCGCCACGGTCACGTCGTCGACGTCATCGTCACCGGCGATGGCCAGGCTTGAGGAGCCGACGATGCTCTCGTACAGCTCGATCTTGGTTCCGCGGCGGCCGCCGGCCGGCCCACAGGAATCCTCGACCGTGAAGGGGCCGACACATTGATCGCTGCCGGGACCGCCATAGGCCTGGTCACTCCGCCATACGCCGAGCAGGCGGTCGTCCCCTGGTCCGCCGTCCAGCCGGTTGGACGTCGTGTCGGAGCCCAACAGAACGTCCTCGCCCGAACCGCCGACGGCGTCCTCGATGCCGGTCAAGCGCTCTTCCTCAGCCCCGGTCACGAGCCCGGAGCCGAGATTGACCGCGACCGATCCGCCCGCCCCTCGGTAGGAGGCGATGTCGTGGCTGCCGGCGCCACCGTCGACGCGGTCCCGGCCGACGCCGCCCATGAGCGAGTCAAAAGCGCCGGGGCCGCCACCCGCCACGTCGTCGCCCGGCCCGCCGTCGACGTCATCGCGATTGCCGCGCCCCCCGTACAAGGTGTCGTTGCCGCTATCGCCGATGACCTTGTCGCGATCGCTGCCGCCGTCAACTTCGTCAGAGCCACGACCGCCGCGGACAGTGTCGTTGCCGCGCTTTCCGTCGATCGTGTCATTACCCCGATCGCCGTGGATCGTGTCGCGACCAGAGCCGGCGCAGATCAGGTCGTTGCCACCGGCTCCCGAGATGTCATTGGGACCGCGGCCACCGACGATCACGTCGGGGCCCTTGGTTCCGTGAATCGCCGCCTCGTTGGAGAAGATCGTCGCCCGCTGCCCCTCACAGAACGGAGCCGCGCCGGCCGAAGCGGTGAAGAGAAGGCCAAGACAGAGGCAGAGAAACAGAGTGGGCGCAACCGCAGGTCGGCGGCGACGAGGGTGTTCAGCAGCGACCCTCTCCATCTGGTTCGAGTGAGGCTCCATTGACTGGCTTCCTGACTTTGGCGGCGAGATATGAAGGGCCGCTAAAACAGAGCTACCCGGCAGCGCTTGCCTCAGACAGGCTTGACGCCAATCAGAAGCGCCATCTCCAGCCACTTCCAATAGCAGTCGACGTCATCGAAGCCAAGCTCGCGCAGCCAACCAAGCTGCGTCTCGACGTCGAGCAGCCGGTCCGACGGATCCTCGTTCTCGATCGGCTCGTCGATCGCGGCGAAGAACGCCAGGTGCAGGCGATGGCTCGCCGACGCCACATGCTCGAAGTTGGCGAAGACCCCGCCGGGCTCGAGCAGGTCGAACACCTCGCCGTAGAGCGAGCGCTTGCGCTCGTGCTCGAGGTGGTGGATCGCGAACGAGGAGACAACCGCGTCGAAACGCCCCAGCGCCGGCAGCGGCTCCACGAGGTCGTGCTCGACCAGCTCGACGCGCTCGTCCCCGGCGAAGCGCTCGCGAGCTTCCGACGAGCATCAGCTCGGAGAAGTCGAGGCCAACGCCAACCATTTCCGGACGCTCAACTTGGAGCAAGGCGAGCAGGCGGCCGTCCCCAGTGCCGAGGTCGAGAACACGACGCGCTTCGCGAGGCACATGCTCGAGCAGGACGCCCTCCCCCTCCAGCCGATGCGGAAACTCGTCCGAGCGGCCGAGGTAGTGCTGGACTTTCTCCTCGTCGCTCGTCCACTCCTCGCCGGGCATCTCAGTCAGACCCCGGGAGAGATAGTGCGTAAGCCGGCAAGGCGGGCTGCGGCGGCCTGGCGTTCGTCGTAGGTCACAAATGCCTCGATTGGATCGAGATCGACAGCTGAGGCAACATGGATCGCATCGAGAGCACGTAGCGCTGGCTCGGCGAGTGCCCCTGCCCCGGTAAGCAAAGCACGGTCAAGCGGCCGCAAGGCGAGCACATCGATTAACTCACCGGCTCGTTCCAGCAGGAGGTCAAGCGGGAAGCTCGGGGTTCTGCGCAACCGCCCTACGCACCGCGCGCGGGATCTCGGTCAGGACCAGCTCGCTGCTGACCAAGTCCGCACCCTCGACATAAGCACGCAAAACCCCCGACTCGGCCTCCTCGCGGATCAGCTTGACCAACGCCGAGGCGTCCGCGTAGAAAACCGTCACAACTCAGCGATCGCCACGGATTTCGTCGAGCGCACGGCTCAACGCCCCCGGATCGCCGGTCAGCTCCAGCGGCTCCGGTAGACCCCGCCGCACCGGACGCGAAACCCTCCCCTCGGCGATCAGCCGATCGAGGTCTGGCCCCGTGGTCGGCGCGGGTCCCAGCTCAGCCACCGGCCGATTCCGGTCGGTCACCACCAGCCGCTCCCCTTGGCTTACCCGCCGTAAATACACGCTCAGGTTCTGACGCAGCTCCGCGATACCTACCGACTCGCTCATGTACATGAAAGTAGCACCTAATCGCCCTCCTTCCCCAACGGAGCTGACTCACACACCCCTAAGTCTGGGCGCCACTGTTTTCGCCCCCTTGCCCGCAATTTCGAGCTAAATCCGATCCTCAGCGCGAGGGTCTCCCTTGCGCTACGCCGGTGCGGGATCGCTGCCCACAGCCTGTGTCTCTTCCTCGGCCTCTTTGATGTCGGCCGAGATCCGCACCGCGGCCGAGAGCAGTGGCGCCGCCAGGACCAGTCCGACGGTGCCGAAGAGGCAGCCACCGGCGATCGTCGCGATCAGCACGGCCAGCGGATGCAGTTTGAGAGCCGCGCCGTATGCGATCGGCTGGACCAGCTGCTGGAGGACGCCGTTGGCGAGTAGGACGACGACCGCGATCGCCAAGGCGGTCTCGGGACCCGCGCCGCCGAGGGCGATGAGGACTGCGAAGGCTCCGGCAGCCCAGGCGCCAAGGTAGGGGACGAACCCGCCGACGAAGGTGACCGCCGCGATCGTTCCCGGCAGGGGGACCCCGAGGAGCAGCGCTCCCGCCCCGACGATCGTCGAGCTCCAGAGTGAGACGACGGTCACGCCGAGGAAATATCCCCGCATGCTGCCGGCCACCCGGCCCAAAATCGAGCGGGCGAGCGGCACCGGCACGCCGAGGTGGCGCTCGACGAAGCCGCCGATCGTCGGCGCGTCCTTGAGCAGGAAGAAGAGGCTGAGGGCGGTGAAGGAGAGGAAGACGGTCAGCGAGGCCAATTTGTCGACTCCGCCCAGTAGGCCGTGGGTGAGGGCGGAGAAGCCGGAGCTGATCGAGGCGCTGGCGTCAGCGTTGGCGTTCGCGGCGGTGGTCGAGCTCACCCCGAGGTCGCCGACCCAGGACTCGATCTCGCTCGCCCCTTCGCGCAGCCGCTCAGAGAGGCTGTCCGCCTGGCTCGCGATCCCCGCCAGGACGAGCAGCCCGACGCCAACGCCGACTGCGATGATCGCGAGGAAGACGAGCACGGCGCCAATCCCCCGCGGGATCCCGTGCCGGCGAAGCCAGTCGACGAGGGGAGCAGTGACAGAGGCGATGATCCCGGCCACGATCACCGGCAGCACGATCGTCTCCGTAAGAGAGAGGAGCCAGATCGCGCCGATCAGCGCGGCCGCGGCTCCGACCAGGAGCCAAGCGGAGAAGCCGAGGTCGCGTAGCCACTGCGGCGCGGCGAACAGCCCGCTCAGCTCGCTCGGCTCGATCTCGATGACTTCGCCCTCGTCGCCAACGCCCTCGCGCCCAGGGCGCCGCAGTTTGCCGCGGAGAATCGCTCGACGCTCGCTCATCGCGCTCGCGGACGATACGCGGCGCTCCCGACATCGCGGCCGGCCGACGCCGGTGTGAGATGCCCGACCGAGTCACCTACGTAGGTCACGCGACCGTCCTCGCCGAGCTCGACGGGGCGCGGCTGCTCACCGATCCCGTGTTGCGCACGCGGGTCGGGCCGCTGCGCCGCCATGGGGCGCGGCCAGCGCCCGGAGTGACGGAGGACCTCGACGCCGTGCTGATCTCCCACCTCCATCACGACCACGCTGACCTCCCCTCGCTGCGCCGGGTCGGTCGCGACGTGCCGGTGATCGGAGCGCCTGGGTCGCGGGAGTTCCTCGAGCGGCACGGCTTCAGCGCGGTCTCGGAGCTGGCGCCGGGGGAATCCAGCCAGGTCGGTGCGGTCACCGTCACCGCCGTGGAGGCGCGGCATCCGAGCGAGAGCCGGTTCGAGCGCGAATCGGAGGCGGTCGGGTTTCTCCTGGCGGGTCGCGATCGGAGGATCTACTTCGCCGGTGACACCGACATCTTCGATGGGATGGCTGGGCTTGGGCCGGAGCTCGACCTCGCGCTGCTGCCGATCTGGGGCTGGGGACCGAGCATCGGCCCCGGACACCTCGATCCCGAGCGCGCCGCGCGGGCGGCGGCGCTGTTATCGCCGAGGATCGTGATCCCGATCCACTGGGGGACGCTCTACCCGCTCGGCCTGGCGCGGCTTCGCCCCGACCCCCTGCGGACACCGCCTCGCGAGTTTGAAACCTGGATGCGGGACCTGGCGCCTCAGGTGGAGACGCGGGTACTTGCGCCCGGCGGGGCGACCTCGCTCTCATAGCTGGAGTGCCCCAGCTGAGCCAGCCAGGCGCAAAAGATCCGGTGGACGCGCTCAGCCCCGACCACGTCGTCCTCGGCCCAAGCCAGGTCACTCGGGTGGAGCACGAACGGGAAGCTCTGGGTCCCGCCCATGCCCCCGTGCGAGCCGACCAGCTCCTCGAAGGCGGCGACCTCGCCGAACTCCGGCCAGAAGGTGCTGTTGAGCATCAGGTCGGCGCAGTGTGGAAAGCCGTCGGTGCGCCGCAGGTGGTCGGCGGCATGCGGACCAAAGGGCGCCAGCGGGTCCTCTCCCTCGACCCGGTCCTCGTCGAGGAACCTAGTTCCGCCCCTGCCGACCGCGATCGCCCCCGAGTGCTCGGAGCGCACGAGCACGAACCCAATCCCTGGGTGGTCACGGAGCGCAGGGAGCAGGCGGGGATAAAGAGTTTCCAACCGCTCCAGGGTAACCCGCCCCGGCTCGCGCGGAAAGCTGATCAAGCCGAGGCACCCGGAGGCCATCACGGATAGCTCCGGGATCCCATCCCCGCGCGTCTCCTCGATCTCGCGGCGATCGTCTGGGTCGAGCGCAACGACCCCGTCGGCGCTGCGCCCCCGGGTCGCGACCCGCACGGTCCGCGCGGCGACGGTGTCGTCGCGCGCGACCTCGGTCAGGCCGGCACTCATGTAGGAGAGCGCGTCCTCGTCGCCCCCTTCGGCCGCGATCGTGCTCCCCGCATCGCAAGCCGACTGGACCAGGTCCTCGAGGGTTTCTCCGTAGCGATCGAGGAAGGTTTCGCCCTGCGACTGGCCGTGGTCGGAGAGCACGACGAGGCGGTAGGGCCGCGGCGCCTCGGCGCAGGCGGTGGCAATCCGGGCGATCTGCCGATCGAGGTCGCGGAGCACGGCAAGCGCGTCGTGGCGCTCGATCCCGGAGTGGTGGGCGACCTCGTCGTAGGCGAGGAAGGTCGTGTAGATGGCGGGACGCCCAGCGAGGACGTCGCCGACGACCGCGGCCACCTGAAGGTCGCGCTGGACCACGGTCCCCCAGGCCCTGACGAGCGCGTAAGAGCGGCTGCGGGCGATCCGGGGACGGACGTCATCGCGAACCTGACCGCGGGCGGCGCGGCGCTCGCGGGCGACCTCGGCGAGGACGAGGACGAAGGTGCGAGCAACGGCGTAGGGACGGGCGAAGTACGCGGCGTAGTCACGGCCGATCGGGCGGCGGCGGTGCAGTGCCGTGCTCATCGTCAGCATCGAGTGCGGCGCGTCGCCGGAGAGGATGTTGGCGCGGCTGGCGCCGTCGGCGTGCAGCAAACCGCGACCGTTCGAGTGCCGCCGCTCGATCTCTTCCGCGTCGCGCGGATGGTTGGTGACGATCGCTTTGTCCCGGTCCTTCTCCCACCAGCGGAAGGCGGGCATGTCGTCGTTGTCGCCGTGCAGCAGCCCGGCCTGGCAGGCGCCGGTCTGCGAGGACCAATCCGTCTCCCACTGCCGCAGGTGGTGCGAGCCGCTCCGCAGCCAGGCGGCGAGATTGGGGGCGCTGCCGTCACTGAGCGCGCGGTGGAGAACGTCGTGAGCAAGGCCGTCGATCTCGAGGAAGAGGACACCCGGGACCTCGCTCTCGACGACGTGCTCACGTCGACGCGCCTGCCGCCGCACGACGTAGCGGTACCAGGACTCGTTCTCGTCGATCGCCAGCAGCGCGTAGACGATCGAGGTGACCGCCGCCATCACGATCGTCACCACGGTCCCCTCCAAGACGCCGCCGATCTCCGCCCCCGGCAGGACGTCGATCGCGAAGGTGACGAGCACGCCGTTCAGCACCAGCGCCGCGCCCCCCAGGGTGAGGACGGTCAGCGGCAGCGCGAAGCGGGCGAGGGCCGGCCAGATCAGGGCGTTGAGCAGACCGATCATCGCGGCCGCGGCAAGCGCGGTCGCCGCCCCGTCGAGGACAAAGCCCGAGAGCGCCTGCGAGAGCAGCAGCAGCGTGACGGCGTCGAGCAGGAGCACGAGCAGTCCCCGCCAGATGTCACGAAGTCTCATAGGTGAGCGATCCTAAGCGCGACCGAACCGCCTATGTGCACCCGAGCGACGTTCAGGCAGCTCGCTCGTAGATCATCACGGCGACTCCCTCGCCGACGACCTTCGACTCTTTGAGCCGCAGGCTGAGTCGCTCGGGCAGCTCCTCGAAGGCCTTCTTGCCGGTTCCGAGGATCACCGGAAAGACCATCAGGTTGACCTGATCGACCAGGTCGCTCGCGAGCAGCTCCTGGACTAGCCGGTGGCTTCCCGGCACCTGAAGCTCGCCGTCGAACGTCTCCTTCAGCTCGCGCACCTCGGCCGTTGCGTCATCGCCGTCGAGGACCGTCGTGTTGTTCCACTCCGGCTCGCCAAGCGTCGTCGAGACGACGAACTTCGGCATCGAGTTGAACTTGTCGGCGAACTCGCCCTCACGCTGCGGCCAGGCCCCGGCAAAGCTTTCGTAGGTGCGCCGACCAATCAGCAGCCCGTCGGACTGCCTCGTCTCGTCCAGCTTGAACTGATTCCCATCCTCACCGCGCTCGAACTCAAAGGTCCAACCGGGGTACTTAAAGCCCGGCTCCCCTCCCGGCGCCTCCATCACGCCGTCGAGCGAAACGAACTCCGTCACAACGATCCGTGCTGCCATTTGTCGACCTCCGTCTCAGAGCATTGGAACTTGCTTTTACAGGTATGACGAACGAGGTGCGCCGATTTCGACATCGAGCGGCCAGACATCGGCGGTGATCGCAAGACTCTGCGGATGACCGCCGCCCTCTCTGCCCGTGGCCTCTCGAAGCGCTACGGCAAGACGACCGCGCTCGACGCCGTCGATTCTCGAGGTCGCGGCGGGGGAGCTCGTCGGCCTGCTCGGTCCCAATGGGGCAGGCAAGTCGACGCTGGTGAAGATCGCCTGCGGCCTGGTCCGGCCAACCGCCGGGGAGGCGCACGTCGCCGGCGCGACGGCGGGCAGCCGAGCGGCACGAGCATCAACCGGCTACCTCGCCGAGCTGTTCCGCTTCCCCGGCTGGGCTCGCGCCGAAGAGGTGCTCGCGCTGCACCAGCGCCTGGCCCGCTCCGAGGGCGGGGCGGCCGAGCGCGAGGCGCTGCTGGCGCGGGTTGGCCTCAGCGGCGAGGGCGGGCGCCGAGTGGAGACGATGAGCAAGGGCATGCAGCAGCGGTTGGGCATCGCCCAAGCGCTGATCGGAACCCCGCGGCTCGTGCTGCTCGATGAGCCGACGAGCGCGCTCGACCCAGGTGGCCGGCGCACCGTACGCGACCTGCTCGTCGGGCTGCGCGACCAAGGCGTCGGCGTGCTGCTGAACTCGCACCTGCTCAGCGAGATCGAGCTCGTCTGCGACCGGGTCATCATCATCGACGGCGGCCGGGTCGTGACCGAGGGACGGCCGGAGGACCTGACCGCGCCCGGCGGTGTCGAGGTCGAGACCTCCGATGGCGTGCGCCGCCTGCCCGACGCGCGCCGCGAGGACGTCCCGCGGATCGTCCGCGAGCTCGTCGCCGGTGGCGCCGAGGTCTACGGCGTCCGCGTCGTGAGCGGCACGCTTGAGGACGCCTATCTAGCCGCCGTAGTGGGGCGCGACGGGTGAGCGACGCGATCACCATCGCCGGTCACGCCCTGCGGGAGGCGGTCCGCCGCCGCGTCCTGCTCGTCGTCGCGATCTTGACCGCGGTCTTCCTCGGGCTCTACGCGCTTGCTGCCTTCGAGGCTTTCAACTCACTCGAGGGGACGAGCGCCGGGGGTTTCGTCCCGATCGACGAACGGGCGCTGGCGGGCGGGACGCTGCTCGGCCTGGCGATGTTCGTCGCCCTCTTCCTCGGCGTCGTGCTGGCCGTCTTCCTCACGCTCGGCGCGGTCCGCGGCGACGCTGAGCGCGGCCTGCTGCAACCGCTGGTCGTGCGTCCGGTGGGACGCACGACGCTGCTCGTCGGACGGCTGCTCGCCGCCTCCGCCGTCTGCGCCCCCTATGTGGTCATCGTCTTCCTCGTCGCCGTACTCATCACCCAGGCCGCCGGCGATTTCACCCCCGCGTCGCTCGTCGTCCCCGCCGCCGGCCTGGCCCTCGGCGTCATCACCGTGGTGGCGATCTCACTGCTCGGCTCGACGCTGCTCGGGACCACCGCCAACGGGATCGCGATCTTCATGGTCTTCGCCACGGGCCTCGCCGCCGGACTCCTGGGCCAGATCGGCGAGGCGCTCAACGTCGACGGACTGACGACGGCAAGCTCGATCATCTCGTGGATCGTCCCGTTCGAGGCGCTCTACCAAAACGGGCTCCATGCGCTGACCTCCGATATCGCCGGCGCGACCGGCGTGATCGTGCAGCTCGGGCCCTTCGGCGGCGCCAGCAACGTCAGCGCAACGATCTGGCCGTGGGCGATCGCGTGGTCTGCCGCCGTGCTGGCCCTGGCCGCACTGGCATTCGGACGCCGCGACCTCTGAGTCAGGCGCCGACGTAGTCCGCGAGGTGCTCGCCGGTAAGGGTGGAGCGGGCGGCGACGAGGTCGGCTGGTGTGCCCTCGAAGACGACTTGGCCACCGTCGTGGCCGGCGCCGGGACCGAGGTCGATGATCCAGTCGGCGTGCGCCATGACCGCCTGGTGGTGCTCGATCACGATCACCGACTTGCCGGAGTCGACCAGACGGTCCAACAAACCGAGTAGCTGCTCGACGTCGGCGAGGTGGAGGCCGGTGGTCGGCTCGTCGAGGACGTAGACGCCACCTTTCTCGCCCATGTGGGTGGCCAGCTTGAGCCGCTGCCGCTCACCGCCCGACAGCGTCGTCAGCGGCTGACCGATGCCCAGGTAGCCGAGCCCGACTTCGCCGAGCCGCTGCAGGATCTTGTGAGCCGCCGGGATCCCTGCCTCGCTGTCGCCGAAGAATTCCTCGGCCTCAGTCACCGGCATCGCCAGCACCTCGCTGATGTCCACCCCGCCGAATTTGTATTTGAGCACCTCGGCCTGGTACCGCTTCCCGTCGCACTCCTCGCAGGTGGTGGCGACGCCGGCCATCATCGCCAGGTCGGTGTAGATGACGCCGGCGCCGTTGCAGTTGGGGCAGGCTCCTTCGGAGTTGGCGCTGAACAGCCCCGGCTTCACACCGTTGGCCCTCGCGAACGCTTTGCGGATCGGGTCGAGCAGCTTGGTGTACGTCGCCGGGTTGCTCCGCCGCGAGCCTCGGATCGCGGCCTGGTCGACCGTCACCACCCCGTCCCGCCCCGACACCGAGCCGCCGATCAGCGAGCTCTTGCCCGAGCCCGCCACCCCGGTGACGACGACCAGCATTCCGAGCGGGATGTCGACGTCGACGTCCCGAAGGTTGTTGGTAGCGGCACCACGCACCTCCAGCGCCTCCGAAGAGGACCGCACCGACGGCTTCAGCGAGGCGCGGTCGTCGAGGTGCTGCCCGGTCAGCGTGTCACTGGCCCGCAGTTCCTCGAAGGAGCCCTCGAACACCACCTCGCCGCCCTCGCTGCCGGCGCGCGGGCCGAGGTCGACGACGTGGTCGGCGATCGAGATCGCCTCGGGCTTGTGCTCGACGACCAGCACGGTGTTGCCCTTGTCGCGCAATTGCAGCAGCAGCTTGTTCATCCGCTGGATGTCGTGCGGGTGCAGCCCGATAGTCGGCTCGTCAAAGACGTAGGTGACGTCGGTCAGCGAGGACCCGAGCTGGCGGATCATCTTGACCCGCTGCGCCTCGCCGCCCGAGAGCGTGCCCGAGGGCCGCTCGAGCGAGAGGTATCCGAGCCCGATCTCCACAAACGAGTCGAGCGTCTCCCCCAGCACGTCAAGCAGCGGCGCCACCGACGGCTCTTCGAGGCCGCAGACCCACTCAGCCAGGTCGCTGATCTGCATCGCGCAGAGATCGGCGATGTTCTTCTTCTTTATCTTCGAGGACCGCGCCGCCTCGCTGAGCCGGGTGCCGTCGCACTCTGGACAGGTGGTGAAGATGACCGCCTGGTCGACGAACGCTCGGATGTGCGGCTGCATCGCCTCCCGGTCCTTGGCGAGGAAAGACTTCTGGATCGTCGGGATCAGACCCGCATACGTCAGATTGATTCCCTCGACCTTGATTTTGGTCGGCTCCTTGTGGAGCAGGTCGCCCAGTTCCCGTTTAGTGAACTTCTTGATCGGCTTGTCGGGGTCGAAGAAGCCGCAGCCCCTCAGAATGCGCCCCTGCCAGCCCTTCATGCTGTAGCCGGGGATCGTCAACGCTTCCTCGTTGAGCGACTTGCTGTCGTCGTAGAGAGCGGAGAGGTCGAAGTCGGTGACCTCGCCCCGTCCCTCGCAGCGCGGACACATGCCGCCGGTGCGGGAGAAATTCACCCGCTCGGCTTTCCCGTCGCCTTTCTTGAGCATCCCGGACGCCGCCACCGAGGCGACGTTGAAGGAAAACGCCTGGGGTGAGCCGATCTGCGGCTTGCCGAGCCGGCTGAAGAGGATGCGCAGCATCGCATTGGCGTCGGTGACCGTGCCGACCGTGGAGCGGGGGTCGGAACCCATCCGCTCCTGGTCGACGGTGATCGCGGTCGTCAGCCCGTCGAGCACGTCGACCTCGGGCCGGGCCAGCGTCGGCATGAAGCCCTGCACGAAGGCGCTGTAGGTCTCGTTGATCAGCCGCTGCGACTCGGCGGCGATCGTGCCGAACACAAGCGAGCTCTTGCCCGAGCCGGAGACACCGGTGAAGGCCGTCAGCCGGCGCTTCGGGATCTCGACGCTGACGTCCTTGAGGTTGTTCACGCGCGCGCCGTGCACGCGAATCAGCTCATGACTATCTGCAGCGTGCGGCGCAGGCGACTTTCTGGTCGTCTTCTCGGCCATGCTCTGACCAGCTCTACGCAGCAGGCGGCTGGTCGATGCGGACCAAGTTGCCAGACGGATCGCGCACGGCGCAGTCCCGCGTGCCCCACGGCTGGTCTTTCGGCTCTTCGACGATCGCTACGTCGGGCTGGGAGGCACCGCCAACGGTGATCCAGCAGGTGGAGAGAGTGAGGTTCATGCCCGCAAGGCTAGGGAGCCGGCATCGTGCGCGCGTACTCCCGGTCGATCAGTCGCGGGTGCGGCGCAGATGCGCGAGGTTGGCTAGCTCCTCCGGCGTCACGATGCGAGCGTAGCGGCATGTAACAACCGTGCCTGGCCGCACATTTACCTCAGATGCTTCCCCTCGACGACCAACCGATCGCGGCCCCGGACATCTACCGCGACCGCTTCGAGCGCTGCTTCCGCGACCACTACGCGCAGGTGCTCGCCTTCTCGATGCGGCGTGTCTCCGGCCGGGAGGTTGCCGAGGACGTGGTCGCGGATACCTTCGCGGTCGCCTGGCGCCGGCGCGACCGCATTCCCGATCCCGCCCTGCCCTGGCTGTATGCAATTGCCGGCCACGTAATCGCCAACCAGTATCGGTCGACCCATCGCCGCCACAAGCTTGATGCATACCTGGCGCGCGAAACCGACACCCTCGCGGCGGCCTCCGATCCCGCCGAGTCGCTCGATCGCCGCGACGCCTTCTCGACCGCCTTTGCTCTCCTCGCTGAGCCAGAGCGAGAGGTCCTGCGCCTGGTCGCCTGGGACGGACTCAACACACGCGACGCGGCTCGCGTCTTCGGCTGCTCGCCGGGCGCCTTCCGGGTGCGACTGCACCGCGCCCGCCGCAAGCTCGCGAAACAACTCGAAGCGGCCGGACACATACCCCTAGAGGACCGCACCGCGGTATCCAACCCCGCCGAGGAGATTCAATGACCCGCAAGAGCCGGAACGACCAAGTGCTCGCCAGGATGCGAGCGGCCAACCCCTACTCCGCAACGGAGCTGCAGAGGGCGCTCACCGAGCCAGAGCTCTCGCGCGCCATGCAGCGGGCGATCGCAGTAGGCGGGTCTCCTTCACAGCCGCTCGCGGTCGGCGACCGCGAGCGCACCGTCCACACCCGCGCAGACCGCCGCGGGATTTTCTCGCGGCGTCGCGGCGCCTCGCTCGGCCTCGGTCTCGCCTGCACTGTGGTGGTCGCCGCGCTGATCGTCCTCTCCGGCAGCTCCGTCAATTCCGTCAGGGACGGCGCTCACCCCACCTTCGCTGCGGCCGCGGTCAAGGTGGCCGAAGCAAATCCGCGCCTGCTCATCACCGCGCCCGGCTGGTCGCTCGTTCATGCCCGCAGCTTCGAAGTCGAGAGAGGCGAACTGATCTACAAGAACGACGAGCATCCGCTCTACGGCCCCGGCGGGCGTCAGCTCAACCTCACCTGGTATCCCGCTCGCTTCTACCGCGACAGGCTGCACGAAAACGGTCATGCCTGTTGTCATGTCAGCACGCCGGTGACCTCGACTCTGCTCGGCCAGAGGGCGACCACCTTCGCCTACTCCGGACAACATCCGAACTACGCGACGATCCTCTCGCCCCAGGGGAACGTCTTCATCGAGGTCAACGGCTCGTTCGGCACCAAGCAGGAATATAAGACCGCACTTCATTCGCTGCGACCCGTCGGCGTCGAGGCCTGGCTCGCCGCGATGCCACCAGAAGTCCTTCGTCCCGCGGCACGCTCGACAGTGATCATGCAGATGCTCCAAGGCATACCTGTGCCGCCAGGCTTCGATACCTCCACCCTGCATTTCCGAGGGATACCCGTGTCGTCAAGCTCCGCCCTGCAGAGCGAAGGCGCCCTCACGGATCGCTTCATGCTCGCGAAGTCGGTGACGGGAGCAGTCGCTTGCGACTGGCTTCAGCGCTGGCTGTCCGCGACCCGCATTGGGGATGTCGACGCGGCGCGGGCAGCGGTCGACGCGATGAGCACGGCGCGCCACTGGCCGGTCCTCCTGCAGATGGTCCGGGAAAAGGGCTATCGGGGGAACGCCCTGCCACCTCACGGTCAAGGTTGGCCATCGGAGATCCTTGCGGCGGCACGGGAAATCGCCCGCGGCCACCTACGTCGAAAGCCGGCGGTCACCACGATCTACGTGAAGGGACGCCCCATGGGGTACCTCGCCCCGGCTGGCGCGGCTCCGGCGAGCGTCATGGGGTGCCTTAACTAAACGTCGAATCCGCGTGTCCTCGTTCGTCGCATGGGTAAAGGGGACTCAAAAGGAACCCGGTGACCGAAGGAGAATCGAGATGGGAAAGCTGATCGCGACCACCCAGGCCACCGTCGACGGTGTCATCGACCCGGTCGGCGAGTGGGTGCAGGCGGACGGTGACCACGGCGATTACTCGTTCGAGCGCCAGGCGAGATCCAGCGGGCTGGTGCTGGGCAGAAAGACCTACGAGGGGCTGGCGGGATATTGGCCGAGCCAGTCGGGCAAGTGGGCGGACATGGTCAACCCGATGGCGAAGTACGTCGGGTCCAACAGCCTGTCCGGCGATCTCGAGTGGAACGCGACCCTGCTCGAAGGGCGCCTCGAGGACTCGATCTCGAAGCTGAAGGACGAGGTCGACGGTGACCTGTTCATGCATGGGAGCGGCGAGTTCGCGTACGCCCTCGCCGCGAAGGGCCTGATCGACGAGTACGAGGTCTACCTGAACCCGCTCGTCTGGGGCGAAGGAAACGTCCACGTGCTCGGCGACAGGGGAACCGTCCGGATGGAGCTCGACTACGTGAAGCGCTTCGACTCGGGAGTGGTCCTCCTCACCTACCTCCCGGCGTCTTGACCGCGGCCGGAACGATGACACCGGCCTCGGTGGCCGCCGCCGCGTAGGCAGCGGCGAGCGTCGCGACGGTCTCGTGGGCGTTAAGCCCGCTCGGATTGGGGACCACCCATAGCGCCGCGTCGGACCAGCGGATCGCGCTATCGAGCGTGTCCGGCTGCCGACCCAAAGCCGCGCCGCGCTCACCAAACGCGTCGCGGTAGGCGGAGATGCCGGCGATCGCGACGACCTTGGGTCGGTGATCGGCAACGAACCGCAGCAGCCGCTCGCCACCCTCGTGCAGCTCCTCGCGCGAGAGCTCGGAGGCGCGCGCGGTCGCCCGCCGCACGAGGTTGGTGATCCCAACGCCCCGCGCCACGAGATGCGCCCGATCGGCATCGGTCATCCCCGCGACCCGATCGACCTCGTACTCGGTGATGCCGGCCGCAGCCAGCGCCGGGTAGAAGCGATTGGTGGGATGCGCGAAGTGGGTCCGGACCGCGGCCGTCCACAGGCCCGGGTTGATGCCGACGAACAGCAGCCTAAGTCCCGGCCCCACGAGATTGTCGACCTCGCGACCGCGGAACGCCTCCAACTCCGCACGCGTGAACCTCATGCCCACGATCCTGCCTGAGCAGTACCGCGCCCGTCGCGCGGGTCGAGACCGACCTCGAACGCCTAGGCCTTCTGTCGCCCACTAAACGAGACGCCGGGGAGTTCGACAAAACCGCGTTCGTCGAGGCTCACGACCTGTCGGTCCCGGGCTCGTGCCGTCGCAGCGATGATGAGGTCGTGGGCGCCGCGAGGGATGCCTTCTCGCTTGGCGTGCGCCAGCAGGACAGCGTGGGACTCGGCTACCTCGAGGTCATAGGGCTCAATCGAGACAGCGTCGAGAACCGCAACGACGAAGCGCTCGCGCTTGTCCCGCCGGCGCCCTTTCGCCAACTGAACGCCAACCTTCAACTCCGCCACGGTGATCGCCGCAACCGCGACATCGTCACCGTCGTCGATCACATCGGCCAGGGAATCACCCCCGCGCTCGGCATCAACCAAGACCGTCGTATCGAGGATCAGTCGCGCCAGGGGTCCGCCACAGGATCCAGGCCCTCGCGAAGCTCCCGTAGCTCCCCCGCCCAGGCGTCGTCAGGCCGATTGGCGCGAAGCACCTCCTTGAGCGCTTTCCCAGTCCCGCCGCTCGTGGGACCGATGGTCGCCACGGCGCGACCGTGGCGAACAACGACATAGGACTCCCCGCCTCGCTCCACGTCGTCCAGAACCTCCGAGAACCGGCGAGACGCGTCGGTCGCACTCAGCTGCTTCATGAAATCAGATTATCAGATAAAGACGAAAAGATGGGGTACCTCGTGCAGAGCAAATACTGCCGGGGGTGCCTGAACTGCTGAGGGTGAGCCGAGCGCCATGCGGATGCTGCTGAGCCAAATAAAAGCCCAGCTGTAACGGACCCTGCATGAGATCACTAGTCACATTTCGCGTTCGCGCGGTGCGAATGTAGATGGACAGAGGATCTCGCACAGCTCTATATTTGGGCCCTCCCGAAGCTCAGGTTGCCCCAGGCGTTGCCCCACGGGCGATTTTGAGACCTATTGTCTACGTCCCCAGAAAGACGAAAAGCGGGGGCAGGATTCGAACCCGCGACCTTCGGGTTATGAGGTTGCTGATGTTGCTTGTCTGGGCTGGTTTCTGGCTTCCTGATGCGGTTCGCGTTGGCCTGAGTTGGGCTGAATTGCGCTCAACTTAGTACCCACTTAGTACCCGCGCGAACGCCGAGTGAGTTCAAGCGCGAGCAATCGCAGCGTCGGACGTCCGCGCATCGTGGAAAGCAATGACAACGACGCGATCCTCAGCTTCGATGTACATGTAGACGACGATCAGCCAGCCCCACGGACCGATCAGCGCCCGGCAATCTCGCCAGACGCCAGATAGCTGTTTGCCGGCGCGCGGGAACTCTTCCAGCGCAAGCAGCGTGCACGAGACCCGTTCGCGCGTGTCGGCCGGGAGATGGCGGGTCTCGATCAGACTGCGAAGCTCATCACGCGCCTGGCGCGTGACCTCGATGGCCAGCATCGACTAGAGCTCGGAGAGCGGCACGGTCTCGCCGTGGCGAGCCTGCTCGATCGACTCCTGTGCCCGCTCCCAGGCGCCAGGAATCCCGTCGAGGATTTCAGTGATCCGCGAAGCATCCGGATCGGCTTCATCGAGCGCACTAGAAAGGAGCGAGCGAGCCAACGTCCCCTCCTGAACATGCGTGCGCTCCGCCAGGCTCGTCAGCTTCCGGGCGTAGTCCGGCTCGAGAGTGACGTTGATTCGCCGGTTCCGCTCAGCCATGGCCCTAGAGTACACGCAAGGGCACACGACGTACACGAACCCGACTCACGCTAGCCTGAACCCCATGGCGCACCACAAGCGCAAACGACCCAAGCATCGCCGGAGCGGCTGCCTCCTCTGCAAGCCTCACAAGCTGACGACAACTGCGAAGTCAATGCGCCAAAAAGGCAAACGCACCTGGATTCAGCACGAGATACGCGGATGGCATTGAGCTACACCGGACGGGCGACCGCCAACACCCGCTGCCTTTCATCGGACCCGTAACAGCGTGCCTCGACCTCGAAGTCTCGAGCCTCTTCGGCACCCGGCAGGGTTTCGAGGCCCAGCTGCACGGACGAAGACGGGTGGGCGCGCGCAATCGCACTGTTGTCAGCGGCACTCTTGAACCTGGGGAGGTAAGCGTCGACGCCAGAGCAACGGGCGTAACGCAGACGCACTCGCTTCGGGACGTCCTCACTGCGTCTTAGCGCCGGCCGATCTGTCACGACAACTTCTACCGGCGCCACTTCAAACCCGCAGTCCGTCGACGGTTCTGCATCGGCTGCGGCCACGCCGTCAAGTCCGACGACGAACTCTGCCCCGGTGCAGGGGCGACGACCTAGCCTACGTCCTTGATCCGAGCAAGCACCGCCTCCGCTTCCACGATCTGCGGCATACGTGCGCGTCCTTGCTCATCACCCAGGGCGCTCACCCCAGGCGATCCAAGACCACCTCGGGCACAAGGACGTTCAGACCACCTTCAACGTCTACGGCCACCTGCTCCCGTCTGTCCACGACGCGCTAGGCGCTTCGCTCGACGCCGCCTACGAGGGCAGTGCCGATCAGGACGAGGACATTCCGCGGATTGGACTCGGCTGATGAGCCAAGTCCCGTCGGCGACGTTCGGTTGAATGAGGCCCGCATGGTCTCCTTCTCACCCGCACCGGGCCTGCTTCAGTCCTGACCGGCGCCCTCTCCCTCGAAGTAGTCGACGCCGTCGCTACGCCGAAAGAAGGCGCGCAGCCCGCCACCTTTGGGAAGGCGCTCGCCAACGCCGATCTTGTCCGAGTCGGGGTAGACCACAACATCCGGGCGGCCGTGACTCGATACCGCCAGAAAGGTCGCGACCTCATCACCACGGTTGATGATTTGGTGCGCTCCCTCCTCGCCGAGCTGGAAGCGCAGGGCCTCGCCTAGCTCAAGCTCGCGCACGCCGTCCGGGGTGCGGAGGCTGGGGCGTCCTGACAATACGATCACCAGCTCCTCATCGGCATAGTGGAAGTGATAGGGGTAGGCGGCCTCTCCCGGTGGGACCTCCCACATGCTGGCGCCGATCAGCTCAGTGCCGAGCTCATAACCGATGCGGGCACGCCTCGAACGAAAACCCTCGGGCCGCTCCCCCTTCTCATATGTGGGCCTGTAAACGTTCGCCACGGCAGCTAGTCGAGTTCGCCGCGTTCGTTCAGCTTTTCGTTGGCAACGTCGCCAAGCACGTAAGCGATCAGGACGAGCGCGCACAGCACGGGCGGGACGGGGATGCCCAAGTACCTGCACGCCTCGAAGATCGCAGCGCAGCGGGCGATGCAATTGACGATGGCCTGTCGTTCGTCTGCGAGCCGCCGAAGTTGATCGGCAAGGCTCTCCTCCTCGCCTAGGACACCTTCAGCTTCAAGCTGTTCGCGGCGGGCGGCGACGGCCTCTCTCCAGCCCTCTGGCATCTGGAACTTGAAGGCATTGGCAGGGAGTTCGCCGTGGAACTTGATGATCTTGGCAATGGCCGCGTTCTGCTCCCGTAGTTGCTTGCCGATTTGCTCGGCGAGGGAGGGTGGGAGCTGGTACTTGGGGAAATCGACCTTGACCTGGCTGGCAACCGTCTCCGCCAGTTGCTTCTTCCACTGGTCGCTGACCTTGAAGTCGGCCGCAAACGACTTCGAGAACTTGGCCATCGCCTCTTTCAGCTCAGGCGGGTAGACGGCATCGACCAAAGCCTGATGCCGGCGAGCCTCGTTGGCGGCCACCTGGACCTTGACTATCTCTGCTGCTGTCACGGCCCTTGATTTTGCCATGCCAGTCGGGCGCAGCCCAACCTGGGCAGCGCTGGCCCTACCCACCCACATACGGCCACGCCTGCCACACGTAGGCGTGTCGATTTGGCCTGACCCAGGGAGTAGCCTCAGGTTCAGCAAGTCGGGGGCTTAGGTGGGCCCTACGGCTGTCACGCCCGCCCTGCGCCATTGCCCGCCGCGACGGGGCAAAGAAAAAGGCTCCGCTACCAGGGCCTTTGTCTATAGCGGGGGCGGGTTTAGACACCTTCCCGCGACCGGCTGTGGCCTGCGACCAGTTCCGGCGTCACGCTAGCGGCAAGCTCCAGCCGGCGCGTTGACTTCGTGTAGGTCGCGCACACGTCGAAGGCATCGAACAGCTCGATCAGCTCATCCTCGTCGGCCTCGCCGAGAGCTTCGCGCATATCGGGGATCGCGTCGAGCATGGCGACGATCTCGTCCGGCCGACCGCCTTCGGGGCGTTTGGCCGCGCAAGGCGGTGATCGCCTCGCCTCACTCAAGGGTTCTCATTCAAGGGCGTGAGCAACGCCAGCGGCTCTAGGTCAATGCATCTGGCGATCCGCTCAACGCTACTGAGGCTTAGATTGCGCTCGCCTCGCTCGATTCCTCCCATATAGGTGCGATGGATGCCGAGAACGTCGGCGAACTCCTCTTGACTCAGGCCACGTCCCATCCGGTATGCCCGGAGATTACGGCCGACGATGCGTTGCAGGTCGCCCTCCATGGGGGGGAAGACGCTCCCGCTTTGCTACTCAGGAGTCTACAGACCCATAAGTAGCAGAACAAGCGCCAGGGCAGTGCTTCACTCGCCTCTCAGAAGGGTCAGCGGCTCCTCGCCGAGCCGCTCGGCTATCCGCTCCACGGTCTTGAGCGTCAGGTTGCGCTCACCTCGCTCGATGGCGCCCATGTAGGTGCGGTGGTACCCCAGCTGATCCGCGAATGCCTCTTGGCTCAAACCGAGGCTTTCGCGGTAGGCCAACAACCTTCGTCCGAAGTCCCGTTGTAGCTCGCCCCCCATGAGGAGAACGGTCCCTAATTGCTACTTGACGGTCTACAGACTTATAAGTAGCATTAAGCTGCCTGACCAGGACCTCCCATCACGGTCAGGCAACTACTTCCCAGCCAGGAGAGGCTGGGACGGTGGGGGCGGTGAGCGCAGCCAGATCGATGGCCAAGCGTCCCACGTCCTACCAGTGCTTCCTCGACCGAGGAAGCACTGGCGGGCAGGCTGAGCGGGCATCCTCGCACGCGATGCAGTGCGCCGCGAGCTGCGCCTGCCGGGGTGCCGGATCACTCGCCTCTAGAAGGTTTCTAGCCGAGGCAAGCGGCCGTTGATTCAACGACGACTACCTTCTGCCGATAGGGGAGGTAGTTCTCGCAGTGGTCACAGCGCATTCCTGGCATTTGAAGGCCAGGGAAGCATTCGCGGCAGACACAGAGACGATCTAGGTTCCATCGCGCGCCTAGTCAATGGGATCAACAAGGAGCCTGCTTGCATGGAGGGCTGTATCTGTCGGCTTCAGGAACCCGTCGTCACATTCACAGACCAAGCAGAACTCTTTCAAGCTGCGGATTGCTTGAGCGGCGGTCTCAACCTCCCGCCTGTCCCTCGGATCAGCGACGATCCTTTCGCAAAGCTCTGCGGCTGTCAGATTTCGTGGGTGCAGACGGAGCGCTTCTTCCAAGATCACCTGTTCGACCACCGCCGGCCTGTATTTTGGCGGTGCCCCGGCGCTGCTGGATGGCGTGCTATTCGGCCGGCCCATCCTCTGAATTCCCCAGCTTGAACTCTCCCGCTTGAATGTCCCCTGCTGGCTTCCATGAGATTCCCGTGAGTAGCGCTCCTGGCGGGATGGACAACACGCTCGCGATCTTGATCAGCGTGTCGATGCGGGGAACCCGTTCGCCCCGCTCCAGCATGCCGACTGCCAGTCTGTGAAGCGACGCGCGGCGCGCGAGCTCGTCTTGTGAGATTCCAGCATGCTTCCTATGAGAGAGGAGGCTTTTGCCGAATTGAATGGCGACGAGATCCTTCTCGGCGCTCATTGCTCTGCCCTCTCGTTTGGTAGGCCTACCTCGACTCCTACTAGCAGCACGTCCAGCGTGACCGAAAGGGCGCCGCTGAGCTTGAGGATGGTGTTGAGCCTCGGCTCGCGGAGCCCCCGCTCGAGAAGACTGATCTCGGTTCGGTGTAGAGAGGCACGGAAGCCAAGATCCTCCTGAGAGAAACGAGCTCGATGCCGGTGGATGCGGAGATTCTCACCAAAGTGAACAGCGAGCGGTTTCTCGTCAACGCTCATCGTTGCGTCGCTCCGTCGTGAAGGCAAAAGCGGATGGTGGCCATATTGCGCCGCGTGCAGCGTTCAGCAGGCTTTATGGCCTTTACGCGAGTTAGGCGTCGAAGGTGATGAACAAAGTAAGGCCATGGGAGCGTCGGGTTCACAACCTCAGCGAGATCGGCAGCCGAGAGGGGCTGATCGATCCAGTGCATCGCTTCGATGATCTCCACCTGCAACGGATGAAGGAGGCGCGCTGCGAGCGTGACCCAGAAGTCGTCGGTGTTCTGCTCGCCATTTCCTGCTGCTGTCACGCCGGCAGCCTAAATGGGTCAGATAGCTCTGATCATTTCGCGTTGTGACAATAAAAAGGTTGCGCACAGCGCTTGGTTCTGCTAATGCCAGTGGCCGGCTCCCCCGTCCGTCCCTCTCGACGGGGAAGCCGGCTCTACGCAAATCACGGCATCAGCCGAACTTGCTGACCGAAAGAACGGGCGCGGCCGGTGAGCAGGCTGCGATCTTCATTTCCTCACCTCCCATTTGCTAAGGAATTTTGAAGTAAACCCGAATGGGAAATGTTTGGGGACGATTTTGGTTTCGTCTAGGAACTTCTCTAGACTCCTCGCTGCTCAGTCAAATGAGAGAAGTCGAGAGATACGTATGGGAGCCAAGGTTCTTCTAACTAGCGAGTCATCTCGCGAGCGCCTGCAAAGGCTTTCGGTTGTCTTCGCAGTCGGGCTGAGGCTGAGGATCGTCGCTGAGCTCTACAAACGGGAGATGAGCGCGACCCAGTTCTGCAGGGAATTCGGTGGGGGCTCGCCCTCGCGGGTCGCGAAGAACTTCAAACGGCTCGCTGATACGGGCTGGCTCAGATATATCCGCAGCGCACCGTCGGCAAGCGGTCGCGGCAGGGAGGATTTCTATCGGGCGCCCGAAATGGCCTTCTTCGATCACGAGACCTGGGCCTTGCTCCCGTATTCAATGCGAGTCGCCTCGAGCTGGAACCTGTTGAGACAGCTTGCACCGCAGCTACGAGAGACGATCGAGACCTCAAACAGCGGGGAAGGGCGAGATCTCACTTGCCTATCCCTGCGGCTCGACGAGCTTGGTTGGGCGCATGCGATCAAAGCCATCGAGGCCCAGTTCATTTCCCTCTTCGAGCACGAGAAGGATGCCCAAGTACGCGCCACGCAGTCCGGGGTGGATCTGATTCGAGCCGACGTATTCCTGTTCGCGTTTGAAACGCCAACGTCCCACGATGGGCGCGTCGGGCCTGCCCTGGCCAAGATTCACAGACAACCGACGACCCCGTTCCCTGAACGCATTGCCCCGGTTCTTGCCGATGAGCCGTGCCTGCAGATCGTCACTGAGTTGAACCGGCGGGAGATGACCGCGAGGCAGTTTCACCGCGAATATCGTCGGGAGTTCAATGACATCAGCCCCACTGCTGTTCAGCGGCGCTTCAAGAAATTGAAAGACATCTGGTGGCTGGATATCGTCGGCGAGCAGCGACGAGGTGCGAGGGAAGACCTCTATCGCGCGACCGTCCCGGCGATTCACGACCACTGCTTGCGGCCCGACGTGCCGAATTCGGCGGGCGAGGAAAGTCGCTGGGAGGCATTCGACCGATTCTTCGCCGAGGCCGAAACGGCAATGAGGGCAGGGACCTACGATGCGCGAGTTGATCGGTACGACACTTGGTCGATGCTCAGCCTCGACAGGCAAGCCTGGGAAAGCGTTATTAGGGAACTTGATGCTCTGCTCACCTCTATCGGCAAGGAGCAAGAGCGTGCCAGGAGGCGGATGGCTAGCTCAGGCGAGAAACCGATTGCTATGAACGTGACCGTCGGCGCATATGAATCGCCTAAAGATGTCGTGAAAGCGCCCTGATCTGCCGGCCAGAGCTTGGCTGGCCGCAACGATCACGTCGCGCTTGCCAGTACGCCCAGGTTCGGTCGTCCACCGATTACTGAGCTGGCCCGCAACACAATTGCGGGTTTGACCCCGTTGCTCCCGCGACCTCAGGAAGCTCCCGCACCTCCACGAACCGATGGCCGGTCGCGGGACTTCGGTATAGCGGGGGCAGGATTCGAACCTGCGACCTTCGGGTTATGAGTCTGAGCCTGGAGATCGGCTGGGCTGCGTGGAGCGCGGTGTAGAGCGGTTTTCGCGAGATCGAACTACGTGGAGATCGGCTGGAATCTGTGGGGCATGTTGCCCCAGCAGGGGAACCGACGCAGCGTCGTTGACCCACCGGGTCATAATGGGGATGTGAAGAAAGCTGTTGTCTACACTTCCCAACGCCGCCGAACCAACCGAGCGACGGAAATTCAGACCTTGTTGCATCACGCCCACCCCCATGGAGGCGATGTCGCCGAGCGGGTCAAGCAAGCACGGCCCGCGACTACGGCACCGAGCCCCCGGACTAGGCGGCTCTACACGGACGAAGCCGCCACGACGGAAACGTCGTCGTAGGCGACCGCCCCGTGCTTCTGGGCCCGCGCCGTCACGAGCGCCGGCTTGCGGCTCGCGGGCGCCACGTCGAGCACGAACTCAATCCCCAGACGCCGAACGGCGTTGATGATCGTGTCGACCTCCGGATTGTGCTCCCCAGACTCGAGCTTGACGACGCGAGGCTGCGAGAGGCCCAGCTTCTTCGCCAGAGCCCTCTGGCTCAATTTGTGCTCGGCGCGATAGCGCAGCAGCGTTGCCGCAAACTCCCGTGCGGGAGCGAGCCTCTGCCATTCCGCCCGAAAACTCGGGTCGGCTAGCTGCTCCTCGGCCAAGAGGGCATCGAAGTTCTTTTGCGAAGCCGCCATCGCGGCCATGATAATAAGTTTGTTATCGAACGTCAACCGTGGCGCCTCAGTCGATCGTTCGCCGCCGCGATCGCTCGGTCGAAGTCTTTCTTCTTCGCGGCTACCGCCAGAACCACGAATCGGCTACCGAACCGCACATAGATCGGTCGAGCCTCGCAAGCCCCCTGTTTCGGCCGAAGCTCGAACAGATTCGCCTCGCCCTTCAACGACTTCATATGCGGCGACGGCAAATCCGGCCCAAGATCCTTCAGCTTCTGCACCACGTTGAAGACCGCCTTGCGATCCCCCCGCGACTTCACGTCCTCGAAGTCAATGACCGCATCGCTGTCGAAGTCCACAACCCAGGCTCTCGGCTGCTTGCCCATGCGGCGACATTAGCTTTGGACGCGGACTCAACTTATTGTCCGCAGAATTGCTTATGACCGCAACCCTTGATGTCCTCAACTCAGGCTGGCTGCCTTGATCCCTCTCCGGCTGGGTCAGGATCGCCGTCACCCGTACCGGGAACGGAACGCAGTGGCTCCGCGGGCGATGAAGTACTGGGGGTCGGGGATCCCGCGGTCGAACGGGATGCGTCAGCGGCCTTCATCGACTTGATGCGCTGCTTTCGACGGCCCTTTGCGTCCTTTCGGCGATCCTCTTCAGCAGTGGATAGCTTCTTCTGAAGCTCGATGTAGATATTGAGACAGTCTTGGAGCTCGTCCACCGTCGGAGGCGCGCTGCCATCGGCCATCGCTCGGTCATGCAGCCAGCGCGAGACACGTGACATGCCGTCATCGACGAGACTGCAGATCTCCTCCGTACAGACGATCTGGTCGAGCTTTTGGGTATGTACGGAGTCATCGCGACGAGTGATGCTTCCTGCGAGGACGCGATCCTCGACGGTCCGCTCGAAGGAGTCGCGAAGGTAACGGCAGAACTCAAGCACGGCGGTCGCGATCGAAGTCGGATCGCCAACCTTTTCGGCCCTTTTCACGTCCTCGAGCCGCTGGCGAAGGGGGCCGTTGCGCTCGCTAGATGGCAGACCCTCCCAGGGAAGGGAAGGACGGACGTGGCCGACCGTATCGCCGACACGGCAGACATGCTGGATATGGAGAGGCACGACATCAGAGAGGCTCTTGCGCAACTCGTGGACAAAGGAGAGCTCATGCGTGAAAACGATCACCTGACGCGCCTTGCCGAGCCGCCCAAGAGTGGCAGCAATATGCCGTCGACCCTCTTGGTCGATCGAACTGGTCGGATCGTCGAAAATGACCGGGCTCAAATCTGAGAGCACCTCCATCTCGGCGAGAAACATCGCTAGGGCGAGACGTCGCTGCTCGCCGACACTGAGTACGCCCGTCAGTGGCCCGTCATCGACCGCCTCGAAGCAGAGAGAGACCCTTGGCTTGCCTTCGACGGTACGAGTCCTCGGCACTACCTCAAGGCCGCGGAAGTCAAGCGCACGCAACTGTCGCTTTAGCGCCTTCTCCAAGCCAGCCTGCACCAGCTCCTGAGAGAGTGCAGTGATCTTTCTGCTGACTGCGTTGGTGCTCGTCTTCGCCATCGCGGTCCTGATGTGCTCGATTTCGCGCAGAATGGCGAGATGGGCGAGCACGTCAGCGAGGCGAAGTCCCAGCTGGTGGCGTGCGTCCAGCTCAGCTAGGCCGCGGCGAGCCTTCTCGTTCTCCTCACCTCGCTCAATCGCGGCATGGCGTTCCGCATCTCCGCGGCGCTTGGCAATCCACGGGCCGAGATCTTCCGCGGGACCGATCGGCAGGAGACCATCGAAATCCCCAGTGCTGAGACGCGCTATCGAAGCCTTAGCACCCTCAAGCCAGCCGAGAATCGTGTGGCCGGGTTCGCCTAGCTCGATACCGAGCCGCTCGATCGAGCCTTGGTTGCGAACTCGGACGATGTCAACATCGGGAAGTCGCTCACGATCCTCCTCCAGCTTCGCCTCCATCTCGCCCAGTCGCGCATTGACATCGCCCTCGACGAATCGCTCAAACTCATCCAGGCGCGTGCGAGCCTCAGTGGTCAGCTCCTGCATGCAGAGAGGACAATGCGCCGGGCTGTGGTCGGGAGGCAGCTTCTCGCCAAGGTGCGCGGCAAACTCTCGCGCCGCCTTCCAGAGAACCCGCCAGGGCTCGGTGCCGACACCGGCAAGCGGCTCTTGCTGAAAGCCCTTGGCGATCAGCTCCGCAGCCTCTCTCGTCTCTGCCAGGCCGCGTCGGAGCTCGCGAGCAGCCTCAAGCGCGGGCTCGGCCAAAGCCACCGTGAGCATTTGCAGGTCGCTGGAGAGGCGCTCTGCGTCCTTAACGTCGCGCTCAGCAGCCTCGCGAAGCTGTGGTGCCTGCATGGCGTCGATCTCCCCAACCCGCTTGCGCAACGCAGCCTGCTGCTCAAGCTCCGCTTCGGAGAGATTCGCCAAAGAAACAATCAACTCGTCGGGAGTCTCGTGAGTAAGCCCGGCCAGGAGTTTGGCTACAGCAGTGTCGGAACCGAAAGAGTGTGGATCTATCTCGGTCAGGCGGAGTTCATCGAGGCGTTGCTGCAGGATGGCTTTGACGGCGAGGAGGCCATCGGCAAGCCGACTAAGGCTGCTTAGCGTGGTTGGGACGTAGTCGACTTCGGTCTCCTGAGTCAGATAGGCCTCACCTGACTTAGCGTCAGCGATGCAAATGCGGCCAAGCAGCGCCGGCGCCGTGGCCGTGAGATCGAGGGCAACGTTGTGGCTCTTCTCTCCAATCGATATGTCAACGGTGGCCGCAGGAGCACCGCTCTCCTCCTCGGTGACATTGGTCAGAACGGTCTCTCTGTAGAGAGTCCTGCCAGCATGCTTGAGAATGCGCGAATAGCCGGTCTTCCCGGCGCCGTTTCCTCCCCAGATCACGTTCACGCCGACCGGCTCGAAGGCGAGCTTCTGGCCATCAGCAATTGCATTGACGTTCGCAAGGTCGCGGAGACGATGAATAACCATTGGATCCTCAGCCCCCTGCGCCGCGGGTAGGTGCTCCCGCGAAACCTCCCGAGGGCCGCGGCCGTCTATCTCCTCACCGAGGAGCATGGCCGCCACCGTCTCTGCTTCGCTGGAGTTGAAGTCAGGCGACGCCGAGGCGCGAAGGAAGAGCTCCTGTTTCCATGGGTCGAACTCCTGGACCCAGCTAAATATCTCATCTTGGGTACTCACGAGGTCGCATTGTCCCGATTGACCCGGCGTCGCGAATCGACTGAGGCAGCGATTTGCGGAGATTGAAGGCCGCAGCGAAAGCTCTACGGCTTATCTTTTTCAGGATGCGCGCCACTGAACTCGTTGAGGGGTCCGAGTACGCCTTCCGTTCTGCACCTCTACCCGGGAGCGAGCTCGTAAGGGTGAAATTGCTCGACGCCCTACCCATCGGCAAGAAGGTAGGGGTGCGATTCGAGAGCGGCAAGCGCGCCGGTCAGGAGGGAATGGTCACGCTGGGTCAGCTCACCGTTCCCTGGGAGGAAGTCGACGCTCTAGAAGCCGAAGAGATGTCCTTCGCCACGCTTGCCACCCAGGTTGCGGAGAAGGACAGGGTCAATTCTCAGGCGGTTGAGTTGGTCTGTCAGCTGTTCTCAAGCCCTCAAAGGGCTAGCAGCGTCCCCGGTGGGATGGCCTTCGATCCCACTGCCATAGAAACGCTCGCGGATCAGGCTGGGATCGAGATCGCAGAGCTGAACGATCACGAGCTCTCCTTCGTTACCCAAGCTGGCGAGCAGATCATTCCCATGGATGCTGCCGAGCGGCTAGCGCGCAGTCTGGTCACACGAGAACCTTCCTCAATTGCCGAGACCATCATCGATTGGGAACAAAGGGAGCCAGACGCGCACTACTACCAGCAGGCGCTGCGCACCATCCGCCGATGGGCAAGTGTTCCGGATACTCCGGCAGCCGAGGAAATCGCTGAAACGGTGGGGGTTAGACGAGCAGCCCTGGAGGCTATCGAGCGGTTGGAAACGGTAGCGGCCGAAGCGAATGCGGCAGCCAAGGAGCTAAGGCAAAAACTCGATCTGTGACAGGCAACCTAGGTCTCGCTGGGCGACTGCGCAAGCCCCTAAATCGACCTCTCTCGAAGCTCATGTTGCCCCAGGCGTTGCCCCATGGGCGATTTTGACGCCTATTGTCTACATCTCCAGAAACGCGAAAACCCCGCATTTGCGGGGCTTTCGTCCTATAGCGGGGGCAGGATTCGAACCTGCGACCTTCGGGTTATGAGGTTTCTAGGCGGGGTTGACCAGGCTTGTTTTTGGCTTGTTCAAGCGATCCGAGTTGGTCCGAGTTGACCCCACTTTCGCTCAAATTGTGACCCGTTTGTGTACCCGCGCCGCGATGGCAATGGCTTAATCGAAATTGCCCCGAAAGCTGGCTCGTCATCCCCGATCAAACGCCTCCAGCGCGCGCCTTGCGCCGTAGGCGTTTGAGCTGAGCGTCTTGTCAAAGATATCGAGGGCGGCATCTTTGGTTCGGCGATCGAGGGCATCGACGTAGACGCGGACGATGACGTCGACGAGGTCGCGGGCGACCATCGCCTCGCGCCGCGCAATGTCGCCCGGGGCCTCAAGTCGTTCAAGCGTCCTTTCAGCCACCTCGAGCGCAAGTTGTGGCGGCGGCGCGTCAGCTTCCTTGATCGCCATCACCGGCGCCCTCAAGTCATCTCCAAAAGCTCGGCTGGCTAGCAGTCCCTCGATCAAGCGGGTGTTGCGCTCAGCGCCACCTTTGCGCAACTCGCGGATTGCCACTACGGCGTCGTTGCGGACGTCCTCATCAGGATCGTCGAAAAGCGCGACTAGAAATCCTTCGCAGTACTCGCGGTGGCTCGGATCGGCGACGTTTGCCGCGCATACTCTCGCAACCCCCCGCCGCTGGGCGGTTGGTCCGTCCAAGCATCGATCGACGAGCTCTCGGGCCTCGGGCTCGCCGAGGGCGATGAGAGTCGCCTGCACAGCCCCGTTTCGCTGCACATCCTCACTTTCCGAGGCGAGCATCCTCTCGATCAGTGGGAGAAGACGATCAAAGTAGCGCTGTCCTCGGTAACGAAGGAACTCGCTGACGCCGCGGCTATCGAGAACGTCCTCGCCGGCATCGGCAACGCCTTCCCCGAACAACTCGAGGGCAAGATCCTCATCGTGGCGCAGCATCCAGAGCGGTATTTCGATCGCCAGCGCCCGAACTGGCGGCTCGGGATCCGTTACAAGACTGCGAATCGCTGGCTCGAGTACCGGAATGTGCTCGGGGTTGCCCTCGACCAGCAGGCCGATCGCCCGCGCGGTGCTACCGCGTACAGAATTGAGTCCGCGCGTGGCGATGATCTCCGCGTTTTTTCGCTTTCCCCCTGGGTCGAAGGTCGAGGCTCCGTCACCCTCGGTCGCATACCAGCTGAGGATCTCAAGGGCGGAATCCGGTACGCGGTCCTTGGCGAAGGCGCGCAGCGGGTGGGAAATCCACATCCCGCACGGCCGATCCGGCAGGGCATGGCAGCGCTCGACCGCAGCGACCGCCGCCTCGAGCGGGAAGTCCTTCTCGCTCTGACCGAGCCCGCGCAGGATCGCGTCGAAGTAGTCAACGTTGGCCTTATCGGGAATCCGAACGATCAATTGCGCGAAGCGCGCCGGGTCCTCTTTCGTCCTATTTTCGAGGACGGTGCTGAGCTGGTGGGCGCCGCCGATCATGACGTCGCGCCGCGACTCAAAATCATCGCTGTCGTACTCGATGATCGCCTTCAGCCAATTGTCGTCGGACATCTTTTTGGCCGGCTCGTCGCCAATCGGTGGACCGACGAATCCACCGATAATTCCCATCGGCTTCTCGGCGTCCTCGGCGCCGAACTTGCGCTGAAGCTCGGCGAACCGCTGGGCCGCACGGTTGGGGCGGCGATCGGCGGCGATTCCTCCTAGCAAGGTGAACTCCGCCCGGCCGCGGGCCTTCTGCCCACCTGGCGTCCGTTCCCAGAAGGTGGTGTAGCCGATCACGGCCTCCTCAAGGGCAGCAATGGTCTCGTCTCCCGCTGCCGGGCTCACCGCCTCAAGGAGGCGACGGGTGCCCCAGTGGTAATCGTCCGAATGGCCGACTCGCAGCCGCCGCCGGTCGGCGAGTACGAACTCGATCGCCTCGTCGGCGAGCGCGTCGGGGTTGCCGGCGAAGCCTTGGAAGAGGAGGTACGCCACGCTCTCAAGCTCAGTCTCCTTAAGCCCGTCGACTAGCTCACGGAAAAACGCTGCGTCCTCTTTGGCTACCTCGGCGATCGCCGTCTCAAGCCCGTGAAGAAGCTGTTCGGGAAGCTCACCGGCGACATCGCTGAAGTGGCGCAGGTGCCAGATCGAATCGCTCGTCATCCGCTCCTCCCCATCCTCCCTGTCGAGGGGGGCCTGAGAGGCCATCTCGGCAAGCTCGATGAAGCGCGGGAAGACCTGTTCGACGAAGGCGCGTGGCGCGCGCTCGGATGCGGCGGCGATGTATTCAGCCGGGTGGGTGTCGCGAGGGACGATCCCCGACTCGAACGGGTCAGTTGCGCCGGCGGCCATCGCTGCCTCGATCCTCCCCTGCAGGTAACGGCCAAGTAGCTCGCTAGCCCACTCCGGATGCTGCTCCGCGAGCTCATGAACGGAGAACCAGAGGGGGTCGCCGTCGAAGTCTGGTCGCTCAAACAGCTGGGCCGCCACCTCGAAGAGGTCGCGGCTGGCGCCAACATCGGGGCAGCGGGCGAGGATAGCCGTGACCGTCTCTCGCCAGGCCGCCGAGCGTCCCAGCCGCTCCGTGAGAATTTCCGCCAGACGATCAGGCTCTCTTTCGGAGGCGGCGAGCAGGATCCATGATGCCCGCTCGACCGTGTCCTCATCATCGAGCCAACGCTCGACCAAGCCACGTTCGTCGAGAAAGTGAAACCAAGCGGATGAGGTCAGCGCCTGCCAGGCGCCACGGTGCGCTGAGTTTTCCGGGTCTTCGACGATCGGCTTGAGAACTTCCCACTCGGTCTCGCCGGGGTCGGGAAGTGCTGCTATCCAGGAAAGCACTAGCTCTTTGAGGTGGTAGCGGGTTGCCTCGTCCTTCAGCAACAGGTCGAGGCTCTCGCGGTAGAGCTTGCCGGGGGTGCGTCGCGCGTACTCGAGGATCTGGCGTACCTGGGCGCGGCGGAAGAGAAACTGGTCACGGGCAAGTAGCTGTCCGAGAGTGTCTTTTCGGGCGACGAAGCGCCGGGCGAAGGCGTAGTCGAAGAAGCGCTCGTGGAAGAAGGCCAGATTGGGGCCGTCCTCAACGAGGACACCGATCGAGGCCATCTCGCGCACCTCAGCCGGCCAGTCATCGACGATCGCCTTCGGCGCGATCAGCTGCTGTTCCTCGCTCATATAGCCGACGAGTCGATCTATCACTTCGAGCCAGTGGGCACCCTGGCCGAGGCTTTGTTCGAGTTCTTCACGCTTGCGATTCCAAAACGCTTCATCGAGGTCGTGGGTGGTGCGAAGCTCCTCAGCCTTCACCTCGTGCCTAGCTGCGATCGCCTCAAGCAGCGAGAGCTGTAGAGGCTGGCGCAGGACTTGGAGAATCGTGCCGCTCAACTTCTGCGCGCTTAGCTTCAGCCTCGCGAGCACGCCCTCGACCGTATGCATCGGCAGCAGCCCGACGTCGATGACGACCTGCTGGTCTTCGCCGGCCGCTTTGGCGATCGTGCGTAGACGTGAGTCGTTCTCAGCGTCGAAGGTGCGGCAGGCGAGGACGACCTTGACCCGTTTATCCACCAGCGCCAGCTCGATCGTCTCCGCGACGCTACGCAGATACTCCGGGTGGCGGCCCGAGGTGGTGCTGAGCGCGTCAAGCTGGTCGATGATCAGATAGGCCGGCCGCTCCTCATTGCTTGCCTGAGCGAGGAGAGCAGCCGCCGGGGAAACGCCCAACCCGAGTCCCTCGCCGAGCTCGGTCGCCGTGGTCACCGCCGCCTCGCGATCGAGTCGAAAGGAGAGATAGGTCTCTCCGCGCTCGGCAAGTCGTTCGCAGAGGGCGAGGATCACGTCGCTCTTGCCGGTCCCAGCGGCTCCTTGGACGAAGACAACCCGATGACCAATAAGCGCCTCCTCGATCTCGTCGGTCTCCGGGCGGGGGAGCAGCTTGCCTCCGATCAGGGTGCGGCGACGGGACGCAACGAAGCGGTCGTTCAGGCGGCGAATCTCACGGCTGCCCTCCGTGCCGCCGATCTCGCGATTTGGCGTGTAGCCGAGCGGGGCGAGGGCCGTCCACAGGTCGGCGGCCTCGAGGCGATGTCCGACGCGGTCGCGCAGCACTTCGATCAGCGCCGCGGGCTCAAGGCCGACCGGTCCCTTCATCCGGTATTCGGCCCCAATGCGCAACGCTCTCTTCAGCTCCTCCTCGTTGATCGTCGCGACGCGAACCCGGTGCAGCGCTTTCCACGCCCAACCTTCCTCAGCACCCCAGAATTCGCACAGGTCCTCGAAATGGTCTTTCCAGGTCTTGTTGTCGGCGATCGCCTCGCTGAACTCGTCGAAGGTCTTGACTTCCCGGACTCGCGAGCGGAGCTCTTCGAGGACATCGGCTGAATGGCCCGAGGCAAAAACGCATTCGGCGTCGGGGTCCTGCAGGCGGGTGAAGAAGGCGCCGAGTACCCCGGCCTGAGAGAGCGCCTTGAGCGTCCAGTGGCCGACCCCGGTGAGCTGACGCTTGACCTGATGGGACTCTTCGGCCTCCGCCTCGAGCGTGAACTCGAAGCCCTCCTCGGCGTCGCGATGGTCCTCGAGTCGGATCGCCCTCGCCTCGCCGGCCAGCACCTGCAGCGCGCAGTAGGCGGTCCAGCGATCCTCGTACCGCAGCCCGTCCTTGCCAGCGGGCCCTCCCGGCCTAGACATCTGGTAGATGCAGATCGCGTAGGGGCAAACCGCGAAGATTAAGCGGTCTGCCGTCAGCGCCCGATCGGGTCAGGGTCTATTGGCTCACGCCGTAGCTAGTCGAGCAAGCGCCGCAGGTCATCGGCGCTGAGATCGGCATCGCGCAGGATGCCGGCGAGGGTGCCGCGACGAAGTTCCCGGTGGAGGGGAACGACCAGCGCGTGTCGGCGCCCGGCCTTCTTCAAGCGGACGTGGCTGCCGCGTTGACGGACGACTTCCCAGCCCTCCTTGCCAAGCGCCTTGATCAGGCGCTCGCCGGAGACGACCGGCTGGCGCGGGCTCACGCCGGCAGGGGAATCGAGCGGCGGATCACGCCGCTGTCGAGCGGCTCGCCGTCTTCGCGCAGGCCCTCGACGTAGAGGGTGACCGCCTCGCTGGCGTTCGCCATCGCGTCGTCAATGTCGTCGCCCTGGGTGTGAAGACCGGGAAGGTCGGGCGCGTAGACGTGGTAGCCACCCTCATCCTGGGGCTCGAAGACCAGCTCGATTTCTTGTGCATCTGCCATAACCGCTCCTCTCTAGCTTACGCCAGCCTGCGGGCCTGGCCGCCTAACTGGCTTCTTTCTCATGGTCGGTTGCATCGCCGTCTTCGTCGTCTTCCTCCTCGGCGAAGGCCGCCTCTGCCCAGCGGGCACCCTGGACCGGATCGGGCGCGTAATCAGCGTAGATTTCGGTCGTCTTGTAGTCGCGGTGGCCCATCCACTCCTGAATGGTCCGCAGCGGCGCCCCGGCCGCGGCCATCCTCGTGCCGAAGGTGTGGCGAAGGTCGTGGAAGCGGATCGAGCGGACCCCGGCCGCCTTGATCGCGTCCTTAAAGCGCTTCCTCATCTTCGAGGCGTCGAAGGGTCCGCCGGTCTCGGGATGACAGAAGACGAGATCGTCGGCGCCGGTGTATTCGGAGCGCTTGAGGTGCTCTTTCAGCACCGCGGCGACGCGGGCGGGCATTGGCACCGCCCGGCTGGAGCGCTTCGTCTTCGGGGTGCCGAAGCGTCCGCGGGTGAAGTTGCGACGGACGCGGATCAGGCTCGCCTTCCAGTCGACGTCTTTCCAGCGCAGCGCGATCAGCTCGCCCTGGCGCAAGCCGGTCATCGCGGCGGTCAGGTAGAGCGGGCGCTCGACCGGACCGAGAACATCGTCGGGGACCACCCGCAGGAGCGCCTCGAGGTCGTCCAGGTCGATAAAGCGAATGTCGGGATCGGCGCCGTCGGCTCGCGGTCGCTCGGCTTCGGCGACCGCGTTGCCCGGCGCCCAACCGCGCTTCACAGCGAAGGCGAAGAGGCCATGGAGGAAGTTCAGGTGGTTGTTGATCGTCTTCGACGAGCGCCCCAGCTTCTTCATCGCCTGGACATAGCCTTCGATGTCGGCGCCTTCGTAGCGGTCGGTCGTCTTCTTCGGCAGGCCCTGCTCGGCTTTGTTCAGGATGCCTTCGTAGTCCTGAATCGTGGAGGGCTTGCGTTCGAGGAAGTCGCGAAGGTGGGCGATGTAGGCGTCGCCGACCTCGCGCAGCGTCAGGCGCTCCTGCGGCGTCGCCTTCACCTCGCGCATCAGCCGCCGCAGCTCCTCCTCGGCCTGGGCCTTCGTCAGTCCTTCTCGGGTGCCGGGCTGGCGCTTCGCTCCGACCTTCTTCTTGACCTGGCGAGGGCCGATCCGCCACCTCGCGTACCAGGAGCCGCGATAGACGTACAACGATCCCGATCCGTAGGACCGTCGCTTCGGTTCGGAGTCACTCACCAGGACCACCTCCTCTAGACGCGGCCACCGGGCGACTCGATCTGTTCGAGCCAGGCGAGGATCGACTCCCGGCGGTAGCGCCGGGTCCGCCCGAGCGCGACCGTGGGGATGCGCCCTTCCCGCGAGAGCTGCCAGACGTACTCGTGGGAGACGCCGAGCAGCTCGGCGACGTCGTGCGCGGTCCAGAGGCAGCCCTCGGACTCTCGACGCCCACGAAGACGATCAGCCGTCGCCATCGCAAACCTCCTGCTGGGGCGTTGGATTGCATGTGCGGATCCACCGCGCCCGCGTAGCTCGGGTGCCAACTACCTCGCATGGGGAGTCAAGTCGCCGGCTCGCCAAAGTGTTCCCCCCGAACGGGGCGCGGACAATCCGCGCAGGCAATCCGGCGACCGGCGGGCTAGGCGCCGAGTGGTGGGTCGACGTGGCCGCTATTCGACCCACGGGAAGACCTCCACCCACTCCCGCGGTTCACACAGACCCGGACAGCCATATTCAGAGCTCTTCCAAGAGACGTGCAGGTGGGCGTTGGTCCCGGCGTGGGCGGGATCGCCGTGACCCGAGTAGCCGTTGTAGCCGACAAACTGGATCGCCGGGACGAGCGGGCAGACTGGCGCGGTGCCGGAGGCCCCGCAGCTGGGAATCCAGCCGAGGTCGATCGCGGCGCGCAGCGCCGTCTCGTCCCAGCCGCTACCAGAGGCGGGCACCATGTCCATCGCGGTCCCGTCACCGTGGGTCTGATGCCCCGACTCGCGGGCGGCGGTGACGCGCAGGTCGTAGTTCTCAAGCAGCCAAACCGCGTTCGGCCAGATCCGCGCGTCGACCTCCTGCGGCGAGCCGCCGCCGATCCAGAGATCGGCCGGTAGCGGCTTGAAGGCGCGCGGGGCAAAGAGGCGGATCGCCTTGCCGACGATCGCCCCCGAGGGCGAAGCCTCCGCGCAACTCGCGGTGGCGACGGTCGAGGACACCTCGGCGCTGTAGTCATCGGCGGCGCGTTCGACCTTTTCGACGTACCACTCGGCATGGTTGTAGCCGTAGATCGCGTCGTGCCAGTTGTCGGGAGCGCCGAGGTAGCGGAGCAGCCGGGCGGCGGCGAAGATCGCGTCCCAGGGGTTGTAGGGGTCCTTGACCCCATCGCCGTTGCCGTCGACGCCGAAGGAGGCCCAGGATTCGGGCAGGAACTGCATCCAGCCTTCGGCAGCAGCCGAGGAGACCCCGAGGTTGGTGCCGAAGCCGGTCTCGACCCAGTTGATCCCGGCGAGGATCGACGGGCCTCTTTCCCCCAACTTGAACTTCGCCGCCGCCTCCTGGTAGATCGGGACGAGGCGCTTCGGGACCTTGCCGTTGAGATCGCCGACAGGTTCTTCGCCGCAGCTCGGCGAGGCGGCGCTGAAGACGACGGTCATCGCCAGCAGCCCTCCGATCATCACGATCAGCACCGCCAGGGGCAGGGCCATCAGAAGCTTCGAGCGCGGGGCGGGTAGAGCGCCGGCCTCCACGCCGATCCTCAGCGCAGCGGGGTCGCTGCCAGGCGGCCGAGGTGGCGGTCAGATGAAGGTCCGAGCGCAGCGCTCGGACGGCGATGCCGGCAGATGTTTCGAGGGGGGCGCATCCACCCCCGCTGTCCACCCGGAGCCCCTTTTGCATCGGCAGCCAAACTCGACCGATGCAAATGGCGTTTTTGATGGACAAGTGGGTATTAGACAACCGCGACTTGCCTGGAAAACCGATGAGCGCTGTGTCCAATTTGGCGTAATCATCGAAGTCCAGAAGGGGCGAGATGTACGGAGTAAAAGCAAGCGACGAGCTGAAGCAGGAGGAGTTGGAGGAGGCCCGGCTCGGGTTCATCCAGTTCCTTCGTCGCAAGCGCTTTTCCCCGCAGTTCATCGAGACCCACGGTGACGACCTCTTCGCCACCGCGGCGCTCGAATACAGCCGCAAGCTCGCCGAGGGCGAGGAGATCGACAGCCCGGCCGGGTGGCTCATCACCTGCGCTTGGCGTCGGACCAAGAGCCAGCTCGAAGCCGAAGGTCGGCGCCCGCACCTCGTCTCGGTCGACAGCGGCGCCCAAGTTGCCGACGAGAACTCGCGCGATCCCCAGGAGGCAGTGCTCGACGACGATCGCTTCCGCAAGGTCCGCGAGGCGGTCGACCAGCTCTCCGTCGACCAGCGCCGACTACTCGCCCTCTCCTACTTCGAGGGGCTGACGGTGCGCGAAGCAGGGCGGGCGCTGCAATGGCACGCCTCCAAGGCCCAACGCGCCCACGAGGGAGCGCGCCGCAAGCTGCACGATCTGCTCGGCGTCACGAGCTCCGACGACCTCGCGGTCGAGATTGGACTCGCTGCCTACGTGTCACTGACCGCTGGCGCCACCACCGGGAACCTCTTGGAGCGGGCGGCGCGGAAATCGACCGAGACCCTGGCCTCGGTCAAGCAGCAGGCCGTCGACGCCGGGGCCCAGCTGAAGCAGCACGCGACCGCGACCTACTACCGCGCCGTCGACCCGACTCCCCTGGCCGCGGCCCGCCCCGGCACCGTCGGCGCCGTGATCGCGAGCTGCCTCGCGATCGGTGGCGGCGCCGCCACCTACTGCGTCGAGCAGGGTGTGAACCCGGTCGGCGCGGCGCGCAGCCTGATCGCCTCGACCGATGAACCGGAGGAGCAGGAACCGAGCGAAGCGACGCCGGAACCTTCACCCGGACCGGTCTACACGCCGGTCGAACCTTCCGAAAGCGAAGCGGCACCTGAACCGGAACCGACGCCGACGCCCGAACCCGAATCGAAGCCGGAGCAGAAGTCCGAACCGCCTCCACCTGAAGACAGCTTCGAGCCCAACTCCGCCTATGCGTCGAGCGAAGCGGGAACCGAAGAAACCTATGAAGCGCCTGAAGCGGCGCCGGTCGAAAGCACCCAATCGGCACCGGCTCCCGCTCGGCCCGGCCCGCAGTTTGGAGGTCCCTGATGCAAGCAGCCCGACACCTCGATCCTCGTCCCCTCCGCGTCGGTGGCCTTGCAGCCATCGTGGTCGCGGTGCTCGCCCTCGGGCTGGCTGGACCCAGCTCGGCGAGAGCCGGCGAATACACGATTTCCACCTGCCAGGCCGACGCGGCCGGATACGTCAGCTCCGCCTTCGAGAACTTCGCCACGCGCGGGATGAAGTGGAGGCGGGCCTGCAACCCGCTAGGGCCTGGGCTGCGCGGACTGGTGACGTCAAACGTCGCGCGGACCGGCCGCGTCGAGAAAGGGGCGCAGTCGGGCTTCATCCTCAACGCCCCACCTGGGACGACGTTCTCGCGCTTCCGCTGGTCGGGCCAGGCCCAGCGCCGCGACTGCCGCTACGCGCTCCAGCTCTTCGCTGAGCGTCCCGGCGCGGCGCCGGTCTCGATCAAGAACGTCCGCGCCAACCGCGGCTGCCCGCGCAGCGGCATGGCGCAGTCCTCCAACTCCCCCCGTCCGCGCGCCTATGACCTCGGCGGTGCGACCCGGATCGTCCAGCGCGTCGTCTGCGTCGGCGCTCCCTCGGGTGAGTTCTGCTCGGCCCGCGGCCAGAACTTCATCAGCACCTTCGCCGCGGAGGCGACCGTGGTCGACGGGACCGCACCGTCGGTCGGAGTCGTTCAGGACTCAGCGTTCACGCAGGGCCAGTGGGTAGGCGGAAAGCAACGCTTTGGCTATGACGCCTCGGACAATGTCGGGGTCAAGAGCGCGTCCGCGCTCATCAGCGGTGGGGTGCGAGGGACCGAAGCTCGGTCATGCGACTACTCGCAGAGAGTTCCTTGTCCTGATGGGGGTGGACCGATCGCCGTCAATACCGCGGAGGCGCCTGAAGGCTCACAGCCCCTCACCGTGGCCGCAGAAGACGCGGCCGGCAACCGGGCCGAGTCCGCGGCCGTTACGGTGCGGATCGACAACGCCGCGCCGGGCGCTGTGCCGATCGGGATCGGCGGCGGAGAGACCTGGCGCAACGCCAACGACTTCGATCTCGCCTGGGTCAATCCCGACGAAGGCGACCGGGCGCCGATCACCGCCATCCACTACCGCCTCTGTCGCTCGGGCAGCGACGAGTGCGCGAGCGGCGACCGGGGCGGCGCTGGGATCGCGGCGATCGACAGTCTCGCCGTTCCCTCCCCCGGTGAGTGGGAGCTGCGGCTCTGGCGCGAGGACGCCGCCGGAAACCAACAGTCGGCCAACGCATCGCAGCCGGTCAAGCTGCGCTTCGACCCCGAGCCGCCGCAGCTCGGCTTCGAGAATCAGAGCGTCGAGGACCCGACGCGGGTGTCGGTACTCGTCACCGACCGGATCTCCGGGCTCGCTGGAGGCGGGATCGAGATCAGCCGCGCGGGGTCGGGCAGCTGGCAGGTGCTGCCGACCACCCAGGAAGGCGACCATCTAGTGACCCGCATCGACGACGCCTCGCTGCCGCCGGGCGACTACGAACTGCGGGCGAGCGCGCACGATCAGGCAAACAACCTGGCGGGCAGCGACCGGCGCCTCGACGGACAGCCGATGCGACTGAGCCTGCCGCTGCGGGTTTCGACCTCGATGGAGGCCGGCGTGGTCGAGAAGCGCACCGTCACCCGCAAGGGCAAGAAGGGCAAGGTGCGCCGGACCGTCCTCGAGCCGCGCGCCAAGGTCCCGTTCGGGAGCAAAGTGCATCTCGGCGGTCGCCTCGTCAACCGGGCGGGACACCCGCTCACCGACGCGAAGGTGCTCGTCTACTCACGGCCGAAGGAAGGAACCGAGCAGCTCGAAGGGTCCACGACGACCGATGCCAGCGGCCGCTTCACCTACACGGTCGAGGCGCGCGCCTCGCACAGTTTCCGCTTCGTCTATCCGGGCACGGCAACGATCCTGCCGGGCGAGGACTCCGCGACCCTGCTGGTCAAGGGGACCTCGACCTTCAAGGTGAAGCCGAAGCGGGTGCTGAACGGCAACTCCGTCACCTTCAGTGGGAAAGTGAAGGGACGGCCGCTTCCCGAGGCGGGGAAGCTGTTGGAGTTGCAGGTCCGGTTCGCGTCGGGATGGCAGACCTTCCGCACGATCCACACGGACCCCGAGGGCGCCTGGCATATCCCTTACCTCTTCGACCGCACCTGCGGCGATCAGCACTTCGACTTCCGGGCTCATCTCGCCGCCGAGGCCGGCTGGCCGCTGGAGGCCGGCGACAGCCGGACGTTGACGGTCCGAGTGAAAGGGCGGCCATGCTAGACCGGAGAGGCCGATCACCCCGAGCCGAGGAGAGACCTAGATGAGAGCGCTGCTTGACCGACTCACCTACGCCAACGTCGTCGCGACCCTGGCCCTGTTCATCGCCGTGGGAACCGGGGGCGCCTATGCCGTCTCGAAGATTGACGGCTCGGCCATCAGGACGCACAGCCTGACCGGCAAGCAGCTCAAGTCGAACTCGATCGGCAGCAGGGTCGTCAAGGAGTCGAGCCTGCGGCCGGTACCCCGCGCGCAGAACGCCGCCCGCCTCGGCGGCCAGCCCGCCTCCCGCTTCCTCGACAGCTGCCCGCAGGCATTCGCTCCCACGATCCCGGTTGGAGACGTATGCGTCGAGACCCAGGCTCGTCCGCCTCGGTCGTATGGAAGCGCCGTCTCTGACTGCGCCCTGACCGACAACCGGGAACGCATCGGCCGGCGGCTGCCTACGCACCAAGAGTTGATGGTGGCGCTCGCTCAACCGCAGATCCAGCTCGCACCAGGGGGCGAGCTGACCAGCGAGGTCTACCCGTCCAGCAGCAAACCCGGCGCGGTCGACGTCCTCTACGTCACCCAGGAAAACGGCAGCGTCGGCATCACCGAAGACCTAGGCGGCGACAAGAGCTATCGCTGCGTCGCCGATCCCATGAACTGAAAGCAACAGCCTCAACCAGGAGGAGCCCGATGGCACACATCACCCAGCACCTGACGTCAATCTCCCTCGACTCTCGATCGGGTGCTCCTCCTGGGCGGCGACTCCTCGCCCTGACGCTGGTCGTGATGCTCGTCCTCGGCAGCGTCTTCCCCGGCTTCGCCCTGGCGGGCGAGACCGACAGCGAAGGCGAAGGAACGGTGGCGCCGGTGGAAGTTCCGGTCGCTCCCGACTTCGACCCCGGCGGCGAAGAAGAAGGGTTGGAAGAAGCTCCGGCAGCAGGCGGTGACGAGGAAGGCGGAGCGGTCGAAGCCGAACCCGAAGCAGACCTGGAAGTGCCTCCGCCCGATGAAGTCACCAGCGCCGCAACCGGGGCGCCGAGTGAAACGGCGGCCTCGGCGCCGAGCAGCTCGCCCGAACCCGCTGCTGCTGCGCCCGAATCCGCGCCCGCAGAGCAACCGGCGTCGGAGCCCGCCGCCTCGGAGCCGGTCGCCAACCAGTCGATCGTGGCACCGAAGCAGAAGCACAAGCAGGCGACAGCGTCGGGCGCGTCCTCCGGCGCGGCAGCTCCGGCAAGTGAACCGGCGTCCGAAGAAGAAGCGCCGTCGGCGCCACCGGCTCAGCCCGCCGCGACGCCTCCTCCCGATCACGGACGACACCTGGCCGGGAAGGACTCCTACGTGGTGCAGTCCGGCGACTGCCTCTGGCACATCGCCGCGGGCCTGCTCCCCGGAGATGCCGACGATGCGCAGATCGCCGCCGAGGTGGCGCGGCTATGGAGCCTCAACGAATCGGCCATCGGCACCGGCGATCCGAGCCTGATCTACGCGGGAACCAGGCTCAGCCTGCGTTGAGCGTTGTTGCCAGAGCTTTGACCGGAGGTGCTGTCAGGACTTAGCCGAGCCCGCAGTGCGGTCTGCCGCTACCTCGCCTGCCAATAGCCGCACCTGGGCAGATGCATGGCCGCGCAAGTGATGCAGGGCCCGCTCAGCGACTGGACTCAGCTCGGGTTCACTTGAAAGAGTGCCCGCGATGTTGGACGGCACCCACGTTCCTGGGTCGAGCAAACAGCGCTGGAACGCGGCCTCGATGAGATTGTCTTCTTGCCCTCTCGCAACTAGTTGCGCCAACGCCCCAGCGGATACCGCCCGTACATTCGGATCGCGATCCTGAGTCAGCGCCACCAAAAGGCGCGTGTCCTCGGCGCGGCCGATCGAGGAGATGACGTGTGCAGCCCATCGCCGCTCATCCGCGTTCCCCGCGAGGAGATCTAGGAGGCGATCAATTTCCTCCTCTGGCGCAAACGCTCCGAGCGCCATCGCGAGCCTGACGCTCGTCCCCACCAAATCCTGTCCGTCGTCGAACGGAGTGAGCACCGGCTCGGATTGCTCCGCGATGTCAACCGCGATCGGACCAAGGCGCTCCTTCACCTCAGTCGGTAGTCGCTCGGCCACTTGCCCCAGCAGCTTGATCGCGCCCTTCTTGTGTTCAGCTGCGACAGCGGGGTCGCCCAGGAGATTCAGCAAGGGATTCCACTGTGCAACGTCGAGGTGCCAGATGTTGAGCAGAGCCAGCTCGCGTCCTATGTCTGAGCCGAGGCCGAACCTGCCTGAGTGAGCTTCCTCGATCTGACCTTCCACCTGCTTTGCCAGCGTCTCGATCATCCCTTGCACGACTGACGTCGGCAAATCAGTGACGTTGCCGAGCTGCTCAAGAGCCCGCAGCGATCCTCCTTCGGCCTCCTCTTTCAAACGATCTTTCACGTCCTCGTCGTACCGCGCTGCGATCCCGAGCAGAGTGAATTGCAGGACGAAGTTGTGCTCGTCGGCTACTTCCCCGAGGCTTTGCGCAACCTCTGCGGTCCAAATGTCGTCAGGAACCGCATGGACAACTCGTGCCCAGGCCGTCGCCCACGCTTGATCCTCTAGAGCCGGAAAGGCGAGGAGAAACTCGACAACGGATTGCTGCACCGGCGAACTCGCAGCCGGCAGGACGCCGGCAAGCGTTTCAACAAACTGAATGCCGACAACATAGGAGGGGCTCGTTCGCTGCTGAAACGACGTGGGGTCTTCCAGGCCCGCCAGCAGCCAAGTCACAACCTGATCGGCGACCTCCCGCTCGATCAGGTCGCCCCCCAACTGCAGCAACGTGAGGTCGGTCAGGCCACTGGTCCGGGTGGACTTGTCGAGCTGAACATCGTTAGCGATGAGGGTCAAAGCAGCCGCGGGGCCATCGGCAACCAGATTCTTCACCGCCAGCTTGACTGCCGCTTTGTCTCCAGCTCGACGCAAGGTTGCAAGACCATCACGAGCAAGCTCTGCGTCCGCCTCTCGATCAAGGCGAAGAAGCTGGTCCCGCCCGAGCAGGCCGGACAGATGCCTCCAGCCGCCGTGGTCCGCCCCATGGTTCGCGATCAGAGAGGCGGAGATCAGCTGGTTGTTCACCACGTCCCCTGCTCCTACAGTCACGGATTCGTCGCGTGCCCAATCGCTGAAGGTGCGATCCACAAGGGCGTCCAGTCCCCTTACCACCGTCTGCGATCGCCACCAGGCCGCCGCCGTATCGCCCGCGGTGATCACTTCCTTTACGTCGCGCTGTTCCCAGGAGGACGTGTTAAACAGCAGGGCGGCTGCTGCTCCCGCGACGGCCGTTGCAGTGACGTCACTGCCAGCGCGAGCCCGGACCTGCTGCACGGCAATCGCGGCCTGCCGGGCCTCGGCGACCCGCCCGGTCTCCGCGCAAAGACGGGCGTGCTGAACCGACAGCCAGGCGTGGTCGACCGGCCCCGCCTCATCATCTGCGAGCGCCGCCTCGAGCAACTCCACTGCCTCGTCGATCCGGCCATCATCGAGCAACGCACAGGCCGCGGCAACAGCGGCAGCAGCTCGCGACGGCGCATCGGGAGCATCGGCGACAACCTTGGGCAGCGCCTCAATATCTCCGTGGTTCAAGCGCCTGCCTAGTGCTCCAACGAAGCGCCAGCCCCACTCCCCAGATTCCGGCGCATCACTGAGAAGAGGGAATCCGTCCTGTTTCTCGGCGAACTGGACGTACTCGCGGATTCGTGCCTGGATCAGCATGGCGAGGGCGTGCGGCGGCGTCAGGCTCTCGTCCACTCCAGCGTTGGGATGAGGGGCGACCAGTCGCGGCACGATGAGCGCATGGCGCCACTGGTCCTCCGGCGCGATGGACGCCGACCCATTCCACACACTCCCCTGCCATCCAGCTCCCGCCCGGAGAGTTGCGGCGACGGCCAAGAGCTCCTCGCGATGCTCTGCGTCCACCGTGTTCTCCTTGGGAACGAGAATCTTCGCTCCCTTGCCAGTCGAAACGATCGCCTCCTTGGTCACATGCGCCCAATAGGACGTCCTCGTGTTCAAGTCATGCAAGACGATGAGATGCGGCACGCCATGCTCGGCCCACCCATCGACGTGCGAGCGATCGCGGTCGCGAAACCACCACCCCGGCGAATCACCGTCCTTGGTGTTGACCGGCCCCCTGAAATAGCTATCGCCCGCCTTGACCTGCGCACCGACCAACAAACCGAGTTCAAAACCACGCTCGTCGCGAGCAAGCATGAAGAGATCGGTGCCGAGGTCATGGCGGGAGTTCTCGACGGTTCCCCAGCCAATCCGCTCAAACGCAGCCGAAACCTCACTGATGCCGGCTCCGCCGGTCTGCTCCTGGTGCGACGCGCGCATAGGCCACAGTCAACCCGTTCGGTCGGCGGCGATGCATCGAAAGTTGGGAGCTAAGTCAGGACCGCGGGAGATGAACGAACAGCGCCGTCAAAGTCGCCACCCTCTCGGCGTCGTCAGGCCACCGCATCCGACAGGCCAGCTCTCCCTCCTCGCCGTTGGGGAGCCACTCGATGAACTCGTCACGCTGCTCGATTGCCCCGCGGGCGGTCTCGATCGTCCTGGTGATCTCTTTCGTCGGGACGAAGAAGATCAGGGCGACACGGCTATCCCGCCAGGTCGTATAGCCGAAGAGCTGGGCGAGCGCCTCCTCCAGCGCCTTCGGCCCGCTCCACCACTTGCACTCCCCGATGAACGCATTTCGGTTGTGGACCCGGATGAGGATGTCGGTCTTGCCGTCCTTATTGAAAGCCTCGGCGTAGGTCGCTCCCCGGTAGTGGGTGTTGAGCGCCAAGAGGAAGTGGTCGCGGAGCGTTTCCTCATCCGCGCTCGAAAAGGAGTCCGGCGTCCGCTCCATGCCTCGGCCAACCACGCGGATCACGGAGACGATGTGGCCGTAGAACTCGTCTAGCTGCGGCTGGGCGACCTGATCTCCCGCATCGGGGTCGGCCGAGTCGATCCTTTGTGCCGGAGTCTCGACCCGCTCGATCGGCGGCGGGCCGAACTCCCGCGGCTCATCGTCGGCCCGAACGACGGGGATCGTCAGCTTTCCGAGAAACTCGCGCTCCTTGAGGATTTCCTCGCGCCGGTCCTCGATCGATTTCTTGGCGTGCGCCGCGAGGGTGCCATTTTCGGTCTGAACCGCAGCGGTAACCGCCTCCACGCTTCGCCCGAGGAGCGCCTTGTACTCGCCCACCTCACGCTGGAAGGCGTCTGGACCTAGCTGGTCGGGCCACTCCCACACCCGGACGATTTGGCCGTTGGTGATCGTGGCGAGGAGCGGGTGCGTGCCCGGCAGCTCCGAGCGCAAAAGGTTGGCGTCCCCGGCTACCGGGACCCGCGACTCGAAGCGATAGCCCGGGCGCCGCACGTTCCCGCCATAGAGCTCGGTCGCCGACATGCGAATCCCCGGCTTGTCGGCGCAGTTCACCTCGACCCGAACAGGCTTAGTCAGCGTCGCCTCATCCAGGTCGATGCTGGGCGCCTCCATTTCGTGATCGGCGCCGAGGCCGCGAGCCCATTGGTCGACATCGGCCTCGAGTACCTCGTCGTCGGAGGCCTTGGCAATCAGCTCGTCGATTTCTCCCCTGCGATAGGAGAAGGCGGCGACCACATGCTCTCCGAGAAATAGGCGATCGGTCTTTTCTACCCAGTGCTCGTCCATCGGGCCGCGACGTTAACGGGCGCCGCCCCCAAGGGGAGCGACAACCGTCCCGGTGGGTTCGGCTACTTCCGACCCGATGCGACCGGGTCGCCGGCTGGACAGCCGAGGTGAAGACCACCTCGAGCAAAGGAGTCCGCCGTGGCACATCGGCACCGGCGATCCGAGCCTGATCTACGCGGGAACCAGGCTCAGCTTGCGTTGAGCGCGAGGCGACGGCTCCGCTCGGCGTAGGCGTCCTTTTCGGCGCAGGCGAGCTTGTCCGCGTACTCGTTCCACTCGTCCCCAGTGTGACCGGCGACCTTCACCCAGTCCACCTTGCGACCGGCAGCCTCGGTGGACAGCTGCTCCCAGAGATCGACGTTCTTCACCGGCTTCCCGTCCGCCGTCAGCCAGCCGTTGCCTTGCCAGCGCTGAAGCCGCTCCTTGAAATTCTTTATCACGTAGGTGGAGTCGATATGGACACAGACGTGCGCCTGCGCGGGCAAGGCGCGCAATCCGGTGATGACCGCCATCAGCTCCATCTGGTTGTTCGTGGTCTTGAAGGCGCCACCGGAGACCTCCCACCGCTCGCCGATGCCATCGGAACGGCGAGCGAAAAGGACTGCCGCGTACCCACCGGCGCCGCTGGTCTTGTTGGCGCAGGCGCCGTCGGTCCAGATGTCGTATCTGAGGTCGCTGAGCGAAGTCACGATGCCCGCAGTCTGACTAACGACCCCTAGATAGGCGCCCGGCTTAGTTCCGGTGACGTATTTCTCCCCAAGGACCCCGATGCAACCGGGTCGCCGGCTGGACAGCCGAGGTGAAGACCACCTCGAGCAAAGGAGTCCGCCGTGGCACTCGCAATCCTCGTCAAGTTGCAGGTCGCCCTCCAGAGCGCGGCGGTCAGCATCAAACCGAACCCGAACGGTGGACCTGGCACCCCGGCGCTCGAAAAACTCGTCAACTGGCTCGCCGCGATCGTCCTCCTCGGCTGCGCCGCGGGCCTGCTGATCGGCGCCGCACAGTGGGCGCTCGGCAGCAAATCCAACAACTTCAGCCACGCCTCTGACGGCAAGCAGAAGGTCCTCTACTCGCTGATCGGCGCCTTCGTCGTCGGTGCCGGGGCGGCCCTGATCAACTTCTTCTACACCTCCGGCTCGGCGGTCAAGTGATGCGCTCGCCAGCCCAGGGATCGGCGCTGCGGCGACGGCATCTGGTGATCGCCTGCCTCGCCACGCTCTTCCTCGGCCTCCTCCTCGGCCGCTCGCTCTCCCCCACCGGCGGAGACCGCGCCGCGATACCAGCCAAAGCAGGCGCGGCGCGGTCGATCGCCGGCGTGCCGGTGGCATTCCCCGACACCGCCGAAGGAGCAGCGGAGGCGGTTGCCGCCTACCAGCGGGCCTTCGCCGACCCCGCGATCCTGCGACCCGGCGTCATGCGCTCGCGGATCGAGGCGGTGGCGACGCCCGACTACCTGGAGGCGATGCTCGCCGCCAACTCGCCCGGCGCCGAACGGCTCGCCAGCGGCCCGGTCGGAGTCGGCATCCGTCGCGGCGTCGAGACCCTCTACGCGGCGGTGCCGATCGGCTACCGGATCGAGTCCTTCCAGCCCGGCCGCGCCCGCATCCTCACCTGGGGCTTCACCTTGCTCGGCAACGCGGCCGCCGTGGAGCCCGCCGCCTACTTCGGCATCACCCACACCGAGCTCGTCTGGATGGAGGGCCGCTGGCGGATCGCCGAAACCCGCGGCGGCTTCGGCCCGACGCCGGAGCTGGCGACGAACCCCGGCCCGCTCGGCGGCTACCGCGTCATCGACCTGGCGCAGAAGCTCGAAAGCTATGAGCTGGCTCCGTAGGGGGCTGCCGGCCCTCGCCTTCGCCGCCCTGCTGGCGGGCCTCGTCCTGCTCGCTCAGCCCGCCCCGCCGAAGGCCGAAGCCAACGTCGTCTGCGACGTTGGCAGCGCCCCGGCCGATGCCGTCAGCGGGATCGCCGACGCGGTGACGGGCGGAATCGTCGGCGGCGGCAACCCGGTCGGCGATGCCTGCAACGCGGTCAGCGGCGGGGTGACGGGGATCGTCACCGACCCGATCAACGACGCCATCGAAGGGGTCGGCAACAGCATCTTCGAGCAGATCACCACCTGGGTCAGCGGCGGCGCCGGGTGGCTGATCGGGAAGGTCGTCGAGGGGATCAACGAAACGACGACGCCGGAGCTGACCACCAAGGGCTTCCTCCAGCAGTACGGGCGCATGGCGCAGATCGCGGCGCTGATGGGGCTGGCGATGCTGCTGCTCGCGGTGCTGGAGGGCCTGGCCCAAGGCAACGCCGGTCTGCTGGCGCGCGTCGTCCTCGTCAACCTGCCGCTCGCCTTCATCGCGACCAGCGTCGCCTACGCGGTGGTGCAGATGCTCCTCGTCGTCACCGACGGCCTCTGCCACGCGGTCGCCAGCGCCAGCCACGACAACAGCCAAGAGTTCTTCAAGGGCGCGATCACCGGCCTCAGCCAGGCGGGCGGCGACGCCGGCCGCGAAGTCGGCGGCGCCGGGGGCGCCAACGTCACCGGCGCCGCCGCCGGACAGGCCGCTGGCTCGACGGCGGTGCCGCTGTTCGTCACCTTCCTCGCCGCGATCATCGGTGCCTTCGCCGCCTTCATGGTCTGGCTGGAGCTGCTGATGCGCGACGCCGCCGTCTACGTCGTCGCCCTCTTCATGCCGTTGGCGCTCGCCGCCTCGATCTGGCCGCGCTGGGCCGGCGCCCTGCGCCGCACCGGCGAGCTGCTCCTCGTCGTCATCGGCTCCAAGTTCGTGATCGTCTCGATCATCTCCCTGGCGGCCGGGCTGATGGCCGAGAACGACGGCCGGGTCGAGCACATCCTCGCCGCTTCGGCGCTGATGCTGCTCGCCTGCTTCGCGCCCTTCGTGTTGTTCCGCCTCGTCCCCTTCGCCGAGGGCGCGATGGCCGCCGCCTACGGCCGCCGCTCGGCTGCAGGCGGGGCGGTGAGCGGCGTCCAGATCGCCAGCGACGTGCAGATCATGCGCAACATGGCCCGCTCCAACTGGGGCGAGTCCGGCGCGACCCTCTGGAACGCGGGCGAGAAAGGCGGCGGCAGCGCGGGCCCTGAGCCGAGCGGCCCGCGCGGAGGCGGAAGCCCCGGCGTTGGGTCGGGCGGTGGTGCTGCGGGCGGTGGCGAGGCAGCCGCAGCTGGCGGCGCGGCGGGAGGCGCTGGCGCGGCCGCGGGCGCAGCGGCAGCGGTTCCGGCCGCCGCGGTGCGCGGCACCCAGGCGGCTGCCCAGCGACTGCAAGGAACCGCCGTCGCCCAGGAGCCGGGCAGCTCCTCGGGCGGAGGTGGCTCGGCGGGAGGCGCGACGCCGGCACAGGGGAGCGAGGACAAAGCGCCCCGGGAGGAGTCGAGCGGATCGGCGGCGACGCCGCGACCGCGCGAAGCCGACGGCGGCGAGGCGCCGGGCTCCGGGCAGAAACCGCCGCGACCCGCACCTGAGCCGACGCGGGCAAAGCCCGAGAAAGGGGCGGGATCGTGAGCGCGCGACGCTACCGCTTCGGCCCGCTCGAGCAGCGCGCCGTGGTCGGCCCGCTCCGGCCCGGCCAGGTCGTGATCGTCGCCGCCGGTGCCGTGATCGGCCTCGGATCGCTCTATGCGATGCGAAGCGTCGTCGGCCTGATCGCCGGCGTCGTGGTGCTCTGCCTCGCCGTCGCCGCGATCTGCGTCCCGGTCGAGGGCCGCACGGCGGAGGAGTGGGCGCCGATCCTCGGGCGCTGGGCGGGCCGGCGTCGACGCGCCGAACGCGGCCACCGCTCGACCGCGCCGGGCGGCGGCGCGCGGGAGACCAGCGAGGGCGAGGCGCAGCACGAGACCTCGCTGCCACCCGAGCTCGCCGAGCTGAAGCTGATCGCGATCCCCTACGGCGCCGAGGAGGTCGGCGTGATCGAAGACCGGCGCGGCGGCACCTTCACCGCCGTCCTCTCTGTCCGCGCCGGAGCCTTCGCGATGCGCGACTCGGCCGAGCAGGAGCGGGTGCTCGACGCCTGGGGCGCGGTGCTCGCCAGCTGCGCCCGCGACGGCAGCCCGATCCGCCGCCTCCAGTGGATCGAGCAGACGCTGCCGGGCCAGGGCGATGAGCTGGCCGCCCACTTCCAGGCTCAGCGCGACCGCGCCGTGCCGCTCGACTCCGACGTCGTTCGCTCCTACATCGAGCTGGTCGAGTCGGCGGCGCCGCAGACCACCGAGCACGAGGTCCTGATCGCCGTGCAGATCGACCAGCGCCGCGGCGCCAAGGAGCTGCGCAGACTCGGCGGCGGCGTCGAGGGCGCCTGCGAGCTGCTGCTGCGCGAGGCCGAGAGCCTCGCCGAGCGGCTGACGATCGCCGAGGTCTCGGTCTCGGGCCTCTTGCGCCCGCGCCAGTACGCGGCGCTGATCCGCGACGCCTTCGACCCCTTCGGCCGCCAGTCCCGCGCCCGCACGGCGCTCGGCCAGGACGGGCGCGAGGGGGTCGAGCCGGCGTTGATGGGACCGCTCGCCGACGCGACGAGCTGGTCGAGCTACCGCAGCGACTCGGCCTTCCACGCGACCTACTGGATCGCCTCCTGGCCGCGCTCGGACGTCGGGCCGATGTTCATGGCGCCGCTCTTGATGCAGACGAGCGCCCTGCGCACGGTCGCGGTGACGATCGAGCCGGTCCCCTACTCGCTGGCGATGCGCCGCGCCGAGGCAGCGCAGACCGCCGAGGTCGCCGAGGAAATCAACCGCAGCCGCCAGGGCTTCATGTCGACGGCGCGAATCCGCCGCCGCCAGCAGGCCGCCTCACGCCGCGAGGAGGAGCTGGCCGACGGCCACGCCGAGATGCGCTGGACCGGCTACGTGCGGACTTCGGCCCGCTCGCCCGAGGAGCTGGAGCGCTCGGAGTCAGAGGTCGAGCACGCCGCCCAGCTCGCCCGCCTGGGGCTGCAACGCCTCTACGGCGAGCAGGACACCGGCTTCCCCTTCACCCTGCCGCTATGCCGGGGTCTGCGGTGAGGCGGCGGGCGGGAGAGCGACCGGGCCACGGCGGCACCACCGCCCACTTCCAGGCGGTCTACCCCTTCCTCGGTCAGGGCGGCCTCGGCGCCGCCGGCGCCTACATTGGCCGCGACGCCTACGGCGGCGCCTGGATGTATGACCCTTGGGCGCTCTACCCGGTCCACCTGCCGGGACCGAACATGTTGATGCTCGGCGGGATCGCCTCGCGCAAGTCGAGCCTGGTCAAGACCTACATCTACCGCCAGGCCGTCTTCGGCCGCCAGGCGTGGGTGCTCGACATCAAGGGCGAGTATTGGCCGCTGGCGAAGGCGCTCGGGGTCAAGCCGATCACCCTCGCCCCCGGCGGCGAGGTGAGGCTGAACCCGCTCAGCCCGCGCGGCGGCCGCGAGGGACCGCTGAGCCTGTTGCGATCGGTGGCGCAGGCGGCGCTGCGGCGCGAGCTGAGCCCGGAGGAGGACGCCGGGCTGCGGGTGGCGCTGGAGGTCGTCGACGAGGAATCCGGCGCCGCCGAGCCGACCCTGCCGATGGTGGTCGACGCGCTGCTCCATCCCCGCGAGGCGATGGTGCAGGGCGTCTCGGCCGCCAGCGCCGAGGACTTCGCCGAGGCCAACCGCTCCTCGGCGCTCGCTCTGCAACGCCTCTGCGCGGGAGACCTGCGCGGCATGTTCGACGGACCGACCAGCGAGGGCCTCGACCTCGACGCGCCCCTGGTCGTGCTCGACCTCTCCGCCGTCCGCGACTCGGCGGCGCTGGGAATCCTGATGACCTGCGCCGCCGCCTGGCAGCAGTCGATCCTCTTGGAGCGAAAGCAGGCCGCCGAGCAACGCGGCGAAGAGAGCCCGAAGCTGATCTCGGTGGTCGAGGAGGGCTGGCGCGTCACCAGCCACATCGGCGTCGCCGAGTGGCTACAGGCCAACTTCAAGCTCTGCCGCGCGCTCGGGGTCCAGAACCTCGTCGTCATCCACCGCCTCACCGACCTCGGCGCCTCCGGCGACGCGGGCTCGCGCGAGGCGCGGATCGCCGAGGGGCTGATCGGCGACGCCGACACGAAGGTCATCTACCGCCAGCCCCATGACCAGCAGGAGCTGCTGCGCTCCCGGCTCGGGCTGACCCGAACCGAGGCCGAGCTGACGACGACGCTGTGCCTCGGCGAGGCGCTGTGGATGGTCGGGCGGCGCTCCTTCCTCGTCCAGCATCGGCTCTCGCAGATCGAGCGCGAGCTCGTCTACACCGACTGGCGCATGGTCGATCACTTCGCGGCGGCGGCGTGAGCGGATCGGAGCGACAGCTCTACCTGGCGCTGGCCGCGATCGGCGCCGCCGTGCTGGCGACGATCTGGCTGATTGGCGCCCTCGCGGGGCTGATCTTCGGCGGCGGCTGGACGTCGATCGGCGCGAGCGAACTGGCGCTGACCGCGCTCAGCCTCCCCTCCCACCTCGGCGATCCCCGCGCGGCGTGGCCGCGCCCGGCGCAGGCGACGCTGCCGGGGGCGCCGGGCTTCTACGTCACCGGCGCCCTGGTGCTCGGTGCGCTCGGCGGGCTGGCGCTGCTCGCCCGCCGCCTCATCGACCTCGGCGAGCTGCCTTCCTTCGGCGGCGGTCGACCGCGAGCGCCAAGCGCCCGCTGGGCGAGCCGCCGCGACCTGGCGCCCCTGCGGGTGCCAGCGCCCCAGCGGCGGCGGTTGACCCTCGGCCGTAGCGGGCGCACCCTGCTCGCCGCCCAGGAGCGTCAGTCGGTGATCGCCTTCGCGCCGACCGAGAGCCACAAGACGACCGGCCTCGCGATCCCCGCCCTGCTGGAGTGGCAAGGGCCGGTCCTCGCCACCTCGATCAAGAGCGACCTGCTGATCGACACCGTGGCCCACCGCCAGACGCGCGGCGAGGTGATGGTCTTCGACCCCGCCCTGGTGACGGGCCTTGAGCCCTCGCGGGCGACGCCGCTGTGGGGGGCGAGCAGCTGGCGCGGGGCGATACGGGTCGCCCATTGGCTCGCCTCCGCCGCGAGGACCGGCTCGGGCGGCTTGCAGGACGCCGACTTCTGGTACGCGGCGGCGGAGAAGCTGCTGGCGCCGCTGCTCTTCGCCGCCGCCTCCAGCGGCCGGACGATGGAGTCTGTGGTGCGCTGGCTCGACGAAGGCCCCGACGCCAACGACGCCCACATCGAGGAGCTGCTCGCCGAGGCGGGCGAGCCGGCGGCGAAGCGCGCCTGGCAGGCGACGCAGAACCGCGAGGAGCGCCAGCGCAGCTCCGTCTACACGACCGCCGAGATGATCGTCGGCGCCTTCGCCGACCCGCGTGTCGCCGAGGAGACGAAGGGCGCCGACTACAGCCCGGCCGCCCTGCTCGACGGCGGCGCCAACACCCTCTACCTCTGCGCGCCGCTGCACGAGCAGGAGCGGCTTCGCACGATCTTCTCGATGCTGGTGCAGGAGCTACTGGCGGTCGTCTACGAGACCGTCGCCGCGACCGGCAAGCCCCTCGACCCTCCCCTCCTCCTGCTGCTGGACGAGTGCGCCAACATCGCGCCGATCCCCAACCTCGCCGAGATCGCCTCGACCGGCGCCGGCCAGGGGGTCCAGCTTCTGAGCGTCTTTCAGGACATGGCCCAGGTCAGCTCCCGTTACGGGCGTCAGGCGTCGACGATCGTCAACAACCATCGGGCCAAGGTCTTCGGCACCGGGATCTCCGACCCCGACACGCTCTCCTACGTCTCGCGCGTCCTCGGCGCCGGGGAGTTCGAGCAGCGCTCGCGCAGCACCGGCGAGAAAGGGCGGCGCTCGGAGACCGAGGGCGACACCTACCGCGACCTCGCCCCGGCCAACTTGGTCCGCGAGCGCGACCCCGGCACCGGCCTCCTGGTCTACGGGCACCTGCCGCCGGCGAAGATCAAGCTGCGCCCCTGGTACGAAGACCCAGAGCTGCGACGGCTGCGCGACGGACTCGGCGCCGAGGAGGCGCGGCGATGAGCAAGACCGCCGCCTCGAGGATCGCGGGCGAGGGCGCAGTGCCGCTGCGCCATGCCGTAGTCGAGGACGAGGAGGCGCCGACCATCGTGGTCGAGGAGGACCCGGTACCGCTGCGCCTCGGCGCCGATCGGGTCGAGGCCGAGGAACGCGCTGCGCGTCTGCGCATCCTCACCGGCCGCCGTGCGCGCTGGCGCTAGTCGGGGTCGAGGTCGGCGAGGCTGACGACGATGTGCTCGAACTCGCCATTCAGGATCGGCATCCGGTCCGGTTCCCGCGCCGCCGCGACCGAGAGCTCGTGCGCGGTGAAGACGCCGTTGCGGTAGGCGCGGACCCGCTCGGCGAAGCTCATCCGGGCGAGGATGCCGGCGACGTCGTGGTGCTCGGTGCGGAGGGGGAGCGCGCGACTGCCGCCCGTCTTCACGGTGCGCGGCGGTTCCACCACCTCGGGGACGTGCTGTAGCGCTTGCTGGCTCATCGGAGCCTCCCTTCGGGTCTTGGCGCCCGCCCGCTGCGGGAGCCGGTGCCCGTCTCCCGCACGCCGAAGGCGTGCAAAAACGAGGGCACAAGAGCGGCTCCCGCAGAGGCGGCGTGCCCTGCAGAAACGTCCGAGCGATCACACGCGGGGACTCGTCGCAGGGCCTCAGAAGGGCTCTGAGCGCTTCGCTTTTCGGACGGGGCGTCCACTCACCCTTGTTGTCCAGCTAGACCGGCTTCTGCTTCGGTCGGCGAGCTGCCGCCGATCGGTGTCAGAACATGGGTGAATGGACCCAATCGCCGGCAGAGAGCCCGCAGAGCTGAGCCGCTGGATGCTGTGGCTCCGCGACGACGGACCCTCGATCATCATCCTCGTCGTCGACGACTCCGCGGACGACGAGCTGACCGCGATCATCGCCCACAAGGATCACGTCCCCAGTCCGAACTTCGGCGGCGTGTGGGGCAGCGGTCAGGCAGACGGACACTGGCTCGTTGGTTTCCATCTGATCCAGCTCGGCGGCGGTGTCGAGCGCCAGTGGTTCACCGACAACATCCACCGCCCCTTGCTGGAGGCGGTGCTGGACGTTCCCCACCTCGTCGCGATCGTGCCCAAGGAGATCGCCGGTGACGCGAAATCGCCGGAGGAGATCGCCCCGAGGTTTGGCGGCGCCCTCATCCTCGAAGTCGACAGCCACTCGCCTCAAGTAGCCGAGATCCTCGCCGAGCGCAGCGACGACTAGCTATAACCGCGCGATGACAGGAAGCCTTTTCGGGATCGGGACGGGCGACGAGGACGTGGCGGCGATCCGGGCGCTGCGCTCGGACCCACCGGGCATGGCGAGCGACGGCAAGCGAGGCAAGACCTTCGGCGCCGGCCTGGAGCAGTTCGAGCAGCTGCTCCGCGCCGGGCGCGAAGCCCCTCCCGCTTCCGCGCCGATCCTCCTCTTCTACGCCCTGGCGCAGGCCGGGCGGGCGATCCTCGCCGCCCACGCGCCGCAGCCCTGGGAGGTCCACGGCCACGGACTCAGCATCGGCATCGAAGGCGAGGAAATCGGGGCGACGAGGATCTCGCCGTCGGGCGAGGGCCTCTTTCAGGCGGTCGCCGCTGCCACCGGCTCCGACCCCCTGACCGAGCCGATCACACTGGCCGAGACCTGGGCGCGGATTCCCCATCTGCCTCGAAGCGCCGACCTCGCCCCCGACGGGCGGGGCATCTTCATGGTCGAGTACGCCTCAGCCCACAATCGCATCGTTCGCGACGAGACCGGCTCGCTGCTGACCAGGGCCGAGGACTTCACCTCCCGCTGGGAGGACTATCCCGAGCTTGCTGAGGCCGAACCCCATGTCAGCCCGCAGGGCGAGTACGTGGTGGTCGGGTTGGAGTTCTCCGGCGCCGCGGACGCCGCTGATTTCGACGCCGCCCTCTGGCCCTATCTCGGCCAGCGCTACCTGCAGGTCTCTCGCGGCGCCGGGCAGGAGCCCTCTGGGCTGATGCTGTGGTGGATGCTGCTCCAAGCCCTCTCGCAGTTCGCCCGCTACGAGCCGGCGCGATGGACGGCGGCGCTCGCCCCCGACGGCTCGACGCTGGCGGTCCCGCTCGAAGAAGCCCTCCAGCGCGGCGCCATCATCCTCCCCCGGCTACTGCGCGAGGCGCTGAGCCCCGCGAGCTGAGGTCGGCCGCACGCGGCGAGATCAGCGGGCGGCGCCGTCAGCCAGGTGAAGCGCCGTTCGCACTCACGATCAGCTTGTCCTCTGGACCCGGCCGCAGAATCAGCACCTCGGCCGGTGCCTTCTCCAAGAGCCAGACGAGATCGTCACCGGAGAATCCGGCGCCGACCTCGGCGGTCGCCGGGACGACCACACGGTCGAAGGTCTCGCGATCGAGAAGACGGGCGAGGGCGTGGCGGTAGGAGCGGCCGCGCTCAATGCGCGAGTCCACCGCGACGCCCTGGGCGGTCGCCCGCTGTTCGATCGCCTCCAGCATCGGCATCGCCTTCGCCGCCTCAGCCGGAATCGAGCAGTCGAGCGGCAGCTGCTTCGGCACCGCCGCCAGGTAGGCGGGCATCAGCGTCGCTTCCTCGGCCCGCGCGAGCCGAAGGGCGGCATCGACGGCTCGGCGGGAGATTTCCGTGCCGGTGAAAGGCAGGAGGATCTGGTGGATCGCCTGCGGACGCTCGGACCGGCGTCCGCGCAAGCGCGAGCGGGCGATCAGGTAGCCGCCAGCCAAGCCTGCGACGAGCGCGACGGCGATCAGGACGTGCTCGACCGTCATTGCTCCTCCTTGCGCTCGCGGCGGGCGACGATCCGCACATCAACTCCAGCCGGAGTGGCGCGCATCAATCGCTGCGGCAGCGGTTCGCGCAGCCGCGCCAAACCACGCGGCGTATCGGACTCGCCGACCATGACGTAGGTGATGCCGCGCTCGCGGACCACCTGTGCGGCACCGTCCACGAGGCTGTCGCTCTCCTCGATTAGGAAGGTGGCGCCGAGCACCGAGGCGAGGTGGCGCAGCGCCGTCACCTGGCGCTCAACCTCTCCCTCGATCGCCTGATTCGGTGGCTTCACCCAGAGCAGATCGAGGCCGGTGCCGAGCCGCTGTGCGGAGCGCCAGGCGCGGCGGACCAGCCGCTGTGAGGAAGGCTGCGGGCGGACCAGCGCCAGCAGCCGCTCCCCCACCGCCTTCGGCACCTCCGCGGCGACCCGCTCCTCACGGGTACCGAGCGGCGCCTCGACCACCAGACGTTTCGCCTCGACCTCCTGGGCGACCTGGCGCAGCGCCACCTCGCGCAGCGCCAGGAGGTTCTCCACGGTGAAGAAGTTGCGCAGCGCCGCCTCGATGTTCTCGCCGGGGTAGACCTTGCCGGCCCGCAGCCGCCCGATCAGTGCCTCGGGGGTGAGGTCGACCAGGACCACTTCGTCGGCTTCGCCCAGGACCGCGTCGGGGATCGTCTCGCGCACCCGCGTCCCGGTCAGCTCGGCGACTTGGTCGTTGAGCGACTCGAGGTGCTGGACGTTGACGGTCGAGAAGACGTCGATCCCGGCGGCGAGCACGTCGCGCACGTCTTCGTAGCGCTTCTCGTGCTCGGCGCCTGGCGCGTTGGTGTGCGCGAGCTCGTCGATCAGCGCCAGCTCGGGCGCTTGCGCCAGAAGCGCCGGCAGGTCCATCTCCTCGAGTTCGGTGCTGCGGTGGGTGACGAGTCGCCGCGGAACGGTCTGTAGTCCGTCGGCGAGAGTCGAGGTCTCCGGCCGCTTGTGGGGCTCCATGTAGCCGATCACCACATCTCGCCCGGCCTCCTGCTCAGCGTGCGCCTCCTGCAACATGCGGTAGGTCTTGCCGACCCCGGCAGCCATGCCGATGAAGACCTTGAGTTGTCCACGGCGAGCGGATCGCACGCCTTGATTGTCCGCCGCCCTCTGCGCGGCGATCAACTCAAGCTCCGAGCAGGTTGTGGATCAAGAGGTCGAGCAGCTTGATCCCGATGAACGGGACGATCAGACCGCCGAGGCCGAAGACGAGCATGTTGCGGCGCAGTAGCGCGGTGGCGCCTATCGGCCGGTAGCGGACCCCACGAAGGGCGAGCGGCACCAGCATCGGGATCACCAGAGCGTTGAAGACGATCGCCGAGAGGATCGCCGAAGTTGGCGTGCCCAGCTCCATGACGTTGAGCGCGTCGAGCGGTCCGCGCTCGCCGGGGCTCGCGGCATAGGTGAAGGCGAAGATCGCCGGGAGGATCGCGAAGTACTTGGCGACGTCGTTGGCGATCGAGAACGTGGTCAGGGCCCCGCGCGTGATCAGGAGCTGCTTGCCGATCGCCACGACCTCAATCAGCTTCGTCGGGTTGGAGTCGAGGTCGACCATGTTGCCCGCCTCGCGCGCGGCCTGGGTGCCGGTGTTCATCGCCACCCCCACGTCTGACTGCGCGAGCGCCGGGGCGTCGTTGGTCCCGTCGCCGGCCATCGCGACCATTCGGCCTTCCTCCTGGTGGCCGCAGATCAGCTCCAGCTTCTGCTCTGGGGTCGCTTCGGGGAGGAAGTCATCGACGCCCGCCTCCTCGGCGATCTTCGCGGCGGTGAGGCGGTTGTCGCCGGTCACCATCACGGTCGAGATCCCCATCGCGCGCAGCTCGTCGAAGCGGGCGCGCATCCCGTCCTTGACGATGTCCTTCAGGTAGACGACGCCGAGGATGTGGTTGTCGCGGCACACCGCGAGCGGCGTGCCGCCCTCGCGGCCGATCAGGTCCAGCTGCTCCTGCAGCTCGGCGGGCGGACGGCCGCCCTGCTCTTCGACGTAGCGGATGATCGCGTCGCCGGCACCCTTGCGGTACTGGTTGCCGTTGACGTCAACCCCGCTCATCCGGGTTTCGGCGGAGAAGGGAACGAAGGTGGCGACGTGGGTGTCCAGCTCGCGCTCGCGGATGCCGTACTCGCTCTTGGCGAGGACGACGATCGAGCGGCCCTCCGGCGTCTCGTCGGCGAGCGAGGAGAGCTGCGCCGCCTCGGCCAGCTCGGTCTCCTCGATCCCCGGCATCGGGATGAACTGCGTCGCCTCGCGGTTGCCGAGGGTGATCGTGCCGGTCTTGTCGAGCAGCAGCACGTCGACGTCGCCGGACGCCTCGACCGCACGGCCGGAGAGAGCGAGGACGTTGTGGCGGACGAGGCGGTCCATGCCGGCGATGCCGATCGCCGAGAGCAGGGCGCCGATCGTGGTCGGAATCAGCGCGACCAGCAGCGCGATCAAGGTGACGATCGAGGCGTCGGTACCGGAGAACTCGGCGAACGGCCGCAGGGTCACGACAACCAGCAGGAAGATGAGCGTCAGACCGGCGAGCAGGATGTTGAGGGCGATCTCGTTCGGCGTCTTGCGGCGCTCGGCGCCCTCGACCAGGGCGATCATCCGGTCGAGGAAGCTCTGTCCCGGCTCCTGGGTGATCTCGACCACGATCCGGTCCGAGAGCACCCGCGTGCCGCCGGTCACGGCGCTGCGGTCGCCGCCGGACTCGCGCACCACCGGCGCCGACTCGCCGGTGATCGCCGACTCATCCACCGAGGCGATGCCCTCGATCACGGTGCCGTCACCGGGGATCGTCTCCCCCGCCTCGACCACAACGACGTCGCCACGGCGAAGCTCAGAGGCGGGCTTCTCACCCCCGTCGCGAAGATGGGCGACGGTCTCGGTGCGCATCGAGCGCAGCGCGTCGGCCTGCGCCTTGCCCCGGCCCTCGGCGAGCGCCTCGGCGAAGTTGGCGAAGATCACGGTCAGCCAGAGCCAGACGGCGATCGCAAACGAGAACCAGGCCGGATCGTCGCCACCGCCGAGCGGGGCGCCGCCCAACACCTGGATCAGCCAGCCGATCGTCGTGATCAGCGCTCCGATCTCGACCACGAACATCACCGGGTTGCGGAATTGGTGGCGCGGGTCGAGCTTGCGCACCGAGTCGAGCGCCGCCCGCACCATGATCGAGCCGTCGAACAGCGAGCGCGGCTGGTTTCGGAGGGTCTCGTCGGTCACTTACTCCTCCTCTTGGTCGAGGGCGATGTTGAGCGCCAGGACGTTGACCCCGGCCTCACCGAAGACGAGGAAGCGCCCTTCGGTGTGCTCGGCGACCAGCTCGAGGACGCGGTCGAGCGGCAGCCCACGCACCGCGGCCACCCGGTGGGCCTGGATTCGCGCATTGGCCTCGGAAATGTGCGGGTCGACGCCGGAGGCCGAGGTGGTGACCGCGTCGACCGGGACCTCGTCTGCGTTCAGCCCCTTGTCGAAGCGGCCCTCGCGAGCGAGGTAGGTGTCGAGTTCTTCGGCGAAAAGTTCGGAGAGTTCCTTGCTGTTCGGCCCGAGGTTGTTGAAGTAGGTGACGTTGGCGCTGTAGCCGGTGGCCGAGGGGCGGCCCTGGAAGTAGCGCGGGTCGGCCTCCAAGATCGGTTCGCCTTCTTCATCGAGCAACGGCTTGCCGTTTTTGCCGGTGACCGGCTGGCGGAAGTCCTGGCCGATCAGCTCGGAGCCGACGGCCCTGCCGTCGACCTCGACCTTGCTGCCGTCGGCGGCGCCGGGAAAGAGCACCTGGGCGACGCCAGTGATCGCCAGCGGGTAGGCGATCCCGAGTAGCAGCGTGAAGAAGACGAGCGCGATCGCCGCGGTGGTGAGGTCTTTGCGCAGTCCGTTCATCAGAAGAGCTGGTCGGTCAGTCCCTGCACGACGGGACCGAGCAGGAAGGCGGGAAGGAAGGTCAGCGCGGCGACGATCACGACGACGCCGAGTAGCAGCACCACGAAGGTCGGCGAGTCGGCCCGGAAGGTGCCGGTGCCGACCGGCGCGACCCGCTTGCCAGCGAGCGAGCCGGCGACGGCGAGCACCGCGATCATCGGCACGAAGCGGCCGAACAGCATCACCAGGCCGCCGAGCAGGTTGGCGAAGTCGAACGCTTCTGAGCCAGCGTTGCCGGGCGCGTTGGGCTGCAGGAAGCCGGTGTAGCCGGCGAAAGCCGAGCCGTTGTTGTTCGCCTGCGACATGTAGGCGTAGAGCGATTCCGAGAAGCCCTGCGGCCCAGCGTTGTAGATCGACATCGTGCCGTCGTGGCCGGCGACCGCCCAGGCGGTCCCGATCAAGACCAGCAGCGGCGTCACCAGCACCGCGACGAGCACCAGCTTCACCTCCCGCGCCTCGATCTTCTTGCCGAGGAACTCCGGCGTGCGGCCGACCATCAGCCCGGCGATGAAGACGGTCAACAGGACCAGCATCAGCATCCCGTAGAGGCCCGAGCCGACCCCGCCGAAGATCACCTCGCCGGTTGAGAGGTTGGCGGTCGGCACGAGGCCGCCGATCCCGGTCAGCGAGTCGAAGGCGGCGTTGACGGCGCCGCAGGAAGTGACGGTGGTCACCGCCGTCCACAGCGAGGACTGCGCGATCCCGTTGCGGACCTCCTTGCCCTCCATGTTGCCGCCAGTCGAGCCGTCGAAGGCGTGAGTAGCAATGCCGGCGTGGTGCTGGGCGGGGCTGCCGTGTTGCTCGGCGACGAAGACCACGGCGACCGCCACGACGAACATCAGCATCATCGCCGCGTAGATCGCCCAGCCCTGGCGCCGGTTGCCGATGATCCGGCCGAAGGCATAGGGGAGGCTGGCCGGGATCACCAGCATCAGGAAGATCTCGGTGATGTTGGCGAGGTTGTTCGGGTTCTCAAACGGGAAGGCGCTGTTGACGTTAAAAAAGCCGCCGCCGTTGGTGCCGAGCAGCTTGATCGCCTCCTGAGAGCCGACCGGCCCGAAGGAGAGGGTCTGTTCGGCGCCGGTCAGGGTGTGCACGAGCTCGGAGCCTGAGAGCGTCTGGACGACGCCCTGGGAGACGAGGACCAGCGCCCCGACAAAGGAGATCGGCAGCAGCACGTAGAGAGTGATCCGGGTCAGGTCGCTCCAGAAGTTTCCAAGCGAGCTGGCGCTGCGCGCCGCGAAGCCGCGGATCACGGCGGCCAGCACCGCGATCCCGACCGCGGCGGAGACAAAGTTCTGCACCGCCAGCCCGGCCATCTGGGCGAAGTAGGAGAGCGTCGTTTCGCCGCCGTAGTACTGCCAGTTGGTGTTGGTGACGAACGAGGAGGTGGTGTTGAAGCTGAGGTTCCAGGGACCGGAGCCGAACCCCTCGGGGTTGAACGGCTGGATCGACTGAGTGCGGAGGATCAGGTAGAGGAGCAGCCAGGAGAGCAGGCTGAAGACGAGCACCGAGCGCGCATATGCCTTCCAGTCCTGCCCTTCACCGGGCCGCACGCGAAACAGCCGGTAGCTGAAGCGCTCGATCGGCCCGACGACGGGAGAGAGGAAAACCCGCTCGCCCTGGAAGACCTTGGCGAGGTAGGTGCCGAGCAGCGGCACCAGCGCGGTCAGCAAAACGATGAAGACGGCGAACTGAAGCCAGCCCTGCGCCATCAGAGCTTCTCCCCGCGGAACAGCGCGTAACAGAGGTAGCCGAAGACCGCGACCGAGATCAGCAGTCCGAGCAGCTCGGCGGCGCTCATACCCGGTCTAGCGCTCCGATGAGGAAATAGATCAACCCGAAGGCGGCGAGGGCCAGGGCGATCGAGACGAGATCCATGCAGTGATCGTGCGCCTCACCCCATCAAGGCCGCATGAAGAAACACGGCCTCCGTATACAGATTTCGTAAAGGTCGCTCTAGCCCGCGAAGCGGTAGCCGACGCCGGGGTCGGTGCGGATGTAACGGGGTTCGCCCGCGGGCTCGATCTTGCCCCGCAGGTTGGCGACGTGGACGCGAAGCACCTGCACGTCGTCTTCGTACTCGACGCCCCACACCTCAACGAGCAGGGCGCGGTGGGTCATAAGCCGACCGCGGTTCTGCGCGAGAACCCGCAGCAGCTCGAACTCGGTCGGGGTCAGGTGAATCTCCTCGCCGTCGCGGCGCACGGCGCGGGCAACGAGGTCGATCTCCAGGCCATCGGCGGCGATCAGCGGCTCCGATGCCTCGGGCTTGGCCCGCCTCAGCACGGCCTCGAGCCGCGCCACCAGCTCCGGCGGCCCGAAGGGCTTGGTCACGTAGTCGTCGGCGCCGGCGGCCAGCGCCCGCACCTTCGCCTCCTCCTCACCGACCGCGGAGAGGACGATGATCGGCATCTCGCTCCACTCACGTAGCCGCTTCGTCACCGCAACGCCGTCGATGTCCGGCAGCATCAGGTCGAGGATCGCGGCGGCTGGCGGCTTCACCGCCGCCAGGTCGAGTGCCTCTTCGCCGGTGGATGCGGTGACCGCCTCGTAGCCGGCGTCACGCAGGATCACGCGCAGGGCGCGGAGGATCTGCGGCTCGTCGTCGCAGACCAGGACACGGGTCGCTCCGTTCATGCCTCGCCTCCGTTGTTCGGCGGCAGGGTGACGACGAAGCTGGTCCCCTGCCCCGGCAACGACTCGACTGCAATCTCGCCTCCGTTGGCCTCGACAAACCCCTTGGCGATCGCCAGGCCGAGGCCGGAGCCGACGTTCGTGGCGGTGCCGTGCTGGAAGGGCTCGAAGAGCCGTTCCCACTCGCTCTCGGGTATCCCCGGTCCCTGGTCGACCACGCGGACGACGATATTGCCGCCCACCACCCGCGAGCGGACCTGCACCGGGCGACCGTTCCCGTAGCGCGTTGCGTTCTCAAGCAGGTTGGCGAAGACACGCTCGAGCTGGGCGGCGTCGGCGTTGACCATTGGCAGCTCCGCGTCGAGCGCCAGTCGAATCGACTCCGACTTGCCCTGCCCCTGTCGTGCCGCCTCCAGCACCTCGGCGAGATCAACCGGCCCACGGTGCGGCTCGGCCTTTCCAGCCTCCAACCGGGAGAGATCGAGCAGGTTCTCAACCAGACGTGAAAGACGGCTTCCCTCGGCCACGATCCCCTCGCTCAGCTCGGCACGCTCCTCGGCCGTCAACGTCTCGGAGCCGAGCGCGGAGCCGAGCGCGATGATCGAGGTCAGCGGCGTCCGCAGGTCATGGGAGATCGAGCGCAGAAGCACGGTCTTCAGCTCATCGCTGCGCCGCACCGCCTCAGCTTCCACCGCCTCAGCCTGCATCCGGTCCCGCTCGCGAGTAAGCGCCTCCAGCTCGGCGAGCGCGCGGTCGGCTTCTTCACGACGTCGCTCCGCTTCTACGGCTCGGGCTCGGGCCAGGCCGGCAACGGTGCTGCTCACAACCGCCGCGATCACGAACGCCGCCAGGGCGACCCAGTTCTCCTCCTCGGCGATCGTGAAGCGATGTAGCGGCGGGATCTGGAAGAAGTTGAAGGCGGCGGCGCTGGCAACCGAGGCGAGCAGCCCCATCCGCAAGCCCCACACGGTCGAGATGATCAGGATCGCCGGCAGGTAGACGACGCCGAGGGAGACGACCGGCGCCACCGACTTGAGCGGATAGACGAGAAGGGTGCCGACCGCGACGGCGAGGAGAGTCGCCGTTACTCCGAGCCACGCAGGCGGGGGCTCAATTCCAAGGCGAATTGCGATCCGGCGTCGAGGCATTCACCGTCAGGGTATGACTCCCGGTGCCATGCCGGCCACGCATTGATGAATGTCACCTAGACGCTTGGGACGTCAACTCAGTCCAAGAACGACCCGCGCCCACGGCACTTCATCGACAAGCGCGGTCGCCTTGTAGAAGTGCTCGACCGAGCCGCGCCGCGGCTGGGTTTCGACCAACTCCACCGCGCCGTGCTCGGCGAGGACACGGACGTGGTAGCTGACGATCGAGACGTCCTTGTTGACGGGGACCGTCAGTTGCTTGGGGCTCCGCGTCCCCTCCGCCTCCACGTAAAGGCGAAGCAGCCGCTTTCGCAGCGGGTGCCCGAGCAGGAACATCAGCACCTCTTCGGTCCCGCTCGGCTTCCTATTGGCGGGCATGGCTCTCCCCTCCAAACGGCGTCTCGATCAGGAACCGGCCGGGCCGCTTCGGTGCCGGCAAGGTCCAGACGATCCCCCGCAGCAGCTCCTCGACCCCGACTTCGAGCACGGAGGCGATCTTGATCACCGTGTCGACGCGAGGAAAGCGACGTCCGTGCTCCAGGTGGCCGATCTCGGTGCGATGCAGCGAGCAGAGCGCCGCCAGCTCTTCTTGCGAGTAGCCCGCGCGGCGACGAATCAGCCACAGGTTTCGCCCGAGTTGCTTTGCCGCCTCCTCCCTCATCGGCCTCCCTCCTCGACGACGACCGGGCAGTCGCCCCGCTCGACGACGACGGAGATTCCGTAGGCGGTGCGGAACTCCAGCCAACCGCTCTGCTCGGTCTCGGGACCGATGTAGACCTGGGTGTCGGCGGGATCGAGGTAGAAGCCCGTCTGCCCGTCGAGCACCAGCGCGATCGCTTCGTGGTCGGGCGGCAGGGTCTCGACCCGGTTCAACTCGCCCTCCAATCCGCATCCGAAGAACTGGTTGTAGAAGTTGACCGTGGCCCTGATCCGAACCCCGATCAGGCCCTGCAACCGGCTCAGCGCGTCGGTGAACTCGATCTTCCCCAGCTCGTCCATGTGGGACAAAGGCGCTGGCATCAGAAAGTGTCCCCCCTCTCGAGCAATTTCCTCACTCGCGCCCGTCCCTCGGTCAGGCAGCGATGCAGCTTTGCCCGGCTCCACCCGCGCAGCTCGCGGATCTCGGCGTAGGTGCAGCCAAGGCCGAAGAGGATCAACGCGGTCCGCTCGTCGGGCTTCAGCTGCTCGACCAGCGCCAGCACCTTCGCCGTGTCCTCGGCTCGCTCAACCAGCTCGTCGGGGCCGAAGCGGTCGTCAGGGACAACCGTCTCCGATTCCTCGCCTTCGCGGAGGACGACGAGGTAGCGAGACTCGCGGGCGACCCCTTGGCGCCCGATCGCCCAGGCGCAGCGCTTGACGACGAGCATCATCCAGCGCAGGGCGTCCACGCCCGCCGGCCCGTCGTAGAAGCGAAGGAACTGGATGCAGGCATCGCTGAGCGCGTCGTCGGCGTCCTCCGGTCGGCGGGAATGGGAGCGCGCCTGTTGCATCAGCGGACTCCGGTGGCTGCGAAGCAGCTGGTCAAGCGCCTGCGCTCGACGCCCATCTTCAACTCTGCGGTTCTGTGGCGGGGAGGCCATGTGAGCCGCCCCGCACGCGCAGCGTGCGATCCTCGGGCGGCGTGGCCTCCCCGCCGCGGGGAGCTAGAGCCGACTCAGCGGCCGATCCGCAAGGCGCGCGTGGCGCTGCGGGTGCGCTGTTTGCCGAGCTGCTTCTGCACCCGCGCGATCCGCAGCTCCGCCTGGCGGCGCTCGCGCCGCTGCGCGGCATCGCGCGGCTTGCCGCCGAGCGGGTCTTTGCCGGTGGTGGTGATCCCGTAGCGCTGGCGGTAGCCGTAAATCGCGTCGACGCCGTTGTTCCAAAGCGCGGCGTGCAACGGATCCTTGGGCCGCGGGCCGAGGCTCTCGACGATCATCTTGCTCGGCTGCGAGCGCTCGGCGGCGACAGCCCGGCGGCGGAGATCGACCAGGCGGTCCTCGATCAGCGCCAGCTCGGCCCGCTCGGTGCCGGTCAGCTGCGAGCGGCGAGGGGCCTCGGTGGCGACCTCGACCGTGAGGCCGTCGCGCTCGGCCTCCAGACGGCGCAACTGCTTGGCCGCGAGCTGGCGGGCGTGCTCGCTCTCCATCCCCGCGAGCCGCGACCCGGCGGCGGCGATCCGTTGCTCGAGGTCGGCGAGTCGCTCCTCGGCCGGGGAGCGCTCGACGGCGACGGTGAGGCGCTTCTCAAGCTCGGCCCGGCGACATGCCAGGTCGAGCGGCGCCATCGCCTCGACTCGCTTGCGCGCCCCGACCTCGATCGCCGCGTACTCGCCCGCCGCCCGCTCGGCACCGAGGCGCAGATCGTGCGCGGCGTCCTCGACCTCTCGCGTGCCGGGGCCCAGGTCCGCGTCGGTCAGCTCGGAGGCGGCGACTCCGTAGGCGGTGGTGGTGCCGGAGGTGCGGGAGATCGCGACGGTGAAGTCCTCGCGGCTGATGCCGGAGTCGAGTAGGGCGAAGGCGGAGTCGAAGGTCTTGGACTCGGTGCTGTAGGTGGTGAGCGCATAGGCGTGCTGGATCGCCGGCTCGCGCGAGGGCGTCAGCTTCTCCAGGTAGCGGCGGTCGAGCCGCACCCCCTCACCCTCGGCGCCGAGGCGCTGGAGGTACAGATGGTGCTTGGCCGGGTCGACGCCGACGACCTCCCAGCGCTCGCGGTTGGAGACCTCGGGGGTGTTGATCCGGGTGATGACCCGATCGCCGACGGCGAAGGGCTGACCGCCGACGATCAGGGCCTCCTTCCCCACCCTGCCCTCCGCCGCAAGCAGCTCGCGGGCAAGTTCGTTCAGATCGGCGACGTCGCGGGTGCGGCGGGCGATCATCACCGCGTCCTCGCCGGCGGCATAGCTCTTGTGCCAGTCGAGCACCTGGGCATCGAGCACCTCGGGCAGGGTGTCGGCGATCACCAGGCGGTCATGGGCGCGCAGCACGTCGAGCGCGTCGGAGCCGCGGCCTTCGTGCGCGAGTTCGACGATCCTGCGGTCGACCGGATCGCGCTGGCGACGGATCTGCGTCAGCACCACCGGCTCGATCTCGTTGGTCAGGTTGCCGTAGAGGCCACCGGGACCGACCGCGCCGATCTGGCGCGGGTCGCCGATCAGGACCAGCTTGCCGTCGCAGCCCTCGGCGAGGTCGGCGAGCGCGGTCATGTGGGGCGTCGGCGTGGTCGAGGACTCATCGACCACGATCACCGTCCCGCGCGGCAGCGGCGCGATACCGCGCTCGGCCAGCTCCCCGGTCTGGATCAGAAAGGCGGTGACGGAGGTCGCGGGAACGCCGGCATCGTTGAGCTCGCCGGAGGCGCTGCGGGCGGTGGCGACGCCGACGCCGCGAATCCCTGCCGCCGCCCAAGCCTCCTGCGCCGCCGCGAGCGCGGTCGTCTTCCCGGTGCCCGGCAGGGCGGCAACCGCGACCACCCGCTCGCCGCCGGTGGTGAGCCGCCGCACCATCTCGACCTGCTGGTCGCTGAGGTAGCGGTGGCGGTCGAGGACGGCGGCGAGGGTGGCGGCGTCGACCACGGCCGCCCCCGCCTTCTCTCCCTTCCTCGCGGTCGCCATGAACCGCTGCTCCAGCTCCCATAGGCGGGGCGTCGTGTAGTAGGTGGCGTCGAGCGGACCTGCGCCGCGGTGAATCTCGATCAGCCGATCACCGTCGATCAGGGACCGGACTGCGCCCTCCAGCGCCCGCGCATCGGCGCCTTCGCGGAGCTGATTCGCCACCGCAGACAACAGATCGCGGCGGTCAAAGTGGGAGTGGTGAGCCTCCAGGTCGGCAAGGGCGCGGTCGAGGTGCTGGGCGCCGATCACCTGGGGTTCGCGGCGGCGGCCGCGAGCGACCATCCGGTCGATCGACTCCGGGGTGAGGTCGAACTCGGCGGCGCGCGTCACCCACTCCTGCCGCTGGGTGTCGGGGTCGACCGCGTAGTCCTTCTTGTCGCGGGTCCGGTAGGCGGCGACTTCGGCGGCGGCCGCGGAGCTGGTGCCCCGCTCGGCCATCGCGGCGACGATCTCCGCCCGCCGCTGGGAGAAGTGGTCGATCACCGGCCGCCCGATCTCGGCGAGGTCGGCGTAGCCGTTGACGACCGGCTGCCAGTCGACGCCGAGGTCGCGGGTCAGCTCGGCCCGAAGTGCCGCCTGGTAGACGTGCCCCGCCGCCTTCGCCTCGCGCAGCAGCGGCGACTGACGGCGCGGGTTGGCGAGGCTGAGCCAGCGCCCGTCGGAGACGGCGCGGGTCATGTTGGCGGTGACGAGGTGGGTGTGAAGGGCGGGATCGCCGGCGCGCGAGGAGCGGTGCCGAAAGCCCATCGAGAGGAACCCCGAACCCGGCTCGATCACCACCCCGCCCTTGCCGCGCTGCACGAAGCAGGCGGTCCTCTCCAGGTAGCCGACCGCCTCGGCGACGGCGTGGTCGTGGGCGCAGAGGATCGCGGCGCGGACCTCGGGCGAGCCGACCGCGTAGAGCAGCGAGACCGACTTCGGCGCGGCGAAGCGAATGTCGTAGCCGAGGATCGGGTCGAGCCGCCGCTCGCGCCCTTCGGCGTCGATGAACTTGCGGGGCTTGGGCCGGGAGACGAGAACGTCGCCGGTGACGGGGTGCTTGCCGGCGAGGACGGCGGCATAAGCCTCGCGGTCGACTTCGCCGCTAAGGCCGAGTTCGGCGGCCAGCTCGCCCATCCACTCGCCGGGCGCCTCGCCGGGCTTCGTGTAGTAGTCCTCGCCGCCTTCGGCTACCGCTTCGATCCAGTAGTTCGCGTTCGCGCGGCCGATCTTCGTCACTCCCACCATCGCCCCTGTTGTCCACCGCGCGGCTCGGTTGCATCGGGACGAACCGAAGGGTTCGTAGTGTGTCGGGCTGCGAGGTTGGTGCTACAGGGGCGATGGAATGGACTGCCTATTCGCTCCTTCCTGAACTGATCTCTCTTGCCTTTCGGTCTGGCTGGGCTTCGGGCTTCTCTCGTCTTCGAGGTCTTCGTCTACTGGCTGCCTGACTGCTCTGGATAGCGGAAGTCAGGGAAGGAGAAGGTGGCGGAGACGGTGCCCCCGTCGCAGCGGACGAGGTTGGCGACCGCGAGGTCGCGCACCGCCCGCTCGACCCAATCCTCGCCGTTCTCGCTCAGCTCGCGGGCGAGGCCGATGATCGTCATCCCCTTGGGATGGATCGAGGCGAGCACGGCGAGGACGAGGACCTGCGCGGTCTCGTCGTCCTGGGGGAAGCCGGCGGGCAGGCAGTCGCCGACTCGGATTCTCTGATCGCTCATGGGCGGAACCTCCTCAAGGCCGGCCGCAAGGCCAGGCCGGGTTGACTGTCTCCGCCTGCGTGAAGTCTCGAGGGACGAGAACTGTCCCCCTGTGACGAAAGGCGACAGCGGCTCCTCGGGAGCCGGGGCAGGAGGTAAAGCCGCCGTGAGGCGACGCCCCGACGCCCGAGGAGCCGCTGTCGCTCGGGTCGGTTCTTCCTCAGTGGCTTCTTGGAGGCCGGGGCAGGGTGCGAGGTCGTCTGAAACGACTCCGCATCCTCCCTGTGGCCTGCGCCCCGACCTCCAAGAAGCCGCTGAGGTGTGGGTCAGTCCTCCTTGGCGCTGTCCCGGTCGAAGAGCAGGTGGTTGAAGCGCAGGGCCGCGCGGGTCGGCCGGATCGTGTCGCCGCAGCGATGCAGCAGACCGATCCCAACCAAGTCGCGCACCCCGCGATGCAGCCAGTCGGGGATGGGCGCGTGGTCGTCTTTCTGCCTCATCTCGCGGGCCAGCTCCTCGATCGTCAGCTGGTCGGGATGTTCGGCGATCAGGTGGCCGAGGATGGCTTCCTGGTCCCGATCGTCTTCCTCGTGGTTCGCGAGCGGGCGCCGCGGGTTATCGTCGTCGTGCATGGGAGATCACACCTCCTGTGAAGTCCCTGGGGGCAGGCGTTAGCGCGCCTCCCCAGGGGCGCTTATGGGCCTGTGCAGAGGCGGTAAGTCAGCGGCGGGGAAAAGTGTCCCCCCTCGGCCGAGATTTCTTCGTGGCCGCCCGGCTGGAGGGCACAAAAAAAGGGCGCCCACCTCGCGGTGGACGCCCCGGCGCGGGAGAGCTGGCTAGAAGGGGATGTCGTCTTCGCCGCCGCCGCCGTTGGCCTCCAACTCGGCCTCGGGCTCGCCGGCCTCAGCGTCTCCGTCCTTCGGTTTTCCGCCGAGGAACTGGACGATGTTGGCGACGATCTGGACGTACTCCCGGTGGTCGTCGCCCTCGCCCTGCTCCTTCCAGTCGAGGCGACCTTCGACCGCGACCGGGCGACCTTTGGCGAGATACTCGGCGCAACGCTCGCCCTGCTTGCCCCAGACGCTGACGTTGAAGTAGTTGGGCTTGTCGACGTACTCGTCGTTTCCGTTCTTGCGGCGGCCGTTCACCGCGACGCGGAGGTTGCAGACCTTCGTTCCGCCTTCGGTGGTTCGCAGCTGCGGATCGCGGGTCAGGTTGCCGGTGATGACTACGACGTTGACGTTCTGCATTTCGGGCCTCCTTGAGAGGTGGTTCGATTGACGAGCCCAGGAAGGGCACGCGACCGAACGCGCGGAACCGAGCCGGAGACGAATGTCGGAGGTGAGGGGAACCCCCCTTGTGGGGGTTGAAGCGCGGGCGGCGCGTGCCACCCTGGCGGGAGGAAATTGGACTGCCTCTCTCGGTGGCGCCGTTGCATCCAATCGTCGCTCTCGCCGACTGACACCCCCCGAAGCTCTGGATCGCCCTCGGCCAGACGGGCAGGCTGTGTCTTCGCGGTGAACGGCCGCCGCAATCACGGCTCATGCTGCGACCAACTCCTCGTCAGCGACCGGGGCATTGACGGCGAGGGCTGCGTCCTCGAGCCTGGTCGCCAAGCGGTCGATCAGCTCCGCGTAGCGGGCGATCTCCTCGCCCCCTCCCCACGTCGCCATGTAGGGAACCGACCAGCTAGAGGTGTCGAGACCGACCGTGGCGCAGACGGTGTGGGCGACGCACTCGACGACGACCTCCTCCTCGGCGTAGGTCAACTTCGGGTCCTCCTCGCGACGATCGCAGCGCACGAGGGCATGGGACAGCTCATGAATCTCGACGCCGACCTGGGCGTTCGCCGAGAAGCGCCCCGAGATTGGTTCGACGCCAATGTGGCGCCGGGGCGGCGCGCAGTACCCGAGGGCCGAGCCGGGAATCTCCTCGACGGCGACCGTGTAGCCGATCGAGCTACCGAACTCCGCCAGCGGGTCGAACAGGTGGGCGAGACCGCCGCCCTGAACCGGCTCGATCGGCGGGTCGAGCTCGACCGGGCCACCGGGGAACTCCGGCAGCGGGTCGACCTGGGAGCGGTCGAAGACCTTGACCAGGCGGAAGTAGGTCCGCGGCTGGTCCTCCGGGTTCGAGCCCGCTTCCCGCCATTCGCGCAGCTTCTTCTTCGACGGCGGACAGGGAGCCCAGATGCTGAGGCCGCGCTCGCCCTCGCGGACCGCGTAGCCAAGGCTGAGCCAGCGGCGAAAGCCGGCGACCCGCGTCGCGCCCGGCCGCTGGAAGGCGATCAGGAGCTGGTTGTGGAGGCTGTAAGAGTGGAAGTGGCGGCGGACGCGAAGCCAGCGCTGCCAGCCCTCGCTGGAGCGCAGCTCCTCGATCGCTTTCGCCATCAGCTCGCGCTCGGCGGCGCGTTTCTCGGCGCGCTCTTCCTCGCTGAGCGCTCGGCATCTCCTCGTTGCCATGACGACCTCCTTGGTCAAGCTCGCCCCGCTGGCGAGCGATCCCCGACCCGACGCGCGGCGAAGCCGTGCCAGGATCGGGAGGGGTCGCCCGCCAGCGGGGGCGGCTGGCGTCTTTGATCAGCGATCCCCGTCCAGCGGGGCGGCCTGACCCTTCCCTCCGCGCTCCCCGCGCAGCACGCCGAGGACGTCATCGGCGCCGCGAACGACGTGGGCGCGGTCGACGAGCAGGGCGTTGGTCCCGACCGAGCGCCGCGAGGTCGCCGGACCGGGCACCGCACCGACCTCGTTGCCGAGGCTGCGGGCCAGCTCGGCGGTCACGAGCGAACCGGAGCCCTCGTCGGCCTCGACCACGACGGTCATTCCCGCAAGGGTCGCCATGATCCGGCTGCGAGCCGGGGTGGTCCATCTCCAAGGCGCAGCGCCGGGCGGTAACTCGGAGACAACGAGGCCGCGCTCGGCGATCCGCCGCCAGAGCCCGCGATGCGCCGCCGGATAGGCGATGTCCGGGCCGCAGGGCAAGACGGCGATGGTTCGCCCGACTTCGACTGCGCCGCGGTGAGCGCAGGAGTCGATGCCGAAGTCGAGACCGCTGACTACGGTGACGCCCGCGGCAGCGAGGTCGGTTCCGAGCGCGCGGGCCATCTCCCGTCCGTAGCTGGTCGCCCGACGAGCGCCGACGACGGCGACCGTCTGACTCCACTCGAAGGCGACGAGATGGGAGGGATCGCCGAAGCCGATCAACGCGCCCGGCGCTCCGGGCGCCTCGTGCAGAGACTCGGGATAGAACGGATCGTGGTGGCAGGTCGCCCAGCACTCGCCGACGCGCAGCGCCTCGGCGAAGTAGTGCTCGGGCAACGCCTCGACCCGCGCGAGCAGCGCCGGGGCGACGTCGGGCGCGACCCGCTCGACCAGGGCCTCGTTGTTGAGGCGCAGCAGGTCGAAGATGCTTCGGCCAGGGTCCTTGGCGAGCGACCTCTCGATGTAGGGGGCGGCGAGGCTGAGCAGCCAGGAGCGCCGCAGGCATTCGGGACATGCGCCGGTGTGGGTCATGTCTTCCTCCGTTTCCTCGTGCCCGCCCCTCGCGGGCGGGCGATCCCCGACCCCCACGCACGGCGAAGCCGTGCCAACATCGGGAGGGGTCGCGTGGCCGCGAGTCATGGGCGGTCCTCTGATCCGGAGAGGCCAAGGCCCTCCCGCATGTAGTCGGTGTGCGGCTCTAGCCCGCTGGGGTCGCCTCCCAGCTCGCGGGCTTCGGTGGCGAGCCTGCGGATCAGCGGGACCGGGCTCCACTTGTCGCCCTCCTCCGGCTCGGCGTAGACGCGGCCGTAGTAGTCGAGGTAGTGGTAGGCGGCAGCGAGATTGCGGGCGCGGGCGACCTCGGGCTCGACGTCCCGCTGCTCCTGGCGACCCTTCAGCAGCTGCGGCCAACTCGCCAGTCGTCCTTCCACCTCCACGCCGCGCGAGGACGCCATCAGCGATGGGCGACCGGGGCCGCCGGTGCCCATCGGGCCGTTTGAGCCGGCGCCGTCGCGTTGGCTGAGGTCGAGCACGGCGCGACCCGCCTGGTTGTAGCGCCGCGCCGTCTCGGCGAAGTCGAGCGCGGCCAGCCACTCGCGCTCGTCCGGCAACCTCGACGGCGGCGAGGGAACGTGGCGGTGGGGGAACAGCGGCTCCCCCCTGCCGCCATCAGCGCGGGCGCTGGCGCCGATGTGGAGCACCGCCCAGCAGATCGGAACCTCCAGGGGCGCGTCGGCCGGCGCCGCCAGGAGGCTCATCTGCGTGGTCGCGGCCACCGCCTACCTCCAGGTGGCGGACGAGCCGTAGCCGGTCAGCTCCGAAGGCCGAACCGCTGCCGCGTCACCTCGGCGCCCGGCCATCTGTCGGCTGAGCTCGCGGGATTCGCGGCGGCGGTCGGTCCGGCTCATGGGCTTGCGCCCCTTCAGGCGTTCGATCTCGGCGCTCGCCTGCCCGGCAGTCGTGGGATAGGTGAAGGACTCACCTCGCTTCTGCGCGAGGTCTTTCAGGTAGCGAAGCTGTTTGGGACTCGGCTTTTTGGCGTGTAGCTGGGAGTTGGTCATGGGCAAGCCGAACAGCGGGCCGGAGGAGGTCGGGCGCAGCCCGGCCGGGGGAGGTCTGCTAGGCGTCCCGCCCCTGACCAACTCCCAGCGCGTCACGCCGCGGCGAAGAGGTCGAGCTGTTCTGCCGGCTCAACCGGCGTGCGGTGCCAGTCGGGGCTCGTGGCCCCGGACTCGCTCTTCTTCGCCGGGTCGATCGCTCTCACCACCGCTCGCAGGCTGGAGGTCGCCTCCCAAGCCGCCTCGATGTCTCCCTCGGCGATCTCCTCGCCGCTCGGCTTCACCCCCTGCTTGCGCAGCTCGCGCAGGAACTCCTCGCGGGAGATTGGCTGCTCGGGCTCATCGACCAGCTGCCCGTCGAGGGCGAGGTCGGCGGCCTTCGCCTTCTGGCAGAGCAGCTCCCACTTCTTCGGGTCCAGTGAGCCGAGGGTGAGCGCGACGTAGACCGAGACCGGCGCCGGCGAGGTCAGCCGCCAGGCGCGAGCGATGAACTGATCGAACATCTCGTAGGAGAAGACGAGCCCGGTGGCGATCACGCAGGACGCCGCCTCGAGCGAGTGTCCGAGGCGGATCGAGGGAATACCGCAGCAGAGCACCTGCGTCTTGCCGGTCTTGAATGCCTCGATCGCCTTCGCCCGGCGACGGGGGTTCATCGTCGCTGCTTTGCCGCCCCGCTCCTCGACGATGTGGGCGGCTTCGACGCCCTTTTCCCGCAGCCGCTCACAGAGCCAGAGGCCCGTTTCGATCAGGTCCGAGCCGATCAGCACCTTCTCGCCACGGCTGACGTGATCGAGGGCGACCTGGAGAACCTTGAGGTTCTTCGGCGTCCAGTTGGAGTGCGCGAGGGTGTCGAGACCCGACCACTCGCGATCCGGGTCGGCCTCGGGGAGCGTCGTCGCGTACTCCAGCTTCGTCAGCTGGCCGAGACCGGCGGCGAAGCGCTCGACCAGGCCCGCCTCCAGCAGCGGGTGACCGGGGTGCTTCCAGGCGAAGTAGCGCTCGAAGTTTCCGGAGTTCAGCCAGAACTTGTAGAGGTCGAGCTGGGCTTTGCCCATCGGCGCGGCGATCGTCCGCGTCGTCCGGGGCGGCAGCTCGCCCATGTGCTGCTTGCGACGGCGGACCATCGCACCGGAGAGCAACCGCCACAGGCGTGAAACGTTCGTGACCTGCGGCAGCACCTTGCGGTTCTCCCGGCGCCCGTCCCGGCGCCAATACTCGATCACGCAGAAGTCGGCCTCGAACTTCGCCCGACCGCCCTCGTAGTCGAAGGGGAACCGCAGGGTGGCGTTGCCGAGCGTCCACCAGAGGAGCCAGAAGACGTCGTTGACGTAGTTGGAGATCGGGGTGCCGGTGAGCAGGAAGCGGTAACGGGCACGCAGACCGCGGACCGCCTTCGAGCGCAGCGAGTCGTTGCCCTTGGCGAGGGTCCCCTCATCGACCACGATCACGCCGTCGGCGAAGGCATGGGCGAGGTAGTGCCCTGCGGTCTTGACCCGCAGGCGCTTGTGGACGTAGCCGCAGCGGTCGCAGACCTGGGGGCTCTGTCGCTGCCAGCCCGCCTCGAAAGAGGCGAGGCAGCGCGGACAGAACTCCTCGGTGGTGAGGGCGGTGCGGCCCGCCTCCTCCTGGTCGACCATCGGCGCCTTCACCACCGCGACCGGAAGCGCCTCGTCCACTCGGCCGATCAGCGACAGCACCTCGTAGTGGGTGATGTAGAGGCCGGTGCCGCCCGCCTTCAGGTGACGGGCGACGGCGCGGGCCCGCGCCGGGGTGGTGATGTGCTCGGGCTCGACCCCGTAGAAGCGCTTGATCTCCCGCTTCCACTGCGGCACGAGGTCCTGCGGGCAGACGATCAGGCCCTTGCGGGCGGCGCCGCGCTCCCAAAGGGCGTGGATCAGCGTCGCCCCGCCGAGGCTCTTGCCACCGCCCTGCTCCCAGCCGAGCACGCCCGATCCCTTGACGACCAGCCGCGCCAGATCCTCAAGCTGCCAGTCCTCCACGTCGGAGGTCTTGAACTCGAACTCGTGGCGCTCGGCCAGCTCCCGCAGGACCACGCGGGCGACCTCCACCTCCTCGGGGAACCGGGTGCCGAGGTCGCCGGGGTCGGGCAGCTCGAAGTGCTCCAGCAGGTAGGTGACGTCGGCTGCGGACTCGTTGAAGACCTGCCCGTCGATTTCGACCCGCAGCACCTTCGCCTCGTGCTCGTACTTGCGCAGCTCGACGTCGCCGTTTCGTTTTTGATGCGCGCGCTCGGTGAGCGAGACCGTCACGTCGCTGGAGGTGACGAGCGGATAACGCTGCCCGGCCTCGAAGCCGCGCTCGGGGTCCGAGGTGGTGCAGCGGATCGAGTCGAGGTCGTCGAGGAAGGCGAGTCGCTGCTGGGGACGGACCTCGTAGAGCGGGCAAACCGCCTGTTCGGCCTCCGCCGTCGCGGCGGCGACCGCCTCGCACAGCGCCGGCTCCAGGGTCAAGGCGCCGTCGGCGGCGAGCGAGCGGAGCTGGCGCCACTCCCGCAGGTTCAGCGCGAAGTAGGTCGTGGGCTGGTTGTTCAGCCGCTCGACGTTGCGCAGCAGTCGACGCTGCTGGAGGGCGAGGCGGGCGAACGGGCTCGGCCGGGCCGAGATCTTGCCGCCCTTCAAGATCAGGTCGAACTTCTGGCGGGTCGCGGCCAGGTCCTCGCGACGGCGCTCCAGCTCCTTGCCGACCGTCTGGAAGCGCTCGACGAGCGAGCCGCGGTAGCGGCAGTGGAAGGGCTCAGCGACGTAGCCCGCGACCCGCTCCCGCTCGGCCCGGATCTGCTCGGCGAGCTGCGGCAGCTTATCGCGGGATGCGGTCAGGGTCAGCGGCCCTGACTCGCGCGGCTCCGCAGCGTTGTCGGCGCCGACGAAGAAGGCGATCACGCAGGGCAGCTCGACGCGCTCGAACAGCTCCTCGCACTCGACCAGCGCGTAGACGCCGGCGGCGTCGGGGCGTCCCATGACCTCGCGGGCGAAGCGATCTCGACCGGCGATGAAAGCACCGGCACCATCGGCGGCGAGCAGCGTCGTCGCCATGCGCCAGGTGGCGACGGTGGAGTTCTCCGGCTTGCCGCCGAGACTCCAGTCGAGACCGAAAGGCGGGTTGCAGGCGACCCTCGGGAAGGTGGTTCCGAGCAGCCGCAGCAGCGGGTAGGCGAGCTGCACGTCGCCGTGAATCCCCTCGTAGCCGCCGACCTTCAACTGGTCGGCGTCGATCTCGACCCCGAAGCGGAAGTCCGGCTCAACCCCGGCCAGCAGTGAGCCGTCACCGGCGGTGAGGTCGAGCGTCGAGAGCGTGCGGCAGTTGACCGCCGCAATCAGCTCGGCGGCCTCGGGCGGCGAGAAGAACTGCTGGAGCCCGGTGACCGCCGTCTTGGCACCGCGGACCGGCCGCAGGACCGAGCGGGAGGAGTCGAAGACTTCATCGCTGAGAGCAGCGCCGGTGAGGGCGCCGCGCTTTGCCTTCGCGGGCGCCGGAGCGGGAGAAGCTGAGGCTGACATGGCCGTCCTTTCACGGATGGCCCCGCCCTTCGCGGAGCCGATGCCGAGGCCCACGCACGCCCGTCAGGGCGTGCCATCCTGGGCCGGAATCGGTTCCGCGGGGGTCAGCTCGAGGGCGCGGTCGACTGCCTCGCCGCTCATCGGGCAGACCCCGAGCCGCTCGGCCTGACGCCGGTAGTCGGCGAGCAGCACCGCCAGTTCGGCTTTGGACTCGAAGCCCGACTCGACGAAGTAGCGGCGACCGTGGCCGTCGCGCGGGTAGTCGTAGACGAACACCGTGCCCTCGATGCGGCGGCCGACCAGGATGCGGGCCTCCTCGGTAAGGCTGTAGTGGCCGAGTTCGTGGAGCTCTGCCGGTTGCTGAATTGCCGTGGCGCTCATCGCGCACCTCCTTGGCTCGTTGATGGGAGTCGTGAGCCGTCCGGCAGCGGATAAGGCGGCACGTCACCCGAAGGGCGCGACAGCGAGGTCCGCGAAGCGGGCCTTGACGTGCCGCCGACCGCTGCCAGGCTCAGACGACTCCCGGCAACGAGCCAGGTGCCTCAAGCGACCTGACTCGCGGGACCCAGGGGCGGCAGAGCGGCGAGGTCAGGGCGGTCTCTCAGCCGGTAGCCGATCCCGCGGGTGTTGACGATCAGCCCCGGCGCCCCGCCAGCGTGGAGCCGCCTGCGCAGCCTGCTCGCGTGGCTGTCGAGGGTCCTGGTGTGGGTCAGGCCGGTGTGCCCCCACACCGTCGCCAGCAGCTCCTCCTTCGAGAAGACTCGATCGGGCTGCGCCGCCAAGACGAGCAGGAGTGCGAACTCCTTGCGGGCGAGCGTCACCTCCTGCCCGCCGACGGTAACGCGACGCCCGGCGGGATCGACCATCAGCGCCCCGAGGGTGATGGACTCCTCCTGCACGGCGGCGACCGGCTGGGCGGTGACGATCCCGCAATCGAGGTCGCCGGTGCAGGCCAGTCGCCAGTTCGTCTCTTGGTCGCGGCGGACCCTCAGCTCCCAGTTCCCTCGCTCGCTCAACCGCGCTTCGATCTCGCCTGCCGGGGTCTGGACCGAGACCCGCGTGAACCGACCCGGCACGATCGACCGGAGCGGGCTGTGGTGATCGAATGAAGCGTCCATCGTGTCCTCCTGAGCTCGTTGACGGCTGTCGCTGAGCCGTCCGGCGGCGGACAGGGAGGCGCGACCGTCAACGCGGAGGACCAATTCAAGGCTGGGGAGCGCCTAACTGCCGCTGCCAGGCTCACGGCGACAGACGGCAACGAGTCAGCCGTGCGCGCTATCTAGGGCAAGAGGAGGAGCGCCGGGTCCCCGCGCCGCGCCCGGCCGGACTAGATGCTCGCTAGGCAAGTGCGGCTCACCGAGCCTGCATACGATCCGCCGGTGAACCTTCGCCGCATGCGCCCCCAAGAGCTTGATGCAGCGGTCGCAGTGTGGCGCGAGGCGAACATCGCTCGTGGAGCCCCGCACGGGCCGGAGCGCACCTCCCGCATCCGCGAGAAACTCTCCGCGACAGATGCCATGCCGTTCGTAGCTCTGCGACCGGGCATCGTGGGCATGGCGCTGGCCGAGCCCGGAAAATTCGATGACGGCGCCGGTGAACTCGATCCATCGCTCCTGCACATCTCGATGGTCTTCGTACATCCCACCGCACAACGCACCGGAGTCGGACTGCCCCTGCTCCGTCACATTCTTGACGCCGCCCGATCACTGGGTTACGAGCGCGTCAGCGTCTGGACTGCCGAGGAGAACACTCCCGCCCGCAAGCTCTACGCGCGGGCCGGGATGACTCTCACTGGCAAGAGCGCTCGTGTCCCGTCAGGTACTCATCTCCAATATGGACGCCTCCTCCATTGATGCCTGACGCGAAAGGTGCCGGGCTACTGGGCAGGCTGTAGGTTCCCGCGGTGTGATCGACGTTCGCGAGATCCCGGAGAACGAAACCGAGCGGGGAGCGCTTGCGATGTTGGAGTTACGGCCACGGTGGCGCACCACTGAAGCGATCGTTGATTTCATCGACAACTCGTTGCGGCCGGCGGGATACCGCCTCATCGGAGTTTTCGACGCCGACCAGCCCGACGCAGTGGCCGCCGCCGGATTTCGCGAGGTCCACGCGCTGGCCTGGGGCCACTACCTCTACGTCGATGATGTCTCGACCCTTCCTGTGGCCCGACGACGTGGCTGTGGCGAGCTACTCATGGACTGGTTGACTGAGGAGGCCGCGCGCCTCGAATGCGAGGGGCTTCACCTCGACTCAGGCGTCGCTGCAGACCGCGCCCCGGCGCATCGGCTCTACATGCGCCACCAACTCCGCATCTCGGCCCACCACTTCGAGCGCGCGATCTAGCGCCAGTTGTCACCGCGACGTGGGTGGAATGTCTCAGGCCGAGCGAACACGCTGCTTCCTGATGGATCTGATCCTAGACCTCTGATTGCTCTACCTCGCGACGCAAGCCAGGATCTGTCGAGGAGGAATCAGCGATCCCATCAAGCGACATTGGTTCTCGGGCGCTCAAGACATGAACCGCGAGTACGGCGATCCATGCCAGATAGAGGACGACGAGCACGCGCTGCGCAATGCCACCCCCGTCTTCACCGTAGAGCAGAAGATAGACCGCCGCGAAAAGGACCATCGCTATTCCAGTTGCAAGCGAGTAGATCCTTATGCCGGCCATTCGGTCAACCCGCCTGAAGGCCCGCGCGAGTACGAAAGGGCCGAGGAGCATCGCAGTGAAGACAATCACGCTCTCAATGTTGTGAGCCTGATGGTGCCACGAAAGCCCCGGCCCGTCTTGAAGCCGTTGACAGGCCTCCGAGGTAGAAAGCGGGCAGTCCTCGCGCAGGAGTCCATCGAACACGCTGCCAACACCGACCAGCCCGATCAACAACACGGCGATGCGGGCCGAGCGATCAGCGCGCAGAAGTGGAAAGACCCCGGCTGCAAAGACAACAAGCAACAGCCCAGCGAGGGAATCAGCCACATTCCAAACCCAGGGGTGCCGGGCAGTCAGCGCACCAAGGTCACTGATCTCCTGGGCAGACCAGCTATAAGAAGCGGGCTGAATGAGTCCAGCGACGATCCAGCCGGTCGTCATGACCACGACGGCAAGCAGGCCTGAGATTGCCGCGACGCGCCCTCTGTATTCCGAACGGCTACTGCCCATCGGATCGGAACCCTAGTCGTCATGTCCGCCGTCAGAGTGACCGACACCGCTGGACGGCCGCCAGGTTCCGGCAAACCAGTGCGGCCCGTTCCAAGCGCCGCCGTTTGCCGTCAAGCGAAGAACCTCGGCTTACTACCGTTTCACTGGTGCCGCGCGCTTCCCGTAATAGACGACGAAGCCTTGAGAGAAGCCGTGCCGCTCGTAAAAGCGATGGGAATCCACATTGGACTTCGGGGCCGTGATGGCGAGGTCTTCGACGCCGATCTTGGCGAGGTGCTCCCACACGCATTCGAGTAGAGCGGTGCCTATTCCATCGCCGCGATGCTCGGGCAAAACCGAGAGAGTCTCCAGCTCGGCGAGCTGATCGCCGGTCTGCCACCCGGCATAGCCGGCGCCAATCGTGACGAAGGCATATCCGACTGAACGATTCCCGATTTCGGCAATGACGTAAAAGGTGTCGGGGTCCTGCAGCCAGCGCTCGTACTTGGCACGCCGTCGTCGCCAAGAGTCCGCCAACTCCCGCCCAGAAGCCCTGCCGCCGAGGTTCGGCGTGAGCTTTGAGTGATGTTCCTGGAGGGCATTCCAGAGCGGCTCAACGGTGTCGAGCTGATCGGCACGATCCGCGTACCGCAAGGTGACCTCCGGCTGAAACGGTTCCATCTCGTCCAAGATCCAACACCATTTCGCCAGGGGTCAGGTAGCTGCTGCCGACGGTAGAGATTCCGCCGGGCCGTCGAGCCTCAGGGCAAAGCAGTCCCTCATGGGTGGCAGGAGCCGTGCCGGGTCCCCTTAACCGAGTAGGTGCAGTAGGTGGCTGGTTACCAGCCTCACGTGCCGGCGCCTGACCTCGGAATCCTCGAGGTCGCGACCGAGGGAGGCTATGAAGGTCGAACGCTGGGCCAGCGGTGAGAAGGTCAACGAGATGAAGAGGAGGACGGCGTCGGAGACGTCGAAGGTCCGCAGTCCCCGCTCGGGCGCGACCGTGCGCAGCGCTTGGAAGGCATCTTCGATTGCCCGTGAGTCCCGCGGCGCCTCGCGTAGGTGCTTGGCCCCGGCCAACTCCTCGCGCTGGAGGAGTCGTAGGAACGAGGGGCGGTGTAGGAGAAACTCCATGTAACCCCCAACCGCCTGATCCAGGGCGTTCTCGAGCGATCCGCCTGAGGGGCCTTCGGTCCAGGCGACGAGCGGTTTGAAGGCTGCGCGAGTGGCCTGCTCGCGATCCTGAAAAACTCGCTCCAGCACGGCGACATAGAGACCCTCCTTGGAGCCGAAGAAGTAATTCGGGGCTCCTCGGGACAAGCCAGCGGCGAGCGCGATCTCGGCAAGGCTGGCGGCATCAAAGCCGAGCTCAGAGTAGAGGCGCTCGGCGGCGGCGAGGATCGCCTCGCGGCTGCGCCTCGCGTCGCGGATCTTCTCGCCGTTCTTTGGCGCCAGGGTTCGAGCCATGTTTGACATGGTATATAACTTGCTAGACGTTCAGCTAATTGATGATCCTGCGCACACCAACACTCTTCTATGACCTCGGCTCCCCATATGCCTACCTGGCGGTGGAGCGGGCGCCGGCCGTGCTCGGGGTCGAGCCGCGTCTGGAGCCGGTCTTGGTCGGTGGGATCTTTGCCTTGCGCGGACACGGGAGCTGGTCGCAGACCGCTGACCGGGCGGGGCGGATCGCCGAGGTCGAGGCCCGGGCGGATCGCTATGGGCTGGCTCCGCTGCGCTGGCCGCCCGAGTGGCCCAACAACACCTTGAAGGCGATGCGAGCAGTGATCTGGGCGGAGCTGGACAGCGCCGGGGAGCGCTTCGCCAAGGCCGCGTTTAGAGAGGCGTTCGCCGAGGGACGAGACCTCAACGACATCGAAGTTCTGGCCGAGATTGCCGACTCAGTAGGACTGGCGGGCGGGGATCTCGGTGACGCGATCGAGCAGAGGACGATCAAGGACGCACTGAAGCAAGCGACGACACATGCGTGGGAACAGGGCGTGGTTGGGGTGCCCTGTATCGGGATCGGCGAGAAGGTCTTCTATGGCGACGATCAACTGGAGTTCGCCGCGGACAAGCTCAGCGCTGCGAACAGTCAGTAGCGATGGCAAGCACGCTGGATATTCGACGGTGGACGCCCGCCCAAATCGCCGCCCTGGTCTTCGGCGCTTGGTGGACTCTGAACGGGATTCTCGCCTTAACCGCGAGTGACTCCAGCCTCTCCGCTCTCGGCGTGCACGGCAAGGTGGACGCTTTCGGCATCCCGATCGCGGTGAATGGCTGGCACGCGGCCTTCCATCTCAGCACCGGACTAACCGGGCTTGCGGTCTGTGTCAACGCCAGGGCTTCGCGGATCTACGCGTTCGCCGCCGGCAGCCTCTATCTGGTGGTGGCAGGCTCGGGTTTCATCACCACTAACGCTGCGCTGGCGGTGATCTACGTCGACACCCTCGGCAGCGTTATCCACGTGGTGGAGGGATTGACGATGCTGGCGGCCGGAGTTGCTGCGACGCGGGCCAAGGAGGCGTAGCTGGCGGCGTACCTCTATTGAGCAAGTGCGTAGCGCTGAGCGGGAATCAAACGCCGCGCTGAACTGGTCCGTCCAACAGCCCACCCTTGCGCCCTGCAACAGACAAAGGTGGGCGAGGGGCCTCGTTGGATGGATTCCGACGGGCGCGATCGAGCCGAGCCCCCGCCCAGAGACGGCCGGCAGGGGCGGCCTCCTGGCCGTCGATCTGCGAGCCTGCCGCGGTGACGCTGCTAGCGGCGAAGATTCTCCTCGCACCGCTCTGCGTGGTTGCCGTCTCCCTGGCTGGCCGGCGCTGGGGGGTGGCGGCCGCTGGCGTGCTCGGCGGGCTACCAGTCGTCGCCGGCCCGATCCTGCTGGTGGTGACCCTCCTCCACGGCCGCGCCTTCGGCGCCGAGGCCGCCGCCGGCACCCTGCTCGGGCTCGCCGCCCTGACCAGCTTCGTGGTCATCTACGGCCGGGTCGCGGCAACGGCCGGGGCGATCGCGAGCGTGATCTGCGGCTGGACGGCCTTCCTGTTCGGCGTCGCCGTCCTCAGCCTGGTCGAGCCGCCGCCGATGCTGTCGCTGGTCTTCGTTGCCGCCTGCTTCGCGCTCGGCCTGCGGCTGCTGCCACGCGCGCCCTCCTCGCCGCCTGCCGCCTCCACGCCACCCTGGTGGGACCTCCCCGCCCGCGCCCTTGCCGCGCTAGGGCTCGTGCTCACGCTGACCGCAGTCTCCGGAGCCCTCGGGCCCCACCTCAGCGGCCTGCTGGCGCCGTTTCCGATCATCACCAGCGTCCTCGCCGTCTTCACCCATGCCCACGGCGGCTCCGCCCAGGTCAGCGTTCTGCTGCGCAACTTCCTCTTCGGGTTCTACGGCTTCGCCGTTTTCTGCTTTGCGCTCGCGGTCACCTTGCCTGGGCTGGAAACCGCTGCCGCCTTCGGCCTCGCGACCGCGACAGCGCTCGCCGTGCAGGCAACGATCTTGCTCCTCCGCTCACGCCTCCTGCCCACGCCCTCGATCCCCTCGAGCAGCCGCCGCAGGTCTCGGCGCTGAGGTTCGGCATCGCGGAGGACCCCGGCGAGACGTGCCGCGCCGAAATCCCGGTCCGCGGGCCGACGAACGTGGGTCGATTTCCGCCGAGATCGGCAAAATTGTGACCCGATTGTGACCCGCGGCGCGTGTGGCAGATAGCTCTAGACACGAAAAAACCCCGCTTTTGCGGGGCTTTCTCTAATAGCGGGGGCAGGATTCGAACCTGCGACCTTCGGGTTATGAGCCCGACGAGCTACCTGGCTGCTCCACCCCGCGGCGGTTTGTCCATGCTAGCAATGGGTTGGCGGCTCGGCGGAGCTCGGTTGGGCAAGGGAGAATGGCTGCAATGGCGGTGGGGATGCAGACTCTGAGCTTTGAGGAGCAGGTCGACACGCTGGTGGGGCTTGGTCTCACCGATGACGAAGGCCCCTTCCGCGCTGCGCTCGGGCGAGCACGACCAGCGCGGCCCGTAGAGCGCTCGGTGCTCGCCGTGTCACGCGACCTGGTTCCAGTTGCTGAGCTTGCGGACCGGGTGGAGCGTCGCGGCAAGCCCGTGGTGCTCGGGCAGCTCGAGCCGGCCGACCTCGCCAACTTCGTCCCGATCGACGCGGTCGAAATTCCCGCGACGCCTGCTTACCTCGCCGTTGACGTGGACCTCGGCGCTGCCTCACGGAATGTGCGTCCGGAGGACGCCTTGCGGGACATCCTCGCCGCCGGCCGCTCGCCGCTGACGATCGACGAGGGGATCGCCCTGGTCCTTCAGCAGCCGGAGGCGATCGCGCGCAACTGGGGCTTCTCGATGGCCGGCTCACGCCGGCGCGATCAGCGCGTTCCCGCCTTCTGGATCAGCGAGGGTCGGCCCAAACTCGGCTGGTGTTGGGACCGCAACCCGCACACCTGGCTGGGCACCGCCTCCTGCGCCAGGCGCACCGCAGGCTGACGCGCCCGGGTGCCGCCCCTGCCTCTTGCTTAGAGTGCCCGGCCCAATGGCTGAGAATCCTCAACGAGTCGCGGTGATCGACGTCGGCAGCAACTCGACGCGGCTGCTGATCGCCGATGTCGACGGCGGCGTTGCCGTGGTCGAGCGACAGAGCCGGGTGACTCGGCTGGGTCGGGGGGTCGACCTCTCTGGGCAGCTCGCCGACGAGGCGATCGAGGCCGCTTGCGCGGCGATTGCCGACTACGTCGAGATCTGTCGGGATTCCGGCGCCGAGTGGGTCACCGCAATCGCCACCAGCGCTGTCCGCGATGCCTCCAACGGCGAGGCATTTGTCGCTGAGCTGCGCGAGCGCTTTGCCCTTTCCGCTCGCGTCCTCGACGGTGAGGAAGAGGCGCGCGCGACCTACCGCGGCGCCACCGCCGAGCGGCCGCCCACGACCCCGACCCTGGTGATCGACATCGGCGGCGGCTCGACCGAGATGATCGTCGGCACCGGCACGGAGATCGTCTACCACGCCTCGCTCCAGGCCGGCGTCGTGCGCCACACCGAGCGGCACATCTCCGGCGATCCGCCCACCGCGGTCGAGCTGGAGGAGCTCGCCGGCGACATCAGAACGCTGATCGCCGACGCCCTCGCCGGCCGCGAGGAGGCCCGCGCCTCGGCTGGCATCGCCGTCGCCGGCACGCCGACCTCGCTCGCCGCGGTCGAGCTCGGCCTCGAGCCCTATGACCCTGCCAGAGTCCACGGCCGCGTCCTCTCGCTGGAGACGATCCAGCGCCTGCTTTCCCGCTTCGCCTCGGCGCCACTGGCCGAGCGCCAGGCGATCCCCGGCCTGCACCCCGACCGCGCTCCAAACATCATCGCCGGCTGCGTGATCCTGGTCGAGGCGATGCGCGCCTTCGCGCTCGACAAGATCCAGGTCTCCGAGCACGACATCCTTTACGGGGTGGCGCTCGAGACCGCATCGCAAAGCGCGTAAATCAACGTGAACAGACGCGGGCTCAGTCCGTGGGACCCGGTGTACAGGTGAGTTTTCCGCACCCGTCCAGTTGGGTAAACGTGTCACTTGAACCCCCAAAACTAGGTAAAGTGCGTCTACCGAGTTATTAGTAGCCACATATGCCGCTCCTAGACATTCCGGACAGGCGAGCACATAATCGCCGCATCGGGGAAAGAGGTGAGGACGAGAGTCTCCATCCCCAACTCCGGTCATAGGGTTTGGACGATTGCCGCATCATGGCGCCTCCCGCCGTCTGAGCCCATCGAATAAGAACTGGTCCCTGAAGACGTACCCCTGCCCGTCCTGAGGGGCCAACTTGAATCGGCCGCCAGCGATGGCGGCCGATTCTCGTTTGGGACCGATTCGCCAATCTGGCTAGCCAGCCAGCTTTTGGCTCTCTCAAGCCAGATTCGACTTGCGTGGGTAGACGACCTCGGGGTCGGTGAGGACGTTGACCAAGGTCGGGCGGCCTGACTCAAAGGCCCGCTCGAGCGCCGGGCGCAGCTGCTCGGGCTCACTAACAGCGACGCCATCGCAACCAAGCGCCTCAACCACTTTCTCGTAGGGCGTTTCCGGCCGCAGCTCGGCCGCAACCGAGTAGCCGTAGAGGAATTTCATCGGGTGATGCTCGAGCGCCCAGATGCCGTTGTTGCCCATCACGCCGACCACAGGCAGACCGTGACGCGCCAAAGTGTCGAACTCCATGCCCGCGAAGCCAAACGCTCCATCACCGAGCAAAAGGCAGACCTGCCGGTCGGGGTGGGCGAGCTTGGCGCCGATCGCCTGGCCGGGCCCGGCGCCGAGGCAGCCAAAGGGCCCAGGATCCATCCAACAGCCCGGTTCGTAGGTCTCGATGAAGCGGCCGGCGTAGGAGACGAAGTCGCCGCCGTCGCCGATCACGATCGCATTGCGATCGAGCACCTCCCCCAGCTCCTTGTAGACACGGACGGGATGCAGCGGCGAGCGAGCGTCGTTCAGCTCCACCCCCTCGGCGGCGCGCTTCTCGGCCTCTACCTCGCGCAGCTGGTCGAGCCAGGCAGCGGTGCGTCCCCCCTCGCCGCCGGCCGACTCGCGCAGCGCCCCCAGGGTCGCGGCAACGTCGCCGACCAGGTCCACCTCAGGCGCCCGGTTCGCGGTCAGGGCGTTCGGCGCCACGTCCAGCCGAATCAGCTTCGTCTCCTCGCCGAAGCTGCCGCCGAAGCCGAGGCGGAAATCGATCGGCACGCCAACGACGAGTGCCACATCGGCTCCCTTGAGACCAGCGCCGCGCGCCCGGCTGAAGGCAAGCTCATGGTCAGCCGCAAGGCAGCCGCGGCCCAAGCCATTGAGAAAGACTGGGATGCCAAGAGCCTCGGCCAACACACGCAGCTGCTCCTCACCATGGCCCCAGTAGAGGCCGCTGCCGGCCATGATTGCGGGGCGCTCGGCAGCGGCCAAAAGCGCCGCCGCCTGCTCGACCCCTGCTGCCGGCTCAGGATTAACGCTAGGCGGCGCCGGCACGGTGGCCTCCGCCTCGCTGAAGACGACGTCCAGCGGATAATCGACAAAGGTCGGCCCGAAGGGGGCAGAAAGAGACAGGTCGAGCGCGCCCGCGGTCTGCTCCGCGATCGCCCCAGTCTCCTTCACCGTCTCTGCCGACTTAACCAGCGGCGCCACAAAGGGAAGGTGGTCGATCTCCTGCAGCGAGCCCGAGCCCCAGCGCAGCTCCGGCGCCCGCCCGCCGAGCACGCAGACGGGTGAGCAGTTGGCCTGGGCGCCGGCGATCGCACTGATCCCGTTGGTCACCCCCGGGCCGGCGGTGAGCGCCGCCACGCCGATCCTCCTGGTCGCCTTGGCGAAGCCCTCGGCGGCGAAGACAGCGGACTGCTCGTGCCGCACATCGACGATCTCGATCCCCTCCGCCTTGCAGCCGTCATAGATCGAGAACAGATGTCCACCGGAGAGCGTAAAGAGGTGGCTGACCCCCCTCGATTTCAAGGCTTTTGCCACAAGCCGCCCCCCATGCTCAGACATACGGCGAGCCTATCGGCGCAGATACCATCGCTGATGCCCGGGTGGCGAAACTGGCAAAAGCGGCGCACTTAAAATGCGCTGCCCCTTAGGGGGCTTGCGGGTTCGAGTCCCGCCCCGGGCACTTCCTCCTCGGTTTTGGCGCATTCGTGCCTGGCAGCTCTCGGTTCGAGCGTCTAAACCTCGGGTAAATGTTTGTACAGACCGCAACTAAGCCGTTGGTACGGTGTCCCTATTGACGAAGACGACGCCATTCGGTTCGTCAACGCCTTCCCTGGAGAGTGAAGCTTGGAGGCATCAGCTCTAACCCACGCCAGTCAGCGCGGACTTCTCGCCCGCCGCTCGCCCCTGCTGAAGCTGCAGGGGGACGAAAGGCTGATCGCGATGGCGCGCAGCGGCAACGCCGGCGCCTTCGAGACCATCGTCGACCGCTATCAGCCCCGCCTGCTCGGCTTCTGTCGGCAGATGCTGGGCTCGACCGAGGATGCCGAAGACGTGCTGCAGGAGGTCTTCGTCAACGCCTACCGGGCGATGCTCGCCGACGAGCGCGAGATCAACCTGCGCCCGTGGCTCTACCGGATCGCCCGCAATCGCTGCCTCAACCACCTGCGCAAACCGACCGCTGACGCGCAGGAATCGATGGATATGGTTCCCGTCGTCGAGGCTGCCTCGACCGCGGAGAAGGTCAGCAACCGCGAGGAGTTCCGCCAGCTGCTCGCGGACGTCGGCAAGCTGCCTGAGACCCAGCGCTCGGCGCTGTTGCTGCGTGAGATGGATGCGATGTCTTACGAGGAAATCGCCGCCGCGATGGAGACCAGCGTGCCCTCGGTCAAGTCACTGCTGGTGCGGGCGCGGATCTCCCTCGCCGAGGCGAGCCAGGCCCGCCAGCTGACCTGTGGCGAGGTGCGGCTCGAGCTCGCAGAGGCAGCCGAGGGTCTGCGCAAGGTCTCCGGCCCAGTCCGCCGCCACGTGCGCGACTGTGAGGAATGCGCCGACTTCCGCTCCCAGGTCCGCTCCAACGAGAAGGTGATGGCCGCCCTGGCGCCCGCCGGAGCGCTGGTCGCGCTCAAGGGCCTGATCCTCTCCAAGCTTGGCTTTGGCGGCGCAGGTGGCAGTGCCTCGGCAGGCGCGACCGGCGGCGCAGCCGGCGCCGGTGCGACCGCCAGCGCCGGCGCCGGTGCAACCGCAGCGGCCACCGCGACGGGCGCCGGGGCAGTTGGCGGCGTCGGCGCCGCGATCAGCGGCGGCGGCGCGGCCGGTGGAATCGTTGGCGGCGCGATCGGCACCAAGGCCGTCGCTGTCGTCACTGCTGCTGTGATTACGGCTGGCGCGGTCGAGGTCAACCAGAAGGTCGACTGGAACCCAGCGCCGAAGAGCAATCCCCCGGCCCAGGCCTCTTCCGCCAACCCGGCCCCACTTTCCCTCGCGGAACGCCACGCCGTCGTACCGCCGGCCCCGTCAACGGTGGAGGCAGTCGTGACTCCCGCGCCTGAGCCGCCCGCTCCAGCTCCCGCCACTGCTGAGCCGGCCTCGGAAACTGCGATTGCCCCCGCTCCTGCGGAAATGACTGCTCCCGTTGAGATCGATACCGAATCGACGCCGGCGAAAGCCACGATGCCGAAACTGACTGGGGCGAAATCGCCGTCCGGGACCGCGGGGGCCCCCACCACCGGCAGCGAAACCGTCGTAGTAACGGTGGGTGGAACGGCGCCTCCCGCCGAAAGCGCGCCGCCGGCTGAAAGCGCCCCGCCCAGTGAACCGGCGCCGCCAAGCGAACCGCCGCCAAGCGAACCGCCAGCCGAATCTCCCCCACCGCCAGCTTCGGTTGACGTTGGACTCAGCGCTGAAGCTGGCTAGCGCCTAGTCAGCCCTAGCCCAGCCCGATCACTTTCAGCCGCCGCATCAGGCATTTCGCCGCGAAGGCGCGCGTGTCCGCGATCGAGAAGCCGAAGAGCTCGTAGTCCTCCTGGTCCGCGGGCGCCCAGGGAGGTGAGAGGACGCCCTCGGCGGCCGGCACCGACTCCTCCAGCGTGCGCTGAATCGCCTGCTTGTAGCGGTCGTCCTCGTGCGCCTTTTCGCGCAGGAAGACCGAGCCGAAGGCGACGTGGCGGTGCTCGTCGCGGGCAACGTTCCCGAAGCCCTCGACGAAGCCCGGAAGCGTCCCTTCGCGTTCGTTGAAGTCCATGATGAAGTGCTGGCCGGTGAGCGCCAGCATCCCCTCGATCACCATGTGGTAGAGCGTCACCGCCTCGACTAGGACCTCGGTGTCCTCGGGCTCGGCCGAGAGGCGATCGGTGCGCTGTTTCAGCATCTCGTCAAAGAGTCGGCCAAAGTTATCGTTGAGGTGCTCGGAGGTCTCCTCGAGCATCTGCGAGAGCTCTTCGGACTCGAGCACGCCGACCTCGCGGTAGAAGCGCTCGAAGAAGCGCACGTGGCGGGCCTCGTCGGCGATCTGCGTGCAGAGGAAGATTTTCTGGTCCTCGGTCGGCGCGGCGCGCATGATCGGGCCAAGCTCCTCGGCGACTTTCTGCTCGCCGATGAAGAAGGAGGAGAGCCCGTACATCCGCTGGAAGCGCTCTTCGGGGTCGATCCGCTCTTGCCAGTCCTCGCGGTCGCGGCTGAAGTCGAGCTCCTGGGTCTGCCACTGTTGGCGCTCCCAGAGCCCGTAGAGCTCCTCGTAGGTGAGCAGCTTGATGTCAGCGGTGCGGTCGGCTGCCTCGTTCAGAGCCGGATCGGCGGTCGCCTGGAAGTCGGCCCGCTCGGTCCGTGACTGCGTCCCGGTTGCCTCTTTGGTGCCCATCTGCACTCTCCTCGGCTCGGATGCGGCGGTGCGGTCGAGACTAGCAACGAACTGGCTAACCAGCCAGTCCTTCCGCATTCGCTATTTGTAAGCCACAGCGCGACAGACAGCGAACGCGCTCAGATCGCGTGCGTATCCCCGGGTTTGAGCAGAACCACCTGCGAGGGGGTCTTCTCCTCGACCTCAGCCTTGAAGGCGTTGCTGTCGGTCTCGATCGGCGGGAAGGTGTCGTAGTGCATCGGGATCACCGTGCCTGCGCCGACCAGATCGGCGGCAATGGCGGCGTCGTGACGATCCATCGTGTAGTGGCCGCCGATCGGCAGCAGCGCCACGTCGGGCGCATGGCGCCGCGCAATCAGCTGCATGTCGCCGAAGAGGCAGGTGTCGCCGGCGTGGTAGACGGTCGTCTCGCCGATCTTGATCACGAGCCCGGCCGCGGGGCCGATCGCGACGCCGTCCTCAGCGCTGTAGGGGGACTCTTCTGAGCCTGGGAGCGTGTTGGTGTGCCAGGCAGGAACGAGCGCGATGTAGCCCCACTCGAACTCGACCGTGCCGCCGAAGTTCGGGTCGCTGACCCCCTCGATGCCCTGCCCTTCGAGCCACTTGGCGAGCTCGACGATCGCCACGCAGTGGGCGCCGGTCCGCTTCGCCACCGGCACCGCGTCGGCCATGTGGTCGACGTGACCGTGGCTGATCGCGATGTGGGTCGGCTCGACTTCCTCCGCGGTCGCGACCGCGGCGGGGTTGTTGGGCTTGAGGAACGGGTCGACCAGCACCGTCGTCTCCCCCTCGCTCAGCTCAAAGCACGACTGGCCGTGGAACTTGATCTCCATCTTCAGCTCTCTCCTTCCGGGGCTTCGCCCTCGCTCATCTCCTCTTTCAGTGCCCAGCCAACTGCAACGCCAACCATCATTCCCATCCGCGCCTCCTCGGCGAGAAGGGTGCGAACTGCCGCGATTCGCTCCTCCGGGTCGGGGACCGTAGCCGCCTTCAGCGACTCGCTCTCGTGTGACTCGCCAAACCAGCCGCCCTCGGCAAGGGCCGTCGCAAGGACGCGTTGCAATTGTGGCGCTGCGCGAGCGACAATCGCCTCCGCTTCGACGAAGCGGTCCGCCTCGGCCAGACGCTCGATCGCGGCTTCCAGTCGCTTCTCGTCATCAGGCGCCATCGGGGACCCAGCCTAGACGTGCCGGTGGAAAGAGGTCCATATGGGCACCGGAGCACCGGCACGTCCGACGGCCACGGCTTCAGTTGCGCAGGGCGGTGGCGGCAAGGCCCGCGAGGCCGCCGACCAGGGCGCCTGCCAGGCCCGCGAAGACGTCGGCCGTTGACTCGAAGATCGGCAGCGCCAGCAGCACCGCGGCTGCCACGGCCACCCCGATCGGGTCGTAGTCCCGGTCGATCGCGGTCCTCGCCTCGGCGCGGTGGATCGCGAACCAGGCGGCGAGGGCGCCCAGCGCCATGCCGTTGCCCCCCGCGATCACGACGAAGTCGTCCTGAGCGCTGGCGATCCCACCCGCAGCCAGCATTCCCAGCGCGCCACAGGCAAGCAGCAGCAATGCGGTCGCGGGGGTGCCAAGTCGCCGCTCGACGCCGATCCCGAAGATTGCCAGGGCGATCGCGACGACGAAGAGGTAACCGACGTCGACATAAGCGAAGGGGGCGGTCAGGTAGCGCCACCACTCGCCGTCGAGCGGCACGGCGAGGCCCCCGACCTCGATCAGCGAGGCGCCGGCCGCCTGCTCGACCAGCAGCAGCGCGGCTGAGCCGAGGATCGCCGCCAGGGTCGCGTAGGGCCGGCTGGAGACGGCGCCTGAGGGCAACTTGATCCGCAGCAGCCTTTTCGCCGGCCCGCGGCGCGGCTTTGGCTCGAGTCCATCTCCGCGGCGCTCAAGCTTCGGCGCCCGCTTGCGCAGCCTCGCGCCGCAGTAGGGGCACTCGGTTACATAGGGACTGACCTCGGAGCCGCAGTTCTTGCAAATGACGCTGAGCTCAGTCTCACTCATGATCAATCGAGGATAACCGCCCTTCGCGGGCGCTCGACGCATGCCGCCGGTGGCATACTGCGGGAGAACCCATCTTCGAGGAGGAATACAGCGTGGAGTTGAAGAGTCTGACCGAGCAGAAATCGCTTCTGGCCGAGCTGGCGCCGGGCAAACGAACCCGCCTGCGCCGCCTGCTTTTCGAGTTCGGACCGGGCAACGGCACCCTGATGCTGCTGCCGATCGATCAGGGCATCGAGCATGGCCCGCGTGACTTCTTCCCCAACCCCGCCTCCAAGGACCCCGACTACCAGTTCCGGCTTGCCGCCGAGGCCGGCTACTCGGCACTCGCCTGCCAGATCGGCATGGCGAGCAAGTACTACCCCGACTACGCGGGCCAGGTGCCGCTAATCCTCAAGGTCAACGCCAAGACCGACATCCCCTCCTCCGCCAAGGCCTTCTCGAGCTGCAACGCCAGCGTCGAGGACGCGGTGCGGCTCGGCGCCGACGCCGTCGGCTACACGCTCTACGTCGGCTCGCCCCGCCAGGACGAGGACCTAGCCCAGCTCCGCACCGTGCGCGAAGACTGCGACCGCTTCGGCATGCCTCTGATCGTCTGGTCCTACCCGCGCGGCGAAGCGGTCGAAGCTAAGGGCGGGCCGAACTCCTTCTACGCGATCGACTACGCGGCGCGGCTGGCGATGGAGATGGGCGCCGACGTGGTCAAGCTCAACATGCCGAAGATCGACCCCGAGAAGGACAAGGACGCGCAGGCCCCCTACAACGAGATGGAGATCGACCAGGCGGGAGCGATCCAGCACTGCGTCGAGTCGGCGGGGCGTGCCCTGGTCGTCCTCTCCGGTGGCTCCAAGGTCGACGACGAGACCGTGATCGGCCACACCCGCGAGATCATGCAGGCTGGCGGCAGCGGCGTCATCTTCGGCCGCAATGTCTGGCAGCGCGAGTGGAACGAGGCGCTGGAGATCATTTCTCAGATCAAAGAGACGTTGCTGAGCAACGTTCGGCGGATTCCGTAGAGGCCCATCCGGTAGGGGTTCCACTTAACTTTTTCGGTGGAGCGCCTTCCGGCTGTCGCCCGATCCCGCTGACGAAAAAGTACAAGACGTTTCACCCCTACCGGATGGGCCTAGGCACGGCAGGCGATTGAGTCTCGGGGCTAGATCGTGAGAAAAGATGTTGCCGGGAGCTTGGTGTTGCTTGTGATCGTCGCGTTGCTTGTGCTGCGGCCTTGGGAGGGTGATCCAGGCCAAGGCCCTGCCTCTGCGACGGCCTTGGTGACGCGGGTGGTTGATGGGGACACGGTCGAGGCGCGGATCGATGGGGAGGTCGAGGATGTGCGGCTGATCGGGGTTGATACGCCGGAGACGGTGAAGCCTGGGGAGCCGGTGCAGTGCTTTGGGCTGCGGGCCTCCGACTTCACTCACCGTCAGATCGAGGACCAGCGGGTGCGATTGGTCTTCGGGGTCGAGCGGCGCGACGTTTACGGCCGCCTGCTTGCCTACGCCTATCTCGATGGCCACCTTTTCAACTCGGCCCTACTGCGGCGGGGTCTCGCCCGTTCGCTGACGATTCCGCCAAACGATCGCTTTGCGGGGCTTTTTGAGCGGCTCGAGCTGGCAGCGGCCCGCGCTGGCAGGGGCCTTTGGGGCGCCTGCGGGCCGTGACCGTCGTCACATCCCGTGCCTACGCATTGGGCTTGAGGCCTGCAAGCGCTCGTGCGGCTTTGCTACGGTCCCCGCCGCGGCCTCTTGGGGCCCTTCTATGAGAATGCGGCAAAGCATCAACCAGTTCGAGGTTGCCTTCGAGCAGGAGACGACCTTGGAGCGTCGTCGGCGCGAGCAGCTGCGCCGACGCGCGGCCAACCGCTCGCGGGAGCGCCGCATGACCCGCAACGAGCAACACGGCAAAGTGCGCTTCAGCGTACTCGCCGTTTGCTTGACCGCGACCGTTGTCGTCGTGGTGGTCTCGATGTTCGAGGCCCTCTCCTTTCTGATGGCCTAACGGTCGTCTGCTCGCCGTGACTCCGCGATCCCCCGTCCAGGTTGAATAGACTCGCGCGCCGATGGCACGACGCTCACTGAAGCCACAGCTAAACCAGATCCGCGCCTGGGTGCGGCAGGGACGCACCGACGCTTGGATCGCCCACCAGCTCGAGGTCTCTGCCTCAGAGCTACGCGAGTTCCGCAAGCAACACGACCTCACCTCCGACGGGGAGGAGACCGGCGGCGGCGAAGTCGACCTCCGCGACGAGATCGAGGCAGAGGTCGAGGCAGCGACCGCGGAAGAGGCCGAGGCCGAAGAGGACGACGAGCCCGAGGAGGCCGAGGACGGCGAGGAGAAGCCGGCTCGCAAAGAGCGGGACTCAGAGGACGGCGAGGAGGATGGCGCTCAGCGCCCCCCCCGGCGCCGGCGACGACGCGGCAGGCGCGGCGGCCGTGGACGGCGTAAAGAGCTTGAGGCGACCTTCGACCACGGCGAGCGGGACGGCTATGGCCTCTGGCTCGATGCCGCGGTCAAGGACAACCCTGTGTACGCCGAGCATTGGGCCGGCAAGCGCGAGGTGACTGTCCGCATCGAGGCAGACCAGATCGTCATCCGGCGGGCCGGGGAGAGCGGCCCCGGCGCCTCGGGCGACGACGACTCAGACGAGTAGCTGGCGACCGCCGGCAAAGTCGATCGCCCCGCGTAAGTAGAGCCAGAAGGCAGCATCAGCCAGCGAACGTGGGTCGGCGTCAAGATCCGGCACCGCGTCCATCGCCACCTGCAGGCACCAGTCGGTTCCCCGGCCATACAGCTCGGCCAGCTCGGCGGCGGAGAAAGTCGGACCGATCCGGCGCCGCAGCTCGTCTTGGATAGCGCCAACGAGACGGTCGGCCTGGCGCCGCTCCCGCGGCTCCTCGATTGCCTTTAGAGCCCGCCATCCCTCCTCCCACTGGAAGAGCGCGTTCTCGAGCGGATAGGTCACCCCGACGAGGTTAACGGCGGCCGACGCTCGACCACTGGAGCGCTTTCGAGGAACGCCAACGCGTCGGCGGCGGCCTGACTGCGCGACCAGCTGAGTATCGCCCGCGACATGGCGGCGTAGCCGGCTGGATTGGGATGGAGCAGCTCGCGTATGCCCTGCCGCAGGATTCTCGGCCCAGCGCCGTTGAAGCTCGTCGGCCTGCGCACGTAGGAGACGGGGTCGCAGATGCTGTGGTCGGGACGGAAGGCGGTCTCGGTGTCGCCGATGTAGAAGATCGGAATCCGGTGCTCCGTTCTGATCGCCGCGACAGTGTCGGCGATCGTGCCGTTCAGCCGCCGCGAGAGTTCGTTGAGGAAGTCGATCTCCTCCGGCGAGATCAGCCCGTGCATGCGTCCGCACTCCACTGGCGCGGCCGGCGTCGCGGCGGGGTAGCCGAGCACGAGGATCGGCACCGCAGCGCCGGCCGACTGCGTGCCAGAGCTGTTAACCACCCGGTCGATCGCCAGGTAGGCCGGCCGCAGCAGGGAGGGCAGGGCGCTGAGCCGCTCGCCTACGAATGCATCGCTCGTCTGGGCGCGAGAGCGGAAGGGCGGGCCGGTGTAGATGAAACGGTCACAGCCGCCGCGGCCGGGGACCAGGCACGAGGCGCCGATATCGGCGAAGCCAGCGTCGTTGCCGCCCAGGGTGAGGACGACGGCGTCGACGCCCTCGCGACGATGGACGTCTTCGAGCTGGGCGACCTGGGCGGCTTCGGTGCGGGCCGGCTGGGCGGAGAGGATGTCCGCGGCTACGGCGCCTGAGCAGGCGACGATGCGCGAGGCAGGGATGTCGAATGCCTGGGCCAGGTAGGTGCTGCGACTGCGGTGGCAGGGGTTGTCTTCGGTATCGGCTCCGGGCAGATAGAGGTCCGTCCCCTCGCCCGCCGAGTAGGAGTCGCCGAGGATCACGATCGCGTTCCGGTCCAGGATCGGCCCAGCTTCTTCGTCGGTCGGCGTAGCGCCCGGTTGCTGAGGAACGGCACGCAGGGGCCGGTTGAGAGGGCCACAGTCACGAGGGTTGAGGCCGCCCTGAATGCGCCAGACCGTGACCGGACCGTCGCTATCAACCGGGGCTACCGCGGGCTCGCCGCGCAGCCAGCCGGCCTCCGGCGAGAGCACCGGCTCCCCCGGCTCGATGAAGTTGAGGAAGGGCGCGGTGACCAGGTAATCGAGGTCGGCGGCATTGACCGCGGCGCGGAAGCCGGCGCACGTTTGGATCGGTCGGAAGGCGCCATGCGGGCCCTCGACGCCCAGGTAGCGGACGCGATTGGAGAGGTCGGTGCCGTAGAAGCCGTACTGGAGGAAGCCGGCCGTGGTGCCGGCGAGCCCGATGCGGGCGTCGCTGACATCCCGGACCCAGCGATAGGCGGAGTCGAGGTGCATGCCGGGGATGCTCGTGTCGGGGTTCGCGTTGGCGAAACGGTCATCCAGGTAGTCGCGCTGCAGCGGGTAGCCGATCGCGGCTACGAGCAGTGCCAGTGCCACGAAACCACCCGTCACCACGCTCCGCGACATCCCCCGGCTGCGGGCGACGAGCAACGCGGCGGGGACTAGGACGAAGAGCAGCGCGATCGCCCAGGCGAAGATGCGGTCTGGGTCGCGGAGGACGGTGTCGGCGCGGTTGGTGACGACCAGGACCAGAACGAGAGCGCCCAGCGATGCCCACATGACGAGGGGGCGGCGCCGGGGGTGCCCCGGTCGGGCGCTGGGTTTTTCGCCAGGGGCGAACTCAGCCGTCCGAGATTGCTCGTGGGGCGAAAAAGAGGACGCCGCGCCCGACCGGGGCACCCCCGGCGCCGCCCTTGCCACGGGTAACAGCGTGATGCCGGCCAGGAGGGCTGGGATCGCGTAGCGGAGGTTTATGCCGAAGCCCTCGGGGGCGCCCTCTATGCCGGCGGCGCTCAGGGGGGTGAAGAGGTAGGCGAGCATGCCGAATAGGGCCACGCCGCCGATCCAGCGCAGGACGCGGGTCCGGCCCCAGAGGAGGGCCGTGAGGCCGCCGGCCATCGCGGCGAGGATCACGAGCGGCCAGAGGGCGCCGAAGGCTTCGTGCAGCTCGGGGCGGAAGTACTCGCTCCAAACGTCGGTGTCGGTCGCGTAGTGGGCGATGCTGAAGTCAGGACGACCGGTCTGCAGGCGCTCGGGATGGGACAGCGAGATCGGCCCCAGGCTCTCGACCTGCGGCAGTGGGTTGCCGGTGATCGCCAGGTTGCGCAGATACCAGTACCCCCCACCCGCCAGCCCCGCCGCAAACCACCAGCCGGCAGCCGTCCAGCGTCGTCCGGCGGGAGCCAGGAAGAGGACGGCGACGGAGAGCGCCGCCGCCATCGCGAGCGCCGTGGACTTGGTTCCGACAGCCATGCCCGTGGCCAGCCCAGCGGCGGCCAAGGGAGCTGCTGCCATGTGGGCGCCGCCGGGGGTGGCCCCGTCGGCTGCTGGGTTTTTCGCCGAGAGGTGCTCCTCTCTCGCTGACTCGCCAGGGCGAAAAACGGGACGCCGCAACCGACGTGGCCACCCCCACCGGCGCTTCACGGGTCCACCCCAGTCCGCATTGATAAGGATCGCAATCGCCGCCAAGAGCAATGCTGCCGCCATCACATCGTTCTTCGCGGCCCCTGGCTCGCGCACAACCAGCGTGTGGCACTCCAACAGGATTCCGGTAGCTACAACCGTAAGCGGGCCCCGGCCGTAGGGCCTTCCGATGCACCAAGCCGCCAGGAACGCCATCCCAAGCCAGCCAAGGTTGAGGAACAAGCTCAGCGTGTCTAGCTCCGTGAGCAGGATTCCGACGGCGTGGAGGAGCTCTGAGTTCTGCGGGTAGAACCAGTTGGTGAAGACCGTCTCCGTGTAGTGCAGCCCGGTCACGGAGTGGCTCTGAGCCATCTCGACCGCGAACGGCATGTGGTACCAGAGGGAGTCGAAGTTGAAGATGCCCCTGCTCAAAGCATCTGCAGTCGTCAGCCCCCAATGCGCGAACACCAGCGCCACAACCCCCACGGCGACAGTGGTCATGGCCCCTCCCGCGGGTGGCGGGGAGAGGGGGTGCCGGGGCACAGCGGCGTCCTCTTTTTCGCCCCCCCCGCCATCTCGGACGGCCGCTGGCCCCTCTGGCGAAAAACCCAGCGAAGCCCCAGCACCCCCTCTCCCCGACAGGACCCGCGGGCCGAGAGCGACCGCTGCCGCCACCAGAACGGCTGCGACGACGAGAGTCCCGGCATAGAGCAGGCCGACAATCCCAAGCAGCTCGGCGATCCAGATCAGCAGCGCAACGCCGACGATGGCCTCGACCAGGTGCGCAGGCGCCCCCTCCCAGCTAGGCATGAGCCGCTGCCGCAGGCGAACAGCAGAGAACCCCAGCGAGAGGACCAGAACGGCCAGCAGGGCGACGCTGAGGATGTAGGAGCCCGCGCTAGCCACGGGGGTGCCCCGAGGAAAGGGTCGCTAGCCGCCCAAGCCCTGGATGACGATCGGCGTCTCGCCTTCGGCGACCATCCCCTGGGACCGCGCCCGGCGGGCAATTACGATCGGGTCGTCGGCGGTCTGGATGCGCTTGTGGAGACGCTTGTTTTCGCGCAGCTTCTCGTGAAATTCGGCTTTGGCAGCGGTCGTCCCCGTGTAGGTCTTGGCGAAGTCGATGATCGGGTTCAGATAGGAGTAGAGGACGGCGGCGAGAACGAGCGTCAGCGCGATCCGCCCCACTCGATCCCAGCGCACACGACTGCCACCGCGCCTGGCCGCGGGTTTGCGGCGCGCGGCGGGTTTGCGGCGCGCGGTCGAGGTCGAACGTCGCTTCGGCTGTGACCTCGTCCTGCTTGCCGGCCGGGAGCGGGTCGCCATACCCGCAGCTACGCGGCAGAGCGCCGCATTCCTTCATTTACCCAACACGTTGGGCGAAAGCGTTCAGGCCCGGAAATTCGGCGGAGGAGCCAAGCTCCTCCTCGATTCGTAGAAGCCGGTTGTACTTGGCCACCCGATCCGAGCGCGACGGTGCCCCCGTCTTGATCTGGCCGGCGCCGGTGGCGACGGCGAGGTCGGCGATCGTCGTGTCCTCGGTCTCGCCGGAGCGGTGGGAGATCACGGCGGTGTAGCCCGCCTCGCGAGCAATGCGGATCGCCTCCAGGGTCTCGCTCAGGGTGCCGATCTGGTTGACCTTGACCAGGATCGAGTTGCCGACGCCGAGCTCGATCCCGCGGCGCAACCGCTCGGGATTGGTAACGAAGAGGTCGTCGCCGACCAGCTGCACGCGCCCGCCGACCTTCTCGGTCAGAAGCTTCCAGCCATCCCAGTCCTCCTCGTCCATCCCGTCCTCGATCGAGACGATCGGGTAGCGCGCGCAGGCATCCTCCCAATAGGCAGCCATCTCCCCTGAGGAAAGCGTGCGACCCTCGTGCTCGAGTACGTACGCGCCACCCTCATACACCTCGCTGGTCGCCGGATCAAGCGCGATGAAGACATCGGTCCCGGGCTCAAAGCCCGCAGCCTCGACCCCCGTCAGCACCGCCTGCAACGCAGCCTCATTGGACTCGAGATTTGGCGCAAAACCGCCCTCGTCACCGACTGCCGTCGATTGCCCCTTGGAGGCGAGGCTCTTCTTCAAAGCATGGAAAACCTCGGTCCCCACCCGCAGGCACTCGGCGAAGCTCGAGGCGCCCGCCGGCACGACCATGAACTCCTGGAAGTCGACCGAGTTGTCGGCATGCGCGCCGCCGTTGAGCACGTTCATCATCGGCACCGGCAAGAGTCTCGGCTCATCGGCGCCGTAGAGCTCGGCCAGGTAGCGGTAGAGCGGCTGGCCCGAGTCGAGCGCCGCTGCCTTGGCCGCTGCAAGGGAGACGCCGAGGATGGCGTTGGCGCCGAGGCGGCCCTTGTTGGGCGTGCCGTCGAGCTCGATCATCGTCGTATCGAGGGCGCCCTGCTCGGAAGCACGAGCCCCCTTCAGGGCCGCAGCTATCTCCCCGTTGACGTGCTCGACGGCGCGCGAGACGCCCTTGCCGAGCCAGGCCTCGCCACCGTCGCGCAGCTCAACCGCCTCGAACTCGCCGGTGGAGGCTCCGGAAGGCACGGCCGCGCGGCCCCTCGCCCCCGAGTCGAGCTCCACTTCAACCTCGACCGTCGGGTTGCCGCGCGAGTCAAGGATCTGGCGCGCGTGGATGGAAGAGATGACGCTCACGAGACGCGCCAGTCTAGTGATCTAGGAAGCGGTTCCTATTCGGTGGGGGCGCCAGTGGGCGGTGGTACGGCGCCTTCGGGGAGGCCAGCTGCTTCTTCGGCTCCCGCGCCCGGTTCGTCCAGTGGCCGCGGGCGCTGGACCAGCGGTTTGCCCTTCGGCGCCAGCGGCGTGACGCTGCCAGGCAAAGCCGGAATCGCCTGAGAGACCGGGGCCGGACATGCTTCGGGCCGACCGCCTTTCGGATCTGCTTCGTAGCAACCTTCAGGCGCGGTCGCGGGCCGCCCGCTGTCCTCGAAGTTCGCGCAGCGTTCCATTACGTAGCCGGAGGCGCAGAAGGTGCGCTGCGTCCATTCATTGGCGAAAGTCAAAACGAAGCTGGCGAAGTATTCCTGCTCGAACTGCTGGGCCAGGGTGCTCTGGATCTGAGCTTCAACCGCTTTCAGCTCCTGCACGCTTTCGGGAGTCGAGCTCGCAACTTCGAACACGACGTAGCCCTGCGGCGTTTCGATCGGCCCTTCGATCACGCCCTCGGAGGCATCGAAGACCGCCGCGTTCAACGGTTCTTCGAGGACGCCTTCCGCCACGCCTCTCTGTAGCCCACCGCTTGCTTTGGCCGTTGGGTCTTCGGAGAATTTTTTGGCGGTCTTTTTCCAGCTCGCCTCGGAGTTATCGCCGCCCAAGGCAGCGAGGGCTTCCTGCGCTTTTTCCCGGTCTTTGTTGACGAGCTGGCGAACATCCCGGCTCGGTTTCTGCGTGAACTGGGTGTCCCTGGCAGCCTCGTAGTAGTCCTCGATCTGATCCTGGCTCGGGGTCGGCGCTTTTTCTTTCAGCTGTTCCTGCAACTGGGTGCTGAGAATCTGGATCGTTATCCGCGTATCGATGTCGGCCGGCGTGTAGCCCGATTCTTTGAGGAATTTCTGGAATTCCGCCTCCGATTTGAAGCTTTCTTTCTTAACTTTTTTCAGTTCTTTGGCGACTTCCGCATCGGTCACCTCGATGCCCCAGTCGTCTGCAACACCCTGGATCCAGATCCCTTCGAGGACGGACTGCATCGCCGTTTTCAGCGTTTCCTCATATTTAGGATCGCTAGGTTCCGGCGCTTTTTTTTCGCCCGCCTGTTTCGCTGCGAGCTCCATCGCATGCGCTACCTCAGTCTCGCTGACCTCACCAATGCCTCCCGGCACGTCCTCGACCAAGGCGGCGTCGCCGGAGGGAACGCTCGGATCGCCGATGCCCTCGGAAATGGCGACGATCGCGAAGAGGACGACGAAGGCGACGCCGAAGATCAGCAGACCCAGGCGGCGCGCAGCCGCGGGACCGCGGCCGCTTGCGACCCCGCCCTTGCCAGACGTCCCTCTCCTACCCTGGTCCGGACTCACGAAGTTGGGAGCATATCTTTTTCGACCAATTGCGAGCGCCCAGCCTCGCGTAGGCCGCCTGCCAAAGCGAGCACGGCGGCAAGGCGCGCCTCGGGCTCTTCGGGGACGCGCACAGAGGCGGTTTTCTCACGCCACTCGTACAACGCTCCCTCAACCTTCTCCATCAGCTCGCTCGACCCCTCGGAGTCGAGCTCCACTCCGACCACGCTGAGCCTGCCGCCGCGCAACTCGACGCTCCGCGCGCCCGCCAGTTGCAGTTCGATCCGGGCGCGCTGCAGGGCCAGCAAATTCTCCGCCACCGCAGGTAGCGACCCGAAGCGGTCGCTCAGCTCGTCGCGGATCGCGCGCAGGTCCCCAGGGGCCCGGGCGGCAACGATGCGCCGGTGGACGTCGATCTTCGCCGCCTCGAAGGGGATGAATGAGGCCGGCAAATAGGCGTCGACCGAGACATCGAACCGCAGCGGCTCCGGCGCCCCCTCCCCCTCCCCTGCCGCACTCACCTCGGCCACAGCCTCGTCGATCATCTGGCAGTAGAGCTCAAAGCCGACCGCGGCAACGTGGCCGGACTGCTCGTCGCCGAGTAGGTCGCCGGCGCCGCGGATGTCGAGGTCCCGCATCGCGATCTTGAAGCCGGAGCCGAGCTCGGTGTGGTCGGCGAGGGTCGAGAGGCGCGCGGCGGCGTCCTCGGTCAGAGCCTCGGCCGAGGGGTAGAGCATGTAGGCGAAGGCGCGCTCGCGAGAGCGCCCGACTCGGCCGCGGATCTGGTAGGCCTGGGCGAGCCCAAGCCGGTCCGCGCGCTCGACGATCAGCGTGTTGGCGGTCGGGATATCCAGTCCCGACTCGATGATCGTGGTCGTCACCAGGCAGTCGGCCTCACCGCGCAGGAAGCGCATCATCGTCTCCTCCAGCTCACCCTCGTCCATCTGGCCGTGGGCCTCGACCACGCGCGCCTTGGGGACGAGCCCGCGCAGTTGCTCGGCGACCTCGGGCAGACTCTCGATCCGGTTGTGGAGGAAGAATGCCTGGCCGCCGCGCTCGAGCTCACGCTCGATCGCCCGCTGCACCAAGTCCTCGTCGTAGGGGCCGACGTAGGTACGAACCGGACGGCGACCCTCGGGCGGCGTCTCGATCACTGAGATATCGCGCAGCCCGGCCAGGCTCATCTGCAGGGTCCGTGGGATCGGCGTCGCGGAGAGGGAGAGCACGTCGACCTTCAGCTTCAGCTGCCGCAACAGCTCCTTCTGCTTGACGCCGAAGCGCTGCTCCTCATCAACGATCAGCAGGCCGAGGTCCTTGGCGCGGACGTCGCGCGAGAGCAGCCGGTGCGTGCCAACCAAGACGTCGATCTCGCCGGCCTCATAGCCCTTCAGCACCTCCTTTACTTCCGCTGGCTTTCGCAGCCGCGAAACCCAGTCGAGGGTGAAGGGAAGGTCGGCGAGACGCTCACGGAAGGTGCCGAAGTGCTGCTGGGCGAGGATCGTCGTCGGCGCCAGCATCATCACCTGCATGCCGTCGGACGCCGCCTTGACGGCGGCCCGTAGCGCCACCTCGGTCTTGCCGAAGCCGACGTCGCCGCAAACCAACCGGTCCATCGGCTGCTCCGATTCCATGTCGCCCTTGACCGCCTCGATCGCCTCAAGCTGATCGGCGGTCTCGCGGTAGGGGAACGCCGTCTCCATCGCGATCTGCCACTCGCCGTCAGGCGGGAAGGGGTGGCCCTTGCGAGTCCGTCGCTCGGCATAGAGGTTGAGTAGCTCACCGGCCAGGGCGCCCGCCGCTTTGCGGGCGCGGGCCTTCATGTTCTGCCAGCGTTTGCCGCCGAGCGCCGAGAGCGCCGGCTCGGCGCCCGCGCCAACGTAGCGGCTCAGCTTCGCCAGCTGATCGGTCGGCACGTAGACCCGGTCTTCGCCCTTGTATTCGAGGTAGAGGTAGTCGCGGCTTACGCCGCCGACCTCGCGCGTCTCGAAGCCGGCAAAACGGGCGACGCCGTGGTCCTCGTGGACGACGTAATCGCCGACCCGCAAATCACTGAAGGCGAGGCGGCCACGACCAGCGCCGGGAACGCGATCCTCGGCCCGACGACGCCGGTGGACCAAGCGGCGGAAGGGGTAGACGGCGAGCCGCAGCTCGGGGCTGACGAAGCCCTCACGTAGGCGCGCCTCGGCAAAAGCAAGGCCCGGCTCTGGAGAGAGGCGACCGCCGTCGAGCAGGGTCGCGTCGACGCGTTCGAGGCCATAGCGCGAGCGCTCCGCCTCGCCGCGATTGTCGAAGGCGACGACGGTGCGATAGCCCGAGCGGACCAGCTTCTCCAGCTCACCCTCGGCCTCTTTGACGCTGCGCGCCGGCGACTCGGCGCGCGACGCCCGGAAAGCGTGCTCGTTGCCGTCACCGGCTGAACCCAGGGAGAGCACTGCGCGAGCGGCAAGTGAGGCTGCCACATCGACGTAGAGGTGGCGGGCGTCATCGGCGTGCATCGCCGCGGTCGCGTCCTCCCAGTGATCGCGCAGCGCCGGCTCGATCTCCTCGGCCGCGGCGAGGATCACGGCCGCCTCGGCGGGGACGAGGTCGAGCGGCGGGCCGAAATGCTCCAGCGGCAGGGCCTCGGCCGCGCTCGGGGCCTCCTTGCCCTCCTCGGCCGCCTCCATTGCCGCCAGCTCCGCGATTTCGCGGTGCTCGGCGTCGAGCTCTGCGGCGGGAGCCAGCTCGACCCGCTCGGCATCGCCCAGCGAGCGCTGGGTGAAGGTCGAGAACCAGCGCATCGACTCGATCTCGTCGCCGAAGAGCTCGATCCGCACCGCCCGCTCCTCGGTCGCCGGGAAGACGTCAAGGATGCCGCCGCGGACGGCGAACTGGCCACGTTCCTCCACCTGCTCGACCCGGGCGTAGCCGGCGGCGGCCAGGTCGCGGGCGGCGGCCGGGAGCTCCACTTCCCCGCCCTGCTCGAGGACGAAGCCAGCGGGGCGCAGGGAGGCGTCCGGCACGGCCTCGGCAAGGGCGGTGGCGCTTGCGACGACGACCGCGTCGTCCTCGCCCTGCAGCGAGTCGAGCGCGTCGATCCGCAGGCCGACGAGGTGCGGGGGCGGATTGACGTGCGAGGCGTAGCCGGTGCCGCGCGAGGGATAGAAGCGGACCCGGCGCGAGCCGAGGTAGGCGCGCAGGTCGGCGGCGAGGTCGCGAGCGGAACGATCGTCGGCGCTGACCAGCAGTACGGGACGACCGGCGAGACCGCGATCGTCCTCGAGCACCGTTGCCAGCAGCAACGGCCGCAGCGTGGTCGAAGCGGCGATCTCCACCGGCTCGCCGCCGCTCGCTGCGCGCACGTCAGCCGCGAGCGCGTGCAGGCGCTCGTTCTCGGCGGCGATCTCGATCAGCGGTCTGAGGCTCATCGCAGGCAAATCGCCCGAATCGAGCGATCCGGGCGCGGCGACCGATTCTACGGCCAGGGTCTACGCTGCCCAGAGATGCGATTGCGACGCCCATTCGCCGCCGGCTCGGCCCTCGGGCTCTTCGCGCACAACGCCTTCGAGACCCGCGCCGGCGTCGGCTTGGTCTTCGAGCCCCAGCTCGGCCGCCGTGGTTCCTACGCCCTCTGGGGCGCCTTGATCCCGCTGGGGCTTGCGGCCACGGTGAGCAGCGGCAAGTGGGCCGAGCGGCTCTCGGCCCTCAACGCCGGGATCGGCGTCGCCGGCGTCGCCGTCCACTTCAAGGCCTGGCCGTGGTCGCTGCACAACGGCGTGCCGATGCTCGACGAAGCCGAGGGCCTGCGCGAGGACCAGCTTCCCGCTTACAACTCGGTCCTCTGGGCCTGGGGCGTCGCCAGCGCGCTCTCGCTGCTCACCGAGACCCGGCCCGGCTCACGGAGGTTCGCAGTCGCCGGCCTGCTCAACTTCCCGATCCTGCTCGCCTCCGCCCAGCACCACTTCCACTGGGCGCGTGAGCAGGCCAAGCGCGACCCCGAGCGCTGGAGCGCGGCGCTGCTCGAGGACTGAGGGGGACGGTGGAGTGGCCGGGTGGCGCCCGCGGCGCACTCTGCCTCAGCTTCGACAACCTCGGCGAGGCGGCGGAAATCGAGCTTGGCGCCACGCCGGCGCGGCTCGGCGAGCACCCCACCGCCACCCGGGTCCTGCCGAGCCTTCTCGACACCCTGGGCAAGCATGACCTCGCTGCGACCTTCTTCGTCGAGGGCCTCAACGCGGAGCTCTACCCCGAGGCACTGAAGGCGATCGCCGCAGCCGGGCACGAGGTCGGCTATCACGCCTGGCGCCACGAGCAGTGGGGTGAGCTGGGGGCCACGGAGCAGGCGGAGAACCTGGCGCGCGGAACGGCCGCCTTCGGGGAGCTTGGGATCGAGGTCGCCGGCATGCGCCCGCCCGGCGGCCAGCTGGGCCCGGATGGGCCCGGAGTTTTGCGCGAAGCCGGCCTGCGCTACGCGTCCCCCGCCGGATCCGGCGTGGGTGTCGAGGACGGAGTCGCCCTCGTCCCCTTCCAGTGGCGCCACGTCGATGCCACCTGCGTATTGCCGCCGCTGGCCCCGGTGCGCGAGCAGATGACCGGATCGCCAGACCCTCTCGACGCCGCCGCGTTCCTCGCCTACCTGGATGCGGAGGTCGAGCGCCTCGAGCAGGGCGCCTTCATCTCGATTGTCCTCCACCTCTCCCTGCTCGAGTGGCTCGGTGAGAGCAACCTCGTGGCGCTGCTCGACCGCCTGGTGGCGGCAGATCGCGAGGGTCTATGGGTAGCCCGCTGCGCAGAGGTCGCCGAGCAGGTGCTCGCGAACCCGGTCGAGCACCGTGACGGCACGGCGCTCGACTCCGCCAGCTGGACGACCTAGCTCGGCGGAAGGACGAGGAATTTCCGCTTCGCCGGGGTTTTGTCGACGTTGCCGTCGGCATCGATCGCCCTCACCTTGAAGACGTGTTTGCCCGGCTTCAGCCTTTTGTATTTCTTCGGTGATTTGCACGCCCTGAAGGGCTTTTTGTCGAGCTTGCACTGGAAGGTGGAGTTCGACTCGCTGGAGACGAACTTGAACTTCGCGGTGCGTTTGCGCGAGCGCGCCTTCGGGCCTTTGACGATGGTCGTCTCGGGCGCTTTGCCGGCTTTGTCTTTACCTTTGCTTTTACCTTTGTCTTTGGCGTCTTTGTCTTTGTCTTTCGTGTCCCCGGAACCGCCGCCGCTACCGCCGCCCCCGCCGCTGGGATCGGCAGTAGCCGCTTGGATCGCCAGCTCCGAGGTGGCGCCTTCGGGGCTCGTCTGCGTCGCCGCGACGAGGGTGCCGGTCGGGATCGTCGGATAGGCGACTTTCCAGTTGCCGCCGGCGTCGGCGGTCGTTTCGGCGAGGGTGGACTCGATCTCACCCGGGATGGCTTCGGCCTTGCGGAAGACGCGGATCGTCGCGAACGGCTCCACCCCGCCGCCGCTGGCGCTCGACTGCTGCAGGGTCGCGAAGGCAGGCGGCAGGATGCCGCCGTTGGCGTTGTCGACCAGGTCGATGAAGAGGCCGGCGTTTTCGTCGCCCTTGTTGCGCCCGACGCCGTTCTGGCTGTCCTCGTCTTCGCTCGCGGATAGATCGACGATCTCGATCGCGTCGCCGCCGCTTTCGCGGATCGTGTTTTCTTCCGCCGCCGAGCTGCCGCCGATCAGGTTGTCGGTCGTGGACAAGATCGGGAAGCCGATCGGATCTTGGATCCGGATGCCCGCTGCGCTGGAATCGTAGATCGCGTTGTGGAGCACCAGGTTGAAGTCGTTTTCGATCAGGATCCCGTTGGTCGTGGATTCGCCGATCACGTTGTCCGCGATCAGGTTGCCAGCCCCGGGCGGGTCGCCGCGGGTGTATATCCCGATTCCGGCGCCTTCGATGAAGTTCGTTTCGATGTCGACGTTCCCAAACACGCTTTCGATTCCGGTGCCGCCTTCCATGCGGAAGACGTTCTGGCTCACTTCCACCGGATCGACTTCGTTCGTGCCCAGTTCGAGGCAGTAGACGAAGATCCCCAGACCCGGTGACGCGAGGTCAGCCCCGGTCGGGCCCGAGCCGAAGATGTTGCCGATCGCGGCGAAGCCCTCGCCGTCTCCGTGATAGATGCCGGTCCCGCCACCGGCGAAGTAGTTGCCTTCGCCGTTTTCTTCGCCACCGATCGTGACCGCTTTCGCTTCGACCGACCAGATGCTGTACGAGCCGTTGGCGACGACGGCGGTCCCGGCGGCGCTGAGCCCGATGTAGTTGCCCTGGATCGTCGTCGGCCCGGTCGCGGGCCCCTCGTTGCCGCCGTTGCCCTGCAGGTCGATGCCATAGGTAGTGGCACCGGAGATCACGTTGCAGCCGCTGTCGCAGGGCGCCGTAAGCGACCCGGTTGGGATCGCCGTGCCGACTTCGTTGCCGGTCGCCTCGAAGGCGAAGGTGTCGGTGATCTCGATGTCCTTGCCGTTGGCGGCCTGCGTCGAGCCGTCCGCCTTGACGCCGAAGTAGTTGCCGATGACGTCGGCGTTGTCGGCCCCTTCGATGTCAAGACCCTCGACGGCGCTGTTGACGATCACGTTGCGTTCGCTCGCCGCCGTCCCGCCGATCGTCGCCCCGTTGGAATCGGGGTCGAGCCAGATTCCCGTATTGGCGCCAGTGCCGTTGACGCCGTCCAGTTTCACGCCGACCCAGTTGCCGCGGCCGGTGAAGCCCTGCGAGCTGGTGACAACTCTTATCCCGGTCGTAGCCCCGGTCACCGCGAGCCCTTCGATCGCGACCCCGTCGACGTTGTCGACGCTGAGCGCGTAGCTCAAGCCCGGCGCGTCCACGCCCGCGCAGGGGCCCTGCTGACCCGCCTGGGTGGTGCACACGCCGCCTTTCACGCTGACCTGTTTGGTGATCGCGGGGAGCAGGCTGGCGGGCGTGATCGTGTCAGCGCCCTGGCCGTTGAATGCAGCCGCGAAGACGATTTCGTCGAGGACCAGCGCGGAGGCGTTCGACTCTTCGATCGCGGCCCGCAGGGTGCAGGTATTGACCGCGGTTTTGCAGCCTTCGGACCCGTTGGCCGCGTCTTGCTGGTCTCCCGTGCTGTCGACGGTGTAGGTCACCGCCATCGCCGCACTGGGCATGGCGAGCAGGCAGGCAGGCAACGGCGATCAGGACCGAGACGAAGGCTTTCAAGCGACCCTCCAGAGGAAAGAGCGTTGGGCGGACGGGCGCGACCTTATCCGGCCGGGCGGCGAATCCACGAGCTTTGTGATCTAGTGACTCGAAGGTAGGCCAGGCCCAGTCCGCTGCCACTCGACCTGGCCCTCGCCCTCAACGCGGGAGCGGCCCTCGACGTCATCCCACTCGTGCAGCATCCGCTTCAGTTGAGCGACCGCCTCCGGTGGGTTGGCGGCGACCGACGTCGCCAGCTCGATCGTCGCGCCCTCGGTGCTCGCCGCTGGGGCGACGCGATTGACCAGGCCAAGGCGCAGAGCCTCGTCGGCGCCGACCGTGCGCGAGCTGAAGAGCAGGTACTTGGCGGCGGCGAGGCCGCAAAGCGTGACCAGGCGCGCCGGACCGACCGGAACGCCAAGCGCCGCGCCTGGGAAGCGCATGCGTAGATTGGAGCCGCCGACCCGCATGTCGCAGGCGACGGCGATCTCGGCGCCGCCACCGACCACGTCGCCGTGGCAGGCCGCTACGGTCGGCTTGGGGAAGCCGGCAATCGCGTCGTAGAGGTCGGCGAAGAGCTGCATGCGGCGCACCTTGCCCTCGTCGTCGAGCTGCTCCTTGACGTCGGCGCCGGCGGAGAGGCCCATCTGGTCGGAGGAGCTGATGACCAGAACCCGGACCGCCTCGTCCGTGCGCGCCACGGCGAGGTGCTCGAGCATCTCGACCAGCATCTGGGTGTTGATCGCGTTGCGGGCCTCGGCCCGCTCGAGACGCAGCACGGCGACGCCCTGCTGGTCGACCTCGTAGCTGGTGCGCTCAGCGCTCATCGGCGTCGGAGCCTATTTGCTCGACGAGCCGCTCGGCCTCGTCGGCGGCGCGGCCGACGAGTGCCTCAACCTCGTCCTTGGACTCGCGAAAGCGGCCGAGCACGTAGGCGGAGACGATCTCAGGATCAGTCGAGTCGGGTCGGCCAACGCCCGCCCTGACTCGCCAGAACTCGGGGGCGCCCAAACCCTGCTTGAGGCTCTTTAGCCCGTTGTGGCCGGCCAAGCCACCGCCGAGTCGACTCTGCACCTCGCCGAAGGGCAGGTCGATCTCATCGTGGAGGACGACGACGCGGTCGAGCGGCGCCTTCAGCGAACCGCGCGCCGGCCCGACCGAGTCGCCGGAGGCGTTCATGTAGGTCTGCGGCAGCAGGATCGCTACCCGCGGCCCACCGGGGCGAGTGCGGCCTTCGGCGATCAGACCGCCGAATTTCTTCTTTGCTCGCGGCAGGTCCCAGCGGCGTGAGAGCTCCGCCCCGATCTCGAAGCCGAGGTTGTGGCGGCTGCCGGCGTGCTCTGCGCCGGGGTTGCCGAGACCGACGATGAGGATGCGGTCGCCCTGCTCCACCTCGCCGCGATCGCTGCGGCGACGGAAGATCGACATGACGCGGAGCGGCTACTCCCCGCCGGAGTCGCCCGAATCGCCTTCGGCCGCCTCGCCGCCGTCCTCGGCAGCGGGGGCCTCGCCCTCCTCGCCGACCAGCTCGGCCTCCTCCTCGACGGCGGGCTCGGGCTCTTCCTCTACGCGCGGTGGCGAGAGGGTGGCGATCGTGACCTCGTCGAGGTCGTCAGCGACGAAGGTGACGCCCTCGGGTGGGGTGAGCGTGGACAGCTGGATGGTGTCGTTGATCTGCATCTCGGAGACGTCGGCGACCAGCCGCTCGGGAATCTCGGTGGGCAGCGCTTCGACCGTGATCTCGCGGGTGACATGCTCGAGCACGCCGCCCTCTTTAACGCCGGGTGCGGTCTCGGCCCCCTCGAGCTCGATCGCGACCTCGGCTTGAATCGCCTCGTCGAGCTTCACTTCCTGCAAGTCGATGTGCTGGAGGTTGCCGCGCACGGGGTGCAGCTGCTGCTCCTTGACCACGACCGGCACCGCTTTCGACCCCTCCAGCTCGAGGTCGAAGAGCGCCTGGCCGCCGGCGAGCACGGCGCGGATCTCCCGTTCGCCCGCCTGGAAGGCGCGCGCCTCCGAGCCACCGGCGTAGACGACGCCGGGAACCAGCCCGCCGCCGCGTAGGCGACGGGAGCTGCGCGAGCCGAAATCGGTGCGCGGAGCTGCTTTCAGCTTTTCACGGGTGCGAGCCATCGGGACGGGAGAGAGTACAACTTCAGCCATGGCTGACGATTCGAAGATCCCAAAAGGGCGGATTCGCCGCTCGGCGAAGCTGGGTTCGATCGTCGGCGTGCAGGGCGCCCGCTACGCCGGCACCAAGGCGACCAACGTCGCCCGTTCGGAGGAGGACAGCAAGGAGAAGCTCGAGCAGCGCCACCTCGAGACGGCGATGAAGATGGTCGGCGCGCTCGGCCAGATGAAAGGCGCGGCGATGAAGCTCGGCCAGTTCGCCTCCTTCATCGACACCGAGTTCATCCCCGACGAGTACCGCGAGATTTACCAGGAGCAGCTGAGCAAGCTGCGCACCTCGGCGCCGCCGATGCCGTGGGAGAAAGTCGAGAAGGTGCTGCTGGAGGAGTACGACGACGAGCCGGTCACCGAGCTGTTCGCCGAGTTCGAGACCGAGGCCTTCGCCGCCGCCTCGATCGGCCAGGTGCACCGCGCCGAGCTGCTCGACGGTCGCCGTGTCGCGGTCAAGATCCAGTACCCGGGGGTCGCGGAGGCGCTCGACGCCGACCTGCGCAACGCGGGAACCATCGTGCGGCTGGCGCGCGCCCTGGCGCCGGGGCTCGACGCGAAGGCGATCGCACACGAGATCCGCGAGCGGGTGATGGAGGAGCTCGACTACGAGTACGAGGCGCAGAACCAGCGCTCCTTCTCCCGCGCCTACCGCGACCACCCATTCGTCTTCGTGCCGGAAGTGATCACCCGCCTCTCCCGCCGCCGCGTTCTCGTCACCGAGTTCGTCGAGGGCGTCGACTTCGAGGCGGTCAAGGAACTGCCTGATGAGGAGCGCAGCCGCTTCGGCGAGATCATCTTCCGCGGCAACCTCGGCTCGATGTTCAACCTGCAGCACTTCAACGCCGACCCCCACCCAGGCAACTACCTGCTGATGGCGGACGGGCGCGTCGCCTTCCTCGACTTCGGCATGACCAAGAAGCTCGACCGCGAGCAGATCGTGCTCGAGCAGCGCGCCTTCGACGCCGCCTCGCGCGACGACCCCGAGGCCTTCCGCCAGGCTCTGCACGACCTCGGCTTCATCAAGAAGCCGTCGAAGCTCGACGCCGAGCGGCTACTGGAGCACATGGGCGCGGTCGGCGGCTGGTACATCGAGGACCGTGAGATTGAAATCACGCCGCGACGGGTGATGAAGATCATCGAGTCGACCAACGACCCGCGCTCGGAGTACTACGACCTGATGCGCCGCGAGTCGATCCCGGCAGACGAGCTGATGGGGCGGCGGATGGAAATCGGCGTCGTAGCCGTGCTCGGCCAGCTCGGCGCGAAGCGCAACTGGCACCGGATCATGCGCGAGTGGGTCTACGCAGATCCGCCTGCAACCGAGCTCGGCGAGCAGGAGTGGGAGTACTTCGAGGGAAGAGGCGTAAAGCGGCTACCCGGTTTGGCCGAAATTCACTGAACCAGGCGATCGAGCCGGCGGAGGAGGAACGATGAAGAAGATCAAACGCGGATGGGCGCTGAGCAAGAAAAGCTGGGGCCTCCTGAACGAGCACCGGGCGCTGATTCGCTTCCCGCTCTACGGCGCCGTGGCGACGATCCCGCTCGCCTTCGTCTTCCTCGGCCCCGGCCTCTACTTCCTCGACGACGGCGCGCTTGCCGGCGCGATCCCGCTGCTGGTGATCGGCCTCTACGTACTCAGCGTCGTCGGCACCTTCTTCGCCGTCGGCCTCGCGGCTGCCGCCGACATGATCTTCCGCGGCGAGGAAGCGACCGTCGGCGACGGGCTCGCGGTCGCGCGCAGCCGCTTCAGCCAGATCTGCGGCTGGGCCGCGCTCTCGACCGCGATCGGCGTGTTCATGGGCATCCTGGAAAACCAGGGTGGCATCGCGGGAACGATCGCCGCGCGCTTCGTCGGCATGGCCTGGTCGCTCGTCACCTTCATCGCCGTGCCCGTGATCGCGATCGAGGGGACCGGCGCGTTCGCGACGCTGAAGCGCTCGGGCGGGCTCTTCCGCGAGCGCTGGGGGCAGCAGATCACCGGCAACCTCGCGATCGGCGGCGCCGTCTTCTTGCTCGGCATGCTGCCGAGCGCGATCCTGGTCGCGATCGGCATCGCCATCTGGGTCTCGGCCAGCTTTATCGGTGCCCTGCTCGTCGTCCTCGGCGTGATCGGCTTCGTCGTCTCGATGCTGATCAGCAACGCGCTCAGCGGCATCTTCGGCGTGGCGCTCTACCGCTACGCGCTCGACGGCGAGGCGAAGGGCGGCTTTACCGCCGAGGAGCTGGAGTCCGCGGTCCGCGCCAAAGGCGGCGGTCGCAACGCGCCGCCGACGGCGACGCCGGGCACCGTCTGAATCGGCGCTTCCGACTTTGACCCCACCCTGGTGTGGTCAAAGTCGGCTGCGATGGCTGAGCTCGAAGTCCAAAATCTGACCAAGCGCTTCGGCAAGACTGTCGCCGTCGACGACCTCTCGTTCTCGGTCGAGGCCAGCCGGTGACCGGCTTCCCTTGACGAGTTCACTACAGGACCGACGAATCAGATGCGAGTGGTCGCAACCAGGTCGGCGCGATCATCGCCACCTTCGCCTTCTTCTTCGTGCTCTCGTCCCTGCCAGAGCTGCTACCCGGCGAGTCGGTGATTACTTCCCGGCGCAGGCGGTCGGCTCCCTGCACGGTCTGCCCGACGAAGGGCTCAGCCAGGTTGCCGGAGGGCTCGTGCTCGCCGGCTGGTCGGCGGGCCTGGTGCTGGTCGGAGCGCTGCTGATCCGCCGCCGCGACCTCAACGAATAGAGGCGAACAGCCGCGGGTCGTTGGAGCAGAGGCCGTTGACTCCCGCGGCGACGAGCTTGTTCATACGCGGCAGATCGTCGACCGTCCAGGCGATCAGCTCGACGCCGGCGAGCTTGGTGATGCGGGCGAGGCGAGGGCTGACGAGCGGGTGGTAGACCCACATCGCCTCGACGCCCAGCTTCGGCAGTTCGCGCGCGGCGAGGCCGGGCAGGCGCTGACGCATCCAGGCGACGGCGCCGATCAGCGGCGCCTTTGCCCAGCGCTTCGAGTTCCAGTCCTTCGTCACTTTGGGATAGGTCCAGCCGCGCCGCAGCCCGGGCTCCAGCTCGCCGACCCGGGCCAGGGTCGAGAGCTCCATGGTCGAGATCATCGCCCGCTCGAGCAGGCCGCTGTCGCGAACCGCGGCAACGATCTCCTCCTCGCGACCCGGCAACTTGATGTCGAGGTCGATCTCGACTCCGTCCAGCGGCGGCTGCGCGAAGGCGTCGAGGGCCTGCTCCAGGGTCAGCGGCTGGCGTCGCTCGGCATCGTGCCAGTCGTGGGCGACGACCAGCGGCGTGCGCTCCGCGGCCGCCAGCCGGGGGTGGCCGTCGCGGGTCCAGAGCACATCGATCTCGATCGTGTCGACGCCAGCCTCGACCGCAGCGGCGAAGCTCTCGGCCGTGTTGCCCGGCGCGATCAGGTCGGCACCCTTGTGGCCGACCAGGCGCAGCCCGTTTGATCCCTGGGCGGCCAGGGCGCTAGAAGAGCTGGTTCTCGCCGGCGAAGATCTCGGAGACCGAGTCGTCGGTGAAGATGCGGCGGATCGAGTCGGCGAAGGTGCCGGCGGTCGAGAGCACCGTGATGTTGTCGGGGGCGCCCGGCCGCAGCGGGATCGTGTCGGTGACGACGATGCGCTCGATTTGCGAGGCGGCAAGGCGCTCGTAGGCGGGGCCGGAGAAGACGCCGTGAGTGGCGCAGGCAATCACCCGCGCGGCGCCCTCGTCGAGCACGGTCTGCGCGGCGGCGCAGAGCGTGCCGGCGGTGTCGATCATGTCGTCGACCAAGACCGCGGTCTTGCCCTTGACGTCGCCGACCACGTAGCCGATCTCGGCCACCTGCTGGGCCGGACGCTCCTTCTCCATCACCGCCCAGTGGGTACCGATGCGGCGGGCGAAGTTGCGCGCGGTCTTGACCCGGCCAGCGTCGGGGGAGACGATCACCAGCTCGTCGCTCAATTCCTGGTCAGCGAACCACTGGGTCAGCATCGGCATCGCCGTCATGTGATCGACCGGCACGTGGAAGAAGCCCTGGACCTGGCCGGCGTGCAGGTCCATGGTGAGGATGCGGTCGACGCCGACTCCCTCCAGGCACTTGGCCATGATCCGGGCCGAGATCGGCTCGCGCGGCGAGGACTTCTTGTCCTGGCGGGCGTAGCCGTACCAGGGCAGGACGGCGATGATGCGGTGAGCGGAGGCGCCCTGGGCTGCGTCGATCATCGTCAGCAGCTCGACGAGGGCGTCGTTGGGCGACATCTCGCTCTGTTCGTTGGCGCAGGTTGACTGGACGAGGAAGACGTCGGCGCCGCGGATCGACTCCTCGTAGCGGCAGTAGACCTCGCCGTTGGCGAAGGTCTTTAGCGTCACCTGACCGAGGTCGAGCTCGAGCTTGCCGGCGACCTTGGCCGCCAGCTCCATCGAGCTGCGACCGCCGAAGACCATCATCCGCTTCGAGTAGTCGTGCGGGATGGCGGTGGGCGCCTCGCTGGGTGCCACCTCGGGACTGTGCTCGATCGTGCTCACGAATCCTCCTCATGGGCTCGCGCGGCCTTGCCCGCCGCGTAGCCCTCGATGTTCCTCTGATCGTTCTCGCTCACCGCAAGCGCCCCCTCGGGGACGTCCACCTTGATCACCGCTCCTGCGCCAGTGTAGGCGGCGTCCCCGACTTCTACCGGGGCGATCAGCATCGTGTCAACGCCGATCCGCACGTTGCTGCCGATCGTCGTGCGGTGCTTGCGGAAACCGTCGTAGTTGGCGGTGATCGTGCCGGCGCCGAGATTGCTGCCCGGACCCACGTCAGCGTCGCCAACGTAGGCGAGGTGCGGGACCTTCGCGCCGGCGCCAATCCGCGAGTTCTTGATCTCGACGAACGTGCCCGCCTTGGCGCCCTGCTCGAGCTGCGCGCCGGGGCGCAGGTAGGCGAAGGGGCCGACATTGCAATCGTCGAGCACGTCGCACTCGACCAAGTAGGAGTGCGGCACGGTGACCTTCTCGCCGAGCTTGCTGTCGATCAGCGTGGTGAGCGGGCCAACGACCGAGCTCGCGCCAATCACGGTGGCACCGCGCAGGCTGGTGCCGGGCTCAATGCGGGCGTCGGCGGCAATCTGGACGTCCGCGTCGATCCAGGTCGATCCCGGGTCGACGACGGTGACGCCGGCGAGCATGTTCGCCTCGAGGATGCGGCAGTGCGCCTCCGTCTCCGCCGCGGCCAGCTCGACCCTGTTGTTGACGCCCATCGTCACCGCGAAGTCATCGGCGAGGTGGCCGGCAACGGAATGGCCGGCGTCGCGCAGCGCCGCGAAGACATCGGTCAGGTAATACTCGCCTTGCGCGTTGTCATTGGACAGCCCCGCCAGGGCAACGGCGAGCGGGCCGGCATCGAACGCGTAGGTCCCGGCATTGATCTCGCGGATCGCCAGCTCCTCAGCGCTGGCGTCGCCATCGGCTTTCGCCTCGACGACCCGCTCGATCTCCCCGGCCGCGTCGCGTACAACACGGCCGTAGGTTCCCGGGTCGTCAAGCTCGATCGTCATCATCGTCGCCGCCGCATCAGAGGAGGCGTGGGCGTCGAGGAAGCCAGAGATGATCTCGGCGGAGATCAATGGATGGTCGCCGGAGAGAACAAGCACGGTCTCCGCCTTCTCGATCAGCGGCAGCGCGGCGCGCACGGCGCCACCGGTGCCGTCCGGCTGCGGCTGCACGACCGTCTCAACTCCGCCGGGCAGGCCAGCCGAGATGTCGATTCCCGGCGAGACGATCGCCGCGACCTGGCCGGCGCCGGCCTCGCGCGCAGCGAGGATCGGCCAGGCGACCAGCGGGCGGCCGCAGACAGGGTGAAGCATCTTCGGCAGCGAGGAACGCATCCGCGTGCCCTCACCCGCCGCCATGACGAGCACTAGGGGGAGCTGCACCCCTGGATCGTAGTGGTGGAGGGGGAGGATGGGGTGTCCCTTCCGATTGCTGGGTTTTCGCCACCAGCGCGTGCCTCTCTCGCTAACCGCTGGGGCGAAAAGAGGACGCCGCGCACTCCAGGGACACCCCATCCTCCCCACGCCAACGCAGCTAGGTGGACAAGCGACCAGACACCAGAGGCCGTCGCGTCCCTCTTCTCTCATCCAGCCGTCTCCCGCGTCTGACGCAAGCAGATCAAGGACGCAGGGAGCGTGGCGTGCTCTGCACGCGAGCGACCGAGGACGCCGATATGCGCCGCGTCAGGCGTGGGAGACGCGGCGAAAAACCCAGCAAGCGGGAGGGGTGCCCCGCGCTCTCCCCCCGGCTATTGAGAGCGAGCTAGCTCTTTGCCCACCAGCGCAACAGAGACCAGGGTCCAGCCGGCGAAGATCAGGTCTATGCCGACCAGGAGGCCGATCGCCCAGTCGGCCGAGCTGGGGAACTCGACTAGGACGAGGATGCCGATCAGCAGGCCGGCGAAGCCGCTGAGGCCGACCAGGCCGGCGCCTTGCTGGCCGCGGGCGGCAAAGGCGACGGCGATGCGAGTGATCCCCATGAAGAGGAAATAGAGGCCGAGAATCAGAGTCAGGGTCAGCGTGCCGCTGTCGGGTTCGACGATCAGGAAGACGCCGACGATCACGGTGAGAATGGCCCAGACCAGTCGCAGCAGGACCGAGCCCACCGTCTGCGCGGCAAAAGCGCCCGCGACCAGAAACGCCCCCGCGATGATCAGGATCCAGCCGATGAAGATCGCGGTCGCAACCGAGGCCACGGCAGGCACGAGGATCGCGATACAGCCGATGACGATCGCCAGCACGCCGACCGCCATCAGCGCCTTCCAGCCACGCCGCAGCCCGTCGCGCACCTCCGGGTCCAACGGGACTCCACTCATCTCCATGCAGCGACCCTAAGCGCAGGCCCGGACACAATCGAGAACATCTGTCGTGTTGATGACCCTATGGGGTCCAAAAGGCATCAGATGTCGGGGTGGCGGAGTTCCGGGGGAAGGACTCGAACCCTCGCTTCCTGGACCAAAACCAGACGTGCTAGCCGACTACACCACCCCGGATCGGGCCCTCGACCTTAGCGCCAAATTAGCCGACTGGCTCGCGCTCGGGCGGGAGCTGGCCGCCGCGCTCGGTGCCGGCGATCAGTTCGTCGGGTGACTTCTGCTTGGGGATGAAGCCCGATTTCATGCCGAAGTAGACGGCCTGGGGATGATGGGCGACGATCGCCACGGTCGACTGCTCGGGCGTCACCGCGAAGCCATCGGAGAGGGTCATGCCGATCTGCTCGAGGTCCAATAGGCGCCAGACCTTCTCGTGCTCGGATTGGTCCGGGCAGGCCGGGTAGCCCCACGAGTAGCGGCGGCCCTGGTCGGCCTCGATGCCGAGCTCGCGACGCACCCGGGCATGCAGCCACTCGGCCAGGCCCTCGGCCGACTGAACGCCGAGGCCGTGGACGAAGAGCTGCTCGGCGAACTCGCCTTCAGTCTCCAGCCGCTCGATCAGCTCGGTCACCTCGGGGCCGACGGTGACGCCCTGTAGGGCGACCACGTCGCGTTCGCCGCTCTCCAGCGGCCGGTAGAAGTCGGCCAGGCAAATGCGGTCGTGCTTGGGCTGGCGCGGGAAGACGAGCCGCTCGAGCTCGCGCTCGGGGTCCTCGGGGTCGAAGACGATCAGCTCGTTGCCCTCCGAGTTGCAAGGGAAGTAGCCGAGTCGCGCCCGTGGCTGGAGGTAGTCCTGCTCGCGCCACATCCGCTCCAGGCGCGGCGCGAAGCCCTCCTCCTCCCCGTTGCCCTCGACCAGTTCGCGCCAGGCCTCGCCCTTGACGCCTTTGCCGCCCCAGTGCAGCTTGAAGAGCACGTGGCGGTCGAGATAGGGATAGACCTCGTCGAAATCGATCTCGACCTCGCGCACGCCGCCGAAGGGAGGCTTGGGGATCGGGGTGTCGGTGGCCGCGGCGGAGCGCACGCTGGCGTCGCTGGTCGGTGGCGAGTCATCGACGACGACCGGCTTCTCGCGCAGCTGCTTCGCCTCAGCGTGGATCCGCTCGACCAGCGCCGCGTGCGCCTCCGAGTCGACCAGCGCGTCCATCGTGTCGAGCCCCTGGAAGGCGTCCTTGCAGTAGAAGACGCCGGGCTCGTAGACGTCGTCTGACTCCTTGCCGTGCGGGTAGAGCGTGCGGCGGCCGAAGTCGCGGTTGATCGCGGCGCCGCCGATCAGCACCGGGAACTCGAGACCGCGCTGGTGCAGCTCCTGCACGCAGATCGGCATCTGCTTCGAGGTCGAGACGAGCAGGGCGGAGAGGCCGATCGCGTCGGCCTCGTTCTCGACCGCGGCCTCAATGATCGTCTCGACCGGGACCTGCTTGCCGAGGTCGACCACGGTGTAGCCGTTGTTGGTGAGGATCGTGTTGACCAGCGACTTGCCGATGTCGTGGACGTCGCCGAAGACGGTCGCGATCACGACCTTGCCCTTGGTGTGGCCGTCGATCCGGTCGAGGTAATTCTCCAGCCGCGCCACGGCTCGCTTCATCACTTCGGCCGACTGCAGGACGAAGGGCAGGATCAATTCGCCGGCGCCGAATTTGTCGCCGACCTCCTTCATCGCCGGCAGCAGCACCTGGTTCAGCGTCGGGACGGCGCCGATTTTCTCGTTCGAGCGATCGATCCACTCCTCGACGCCGTCCTTCTTGCGGCGCAGGATGTGCCAGTGCAGGGCCTCCTCGGGCTCCATCCCCTCGGTCGGGTCCCCCAGCTCCTCGGCAGCCTCCTCGCCCTTGGACTCGAAGTGGGCGATGAAGCGCTCCAGCGCGTCCTCGCGCCGGTTGAAGACGAGGTCGTCGGTCAGCTCCCGCTCGGAGTCGGAGATCTCCGCATACGGCGTGATGTGGTTCGGGTTGACCATCGCCAGGTCGAGCCCGGCCTCGACGCAGTGATGGAGGAAGACCGAGTTGAGCACGGCGCGGGCGGGTTGGCCGACGCCGAAGGAGACATTGGAGACGCCGAGCGAAGTCTTGACGCCCGGGATCTCGGCCTTGATCCGCCGGATACCCTCGATCGTCTCGACCGCGGAGGGCTTCCACTCGTCGTCGCCCGTCGTGAGGGTGAAGGTGAGCGCGTCGAAGATCAGCACCTCGGGGTCGAGGCCGTGCTGCTCGCAGGCGAGGTCGCGGATCCGCTTGGCGATCTCGACCTTGCGCTCGGCCGTCTTCGCCATCCCGACCTCGTCGATCGTCAGCGCGATCAGCGCCGCCCCGTGCGCCTTCGCCAGCGGCACGACGACATTGGCCTTGTCCTCTCCGGCCTCGAGGTTGATCGAGTTGACGATCGCCCGGCCGGGGATCTTCTCCAGCGCAGCCGCAATGACATTGGGCTCGGTCGAGTCGACCTGGATCGGCGCCGGCTGGGTCAGCGAAACCCGCTCGGCCACGGCGATCATCTGCTCATCCTCGTCTGCGCGCTCGGTCAGCGCCACGCAGAGGTCGAGCACGTGGGCGCCGCCTTCGACCTGGTCTTCGGCAACCTGGACGAGGCCGTCGTAGTCGTCGGCCAGCAGCAGTTCCTTCGCCTTTTTCGAGCCCTGGGAGTTGACGCGCTCGCCGACCAGGGTCGGGCGCGGCTCCTGCACGAGCGGGGTCGAGGTCATCATCGAGGAGACCTGCGGGGGGCCGGGCTCGGGTCGCTCGCCGGGAACGCGGCCCTCGACCCGCTCGCGAATCGCGGCGATGTGCTCGGGGGTCGTGCCGCAGCAGCCGCCGACGATCCCCACCCCGTAGCGCTCGACGAACTCGCCCAGCGTCGCCGCCAGCGGCTCGGGCTGTTCGGGGAAGATCGTCTCGCCATCGGGTCCCTGCAGGGGCAGGCCGGCGTTGGGGATGCAGTGGACGGGCAGCGGGCTGTTCTCGCCGAGGAAGCGGATCGCCTCGCGCATGTCCTCGGGCCCGGTCGAGCAGTTGAGCCCGATCACGTCGACCTCGAGCGCGGCCAGGGTCGTCAGCACCGCCTGGATGTCGGTTCCGAGCAGCATCTTGCCGCCCTGCGGGAGGAGCGAGACGCTGGCCTGGATCGGCAGCGTGCGGCCGGCCTCGGCGAAGGCCTCGCGGGCGCCGAAGATCGACGCCTTGACCTCGAGGATGTCCTGCGCGGTCTCGATGATGATCAGGTCGGCGCCGCCCTCGACCAGGCCCTTCGCCTGCTCGGCGAAGACGTCGACCAGCTTGCGGAAGGAGATGTCGCCCAGGGTGGGGTCGTCGGAGGCAGGCAGGAAGCCGGTCGGCCCGATCGAGCCGGCGACGAAGCGATCCGCGCCCGCCGCCTTGCGGGCGATCTGGGCCGCCTTCAGGTTGACCTCATGCGTGTGCTCGCCCAGCCCCCACTCCTCGAGCTTCAGCCGCGAGCCCTGGAAGCTGTCGGTCTCGACGACCTCCGCGCCGGCCTCGAGCATCGAGGTGTGGACCCCCTCGATCACATCGGGGCGGTTGAGCACGAGCGCCTCGTGGCATTTGCCGAGCAGCCCGCCGTAGTCCTCCTGGGTCAGGTCGAACTGCTCCAGGGTCGCGCCCATGCCGCCGTCGAAGACGACGACGCGCTCCTTGGTCGCGGCTATGTAGTCACGCTCGGCCATGGGTCAAAAGAGGTTAGATGGTTCGCCGTCCCACGCGGATAGGCTGGAATTCACGGCAATGATCGATTCCCACACGCACCTCTTCCTCTGCGAGCGGCCCGAGGCCGAGCTGGTCGCCGACGCGCTCGCGGCCGGCGTCAACCGGATGCTCAACGTCGGCCTCGGCGGCAAGGAGAACGCGACGGCGCTCGGCGCCGCCGAGCGGAACGAGGCCGTCTTCGCCAGCGTCGGCTGCCACCCAACCGAGGCGGGCGGATTCGACGATGCTGAAGCCGAGCGGATCGCCGATCTTGCCGCGCACGAGAAGGTGCGGGCGATCGGGGAGACCGGGATCGACTACTACCGCGACCTGGCGAGCCCAGCCGACCAGCGGCGCGCCTTCGAGGCCCAGGTCGCGATCGCCCGCGATCAGGGCCTGCCGATCGTCATCCACGGCCGCGACAAGGACGGTGAGACGACCGCGATCGACGAGATCTTCGAGCTGCTCGACGTGCAGGCCGGCGACACGCCGGTGATCCTGCACTGCTTCTCCGCCCCCTGGCGGGCGGCCGACGCGGCCCAGCGCGGCTGGTATTGCTCGTTCGCCGGCCACACCACCTACCCGGCCTCCGACGATCTGCGCGAGGCTGCGGCGCAGCTGCCGGACGAGCTGATCCTGGTCGAGACCGACGCGCCCTATCTAGCGCCGCAGACCGTGCGCGGTAAGCCCAACGAGCCCGCTTACGTTGTCGACACGGCCCGCGCCGTCGCCGCCCAGCGAGGCATCGCCTACGAGGAGCTGGAGCAGATCGTCGAGGCCAACGCCCGCGCTCTCTTCGGCTGGTAGATGGTCCGGCTCGGGCAGAACTTCCTCGCCGACACGAACCTGTTGGAGGCAATCGTGCGCGACGCAGAGCTCTCCCCCGAGGACGTCGTGCTCGAGGTCGGCGCCGGTGAAGGACCGCTGACCGAGCGCCTCGCCGAGGTGACGACGCATGTCCATACGGTCGAGCTCGACCGCGGGCTGGAGCAGGCGCTGGCGCCAGTCGCCGCGCTCGCCAACGTCGAGCTGCGCTGGGGCGACGCGCTCAGGCTCGATCTGAGCGCACTGGAGCCAGCGCCGACCGCGATCGTCTCCAACCTCCCCTACTCGATCGCGACGCCGCTGATCATCCGCACGATCGAGGAGCTGCCCTCGGTGCAGCGCTGGACGGTGATGGTGCAACGCGAGATCGCCGACCGCCTGCGCGCCGATGCGGGCACCCGCGAGTACGGCGGGCCCAGCGTGCTCGTGCAGCTCGCTTGCGAGACGAAAATGCTGCGCTCCGTCAACCCCTCGGTCTTCCGGCCGCCGCCGCGGGTCGGCTCGGCGGTGATCGGGCTGCGGCGCACGGGGCCAGGCGCCGATGCGGACACCCGCGACCTCGTCCGCGCCGCCTTTGCCCACCGCCGCAAGACCCTGGCCCGCTCACTCGATCACGTCCACCCCGGCTCCCTCACCGCGGTGCGCGCCGTCCTCGCCGAGCTTGGCTTGCCAGAAGATGCTCGCGCCGAGCAGCTTTCTCCGGGTGAGTTCCAAGCGCTACGGGAGGGACTGTCCCAGTGGGGGTGAACGGCTTGTACTTTTTCTGCGCTATGGCAGGCGGACAGCAGATAACTGTCTTCAGAAAAAGTTGAGAGAACCCCCGCTGGGACAGTCCCAACCATGCGCATCCACGCCCCCGCCAAGCTCAACCTCTGCCTCTTTCTAGGCCCACGTCGCGCAGACGGCCTGCACTCACTCTGCTCGCTGTTCGAGCCACTGGCGCTGGCCGATGCGATCGAGGTCTCCGCTGCCGATCGGGACGAGGTCATCTGCGCCGGCGTCGAGGGCGAGAACCTCGCCACGCGGGCGCTGGCGGAGCTGCGCCGCCAGGGCTGGGAGGCGCCGATGCTGCGGATCGAGATCGAGAAGCGGATCCCGGTCGCCGCCGGCCTTGGCGGCGGCAGCGCCGACGCCGCCGCCGTGCTGCGCCTGGCGCGCGATCCAGCGAGGGGCGGCGCCGGCTGGGTTCCGGACCTGACTGGGATCGCCGCCGAGCTGGGCGCCGACGTGCCCTCGCAGCTGGATCCCGCCTTCGCGCTGGTCGGCGGCGCCGGCGAGGAGGTCGAGAAGCTGCCGGCGCCAGCGCCCCACGCGGTCGTGCTGCTGCCGGGAGGTGGCGGCCTCAGCACCGCGGCGGTCTTCGCCGAGGCCGACCGACTCGGCCTCGGCCTCGGCGAGGCGGAGTTGGCCTCACTCGCCGCCCGCCTGCGCGAGGCAGCCTCCGCCGGTGGCTCGCCGCTCGAGTACGCCGAGCTGCTCGCCAACGACCTCGAGCCGGCAGCACGCTCACTGCGACCCGACATCGGCGGAGCGCTCGACGCCCTGCGCGAGGCCGGCGCGCCTCTCGTCCTCCTCACCGGCTCGGGACCGACGGCCTTCGGCCTCTTCCCCACCCTGCCGGAGGCGCAGTCGGCGGCGGCACAGATCGACCGCGGGGACGCGATCGTCTGCGAGGCCGGCCGCGCCCCGTAAGACTGCGCCAAGTGAAACTCGAGCTCCCCGAAAATCGACGCCAGCGCCAGCTTTCGATCCTGGCGATCGCCGTCGGCATCGTCGCCGCCTTTTTCCTGATCGAGCGCGTCGTCCCACACGACCTCCTGCAAAAGGCGCTCGAGGATGCCTCCGAAGCTCTCGGCTCCTGGACCTACCTGCTGGTTGGCATCTTCGCCTTCGTCGAGACCGGAGCCTTTATCGGTCTCGTTGTCCCCGGAGAGACGATGTTGCTCGTGGGCGGCGCCGTCGCCGGGCAAGGCGCCGTCGACGTCTACATCCTGATCGCGATCGCCTGGTTCGCGGCTTGGCTGGGAGACACGACGAGCTTCTTCATCGGCCGTCGCCTGGGGCGTGGATTCATTCTCCGCCACGGGCCTCGCGTCGGGATCACCGCCGAGCGCTTCGAGCGGGTCGAGGACTACTTCTCCCGGCACGGCGGCAAGACGATCTTCCTCGGCCGCTTCATCGGATTCGTCCGTGCCCTCGCCCCTTTTGTCGCCGGCAGCTCGGGCATGCGATACCGCGTCTTTGTCCCCTACAGCATCCTCGGCACGGGAGTCTTGAACACGAGCGTGATCCTGCTTGGCTACGCGTTCTCGCGCAGCATCGATACCGCCGCCAAGTACGCCGGCCGCGGCGCCTTCCTGCTCGGTGCGCTGATCCTCATCACCGTCGGCGCGGTGATGCTCTACCGCCACCTGCGCGCGGCGGAGAACCGGCGCGCGGTGGTGCGCTGGATGGAGGACCACCGCGTGGCTCGCTGGCCAGTCGTGCTGGGACGGCGCTTCCAGCCGCAGCTGCGCTTCCTCTGGGCAAGGGTCACTCCAGGCGGAACCTTCGGGCTCGAGTTCACCACGCTGATGGCGATCCTCGCGGTCGGCAGCTTCGTCCTCATCGGCTACACCTCGATCGTCAGCGGTGACGCCGGCCCCACCCCGGGCGACCAGACCGCGATCGACATCGTCGAAAGCCTGCGTACCGGCTGGCTAGTCGACCTCGCCAGGGAAATCACGGCGCTCGGATCAGCGGCGTTCGTCTACTCGCTGGGCGCCATCTGCGCCGTGACTCTCGCGATCCGCCGACGCTGGGCCGAGGTCGGCGTGCTCGTGGTTGGCCTGGCGATCGTCTACGTCGGCGTGCACGAGCTCAAGGACTCGATCGACCGGCCACGTCCCGCCGGCGGCCTCGTCGATGTCGAGGGCTCCTCCTTCCCCAGCGGCCACGCCGCCTACTCGACCTTCTACGTCTGGCTGGCGGTGACGATCGTGATGCGCTTGCGGCCGGGGATGACCCGCGGCGCGCTTGTGATCACGACCGGGATCGCCCTGACCGCGTTGGTCGGCCTCTCACGCGTCTACCTAGGCGTCCACTACATGAGCGACGTCAACGCTGGCTGGGCGCTCGGGGCCGCCGCCTTCTCGCTCTGCGCCGCCGTAGCCCTCGTTGTCACCACGGTGCGCCAGAATGAGATCGGAGATGGCCCATCTGCTGCCGCTGGCGATAGAGAAGATCGATGATCAGTACGTGCTCTTCGGCGTCGCCGGGCTGATCAGCCTGGTCGCCTTCGTCACCCTGATCTTCGTCCCGGCGATCAGTTCTTTTGGGCGGATCTGGGAGAAGGCCGCGGCGGGCTTCCTTTCCCTGATCGTTCTCGTTGCCCTGGTGCTCACCGGCGTAGTCGTCGGGCTAGCTGTCGTTTACTACTACAACGACATCACCGAACTCATCGGTTGAGGCCCTATCCGGCAGGGCTTCCACTTAACTTTTTTTGAAGACAGTTGGTGGTCTCCGAGGACGCCGCCGCAAAAAAAGTACAAGACGTTTCAGCCCTACCGGATAGGGCCTAGACGGAGCGCCGCCGCGATAATGGACTGATGTCAACCGGCGCAAAGGGACGGGAAACCCCTGCAAAAGCTGCTGATCAGGGGACGCTTGACGCGTTAGCTGAGGCGGTTGAGTCGGGGGCTGGACTGCCTGCGGTGGCGCGGGCGGCGGCTCGGGTGCTGGATGCCAGCGTTGCTCTGATCGAGCGGTCTGGGGCGGTGCTGGCGGTTGCCGGGGCATCGCCTGATCAGGAGGAGAAGCTCTTGGCTGGCGGCGAGCGGGTGACTACGGTCGAGCTGCGGGTGGCCGACAGCGCCGTCGGCGAGCTGCGCTACCGGGCCAAGGCGCCCCCCGACCCTGCGATCGCCCGCATGGTGACGACGCTGCTGGCTTTGGAGCTGGAGCGCTCCCGCGCTCCCGACTGGCAGAGCGAGGAAGTAGCCGGTGTCTTCGTCGGCGCCGTGCTGGCGCGCCAGGTCACCGATCGCGGCGACATCCTCGCCCGCGCCGCCGAGCTTGGCACCGATCTGGAGAAGGGCGCCGGGGCAATCGTCCTCCGCGCCGCGCCGCGGACCGCGCAGACGGGCGAGTGGCGGGCCCGGGTGCTGACGTTGGCGATGCGAACGCTGCGCTCGCTCGCCCCCGGCGCCCTCGCGGGGGTCGAGGAGGGCGAGGTCGCAACAGAGATCGCCGTGATCGTCCCGGCCGAGGACGAGCAGCGCCTGCAGCGCGCCGCCGCCGGCCTGGCCCGTGAGCTCGAGGACGCGCTGGCGGGCTTCCACCTGACGATCGGCGCCAGCCGCCGTGTCGCCGACCCCGTCGATCTCTACCGCGCCGGCAACGAGGCTCGCCTGGCCGTCAACGTCGGCGAAGCCGAGGAACGGCCACTGCTCGCCTTTGAGGACACCGGCGCCTACCGACTGCTGCTGCCGGCGATGAGCGAGGACCCCGGCGAGCTGCAGCGCTTCTTCGCCGAGACGATCGAGCCGCTTGCCGCCTACGACGATCAGTACGAGACCGAGCTGGTGGCCACGGTCGAGGCCTACCTCGGCAACGACGGCAACGTCGCCGCGACCGCCAAACAACTCTTCACCCACCGCCACACGATCCGCTACCGGCTCGAGCGCGTGCGCGAGCTCTGCGGCCACGACGTCTCCGCCACCGAGGGTCGCGAGAAGCTCGGCCTCGGCCTTAAGGCGATGCGGGTACTCGGCATCGCTTCACCCCGGGGGCCGGCGCAGGAGCCGGGGGCAGGAGGCGGCAAGGTGCCGCGCGGGTCGGAGGACTAGCAAGTCCCTCCTAGCGGCGGCGTCGATCGCGCGCCTGCCCGCGGCACCCGATGGCCGTCACCTTCGGGCGGAAGTCATAGCGCCGGTTGTTCTGCGCCCTCAACCTGACCGTCGCCCGGTTGGCCCCACGGCAGAGGTCAGTGGAGTTGACGACCAGGCCCTTGCGACCACCCTGCATGCGGAGGACGAACTTGGATACCGGAGCATCGGGAACCACGTCGAAGGTGTTCCTGATGCCACCTCGCACGGAGTCGATGCGGCCGACCACCTCGACGTCGACCTGGCCGCGCAGGTCGGCCACGAGATCCGGCAGTTCGTTGTCCGAGGAGCGCAGGTAGACCGGGCCTTCGAGCGGGTCGTCGAGCAATGGCGTGAAGGCCCTCGCTCGACCGTAGATCGCTCCTGGGGGGCAGGCGTCGGCGGCGAACTGGACCCTGGTGCAGATCGTGCGGATGTGCGCCTGGTCCAGGAAGGCGGAACGCGGCAGGGTAACGGCCGCGCGGTCGATGTTGGCGTCGCCCGGGCGCGGCCGGAGCACCGCCCGCAATTCCGGGTGAGCGCCACGGCGGGTGCCCCCCTTCAGCCTGAGATCGAGCCTGGGCTTGAAGCCGAGGTTCTCGCAACCTCCGACCTGGAAGCGGCTGCTCAGGTTCGTGACCGCGCCGCCGACACCAGCGACCCTGGCCGAGACGTCCTGCACCGAGCAGTCGGTCGGGTTGAGGGCGAAGTCGGGCCTGTCGATGTCGACGCGGATGTCGCGGATCCGCAAGGGGACCCCGTCGAGGATCCGCGGCAGCTGGTCGGTGACCGCGGTCAGCCGCGCCGTGCGCGGGTTAACGCGCAGCGCTGCCCTGACCACCTGGGTGCCGAGGTCAAATGGCCCGGCGACCGCCGGGACGATCGCCGCCAGGGAGAGCTGGGTGCCTTTGTAGGGACCGGCGAGGTAGACCTTGCCGCTCACGTAGAAGGGCCTGGGGCCCGCACCGGCTCCGACCGTGGTCGTGCCGATCTGACTCGCGGCCGGGCATGAGGGTGCCGTCCGCTCCGCTCCGCCGCCATTCGCAGCAGCGGCGACGATCGCGCTGTCGGAGCAGTAGGGGATGCCCCGCAGCGTCGCCGAGAAGCCCTCGGGCGCGGTCAGCTCGAAGGCCCCGAGCGTCTGGGCCCCGTCGGGGCGGGTGAGCCGCATCGTGAAGGGCGAGTGCGCCCCGGCCAGCGGCTTGCTCGCCCCGGCATCGAAGCCGAGGTCCAGCGGCAGCTGAGATTCGCTGCCCGCACAAGGCCGCCCATTGGGACCCCGGTCGATCTCGAAGCTGCTCGGGGAGACCAGGGGCGGGCCGGATTCCGGCGCCGACCAGGGCGTGTTGACGGCCCGCGAGGTGTAGTTGCCGCAGGTCGGCGGGCTGGCCAGGGCCGAGCGATCGCCACCCTTGAGGCTCAGGTCGAGGCTGGTGAACGGAAGCTGGGGCAGGTTGTCGAAGGTGACCGTGATTTGGCCGCTCTGCCCGTCCGGCTCGACCTTGCCCGGCAGCTTGATGAAGATCCCATGGCGGGGGTCTTCGATCACCAGGTAGATCGCGAACAGCGAACCGAAGGGGTTGCCGTCTCCCTGGGCGGCGAGATAGAGGTCGCCGTGCAGGGGATCGCTCAGCAGGGCCGATTTCAACACCCCGGTGCCGATCTTCGACGAGTCGGGGCAGCGGTTGGGCTGCTTGTCGAAGCGGATCGGGTTGGGCATCGGGAAGCCGGTGCCCTTGAGGCCGATCTGCTGCTCCGAGCAGGCACCGAGCCCGTCGGCGCCGCTGGGGTTCAGCGACACTCCCTCGGGCAGCGTGACAACCGACTTCTTGATCTCCGGCGTGATCAGTTTGCCCGGGTCGGTGAGGCCTTCGTCGGGGACCGTGAGGGTGGTGGTGAACGAGGCCGGGCTGTCCGCCTCGGAGCCGGAGGGCAGGAAGCCGAACCCGGCTTCGAACTCGAGGTTCTCGCAGCCGACCACCGGCGGGATGTCGACCGTCCTTTCGAAGATCTCGCCGGGGCTCTGCCAGAGCGTCGCGACGATCGGCGTGACCGGGGGATGCAGGGCCTGTTCGGCGCAGTTGGTCGCGCTGGTCAGCAGGGCGGTGTTGGCGGCGCCGCTGGCCTCACACCCGGTTTCGTCCCTGATCGCCTCGAAGTCGCCCACGGCGCCCTTGCAACGCACCGAGTCATGGGCGGGGGACGCGGGTTCGCCCCAGAAGGTGAAGAAGACGCCGATCAGCTGGTCGACCTGTGGCGTGCGCAGCGAGGCGGCGTCGATGCCGTAGTCCCCGTCGCTGCGCAGCGATCCGGTCACGCTCAGGTCGGCCGATTCGAAGACGCGGAAACGGAATTTGGCCGGATAGCCAAAGGGTGCCTCGGTGTTGAAGACACCAGCCGGTACTCCCTGGATGCCGAACTTTTCGAGCATCGGCTCGACCACCGCGACCATCGTGTCGAGGTCGCAGTTCTGGGTCGGCGTGCTTTCGGGGCACTCGGGCACGGCTATCGGGTTGCCGAGAAATCCCGGCGGCAGGGAGACGGTGACGTCCTTGACATCGCCGGCCGGAACGATCGCCCCCTTCGGCGAGCGGACCGTATTGGCGAAGACCGCGGTCGAGGCCGATGACGGGTGCCCGCCGGCACGAGTGTCGAATGCGCCGTTCTCGTCGTAGGCACCCGCGGCAAAGCTCTGAAAGCCCGGTTCGGCCGGCGTCGAGCTGACCGTGAGCGGCAGCTCCTCGGTCGCGGTCGCCGTCGCTCCCCCACCGGAGACTTCGATCTGCACGGTGCCTCCTTCGATCCCCGGCGCGGCGGTGAGGATCGCGTTGATCGGCGGCGCGGTCAGGCCGGGGCGCACGGTGCTGCTGTTGGTGCAGAGGATCTCGCCGGCGGTGCTGCCGCCGCAGGACCAGTCCGCGCCAGCGGAGTTGGGAGCGGTCGTCGGCAGGGCGAGCGCCGTGATCCCGCTCGGCAGCGTCGCCCGGAAGGTGATCGGCCCCGAGCTGGTCACGCCCCCGATGTTCTGGGCCATCAGGGAGAGTTTCGAGACTCCACGGCCGCCGAGGGTGGCAGTCCTGGCGGTGGCGTTGCCGGTGAGAGCGCCGCTGCCCGGTTCGAGCTGCCCCACGTCGGTGTCGGCAAGGGCGCCTTTGAAGCTGACGGTGTAGGGGTGCTCGGCGTTGTGGTTGCCGGGGCCGCCGCTGACCTCGACGTTGCCGGCGCCCACCGGCGCCAGAGCCTCGAGGGCCGCCTGCACTTCAGCGGCGCTAGCGTCGTAGGGGAGCGGCGCGGTGGTCGCGGGGGCGTCATAGCCCACCAGATACGCCTGCTTGTCAGGCGCTCCATCCACGTTCTGCGAGAGGAACAAACTGCTCCCCACGGCCAGGTTGACGTTCGTTCCCAAGCGGATCCCGAAGCCTTCGAGCCGCTGACCGCTCGCGAAGGCACCGTTCATGGTGATGAGGTTGGTGACGCCGCCTTCCGCGGTGGCCATGTCGCCGAGGCCTTCGGCGGCCAGATGTCGCGCGGTCAGGGTGAAGGTCCCCCCTTCGGCGTCGACGAAGACCCTCTGCACCTCGCTCTGCCGGGGTGGGAGGACCGTCGGCCCGGTCGCACCGACCGGCTGCCAGGCGGGAACCGCGGCCGACGCCGGGCTCGCGAGCAGGCCGAGCCCAAGCACGAGGCTCGCCCCGAGCACGCTGAGAAGTCGGCTAGGACAGATCACTTCGCCCTACCTCTGTGGATGTTTTTGGCCCCCGGCTTGCCGTGCTGCCCCTTCGCCCGCTGCCTCTTCTTTCTGTGGCGCTTCTTCTTGCGGTGCTTCTTCTTGCGTGGCTGGCTGGCGACGTTGCCGGGGCCGGCGAAAGTCGAGCTGGGAGCGCTCGAGGTGCCGGGTGCCGGGCTGGGCGCGCCCTGACACTGGTCGGCCGCCGGGTCGCAGGGGATCAGTGGCGAGGGCGGCGGGGCGAAGCCGCCGCCGGAGCGAAGGTCATAGACGTCGGCGTTGAAGTCGAAGTCCCCTCCCGCCAGTTGCTCGTAGCTTTTCAGGAAGACGTCGCGCCCCAGGGGACCGCCGATGCCGATCCCTTCCACCGCTCCGGTCGCCAGCAGCGCCACCTGGCCCTGGTGCCATTCGTAGAGGTTGGTCTGGGTCGGGTGCGAGACCAGGAAGGTCCCGACCCTTTCGCCGTGCCCTTCGACCGCCCCCGGAGCCAGCACCTCTTCGCTGTTGAAGAGGACTCGCCCGTCCTCGCTCAGGGAACGGGGAAGCACGTTGGAGCCACCGAGCCTGACGCCCGCGACCACGGCCGGCATGCCCAGTTCGAAGGCAGGGGGACGGGCTTGCGGGGCGCTGCCGTCCGCCGGGCAGGAGACGCACACGCTGGATCCGGTCGCGGCCGAGAAGAGATAGGCCGATTCGGCCTCGAGCGGGTTAGGGACGCTCAGGTCGTCGCGCGAGGCATAGAGGAAGTGAGTGCCGTCCTCGTTGGTCTGCGAGGACCAGTTGTTCGACCCTCCCGCGGCGTGCATCAGGGCCTGGTTGCGGATGTCGGCCGCGGTCAGCGAGCCGACGAAGGTCAGCGCCTCCTCAGGTGAGGCCGTGGCGTCGTATCTGTAGACGTTGGCGAAACCGTCTCCTTGCAGGTTCTCGGCGTAGGTCCGCCCTTCGCCCGGCACGAGCTGCCCCCGCGCGGCGAAGTAGACGACCGAGCCGTCCTCCGAGAATCGCCATCACCCCTTGAACCACGGCCCCCTTGGTGTCGGCCGGGTTGTTGTCGGCCGAGACGTCGGTGAGCTGTCCGGTCTCGACGTCGTAGTCGTAGAGATCGCAGGCGGTGTTGCCGATGTTGAGGACGCCGCTGCAGTTCTCGCTCGGCCCGCTGCTGGACGTCGCCGCGATGCCGTAGTTGGCGAGGAAGTACACGTGGCCGCCGTCCGGCGACGCACCCTCGTATCTCGCACCGAGCGTCGGGCCGGCGGTCGGCTGCGACGCGTCGACGACCTCGGTCGGGCTCTTGCGCACGAACACCGCCTGTTTGCCCGCGTCGGCTCCCTGGTTGCTGATCGCCGCGAAGAAGTAGCGGCCATCGGGGGAGACGGCGTTCTTCGCTTTCGCCACTCCGTCGGGATCGAGGCTCGGCACGGTGCCGTCGGGGCGCAGCGCCGCGTCGCGCAGGGTGCCCTCATGCCATTCGTAGATGCCGCTGGCACCGGCGAAGAAGGAGTAGGTCGTCGCACGGAAGAAGATCCGCGAGCAGTCCGCCGAGACGCCCGCGACCGCGTACATGCCGCTGAGCGGCCTCATCGCACTCGGGTTGAGCGGGATCCGGTTGGTGATCAGGGTGTAGGTGCGATCGCTCGCGTTCCAGCGGTAGAGGTTGTAGACGCCGTTCTCCACGTCGGCGGCGGGGGTGTCGGCGGAGAGCGGGTTGTGGGTTTCCACCAGGCCGCACTTCAGGTCCTCGGGGTCGAGGTACCTGACGAAGCCCGTGGCTCCCGAGTAGTGGCCGCCGCTCGTCTCCGGGGCGGGGATCAGCGGCGGCGAGCTGATCTCGGTGCTCGACCAGCCGGCGCTCGAGCGCGAGGCCGAGTAGACGACCTCACCGCCGCCGGGGCTGTCCTCGACGCCGTTGAGGATGAAGTAGCCCATCCGGTCGCCGTCCGCGGTCGCCTGGTAATAGACCTGGTTGACCGCCAGTTGTTCGACGTTGCCGACCGGGCGCTTGTCGGCCGGGGAGACCAGCTCGACACCCCGGTCGTGGGGAAGGCCGGCGGCGTTCAGGCCCTCAGGCGGCTCATAGGTGGTGAACTGGCGGTCGGGGCCTTCGGTGGTCCCGACCGCGTTGGTGGCGACGATGTGCCAGTGGTAGGTCGTGTCGGGTTGCAGGCCGGTCAGGTTGGCGGTGACCGAGATCGGCGTGCCGCCTTCACCCAGGAACGGTTCGAGCTCCGCCGGGCTCTGGCTGCCGTAGGCGGTGCTGGTGCCGTACTCGAAGCGATAGGTCGTCGGGCTGTTGTTGGGATTGACGCTGCCGGCGAGCTGCGCCGAGGTGGACGTGACCTCGGTGGCGCCATAGCGCTGGAAGACGCTCGGCGAGGCGCCGAGGGTGGAGAAGACGACCTGACCGCTGGTCACGGTGGGACCGGTGATCGCCACAAGGCGGACGAGGTAGTTGACGCCGGGCTGCAGTCCGGTGGCGGTCTGGCTGACCGCGAAGGTGCCGGGGGTCGACCCGAGCGGGACGTTCGAGGCCGGCACGCGGGTCCAGTGGAAGCCCCCGTCCGCCGACAGCTCGAAGCGGTAGACCGTGTTCGACGCTTCGCCTCCCGGCGGGGGCACCGTGACTTTGCCGTTCAATTTGGCCGTCGTCTGGCCGATCTCGGTGACGGGGAGGACCTGCGCTTCGGGCGGCGCCACGGGGCCGAGGATGTGGATCGGAGAGGCACTGGTCGCGTAGAGGCGTTCACCGCTGCCGGCCGCGATGCCGGCCGGGGCGCTGGTGCCGACGCTCAGCGGAAGGGCCGGGAACACGCCGAGCAGCTCACCGCTCGTGCCGTCGAGCTGCACAGACCTGGGCTTCGCCCGCAAGGACCCTTCGCAGGACGTAAAGGTTGTCGGTTGCTGGGTCGAGGGCCGCGGCGATCACGCCCCTGCCACTGGGGCCAGTGACGAAGAACCCGGCCGTCTCGGTGATCGGGCATTCGCCGCCGTCGGGGCCGAAGTTCGCGTCGGCGATCGTGCCGTCGGCGTTGAACTTCTGGATCCGGCAGGGAGCGGTACTCGAGCAGGCGCCGCCGCTGGAGGTGCTGACGGCGTAGATGGCGCCGACCGAGTCGACCGCGACGCTGGTCGGGTTCGAGGCGCTGAACTCCCCGGCGCCGACGGCGCGGACGAAGCTCACCCCGGTGACTTCGCCGGACCCGTTCAGCGTCGGGCTGAAGACCTCGATCCGCCGGTTGCCAGCATCGGGGACGTAGAGGTTCCCGCCCGCGTCCAGCGCGAGGTTGCGCGGGGTGGCGGTGTTGGTCGCGAAGCCGCCCGCCGAAGCCGTGCTTTCGCCCGCTTGACATCCCGTGCCCGCGGTGGTGCAGAACTGCAGTTCCGCCGCCGCTTCGGCCCCGGCTTTGACTTTCCAGCCGAAGGCGCCCTCGAAGACCCCTTTTGCGGAGAACACCGAGACCCGCCGGTTGGCGACCTCGTAGACGTAGACGTTGCCGTTGCCCTGGTCGACCGCAATGCCCTGGGCGTTGCTCAGACCGCCCGCGAGAGCGTTTGCGACGCCCGCCTTACAGACGTCAGTCGGGCTCGAGACCGCTTCGCAGATCTCCGGACCCACGCCGGCGTCGTGCTCGCCGCTCGAGACGACGTCATACCCGAAGGCGCGAACGAAGCTGCCGTCCGCCGAGAGCTCCGAGACGCGGTTGTTGTTGTCGAGCACGTAGACGTCACCCGCCGTCACGCCCCCCGCGCCGGTCCGGTTGACCGCCACGGTGCGCGGTCCCGCGAGCGCGCCGGCGCCTGCGCCCCCCGCCGCCGGTATCTGGCCGATCTTGCCGAGGCTTTCGGCCGATGCCGGAGCGGCCTGGGTCGATGCCAAAGCCAGGATCGCGCAGATCGCGACGACTAAACGCCTCACTGCCCCGCTTCTCCGCTAGATCCCATGTCGTGTCTGCCCAGTCCCTGAATCGTCCGATACTTCGGTACGCTCGAGGTCTTCGCGACTGTAGATCGTTACCCGCCGCCCGGCCTCGCCAAAACCCGGATAGGGACTTAAAAATGCGTCCCGGAGCCGGTCGGGTATACCGGCCCCGGGACTCACTCCGAGAAAACGGAGCGATCTAGGCATCTGCGACTAGCGTTCTAGTCGATTATGACAGCCGTACCGTCTGCTGTCTCCAGTGTGAAGCTGCCGCTCATCGAACCGGGTCCACACGCGCTGGACAGTTGGTTTGCCCCGGTGACAGTCAGCACGTCGGTACCGGACGTGTAGGAGAACGGGATGTTCCCCGCAAAGTCGCACACGCCTCCTGCGACGAATGTCGCGTTATCCGCGACTCCCGTCCCGCTATTGAGTGTGATCGTGCCAGCCGTTGGATTGGTGATGGTGGAGTTGCAATTTTCGGTTGTGGTGGCCACGTCTTCGATTTCGACTTCCGGGCCGTTTTCGACTACTTCCCCGTGAATGGTCACGAGTTCGCATTCGAGCGTGCCAACTCCAGATACGGTCACCAGATTCGTGCTTGTCGCTGTGACTTCAGCGCCCACTTCCAGCGCCGAGCCTTCATCTGTCAGCAGGGCGTTGGCCTGAGCAGCCGCCGGCGCCGCAAACGCGACCGCCGCCATGGCCATCGAAGCCAGGAGCAGCATCTTCTTGATGTTCATTGCCTGTAACCTCCTGTTTAGGTCCCGGCCGGGTCCCTCGATCGGAGATTGGCCCGACGGGATTCATTTGGGCCCCGGCGAGCTTGCCGGGGCCCTTCGCTTGACTGCGCGTCAGTAATACCCAAAGCCAGGTTCAGTAGTCAAAATTCTTTTACTCCACGGGCGAAGGTTTACCGCTCACTGGATGGGTCCCGTACATTTGCCTGCAAATCGCCGGTCCACCGGATCTGTAGTACGCAAATTTGCGTACACATCAGACTTTCAGTACCTAACTTTGTGTACCGCTAGTCCGTAAACAACGACTCGTGGATCCCCCTGATCGCGGCGACGGCAAGGGCGGAGTGTGACCCCCGCAGGCGAAGCGAGTCATGGTTCCCGTCGATCATCGCGTCGAGCCAGGCATCCGGGGTACCGAGAGCCCAGGTTGTCGGCGTGGGAGCGGCGCCCGAGCTGCTCGAAACCACCCTGCCCTTCTCCACGACGAGAGTCACCGCGGCAAGGCTCGTCTCGGCTTCCCCGTCGCCTGCTTCAGCCGCCGGCGCCGCGAGCACGCAGTCTCCCGATGCCTCCGACGGCAGTGTGACCAAAGGAAGGGCGAGCAGCAGCGCGGCCTCGATCTCCTGTCGGGTCAGGGGCGGCGCCTGCTCTGCCGCGTGCCTCCGCTCCCAGCGCCCGGCCATGCTGAGCGGGCCCACGGCGCCGCGAAGCCACTCGGTTGCCGTATGCGCCGGGCTGCGGCGCCGACCGTTCACAGGTTCGACCAGGCTGGCGGATCGCAGCCTGGACAAGCGCCTCTTCAGGGAGGGATAGCTCTGCTCGGGGATCTCCGAGTTCAGCTCGGAGAGGCTGCGCGGCTCCTCCGCCACCGCCCCGACGATCGTCGACTCCCAACCGGCGACCAGTGCCCTCACCGCGCCGCGCCCCGCGGTGTCCCAAAGTGGAAGCGGGCCAAAGGGGGACTGCGACAGCCAGCGCTCGAGCGCGCCGGCAACAGCGAGCAGATCCTCCCCCGCCTCGGTCAGCTGGGTCGCGGCAGCGCGTCGAGCCTCTACGGGCTCAACCGAGGAAAGCGCCCCGAGCTCGCAGAGGGTGGCGGTGGCCACCCGCAGGCTCGCCTTGGCGGCCCAGCCCAGCTTTGTCTCGAGCTCCGCCGGCCGCAGTGGACCGTCGGTGTGGGCTTCGAGGACTTTCGCGTTCAGCACGCGCGCAAACGCGGACAGCGCACGGCTGCCGGCGCGTTCTTGCTCGAGGTCGTCGATTCCGGGGCGGGTTGCGTTGCTCATGGCCATTGCCACCCACTCCCTAGGGACCGGGCGGGTATTCCTGTGGCTTACCCGTACCCCCACCACCAAGACTTATCTAAAGAAATTCGCTATTCGAGATAAACAGCGAGGTACTGGACGGATGTCTAAGCTGCGCGCTCGCCAGCGTCTCGCTGCCGCGAGCGCGGATGCGGCTGCAGGCGTACAGGGGACGCCGAGAGCGCCTGAACGCGGAGATCGCTCCAGGTGAGGCCCTCGCGGACCAGGGCGGGCAGGCCGAGGGCGACGGCGGTGGCGATCTCGACTGCCTGCAGGATCACGCCGTAGGCGAGAGCGTCGGCGGTGCTTATCCCCCACCCCGTGTGCAGGACGCTGATCACGGCAAGCTGGAAGACACCGATGTTCGAAGGGGTCGCCGGCACGACCGCGGTGACGTTGACGGCGAAGAGCACCGCCGCGGCTGCGCCGATGCCCCCGGGCAGGCCAAGCGCAGCCAGTAGCGCCGCACAGGCAGCCAGTTGGATCGCCCAGGCGCCGAGCTGGGCGGCGCTGGCGACAGCGCCATAGCGCGGCTGCCGGAACACCGCCAAACCAGCCCGGACCTGCAGCAGGGCGCGATGCATGGTGGCGCCGATGCGGGCGAAGCGCCCGTTGCCGTTGCGGCGCATCAGGGTGGGAGCGAACAGGACGACGACGAGCAGGGCAAGCGGAACGAGGCTGAAGAAGAACAGCTTCTCGGTGCTGGAGTGGAACAGATCGGTGCTGGAGACGATGATCGCCCCCAGCAGAGCGAGGGCGACGATGTTGAGCAGCGTCTGCGAGACCAAGGTCCCCAGCAGCACCGGGAAGGTTTCCCGCATGCGCCCGATTCGCCGCGCCAGGGTCATCGCCCGCGCCGGCTCGCCGAGGCGCGCCGGCAGCGTGGCCGACATCAAGACGCCGATCATCGTCGCCGAGGTGACGTCGCGGCGGCGCAACGGCCGGTTGGGCAGGGCCGCGCGCACGATCCCGTACCAGGAAGCAGCGCGGAAGAAGAGGGAGATAGCCATCAGGGCGCAGGCGACCAGGACCCAGGTGAAGTCGGAGCGGACGATGCTCGAGATCACGTTGTCGATGCCGATCTTCTGCGCGGCGATCGCGGTGAGGCCGACCCCGAGCACTCCAGCCACGCCAAGCCCGACACGGCGGGCCACCCGCCGCTTACGGCTGCCGCTCTGCGCCAGGGGCGGGTCCAGCGAGGGCAGGCGGCGGGGCGGGCTGGGCGGGGCCCCGTCGGCGGAACGCATTCCGGCCCAGTGGGCGGCGCGCTCGACCGCCCCCGACGGGGCGGGCACCTCGATCGCGCGCTCGTAGATCTGGCTGACGCGATCGGCGACCCGCGGCCAGGCGTAGCGCTGGGCGCTCTGCCGCGCCGCTGCGCCCATCGCAGCCAGGCGCTCGGGCTCGTGGTGGGCGCGCTGCAGCTCTTCGGCGAGGCGCTGCGGATCGCCGGGGGGCACCAACACCCCGTCGACGCCGTCTGTGACGACGTCGCTGTAGCCGGCGATGGCAGAGGCGATGGCCGGCGTGCCCGCGGCAAAGGCCTCGGTGAGGACCATGCCGAAGCTCTCGCCCGAAAGCGAGGGGGCGCAGAGCATGTCGGCGTCGTGCAGCGCGGCCCAGAGGCTCTCGCCCGAGACCCGGCCGCGCACGTCGATCCAGCGCAGCGTCTCGGGGTCGGCGAGATAGCGGAGCACGTCCTCACGCTCGGCGCCGATCACGGTAAGACGACTGGGCACGTGCTCGACCAGCGCTTCGAAAGCGGTCAGCAATATCGGCAGGCCCTTGCGCTCCTCGGGCCGGCCGACAAAAACGAGGCGCAGCTCGCCGCTGGCTGGCTTCGGCCCCTGCGGCGCGGCCGTGACGTCGACTCCGTTCGGGACGATCTCGTAGTTGCCGCCGAACCAGCGGCGGCCGGTCCAGGCCGCCGCCTGGGAGACGGCGATCCGTGCCGAGAGCCGGTTGAAAACCCGGCGCGCCCCCAGCGCCGAGGCGATGTGGTTGGGAATCGCTTTGGTCGAGTAAGCGTGGAAGGTGCCGACGGCCGGGGCGTGGGTCCCGAGCGCAGCGTTCCAGCCGACCAGCGGGACGAGCGGCTCGTGAATGTGGACCACGTCGTAGCGGCCCTGGCGAAGCTCGCGGCGCGGCGCGACGACACCGCCAGCCGGAAAGGGGGCGAGATTGGACACGGCCCCATTTGCCCCGAACCCCGCCGTGCGGCCCATCGGCACGAGGTAGTCGGGGATCTCACGGGCCTCCGCAGGCGCACGATGAAGCACCCGGCTGAGCCGGTCGGGTGGATCGTAGGGAGCGAGCACACGCACGTGATGGCCGCGGCCGAGAAACTCCTCGGCGAGTGCCTCGACGTGCCGGTTTACGCCGCCCTGATAGCTCCAGGAATATGGCGAGACAAGGGCGATTCGCACTGGAACAAGCCTAGAGGATCGATCCGCTATCGCTTAAAACGACGTCGCGGGCCGCATCCGTGCGCTCGCTTTCGGCCCAGGTATAGGCGACAAAAGCGAGCAAGTAGACGGTCCCTATCTCGAGCAGGAGGGCGCCGGAGTCGTTGGCGAGGGTGCCCACCAGGGTTGCCGTGAGGGCGCCGAGCAGGGCGGCGCGCATAGGCGGCACAGGGCGCAACCAGGCCTCGAGCCTGTCGCGGCGCAGCCAGGCGATCGCCGCGGCTGCGAGCACAAACGGCAAGCCCACGAGGAGAAGCGGGCGGCCAAAGCTTTCTCCCATCTCCCTCAGGCGGTGGCCAACCACCCCGAGCACATCACCGCCGCTATCGGCGTCGAGCACGGTGCTGGTCAGGTGAGCGTTGGCGCCGCTGAGAAGATCGGCGGCGGCGAGCAGCGCCAATGCCGGGATAGGCGACGCGAACGCCAGCAGGGCGAGATCTCGGCGATTGGCGAGCAGCGCAGCAGCCACCGCGGCGCCGAGTGGCAAGGCGATCGCCGCGCCGACATCGGCGCCGTAGCGCCCGTAGGCAAAGACGAAGGTGAAGACCGCAGCGACGACAAGAAACACCGCTGGGCCACGCACACCAGCGGCGCCGCCCGCTTCCGGTGCGCCTCTTGTACTCATCGGGAGCAAAAAGCGCACCGGAATGGAGAGAGCCGCACCGGTGCCGACTAGGACCAGCACGGTCAGGCAGGCCTCGAGCTCATTACCGATGCCGTAGTAGCGGTGGCCGGCGGCAGGGTTGGGGCCAACCAGCGAGAGCTGCGTCAGCGGCGAGCCGGCGATCAGGTCGACGGAGTAGCCGATTGCCGTCGCGCCACAAGCGAATGCCAGTGCTTGATACCCACCTAGGACCACCAGGGTGAGCACGGCAAGAGCCGGTGAGCCGAGCATCAGTAGCAAGCGTTCGACCCCGACACTTGGCTCGAGCGCCCCGCCCAGCAGGCAAAGCAGCGGCAGGTACACGAGTGAGAGCGCCAGCAGCCGTGCCGCGATTCGCCCGGCGCGCTCGCGGTCGAGAGCCATCGCCAACACGAAAGCCGCCAGCCAGACCAGCAACGTCACGCCGATCACCGGCGCACGGCGGTCGGCGACATCCCAGATGCGGTCGCCTGGAGCCGCGTCTCGCACTACAGCCAGCGGGTCTCCCTGGAAGCCGGCCCCGACAGCGTGCAGCGCCAGCAAGAAGGCGACCGCCCCTGCGACCACGGCCGCCGGCGCTATCGTGACCGCGATGGCCGACCGTACGTTCGCCAAGTTCACTTTCTTCAAGATCGATCCCGAGTGGCGCCGCCGCGACGCCGAGCTGCGCGCCGCCGACAAGCAGGAGTTCCTCGCGGCTTGCGAGGACTTTGCCCTCGACCGCTCTTTGCGCGCCTACTCAACCATAGGCACGCGCGGCGACGCCGACCTGGTGATCCTCTCCCAGAGCCCAAGCCTCGACGACCTCCACACCTTCCACGTCGTGCTCGGGCAGAGCGGCCTGGCGAAGTGGGCGGAGACGCCGCACTCCTTCCTCTCGATGACCAAACGCTCGCCTTACTCCGACGAGAGCGCGCGGCCCGAGATCTGCGTCTCCGAGCGCAAGTACCTCTTCCTCTACCCGATGGTCAAGCAGCGGCGCTGGTACGGGCTGCCGGCGGAGGAGCGGGGACGGATCATGAAAAGCCACATCGAGGTCGGCCGCCGCTATCCGGAGATCTCGATCAACACCTCCTACTCCTTCGGCCTCGACGACCAGGAGTTCGTCGTCGCCTTCGAGGGCGACGACCCGGGTATGTTCCTCGACCTGGTGCAGGAGCTGCGCCCGACCGAGTCGAGCGCCTATACCGAGCGCGAGACGCCGATCTTCACCTGCGTCGCAATGTCGGTGCGCAAGGCGCTCGACGCCCTGGACGGCAGTTCTTCAGCAGTACCGGTATATGACCGATAATCGCTGAGTGACGGTTGAGACGCTCAGCTACGCGATCGACGACGAAGACCGCCTGATCAAGGTCGATGACGGCTACTACCGCTTCGCCGAGGAGAACGGCTGGGACGGGGTTGGCGACAGCCTTGGGCGCTCGCTTTGGGACTTCGTCGCCGGCAACGACGTGAAAAGGCTGCAGCGGCTCCTGCTGAGGCGGGTGCGGGAGGGGGTCAAGGATGTCGAACTTCCTTTCCGCTGCGACGGTCCCGAAGTGACCCGAGAGATGGACATCCGCATCGCCGCCAATCTCACTGGCAGGGTCGTGCTCTTCTCAGCCCAGCTACGCGCCGAGGAGGAGCGGGAAGAGCTGCAGCCTCTACTCGACCCCGACGCCCCACGCGATGAAGGCGATTTCCTGCCGATGTGCGCCTGGTGCGACCGCTTCCTGGTCGAGGGCAAGTGGGTCGAGGTTGAGGAGGCGGCGAAGCGCTTGGAGCTGTTCCGCCGCACCCGGTTGCCGACACTCGACCACGGCATCTGCCCCCAGTGCAGCGGTCAATTGTTAGCCGCATAGCTGATTGGAACGCCGATCTGAGGTAGTCTCGCGCCAACCCGGGAGCTACCAGGAAGGGCGTTGGAGATGAAGAGGAGCTGGACGAAGATCTGGTCGGCGGGCTTGGTCGTGGCGGCAGCAGCGCTCACGGCGCTGGCACCAGCGGCAACGGCGGAGACCCTCGTGGAAACGCAGACCACGGACGTCACGGTTCCAATTGTGGGCAAAGCCACTCCGTACCCCAGCAAACTTGAGGTCGAAGGGGGCGACGGGAGGATCGCCGACATCAACGTGCAGCTCTCGCTCTCCGCGACCTTCGGCGAAGATCTGGACATCGCGCTCGTCTCGCCCAGCGGTAATGCGGAGGTCCTGATGTCCGACGTATGTGGAGGCTCCATCGGGGGAATCACGCTCACCCTCGACAGTCAGTCGGGAAGCTCGCTGCCCAATATCGGACCCTGCGGAAGCGGCACCTTCAAACCAACCAATAACGGCGGCGGCGACACCTGGGAAGGGGGCCCGTCGGTCGAATCGGCCTCGCTCACCAGTTTCAACAACGAAGATCCAAATGGAAACTGGGAACTGTTCGTAGTCGACGATCTTGAACCAGGTGGTGGAAGTTCCACCATCACCAGCTGGAGCGTGACGATCACCACCGAGACGGCGGAGATCGTCATCCCCGGAACCGGCGGCTCCGGCAAAGGCAATCCGTATCCCTCGACGAAGGCCTTCGACACCCCGCCCGGCAAGGTGATCAGCGATCTCAATCTCAACTTCTCGAACTACTCGCACATGTGGCCCGAAGACGTCGACGCGCTGCTGACGGGGCCGCGGCGCGGGGCGACCGTCTTGGCGATGTCGGACACCTGCGGAGATGAAAATGATGCGATCCACAACTTCCAGTGGGTCTTCGACGACGAGGCAATCCCGTCGATGGGCACGACGGAAGAAAGCTGCTTCCCGATCGACATCAAACCGTCCAACATCGGCGGTGACGACACGTTCCCGGCGCCGGCACCTGGCGGCCCGTACGGATCGGCGATGTCCGCTTTCGACGGATTGGAGGGCGGCCAGTTCCAGCTCTTCATCAACGATGACGCCGGCCCGGACACGGGCTTCCTAACCAGCTGGGGCCTGACCGTCGCCACCCGCGACGCGGCCAACACCGGCTTCGTACCCTCCTCGACGCGCATCGAGGAGGGTGGTAAAGCAATCCTCGAGGTGAAACGCAGCGGGCCGGCCGACCTCGGCCCCGCCACCGTCAACGTCTCGATCGCAGGCGGAGGGGGCGACCTCGCAGTGTCCCCCTCGGTGCTCGAGTTCGCCCGTGGCGAGGGCGCTAAGAAAGTCGAGGTCGCGGCCGACAACGACAAAATAGGCGAGCCGACCGAGAGGTTCACCGTGATCCTCTCCGCGCCGCAGGACGACGCGCGCCTCACCGCCGCGTCTTCGACCGAGGTCGTGATCGGTCCCGACAACGAGTTCAAATTCGGCAAACTCAAACGGAATGCGAAAAAAGGGACTGCCAAGCTCTTCCTGAGCCTGCCGGGCCCGGGCAAGATCACGACCAAGAGCAAAGGGGTCAAGCGCATCAACAAGACGTTCAAAAAAGGCGGCAAAGCAGTCGTCCTGTTGAAGCCGAAAGGCAAAGCGCTCAACCAACTCCTCGATGAAGGCAGTGCCAAAGTGGCGCTCAAAATCACCTTCACGCCGGTCGACGGCTCTGCCCTGACGTCAACCAGAAAAGCGAAACTGATCCTCAACGACTGAGGCGCCACCGCCTCAGCGCCCGAACGAAGGGTGCCGCAGGGCAGGTCTGGCCCGGCGGCGCCCTTTCCCTATCCTTCCCGGCTCGCAAAGCGTCCGGTGTTCAGTGAACGCCGGACCCTCGTCCGGAAGAGGAAATGACCCAGATCGGAACCGAAGAGAACCCCGTCCGCGTCGCGATCGTCGGCGCTGGCCCCTCCGGCTTCTACGCCGCCGAGCACATCCTCAAAGATGCCGAGACGCATGCCCAGGTCGACCTCTTCGACCGCCTCCCCACTCCGTTCGGCCTGGTCCGCGGCGGCGTCGCCCCCGACCACCCGAAGATCAAGTCGGTGATCCGCGTCTATGAAAAAACCGCGGCGCGCGAGGGCTTCCGCTTCTTCGGCAACGTCAAGGTCGGCCACGACATCGAGGTCGAGGACCTCGAGCGGCTCTACCACGCGATCGTCTTCACGGTCGGCTGCGAGACCGACCGCCGGCTCGGCATCCCCGGCGAGGAGCTGCCGGGCAGCCACGCGGCCACCGCCTTCGTCGGCTGGTACAACGCCCACCCCGACTACTGCGAGGAAGAGTTCGACCTCTCCAGCGAGCGCGCGGTCGTGATCGGCAACGGCAACGTCGCGATGGACGTGGCGCGGATGCTCGCGCTGACCGACCATGAGCTGCGCCAGACCGATACCGCCGACCATGCGATCGAGCTGCTCGACCGCAAGCAGATCCGCGAGATTGTCGTGCTCGGCCGCCGCGGCCCGGTGCAGGCGGCCTTCACCAACCCCGAGATCAAGGAGCTGGGCGAGATGGAGGACGCCGACGTGATCGTCGACCCCTCCGAGGTCGAGCTCGACGGGGCAAGCGTCGCCTACCTCGAGTCCGATGAGGCCGACAAGACGACCAGGGTCAACGTCGAGACCCTGCGCGAGTTCTCCCAGCGCACGCCTGAGGGCAAGAAGCAGCGGATCGTTCTGCGCTTCCTCACCTCCCCGGTCGAGATCAAGGGCGAGGGCAAGGTCGAATCGGTCGTCGTCGGCCGCAACGAGCTGGTCGCGGAAGGCGGCTCGCTGCGGGCCAAGGACACCGGCGAGCGCGAAGAGCTCGAGTGCGGCCTGATCCTGCGCTCGGTCGGCTACACCGGGATTCCCATCGAGGGCGTCCCCTTCGACGAGAAGCGCGGCCTGATCCTCAACGAGGGCGGCCGCGTGCTCGACTCGCACGACTCCGGCCACAAGGTCGGCCACTACACCGCGGGCTGGATCAAGCGCGGCCCCTCCGGCGTGATCGGAACCAACAAGAAAGACGCGCTGGAGACGGTGCGGCACCTGCTCGCCGACGTCGGGTCGCAGACCCTGCTCAGCCCAGCCAACCCGGAGCCCGTCGCGGTCGAGGAGCTGCTCGCCGAGCGCGGCGTGCGCTACGTCAGCTTCGAGGACTGGCAGGCGATCGACCAGGCCGAGGTCGGCCGCGGCGAGCCGCACGGACGCCCCCGGGTCAAGTTCGTCCGCGTCGAGGAGATGCTCGAGACGCTGGGCGAGAAGATCTCCAGCTAGCCGCCACTCCCGGCCAGAACCCGTTCGAGGAAATCGACCTGGTCGACGACCATCCGCTGGTGGGTCTCGCCCACGAATGGATCGAAGTGCCCACCGGGGTAGAAGCGCAACTCCCCCGCCGGCGCTCCTCGCGCCGCCCTCGCGCCGAGATCCGGCGGGTTGATGTCGTCGTCCTCGACGAGGCAGTAGAGGATCGGACATGCAATGCGCCGGGTCTTCCGGCCCAGCCGATACGGCGGCGCCAGGGCGACGCGGGCGCAGAGCTCGTTGCGCCAACGCGAGCCCGGAGCGGTGACCGATTCGAAGCCGGGGAGCGAGTCGGGGCTGTTGAGCGCGGCGAGCGAGCGCGGTGGGCCAGCGGCTGGAAGCCGGTAAGGCTCCGCGCCGCGCAAGGCGCGCAGCGCATCACGGGCGCCCGCGAAGCCGAGCCGCGCGACGTGCGCGGGGCCACCGACATGGATCAGGCTGCGGACCCCGTCGACAACCGGCGCCACGCATATCGCGGCGGCGATCCGAGGCTCGGCGAGCGCCAGTGACTGGACATGGGCTCCTCCCAGTGAGAAGCCCCAGAGCGCGATCCGATCCGGATCCACGCCGCCCAGGGAGCGAGCGTGCTCGATGGCCGCACGCCAGTCCTCCCGCTGGCGCGCGGCGCTGACCAGAGCGCGCGGCTCACCGCCACTGTCGCCGAAGTAGCGGTAGTCGAACGCAAGGGCGAGGAATCCAGCATCGGCAAAGCGCTGCGCGAAGAGATCGAGGCCCTGGTCGCGTACGCACGAGAGGCCTGAAGCCATCACGACACACGGGGCTGGTGAGGAGGTCGGCGGCGGCCGGAACAGCCAGGCGGCGCACTCCTCGCCGCCAGAGGCAAAGCGAACCTCCTCCCGTCCCATGCGCCGATCCTACGCTGGATCGGATCCATACAATCGCGGCGTGGCGGACCTGGCGGAGATCGAGGCGATGATCACAGCGGCGCTGCCGGGTGCCTCGGTCGAGGTGATCGACGAGACCGGCGCCGGTGACCACCTGCGGGCGACGGTCTCCGCGCCCCAGTTCGAGGGCCTCTCGCGGATCGACCAGCACCGGCTGGTCAAGGCAGCGGTCAAAGAGCGCTTCGAGGACGGGCAGATCCACGCCCTCTCGATCAGGACCGACGTAGCGGGATAGCTAGTCTGTGGCCATGGCCGATCCGCAGCTGAAGGAGAAAGTCGAGGAGCTGATCGCCGCCAACCCGGTGCTGCTCTTCATGAAAGGGACGCCGGAGATGCCGCGCTGCGGCTTCTCGATGCGCGTCGTCCAGGTGCTCGACACGATGGACGTCGAGTACGGCGCCATCGACGTCCTCCCCGCGCTACAACCGCTGCGCGAGGTGACCACCGAGATCTCCGACTGGCAGACCTTTCCCCAGCTCTACGTCAACGGCGAGCTGCTCGGCGGCGCCGACATCGTCGAGGAGATGTTCGCCTCCGGCGAGCTGGCCGAGGCGCTCGGAGTCGAGCAACCGGCCGAGGCCCCGCAGGCCGCCGCGGCAGCAGAGTCGCCACCGGCGCAATCGCCGCCGCTGCAGATCGAATAGCTCGCTGGCGGACTAGACCGCGGCGGTCTCGGGCGCGTCGTCTTTTACTTGGAAAGACGAACCGCATCCGCAGGCCGCAACCACGTTCGGGTTGTTGACCTGGAATCCGGCGCCCTGCAGACCTTCGACGTAATCCACCTCTGAGCCGAAGACGAACTGCATGCTGACCTTGTCGACGACGACGGCGACGCCGTCTACCTCGAAGAGATGATCGTCCTCCTTGGCCTGGTCAAAGGCAAGCGCGTACTGGAACCCCGAGCAACCGCCGCCGCGGACCGCGACGCGCAGCGCCTGATCCTCGGCATCGCCCTGACCGCCCAGCAGCTCGCCGATCTTCTCGGCCGCCTTGTCGGTGAGGGTGATCGCCTCGTGTGTGCTGTCGGTGGTCGCCTCAGTCACTTCATTAAGTGTAGCGAGAGGTCTGCGAGAATCGGCGTTCTTGACCCCGACCGCTCCAACCGCCGTCGTCTGCGACAGCACGGCCTACCTTCCTCTCGACCTCCTTGCCGAACGCGATATCCAGGTGGTCAGCCTCTACGTCTCGATCGACGGCGAGCAGCAGCGCGAGATGGAGGTCGAGGACTACAGCGGCTTTTTCGAGCGCCTGCGCGCTTCAGAGGGAGGCGCGACGACCTCCCAGCCCTCGGTCGGCGACTTCCTCACCGTCTACGAGCCGCTGCTCGAGGCCAACCGCGAGATCGTCTCCGTCCATATCTCGGCCGGAATCTCCGGCACCTGCGAGGCCGCCAACCAGGCCCGCCAGCGCCTCATCGACGAGGGCAAGGGGGGCGAGCAAATCACGGTCTTCGATTCCCGCTCTGCCGCAGGGGGGATGGGACTCTGCGCGCTTGGAGCGGCCGCAGCCGCCGCGTCCGGCGACGATGCCGAGGCGACTCTCGCCCGCGCCCAGCAGACCCGCGAGGAGCTGAAGATGTGGTTCGCGATCGACACCCTCGAGTACCTGCGGCGCGGCGGGCGGATCGGCGGCGCCAGCGCCTTCATCGGCTCGGCGCTGAAGATCAAGCCGATCCTGACTCTGGAGGAGGAGATCACCCCGGTCGAGCGGGTCCGCACTCGCGCCCGCTCAATCGAGCGCTTGCGCGACTACGCCCGCGAGCGCCACGACTCGGGTCTCGACGCCTGGGTCGTCCAGCACATCCAGGACGATGAGACCGCCGCCGGCTTAGTCGACGACGGTCGCGAGATCTTCGGCTGCGAGCCGGCCTTCGTCTCGGAGATCGGCGCCGTCCTCGGCGCCCATGTAGGGCCAGGGCTGCTTGGTATCGGCAGCGTCTCGAAGTCGGTCTTGAGCTAAGCCCGCTGCGACTACTTGCGGCGGCGGAGCATCATCAGGCCGCCGAGAGCAAAACCCGCTACAGCAGCGCCGACGATCAGCTGGCTGCGGTGCTCGCGCACCTGGCGGCGCCAGTCGGTCAGCTCGGCGACACGACCGCGTAGAGCTTCGACCGAACGGCCGAGGTCCTGCCGCTGCAGATCGATGTCGCGGCGGATCTCGGCGGGGGTGCGGCCTGGTGCTCCGGTGTTCATTTCGGTGCCTCCACGGTGGGGGCCGCGCTTGCGACCGACGCGGCGTCGGGTTCACCTTCCAGCGTGCTCTTGATCTGCTTCGCCTCTTCGATCGCCTGCTCGGGCACCGGCGGGGCGCCGGCCTGCAGCGATCGATAGGCGAAAAGCCCCGCAGCGGCGGCGACCAGGAGGAAGAGCGCCGCCTCGACGAAGTAGCCCGGCCAGACGTTGCCGTCGAAGAGCTCTTCTGCCAGCAGCCATGCCACCCCGTGCATGATCAAGATCAGCGCGAGGAAGGCGAAGGTGCCGGCGGCGATGCCGACGACCGAACCGCGCAGGAGCTTGGTGACTTTCTCTGAGACCTCCGCCTTGGCGAGCTCGATCTCCTCGCGTACCAGTGAAGAAGCGCGTTCGGAGACGTCGAAGACCAGCTCGGAAACGGAGCGATCGTCGGAGACCGGTGGCGACGGAGGAGGAGTCTGAGTCGGATCGTCGACCACGGACGCTACTCCGGCGGATCCTCGTTGAAGAGCTGCCGGTAGAGGATCCCCGCCGCCCTTGCAGCAATGACACTGGCCAGCGCACCAACCCCAGCGAGCATGCCGCTCCAGACGAGTCGTTTGACGATGTCGTTGTCCATCGCCGCCGACCTTACCTATCGCGGCTCGAGACCGTCGCAGATCGTCGCCGTGACAAGAGTCTTTGCTTGCTCGAAGTCGGTGTCGGAGGCGGGGATCACGTCGAAGATCCAGCCGGAGAGCAGCTGCTCGATCGCGCCGTAGAAGGACATCGAGGCGAAGGTCGGGTCGATGTCGCGACGGAAGGCGCCGACCTCCTGGCCGTCGGCGACGATCTTGGCAATCGAGTCATAAGCACGGCGAATCTCGGGCAGATGGGTGCGGCCGAAGGAGTTGGCGGCGCGAGTGACCTCGACGATGATCACCTTCATCAGCTCCGGGTCGTAGCGGTAGGAATCGACGATGAATCCGGCAACTGCCTCCAGCTTGGCCCGCGGGCTCGCCTCGCTGCCGTCGGCCTCCTCGACCGCGGCTAGGAGCAGCGACCAGCGCTCAGTGAAGAGCTCGTTGAGGACCTCGTCCTTGGACTTGAAGTAGTGATAGACGAGACCGTAGGCGACCCCCGCCTCGTCGGCGATATCGGCGACGCGAGTCGAGTGGAAGCCCTGGCGGGCGAAGACGCGAATTGCCGCGTCGAGGATCTGACGGCGCTTGTCGATCGGCGGAGCTTTGGATGCCATCAGGCGTGCACCTCCAGAAGCTGTGGCCACTGATAGGCCTGGGGGCGGCGGTTGGCGAGCGAGGGCAGCTCCTCGCGGGTCCGCTCCTGGGCGGCGAGGTCGAGCTCGGCGGCGACGAAGCACTCCTCGTCGGGCGCGACGGCGAGCTCGACGCCCCAGGGGTCGACGATCGCCGAGTGCCCGAAGGAGCTGTAGTGGGGCGGTGCCTCACCGAACTGGTTGGGGGCGATGACGAAGACCTGGTTCTCGATCGCGCGTGCACGCAACAGGACCCGCCAGTGATCGCGGCCGGTAGCGGTGGTGAATGCGGACGGGACGGCGATCAGGCGGGCGCCCCGCACGGCGAGGATCCGGTAGAGCTCGGGGAAGCGAAGGTCGTAACAGACGGTCAATCCGAGCTCGAAGTCGTTCATCGTCGCTGCGACGATCTCTTCGCCGGGTTGCTCGTGCTCGGACTCGCGGTAGGCGACACCACCGGCTTCGACGTCGAACATGTGGATCTTGCGGTAGCTGGCGAGATCATCGCCGTCGGGCCCGATCAGCACTGACGTGTTGAACGCCTTCTCATCTCCCCGCTCGGCGATGCTGCCGGCGAGCAGATGGATGCCCAGCTCGCGCGCCCATGAGCGAGCCGCGCTGAGGCTCGGGCCATCGAGCGACTCAGCGCCGGCGGCCATCTGCTCGCCCGAAGCAAGCAGATTCCACTTCTCCGGCAGGGCGACGAACTCGGCGCCCTCGGCGCCTGCCGCGCGCACCAGGCGCTCGGCAGCGGCAAGGTTCCTCGCCTTGTCCCCGTTCGAGTTGAGCTGTACCGCCGCTACACGCACTTTGACCCTCTCCATGTTGGCTGACTGACCAGTCAATCGGTTTCGGTCGGGCCAGTATAGGTGTGATCGGGGCGTACGATTGGGATTACGTGACCAGTGGGAATCGCATCGAGCCCGATGGTGAGCGCAAGCAGGTCACCGTCCTCTTCGCCGACGTCCAAGGCTCGATGGACCTTGCCGAGCAGCACGACCCCGAGCAGTGGCGGGAGATCATGCAGGGCTTCTTCTCGATCCTCGCCGAGGAGGTGCGGCGCTTCGAGGGCACGGTCGACAAATTCACCGGCGACGGCATCATGGCCGTCTTTGGCGCCCCGATCGCCCACGAGGACCATGCCCGCCGCGCCTGCTTCGCGGCGCTGCGGATGCTCGACGACATCGCCGAGTACGCGGCCGAGCTGCGCCGCGCACACAGCCTCAACTTCTCCGCTCGAATCGGGATCAACTCCGGCGAGGTGGTGGCGGGCGCGATCGGCAGCGGTGAGGAGGGCGGCTACACCGCGATCGGCCACACGGTCGGGCTCGCGCAGCGCATGGAGGCACTGGCCGAGCCCGGCAAGGCGTATCTGACCGAGGCCGCAGCAGAGCTCGCTCACGGTTTCTTCGAGCTCGAGGACCTGGGCGAGTTCGAGATCAAGGGGGCGAGCAAACCAATCGGGGTCTTTGAGCTGGCCGGTGTCGGCACGGCTCGCTCCCGGCTCGACCTCTCGCGCGAGCGCGGCTTTTCCCGCTTTGTTGGCCGCGAGGAGGAGATGGCGGTGCTCACGGGGGCGCTGGAGCGCGCGAAGGCCGGCGAGGGCGCCGCGGTCGGGATCGTCGCTGAGCCCGGCATCGGCAAGAGCCGCCTCTGCCACGAGTTCGCCGAGCGCGCCCGAGCCGATGGCATCGAGGTCTTCGAGGCCCAGGCGCAGGCGCACGGGCGCCAGATTCCCTTCATGCCGGTGCTGCAGATGCTGCGCTCCTACTTCGGCATCGCCGACGGCGACCCGGAGCGGATCGTGCGTGAGAAGATCGCCGGCCGGGCGCTGCTGCTTGATCCCGCCCTCGCCGACGACCTGCCGCTGCTCTTCGACTTCCTTGGCGTGCCGGACCCCGACCACCCCCTCCCGCAACTGAGCGCCGAGGCACGCCACCGAGCGCTGCGCGGGGTCGTCTGCAAGCTGATTCAGGCGCCCCGGCGCCGCGACCCGATCGTCACGGTCATCGAGGACCTGCACTGGATCGACGAGGCAAGTGAGGGGCTGCTGGGCGAGCTGCTGGGCTCGGTCGAGGGCACGCAGACCTTGGCGATCGTCAACTTCCGTCCCGAATACGAGTCGCCGTGGGCCGGTCCGCCCGACTATCACTCAATCTCGCTCGAACCGCTCGGCCAGGAGAGCAGCGAAGAGCTGCTGCGCGACCTCGCCGGCGACGACCCATCCCTGGACGGCCTCGGTGAGCTGATCCACGAGCGCACCGATGGCAATCCGTTCTTCATCGAGGAGATCGTGCGCGAGCTCGCCGAGAGCGGCTATCTCGAGGGCGAGCGCGGCGCCTACCGGCTCATCGGCCCGATCGAGGACGCCCGGGTGCCGGCAACCGTGCAGACCGTGCTGGCGGCGCGCATCGACCGGCTCGGTCCCGAGGCAAAGCGCCTTCTGCAGGCGGCCTCCGTGGCGGGTAAGGAGATCGGCGAGCGATCGCTGGCGCTTATCGGCGGCACCGACGACGGCCCGGAGGGCGAGGGCGCTCTGCGCGAGCTGATCGATGCCGGGTTCCTCTACGAGCTGGAGCTCTACCCGGAACGGGTCCTCGCCTTCCGCCACCCGCTGACCCGCGAGGTCGCTTACGGCACGCAGCTGGCCGAGCAGCGGGCGTCAACCCACGCCGCCGTCGCCCGGGCGATGATCGCGCTAAATCCCGATCGGCACGAGGAGCTGGCGGCGCTGATCGCCAATCACCTGGAGGAAGGCGGCGAGACGCTGGAGGCCGCCCGCTGGGCGGCCCGCGCCGCGCACTGGGCCGGGAACAGTCGGCCCAACGACGCGCTGCGGCTGTGGCGCTCGGTCACCGAGCTGGTCGCCGGGCTGGACCCGAGCCCCGAGACCGACGCGTTGGCCCTCACCTCGCGCCTGCTCCAGCTCGACTACGCCTGGCGCCTCGGTATGGAGCGGGATGAGGTGGCGCGGCTCGAGGCCGAGGCCGAGGAGATCGCGACGCGAATCGGGGACCTGCGCTCGCTCGCCCTACTGCAGATGCTGCGCTCAGCCCGGCCGGGGCTCGAGCAGACGACCGCGGATTGGATCGCCGGGGTCGAAGAGGCGAACCGGCTGGCGGACGAATCGGGCGATGACTACCTGCGCGTCGCGATCCGCGCCGCCGGCGCCTACGCCTACCTCTGCGCGGCGGACTTCGAGACCTTCGACCGAGCCGCCGATGAGATCCTCGCGCTCGCCGGGGACGACCATGGGGCAGGCGCTGGGATCATCGTCGGCTGCCCCGTCGCCTTGGCGTTATGGGCGAAAGCGATGGTCTGCCGCGAGCGCGGCGAGCTCGAACAGTGCGAAAAGCTGCTGGAGAGGTCGCTGCAGATCGCCGAGGAGCAGGGCGATCCCGAGACGGCGAGCTGGACCCGCGGCTCGAAGGCGATGCTCCTCGCGATGCAGGGCAACCCCGAGGCGGCAGTTGCGATCGGGCGGCGTAACTGCGAGCTGACGGAGCGCCTCGGCGACGTCTTCTCGCGCAGCCTGGCACTCGGCAACCTCGGCACCGCGCAGCTCGCGGCGGAGAACTACGACGGGGCGCTGGAGTCCTTCGAAGAGGCCGAGCGCCTGCACCGCGAAGCCGCCGGCGGCGGCGACGAGCAGGAGGCCTGGCGTGCGGCGGTCCGCGCCGAGGCACTGACCGGAGTCGGCAGAGCCGAGGAGGCAGCCGAGATCGCCGCGTGGGCAGCCGAGATCGCCCGCAAGCGAGAACTGCGCTGGTCGCTGCCCTTGGCACTGCTGGCGCTGGCTCGTGCCCGTACCGCGGCCGGGGCGGAGGGCGCTCGCGAGACCCTCGACGAGGCGGCGGCTGTCGCCGCAGAGACCAGAGCGATGACGGTGCTGGACGCGATCGAAGCGGAGCGCGAGGCGCTCGGAACCGCCGCGCGTTAGCGAGCGCTTCCGACATTCACCCCACTGGAGTGGGGTGAATGTCGGCTACGCCCGCTACATCCCCGTCGCGCGGGCGACCAGCCAGTCGACGAAGCGGTCGGGGAGGACGCGGGAGGCGAAGGCTTGGCCGCGGGCGTCGGCGCCGACGAGGTAGCGGACGCGGGGACGGCGAGCGCTCAGCGCGTGCTCGACCCTGGCCGCGACCTTCTCGGGTGGGATCCCACGCTCGCCGGTCTTCCGCGCCACCTCGCGGTAAGCGTCGATCGCCTCGCCGTAGAGATCCCTATGGCCGTCGCCGGCGCGGTCGGCGATCGCGTCGACTTCCGCTTCGCCCCGTTCCCATATCGGCGTCGCGATCGAACCGGGCTCGACCACCGAGACCGAGATACCCCAGGGCCGCAGCTCCTGGCGGAAGACGTCGCCGACGGCCTCGAGCCCGAACTTGGCCGCGTGGTAGGCGCCAAACATCGGGAAGGCCATCAAGCCGCCGATCGAGGTGATGAAGACGATGCGGCCGCTGGCCCTGCGGATCGCCGGCAGCATCGCCTGCGTCACCGCGACCTGGGCGCTCAGGTTGACGTCGATCTGGCGCTTGAAGTCATCGATTGGCAGCGTCTCCAGTGGGCCGGGCACGGCGATGCCGGCGTTGTTGACGAGCCCGTCGAGGCCGTCGCCCCCCACCGCCTCGCCGATCCGCTCAGCCGCAGCGGCAATCTGACTGGCGTCGGTGACATCGAGCATCAGCGGCTCGAGTCGATCCGATGCGGCCTCGCGCAGCGAGGCCGCATCGCCCTCCTTGCGCACACCGGCAAACACGCGCCAGCCGCTGCGATCCAACCGCAGCGCGGTGGATCGTCCGATTCCCGTCGACGCTCCGGTAACCAGCACGGACTTCATGGCTGCACCCTAGTGCGGTCGAGGTTTGAGTCGCATAGCGGTGCAAACCTCAACCACGCGGCGTTTCGAGGTCTGTCTGGCGACTACCATCGCCCAATGAGCAGCGTGGCTTTCGTCACCGGGGGGTCGGGATTCATCGGCGGGCGGCTGGTTGAGCGCCTGGTCGGCGAAGGGCACCGCGTGCGAGCCCTCGCCCGCTCCGAGGCCGCGGCGCAGCGTGTCGCCGAGCTGGGCGCCGAGCCGGTGCGCGGCGACATCGGCGATCGCTCCTCGCTCGCGTCGGCGGCAAACGGCACCGAGGTCGCCTTCCACCTCGCCGCTCACCTCGGCGAGTGGGGTGACTGGGTGGACTTCGAACGGGGCAACGTCGATGGCACGCGCAACGTGCTCGCCGCCTGCGCCGAGGCAGGCGTGCGGCGCTTCGTTCACTGCGGAACCGAGGCCGCGCTGATGGCTGGTGAGCCACTGGTCAACGTCGACGAGACGGCGCCGTTGCGGCCGGATTCCCGGGCGCCCTACCCGGCGACCAAGGCGCGGGCGGAGCAGGCGGTGCGGGACGCCAACCGCGAGGACTTCGAGACGGTCGCGGTGCGGCCGCGCTTCGTCTGGGGCAAGGGCGACACGACGCTGCTGCCGGAGATGGTCGCGACGGTCGAAGCGGGCAAATGGGCCTGGATCGGCGGCGGCCGCAACGTCACCGACACGACCCACGTCGACAACGTCGTCGAGGGGCTGGTCCTGGCAGCGGAGAAAGGTCGGCCCGGAGAGGCTTATTTCGTCACCGACGGCGAACCGGTCGTCTTCCGCAAGTTCGTCACTGCGCTGCTGCAAACGCAAGGCGTCGAGCCGCCCGGCCGCAGCGTCCCCGCCTGGACGGCGGCGCCGATGGCGCGCGTCGCCGAGACGGTCTGGAAAGTCCTGCCGCTAAAGAGCGACCCGCCGATGACCACCTTTCGCTCCTGGCTCCTCACCCAGGAGTGCACGATCGATATCGCCAAGGCGCGCTCAGAGCTTGGCTACAAGCCAATCGTCAGCCATGAGCAGGGCTTGGCTGAACTACGGGCGGCTGGCGCGGTGGCGCTCTAACTCGGCGACGAGCAGCTTGGTGTGCAGGGCCGCGATCAGGTCCTGCAGAGGCTGGGAGCCGGATTCGAGCATCTCGACCACGCGCTCGGGTGCGACCTCGCCGGCGAGGCGGTCCATCACCATCTCGACCTCCTGGCTGACCAACTCTTCGAGCGCTTTCTTGTAGCGCAGGGTGTCGTAGACGGTGAAGCCGATCTCCTCGTCATAGCCGCCGGCGCGGAAGCGGCTAATCGCCTCAATGATCTTGATGTCCGAGGGTGAGTAGCCGCGACTGTTGGGACTGAGCACCTCGATCTGCTCGAGCCGGTCGAGCACGTCCTTGGGGACGCCGTAGCGCTCGCGTACCTCGGCGGCACTGGTGCGGGTGCGCTCGCCTCCCAGGGCGCGCTCGAGGATGCGGTCCTCGAGCTCGACCATGGCGCGAGCCCGCTCGGGATCCTCGTCGAGCACCGACTTGATCGCCTTCAACGGCATGAAGCGCTCCTCCTGCAACTGCTTGATCAGCCTGATCCGGTCAACGAACTCGGGCGGGTAGTAGGCCATGTTGCGGCTCGTCTTCACCGGCTCGGGCAGGAGACCCTCGCGCAGGTAGTGCTTAATCGTCGGTACAGGCACGCCGGAAGCCTCGGCCAGCTCGCCGATCTTCAGCAGCTCGCCCTCGGCGGTCGCGGTCTCGGGTCTCGCCGCCATCGCAGCTACGCCCTAAAGGTCGTTGCAGCGTCAGCGCTGGGGCCGGCGGCCGCGCCGGACTCCACCATCGCCGCGATCTCCTCGGCCGAGTAGCCAGCCTCGCGCAGAACCTCATCGGTGTGCTCGCCGAAGGCGGGCGCCGGCCGGGTCGGGTCGCCCGGGGTACGGCTCATCTTCACCGGCACGCCGAGCTGGCGCACCTCGCCCAGGCCTGGCTGCTCAATTGCGGTCACCATCTCACGCGCGCGGACCAGCTCAGAGTCAAGCGCCTCGCCGATGTCGAGGACCGGCTCGATGCAGCAGTCGTGCTCGTCGTTGAAGGCGAGCCACTCGTCGCGGGTGCGCGAGCGGAAGACCTCGGCCACCTTCTGCCAGGCGTCTGAGCCGGGCGCCTCGAATTGCACCTCGATTAGGTCGGGGCGCTCGACGCCGTTACAAAAGGCGGCCCAGAACTTCGGCTCCAGGGCGCCACAGGTAACCCAGCCGTCGGCCGCCTCATATGGGAGGTAACAGAGCAGACCGCCGGCGAGCTGCTGCTCACCGCGCCGCGGCGCCTCCCCGTCGCAGAAATAGCGGCCGGCGACGAGCGCCAGCCAGGAGAGCGCCCCGTCGGCCATCGAGATGTCGACCATCTGGCCCTCGCCGGAGCGGCGGCGCTCGTGCAGCGCCGCCATCACGCCGAAGGCGGCCATCAGGGCGCCGCCGCCGAGGTCGGCGATCTGGCCGCCCGACTGCACCGGCGGTCCGTTCTTGGCGCCGGTCAGGCCGAGCAGCCCAACCAGGCCGAGGTAGTTCATGTCGTGGCCGGCGCGCTGCGCGTAGGGGCCGTCCTGGCCGTAGCCGGTGATCGCGCAGAAGACGATCGCCGGGTTGGCCTCGCGCATGCGCTCGTAGCCAACCCCGAGACGGTCGAGGACGCCGGGGCGGAAGCCGTCGAGCACGACGTCGTATTGCTCGACCAGACGCAGCAGAGCCTCACGGCCGGCGTCGCTCTTGAGGTCGAGGCGGACCGAGCGCTTGCCGCGGTTCAGCGCCAAATAGAGCGAGGAACGGGTGCCCAGCTCCTGCTGATCCTCGTCGCCGTAGTAGGGCGGCGCCCAGCGGATGTAGTCACCCATGCCGGTGTCCTCGACCTTCAGCACCTCGGCGCCGAGGTCGGCCAACAGCAGCGAGCAGAAGCCGCCGGGCAAGAGCCGGGTCAGGTCGAGGACCTTTACGTCGCTAAGCGGCAGATCGCTCACGCTTGGGAACCCCCAGCAGCTCGCGAGCCTCGGCGACGCTGGCGGCGCGGCGGCCGACGTCCTCGGCCATCTGGCGTGCCTTGGCGATCAGTTCGCCGTTCGACTTGGTCATCTCGCCGTTCGGCAGGTAGAGGTTGTCCTCGACCCCGGCGCGGACGTTGCCGCCCAGGACCAGCGAGGCGCCGAGCAGTTTCCACTGGTCGCGCGAGATCCCGATCACCTGCCACTGGTTCTCGCCCTCGGCGCCGCCGGGGATCTGGTCCGCCATGAAGCCGACGTTGCGCGGAGTTGGGCGGATGCCGCCGTTGACTCCCATCACCAGTGAGATCTGCAGCGGCGTCCGCTCCAGCAGGCCCATGTCGATCAGCGGGTCGAGGTTGGCGACGTGGCCGGCGTCGAAGCACTCGTGCTCGGGCTTGATCCCGAGGTCGCGCATCGCGGTGAGGAACTCGATGATCGTGTCGAAGCTGTTCTCGAAGACCGCCTTGAAGACGAAGTCCTTGCGCCGCGAGCTGTACTTGGCGTAGTTCATCGAGCTCATGTTGAGCGCGGCGACGTCGGGCTTGCACTCGCGCAGGTACTCGATCCGCTTCTCGATCGGGATGCCGATCGCGCCGGTCGAGTAGTTGATGATCACGTCGCCGACCTCAGCCAGGATCGCCTCGGTGATCGCCTTGAAGTCCTCGACCTCGTAAGAGGGCGTGCCATCGGGCTTGCGGGCGTGGATGTGGATCTGCGAGGCGCCCTCGTCGACCGCCCGCCGCGCCTCCGCCGCGTACTCCTCCGGCGTGTAGGGGATCGCCGGGCACTGGTCGCGATTGGCGATCACGCCGCTGATGGAACAAGAAATTACGACTGGGTCGCTGAAGGAACTCATGAGCCGTCCCTCGCACGGGCGCGAAAACCAAGCAGGTCGGTGGACGCAGGGAGCGAGGTGAGGGGAGCGCACTCTCTAGTGCGTGACCCGATCCGAGCGACTGAGGAGGCCGAGATGCGCCGGTTTGCAGCGTCCGCGCTCATACGGGCATCACCCCATGCTTTTTCTTCGGCTTATCGACATGCTTGCTTGACGCCATTCGCAACGCCCGGGTGATGACCGTCCGCGTTTCCCTTGGGTCGATGATGTCGTCTATGACCGCGTTGCCGGCAGCGATGTAGGGGTCGATCTGCTCGCGGACCGCGTTCAACATCGCCTCGCGGGTGGCCTCCGGGTCCTCAGAGGCCTCGATCGCCGAGCGGCCGATGATTTCGACCGCTCCCTCGGCACCCATCACCGAGATCTCAGCCCCGGGCCAGGCGACGATCAGGTCGGGCTCATAGGCCTTGCCACACATCACGTAGTAGCCGGCGCCGTAGGCCTTGCGCACGATCACCGTCACCTTCGGCACCGTGGCGCGGCTGACCGCGTAGAGCATCTTTGCCCCGTGGCGAATGATCCCGGCGTGCTCGACTTTGGCGCCGACCATGAAGCCGGGCACGTCCTGGAGGAAGACGAGCGGCACGTTGAAGGCGTCGCAGAGGTTGATGAAGCGGGCGGCCTTGTCGGCTGAGTCGTTGTCGAGGATGCCGGCCAGCTGCTTGGGCTGGTTGGCGACGATCCCTACCGGCTGGCCGCCGAAGCGGGCGAAGCAGGTGATCAGCGTCTTGGCGAACTTCGGCTTGATGTCGAACCACTCGCCATCGTCGACGATCTCGCGCAATCACGTCGTACATGTCGTAGGGCTGGCGCGAGGACTCGGGGACGATCTCCAGCAGCTTGTCCGAGGTGCGGTCGTCGGGATCGCTCGTCGGCACGATCGGCGGCTTCTGCTCGCAGTCGGAGGGGAAGTAGGAGAGGTACTGCTTGACCTTGGCGATGCATTCCTCGTCGTCCTTCACCTCGAGGTCCCCCACGCCCGATTTGCGGCAGTGGACCTTGGCCCCGCCCAGCTCCTCCATCGAGATGTCCTCGCCGGTGACGGCTTTGGTCAGGTGCGGGCCGGCGAGCGCCATCGCGCCCTGGCCGGAGACCATCGGCACGAAGTCCGAGAGCGCCGGGATGTAGGCGGTGCCGGCGGCGCAGGGGCCCATCATCGCCGCGACCATCGGGATCACGCCCGACATTTCGACCTCCTCGCGGAAGAGGTGGCCGGAGCCGGCGAAGAGCGAGCCGGCCGCCTCCTGGATGCGGGCGCCGGCCGAGTCGAGCAGCCAGATGAACGGCATCCGCTTGGAGAGCGCCATCTCCCGCAGGCGGGTGACCTTGAGCTCGCCGGTCATCCCCATCGAGCCGGCCATCACGGTGAAGTCGTAGGCGGCGATGCAGCAGGGGCGGCCGTCGACGTCGCCCCAGCCGGTGATCACGCCGTCGGCGGGCGCCTCGACGCCGTCCATCGCCCGCTGGGCGAAGTGCGGGCGGCCGTGGATGCCCATCTCGACGAAGGTGCCCTCGTCGACGAGCAGGTCGATGCCGCTCGCGCGCGGTCAGCTTGCCGCGCTCGTGCTGCTTGGCGATCTTCTCCTCGCCGCCGCCCAGCTTCGCCTTCTCGCGGCGCTCGTGCAGCTGCTCGGTGAGCTCGTCCAGCGGCGCCGTTCCCGGCAGGAGGTTCTTCGCTTGCTCTTCGTGCTCGGTGCTCCCCATCCCTACCTCCCTTTCCACTGCGGCTCGCGCTTCTCGAAGAATGCGGTGACGCCCTCGACGATGTCCTCGGTCGAGAAGGTGAGCGAGAGCTGCGAGCGCAGGTACTCGAGCGCGTCGTCGACCGCCATGTCCTGCTGGCGGTACATCGCGTCGTGGCCGAGGCGCATCAGCACCGGGCTCTTGGAGGCGAGCTTGCCCGCCCACTCGGCGACCGCGGCGTCGAACTCGCCGGCCGGCACGACCTTGTTGGCGAGCCCGTACTCGACCGCCTGCTCGGCGCTCAGCCGCTCGCCCAGCAGCATCATCTCGTTGACCTTCTTGCGCGGGACGTTGCGGTAGATGATCGCCATGATCATGTAGGGGAAGGCGCCGACGTTGATCTCCGGCGTGCCGAAGGTCGCCCCCTCTTTGGCGATCAGCAGGTCGCAGGAGAGGGCGAGGCCCATCCCGCCGGCGAGCACGTGGCCGTTGGCGGCGCAGAGCGAGGGCTTGCCGAGCCGCGGCATCAGCCGGAAGAACTCGAGGAAGAGGTCGGAGGCGAAGTGTTTCGGCGACCAGCGGCACGTCGGCGGCGAAGCCGCCGAGGTCGGCGCCGGCGCAGAAGACCTTGTCGCCGGCGCCGGTGAGGACGACCGCCCGCACGTCCTCGTCGTCGCGCGCCGTCTTCATCGCGTCGACCAGCTCGGCCAGCATCTGCCCGGAGAGCATGTTGCGCTTCTCCGGGTTGTTCAGCGTCACCGTGGCGACGCCGTCGGCGACCTCGTAGCTTGACCAGCTCGTAGCCCATCGGCCGGCACCATAGCCGAATGAGAAGTAGAACGTTCTACTTACTGCCGGAGCGCGTCGCCGCCGCCGCGGCCGACGAGCCTGTCTCTGCCCGGGCCGCCCCTCAGCACGTTCGGTGCGGAATCGCCATAGAGCGCGTCGTCGAAGCGGGAGCCGATCAGGTTCTCGATCGACGGGCAGGTTGTCGCGGCCCGCTGCGCCTTAATCGTGCTGTTCTTGGCGAGGTCGACGATCACGGCAGCCGGTTCGTGCGCTGTAGACGGCGGTGTCGCTGCCGGGGCCGCCGTCGACCACGTCGTGGCCCCTTCTCGGGCTCGAGCGCGTCGTCGCCGGCCGCCTCCGACCAGGGTGTCGAAGCCGGTCCCGCCGCCGATCGTGTCGTTGCCGGGGCCGCCTTCGCCCGTGTCGTTGCCGACAGCCACCGATGATCGTGTCGTCGTCCTCGCCGCCGTCGACGGTCCCGTCGCCGTCGATTCTCGTCGAGGATGGTGTCGCCGCCGAGCTCTCTGCCGAAGATCGCGGTCGTCTTGCCGTCGCCGCCGTCCACGTCGATGCGGTCGCTGCCTTCGCCGCCGCAGATCGTGGTCGTTGCCCGCCGCAGAGCGTCGCTGGCATCCGAGCGTCGTGTCGCCCGTCTCCGGCTTCGATCACGTCGGGCCTCTTCGTGCCCCTCGAGCCTGTCGTTCGCCCTGCGGTGCCGGCCATCGTCACGCTCCTGCCGCCGCAGCCTGACGGCGGCCCCCGCGCCGGCCCCGCCGAGCAGGAGGACGAGGAGCGCGGCGGCGATCGCCACGGTGAGTGCGACTCGAAGCCTCATCGAGGCGTCAGTATAGGCGCCGGCCTGTTGAAAGTAGGAAGTGCTACTGTCCACTCGCCCTTATGGGACGGCGGCGCACGCCGCCGCGAAACTCGCGAACGAGGAGAGACACCAGTGGCGACCGCGACGACCAACGGCTCCAACGTCATCAAGCCCGACCACGCCGCCGAGCGCAAGCACATGATCTTCACGCAGGAGCACGAAGACCTGCGCGAGTCGATGCAGGCCTGGGTGCAGAAGGAGCTCTGGCCCCACCGCAACGAGTGGGAGGAGACCACCTGGCCGAGCGAGGTGCTGAAGCGCGCCGGCGAGCTCGGCTTCCTCGGCCTCTGCTTCCCGGAGGAGTACGGCGGCCAGGGCGGCGACTACTACTACTCGCTGGTCCGCGCCGAGTGCATGAGCTACTCCGGCTCGGGCGGCCTCAACATGGGCTTCGTCGTCCACACCGACATGGTCCTGCCGCCGATCGAGCTGCTCGGCACCGAGGAGCTGAAGCAGCGCTACCTGCCGCCGGCGATCGCAGGGCGAGAAGATCGGCTGCCTCGGGATCACCGAGCCCGAGGCCGGCTCCGACGTCGCCGGCATCCGCACCACGCGCGATCCGCGACGGCGACGAATTCGTCGTCAACGGCTCGAAGACGTTCATCACCAACGGCGCCCGCGCCGACTTCATCGTCCTCGTCGTCAAGACCGACCCCGAGAAAGCGCACGACGGGATCAGCCTCCTGGTCGTCGACCTGCGCGACGAGAACGGCGAGACGGTCCCCGGCTTCAGCGTCTCGCGCAAGCTGGAGAAGATGGGGATGCACGCCTCCGACACCGGCCGAACTCAGCCTTCGAGGACGTGCGGGTCCCGGTCGAGCAACCTGCTCGGCGAGGAGGGCAAGGGCTTCTACCACATCGCCTGGGAGCTCCAGAGCGAGCGGATGGTCGCCTGCGCCGGCGCCGTCGCCGGCGCGCAGCGGATGTTCGAGCGCACCCTCGAGTACGCCAAGGAGCGCAAGGCCTTCGGCCGCTCGATCGGCAACTTCCAGGTGATCCGCCACAAGTTCGCCGAGATGGCGACCAAGATCGAGGCGGCGCAGCAGTTCACCTACGCGACCGCCTGGCGCTTCGCCAACGGCGAGTACCCGGTCCGCGAGATCTCCGAGGCCAAGCTCTACACCTCGCGGATCGCCTGCGAGGTCGCCGACGAGTGCATCCAGATCCACGGCGGCTACGGCTACATGAAGGAGTACGAGATCGAGCGCGCCTACCGCGACGTCCGCCTCAACCGGATCGGCGCCGGCACCGACGAGATCATGCTCGAGGTGATCGGCCGCAGCTACGGGCTGTAGGCTGGCGGCCGGTCCGATGTCCCACGTCGACCACATCCGCTCCTACTACGAGGCGCTGAACACGCGGCGACGCCGAGGCGGTCGCCGCCCACTTCACCGACGACGCGGTCCACTACTACACGCGTCTCGGCCCGCACGAGGGGGCCGAGACGATCGGCAAGCTACGCGGCCTTCGCGGTCGAGAGCATCGAGGGCCACTGGCACCTGGAGAACGCGATCGAGCAGGGCGACCAGGTCGCGATCGAGTGGACGATGACCTGGCGCGACCCGGAGAGCGGCGAGACGCGCCTCGACCGCGGCACCGAGTGGTTCCTGATCCGCGACGGCAAGATCGCCGAGGTCCGCGCCTACCACCACGGCGGCAAGAAGAACCCGCAGGGCGACCTGCTCGGCTTCGACCACGCCGGCCGCGGCTACACGATGCTCGAGGACTGGAGCGAGGCGCCCGCGACGATGACCGTCATCAAGGACACGCGGCGCCCGCGCCACCCTCCCCCCTTCGGCGAGGAGCACGAGGAGCTGCGCGAGACCGTCGGCCGCTTCGTCGCCAAGGAGATCGCGCCCAACGTCGACGAGTGGGAGGAGGCGCGCGAATTCCCCCGCGAGCTCTACGGGCGCTGCGCCGAGCTCGGCTTCCTCGGGCTGAAGTTCCCCGAGGAGTACGGCGGCCAGGGCGGCACCCACCTGCACGACGCGATCTGGGTCGAGGAGCTGGCCCGCTCGCGGCGGCTCCGGCGGCGTCGCCGCCGGGCTCAACGCCCACACCTCGATCGCGATGCCGCCGATCTTCAACTTCGGCACCGAGGAGCAGAAGCAGCGCTGGCTGGTGCCGGGGATCGCCGGCGAGAAGATCGGCGCGCTGGGGATCACCGAGCCCGGCGCCGGCTCCGACGTCGCCGGCATCACCACCTTCGCCGAGAAGGTCGACGGCGGCTACGTCGTCAACGGCGCCAAGACCTTCATCACCAACGGCGTCCGCGCCGACTTCCTCGTCTGCGCCTGCAAGACGACCCAGGAGGGCGGCCACCACGGCATCTCCTTCCTCGTCCTCGAGCGCGAGATGCCCGGCTACGAGGTGGCGCAGAAGCTGGAGAAGATGGGCTGGCACTCCTCCGACACCGGCGAGCTCGCCTTCACCGACGTCGAGGTGCCCGGCGGAGAACCTGCTCGGCGAGGAGAACGAGGGCTTCAAACTGATCATGGCCAACTTCGCCTGGGAGCGGCTGCTGATGGCGATCGGCGCCGTCGGCGCGATGCAGCGCCTGATCGAGCGCACGGTCGACTACGCCCTCGAGCGCGAGGCCTTCGGCCGCCCGATCGGCAACTTCCAGGCGATCCGCCACAAGGTCGCCGAGATGGCGACCCAGGCCGAGGCCGCCCGCGCCATCACCTACAACGCCCTGCGCCTCTTCCACGAGGGCCAGGACTGCATCCAGGAGGTGACGATGGCCAAGCTCGTCACCCAGCGCGCCGTGCTCGAGATCGCCGACGAGTGCCTCCAGATCCACGGCGGCTACGGCTACATGCGCGAGTACGGCATCGAGCGCGCCGTCCGCGACGCCCGCCTCGGCCCGATCGGCGGCGGCACCGACGAGATCATGAAGGAGATCCTCGGCAAGCAGATGGGGCTCTGACCGGCAGCCGCCGACTGGAAAGGGAACTTTTTACCGCTTGACGGGTCTTTCGCGGCCTGAGAGGGTCCCGGGATGCGCATGAAAGGACGTGTCTCCGTTGGGTTCTTGGTTGCGACCTTCGGATGCGCGCTGTTCGCGGGTCCCGCGCAGGCGGCGTTCTCGACCACGCCGACCCGCACGATTCCGGTCGGCGGGTTCTATTCGCCCGGCTTCGACGGGACTTTCTGGACCGTGGCCAGCGGGGGCAACACAGGCGCCGTCGGCCACTACGACGATGAAGGAAACGACCTCGGCGACGGGTTCACCTTTCCCTACAACAGCTTCTATCCACTCGACAGCGGCTACTACGGGGGGCGGGTCTTCATCACGCATGCCGGCAGCTACGGGAGAATGTTTGGGGTAGCGGTCGGCGGCGATCACAACATCGTTGGAGCCGACCTCGAAACGAACAACCGCTTCGGAGGCAATCAGATGCCTCTGCGGGTCACCAGCGGTGGGGGCGCGTATCTCGGCTTCGGCCAGAACAACAAGGTCGGGATCCTGGACCTTTCCGGCGGCTCGAAAGAACATCCCTGGTATCCCCAGACCTTCTGCGCCAGCAGCCAGGTGTAGGAGCCGATGAAGCTTGAGCTGCTGGGCCGACATACCGTTCGAATGCGTTGCCATCAAATGTGCCGCCCAGAACCAAACCGTGAGCGGCAGCTTGGCATGCATCACTGTCCCGGCTGTCACGGAGGTCTGCTTGCCGCAGGCAACACACTCATAGGTATCTGCGCAGCTCCTCAACAGGTGACCCCGCTTCCCACCGCACCCAGGACAAACGAAGCCATCCGGCCAGCGGCGCTCAAGCAGGAACTGGGCGCAGTGCGCTTCGTCCGGAAACCGTTGCTGAAATGCGAGGAGCGAGTGAGAAACGGCCATCGGCGGCGATCGCTCCTCGCGGCTCCGAATCCAGCCAAACCTGGGACAACGGAATAAGCCTCGCGAGCAAGGTCTTTTCGGAAATGTTCGCCCCGCGCACGCGGCCCCGCCACGCCAGAAAGTCGTCCAATTCCCCTTCCGGAATGCCCTTTAGAAGGTCAAGTTCACAATCCTGTTCGGGCATATCCGCTATCCAGTTAACCTACTAATTGCCGTGAGCTTCCGCAGAAAAAGCAATTCTAACACGTGATACGGTTAATTATTCGCGACATCGGCTAACGCGACGCGACAAAGGCTCTCATATCGCGTGGGAGGGGTGCTGACGGAGAAAAGAAAGGGTGCGTCGCCGCGATATCGGCGCCCGCACCCCATAAGTCGGGAACACTTGCCTCACCCTCAGCCAGGGCTCATTAACCTTATCCGCAGAAGTCTTGCGTATTGGTTAATGATAAGCCATGGATCGAAACAAGCGCGATTCTTTCCAGCACCGGGATCAGGCGCCGACACTTGATCAGTGCCCGTGGATTTCCTCGGTCGGATCAAGGAAGCGGTGCATGTGAACGATGAAATAACGCATATGCGCGTCGTCGATGGTGGCCGCCGAGGCGCCGCGCCAAGCGGAATACGCCTCCGCATAGCTGGGGAAGATACCGACGATATGAAGCTTGTTCGGGTCGACGAACTCGGTCGCATCCGGGCGCACCAACTGGCCGCCGAAAACGAGGTGAAGCAACTGCTTATTTGGCACCAAAAGCCTCCTCTACACTAATCCGGTCGGTGTTGCCGGCCGCTCGGGCGGGCGGCCGCTCCCACAGGATCGCCGACTGCCCCGTTGCTGTACCGGGCATCCGCCCGTTGACGCGCCTATAGCATGGCTTATTCCCGGATGCTTCGCCTATCCGAAACGCGGGCCGGCTCTACGCCGAATCTGCGGCGACTTGCCGCTGATCCTTTCGCATCATATGCATTGGAAGCGGATGCCGCTCCGGCTCGACAAAACATCACCCAAGCGTGATGGGCTTCGTCCGCTCCACACAGGATACGCCGCGCCCTTCCAGAACGGCGTCGAGCCGCGCCAACCCCGTTTCCCACGAGTGGTTCGCCAGTATCCGGGCGCGGGCGGCGCGGCCGACCGCCGTGCCGAGCGGTGGGTGCAAGGCCGCCAGCACCGCATGGGCGAAGTCCGCCGGCTCCCCCGCCAGCCACAGATCGCGCTCGACCTGTTCCAGATAGCCGCCAAGCGCGCCCGGAGCCGCCACGACCGGCCGGGCCATGGCCATGGCTTCCAGAATGGGGCGCGGATTGGGTTTTTGGAACGGTGCCACCACGACGGCGGCATGGGCGAGCCACGGGCGTATGTCCTGGACGCCCGCCGCCAGCGTCACCCCCGGATAAGCCGCCGGATGCGGCTTGGCCGGCGCCAGATCCCTGGTCGCCAGGATCAGCCGGCAATCCGGGGCGTTGGACCGGACCCTCGGCAGCACCTGGGAGGCGAACCAGCAGTGCGGCATCGGCCTCTGTGTCCCAGCCGATCGGCCGCCGGCCCGTCCATCAGGCCCGCCATCAGGATCGTCCGGCCGCTGAATGGCAGAGGCGTCGCGAGGCGGCCGCTGCTGGGAGAAAAGCGGATCGTATCGATGCCGTCAGGCACGTGGTGGATGCGGCCGGCGATCTCGGGAAGCAGTTCCCGGAGCTTTTCGACGGCGCGGCCGCAGCTCAGGAGGCTGGCGTCCCAGGGAGCCAGCCGGTGCTGGTCCAGCAGCATCAAGGCCCGCAGTTCACGCGTCTGGAGCCAGCGCCAGATCGCCTGCGTCGGGCGCCATCCATCGGCCAGAGCGTCGTCGCCGATGTCCGAGCGGTCGAGCACCCGCCGCGCCGGCAGATCGGGACGCATCAGCGCATAGGGAGCCATTGTCGCGCACAGGGCGAGGACCCGGGTTGGCCGGCGTTCGTTCCAGACCCGCTCCACCCAGGCCGTCAGCGCCGCATCCCGGGTCGCGCGATGGGACCTGCCGAGCCCCAGCAGGCCGGACGCTGGAGCCTTGCGGGTTGGCGGCTGCTCATGCCGCGCGAAGAAGACGCTGTGACAGAACTGGCGGATGAACCCCTCGTGGCGGCGATCGACCGAGTTGTCGGTGAAACAG
>CAWGOE010000002.1:0-17669 GCA_963824215.1 uncultured Solirubrobacterales bacterium | reverse complement strand
CCGCAGCGCGAACTGCCCAGACCGCGATCGAGACGTACGCCACCGATCACGCCGGTTCTTACGACGGCGCCAGCACCGCTGATCTGGTCAAAATCGAGCCGACGCTTGCGGACGCAACGCTGGTAGAACCGACCACCGATGTCAAAACCTACACCGTGCGTGTCAACTCTGATGTCGCCGGCCAGTGGTTTGAGATCAGCCGCACCGACGCTGGTCTGGTCGACTCCAACTGTGCTGCGCAGGGCACTGCGGGTTGTCCCGAGGGTGGTAACTGGGCTGCCTCGAACGATCCAGCACCGTAAAGCCAGTAGCTATGTGTGGCTGATCTGATCGGCCACACCTTCGAAAAGGGCGGGTCCCCCGGGGCCCGCCCTTTTCTTTACCCATTTTTGGCCTAGACGTTTGGCCGATACGTCCATGGATTCGTGCCCGAGTCGGGGTATCTGCCCTAATCGGTTCAAGCCGAAGCCCGATCTGCTCGATCTAGGAATGAACGCATGGCTCTCCCCGCTCGATTCTTCGCCGTAATCCGGTTCGCTCTGCGAGGCGATCTCGGCAGCTTTCGTCGCCGACTCGCTTCCGAGCAGGGCTTCGCCGTGCCGACGGTTCTCTTGATGACCGTCGCCGCAATGGGCATCGCCAGCGTCGGCATCATGACCTCGATCCAGGGCCAGAGCGGGACCGTGCGCGACCAGGGTGGCAAGACGGCCATCGCCGTCGCCGAGTCGGGTGTCGACCAGGCGCTTCTCCACTACAACCGCGGGGTTTCGCCTTGTACCCCCGTCGTGGCGGGGGGATGGTGCGGTCCGGTCACGGGCATGTCGGTCAACGGCGGCGCCGTCTCCTACTGGACGCGGTTGGGCAGCGGTGAGGAGTGCGAGGTCGGCAACGAAATCGAGTGCGTCGAGATCGTCTCGGTGGGCACCGTCAACGGAGTGACGAGGCGGGTCGACGTGATGGCCTCCACGGTGCCGACTGAGGAGTCGGGCGGACCGGGGCCGTTTGCCAGCGCGGGGGTCCTCTCCCAGGAAACGATGATCCTCGACTCCAACGCGGTCATCCACACGGGCGCGGCGACCAATGGCGATATCGAACTCAAAAGCAATGCCAAGCAATGCGGTCCAGCGAGCGTAGGCATCGGGAAAAAATTGAACCCGAGCGCCAACGCCGGCTACTACACGGACGCCCTCTGCAAAACCAAAGCGAGCTCCTACGCACAGCAGGAGCTGACCCTGCCGCCAGTCAGCCAGGGAGACGCCGCAACCAACAACGACAACGGACGCTTCTTCGCGCAGGACCTGATCAGTGGCGAGCCGTCAAACGTGTGCTGGAACGGATTCACGGCCGCGGGAAAAAGCTCTAAAGCCTGCGGCGCGCGAGAGCTGCGCATCGATAGCAACACGACGCTCACCTTGACCGGCTCGGTCTACAGCTTCTGCAAGCTGACCCTGCGCAGCAACACCTCTATCTACGTCGCCAGTCCGAGCGTGACCATTTACTTCGATTCGCCTGAAGAGTGCGGATACACCTCCCCGTCCACTCAGCTGGACATGGACTCGAACACGCGGATTACCTCCGCCGCAGGAAACTCAGCCGCCGTCGCGCTCCTCTTCGTAGGGTCGGACACTCTTCAGACCAAAGTTCAGCTCGACAGCAATACCACCGTCAACGAAACCTGCGTTCAGAACTTCGTCATCTACGCACCGCGCACCGATGTGACCTTTGACAGCAACACGAAGTTCTGCGGGGCGGTTGCCGGCAAGACCGTCCACCTCAACTCGAATGCCGAAATCCGGTCGGCGAGCAAATCAAGCACCTTCACCTTGCCGGGCGTCGAGATCCCGGACACCGCGGCGCACTACACGCCCTACCGCTTCGTCGAATGCTCGACGCTGGTGGCGAGCGTGCCAGACGAAGGCTGCTGAGGCCCGATGCTGAGGGCGCGGAAAGCGGCAGCAGCACTCCGCCGCGGGGAGGATGGCCTGACCCTGATCGAGCTCCTAGTTGCCGCTGCAGTCGGCTTGGTAGTGGTCGGCGGCGCGCTGACCATGTTCATGGGGGCAATCCGCAGCGAGCCGCGCACCGCCTCAAAGGTTGCGGCGATCCAGCAGGCGCGGACGACGGTCGACCGGATCACTCGGGAGCTGCGCCAGGGCCAGGAAACGTTGACGACGCCGTCGGAGACCGAACTCTCGATCGTTACCTATGTCAAGGCGGCCATCTGTGGGGGTGCGGCGGCGAACACCTCGATTCCCTGCCGCGTCACCTACAAATGCAAAACCGGCGCCTGTACTCGCGTCGTCGCCCAGCCGGACGGCAGCGCCCCGGGCTCGGCTGAACAGGTCGCGAGCGGCCTTACCAGTGACAACGTCTTCAGCTATCTGCCGGACAAAGCCAATCCGACCTACGTCGGCGTTTCGTTTGCTTTCGCCGCGGGTGGCCAGCCGGTCACCCTGAGCGATGGCGTGGCGTTGCGCAACCCGAGCGAGGAATCGTGAAGCGCGAGGACGGAATGACGATCGTCGAGGTTATGGTCGCCGGCCTGATCCTCGTCGCCGGTGCCCTTGGGGTCCTCGGCATCGTCGACGCGGGAAGCCGCAACGTCTTTCGGGCCGAACAGAGCCAGGTCGTCTCAAGTCTCCTGCAGCAGGAAATCGAGAAACTGCGTCAGGTTCCCTACGAGGAGCTGGCCCTGACCTCGCTGCCCGTCCACTCCGCGGACCCCGCCAACCCCAACTCGCGCGTCGCCAGCGTCAGCTTCTTCTACACCGGGCGCAACAGCACCGGCCTCAAACCTCTTGTCTATAACGGCGGCACGAGCGATGGCGAGACGATCGAAGAAGGCACGGTCGACCCCGGGCCGACCGGCTTTCAGGTAGGCGGTGTGAAAGGCACGGTCTCTCGCTACGTCGTCTGGGACAATTGCCCCTCAGCGCTCTGCGCCGATGGCAGGCACCTGAAGCGCGCAGTCGTAGTCGTCCGCCTAGACCAGACCGGCTCCGGCGGCACCCGCCGGTACCAGGAAATCCAGGGGCAGTTCGTCGATCCCGAAGTGGAACCGGTGATCTTGCCCGAGCAGGACCCTGGTGGCAGCGACAACGAATCGTGGACGCTGTGGCTGACCGATACGCCCTGCAACGCGGCGGAACGCCTGGCCCCGCCGGCGGAAAACGGCGATCACCCGACCCATAACACCCGCGGCGATTGCGGCAACGGTCTGCAGACTGAAAGCGTTCCCGGCGCGCCGGACCTGCTCTGGCCCGTAGCCGCAGAAGAAGAAGTGGACTCCAAATACGACTATGCGACCGACGTCGAGCCCCAGTCGGGCATCGACGAAGGCCTGCAGCTCTTGCCGGGAGAGGATTGCGAGACGACTGCCGCACTCGACCTTGCCAGCGGTGTCGCGACCGAGCCCGATCCCCATCCGGAAGCCTTCAAAAGGATCCATCGCTGGCTCTCGCCGCCGGTGCCCTCGCACGAAGGGACCCAAGACCTGCTCCTAACGGGGGACGGCACCCTCAGCCTCTGGACGCGGACGGTAGGCGAAGCCGTGCACCCGGGTCGGATCTGCGCCTGGATCTTTGCCAGGTCGCAGACGGGGACTTCTGTCATAGACACTTTTGCCGTCAACCTCGGCCCGCCACTGAGCCTGCATTTCAGCCACTTCGCCCAGTCCTGGCCGAGCTCGAAATGGGATGAGATCACGCTGCCGCTGAGCTTCGGTTACGCCGAGGAGGGTGGCGCTCTACCGCTGGCCCCGGGAACGCGGCTCGGCCTCGCCGTGAGCGTCGGGGATGACACGGCGGGCGCCCTCCAGCTCGGCTACGACACGCCGACCTTCGACAGCCGTATCCAGCTGGCGACGACCGGCGCAGCGCCGCCCGGCCCCTGAGAGCGCCGCTGCGTAGCTAAGTCCTCTCGCGCCCCCGCCGATGGATGGGCGAAGCTCAACCGGCGCAATCAAGTGGACCAGGCGACGACAACCATCTTCCTCTTCCTCGGCGGCCTGCTGATCGGCAGCTTCCTCACCGTCGTCGCCCACAGGCTGCCGCGCGGAGAATCCGTCGTCGGCGGACGCTCGCACTGTCCCGTCTGCGGCGCCCAGATTGCCGCCTACGACAACGTCCCGGTCTTCTCCTGGCTGTTGCTGCGAGGCCGGGCTCGTTGCTGCGGCGCCCAGATCGCAGCTCGCTACCCCCTGACCGAGCTGAGCGCCGGGGCGCTATACGCGGCGACCGCGCTGGTTCTATGGGACGACGCCGCGCAACTTGCGCTTGGCCTCGCCTTCGTGACGATGCTGCTGGCGATCACGCTGACTGACCTCGAGCGCCGGATCATCCCCAACAAGATCCTGCTCGCGGGTGCGATCGTCGCGGTAGCGATCGTTGCCATCACCGATCCGGGAAGCCTGCCGGAGCGGGCGATTGCCGCTGCTGCCGCCGGTGGGCTGCTGCTCGCGGCGGCGCTCGCCTACCCACGCGGAATGGGCCTCGGCGACGTCAAGCTGGCGGCGACGATGGGGCTGTTTTTGGGCCGCGACGTGGGGCCGGCATTGCTCGTCGCGCTGCTCGCGGGCTCTCTGGTGGGCCTGGCGATGATCGCCCGCCACGGAGCCGCCGCGCGCAAGCAGGCGATTCCGTTCGGTCCCTTTCTGGCCCTCGGCGGCGTGGTCGGCCTGCTCGCCGGCGAAGAGCTGATCGATTGGTACCTGGGCACGTTCTGAGCCCGGATCGCTCTCGTAGGTCCGTCCAGGTTCTCCTATAACTGAGTAGTTGCAGGGCGAAAGGTTTGGCGCCTTCCTGTCGATTCATGGGAGGCGTGCCCTCTTTCACCCTGACGAAGAAGCAGACCGGCCCCGTCGTCGGCCTCGATATCGAGGCGGGCAGCATCGCCGCGACCGAAGTCGCAGCAAACGGGTCTGCGCAGGTAACGGCCTCGGCGATCGGCTCGCTCGACCCAGGTGCCTTTCACGAGGGCGAGGTGCTCGACGCCGACCGTCTTGCGGCAGCGCTGAAGTCGCTCTTCGCCGAGCACAAGCTTTCGAAGCGCATCAGGCTCGGGATTGGCAACCAGCGCGTCGTCGTTCGCACCGTGCGGTTGCCCGCAATCGAGGATCCGAAGGAAATGGAGGCGGCGGTTCGCTTCCAGGCCCAGGAGCAGGTGCCGATGCCGCTCGACCAGGCCGTGCTCGAGTATCAGGTCGTCGGCGGTGTCACTGCCGCGGAGGGCGGCTCCGCCCAGGTCGACGTCGTTGTCGTCGCCGCGCGTCGGGACATGGTCGCTTCCTTCATCGAGCCGATCCGTCGCGCCGGCCTCGATCCGGTTGGCGTCGATCTTTCCGCCTTCGCGATGATCCGCGCGCTGTCCGGCGCGAGCGCCGGCGCCCCCGCCGAAGCTGGGGCTGAGGTGCCGCCAACCGGCGCGGTTCTCTACTGCAACCTCGGCGACGTCACCAACCTCGCTGTGGCGCGCGGCAGAGCCTGCCTCTTCACCCGCGTCTCCTACGCGGGCCTGGAGTCGATCTCGGCTCGGCTCACGAGCGCCCGCGGCGTCGCCCCGGAGCACACCGCCCAATGGCTCTCCTACGTCGGGCTGGAGAGCCCACTGGAGGAGATCGAGGGCGACCCGGAGACCGCCGCCGAGGCGCGCAACGCCTTGGAGGAGGGAGTCACCTCGCTGATCGACGAGCTGCGCCTCTCGCTTGACTACTACGGCGCCCAGGAAGCGGCACTGCCGGTCGAGCAGATCGTCCTCTGCGGACCCGGCAGCGCAATCGCCGGACTCTCGGCACAGATGGAAGCGGGATTGGGCACGCCAATCTCCGTTTCCCGCCCGCCCGCCCTGGGCAGCTTCGACGAGCCCTCTGCGGCGCGGCTCACCGTCCCCTTCGGCCTGGCGCTGGAGGAGTAGAGATGCGCCCAGTCAACCTAATCCCACCCGAGGACCGCCGCGGCGGCAGCGCTCCCCTGCGGACCGGTCCGCTGCCCTACGTGCTGGTCGGTGCGCTCGTCGCGGTCCTGATCGCGGTCGTGGCGATGGTGCTGGTGAACAATGAGATTTCCGAGCGCGAGGGCGAAGTTGCGAAGCTCGAGCACGAAGACGCCGCCGCCGCTGTCAAGGCCCAGCGCCTCGCCGCCTACACCGAATTTCGCGCGATGAGCGAACAGCGGGTGGCGACGGTCAGCGAACTCGCCGACAGCCGTTTCGATTGGGAGCGGGTAATGCGCGAACTCGCCTTGATCCTGCCCAGCGACGTCTGGCTCGTCGGGCTCACGGCGACCGCCGCCCCCGGGGTCAGTGTCGAGGGTGGGTCCACGGGAGATGCCTCCTCGATGCGCGCCGCTGCGGCGGGGCCGGCGCTGGAACTGAGTGGCTGCGCCAACGGGCAGGAGGCCGTGGCCGGCTTCGTCACCGCGCTTGAAGACATCGACGGCGTCACCCGGGTCGGGGTTCAGTCCTCCGAACTGCCCGACAAAGGATCCAACGAAGGCGGTGGTGGCGGGGGCGGTGGCGAGTCTGGCGAGGAGTGCCGCACGCAGAAGTTCATCGCCAAGTTCGCGATCGTCGTTGCCTTCGACGCTGCTCCTGTCGCGGCATCTGCCTCTGGTGAAGAACCGCCGGTAGTGACCGCCGAACCGACCGAGACCTCCGAATCCGAAGGCTCGGAAGAAGAAGGCTGAGATGAAACTGCAAATGAATTCGAACAACCGGGCGATCGTCGCGATCGTTGCCCTCGCCGTGCTGGCCTTCGTCTTCTGGACTCAGCTGCTCAGCCCCAAGCGCGAAGAAGCAACGAAGCTGGTAGCGCAGGTCGAGCAGCTGGAAGTTTCCCTGGCGCAGCACAACGCTGAAATCGCCGAAGGCGAAGCGGCGCGAAAGGAATTCTCCGACGAGTACCAGCGCCTGGTCGTGGTCGGAAAGGCGGTACCTGGCGACGATGACGTCGCCTCGCTGCTGGTCCAGGTGAACCGACTCGCCGACCGAACCGGTGGCATCTTCCGAAACATCCAGCTGTCCGCCGAAAGCGGGGGAGAAGAAGCCGCGGCGCCACCCGCGGCCAGCGCCACGCCGGTCTCGGCGACGGAGGTTGCCGCTTCCCTTCTGCCGCTGGGCGCCACGATCGGTCCGGCCGGCCTGGCGGTGATGCCGTACACCGTCACCTTCGACGGCAACTTCGTCCAGATCGCCGACTTCATCAAGGCCATCGATTCCCTGGTCGCGACGAGCAATGAAGAGGTCCGTGTAGATGGACGCCTGGTCACGGTCGACGGCTTCGCCCTCGAGGCCGATCCCGAGATTGGTTTCCCGGCCCTGCAGGCGAGCTTCGCTCTGACTACCTACCTCACTCCGCCAGGCGAGGGGGTCACCGGAGGGGCGACGCCGGTCGCTCCGGGGACCGAATCCCTGACCCCGGCCGCGACGACGACTGGAGCTGTGCCATGAACTGGCTGAAGAAGGGGCCGCAGCTGAAACTGCCAAAGTTGAAGAGGCCGAGCCTGAGCGGGTCCGGGCGGAAGGGCCTTGACGTCAAACCGCCGGCTTTCGTAGCGGACCTCTACTACGACCTGCGCGACCGTCGCCTGCTCTTGCCGCTCGCGCTGATACTCGTGGCGATTGCCGCGGTCCCGTTCCTGCTCGGCGACCCTGAGCCTGTCGAACCGCCACCGGCCGTCAGCGCCGCGCCCGAAACCGGTCCGCCCGCCTCCGCCAGCCTCGCCGTGGTCGAGGCGAAGCCGGGACTGCGTGACTACCGCAAGCGACTGGGGAGCCGCACCGCGACGAATCCCTTCAAGCAGCGCTATACCTCGCTTCCCGAGTCGGCTCAGGTTGAAAGCACTTCGGTCAGCTCCTCCGTCTCGGGCGGCGATTCCGGCGGAGCTGCCGTCGTCGGTGTCGAAGGAGAAGTCACGGAGCCCGCACCGGCACCGCCCAGCGGGGGTGGTAGCGACGGCGAGCGAGCGGCCCGACCCTACGAACTCGTGATCGACGTGCAGATCTCTCGCACCGAAAGGACCGCCGATGGCGATGAAAAGAAGGGCGAGGTGGAAATTCGCCACGACGTGCCGGTCTTGACCCAGCTGCCCGGGCAGAAAACGCCGGTCGTGACCACGATGGGAGCCAACTTCAGCAAGGAAAGGCTCGTCTTCCTCGTCTCCCATGACGTCGAGGCGATCAGCGGCGACTACGCCTGCATTACCCGCGGCGATATCTGCGAACTGCTCGAAGTCGAGCTCGGCATGCTGCTCGAATTCGTCTACGAGCCGAGCGGCGCTACCTACGCGATCAAGGTAACCGGTGTCGATGCGATACCGGCCGGCAATCGCCGGGCAACGCGGTCCTCGCGCGCCACCGTGACGAAGTCGTATCCAGGCCTCGCGCTGCAAAGTCCATAGCTTCAGTAAATGAAGCCATAGCGCTACACTTGCTGAAGCGAGGCATTTGTCTTCCCGCCTCGATTTCGTGATGAGCGCTGAGAGCAACTCCCGATGTCCCGTTTGCCGCACCGCCGACGTTGTCTGCGGTAAGTGGACCCTCCTTGTCATTCGTGACCTTGCTGAGGGTCGCAGTCGCTTCTGTGAGTTGGAGCGCTCGCTGGAGGGGATCAGTCCGCGCACTCTCTCGCTGCGCCTGCGGGCGCTGGAAGAAGAGGGCATCGTCGCCCGCAACACCTTCCCCGAGGTGCCGCCGCGGGTGGAGTACGCGCTGACCGAGAAGGGCGAAGCGTTGGTGCCGCTGATCGAGGACATGCGCCGCTACGGCAGCCGCTGGCTGTTCGAAGAAGAGCAGGCGCCCGTCCCCGCCTAGCGCAAGGCGCGCCGGGGTCCCCTCCCCGGAACCCGCGTCGAATCGTTTGCCAAGGCTCTTGCCCTGGCGGCTCACAAGTTCCGGCGAGGGGACCCCGGCGCGCCTTGCAAGGTGGGTTGCAGGCGCAGGAGCGGTGTGGGGTGGGGGGAAGGTCGGGTCGTGCGTGATCCCCTGCTTAACGAGGCTCTGCGGCGGCTTGCTGCTGAGTCGGCCACCCGCCTGACCACCCTCGTTGCCAGCGGCGATCAGATTCCCTTCGACGTGGCGGAGTCCGCTGGCCCCGATGAGGCCTTCTTTCACAGCTACGTTCCCCTGACCGGGCGTTACGTGCGCGAAAGGGAGGCAGAGCTGCGCTCTCTGCCGGCCTTCGAGCCCGCCCGCGAAGCCGTGTCGCTGTCCGGAGTGGCTGCGTCTTACCTGGAGGAGCGCGGTGAGAGCGTTCCGTCCGAGCCCGGCGAGCGCGCCACGTGCTTCCTCACGGTCTTTATCGCTTCCCTCTGGGACGGCTGCACCGAGTTCTCCCTTGACCGCGAGCGGCTCGAGAGCGCCCTCGTCGTGCTCGACGCCGAGACCGGCGACGTCGACGAGGCCGACATCGTCGTCGTGCCGATCGTCGGCTTGAAGATGTCGCTGGCCCGGCTGCAGCTGCCGCACGGCATGCAGCTCGTTCGCGCCGACAGCTTCGAGGCCCCGATCGAGGCGATGCGTAGCGAGGGAATGGGCCGCGCCGCCTGGGAGCCGCAGTTCCTGGCCATCGCCGAGCAAGGCGAGGGCTCAGAGAGCGCTGCCGACGCGCTGCACCAACTGGGCGAGCTGATCAGCGTCATGCGTCTTTTCAAGGCGGGCGGTGTCGGGCTTGGCCCGCATGCCTTTGCACCTACGGGCGAGGATCGTTGGCGTCGCATCGCGACTGGCGCCCCGGCGCCGCGCGACGGCGGCTACCGGCTCGACGAGGACGAGGCCACGCAGCTCGTCGATCTCGCCGAGACCCTTGAGGCCCGCCCCGATCCGACCGGCCCACTGGCCTGGGCGGTGCGTCGTTTCGAGCTCGGCTGTGAGCGACCGTCACCCCTGGAAGGACTGAGTGACCAGCTTTTGGCGCTGCGGGCCGTGCTCGACGGGCAGGGCCCGGTTGGCGCTTCGCTGCCGATGCGCGCTGCGGCCTTGATTGCCGATGGCTCCACCGATCGCCTCGCGGCGCGCGAGCGCGTTGAAGCGGCAATGGAGCTGGAAAGCGCCCAGATGTCCGGCGCGTCGGCGGAGAATGCTGCCGAGCTAGCTAACTGGGTCGAGCAGAGCGTGCGCCGCATCCTCCGCGAAGCGGCCCTCGGCGAGCTCGGCGCCGACCTCAACGAGGCCGCCGACGAGACCTTGATCGCCACCGGCCTCGACACCGGCGACTCGGCCATCGCCGTCGCAGAGGAGGTCGAGCCGTCCCGGCCCGCGGGTCTTGTCGCGGCAGGGGACCCACCTCCCCCTGCGGTAGCTAAAGCTTCCTCGGGGGAGGTCCCCCCTACCGCGCCACCCGCTGGAGAGGCGCCTGCTCTCGAAGCTGAAAGCCACGAGGAGGAGGAGGAGTACGACATGGATCAGGACACACGCATCCTCGAGCCGGTACCGGCCGAGCACGAGATACAGATCACTGCTACGGCCTGGCTCGACGAGGTCGAGGTCGAGGTCGAGGAGAGCACGCTCGACTTCCCCGCGGTCGACGCGCACATCGAGGAGCGCGAGCGAATCGACACCCCGCGCGTACGGCACCTATTCCCTGTGCCAGAGGACGCGGACTGGGAAGTGCGCGAGCTCAAGTACGACCACTACGGCCAGCCCGACCGCCACGCCGGCTAGGCGCGGCCGGCGGCTATCTCGATCCGCTCCTCGCTGCTGGCAAAGAGGTAGCGGTTGATCTCGGCGAGGCCGCCGAGGTCGTGGACGTCCTCATCTAGGTAGGGAACGCGGATGACACCCTTGGTCCGCAGCTCAGCGGCGAGGTGCTCGATGTTGCGAGCGTCGCGCTCGGCTAGTGCTTGGTAGTCGGCGAAGTTCTCCGCGACTCGGGTCGCCAGGTCCTCGTCGCCAAGCCTGGCGGCTAGGTCGCCCTCCAGGTTGCCGCCGTCGCTGCGCAGGCGCTCCGCCGGGTAGTGGACCTTGTTGACGATGACGCCGCCGAAGGGCAGCTTCGCCTCGACCAGCTTGCGGTGGAAGTAGACGGCCTCGTCGATCGGCTCGCCCTGCGGACCGCAGACGACGAGGAAGCAGGTGTGGGGATCGGCGAGCAGGTTGTTGACCCGCTTGGCGCGTGCCTGGAAGCCGTCGACCATGCCGCTGAAGGCGTTGAAGAACTCGGCCAGGTCGGCGAGCAGGTCGAAGCCGACGATCCGCTTGAAGACCGAGAGCGCGACCGAGGCGCCGCGACCGGCGACTCGCGCTGCCAAGCCAGTTGGCTTCATGAAGACCCGCAGCGAGCGTCCCTCGATGAACTGGGTAAGGCGTTTCGGCGCGTCGAGGAAATCGAGCGCGTTGCGGGTGGGGGGCGTGTCGAGAACGAGCAGGTCAAAGCGCCCTTCGGTGTGTAGCTCGAAGAGCTTCTCCATCGCCATGTACTCCTGCGAGCCCGCCAGGGCGCTGGAGATCTGCTGATAGATCCGGTTGCCCAAGACCCGGTCGCGTGCCTCCTCGTCGGGTGCCTGACGGGCGACGAGCTCATCGAAGGTCGCCTTGGCGTCGAGCATCATTGCCCACAGCTCGCCCTTCATCTCGATCCCGTGCTGCTCGAACAGGGCCGGGTCGACCTGGCGCGCCTCGTTGCCCAGCTCGCGCAGGCCGAGCGAGTCGGCGAGCCGCTTGGCTGGGTCGATCGTCAGCACGCAGACGCGCAGCCCGCGCGCTGCCATGCCGGTCGCAATCGCCGCCGAGGTCGTCGTCTTGCCAGCTCCGCCCGAGCCGGCGCAGATGCAGATGTCCTTGCCTTCGAGGATCTCGCCGACAGCGGGCATCAGCCGAGTCTCCTGGCCAGCGTTTGCGCTGCCTCGACCCCGAGCTCGGGGTCAAAGAGGAAAGGGAGGGTTTTGACCGGCGCCTCGACCCGGCGCCGCAGGCGAGCGAGCTGGGCGCGCTGCGAGCGGGCGCGGCCGTGCTCGGAGGTTGCCGCGCGAGCGGCTGCGCGGACGATCCCGTTCTCGCCCTCGGCCAGCTCGGCAAGCCGCTCGGCCTCCTCTTTGGCGAAGCGCTCCGGATAGAGGCCATTGAGGTAGACGCGGTCGACGGCGACGCCGACCTCCGAGCGCAGCTCCTGCTCCAGTGCCGCCGTCTCATTTACCGGCATCTCCTCCGGCAGGGCGACGATCGCCGTGCCGGTGTGCTCGTGGTCTTTGATGAAACGGTCCAGCGTCTGCGCCTGCGAGTGGATCGGGCCGACCCGGGCGATCGAGGCGAAGGTGCGCGGCGTCTGCAGGAAGCCGATCCCGTGGCCGGTTGCGGGGGCGTCGACGATCACCAGGTCGTATTTGCGGCCCTTCTTTACCTTGCGGTCGAGCTGGGCCAGCTCCCAGATCTTGCCGATCGTGACCAGCTCCTTGAGGCCGGGAGTGGCGGCGGCGAGGTAGGAGAAGATGCGGCTGCGGAAGAGCAGGTCGCGCATCGCGCGGACCTTGAGCTGCAGCAGCACGTACTCGCGCATCGACTCATCGGGGTCGATCGAGATCGACCAGAGGTTCTCCGCCATCTCGACCTCGTGGAAGCCGACTTCGGTGTGCTCGAATATCCGCGAGGCGTTCTCCTGCGAGGAGACCTCACAGACGATCGTGCGCTTGCCGGCTTCGGCGGCGCGCAGCCCCAGCGCGACCGCGACGGTGGTCTTGCCGACTCCTCCCTTGCCGGTCACGAAGACCAATCGCTTGTCGAGTAAGTCGGGGATTGGGGTGATTCCTAGCAATTTCCGGCGCTGGCAGGAAAAACGGGTGCCCGTGCGAATACCCGCGCAATGGGATTCCTTAGCCGCAGAAACAAGTCCGTGCCCGCCCCGACTGTCGAAGAGACGCATCCGATTGTCGAGGAGTTGGAGGCGATGGAGGAGGCCGTGCCTGAGCGTCAGAGGGACGACGAGGGATCAGGCTCTCAGCCCGCGGGTCCTGTCGGCGCAGGGGACCCACCTCCCCCTGCGGTAGCTAAAGCTTCCTCGGGGGAGGCCCCCCCTACCGCGCCACCCGCTGGAGAAACGTCTGAGGGTGCGGCTGCCCAGGCGCCCGAGGAGGAGACCGCACCGGCCATCTCGGTTGAAGCTGAGAGGGATGACGGGCTGGAGGAGGATTCTGGGCCTGAACGGTTCATGCCTCGAGACTTGATTGCTCCCAGTCGGCACGAAGCTGTCGTGGAAGAGCCGGTGGCTGAGGTCCCGACCAAGCATGCGGAGGTCATTGCCTTTGCGAACCAGAAGGGTGGGGTTGCTAAGACGACCACCACGTTGAACCTTGCTGTGGCGTTTGCCGAGTCCGGGCACCGGGTGCTTTGCATCGACCTCGACCCGCAGGGCAACCTGACGATGAGCCAGGGGATCGATCCCGACAAGGTCGAGAAGAGCCTTTACGACGTGCTCGTCAACGACATGCCGATCAGCGAGATCATCCAGCACCGCGAGATCGATATCGCGGTCTCTTCGATCGACCTCGCCGGCGCGGAGATCGCGATGAGCACCAAGATCGGCCGCGAGCGCTCGCTGGAGAAGGCGCTGAAAGAGGTCGCCGCCGACTACGACTTCGTTTGCATCGACACGCCACCGAGCCTCGGGCTGCTGACGATCAACGCACTAACCGCCGCCAACAAGGTGATCGTCCCGGTTCAGTGCGAGTATTTGTCGATGCGCGGACTGGTCCAGCTCCAGAACACGCTGAAGATGATCCAGGAGAACCTCAACCCAGATGTGCGGATCGAGGGCATCCTGCCGACGATGCTCGACTCGCGCACGGTCCACGCCAAGGAGGCGGTGGAGATCCTCGAAGAGAACTTCGGCGACCTCGTCTTCCGCTCCCGCATCCGCAAGGCGATCAAATTTGCCGAGGCCCCGGTCAAAGGCGCCAGCGTGCTCAAGTACGATCCGCAAAGCAACGCGGCGGGCTACTATCGAGACTTGGCTGAGGAGGTCTTGGCAAATGAGTCGGCGTAAGCGGGCGAGCATGCGCGAGGGTCCCCTTGCTGACCTCTTTCGCTCTACTTCTGATGATGCTCCTGGTGATTCGGCTGAGGGTTCAGAGGCCTCAGCCGCGGGTCCTGTCGGCGCAGGGGACCCACCTCCCCCTGCGGTAGCTAAAGCTTCCTCGGGGGAGGTCCCCCCTACGCCGCCACCCGCGGGAGAGGCGCCTGGTGCGGCGGGATCAGATGATGCAGCTCTCGAGGAGTCGCGGGACGAGGCGTCTTCGGGTGTAGCTGAGTCTCCGCCCGAAAGACTGAAGAGGGTCTTTTCTGAGGAGCCTAAGCCTCGGCATGAACCGGCTTCTGAGACGCCGCGGTATGGGCGTGAGGAACCTGAGTACGAGCCGCCCGGCTCTGGGGAGCCGCATCAGCCTGTGATCCGGGTCGTGGGGGTTGGCGGGGCCGGCGTTAACGCGGTCAACCGGATGGTCGACGCCAACGTGCCTGGGGTGGAGTTCATGGCCGTCAACACCGATCTTCAGTCGCTGCAGCTCTGTGTCGCCGACGTCACCGTCCACATCGGCGACGAGCAGACGCGGGGCCTCGGCGCCGGCGCCGACCCCGAGGTCGGCCATCGCTCCGCCTTCGAGGAGCAGGACAAGATCAAGCGCCTGCTCAAGGGTTCCGACATGGTCTTCGTCGCCGCTGGCGCAGGCGGCGGCACCGGCAGCGGTGCCGCCCCGGTCATCGCTCGCCTCGCCCGCGAGGTCGGCGCGCTCACCGTCGGCATCGTCACCAAGCCGTTCAGCTTCGAGGGCTCGCGCCGCGGCACCCAGGCCGGCAAGGGGATCGAGGAGCTGGCGGCGGAGGTCGACACGCTGATCGTCGTCCCCAACGACCGCCTGCTTGAGGTCCTCGACCAGCACACCTCGATGGTCGAGGCTTTCCAGGTAGCCGACGACGTGCTGCGTCAGGGCGTGCAGGGCATCTCTGACCTGGTCACGCTGCCGGCGCTGATCAACCTCGACTTCGCCGACGTGCGCACGATCATGTCCAATGCCGGCCGGGCGCTGCTCGGGATCGGTATGGGGCACGGCGAGAACCGCGGCCTGCTCGCGGCGGAGAAAGCGATCTCCTCACCGCTGCTGGAGACCTCGATGGAGGGAGCGCGGGCGATTCTGCTCTCGATCACCGGCGGTCCCGACCTCTCCCTGGTCGAAGTCAGCGAGGCGGCGAAGCTGGTCGGCGAGGCCGCCCACCCAGACGCCAACATCATCTTCGGCGCCAACATCGACGAGGAGCTGAGCGACCAGATCTGGGTCACCGTCGTCGCCACCCGCTTCGACGGCCAATCGGCGCCGCGCCGCGCGGCCGAGCCGACAATTCGCCGCACCAAAGACACCGGTCGCGGCCGCGCTCCACGCAGCGAGAAGGCCGGCGAGCTGAGCAGCCTCGACGTCCCCGAGTTCCTCCCCGGCTAGTCCTGCTTTTGAGAATCCGCCTTCCGGCCCCCGTCCCATGAAAGGGGTCGTCGCTGCCGGACATCCGCTCACCGCTGAGGCGGGGGCCGAGGTGCTGCGCGAGGGTGGCAACGCGGTAGATGCTGCAACCGCCGCGGTGCTGGCCTCGTTCGCGGTCGAGAGTCCGCTAACCGGCTTCGGCGCCGGCGGCTTCATGATGGTCAGCCGTGGCGAGGAGACCGTGCTGATCGACTTCTTCGTCGCCGCGCCGGGCAAGGATGGGCTCGAACGCGGCGTCGAGCTGGCCCCGGTGCCGGTCCACTTTGACGAGGAGACGGTGCAGACGTTCTACGTTGGCCCGGCCTCCTGCGGCGTGCCAGGAACGGCGGCGGGGTTGGAGCTAGCGCTGCGGCGCTTCGGCACGCTGCAGCTGGCCGACCTGATCGCCCCCGGCGTGAAGCTCGCCCGCGAGGGCGCGCCGGTCAACGCCGAGCAGGCATACATCCTGGAGATCCTCTGGCCGATCCACGAGCGCCTCGCCGAGACGCGCGAGCTCTACGCGCCACAGGGGCGCCAACTGAGAGAGGGCGACCTCTTCAGCTTCCCGGAACTCGCTGAGGCACTGGAACGCTTTGGCGCCGAAGGCGCCCAGCCCTTCTACCGCGGCGAGGTGGCAGCGGCGCTGAGCGGCTTCGTCGCGGAGCACGGTGGCACGCTGGGGGCCGCCGACCTGGCGCAGTACGAGGCGATTGAGCGGCGGCCGATCCAGGCCCCGTTCCGCGGCGCTGAGGTCCTCACCAACCCGCCTCCATCCTCTGGCGGCATCCTGATTGCCTACACGCTCGGCTTGCTCGAGCGACTGGGAGAGAGCAGCGGCCCCGAGCAACTCGTCGCCGCCATGGACGCCGCCAACCGGGCGCGTGGCGAGGAGTTCGCCGAACGGCTTTATGGCGAGGGCCTGGAGAGCTCACTGCTCGATCCGCAGCGCCTCGATCTGCGCGCCGGCGACCTGCTTGGCTCGACCACGCACATCTCGGTTCTCGACGGCGACGGCATGTGCGCCAGCGTCACCTGCTCGAACGGTTCCGGCTCGGGCGTCCTCGTGCCCGGTACGGGAGTGATCCTCAACAACATGCTCGGCGAGGAGGACCTCAACCCACTTGGCTTCCACGCGATTGCCCCTGGCCGGCGGGTGCCCTCGATGATGGCGCCGACGGTGGTGCGGCGAGATGGCGAGATCGAGCTGGGCCTGGGCAGCGCCGGCTCCAACCGGATCCGCTCGGCGATCGTGCAGACCGTGATGCGCTCGGTCGAGCAGGGGATGAGCGCCGGTGAGGCGGTGCGGGCGCCGCGCCTCCATTTCGAGCAGGGCATCGTCCAGGCCGAGCCGGGGATCGACGAGGAGGCGCTGGCACGGATCGAGGCCCGCGGGCTGCCGGTCCTGCGCCGACCGCGGATCAATCTCTTCTTCGGCGGCGTGCAGGCGGTGGCTCGCGATCCGTCCAGTGGAGAGGTGAGCGGCGGCGGCGATCCTCGCCGCGGCGGTAGCGTGGCGTTCGCATGACGATTGATTTCGAGACTGAGGGCCTGCTTGAGGACGTCGAGGGGGAGGCGCGCGAAGCGCGCTGCGAGTTGCTCGAAAGACTCAGCGCCGAAGGCGTGCCCCTCGAGGAGCTGCGCGAGGCGGTCGAGGGAGGGCGCCTCGCCCTGCTGCCGGTTGAGCGCGCCGTCGCCGGTGGCGGTCCCCGCTACACGCCGCGGGAAGTGGCGGAGATAGCCGGGCTCGATCTCGAGGTCCTGCAGCGGACCAGTGCCGCGCTCGGCGTCCCTTATCCCGATCCGGATGAGCGCTCGGTAAGCGAGGTGGACCTGGACGCGGCGAAACGAGTTAAAGCCTTCTATGACGCCGGCCTGCCGGAAGAGGGGATGCTGCAGGTGGCGCGGACCGTGGGCATGGCGACGGCGCGGATCGCCGAGGCCAACCGTGACCTGGTCATCCGCACGCTGATGCAGCCGGGCGACACCGAGCGCGACCTCGGCCTGCGCTTCGCCGCCGCCGCAGAGCACATGCTGCCGCTGTTCGAGCCCACCCTCTCCTATGCCTTTCGCGCCCACATGTTGGAGCAGATCCGCCGTGACGTGCTGGGCGCGGGCGAGATTGCCTCAGGGCAGCCGGGGACGGCGACTGACATCTCAGTCTGCTTCGCCGACCTGGTCGGCTTCACCAAGCTCGGCGAGCAGGTCGAGACCGAAGAGCTGGGCCTGATCGCCAGCCGC
>CAWGOE010000001.1:0-1137218 GCA_963824215.1 uncultured Solirubrobacterales bacterium | reverse complement strand
GGGCAACCTCGTCGAGATCCGGCAGCGTTGCGGGGGCCTCTTCACTCACCGGCCTGTCGCTCCATCAACTCACTTGCGGCGCTGGCGGGGTCGAGCTCTCGCCGCACCACACGCTCCAGTAGCGCCGCCGTCTCCGGGTCGGCCGCGGCTGTCGCCTCCATCCGCCGTCGCATCCGCGAAGTCGCGATCCCGAGCACCTCGTTGCGCAGGTTGCGCGCCCGCCGCTCCTCCAGCGTCCCCTCGGCCTCGATGTGGGCCCGGTGCTCGTCGATCTTCTCGGCCAGCTCGGCGACGCCCTCGCCGCGTGCCGCCTCGGTGCGCAGGATCGGCACCTGCCACTTGCCCGGCTCATGTGAGAGGGCGAGCACTCCGCGCACCTCGCGCACCATCGTGTCGGTCATCGGGTGATCGGCCTTGTTGACGACGATCACGTCGGGAATCTCCATCACGCCGGCCTTCAGCGCCTGGATCGAGTCGCCCGAACCGGGCATCAACGCAAGCACGATCGTGTCGGCGTGATCGACGATGTCGATCTCGGCCTGGCCGACGCCGACGGTCTCGATCAGCACATCGTCCTTGCCGGCGGCGTCCATCGCCAACGCCACCTGCAGCGCCGCCTCCGAGAGCCCGCCTAGGGCGCCGCGCGATGCCATTGAGCGGATGAAGACGCCGGGATCGAGGAAGTGATCGGAGAGGCGGATACGGTCGCCAAGCAGGGCGCCGCGGGTGAAGGGGCTGGAGGGGTCAATCGAGAGCACCGCGACCTCGCGCTCGGCTTTGCGTAGCTCGGCGGTGAGGGCGCCGATCAGGGTGCTCTTCCCCACTCCGGGCGGGCCGGTGAAGCCGACGATCCGCGCCTTACCGGTACGTGGGTAGACCTCTCGGACCAACTCCCAGCCGGCAGGGTCGTCGGACTCGATCAGCGTGATCGCCCGCGCCAGCGCCCGCTTATCGCCCGCGATGAGGCGCTCGGCGAGCGGCGCTGATTTGGCGGCATCGGGCATGCGCGGCGGAGTCTAGAGTTCCGGCCGCCGTGATTCGCTTCCTCCGCTTCTGCGCCCACAACGGACTACTGACGCCGAGATACGCGCTGCTGGCGCTGCGCTACCTGCGCCGACGTCTTTTCAGCCGGGCTGGGTGGCGCTGGCGAACCGACGGACCGCTCTTCCTCGGCAGCGGGCTCGAACTGCAAATCGCCCCCCGCGGCCGGGTCGATTTCGGTCGCTTCGTCTGGCTCGGCCACGGCACCAAGATCCGCTGCCACGAGGGCGTCGTCGAGATCGGCGCCAAGTCGGTGCTCGGCCAGGAGTGCACGATTTCCGCTTACGAGCGGGTGCGAATCGGCGAGCAGTGCGTGATCGCCGACCGGGCGATGTTCATCGACTTCGATCATGGCGTGGTCGAGGTCGAGCGGCCGATCCGCACCCAGGGCATCTACACGCGCCCGGTCGAGGTCGGCTCCAATGTCTGGATCGGCTACGGCGCCTGCATCCTGCGCGGCGTCCGCGTCGGCGACAACGCGATCGTCGGCACCAACTGCGTGGTCACCAAGGATGTGCCGGCCAACGCGGTGGTCGCCGGCGTCCCCGCCCGCATCGTCCGCATGCGCGATGCGCCGGAGCAATTGCGCTGGCCCGATCCGGTCGAGCCCGACCCCAGCGCCTGGACGACTCTCGCCCAGCCGGAATAAACGGCAGCGTTCCCAGCATCCGTGGGGAGCAGTACCTTGCAGACAATGAAGTTCCAGTGCAGAGACTCGGCTTCACCCGACGGAGAACTGTAGATTTTTCAACTCGCAGACAAAAGAATCCCGGCCATGGACGTCGCGCGACGCTTTGGCGAGAACCTGCGTCGCTGTCGCCGGCGGGCAGGCTTCTCACAGGAAGAGCTCGGCATGCGCTCCTCCCTGCACAGGACGGAGATCGGGCTGCTTGAGCGTGGCGCCCGCGTGCCCCGCATCGACACCCTGATCAAAATCTCCAGCGCCCTGGCGATTCCACCGAGCGAACTGATCGAAGGGATCGAGTGGACGCCGGGCAATACCACCAGCGGCAGCTTCGCGATCGCGCCGAGCGGCGATCCGCAGTCGAACTAGGCGGGGCTTGGGTCGCCGGCAAGTTCGGCGTAGACGGCCGCGGTCTGCTCGGCGACGTCGCCCCAATCGAAGCGGCGCAGGTGCTCGTAGGCTTCGGCGACGAGGCTCTGTCCCAGCTCGTCGTCACGGAGGACGCGGATCGCGACCTCGGCCAGGGCTTCGGGATCGTCCGAGCGAAAGCGCAGGCCGACGTCCTCGTGGGGGACGACCTCGCGCAGGCCGCCGGTGTCGGCGACGATGCAGGGGCATTCGGAGGCCATCGCCTCGAGCGCGACCAGACCGAAGGGCTCATAGATCGACGGGACCACAGTTAGGTCGGCGATCCGGTAGAGCGAGTGCAGGACGTCGTCTCCGATCCAGCCGAGGAATGTGCCGTGGTCCATCAGGCCCAGCTCCTGGGCCTGGCGGTGCAGTTCCTCCTCGTGCGTGCCTGAGCCAGCGACCAGGAAGCGGGTGCCGGGCGCCTCCTCGATCACGCGCGGCATCGCCTCCAGCGCCAGCTGGAAACCCTTCTCGTAGACAAGCCGGCCGATCAGCAAGACCAGCTTCTCCTCCGGCGCGGCGAACTCGGATCGCATTCGCGTCAGCTCGGCGGGGTCCTGGGCGGGGAGGTCGTCGGGGTCGATGCCGTTGGGGATGACGCTGACCCGCTCCTCCTCGACCCCGAAGATGTCGGCGATCTGCTCGCGCATGTAGTGGGAGCAGGCGATCGTCCGCTCGGCGCGATTGACGATCCAGCGCTCGACCCCGTGGATATAGCTCTGCGGGTGCTTGTCGACCCAACCCTGGTGACGGCCGTGCTCGGTGGCGTGGATCGTCATTACCAACGGCGCTTCGAAGCGCTTGGCGAGGTGGTCGCAGGCGTTGGCGACCAGCCAGTCGTGGCCGTGGACGAGATCGAACCGGTGGCGATCACCGAGTTCGACGCCAGCGGCCAGCATGTCCGAATTCATCCGCTCTACCCAGGCGACGAACTCGCCCAGCTCTGTTGGGCGCTGAGGCTCACGGATGCGGTGGATGTGGACGCCTGCGCGGACCTCTTCGGCCGGCGACTCCTCGCCACCGCGGGTGAGCACGTGAACCTCGACGTCACGCTCGACCAGCGCCTCGGAGAGCTTGCGGACGTGGCGCGCCAGGCCACCCTCGATCAGCGGCGGGTACTCCCAGGAGAGGATCAGAGCTCGGGTCATTCAGGCGTGGGCCGGAGCGCTGGAGTCAGGGCTCCAACAGTGGCGCGAGGCTCAGGTCCGGGGCTAGGGCACGCATACTCGGGTCGCTGCTGGCGGCAGAGTCTATGGCCTCCAGCATTGCCTCGGCATGATCGGTGGCCCGGCGGTAGGCGTAATCCCCCGCCTGGCCACGCTTGTCGAGGAAGGCCCAATCGCTTGCCTGGGCGGCGAGCAGCTGCCGCGCCGCCCGCAGGGCGGCGGGCCCGCGCAGGCCCTGGGCGAGCGCCCGCAGCAGCCGCAGCTCGAGCCGCCGCGCGCCCCAGGCGAGGTCGGCAACCTCCGGCGAGTCCCAGGTCCGCAGATCCTTCTCCTCCCCCCAGGTCGATGCCAGCAGCGGCCGTGGCGCCGGCTCGTGCTCGGCTAGCGCCTGCGGCACGGTGAGCAGGCGGACGCCTGCTGCCGCGGCGCCGTCGAGCACCTCGCGCAGCCACGTGACCCCCTCCGACCACCAGTGGCCGAGCAGCTCGGTGTCGATCGCGAAGACGAGCAGGCCGCGCCGCTTGCGCTGCGCGGCGAAATCGCCCAGGCGCTGGGCGACAGCGGCCAGGAACTCGTCCGCTTGGCGCTTTGCCGTCGCCTCGGCGGCGTCGGGGTCATAGGCGCCGCCCCCGACCTTCCAAAGCCGCACGCCGCGCAGCGATTTACCGGCGAACTGGGCGTGGGCTGGGTCAGAGGGATAGCCGTCCAACGACCAGAGCCACTGAATCGCCTCCCAGTCGATCGGCAGCGCCACCGGGCCGGCCTCGGTGGCGATGGGCGTCAGGGCATCGAGCGGGTCCTCCTCATGGGCGCTCTGGTCGACGCAGAACCACTGCACGCCGTGCTCTGCCAATCGCCGCTCCAGCTTTGGCGCGTAGGCGCACTCGGGCAGCCAAAAGCCGCCGTCCCAGCCAAACCGGCGGCGGTGCGAGCGCAGACCGGCGTCGAGCTGTAGCCGCAAGCCCGACCGCGTCGCCAGCAAGGGGAGCACGGCGTGGGTCGCTGCCGAGGGGGCCAGTGCCACCCTTCCCGCCGCGACTGCCTCCTGGAAGGGACGCAGGGGGTCTCCCCCAGCCTCGTCCAGCAGGTCCAGCGCGTGGCGGTAACGGCGCAGCTCCCCTTCACAGGCGGCACGGCACTCGGCGGGCACCTGGTCCATGTCGGCTTCCGCGGCGCCAACCCTCCACTCGACCAGGAACTTACGCAGGCGCTTGGCGCTAGCCCTGTCCTCAAGCTGGTCGGCGAGCACGGGCGTCACCGTCATCGTCAGATCTCGCGCCACCTCCAGGACCGGCAGATAGGAGCGGATCACCGCATCGAAAAGCCACTCCTCGCCAAAGGGGTAGGTCCCGAAGCCCTCCACGTAGGGCATGTGCGAGTGCAGGACGATCGCGAGATCGCCGACGCTCTCAGATGCCTCCTCAGGCATGACAGACAGCGAGAAAGTCCAGCGCCCGGTCGAGGTCGCCCTGCGCCAACCTGAAGTCGGAAGCGGCGATCGCCGGGGTGAAGCGGTCGTAGAAGGGCTTGGTCAGGTGCAGAGCTTTGTGGACCGAGTCCCAGCCCAACTTGATCGCGATCTCGTGGACGCGCAGCTTGCGGGCATGAAAGAGGCCGAGCATCTCCACCCGGGGGAAGTGGGCCTCGCAGAGCTGCCGAAACTCCGCCGCGCGGTACTCGCGCACGTGCCAGGGGTTGTCGGACTTCTCCGCCCCCGGCGGCGCCAGCGTCAGCAGGTTGGGAGTGGAGACGTATACGGCGCCGCCGGGAGCCAGCATCGACTTGAAGTGCTCGAGGATCGCACCGGCATCCTGCACGTGCTCGATCGTCTGCAAGAAGACGACCGCGTCGCAGGGCTCGGCGAAGCTCTCGACCAGGTCCCGCTCGTAGCGCAGGTTGGGACGCACGTAACGCAGCCGCGCGTGCTCGTGCGCGTCGGGGTTGGCGTCGACGCCAACGACGCTCGCCGCGCTCCCGGCCAATACATCGGAGCCATAGCCCTCGCCGCAGGCCATGTCGACGACCCGCTTGTCGGCGACCCGCGCCGCGATCCATTCATAGACGGCAAGATGGCGGCGGAACCAGTAGTTCTCCTCGGGCACGTCGGGGAGCGTCCGCTCGCCGGTCAGCGGCAGCGGCGGCACCCCGGGGGGCTGGTTTTCCTGGACGAACTCGCGCTCCATGGACAGGGACGCTATTGCGGCTCCGCGATGGGTGCGTTGCGCCGATCCGTGTACCGTTCCCGCCCCATGCCTGCCTCCCCCACCGCCACGCCGGAGCACATCAAGGACGTCAACACCCGCTACCACGACGCCGCAGCGGACGAATACGACGCCAAGTGGGGGATCGACTTCGGCGCCACCGGCCAGCGCCAGGTGGCACTGAAGCTGGCCAAGGCCTTGGGCGAGAAGGTTGAGGGGCTGCGCTTTGGCGACGGACTCGAGATCGGCTCCGGCACCGGCTACTTCTCGCTCAACCTGCTGCAGATGGGGACGATCGAGCGCCTGACCGCGACCGACATCTCGCCGGGCATGCTCAACTGCCTCTCTGAGACGGCCACGTCGCTCGGCCTCGAAGCGGAGACCGTGGTGACCGAGGCCGAGGAGCTGCCCTTCGAGGACGAGAGCTTCGACCTGGTCTTCGGCCACGCCGTCCTGCACCACATCCCGGACTTAGAGCGCGCCTTCGCCGAATTCCGCCGCGTCCTGCGCCCGGGTGGCGCAATCGCCTTCTGCGGTGAGCCATCGCGCTACGGCGACCGCTTGGCGGCGGCGCCGAAGCGCGCCGGAATCATCGCCGCCCCAGCCTGGCGCCGCCTGGTCGGAGCGAGCCCGCGGGCCGTCGCCGAGTCCGACCTTTCCCATGGCCACGCCCTCGAGGGTGAGGTCGACGTCCACGCTTTCGCTCCCGCCGACCTACGCCGCCTGTTGCGTGAAGCCGACTTCGATCAGCCGCGCGTCGGCGGCGAGGAGCTGCTCGCCAACGCCTGGGGCTGGGGCCTGCGCACGGTCGAGTCCACAGCCGAGCCCGAATCGGTCTCCTGGAGCTGGCGCCGCTTCGCCTTCAACAGCTACATCGTCCTGCAAAAGGTCGACACCCGCGCGCTCGAGCCCTACCTCCCCGCCGAGCTCTTCTACAACCTCCTGCTCTCCGGCCGCAAGCCCGCCTGAGCCAAGCCACTCCGCCCGCCCGCTCCAGGATGGAGCTTTGTGTCCCCCATAGGGGCTACAAGTGTCCATCCTGCGTGAGGAGGAGACGACGGATGACGGCTGACAGGGTTGCCTTCACCTGCCTGGGTTCGTAGCGCACCTGCTTTTCAGCAAAGCGCAGCGTTGTCAGCCCGGCCTTCGTGTGCGCCTGATCGCGACGGTGATCCGTCGCCTGCTCTCCCGCGGTGCGGTGATGGACCCAGCCATCGACCTCAACGATCAACCCAAGGTCAGGCCAGTGGAAGTCGACGCGATAGCCGCTGACCCAGTCCTGCGTCTTCGGTTGCGGCAGACCGGCGTCACGCACGATGCCGAGGAACTTGCGCTCGAGCCCGGTGTCGGTGAGCGCATCGCAGCCGAGCAGACGACGGAGACATGCCATGCCGGGCCTTGGCAGTAAGCGCTCGACCTCGGCTCGCAGGGCCACGGTGTCGACCAGGCCGAGTCGATCTGCATCATTGATCGCCTTCTCGACCTGCCATTCCACGACGCATGAAGCCAGGTCCACCAGGGTGGAGACAGGGTCCGTGACGGGAATGCCGCTGACTTCGCGTCGATGCTCCGCGCTCAGGTCGACTCGCCGGCGTAAGTGGATTCCCGGACGTCGCCGACGTGACTCGCCCGGAACAACCACTTCGATCTCCATGCTCGACGGGCTCTGAGCGATTCCCCACAACGTCGCAGCGCTGCGATGGCTCAACATAGCTTCCGGCCCGCAGCTCAATACCGCGGCCATCCACCGCCCATACTGGCCCACATCCCGTCGGCCAACCGCATAGACGCCGCGCCCGAGCCGATGCAAACGCCCAGTGCGGATGCGGTGCGCGATCGCCTTCGAGGTAAGCCCGCACTCCATCAACTGCGCTCGCGCCACAACGCCATGCTGCGCCCGCGCCAACTCCCACAGCCCACCCGACGCAGGATGGAGCTTTGTGTCCCCCATAGGGGCTACAAGTGTCCATCCTGGGGGAGTTCGCCCCCTCTTTTGGATGGGCGCCTGCCGGGTTGGGCGCTATTTGGGCTCGGGGCGGCGGACGCGGTAGAGCTTTGCGCGGGAATCGAAGCCCTTGAGGCGTTTCTCGCCGGCGAAGGAGTAGTCGAAGCTCTCGCCGGCGGCCTCTTTGGCCGCGACGTCGAGCAGGACGCTGCCGGGTTTGGCGATGCCGGTGAGGCGGCTGGCTAGGTTGACGGGGCGCCCGTAGTAGTCGCCCGCCTGCACATGGACTGAGCCGTGGGCGATGCCCGCGCGCAGGCGGGGGAACTCGTCGCCTTCTTCGTCGGCCGCCTCGACCATCCGCAACGCAGCCTCGACCATCGCCGTGGCGTCGGTCGAGACCAGCATCGCCGCGTCGCCGATCAGCTTCACCAAGCGCACCGGTGGCTCTGCCACCGCGGTCGCAAGCTCATCAAGGCGGCTGGCGATCAGGCCCAGCTCTTCGGTCTCGACCTGCTCGCCGAGCTTGGTGAAGCCGACCAGGTCGGCGAAGCAGACTGAGATGTCAGTCGCCGTCCCCGGCTGCCCTGAGGCAATCTCGCCCGCGCCCAGCACGTCACGGCGGATCTGCTCCAACATGTGGGCGCGAAAGGCATAGGAGAGGGTGGGCTCGAACAGCGGCAGCATGTGCTCTGCGGCGGCGGCGAAGCGCAGGCCGAGGTCGCGCTCGGTGTCGCCCGGCTGCATCAGCGTGCGGATGACCAGGTCACGGTTGGCCTCGGCGATCCGCGCCGTCGCCATGCCCACGGTCCGCGCCACCTGCAGCATCCCCTCTTCCGGCAGGCCGGCGTCATAGAAGGCTTTAACTCGTTTCGCCGCGTCCAGGTCCACCTCGCTTACCGAGCGCTCATCCGGATCGGGATAAGGGACGCCGAGCGCGGCACTGGTCCGCTGCAGGACCTCGAGATCGAGCCCGGCTATCTCCGCCACTTCCCGCGGCGTGTAGCGGGGACCGCCACCGGCGACGGCGCGCTCAACCGGCAGCAGGGCGAGGCGCCCTCCCTCGACCGCCTCGCGCAGCTCCTCGAGGGGCACGCCTTCGGCGCTGAGTCTTTCGAGCAACTCGCAGCGCGCTTCGCGCGCCTCCCCCTCGACGTCCTCAAGCAGGCCCTCAGTCTCGAAATCAATCGTCATGCGAACGCCACGCTACCGCCGCGGCGAGGATCGCCGCCGCCGCTCACCTCTCCACTGGACGGATCGCGAGCCACCGCCTGCACGCCGCCGAAGAAGAGATTGATCCGCGGTCGGCGCAGGACCGGCAGCCCGCGGGCCTCGATCCGTGCCAGCGCCTCCTCGTCGATCCCCGGCTCGGCCTGGACGATGCCCTGCTCGAAATGGAGGCGCGGCGCCCGCACCGCCTCACCGGCGCTCATCCCCTGCTCGACCGAGCGCATCACGGTCTGCACGATCGCCGAGCGGATCCGGTTGGAGCCGGCGCTGCCCAGGCCCAGCTCGATCTCGCCATCTCGCCGCACCACCGTCGGCGCCATCATCGAGGGCACCCGCCGGCCAGGGGCAATCGCGTGGAAGCCAAGTGGGTTGAGGTCCTCCTCGCCGAGCATGTTGTTGAGGATCACTCCCGTACCGGGCACGAGGACGCCCGAGCCGGAACCGTTCGAGCAGGTGACGCTGGCGCACATGCCGTCGCCGTCGAGAACCGAGATGTGCGTGGTCGAGCCAAGCAGGTCGCCGGCGCGCAGATCGAGGCGCTGCGGATCGAGCAGTGAGCTCTCCAGGCCCTCGCCATAAAGCCGTTCGGCGAACTCCTCGCCACGCGCCCGGTTGGCGGCGTCCATGGCGGCGACGAGTTGCTCGGGGCCGCTGCTCTCTCCCAGTCGCTCGAGCAAGCCGAGCGTAGTAGGCAATCAGGATGCCGCCAGAGGAGGGAGGCGGGTTGGTGAGGACCTCGGCGCCGCGGAACGGGGCCCGGATCGGCCGCCGCTCAATCGCCTCGTACTGCGCCAGGTCGGCGGCCCCCAGCGTGCCACCGTGCTCCGCGACGAAGCCGCTCAGCGCCGCTGCCACCTCGCCGCGGTAGAAGGGCTCGGCGCCTTCGGCGCCAAAGCGTTCCAGTGCCTCGGCGAGTTCCGGGAAGCGGAAGAGGTCGCCCTCTCTCAGTTGGCGCCCCTGTGGCGCGTAGAGCTCGCGCGTCTCGGCGAGGCGCTCGTGGATCGGCCAGAGGATCTCCAGGATGTAGGCCTGCTCGGCGTTGACCGGCGCGCCCTCGCGGGCGAGCTTCACGCCGGCGGCGATCAGGTCGGCCAGCTGCAGCGTGCCGAAGCGCTCGCAGCGCCAGCTCCAACCCCGCCGCCGTTCCTGGCACGCCGCAGGAGGCCGGGCCAACGTAGAACGTCTGCACCGTCTCCTCGTCGAAGTGGACCGGCACCGGGGCCAGCTCGACGCCGCGTTCGAGCCCGTCCTTGCCCGGCGCGGCGACGAAGAAGTCGATCAGCACGGTCTCCTCGCCACGGCTGACCATCATGAAGCCGCCGGCGCCGAAGCCGGTTAGCGGACTCTCGACCGCGAACGAGGCCAGCACCGCGGCGATTGCAGCATCTACCGCGTTGCCACCCTCGCGCAGCACCTCGGCCCCCGCCTCAGCGGTGAGCGGATGTCCGGCAGCGACGACCCCTTTCATGGACGGGGGCCGGAAGGCGGATTCTCAAAAGCAGGACTAGCCGGGGAGGAACTCGGGGACGTCGAGGCTGCTCAGCTCGCCGGCCTTCTCGCTGCGTGGAGCGCGGCCGCGACCGGTGTCTTTGGTGCGGCGAATTGTCGGCTCGGCCGCGCGGCGCGGCGCCGCTTGGCCGTCGAAGCGGGTGGCGACGACGGTGACCCAGATCTGGTCGCCCAGCTCCTCGTCGATGTTGGCGCCGAAGATGATGTTGGCGTCGGGGTGGGCGGCCTCGCCGACCAGCTTCGCCGCCTCGCTGACTTCGACCAGGGAGAGGTCGGGACCGCCGGTGATCGAGAGCAGAATCGCCCGCGCTCCCTCCATCGAGGTCTCCAGCAGCGGTGAGGAGATTGCTTTCTCCGCCGCGAGCAGGCCGCGGTTCTCGCCGTGCCCCATACCGATCCCGAGCAGCGCCCGGCCGGCATTGGACATGATCGTGCGCACGTCGGCGAAGTCGAGGTTGATCAGCGCCGGCAGCGTGACCAGGTCAGAGATGCCCTGCACGCCCTGGCGCAGCACGTCGTCGGCGACCTGGAAGGCCTCGACCATCGAGGTGTGCTGGTCGAGGACCTCGAGCAGGCGGTCGTTGGGGACGACGATCAGCGTGTCGACCTCCGCCGCCAGCTCCTCGATCCCCTTGCCGGCCTGGGTGCCGCGGCGCGAGCCCTCGAAGCTGAACGGCTTGGTGACGATGCCGACGGTGAGCGCGCCGACCTCGCGGGCGAGGCGAGCGATGACCGGGGCGGCGCCGCTGCCGGTGCCACCGCCTGCGCCGGCGGCGACGAAGACCATGTCGGAGCCCTTGAGCAGGCGCTTGATCTTGTCCTGCTCCTCGAAGGCGGAGCGATGGCCGACCTCGGGGTCCGCGCCGGCGCCGAGGCCGCGCGTCTGCTCCTCGCCGATGTGGACGGTGACGTCGGCGACGCAGAGCTGCAGCGACTGAAGATCGGTGTTGACGGCCATGAACTCAACCCCGGGAACGTTGGCGTCGACCATCCGGTTGACCGCGTTGACGCCGGCGCCGCCGACCCCCACGACCCGGATCACGGGCTGGTGCGGCTCCCCGGAGCCAGGCGGCTCGTACTCAGGTTCCTCGCGCCCGTACCGCGGCGTCTCAGAAGCCGGTTCATGCCGCGGCTTCGGCTCCTCGGAAAAGACCCTCTTCAATCTCTCCGGCGGCGACTCAGAACTCCCAGCTTCACCGGCAGACGCCTCGTCCCGCGACTCATCGAGAGCCGCGCTCGTCCGATCCCTCGCACCCAGACGCCTCTCCCGCGGGTGGCGCGTAGGGGGGACCTCCCCCGAGGAAGCTTTAGCTACCGCAGGGGGAGGTGGGTCCCCTGCGCGCGACAGGACCCGCGGCTGAGGCCTCTGAACCCTCGGACGAATCAGCAGGAGCATCATCAGAAGTAGAGCGAAAGAGGTCAGCAAGGGGACCCTCGCGCATGCTCGCCCGCTTACGCCGACTCATTTGCCAAGACCTCCTCAGCCAAGTCTCGATAGTAGCCCGCAGCGTTGCTTTGCGGATCGTACTTGAGCACGCTGGCGCCTTTGACCGGGGCCTCGGCGAATTTGATCGCCTTGCGGATGCGGGAGCGGAAGACGAGGTCGCCGAAGTTCTCTTCGAGGATCTCCACCGCCTCCTTGGCGTGGACCGTGCGCGAGTCGAGCATCGTCGGCAGGATGCCCTCGATCCGCACGTCGGGGTTGAGGTTCTCCTGAATCATCTTCAGCGTGTTCTGGAGCTGGACCAGTCCGCGCATCGACAAATACTCGCACTGAACCGGGACGATCACCTTGTTGGCGGCGGTCAGCGCGTTGATCGTCAGCAGCCCGAGGCTGGGCGGCGTGTCGATGCAGACGAAGTCGTAGTCGGCGGAGACCTCTTTCAGCGCCTTCTCCAGCGAGCGCTCGCGACCGATCTTGGTGCTCATCGCGATCTCGGCGCCGGCCAGGTCGATCGAGGAGACCGCGATGTCGATCTCGCGGTGCTGGATGATCTCGCTGATCGGCATGTCGTTGACGAGCACGTCGTAGAGGCTCTTCTCGACCTTGTCGGGATCGATCCCCTGGCTCATCGTCAGGTTGCCCTGCGGATCGAGGTCGATGCAGAGCACCCGGTGCCCGGACTCGGCAAAGGCCACAGCGAGGTTCAGCGTGGTGGTCGTCTTCGCAACCCCGCCCTTCTGGTTGGCAAAGGCAATCACCTCAGCGTGCTTGGTCGGCGCCTCCGCAACCGGCTCTTCGACGACAGCTTCGTGCCGGCTGGGTGCGATCAAGTCCCGAGGCATGAACCTTTCGGGCCCGGAATGCTCCTCAGGCGCCTCATCCCTCTCAGCTCCCACGAAATGGCCGGCGGCTCGCAGCCTCGGGCGCCGGGGCAACCGTCCTCCGACGCCTCTCCGCGGGTGGCGTCGCAGGGGGGACCTCCCCCGAGGAAGCTTCAGCTACCGCAGGGGGAGGTGGGTCCCCTGCGCCGACAGGACCCGCGGCCTGAGGCCTGGTCCCTCGTCGTCTCGCTGACCCGCTCAGGCACGGCGTCCTCCATCGCCTGCAACTCCTCGACGATCGGATGCGTCTCTTCGATCTGGACGGACGCGGGCTGCGGACTTGTTTCTGCGGCTAAGGAATCCCATTGCGCGGGTATTCGCACGGGCGCCCGTTTTTCCTGCCAGCGCTCGGAAATTGCTAGGAATCACCCCGATCCCCGACTTACTCGACAAGCGACTGGTCTTCGTGACCGGCAAGGGAGGAGTCGGCAAGACCACCGTCGCGGTCGCGCTGGGGCTGCGCGCCGCCGAAGCCGGCAAGCGCACGATCGTCTGTGAGGTCTCCTCGCAGGAGAACGCCTCGCGGATCTTCGAGCACACCGAAGTCGGCTTCCACGAGGTCGAGATGGCGGAGAACCTCTGGTCGATCTCGATCGACCCCGACGAGTCGATGCGCGAGTACGTGCTGCTGCAGCTCAAGGTCCGCGCGATGCGCGACATGCTCTTCCGCAGCCGCATCTTCTCCTACCTCGCCGCCGCCACTCCCGGCCTCAAGGAGCTGGTCACGATCGGCAAGATCTGGGAGCTGGCCCAGCTCGACCGCAAGGTGAAGAGCGGGCCGCAAGTACGACCTGGTGATCGTCGACGCCCCCGCCACCGGCCACGGGATCGGCTTCCTGCAGACGCCGCGCACCTTCGCCTCGATCGCCCGGGTCGGGCCGATCCACTCCCAGGCGCAGCAGCTCGACCGCCTGATCACCGACCACGAGCACACCGGCACCGCGATCGTCGCCCTGCCGGAGGAGATGCCGGTCAACGAGTCGGCGGCGCTGGAGCAGGAGCTGCGCTCGGAGGTCGGCGTCGCCGTCGACCGCGTCTACCTCAACGGCCTCTACCCGGAGCGCTTCTCCAAGGAGGAGGCCGAGCGGCTCGCCGAGCTCGCCGACGGCGAGAACGGCGATCGTGCGCGCGGCCGCTCGCGCGGCGACTCTCCGAGCACGGCCGCGCCCGCTCGCAGCGCGCCCAGCTCGCCCGCCTGCGGCGCCGGGTCGAGGCGCCGGTCAAGACCCTCCCCTTCCTCTTCGAGCCGGAGCTCGGACGTCGAGGCGGCGCAGACGCTGGCCAGGAGGCTCGGCTGATGCCCGCCGTCGACGAGATCCTCGAAGGCAAGGACATCTGCATCTGCGCCGGCTCGGGCGGGGTCGGCAAGACGACGACCTCGGCGGCGATCGCCACCGGCATGGCGGCGCGCGGGCTGAAGGTCTGCGTGCTGACGATCGACCCGGCCAAGCGGCTCGCCGACTCGCTCGGCCTGCGCGAGCTCGGCAACGAGGCGACGCGGGTCGACCCGGCGCTGTTCGAGCAGCACGGGATCGAGATGAAGGGCGAGCTGTGGGCGATGATGCTCGACGCCAAGGCGACCTTCGACGAGCTGGTCGCCCGCCAGGCGCCCGACGAGGAGTCGCGCGACCGGGTCCTCGACAACCGCATCTACCAGCAGATCTCCAGCGCGCTCGCCGGCTCGCAGGAGTACATGGCGATGGAGAAGCTCTTCGAGCTGCACACCGAGGGCCGCTTCGACCTGCTCGTCCTCGACACGCCGCCCACCCGCAACGCGCTCGACTTCCTCGACGCGCCGAAACGCCTCACCCAGTTCATCGAGGGCCGCTCGCTGCGCGTCTTCATGAAGCCGACCGGCCTGGCGGCGCGGGTCGCCGGGCCGCGGCGCCTCGGTCGCGCTCTCGGTCTTCAAGCGGATCGTCGGCTTCGACCTGCTCGCCGACCTGGCCGAGTTCTTCAACGCCTTCAGCGGCATGGTCGACGGCTTCCAGGCGCGCGCCAAGCGGGTCAACAGCCTGCTCGCCGACCCCCACACCTGCTTCCTCGTCGTCTGCGGCCCGCAGGGCGAGCCGATCGACGAGGCCGTCTACTTCCACCGCAAGCTGGTCGAGGCGAAGCTGCCCTTCGGCGGCGTCATCGTCAACAAGGTCCACTACCCGGCCGAGCGCCTGCGCGGCGACGGCGGCGACCTGCAGACGGCGCTGGCCGAGAAGCTCGGCGACGAGGACCTGGCGAGCCGCGTCGCGGAGAACTTCGCCGACTACCAGGCGCTGGCCGAGCGCGACGCGCGCAACATCGAGCACCTGGCCGCCGAGCTGCGCACCAAGGGCGTGATCCGCGTCCCCTACCTCGACGAGGACGTCCACGACCTCGGCGGCCTGGCCGAGATCAACCGCTACCTCTTCGCCAGCAGCGAGGAGCGCGAGGCGATCGCCGCCGGCCGCGCCTGAGACCCACGTCAATTTGCCACTTAGCATTACAAAGTAATTCTTGATCAAATAGTCGGGACGACCGCCCATCTCCGGGCGGTCCCGACGAAGGAGAACAAGATGATCCGCAGCATCAGGATCCTCGGGCTCGGCCTGCTCGCGGCCCTCTCGGTGAGCGCGACCGCGGCCCCTGCCGCATCGGCCAACCCCTTTTTCCATTCTGAATTCGCCGGCATTTTCCTGACAGGCGGACAGACGGGCATGGTGGCCAACACGTTGACGACCGACCTGGGCGCAATGAAATGCAACGTCGTCAGGTTCGACGGCTCGCAAGGCCCGATGACAACGACCACAATGACACTCAAACCGACATACGAACAATGCAAAATCGGAATGCAGAACGCCTTGGTCACACTCAACGGCTGTCGCTACACCTTCCACCTCGAAGAACAGGAAGAACCCATCGAGGCGCGCATGGGCATCGAGTGCCCGATGGAAGAAGAAATCGAAATCGACACCCATGAATGCACGATCACGATTCCGCCGCAGGAGCCGCTCACAGAAATCACATTCACAAATGAGGGCGTAGGGACGACACGCAGCGTCATCGCCGATCTGAATGTCTCCGAACTCCACTACGTCGAAGTGGGCGCAGGCTGCGCAGGCGAAGAAGAGACAACAGAAAACGGCACCTACACCGGCGTGATCACAGTCAAAGGCGAGGACTCAGAAGAAAAACACGTAGGCATCTGGGTCGGATAACCCAGCCTCACGACTGGGTGGGCGAGGCCAGGCTGCTCAAGGGCGCAGACATGCGCCGTGCCACGCTCAGCCAGCCGGTGGTCGTAGTGGTCGTACTTCAGCTCGCGCACTTCCCAGTCCGCGTCCTCGGGCACCGGGAAGAGGTGGCGGACGCGGGGGGTGTCGATCCGCTCGCGGTCCTCGATGTCGCCCTCGACTCGCCGGGAAGTCGAGCGTGCTCTCCTCCACCTCGACCTCGTCGAGCCAGTCGGTGGCGGTGATCCGGATCTCGTCCTCGGCCGGAACCGGCTCGAGGATGCGGGTGTCCTGTTCATGTCGTGCTCCTCCTCGTATTGGCGGCTCGGTGGCTGGCTCGACAGTTCTCGGCGGCTCGGCTCGACCTCCTCGCGCGGTGACCGCGATCTCGACGTCGCCCCCGTCGAGGCCGGTGGCGATCAGGGTCTCGTCGGCGGCCTCGTTGAGGTCGGCGCCGAGCTCGCCGAGCGCGGCTTCGCGGAGGATGCGGCGCACGCACTCCTCGACCCAGGTCGCCAGCTCGGCGGCCTCGCCGGCCGGCGCGCCGGACATCTGGGCGCTTTCCAGCTCCATCGCGGCTTCGACCCGCTCGCGTGCCGCGAGGCGATCGGTGGAGCCGTCGGCGATCAGCGCCGCGGCGCGCATCGGCAGCGAGGCGCCGACGGGGCCCTGCCCGTCGAGCACGGCGCGCAGCGCCAGCAGGTGATCGCTCAGCCCTTCCAGGGCCGACGGCCGCTCGCAGCCGAGCTCGAAGCGGCGCACCGCCCAGGCCAGCGGGCCGGCCGGGTCGGGCCGCGCCTCCAGCGTCTCGGCAAGCTCGACCAGCTGCTGCCGCCTCCTCCTCGCTCGAGCCGGTAGCCACCGTCGCGCGGCGCCGGAGCGCCGGTCGCGATGCGGCGCCAGCGACCCTCGCCGGTCGGGGCGAAGGCGTGCGGACCGAGCCCGACGCCGCCCGCCTTGAAGAGGCGCATGACGCTGATCAGCTCGCGCAGCTGGTGCAGCGCCGCGGCGGCGCTGTCGGCGCCCTCGCCCTGCTCGGCGATCGCCAGGAACTGCGGCTCCCAGGCGGCGCGGCCCATCCCCTCGCTGCGCATCGCCTCGATCGGCGCGTCGAAGCTGTCGGCGCGAACCAGCTGCACGCCGTGCGGCAGCTGCAGCCGGGCGAGCGGCATCTGCAGGCCGACGATCGGGACGACGACCATGTCGGCCTCGTCGACGTCGCCGGCCTCGGCGTCGAGCACGGCGAGGGCGCTCTCGAGCCGCTCGCGGTCGAGCGAGAACTCGGTGCAGCCGTCCCAGAGCGAGGCGATGAAGACGGTCAGCAGGCGCGCGGCGCGCTCGCCGGGCTCGGCGGGCACGCCTCGCCGCGCTGCTCCAGGTAGGGCGCGGCGACGCCGGCCAGCGACACCGCTTCGCGGGCCGGCTCGAAGGCGGGCAGCGAGCGCAGCTCCGCCTCCCGCTCGCGCACGTAGCGCCCGGTCAGGGGGACGTAGCTGTGGAAGAAGGCCTCGTCGGGGCCGGCCTGCTCGGCGACGTCGAAGGGAATCTGGTCGCCGCTCGCGACGAGGGTGGTGAAGCGGGTCGCCGCCTCGGCGGCCAGCCGCTCGCAGGGCCTCGTTGAGCAGGGGATCGCGCACGCTCCCGCCTTCCCCCCACGCCAGGCGCTCCTGCGCCTGCACGCCGCCTTGCAGGCGAGCCTAACGGCGGCTGGCGGCGGACCGGCTCGGGCTCTTCGTCGAGCAGCCAGCGGCTGCCGTAGCGGCGCATGTCCTCGATCAGCGGCACCAGCGCCTCGCCCTTCTCGGTCAGCGCGTACTCGACCCGCGGCGGCACCTCGGGGAAGGTGTTGCGGGCGACGATGCCCTCCTCTTCGAGCGCCCGCAGGCGCAGCGAGAGCGTGCGCGGGCTGATCCCCTCCAGCGAGCGCTCCAGCTCGCAGAAGCGGCTGCGGCCCTCGGCCAGGTCGCGGATCACGAGGAGCGTCCACTTGCCGCAGACGACGTCGGCGGTGCGGCAGACGGGACATCGGGAGTTGCTCTCGGCGCTCATCGCGTGAATCGAGGCGGATGCGATCGAATGCCTCGCTTCAGCGAGTGTAGCGCTATGGCTTCACTTACTGAAGTTATGGGCGGAAGCCAGTCGCCGCGGGGCCGAGGCGCGCAGGCGCTCGAGCCGTGCCCGGCTGCCGCCGATCGGCGTCGACTCCGAGCACCTTGATCGCGTAGCGGGCTTCGTCTGGGCCATAGACGAGCTCGAGCGGGAAGCCCGGCTCGACTTCGAGCAGCTCGCAGATGCCTCGGCGTCCGCCCAACGCACTCGATCGCCGTCGAGCGATTTGACCTCGTCGGAGACGAGGAACAAGGCCTTGTCGTTCTGCGAGGCCGGCCCCCATCTAGGTGACCACCGGCGCCTTCTTGCCCGGCAGCTGGGTCAGCGCCGGCACCTTGCGACGATCGGCTTGCCCATCTTCTGGCCGCCGTCGGCGGTCTTTTCGGAGCGGGAGATCTGCACGTCGACGACGAATTCGACAGCCGCGGCTTGCGGCGTCGCCGCCAGCGCTGCCACCGCCGCCCGGGCGGGGAGCCGGCCGCGCTGTCCGGGCGACGAGCTCGCCGTCGACTTCCGAGTGGTCGGCACTTCGACCCAGTCGCCGCTCGCGCCGAGGCGATTGCCTCCGGCGACCCGTGCTCTTCAGCTGCGACGGACTCGGCACGCTGGTGTATCGCTGCACGAAGGGATCGGTCGGCGACGCCGCGCAGCCGCTTGCGGTAGTCGCGCAGCCCGGGCGTGGACTCGACCACGGTGAGCTCGAGTGCCGGCGGCTGGCGCGGCGCCTCCGCCCCCGCCGGGCGCCGGACGCGCAGCTGTTCGCTATCGTCGCCGAGCAGGAAGGGCACCGCGGCGATCGCGACCAGATCAGGCCGACCAGCGGCAACAGCCGGCGGTCGCGCAGGTCGTAGTAGAGGTCGGCGAGGAAGGCGGGTGCCTTCAACTCGGGCGTCTTCAGCTTCGGCGCCAAGCTCCGGCCCTTCAGGTTCGGTCGCTTGAAGTTCGCTCGCGCTCTTCAGCTTCATGGCGCCGCCTCCCGTCGTCGTCGCCGCCGGCGTCGCTGCCGCCGGGGCGGTCGGCGTCGCGCCCCCGGTGACGCCCTGCGCCGGGCGGCGTCAGGTAGGTGGTCACCGCGAAGCTCGCCTGCAGCGCCGGGAATCCCTTTCCGATTCGCCTCGAGCGAGAAGCTGTCGATCGTGATCAGGCGCCCGTCGACGTGACCTCTTCGTCGTCGGTCTTCACCAGCGAGTCGAGGCCCTCGATGAAGTCGGCGATCTTGAAGAAGTCGCCGTCGAAGGTGAGCTTGTACGGCATCACCGCGAGGCCGGCCGGGCCGATCGAGGCGCCGAGCGGCAGCAGCGAGGCTGCCACCTCGGTCGCCGAGGCCGGCGTCGCCGCCGCGCCGGCCGCGCTGGCGTCGCGGCGCCGCTTCTTCGCCGCCGCTCGCGGCTCAGCTGAGATGTTGCGGAACGTCCCGCCGGCGCCGCCGGCGATCCGGTTCAGCTGCACGAGCAGCGAGGCGATGTCGTCGTCGCCGGGCACTGCCTTGCCGAGCACGACCAGGCTGCTGGTATTCGATCGGGAACTGCTCCCGGGCCTCTTCGGCCTCGCCACTTCGGCTTCGTGCTGGGCCAGCGAGGACTTCAGCTGCTCCACCTGCCCCCAGTTTCTTCGCTTCGTCGCGCTTGGGGCTGAGCAGCATCATCCAGAAGGCCATCGCCAGCACGGCGAGCGGCGAGCATCGCCGACGATCGTCCGGTTGGTGGAGTTCATTCAGCTTCATCTCAGCCGCCTTCCGGCCTTCGCTCGAGCTTTCGGCTTTCCGCTGGCGCTTCGGTCGTTTCGACCGGCGACGGCGCCGCTTCGGCTTCCGCGGTGCAGCCGGCACCGGCGCCGCGTCGAAGGCGACGACGATCTCGAACTTGGCGATGAAGCTGCGGGTGCGGCAGTCGTCGCCGCCCCCGAGCCGCCGTCGCCCCCCTGCCGACCGGCGCCGCTTCTGTCGGCGAGCTCAGAGGACTGCACGCCGACCCGGGTCACGCCGTCGATGTCCTTCAGCGCGGTGACGAAGCCGGCCACGGCCTCCTGCCCGGCGGCGCAGCCGCTCAGTTCGAGGGCCGGCCCCAGCGCCGAGCCGCGCAGGCCCGAGCCGCCGCTCCCGCCGCCTTGGTTGCGCCGCGACGGCGCTCGCGTGAGGCTGACCAGCCAGACGTCGGCGGGCAGGACAGCGCCAGTTCGCGCATCACCCGCTCCCAGTCGAAGCGGCTGTCGGCGAGGCTCGCTGACCGTCGCCACCCGCTGTTCGCTCAGGTTGCGGAACTGGGTGTAGGCGGCGAGGCGCTGCGGCCTTGGCCGCGCGGCGGCGTCTTCGCGCTTCCAGCTTCGCGATCTCGTCTTCGCGCTCGGCGATCTGGTTGCCGGTCAGGACCAGCGCGGTGACGCCGGCGAGGAGCAGCGACCAGAGCGCCGAGCGAGGACGTAGGCAAGCGGGCCGGTGCGCAGCGGCGCGTGCTCGCCGCGGCGCTCCTCGGGTGGGATCAGGTTGACGGGGCGCATCGCTCAGTCCTCCAGCGCGAGGCCGTAGGGAAGGGTCAGCCGCGCCGCGGCGCGCTCGTCGAAGCCGGCGAGCGCAGGCGGGCGAGAGACGGAGATCGGCAGGCCGAGCCGCTTCCATCCGGGCCGCCAGCCCGGGGATCGCGCTGCCGGGGCCGCAGAGGACGATCCGCTCGACCGGCAGCGCCCCCTCCTGGGCGCCGTAGTAGTCGAGCGAGAGGCGCAGCTCGTCGACCAGCGCGGCGACGCCCTCCTCCAGGGCGCGGCGCGCCTCGGCGACGGTCTCGGGGTCACCCTCGATCTCCTCGACGGCGGCTCTCCAGGCCGACGTGGGTGAGCCACTGGGCGGTGTGCTCGGGGCGAGGCCGCGGGCGCCGGCGAGCCGGGCCGAGATCGCCTCCAGGCCGCACAGGGAGACGCGGGTGAAGAGGCAGGCCCTGCCGCGCGCCACCGCGAGGTTGGTGACGTCGCCGAGGTTGCAGTAGAGGACCGCGCCCTGCGGGCGGTCGACCGTAGCGGCTCTTCCGGTCGGCGGCGCGTCGTCGCCTTGAACTTCGCCGCCGGCCAGCGCGCGGATCATCCCGAAGGCGGAGAGGTCGACGCCGACCGGCTCGAGGCCGGCGCGACGGATCGGCTCGAGGAAGGAAGCGACCATGTCGCGGCGGGCGGCGACGACGACCACGTCGACCTGGGCGAGGCCGCCCTCCTCGGCCGGACGCCGCCGACGACCTGGTGCTCGAGCACCGCCTGGTCGAGCGGCATCGGCATCTGCTCCTGGGCCTGGAAGCGGACCGCCGCCTCCATCTCCTTCGGGTCCTCGATCGCCGGCAGCCGCACCGTGCGGACGACGACTCGCTGGTTGCCGATCCCGAGCCGCACGCGCTTCGACAGCTTGTGCTCGGCGAAGAGCGACTTCAGGGCGGCCGCGAGGCGGTCCGCGTCGAGCACCTCGCCCTCGTGGAAGGCGCCGGCTCCAGCGGTGCCGATCGCCGAGGCGCGTCACCTGCAGAGACCCGTTGGCCTCGACCTCGGTCGCGGCGATGCTGCCGGCCTCGATGTCGAGGCCGACGACGGGGCCGGTCTTCTTCTTGGTCAGGGTGAAGGAGGGCACGCCTCCCATGAATCGACAGAAAGGCGGCAAACCTTTCGCCCTGCAACTACTCATTTATGGGAGAACCTGGACGGACCTACGAGAGGCACGACCAGGCGGCGTTCAGAACGTGCCCAGGTACCAGTCGATCAGCTCCTCGCCGGCAAGCAGGCCGACCACGCCACCGAGAGCAAGAAAGGGCCCGAACGGAATCGCCTGCTTGCGCGCCGCGGCCCCGTGGCGGGCGATCATCGCCAGGCCGACCAGCGAACCCGCGAGCAGCGCGACGAGGATTGCCGGCGCCACGTCGCGGCCCAAGAACAGCCCCATCGTCGCCGCCAGCTTGACGTCGCCCAGGCCCATCCCGCGGGGGTAGGCGAGCGCCGCAGCGAGGAGCAGCCCGCCCGCGGCGGCAGCGGCGATCGCCCGCTCCGGCAGGCTGCCCGGATCGGTGACGGCGACGATCGCTACCGCGAGCGACCGCGCCCGCGAGCAGGATCTTGTTGGGGATGATCCGCCGCTCGAGGTCGGTCAGCGTGATCGCCAGCAGCATCGTGACGAAGACGAGGCCGAGCGCCAGCTCCGCGGCGTCGTCCCAGAGAACGAGCGCGGTCGCCGCGTAGAGCGCCCCGGCGCCAGCTCGGTCAGCGGGTAGCGAGCCGAGATCGGCGCGCCGCAGCAACGGGCCCGGCCTCGCAGCAACAGCCAGGAGACGACCGGGACGTTGTCGTAGGCGGCGATCTGGGCGCCGCAGGCGGGACAGTGCGAGCGCCCGCCGACGACCGATTCTCCGCGCGGCACCCGGTGGGCGACGACGGTGAGGAAGCTGCCGAACAGCAGGCCGGCCGGGAAGAGGAAGATCGCCGCCTGGCCACTTGATTGGCCGTTGAGCTTCGCACGAGGCGGCGGCGCGGCCGCTACGGCCAGGGGCCGGGCAGCGCTGCCGGTCGTCGCCAGCCGGATACGGCTGTCGAAGGTCGGCGCGTCGTAGCCGATCTGGAGGGCGCCCCCCGTGTCGTCCTCGACGCTGAGGGCGAGGCCGAGCCGCGTTCCCCGGGGCAGCGAGAGCGCCACCCTGGCAGAATCGAAGTCAGCGGCACCGTGATCTCGATCCATCCCGTGCTCGGCCAGGACGTGCGCGTAGTGGCGTAAGGCAGGCTTGTGGAGGGCCGAGTGAGGGCAGTGTCCGTCTGCCCTGGCGCAGAAGATCCAGATGCAGATCCGCCGGGTGGACGCCTTCGATCGATCCGCGTCCAGAGGCTGAGGGTGCCGTCCCCGGTCAGGGCCAGGTCCTTCGTGCGGACCGGCGGCGAGAGCCAGCGATGGATCTTTTGGAACTTCGTCGGGTCGGCCTCGGTCGCGAACCGCCAAGGTCGGCGCGGCATCGTCCGCAATCCCTCCCGGCAAGAGCTGCAGGCCTTTGTCGATGCCCGGTCTGGGGCTCGACGTCGGTCGCATAGTCGTATTCGGGACTTCTTCTTACGGCGGCGCTCCGGCCAGAGCAGGTCCGGCGCGCCGGGCACGTTTCCGTCTGTCAGACCGCTTGCGCAGTCCCGCGGGTGTTGTGGCTCGGTGGTCGCCCCCGCGTCTTTCCGCCGGCGGGTGCGGTTCCGCCGCGTTGCAGGGCGTATCGGTCAGCCACAGCGTCCACGACGTCGTCGTGCCACGCCGGGTCCGCTCCGGGATCTCCGCGTTCCACTTCGGGATCGACGAACTGGCTCTGGATTTCCTGGTACCGGCGGGTGCCGCCGGAGCCGTCTGGTCTAGCCGGACGACGACGACCGCGCGCTTGAGGTGCCTCCATCGGCGCAGAGCGCTGAGGGGCAATTGTCCCAGACGACGTAGCGAGAGACCGTGCCTTTCACATCGTCTACCTGGAACGGTCCGGCCCGGGGTCGACCGATCCGCCAGCGCTCGTCCGCCTCAAGCCGGTGCTGTTGCGCCCGGTGTAGAAGAGCGGAGCTGGCGACGCGCGAGTTGGGGTTGGCGGGGTCCGCGGTCTGGGCGGGCAGCGAGGTCAGGGCCGGCTCCTCGTAGGGAACCTGACGGAGTTTCTCGATTTCCTGCTGCAGGAGTCTTGAGGATCTGGCTCTGCTCGGCCCGAAAGTGTTGCGGCTTGCCGTGTCGACCATGCCGAGGACCCCAAGGCCACCGGCGACGAGGATCATGCCGGCGACCATCACCTCGACGACCGTCATTCCTGCTCCCTTGCGGTCGCCTCAGCCGATTCCTCGCCCGGATCACGACCCCGTTGCGCAACGCCACGCCGTCGACCACGACCGGCCCGCCACCCGCGGCGAAAGCAAACTTAACGCCGACGTAGTCGGATTCACAGGCTCGGCAGTAGCTGAAGACGTCGCACTGGTGAAGGCCGCTCACGACCTGTTCAGCGGCGCCGGCGAGCTGCCGTCCGGCTGGGCGACGTCGCAGTCATGCGCCGGTCTTGCATTTGTAGGTGACGCGGCAGGGTATCGAGGCGTTCGCCGCCGCGCCCCCGCAGATGGCCGCCTTGACATAGGTAACGATCGAGAGTTCGGTCTCCGACGGCGTCGTCAACGTTTCCAGGCCCTGGCGCAGCTCCCGAGTGATCCGGTCGACCGTCGTCCGCGCCTGCTGGATCGCCGCAACCTTTGAGGCGGTGCGCGGCTCGCTGCGGATTGCCCCCATGAACATGGTCAGCGCGCCGCCGACCACTACCAAGCCGACTGCAGCGGCAACGAGCAGCTCGATCAGGGTCAGGCCATCCTCCCCGCGGCGGAGTGCTGCTGCCGCTTTCCGCGCCCTCAGCATCGGGCCTCAGCAGCCTTCGTCTGGCACGCTCGCCACCAGCGTCGAGCATTCGACGAAGCGGTAGGGCGTGTAGTGCGCGCGTTCCGGGATCTCGACGCCCGGCAAGGTGAAGGTGCTTGATTTGCTCGCCGACCGGATTTCGGCATTCGAGTTGAGGTGGACGGTCTTGCCGGCAACCGCCCCGCAGAACTTCGTGTTGCTGTCAAAGGTCACATCGGTGCGCGGTGCGTAGATGACGAAGTTCTGAACGCAGGTTTCGTTGACGGTGGTATTGCTGTCGAGCTGAACTTTGGTCTGAAGAGTGTCCGACCCTACGAAGAGGAGCGCGACGGCGGCTGAGTTTCCTCGGCGGAGGTAATCCGCGTGTTCGAGTCCATGTCCAGCTGAGTGGACGGGGAGGTGTATCCGCACTCTTCAGGCGAATCGAAGTAAATGGTCACGCTCGGACTGGCGACGTAGATAGAGGTGTTGCTGCGCAGGGTCAGCTTGCAGAAGCTGTAGACCGAGCCGGTCAAGGTGAGCGTCGTGTTGCTATCGATGCGCAGCTCTCGCGCGCCGCAGGCTTTAGAGCTTTTTCCCGCGGCCGTGAATCCGTTCCAGCACACGTTTGACGGCTCGCCACTGATCAGGTCCTGCGCGAAGAAGCGTCCGTTGTCGTTGTTGGTTGCGGCGTCTCCCTGGCTGACTGGCGGCAGGGTCAGCTCCTGCTGTGCGTAGGAGCTCGCTTTGGTTTTGCAGAGGGCGTCCGTGTAGTAGCCGGCGTTGGCGCTCGGGTTCAATTTTTTCCCGATGCCTACGCTCGCTGGACCGCATTGCTTGGCATTGCTTTTGAGTTCGATATCGCCATTGGTCGCCGCGCCCGTGTGGATGACCGCGTTGGAGTCGAGGATCATCGTTTCCTGGGAGAGGACCCCCGCGCTGGCAAACGGCCCCGGTCCGCCCGACTCCTCAGTCGGCACCGTGGAGGCCATCACGTCGACCCGCCTCGTCACTCCGTTGACGGTGCCCACCGAGACGATCTCGACGCACTCGATTTCGTTGCCGACCTCGCACTCCTCACCGCTGCCCAACCGCGTCCAGTAGGAGACGGCGCCGCCGTTGACCGACATGCCCGTGACCGGACCGCACCATCCCCCCGCCACGACGGGGGTACAAGGCGAAACCCCGCGGTTGTAGTGGAGAAGCGCCTGGTCGACACCCGACTCGGCGACGGCGATGGCCGTCTTGCCACCCTGGTCGCGCACGGTCCCGCTCTGGCCCTGGATCGAGGTCATGATGCCGACGCTGGCGATGCCCATTGCGGCGACGGTCATCAAGAGAACCGTCGGCACGGCGAAGCCCTGCTCGGAAGCGAGTCGGCGACGAAAGCTGCCGAGATCGCCTCGCAGAGCGAACCGGATTACGGCGAAGAATCGAGCGGGGAGAGCCATGCGTTCATTCCTAGATCGAGCAGATCGGGCTTCGGCTTGAACCGATTAGGGCAGATACCCCGACTCGGGCACGAATCCATGGACGTATCGGCCAAACGTCTAGGCCAAAAATGGGTAAAGAAAAGGGCGGGCCCCGGGGGACCCGCCCTTTTCGAAGGTGTGGCCGATCAGATCAGCCACACATAGCTACTGGCTTTACGGTGCTGGATCGTTCGAGGCAGCCCAGTTACCACCCTCGGGACAACCCGCAGTGCCCTGCGCAGCACAGTTGGAGTCGACCAGACCAGCGTCGGTGCGGCTGATCTCAAACCACTGGCCGGCGACATCAGAGTTGACACGCACGGTGTAGGTTTTGACATCGGTGGTCGGTTCTACCAGCGTTGCGTCCGCAAGCGTCGGCTCGATTTTGACCAGATCAGCGGTGCTGGCGCCGTCGTAAGAACCGGCGTGATCGGTGGCGTACGTCTCGATCGCGGTCTGGGCAGTTCGCGCTGCGGCCTTGGCCTGAGCGTCCGTACCCTTGTCCCTCTGGTTGAAGAACGAGGGAATTGCGATCGCGGCGAGGATGCCGAGGATCAACATGACGACGAGAAGCTCGATCAGCGTGAAGCCGCCCTCGCTGTCGCCGTTGAGCCGGGCGCTCATCCTGGCCCGGAGATTCTGGAGAAACATTAGTGACCTCCTATGGTCCTAATCGTTTGCGCCAGAGCCCCGTCGCTTGAAGCCACGTGGTGTCTGTCGACCCCGGTGGTAGCCCGGCCGGCTCCCGCATGGGAGCCCCGCAAGCTTTGCGCCCCCGCCTCACGGCGGGTTTGCCTTTTGCACCGAAGCACTGGCAGATTCATCACAGACCCCTAATCGACCACCACGAAAATCCCTAAATCCCCGAAATTTGGGCTTCATCTCCCAAAAAGTCGGTCTCGCGGCTATCGTGGCGGGCGGTCGGCAGGTTTGCCGGGTGCTTCTCCGCTGCGGCCCGGCTTGCCGGGCGCTTCTTCAGCGGGAGGGGAAGCTTCGGGTGAGGGCACAGCGGGCGACGGCTCGGGGGTGGGCTGGGTCGCCTGGATGGAGGTGGGCGCGGGCTTCGGCTTGGAGCTGTGCTTCGGGGTGGAGACCTGCTTGGGCGGGTTGACCGCCGCCTTGCCGGAAGACGGGTTCGGGCCGGGCGTGTGCTCGCTCGGGACGCCGCCGCCTGCGGCTGGTGGCCCCAGATCGGTCACCGAGGTCGGAGCAGCTTCCCCCGCGGTGGGCTCAGCAGCGGCGCCTTGCCCGGCAGCGGCCTCCGAGTCCCGCCCGCTCGGCTTGGATTTCTTCTTCCTTGCATCTCCCTTGCTTCCATCGGCATCGGCGAGCTTGGCCCGCGAGGAGCCCTCGCCCTCACTCGTTCCGGGAGCAGTGACCCGCCCGGCCGGATCGGCCGGTGCCGGATCGTCGTCACCTCCGACTAAAGCCGCCGCTGCGAACCCGGCGAGAAGCACCACGGCCAGGGAAGTCGCCACGAACGCCACCCTCCGCCGTCGCGGCCTGGTTCCCTTTGGCGCCGGAGGCCGAATGGCCGGCGCCGCACAGGCGCGATAGGAGGCCGCGGCCTCCGCCATCTGCTCGACGGCGGGCCTGCATCGATCGCAGCCGGCCAGATGAGCGTCGAGCCAGGCCGCGTCGCCGTCGGAGGCTGGGTCGAGCTGCCCGTCTTCGCGCGCCGCGATCAACGGCAGCGACCGCTCGCACTCCGGAGAAGGCGCGGCGACCGAGGCCAGTGGCGTGCCGCGCAGCTCGTCGTAGAGGTTGATCCGCGCCCGCGAGATCAGCTGGGCGACCGAGCCGTGACTCGTCCCCATCCTCGCCGCTATTTCCTCGTAGGAAAGCCGCTCACGCTCCAGCAGCTCGAGCGCTTCGCGCTGTCGCCTGGGCAGGCCGGCGATCGCCCGCTGGACCCCCTCCTGACCGGAGGCCGAGCCAACCAGGGGTCCGGTCCCGCCGTTCTCAGCGGCCATGCCGTGGTCAGCGAACCTTGTCGTAGAGGCTGAAGATCGGCAGGTACATCGCGATCACGATGAAGCCGACCATGCCGCCGACGAAGACGATCATCAGCGGCTCGATCAGCGAGGTGAGCGCTTTGATCTTGGCGTCGACCTCGGTCTCGTAGAAGTCGGCGACTTTGCCGAGCATGTTTTCCAGCTGACCGGTTTCCTCGCCGACGGCAACCATGTGGCCGACCATCGGCGGGAAGATCGGGTTGCGCTCGATCGGCCCGGCCAGCGAGCCACCGCGCTTGGCCGCCGCGTAGAGGTCTTCCATCGCCTGCTCGATGACGACGTTGCCCGCGGTTTCGCCGGTCAGTTTGATCGACTGCAGCATCGGCACGCCGGCCGAGACCGAGCCCGAGAAGGTGCGTGACCAGCGGGCCAACGCCACCTTCTGGATCACGTCGCCGATCTGGAAGGGGATCTTCAGTTTGAAGCGGTCCCACATCTCCTTGCCGCGGTCGGTCTTCTTCCACTGGAAGAAGCCGACGGTGAGTCCGACCAGCATCGGGATGAGGATGAACCAGTAGCCCGTGATCGCGTCTGAGACCGAAACGCAGAGCTGCGTTGGCAAGGGCAGCCCACCGCCTTCCTCGGGATTTTCTTCGGCCAGTTCTTCGAAGATCCCAGCAAAGACCGGGATAACGAATGCGACGATCGCGACCAGCGCGACCACCGCGAAGCCGAAGACCAGCAGCGGGTACATCATCGCCGATTTCACCTGCCGCCTCAGCGCGTCGGCTTTCTCCACCTGGTAGGCGACCCGATCGAGCGAGTCCTCGAGCCGCCCCGACTCCTCGCCCGAGCGGACCATCGCCCGGTAGAGGCGATCGAAGACGTCCGGGTGGCGCTCCATCGCCTGCTCCAGCGTGCTGCCGGCCTCAACGTCGGCGCGCACGCCCGCCACGGCCTCCTTGATCTTCTCGTCCTGCGTCTGTTCCTCGAGCGTGTGCAGGGTGCGCAGCATCGGCATCCCCGAGGCGACGAGGGTGGCGAACTGGCGAGAGAAGACGGCGAGCTCGCGCACGTCGACCGACTGGAACCGTTTGAACAGGTCCTCGATCGCGAACGGCGCTTTCTTCTCGCTGACGTCGAGGACGATCAGGCCGCGCTGGCGCAGCTGCTCGGTCACCTGCGCCTTGGAGTCGGCCTCGAGCTCGCCGGCGGTGGCGGCCCCGGCGACGTCCATCGCGCGGAAGGCGAAGGTGCTTGCGCTCGCCATCGGCTAGGCCCCGGGGGTGTAGGCAGGCGGAGGTGGCGCGGAGGCCGGAGCGGATTGCGGGAACCCGTCTCCCTGCATAGCGGCGGGCGCAATCGGCTCCGCGCCGAGCAGCCGTTTGAGCTCCTCCGGTACCGAGGCGCGCTGTTCGGCCAGGGCGCGGGTGATCGTCCCTTCTCGCACCAGCCGCGCCAGGTCGGCGTCCATGGTCTGCATGCCGACCGCGCCGGAGGTCTGCACGGCAGCGTAAATCTGGTGCGTCTTGCCCTCGCGGATCAGGTTGCGGATCGCCGGCGTCGGCACGAGCACCTCGGTGGCGACGACCCGGCCCATGCCATCAGCGGTCGGCAGCAGTTGCTGGGTGACGATCCCCTGCAGCGCGATCGAGAGCTGGGTCCGCACCTGGCCCTGCTGCTGGGGCGGGAAGACGTCGATGATCCGGTCGACCGTCTGCGCGGTCGACTGGGTGTGCAAGGTGGCGAAGACGAGGTGGCCGGTCTCGGCCGCGGTCAGCGCGGTGGAGATCGTCTCCAGGTCGCGCATCTCGCCGACCAGGATCACGTCCGGGTCCTCGCGCAGAGCGGCGCGCAGGCCGAGGGCGAAGTCAGGCGCGTCGCTCCCCACCTCGCGCTGGTTGACGATCGAGCGTTTGTGCTGGTGCAGGAACTCGATCGGATCCTCGATCGTGAGGATGTGATCCTGGTTCTCGGAGTTGATCACGTCGATCATCGCTGCCAGGGTCGTGCTCTTGCCCGAGCCGGTCGGGCCGGTGACGAGGACGAAGCCGCGCGGTTTGGCGCAGAGCTCACGCAGCACCTGCGGCACCTTGAGCGAGTCGAGGCTGGGGATGTCCTGCGGCACGAGGCGGAAGGCGGCGCTGACCGAGCCACGCTGAAAGAAGCAGTTGACGCGGAAGCGGGCGACGCCAGGGATCGCATAGGCGAAGTCGAGCTGCTTGCCAGTCTCGAAGCGTTTGCGCTGGTCGTCGTTGAGGATGCTGTAGACGACCTCGCGGGTCTCCTGGCCCGAGAGCACGGGGAAACCCTCCATCGGCACGATCTTGCCCTTGTCGCGCATCGACGGGGGCGCGCCGGGCGTGAGGTGCACGTCGGAGGCACGGCTCTCGACCATGCGGCCGAGGACCTCTGCGAAATCGAAAGCCATGGTCAGCTAGATCGACCCGACGGGCCGATCCCTTTAGGCGGTGACACGAACGATCTCCTCGAGGCTGGTCAGGCCGGCACGGACTTTGACCAGGCCGTCTTCGCGCAGGGTGAGCATCCCCTCTTCACGCGCTATCGCAGCGATCTCCGCCTCGGGCGCCTGGGCGACGACCATCTCCTTCAGGTTGTCGCTCAGGGCCATCACCGAGTAGATCCCGACCCGGCCGCGGTAACCGCTCTGGTTGCAGCGCGAGCAGCCGACCGGCTCATAGCCCTCGACCTCCCCCCCGACCTTCAGCTCGGCTTCGGCTAGGGCCTGTGGCGGGACGATCGCGCGTCGCTTGCAGTGGCTGCAGAGCTTGCGCGCCAGCCGCTGGGCGACCACGCAATCGACCGCCGAGGCGATCAGGAAGGCCTCGATGCCCATCTTGGTCAGGCGGGTGATCGCGCCCGGGGCATCGTTGGTGTGCAGGGTCGTCAGCATCATGTGACCGGTCAGCGCCGCCTCGATCGCGATCCGCGCGGTCTCGCCGTCGCGGATCTCGCCGACCATCACGATGTCGGGGTCGGCGCGCAGGATCGAGCGCAGGCCGGTGGCGAAGTCAAGGCCCGCCTTGCGATTGACGTTGATCTGGTTGACGCCGCCCAAGCGGTACTCGACCGGATCCTCGATCGTGATGATGTTGCGCTCGACTTCGTTGATCTCCTGCAGCGCCGCATAGAGGGTCGTGCTCTTGCCCGAGCCGGTCGGCCCGGTGACCAACACCGCGCCGTAGGACTGCCTGAAGGCATGCTCGAAGCGCTCCCGCCCTTCCCCATCCATGCCGAGCTCATCGAGCGAGCGCTGCGCGTTCTCCTTATCGAGGATGCGGATCGTCGCTCCCTCGCCACGCTGGGTCGGCAGGGTGGTGATACGCAGGTCGACGCGTCGCTCTTCGACCGTGACGCTGACGCGACCGTCCTGCGGCACGCGCTTCTCGGCGATGTTGAGGTCGCTCATGATCTTCACCCGGGAGACCACCGCGTTGACCATCCGCTTCGGCACGTGGGCCGCCTCGCGCAGCACGCCGTCGACCCGGAAGCGGACTCGCATCTCGTCTTCACCTGGCTCGAAGTGGACGTCGGAGGCGCCCTCCCCCACCGCCTGCCCGAGGATGCTGTAGACGAGCTTGATCACCGGTGCGTCCTCGGCGCTGACTTCCATGTCGGCGACCTCGGCCAGCTCCCCCTCTTCGGCCTCCGCCTCGCCTTCGGTGACTGCCTCGCTGACCGCACTCTGCAGCGTGTTGAGGCGGCTGATCAGCGCCTCGATGTCTTCCTCGGCGGCGACCGCGACGCGGCAATCGAGCGCGGTGGCGATCTGGATGTCGTCGACGGCCAGCACGTTGGTCGGGTCGGCCATCGCCACCAGCAAGGTCTCTTTGTCGACGAAGCCGACGGGCAACGCCCGGTAGCGGCGTGCCGTATTGACCGAGATCAGGTTCGCCGCCGCCATGTCCACCTGGTAGGTGGAGAGGTCGACGTGATCGAGGCCGTAGCGCTCGGCCACCGCGCGCGAAAGCTGGTCGGCGGTGATCGCGCCCTGCTCGATCAGCAGGCGCTCGGGCGGACGACCGGCGGTGCGCGCCGCCTCGATCGCCGCCCGTGCAACGTCATCGCCAACATAGCCAAGATCGACGAGGACATCGGTGACAAAACCGCTGGAGCGACCGCGTACCTGCGGCGGCGTGAGGCCGAGGGTGCCGCCGGCCGTCGGATCAAGCGCGGGCGCGGTCGAGTCGCCGGAATCGGGGACCGGCCGCAGGTGGCTCGGGAAGTCCCGCGAGTCCATGCTCATCAGCTCACGGGTGGTAGTCGAGCGTCTTGCCCTTGTAGCCAGCGTCGATCACGGCCTGGGCGACGCTCTGCGGGCTCTGGAAGCCGTAGCTGACCGAGGCGGTCGGGACCGTTTTCTTCAGGTGCTTGGGGCTGACAACGACCAGGGCGGGCACACGGTCAACCCCGACCCCCTCGGTGATCGCCGCGTAGCGCGCGATCTTCGCTGCGGGGACGACGAACACCTCAGCGTCGGGAAAGCCGTCGAGGCTCGCGGTGGCGCTCTTGACGAGGCGGTCGTCGATACCGCCATCGCGGACAATGAGCAGAACGAGGGTCCGGTTGGCCCTCCAGGCGTCGAGCACCGGGCGCGGCAGCGGCGGGGCGACAGCGGCCGCCTGGTTGACGACCGAGAGGGCTGAGGAAAGTGAGTCGCCAGCGACCGCTTCGGCTGGCTCTTCGACCGCACCTTCGACGCTGACCGTCGCTTCGGTCGTGCCCGCCGGTTCTTCTTCGCCGCCGCCGCCAGACGACATGAAGAAGAGTGCGACGCCGACGAGCAGCACGCCGACCACGGCGAGCTGCACGAGCGGGTTGCTGTTGAGCTGCTCCCTCATACGTTCGCTTAATAGCTCGACATCGAGGGCCGGCAGCTTGAGTCCCCGCATGTTCTCGCCCGGGCGATCACACCCATATCCGGTCAAAGACTTAGGAAGTTTTCAAAAAGGACCGTGACGTGCCACAATTGCCACGAACTGACGGGAGGTCACTTCAGCGTGAGCAACGGGAGAATGCGAGCCGGGGCGCAGCTGCTCTTGATGGCGGCAGATCCAGTCAAACGCCGAATCCTGCAGAAGATGGTCGAGCATCCGCTCGGCGCCGGCCCTGGACACGAGTACAGGGTCACCGCCGGCGGCCGGGAAGCGCTTTTCGTCGGCTTCGTCATCGAGCGCTGGCTGCAAAGTGCCCCGCAAGGACCGCTGCCCTTCGAGAGCCAAGAAGCCGAATGGGCTGTAGCCGCCCTGGCTCAAGGATGGTCGACCACCGTGATGCACGCGCTCGCCCGCGAGCCGCACACGTTCGGCGAATTGCACAGCCTGGTCGAAGGGTTGGGAGGGCGGGCGCTCAAACGCCTACTTGCTGCGATGCAGGGGGCCCGGCAAATCGAGCGTCTCGATGTCAATGGCGAAACGATCTACGCAGCAACCGACTGGCTGCGGGCCGGCATTGCTCCGCTCATCGCATCGGCCCGGCTCGAGCGCCGCGAGCCAAAGGAGGGCATGGCGCCGATCGATGCCCTGGACGTGGAGGCGGGCTTCCGTTGCAGTCTGCAATTCGTCGAGCTGCCAAGGCAGCTCTCCGGGACCTGCCGGCTGGGCATCAATCTGGAGGACGACGAGAGCGGATGCCTTACCGGCGTCACGGCAACGATCGAGCAGGGGCACCTTGTCTCCTGCCTGCCAGGCCTCGACGGAAAGGCCGGGGCTTGGGCAGCCGGCTCCGCCGGCGATTGGCTCGACACCGTGGTCGAGCCCGACACGCAGCAGGTGCGGATCGGTGGAGACAAGTGGCTGAGCCGCGCCGTTCTCGACTCGCTGCACGCGTCCCTGTTCGGCGTCCCGGTCGCCTGAGCCGTTGACTGGAGCACCCGAAAGCGGAACGGGTGAGGGCGGCTTCAGGGCGCGCGCGGGAGCACTGACTCTCCTTTACCTGGCCAGCCCGATGCAGCGCAGCATCCTCTTGGCGATGCTGGCGGAGGCCGCCACGGGTGCCGACGTCATGGACGAGGTCGACATCCCCGATCCCGACGATCCCGTGCCACTCGAGATCATCGCCGACCCGTACCTGGTCGAACCGGCCGATCCGAACGCCGACCCCAATGCGCCGATCGGCTGGGACACGACGCTCCGGCCATCGCAGGCGGGGAAGGACCTGCTTGTCGTCGGCTCGGTGCTCGAACGCTGGCTGCGCGATTGTCCCGAGGGGCCGATAGAGCTGGGCCCAGAGGCCGGTCCAGCTCTATCCGCCCTGCTCGGCGGCTGGTCGTCCACCGTGATCCATGCGCTTGCGGCGGAGCCTTTGACCGCCACGCAGATAACCGAGGCCATCGGAATCCTTGACTACGACGTAGTCGAGGACCGCATCGCGGAGATGCTGGGCGCCAGCTTGGTCGACATCCTTGACGAGGACAGTGAGGAGGAGCGCTTTGGCGCCACCGAGTGGCTGCGCACGGCAATCGCCCCACTCGCAGCCGGGGCACGCCAGGAGCTCCGCCACCCGCTCGAGGATACGGCGCCGATCGCGGCGCTTGACGTGCAGGCCGCCTTCCTGCTCACGCTGCCACTGCTGGAGCTGCCCATAGAGATCTCAGGAACGTGCTCGCTGGCGGTCGACCTCGACGAGGGCGTCGCCAGCAGCCCCACCGGCGTCACCGTGCGGATCGAGAAGGGCCAGCTCGTCTCCTGCGAGGTCCGCCTGGATGAGGATGTCGATGCGTGGGCCTCGGCATCAGCCACCGCCTGGCTCGACACGGTGATCGAACGGGATACCAGGCAAGTTCGCTCGGGCGGCGATCCACATCTTGCAGGCACCTTGCTCCACACGCTGCACGAGAAGCTGTTCGGCGTTTCGGTGGGTTGAAACCTCTCGTCATTTGCAGCCAGCACTTCCCAAATAAAACTGATTAATGTCATAATCACTAGGCTTGACTGCAAACACGGTCAACGGGAGCGAAAATGGGGCGCGCTCCGGAGCGCAGACCCTCCTCCTGCTTGCTGCGCCGTTGAACCTGCTCATCTTGAAAGCACTCAAGTCCGGACCGAAGCGACGTGTTGATCTGCGACATGACACCGACTCTCCCGCCCAAACCACCCTGCGAGCACAGCTCAAGCGCCTGGGCGATATTGGCGTAATTGCCAAGGAGCGGCGAGACCGCTTCCCCGGAATGTTCGAATACAGGTTGACCACCCCTGGCCACAACCTCCTTCTCGTTGCCGACATCATTGAACGTTGGCTGCAAAGGGGACCAGAGGGGCCATTGAGCCTGGGGGGCAATGCAGCGAAGGGGGCAATCAAAGCATTCGCAGACGGTTGGTCAACCGCAATGCTTCGTGCACTTGCGGCTGGGCCGCTCTCGTTGACGGAGCTCGACCGAGTGATCAGCGCACTCAGCTACCCATCCCTGGAGCGTCGGCTTGGCGCGATGCGACTCGCCGGATTGGTCGAAGCCCGGCCCCGCGGTGCAAGGGGTACGCCCTATGCGGTTACTGGCTGGTTGCGCGAGGGCATGGTGCCGCTTGCCGCGGCAGCCCGGTGGGAGCGCAATCATTTGCCACAGGCAGCTACGCCGATCGGCCGCCTTGATATCGAGGCAGCCTTACTGCTTGTCGTGCCACCGCTCCATCCTCCGTCCGAGCTATCGGGAACCTGTCGGCTGGCCGCCGAAATATCAAATGGCACGGCAAAGCGACTGGCTGGGGTGACCGTCGAGGTCGATGGTGGGGCGATCACTTCCTGCGCAACGCAACTCCAAGGCAACCCAGATGCGTGGGCCCTGGGCTCCGTTGGCGCTTGGTTGGATGCCGTCATCGACGACGATCAAGATCGCCTCGAGCTAGGCGGCAATTGCCACTTAGTACAGGCATTGCTTGACGAACTACGCGACAACATCCAACAGATCCGGTCGACCACTCGGCCTTGACGTCTGCTAATCGATCAGAGATGATGGAGTGAATTGATCTATTCTTTAGATCAGGAACTATAACGTTTATGGGAGGAAATATGATCCAGTCTAGGACGTTTGCCCGGCTGCTCGTTGCGGCGGGGGCAGCGCTGATGGCGTTGGCGCTGATGGCGCCGATCACGTCGGCGAAAGAACCGGCTCCGGGTTACGGGCAGTTCGCCGGGTGCCCGAGTCCAGAAGAAAACCCAAAAATCGCCGGTTGTGTGCGTGCGGACATCACCGGCGGCCACTTCCAGATGGGCAACAAAGACGTACCGATCACCGCACCGATCACCCTTAGTGGCGGTGTCGAAGACGGCCTCCAGGGCTTCTCCGCCAATTCGAAAGGCGGAATGAGCCCAGCCAAACAAAAAGTCCCAGGCGGGGTCATTGGCTTGACCGGACTTACCTGGTTGCTTGAATTCCTCGGCAGCGAAGCACTCACCCTCTACGCGGTGACCGAACTGGCAGGCGTTCCGCAGCTATTTGGTGACTTCTCGGCTACCCTGCCGATCAAAGTCCACCTGATCAACTCGGTGTTGGGCAGCAATTGCTACGTCGGTTCTGTTTCAGAACCGATCGTGCTCAACTTGACCACCGGCACCACGAACCCGCCGCCACCGAACAAACCGATCACTGGGAAATTCCCCAGCATCGGCATTGACGGACTGGGGATTCTCCATCTCGACGATGGGGTCTACGTCGACAACGCGTTCTCGGCACCCGGTGCCAACGGCTGCAAACTGGTGCTCTTCGGCTTCATCCCGATCAGCATCAACGGTCTGGTCAACTCGGCCTCTGGGCTGCCAGCTGCCGCGGGGACCAACGAGACGGTGCAAAATTTCGATTTCGAAACCACTCCGTCTTCACTCGTCTACCCGTAGCCACAAAGCACTCCCCCTATCGAAAGAGGCCGGGCTCTAAGCCCGGCCTCTTTCTTGCACTCAGCTCTCCCTTGCATCGTTCAGAGGCCGTACATAGGGCAATTCCCCCGTGTCGTGCAACTCATGGCGCAGTGAATTGATCACGGCGCCAGCCAACAGTGCCAGGCTGAGCAGGTAGAACCAGAGCAGAGCGATGAGGACAAAGCCGACCGTCGAGCCGAAGCGCGAGAGACTGGAGACGTTAGAGAGGTAAAAGGGGAAGGCCCAGTTTGCAACGCCGGCGGCGACCGTGACGAAGGCTGCCCCCGGCCAGACGTCACGCCAGGGCATGTGACCTTTCGGCACCGCCCAGTAAATCACGCAGCAAATCGCGAAGACGATCACCACCGCCAGGCCGAGCAGGAGCGCTGTGTCGATCGCCTTGATGTCCGAGAGGCCGAGCGGAAGCCGGTCGGTGCTTGAGACCAGCGTCGCCTCGATCGCCGGCAGAATGATGCTGGCGGCGATTAGCAGCAGCACCACGCCGAGCATCGCGAAGGAGAAGCGCTTCTGCTCGACCCAGCCGCGACTGGGGACGTGGTAAATGCGGCCGAAGGCGGTGTCCATCGCCCCCCAGAAGGAGGCGCCGATCCAGAGTGAGCCGAGAAAGGCGGCGATCCCGATCGTGGTCGAGTTGCCCTCGATCCTCGCTAGAACATCGGTCAGGGTCTCTTGCTCGGCGTTAGGGAAGAGCCGCTGCAGGTCGTCGAGCACGCCCGCCTCAACCCCTTGGATCTTCAGCACCTGGCCGAAGACGAAGAGGACGAGCAGAGCGAAAGGGAAGACCGCGAGCATCAGGTTGTAGGCCACCATCGCCGCGAGGCCAGTGACGTTCTCGCGGTAGGCGCGTTGCCAGAAGGCGCGCAGCCAAGGGCGTGGATTTCTGACGGAATTGGGCACGAGCGAGCTTGACTTCAGAAATTGAAGCGCCTAAGATGCGAACAGACGTTTGAGGCCATCGAGGCCCTTCCTACTTCGCGGACCGCGTCCCTGGTCCGCTTTTTTGACGCAGAAAGACGGGTGCAGAATAGATGCTGGTCGCAGAGCTTCAGGAGCTTGAGGAGGTCAAAGGTCTGATCCACAGGGGTCAGCAGTTGGGCGTGCTCACCTTTGGCGACATCGCCTCGGCGGTGTCGGAGGTCGACCTCGACGAGTCCGACGTCGAGGACCTCTACGGGCATATCGAGAAGCAGGGCATTGAGCTCGTCGAGGACATGGACCCGGCCCAGAAAGCGGCCGCCGACGCCATGCCCGCCGACACCGGTCGCAAAGGCCGCCGCCGTGCCAAAGCCGCGATCGACCTAAAACCGGACATGACCACGGACAGCCTGCAGCTGTTCCTCAAGGACATCGGCAAAGTCCGCCTGCTGACCGCCCAAGAGGAGGTCGAACTCGCCAAACGGATCGAGCGCGGCGACCTCGACGCGAAGCAGAAAATGGTCGAGTCCAACCTGCGCCTGGTCGTCTCGATCGCCAAGAACTACCGCAACCAGGGTCTCCCCTTCCTCGACCTGATCCAAGAGGGGACGCTGGGCCTGGTCCGCGCAGCAGAGAAGTTCGACTACCGCAAGGGCTTCAAGTTCTCTACCTACGCCACCTGGTGGATCCGTCAGGCAATCGCCCGCGCGCTCGCTGACAAGGCGCGCACGATCCGTATCCCGGTCCACGTGGTCGAGAAGCTAAACAAGATCGGCCGCGCCGAGCGCAAGCTCGTCACCGAGCTAGGCCGCGAGCCCACGCCGGAGGAGATCGCCGAGGTAACCGGTATCGATCCCGAGGAGGTCGACTCGATCAAGCGCTCCGCCCAGGCCCCGGTCTCGCTCGAGAAGCCGGTCGGCGACGAGGAGGAGTCTGAGTTCGGCCAGTTCATCGCCGACGAGAAGGCCGAGTCCCCCTTCGACCGGGCGGCCGACCTGCTGACCAAAGAGGCGCTGAAGGAGGCGCTGGAGAACCTCTCCTACCGCGAGCGCCGCGTGCTCGAACTGCGCTATGGCCTCGGCGGGGAGCACCCCCGCACGCTCGACGAGGTTGGCCGCACCTTCAATGTCACCCGCGAGCGGATCCGCCAGATCGAGAACCAGAGCCTCAAAAAGCTTCAGCAGCTCGGCGAAGCGCAGAAACTGCGCGAAGTCACCTGACGTTTCGCGGGTCGGCAGCTCCACCACAGGAATAATCCTCTGGGTAACTCCGCCCAAGTGGCCAGCGCGCGCCATTCAGCACGCGTGCTGAATGCTCCTACGCCCAATACAGGCAAAGTCTGGTTGGGCGCCGACGGGTCCTCAAGCATTTCTTGCCTATCACCAAGCATCGCGCTACTGACTAACCTGATACCGGGGCCCCCGGTCTACACACAGGAGGAACAGAGATGACTCGCAATCTCAAGATGTTCGGGCTAGTTTTGGTCGCACTTCTCGCGATGAGCGCGGTGGTGGCTTCGGCATCACACGCAAAACAGGACCTGTTCACATCGGACTCAAACGGTGCAACCGTCCTGACAGGAACAACCGACAAAGACGCGAGCGGCAATCCAATCGTCGGTGAATTCATTAGCCAGCCAGAAGGGGGCGCCAAACTGACCTGCAGGCATTCGGAATACAAGGGTGTTATGTCAGACAATTCTGAGCCGTCGGTCACAGTCCATCCGAAATATAAAGAATGTGAAGGTCCCGGAGGAGCGGCTGCAACCGTAACGACCGATGGGTGTAATTACATCCTGACGGGATCAACACATAAAAACGCAAAAGGTGAAGAACACGCTACAACCCAGCTAGAGTGCACAACCGGCAAAACCATCTGTAGGCGCCGCCTGAATACTGACCCCCTCTCGCCGGTCGAAAACTGACCCCCCGCCAACGGCGGCGAGAGCGTCCGGGGGGACGCAGAGCCTGGCTTGACTGAAGAGGCCGAGCCAGGAGGAAGGCGTGCTGGACGTGGAGCAGTGGGCGCAGATCAGGCGGATGCATGTGGTCGACAGGGTCTCGATCAAGGAGATCGGCAGGCGCACCGGCCTGGCCCGCAACACAGTCCGGGCGGCAATTCGCTCCGATCAGCCACCGAGCTACGAGCGCCGGCCGCGGCCCTCCAAGCTCGACCCCTTCAAGGAGGAGATCGAGCGCCTGCTGCGCTCCGACCATCGCATGCCGGGCACCCGCATCCGCGAGCTGATCTCCGATCTCGGCTATGAAGGCGGCAAGACGATCCTCGACGAACACCTGCGCGAGGTCAGGCCACGTTTTGCTCCCAAGCGCACCTACCAGCGCACCGTCTATCGCCCCGGCGAGATCTGCCAGTTCGACCTCTGGGAGCCGAGGGAGGAGATCCCGGTCGGCCACGGCCAGACGAGGCGAGGTTGGGTCGTAACGAGTGCCCTGGGCTTTTCTCGCGCCGGCGCCGGCGCGCTGATCTTCGCCAAGCAGGCGCCCGACATCCTCTGGGGCATGGGTCGCTGCCTGGCGAAGCTGGGCGCGCTGCCCGAGACCGTGGTCTGGGACCGCGAGGCGGCGATCGCGCCGAAGGGCCGCGCCACAGACGCCTTTGCCGCCTTCTGCGGCTCCCTACCGGTCGGCTTCTCGATCTGCGAGGCCGCAGACCCCGAGTCCAAGGGCATCCTCGAGCGCTCCCACCGCTTCTTGCGCTCCAACTTCGAACCGGGCCGCTCCTTCGCCTCGCCCGAGCACTTCCAGGCCTGCCTGGACGACTGGTTCGAGAGTCGCGCCAACACCCGCCTTCACCGCGGCATCCGGGCCGTGCCTGCAGAGCGCTTGGCCGAGGAGGTGCAGCGGATGCGACCGCTGCCCGAGCGCATGCCCACACCGATCGCCGCTTCGTGATGCGCGTGCCCCAGCAGCCCTACCTGCGCTTCGACACCAACGACTACTCGTTGGACCCGCGGGCGGCGGGGTGGCGGGTGGAGGTGCGTGCGAGCCAGCGAAAGATCACCGCGATCGAGCTGGACACAGGGGCCATCGTCGCCTCCCACCGTCGCTTTTTCGCCAAGCACCTGACCTTCACCGACCCCGCCCACCAGGCGCTGCTCGACCAGCTGCGCGTCACCAGGCGCCGTGGGCCCGACGTCGAGGTCCAGATGCGCTCCCTGCAGCGCTACGACGAGCTGATCCCGACATGACCAAGACCGCCGAGCTCACCCATCTCTTCAGGGCTCTGAAGACGCCGGCTGCAGCCCGGGCGCTGCCCAAGCTCGCCGAGCGTGCCCGTGAGGAGGAGTGGTCCCACGAGCGATTCCTGGAGGCGGTGCTCTCCACCGAGGTCTCCTCCCGGGAGTCCCACGGCGGCGAGAACCGGATCAAGGCCGCCCGCTTCCCGGCGCGCAAGACGCTCGAGGAGTTCGACTTCACCTTCCAGCGCACCGTCAAGAAGCAGGTGGTCGAGCACCTGGGGCAGCTCGACTTCCTGCACGGCAAAGAGAACGTCGTGCTTTTGGGGCCGCCCGGCACGGGTAAGACGCACCTGGCGATCGCCCTCGGCATCCGCGCCTGCCTGGCCGGCCAGCGGGTGCAGTTCGCCACTGCCACCGAGTGGGTGGCGCGCCTCGGTGAGGCGAAGAGGGCCGGGCAGTTGGAGGCAGAGCTTCGCCGCCTGTCCTTCGTGCCGTTGCTCATGGTCGACGAGGTCGGCTATATCCCGTTTGACCCCGAGGCGGCCAACCTGATGTTCAGCCTTGTCTCCGCCAGATACGAGCGGGCTTCGCTGATCGTCACCTCGAACAAGCCCTTCTCGGCTTGGGGCGAGATCTTCGGCGACGAAGTGGTTGCCGCGGCGATGATCGACCGGCTCGTCCACCACGCCGAGATCCTCGGCCTCAAGGGCGACAGCTACCGCCTGCGCGACAAGGATCTGGGCTCCCCGCCGCCCAGGGACTGAGCGCTCCCGCCTGCTCCGCCTCGCCCTACGGGCTCGTCTCCGCAGGCGGGACCTTCATGGCTTTTTGGCCGACTCTCTGAGGGGGTCAGTTTTAAACCGGCAGAAAGGGGTCAGATTTCAACCGGCGTTGACACCATCACAGTCGCAATTGCGGGGGTCTGCACGTTGCATTTCGGGATGCAGAACCCGAAAAGCAACGGTGTCACCTACACAAGCGTGACGGAGAATGGTAAAGAGGCTCTCACAGTCCATATGACAGTGTCAGGCATCTCATTCACCAAGACTGGAGGGTTATGCTTCCTAGTACCAGGAAGCAATAACAGTACTTGGCGAGAGACAGTTCTCATCACAGGATATGAAGGCAGTACAACTAAACCGCCTACCGAGGCCGAGGAAACAAGCCACGACTACCGCTACACCGACAGCAGCCAGGTCAACATCACAGTTGATACGGGAGCGGCTACAGAAGAAGAAGAAGAACCCTGCTAAACCCCAACAGGAAGCGGTCCGGGGGCCTACAATCGAGGCTCCCGGATATAGGAGCCTTCCCGATACCTGCCTTATAGGCGATTAGGGTCGAGAGCCCCTTCGCTGTGCTTTGCGCACTTTAGGGCATTTTGCTTTGAAGACGGGGCGTAGCGCCTTGCGCTTTCCACTTTGCGCCGTGAGCTTTGCCTCTGCACGATTTGGAGCTTTGCCACAAAGGCTTCTTGAATTAACAAATAGCCCCTTGTCCCCCCCCCTCATAGAGACCACAACTTTCGATACGGGGACGTCTGGAGCATTTGACACGGTCGCCCGCAGTCGTCCCTTGACCGAGTCGATCCGCACCGCAACCTCAGCATCAACAATTCCACGTAAGGCGAAGACCGCATCGGGCAAGAGGTTGTCCGAGCTTCTCAGGTAAACGGGCCCTTCCAGTGGTTCGTCGAGCAAAGGCGTAAACGCCCGGGCGTGCCCGTAGATCGAGGCCTGGGGACAATTCCCCGCCGCAAATTGGACCCTCGTGCAAATCGAGCGGAAATGAGCATTCTCCACAAATGCCGAACGCGGAAAGGAGAGGGCAAGGCGACGTACATTGGCATCGCCAGGCCGGGGCCGATAGACAACCCTAAGCGCGGGGTGCGCGCCGCGCTTGGTACCGCCCTTCAGGTTCCCAATAATGCGGGGGTCAAAGCCAAGGGAGGCACAGCTAGCTGCCTGGAAGCGGTCAGCCAGGGAGACCGGAACGTCGTCGGCAGGGTTGAAGACATCGAGGAAGGACCCAAACAGAGTTGCCTTGACTTGTGCCGCCCTACAGGAAGTGGGATTCAAGACGAAGTTGGGGCGGTCGACATTGACTCGAATATCCCTGACCTTCAGCACTATCCCCTGAAGAATGTGCGGGATCGGGTCTGACCGGGAACCATCGACTTCGACTTCGGCGGTCTTGGAATTGATGTTCAAGGCCACCCTGACGACGACCGTCCCGGCATCGAACGGGCCAGCGACAGCCGGGGAAATCACGGCAACGGAGAGTGGGGCGCCGTTGTAGGGGCCGGCCAGGTAGGCGGAGCCACCGACATAGGTGAGCTGAGAGCCAACACCCGCACCGGCCGTGATACGTCCAATCTGAGAGCTTGCCGGACAGCTCGGCGCCGCTAGCTCATCCCTGCCGTCCTTCAGCCTTGCCCCCGTGATTGCTGCATCAGGGCATTTGGTTAGGCCTGCCAGCTTGCCGAGCAAACCAGGCGGAAGGATCGAGGAGAACTTGGTCATGTCCTGTTCACCATCGGCGCGGGTGAGGCGCATATGGAAGGGCGTATAGGCAGCGGCGGCGTTGTTGAGGGAGCCCGCACTGAAGTCGGGGTGGAACGGCGGTATACCAACGGCTGGGCATGCGTTCCCTCCAACGCCAGAGGTGATCTCAAAGTCCGACGTGGCTTCATAGGTGGTTTCCGGATTCGCCCAGGGCGTCAAGACAGCTTTGGTGGTGTAGGTCCCGCACCGCGATGGAGTGATGAGTGGACTGCGCCCGCCCTCGCGGAAGTGAAGGTGGAAATGGCTGAAGGGAAGCTGCGGCATGTTTTCAGCCGTGCTGATCAGCTGACCCGTCTCCGGATCGGGCTCAACTTTGATCGGCTGTTTGATCAGGATCCCGAGATCGGCATCCTTGATCACGACGTAAACAGCGATCAACGTGCCGAACGGATTCTCATAAGGCGTAGCCACGAACAGCTCACCCTCGAATATTTCGCCCTCTAGCAGCTTCGACTCGACCCGCACGGTACCGACCTTCGACGCTTGCGGACATCCCTGGCCGGGCGGAGAGGCCGAAGTCTCTCGAGCTAGATCGCTTTCCGAGCACGTCTGCAGCCCTTCTGCCTGCGAAGGATTGATCGTGACCCCCTCGGGCAAAGCGACAACCGTCTTCTTGATATCGGAATCGGCAAGGCCTTCCGAGGCCGGGTTCGTTAGGCCTTCGTCGTCTATTTCGAGGTCGAAGTCCAGGCCAGAGGGGCTCTCGGCGGAGCGGTTAGTCGGTTGAGAGGCAATTCGAGGGGCAAAACCGAGCCTGCCGCAACCGCCAAAACCACGGGAATTGCCGGCATCGTCGTGAGTCAAGGCACTTCCTTCAACCCACATACCGGGGTTCTGCCAGGAGTCAACTCGCCAAGTGCTCGTCAGGGGGCCCTCACAGGCACGAGGGGTAATCAGGAAGGGAACTTCGGGGATTTCAGCCGGACAAGTGGTCGCGTCTTCGAAGCAACTACCTCGTTCATCGTCATGAGCGGGAGATGCCGGCGTTCCCCATAGCGTGTTAACCGCTCCGTGGAACTCCAGAACCGTGGAAATATTGCGCACTGAAGCGACGACGTTGTAGGGAGGAGATTCATTCACGTTGACCTCGACGGCGACCCCAACGCCCAACACCCGAAGGCCCAGTTTGGCGGCCACGCCGGGTGGTGGCTCGAGGTTGTAGATAGGCGTTTTGAAGGCGGCCACACTGCCTTCTTCTCCAACTTCCACGTCGGCGATACCCAACACCGAGCTGTTGACACAGTCAGGCAAGCTAAGGCTAACCGCGATGAGGAAGTCTGCGGTCTCACAGCGCGGCACAGCCTCCGGGATCCCCGCTAGGCCGACAACCTGGCCGAGCTCCAGATCCTTAGTCTGCGCGACAGGCGCAACTTCGTCGTTTTCTTCCTGCGTGTTGGCTTTGAAGGACACCTTCATCGCGAAGGGATGCGAGCCCGCCTGCATCGATTCATTGCCATCGGCATCGACGAAGGTGACGTCGAAGTCATGCAAACCGAAATCTTCTGCCTGAGCCTCAACCGGAGAGACCGGGAAGGCGAAGATAGCGAGGGCAAAAACCAAGCTAAAGGCGAGGCGCTTCATCACTTGCCCCTTCCCTGGTTGCGCGTAGATGATCGCTTGGGCCTCTTGATACACCTCGTTTTGTCAGAGCGACGTACTTTGCGCTTGCCTTTGGGGCAAGCGCGCTTCCGAGCGGGCGGCTCGACAATATCTTCGGGCCCTTCGTAGGTGGAGCTCGAAGGGGTGACCATTCCCGGTGGAAGGGGCGGATTCTGACAGGCATCTCCTTCACAGGAGGTTGGCGAAGGGGGCGGGGTTGGCAGGCCACCGTCGGCCCTAGCGTCATAGATGTCAATCAAGCCATAGTCCTGAGGCAAGAGGCTCGAAAGGGTAGCGAAGAAGACATCTCCACCCGAAGGGCTCGCATCGCGGAATTCACTGTCGCGGGGGCTCTTCCCTGATGAGATCAGGCTGATGCAACCTCCATTCGTCTCGCTGAAAGAGGCGCGCGTCGGATCGCAATTGCCCGTGCCCCTTGCCTCCCATTGGTAGATGTCCTGCTTTGCATTCGTGTCACGCGGAGTGAGGACATCGGTCGATTCGAAAAAGAGTCGGCCACCGTCATCCGACAAGGCTCGGGAAGCGTAGAGGGTGTTCTGCCAGGTCGGAATCTCGCCGGCGACCCAGAATTCACCATCGCCTTTTACGTCGTCGCGTCCCGCTGGACGTCCACCAGTCGGATTGCACGAAGCGCACATAAGCGCTTCACTCCCAGCCTCATATATGTAGACCTCGGCGTCGGCTATTCCGCTTTGCGCATCGATATTGTCGTAGCCCGTCAGACTAGTCACCGACATGAATGCAAGATGAGAGCCGCTAGGAGTCACCCGGGCGGTGTGCTGCGAGGGCCTGGGCCCAATTCCCAAACCACTGAGGCTGGAAGTCGCAATAAAAGTGTAGGTACCCCCTCCTGCGCCTGCCTCGTAGCGGTAGAGGTTTGCTTTATTCGCCACTGGCTCTTTGCCTTCGGCATTTGGCCCGCTCAGATCTTCTTCTGAGGCAAAATAGATCTGGCCCGCGTCGTCGCTCGCTCCCGCCACACCCTGCGTTTTTTTGGCGATCAAGTGCGACCCCTCGCTCTCGGCGTCGAATTCGTAGAGACCTCCACCAGTACTGAAGATCGCCTTCGAACCATTTCGTGCGGCGGTCCAGAACTGTGAACTGTTCGTGCCCTCTTCTTCTTCCGCCGCTTTGGAGACAGCCACGCTGCATGGTGAGGTTGGCTCCGTGCACTCCCCGCCTCCCCCAAGTGGATTCTCGCGCATATATATCTTGCCCGGTCCCTGGCCGCTCTCAGTCCAGAAAATCCGCGTGCCGGAGTCAGAGAGTGCGTGCTGCACGCTAGCCTCGCGCATCCTGCCAAGACCCGAGTTGAACGTACCAGCCGAGCAGGCCGATTTGCTTGCGGCGCCCCCGGGCAAGAAGCAGACAAAGCGTAACCCCCCGCTCTCACTCTGCGCATATAGCTGGCGGCCGCCAGCGACCAGTTTCGGCGCCCCCGTGCCAGCTAGATTGTCGTCGGTGACGTAGATCGCCACCTCGCCGTCTGCCGAGACCCCCTGTAGTTCGAGCCCTTCGGGATTGTATTTGCCATCAAGCGGTTTGACGGTGGTCAGAGGCTGGTAAGACAGACCACCGCATTCGTTGTCGCTGCGGCGGTAGAGATTCAGCGTTCCTTCGACCGCCTCGGCGGCGAGTGGTGGTTCGGAGACCGTTCTCACCCAGGCCTCACACAGATCCGGAGATAGCGCCTTCAGTTCGGTGTCCAGCTGCGCGACCGCCGGGATCAACGGCCTACCCGGTGGGGGGTTAATCGAGTGGGTCCGCCATTCCCCCGCCGCAGCATCCCGCGAGGCGATGTACTGAGAGCTATAGGGAGAGGATTTGGAGTCAGCAAAGGCGCGCACGGCGGCGTAGGCGAGCTTCTCGCCCGATACAGAACTCTGTTCGAGGCTTGCTGGAACAAGGGAGGACCCTTCTTCAGGCGCCAAGATGTCTCCGTTGTTTTTATCCAAGGGGCTGACCAGCTCGTATGCCCGGCAGTCTTCAAGTAGAGCGGCCAACCCGATGCGGAAGCCGGCATTCGAGCAGGAGGGCAGTAACGCCGGCTTGGCAAACGTGGTGAAGCTGTTCTCAGTACTGACCTGCGGCTCAATCAGCGGGTTATCGACCACCAGCCGATAGTGGTAGGTGGTGTCGGGCGCCAGCGGGAAAAGCGTCGTGCTCCTCGCCATAGGAGTCGAGCCCAAACCGAAGTCGATCTCTCCAACGGCCGGAAGCCTGTTTGCGTTGGCAAAGCCGTTTTTGTTGAACTCGCCCTCCTCCACGTACTCGAAAAACCCCGTTGCCGGGATTCCGAGGGGATTGACTTCTGCCCCCAGCCTTGCCGTATCGACGCCAACCTCGCTCGACCAAGTAGCCTTAATTTCCAGCGGCCCTAGGGTTTCGAAGGGAGTTGCTTCGACTGGGCTGTTACCCAACCCATCGGCATTGCTTGCGACGACACGGTAGCGATACATGGTTTCAGGGGTAAGGCAATCCGGCGGTGGAGGCACTTCGGCCGGATCCAGACAGCCAATCGCTGCCTGGAGATGGTGAACATCGAAGTCTCCCGCTGCACCAACTGACTGCACCGCAGTACTCGTCCAGGGCTCACCCTCTTCAAAGTCACTCTGGGTGATGTACTCGAAGTGAGCTTCGGATGCTTTCCCCTCCGGATTGATTTCAGCATGTAAGGTAGCTTTGGTATTACCAAGAGGATCCACTTCGAGGCTGCTGGGTGGGCCAATTGGACCTAGAGGCGGGAGCGCAAAGTGTTTAACTCCGACGTTCTCGTCGCTGCCGTATACCTGGCCAGTAGCACTGGAGAACGCGGCCAGACCCTGTAACCTGCCATCAATTTCGTCATAAGCAAAGCGACGTACTATCTCACCGCTCGGGCTATACTTCGTGATAATTGGAAAAAGATCGGCTTTTGCGTCCCTCTGCTGTGCCTGATAGACAAAAATATTATCGACTGCATCCACCGCAAGCCCGAATGGAAAGGTGCCGGCATTCTCGCCGACACGATAAAGCTCAGCTCCGCTCCCGTCATACTTGACGACGCCGGTGAATGCGCCCCAACCAGTATAAATATTACCAACCGAGTCGACAGCCACCCCGGTCAATTCACTAGTCTCCGGCAGCGTTACTATTTTCACCAGATTACCCGCCAAATTGAACTCCTCAATTCGGCTACTACCGCCGGGCCCATCACCAACATAGACAATACCCCCGGGACCGACCGCAAGCGGATCAGTCCCACTAGAAAACTGCCCTTCCCCCCCTCCGCTTTTCCCGGCGAGGCATACTGCGCTAGGAGGCGAAGCAGCAGGGCCACAGGTCTGCGCTTCAGCAAGGCCGTTCCTTACACCCCAACCGAAAGCCAGCTCGAAACTCCCGTCGGATCCGAATCTCTGCACTCGGAACTGATCGGTACCAACATAAACATCGTGATGGGAGCCACTCGATGGATCGTTATCGACCGCAACCCAGGTTGGAGTAGAGAACTGCCCCGCCCCTGCTCCCGAAATTCCCGGGCGACACGTAGTTGAGACAGTACACGTCTGCGGTTCGACGCTGCCATCCTCGACCCCCCATCCGAAGGCAAAGATGAAGCTGCCCGCGGAGTCGAAGACATCGATCCGGTTGTTCCCTCGATCAGCAACATAAAGTCGCCCGGTTTCCTCATCCACCGCAACGCCCTTAGGTTCTACACATTGCCCCGCCCCCGTACCGATAGTGCAAGTGCTGGCAGCAGCCGAAACAGACCTCACATCCAGAGCCGCATTCACCGTATATAACCCTGCCAGGAGAACAAGTACACGGGCAAGCCACCACACGCCAGCAACGCTGTTCCCCCTTGAAAACACTGCAACCCCCCTTATCAACAGTTCCCGTTGTCCCCATTTACACATGCGCATGGCAAGCGACCATGTACACGGCGAATAGCAGCAGCATACCGGAACATAGCCGTTCTTGTCAAGATACTACCTAGGTAAGACAAATAAACCCGAGCGGCCAAGAGGCCGCTCGGGTCCTTCGCTACTCAACTACGTCAGCCTACATGGCTATGTAGCCGCTCCGGTATCAACTGTGATGTTGACCTGGTTGCTATCGGTGTAGCGGTAGTCGTGGCTTGTTTCCTCGGCCTCGGTAGCCGGTTTAGTTGTACTGCCTTGATACCCTGTAACTTCGATTGTCTCTTTCAAGACACCATTCGTGCCGCCTGGTACCAGGAAGCAAAATCCACCAGTCTTCGAGAAGGAAATGCCTGACACTGTTGCGTGAACTGTAACCGTGTTTTTACTATTCTCGGTAGCGTGTGTATAGGTAACGCCATCACCTTTCGGCGACTGCGTGCCGAAGTGCAGCGTGCACACTCCTGCTACCGCCACTGTGATGGTTTTGCCGGTTGTGCACTCTAGCTGGGTTGTAGCGTGTTCTTCACCTTTTGCGTTTTTATGTGTTGATCCCGTCAGGATGTAATTACATCCATCGGTCGTTACGGTTGCAGCCGCTCCTCCGGGACCTTCACATTCTTTATATTTCGGATGGACTGTGACCGACGGCTCAGAATTGTCTGGCACAACACCCTTGTATTCCGCGTGTTTACAGCTTACTTTTGCCCCGCCTTCCGGCTGGCTCAGGAATTCACCTGGAATTGGGTTGCCGCTGGCATCTTTATCGGTTGTCCCTGTCAGGACGGTTTCAGCGTTTGAGTCCGATGTAAACAGGTCCTGTTTTGCCGACGCTGCCGACGCCGCCACGGCGCTCATTGCAAGAATGGCGACCAAGGCAAGGCCCAGCACCTTGAGATTGCGAGTCATTCGTTTACTTCCTTCCTGTTTTTGGTCATTGACGCTACGCCCAGGCCGAACATCAGGCCTTTCGGGCTTCGCAATCAGTAGCGAGGAGCGCGTTATTGATCAAGAAAAGCTCAGTATCAGCCTTTAGCGCTGACCCATACTTCGGTCATTCTTCAGAATTTGCCTGCAAATAGCGACTGCGCTTTTTTCGCGTGTGCTGATTTGCACGCGGCAAGGTAGAGCTCGGTGATGCCCAGAACCCACCGGGCTCGTCAGATCAAGCTGGCCGTGTCAACGCCGGTTGAAATCTGACCCCTTTCTGCCGGTTTAAAACTGACCCCCTCAGAGAGTCGGCCAAAAAGCCATGAAGGTCCCGCCTGCGGAGACGAGCCCGTAGGGCGAGGCGGAGCAGGCGGGAGCGCTCAGTCCCTGGGCGGCGGGGAGCCCAGATCCTTGTCGCGCAGGCGGTAGCTGTCGCCCTTGAGGCCGAGGATCTCGGCGTGGTGGACGAGCCGGTCGATCATCGCCGCGGCAACCACTTCGTCGCCGAAGATCTCGCCCCAAGCCGAGAAGGGCTTGTTCGAGGTGACGATCAGCGAAGCCCGCTCGTATCTGGCGGAGACAAGGCTGAACATCAGGTTGGCCGCCTCGGGGTCAAACGGGATATAGCCGACCTCGTCGACCATGAGCAACGGCACGAAGGACAGGCGGCGAAGCTCTGCCTCCAACTGCCCGGCCCTCTTCGCCTCACCGAGGCGCGCCACCCACTCGGTGGCAGTGGCGAACTGCACCCGCTGGCCGGCCAGGCAGGCGCGGATGCCGAGGGCGATCGCCAGGTGCGTCTTACCCGTGCCGGGCGGCCCCAAAAGCACGACGTTCTCTTTGCCGTGCAGGAAGTCGAGCTGCCCCAGGTGCTCGACCACCTGCTTCTTGACGGTGCGCTGGAAGGTGAAGTCGAACTCCTCGAGCGTCTTGCGCGCCGGGAAGCGGGCGGCCTTGATCCGGTTCTCGCCGCCGTGGGACTCCCGGGAGGAGACCTCGGTGGAGAGCACCGCCTCCAGGAATCGCTCGTGGGACCACTCCTCCTCACGGGCATGCTCGGCGAGCTTGGGCAGCGCCCGGGCTGCAGCCGGCGTCTTCAGAGCCCTGAAGAGATGGGTGAGCTCGGCGGTCTTGGTCATGTCGGGATCAGCTCGTCGTAGCGCTGCAGGGAGCGCATCTGGACCTCGACGTCGGGCCCACGGCGCCTGGTGACGCGCAGCTGGTCGAGCAGCGCCTGGTGGGCGGGGTCGGTGAAGGTCAGGTGCTTGGCGAAAAAGCGACGGTGGGAGGCGACGATGGCCCCTGTGTCCAGCTCGATCGCGGTGATCTTTCGCTGGCTCGCACGCACCTCCACCCGCCACCCCGCCGCCCGCGGGTCCAACGAGTAGTCGTTGGTGTCGAAGCGCAGGTAGGGCTGCTGGGGCACGCGCATCACGAAGCGGCGATCGGTGTCGGGCATGCGCTCGGGCAGCGGTCGCATCCGCTGCACCTCCTCGGCCAAGCGCTCTGCAGGCACGGCCCGGATGCCGCGGTGAAGGCGGGTGTTGGCGCGACTCTCGAACCAGTCGTCCAGGCAGGCCTGGAAGTGCTCGGGCGAGGCGAAGGAGCGGCCCGGTTCGAAGTTGGAGCGCAAGAAGCGGTGGGAGCGCTCGAGGATGCCCTTGGACTCGGGGTCTGCGGCCTCGCAGATCGAGAAGCCGACCGGTAGGGAGCCGCAGAAGGCGGCAAAGGCGTCTGTGGCGCGGCCCTTCGGCGCGATCGCCGCCTCGCGGTCCCAGACCACGGTCTCGGGCAGCGCGCCCAGCTTCGCCAGGCAGCGACCCATGCCCCAGAGGATGTCGGGCGCCTGCTTGGCGAAGATCAGCGCGCCGGCGCCGGCGCGAGAAAAGCCCAGGGCACTCGTTACGACCCAACCTCGCCTCGTCTGGCCGTGGCCGACCGGGATCTCCTCCCTCGGCTCCCAGAGGTCGAACTGGCAGATCTCGCCGGGGCGATAGACGGTGCGCTGGTAGGTGCGCTTGGGAGCAAAACGTGGCCTGACCTCGCGCAGGTGTTCGTCGAGGATCGTCTTGCCGCCTTCATAGCCGAGATGGGAGATCAGCTCGCGGATGCGGGTGCCCGGCATGCGATGGTCGGAGCGCAGCAGGCGCTCGATCTCCTCCTTGAAGGGGTCGAGCTTGGAGGGCCGCGGCCGGCGCTCGTAGCTCGGTGGCTGATCGGAGCGAATTGCCGCCCGGACTGTGTTGCGGGCCAGGCCGGTGCGCCTGCCGATCTCCTTGATCGAGACCCTGTCGACCACATGCATCCGCCTGATCTGCGCCCACTGCTCCACGTCCAGCACGCCTTCCTCCTGGCTCGGCCTCTTCAGTCAAGCCAGGCTCTGCGTCCCCCCGGACGCTCTCGCCGCCGTTGGCGGGGGGTCAGTTTTCGACCGGCGAGAGGGGGTCAGTATTCAGGCGGCGCCTACAGGCCGTTCTCGGCGCGGGCAGGCGCGAGAGCTGAAAAATAAAGCGCACAGAGACGCAGTGGAGTTACGCCGGGCCGATTGCGTTACTGCCCTCCTGCTCGAATGCCGGCTTCCGCATCGGGTTGGCCGCTCTACTTGAAGACTGCCGGGCATACGAGCTGGTCAGCCCCTTGGATAAAAACAACGGAGACATCTTGGCGCCTGAAGAAGGGTCCTCCCTTGTTCCAGCAAGCCTCGAACAGAGTTCTGTATCGGGCGAGAAGCTCGCCTACGCCGCCGTGCGCGCCTTTGCTGACTCCAAATCCTCTCCCTATAGCTCTCAGTACATCGCCTCGCGGGATGCTGCGGCGGGGGAATGGCGGACCCACTCGATTAACCCCCCACCGGGTAGGCCGTTGATCCCGGCGGTCGCGCAGCTGGACACCGAACTGAAGGCGCTATCTCCGGATCTGTGTGAGGCCTGGGTGAGAACGGTCTCCGAACCACCACTCGCCGCCGAGGCGGTCGAAGGAACGCTGAATCTCTACCGCCGCAGCGACAACGAATGCGGTGGTCTGTCTTACCAGCCTCTGACCACCGTCAAACCGCTTGATGGCAAATACAATCCCGAAGGGCTCGAACTACAGGGGTCTCGGCAGACGGCGAGGTGGCGATCTACGTCACCGACGACAATCTAGCTGGCACGGGGGCGCCGAAACTGGTCGCTGGCGGCCGCCAGCTATATGCGCAGAGTGAGAGCGGTAAGGCCACTTTGCACAGATTAGTAGGTCAACACTCCGGCAACTCTTAAGGAATTGCCCGAGTGTTGACCTAAGGGTGCTCCTTTGCCTCAGCTACCGGTGACTGCCCACGTCCCGCGCGCCAAGCACCCTTCTCCGCAGCTCATTTTGAGCACAAAACCGACTGGGGAGGTGGTCAGAGATTCAGTTCCCGCGGTTGGGTTTGCGGCAAGCGATGCCGTGCCCGCAGGTTCGTTTTTGGTCAGGTAGAAACACAATTTTCCCGGATCTGCCGTGGGCACGCCGCTAGCGATGCCATCGCATCCTTGGGCGCTTTTGTCCTCCCCCGGCTGTACGGCAATGAATTCAGGGGCGCTGTCGAGGGGAATAGAGAAAGAAATTGGATATGCGGCATCACCCGTCTGGAACGGTAGGTTGCCCGCAAGGCCCACGGGCGCCCATACGCCGGTCAGAGTCGCACCTTCCGGAAGCGTGCCGCCAGCGGTCCACGGGGAGCCCTCTTTGCCATTGCAGGCAAAGGTGGTGGACGTGCCTACTAGTTTCGTGCCACCCAGACCGGCGCAATTACCGGTACCCGCCGGCTCGGTGGTGTTAGCGATGCTTTTTCCTTCGGGGCCCTGCAAGCCCGTAGTCCCCGTGCTCCCCGTATCCCCCTTATCTCCCTTGGGACCCGCCGGGCCAGTTGGACCCGCCGGGCCAGTTGGACCCGCCGGGCCTGCTGCCCCTGGTTTTCCTTTGGGGCCCTTAGGACCGCGGGGGCCAGCTTTGGCTTTGCTGTCCTTGGCTGCCGACGCGGTGGCGTTGCCGCCCTTGTCCTCGTTCGCAGCGTAGGCACCGCCGATCATGGCGAAAACCAAGGCGACCACGGATATAACTCCGGGGATGCCTAGTCGATTTTTGAGCAATGAGAGCATCTTATTCATTCCCTCCCTGTCGAGGTCGTTAGATCCGGTCCCATCCGGGATCTAAAAAATATAATGTACTGCAACAGGAAAGCTAGGGATTTTTTTGGGAACTCAGCGGTAGGCACATTCGTCGATTCCGAGCTGTTCGGCCGCGAAAGCAGCGGGAATAAAGATTTGCGCGGTTTCCGCTGCGTTAGAGAGCTCGGCCCCTTGCTGGACCGCCGCGTGCCAGGTGTCGAGGAACGCTTCAACGTCTTTCGCCATCCCTGCCGGCACCCCCAGCGCACGAATCATCTCGATCTGCTCTTCCATGCCCGGAACCACAATCTCCTTAGTCGCTTCGATCACCGTCTCTGGATCGACGACACTTTCGCCTTCCGCGCCGCCGTGTTCTTCGACGAAGATGCCAGCTTCCCGCACAAGCTCGCCTCGCTCCTCTTCACAGAGAGCGTTGACCTTCTTCACGTACTCGCTCTTGCTCAGAGAGCTGGCAGTGAGGGGAGCGGCTTCGTCATCATTTTCGCCGTCTCTATCCCCGGTGTCGCTCACATCACCGCTCGAGTCGTCCCCCTGAGTGACAGCATCATTTGGTTGGCCCGAGGCATCTGACGAAGAGTCATCGTTTCCACATCCGGTGGACATGGCCAGTGCGAGGGCCGCTAGCAATACAGTAAAGAGCTTTATAATCAAAATATCTCCTCCATAGAGGAAATGAGGATACACAATTTGGCGCTCTGCATGCCAGGCCAATCTGCCGCCGCCTGACAAGCGCTTCTCAGTTGACCGGACCGAGGCTGAGGAGAACCACCGCACCTTCGAGGTCATCGCACACGCTCGAACTCAGCGACCACCACTGGAACGCCGAGGATCGCTACATCGACCGTGCCGATTCGCTTCTACGAGGTCTTCGAGCTAGAAGACCGCTGAAAAAGTCTCCGGCCCGCAGCGGTCTTGACTGCCAGGGGCTCGTTGATGAGGACTCCTTCTATGCCCTGCTCTCAGAGCACAGCGATCGCATCGTGGCGGACTCCGACTTTGCCGAGTGCTACTCCCAAGGCACCGGCAGGCCCTCAATACCGCCCTCGCTTTTGGCCAAGGTCCTGCTGCTGCAATACCGCGAGGGCCTCTCCGACGAGCGGGCGATGGAGGCCCGCCGATGCTGGGCGCCGCCGCTACCCAGGACACCGTGCGCCTGGTGCGCTCGGGCGTAGCCAAGCTTCGCGACCGTCGGGGCCAAGGACGGCGATGCGGCGAGTGAGCTCACCTCGGGCCTTGAGTTCGACTACGCCAAGCCCGATGAGAAGCCCGATTGCCAGTGGCACTCAAAGCCAGAGCGCGAAGCGATGCTGACCCGTGTGGCCGAGGACGCCGAGCGCGCCCTGCGCGCGGTAGAGCAGGCAGGCGACCTGCTCGCGGGGGAGGAGATTGCAGCTGCCAAGCGCCTGCTGCGCGAGCTGATCGGCCAGGACTTCGACATCGACGCCGCCGGCGTGCCGCGCCTTCACCGCGGCACCCGCCCCGGCCGCGTGCTTTCGGTGCAGGACACCGAGATGCGCCACGGCCGCAAGTCCCAGCACCAGCGCTTTGACGGCTGCAAGCTCTGCGATGGCGACAAACACAGACAGGCCCCTTGATCACATCGGTCTCCGTCGCGCCTGCCTCAGTGCAGGACGGGCCGCAGGCGCCGAAGCTGATCGGCTCCCAGCCCAAGTCTCGCCGCCCCAGACGCGTCCTCGGCGACACCGCCTACGGCAACGGCAAGGCCCGCAATGAGCTGGCGAAGCGCGAGGTCGGAGTGCTGGCGCCGGTGCCCACCGGTCCGCCCACCAGGCGTCTCGCCAAGGCCGAGTTCGAGGTCGACCTCGAGGCGGAGGCCGTCACCTGTCCGGCCGGCAAGACCGATCCGCTCTCCCCGCCGGACCGCAAGGGCCATTTCCGCACCACCGACTGCCGGCCATGCCCACTGCGGGCCCGGTGCACCACCAAAGAGCGGTGCAGCGTCACCCTCTCCGCCCACGAGGATCTACTGCAGGCCGCGCGACTGGCGCTCGAGGACGAAGCCACCGCAGAGCACCTGATAGAACGAGACCGAGGGTGGAGCGCCTGCTCGGCCTGCTCGCACATCGCTACGGAGCGCGCAAGTCCCGCTACTTAGGCCGGCGCAAGGCCGAGATGCAGGCGGCATGGGCGGCGGCCTCAACCCGATCGGGGCCGCGTTGGCCGCAAGGGCCGCCTGAGGCGGTGGATTTCGGTGGCAAACTTCGCAAGGCGGACCTACGAAGCCGCCTTGGGCAGATGGTTCATCAAAGCGACTTTTTCAGCGGTCTTTTAGCTCAGCTCGGCGAGCGCCTCAAGCACGATGTCGTCGTGCGTTTTGGGCGAGACCTTGGGGAAGACCTTGGCGATCTTGCCGTCGGGATCGATCAAGAAGGTCGCCCTCTGCACGCCCATGTACTTCTTGCCGTACATCGACTTCTCGACCCAGGCACCGTAAGTCTCGGCCACAGCGTGGTCGGCGTCGGCGAGCAGGGTGAAGTCGAGGTCGAATTTGTCGGCGAACTTCTTAACCGCGGAGACCTCGTCAGGCGAGACCCCCACCACCCGAGCGCCAACCTTGCCGTAGTCGGCACTGTGGTCGCGCACGCCGCAGGCCTGGGTCGTACAGCCTGGCGTGTCTGCGCGCGGGTAGAAGTAGAGGACGACGGTCTCGCCGCGAAGCTGAGAGATGGACAGCTCCTTGCCGTCCTGATCGGGCAAGGTGAAGTCCGGCGCCGCCTGGCCTGCTTCGAGCACCGTTGTCCTAGTCCTCGCGGCCAGGCTCCTGGCCGTCCTCGTCCTCGTCGAGCTCCTCGTCACCCTGCTCAAGGGCGGTCTCGGAGACCGAGCCGCTTGAGCCGGGGTGGTAGTGGGTCTGGAACTCCTCCAGCGCCCGGTCGCGACGGTCCTCGTCTACCGGCACCTCGTCGGAGATCCGCACCCAATCAGCGCCCTCGTAGTCCTCGAGGTTGAAGACCTCCTGGTCGAGCGAGGTCGAGTCGTCGACCACGACGAGCACCTCGGTCTGCGGGTTGAAGTAGGTCCCGGGCTGGTTGAGCAGCTCCTCGACCTCGTAGAGGTTGTCGCGGTCGGCGGCCATCCACTCGATCCTACAAATCTGCGAGCTGGCGTTCCATCTCGACCTCGACCTCGAGCGGCGCTTCGCCGCGGCGCATCCGACGTTCGTTGCGGGCAACGACGAGCTGGCGCACCTCGGCGCGCAGCTTCTTGTCGATCGCGGGGCCCGCGGCGCCGGGCGAGTCGAGCAGGCGCCTCACCTCGAACTCGACGTCGAGCGGCGCCTCGCCGCGCTGCTGGCGCCGGTAGGACTTCGCCTCGAGCATCTGCCGCGCCTCGGCCTCCTGCAGCTTGCGATCGACCGGCGTATCGGGCTGGGAGAGGCGGCTCGGCGGCGGCATCTCCTGCTCAATCGCAAACGGGCCTTTTCCAACGCTCTGCCAGAGCGGGCCGGTGCGGGCAAAGGCGACCAGGGCGATGGGAAGGGCAATCAGCGTGATCGTGGTGAGGACGAAGCCGGCCTGGATGTCGAGCAGAGCCATCGCCAACCCAGCGTACATCCGCTACCCTTTGGCGCTGGTTGACTGACTAGTCAATCGGCCCACTCCCACCGAGAAAAAGGAGCTTCGAGCAGTGGTTGACTTCACCCTGACCGACGAGCAGAAGGATCTGCAAGAGCTGGCGCACAACTTCGCGGAGAAAGAGATCCGCAAGGTCGCCTGGGAGCACGACAAAGAGGGAACCTGGCCCCAGGAGATCATCGACAAGGCCTGGGAGGTCGGGTTGATGAACACCCACATCCCCGAGGCCTACGGCGGACCCGGCCTCGACTACCTCTCCGGCTGCCTGATCGAGGAGGAGATGGGCTGGGGCTGCTCGGGCATCGGCACCTCGCTGATGGCCAACGGCCTCGCCTCCGCCCCGATCACCCTCGGCGGCTCCGAGGAGACCAAGAAGAAGTACCTGGGCATGCTGACCGAAAGCGCCAAGCTGGCTTCCTTCTGCCTGACCGAGCCCGACGCCGGCTCCGACGTCTCCGGGATGAAGACCCGCGCCGTCAAGAAGGGCGACAAGTACGTCATCACCGGCTCCAAGTGCTTCATCACCAACGGCTCCTACGCCGACTACTTCACGGTCTACGCCAAGACCGATCCCGAGGCAGGCCACCGCGGGATCAGCGCCTTCGTCGTCGACGCCGACCTCCCCGGGGTCACCGTCGATAAGAAGGAGGACAAGATGGGCCAGCGGGCTTCCAACACCGCGACCATCTCCTTCGACGAAGTCGAGATCCCCGCTGAGAACCTGATCGGCGAGGAAAACAAGGGCTTCAAGCTGGCGATGATGACCCTCGACCGCACCCGCCCGGGCGTCTCGGCCATGGCCGTCGGCATCGGCCGTGCCGCGTTCGAGTACGCGGCTGAGTACTCGAAGGAAAGGGTCCAGTTCGGCGTGCCGATCGCGATGCACCAGGCGATCCAGTTCATGATCGCCGACATGGCGACCAAGGTCGACGCCGGCCGTCTGCTGGTCTGGAACTCGGCCGTGCTGCTCGACCAGGGCAAGCGCAACACGCTCGTCTCTTCCGAGGCGAAGCGCTTCGCCGCCGACTCGGCGATGGAGATCACCGTCGACGCCGTGCAGGTCTACGGCGGCTACGGCTTCATCAAGGAGTACCCGGTCGAGAAACTGATGCGCGACGCGAAGATCATGCAGCTGTATGAGGGCACCAGCCAGATCCAGCGCCTGGTCATCGCCAAAGAAGTGCTGCTGCCGCGTCAGGCCGACGGTCCGACGCCGGAGGCCGAAGCGAAGCAGGCCGACGCCGCTCGCGACAGCCAGGCCGAGCAGGCCGCAGCGACGGTTTAACCGCTTGACTCGCCTCCATTGCGGCCAGTAGGGTCGGTCGCAATGGAGGCTGCTCGTCCCCCAGCGAAGCGCATCTCCGTCGGCGAGGTCATCAGCGAGACCTTCTCGATCTACGGCCAGAATCTCGGCGCCCTGCTGGGCAGCGCGTTCCTCGTGTTCCTCATCGTCGGCCTGCTCGAGGGCATTCTGGTCAGCAGTGGCAACTTCTTCCTGTTCGTGGTCTCCGCCGCAATCGGCTTCGCCGGCCAGGCTCTCTACGCTGGCTTCGTCGTCAAGCTCGTTCAGGACGTGCGCGACGGGCGGCGCGACCAGGGAGTCGGCGACCTGTTCTCCGCCGCGTCGCCGTTCATCTTGCCACTGATCGGCTTCGGCATTCTCTTCGGCATCGGTGTCGCGGTCGGCCTTTTCCTACTTGTCGTGCCCGGCTTGATCCTGCTCACCTTTTGGTCCGTCGGGGCACCCGCGATCGTTGTCGAGGGAATCGGGCCGGTCGACGCGTTCGGGCGCAGCCGGCGCTTGGTACGCGGTAGCGGCTGGCCCGTGTTCGGCGTGCTGATCCTCGTCTCGCTTATCGTGCTCGTGATTGGTTTGGCGCTGGGGGCGATCGCCAACCCGATCGGCAACGGCGAAGTCTCGACCTGGATCGCCTCGGTTATCTCCGGCACGATCACGGCGCCGATCTTTGCGCTCGCAGTCACCGTCCTCTACTACGACCTCGCCGGCGGGGTCGTCGGCCCGGGACCCGGCGCTGCCGCCGAGCCGACTGCCCCCGCGTCGAGCGAGCCGCTTCCCCCGACGCCCCCGACCGCCTAAGCGACCCGGGCGCCCTGGCGGGCGTTCTTCTGGCGCTTGGTTTTGTCGAGCTCGAGCTTGCGCAGGCGGACCGACTCGGGCGTTACTTCGACGCACTCGTCGTCGCGCAGGAACTCCAGCGCCGCTTCCAGCGAGAGCCGTTTGGGTGGCTCGAGGCGGACCAGGATGTCGGCGCTGGCGGCCCGCACGTTGGTCTGGTGCTTCTCCTTGATCGCGTTGACGTCGAGGTCGTCCGAGCGGGCGTTCTCACCGATCACCATTCCCTCGTAGACCTCCTCGCCGGGGCCAATGAAAAGGGTGCCGCGGTCCTGCAGGTTCATCAGCGCGTGGCTGGCGCTGGCGCCGCGGCGGTCGGCGACGAGTGAGCCCGTCGGGCGGGTGCGCAGCTCGCCGGCCCAGGGCTCCCAACGATCGAAGACGTGGTGCAGGATGCCCGAGCCGCGGGTCTCGGTGAGGAACTCCGTGCGCAGGCCGATCAGGCCGCGCGCCGGGACCAGGTAGTCCATCCGCACCCAACCGGTCGAGTGGTTGACCATGTGGTCGAGGCGGCCCTTGCGCCCGGCAAGCAGCTGGGTGATCGCGCCGACGTGGCTCTCGGGCACATCGATCGCCAGCCGTTCGACCGGCTCGTGGATCTTGCCGTCGATCTCGCGGGTGATCACCTGCGGCTGCCCGGCGGTCAGCTCGAAACCCTCGCGGCGCATCATCTCCAGCAGCACGACCAGCTGCAGCTCGCCGCGCCCCTGCACCTCCCAGGCGTCGGGCCGCTCGGTGTCGGTGACGCGGATCGAAACGTTGCCGACCAGCTCGGCGTCGAGGCGGTCGCGAACCTGGCGCGCGGTCAGCTTCTTGCCCTCGGTCCCGGCCAGGGGCGAGGTGTTGATCCCGACCACCATCGAGAGCGAGGGTTCGTCGACCGCGATCACCGGCAACGGTTGCGGGTCCTCGGGGTCGGCCAGGGTCTCGCCGATCGTCACCGCGGGCAGACCGGCCACCGCGATGATCTCCCCCGGTCCGGCTTCCGCGGCCGGCACCCGGTCGAGCGCCTCGGTCACGTAGAGCTCTGAGATCGCCGCCCGGGCGACGCTGCCGTCGGCCCGGCACCAGGCAATCTGCTGCCCGTTGCGGACCCTTCCGTGGTGAACCCGGCAGAGCGCCAGGCGGCCGACGTAGGGGTCGGCGTCGAGGTTGGTGACGAGCGCCTGGAACGGGTGCTCGGGGTCGTGCTCGGGCGCCGGGATACGCTCCAGCATCAGGTCCATCAGCGGCGAGAGGTCGCTGCCCTCGGCGCCTTCTTCGAGCGCCGCCCAGCCGGCTTTGGCGTTGGTGTAGACGATCGGGAAATCGACCTGCTCGTCATCGGCGTCGAGATCGAGGAAGAGCTCGTAGACCTCGTCGACGACCTCGGCGATGCGGGCGTCGGGCCGGTCTACCTTGTTGACCACCAAGATCACCGGCAACTTCGCCTCCAGCGCCTTGCGCAGGACGAAGCGGGTCTGCGGCAGCGGCCCCTCGGAGGCGTCGACCAGCAGCAGCACGCCGTCGACCATCGTCAGCCCGCGCTCGACCTCGCCGCCGAAGTCGGCGTGCCCGGGCGTGTCGATGATGTTGAGCTTCACGCCCTCGTAGTTGACGGTCGTGTTCTTGGCGAGGATCGTGATCCCCTTCTCACGCTCGAGGTCCATCGAGTCCATCACCCGCTCGGCCACGTCCTGCCCCTTGCGGAAGGCGCCGCTCTGCCACAGCATCGCGTCGACCAGGGTCGTCTTGCCGTGGTCGACGTGGGCGATGATCGCGATGTTTCTTAGATCGTCTCGGGTGGTCATCTCAGGAGGGAGTTGGCTGGCAAAGAAGAGGCCCGCCGTGAGGCGGGCCTCGGCACTGCTAAGAGCGGTGCGCTCCTACGAGGTCTGCTGGACGCTCGCGGCGGCCGGGCCCTTGGGGCCTTCTTCGGACTCGTAGCTCACCTTCGACCCCTCGGTCAGGGACTTGAAGCCCTCACCCAGGATCGCACTGTGATGAACGAAGACGTCCTTCGAGCCGTCATCGGGCGTAATGAACCCGTAGCCCTTGTCGTCGCTGAACCACTTGACAGTTCCAGTTGGCATGCAATTGCCTCCACTTCATGTGCTGCGAACGCGGCACATGCGATGAAGCAACGACGCGAGCGCTAGACACAACTTTTGCCGGTCTTTCCGGCCTAACGCGAGGACCGTAGCAGGGTCAGCACCCTTCCCGCGCGGCCGCGGCCGCTCTTCCGCTGTGAGTTATGTGTCTTATAGGTGCACAACTCACAGCGGAGCCGCCGAGATTGAGATCGCGCACGGCCCAGCCGATACCGTAAATCGTGATGCCCCCAGGGAAAATGCGCCGCTGCCGAGCGGGACGGGCAGCCGCCCGCCGCCGGACGGAGACCTGCCTGATCGGCGCCATGGCACTGCTCGGGGCACTCTTCCCCGCTTCGACCTGGGCTGACGCTCAGCGCCCCGGCGCCGGCGACCTCTCGCCACGGCTGACCAAGCTGGCGAAGCCGGCAGTCCGGTCGGCACCACGGCCCAAGCAGGCAAGGATGCTGAGCCTCGCCTCCGCCGGACCGGGGAGCTTGCTGCGAGAAGGCAATCGAGTGCTGGTCGAAGTTCGCTTCAACCACGGCGCAGCGGCAAGCGTCGATGAGCTGCGCTCCGCGGGCGCCAAGATCGTCCACGTCAGCTCCCGCTATCAAGTCGTCACCGTCGCGGCGAAGCCGAGCGAGCTGCGGCAGCTCTCCGGCGTACCTCGGGCCCTCGGCGCGATGGAGGTGCTGACGCCGATCGCCGCAGCCACCTGCCCCTCCGGCGACATCGTGTCGGAGGGAGACCAGCAGCTGCGCGCCGGCGAAGCGCGCACTGCCGCACCGGAACCAGATGGCAGCGGGATAGAGGTGGGAATCCTCTCCGACTCATTCGACCAGGACAAATCAGCCACCACCCGCGAAGCCGACGACGTCGAAAGCGAGGATTTGCCCGGCACCGCCAGCACCTGCGGCTGGACGACCCCCACCGAGATCGTCGAGCCCTACGAACCCGAACCGGGAGATCCGGAAGCGGCGGACGAGGGGCGTGCGATGGGTCAGATCGTTCACGACCTCGCCCCTGGGGCCTCATTGGCATTCGCCAGCGCGTTCAACGGACTGTTCAGCTTTGCCGAGAACATCGAAGATCTCCGCGATGCCGGTGCAGACGTGATCGTCGACGACGTCTCCTACCCGATCGAGCCCTTCTTCCAGGAAGGCCCAGTGAGCGTCGCCGTCAGCGACGTGGTCGCAAGCGGCGTCGCCTACTTCTCATCGGCGGCCAACAACAACCTGTTCGATTCTGAAGGCAACGAGATCGCGTCCTGGGAAACCCAGGCCTACCGCGATTCAGGCGGCTGCCCACCGGCTGTCAAAGCCCTGCCGGGGTTCCAGGGGACGCATTGCCTTGACTTCAACCCTGGCGTGCAGACCGACAAAACCCTCGGCGTCAAAGTCGCGCCGGGGGCGACCCTGACGGTCGATCTGCAATGGGCCGAGCCCTGGGAAGACGTGGAGACCGACCTCGACGCCTTCCTACTCAACGCCAAAGGCGGGCTGATCAGCGTTTCAGCGACGGACAACGTCGAACTCAGCCAGCGGCCGATCGAGTTCCTCCAGTGGAAGAACGAAGGCGGCGCCCAGCAGACGGTTCAGCTGGTCGTCAACAGGTTCGCCGGCGCCTCTCCCCGGCTCAAGGCCGTCTTCCTGCAGAACGGGTTCGGGGTCGTCGGTATCGAGTACCCGAGATCGACCGTAACCGACGTCGTCGGTCCCACCGTCTTTGGACACAACGGAGCGGCCGATGCGATCTCGGTCGCGGCCGTTCCCTTCGATGCGAGCTCACAGATAGAGAGCTACTCCTCGCGCGGGCCGGTGACCCACTATTTCGGCCCCATCCTCGATTCCGAAGCGGCCGAACCGCTGTCGGAACCGGAATCGCTCGCCAAGCCGGACATCGCAGCAACGGATTGTGGTGTCAACACCTTCTTCGGCGTTAAAGCGGGTGTCGACTGGCGCTTCTGCGGCACCTCCGCAGCCGCCCCCCACGCCGCCGCAGTTGCCGCCCTGATGAGTGAGGCGAAAGCCGCGACCCCGGCGGAAATTCGCTCTGCTCTCTTCGCGAGCGCCGTGCCGGTTGGCGCATTCGGCGCCTGCGCGGCGGGCGTGGGCTTGGTCGACGCGGTCGAAGCGATCCAAGCTCTGCTCGCTTCAGAAAGCGGCGAAGGACCCGACTGCGCTCCCCCTGCCCCAGAGGTGGAACCGGATGAAGCCCGGGCCAGCGGCGACTGGGGATCGGAAACCCCACCCTCGCCCCCTATGAATCCCGGTGGCGATACGCAGACCCCCGAGCCCCCTCTGCCCCCCGAACCAGAGGACAACGAGGCGCCAAGCACCTTCCTCAAACAACGACCCGGCAAGGTGATCCGGGTGAGGCGCGCGAGCGCACGGGGGGTCTTCGTCTTCGGCTCAAACGATCGGGGGGCGATCTTTCTCTGCCGAGTCGACCGCGGCCGCTTTCGGCCGTGCCCAGCGCGATTCACGCGCAGCTTCCCGCTCGGCCCGCACGTGCTGCGCGTCAAGGCCCGCGATGCAGCCGGCAATACCGACCCCACGCCAGCGATCTACCGCTTCCAGGTGAAACAGAGCAGGAGCGGTTGAGCTAGCGGCCTGCGGGCCGCGTCGCAGCGCCACGCCGCATGATCCAGTGGCCAGCCAGCAGCAACGCCAGCAGGGCGGCGGCGCTGCCCAGGACCAGCGGGTCGGTGAGGCTGAGGCCCTCGAGCCGGGTGCCGAAGTAGACCGAGAGGGCGGTGATCGGCAGATAGCCGAGCGCCGTCGTCCAGATGAAGCGCCAGAGCGGGACACGGGCGGCACCCGCCGCGTAGGAGGTGAGGCTGAAGGGCAGGATTGGGATCAGGCGCACCGCCAGCATCAGCGTCGCGCCGCCACGCTCGATCGCCGCCTCAGTCCGCTCGAAGCGCTCGGCTCCGAACCAGCGGTCGAGCAGCGGCCGCGCCACCGAGCGCCCGATCGCGAAGCAGATCAGCCCCGAGAGCAACCAGCCGAACATCACCAGGGCAAGAGCCGGGAAGAAGCCGTAGGCGAACCCGGCTGCCGCGTCGACAATCTCGGCCGGGTAAAAAACGACCGTGTGGATCAGGGCTAGGGCGAGGATCAACAGAGGGCCGACGATCCCGAGCTCGTCGATACGGGTGCGCACCTCGTCGGTGTCGCCACGCAGCGCCGCCTCGAAGGCGTTGCGCAGGTCAGGAATGGCCAGCACCATCGCGGCCATCAGGGCGATGCCGCCGAGCGTAACCGCGACCGCCGCAAGCGAGGGCCGCGGCGGCGCCTCCATCAGCCGCGCAGGCGCTCAGCCAGAGCCGAGTAGCGGCTGCCGCTGTCGTCGCGGCGGATCGCCATCTCCAGCGCAGCGGGATCGCCGACCAGAACGCAGTTGCTGCGGGCGCGAGTAATCGCCGTGTAGAGGAGGGGCCGGGTCAGCATGCGGGCATGCGAACGGTGGCAAACCCCGACCACGACAGGGACCTCGCAGCCCTGGGCCTTGTGGACTGAGATCGCATAGGCAAGCCGCAGGGTCGCCGTCTCGCCATAGGGGATGACGAGCGAGCCGCCCTCGTCGGTGTCGACGACGATCGACTCCTCGGCCGGATCGTCCTCACGGAGGAAGACGATCGAGCCGTTCATCAACCCCAGCTCGTGCGAGTTGCGGGTCTGGATCAAGCGGTCGCCGATGCGGAAGCGCTCGCTGACCGCGGCCTCGCCATCGGGGTTGAGCTGCGCCTGCAGGCGCTCGTTCAGCGCGTCGATCCCGACCCCCCCTTTGTACATCGGCGCCAGCACCTGCACGTCGCGGATCGGGTCGACGCCGAAGCTCGCCGGCGCCCGCTCGGCAACCACCTCGACAACGGTCTCGAGCGCCCGCTCCGGGCTCGGTCGGTCGATGAAGAAGAAGTCGCGCTCCTGATCGGCGGCCGGCTCCAGGTGCGGCGGCCGGCCCTGGTTTATCTCGTGCGCGGCGGTGGTGATCATCGAGCGCGCCGCCTGGCGGAAGATCTGGGTGAGGCGGACGACCGGGGCGGCCTCGGAGGCGATCAGATCCTCGAAGGGTTTGCCGGCGCCGATCGGCGGCAACTGGTCCGCGTCGCCGACGAAGACCACATGGGTCGACTCGGCGAGGCCGCCGAGCAGCACCTCGATCAGGCGCAGGTTCAGCATCGATGCCTCGTCGACGATGACCAGTTCCGCCGGCAGCGGGCGGCCAGCGCGAAAGGCCGGCTCACGGCCCGGCATCCACTCGAGCAGCCGGTGGATCGTCTGCGCCTCGTGGCCGGTCGCCTCCTCCATGCGGCGGGCAGCACGGCCGGTGGGCGCGCAGAGCGCGATCGAGACCTCGGCGCGCATGGCCTCGGCGACGATCGCCCTGGTGCAGGCGGTCTTGCCGACGCCGGGCCCACCGGTCAAGACCGAGATTCGCGCCGCGAAGGCACCCCGCACCGCCGCCCATTGCTCGTCGGTGAGCTTGGCCTCGTCCTCAACGTCTTCCGGCGGCGACTCCCCCGGGTCGTGATCTAGATATGGAGGCGCCGCGACCCGGCTGGCCAGCGTGGCAGCGACGGCCAGCTCGCTGGCGTGCGTCAGCTCGCGGTAGACGCGCCCTTCGTCGAGCAGCAGCCCCCGAGCCCGCGTGACGACGTCGGGGTCAGGCCGCAGGCCGATCAGCTTCGCGGTGCGCTGGTTGAGCTCCTCGACCGGCAGGTAGGTGTTGCCCTGTTGTTCGGCCTCCGAGAGGGCGAAGACCGCGGCTGCCTGCGCGCGACGATCGGACTCGGGAGGCACGTCGGCGGCGAGGGCGATCTTGTCGGCGCGGGCGAAGCCGACCCCGGCGATCTCGGTCAGCCGGTAGGGGTCCTCGTGCAAGACCACCATCGATTGCTCGCCGAAGCGGGCGTGGATCGGCGCCGCCAGGTGCGCCAACCCGTGCGGAGCGAGCTGCACGTGCAGATCGCGGATCGCCCGCGAGGCGTGCCAGGACGCAGTCGCGGCCGTGGCCTGCTCGGCGCTGACTCCGCGCAAGCTGGCGAACACCCCCGCCGGGTCGGCTGCAATCGCCCCCAACACCCCCTCGCCGTGCTCGTCGACCAGGCGCTCGGCCCGGGCCGGACCGATGTGGCGCAGGCTGGTCAGGTAGGCGATCTGCCCCTCACGATCGGCCGGATCGAGCGGCAGCGCGCCGCGGGCCTTGAGCTGGCGCCCGTAGCGCGAGTGGGTCTGCCAGTCGCCACTCACTTCAGCGCGGTCGCCGGCGCTCAGGTGCGCAACCGGCCCGACCAGGGCAAAGCCCTCGCCCGTCTCGGCCTCCCGCACCTCGAGCACCGCGTAGCCGTCGTCCTCGGAGCTGAAGATCACCCCCAGCACCTCAACCGTGCCAGTAAAGGCGGCCGCGTCGGCGTCGAAGAGGGTGGCCGCGTTACTCACACAGCAAAGCTAGCTGGAAGCGAGGCGGGTGGGTCTCTGCTTTGAAGTCCAAAGTGCGAGAAGATGTCGGCAAAGCCGGCCCCAGCGGGCCCAAGACCGGGAGGAATAGAGATGAGCACCCACGCGGTGAAGAAGATCGACGAGATGGAGGCCATCTACCTGGGCTCCTTCAAGCGGGCCCGAGCGGAGCTGGGAGTCGAGTCGTTTGGCATGCAGATCATCGACATGCCCGCCAACTTCGAGAACTACCCCGAGCACGATCACGCCGGAGACGGGCAGGAGGAGGTCTTCATGGCGCTGCGCGGCGGTGGCGAGATCGAGATTGACGGCGAGCGCTTCCCACTCGATGCCGACAACGTCGCCCGCGTCTCCGCCGGCACCAAGCGCAAGGTCTGGCCCGGAGGCGAGGGCATCCGCCTGCTCGTCCTCGGCGGGATCCCCGGCGAGGCCTACCGGCCTCCGGACGTCTCCAAGCTGGGCGAGCCGGACCCGATGGCTAGCTGAGCCCGCTGCAGCTCGAGAGCTTCAGGCGCTCTCGAGCTGCTCGATGCCGCTGGCGCGCTGGCCGCCAGCGGCCAGCATCAGTTTGAAGTCGTGCGGGCTGGAGGCGTAGTCGAGCGCGACCTGCTCGGCGATCTTGCCCTCCATCACGTAGCGCAGCAGCGACTGGTCGAAGGTCCGCATGCCGTAATACTCGCCCTCGGCGATCACCTCGGTGATCTTGCCGGTCTCCTCAGGGTTGAGGATCAGGTCCTGGACGCGGCCGGTTACGACCAACACCTCCGAGGCCGGCACCCGGCCCTCGCCGCTGATGTCGGGGACGAGGCGCTGCGCGATCGCGCCCTTCAGGGTCGAGGCGAGCATCACCCGTGCCTGGTGCTGTAGGTGGGGTGGGAAGAAGTCGATGATGCGGTTGATCGTCTCGGTGGCGTCGAGGGTGTGGACGGTGGAGAGGACCAGGTGGCCGGTCTCCGCCGCGGAAAGCGCGGTGCGCACCGTCTCCTCGTCGCGCATCTCGCCAATCAGGATCACATCGGGGTCCTGGCGCAGGACGCGGCGCATCGCACGGGCGAAGCTGTTGGTGTCGGAGCCGACCTCGCGCTGGTTGACGATCGAGCCTTTGTCTTCGTGCAGGTACTCGATCGGGTCCTCGAGCGTGACGATGTGGTGCGCCCGGGTGCGGTTGATGTGGTCGATCATCGCCGCCAGGGTCGTGCTCTTACCCGAGCCGGTGGTGCCGGTGACGAGGATGATCCCGCGCTGCTCCTCGGCCAGGTTGGTGACGACCTCGGGCAGGCCGAGCTCTTCGACCGAGCGGATTTCAAAGGGGATCGCGCGACAGACGATCGAGGTCGAGCCGCGCTGTTTGAAGGTATTGACGCGGAAGCGCGAGAGACCAGGGATCGCGTAGGAGAAGTCGGCCTCGCCCTCCTGCTCGAATTCGGTCACCGAGCGGACCTCGGCGATGTTGTGGAAGGCCTTCTCGGTGTCCTCGCCGCTAAGCGGCTCGTGGCCGTCCAGGGGCACGAGCTCACCGTGCAGACGGATCGTCGGCGGGGCCGCCACTTTCACGTGCAGGTCGGAGCCGCCCCGCTCGACGAGGGTGCGCAGCGCTGAGTCGATCTCGAACATCCCGGCCTTTATCGGCCGGGACGCCCAGGTTCATTAGTCCACTCAGGCCGCTCGATCGATGGGGCCCTTGCGGCCCTCAACGAAGATCTCGAACTGATTGGGCTTCGGCTTGCGGGCTTTGCCGCTACCGGCGAAGGTGTTGGCGAGGCGCATGCCGACCGAGTCGTAGATCTCGGCCAGTTCCTCGACGGTGTAGAGGCGCTGGCGGAAGGGGATCTCCTCGTATTTCTCGAAGACCTCGCCGAAGCGAATCGGCACGGTCGAGCCTTCGATGTAGCGATCCTCGGCGTTCCAGTGGTGGTCGCTGAGTTCGAGCGTCGACTCGCCGACGATCCACGATTTCTTCGGCAGGTTCTTCTCGGCATGCAGCGCGTTCGGCAGCTGCATCAGGTGGCCACCACCCTCGCGCAGCGCTCGTGCGATGACCTCGAAGGTGCGGTGGTTCTCCTCGTCGGTCTCGAAGTAGCCGACAGCGCCGTCGTTGAGGCTGAGCACGAGGTCGAACTCGTCGCGGAGGTCAAGCTCCCGGAGGTCAGCCTGCATGAAGGTGATCTCGAGCGACTGTGCCTCCGCCTCGCGCTCGGCCATCTCCAATAGGTCGGGCGAGATGTCAACACCGACCACCTCAAAGCCGCGCCGCCGCAGCTCCAGCGAGTGACGCCCGATTCCACAGGCGAGGTCCAGTACCCGCTCGCCGCCCTGCGGCCGCAGCATCATGATCCCCCGGTCGACTTCCGCCTCAGTGCGGTCGGCCCAAGGCATCGCCGCCGTAATCGGCGGAAAGCCGGAGCGGTACCAGTCAGGTGGGACTTCGACTACGCTCCCCATTACTCGGAAAGCTTATAGCAAAATGCTCTCCCGGCGTCCCGAAGGGACAGGGCTCCATCTGGCTCACGGCGAGTCGGCGCGCATCTGCGCGCAGCGCTGGTCCCAGAGGCCGATCAGCTCCTCGGGCAGGAGCTTGAACAGGGGCTCGTGTTCGTCGGCCTCGAGCAGCATTTCCATGTCGTACTCCCAGGCCAGGATCTGGTGGTCGAGGTCGACCAGCAGACCTGCGTCGAGATCCTCCTGCCAGAGGACGTAGTCGTCGCGCGTCTCGATCACGTTGGCGATCTTGTCGGCGGCGAAGACCCGCTGCGCCTCGATCCCGGTCGCGGCGACCCGGCGGCGGAGCTCGCGCTTGCGCTCCTCGTGGTCGTCGATCTCGAAGTCTTCGGTCAGCGCGCAGACGACCAGCGCCACTTTCATGCCGAAGCGCTCGCGCAGGGTGTCGAGGCCCAGCGGGGTGTACTCGAGCGTGTCGTGGAGCAAACCCGCTGCGATCACTTGGTCGCCCATCCGGTGCTCGACGAGCAACTCGGCAACGGCCAGCGGATGCTCGATGAAGGGAACGTCGTCGCCGACATCGCGGACCGTCCCCTCGTGCAGCTCTCGGGCCGTTGCGAGCGCCTGGCGAACCAGTAGGGAGCGCTCCGCTACCTCCTCGACCCTGCTAGAGGGGGGCATCACCTTCACCGTAGCGCACTTGTGCCCGCGCCGAAACCCTTGCCGTACCGGAGTGCCTCAGCCGCGCACGACGACGACCACGATGAAGGCCGCGTAGAGGGCGAACCAGGTGACCACCGCGGGCAAGGAGAAGCGGTCGCGGCGGTGCAGCATCTCGTAAGCGAGGAAGCCGCCGACGAGGCCGAGCACAACCGAGAGTGCGGCGTTCAGGCTCAGCGTCCAGGTCGTGAACAGCAGTCCGATGCCAAAGGGCACCGTCGACTGGAAGACCATTGCCCCGGTGATGTTGCCGAGCGCGAGCGAGTCCTTGCCCTCGCGCACCCAGAAGAAGCTGTTCACCTTCTCGGGGAGCTCGGTCGCCAGCGGGGCGAGGATCAGCGCCAGCACGACCGCCTCGATGCCGAGGCTGTCGGCGATGTGGAGCAGCTCCTCGACGAAAAGGTGGGCGCCACCGACCATCGCCCCCAGGCCGACCAGGAGCTGGATGATGCAGAGCGCCAACCCCGGGTTGGTGCGGAACTCGGCCCGCCGCTCGAAGACCAGCGGATCGAGGGACCCGTGGTCCTGGACCTCGCCGCTGCGGCGCAGCGTGCGCCAGATATAGAAGGGGTAGGCAAGCAAGACGAGGATCCCCACCGGGTAGCGAACCGCCTCCGGCGCACCCCAGGCCAACGCCAGCGAGAGAGCGAAGAAGATCAGGAAGAAGATCAGGTCGCGCTCCAGCGTCGGCCCGTGCGCGTTCAGCTTCAGCCCCTGCTCGCGACGGTCGCGGTAGAGATAGGCGAAAAGGCCGACCAGGCCCATCGCCAGGGTGCCGAGCAGGAAGGGAGCACCGACGATCGCCCCGATCGCGACCTGGTCAGCCCCCTCCTTCGCCCCGATCAAGGCGACGATCGCGATCAGCGTCTCCGGCATAGCCGTGCCCACCGCGGCCAGGACGCTGCCCACCGCCCCTTCGCCGAGCTTTAGCCGGTGGCCGATCCACTCGACGGCGTTGGTGAAAAGCAGCGCGCCGGCGAGGATTACCGCAAAGCTGACGAACAGCAGTAGAACGTTCACAGGGCTATCGCGCTCAGCCGGCCAGGCCGCCGGGCACGCCTAGCCCTTCGAACAGTTCGTCAAGGCCTTTGCCGCCTTCTTCCCCTTGCAGCAGGCCAAGCAGTTCGAGTGGGTTGACGTCGAGCTTCAAAAAGAGGCGGCTGAGGGGTTTGGCGTTTTCGGGCGCGGAGATGCTCTGTTCCTCGTTGACGCCACTCAGCGTCAAGTCGAGGTCGATCTCAATCTGCTTGGGGCCCTTGCCATCGTTCTCAGGTTCGATTTTCAGCTGCAGCTCGAGCCGCCTCACGATGTTGTCGTCGCCGACATAAACATCTGCTTGGGCGGTCTTGACGGCGCTGCCGACCTCGTCCTTTGCGTCTTCGATTTCCGACTTCGAGGGCAGCGGGCCAGCGCCGGCCAACTGCGCGCGGCAGGGCTGGCTTTCGGCCACTTCGAGGACCGCGTCAATCGCGGCCGAGACCTCGAGGTCGCCGCTGACCTTGGTCGTGCTCGTACCGGCGACGTCGGCGCTACCTTCATTGACCCCGTTTTCGACGAAGTCGGCGACTTTCAGCTTGCCGATTTCTTCCTGGCAGGCCGCGGCGCCGGCCGAGCCGGGCTGGGCGCCGCCTTCACGCTGAGCCTGGTTCAGCGCTGATTCGAGGAAGGCGAAGGTGGTCGGATCGACTTCGTACTCGATCCCTTCGTAGTTGACGTAGGCGCTGTTTGGCAGCAGCACGATCCCGCCCTCGAAGTCGACGTCCTCGCCGTCGATCGAGCCCTTTGCCTTGGCGTCGATGTCCAGCTGAGGGAGGCTGCCCGCACCTTCTCCCTGGAAGGGGCCGGAGAGGCTGGCCTCGACCGTGCCCCCTTCCGGACCCTGCGCGTTGAGACCCAGGGAAAGGTCGATGTCGCCGCTTTCGATTCCCTCCAAGGTCGCTTCGTCGAGGACCGTCTGCGGGCTCTCATCGCTCTTGTCGCTGCCTCCCCCGCAGGCTGCCAAGGCACTCGTCGCTGCGAGAAGCGCCACGACTGCGGCGAAGGTGCAGAGGAAACGAGCTCGGCTCAAGGCGGTGGCCTCCTGGAAGGTCGGCAATGCGGTTGCGGGATGGGCGGGATGGGCGGGATGGTAAGGCTAGCGGCTGTTCTTAGCGGTTCCTAAGCTCCGGCGGCGTCGACTCGGTCAGGTTGAGCGCCAGCGGGAAGAGGAAGGCGCCGAGGAAGATCAAGACGATGCCGGCGACGATCAGCCAGCGTGACGTGCTGAGGTGGCCGAGAATGCCGACCGCAAAGCCGATCAGCACCAGCGCGATGTAGGGACCGGCGCTGTGCGGAAGCAGCGAGGCGAGGGAGAGGGCGAGGTCGGGCACCGGGGCGGATTATCATCGCCTGGAGTGCGGAACGAGCAAACGTCCATATCTGATTCTTCGTGCCGCGAGTGAAGCGCGACCCATGATGGCTTCCGAGGCGCAGGCACCCGCATCCGTAGCCGAGACTAAGCAAGCGCTGGCGAACGCCAGCTACCTCGCCGACGAGCCGGCGGCGCTGGTCTCTTTCCTCGCCCAGCGGCTCGGCAAGCCGGTCCTGGTCGAGGGCCCAGCGGGGGTCGGCAAGACCGAGTTGGCCAAGGCGCTATCGCGCGCCAGCGGCCGCGAGCTGATCCGCCTGCAGTGCTACGAGGGCCTCGACGAGGCCAAGGCGCTGTACGAGTGGAACTACCGCAAGCAGTTGCTGCGAATCCAGGCCGGCGGAGAGTCCGGCTGGGAGGAGGTCCACGGCGACATCTTCGGCGAGGAGTTCCTGCTGGCGCGGCCGCTGATGCAGGCGATCGCCAGCACCGAGCCGGTCGTCCTGCTGATCGATGAGATTGACAAGACCGACCAGGAGTTCGAGGCGATGCTGCTCGAGCTGCTCTCCGACTTCCAGATCACGATCCCCGAGCTGGGCCAGGTGTCGGCGAGCTCGATGCCGATCGTCGTCCTCACCTCGAACAACTCGCGCGAGTTGACCGAGGCGCTGAAGCGCCGCTGCCTCTACCTCTGGCTCGACTATCCCGAGCTGGAGCGCGAGATGGAGATTGTCCGCCTGCACACGCCGGACCTCTCCGAGTCGCTCACCCGGCAACTGGTCGAGGTGGTGCGGATGGTGCGGGCACTCGACCTGAAGAAGCCGCCCTCGATCGCGGAGACGATCGACTGGGCGCGGACGCTGCTCTTGATGGGTGCCGAGGACATCGACCGCGAGACCTTCGAGCAATCGATGTCGATCATCGTCAAGCACCGCACCGATATCGATCTAGTCGCCGAGCGGGTGGGAATGAAACTCTCGGCGCCGACGCAGGCGGGGTGAGCGCGGCGGCCTCCCCCTACGGGCCGCGAGCTGAGACCGGCCCGCCGGGGCTGGCGGCGAAGCTGCTCGGCTTCTGCGAGGAGCTGCGCAGCGAGGGGGTGGCGGTCGGCACCTCGGAGATCCTCGACGCCTTCGCCGCGCTCGACCAGGTCCCCTGGGAGTCTCGCGACGACTTCCGCGAGGCGCTGGCGACGACGATCGCCAAGTCCCAGGAGGACCGGCGCCTCTTCGAGCTGCTCTTCGAGCGCTGGTTCTTCCGTGCCGCCGAGGCGGAGGCGATCGAGCGCGACATCGTCGAGGGAGGCCAGCGCCACGAGGGCGCCGAGCGGCTCGACATCGACGAGCTGCGCGAGCAGATCCGCCAGGCGATCGTGGAGGGCAACGATGGCGAGATGCGCGACCTCGCACGGTTGGCGATCGCCGCCTTCGGCCGCCAGGGCGAGGGCTCGGGCGTGGTCGGCGTCGACGTGCAGCGGATCAGGCGCACGCTGGAGCTCTCGGCCGGGACGCAGCCGCAGGGCGAGGCTGTCGACGGTGCCGCCGAGCTGCCGCCGATCGACCGCGACCAGCTCAACCGCTTCGAGCGCCACCTGCGCCGCGAGCTCGAACGCGACCTAATCGAGCGCACCGAGACCCTCCCCCCCTCCCGGCCGCTGGCCGAGCTCGACCGGGCGCTACCGACCAGCCCTACCCAGGACCTGGCGGCGGTGCACCGGGCCGTCTCACAGATGAAGCGCCGCCTGGCGACGCTCGGCCGCGAGCAGCGGGGGCGGCGCAAGGGGCGGACGGTCGACGTGCGGCGGACGATGCGCGCTTCGCTGGAGACCGGCGGCGTGCCGATGCACCTGCGCTACCGGCCGAAGCGGCCGCGCCGGCCGGAGATCTACGTCCTCTGCGACGTCTCGACCTCGGTCACCTCGGCGAGCGTCTTCTTCCTCTCGGTCCTGCACGCCCTGCACGACTCGTTCCGCAAGCTGCGCAGCTTCGTCTTCATCGAGCGGATCTCAGAGGTGACCGAGATCTTCGAGCACGAGCGCGACTTCCGCGAGATTGCCCGCCGCGTCTCCAGCGAGGGCGGCGTCGCCGACGTCTCCGGGTACACCGACTACGGCCGCGTCTGGCAGGAGTTTCTCACCGAGATCTCCGATGACCTCGACCCGCGCTCGACCGTGATCGTGCTCGGCGACGCCCGCACCAACGGCCGCGAGCCCCATGCCGAGGTCTTCGCCCAGGTATCCGAGCGTGCCGGCCGCCTCTTCTGGCTCAACCCCGAGCCGAAGCTCTACTGGAACTACGGCGACTCGGTGATGGCCGCCTACGAGCGCTACTGCGACGGCGCCTTCGAGTGCTGGACCACGCGGCACCTGGAGAACTTCGTCAACGTGGTTGCGGGAGGCGTGCCAGCGGCGGAGTGAAGCTGACCCGAGATCAGGCGGGCAGCACGCGCACGACCTCGCCTGGCCCTACCAGCGCTTCCATGTCGCTCGAGTCCGAGCTCACGATTGCAGCTTCGCGCTCGATTGCGCAGCACACGACATGGGCATCGACCACATCGCGACCCCCGCGAGCGCCGAGCCTCAGGCCGATCTCTCTGGCACGGCTCTCATCCAAAGCATCGACTTCGGCCGCTTCGAGCACTTTGGCCAGCACAGCCGACTTAGGGCCGCCCCGCCATACCTGGGCCAACACACTGGCAGGAATCAAGGCGTTACCGCGCTTGTCCGCATACTCGGCGAGCACGATCATCATCTCGCCTCCCCGCTCGAGGTCGATCAACGCCCCTGCGTCGAGGACGAGATTTCTCCCCACGCCCTCTCGAGTTCCTTGCGTGCCCATTCCCTTGCCTCCTCGCTGATCGGACCGAACTCCTCTTCCCAGAGAGCAACTGCTTCCCGCATGGCTTGGTGCCTCTTCTCTCTCACGAGTGCCTTTTCCACCGCGGCGGAGAGGTTGGGGGCCCTGCCCGCCTCGACATCGGCGCGCGCTTGCTCGAGCGCTTCGGGCTGGATCGAGATCGTGACCCGTTCTTTCATACACAGCATCATACGCTCCTCTTCGGCTATTGCCGGCGACGCTACGGTGCCCAAGCGCACGTGTGGCACGCACAAGCGAAAGGATCAGAGCCAACTTCGTGCCAAAAGATCCGTCCACAGCCCCCAGCCCCAACGGCCTCTGCGACAGCTGCACCCACCAGCAGCTCGTCCGCAACACCCGCGGCTCGGTCTTCAGCCTCTGCAAGCGCTCGCGTCAGAACCCCGCCTATCCACGCTATCCCCGCGTCCCGGTGCTGAGCTGTCCGGGACACGAGCCGCGCCCGAGGCAAGAGGGCCGCTAAGCGGCGAGCGCAGCAGCGAGATCGGCGCCCGAGGTCTCGAGTCGCTCCGGCGCAGAAGCGGTGGTGGGAATCGTGACCGTGATCTGCCCATCTCGCTCGACCAACCATTTCGCGTTGACGATGGTGATTCCAATGATCTTCTCCCTATTGCCGAACCTGATCGCATGCCCCTCAGGCGACGCAATGGTTTCCTTAGCAGCAACAGGCTTCCCGTCACTCAGGTAGAGCACATCTCCGTCCGCGTCATACGAGACGTCATCGAACTCAAGAGTCCCCAGGCGGACGATCATCGCGGCCACCCGCGCGTGGGGTCGGCGCCTTGCAGGAAGGCCGTCACGAAACGGTCGAAGTCGCCATCGAACTCGAGGACGACCCGTATCCACGCCCCGGAATCGGCTTGCCTGAACAACCGCTCTCTCCCCGGCATGGGATCGGGCTCTCGATAGGTGGGGTTTTCGACTGTCAGCACCACGTCGAGCAACAACTCATCGATCTCCGGATGTCGTGCACAAGCATGGAACCACCTGTCCCAACCGATTATCAGCAGGACGACCATCCGGACCTCGGACAAGAAGATACACAGCCGCTGACGCTAGGAAGCGCCAGCGCGTGTGTGGCGCGCAGATTCAAAACATTGCGTAACAGCTCCGTGGCAGAACTTCCGCCGGTCCGTCGGCGATCATCGCCGCAACTCGCGAAAGGGGAGCAGCGTGGAGACGAACAGCATCGAGGCACGTCCTAACGGTTATCCGGTCACCTTCTCGGTCGATTACCCGGAGCGGGAGCTCAACCGGCTGACGACCTTCTTCCGCATCTTCACGGTGATCCCAATCGCGATCCTGATCGCCCTGCTGCCCGGTGGCAGCATCGGCAGCTACGAGTACGGGGTGGCGGCGTCAACCGGCACGTTGATCTTCGTGCCGATCGTCCTGATGCTCCTCTTCCGCAAGAAGTACCCGCGCTGGTGGTACGACTGGAACCTCGAATTCCTCCGCTTCGGCAATCGCATCGGCGTCTACTTCGCTCTGATGGACGATGAATATCCCTCGACCGACGAGCACCAGGCGGTCCACCTCGACTTCGCCTACCCCGACGCCCAGCGCCTCGAGCGAGGGCTGCCACTGGTCAAGTGGCTGCTCGCAATCCCCCACTACTTCGTCCTCTTCGCCCTCGGGATCGGCGCCTTCTTCGCCGTGATCGGCGCCTGGTTCGCGATCCTCTTCACCGGCCGCTACCCGCGCGGCATCTTCGAGTTCGTCGAAGGCGTGATTCGCTGGCACAACCGCGTCATCGGCTACGCCTTCACCCTCGTCACCGATCAGTACCCGCCGTTCCGGCTCAAGCCCTGAGGGCGCGCTGCACCCGGGCCGCGCCGCGCGGCCCGGGCCGATGGCCCCATTCGCCGCCCTCTTAACGGGGCGGGCGGGCTAGCGAATCGCCGAGGATGAGGCGGGCCCGGTAATAGATCGCCTCGTCGACCTGTGACTGAGTGTGGGCGCGGCTGGCGCGGTTCTGACCGGTGCCGGCCGGGGCCTCATCGCGGACCAGACCGGCCAGCCTACCCCGCGACCTGAACCTGGTGACGTCCTTCGAGCTCATCGTCGTGTCCTTTCTAGAGTTTGTTGAGTTTGAAAGTCAAGAATAGCATTTGGCATAAGACGCGCCGGTTTGGGGAAGAGAGATGCAATGACGCCGGAGGAGAGAGTCGGTGGCTGACCTGCTGCTCGGACCGCTGCTGCGCTACGTCTCGGAAACCGAGGCGACGATCTGGGTCGAGACGAGCGAGCGTTGCGAGGTCGAGATCCTGGGCCGCCGCGAGCCGACCTTCGGCGTGGCTGGGCATCACTACGCGCTCGTCCGCATCGAGGGCCTCGAGGCCGGTGGCTTTTACGAGTACGAGGTCGCGCTCGACGGCGAGCGGCGCTGGCCCCTCGCCAACCACGACCTCCCCCCCAGCGCGATCCGGACCTTCGCCCCGAGCCAACCGCTCGACATCTGCTTCGGCTCCTGCCGCGTCGCCCTGCCCCACGAGGAGCCGTACACGAAGAGCAAGGACGAGGACGAAGACGGGCACGAGCTCGATGCGCTCTGGGTCCTCGCGCGGCAGATGATCCGCGACGACCGCGACAACTGGCCCGAGCTGCTCTTCCTGCTCGGCGACCAGGTCTACGTCGACGAGGGCTCGCCGGAAACCCGCGAGCGAATCCGCGCCAAACGCGATACCGGCCAGCCGCCCGGCGAGGAGGTGATCGACTTCGAGGAGTACACCTGGCTCTACCGCGAGTCCTGGCAGAACCCGCTGATCCGCTGGCTCTTCTCGACCGTCTCCACCTCGATGGTCTGGGACGACCACGACATGAGCGACGACTGGAACATCTCGCGCTCCTGGCACGAGGAGATGGACCGCAAGGACTGGTGGCACGAGCGCGCGGTCGGCGGCATCATGACCTACTGGATCTACCAGCACATCGGCAACCTCTCGCCACGCGAGCTCGACGAGGAGAACGAGATCTACGAGCAGGTGAGGGGCAATCCCGACGCCACCGAAGCGCTGCGCGAGTGGGCGAGGAGCATCGACTCCACCGCCGCCGGGACCCGCTGGAGCTTCTGCCGCGACATCGACGGCGTGCGGGCGATCTTCATGGATTCGCGCGCGGCGCGGGTACTGACCCGCGAGCGCCGCTCGATGTTCGATGACGAGGTCTGGGACTGGATCCTCGACCACGCCAGCGGCGACTTCGACCACCTGCTGATCGGCACGACCGTGCCCTACCTTCTCTCCCCTGGCTTCCACTACCTGGAGGCGTGGAACGAGCGCCTCTGCGATGGCGCGTATGGCGGCCCCGTCGCCAAGGCCAGCGAGAAACTGCGGCGGGCGGTCGACTTCGACCACTGGGCTTCGTTCCAATACTCCTTTCAGCGCATGCGCGAGCTGCTCGAAGAGGTTGGCTCGGGCAAACGCGGGAAGGCACCGGCATCGATCATCATCCTCTCCGGCGATGTTCACCACGCCTACCTCTGCGACGTTGCGTTCAAACCGAGCGCCGACATGAAGGCCTCGGTGCTGCAGGCAGTCTGCTCCCCCTACCGCAACCCGCTCGAAGAACGCGAGCGCAGAGTGATCCGCGCTGGCTTCTCTCGCTCATTCTCGATGCTTGCGCGAGGGCTCGCTCATGCAGCCAGCGCGCCCGACCCCGGCATCCGCTGGCGGCTACTCGAGGGCCCCTACTTCGACAACCAGGTCGGCACGGTGCGGCTCGACGGCCGCGAGGCGATCGTGCGGCTCGACAAGACGGTCGCCGGCGAGAAGGACGAGACGGCGCTGGAAAAGACCTTCGAGCGTCGCGTAACTTAGGGCCCCGTTCCGGGCGTGCCCGGAACGGCGAGATGGGGCGGGGCGCCACCCGGCAAAGCGCGCCCCGCCCCGTCGCCCCTTCAGGCGGCTGCAGTTACTTCTGCGTCGTCGCCACCCTCGGCGTCACGGGGAGTCGAGGCCCCACGATCGTCGGGCGGCGGGACATCACCGCTGAAGCTCTTGGTCTGGCCGGGGCGCAGGTGAACGATCTGGCCCTCGCGCAGCTCGAGCTTCTGCAGCTCGGCGCGGGTCAGCTGGGCCCAGACCTCGGTGCCGTCGCCGAGCACGAACTCGACTCTGATCTCGAAGCCGAGGGCGACGATCCGCTGCACCATCGCCTCCTCCGTGCGCTCGTCGGCATCGAGCACGACGTCCATGTCGTGCGGGCGGACGAAGTGCTCGCCGAGCCGGTTGACCTCGCCCACGAAACTCATCACGAACTCGTTGGCAGGGTGGTCGTAGAGGTCATCGGCGCTACCGGACTGCTCGACCCTGCCGTTGTTCATCACGACGAGCTGCTCGGCGACGTCCATCGCCTCCTCCTGGTCGTGAGTGACGAAGATCGTCGTCACGTGCATCTCGTCGTGGAGCCGGCGCAACCAGGTACGCAGGTCCTTGCGCACCTTGGCGTCCAGCGCACCAAAGGGCTCGTCGAGCAGCAACACCTGCGGCTCGACCGCCAGTGCCCGGGCCAGGGCCATACGCTGGCGCTGGCCGCCGGAGAGCTGCGAGGGATAGCGATCCGCCAACCCGTCGAGCTGCACCAGGCGCAGCAGGTCGTGGACCCGCTCCTCGATCTGCGGCTTGCTCCACTTGCGGATCTTCAAGCCGAAACCCACGTTGCCGAACACGGTCATGTGCTTGAAGGCGGCGTAGTGCTGGAAGACGAAGCCGACCCCGCGCTTCTGGGCGGGTTTGCCGGTCGCGTCCTCGCCGTTGATCGTCACCTCCCCGGTATCGAGGGTCTCGAGCCCGGCGATCGCCCGCAGCAGCGTTGACTTGCCGCTGCCGCTCGGCCCCAGTAGGGCGGTGAGCGATCCGTCGGGGACGTCTATCGATACATCGTTGAGGGCCTGAAAGTCACCGAAGCGCTTCGAGGCTCCCTCGACTGAGATTCCCATCAGGCGCCCTCCTTTCTTTTCAGCAGATTCATGATCAACAGGGTTGAGAGGGCGAGCAGCGCTAGCACGACCGAGGCTCCGTAGGCCCCAGCCAGGTTGAACTGCTCGAATTGCTGGGATACGAAGAGGGGAAGCGTTTCCGTCTCGCCCGAGATCTCGCCAGAGACCACCGAGACGGCGCCGAACTCGCCGAGAACGCGGGCGGTGGTAAGGACGACCCCGTAAGCGACTCCCCAGCGGATCGCCGGCAGGGTCACGCGCCAGAAGGTCTGCCAGGCATTGGCGCCAAGGGTCGAGGCCGCCTGCTCCTGCTCGGTCCCGATCTCCTGCAGGACCGGCACGGTCTCGCGCACGACGAACGGGAGCGAGACGAAGATGCTGGCGAGGATCATCCCCGGCCACGAGAAGAGAACCTTGATCCCGGTTTCGGCTAGGACCGGGCCAAACCAGCCGTCGACTCCGTAGAGCAGGAACAGTGCCAGCCCGACGACCACCGGCGAGACGGCAAAGGGCAGGTTGATGATCGCGTCGATCACCGCGTTGCCCCACCAGCGGTAGCGGACCAGCAGCACGGCGCAGACGACCCCAAAGATCGTGTTGAGGGGAACCGCGACCGCGACCATCAGCAGGGTCAGCTGCAGGGCGTGCAGCCCCTCGGGCGAGGTGATCGCTTCCAGCGGCGGCCCGATCCCGTCCTCGAAGGTCTTGTAGAAGATCATTGCGACGGGAGCCATCAGCAGCACGCCGAGATAGCCGAGGGCGAGCGCGCGCAAGCTGAAACGGCTGGTCTTGCCGCTGGCGGTCAATTCGACCCCCCGAAGGCGCGGCTGATCAGACGCAGCAGCCTGGCCCGTTCCTTTGCGCCTTCACCACGATCGTGGCGGTTGCCCCAGCGCTCGGCGGCCGTGACGCAGGCCAGGAGGAGTAGGGAGACGACCAGCAGGACGACGGAGACGGCGGATGCGCCGGAGAGATTTCCGTTCTCGATCTGAGTGCGGATGTAGACCGAGGAGACCTCGGTGTCGAAGGGGAGATTGCCCGAGATCAGGATCAGCGAGCCGTACTCGCCCAGGGCCCGCGCGAAGGCGAGCGCGACTCCCGCGGCCAGGCCAGGCATCAGGTTGGGGAAGATGATCCGCCTGAAGACGGTGAAGCCGCCGGCGCCGAGCGAGGTCGCCGCTTCCTCCATGTCGCGATCGAGCTCGATCAGCAGCGGCTGGACCGCGCGCACGACGAACGGCAGGGTGACGAAGAGCAGCGCCACGACGACCGCGATCTTGGTGAAGGCGATGTTGATCCCGAACGGGCTCTCGCTGCCGTAGAGGGTCAGCAAGGTGAGGCCGGCGACGATCGTCGGCAGGGCAAAGGGCAGGTCGATGATCGCGTTGACCGCCGCCTTGCCGCGGAACTCGTCGCGGACGAGCACCCAGGCGATGATCGTGCCGAAGACGGCGTTGATCGCGACGACGATCAGCGACGAGATCACGGTCAGTTTCAGCGCCGCGATCGACTGCGGGCTGGTGACCGCGTCCCAGAACGCGGCCATTCCGTCATCGGTGGACTTGACGACGACCGCCGCCAACGGCAGCAGGACCATCAGGCTCAGATAGAGCACGACGGTCCCGCGGCCGAGGGCGGCGCCCGCCCAGGGCAGGCGGACGCCTGGCCTGGGCGGTGCTACCTCGCTTGCTGCGTGAGCCTCCATCCGTTACTCGGTGGGGACTCCGAGTTCCTTCTCGATCGCGGCGACCTTGCCGGTTTCCTCGTCGAAGAACTCGTCGGTGACCTGCTCCCAGCCGCCGAACTCGGCGATGTCGAAGAGGTCCGCCGGGACGGGGAACGTTTTCTCGTCGAGCAGCGCCTGGTTGACCGGCCGGTAGCCGTTGTCCGACCACAGTTCCTGACCCGCGTCCGACCAGATGTAGTCGAGGAAGGCCTGGGCCGACTCCGATGCGTCTTTGGTCACGGCGATCGGGGTCTCGATCCGGATCGTCGAGGGCGGGATCACGTAGTCGACGTCTTCGCCCTCGTCCTGGGCCTTGATCGCCTCGTTCTCGTAGGCGAGCAGGACGTCGCCCTCGCCCTGGGTGAAGGCGGCGAGCGCGTCGCGGGCGCTGCCCGGCTGGACGATCGTCTTCTCGAGCACGGTCTTGACCGCGTCGAGGGCCTCCTCTTCGGATTTGCCCTCGTGCAGCTGCGAGCCGTAGAGCGCCATCACGTTCCAGCGGGCGCCGCCGGAGCTGAGCGGGTTCGGGGTGATCACGTCGACGTCCTTGGTCAGCAGGTCGTCGAAGGATTTGATCCCCTCGGGGTTGCCCTTGCGGACCGCAAGCACGACGACCGACTCCTGGCCGATGCCCTTGTATTTGTTCTTGTTCCAGTCGGGCGCGACCTGGCCCGCTTCCTCGAGGGCGATCATGTCGCCGCCCTGGGCGAAGTGGACGAGCGACGCCGGCTGACCGGCTTCGACCGCACGACGCTGGTCACCGGAGGCGCCGAAGGAACCGGAGAAGCTGACACCCTCGCCGTCCGAGGTCGCCTCGAAGCCGGGCTCGAGGGCGTCGGTGTAGACGGCCTCCGGCGTGGAGTAGGCGACGATGTCGACCTTGCCCCCGCTGGACGATCCCGAGCTCGAGTCGCTGCCGCAGCCCGTCACGACGACGGCGGCCAGTACGAGCAGGGCCACCACAGAGCCCAGTCCAAAGTTCTTCATGCTCAAGCGAGGGTTCGTCATCTAACCCTTCCCTTCTTTCTTGATGAGATTAATGAGGAATTGAATCGGGCACCCTAGCACAAAGGCGATCAGCAAAGTCAAGATTGTCGACAAACCGCCGTGGCCCGCGGGTCCTGTCGCGCCAGGGGCCCACCACCCCCTGCGGTAGCTAAAGCTTCCTCGGGGGTGGTTCCCCCTAACGCGCCACCCGCGGGAGGAGCGCTTTGCGTTTTAGCTGGGGAGTCCGGGCCTCTAGCGGGGGGCCCAGGCGTCTGCTGGGGCTGCGAGGTCCTTGATGGAGCTGGGGAGCTCGCCAGCGACTAGGTCGGCGAGGGTTACGTGCTCCAGGACGGCGCGGAGGTTGGCGCGGACGGCGATCCAGACCTCCTGCAGGTGCTCGGCGTTGCCCTTGTACTCGATGTCCTCTGGCGGCGAGGACTGGACGTGGGCGATCGGGCCCTCGACGGCGCGGACAATGTCGGCGATCGTCACCTCGTCGGCGGGCTTGGCGAGCCAGTAGCCGCCCTTGGCCCCGCGGCGGGCACGGACGATTCCGTGGTGCTTCAGCTCGAGCAGGATGTGCTCGAGGAACTGCAGTGGAATGTCCTGCGCCTCGGCCAGCCGCTCTCCCTTGACGGGTTCGTCTTTGACGGCCGCCAGCTCGGCAGCCGCCCGCACGGCGTAATCGGCCTTGGCAGAAACGCGCATACAGCTAGTAAATCAGTCAGCCGATCGTGTCAGGCGCCAGATCACCGGAGCGGTCGCGAGTTGCCAATTTGCCTTCCGCCGCTTCCCGCTCGACGCGGCGGGCACTCCACCAACGCGGGAACCAGATCAACAGGCCAAGACCGATTCCGGCAACTGCGGCGGCGATCGGCCAGACCACCGGATCACCCTTCTGCACGGTGACGATGCCGGAAGCGACGAGGACGACACCAAGGGCAGTGCGAAGGAACCCGGTCGGAGCTCGCGCGGCGAAATGGGAGCCAACGATGACGCCCGGTACCGAGCCGAGCAGGATGTTGCCGGCCAAAACAAAGTCGACGTTGCCGCCAACCCAGTGGGCAATGCCCGCCGCCCAGAGCAGGATCGCGGCGTGGAAGACGTCGGTGCCGACGACTTTTTTCGGAGCGAGCCGGTACACCGAGATCAGCAGGATCGCGATCACAGTGCCCGAGCCAGCCGAGGTGATGCCGATCACGAAGCCCGTGGTTGCACCGATCGCGACTGCGGCCACTTTGTGGCGGCGCTTCAGCTCGAAGTCGTCGCGCTCTTCGATCAGGTTGCTGAGGATCAGCGCCCTCGCCAGGGTGATGAGCCCAACCATCAGCAGCGTTCCGCCGAGCAGCGCGTAGACGATCGAGTCGAGTTTCTCTTCGCCCACCTTGCTCTGCAGGATCGAGATCGCCCAGACGCCGGCAACGGAAGCGGGCACGCTGCCGGCGGCCAGCCAGAGCGCGAGGCCCATGTTGACGGTGCCCATCTTCAGGTGGCGCCAACCGCCCACGGTCTTGGTCACCGCGGCGTAAAAGATGTCGGTGCCAATCGCGGTGACCGGCTTGACCCCGAAGAGCAAAATGAGCAGCGGCGTCATCAGGGTGCCACCACCCATGCCGGTCATGCCGACCATTGCTCCGATACCGAAGCCGAAGATGACGATTGCCGGGTCCATCGAATTGCCGCGCGGGGTACTTATCGACTTTCCTGACCTCTTTGGTCAGGAGCGCGGAGTGCGCCAGGATACCAATGTGCCTGCGGAAACCAAGGGATTCGCCGTCGAGCCGCGGTCGCCTGCCCACGGGCAGACGTCAGGGGTCGAGGTGTCTGTGCGGGGTCTCGCGCACAGCTACGGCGAGCTCGACGCAATTGCCCAGCTCGACCTCGAGACCCCCGCGCATGGGGTGCTCGGCCTTGTCGGCCCCTCGGGCTGCGGCAAGTCGACGCTGCTCGAGCTGATCGCCGGCCTGCAAGAGCCCAACACCGGGGCTATTGAGGTCGGCGGAGCCAGTGACCCGGCGGCACGCCTGGCCCGCTGCGCCTTCATGCCGCAGCGCGACATGCTGCTGCCTTGGCTCTCCGCGATCGACAACGCGGCGCTGGCCTTGCGCAATCGCGGCATCCGCCGTGGTGCGGCGCGGGCCGAGGCCGGACGCCTCTTCGACCGCTTTGGCCTGGCCGGCTTCGAGCACACCCGGCCGGCCGAGCTCTCGGGGGGCATGCGCCAACGCGTCGCCTTCCTGCGCACGCTCGTCGCCGGCAAGCCGGTGCTGGCACTGGATGAGCCCTTCGCCTCGCTCGACGCGATCACCCGCGCCGAAATGCAGGGCTGGCTGGCGCAGGCCCTCGCTACCGATCCACGCACCGTGGTCCTGGTCAGCCATGACGTCGAGGAGGCGCTGTACCTCTCCGATCGGGTGGTCGTGCTCTCAGCGCGGCCTGCCCGCGTGGTCACCGAGCTCAGCGCCCCCGCGCCACGCAGCGTCGATCGCGACGCGGCGGTCACCGACCCCGAGTTCGTCGCTGTGCGTGAGCAAGCGCTCGCCGCCCTGCACGAGGGGGCTAGATGAAGCGCTGGGTACTGCCGGTATTGGCCCTCGCGGCGCTGATCGGGCTCTGGCAGCTCGCGGCGAGCAGCGGGGCGCTCGCCGACGTGCTCGGGCTGGAAGCGTTCCTCGTCCCCTCCCCCGCAGAAATCGCCTCGGCCCTCTGGGAGAGCCGCTCGCTGATTGCCGAAGACGCCTGGGTGACCCTGCAGGAGATCGTGCTCGGCTTCCTGCTCGGCCTCGCCGTCGGCCTCGCCGTCGGCTTCCTGCTGCGCCCCTTCGAGACGCTGCGCCTGACCTTCTACCCGCTGATCGTCGCTTCGCAGGCGATCCCGATCCTCGTCTTCGCGCCAATCCTGGTGATCTGGTTCGGCTTTGGGATCGGGCCGAAGCTGATCGTCGTCGCCCTGGTCTGTTTCTTCCCGATCGCCGTCGCGACCGCCGACGGATTGCGCTCGGTCGACCCCGAGGCAACCAAGATGATGCGCACGCTCGACGCCTCGCGCTGGCAGCTGCTCTGGCGCCTGGAAGCGCCGACCGCCCTCCCCTTCACCTTCAGCGGCGCCAAGATCGGCGCCACCTTCGCGCCGATCGCCGCGGTCTTCGGCGAGTGGGTGGGCGCCGACTCCGGCCTCGGCCACCTGATCCTCCAAGACAACGCGCAACTCGAGACGGCGCGGGTCTTCGCGGCGGCCTTCGTGCTCTCCACGATCGCACTCGCGCTCTATGGCCTGCTGGCGTTCGCAGAGCGCCGCATCGTCACTTGGCGATAGAAAGCAGGGGATGAAGTCCTTCCGTCCCCCGGCGATCGCCGCCGCGATCGCCTTGCTCGCCCTCTCCCTGGGCCTCGCCGCCTGCGGCGAGAAGAGCGAGGACGGGGCGAGCAACGGTGCCGAACCGTTCAGCCTGACGCTCGACTTCTACCCCAACCCGGACCATGCCGGGATCTACATGGCGCAGAAACTCGGCTACTTCGAGGAAGCCGGCCTCGACGTCTCGATCCAGACCCCGTCCGACCCGGCGGCGCCGATCAAGCAGGTAGCCGCGGGACGCACTGACCTGGCGATCTCCTACGAGCCAGAGGTACTGCTGGCGCGTGAGCAGGGTCTCGACGTGATCGCAGTCGGCGCCCTCGTCGACCGGCCGCTGACCTCGCTGATCTGGCTGAGCAAATCAAGCATCGGCGGCGTCGCCGACCTGCGTGACAAAACGATCGCCACGGCCGGCATCCCCTATCAGGACGCCTACCTGAAGACGATCCTCGCTCGCGCCAAGCTGTCCCCCTCCGACGTCGACACGGTCAACGTCGGCTACGGCCTGCTGCCCGCGCTCGTCGGCGGTCGCGCCCAGGCGATGCTGGGCGGCTTCCGCAACGTCGAGGGAGTCGACCTGCGCCTGCGCGGCCTGAACCCGGTCGTCACTCCGGTAGACCAGCTCGGCGTGCCGACCTACGACGAGCTCGTCCTGGTCGCGAACCGCGAGCGACTCGAAGAGGACTCCGAGCCGGTTCGCCTCTTCCTCGCCGCACTCGCCCGCGGCACCGCAGCGGCGGTGAAAGATCCCGCCGCGACGACCAAGGCGCTGCTCGCCGCAAACCCGGACCTCGACCCCCGCCTCACCAAGGCCGAGGTAGCCGCGACGCTGCCACTGCTCTCCGAAAGCGGCCGGATGAGTCAGCCCAAATGGAAGGCGTTCATCACCTGGGCTCAGGAAAACGGCGTGATCGCGGGCCGCCCGAGCACGGCCGAAGTGCTCAGCAACGAGTACTTAGCGGGCGAGATCCCCAACTAAGAACCCGCCTCAATACCCCCGCGCACGCCTGACGGCACCGGACACACTTCGCGGGGCGGCGTCCTCGGTCGGCCAAATGGCGCTGCCATTCGGCCTCCCTGCGTCCTACCCCCGCTCGGTCCGGCACTCGCCAGTCGCACACGCGGGTATTGAGGCGGGTTCTAGCGGGCCAGCTCACCGAGGCGCTCGAAGCCACCCTCACGCAAGAGGGTCGTCACCTTGTCCGGCGTCAGCGGGCGCGAGAAGAGGTGGCCCTGGGCGAAGTCGCAACCGAGGCGGCGCAGCTCGGAGAGCTGCGCCTCATTCTCGACCCCCTCGGCGATCGCATCGAGCGACAGCGCCCGGGCCATGCCGATCACGGCCTCGACGATCGCGGTGCGCTCCTGCTCGACGCCGAGGCCCTCGACGAAGGAGCGATCGATCTTCAACGCGTCGAAGGGGAAGCGGTTGAGGTAGGCGAGCGAGGAGTAACCGGTGCCGAAGTCGTCGAGGACGAGGCGGACGCCGATCTCGCTCAGCGCCTCCAAAGTGGCGGTCGCGCTGGCGGACTCCTCGACGAGGACGCTCTCGGTGACCTCAAGACGCAGGTTGACCGGGTCGAGGCCGGTGCGGGCGAGGATCTCCCGCACGGAGTCGGCCAGATCGCGATGGGCGACCTGGCGTGCCGAGAGGTTGATCGCGACGTCGAGCGGACGCTGGTCGGGGCGCAGGTCGTGCCAGCCAAGCGCCTGGCGACAAGCCGTTTCCTGCACCCAGCGCCCGATCGGCTCGATCAGGCCGCTGTCCTCGGCGATCGAGACGAACTCGCTCGGGTCGAGCAGGCCGCGCTCGGGATGGTTCCAGCGCACCAGCGCCTCGAGGCCGACGATCTCACCGCTGCCCAACCCAACCAACGGCTGATAGTGCAGCTCAAGCTCGTCACGGTCGAGCGCGTGGCGCAGCTCGCGCTCGGTCTCGAGCCGGTGCACGGCACGGGCCCGCATCTCCGCGTCGAAGACCTCGCAGCGTCCGCGTCCGCGCTCCTTCGCCCTGTACATCGCCGCATCGGCGTCACGGATCAGCAGCTCGGCGTCGACCGGCTCACGCCCTGTCGGGCGCGCGACGGCGATGCCGATGCTGGCGGTGACGAAATGATCGGCGCCGCCCATCGAGTAGGGCTCCGAGAAGGCGCCGGCAACGCGGTCGGCAATCGCCATCGCCTCCTCCTCATCGGTGAGGCGATCGACGAGGATGCCGAACTCGTCGCCGCCGAAGCGGGCGACGATGTCGCCGGGCCGCAGATGGGCGCGCAGCCGCGGGGCGACAGCCTGCAGCAGATCGTCGCCGGCGTGGTGGCCGATGCTGTCGTTGATCAACTTGAAGTGGTCGAGGTCGAGGAAGAGGATGCCGACCGGCGAGCCCGAGGCGATGCCGCGCTGCAGGGCGTCGCGCAGCGAGTCGACGAAGCTGAGGCGGTTCGGCAGACCGGTCAGGGAGTCGTGCAGGACGCGGTGGCGGAGGGCCTCGTCGGCGGCATGTCGCTCCAGCGCATCGGCGAGGACGTTCGCCGATGCCTGCACGAAGTGCACGTCCTGGGGAGTGAAGTGATTCGGCTCGGTGGAGTGGATGTCGAGCACGCCGTAGGGGCGCTCCTTGCCGGCGATCGGCACGGCGAGGCTGCTGCGCACGCCGAGCACGCGCAGGGCGGGAGGCATCGAGAAGCGCCGCTCGCTCGACCAGTCGTCGACGATCACATGCAGGCCCGACTCCAGCGCGGCGCCGGCGTGGGAATCGCGTGCCGCCGAGGCGCGCCGCTCGATGCCGCTGTCGCGCTCCTCGAGGCCGGCGCGGAGATGGAGGCGGCGGCCCTCACGACCAGCCTCCCAAACGCAAGCCGCCTCGACCCCGTCGATCTCTGTCATCAGCGGAACCGCCTGCTTGGCAAGCATCACCGGGTCGCCGTCCTGCAAGGCGTAGCGGCCCAAGCGCGCCACCGCGGCCTGCTGGGCAGCGGCGCGCTGTAGCTCCTGCTCGGCGATCTTGCGCTCGGTGATGTCGTAGAGGACTCCGTGCCAGACATGAGTCCCCTCGGCGTCGGGCTCGAGCACCGCCTCGTCAAGGATCCACACGACCGAGCCCTCGCGGGTGATCATCCGGTAGTCGATCGGCGGGCCACCACCACTGTGACTTGCCTTGCGCGTCTCTAGCTCAAGCACTCGCTCGCGGTCATCGGGGTGAAGCCGCTCTCCCCACAGGCTCGGATCGGCCATCCACTCCTCGGGGCTGTAGCCGAGGATCTCCTCGACTTGGGGACTGACGTAGCGCCAGCGGCCTCGCTCCCCCAGCTCGCAGGAGTAGACGATGGCGGGAAGGCGCTCGACCAGGCGGCGGTAGTCGTCTCCCGCTTGGGAAATCTCGTCGAGGAACTCGGTTACCCGCTCCTCGGGCCAGCCGTCACCCGATCCCGCAGCTTGCATGCCGGCCGTATCGGCACCGTGCCTAGTTCCTTGAAGACTGCCCCTATCTATACAGGCCGATCGTCCACAGGCCAGCCAGGCCCCTAAAGGGCTCGTAAGGCGCGTAGAACTCCTCGACCTCCTCGACCGTGGCGCGGCGGCCCAGCCGGGCGAGTCGACCGACCAGCTTCAGGTAGATCAAGTCGCCGGCTGGCAGCGAGTCGGGGTCGCCGCGACCGAAGAGCCCCAGGCACTGCACGGTCCAGGGCCCGATTTCCGGTACCGCGAGCAGGCGGCGGTCGCCGGCGGGGTCGTCAGGGTCGCAGCGGCCAGCTGCAATCTCGCGAGCGACCGCGCGCAGCGCGACCGAGCGGGCGGGCGAGAGGTCCAGCGCTGCAAGTTCGGCCGGCGCCCGCCCAGCGATCGTCGCCGCGGCGGGCACGTCGCGCAGGGCGCGGTCGAGGTTTGAGCCGGATGGCGGTTCAAACCTCGACCGCACCCCGTCGCGATTGTCCTCGAACCGCGATCCCCAGCGGCCGACGATGCGGCGCTGGATGACGGCGGCGCGCTCGGTCTCGATCAGTTGCTTGACCACGGCCCAGGCGAGCGCCTCCCAGGCCCAAGGCCGGCGGCGGGGGCGCAGCCAGGGCCGGCGTCGCAGCAGCGGTCCAAGCAACGGGTCGCGGCGAAAGCGCCGGTAGAGCTCGCTTAGGTCGTCATCGACGCCGAGGGCAAAGCGCATCCGCTCTATCGCCAGGCGGAGCTGGGGTGCGTCAGCGGAGCGGCTCGGTTGCGATGGGATGACTCGCGGGGCAGTCACCGCCGCCGGGTCGAGGGGCTCGGCACGGAACAGAACTCGACCCCTTCGCGGCTCCCAGGCCCGCACCAGGACGGGGCTGTCCTCGACCCGCATCAAACGGGAGAGGACCCCGTTCCAGACCCGCATCGTCCGATCCTCGCTGCTGTAGCTGGGCAGGCGGAATGGAGACGGCGGACGGACCTCGACCTCGAGGCCGCTCACTTCCCGAGCAGATGCACGTCCACTAGAAACGAGCGGCTAGCGACAACCTTGGGCTGGCGCTTGCGACCCGGCAGCAGCCGCCCTGGCGATCGTTTCGCCGCAGCGCCAACGGCACGGACTACGGCAACGGTCGCCGCCCCCGCCAGGACACCCCCCACCGCGGCAACGACAGCCGTGCGTGCCTCATTTCGAAGCGCCACCCCGCCGGGCGTCTCATGCGGCAGGACTCGCACACGGACCGGCTCAAGCTCAAACTCACTCACCGGCCCGACTGTAGCGATGCAAGCAGCGCGATCCGACGACAATCCCGGAAACTGCGCCATTAAGTGGAACCCCTACCGGGGGGCCACTTACGGCTCCCGAATCGCCTTCTCGTAGATCCGATAGCGCTTAACGACGGTCCCGCCCATCCCCTCCATCGCCCGGTTCATCGGCTCGTTGGTCTCGAGGATCCAGCCAGTCTCTCCACCCGGCACCCCGTCGGGGCTCGCCGCCTCGAGGTGTTTCAGGTAGAGCCCGGCGGCGACGCCGCTGTGGCGATACTCGTTCTTGACGCCAAGCGCGAAGACGCGCACGCGGTCGATCTTGCGCTTCGCCAGCAGGAACTTGAGCCAGCCGAAGGGGAGTAGGCGACCGCCAGTCCGCGCCAGCGCCTGATTGATGTCGGGCAGGGTGAAGGCCACCCCCACGGTCTCATCGTCCTTTTCGGCGATGAAGCCCCAGTCCTCGTCGATCACCTGCTTGAGCAGCTTGGCGTGGAACTCAATCTCGGCATCGGTCGCGGGGACGAAGCCCCAGTTGTCGGCCCAGGCCTCGTTGTAGACCTCGCTGAAGCGGCGCATCTCCTCGCGCAGGTTGCCCTTGTCGATGTTGCGGATCGCGATCCCTTCGTCGCGCAGCGCCTTCTCCGCAGCGGCGTGGATCTCCGGCGCGAACTGATCCCCTTCCTTCAGCTTGCCGAGCTCGAGGTACCACATGAGCAGGTCCATCGCCTTGCCGTAGCCGAGCCCGTCGAGCAGGTCCTTGTAGAAGGGCGGATGCCAGTTCTGGAGGATCATCGGCCGCAGCTCGAAGCCCTCGATAAGGAGCCCGACCTCATCGTTGGTGGTGAAGTCCATCGGTCCCAGCAGCCGCTGGCGACCGCGCTCCCCGACCCAGTCCTCGGCCGCCCCGAGCAGGGCAGCCGCCACCTCGCGATCGTCAACCGTCTCGAAGAAGCCGAACATCCCGTCCTTGCCCCCCTGCACCTCGTCCCAGCCGCGGTCGACCTGGGCGGTGATCCGGCCGACCGGCTCGCCATCGCGCTCGGCGAGGAAGTACTCCGCCTCGCCGTGCTCGAACCAGGGGTTCCTGCCCCGATCGAGGAACTGCATCCGCTCGTAGATCAGCGGTGGCACCCACTGCGGGTGCTCGCGGTGGAGGTGGAAGGGGACCTTGACGAAGCGCTTCAGCTCGCGCCGCGAGCGGACGGGGCGGATTTCGACGGATGACACGGAGCCCTGAACCTACACTTCGAGCATGAGCGAAACCGCCAAAACCCCCGTCGACGTCTTCGAGAAGGCCCGCAACCACGAGCGGCTCGAGCAGCTCGAAGCGGCCAAACAGCACGACCTCCTCCCCTACTTCCGCCTGATCGAGTCAGAAGCCGGGCCGATCATGGAGGTCGAGGGCCACGAGGTGGTGATGCTCGGCTCAAATAACTACCTCGGCCTGACCGGGGACAGCCGGGTCAGAGACGGCGCGCGCGAAGCGCTCGACCGCTACGGAACCGCACTGACTGGCTCTCGCTTTATGAACGGCACGACGCCCCTTCACATCGAGCTCGAGGAAGAGATTGCCGATTGGATGCAGACCGAGGATGCCCTCGCCTTCACGACCGGCTACCAGGCGAACGTCGGCTGCTTGGGCACGATCCTCGAACCGGGCGACACGGTGATCTGCGACGCCGGCGACCACGCCTCGATTCTCGACGGCTGCAAGCTCTCCGGAGCAAAGCTACGACCCTTCCGCCACAACCGCATGGACAAGCTGGAGAAGATGCTGCAGCGGGCCGCCGAGGACGGCGGCGGCGTGCTGGTCGTCGTCGACGGGGTCTTCTCGATGGAGGGCGACGTCTGCGATCTGCCGCGGATCGTCGAGCTCTGCCGCGAGCACGGCGCGCGGCTGATGGTCGACGAGGCGCACGGCGCCGGAGTGCTCGGCGCCCGCGGGGCCGGGGCCAGCGAGCTGTTTGGCCTCGAGGACGAGGTCGATCTGCGGATGGGGACCTTCTCCAAGAGCCTCGCCTCCTGCGGTGGCTTCATCGCCGGCCCCGCCGACGTGATCGAGTACCTGCGGATCTCCTCGCGCTCATTCATGTTCAGCGCATCGGCAGTGCCGGCGGCAGTCGGCGCGGCGCTGGCGGCAGTGCGCGTCGTCCGCAGCGAGGGGCCGCAGCTATTCGAGGCGCTGCTCGACAACGCCTCCTACCTGCGTGAGGGCCTGCGCGAGCTGGGGCTGAAAGTGGTCGAGCCCGGAACGCTCCCCGACGGCACGGTTGCGACCACGCCGGTCGTGCCGGTGATGGTCGGCGACGACTGGCAGGCGGTGCTGCTCTGGAAGGCGCTCTTCGACGCCGGCGTCTACACCAACGTCGCGATCCACCCCGCGGTGCCGCCGGGCGGGGCTCTGCTGCGCACCAGCCTGATGGCGACCCACGACCGCGAACATCTCGACAGCGCGCTGGAAACGATCTCCCGCACCATTGAGGACTTTCCTGAGCTTCCGCGTACGTGAGTGGCTATGCCTACCCCTCTGGGGGTAGTTTCCGCCTTGTCCAATTCCGGACAAGACATTTCTAGCGAGAAAAAGGTGCTCTTAGCGAACGGGCCGGTGGCTCTTCGCCCAGTGCGGGTTGACGGTCGACGCCCCTAGCGCGTAGCTTGCCCCCTCGCCGCGGCATCCGGGACAGGAGGGAGCGGCGGCGACAGTTCAACTCACCAAGCCGGGCCGTCTCCGGCCGGTGCAGGAACCAGTCAAACGAGAACCCCCAGAGGGAGGAGCCCCAGTGGAAGCTGTATCGATCGCCCCTGCTTCGACGAGCGCAACCGCGAGCCGGACACCGCAGCACATGCAGGCTCTGGCGCGCGCCAACCGAGTGCGGCTTGCCAGGGCAGAGCTGAAGCGATCGATCGGGCGGGGTGAGGTGGACGTGGCCGAGATCATCCGCGATTGCCCGTGGGAGACCGAGAGCATGACCCTGGCCGAGCTGCTGACCAGTCAGCGCCGCTGGGGCCGGACCCGCGCTCGCAAGCTGCTGCAGACGCTTGCTTTGAGTGAGAACAAGCGGCTCGGGACGCTTACGCCGCGCCAGCGGGCGCTGTTGAACTCTGCGCTCAGTCCACGGGCTCGGGACGCAGTTCTCGTTTGAGAGGCCGTCCGGTAGGGCTTTCACTTAACTTTTTCGGTGGGTCGCTTTACGGCTGTCGCCCGGAGCCGACGCCGAAAAAGTACAAGACGTTTCAGCCCTACCGGACGGCCTCTTCTCGAAACCCGGTCAGCCCCGGAGACCGCCGGCTTTGAACGAGAGGCCGCCGGAGGCGCGCTGGAAGGCACGGCGTAAGAGATAGAAGGAAGCTGCGAAGCAGGCGATTCCTACTGCTAGGGCGATGGCGAGGATTTGGTCGGCTAGGTAGAAGAGAGCGCCGGTGACGATTACGAAGACGGTGCCGGCTAGCAGGGTCGTGTGGGAGCGGTAGCCGGCGAAGTGCTCGCGGGCGGAGACCTCGAGGCCGCCGAGGCCGGCGAGCACGACGCCGACGCCGATCGGGGTCGGGTTCTTGCTCACCACCCCGATCACGAGGCAGACGATTCCCGCCAACACGGACAGCTCGGCCAGCGGGAACGATCCCCACGGGGCCGGGGGACGCTCGTTGGCCGTCCTACCTCGCTCGCTCAACGGCCGCAAGCCGCCCGGCTAACGGACATCCGGACGAGACCCTGACCCGCCACCAGCCCATCAGCATGCCGAGCGGGCCCAGGCGGGGGAGCGAATGCCAGTGGCCGCAGCCATGCTCGCCGACGTCGGCCCGCGAGATCTGAAGCCACTTGTGCTTGGCGGGTTCCGCCAGCATTCGCTCGAGCAGCTCGCGGTTACGGGCCTCCAGCTCCGCTTGTGCTTGAAGCTGTCGCCGCGCGTCGCCGATCCGACCAGCCAGCGAGTCACGAACAGCCTCCAGCTCACCGAGGTCGAGAGCGCGCGGCTCGGGTGAGACCGCGGCAACCGCTGAGTTGATCTGCACGCGGGGAAAAGCATCCCCGAAGACGGCGCCGAGCTGTGCTTCGAGGCGCCCGATCTGACGTCGCAGCTCCGCTCGGGCGAGCCGCTCATCGCCATCCACGCGAAGCGTGGCACGCGTCTCTCGTTCGAGCAGATCCGGCATAGCTCGATACCGAGTGTAGATCAAGGGACCGACCGGATCACGATGCTCTCGTTAAGCGGCGTTGAGCGTCGCGGCGACCATCCATAGCGCCTCGTCGACGGCGATCTGAGGGACGCCCTCGACCTGGATCGCGGCAATTGCGATGCGACGGGTGCGACGGCTCACCTCGCAGCCCTCGCCGGTGGCGCCGAAGAGCAGCCCGGACGGGGCCCGTTGATCGGCGATCACCAACGTGCCTCGCGAGAGCTCCCCGGTCGGCCCTCGAGCGACTCGCCCGGGGCGGAGTCGCGAATGCAGAGCGCCCCCTCGAGCCGGTCGGCGTCGAAGGCGCGCAGCGCGATCGCCGTCTCCACCGTGGCGATCGTCAGCGCGTCGGCGGGCAGGCCATGCGTCTTGAAGCCACCATCCTGGAGACGGTCCAAGGCGAGCTGCTCGACCGGGGTGCGGGTGCGGTCGGGGTCGAGGCCGATCTGGCGGAAGAAGACGCGGTAGGCCCAGGGGATCGGGCGTTCGCGCAGATGGATCGCGTGAGCGCCGTAAAAGCGGTCTGAGGTCTCGCGTAGGCGCTTCTCGACCGGCGCCGGGCTACGGCCGGGGCGGCCGTCCAGCTCGATCCAGGAGATCCCCAGGCCGGGGAACTCGGCAGCCACGTGTGGCGCCACCCAGCCCAGTGTCGGCGATGGCTCCCAGCCCAGGTCCGGCTCGGCCGCGTTGGCGTTCACATTCAGCCCCCCTCTGCGGCGCGGGTGGCGCGCAGCAGCCGCTCGACCCGATCGCTCAGCTCACCCACGTTCAAGTGGCCGATCCCGGCGCCCTCCAAGGTCCCGCCCGGGTAGGCGTAGGCGAAGGTCGGGCAGCCGCCGACGCGGTAGAGGCTGGCAACGGCGCCATCGCGGTCATAACCGACCGGCATCTTCCAGTCGCGCCGCCGAATCAGCTCGCGGACGGTGTCGCGATCGTCGCGAATGTCCAACGAGAGAAAGTTCACGCGTCCACGGTAGCGCGAGTAAACCCGGCTGACGACGTCCTGCTGATCGACGCACTCGCCGCCTTTGCTGAACCAGAACGAGATCACCAGCGGGTGGTCGAAGAGGTCGCAGACACGGAGCGCACCCGGCGTGCGGACCTGACAGGCGGAAGTGCGCTGCGCATCGTCGGGACAGGGCAGCGCCGCCGCCGAGCAGTCGTCCTGGGCGACGTTGGCATCGCCTTCGAGGTCGCCCGCTGCAACAGGCACGGCGAACTCGGGCAGCGGCCAGCGCGGCGGCTGCTCGTCGAGCCCAAGGGTGCCACCGCCGTCGCCAGGCACACCGTTGATCAGGGCGATCGCGACGATGGCGACGAAGAGCAACCCGACGAGGATCGAGTAGCGATCTTTCAAGACGCCCCCCTCTCCCCTCCCCATCCCCACTTCTCGGCCAAGGCGAGAGCTGCCGGCAGGGCGACCAACACACCGAGCAGAGCCACCGCCAAGTCGATCACGGTGACGAAGCCGAACTCACGCAGCATCCGCACATCGCTGGCGATCAGCACCGCGAAGCCAGCGATCGCCGTCACCCCGGATGCGAACACAGCGGCGCCAGTCCGCGAGTAAGCCTGCCGCAGCGCAGCCCCAAGCTCCCGCCCCGCCCGCCGCTCCTGGCGGAACCGCGCCGCCAAGATCACGCTGAACTCAGTAGCGATAGCAATCGTCAGCGCCCCAAGCGCCGCCGACATCGGGTTCAGCGGCACATGACTGACCCAAAGCACCAGCGCCGACCAGCCGGTGGCCATCACAATCGGAACAAGCGGAATCAGCGCCCGCGGCAGCGAGCGATAAACAGCAAGCAGCACCAGGGCAACGGCAATCAGTCCAGCAAGCGTCAACAGGTAGCGGCTGTTGGAAAGGTCGTTGGCGGCAGCCGCAGCGATCACCGGCAACCCCGCAAGCTCGACCTCCACCCCAGCCGGGGGTCCACCCTCCTCGCCCGGAGTCCCGATCTCCCCACGAATCCGATCGATCAGCTCCTGCTGCTCATCCAACGACTGCGCCCGAATCCCGAACCCAAGCAACGCGGTACCTGCCGGCAATCCCGTCTCCGGATCGACAGTCGCAACCTGCGCCAGGTCGTAGGCGGGAATCTGACCGAGACCTTCGCGGATGCTTTTGCGGGTCAACTGCCCCTCCTGGACAGCCCCCTCCGTCAACCCACCACCGGTGACGAAGTCCGACAGCGCAGGCCCCGGGCAGACTTCAGCCGTCTGGCAGCTCGGATTTGCACCGCTGAATCCACCGGCATCCAACACCCGCTGCTTGAAGTCAGCCATCCACTCGATCGTCGCCGGATCCGTCAGATCAGGAGCGCTAACCCTCACGTCCAGCTCCCCGGATACCCCCGTCGCCTCCTGCAACTCATTCAGTTCCTTCACGGCATCGATGCTCTGCGGCGCCAACTCTTGAATGTCGGTCTGCGTTTCGATCTGCGTCCCAGCCCCCCAACCAATCACCGCCAGCGCAAGGCCGACCCCCAGCACCCGCTCCGGATGCCCCTGCCCAATCGCCAGTACGCGCTGCAACAGGGGCGGGAGTGACGGGTCTCCCGGAGACGGGCGGCGTCCTGTTTTTCGCACCTCCGGCTCGGCGAGAGATCTACGCCGCAAGGCGAAAAACCCAGCCCGCGGAGGGAGACCCGTCGCTTCCGCCCCCCTGCGCAGGCTCAACGCAGCAAACCCAACGACGAACGCGAGCCCAAACGCAATCGCGATGCCGACGACCAGCAGCAGGCCAAAGCTGCGAACCATCGGCGTTGGGGAGAGTTGAAGCGCTAGAAAGCCGGCACCGGTCGCCAGGCAGGCAGTCGCGATAGCCGGACCGCCACCGGAAGCGGCGAGCCGGGCAGCATCTGCACCTGGGCTTGCCCCAAGAGCGATTGCCTCGTCATAACGAGCTTGCAGCTGAATGGCGTAGTCGACGGCAAGCCCGATCAGGATCGGCAGGACGGCGATCGAGGCCATCGTTAGCGAACCGCCCAGCAAGCCGAAGAGCCCGAAGGTCAAGGCGGCTGCTCCCAGGGCGATTGCCAGCGGGAGTAGCCGCCAGCGCGACCTGAAGACCAGCATGAGGGCGAAGGCCATGACCACGAGGGCGACGCCGAGCAGGACCAGCAGGGCGTCCTTCAGCGCCCGCGTCACGGCATCCACGACCACGGGCACACCGGAGATCACGTAGCGACCGCCCTTGAGCTCGAAGCACCGCTCCGGCTCGCCCTTGAACTTGCATTTCTCCCGCGCAACCGGATCGCGGACCACAGCCTCGATCGCCTCGATCGCTCGATGGCGTTCAGCCTCGCTCAGATCGGGCTTCAGGCGAACGATGATCTGGGTCGTGTTCTTGTTCGGGAAGAGGTAGGCGAGGCGCGCCTTTGGCGTACCCCGCTTCTTGCGCAGGTCGAAAACAACGGCAGCCAGAAAATCGGGGTTGGCGAGGCTCGGCGTGCTGGTGATCCCGTACTGCGCGGCGACCTGGAGGATCAGTTCGCGGAACCGCTCGGGCGGAACGGTCGCGGCAAGGCGGCGCAGCTGGCGATCGATCTGGATCACCGCCTCGTTGAGGAAGGTCGCCGGTCCCACGACCGAGCGCACGGGGTTGAGCTCGGCAAGTTCGGCACAGGGCCCGGGAATCGGCTCGGCCCCCTTCGGCACCTTGCCCGAGAGGCAGCCCTCGAGCCGCAGGAAGCGTCCGAGGTTCGCGGTCAGGATCAGCCGCTGGAGATCCCCCTCGGCGAGAACGACGATCGGTTCTTCACCGAACTCCTCACGCACCTCCTGCGTCGCCCGATAACTCGCCGTGTCGCTATCGACCAGCGTGTCCGTAGCCGCATCGGTAGGCAGCTGCGTCGCCGCAACCGCCGCCGCAATCGCGAGCACGACCGTGACGGCCAAAACCGCCCGCGCGTGGCGGACCGCCCAGGCCGCGACTGCGCTCAATCCATCGAGAGCGGGCCGGTTACGTCAGCGTTGAGGAACTGGTGGACGAACTGGTTTTCGGAGTCGAACAGTTCCTCTTTCGGGCCCGACTCGACGATTTTGCCGTTCCAGAGCACGGCGATGAAGTCGGAGATCCGCCGTGCCGTGTTGAGGTCGTGGCTGATCACCAGGTAACAGCCGCCGTTCTCGGCGTGGACCTCGCGGATCAGCTCGCAGAGCAGCGCCGTGCGGACCGGGTCGAGGCCGGAGTCGGGCTCGTCGAACATCACGATCGCCGGTTCCAGCACCAGCGCGCGGGCGAAGCCGGCGCGCTTGCGCATGCCGCCGGAGAGCTCGTTCGGCATCTTGTAGATCGCCTCGATCAGGCCGACCTCCTTGAGCCGGCGGTTGACGATCTCGCCGATCTCCTCCTCGCTTTTGTCCGTGTGCTGGCGCAGCGGGAAGGCGGTGTTGTCGTAGATGTTCATCGAGCCGAAAAGCGCCCCGTCCTGGAACAGCAGGCCGAACTTTTTGCGCACGTCGAAGAGTTCGTCGTCGGTCATCGCCGGAATCGATTCCCCGTGCACGAGGACGTCGCCGGAATCCGGGTAGAGCAGGCCGACGATGTGCTTGATCAGCACGCTCTTGCCGGTTCCCGACGGGCCGAGCACCATCGAGACCTGGTCTTCAGGCAGGCCGAGGTTGAGCCCGTTGAGGATCCGCGCCCGGCCGAACTGCTTGACCAGGTTGATGATCTCGATCGCGTCGGTGCTGCCGTGGTCGCGCTTGCGGCCGGTGTGGAAGCGGTAGGGATCGGCCTCCCCCGGGTCGACCCCGGGGATGACGAAGTCGCGGCCCATCGTTGCCCCGTCCTCGCTGATGTAGGGACCGCTGCTCTGATTTTGCTCCTCCACTACTCAGCCTCCTATCGGCGCCCTCGGGTTGGCTCCCCAGAAAACGAGGGTGCCAAGCATCCCGATGATGTGAACAAGAACGATATTGAGGACCATCGACTTAGCGGTCGCGGTCCCCACTCCAACCGGCCCGCCCGAGGCGGTGTAGCCGTAGTAACAGCCCACCATCACGATCGCCGTCGCCATGAACATTCCCTTGATCAGGCTGAAGATCAGGTCGGGCGGGTTCTGGAACAACCAGAAGATCAGCAGGTAGCCGCCTTTGGAGACGTCGCCGATCTGCTCGACCACGGCCAGGTAGCTGGCGAAGAACATGATCCCGATCCCAACCAGGTACATGAAGGGGAAGGCGATCCAAGCGGCGAGCAGGCGGGTCGCGGCGAGGAAGGTGACCGGTGGTACGCCCATCACCTCGAGCGCGTCGATCTCGTCGGAGATCCGCATCGCGCCGAGCTCGGCGACGATGCCGGTGCCGACCTTGGCCGACAGCATGTAGCCGAAGGCGTAGGGCATGATCTCGCGCAGGTCGCACCAGGCCGAGAAGACGCCGGCGTAGGCGGGGGCGCCGTTGGCGCGCAGCAGGTAGGCGCCCTCGATCCCGCACTGGAGGCCGAGGATGAAGACCAGGCCCCAGATGATCACGGCGGAGCCGAGGATCAGGATGCCGGCTTGGCGCAGGCTCTCGCCGAAGAAGCGCAGGACGCGGCCCGAGTAGACGAGGCCGGCGACGCGCGAGCCGAAGCGGGCGATCTCGCCGAAGGAGTCGAGCCAGCCGCGCGGGACGTCGAGCCAGGGGTTCATCGAATCGTCTGCAGATCCGGGTTGGTGGCAAGGAGGGTCTGCGTGAAGGCGTAGTTGAAGGCGAAGACGCCCATGAAGGAGATCACCACCGCCTGGTTGACGGCGCGGCCCACCCCCGCAGCACCGCCAGACGCAGTCATCCCCTTGTAGCAGCAGACAACCGCGATGATCGCGCCGAACAGGGTGCACTTGATCACCGATCCCCAGAGATCGGTGATCGAGGAGTTGGTGAAGAGCGTCGCGAAGAAGCCGCCGAGCGGCTGGTTGTAGAGCATCTCGGTGAGGATCCCGCCGCTGATGCCGAAGATCAGCGCGTAGATGTCGAGCAGGCCGGTTATCACCATCAGCGCCAGGAAGCGCGGCACGACCAGGTTCTTGATCGGGTCGACGCCGAGCACCTGCAGGGCATCGAGCTCCTCGCGGATCTTGCGGGCGCCGAGATCGGCGGTGATCGCAGTGCCGGCGACCCCGGCGACGACGACGGCGGTGACGAAGGGGGCGAACTCGCGGATCGAGGCGAGGACGAAGAAGCCGCCGAGGCGGTCGAGCGAGCCGAAGAGGGTGAGGAAGTTGGCGGCCTGCAGGCCTGGCGCGCCAAAGCCGAAGGCGACGGTCGAGACGAGCAGCGGGAACCAGCAGAGCTGCAGGGCGAAGAGGAACTGGCCGATGAACTCCTCGCCGTAGGGGTAGGGCGGCTTGACCGCAGAGACCATCGTCCGCGCAGTCAGGATCATCATGTCCCCGACTTGCTCGAAGAACGACTTGGCGGGGGCGAACCTCCTGCCTATCGATGCGGCTGCTTCCATCTCTCCTCCGGCAAAGCGGGACCGCGTCGGGCGGCCCCTGCTCCGTGCTTTGAGTCTATGGGATGCGCCAGCGGTGTCGGTTAGCCCAGTGTTGAGATCCGGCTAACCCCAGGGCCATGCGCTCGAAGGCGTCAGAACGGCTGAATGGCCGTGGTATGTTCCGGCCGCTTTGGGGGGGAATCGCAGATACGACCAGCGTTCCCGCATCGGCGCTGTTGCGGCGGGCGCGATTGTCGCGGCGCTGCCGCTCTTCCTCGTGGCCTGCGGCAGCGATGAGTCCTCTTCCGGCGCCAACGAAACCGCCGGCACCTATCGGGTCAAAGTCGTCACCGCAGAGTTCCCGGCCAAACAGCGCCTGGGCGAAACGACCCTGTTGCGGCTCGGGGTGCGAAACACCGGTCGCGAGGCGCTGCCGGCGCTGACCGTGACGATCTCGGTCGGCGGCGAGGAGGGACGCAACTCTGCGTTGCCCTTCGGCTACCGCGATCCCTCGCCGGAACTGGCACAACCCGACCGGCCCGTCTGGGCACTCGCCGCCAGCTACCCCAGGCTGAACGGCTCCTCCGAGCGGGCCGGCGCGGAAACTTCGAGCCCGAAGACGTTCGCCTTCGGCCCATTGAAGCCGGGCGCGACGGCCGAGGCCGTCTGGAAGCTGAGCGCGGTCAGAACCGGCGACTACGAGATCCACTACGGGGTCGGCGGCGGCCTCGGTGGCACGGCCAAGGCCGAGGCCAGCCCCGGCACCCAAGCCGGCGGCTCCTTCACGACGACGATCACCGAGGTCACGCCCGACACGGTGGTCACCGACAGCGGCGAAGTCGTGCCGGCGCCCAAAGACCCGACGGAAGCGAACCGCTAGCTCCCCTTATGGGTCGGCGCGTTCGAGCCGGGGCTGTCCTCGCAGCAATTGCCCTCGCCGGCTTGACCGCATGCGGCGCCGGTGGCTCAGAGGACGGCGAGAAGGCCGGGGCGCAACAAGCCGCCAAGACGGGCAAAGGCGTCGGCTTAAAGCAGATCGGCAGCTTCGACGAACCCGTCTACGTCAGCGGCGCGCCCGGCTACCCGGAGCTGCTCTTCGTCGTCGAGCAGGGAGGTGAGGTGCGTGTGCTGCGCGGTGGGCGCAAGCTCGGCGCGCCCTTCCTCGACATAAGCGGCCTGATCTCCTTCGGCGGTGAGCGCGGCCTGCTCTCGATCGCCTTCCCTCCCGACTACAAGGAAAGCCGCCGCTTTTACGTCTACTACACCGACCCCAACGGGGACATCAGGATCGACGAGTTCAAACGCAGAAGCGCGACGCGAGCCGCGCGGGGCTCTCGTCGCGCACTAGTCGAGATACCCCACAGGGCCAACCCAAATCACAACGGTGGCCAGTTGCAATTCCACGGCGACTTCCTCTACTTCGGCACCGGCGATGGTGGCTCGGGGGGCGACCCGCCGAACAACGCCCAGGACCAGCGGAGCCTGCTCGGCAAGCTGCTGCGGATCGACCCACGGCGTGCGAACGCGCGCCCGCAGATCTATAGCTACGGCCTGCGCAACCCGTTCCGCTTCTCCTTCGATCGGGTGACCAAGCCGGGGCAGCCGCGGATCGCGATCGGCGACGTCGGCCAGGACGTCTTCGAGGAGCTCGACTACCTCCCCATGGCCGCGGCCCGGGGGGCGAACTTCGGCTGGGACGCCTTCGAGGGCTTCGCCCCCTACCGGGGCGCCAACGGCGGCACTGCCGATCCGGGCGGCACCGTGAAGCCGATCTTCACCTACCCGCACAGCCGTGGCGACAGCTGCACGATCATCGGCGGCTACGTCGTCGGCGACCCCCGCCTGCCCTCGCTGCGCGGGCGCTACGTCTACGCCGATCTCTGCGAGGGCGAGCTGCGCAGCCTGACGCCGCACCTGCGCCGTGCCAGCGGCGATCGCAAGCTCGGCCTCAGCGTCTCCACCCCCAGCTCCTTCGGCGAAGACACGCGCGGCCGCATCTACATCGCCTCACTCGAAGGGCCGGTTTTCCGCCTGGTACCGCGCTAGCGGCTACTCTTGGCTGACCAGCCAATTTTCTGAAGGGAGCGGTCAGGTGGAGAGCGGAACGGCACCGAAGGTAGACGAGGCGGTTAACGGCGCCAGCTCCAACGGCAGCGCCGCCGAGCGGATCGAGGTCCTCAACCCCGCGACCGGTGCGACCATCGGCAGCGTCACCGTCGACTCGCCCGAGAGCGTCGCGCAGACCGTCGCCCGTGTGCGCGCCAACCAGGCCGAGTGGGAGGCGCTCGGGAACGAGGGCCGCTACCGCTGGCTCGGCCAGCTGCGCGACTGGCTGTTCGACAACCATGAGCGCGTGCTCGACACGATGCAGGCGGAGACCGGCAAGGTCCGTGGCGACACGACGGCCGAGACGGTCTACCTCACCGACTTGATCAACTTCTATGGGACCAAGGCCGCCAAGTTCATCGGCGACGAAACGGTCCGCCCGCACTCGGCGCTGGCGGCGTCGAAAAAGCTGATGGTCCAGTACCGGCCCTACCCCGTGGTCGGCGTAATCAGCCCCTGGAACTTTCCCCTGGCGCTGGCGCTGGGCGACGCGATCCCCGCGCTGCAGGCTGGGGCGGCGGTGGTCGTCAAGCCCTCCGAGTTCACCCCGCTGGGGCTGACCGAGATCATCGAGGCCTGGAAGCGTGAGATCGGCGGCCCCGACGTGTTCGACTGCGTGCACGGAACCGGCGAGACCGGCGGCGCCTTGGTGGACAACGTCGACTTCATCCAGTTCACCGGCTCGGACCGCACCGGGCGCAAGGTGATGGCGCGTGCCGCCGAGACGCTGACCCCGGTCAGCCTCGAGCTCGGCGGCAAGGACCCGATGATCGTCCTCTCCGACGCCGACGTCGACCGCGCCGCCAACGCCGCCACCTGGGGCGGCATGTTCAACTCGGGCCAGGTCTGCCTCTCGGTCGAGCGGATCTACGTCGAGGAGCCGGTCTACGACGAGTTCGTCGCCAAGTTGACCAAGGAGGTCGGGGCGCTGCGCCAAGGTGCCGATGGCAAGACGCCCGAAAAGGACGTCGGTGCGATGACCTCGCCCAACCAGCGGGCGATCGTCGAAGCGCAGGTCGAGGACGCGATCGCGAAGGGCGCAAAGGCGGCGACCGGTGGCAAGCGGGTCGAGGGCCCGGGCGACTACTTCGAACCGACCGTGCTGGTCGACGTCGACCACTCGATGACGGTGATGCGTGACGAGACCTTCGGCCCGGTGGTCGGCGTGATGAAGGTACGCGACTCCGAGGAAGCGCTGCGCTTCGCCAACGACACCCGCTACGGGCTCGCCGCCTCGGTCTTCGGCGAGAAGGAGCGGGCGGAGAAGGTCGGCAGGCGAATCGAGGCCGGCGCGGTCAACGTCAACGACGTGATCGTCAACTACGTGCTGATGGACGTGCCGATGGGTGGCTGGAAGGAGTCGGGGATCGGCTTCCGCCATGGCGAGTACGGGATCAAGAAGTACTGCCGGCCGGAGTCGGTGATCGTCGCCCGCTTCGGCGGCAAGCGCGAGCCAACCTGGTACCCGTACACGAAGGCCCGCCGCGGCCTGATCGGCCGCATCGCCCGGGCCGCCAATGCGCGCGATTGGCGCCGGCGTCTCGGCCTCAAGTAACGAATAGCCTCCCCGGCGATGGCCGAGTTCGCCGATTACTACCGGGAGATCTACGCTCGCGGCCTTGGCGGGGAGACGCCCTCGATCCCCGTTGCGGTCGAGGAGCAGGAGCGACGGGCCCATGAAGCGATGGACGAGCGGGCGGCCAACTACGTCTTCGCCGGGGCGGGCGCCGAGCACACGATCCGCGCCAACCGCGACGCTTTCGAGCGCTACCGCATCGTGCCGAGGATGCTGCGCGACGTCGCCGAGCGCGACCTCTCGACCGAGGTGCTGGGCACGCCGCTGCCAGCGCCGCTGATGCTAGCCCCGATCGGGGTGCAGAAGGTCGTCCACGAGGACGGCGAGCTGGCGAGCGCACGAGCCGCGGCGGCGGTCGGGGTGCCGATGGTGGTCAGCACCGCATCGCACTTCACCATGGAGGAGATCGCCGAGGCCGGCGGCGACTCGCCCCGCTGGTTCCAGCTCTACTGGCCGAACGACTCCGAGCTGCTGAAGAGCTTCGTCAGCCGCGCCGAGGTGGCCGGCTACCGGGCGATCGTCGTCACCGTCGACACCTTCGTCCCCGGCTGGAAGCCCCGCGACCTGCAGCAAGCATGGCTGCCGTTTCTGCAGGGGATGGGCAACGCGAACTACCTCCAGGACCCCATCTTCCGCGCCGCTCTCGAGAAGACGCCGGAGGAGGACCTAGCGGCGGCAACCGGCCACTACCTCAGCGTGCTGGCCAACCCATCGCTCACCTGGGATGACCTGGCGCAGCTGCGCGAGCTGACCTCGCTGCCGATCGTGATCAAGGGCATCCAGCACGTCGACGACGCGCACGAGGCAGTCCGGCACGGCGTCGATGGGATCGTCGTCTCCAACCACGGCGGCCGCCAGGTCGACGGCGCGATCGGATCGCTCGACGCCCTGCCGCCGATTGTCGAGGCAGTCGGTGGCCAGCTGGCGATCCTCTTCGACAGCGGCATCCGCAGCGGCGCCGATGCACTCAAGGCGCTCGCCCTTGGCGCCGACGCGGTCCTGCTCGGCCGGCCCTACGTCTGGGGCCTCGCACTTGGCGGCCAGGCGGGCGTGGAGACGGTGCTCAAGATGATCCTCGCCGAGCTCGACCTGACGATGGCGCTCTGCGGCTACACCCGCCCGGATCAACTCGGGCCCGATGCGCTTGTCGAAGGCCTATCCCGGTAGGACTTCCACTTAACTTTTTCGGTGTATCGCGGTTGGGCTGTCGCCCGGAGCCTTCGACAAAAAGTACAAGACGTTCCAGCCCTACCGGGATAGGCTTTTATGCTGGGGCCTCGATCTTCGGGAAGAGGGGTGGAACTCGCTCGACCCTTTGGCCACCAGGTCGGGCTCCTAGCTCGGTTAGCTGGCGTGAATCCTCGTCTAGGGCGGTGAGCAACTGCTCACTCGTCTGCGGTAGGTAGGGGACGAGCAGCAGAGTCGTCGTTCGCAGGCCCTCGACCAGGTTGTAGAGGACTTCGTCGAGGCGCTCGGGGTCGGCCTCGTCCTTGGCCAGCTCCCAGGGGCGGGTCTCCTCGACGTAGCGGTTGAGCCGCCGGACCAGCTTCCAGGCCTCCTCCAACGCCTGGGTCAACTCGGCCCGGTCGAGCAGCTCGCTGAAGCGCTCCACCACTCCTTCGAAGTCCTCTTCCAGCACGGCGTCAACCTGGGCCACGGGCACGGTGCCGTCGCGGTAGCGATCGACCATCGCGAGCACACGGCTTGCCAGGTTGCCGAAGTCGTTGGCAAGCTCGGTCTCGTAGCGGGACTCGAAGCCCGCGGTCGAGATCGAGCCGTCCTGGCCGAAGCTGACCTCGCGGAAGCAGTAGAAGCGCAGCGCGTCGGCGCCGAAGCGATCGATTGCCTCGAACGGGTCGAGCACGTTGCCGAGCGACTTCGACATCTTTTTCTCACCCATCAGCAGGAAGCCGTGGATCGCCATCCGCCGCGGCGGCTCCAGGTCGGCCGCCCAGAGCAGCGCCGGCCAGATCACCGCGTGGAACTTGAGGATGTCCTTGGCCATCACGTGCAGGCTCGCCGGCCAGTAGCGCGCGGTCAGGTCCTCGCCCTCGCGGGCGAAGCCGAGCGCGGTCACGTAGTTGAGCAGCGCGTCGAACCAGACGTACATCCGCTGCTCGGGGTCCCAGGGCAGGCGCATCCCCCACTTCAGCTTCGGCCGCGAGAGCGAGACGTCCTCGAGCCCGCCCTTGATGAAGGAGACGGCCTCGTTGCGGCGGAACTCGGGCACGACGAAGTCGGGACGCTCCTCGTAGAGCGCTTCGAGTCGGTCCTGGAAGGCGGAGAGGCGGAAGAACCAGTTCTCCTCGCGCACCTTCTCGAGCGGGATCTCGTGGATCGGGCAAGTCTGTCCGGGACCGAGCTCGCGCTCGGTCTTGAAGTCGGCGCAGCGCGGGCAGTACCAGCCTTCGTAGGTGCCCTTGCTGACCCAGCCGTTGTCGTAGACCCGCTGCATGATCTCGGCGACCTTCTCGGCGTGGCGCGGATCGGAGGTGCGGATGAAGAAGTCATTGGTGGCGTCGATCACCGGCATCAGCTCTTCAAACTTCGCGGCGTTGCGGTCGGCCAGCTCCTGCGGCGTCACGCCCTCGCGCTCGGCGGCGTTCTCGACCGGCTCGCCGTGCTCGTCGGTGCCGGTGAGGAAGAAGACGTCCTCGCCGCGCTGGCGCATGTGACGGGCGAGGACGTCGGCTGCCATCGTCGAGTAGGCGTGGCCGAGATGGGGCTCAGCGTTGACGTAATAGATCGGCGTGGTGACGTAGTAGGACATCGGTCCCGCCAGGCTATCCGCGCAACCCGGTGTGCGCGTGGCCAAGCAGATCAAGGACGCAGGGAGCGTGGCGTGCTCTGCACGCGAGCGACCGAGGACGCAGAGATGCGCAGCGCCACGCGCTCACCGGCGCGGCTCGCGGCCGGTCAGCGCCCTGTAGAGGTCGTTGGCGCGGGTGCCGGTGAGCGCGGCAACGACACTGGCGGCGGCGCGGGGACGGGCGCCCGACTGGACCAGGTGGCGCAGGGCGTCGACGGCGAAGGCGACGTCTTTGTCGTGGTCATCGGCTGAGGCCGGCGCGATCACCAGCACGATCTCGCCCTTGACGTCGCCGCGGAAGCGGCGCGCCAGCTCGGCCAGGGTCCCGCGTGAGACCTCCTCGTGCATCTTGGTCAGCTCGCGGCAGACCGCGGCGGGGCGATCGGGGGCGATTGCAGCCAGCGCTGCCAGGGAGTCGCCGATCCGGCGGGGCGACTCGAATGCAATCACCGTCTCGGTCGAGCGCAGGACTCGCTCCATCTCACCGGAGCGCTTGGGCAGGAAGCCCTCGAAGCGCCAGCGGTCGGTCGGCATGCCGGAGGCGACCAGCGCCATCGGCACCACGGACGGCCCAGGCAGGACGGTGACGTCGAGGTTGCGGTCGATGCAGCGGCGGATCAGGCGGAAGCCGGGGTCGGAGATTGCCGGCATGCCCGCGTCGGAGACGAGGACGACGACCTCGCCTCGTTCGACCCGCTGCGCAAGCTCGATCGCACGCGGCGCTTCGTTGCCCTCGTGGATCGAGATAAACGGCGGCGCCGGACGGATGCCGAGCTTGTCGAGCAGGCCGCCGGTGCGGCGCGTGTCCTCACAGGCGATGTAGTCAGCCGCGACGAGGGCGTCGCGGGCGCGGATCGTGATGTCGTCGAGGTTGCCGATCGGGGTCGGGCAGACGATCAGCTCGCCTGGCATCAGCCCCCCGCCTTCTCCAGTTCGATCCGCGCCATCGCGGCAGCGCCGATCATCCCCGCGTCGGGGCCCAGCTCGGCCGAGACGACGGGGGTCCGGTTCATCGGGTTCAGCGCCCGCGCCTGCAGCTCGCGGCGCGCGGGATCGAGCAGCAGATCTCCGGCCGCCATAACTCCCCCGCCGACGACGATCACTTCCGGCTCGAAGATGTTGGCGAAGCTGGCGAGCGCGACGCCGAGGCGGCTGCCGACCAGGTCGAAGACCCCAATCGCCGTCTCGTCCCCGTTCTGGGCCGCGACCGTGACCGCCTTGCCGTCCACCGGCTCGCCTGCGGCAAGCAGCTTGCCGAGAGCCGAGTCGGGGTTGCTTTCGGCGACGGCCAACCCTTCGCGGCCGAGCGCGGTTCCGGAGGCGAAGGCCTCAACGCAGCCGCGGTTGGGGCAGTTGCCCTGGCAGCCGGGGCCATCCATCTGGATCGCCATGTGGCCGAGCTCGGCGCCGGCGCCGGTCGAGCCGCGGTAGATCTCGCCGCCGAGGATCAGGCCGCCACCGATCCCGGTACCGATCGTCAGCATCACCGCGTTCTCCGCTCCCTTCGCGGCGCCGAAGAGATGCTCGGCCAGGGCCGCCACATTGGCGTCGTTGTCAACGAAGGTCGGCAATCCGGTCCTCTCGATGACGAGATCGCGGATCGGCAGGTCCTCGATTGGCAGGTTGACCGCCGCGATCGCGAGGCCCTTCTCATGGTCGATCGTCGCCGGGATCCCCATTCCGACCGTCTCTACGCCACCCCGCTCCGCGAGCGCCTCGGCGATCTCGCGCACGAGCAGCTCGACGAGGTCGTCCTCACCCTCGCCGGCGGACCGCTCGCGGCTCTCCCAGACCGTTTTTGACTCCCCGTCGAGGACCCCGAGCAGCATCTTGGTGCCGCCCAGATCGATGCCTATCGCTTCCGGCTGGCTCATCTCTTGCTGGAGCTCTTTAGGCGGGCGACCGCGGGCATCGGCATGATTGCTAACTCTTTCATGGCAGGCGACGGCGAGCAGCGGCCCCCCGGGCCGCCCGATTACAAGGTCTACCGAGCCCGCCGGGGCTTCTTCTCGCGCTTCCGCAAGCCCGACCTCTCCGGCCTGCGCGAACGCGATTGGAAGGCTCCGAAGTTGCCCGGCAAACCGGGTGGCCCCGGGCGCAAGCGCGGCCCGCGGCCGGAGCGGCCCTGGCTGAAGACGGGGCTGAAGTGGATCGGCATTGCCGCAGGCGGCTGGATCTTCCTCAGCTTCCTCGCCTTCGCCGTCTCCGCCCAGCTGCAGTCCTTCAAGCTCTCCGGCGAGGCGAAGTCGACCCTGCACGGCGACCCGCTGCTGCTGCCCAGCGCCCAAACGATCCTGGTGATCGGCACCGATGCACGCCCGCCCGACACCAAAGAGCCGGGCGCGGCGCCCTCGGAGGAGTGCTACGAGCAGCAGGCGCACGGCGACGCCCCGCACGGCGAGTGCTCGTTCGGCGAATTCCGCGCCGACACGCTGATGCTGATCCGCGCCGGCGGAGGCGCCTTCCGCAAACTCTCGATCCCTCGTGACGTCTACGCCGAGATCCCCGACCAGAGTCCGCAGGAGATCAACGGCGCCTACGCCTTCGGCGGCGCCGCGGCGCAGATCGAAGCGGTCGAGGACTTCCTAGAGATCGAAGTCGACCACGTCGCGATCGTCGACTTCACCGGCTTCGAAGACCTGATCGACGCAGTCGGCGGCGTCGTCGTCGACGTGCCGGTGAAGATCTGCGCCGACATCTCCGGCGGTGCCGGGGGCGGCCAGGGCGGCGGCACGGTCAGGCTGGCCAAGGGCGAGAACACGCTGAATGGGGAAAAGGCATTGATCTACGCCCGCATCCGCAAGGTCAGCCCCTGCCCCGGACCGGGGCCCAGCGCCTACAGCCTCGGCTACGACGACTTCGACCGGGCCAAGGCGCAGCAGGCGGTGATCGCCGGCATCAAGGGCCGCCTCACCGATCCGCTCCGTCTCCCCTACAACTTCGCCAAGGGCCCGATCATCGGCTGGGACGCGCCCAAGGCCTTCGTCAGCGACATGGGCTTCCTGACCATGCCGCAGCTCATCCTTGCAGCAGCCATAGGCGGCGAAGGTGACGCCGACGTGCTCTGCCAAGGCGAAAACTCAGGCTGCTCCCCGGGGCCAAGCGGTTCGATCGAAGTGCCCGACTCCGAGCGAAGGCGTGCCGTCAAGAAGCTGTTAGGCGAATAGGGTCACCTCGTCGGTGCCTATCACCGCCTTCGGCGGTGAAATCTAGTGCCCCTTCGGGGCTTGCCCTCACTCCGCGGTGCCGGAGGGAGGCACCGTCGAGGCGACCCCATCCGCCTTCTCGGCGGTCTTCGAATCGGACGACTCTTTCGGCTTCTCGGAGGAGCTTCCGTTGCTCCCGGCCTTCTTCTTGCCGTAGTCGGTGTTATGGAAGCCCGAGCCCTTGAAGTGAATGGCGACCGGGTGCAGGACGCGCTCGGCGGGGGCGCCGCATTCCTGGCACTCGGTGAGTGCCTCGTCGCTCATCTTCTGGATCACGTCGAAGACGTGGCTATTGGCGCATTTGTACTCGTAGATCGGCATTGCGGTGGGCGATTATCGCAGCCGATACGGTTCCGGCCATGGCGAGCGCCGGTGAGAACGTCCAGACCGAGGGGATCTCGATGGAGGAGATCGTCGCGCTGTGCAAACGGCGCGGCTTCGTTTTCCCCTCCTCGGAGATCTACGGCGGCCTCGGCTCAACCTACGACTACGGCCACTACGGGGTGCTGCTGAAGAACAACGTCAAAGCCGAGTGGTGGCGGGCGATGCTGCAGGAGCGCGATGACGTCGTCGCGCTCGACTCGGCGATCCTCCAGCACCCGCGGGTCTGGGAGGCCTCGGGGCACCTGGAGGGCTTCACCGATCCGCTCGTGCAGTGCCTGGGTAAGTGCAAGAGGCGCTGGCGCGAGGACCACCTGCGCGAGGACCTGGAGAAGGAAGGCAAGGACCCAAGCGGCGAGCTGCGCTGCCCCGAGTGCGGCGGCGAGCTGTCGGAGCCGCGCCAGTTCAACCTGATGTTCGAGACCCACGTCGGCCCGGTCGCCGGCGAGGGCTCGGAGGTCTACCTGCGGCCGGAGACCGCGCAGGGCATCTTCATCAACTTCAAGAACGTACTCAGCTTCGCCCGCAAGAAGCCGCCGTTCGGGATCGCCCAGATCGGCAAGTCCTTCCGCAACGAGATCACGCCCGGCAACTTCATCTTCCGCACGCGCGAGTTCGAGCAGATGGAGATGGAGTTCTTCGTGCCGCCGGCCGAAGCCGAAAAGTGGCACAAGGCCTGGATGGACGAGCGCGAGCGCTGGTACACCGAGCTCGGCATCCGCCCCGAGATGCTGCGGGTGCGTCCGCACGGCGCCGACGAGCTCTCCCACTATTCCTCGGCGACGAGCGACATCGAGTACCTCTTCCCGATCGGCTGGTCCGAGCTCGAGGGGATCGCCAACCGGGGCGATTTCGACCTCACCCAACATGCCAAGTTCAGCAGCGAGAAGCTCGAGTACTTCGACCAGCAGACGAAAGAGCGCTACGTGCCGCACGTGATCGAGCCGGCGGCCGGCGCCGACCGTGCCACGCTCGCCTTCCTGGTCGACTCCTACGACGTCGAGGAAGTGGAGGGGCGCCAGCGCACGGTGCTGCGCCTCCACCCCCGCCTCGCTCCGGTCAAGGTCGCGATCCTGCCGCTCCTCTCCAAGGAGGGGATGCCGGAGAAGGCACGCGAGATCTTCGAGGATGTCCGCCGCCGCGTCCCGGCCGAGTTCGACGAGGGCGGCTCGATCGGCAAGCGCTACCGCCGCCAGGACGAGATCGGCACCCCCTGGGGGATCACCGTCGACCACCAGACGATGGAAGACGACACCGTCACCCTCCGCGACCGCGACTCGCTAGAGCAGTCCCGAGTCCCGATCGAGGGACTCGCCGACGAGCTGGCCAACCGCCTAGCTCAGCCCTGGCAGAGCCCGAAGCTGGGCTGAAGCCGGTTCACCGGTTGGGAACCATTCTGTTTACTCGACAGCTGTCAACTTTTCGTCAGTGCGCCTAACATCCTCGCGCGCAGCGAATGGTCGATGAGAATCAGACTCCAGGCCCCGAGCAGGGCGAGAGTGGAAAAGCCTCTGTCGTAATCACCGAGGCCCTCTTGAGCATGCGCGAGAACGAGAAGGCCCGCGCGTTGGTCGATGCCCTGGAAAACGCTTGGCACCCCGACTCGGGAAAGTTCGACGTCGAGGCAGCCGTGAGGGGCATCGAGGCGGGTCTTGGTGAGAAAGGGGACAAACCGCAATGAAGATGGCCCGATTGGAGCTCGACGGCTTTCGTTGCTTCCGTAAAAAGCGGGCACTGCCGCTTAAAGGCGGACGAAGCCTCTGCCTGCAGGCGGAAAACGGCCGTGGCAAGACGAGCATTGCGGATGCGTTGGAGTTCTGGAGCACCGGTGACGTTGCCTGGACGCATCGCGACGGCGTTGGCCTCGGGGCCCTCATCCACCTCGACTGCCAGGAGGCGGCCGTCGAGATCCAGGTTGACGGCGTCGGCGTCGCGAGCCGCCGCCTTCACGGCAACTCTTCCGGACCGCTCGAAGCGGGAGCGGGGCCGCTGGCCGTCGACTTCTCCGCCGAGCGGCTGCCCGTTCTTGGACACCGCACGATGGCGCAGTTCGTCGACAAGACTGCCAACGACAAGCGCAGCGAGCTGCTCGAGGCGCTCGGACTGAACGACCTCGGTGCGTTTCGCGCGGGAGTACGCAGCGTCAAATCTCAACTCAAGCGCCGCGCGAAAGAAATGAGTGAGCAGCAGAAGGCAGCCGAACAGGCGCTAAACGCTCGGCTCGGCGAGGAAAAGCTTGATGACACCTTGGCCAGGCTTTCTGCCAGTGTCGGACTCGATTCGAGGCTCAGCGACGGCGACGACCTGATCGCCTGGAAGCCACCGGCGGTGCAACCGCAGGCGCCGAGCTCGCCCCTCTCTCGATCAGAAGAGCTGGCCAGCGCACGAGAGGAACTCTTCCGGGCTTCGACCGATCTCTGGACTGCAGCAATCGAGGACAGGGTGGCGGCGGAGCAGCGAGGGCTCAGTACCCTGCTCGAAGCTGGGAGCCAGGTTATGGCCACCTCTGACGAGGACCGCTGCCCCCTCTGCCTGACCGCACAGGATCGGCAGGCGCTGATCGATCGCATCTCGGAGCGTGCCGCTGAACTCGCAGCCACCGACGAGAAGTTCGGCAAAGCCGAGCAGCAGTTGACGGCGCATGCCGAGGCGGCTCGGAGGCTGGTTCGCGCACTCGAAGGGGTCCTGAGCAATGAGGCACCCATGGAAGTCGATCTGGCGCAGGCCCTGGAGGTCTCCCTGACCGAGCTCGAGGGCTACTTGGAGAGGCTCACAGAGGCGCGCGCCCAACGTCGCCCGCCGGGCGACGTTCCCCTGCCGAGCGCTCAGGTGATTGCCAAGGTCCGCAAGGTCGCACTCTCAACCCCTGCCGCCGTCGGACCGGCCCTTGTTGAGCTATCGACCCTCAAAGGCATGCTGGTCGAACTACGAGACAGCCGCGCCGCGGCGGCGCAGGCCGATAGGAGAGAGGCGGCAGCCAATGCGGCGGCTCAGCTGACCGACGAGGCTGTCGAAAGGGCGATCCAAGCGGAGCTCGACCGCATCAACGAACCGCTGGCCAGTTACTACGCACAGCTCGTCGGCCAGCCCGTCTACACGGATCTCCGCCTGATCTACACGGAAGCGCGTGCCGGAGGGATCGAGTTCAAATTCAAATGGGACGGCAGGCACGACGTCCGCCCCCCGCAAAAGGTGATGTCCGAATCCGAGCTAAACGCACTAGGACTGGCTCTGTTCCTCGCACGGCTGAAGACCGACCCGCCGAGCTGGCGGACGATGGTGCTCGACGACGTCGTCGCGTCATTCGACGCCGTACATCGCACTCGACTGATCCGGCTTCTGGTCACGGAGTTCGGTGACTGGCAGGTGATCCTGTTGACTCACGACTCACAACTGAGCAGAACCGTCGCCGTAGAGGCACCCCAATGGCAGGTTGAGAAGGTCACCGCTTGGACGCCCAGCGAGGGGCCCACCTTCGGCCCCGGTAACACGCGAGCCAGACTGCGCGAACGGCTCGACTCAGGCGAGCCCGCCGAAGAGCTGGGCGGCCTAGCTCGGCAGGCGATGGAGGAGACGCTGGAGCGACCCGTGGGGAAGATGGGTCTGAAGATTCGGCACGATCCCACGAATGGATACGCCGCTGATGAGTATCGACGCGCGCTCGTCGACGGCTTGAGCGAGGGCGGCTTTCCTCGAGCCGACGATGAGATCCTCGTCCGCCTCCGAACCGATGGGTCGATCACGAACCGTGCCTGTCATTACAGCGATTGCGAACCGGGCATCACCGAGCAAGACCTACGCATTCTCCTGGAGGATCTTGACGCGCTGGACCAGCTATTTCATTGCGATACCTGCGGCAAGAAAGCCTGGGAGGTTCCGCATCAGGGCTCTACTCGCTGTCAGTGCAAATGCGGCGAGCTGACCTGTGCCTGAATAGGCATCACTCAATGCATTGAGTAAAATCACTCAGTGTCATGAGTAAAACACAGACCTATCGACGCGGGATCTTCGCAGTACTGGCGGCGCGCTTGACCGAGGAGGCCGCACGAATCCAAGTTGTCAGCGGACCGCGTCAAGTGGGCAAGACCACCGTCGTGAGGCAGGTGCTCGACGTGCTCGAGCAGCCGAGCCACTACGCCAGTGCGGACGATCCCTTGTTGCGCGACGCTGCCTGGCTGGCGGCGCAATGGGAGGAGGGGCGGCGCCTCGCTCGAGCCCATCGAATGGGCGCGATCCTCGCGATCGACGAGGTGCAAAAGGTAAATGGCTGGGCCGAGACTATAAAGCGCCTTTGGGATGAGGATCGTCGATCCGAACTACCTCTCCGCACTGTTCTACTCGGCTCGGCGGCGTTGCTGGTTCAACACGGCCTCAGTGAGAGCCTAACGGGACGCTTCGAGCTGGTCCGGGCTCCACACTGGTCTTTTCGCGAGATGCACGATGCCTTCGGTCTCAGCCTCGAGGAGTTCATCCACTTCGGCGGCTACCCAGGGGCGGCGGGGCTGATTGAAGACGAGCAGCGCTGGGCAGCCTACGTGCTCGACTCGATAGTGGAGACGACGATCTCGCGCGATCTGCTCCTGCTCACGCGGGTGGATAAGCCCGCCCTTCTACGCAATCTCTTCCGGCTCGTCTGCGACTACTCCAGCCAGATCGTCTCCTACCAAAAGCTGACTGGTCAGCTGCAGGATGCCGGTAACACCACCACCCTCGCCCACTATCTCGACCTGCTCGCCGCTGCCGGACTGGCCGTGGGGCTGGAGAAGTATGCCTCAGGAAAGGTGCGGCAGCGGCGTTCGACCCCAAAGCTGCTGGCGCTCGACACCGCTTTGGTGTCAGCCACTTCGGGTCGAACCTACGCCGAGGCACGCGCCGACCGGGAGCACTGGGGTCGTCTAGTCGAGACCGCCGTCGGCGCCCACCTCGTCGCCACCCGTGACCCTCGTGCCGAGATCCTCTACTGGCGTAACCGCGGCAAGGAGGTGGACTTCGTCGTCGAGCGCGGAAGGCAGCTGACCGCCATCGAGGTGAAGAGCGGCCGGCATGGGGACGGGCTGCCCGGGATGGCGAGCTTCGAGCAAGCCTTCGGTCCGGTGCGCAAGTGGCTGGTCGGAGGCGACGGCACCCCTCTCGACGCATTCTTGGCAGACACGACGCCCACCGGCATCTGAGGGCGGTTCTCCGAGCCGCCCTATCCTCTCGGCGATGAAGGCCAGCCTGTTTCGGGACCGCGACTTTCGGCTGGTCGCCGGTTCCGTCGGCCTCTCAGCCCTGGGCGACTGGGTCGCGATCGTGGCGCTGGGGCTTCACGTCAAGGACCTGACCGACTCGGGCTTCGCCGTGGCAGCCCTATGGATCTGCCTCTTCGGACCGTCGGTGCTGGTCGCTGGCTGGGCAGGGCTGCTCGTCGACCGGATCGAGGCGACGAGGCTGCTCGCCGGCATCTCAGCCGCAGGGGCGGTCGCGGCAACGGCGGTCGCCTTCAGCGATGCGCTTGCGCCGGTGCTGATCCTGACCGCCTTGCTCGGGGTCGTCTTCGCGATCTCTTCACCGGCCGAGTTCTCCTTGGTGCCGCTGCTTTCCAGCGAGAACCGGATCCAGGAGGCCAATGGCCATATCGAGACCGCCCGCTACATCGGCTTCGGCGTCGGCCCGCTACTCGGCGGGCTCCTCTTCGCTGTCGGCGGGCTCGAGCTGGCGATGCTGATTGACGCCGCGACCTTCGCCGCGGTCGCACTCGCCGCGCTGAGCCTACGGGTGCGGCGCGATCCCAGCGCGCTGAGCGAGTCCGAGCAGGCCCCGCGCGCCCGCGACGGCATCGCCTTCCTCTTCGGCGACCGGCTGCTCTCCTTGGTGATGACCGTCGCCTTCACCTCCCTGCTCTTCATGTCCGCGGTCTGGGTCGGCGAGCTCTTCTTCATCGAGGACGTGCTCGGCCGCGGCGAAGTGGCCTACGGAACCTGGCTCTCGATCTGGACGCTGGGGATGGCGGTCGGGGCGATGCTGCTCTCGCGCAGGGTCGCGGCTGCCGCGGTTGCGGCGGTCGGCCTCGTCGCCGCCGCGATCCAGGGCGCCGCCCTGGCCCTGCCGGCGATCTGGCTCAGCTTCGCTTTCCTCCTCTTCTGCGGCCTGCTGGGCGGGCTGGGGCACGGTGTCAAGAACGTGATGTTCCGCAGCCTGATCCACGTCCGCGTCCCCGACCACCTGCATGGCCGCGCCTTCGCCGCCTACAACGGAATCCGCAACACCGCCGAGCTCGGCGCCTTCGCCGCCGGCGGCCTGCTCGTCGCGACGATCGGCGCCAGGGGCACGCTTGCCTACGCCGGCGGCCTCTCCGCCCTGGCAGGGATCATCGGCGTCCTCGCGCTGCTGCGTATGTACGGGGGCTGGGTCCCGACTGGCCCGGTGGGGCCGCCGATCGATGGCGTTCCCGGCGACAGCGTCGAGCCACCGGGCTCAGTTCAGCCCTCGGAGTGAGGGGTCAGGAAGCCGGTTACGGCAGCAGCGTCGGCCTCGAGTGCCTTGGCGACCGTCGCCGGGAACGCCTGCAGCGGCTCGACCGTCAGCTTGCCCCCGGCCAAGCCCCACTTGGCGACGGCGCGGCCTTTGACCATGGCAAAGGGGTGGAAGATGCCGTTGCGGGTGACGAGGGTCGTGTGCGGACCGAGGACGTCCTCGCGCGAGGTCCAGCCGAGCAGGACTGGGTCGAAGGCGCCGAGCAGCCTTGGCGGTGGGATCGCCTCCGGCTCGGGACGCTTGGCGAGGCGGACGAGGCCGCCATCAGCCTCCTCCAGCTGCGGCGAGATCGCCGCGAGACCAGCGCGGGCGTCGCGCAGCGGCAGGCCCGCCCACTTCGCCAGGTCCCGATCGGTTGCCGGCTGGTGGCCGACCAGGTAGCGGCGCGCTAGCTCGGCCAACGCCCGCTCCCGATCGATCGGTTGCGGCTCGCCAAGCCAGTCGCGGACGAGGACGTAGGCGTGCTGCTTGCCGATCATGGGCCCGCGGACGACGATCCCGCGCACGGCGGCGAGGAAGAAGAGGTGCAACAGCACTTGGCCCTCGGTCCGCAGCCCGGCGGCGTCGAGCCGCTCGCGCACCTGCGCCCTCGTCAGCGGCCCCTCCTCTGCCAGCGCCTTCTCGATCGTCGCCAAGGCGCGCTCGGCCTGCGCCTCGCTGACACCCTCCTGGCGCAGCCGCCGCGTGCTGGACGTGAACAGCGGCGGCGTGGTCAGCGCCTGCAGCAGCGGGTAGTCCTCGCCGCGGACGAGGTGCAGGGTGCCACGGTTGAGCCAGGTGACGATCAGCTCCCGCTCCGCCAGGGCCCGCTCGACGTCGGCGGCGGCCAAGCCATCGGTGCGCGCCCGAACGGCGAGGCGGAAACCGCGCGGGTCCTGGCCCTGCACGGCGAGCAATCGCTCGGCGACGTCGGCGGGACGGCGCAGCGGCGGCCCGGCGAGGGCCTGCGCCGTGAGGCGCTCGGAGAGGAGAGTTCGGTTAGCCGACTTCAAGCAGGTCGATCACGAACACGAGCGTTTCGTTCGGAGCGATCGACGGTGGGGCACCAGCTTCGCCGTAGGCAAGTTCAGGCGGGATAACCAGTTGACGCTGGCCCCCGACCTTCATCCCCTCCACGCCTTGATCCCAGCCGGGGATCACTTCGCCAACGCCGAGGGTGAAGCTGAACGGTTCACTGCGACTCCAGGACGAATCGAATTCTTGGCCGTTCTTGAAGTTGACGCCGACATACTGGACGGTCACTTTGTCGCCGGATTTGGCTTCGGCGCCCTCGCCTTCGATCAGCTCCGTCTCTTCGAGCTGTTTCGGCGGCGCACCGCTCGGCACGGTGACCTCTGGCTTGCTGCGACTCGAAGCATCGCCGCTGCTTTCAGCAGCCGGCGATTCCGCTGCCTTCGATTCGGTGGAGCCAGTCGCATCGGACGAGGAAGAGTCGTCGTCACCGCAGCCGGCCACGGCGAGGGCCAAGCAGGCAACGATCGTCAGAACCAGCGTCTTCATGCTGTGGGCATCCTAAGCAATCGTCCACCGCGCTGGGTTTCTGGCCAAGTAAGGTCGAGCGATGGACAGCCCGGTATTGACCTCGGTCGTCTTGCCGGCGGCCATCGCCGTGATCATGTGCAGCCTCGGGATGACCCTGAGGCCGGTCGACTTCCGCCGCATCTTCGTCTCCCCCCGCGGGATCGCGATCGGGATGTTGAACCTGGCTCTGATCTCACCCCTGCTGGCGCTGGCGATGGCGGAGCTCTTCGACCTGCCACCCGAGCTCGCGGTGGGGCTCGTTCTCTTGGGGGCCTCCCCCGGAGGGATGATGGCCAACATGCTCACGCACCTCTCGCGTGGGGATACGGCGCTCTCGGTCACGATGACCGCGATCAGCAGCGTCAGCGCGATCGTCACCGTGCCTCTCTTCCTTGCCCTGGCCTCGAGCCACTTCGGCGCCGAGAACGTCGGCGAGGCGAGCATGCTCGGCGTAGTCGCCCGTGTCTTCGCGATCACGATCGTCCCCGTCGCAATCGGCATGAGCCTGCGCAGCCGCTACCCCGACTGGATTGAGGCCATATACCCACGCTTTCGCGACGTCTCGCTGATCCTGTTCGGCCTGGTGATATTCGGCGCGATCGCCAGCGAGCACGACACGGTCGCCGAGAACGCGCTTGCTGTCGGCGGGGCCGCCCTCGCCCTCAACGTCGCTGCGATGACGCTCAGCTTCGCGATCTCCAAACTGGCCCGGCTCGACGACCACCAAGCGACCGCGATCTCGCTCGAGCTCGGCATCCACAACGCCGCGCTGGCAATCGCAGTCGGCGCCTCACTGGCGCCCGACCTGACGATCCCGGCCGCGGTCTACGCATCTTTCATGCTCTTCACCGGCGGCGGTTTCGCCTGGGTGATGAGCCGACGCAACGGGGCTGCAGATGACCCCTCGATCGAGGCACAGCGCGCAGCGAGCGAAGGCGCCCATCCCTAACACCGATCACGGATGAAGAGCTTGTCGAGGGCATGGATCGGGCTATGCTCATCCAGTTCTTTCAACTGAGGAGGAGAGCATGGCTGTTGGACTCAGAGTCAAGTTCGCAGGAGGCACTCAGGAGCAATACGACGCCGTCAACGAGCAGGCGGGCGTCGCTGAGAATCCGCCCGACGGGTTGATCTTCCATGCAGCCGGACCGATCGAGGACGGCTGGGGCGTGATCGATTTCTGGGAGTCGCGTGATCAGTTCGACAGCTTCCTCGCCAATCGAATTCAACCCGCGATCGAGGCGCTGGGCGACCGGGCGCCACAATCGCCACCGGACATCAAGGAATTCCCCGTCTCCAACGTGATCAAGGGTTGAGCGAGGCCCCAATGGGCCTAAATCTCGCTTCGCTATTGACCGAGAGCGCGAAGCGCTCGCCCGACGCGCCGGCAGTCCGACTCGACGAGAACGAGCTGAGCTACGCGCAGCTCGACGACCTCAGCGCCCGGCTGGCGACCCTGCTTGGCGAGAAAGGCGTCGAGGCCGGCGACCGGGTGGGCGTGATGCTGCCCAACGTTCCCCAATTCCCCGTCGCCTACTACGGCGTCCTGCGCGCCGGCGCCACTGTCGTGCCGATGAACGTGCTGCTGAAGCGGCGCGAGATCGCTTTCTACCTGGAGGACTCGGGCGCCAAGCTGCTGCTCGCCTGGCACGGCTTCGTCGAGGAGGCGGAGGCCGGGGCCGCCGAGGTGGGCGCCGAGCTGATCGAGGTCGAGCCAGCCAGCTTCGCTGCAACCCTGGCGGAGCTCGAGCCCAGCCCTGTCCTGGCTGAGACCAGCGAGGATGACACCGCAGTCATCCTCTACACCTCCGGCACGACCGGCAAGCCGAAGGGGGCCGAGCTGACCCACGCCAACCTCTGGCGCAACGCCGACGTCTCCTCGCGCAACACCTGCGAGATCGCCGCCGGCGACGTCGTCCTCGGCTCGCTGCCCCTCTTCCACTCCTTCGGCCAGACGGTCGCGATGAACGCCTCGCTCAGCGTCGGCGCCTGCCTCACGCTGGTGCCGAAATTCGAGCCGGGCGAGGCGCTGGCGACGATGCAGCGCGACCGCGTGACCCACTTCTACGGCGTGCCGACGATGTTCGGCGCCCTCCTCCACCACCCCGAGCGCGAAAGCTACGACACCTCGACGCTGCGCACCTGCATCACCGGCGGCGCATCGATGCCGGTCGAGGTCCTGCGCGGCTTCGAGGACGCCTTTGGCGCGATCGTGCTCGAGGGCTACGGCCTCTCGGAGACCTCCCCGGTCGCCTCCTCGAACCATCCGGGCAAAGAGCGCAAGCCAGGCTCGATCGGCACGCCGCTCGAAGGCGTCGAGATGCGGGTGGTCGACGAGAACGAGGAGGAGGTGGCCCAGGGCGAGGTCGGCGAGATCGTGATCCGCGGCCACAACATCATGAAGGGCTACTGGCAGCGCCCCGAGGCGACCGAGGAGGCGATGCGCGGCGGCTGGTTCCACAGCGGCGACATGGCGCGCACCGACGAGGAGGGCTACTTCTTCATCGTCGACCGCAAGAAGGACCTGATCATCCGCGGCGGCTACAACGTCTATCCGCGCGAGGTCGAGGAAATCCTCTACGAGCACCCGAAGATCCGCGAAGCCGCCGTGCTCGGCGTCCCCCACGACGAGTGGGGTGAGGAGATCGGCGCCGCCGTCGTGCTCATGGACGGCGAGGAGCTGACCCCCGAGGAGATCAGCGCCTACGTCAAGGACCGCATCGCCGCCTACAAGTACCCGCGCATCGTCTGGTTCCTCGACGATCTGCCCAAGGGCCCAACCGGCAAGATCCTCAAGCGGGAGATCGAGACGCCCGCTGCTGTGTGATCCACGTCACTTAGCGAGAACTGGCTGGCTGGCCAGGATCGCGCTAGTCTGGGCTCTACGCAGCCCCGGAGGCGCCGGCGGCGCCCTAACCGAAGGAGAACGATGAGCGTCGCATCCCAGAGCCTGATGGACAACGTCACCTACGTCGACCTCTATAAGCGCTGGGAGCAGGGCAACTGGAGTGCCTACGACATCGACTTCTCCGAGGACCGCAAGGGCTGGGAGGCGCTGAGCGACATCCAGCGGCGCTCGGCGATGTGGATCTACTCGATGTTCTATTACGGCGAGGACCGGGTCGCCGACACGCTCGCCCCCTACATCAACGCCGCGCCGACCGAGGAGCAGTCTTACTTCCTCGCCACCCAGCAGGTTGACGAGGTTCGCCACTCGATCTTCTTCCACCGCTTCTTCAAGGAGGTGATCGGGGTCGGCGGCGACTCGATCCAGCAGACCCTCTCCTCCACCATGCCGCAGCTCAACTGGGGCTACCGCGGTATCTTCGACCGGCTCGACCTGATGGCAGAGGAACTGCGCAAGGACCGCTCGGTGCCCAAGTACGCGCAGGCGATCACCCTCTACCACCTGATCGTCGAGGGCAGCCTGGCCCAGCCCGGCCAGCACTTCATCGAGGACTTCTTCGCCTCGAAAGAAACGATGCCCGGCTTCAGCGACGGGATGGGCAACGTCTCCAAAGACGAGCAGCGCCACATCGGCTTCGGCGTCAAGGTGCTCTCCGAGCTGCTGGGCGAAGGCAACCCAGGCTGGGAGGAGAATCGGGCCGCAGTCATCGAGCTCCTGCGCGAAACCCTTCCCTACGGGCCGGCGGTGTTCTACCCGCCCAACTTCGACCGCTCCTACACCGAGTGCTACGGCTTCTCGCTCGAGGACATCTTCGCCTTCGGCCTCAAACTGATCCGCCAGCGCTGGCGCACGATCGGCTACCCAACCGAGGAGATGCCGCCCGGCGTCTTCCCCTTCGACCCCGAGGCCTCAGCCGAGGAAGTCGCGGCGCGCCAGGTGCAGCTGATGGAGGCCGGCGTGCTCGGCCCGCCCGATGGACCCGTCCCAGACGCCTCGCCGGAGACGCAGCGCCTCTACTTCGACGTGATCAAGCGCGTCGCCGACCCGCGGGCAGCGAACGGCTCGCCGCTGGTCTACCAGTACCGCTTCAGCGACGCCGACCCCTGGCACCTGACGCTGGACAACGGCTCGACCCGGGCCGAGCCAGGCGAGGCGCCCGACCCAACGCTGGTCCTGGAGACGAGCTGGCCCGATTTCGTCGCGATGGGCAAACCCGACTCAAACCCGTTGAAGATGATCCTTCAGCGGCGCATCCGGCCGCGCGGCAAGGTGCGCGAGATCGCGCGCCTGCGCAAGGTCTTCCGCTAAGCACGGGCTAAGAGATCGGCGGGCGTTTGTCCGCCCAGGGCCGCTCGGCCTCGATCTGGGCGGCTAAGGAGATGAGGATGGCCTCGTCTCCCGGGCGGGCGATCGCCTGGAAGGCCAGGGGGAGCCCCTTGGCGTCGAAGCCGAAGGGAACCGACATCGCCGGGTTGCCGAGGTGGTTCCACGGCACGCAGTAGGGATAGAAGCGGCCCATCCCAATCACCGTGCGCAGGGCGCCCTGCCCCTCCCAGCGACGCACCGGCAGGGCGGTGCCGCCCATTACCGGGGTGATCAGCAGGTCGCAGGTGTCGAAGATCGCGTTGACGCGGGCGGCGTCGGCTGCCCGACCCTCCCCTATCGCCCGCTCATAAAGGGGGCTGGGAAGAAGGCGCCCCAGGCGGCCGAAGCCACGCGTGCGCCTTTCGAGCCGCTCCGGGTGTGGGACTTCCGCCACGGTCTGGGCGACGCCGCCGAGGAACCTGGCGCTGATGTTGTTGCCGATGCCTCCCCAGTCGGGGTCGCGCTGGGACACGTCGTGGCCCAGCGACCGCATCAGCTCGGCTGCGTCGGCCACAGCTCGCTTAGCGTCGTCGGAGACCGTCGGCGGAGCCGCAGCACGGGGTGCCGCGGTCGAGTAAGCAACGCGGAGCCGCCCTGGCGCAGCTTTTGCCGACTCGACGAAGGGGCGCTCCGGCGCGGGGGGCGCCTCCGGCTCGCGGGACCCGCCGGAGACGACGTCGAGCCAGAGCGCGGTGTCGAGAACGCTGCGACTGAGGCAGCCGAGGACGGCGAGGCCGTTCCAGCCTTCGAGCTCGGGGGCCAGCGAGACCCGGCCCCGTGACGGCTTGAGGCCGAAGAGCCCGCACGAGGCGGCCGGGATCCGGATCGAACCGGCGCCGTCGCCCGCCGAGGCGATCGGCACCAGCCCGGCGGCAACCGCAGCGGCCGAGCCGCCGCTCGAGCCGCCGGTCGTGTGCTGGGGATTCCAAGGGTTGCGGGTGACGCCGTAGGTGGCCGACTCGGTGAAGCCGCAGATCGCCATCTCCGGCAGCAGGGTCAGGCCGATCACGATCGCCCCCGCCTCGCGCAACCGCCGCACGATCTCCGAATCGGCCTTGGCCGGCTCGGAGAATCCGTCGGTGCCCCAGGTCTTGACCTCTCCGGCGACGTCGACTTCGTCCTTGATCGCGATCGGCACGCCGAGCAGCGGACGATCGTCTCCCCCCTTCAGCCTCGCTTCGGCCTGCTCGGCTTCGAGCAGCGCCCGCTCGGCGAAGACCTTGCGGAAGGAGTTGAGCTGATCGTCGTAGCGGCCGATCCGGTCGAGGCAGAGCTGCACAAGCTCGGTCGGGGAGACCTCCCCCGCCCGCACCATCTCCGCCTGCTTCGCCGCGCCCGCGAAGGCGAGATTGTCGCTCATAGCGGGAAGGGTATTACGCCTCGGCCGGCTCCGGCTCCGCCTTGCCGCCGCCCTCGAAGCTGAGTCGCGGCAAGATGCGGTCGAGCCAGGAAGGCATCCACCAGTTCCAATCGCCGAAAAGCTTCATCGCCGCCGGCACCAGGATCAGGCGCACGAGCGTCGCATCGAGGGCGATCGCGACGGCGCAGCCGAGGCCGAGCTCTTTGATCGAGGGCACCCCGGTCAGGACGAAGACGGCGAAGACCGAGCTCATGATCAGCGCCGCGGAGGAGATCGTGCGGGCGCTCGAGGCGAGGCCCTCGGCGACGGCGCGCTCGTTGTCGCCGTGCTCCAAGTAGCGCTCGCGGATACGCGACATGAGGAAGACCTCGTAGTCCATCGAGAGGCCGAAGACGATCGCGAAGATCAGCGGCACGTTGATCGTGTCGAGCGCACCGAGGCTTTCGAAGCCGAGGATGCTGTCGAACCAGCCCCACTGGAAGATCGCCACGAGCACGCCGAATGCGGCGCCGATCGAGAGTAGGTTCATCAACACCGCCTTCAGCGGCAAGAGCAGCGAGCGCAGCATCACCATCAGGACGAGAAAGCTGAGCGCGAGGACGAAGCCGACGATCTTCCAGAAGGAGCCGGAGATCTGCTCGCGGACGTCGTCGGTGCGAGCGGTTTCGCCGCCGACGTCGACGGTCGCCGCCGTCGCCAGGGCGCTGGCAGGCACGAAGTTGTCTCGCAGTCGGGCTACCAGCGCCGTCGCAGCGTCGGAATCGCTGGGGGCGCTCGGCGTTGCCTCGACCAGGGCGCTGTTCTCGGCGTAGCTGGGTGGAGCGACGGCGCTGACACCGCGTTGCTCGCTCAGTTCGACGGCAAAGGCTTTTACGACGCCGCGGTCGACTGCACCGGGGAAGCTGGCAACGACCTGGATCGGGTCCGCGCCACCACCCAGCTCTGCCGAGGCGAGTTCGTTGCCGACGCGCACATCGCTGTCCTTGGGGAACTGCTCGAGAGCGGTGGTCCCGGTCTCCATCGAAAGAACCGGCGAGGCAAGCAGGAGGAGAACCGCGGCGGAGCCGGTCGCGGCGAGGACAGGCCTGGCCATGACGCGGCGGGCCCACTTATCCCAAAAACCAGGGCCAGGGTCCGCGCTCGTAGCGGCAGCCACGGGCCTCGGACGCCGGAAGATCGAGTACTTGAAGAAGCGCAGCACACGAGCCACGACGCCGCCCGGCATCACGCGGTCGCCAAGCAGCGCGATCAGCGCCGGCAGCAACGTGGTCGCGGTGAGGATCGAGACCGCGACGACGGTCATCGCGCCCAGCGCCATCGAGCGCAGCGCCTGGTTGTCGACCATCCAGAGGCCGGCGAGAGAGACGATCACGGCGAGGCCGGAGAAGGCGACGGCAAGGCCAGAGGTCGCCAAAGCCTCGGACCGTGCCTCCTCGCAGTCGCGCCCGTCGCGGCGCTCCTCGCGGTAGCGAGCGAGGATGAAGAGTGAGTAGTCGACGGCGACGCCGATCCCGATCATCGAGGCCATATTGGTGACGAAGACCGAAGTCGTCATCTGCAGCGAGATGAAGTAGATGAGGGCGCCGGTGACGATGACGCTGACGAAGCCGAGCGTCAGCGGCAGCGCCGCGGCGGCAAGTGAGCCGAAGATGACGAGCAGAATCAGCGCCACGACCGGGAATCCACCCGCCTCTGCCTTTGCCAGGTCTTCCTTGGAGAGCTCCTGCATTCCGGCCCAAACGGTCGCTTGGCCGGCCAGGTACAGGGTGACGCCATCCGTCGTCGTGCCGGGGTCGAGCGCTTCGCGCAGGTCGACCGCGGGGTCGATCAGGGCGTCGGGGGGAACGCTGCTGGACACCGGCAGCACGGTGCTGCCGGTGCGGCGCAGCTGGGCAGCCCCACGGCGGGCCACCGCGGGGCGCATGGAGATGCCATCGACCGTGCCGACCTCGCGCTGCACCCGGCGCACCGCGGCAGTCCGCTCGGCCGCAGACGAACCGGGCTGCGCGCGCAGCAGCACGGCAATCCCATTGTCACGACCGGCGAAGACGCCCTGCATCGACTCAGCGACGGCCTTGGATTCGCTGCCCGGGACGTCGAAACCGCCGCCGGTCAGGTGTTCGGTCTGCCGCGCAGCGAACGGCAGCGCGGCGACGACGATCAGAACCCAGGCAACCACTACGAGGCGGCGCCTGCGCGCCAGGAACCCCGCTAGCTTGATCATCGCGTCATGCATTGGCTGGTTAGCCAGCTTCGCCGAGCGGGACCGCCGGGACTGTGAGGAGGATCACGCCTATCCCTTCTATGTAGAAGCGATTTACGTCGCTGAGCGGCCCTAGCTTTCTTCCTCGTCCAAGAGAAAGCGGCCGGGGCGCAGCGGTGAACTGCCCCCGGCCTGGCACAGGAAGGGGTACTTCCCATGCAGAGCAATCGTATTGGCGCAGGCCGCGATGCCTCGCCAAATCAATCCCGCGATCTCCACGACCAGGCCGTGGTTCTCAAGCACGTCCTGGCGGTCCACCCGGATCGCCAGCCGATTCCTGACCTCGTACGCGAGCTAACGGGAGACTCGGAGACCTTCGCGGAGAGCGATGGCTTCGAGCGCGCCGTGAGGGACCTGACTGGCGTGGGCCTTCTCCAATGCCCGTGCGGCATGGTCGAGCCAACGCGGGCCGCGTTGCGCTTCCACGAGCTTCCGGAGGGCTGAGCCGTGGCCTCGAATGGACTGCGGTAGACGCTTCGGCGAGAACTTGGTCCGCTGCCGTAAGCAGGCGGGGTTGTCGCAGGAAGAGCTGGGCGCTCGCGCCAACCTTCACCGGACCGCTATCGGGCTGCTGGAGAAGGGAGCGCGGGTGCCACGCATCGACACGTTGGTGAAGTTGGCGGCGACGCTGGAGGTCTCGCCCTGCGAACTGCTCGACGGGATGGTCTGGAAGCCCTGTACGACGACTGAAGGGCGGTTCATCGACACGGCAGTCACGGGCTTGGGCCTCGTTACTCGCCGGTTCGAGGTCGAGCGCCACGGGGACGGCGGATAGGGCTATTGGAGCGCGGGGCGCGAGTCCCGCGCATCGACACGCTTATCAAGCTGGCTGCCGCGCTCGACCTCGGCCCTTACATGTTGCTGGCGGGGATCGCCTGGGAGCCTGGTGAAGCCCGTTCAGGGCACTTTAAGACCCGACCACCAGCGAGATTGTTAGAAATCCGGCGCCTGACCGCTGGATTTAAGTACGGCCAAGTAACTGAAATACTCTCAGCGATTTGCTGGAGAAAGCTCTCGATGCAGCGGGGACCGGTGCGGGGCGCGGCGCCGAGTATGGGACCGCGCTCGGGGCTTTTATAGCCGTCGTATGGCGGATTACTTGGCCGCCTACCCCAGCGATGTTTCTTGAGATCGGCGGCGTTGCAGCAGGAGTCGCCGCCTTAGGCGCAATGATGGGTGCCGTAGTCTTATTTGCATGGAACCTATGAAGTCCCTGGCCTTGAGAAGAGCAGCGCTTCTCTTCGGCGGCGGATTCGTCCTTGCTGCCAGCATTGGCGCTGTCGCCAACGCCGTCAACCTAGGCCGAGACGAAACCTATTTGCTTGCAGCGGCCGCGATTGCGTTAATCGCTGGGCTCGGCGTTCCCTGGGTTCTCGGCTGGGGTCGGCCCCTCTTGTTCAAGGACAGGGACGAAATGCAGGCTCATGAAGCCGCAGTTGTCACATACCCTGGCAAGCACTGGGTAGCCCTTTCCTACGACGAGACCCTCCTCGTCACCCACCGACTGCAGCAGCATTGGAGTGCTGGCAAAGGCCCAATCATCCACCCCGCAACTGGGGCAGTCTTTGTGTGCCCCCCGTCCGTCGAGGGCGTCTCCAAACGCGTCAAGGTTGTTGATCTCCACCGGCACGATCCTACGATGTTTTCGGGAGGGCTCTCCCAAAAGCCACGAAAGCCCACTTCTTCACGCGCGCTTGCTCCGCCTGCAGGAGTTTGACAAACAATGTCGGAGCACCGTCACGCCAAGCAGAAGACCGTAGGGGGGCTAGAGATTCCGATCCCGACCAAAGGCGACTTCGATGCCGCTATGAAGAAGGTCGCTCCGCCAGTAGGTCGTAAACGCCCTGACGAGAAAGACCGGCCTCCGAAGCGATCCGAGTGATCGGCACGTTCGCCGCCTGCGCCTCGCGGCAGTAGCGGCGTAGCTCCTCAGTCGCCTCTCGCTTCGCCTCGTCGGCCTTCGCGCGTTTGCGGGCAGCGCGGCGGATTCCTTTCAGCGCCGCGCTCTGCTCGCTCATTTTGCCGCCTCCTCGACCAAGAGGTGGAACATCGAACGCGGCCCGCGATTGCGCTGGTTGTGCCGCCACGCGTACTCGTCCAGGTAGGACTGGAGCCATTTGCGAGAGACCATCTTGTAGGTGCCACGCATTCCCGTCTTGAGGTTGCCGAAGAACCCCTCGATGGTGTTCGTATGCACGTCGCCTTCGACGTAGACGCCGGTCGAGTGGTTGATGACGCTATGACCCGCGTACTCGCGGCCCAGGCGCGTATAGGGCCTCCAGTCGTCGGTGAAGATGATCGCTCCGGGATCGACGTTTGCCCTGACTGTTCCACTTAGAGGCTCGCCGCGCCGCGCCGCGATCACGCGAAGGCGGATGCGCCCACCGCGCTCGACCATTCCGAGGATCGTCGGCTTGGCCTCGCGGTGCTTCGCCGCTTCCGAATAGCCCATCTTGCGCCGTGGCCGTCCTCCCCAAGAGGTCTCATCGACCTCGACCTCGCCTTTCAGCGGCCACTCGTCGCCCTTCATCAGCTCGTTGCGGATCCTGTTGAACATGCGCCAAGCGGTCTTGTAGTGGACGCCCAGCTCGCGCTCTAGCTGTTTGGCGGATATGCCGCATCGCGTGCTCGTCATCAAATACATGGCGTGGAACCAGAGCCGCAGCGAGGTCGATGAGCGGTGGAAGATCGTCCCGGCCGTTGGATGGACGTGAAGCCCGCAGCCAGTGCAGGTCCAAGACTGGCGCTGCTGCTTAGTCTCGTAACGCTTGAAGACGCGGCGGCAATCGCAGCGCGGGCAATGGGCATGTTCGCCGTCAGCGGCGTAGCGGGTCCGCCACAGATGCTCTAAACAGGCTGCGTCATCGGGAAAGTCCCGCAGGAACTCGGTGACCGAGTAGTCGGAAGTCGAGGACTTTGCTCGCTTCGGTTCGTGGCGGTTGGCCGGTGGCATGGTGTAAAGCTACTTGACAGATCAGCGCCTGTCAAGCAGCTTGACAGTTGGATACCCTATGCCCGTGGACCTACCCGGACCGAAGGCAAAGCTCGCCTGGGCGTTCAAGCAGTTGAAAACTCTCGACGACGAGACGTTGAGACTCAACGAAGCGGAGCCGTTTTACGTCACCGACGATTTCGATTCGGACCGCGGATGCCATGTCATGCGCTTTCGCGTCAGGGAGGAGCTGTTTCCCAACTACGTCGGGCCACTCGTCGGGAACGTCATCCACGGTGCCCGTTCTGCCCTGGATCAAGCGATGTGGCTCATTGCGTGCAGATCCAACGACCTCGACTGGCTCTGGAAGCCCGATATCGCGAAGAAGATCGCTTTCCCGCCGGTCTGGAGTCGAAAGCGTCTCCCACGGCACTCCGTCATGCCATTCATCACGGATGACGCGAAGACACTCCTCAAGGGGTTGCAGGAATATGAAGGAGGGAAGCTTGCGCAGTCCCTTCGAGACCTCGACCGGTTCTGGAACATCGACAAGCACCGAGTCAGTCACAACGGAGTTGCCAGACTCGATCTGTCGGAAGTTCGGTTCCTCCCCGGCTCGGTCCTCACCGAGGATCTTGTGCCTCCCCCCATGGCCGAACTTCTCCCGGTCACCAATCCGGTGAAAGACCGCGCAGACCTCGCTGAGATCAGATTTAGAAGCGGCCTCGGTCCACCGCACACCCAAGTGAAGGTGCAGGGATACCCCAAAGCGCTCGTAGCGTTCGGCGGCGGTCCCATCGCCTTCTCGACCGCGCAAATTTCGATGCTTCTCCTTCACGCCAATGAGGCGCTCCTGCGCATCGGGACGTTGTCCGAGCAAGCTCCGCTCTCTGAGGCTTCTACTAAGAAGGGATAAGCGTGAGGAGGATCACTCCCCGGCGAGCAGGAAGCGCGCGGAGGCTGCGCCGGCGGCGAGCGCGGCGCTGATGTCGCGGTCGGGCTCGGAGAGAGCCTGCAGCGCGAAGCCGTCGGCGACGGCGAAGAGGTAGGCGACGATCGCCTCTGCGTCATAGCGGAGGCTGAGCACGCCCTCGCTCTCCTTCGCCTCGAGGATCTCGGCGACGTGGGAGCGGGTGCGATCGAAGAGCTGGCCGACCTCGTGCTGGATCTCGGGATTGCGGCGACCGGCGCTGAACAGCTCGTAGAGGAGTAGGAAGAAGGCCGGTTCGTTCTCGATCAGGTCGGTGAGGCTGGCGACCAGGACGTTGATCACGTCATCGACGGTCTCCGCCTTGCCGAGCGGTTCGTCGAGGCGGGCGACGCGGATCTCGGCGTCACGGCGGACGACCTCAACCAGCAGCCGCTCCTTGGTGCCGAAGTAGTAGTGCAGCAAGCCCCGGCTGACGCCGGCCTCGCGGGCGACGTGCTCGAAAGTGGAGCCGGCAGCGCCGCGCTTGGCGACGCTGTCGCGCATCGCGTTGACGATGCGCTGCGCCTTTTCCCCGCTCAGCTCGCGCTCTTTGGTAGCCGCCTCCATAGCACCAGTCTAGGGCGCGGAGCGGGCACTGCGCCCCGCTAGGAGAGAGCTAGGCGCCGTTGATGCTGGTCGTGCTGGTGTACTCGAACTCCTCCTCGGCACCGAAAAGGGCGTCGAGCACAGTCTTGCGGGCGTCCTCGCTGAGGATCAGGGCGATTGCGCCGCCGATCAGGGCGAAGAGGATGAGGCGCCCGAGGCGGCTCTTCTTGCGCTTCTTCGGCGCTTTCAGTCGCTCACTGGCCTCACGCAGGCTCTCGGCTGCGGCACGCAGGTCCTTTTGCACCTTCTTGTCACTGCTCACGGCCTTGACCGCGCCCTTGCCGTTGCCGGTCGCTCGGCCATAGGCGCCGCGCGCGGCTTCGAAGGCATCGCGGAGGCTGTCACGCAGCTCTTCGTCCTCAATCAAGCGCTGCACGTAGGGGTTTTCACGGGCAGTGGAATAGAGGTCCGCGGCCTGGTTCGCCTTCGTCTTGGTCATGCCATCTCCTCGCTGGAATCTCTCGGGGATGCTCAGGATAACTCCAAAACGAGGCCGTGGCGTGTGTGGCCGAGCAGATCAAGGACGCAGGGAGGCCGGGGAGGGGAGCGCACTTCAGTGCGTGACCCGATCCGGCCGACCGAGGACGCAGATATGCGAAGCGCCACACGCGTCACGGCGGTCCAATCCCGTCGAGGAGAACTCCATTGCTGCGGAAGTTGAGGTCGGCGCTGCGGATGCGCCGCAGGCGCAGGTGGGCGAGGTCGGGGCCGGGCAGCGCGTAGCGCCTCACGTAGAGGCGGCCGACGCGCTCGTAGCCGACCTGGCGGAAACGCGGTCCGAGCAAGCTGACGGGGACCGGCGGCGCCGGGCCATCGGAGACGAAGTTGATCTCGTGCACGCTCCACGAGTAGCCGTCGGACGGCTGCGCCTGGAAGGAGCCGGTCGAGAGGTAGAAGCGCAGCGAGGCCGCCCCCAAGGTCCAGAGCACGGTCGCCCGGGGGGCCGTGGGCTCGCCCATGCGCGCCGCGACGGCATCCCAGTCCGGCCGTTGCATCGTCGAGGAGGCGCTGGCCCAGATCGAGAAGCCGAGTGAGTAGGCGACCAGAACTGAGACGATGACCATGCCGCTGCGCCGGGTGGCGCGCAAGGTCGCCCCGATTGCGACGGCCGCCAGTAACGGCGCCAGCGCCGGGATCAGGTTGCGGGCGAGGACGTAGTCCTTGCTTGAGGCGAGCAGCGCGAGTAGAGCCGGCGCGGCGATCGTCGCCCCGGCCACCGCCAGCATCAGACCACCCGCCCGCCGCTCCTCGCGATCGCCCCGCAGCGCGAGCAGGACAAGAGCGGCAAGGGCGGCTAGCAGCGGAACCACGGCAGGCAGCAGGGTCTCCGGCCTGGCGATGATGTCGCCGGTCTCGCCGACGAAGAAGGTGACGCCTACCTCCCAGAGTCGGTGACCGAGACTACGCCCACCGATCCACTCGGCGTGGCCGAGCGATGCCTGGTGGATGACCAGCGGGGCCAGCGCCAACCCGGCGAGGCCGACGATCCAAAGCCCCGCGAGGGCGGCGCGCCGGCGTCGCCAGAGCAGCCACACTGCCTCAAAGGCGATCGGGAAGATCGCGAAGTAATGCGTTGCCAGCGCGAGGGCGGAGAAGACACCCCACAGCGTCAAGTCCCGCCGCCCGGGGCGCAGGGCGCGGACGAAGTAGAGCGCTGAGACCGTGGTCAGTAAAACCAGCAGCGCGTAGCCGCGCGCCTCCTGCGCGTACCAGAGCAGCATTGGGTTGACGGCGACAAGCGCCGCGGCGGCAATTCCGGCGCGGCGGCCGCGCAGCTCGGCGCCGAGCAGGTAGGCGACCGGCACGGTCGCCACCCCGGCCAAGGCCGAGAGCGAGCGCAGGCCAAACTCGCCCGTCCCGGTTATCTGTGTCCAGACCCAGGCCAGCGCGTAATAGAGGGGCGGCGCCGACTCGCTGAAGCCGACCGCTTCCATCGCGTGGAAGAAGTCGCCACGCAGCACACGGCTGGCGGTGACGATCTCGTCGTGGTGGTAAGCCTGGACCCCAAGGGTCGCGAAGCGGAGGCCGGTCGCCATCAGCGTCAGGCCGGCGACGATCCAGAAGGTGCGCGAACGCGCTCGCACCGCCTCGCGGAGTGCCTCGAAGAGCGTCGACAGATTGCCCCTGCCCAGAGCCTCGGCTGCCTCCATGGCTATTTGAGCGCGGCGTCGATCGCCTGCGAGACCTCGTCGACGTAGACGAACTCCAGCTCGCTGCGCTCGTGCTCGGGGATCTCGGCCACGTCGCCTTCGTTGCGCTTGGGCACGATCACGCGCTTGATCCCGGCCCGCTGGGCGGCCAGCGACTTCTCCTTGAGTCCGCCGATCGGCAGCACCTGGCCGGTCAAGGTGACCTCTCCGGTCATCGCGACATCGTTGCGCACCGGCCGGCCCGAGATCAACGACGCCAGCGCCACCGTCATCGCCACGCCGGCCGAAGGGCCGTCCTTGGGCACGGCCCCGGCCGGCACGTGAATGTGAATGTCGTGCTCTGCGAACCAGCCCTCGTCGAGATCGGACGCGATATCGCGCCAGTGGCCCCGCACGTAGGAGAGCGCCGCCTGCGCCGACTCCTTCATCACGTCGCCGAGCTGGCCGGTGATCGTCAGCTTGCCCGAGCCCGGCATCGCGGTCGCCTCGATGAAAAGCACATCGCCGCCGGTGGGAGTCCAAGCGAGCCCGGTGGCAACGCCGGGAACCTTGGTGCGGCGCCGCTGCTCGGCAAAGTAGCGGCGGCGACCGAGCAACTCGCGCGACCGCTTGGCCGAGACCTTGACCTTGCCTTTGCCCTTGCCCTCGGCGACATCGCGGGCGACTTTGCGGCAGATCGTGCCGACCTGCCGCTCGAGGTTGCGAACGCCAGCCTCACGCGTGTACTCCTCGATGATCGCGGTCAGGGCCGAGTCGGAGAACTCGATTTGCGAGGGCTTCAGACCGTTCGCCTCGATCTGACGGGGGACCAGGTAGCGGCGGGCGATGTGGCGCTTCTCCTCCAGCGTGTAGCCGGCCAGCTCGATCGTCTCCATGCGATCCTGCAGCGGGCCCGGGACCGTGTCGAGGATGTTCGCGGTGGCGATGAAGAGAACTTCGGAGAGGTCGAACTCGAGGTCGAGGTAGTGGTCGCGGAAGCTGTCGTTCTGCGCTGGGTCGAGCACCTCGAGCATCGCCGAGGCAGGATCGCCGCGGAAATCGGCGCCCATCTTGTCGATCTCGTCGATCATGAAGACGGGGTTGCGCGAGCCGGCGTCGCGCAGGGCGCGGATGATCACGCCCGGCATCGCGCCGATGTAGGTGCGGCGGTGGCCGCGGATCTCGGCCTCGTCGCGGACTCCGCCGACCGAGATGCGCTCGAACTCGCGCCCCAGCGCCTTGGCGATCGAGCGTCCGAGGCTGGTCTTGCCGACGCCGGGCGGTCCGACAAAGCAGAGGATCGGGCCCGGCGAGTCCGGCTTCAGCTTGCGCACCGCCAGGTACTCGAGGATGCGGTCCTTGACTTTCTCCAGGTCGTAGTGGTCGGCGTCAAGAACCTCGCGGGCGTGGGCGATGTTGAGGTTGTCCTCGGTCTCCTTGGCCCAGGGCAGCTCGACCAGCCACTCGAGGTAAGTGCGGATGACGCCGTGCTCGGCCGCCGCCGGCGGCAGTTTCTCCAGCCGCGAGAGCTCGCGCTCGGCCGCCTTGCGGGCGTGCTCGGGCAGCTTCACCTCTGCCAGCCGGTCGCGCAGCTCGTTGACCTCGGCCTGCTGCTCGTCCCCCTCCCCCAGCTCGTCCTGGATCGCTTTCATCTGCTGGCGCAGGAAGAACTCGCGCTGGCCTTTGTCGACTTCGGACTGCACCTGGGACTGGATCTGGCTGCCGAGCTGAACCACCTCGAGCTCGCGGGCGAGGATCTGCGAGAGCCGGCGCAGGCGGGCAGCGATGTCGACCTCCTCCAGCAGCTCTTGCTTTTCCTCGGTCGAGATCCGCAGGGCGCCGGCGATCAGGTGGCCGAGGGCGGCGGGGTCCTCGATGTTGGCCACCGCCATCTGCAGCTCCTCGGGCAGGTAGGGAATGTGCTCGACGATCTCCGAGAAGGTGCGCTGAACATTGCGCGTCAGGGCCTCCAGCTCGGGCCCCTCGTCGACCACGTCGGGCAGCTCGGCGATCCGCGCCACCAGGTAGGGCTCCTCGGCGACATAGGGGCCGAGTCGCACCCGCTGGGTGCCCTGGACGAGGATGCGCAGCGTCCCGTCGGGGACTTTGAGCATGCGGGCGACGATGCCGACGACGCCGACGTCGTAGAGCCCGTCGGGGCCCGGCTCCTCGTCATCGGGATCGCGGGCGGCGACCATCGCCAGCATCCGGTTGGCGCCAAGAACGTCGTCGACCAGCTTGATCGAGCGCTCCTGGCCGACGGCGAGCGGGGTCAGGGTCTCTGGGAAAGTGACGGTCTCGCGCAACGGCAAGACCGGAAGGGCGTCGGGCAGCGGCTGGTTGGCGCGGATCGCGTCTTCGGCGTCGAGCTCGGACTCGACGACTTCGAGCACCGGCGAGCTCTCCATCGGCACCACTAGTCCCTTCCTATCGGCACCCGGCGGGTCGTCTGCGAGGGGTCGCGCAGCGGCAGGTCGATTCGCAGCACGCCATCTTCATAGGTCGCCTTGGCCTGGTCGGCGTCGACATCGACCTGCAGCTCGACCACGCGGCGGAACGGGCCTGAGGGGATCTCCACCTGCTGATAGACCCGTCCCTCCGTCTCCTGCACCGGCCGTTCGCCGACGATCGCCAGCTGCCGCCCGCTGACCTCGATTCCGACCTGGTCGAGGTCGACCCCCGCCAGATCCACCTTCACAACAGCTCTCTGCGGGTCGCCGCAGTAGTAGACGTCGACGTTGGGTGAGAACCCCGTACTTCTCCTGCTTACGTAGGTCGCGCGCCCCCAAGCTCCCCCAAGCATCTGGTCCATCTCCCTGCGCATGCGTGCGAAGTTTGCGAACACATCCCGTTCAGACATAGGCGCAAAACATAGCCGCCACGAGAGGGCGTCCGGGGTTATGCCGGCTGTGTCTGATTTGCCCAGCGCGGAGGCCGCATGAGCAAGACCGGCTGCCTGGGCGGAACGAGGCCCTCGGGGCGATTGGGCCGGAAGGTGGCGCAGGGCTCCTCGAGCTGGAGCGCGCAGAGTTGCTTCTTGCGGAAGTAGCACTGCTCGCAGGTCGGGGGCTTGGGCTTGCGCGGCACGGCGGGCATATTGGCAAGGCCGTTGCACTTCCGTGACGCCTGACTCCGCAAAGCGCAACATTCTCGACACAGGCTCTTCACATCTTCCCCGCGTCTTGCGGGAGTCGGCTTTGGCGAGCGCTAGCATTGGCGAAAGATGGAGGCTCACGACCGCACCAACAAGCTCGCGGACTCGCCGCAGCTGTTTGAGAGCGAATTCCTCAACTTCTTCTCGCGGGTCCACCCCTCGATCCCGGCGGTCATCTTCGTGCCCGTGATCGTCGTGATGGAGTGGCTGGGCGCCGACCGCGGCCAGGCGGCGTGGGAGATGGCGCTGCTGACGCTCGGGGGAGTCGGGATCTGGACCCTGACCGAGTACTGGCTGCACCGGCTGATCTTCCACTGGGAGCCCGACAACACCTTCGGGCGGCGCATGCACTTCATCATCCACGGCATCCATCACGACCACCCCAACGACAAGCTGCGGCTGGTGATGCCGCCGGCGGTCTCGATTCCGCTCGCCGCGCTCTTCTTCTTCGCCTTCACCCTCCTCTTCGGCACGCCGGCCGCCTACCCGCTCTTCGGCGGCTTTATCGCTGGCTACCTCTTCTACGACTACACGCATTACTACGTGCATCACTTCGTGCCCAAGTCGGATCTGGGCAAGCGGTTGCGCGAGCAGCACATGCGGCACCATTTCCAGGACCACAGCTATGGCTACGGCGTCTCCTCCCCCATCTGGGACGTCGTCTTCCGCACGTTGCCCAGGAAGCGCAGCTCCTAGGGGCTGCGTTCAAGCTGCCGCCGAGAGCTCTGCCAAGGCCTCGATCGTGCTTGCGCACGCCCGCGCAGCCTCACGACCCTTGACATTGAAGTGCTCCGAGAAGAAGGACTGATGGGTCTCGTGCTCGTGGAAGTTGTGCGGGGTCAAAACCGCGGAGATAACTGGCACGTCGGTATCGAGCTGCACGCTCATCAGTCCATTGATCACCGCCTCGGCGACGAACTCATGGCGGTAGATCCCCCCATCGACAACTAGACCCGCGGCGACGATCGCCCGGTAGCGGCCACTGCGCGCCAGCTTCTTCGCGTGAAGCGGTAGCTCGAAGGCGCCCGGCACTGGTCGACGATATCCCTGTGCCAGCAAGACTGAACGAACGCGATTCGCTTCGCGGTGGGATGGTGTTCACTTGAATCCTTTCACTGGCGTTCATCGGCGTCCGGAACGATCTCACGCCACCCCGACTACGGCGTTTCCTCTCCTATCGGGGCGTCGTCTTTCTGCGCGTTGCCCAAGAAGCGCCGCCGACCGTAGAGGTCGAGGAGCGCGAACGCGAGCATCGCGATCCAAGCCATTCCTGCCACCAAGGCCAAGCGCTGCGAAGCGCGTGCTACATCAATTCCGGCGAGAGGACACCGCCGTGACCGCCCCACGCCGATGCCGCAACGCGATCTCCAGCTCGAAGCGGGCATCGGGATCGTCGAGCTGGTCGCCAAACAGCTCACGCAGATGCCCAATTCGGTTGCGGGCGGTCTGAGCATGAACGTGGAGTTCTTCGGCCATCGCCACCGCGTTGCCACCGTGCCGAACGTAAGCGACGGCGGTCTCGCTCATCCGCTCGCTCGCCTTCTCGGTCAGCTGGTCAAGCGGCGCCAGGCGGCGGGCCGCGATGCGGGTGACCAGGGCGTCGCCCTCGAACAGCAGGAGGTCGGCCAAGTGCTTGTCGGCGCGGCACAGCCCAGTGGAAGGCGCCGCTCCGGCATGTGCGGCACGTAGCGTCGTCTTCGCCAGCGACCAGGACTCGGGCAGGTCGCCGAGGGCGCCTTCTGGCCCAAGGGCCAGGGTGACCTGGCCGGCGGCGCGTTCGAGCAGGTCGACCCGCCCGGGCCCGGGCGGGTCGGGGAAGAGAATGCAGCCGCTGCCTTCCAAAACCGTCGACAGCGAGTCCGCCGGCAATCGGCGCGCGAGGGCGCCGAGCTCCTCTTTGTCGCACGCTAGCGCCGCGACCCTCCTGGGCAGAGCCCACGCAGCGAGCTCTGCTGCACTGCGTACGTCGGCCAGCTCGGCGGGGGGCTCGCGCACGAGCAGCGCGGCCAGATCGCGGGCGCGGCGGCGACGCTGGTCCTCGAGCTCGGCCTGAGCTTCGGCGTAGCCCTCGACCGAATCGGCCGAGAGCTCGTCGATATAGGCGAAGATCGACTCGGCGAGCAGACTGAGCACCTCGGCGTCGAGGTTCGCCCGGCGTCCCGCAGCAGAGATCCTCCGCCAGGCAACTCGAGCGCCGACGCGATAGGCAGCCTGCAGCGAGTCCAACGTCCGGCCCTGCCCGAACTCTCCTCGCCCGAGCTCCACGTAGACATCGCGGCCAACCCCGCGACCGCTATCCGGGTCGCGAATCAGCGCGACGAACTGCCGCAGAGCCTCGCTCACCCCCCGGCGCACGCCCCGGCCGAAATTTCCCTCCAGCGGACGGGCGTAGCCGGGCACGTCCTTGGCGATCGCGGCAAGGATCTCGGCGGTGACGGCATCGAGCTCGGGCTCGATCACGTCCGCAACGGCTGGCGGGAGAGTCCGACCCGTCTCCATTTCGGCAGGAATTGTCATCTATCTAACAAGAAATTGCCATATGAATTGGCCTTAAGCCTAAAATATCCCATCGAACACAGCCTAAAGTTGCCGTGTGCACACTGAGATGGGCAAAGCCGAGAAGATCGCCAACCTCGGCGCGATCATCCTCCCCTTCGCGGCGACGATCGCTGCTGCCGCGCTTTTCTGGAATCGCCTGGTCACGCCGGCTGACCTCGTGATCGCCTCTGTGATGTACCTGCTGACCGCGATTGGGATCACGGTTGGCTTCCACCGTCTGCTCACCCACCGTTCCTTTCAGACGCCGAAGCCCCTGGAATACCTCTTTGCCGTACTCGGCTCGATGGCGGTACAGGGCCCCGTGATCTCCTGGGTCGCCGACCATCGCAAGCACCACGCCCACACCGATGAAGACGGCGATCCGCACAGTCCCCATGTGGGACACGATGGTGGATTCCGCGGGGTGTTTATGGGCCTCTGGCACGCTCACACCGGCTGGCTGATGTCCACCCAAGGACGGGCCGACTGGAAGCGATATGCAAGGGATCTCTACGAAGACGATGGGATGCGGACGATCAGCCGTCAGTTCGTCCCACTGGTCCTTGCCGGCTTGGCCTTACCTGCCGTTGCTGGGTACATGGTCAGCGGCACGCTGGCCGGTGCGGCGACCGGGCTGCTCTGGGGCGGTCTGGTGCGAGTCTTCTTCGTCCACCACATCACCTGGAGCGTCAATTCCGTCTGCCACTTCCTTGGCAGCAGGCGTTTCGCTACCGATGATCATTCGACCAACGTCTTCTGGCTGGCGCTACCGTCGCTGGGCGAGTCCTGGCATCACAATCACCACGCTTTCCCCCGCTCTGCAGTACACGGATTGAAGCGCTGGGAGCTTGATCCCTCGGCGCTGATCATCGCCACTATGGAGAAGGTGGGCCTTGCCCACAACGTAGTGCGTATCTCACCTGAGCGACAAGCCGAACGCGCCGCTTGACACACGCACTCAAACCTGTGTCCCACCTAAGTAGTCAGGTAGTGGTGGGGCAATATGTCCAGTCCTTGTTCGTACGTCACATTTGACTGTGCAACACTGCGGTACGTAACTCCCCTCAGTGATCCGGCCGGGAATACGGACCGGACGAAAGGAACGAGATGCCAAGCACCACTCACGTACTCGACGAGGCTCGGGACCTGGTCAAGAAGCGCCTTGCCGAGCTGGACGACGAGCGCAAGCGCCTTGAGCGCGCCCTCGCCGAGCTGGGCGGGAAAGTCACGAGCCGCACCGGCCGTGGGCCCGGCCGTCCGCGTGGCTCAGGCACGAAAGCTGCCGGTCCGAAAAAAAGGCGTCGCCGCAAGGGCACCCGCGCCGACCAGGCTGTCGCGCTGGTCGAGGGCAACCCAGGCATCAGCGCCTCCGACATCGCCAAACAGTTGAAAATCAAGCCCAACTACCTCTACCGGGTCCTCGGTGACCTTGAGAAAGAGGGGCGGGTCTCCAAGAGAGGGCGCCAGTACTACCCCGGGAAGTAGGCGCCCTCTAAGAGCCGGTCCGGGTAGGGCTTTCACTTAACTTTTTCGGTGGATCGCGGTCGGGCTGACGCCCGAACGCCTCGACGAAAAAGTACAAGACGTTTCAGCCCTACCCGGACCGGCTCTAGACGAGACCCAGCTGGCTGACTGACTGGCGCTCTTCCTTCAGCTCCTTGATGCTGGCGTCGATTCGGGGGCGGGAGAAGTCTGGGACGTCCAACCCCTCGACCACCTTCCACTCGCCGCCAGAGCAGCTGCACGGGTGGCCGGCTACGACGCCCTCCTCGATCCCGTAGGAGCCGTTCGACGGCACACCCATCGAGACCCAGTCGCCCTCGGGCGTACCGAGCACCCAGTCGCGGACGTGGTCGATCGCCGCGTTGGCGGCAGAGGCAGCGCTGGAGGCGCCGCGGGCATCGATGATCTCGGCGCCGCGCTTGGCAACCCGCGGGATGAACTCCTCGCCGATCCAAGCCTCGTCGTCGACCGTCTCCCAAGCGCTTGCGCCGTCGACCTTGGCGTTGACCAGGTCCGGGTACTGAGTGGTCGAGTGATTGCCCCAGACAGTCATGTTGCTGACGCTCGAGAGCGGCTTGCCGAGCTTGTTAGCGAGCTGCGCAGTCGCCCGGTTGTGATCGAGGCGCATCATCGCGGTGAAGCGCTCGCGCGGCACGCCGTCGGCGTTCGACATCGCGATCAGGCAGTTGGTGTTTGCTGGGTTGCCGACCACGAGAATCCGCACGTCGTCGGCCGCGCCGGCGGCGATCGCTTCGCCCTGCGGCTTGAAGATGCCGCCGTTGGCCTCGAGCAGGTCGGCGCGCTCCATGCCCGGGCCGCGCGGGCGGGCGCCGACCAGAAGACCGACGTTGCAGCCATCGAACGCCGGCTTCGCGTCATCGAAGATGTCGATCTTGCGCAGTAGCGGGAAAGCGCAGTCGTCGAGCTCCATCGCGGTGCCCTCCGCGGCTTTGACCGCGTCGGGGATCTCGAGCAAGCTCAGCTCAACGGGGGTGTCAGACCCGAGCATCTGACCGCTGGCAATGCGAAAGAGCAATGCGTAGCCGATCTGGCCGGCGGCTCCGGTTACGGTGACTTTGACGGGGGTGCTCACGTATTCGTCTCCTGAAGTTGTGGTTTGGGAAGGTGTGAGGCCTAGACGGCCATGACGCGCTGAAGTCGCTCGTCGATCGCGGCGAGGAACTCCTGCGTGGTGAGGTACTGCTGGTCGGGCCCAATCAGGAGGGCCAAATCTTTGGTCATCTTGCCGCTCTCAACCGTCTCGATACAAACCTGCTCGAGCGTCGCGGCGAACCGTGACACCTGCGGAGTCTCGTCGAGCCGACCGCGGGCGGCGAGCCCGCGCGTCCAGGCGAAAATCGAAGCGATCGGGTTGGTCGAGGTCGGCTTGCCTTCCTGATGCTGGCGGAAATGACGGGTCACCGTGCCGTGCGCCGCCTCGGCCTCGACCGTTTTGCCGTCGGGGCTCATCAACACGCTCGTCATCAGCCCCAGCGAGCCAAATCCTTGGGCAACCGTGTCTGACTGCACGTCGCCGTCGTAGTTCTTGCAGGCCCAGACGTAGCCGCCTTCCCACTTCAGCGCGGCGGCGACCATGTCATCGATCAGCCGGTGTTCATAGGAGATCCCCTTTGCCTCGAACTCCGGCTTGAACTCGGCCTCATACACCTCGGCGAAGAGGTCCTTGAAGCGACCGTCGTAGCGCTTGAGGATCGTGTTCTTGGTCGAGAGATAGACCGGATAGCCACGGTCGAGGCCGTAGCGCATCGAGGCGCGGGCAAAATCGCGGATCGAGTCATCGAGGTTGTACATGGCCATCGCGATGCCGCCGCCGGGGAAGTCGTAAACATCAAGCTCGACCGGTTGAGAGCCGTTTTTGGGGGTGTAGGTGAGAGTCAGCGTGCCCTCGCCGGGGACGACCATGTCGGTCGCCCGGTACTGGTCGCCAAAGGCGTGGCGGCCGATCACGATCGGCTTAGTCCAACCCGGCACCAAGCGCGGGATGTTGGAGATAACGATCGGCTCGCGGAAGATGACGCCGCCGAGGATGTTGCGGATCGTGCCGTTCGGCGAGCGGTACATCTCCTTCAAGCCGAACTCCTCGACCCGAGCCTCGTCGGGAGTGATCGTCGCGCACTTGACGCCGACGCCATGCCGCTTGATCGCCTCCGCCGCTTCGACCGTGATCCGATCCTCGCTGGCATCGCGGCTCTCGATTCCCAAATCGAAATAGACCAGCTCCAGATCCAGGTAGGGCAGGATCAGCTGCTCCTTGATGAACGACCAGATGATCCGGGTCATCTCGTCGCCGTCGAGCTCGACGATCGGGTTCTGGACTGAGATCTTCTCCGGCGTCATCGGCGCGGCGATGCTATCGATGCGACAATTCGGGTGATGGCCACCGTCGAGCGCCAGTCGAGCAGCACCCACAAGGTCTTCAACCAGGCGACCCCGCTGGAGGACTACAACTCGTTCGACTGCGATCGCGTCTTGGTCGAGGCGCTGCACCGTGAGGGCGCCGGTTGGGCCGAGGAAAAGGCGCGCGAGCTCGGCGCGATTTGCGGCTCCTCACAGACGATCCGCTGGGGCTTCGAGGCAAACGAGAAGAAGCCCGAGCTGCGCACGCACGACCGCTACGGGCACCGCATCGACGAGGTGGAGTTCGACAGCTCCTGGCATGAACTGATGCGGATCGGGGTCGACCACGGCCTACACGCGGCGCCCTGGCGCGAGCCCGGGCCGGGAGCCCACGTCGCCCGCGCCACGATGTTCACCCTCTTGATGCAGGCCGAGAGCGGCGTTGGCTGCCCGATCTCGATGACCTACTCGGCGATCCCGGCGCTGCGCAAGCAGCCTGAGCTGGCGACGGAGTGGGAACCGCGCTTCCTCTCGCTTGATTACGACGAGCGTTCGCTGCCGGCCGAGCGCAAGCGCGGCGCGCTCTGCGGAATGGCGATGACCGAGAAGCAGGGCGGCTCCGACGTCCGCGCCAACACGACCACCGCCACTCCCCTGAACGGTGGTGGTCCCGGAGCGGAGTACGAGCTGGTCGGCCACAAGTGGTTCTGCTCGGCGCCGATGTGCGACGCGTTCCTCGTCCTCGCCCAGACCGACTCGGGCATCTCCTGCTTCCTGATGCCGCGCTGGACGCCGGACGGCGAGCGCAACGCCTTCCAGATCCAGCGGCTCAAGGACAAGCTCGGCAACCGCTCCAACGCCTCCTCAGAGCTCGAGTTCCGCGGTGCTTGGGCGCGCATGGTTGGCGAGGAGGGTCGCGGCGTGCCGACGATCATCGAGATGGTCAACCACACCCGCCTCGACTGCGTGATCGGCGCCGCGACCGGCTACCGCGCCGGGGTCGCGGGGGCGCTCAACCACGTCAATCAGCGCGCCGCCTTCGGCAAAGAGCTGATCGACCAGCCGCTGATGCGCAACGTGCTCGCCGACCTCTGTGTCGAATCCGAGGCGGCGACGATCGCCGCGATGCGCCTCGCCCGCGCCTACGACGAGGTCGCCGCCGGCGACGGGGAGGCGGCCGAGTTCCGCCGCCTCGCCAACGCAGTGCTCAAGTACTGGCTCTGCAAGCGGCAGCCCTGGCACGCAGTCGAGTGCCTGGAGTGCCTCGGCGGCAACGGCTACGTCGAGGAGTCGGGGATGCCGCGCCTCTACCGCGAGGCGCCCCTGGCCTCGATCTGGGAGGGCTCGGGCAACGTGCAGTGTCTCGACGTGCTGCGGGCGATGGTCAAGAACCCGACCTCGGTCGATGCCTTCTTTGCTGAGGTGCTTGAGGGGGCCGGCGCCGAACCGAAACTCGACGCCTATGTCTCGGCGCTGCGGGCTGAGATCCCGGGCGACATCGAGACGATCGAGGCCCGCGCCCGGCGCATAGTCGAGCGGATGGCGCTAGCCCTGCAGGCGTCGCTGCTTGTCCGCTATGGCGACCCCGCTGTCGCCGACGCCTTCTGCGCCTCCCGCCTCTCTGGCGATTGGGGCAATGCTTTCGGGACGCTGCCAGCGGGAACCGACTTCGGCCGCATCATCGATCGCCACCAGGTCAGCTAACGGCGTCCCGCAGAGCGCGCCCAACCTGCTCAGCGGTTATGACCCCGCTGAGCCTGCCGTCGGCATCTACCGCCATTACGGCTCCAAAACGGCGTAGGGCGCGATTCGCCAACAGAGTGTCGAGGGGGGCGTCGTCGCGGACCTGGAAGGTGCCGTCGTCGTGCTCGAGGAGGTCGGAGACGAGTGAGGTCGTGCGGGAGGTCTCCGGTACCTCGTCGGCTTTGTCGCGGACGATGAGACCGACAAAACGCTGAGCGGCGTCGACCACAGGAAACCAGGGCCAGCGATAGCGGAGGAAGTACTCGTCGAGCGCCTGCTCGACGCTGAGCTGGTCGGGGATCGCGACCGGTTCCCGGTCCATGACGTCGGAGACGGTGAGCTTGCTGATGCCGCTGGTGATTGCCGTCTGGGCGGTTGCCGCGCGGGCGGAGCCGTTGATCACGAAGCCGATCAAAGCCAGCCAAATGCCGCTGAAGGCGTAGCCGTCGAGGACGAGCAGGAGGCCGCCGGCGATGAAGAGCCAGGCGAAGCCGCGGCCCAGTTTGGCAGCGAAGCGGGTCGCCGAGGTGCGGTTGCCCGTCCGCCACCAGGCAATCGCCCGCACGATCCGGCCGCCGTCCATCGGAAAGGCGGGCAGCAGGTTGAAGACGAGGACCAAGAGGTTGATCATCGCCAGCCAGGCGACCATCGCGAGCACCCCGGAGGTGCCGGCGTCGCTCTCGACCAATGCCGCCTTGCGAAACTCCTCCCAGCCGGCGGCGGCGATGCCCACCGCGCTCAGCACGACGACGATCGCCAGAGTCACGAGCGGGCCGGCAATCGCCACCTTGAACTCCGTCGCCGGACTGTCGGATTCGCGGTTCATCCGCGCCATGCCGCCGAAGATCCAGAGCTGGATGCTGGAGATGCCGATCCCGTTGCGAATCGCGACGAAGGCATGGCCGAGCTCGTGCAGGACGATCGAGCCGAAGAAGCCAATAGCGCTGAGGACCGCCAGCAGGAAGGGCGCCGAGTCCGAGCTGCTCTCGCCGAGCACGTCGCCGTAGAACTGTGAGAGCCAGAAGATGACGAGGAAGAGGACGAGGAACCAGGACCAGTCGACGGCTATGCGGATTCCGCGGACGTGGAAGAGGGTGATTGGTTTGCCGCCGAGCATTAGGCCTCAATGGTACGGGGAGGTCCGGGTGGGGGTTCCACTTAACTTTTTCGGTGGGTCGCCTTTCGGCTGTCGCCCGGTGCCCCTGACGAAAAAGTACAAGACGTTTCACCCCCACCCGGACCTCCCCGTATAAGTTCGGGGGCGATGTCGATGGACAAGGAAAAGCTCCGTGGCTGGTTGGAGGAGCTTGAGCGGATTGAGCGGCCTTCTGCTTCGGAGGGGGAGCGGCGGGCTGCTGAGTGGGTGGTGGAGCGGTTCGGGGAGCTGGGGGCGGAGGCGCGGATCGAGGCTGAGGATGCGCACGGCACCTACTGGTGGCCGCTGGGGATCGGCGCTGCGCTGGGAGTGCTCGGGGGGATCTTGGGATTACGGGGCAAGCGCTTGCTTGGTGGCGCGATCGCGGGGGCCGGGGCGGCGGGGATGGCCTCCGACTTTCCACCCGGCAAGCGCCATCTGCGGCGCTTCCTCCCGCGCCGCACCACCTACAACGTCGTCTGCGAGCTCGGCCCGGCGGAGGCTGAGCGGACCGCGGTGCTGATCGCCCACCACGACGCCGCCCACTCGGGCGTCGTCTTCCATCCCGAGCTGCCCAACATCGCCGACCGGCTGGGGATGATCGAGCGCAGCGACACCAGCCCACCGCTGATGGCGCCGGTCCTCGGTGGCCCCGTGCTGGCGGCGCTCGGCGCGCTCAGCGGCAGACGTCTACTGACGAAGCTCGGCGTCTTCCTCGGTCTCGGCTCGGCGGCGGCGATGGCCGAGATCGGGGCGCGCGAAGTCGTCCCCGGCGCCAACGACAACGGCACCGCTGTCGTCTCCCTGCTGGCGCTGGCTGAGCAGCTGATCGAGCAGCCGCCCGAGAACCTGCGGGTGATCCTGCTCTCGGTCGGCTCGGAGGAGTCCTTCAGCGAGGGGATCAAAGCCTTCGGTGAGCGCCACTTCCCTGACCTGCCGCGCGAGAGCACCTTCTTTATCTGCCTTGAGTCGACCGGATCACCGCACCTCTTGGTCCTGCGCGGCGAGGGTTTCCTCAAGATGCGCGAGTACCCCTCACGGGCGCTTGCCCTTATGGACGGCCTCGCCGGGGAGCTCGGCATCGACCTCTTCCCCAACCTGCGCCTGCGCAACGGCACCGACGGGCTCGAGTCGCTGGCCGCGGGCTATGAGACCGCGGTAATCGCCAGTTGCACGGACCTCAAGCAGCCGGCCAACTACCACTGGTGGCACGACCTCGCCGAGAACGTCAACTTCGACACGGTCGCCGACGGCATCCTCCTCTCAGAGGCGGCGATCCGTCGCCTCGACGAGCGCTGGCTGTAAGCATCGCTGCAGCTCGACCGAGCGCATCCGACATTGACCCCACTAGGGGGTGGTGAATGTCGGATGCGCTTCCCGAAATCCGACCGCGGGGTCGGATTTCGGCGCTATAGAGTCCGCGCTCGTGCCTACGCATGACGTACTGGTAATCGGCGCCGGTCTGGCCGGGCAGAGGGCCGCCCTGGCCGCCGCCGAGCAAGGGGTATCGGTTGGGATCCTGAGCAAGGTCCACCCGGTGCGCTCGCATTCCAATGCCGCCCAGGGCGGGATCAACGCCGCGCTCAACCCGGGTGACTCCTGGGAGTCGCACGCCTTCGACACGGTCAAGGGCTCCGACTACCTGGGCGACCAGGACGCGATCTCGATCATGTGCGAAGAGGCGCCGGAGGAGATCCTCCACCTCGAGCACCTCGGAGTCACCTTCCACCGCAACGAGGAAGGCAAGCTCGGCACCCGCGCCTTCGGCGGCGCCTCTGCCGCCCGCACTTACTACGTCGCCGACATCACCGGCCAGGCGATCATGCACGTGCTCTACGAGCAGCTAATGAAGTACTCCGACGACGTCGCCCGCTACGAGGAGTGGTTCTGCACGGCGCTGGCGATCGACGAGCAGGGCGAGTGCTGCGGCGTCGTCACCCGCAACATCGCCGACGGCTCGATGCAGCTCTTCACGGCAAAGGCGGTGATCCTCGCCTGCGGTGGCAACGGCCAGGCCTGGAAGCCGACCACCAACGCCCTGATCTGCACCGGCGACGGCATCGCGATGGCCTACCGGGTCGGCGCCAAGCTGATGGACATGGAGATGATCCAGTACCACCCGACGACGCTGGCGGGCAAGGGCTTCCTGATCACCGAGGGCGCCCGCGGCGAGGGCGCCCACCTGCTCAACGCAAAGGGCGAACGCTTCATGGAGCGCTACGCGCCGAACAAGATGGAACTCGCCTCGCGCGACGTCGTCTCCCGTGCCGAGCAGACCGAGATCAACGAGGGCCGCGGCTTCCCCGACGGCACGGTCGCGCTCGACATCACCGTGGTGCCGAAGAAGCGGATCCACGAGGCGCTGCGCGAGATCGTCCTCGTCGGCCAGGACTTCGCGGGCGTCGACATCACCAAGGAACCAATCCACATCAAGCCGGGCAACCACTACACGATGGGCGGCGTCAAGACCGACGTCGACGGGCGCACCGACGTCCCCGGCCTCTACGCCGCCGGCGAGACCGCCTGCGTCTCGGTGCACGGCGGCAACCGGCTGGGCGCCAACTCGCTGCTCGACACGCTGATCTTCGGCCGACGCTCCGGCGTCGACGCCGCCGCTCGCGCCAAGCGGATCGAGGGCTCACGTCCCTCGCGCGGGGTGCTTGAGGCCGAGGAGGCCGAGATCGCCGCGATCACGGCGCGCGAGAAGGGCTCGGGCCGGCGCGTCTCGGAGATCAAGCAGGAGCTAGGGGAGACGATGGACGCCAAGGTCGCCGTCTTCCGCGACGAGGCGGGCATCCAGGAGGCGCTGGAGATCGTCCGCCGCCTGAAGGAGGAGGCCAAGTCCGCCTACATCGACGACAAGGGCCGCGTCTTCAACCAGGACCTGCTGGGCGCGATCGAGCTCCGCTGCATGCTCGACAACGCCGAGTGCACCTGCCTCGCTGCGCTGGAGCGCAAGGAGAGCCGCGGCGCCCAGTACAGGACCGACTTCCCCGAGCGCAACGACGAGGAGTGGCTCAAACACATCGACTTGCAGCAGGGCGACGACGGGCCCGAGCTTTCATACTCAGAGGTGACGATCACCCAGTGGGAACCCGAAGAGCGAAAGTACTGAGAGGACGCTAGATGGCCACCTACACGCTGAAAGTCCGCCGTTACCAGCCGGAGAGCGGCGAGGGTGCTTACTGGGAGGAGTTCAAGGTCGACCTCGACCCCTCGCTCTCGGTCCTCGACGGCATCCTCCAGGCCAAGGACCGCGAGGACGGCTCGCTCTCGGTGCGCTGCTCGTGCCGCGCGGCGATCTGCGGCTCCTGCGGGATGAAGATCAACGGCCAGTCCGGCCTCGGCTGCAAGACCCAGATCGGCGAGGCGCAGGAGCTGTCCGACAAGATGGCGAGCGTCGGCGAGGGCGACAACACGATCGTGGTCGAGCCGATGGGGAACATGCCCGTGATCAAGGACCTGATCACCGACATGGAGTCGACGCACTGGACCAAGATCCGCCGCGTCACCCCCTGGCTCCTCCCCCACGGCGAGGCGCCTGAGCGCGAGTACGTGGTCGAGCCCGAGTCGATGATCGACATCACCCAGTCGATGGCCTGCATCCAGTGCGGCGCCTGCGTCTCCTCCTGCCTCTCGATGGAGGCGGACCCCGACTTCATCGGCCCGGCGGCACTGGCCAAGGCCTACCGCTTCGTCGGCGACCCACGTGATGGCGAGACCGTGGAGCGGCTACACGACCTGGCCGAGGACCCGCACGGGATCTACGACTGCACCCACTGCTTCAGCTGCATCGACGCCTGCCCCAAGGGCGTGGCGCCGATGGACCAGATCATGCGGCTGCGCCGTAAAGCCGGCGAAGAGGGGATCGAAGATCCGAACAGCGGCCACGACCACGAGGTCGCCTTCGTCAAGATCATCGAGAAGAAGGGCACGCTCGACGAGTCGCTGCTGCTCCAGGAGTCCTTCGCCCCGGGCCTCAAAGGCAAGCTGAAACCGAGCAAACGGGCGATCAAGGAAATGCTCGGCTCACTGCCGACGGCGATCCGCGGCCTGCGCACGGGCAAGATGCGCTCGCTGCCGAAGCTGATCCCCGGCATCCACCCGAAGCTGCCCGACGGCGCCCAGGACGAGGTCCAGGCGATCTACAAGCACGCCGAGGAGCACCGCGAGGAATTCAACATCTACATCAAGGGCGAGGAGGACGTCGAGCCCGAGCCCGACGAGCCGACCGACGCCGCACTGGCGGACGAGGCTAAGGCCGCGAAGGAGGAGACTGCATGAAGCTCGCTTACTGGCCCGGCTGCGTCTCGCGCGGCTTCACCACCGAGCTGCACGGCTCGATGGCGCTGGTCGCCGAGCGACTGGGGATCGAGCTGGTCGAGCTCGACCGCGCCAACTGCTGCGGCGCCGGAGTAATCGCCGAGCACAACCAGGAGCTCGCCGACACGCTCAACGCCCGCACCTTCGCCCTCGCCCAACAGACCGGGCTGGCGATGATGAACATCTGCTCGACCTGCCAGGGCGCCCAATCAGAGTGTCAACAACGATTGGATGCCGATTCCTCGTATCGCGCCCACATCAACGAGGTGCTGAGCGGCCAGGGCCTCTCCTACGAGAAGGGCAAGGACGGCTTCACCAACAAAAACTTCCTCTGGCTGCTGGTCGAGGACTACGGACTCGACCGGCTCGCCGAGCAGGTCACCCGGCCGCTGTCCGGCCTCCGCGTCGGCCCCTTCTACGGCTGCTACGTGGTGCGGCCAAAGGAGCGGCTCGGCTACGACGAGTTCCCCGACCGCGACATCTATTTGGAGAAGGTGATCGAAGCGCTCGGCGGCGAGGTCGTCGAGTACGACGGCGCCCGCAAGTGCTGCGGCTTCCCGGTGATCACGATGAACCGCGAGACCTCGCTGCGCCAGTCCGGCACCCACGTCGGCGACGCGATCGACGCCGGCGCCGACTGCCTGGTCACCCCCTGCCCGCTCTGCCACCTCAACCTCGACATGCAGCAGCCCGAGGCGGCCAAGGTCGTCAACCGTGACCTCGGCCTCGCCGTCCTGCACCTGCCGCAGCTCGTCGGCCTCGCCCTCGGCGCCGAGCCGAAGCAGCTCGGGATGAGCAAGCACATCGCCTCGACCGACTGGGTCGAGGAGCGCTTGGCAGCTCCGGCGACCGCCTAGGGCGGCGTGGCGGAGGTCCTTACCGACCTCTTTCTTGTCCTCCTCGCCGCCAAGCTCGGCGACGAGGTCTTCAAGCGCATCGGCCAGCCGGCGATCGTCGGCGAGATCCTTGCGGGCGTCCTGATAGGGCCCTCGCTGTTGGGGTGGGTCGAGCCCGGCGAGGTGTTGGAGGTCTTCTCCGAGCTGGGCGTCGTCTTCCTGCTCTTCTGGGTCGGCCTGAAAACGCGCCTCTCGGAGATGCGCACGGTCGGGCGGATCGCGATCACGGTCGGCAGCGCCGGCGTCGTCTTGCCCTTCCTGGGCGGGATCGGGCTCGGCGTCGTGCTCGGGGAGAGCACCGAGACCAGCGTCTTCCTCGGCGCGGCGCTGGCCGCGACCAGCGCCGGCATCACCTCCGCGACGTTCCTCGATCTCGGCATCGCCCGCAGCGCCGCCGCCCGCACCGTGCTCGGCGCCGCCGTCGTCGACGACATCCTCGCCCTGATCCTGCTCTCAGTGGCGGTTGGGATGGCTGCCGACGGTGGGGTCGACGCCGGCAACATCGCTCTCTCGCTCGCCCTCGCGATCGCCTTCGTCGCTTTCTTCGCCCTGGGCGGAACGCAGCTTCTGCAGCGGCGACCTCAGCTACTCGACGCGCCGCGCTTCGCCGACTCGCCGCTGCTGCCGGCGGTGATCCTCTGCCTCGGCCTCGCCGCCTTCTCGGCCCAGATCGGACTTGCGGCGCTGATCGGTGCCTTCCTCGCCGGGATGATCGTCGCCGAGACCAAGGACCAGAACGCGATCGAGGAGGAGGTGAAGCCGCTCTACGCCTTCTTCCCCCCCTTCTTCTTCGCCTTCATCGGCATCGAGCTCAACCTCGACTCGCTGCTCGGCGGACACGCGCTGCTGCTGCTCGTGACGATCACCGCGCTGGCGATCGTCACCAAGTTGATCCCCAGCTACCTGGCGGCGCGCGGGCTGGGGCGCGAGCAAGCGAGGATCGTCGGCATCGGCATGGTGCCGCGGGGCGAGGTCGGCATCGTCGTCGCCTCGATCGGCGCCGCCGAGGGGGTCGTCGACCCCGAACTCTTCGGTGTGGTGGTGGGCATGTCGATCCTCACCACCCTGCTGGCGCCGTTTGCGCTTCGGCGGCTCAGCCGCGAAACCAAGGTCAAGACATCATGACAGCACATGCCCTGCTGCTATGATGCTTGCATGCGCACCACGGTCACCCTCGATCCCGATGTCGCCGCAAAGCTGAAGGAAGCGGCGCGCGACCGTGGCATCTCTTTCAAGGAGGCGCTGAACGGGGCGGTGCGGCGAGGCTTCGAGCGAGGCGAGGCGAGGGCGAAATCGAAGCCCTATCGACTCCCCCCTGCTCAACGGATGGAAGCGAGGCCCGGCGTCAACCTGGTCAAGGCCCTGCAGCTTGCGGGCGAACTCGAAGACGCCGAGACGATACGCAAGATGCGAATGGGCAAGTGAAGCTGCCAGACGTCAACCTGCTCCTCTATACGGCAGACGAGACTTCGCCCCACAATGCGCAAGCCCGCTCGTGGCTCGAGCAGACGCTGTCGGGGACCGAGGAAGTGGGCTTCGCCTGGCTGGCCCTGATCGGCTTCATCCGCATCTCGACCAACCCCGCTGCCTTTGGCAACGCCCTCTCGCCCGCCAAGGCGTTCGAATTCGTCAACAGCTGGCTCAGTCAGCCGATCGCCGCAGTGGTCCATCCGACCCATCAGCATGCCGCCACACTGCAGCGCCTGCTCGAGCCGCTCGGAACGGGCGGCAACCTGACCAGCGATGCCCATCTCGCGGCCCTGGCGATCGAGCACGGCGCCGAGCTCTGCTCTCACGACACCGACTTCACCCGCTTCGAGGGTCTGCGCTGGACCGACCCCCTTCGCTGAGGTCAGCCGAGCAGGTCCCGCTCTACCAGCAGCTCGGCAAGCTGGACGGTGTTGGTGGCGGCGCCCTTGCGCAGGTTGTCGGAGACGACCCAGATGTCGAGCGCACGCTCGTTGCCGGGGTCACGGCGGATGCGGCCGACGAAGACGTCGTCCTTGCCGGCGGCGTCGATCGCCATCGGGTAGCTCGCCGAGGCGGGGTCGTCGAGGACGGTCACGCCCGACGCGGCGGCGAGCAGCTCACGGGCGCGCTCGGGGTCGAGCGGCTCGCGGGTCTCGACGTTGACCGCCTCGGAATGGCCGCTGACGACGGGCACGCGGACGCAGGTTGCGCTGACCCGGATCTTCGCGTCGCCGAGGATCTTGCGCGTCTCGTTGATCAGCTTGCGCTCCTCGTCGGTGTGATCGTCGCCGTCGGGGAAGCTGCCCGCCTGCGGCAGGGCGTTGAAGGCGATCTGGTGCGGATAGACCGAGGCGACCGGGTCGCCCCCGTCGAGCGCAGCGCGAGACTGCGCGGTCAACTCGTCGATTGCCGCCTTGCCGGTGCCCGAGACCGCCTGGTAGGTCGAGATAACCAAACGCTCGATCCCCGCCGCGTCGTAGAGCGGCTTCAGCGCGACGACCATCTGCATGGTCGAGCAGTTGGGGTTGGCGACGATCCCCTTGTGCCCGGCGAGGTCGTCGGGATTGACCTCGGCGACGACCAGCGGCACGTCGTCGTGCATGCGCCAGTAGCTGGTGTTGTCGACGACGACGGCGCCGGCATCGACCAGCTTCGGCGTCCACTCGGCGCTGATCGCCCCCCCGGCCGAAGAGAGGACGATGTCCAGACCCTGAATGGTCTCCTCGTTGAGAGGACGTACCTCGAGCTGCTCATCGCCCCACTCGAGCGACTTGCCGGCAGAGCGCTCTGAGGCGAAGGGCACTACCTGCGAGGCCGGGAAGCGGCGGTCGGCGAGCAGCTCGAGGATCGTCGTGCCGACCAGCCCGGTCGCGCCGAGAACCCCGACTCTGTATCCGTCGCCAGCCATCATCCGAGTATGGCGTGGCTCAGCCGCTGACCGTTGGACGGTGTCCCGCGCCCATCGGGTCCTCGGCTTTGACCGCGTCCTCGCCGAGCTCGAAGGCCTGGTGCAGGGCGCGGACCGCGTCGGGGACCCGGTCGGCGGAGATGACGCAGGAGATCTTGATCGGCGAGGTGGAGATCATCTCGATGTTGATCCCCTCGCCGCCCAGCACCTCGAAGACCTTGGCGGCGACGCCGGGGTGGGAGCGCATGCCGGCGCCGACGATCGAGACCTTGCCGATCCGCTCGTCGGTGCGCACGTCCTGGCTGACGTCAAGCTCGCGCACCGTGTCGGTCGCACCGGTCAGATCGGAGCGGTCAACGGTGAAAGAGAGATCGGCCAGCGCGTCGTCGCCAACCGGCTCGTTCTGGATGATCACGTCGACGTTGATGCCGGCGGCCGCCAGCGCGGTGAAGATCCGCCCGGCTACACCAGGTTCGTCGCGGACCCCAGTCAGCGTCACCCGCGCCTCGCCGTCGGAGTGGGTCACTGCGGTCACAAAGGGTTGCTCCATGGTCTGCTGCTCGCTTTCCTCTTCGGAGACGACGAGGGTACCGGGGCCGTCCTCGAAGCTGCTGCGGCAGTGGATGCGCACGCCGTTGTTGCGCGCATACTCGACCGAGCGCAACTGCAGCACCTTTGCCCCCGAGGCCGACATCTCGAGCATCTCCTCATAGGAGGTGACGGTGAGCTTGCGCGCGTCCGGGACGATGCGCGGGTCGGCGCTGAAGACGCCGGCGACGTCGGTGTAGATCTCACAGACGCTGGCGCTGAGCGCCGCCGCAAGGGCGACCGCGGTCGTGTCGGAGCCGCCCCGGCCCAGCGTGGTCACGTCCTGGCTCTCGGTGGAGACGCCCTGAAAGCCGGCGACGAGGACGATCCTGTCGCCCTCCAGGGTCTCGCGGATGCGCTCGGCGCGGACGTCGATGATCTTCGCCCGGGTGTGGGAGGAGTCGGTGACGATGCCGGCCTGTGATCCGGTCAGCGAGATCGCGTTGTGGCCCATGTCGTGGATCGCCATCGCGCAGAGCGCGCAGGAGATCCGCTCGCCGGTCGAGAGGAGCATGTCCATCTCGCGCGCCACCGGGCGCTCAGATATCTCCATCGCCTGGGCGACGAGCTCGTCGGTGGTCTTGCCGCGGGCGGAGAGCACGGCAACGACACGGTGGCCGGCCTCGCGGGCGGCGACCATCCGCCGTGCCGCGCGCTTGATCTCCTCGGCGCCGGCGACGGAGGTGCCGCCGAACTTCATCACCACTATGTCGGAGGTGGGCTCAGCCATGAACGACCGAGGATAGTCGCGCCAGGATCTGGCGTGTCCGAGTTTTTGCTTCTCATGCGACGCAAAAACTCGGACACGTCCCGATTTGAGTGAGCGGAATCACACTTAGGGATATATCGGTGGGATATATCTAGAAGCTATGGAATTGAGCCCAACCGCCTACGTGATCCTCGGCATGGTTTCGCGCGAGCCGCGCTCGGGCTACGAGATCAAGGCGGCGGTCGACAATACGACCCGCTTCTTCTGGACGGCCAGCTACGGGCAGATCTATCCAGAGCTGAAAAAGCTCTCGGAGGCTGGCTTGGTCGAGGGAACCGATGCCTCGCAGGGGGACCGCAAGCGGACGCTATACGCTATTACCGCCGACGGGGAAGCAGCGCTGAAGGAATGGCTGCGCGAGCCGCCCGAAGCTTCAGAGATGCGCGAAGAAGGGCTGCTGAAACTTTTCTTCTCCGGGGTGCTGGCGCCTGGCGAGGCGGTCGAGACGCTGCGAGCGATGCGCGAGCGACGACTCGAGCTGAGCGAGCGCCTGCGCTCGATGGAGCCGCAAAAGATGGAAAACGTCGAGGACCCCTTTCCGCTGATGGTGCTGCGGGCGGGGATCGAGTTCAACGACTGGTTCGCCAAATGGTGCGAGCGGATGGAGGCCCAGCTGCTCGACCCGGCACGAGAGAAGGGAGTAGCTGATGTTTGACGCACTCGCCCGCCTCGCCGATCGCCGCCCCGGCCGCGTCGGCCTGATCGCAATCGCCTTCTTCCTCCTCGCCGGCGTACTCGGTGGCTCCGTCGCCGACCGTCTCGACCCCTACGGCGCCGACGACCCCTCGACCGAGGCGGTCGAAGCGCGGGAGCAACTGCAGGACGCCGGCAATCGCATCCCCGCCGTGCTGGTTGTTGTCGAGGACGCCCCAGTCGTCCAGCCCGCGACCCGCAAACGCATTGCCGCGCTGGAACGCGAGCTGACCGCTCGCGTCGACGTCAAGTCGGTCAGCAGCTTCTACACGACCCGCTCGCGCGACTTCGTCTCCAAAGACGGCGACTCGACCTACCTAGCCGTCTCCCTCGTGCCGATCGACGACAAGGAGTGGCAGGCGGCCGGCGGTGAGATCGCCGACGAGCTCGCCGGCCGTCCCGGGATCACGGTCGGCGGCGCCGCGGTCGCGCAGGAGCAGGTCAACAAGCAGGTCGAGGAAGACCTGAAACGGGCCGAGCTGCTCGCCTTCCCGCTGCTCTTCCTGCTCTCCTTCCTCTTCTTCCGCAGCCTGGTCGCCGCCCTGCTGCCGGTGATGATCGGGGTGCTGGCGATCGTCGGCACCTTCCTCATCCTCCGCGTCGCAAGCGAATTCGGCTCGATCTCGATCTTCGCCCTCAACCTAACCACCGGTCTGGGGTTGGGCCTGGCGATCGACTACAGCCTCTTCATCGTCTCCCGCTACCGCGAGGAGATCGCCAAAGATGGTCCCGGCCTGCCCGCGATGCGCCGCGTACTCGCCACCGCAGGCCGCACCGTCTTCTTCTCCTCGCTGACCGTAGCCGCGGCGCTCGCCTCGCTGCTCGTCTTCCCGCAGCGCTTCCTCTACTCGATGGGGTTGGGTGGCTCGCTGGTCGTGCTGCTGGCGGCGCTGATCTCACTGACCGTGTTGCCCGCCGTTCTGACCCTGCTTGGGACGCGGGTCAATTCGCTCTCGCCGCGTTTCTTGCAGCGCCGCGCCGAGGCCGAGACGCGGACTGATGAGCACGGCTTCTGGTACCGGCTCTCGCGCCTCGTCATGCGCCGGCCGCTGCCGATCGCGACGCTCAGCGCCCTCTTCCTGATCGTCCTGGGCCTCCCCTTCTTCAGCATCAAGTTCAACACCGTCGACCCAGAGGTACTGCCGAAGGATGCGAGCGCGCGGCAGGCCTACGACACGGTCAGCGCCGAGTTCCCGCCCTACCGCGAGACGCCCATCTGGCTCTCGGTCAAAGGCGCCACGCAGGAGCAGACGGCCGTGCTCGTGGCGGAGGTCCGCCGGACGCCCGGCGTCGCCGCAGTCGCCCCGCCCCAGCCCTTGGATGGAGGCGTGACCGCGATCCAGGCGATCTCGGCGAATCCCTTCGCCATCGAGGCGAGCCAGTCGACGGTGGAACGTCTGCGCGATGTTCCAGCGCCGGCGGGGGCAACCGTCCTGGTCGGCGGCGCAACCGCCGATTTCATCGACTTCCAGGACAGCCTCACCCGCCACCTGCCGATCGCCTTCGCGATCATCGTCATCGCAACCCTCGTGATCCTCTTCCTGATGACCGGATCGGTGGTGTTGCCGATCAAGTCGCTGATCATGAACGTGCTCAACCTCAGCGCCGTCTTCGGGTTGCTGGTGCTGATCTTCCAGGACGGCCGCTTCGAAAGCCTGCTCGATTACACGAGCACCGGGGCGATCGAGCAGACGATGCCGATCCTGCTCTTCGCCGTCGCCTTCGGACTCTCGACCGACTACGCGGTCTTCCTGCTCTCGCGGATCAAGGAGGCACGCGACAACGGTGCCTCGGACTCGGAGTCGGTCGCGATCGGGCTCGAGCGCACGGGGCGGATCGTAACCGCGGCGGCGCTGCTCTTTGCGGTCGCGATCGGCGCCTTCGCCACCTCGCAGATCATCTTCATCAAGCAGAACGGGGTCGGTACGGCGCTGGCCGTGCTGATCGACGCCAGCATCATCCGCGCCCTGCTCGTGCCCTCGCTGATGGAGCTACTCGGCAAGTGGAACTGGTGGGCGCCAGCGCCACTGCGGAGGTTGTATGAACGATTCGGAATCAGCGAGACGACGCCGGTCACGGGCCGGGCGCAGTGAGGGGGAGGAAGTGATCTACCGAGCAATCATCAAGCGCAAGGCCCGCGGCATCTTCGCCGCGCTGAGCGATGGCGAGTGGCAGTCAACGACCAAAGACCTCGCCGAGGACGTCCGCCACGTTTTCGCCGGCGAGAGCGCCTTGGGCGGCGAACGACACTCGAAGGAGGCGTTTGAACGCTGGTTCGAACGCCTCTACCGCCTGATCCCGGAGATCGAGTTCGAGATCCACGACGTCGCGGTCCGCGGTTGGCCCTGGGACACGGCGGTGTCGATCGAGTGGACCGACCGCGGCCGAGCCGCCGATGGCTCCGCCTACGAGAATTACGGCGCCCACTGGATCAGGCTGCGCTGGGGAAAGGGTGTCGAGGTACACGGCTACCTCGACACGGCAAAGCTCGACGCTGTCCTCGCGCGACTCGCCGCGGCGGGAATAGAGGAGGCGACCGCCCCACCGATCAGCGGCTGAGGCAGCGGTCGTCCTAGCGTTTCAAGTCACCCTGGGCGCTGGCGGAATCGTCGGCGCCTTTGCTGCGCTCGTCGCTGGCGATGCCTTTGAGCTCGAGCGATCCGTCCTCCGTGATTTCGACGGTCGCCAGGTATGAGTCGCCGAGCTTGAGCTTGGCACTGTCGATCTCTGGCGGGACGGTGAGCAACAAGGTCGATTCGCTCTCTCCCGCCCAATCGGCGGAGAAGCTGAGTTGGCCCGTTTCGGGCACGACCTCTTTGGCGAGGCCGGCGAGTTCGAGGTAAGTGGCGGGTGGGACGGATTCGACCGCGAGCTTGCTCTGCAGGAGAGTGAGGTTGCCTTTTGGCTCAGCCGGCGGCTCGATCTTCGCCGCCACCTTCACCAGCGAGCCGACCGCCGGCAGCTCGGGGACTACGCCGCTCGGATCGGGGTCGACGTGGACCAGCAGGGAGGAGCCGCGACCGGAGACGGTGTATGCGGGAGCGGCGGGGTTGGCGTCGACGAAGGTGACGGTGCCGCTGAAGGTGGCTTCCTTCACCGCTTTTCTCCCCAGCTCCAGCTCAGCGGCTTCGGCATAGGTGCTGTTGGCCAACTGGCGCAATGGACCACTCAGCTGCGCGCCGGGATCCGGAAGCTCGCGGGCGTGAATGGAAATCAGCTCGCCGCCATCGATCGCCATCGCGTAACTGCCCGCGGCGGGGCTGACCTGCACAACGGTTCCCTTGAACATCTGCCCTTCGGCCTCTTCCTCTGGTTCGTTTTCTTCCGCCGGCGCTGCCTTCGGGGCCGGTTCGGTGGCTGGAGGAGGCGGCGATTCGATTGGCTCCGGGGCGAGCGGCACGGTGGACGGAAGGGCTTCTTCGAAGCCCCCTGCCCCGCCCGACGTAGGCAAGGACGAATCGGTGGAGGCGATCCCTCCGCCGCTCTGCCCGCCGTCCCCTCCAGAACTTGGGATTTCGATGATCTGCTGGGCGCCCGTCGCCAGAGAACCGGCGGTGCCCGGGCCGATCGCTACCCCGGCGAAGACACCGAAACCGAGCGCGGCCGCGCTCAGCGGCGCCGCCCAGCGGCGATCGGTGACGACAAGCGCAGCGCCACGCAGTGCCTGATCGACCGGGCGGCTACTCAGAAGGCGCTTCATGACGTTGGCGGCACAGTGGACGGCGCTGGCGCCGAGGTGCTGGCTTGCACCGGTTCGATCAGCTCTTTTCCGCATTGCCAGCAGAAGCCGGATCCCTGCGCATAGAGGGCGCCGCAGTTACCGCAGGCGCCGGCGGCGCCCGCCTGGCCGAGCTTCAGCATCCGCTCGACCTCGGCCAGCTCGGCGTCGACCTGCTGCAGCTTCGCCGCCTGGCGGCTCAGCACGTCGAGCCGGAAGTGGTCGCGGATCGCCATCTCGTAGGCGACCCCGCCGAGGTCCCACTGCAACTCGGCAAGCTGCTTGGAGAGCTGCTCGCGACGTGCCAGCAGGTCGTCGCTCATTCGATCGCCGTGCCCTTGCTGCCGCCGCCCGGGGCTTCGTTGTCTTCCGGCGGTGGGGCCCCGGGGGTGGCTATTTCGTCTGGCAGGTTGGCGCTGTTTTCCGCTTTTTCCTCCGGGGTGCCTTCCTGCAACTGTTGGAGCGTGTCGTCGCTGGCGACGGGAGCGTTGCCGGTGTTGGTACTGCCCCCCTTGACCACGCCAGCACCCTTGCCGCCACCACCACCCTTCGCTTTTGCTTCCTTGGCGCCGGCCTTGCCTTCGCTGCCTTCCTTGGAGGCCGTGTCACCGGTATCGGCCTCGCCGCTCGGGACGACAACCTGAGCTGGCGGTGGCGCTGCGCTGTCGCTGTCGCCCTTGCCGATCAGAACGCCGAGCAGCAGCATGATCCCGAGCACGGCGATGCCACCGACGGCGGCCAGTGGCGTGTAGTCCCGGTCCGGCCTCTCCTCTTTCGGGGGAGAGGGCGCATCCTCCTGAGGCTGCGGCTCGGACGCCTCGTACTGGCTGAAGTCGACCCGTGGCTCGCCCTGACGCTCACCGCAGTTGAGGCAGTAGCGCTGATCCTCCGCAAGCGGCGCCCCACAGCTCCGGCATCTCCGCTCGTCGCTCATTCGAGCTCAGACCCCGGCAGGCTTGGGAACTGGGTGATCTCCACATCAGCGCCACTGGGGTCGCCGATGAAGTAGATGTTGTAGGGGAAGGGCTTTGGTTTCGGCTTCAACGGTTCGATTGCGCCGCGGCCCGCGGCGACGATCTCGTTCCCCTTCCTCGCCACCGCGTAGAGCAGCAGCCGTTCGAGATCCTCACCCGCCTTGTACTCCACGTCGCCGCCGGCGAGGAGGCCGGAATAGGGGTCGCCCTCCAGCTTCGGCTCGGTGACAGTGACCTGCGGCTGCTTGCCGCTGTATTTCTCCCCGCCAACTCCGACCTTCACCTCGACCTTGGCCGGCTTGCCTGCCGCTAAGACCTGATCGTGCACCCACTCGGCCTCACCACCGGCGGGTATGAATGGCACCGCCGCCAACGCCGACTCGATCCCTGGGATGGCGTTGGTGTAGACGCTCTTGCCCTTGGCGTCGAGCACGTCGATCGCGATCGGCACGCCGACCAGGTCATCGCCCGACTCGTTGCGCAGGCGGACGACGACGGCGCTGCCGTTCTGATCGCTCAACAGCTTGGTCGAGACGACCTTCACGTCCTTGCTCTGCTCGGTGATCTTCAGCCCTTTCTCCTGCTTCACCGGGCCCAGTTCGGAGGCGATCTTGGCGCTCTTGTCCTGGGTCGATTCACAGCCGGTGACGACCAGCGCCACCCCAGCCAGGGCAACTGCAAGCGGCAAGGCTGTTCGCGGACTCATCCGAACGCACCCCCGACGTACTCGCGGGTGCGCGCCTCGCGGGGGTCGCCGAAGACCTGCTCGGCCGGCCCGTACTCGACGAGGTCCCCCAGGTACATGAAGCCGACGTGGTCGGCGATGCGCAGGGCCTGCTGCATGTTGTGGGTGACGATCACGACCGCGACCTCGTCGCGCAGCTTCAGGATCAGGTCCTCGATCACCTGGGTCGAGCGCGGGTCGAGCGCCGAGCAGGGCTCGTCGAGCAACAGCACCTCGGGGCGGGCGGCGAGCGCCCGGGCGATGCAGAGCCTCTGCTGCTGGCCGCCGGAGAGGCGCAGGGCGGGGTGATCGAGCGTCGCCCCGACCTCGTCCCACAGCCCAGCCCGGGCCAGAGCGTCGCCGACGTAGCTCATCAGCGCTTCCTTGCCTGGCCGCCGCGACCCCTGCTCGCGCAGCGCGTAGGCGACGTTGTCGAAGACGCTCATCGGGAACGGGTTGGGCTGCTGGAAGACCATGCTGATCCGCCGTCGCAGCGCCGTCACCTCCATCTGGTCGATGTCTTCGCCGTCGAGCGTGATCCGGCCGCCGCGGCGCGCGGTCGGCGTGATCTCGACCAGTCGGTTGAGCGAGCGCAGCAGGGTCGTCTTGCCGCAGCCCGAGGGGCCGATCAGGGCCAGCACCTCGCCCTGTCGCACCGGCAGGGTGACGCTGTTGACAGCGATCTTGTCGCCATAGGAGATCGTCACCTCTTCGGTCCGCATCCGTTCGACCTTCGGGCCGAGACTCGGCTCGGGCCGGTGCACGGGAGAGGCGAGGCCAACCGTCCCGGGAGCCGCGTGCGGAGCGTGACCGTTGCCGGCCGGCGCCTGCACCACGGTTGGCTCGCTGTCGACGACGATGCGGCGCACCGGGGGTGGCGTCGTCAGGATCACGTCCTGCTCCTCACGCGGCGGCTCGGGCGGCTTCAACGCGTCCACGCCGGCTCCTTTCCTCGGGCTATGCGAGTGACCACGAAGTTGAGGGCGATCACGACGACCATCAGGCAGAAGGCTGCGAAATAGGCTTTTTCCGGCGCCAGCCCCTCGCCCGCGGGCGAGTTGTAATAGACGTAGCTGGTCAGCGTGCTGCCGGTACCGCGGAAGAGGCCGAAGACGCTGCCGTCGGCGCCGTTGAGGATCTGCAGCGTTGCGCCGAGCAGGACGACGACGATTGCCGTGTCGCCGGCGACCCGGCCCATGCCGAGCGCGGCACCGGTGCCGATACCTGGCCGCGCCGCCGGCAGCAACACGCGGCGAATCGTCGCCGCCTTGGTCTTGCCAAGTGCGTAGGAGGCCTCGCGGACGTGGCCGGGGATCGCGTTGAGCGCCTCGCGCGTCGCCCCCACCACCAGCGGCAGCGCGATCAGCGACATCATCGCGGCGGCGGCGATGAAGGAGCGGCCGAGCACGGCGCCGCCCTCAGCGTCGAAGGTCAGAAAGCCGAGCCACTGCTGCTGGAAGAAGACGAGCCCGAACATTGCCAGCACGATGCTGGGCGTGCCGGCGACCACCTCTACCGCCGATTCGACCACCCGCGCCAACCCTTTGGGGCGGCCGTACTCGGTCAGCCAGACCGCGATCGTCACACCCAGCGGCGCCGCAATCAGCGTCGACATCACCAATAAGAGAGCGGTGCCGAGAATCGGATCCTTGAAGCCGCCGCTCTCCGCCTGACTGAGGGTCGAGTTGGGGCTTTCGAAGAGCAGGCCGAGGTCGAAGTACTCAATCCCGCGATAGGCCATGTAGATGACGATCGCGCCGGCGACGGCGATCAGCGTCATCCCCGCCCCCCAGGCGGCGTAGTAGCCGATCCGGTCGCGCAGCGGCCAGTTGCGAACGCTGTCGCGGGGAGGGGTCACGGGCGGACTCCGTACTTGCGCATCGACTGCTTGGCGGCAAAACCGGCCAGCGAGAGGAACATGCTGGAGACGAGCAGCACCGCGGCGAAGGCGAAGAGGGTCTCGCCGAAGGGCACGACCGAGAGGCCCTCGACGTTCTCGACCAGGGCCGATGCGAGCGGCCGGGTCGGCTCGAAGAGGAAGGTGAGGCCGTCGATCGGGTTGGGCGCGAAGCTGGCCGAGCCGGCGACCATCGAGAGCATGATCGCCTCGCCCAGCGCCCGCGCGGTGGAGAGCACCGCGGCGGCGACGACGGCCGGGCGAGCGGTGTGCACGGAGATCGTCCACATCACCCGCCAGCGGTTGACCCCCAGCGCTGCCGCGCCCTCGGTCCAGTTGCGCGGAACGGCGCGTAGCGCATCGACCACGATCGCGATCATGATCGGCACGATCATCACGGTCAGGATCAGCACCCCGACCCCGAGGCTGGCGCCGTTCAGCTGGATCACGTTGGCGACCGATTCTTTGCGCTCGAGGCTGATCAGGTGCTCGCCGACCCAGGGGACGATGACGAGGATGCCGATCAGCCCGTAGACGACCGAGGGCACCGCGGCAAGCAGGCGCACGACCGGCTCCAGCACCCGGTTGACCTGCGCTGGCGCGAACTCGACGATGAAGATCGCCGCCAGCAGCGAGAAGACGGTACCGATCATCACCGCGCCCGCGGTGACCGCGAGGGTCCCCCAGAGCAGCGGCCAGGCGCGCAGCGTGTAGACGTACTCGGCGGGGTTGGCGGGCGAGTTGAAGATGTCCTCGAGCTGCAGGTCGACGTCGCCGCCCGAGCCGAACCAGGCGAGACCGTTGTGGGCAAAGGACGGCCAGGCTTTCTGGAAGACGAAGATGATCATGCCGGCGATCAGGGCCAGCACAATGCAGGCGACGGCGCCGAGGATCCGCTCGACCTTGGCGTCGCTCCAGAAGCCGCTGGCGCGGGGACCGGCGTCCGACCCGCCGGGGCGGTGGCGCCCCGGCAGGCGGGCTGCGATGCCCCTGGCAGGCACTAGCTGAGTGGCACCCAGTCGCTGGCTACGAGCCGCTTCGCCGTCGGGTTGCTGCGGGCGAAGTTGATGAACTCTTTGGCGACGCCCTTCGCCGCCCCGCGGCTGACGAGGTAGAAGTTACGCGTGCCGGCGTACTGACCCGACTTGGCGTTGCGCAGCGTGCAGGGAACGCCCTGGTAGGGGACTACGTGCAGGCCGGCCGTGAAGCTGAAGGAGGCGTAGCCGATCGCGTTCGGGTCCGATTTGATCGTCTGCGCCTGCAGGCCGTTGGAGGCTTTGGTCGTCGCGCTCCCCGCCACCCTCAGGGTTTGTCCCATGAAGATGTTCTGGAAGGCGTCCTGGGTACCGGAAGCGGCGGTACGGACGACGAGGTCGATCGGGCCGCTCGCGCCAGCTCCGGGCACCTGGCTCCAGCTGCGCACCCGGCCGGAGAAGATGTCCTGGATCTGGGTCTGGCTGAGGGTCGCGATCGGGTTGGAGCTGTTGGTCACCACGCAGACCGCGTCGCGGGCGACTTTGTTGAAGACGATGCCGCCCGGATCAGCCGGTTTGGGGTCACGCGAGGACATCCCCAAGGTCACCCGGCCGCGCGAGACATCGGTGATGCCGATGTCGGAACCGCCCTGCAGGATCACGAACTTGACTTTGCCCTTGTACTGAGGCTGGTTGACGAAGGCCTTGGCGAGCTTGGTCGCTAGCGGCGCGACCGAGGTCGATCCGCTCATCGTGATCGTGGCGGCGGAGGCCGGTGCGGCCACCGCCAGCGACGCGGCGACGGCCAGCGCGATGGCAGCCGCCAGGGGACGGTTTCGATTCATTGGATATTTCGCTCCTGAAACGAGTAGGGGTCAACGGCAGTCTCAAGCCGCCTCCCCCCAAGTGGGGTGAACGCTGTGTAACCGTCTGGATAAAAAGTCGTTACAGCGGCCCTCGTTAACAAAATCTTTTCCACTTCGACACATTCCGTTTACCGGCTGGCCACGGCCGTTCGAGAATCTTGCCGACGTGCCCCAGACCTCGAGCTCAGCAAGGAGGGTGCGCTTGATTGGCAACGTGGAGATCCGCCCGGCGGAGTTTCAGGTGCTTATCGACGAGCGACGCGTGGGCCTCACCGTGCGCGAGTTCGAGCTCTTCATGCTGCTTGCCGAACGCCTCGACGCGGTCGTGCAGCGACCGGAGATCTACGCCCTGATGTGGGGCGGCGAGATGCCACGGCGCGACCGCTCGGTCGACGTGCTGATCCGCAGGGTGCGCGCCAAGCTCGAGCAAGTCGCACCCGAATGGCGCTACATCCACACGCACTTCGGTATCGGCTACCGGTTTTCACCCGAACCCGCCTAGGCAAAGCCCTATCTCAGGTGCCCGGCTTTACCCTGGGCGAAGTTGAAGGCGCAGCGGAAGTTCTCCGGCTGACCGACCGGCTTGCCGCCGGCGAAGCCGCCGCGGTCCTCGTTGTCGTAGACCGTTATGTAGTGGAGAGTTTCCGGCGCGGGGTCTGCGGGCAGCGGCGCCGGGTTCGGCTCGCCTGCCTTGGGATCGCCGCGCGAGCCTTCGCTGACTCCCTGTGAGCCGGCGGCGCGACCGCCTGAGGCCGTCGTGGTCAACGTGGCGCTCATCTCACGTTTGTCCTTGAGCCCATCGGTGGGATCGACGTCGGTTGAGGCGGTGACCTCGTTGTCGTCGACTCGGCCGGACAGCTTCACGTACGGCGCGGCGCCGATCAGCTGCGCTGCAGTCGGCAGGTAGCCACCGAGCTGGGCGCACTTCTGGGTGGCGAAGAAGTAGTCGTTGCGCCCCACGTCACCCTTCTCGAGCGGGTAGGGGCTGGTCATCATGCAGACCGTGCCGATCTTCACAGTCTCCGGCGAGCAGTGGTCGAAGACGGTCTTGGGCAGGACGCTGGGCGGGAACTTCCTTTTCGCGTTGAGGCGCAGGAGACCGAACTTGCGTGGCTTCAAGCTGGGGCCGGGAAGATGTCGCTTGGCGACGACTTCGGCGGCGCCAGAGAGCACGAAAGCGCCCAAGGCGAGGACGAGCGCCGACCAGGCGACGATGCCGACAGTGCGTTGATTGGTCATCTGCGACTCCTTCGATTGCGTTCTGGGCGGGTGAAAGCGGGGGCGGGCCGGCTGCGGTTCCGGCGGGCGCCGGGTCCGCCACGCACCGAGGCGCCAGCGAGAGCGGCGAGCAACACCAGGCCCAGTAGGTAGGGCGGCACGGACATGCCGCTGTTCGGCTCGTAGCGCGAGAAGGCCTGCGATTCCTCAATCGCTGCCTCCTCTTCGCGCTTTTCCTCGACCTGGTAGGTGCGGGCGGGGGCGCCGCCGGGCGGCAGCGGCCGCACGATCGGCGGAGGCGGAGGCGGCACGATCGCCGGCACGACGCCAAGCGGGGGCGTGCTGGGCATGACGAAGGGCACCGGCGGTGGCGGCGGGTTGGGGGGAGGCGGGTTTGGCGCCGCGGGCACCGGCGGTGGCGGTGCAGGAGGCGGCGATGGCGGTGCGAAGTCGACCGGGGGACTGCCTGCCGGCGCGGGCGCGGGAGGCGGCGGGGCCGGGGGGGCGGCTACGGCCGCGGCCCGTTTGAAGCGGTCCGGGCGCAGGGGGCGCGTGCCGCAGGGTCTCTGCACGCTGCCGCCAAGCACGGTCAGCTGTTCGGAGTACGAAAACCCACCCGCGCTCACCGTCACAGTCGTCGTACCGGCGTTGAACGGGCAGAGGAGGCCGGAGGTGTTATCGGTCACGACCTTGTCGTTGGCGTCGAGGAAGGGCTTGCGCAGGTTGGTCGAAGCGGGATCCTGCTTGACGAAGTCGGCGATGTCGGGGTCTGAGGAGACGAAGCTGTACTCGGGCGTGATCCGCGCCGAGCAGCCGGCGACAAGGCACTGATCGGGCGGGAAGAGCGTGTAGGGATCGCCGCCGGAGGGGTCCGGGTTGCCCGAACCGGCCGCCGCCTGGCCCCAGCGATCGCCGCCGCGAGGTCGGCGCCCGAGGCCACGGAAGAGCGCCGGCCGCGAGCGGCGCAGCTGGGTGCCATCGGTTGCCTCAAGCGAAAGATCCTCGATCACGGGGATCAGCCGCCCGCGGACGCCGGCGACATTGGAGCCCGGGCTGGGCTGACCCAGCTCTAAAAGCAGTACGCCGCTGTCGCCAAACAGCGCATCCGCCGTCTGCTGCCCAATCGCGCCGGCGATCTGCGAGCGGTAGCCGAGCGTGCCCACTCCGAAGCTCGGGATCGTGTTGGCGGCGCCGCTTGGGATGCGCATCTGCCGGTTCTCTTCCGGGCGGTCGAAGACGTAGACCGAGGCGCCGCCGTCGACCAGGACTCGTGCCACCTGGTCGCCGTCGCTGGCAACGTTGAGTTTCGGACTGAAGCTGGTGTTGAGGCTGCGACTGCCCATGACCACGACTGGGATTCCCTCGCCACGGGCGTCGGCGAGCACGGCTTCCAGCCAGGGTAGCTGTGCCTCCGCCGGGTTCTGGTGAAGATCGCTAGCGGCAAGTGATCCGAGCGAGTTGTCGATCACGATCACGCGCACAGTGCCGCCGGCTCCGCTGCTGTCGAAGGCGTAGTGCGTGCGCGCCAATCCGGACGCAGGCGCGGCGCCGGGAATACCGCCGGTCGAGATGCCGGGAGCAGGTGGGCCGGAGCCCAGCGGAGCGGGGAAGCCCGCAAAGGCGGCACGGAAGACATCGTCGCCGAAGCCGTCAGAGGCATCATCGGAACCGAGCGCGGGGAACACCGGCAGGCTCGGCTCCGCGCCGAGAAGTCCTGCGTAGCGAGCGCCGTCGGCGACACCGAGGCCGGCTTTCACCCGGTTGCCGGTGTAGAGCAGCGCCCGCGGACCGGTCGCGTTGCCATGCATTGCGGAGACCGTGCGCAGCGCCGCGGCGAGCGTGCGGTCCGGCCCGAGCCCGTGGGGCGCCAGGTCAGCACAGGTCGTATCGCACTCGGCGTGGCCGGCCACCGCAAGGCGGATCGACCCCGCCGGCAACGACACGGCACGGGACGCCGTGGCAGGCGGAGCCGACGCCGCCCCGGAGCCGTATCGAAAGACCGTCGCCGTGCGCACACGGGCCCGGATCGCGCGCCCGGTCGAGTTACGCGCCGAAGTTCCCCGCCCCATCGAGTCGACGTCACCGCTCCAGCCGCCGACCGCCCAGCCGTTGCCGGAGGAATCGAGAGCAAGCGAGAGCACCGGGTCGCTCTTCAGCGGCCGGTCCTCGCTGGAACTGGCGAACGCCGTCCTCAGCTCGTCCTGCCAACCGTTAGCGGTCTCACGCAGGAGGTAACCGTCCCCGGCCAGTGCAAAGGGTGGCGGGATCGGCGGCGGCAGGGTCGGGTCCTGTTCGGGCAGGTCATCCGCGGGGGGGTAGGTGAGCTGCGGGAGCACGGAGACGACCGCGCGGACCGAGCCACCGTCGCGAATGGCCGCGGCGGCGATCGCCGTGGAGCCGAGCAGTGGCTGATTCGAGAAGCGCCAGGCTGAGCCGGCGCTGTCGCGCTCAATGACGATGTCGCGACCGGCCGCGACCGCGCCACCATCGGGCAGCCCGGCAACGGCGAACAGCTGCGGATTCCCCGAGCGGACACTCTCCAGAAGCGCGTGCGCCGAGGCGTCGACGCGCCAGCCGCCACCATTGTTGACGAGCAGGTCTCCGCCGGCAGCGACGATCGCCTCACTGCCGGCGAAGGCGATCGAGGTCAGGCTGGCGCTCTCGAAGCCAGCCGGAAGCGGCGCCGGGTCCCATCCCTTGCCGAGGCTAAGCAGGACGCCGTTCTTGCCGACCGCGTAACCGCGGTCGGGATTGCCCGGCTCAAAGGCGATGTCCAGAAGATTGCCTTCGAAGCCAATCGGAACTCCGGGGTCCTGCACCCACAGTTCGTCGGCCGCGTTCCACTGCCACATCGCACCGACGTCACCGACCGCATATGCGGTCCGCCGCTCCGGCCATGCCACCCCGCGCAGCGTTGCCCTGTTGACGCTGCCGCTCGAGGAAAGCAGGAACTCCCGGTGCCACCCTCGGCCTGGTCGGTAGCGGGCAACCGAGCCATCTGCGCCCACTGCCAACGCGGCAGAGCCGAGTGAGCCGGGTGAAGTTCCCGGCGCCGGCGTTATGTCGGTCAGCGGGGCGCGCAACGACAGCGGCCAGGGCCGCGGCGGGCTCGGCGGCGTGGCCAGGGAGATCTCGAACGGTCCCTCGAGCCAGCCGCGGTCGGCGTCGGCAAAGGCGCCGCTGGGCCGAAAGCTTGCCCCACCACCCGGCATCCGCGCGAACTCCCCATCGGCAAAACGCAGGTAGGTGCCATGGTTGCTTTCCTCGCTACCGCCGGGCTGGAGAGGGTTCGTAATCACCCGCGTGCCGAATTCGCCGCCTGGCCAAGCGAAGCTCCGATAGCCGCCCTGGCGTGAGAACTTGGCGCCGAGCGGTAGATCGCAGGCTTCGATCTCGGCATCGCACCAGGCGCCGGTCACGGTGTCGCTGCCGCCGTCATAGAAGAGCGTGATGTCGCGACTGACGTCGCCGATCGTCGCCGTCAGATCGATCCAGGCGCCGTCAGAGGTGACGGTCAGCGGCTGCGAGGCCCCGGCGATCAGGGCGACGCCGGCGATCCCCTGTCCAGGTTCCCCAGAGGCGGCGAAAGCCGTCCCGGCCAGCGGTTGCTCAACCCAGAGCGGTTTCCCTTCGGCGGTCAGCGTGCGGTGCAACAGCACGACAGAGCGGTTCAGCGTGTCTTTGGCCTCGGCGAGCGCCCAGGCATTCGCGAGACCGGTTGCGTCGATCGCCAGGATGTGGAACTCCGTCTCGGAGCCGACTGGAATCTCGACCGGCTCCCGTTTCCATTCGGTCCCGTCGAAATGGATGATCCCGTCAGCTACCGAACGGCCCTTAGGCCCGAAGAGCAGCCCGGTGCGGCCACCCTCGTCAAACGCGGCGACGGCGACCGCACCCGTCCCCTGGTCGTCGGCAAGCGCCTCGGCCGGCGCTTCCCCTTCGGCCGGGAGCAGGACATCGACAGGGAGAGCGGACAAGGCGCGCCAGTTTTTGCCGGGATCGTGGTAGAGGACAACCACCTGCTGGCCAACCGGCCGTTTTAGGTCGCGCCCAACCAGGGCCCCGCCGCCGGTGCGAGTGATCCGGGCTGAGAGCGGATTCGGAATCGGGCCCCGATATGGATGGCCGCTCTCGTCGACAGGCAGGTCGAACACCTGCCAGCCAGAGGCATCGGTGTAGCGCAGGAAGGCGAGTTGTGGTTCCGGTGGGCCCGAGCCGGCAATATCGAGGCGGCGCGACCCGACGGTTACCGTGCCGACGCTCTGCGGCAAGCGGCGGAAACCCCAGGTTTCACCCGGCTCCCCCGCCGTCGCGGTCCCCATCAACACGGTCGCTTGGTCGGCTACCCCGAGCAGCGGCAGCGGCCCGCTGGTGCCGACCGCGCCGCGGCCGTTACCGGGCATCGCAACAATCAGCGCCGCCGCGAAGAGGAGGGCAAAGCCGAGCAGGCTGCCTAAGCGGGCATTCATTTTCGCTTGACCTCTTTGGTCTTGAAGGCGAGCCGGGTCGGGTAGCGATCGCGGCTCAGTTGCAGACGGAGGCTGCGCCGGCCCGGGGCGAAGACGCGAGGTGGAGTCCGGGCGACGGTGCGTCCGCTGCGCTTGGCAAGCAGTCGCACGCGAGCGCGTCGGGTCAGGGTGAAAGTGACCGTGAGGCGCAGGCCCCGAAGCCTGGATTTAACCCCGCGCAGCAGCGGCGGCAAACGCCTCACCTTGCCCCCTTTGGGCTTTTCTTCGACCAATGGCAACGGCGGTGGCGCGAACAGCTGCGAGTCATCGACCGGCAGCCGATCGGGTACGAACTGCTCGGCCGACTCGTTGGGCCGAAACTCGATCGTGCCCTGGAAAGCGGGGTCGGTGTCGCGAGGGAGCGGCGTCCCGTCGCTGTAGTGAAAGAGCCAACCGGCCCAGGTGACCATCCAGCACTCGTTCTGCGCCGGGCAGGCAATCCGCGCGGCGCTGCCTCGACCGGCCCCGGCCGCGGGCAGCTGCGCGGTCGTCGTCGTTCCATCCACGGCGATGCGCGCCACGGTCGCCTTGACATTGACGCTGCGGCGGTCGGTGAAGGGGACGACCGTGGCCATCGCTTCGTCCGTGCCAGGGATCGCGGTGACGTCGCCGAGCCGGTCGAGCTCGCCGAACGTCGGACCGCTGAGGGTCAATTCTTCGAAGGAGCCGTCGACGAGGCGGGCCGCCAGCGGCGCCCGCGCGACGGCGCCCGCCTCTGGCGCAACTGGACCGGACGCAGCGCCGCCGCCAACGGCCCAGAGGTTCGTCCCGTCACTATCCATCGCCAACAGCTCGGATTCGCTGTTGGCTGCGACGGATGGGACGAAGGGATCGCTGGCGAACGCCGTGCCGGAGACTTTGTGGATCAGACGAGGCACGAGCTCCGGCTCGGCCAGGTCGACAGGTTTGGTTCGGTTCTCGGGCGAGCGCCCGACCAAGGTGCTCTCATACAACGTGCCGGCGTGGAACTGCATGTCGCTAACCCCCCGGCCCTGCGGGCCATAGCGACTGAGCAGGTCACTGCCGTTCCAGTGGAGGTGGTAAGCGCCGATCCTTTCGCCGAGCGTGTCTTCTGAGCCGATGCCGCCAAACCAGCAGTCGTTCGGGCCGTTGCAGGTGGCCGACATCATCTGACGGAAGGGGTCGGGGGAATTGATCTGCGTGCTCCAGGAGCCGACGACCTGGCCGTCCTTGAAGCGGCAAAGAGCCAAGCCGGAGCCGCTGCGCGGCAGGCTTGGTTCGCTGATGACCCAGAACTCGGTCGGGCCGGACCAGGCGATACGGGCCGTGTCGCCCGGTCCCCCGCAAACCGTCGCCAGTTGGTGCCAGCTCAGACCGTCCCAGCTGTAGAGGCCGCGGGGAATCGTGTCGTTTCCCTCAATCGTGAGCAAACCGCGGTTGGGGGCCCAGAACTGGAGGTCGCCGGGCGCCCCGAGGGGGACTTTGAACGGCGCGCCCGCGGGCGGGGATGGCTGCTCGAGGCGCCAGATCGGATCAGCCGCATGGGACTCGCCCGGAGCGAGCATCAGCGTCGCCGCGACGATCCCAGCGAGCACAAATGTCCTGGCCCTACTCACCTTCCGTTGACGTCTGACGGTCGAACTCTTGCGTCGGCTGGTCGGGCGGTGGGGAACCCAGGTCAAGCAGCGTCGCCTCGACGGTCGAGAGCACCGCGTCAAGCGCCACGCCAGAGAGCGTCTCCTGCTCAACCAGGGCATTGGCGGTCTCATAGACGGCGCTCCAGTTGCTCCGCAGAACCCCCTCGGCCCGCTCGACCGACTCGCCGACGATCCGCTCGACCTCGCGGTCGATCAGCTCAAGAGTCGCCGGGCCGACCGAGCCGAGCTCCTGCAGCGAGGCGCCGAGGAAGACCTCTCCCTCTTTCTCGCCGATCGTGACCGGGCCGAGCTCTTTCGACATGCCGTAGGAGGCGACCATCGAACGGGCCAACCCGGTCGCGGTGTGAAGGTCGTCGTGAACCCCGCTGGAGACGAAGCCGAACTCGATCTGCTCGCCGGCGAAGCCGGCGACGATCGAGATCAGGTGACGGTGCAGGTCGGGCTCCTGCATAACCACCGCGTCGCGGTCGGTGAGCATGTTGGCCGCCGTGCCGAGCTGCCTCCCGCGGGCGACGATCGAGAGCTTCTGCGTGGCGACCGTCTGGCCGATCGAGCGAGTGACCACCGCGTGCGAGGCCTCGTGGATTGCGATCACCCAGCGCTCCTCAGCGCTGAGCACGTGGGTCTTGCGCGCCGGGCCGGCGACGACCCTGTCGATCGCCTCCTCCAGCGTCGCCTGATCCATCTCGACGCCGCCCTCGCGCACGGTCAGCAGCGCCGCCTCGTTGATCACGTTGGCGAGCTCGGCCCCGCTGAAGCCGGGGGTCAACTTGGCGATCTCCTCGAGCGACGTGCCCGGCGCAAGCGGGCGGTTGCCGCAGTGCAAGCCGAGGATCTCGAGCCGACCGTGGACGTCGGGGACGTCGACGGTCACCTGGCGATCGAAGCGGCCCGGGCGCAGCAACGCCGGGTCGAGCACGTCAGGGCGGTTGGTCGCAGCGAGGACGACGAGCCCGGAGTCACCGCCGAAGCCATCCATCTCGACCAGCAGCGCGTTCAGCGTTTGCTCGCGCTCATCATTGCCTTGGCCGACGCCGGCGCCGCGCTTGCGCCCGGCGGCATCGAGCTCGTCGATGAAGATCAGCGCCGGCGCCATCTTGCGCGCTTTGGCGAAGAGGTCACGGACGCGGGCGGCGCCAACGCCGACCAGCGACTCGACGAAGTCGGAGCCCGAGAGCGAGAAGAAGGTCGCATCGGCCTCCCCCGCCGTCGCCTTGGCGAGCAGCGTCTTGCCGGTGCCAGGCGGGCCGACGAGCAGCACTCCCTTGGGGGCGCGGGCGCCGACTTTGGCGTATTTGCTCGGTTCTGCGAGGTAGTCGCGGATCTCGCGCAGCTCAGCCACCGCTTCGCCGGCGCCGGCGACGTTGTCGAAGGTGGTGCGATCGGGCGCCCCCGCCTTGCGCTTGCGGCCCTTGCCAGTGAACTTGGAGAAACCGGCGAAGGCCCCAGCGCCTGCATCCTGGCCGATTCGGGTAAAGAGGACGAAGAGGCAGACGAGTAGCAGGATCGGAATCAGGAACTGAACGACGATCTGCTTCGCCGGCTTGTCCCACTGCTGGTCGACCTGGACAACGGCGCCGCTTTCGGTCAGCCCCCTGACCATGGCCGAGGTCTGGGCATCGGACTCCGGATAGGCCGCATAGAGCAGTTGGCCTTCCTTGGTCTCGAGCAGGATCCGGGCGTCCTGGTCGAGCAGCGTCGCTTCGCTGATCTCTTTCTTTTCGGCGAGCTTGGAGACACGGCTGAGCGGGATGGGCTCGCCACTCGTGGTCGGCTGGATCTGGCCGAGCAGATTGAAGAAGAGGAACGTGAGGACGAGCGAGGCGACGATCAGCGCCGTGCTGAGCGGGTCTTTGGCGAACCATCGCCCCACACGAGCCGCGACGTCGCCCATGCTGCGGGCGACGTCGCGGAACTCGACCTGAGGGCGTTTCAGTACTGGTCGCCGGCTGGTGCCGGAGTTATCCACTGTTTCCTTTCTGTTTGAGCTTCAACACGATCGAGCTCGTCGAGCTGTTCACATCACCGCCGGTCGGGGTGAAGGTCAGCCGCAGACTCACTTTCAGCGAACCTTTTTTACGCAGCAGCTGCTTCGCGGCCGCGCTTGGTTTGAGCTGAAGCGAGAACGTGCCGGCTTTGCTCGCACTGAGAACGGTGCGGCCAACTTTGATCTGTTTTTTGCCGACTTTGGCCGTACCGACCATCTCGAACTGGCCCGGCCCTGGCAGCTTGACCGAGATCGTCGCGCCTCCGGTTTTGGACGAGATCGATTTACGCGGCAAGGTGAAGTTGCTGGCTGGCTTCACCACCGGAGGAGGAGGCGTGCTACCACCTCCGCTCGGCGGCTGCGTGCTGCCGCCTCCACCGCCTCCGCCGGAGCTCTTATCCCAGCCGATCGCTGCGGCACCTGCTTCGGCGATCGCGAGGACGTCCAACGGGGCCGTCGGCAAGGACGCGTAGTCGTTGGCGAACAGCAGCGACTGACCTTCGGTGGTGATGAATTCGAAGTAGTCCTTCACCGACCGTGCGCGTTGCTCCTCGAGTGCCGCCGGCAGGGCGCCGTAAGGATCCGAGTAGTCGTCCCATGCCATGCCGTAGGTGAGGGTGCAGATGCCATAGCCCTGGTCCGAGTCGACACCGCTCGTGGTGCCCCATTCGTCCAGGGTCGTGGTCGGCACGTTGTTGAATTCGGTTTCCGTGCAGTTGGCACCCCGCTGGCCATCGGTACGGAATCCTTTCTGCTCGTCGAACGTCGGCTCTTCGAAGTCGCCTTCACCGTTCGGGAGCTGCGTCCAGTAGGTGTCGTTGTCGTTCGCCTCCGGGGTGATCGCCAGGCTTGGACTGCCGGCGCGAGCGCTGGCGATGTCCGCGTAGCCGACCGAGCCGTCGGTGGCGATCAGTTTCGCCGTCAGGTTGGTGGCATTATTGGAACAGGCGCTGGTCAGGTTGTCGGTTTCCTGCGTAGCACCTCCGCCAGGTCCATTCGGAGTCCCGGCACAATCAGTACGCGGCCCGAAGGTGGCACCTGGCCACTCCCTGTTGCCGTTGGCGCCGCTCTCGAAGGTCGAGATCCAGCCCCGGCCTCCGTTGATCCGATGGAGGTAATCCTTGAACGCGAAGGTCGTGCCCGAGTTGTCGAACCTGACGACACGGATGACCGGTTTTTTACACGCCGCTTCGTCGTCGAGCGTCGGGAAAACGTCGCGCCAAGTCACGTAGGGAGCCGCGCCACCGGGCACCGCGCCACCGTTCTGGGCCCAGACTTTCTCCCACTGTTCCTTCGTGAACCGCACGCGGACCACGTCGTCTTCGGTGGCATCGACGTCAAGGTTCTGTTCAGCGGTTTTGGCTGCCGCCGGCAAGTCGACTACGTCGCAACCGTCGGGGAAGTTGACCAGTGGGGCGACCGCGCCGACGGCAATCGGGATCTGATGGATCAAGCCCTCGTCACCTTCGGCGACAGTCCCGGCGTTGATTTCGGTCTTCTGCAGCGCTTTGAGTGGGTCGTCGGTGCCGCCGAAGCGAGGATCGGCGCCGCCGCGGAGTTTCATCCCGTTGACCCCAGCGCCGGACCCGGCCGGGTCGTATTCAATGTCGGGACCAATACCCCCGCAGTAGATGGTGCGGAAGGGGATCTCCCAGGCACCGTGGGCGGCTTGCGCGAAGGAGGCGCCTCTGCCGAGGATTTTTTCGCCTTCGCATTCGGAAGTGGTGAAAGCGGCGTTTGCCTGTGGAGCCAGGCCAACTGCCGCGAGCACTGCCACGGCCAGGGCAAGAGCCCCCGCCAAAGCAGCGCGCGAGCCCCGTCCAGGGGCGCGAAGAGTGCGGCTCATCAGAGTCATTCCTTTCGTCGACTGAACCTTTCGGCGCCAGCGTTGTTGGCGCGATATGGCTCTGTCAAGCCGCTTCACAGGACTTCTACGTTTGCGTTACACAGGGTTATCAAGTACGTCTCCAAATTGACACCAGTTGATGACTCACAGTTCACTTTTCAGCTCGCTGACGGCGTTTCTTAGGAGCTGACTGCTGACGGAAAACAACCCCACGTGAGGCATTGGCCCGGCGTCCCCCGCGCGAGGCGACGTAGCTGACGAAGACCCGGCCGGGGATCGTCTCGCGCTCACGCAACTCTCCGCGATAGCGAGTGACGGGGAGCAGCAAGAGGCGAACCGTGCTGCGAGTCGTGCCGGCCGCACGCTTGCTGGCGGTCGCCAGGGCGCGTAGCTTGCGAGGCTGCCCCGCCCGCGCTTTTGCCACAGCCTTAACTCCCCCCGCAGCCGGCACCGACACCGCCAGCTCAATCACGCCACCTGCTTTGGAGCTGACCCGGACCCCGATCTGGGGGCCTTCGCGGTCGAATTCGATCCTCCCAGACGGTCCGGTGGCGCCAGGTCCGCGATCCGGGGGGCGCGGGTCGGGATCGGGCTGGCGAGCGACGACGAAGGCGTCGGGCTGCTGGTTCGCGTCGCCGAAGAAAAGGTTGCCGGCGAAAGCTGCGAAGGCGATGCGGCTGCCATCACTGGAGAGCGTCGCCTCGCTGATCACGGGGGAATCGATGTCGCCGCCGTTGAACGAACGCGTCGCTCGCTCGACCGCGCGGCTCTGAAGGTCGACGACGTAGAGCTCCTGAGTGTCGGCGACGGTGCGCTGCGCTCCGAGCTGGACGAGAGCGGGAAGGGTGAATTTGGTGCGAGCGGTGGTGATTGCCAGATACCTGCCGTCGCCAGACATCGCGACGGTCTCGATCGGCGCCGTTTCGACGGTCCCGCTCCCTCCCTCCCGCGTTAGCTCGACCGTCGATGCCTTGCGGGTGACCCCGTCCCCCATGCCAGTCACGAAAAGATCGAGGCCGATTCCCGAGCCGACGTTCGGGCGCGGACCGGAGTTGGTCAGGTACGCCAAGGTGCGTCCGTCCGCACTGATCGCGGGCAGCAAGGTGGAGTTGGCGCTTATACCGAGCTCGGGACGCCCAAGCGGGCCGTAGCAGGGCCCGAGGGTGAATTCATCAAACGGCACCGGTCCTGACGGAGCACAGGACGGATCCTCGGGGTCGGCGGCACCGGTGATGCGTCTGGTGGGGGCCGCAGGTCCGTCGGCGATCCTCCGCCACAGGTAGTAGGAGAAACCCGGCAGGTCGTCGTTCTCCCCGTCCACGAAAACGGTTTGCAGGGGGGCGTTTTGGCCGGTCCAGACGACGGTGCTGCCATCGCCGCTGATGCCGGTGGGACCAACCGCGCCGCCGGCTGGATCGCCACTACCCATTGCTTGCGTGACCAGGGTGGTCGTGTTCGCCCCGCGGTCGCGAACGAAGACCTGGAAGCCCGGCGTTTCGACACCGGCGCGGTCGGGCAGGTCGGAGGCCGATTCGGTGGTGCGGAACACCACCTTGGAGCCATCGAGGCTGATCGCCGCGCCGCGGGTGACGTCGGCGCCTGGATTCCCGCCCGGAAACGGCGTGCCCGGCGGTCCGTAGGCGGCAGGCGCGTCACCCCCGTCCTTGGCCGAAACGAGATCAAAGGCGGATGCCGCGTTGATCGGCATGTCCATGTCGCGGACGTAGACGTCGAGGTTGTCGTTGGTGTCCGTCGCGACCAGCTGCTGAGCAGTAGAGAAGGCGACGAAGCGACCGCTGCCGCTTACCGAAGGGTTGGCTGCGCCGCGAACGATCAGCGGGTGTTTGGGGTCCTCGTCGTCGAAGAAGCTGCCGTCGGCGACTTTGACCAATGTGCGCGTCTGCAGGTCGAAACGGAAGAGCCCCCCAGATCGGAAGGCACCGGGGGGATCGGGGTCGTCATCGGCGAAGAAGTTGCGGGAGCGCGTTTGGATCACCACGTACCGCCCATCGGCGGAGATCGCGGCGAAATCACTCCTGTCGTCGCCCTGCTCGAGCCGGGCATAGTCGGCAGAGACCAACTCGGCACCGGGGGCCCCGGTGGTGGGGTTGCCGAAAAAGGCTGCGGCGTGCACGGGTGCAGCGAGCAAACCAAGCGCGACCGCGAGAACGAGGCAGCTGCGGACGACGATGCTCATCCCACCCTGACCTCGCGGCTGTAGATGGTCTCGTTGCCCGCCTTGTCGCGTGCGCGCACCCGCACCCGATAGCGGCCGCTGTGATCGTAGGTGTGCCGGACGCGGACGACGAGCGGCTTCTGTTTGCCCTTACGGCGGCCACGCCCTGAGGGCCGCCCCCGCCGCGCCGAGCTCGAGGCCTTTGCTCCGCCACCATCGCCGAACGACACCTTCACCGAACCGCGCCTCAGGCCAGAAGTCGATCGGCGTGGACCGTCGGAGATGACGACGGTCAGTCGGGAGCCCCGCCGGCGCAACTTCACCCCGGGTCCGTGCCGATCGACTTTGAGCCGGCCGAACCGGCTGCCCGTCTCCTGCCCCGCCGCGTCGACGGCGAAGATCTGGATCGTGTGGCGCCCGTCGTCGATGTCGTCGCGGCTTAGATAGGCGCTGAGCCTTTTGCGGTTTTCCACCACCGGCTCGTCGTCAACGCTGACCGAGTAGCGGACGCGGCCGATCGCATTGAGGGAGTGATCCCAGGCAATGCGAATCCGCTTCTTTCGCTGCCAGCCTTCCGGCAGCAAGACCAGGAACGGGTCGGGAGGCGCGTCAACCACCGTGGCGGCGATCTGCGCATTCGCACCGCTGCCCTGTTCCCAGACGACAATTGCGTCGCCCAGGCCGGAGCCGCCGAGGACGAAACGCCCGACCGTGCCACCGTGCGGTGCGCTCAGCTCGGTGGGCTCGACCACGCCGTCGGCACGGCGCTCCTGAATTGCGATCAGCCCGACGCCTGCGCGCAGCTCACGCCAAGCCGCGACAGTGGCACCGGTTTCGGCCAAGTCAACCTGGGGATCGCCGGATGCCGAGCTCGCACCCACGTCGATTCGCTTGACCGGCTCGGCAGCAACATCGTCGCCAGAGCCGAGCAACGAGGTAGGGCCGGAGGAGAAGCCGCTGACGAACAGGCCGCGCGGGTCAACGCCGACGCTGGGCGCACCGAGGTTGCCCTGCGCACCCCCATCGATCAGCAATGGCTGGCCGAAGCTGCCGGAGAGTTCCGAGAAGACGTCGGGGGTCTCGTTGACCATCGCCCGCGCAGCGTCGAGCTTGCTCGCCTGCCCTGGCTGCTGACGAAAGGCAACCGAAGCCTGGCCGAAACCGGCGACATCGAGCGAGAAGGCATCGGCGGCGCCCCGGAGCGGCGCGCCCTGCCAAGACGATGGGCTGACCTGCAGGGGGATTCCAGTGCTAGTGCCGAACAGGCGCCGCGCCCAAACGCGATCGACGAATTCGTCGTCGGGCTCCTGCCATGCGACGACGCCACCGCCCTGGACGTCGATCCCAACCTTGGGCGAGTTCTCCTCAGTCGGCAAGCGAACCGGGGCCGTGATGCTGCGGTCGACTGGCGTGCCCAACACCGACCAGAGGCGACCGCTGTAGCGGGCGACACGAACGTCGGCACCAACGTAGCCGGGCGGGTTGGCAGGACTAGTGTCGGTGAGCACGCGATAGGTGAGGTAGGCCTGTCCACCGCGAGCCATTGCCAGATCAGGGAAGGTCGAGGTCGCCTCGCCGACGTTGAAGTCGATCGGGACCGGGGCCTGGAAGCCGTTAGCGCCGGGATCGAGGCTGGCCGAGAAAAGGCGATCGCTTTCGAGCCCGAACTCCTGCACCCAGGTGACGACGAGGCGACCCCGATCACCAGCACCGATCCGTGGCCAGCTCGAGTCGAAGCTCTGGCCAACGTCAACCCGCTTCGGCGGTCCCCAAACGCCTGCTTTGAACTGCGCGGCAAAGACGTGCGGGTGGCCATCGACCCGGCGTAGCCAGACGATGCCGCCGGTGCCGTCTTCGGACATCGCCGCATCGGCGACGCCAACCACGTCGCCGCTCGGCCCGTCGATCGGCTGCACATCGGTGACGATCGCCAGCGCGGTCGCCGGGGTAACCAGCAGCAGTAACGGGGCGCAGGCGATCGCGAGGCGTAGGCGCACAGCCGGATCGTCCCGGCCACCGGTGTCCAGTTTGTAACTGCGGTGCTACTAAGTGGTTACAGAGGTCGCGTCGGGCAAACGTCGCTCACCAGCGTGCGGCAGCATGACCTCCGCTGCCTCGTCGTGAGTCAGGTCGGGGTAGAGCACCCGGATCACGGCGATCGCCACCACCCCGCCGAGGAGCTGCACGGCGACGAAGGCCGGGACCGAGGCCGGGGCGATGCCGGCGAAGGTGTCGGAGAACATGCGGCCGATGTCGATCGCCGGGTTGGCGAAGCTGGTCGAGCTGGTGAAGAAGTAGGCCGAGCCGATGTAGGCGCCGACCGCGGCGGGCGCCAGGTTGCCACGCCCACTCCGCGCCAGGGAAAAGATCACCAGCAGCAGTCCGAGGGTCGCGATCACCTCGGCGAGCAGGTGCGGCGGCGAGGCGCGGTGCGTGGTCGCAATACTGATCGCCGAGAGGTCGAACATCACATTGGCGACGATCGCCCCGGCGATGCAGCCCGCAACCTGGGCAGGGATGTAGGCGAAGGCGTGGCGCCAGCGCAGGCCACCGAAGGCGGCGTCGACCAGCGAAACGACGGGGTTGAAGTGGGCGCCCGAGACCTGCCCGAACATGAGGATGAAGGTGAACAGGCCTGCCGCCGTTGCCGCCGCATTCTCCAAGAGCTGAAGGCCGGTGTCGCCAGGCGAGAGCTGCGCAGCGGCGATCCCCGAGCCAACCACGGTGGTGGCGAGGAACGCTGAGCCAAGGAACTCCGCAAGGAGGCGCCGGGAAAGCGGAGCAGTATCCATTCGGCGGCGATACTAAGCATTGACATTTATGATTTCAATAGATATATGTAAATAGATGGCTGTCGATCTGGAGCTGGAGCCGAAAACGAAGCGGGCGGCGGGCGAGCCCTGTTGCGAGCCGGTCGTCTACCCCGATGTTCAGCGAGAGCAGGCGCAGCGCTTGGCGGCGATTGCCAAGGCACTTGGCGATCCGATCCGCCTGCAACTGGTGGACGTATTGAGAAAGCACGCCGGCAAGGTCTGCGTCTGCGAGCTGGTGCCCCTGTTTGACCTCTCCCAACCCACCGTCTCCCACCATCTGAAGGTCCTGCGTGACGCCGGCGTAGTCGCCTCCGAGCGGCAGGGTCTCTGGGCCTATTACTACGTAGTGCCGGGCGCGCTGGAGGAATTCTCTGCATGGCTGGCGTGAGCAACCCGCTACCCATCGTCTCCTGCTGCGTCCCCGAGAAGAAGGCCAACTGCTGCGCATCGGCCAAGAAGTCGAAGTGCTGCCCGCCCGGCGTCAACGAGTGCCGCTGCCAGGCGGGAGCAAATGAGTAGATGGCAAACGCGGTACGGGCAACCCACGAGGAGATCGCGCGACGGGTCGCAGCGCTAGTCGAAGAACTCGACCGCGGCTGACGAGAAGCTCCCCCCTGGTGACCCGCGAGCGCTGGATAACCCTGCTGGTCGTCTCTGCGGCGACGGCGATGCTGCTGCTCGACGTGACGGTGGTGAACGTCGCCCTGCCGGCGATCCGCGACGATCTCGACGCCAGCTTCGGCGAGATGCAGTGGGTGATCGACGCCTACGCACTGACCCTGGCCGCGACGCTGCTGAGCGCCGGGGTCCTGGCCGACCGAGTCGGGCGGCGAGCGATCTTCGCCGCCGGGCTCGCCGTGTTCACCGCCTGCTCAGCGCTCTGCGCGGCGGCGAGCTCGCCGGTCTTCCTCGACCTCGCCCGCGCCGCCCAGGGCGTCGGTGCCGCCGCGATGTTCGCCTCCTCACTGGCCCTGCTCGCCGACGAGTTCCAAGGCAAGGAGCGTGGCTTCGCCTTAGGCGTGTGGGGCGGCGTCACCGGCGCGGCGCTCGCGATCGGCCCGCTGGTCGGCGGCGTGCTCACCGACGAGCTCGACTGGCGCTGGATATTCCTCGTCAACCTGCCGATCGGCGCTCTGCTGTTCTGGCTGACCCTGCGCTCGCTGCCGGAGTCGCGTGAGGACCGCCCGCGTCCTCTTGACCTCGCCGGGATGGCGACGTTCGGCGCGGCCTGTTTCCTCGCCACCTACGGCCTGATCCGCGGCAACGAGGACGGCTGGGGCAGCCCCCCGGTCGTCGGCTCCCTGGTCGGCGCAGCCGTCTTGCTCGGGGCCTTTGTCGCGGTCGAGCGCCGCGCTCGGGCGCCGATGCTGCCGCTCTCCCTGTTCCGCATCCCCGCCTTCACCGGGACCGCCGTGGTCGCCTTCGCGCAGTCGGTCGCCCTGTACCCACTGCTGCTGTTCGTCGCGATCTACATGCAGGCCGGACTCGGCCTGACTCCCACCGAGACCGGGCTGCGAATCCTCCCCTTGACGCTCGTGCTCGTCGTCGTCGCGCCGATCTCCGGCCGGCTGACCAACCGCCTGCCGCTGCGGGTACCGCTGACCGCCGGCCTGATGCTGATCGGGGCCGGGCTACTTCTCATGCGCGCTGTTGACGTCGACAGCGAATGGACGGCACTACTTCCCGGCCTGCTGGTCGGCGGCCTCGCGATCGGGATCATCAGCCCAGCGCTCGCGGCGGCGATGGTGAGTGTCCTGCCGGTCGAGCGCAGCGGCTTGGCCTCGGGGATCAACAACACCTTCCGCCAGCTCGGGATCGCGATCGGCCTAGCCGGCCTCGGTGCGATCTTCGAGCATCGCTTCGACCGGGCGGGCGATCCACAAATTGGCCTGGTCGACGGCTTGGAGGTCGTCCTGGCGGTCGCGGCCGCCGTCGCCTTCATGGCCGCTGCGCTCACCTGGCCCCTGCTTGGGCGCCAGCGCTCGGGTCAGGTCAACTAGCTAGGCGAATGCCTGGCTGGCGCGACGGCGCAGGTCCGCGTTGAGCAGGCCGGTGACCTGACTCGGGCGCTCACCGGCGGCGGGAATCGCGTCGCCGAGCAGACCGCTGGCGCGGAAGCCGTAGAGCGGGGCATCGAAGCCCGCCTCGCGGATCTTGCGCACGAGCTGCACCGCGGAGGGGGTGTCGGCGCCAGGGCCGCAGAGGACGATCGCGGTTGGGTCGAGCGCGCCGAGGGCGCGCTCCATCCGCTCCTCGCCAAGCTCGTCGGAGAGCATCAGCACGCGGAAACCGGCGCGGCGTAGGGCGAGGTCGAGCGCCTGGGAGTGAACGGCCTCGACGTCGGAGCCACGGCTGGAATCGAGCAGCAGGATGCCGGCCGGCCGTGAAGCGGTCGAGGCGAGGCGGCGGGCGCCGTGCAGCCACCCCGTTGCCCAGCGGGCGGCAAATTCGAGCTCGGCCTCGCGCTCAGGGTCGGCGGCGAGCTCGTCGATCGCGGGCAGCAGCATCTCCTCCACGGTCCGCTCCAGCGGCCGCAGCACGAGGCTCTCCTCGACCACTCGGTCGGCGGCGTCCTCATCGAAACTCTCAAAAGCGGCGACCAGGTTGCCGCCGCTGGCCGGCGCTTCTTGCCGCTGGCGCGACAGCTCGATCGCCGAGGAGATGTTGCCCGTCTCGGCAAGCGCGTCGCGCAGCGTCTGCAGCTCGACCAGCTCGTAGTTGCGGTGATTGCCGGGCGTCCGCTTCGGCACCGGGTAGCCGTAGCGGCGCTCCCAGCTGCGCAGCGTGTTGGGGCTTACGCCCAGAACTTCGGCAGCGGCATTGGTGCGGATTCCCGGCATGCGCAGCATTCTGGCACCGGTTTTCGAGGTTTACACCAGTTATGGACAGATTTCGGGAATCTGTCAGCGATCTTGCAAACTGCCCACACCGACCGGCTGGCCGACCGAGCGGGCGCGCCACATCGCCTCGTCGGCCTTGTGCAGGAGGCCGTCGGCCTCGTTGCCATGCTCGGGGCAGGCGACGACGCCGGCCGAGATCCCGATCCGCAGGCCCCCTGCGCGCTCGAGATCGTCGAGCTGGCTCAGCAGGCGCTCCGCCATCTGCACGCCGCCGACCGTGTCCTGCCCGGGCGCCAGCACGCAGAGCGCGTCCTCCTCCAGCCGGAAGGTCTCGTCGACGAGCCGAGTGCTCTCGCTGAGCGCAGCGCCAACCACCGCGAGCGCGGTCTGCCTGCCACCGCCGGCATCGTCGTCCCGCGCCCCCGGCCCCTCGACATCGAAGACGACCAGGGCAAAAGGCTGCTCGTAGCGCTGCTGGCATTCGAGCAGCTGGTCCAGCCGCCGCCGCATCTGGCCAGGCCGGTAAAGGCTCGGATGCTCCTCCTCGGCGGGCGGAGCGGAGCCGTTGCCCTCCCAGAGGGTGCCGACCGCAGTCGCGGTGACCGAGCCGAACTCCTCGGCGAGCTTCTGCGCCGCACTGGCGAAAAGGGCCGCGCTCCCCCCCTCCATCTCCTCGTGCAGCTTGCCCAGCAGCGAGGCCTGCAGCACGGAGACTTCCCGCGCCAGCTTGCCGGCCCCAGCGCCGCCAGTCGAGCCTGTCGAGCTAGGACGTGTCGGAGCTTCGGTGGCCACGCCGAGACCTTGGCGATTCGACCGGACACCAGAGCGACAAAAAGTCGCAATTTGCGGCTCGACACTCGTCTAGTCGAATCTAGCGAAGGTGCTCGTCAAGCTTGCGCAGAACCTTCTCGGGTGGCGGGGCGCTATGGCCCGGTGAACCCCCCGGCAAAGCAGGGTCCTCCGCCGCAATCGCCGCCGGCAAGGATCGCCCCGTCGAAGAAGTCGGAGACGAGCTGCTGCTCGGCCGGCGTCGCCCGCGGCGCTCCGTGTGGGTCTTCACCGCTGCGGTTCGGCAGATTCTCGTAGGGCGGCGGTTCGACGCCGATCTGCTCGCCCGGGTTGAGCGGGTCCTCGCGTACCGGCCCGATGTCCCAGTAGTAGATCGCCGAGCCGGTGTAAGGGTAGTCGCGGATCGCGGGCACGCGCCAGAGCACGTCCGTGTCCGGCCAGCGACCCGGGAAGAGCGCGGGCCGGTGGGCCCGGGCGCCGACCGTCCGCGCCTCGACGTCAGCCTGGTAAATCGTCACCTGGTGGTCGCCAAAGGCGACGTTCATCAGCACCTGGTGCGCCGGCGTGCCCGGCAGGGGATCGTCGGTCATCCGCTGCGCGTAGCCGTTCGGATCGCCGCGATCCCAGAGCATCTGGATCAGGTCGAGGATCAGCGGCCGCGCGGTCTCGTTCGGGTAGGACGGGTAGAAGACCTGGGTGAACGGATCGAAGTCGACCGAGCGGGGCAGCAGCACCGAGTAGTTCATCGCCGGCACGCCGAGCGAGGCGCGGGTGAAGTCCGGCGCGACCGCGGTCAGGGCGCCGCCCATGATCCCGCCCTGGCTGTTGCCGTTGTAGAAGAGCTCGCTGGTGTCGAGGACCGGGCCGCTGGCCAGCGTGCCGTCCTGGTGGAAGGCGGGGCTCGTGGTGAAGCCGGAGGGGCTGATCATCGCCCGCCCCAGATAGAGCTCGTTGAGCAGGCCCTGTTGGAGGCGATCAGGAAGCGTCGGGAAGCGGGAGAGGTCCTGGAGGGCGAAGATCGCCACCGGCACGTCGGCGGCGGACATGCCGATCTCGTCGGTCGCGCACTGGACTATCCCGTGCTCCTGACTGAGGCTGCGCTGCGGACTGGAGCCCACCTCCGAGGCGCTGCCGAACAACCCGTGTCCATATAGAGAGGGCCGCCCCTCCCCGGCCGGGCCACTGGCGACCGAGGCAGGGACGATGCAGTCGAAGTTGGCGGTCCAGATGCCGTTCTGGATCGGCGAACCGCCGCCGTCGAGCTGGAAGGTGCCGCCCGGTGCGCAGCTCGGGAAGAGGTAGCAGGGCACCTGGAAGCTGCCTTTCACGCGGCGGGCGATCTGCCCGGGGTTTGGATCGTTCTCGACGCTGAGCACCTGGAAGCTCGGCGAGCTGCCCTGCGCGATGCCGTCGGCGAGGTCAGTGTCGCCGAGCTGAGCGAAGGCCTCGTTGCGGATCGAGAGCTCACGGCCGGCGTTGTTGAGGTCGCTGGCGACGGTGAAGTCCCAGGCGAGGTAGAGGTCGTCGCGATCGATCCCAACCTTGCGCAGCCGCTTGAAGATGTCACGGAAGTGCTTGCGACGATCGTTGATCTCCTCTTGCTTGGAGGGGACGCGGTCGCGGTAATAGCGGAAGGCAGCGGGTGCTTCGATCTTCTGGCCCGCGGCGTTGCGGAGGTTGCGCAGGGCGACGATGTAGCGGTGGCCGGAGTTGAAGTTGACGGCTGGGTGGATCTCGAGCGCCGCTTTCGTCGGGTCCGTGGCGGTGGAATCGATCTCGACCCAGATCGGCCAGCGCTTGCCGCTGTCTGCGTCGATGACCACGACCGGGGCGTTCGGACGCCGGTAGCGGCCGATGTGGTTGATCGGCGCCGCGCCGGTGGCGCGGACGTCGGCGACCGTGTCGATGCCGGGGACCTTGAGCAGGATCGTCGCGCCGGGGCTGAAGCCGTCTGAGGCGTTGTAGGGCGCGGCGGAGATATGGACGCCAAGGACGTTGGCGGGCATCCCGGCGGTCTCGAAATCGATCCGCTTGCCGGTGCGGCTGCTCGGGTCAGGCTCGGTGTAATAGTCGTCGGGGAAAGGCAGCATGCAGAGCGCGTTGCCCGGCTCGGCGATGAAGTCGCAGCTCTCGGCGTCCGACATGTCGATTGGCGGCAGGCTGTTCGGCTTGCCATTCGAATGCGCCGGCGGTGCGGCGGTCGCCGCCCCGGGCAGAACCACTGCGAACAGCGCGACGATTGCGGCTACCGCGACCATCCAGCGAGTACTCATCGATTCCTCCGCACGTTCGGAAGTCGGCCCCCTACCGGCCTCGACCCAGTCGCGAGACGCGCCGGACCTCGTTCCTAGAGATCCTGCCTACCCCGCAGGCTCGGCGCGAAACGTGGCAAACCCGCGAAGGGATCAATCCATCTCCACGATTGCCAACCAGCCGAGCCAGCCGCCAGCCCTGGGATTCATTCGCAGAGTTTGATCATTTTCAGCGGGTCTATGACCATCGTCGTCAGCACCGCGGCCGCGATCGCTTTGTGCCCGCACTCGTTGGGGTGAAAGCTCTGTTTGCCCGGCTGCCTCACGGTGATCGCGTTTACCCAGGGTTTCCCCGGGTCGCCGAGTCGGGAGCCTCTCAGGGACGTGACCGCCTCCTCGTGGACCTCGACTCCTTTGACGCCCGCGTCTTCCGCCGCTTTCCTGATCGTCGCGTTCAGTTTTTCGACGAACAGCCGAATCGATCCGACCGCGGTTTGCCCCTCCCTGCCTTTCTCTTTGCTGTGGACGACGTCGTTCACCACCGCGAGGGATTTGAGCGGCCCGACCCCCTCGAGAGGCCCCACCCCGATTTCCTGGCCGTTGCTCGCCAGGATTTCCGGGTAAAGGAAGAGCCGGATTTTCGCGTTCGGGGCGCCTTTTCTGATCTCTTTCAACGCGTCTTTCAGTTTGTCTTTGATCGCCTGCAGGCCTTTGCCTTCCCACGTGGTGATCGTGTCCTGGCAGGATTTCGGGTTATACGGAAACACTTCGAAGATAGATCGGCGCCGAGCGATGCAGCTCTGGGCGATCTCCCCGAAGCCGGCGTCGTTGCCGCCGATCGTCAGGCTGACGGTGAAGATTTTTTTGTTCGGTTCGCCTTTGCCCGGCACGGGTAGCCAGATCGCCTGAGCCGGGGTGGGCTGCCAGACTTTTGCACCGAAGAACTCGTCATACTGGCCGCCTTTCGGGTTGCCGCCCCAGATGTTGGTGATCTGCGCGCCGCTGCAGGCGCGGAAGATGAAGCGGCCCGGTGGGCTTTTGAAGACGGCGGCTTCGGCGATTTCCCCGGCGCCGAAGCTCGCGTCGGCGACGAGTGCCGGCCAGGCACGTGGGGTTCGATGGCAGAAGTTCTCTTTGTGAAGTGCGCCATGGTCTCCGACGTCGGTCGGCGTGTAGTAGTTGCCCGCGCCCTCACCGGAGGAGTAGGAGTCGCCGATCCCCGCGTACTGCCAATCGGGCGGGACGATCCGCGCGACCTCGATCCCGCAGGTGCTTTCCGCGACCGGGTTATTTTCGACGTCCGAATACACCGCCTGCCAGTAGTAATAGCCCGGTTCTTCGAGTTCAACCGGTTCGGAGGCGGGCACGCTGGCACCTTCGACTTCGACTTCGCCGGCCGAGGTCACCAGTTCTTCGCATTCTTCGTCGGCGTAGACGAAGTACTCGACCGTGCCGGTCGCTTCGGAGGCGCCTTCTCCGTGCAGCGTCGCCTCGTCGGTTACGGGGGTCCCCGCCAGCACTTGGATTTCCGTTCCCGATTCCGGTTCTTCGTCAAGGCCTTCCCCTGACAGCATGGTCGTCACCGGCGAGACGACGACCGCAATCTCGTCGCCACAGGTGCTGACCGACGCCTGGTTGACGCCGTCCCCGAAGTACTCGACCTGCCAGTAGTAGGTGCCGTACGGAAGAGTGACTTCTTCGGAGGGTTCGGCGGTCCCTTCGACGACTTCGCCGCTGCCGGCGCCTTCGACCAGTTCCGTGCATTCTTCGTCCGCGTAGACCGAGTAGGAAACGGTGCCTTTGGCGCTCGCCGCGTTGGCGCCGCTCAGCGTCGCCTCGTCGCTGATCGGGGTGCCTTCCTCCACTTCGATTTCGGCCCCTTCTTCTTCGCCTCCGGAGAGGGTGGTCGTGATGGTGGTCGGCGTTACCACGGAGAGAATCTCGAGCCCGCAGGTGCTTTCCGCCGCCGGGTTCTGTTCGTCGCCCGAATACTCGGCCTGCCAGTAGTAGAGACCCGGTTCTTCCAGTTCGACCGGTTCGGAGGCGGGCGCCGTGGCTTCTTCGACTTCGACTTCGCCGGCCGAGGTCACCAGTTCTTCGCATTCTTCGTCGGCGTAGACGAAGTACTCGACGGTCCCGGTCGCTTCGGAGGCGTTTTCACCGTGCAGGGTCGCCTCGTCGGTTACGGGGGCGCCGGCGGCAACCTCGATCTGTTCACCCGATGCTTCACCGGCGCTCAATTCCGTCGTGACTCGAGGTGGGACGACCTGGATCTCCTCGCCGCAGGCGCTTTCCGACGGGGAGTTGGCGCTGTCTCCGGAGTAGACCGCCCGCCAGAAGTAGACACCAGGTTCGAGCATCTGCCCGGTCGAGGCAGGCACGCTGGCGCCTTCGACTTCGACTTCGCCCGCTTCGGCCTGCAGTTCTTCGCATTCTTCGTCGGCGTAGACGAAGTACTCGACCGTGCCGGTCGCTTCGGAGGCGTTCGGGCCGCTCAGCGTGGCGGTGTCGGTGACTACGGCGTCTGTGGAAACTTCGATGATCTCCCCTTCCTCCCCCTCGCCGGAGAGCGAGGTCGTCAGCGCCGTCGGCCCGATCACGGTGAGGACCTCATCGCAGGCGCTGCTGGCGCTCTGGTGCAGCGGGCCGCCGCTGTAGAAGGCGCGCCAGTAGTAGATCCCCTCTTCCGGTTCAAGCGGGTCGGAGGGTTCGGCGATGCCTCCCACGACTGCTGCTTCTCCTGCTTCGGCGAACTGTTCTTTGCATTCGGCGTCGTCGTAGACCACGTAGTCCACCGTCCCCGTCGCTTTCGAGGAGTTGGCGCCGCTGAGGAGCGCCGTATCGGCCACGGGGGTCCCCGCCGCGATGGTGATTTCTTTGCCTTCGGGCCCTTCTTCCATCCCTTCCGGGGCCTGCCCGATCAGACTGGTCGACAGCGTCACCGCAGCTTTCACCGTGAGCACCTCGTCCCCGCAGGCGCTGACCGAGGGCTGGTTTTTCGAGTCTCCGGAGTAGGTCGCCTTCCAGTAGTAGATGGCCCCCGCGGTCAGCGCGACTTCCGTGGAGGCGGGGACCGAGCCGGCCGAGACGCTTACTTCGCCCGCCGTGGTCACGAGTTCTTTGCATTCGTTGTCGGCGTAGGCGAAGTATTTGACCGTCCCCGTCGCTTCGGCGGCGTTGGCGCCGCTCAGCGTCGCCTGGTCTTTGACTTTCGTCCCTTCGTTGACGGTGATCGTTTTGCCTGATTTTCCTTCGCCTGAAAGCGAGGTCGTGAGCGTCGTCGGCTCCGGTTCCGGTTCTTCACCGACTTCGATGCCGCCGCCGCTGACCAGGACGTGATCGAAGTATTCCCCTTCGTTCCCTGTTTTGATCCCAGCGAGTTCGCAGATGAAGCCTTTGCCGGCGTAGTGGATGCCGGTGACTTCGGCGTCGACTGTGAGTCCACTTTCGAAGTTGGTCGAGGTCACCGCAGTCAGGCCGGACTGGGGACCGATTTCGACTTTGCAGCCACTGACGGTGATCGTTATCGCTTTGCCCGATTCGCAGACCACATCGACGTCGTGTTCGAAGACGCCGCTCGTGACTTCTTCTTTGATGTGGAATTGGTAGGCGCAGCCCGTCGTGCTCACGGTTGCCGAGAAGGCCCCGAAGTTGCAGTTTTCGTACGTGGGCACAACAGTCAATGTCGAGCTGGCTTCGGCCAGGGTCCCTTCGTAGTGGCTTGCTTCACATTCGATTTCCCCGGCTTTGATCGAGAAGCCGCGGGCGCCTTCCGTGCTCATTCCTGTGAGTTCGGCCGGATAGGAGGAGGCTTCGAAGAGAGCCGCGTCGGCGCCTCTTGGGGCAGCGGCTAGGACAACAGCTGCGAGCGCGACAAGGATGAGGCCCGTCTGTCTGCAACCCATTCCAGAACTCCAAATATTCAGAAATTCCTTTGTATATAAATTTACCGCCCCGTGGAACGTCAGTCAAGGCCGGGGCGAGCCGGCTCAAACCGGCGGCTACTGGGTGCGGTCCAGGTAGGACGCTCAGTCGAGCGTGCGGCGGCCGGCGAAGGCGTTGCCGAGCGTGACCTCGTCGGCGTGCTCGAGGTCGGCGCCGATCGGCAGGCCGCTGGCGAGGCGGGTGACGATGACCTGACCGCGCAGCTGCTCGGCGATGTGGAGGGCGGTGGCCTCGCCGGTCGTGGTCGGGTTGGTGGCGAGGACGACCTCGCGCACTCCGCCCTCGCCGACACGGCGCAGCAGCTCGGCGATCTTCAAGTCGCTGGCGTCGACGCCGTCGATTGGTGAGAGGGCGCCGCCGAGCACGTGGTAGAGGCCGCGGTACTCGTGGGTGCGCTCGATCGGGATCACGTCGGCGGGCTCCTCGACCACGCAGATCGTCTCCTGGTCGCGGCCGGAGTCCAAGCAGATGCGGCAGAGTGGCCCCTCGGAGAGGTTGAAGCAGCGCTCGCAGAGGCCGACCTTCTCCTTCACCTCGCGGATCGCCGCGGCCAGCGCGGCCGCCTCCTCGTCGGGGGCGCGGAGGATGTGGAAGGCGAGGCGCTGAGCCGTGCGCTGGCCGATCCCCGGCAGTCGCGAAAGCTCGGCGACGAGGCGGGAGAGGGGTGCTGGGCCCTCGGCGCTCACATGCCCGGCAGGCCCGGCAGGCCACCACCCATGCCGCCGGTGATCCCGCCCATTTTCGAGCTGGCCAGGTCCTGGGCAGCGCGCAGCGCCTCGTTGACCGCGGCCTGGACCATGTCGGCGAGGATCTCGGCCTCCTCAGGGTCGATCGCCTCGGGATCGATCGCGATCTCACGCAGGGTCAGGTCACCGCCCATCTTCACCTTGACCATGCCACCGCCGGCGCTGGCCTCGACTACCTCGTCTTTGAGCTGCTCTTGGGCCTCCAGCATCTGCTGCTGCATCTGCTGCGCCTGTTTCATCAGCGCGTTCACGTCAAAACCACCTGGACCGCCGCCCCTGGCCATCAACCGACCTCCTCGGCATCGAATTCGCTCTTGATCTTCTCCACCAGCGCGGCGTGATCGACGCCACTGTCCTCGGTTTCAGCCTCAGAGGTGAAGTCCTCACCGTCGAGGACCGTGTAGATGGGGCGCAGCTTCTGCCCCAGCACGGTCTCCAGCGCCGCCGCCATCTGCTCCCGCTTGTCGGGCGCCTCGGCCTTGCGCTTGTTGAAGGTGTGATCGGCCGGAAAGCCGATAGTGAGGCTCGAATCCTCAGCATCAAACGCAACAGGTCGAGCTCCCTCGAAGGTGGCAGCTAGGGCTGGCGCGGTCTGCAGAAGCTGGTCGAGCACGGCGGGCCAGACCTTCGCGATTTGCTCGATGTCTAACTGGCCCGCGGGTCCTGCCGACGGTCCGGGGGTGTCCGAGCTGCCGCTGGGTTGCTCGCCAGACGACTCTTCCTCACTCGCTGACTCGGCGGGGCGAGCAAGAGGACGCCGCGACTGCTCGGACACCCCCGACCCGTCGCCACCCGCGGGAGAGTCGTCAGCTTTGGACACCGAGGGCTCGGTCTCCTCGCCGGTCCCTTGGGAAGCTTCAGAAGTTCCAGCGTCTTGCGGGGACGCTTCTGCCGCGGGTGGCGGCGTAGGGGGTACCACCCCCGCGGAAGCTTTAGCTACCGCAGGGGGTGGTGGGTCCCCTGCGCCGACAGGACCCGCGGCCCGGGGCGCATCCGACCCTCGCTGCTCAAGCCTCTCGATGCGTCTCAACAAACCCTCGGTCGACGGATCGAGGTCTGGCCGTGCCGCTTTGAGCAGTGCAATCTCGACCGCCATGCGCGCATCGTCACCCTCGCGCACGGCGGTGAGCGCCGTCGACAGCTCGTCGATCGTGCGGACCAGGGTCGCGGAGCCGATCGCCTGGGCTTGGCCCGCGAGCCGCCCCTGGTCGGTCGCGGTGACGACGAACGTGTTGGGCACCTCGCCGATCGTCTGAGTGACCAACAGGTGGCGCAGGTGCCCGAGCAGGTCGCGGGCGAACTGGGAGGGGTCACGCCCCGAGCGGGCCATCTCCTCGACCCCGAGCAGGACCGCTTTCGGGTCCTCGGCGATCACCGCGTCCACGGCGCCGAAGAGCAACTCGGCATCGACTGCACCCAGCACTTCGAGCGTAGCGTCGAGCGTGATGTGGTCGGCGCCGAAGGTTCTTTCACCGCCGAAGGTGCCGGAACCGCCGAAGGTTCGCAGCTGATCGAGAGTGCCCAGCGCATCACGGAAGCTGCCCGAAGCCGAGCGGGCAATCACCGCAACGACACCGTCATCAACTTTTATCTTCTCCTGCTCTGCAACCCGCTCCACGACCTCCGAGATCTGCTCGAGCGAGGGGCGCTGAAAATCGAAGCGCTGGCAGCGGTCGGCGATCGTCGCCATCACCTTGTGCGACTCGGTGGTCGCCAGCACGAACACCGTGTTCGGCGGCGGCTCCTCCAAGGTCTTGAGGAAGGCGTTCCAGGCCTCCTTGGTCAGCATGTGCGCCTCGTCGAGGATGTAGACCTTCCAGCGGCCGCCAGCCGGAGCGTAGGCGACTCGCTCGCGCAGGTCGCGGACGTCGTCGACCGAGCGGTTGGAGGCGGCGTCCATCTCGATCACGTCGACCGAGCTGCCGGAGGCGATCGTCAGGCACGATTCGCACTCCCCGCAGGGGGTGACGGTCGGCCCGCCGCGCTCGCAATTGAGTGAGCGAGCGAGGATCTTTGCCATCGAGGTCTTGCCGGTCCCGCGCGAACCGACGAAGAGGTAGGCGTGGTGGACCTTGCCCTGCTCGACCGCGTTGCGCAGGGTGCGAACGACGTGCTGCTGGCCGACCACCTCTTCGAAGGAGCCGGGCCGGTGACGCCTATATAGAGAGGTCGAGTCGCTTGGGGAGGGCACTGCGGCCAGTGTATCTGCGCCTATACCTTGCCCCGGTGCTCCGCCGCTGGCTCACCCCCGCTGCCTGGGTCGCCGCCGTCGCCGCGGTCCTGCTGCTGGTCTTCCCGCTTGGCTTCCCCAACTACGACACGATCTACTCGCTGCTTTGGGGGCGCGAACTGGCCGAAGGCCTCAGCCCCGACCGGGGCGCCGCGCTACCCCCCACCCCGCATCCGCTGACCGAACTCTGGGGCCTGGCGACGTCTCCCCTGGGGGACGGCGCGATCGACCTGACGATGATCGGCGCCTACGTCTCGCTGGGCCTGATCGGCTATCTCGTCTACCGCCTCGGCACGCTCTGGTTCGACCGCCCAATCGGCACCGTCGCCGCCCTGATCGTCCTAACCCGAGCCCCCTTCCTCTCCAACGGCCTACGCGCCTACATCGACCTTCCCTACATAGCCCTAGTCCTAGCCGCCCTAGTAATAGAGACCAAGCGCCCAAAAGCCGGCTGGCCCGTCTTAGCTCTACTCGCAGCAGCTGGCTTACTGCGGCCGGAGGCATGGCTCTTCAGCTTTGCTTACCTGGCCTACCTGCTGCTCTGGCCGGGCGAGTCACCAACGCGTCTCGAGGGAGAGGCCAGGGTGCCTCTCGAACCGGCGGATACTCAAAACGGCGGTCTAATTAGACCGCCGTTTGTCGGGGCGAGGGGCACCCCGGCCTCTCACACCGCCATGCTCATCGTCCTCGCCCTTGCAGGCCCGGTGCTCTGGGCGATCTTTGACTGGGTCACGGCCGGCTCCCCCACCTACTCGTTCACCGGCACCCGCGAGACCGTAGAGACCCTGGAACGACAGACCGGCCCAATCGACCTCATCCTCTACGGCCCACGACGGCTAGGCGAGGTCCTGCAGTGGCCGGGAATGGTCGGCGCCGCCGGCGGCGTCCTGATTGCTGCGGCGATTGTCCTGCGCCGCCCCAGATCGGACACTTCTGTCCCCTATGGGGGATCGAACCTTCCGATCGGCCTGGCGGCGGTGGCCCTCGCGCTCGGCGCCTTCGCCGTCCTCGCCTGCGCCGGCCTCGCGATCATCCCCCGCTACACGATGCTGGCCGCGGCGCTGCTGGCGATCTTCGCCGCCTTCGCCCTACTCGGCTGGCGCGCCCTCGAACCTGGCGATCCCTGGCGCCGGCCGTGGCAGGCGTTCGCCGGAGTCGTTGCCGTGATGGTCGTCGTCTGGGCCCCCAACCAGTACGACCTGCTCTCGCGCGTGGATACAGACCTGACGAACCAGAGCGAGATCGAGTCCGACCTCGGTGACCTCGCCGACTCGGGCGCCTTCGAGTCGATCTGCCTGCCGATCTCGGTCCCCAACCACCGCGCCGTCCCCCGGCTCGCCTTCGACCTCGACCTGCGCCCCTCGCGCATCGTCAGCTCCACCGAGCAGCAGCGCCAGCCCCGCCGCGGCTACTTCCTCGAGCCAGCCAGCCCCTTCGTCATCCACAACTTCATCCTCGACCCCAACGACCCGGCCCGCTTCACCACCACCATCCCCCCCGGCTTCCGCCGCGTCGCCGCCAACGAGTCCTGGCTGCTCTACCGCCGCTGCTGAGCGAGGATGGAGAGTTGTGGCCCCTATAGGGGCCACAACTCTCCATCCTGCACACCCCCTCCGCCGCTCGCCCTAGGGTCTGGCCGATGCGCATCCCGAGATGGACTGGACTTGCGGTCGCCGCACTGCTCTACGCCGTACTGGCGCTGCCGGCCGGTGCTGATGCCGACACCCACCGCACGGCGGTCATCACCTACTACGCATCGGACGAAGCCGGGCCGGAAGCGGGGCTCAAAGAAAGGATCGCCAACACGATGTTCGGCACTCCCAGCCCGCCAAACGTCTACACCGTGCAGGAATACTTCCTCGCGCAGACCTTTGGCGAGGTCAACTTCACAGGCGACGCGGGCGATGTCTTCGGGCCGTACCAGGTACCGACGCCAAAAGCGAACTGCCCGTGGCCCACGTGGAACAACCAGGCCGCCCAGCTCGCGCAAGGAGACGGCTTCAGCCACGCCAACTACGACCTCGTCGTCTACATCTACGAAAACGAACCGTTTGTCGCTTCGGGCTGCCCCGCGGCCGGAGTCGCCAGCGGCAGCTTCGCCTGGATCGACAGCCTCAGCGACTACACGATCGTGCACGAGCTCGGCCACGTCCTTGGCTCGCCCCACGCCGCTGCCTATCGGTGCTGGGGGCCCGGCGGCGTCCCAGCCGTCTACAGCGACAACTGCCGCGAAGTGTTTCCACCAGGGGACGAGACCAGCGAGTACGGCGACCCCTTCGACCCGATGGGGTTCGGCCACGTTGGCTCTTTCCCAGCTGAGATGACGGCCTGGCGCAAGCTCGGCTTCGGCGCGATCCCAGCCGGCGACGCGCCGACGATCACCCGCTCGGGGACCTACACCGTTGCCCCGCTCGAGCAGAGCGGCGGCGTGCGGATGCTGCGCATCCCCAACAGCGCCGGCGAGTTCTTCGACCTCGACTTCCGCCAGCCGATCGGCCCCCTCGACCAGGCCTACGGCGCCGGCAGCCCCGCCGTGAACGGCGTGGCGATCCACCTCGACACGGCGAGCTTCGATTCCAATCGCCCCTCGCGGCTGCTCGACACCACGCCCGAGACGCCCACCTTCGACGACGCCCCGCTCGGCGTCGGTCGCCAGTTCCGAGACTTCCGCACGGGGGTGACGATCGAGACCCTCTCGGTCGGGCCGGCTGGCGCGTCAGTGAGGATCGGTGGGCTGCCAGATCCTCCAGCCGCCATACGGATCAGCAAGCGAAACGACTGTAAGGCCCCCAACCTGAAACGCAGGAAGCTAAAAGTCGCGCGCAAATCGATCCGCAAACGCGGCTGCAGGGTCGGCAAAGTGAAACGCCGCCACTCGCGCAAAGTGCCGAAGGGCAAAGTGATTCCACAGGCACCGAAGAGCGGCAAAAACGCCGCGGGCGGCAAAGTCACGGTGATCGTCAGCTCCGGGCCGAAACCGAAGGCCGGCCCGAAGAAGCGCCGCTAGCCGCGCTCGACTGCATCAACGGCGGCGTGGGTCTCGGCGGCGAGGTCCGGATCGGCAAGATCGACCGAGGGCGGCAACTCGATGTGCAGCTCGCTCGAGGGGTCGAGCCCGGCCCGCAAGCCGCTCGAGCGCGAGGCGAGGACGTGGCCGCCGCGGCTGCGGTCGGCGGAGATGAAGTGGAGGTGGTAGCCGCTGACCTCGATCCCCTCGACGTAGTCGGGAAAGCGGAAGCCGAGCATCGTCCCGTCGACGTCGGTCAGCTCGAAGACGCGCTGTTCGAGCACGACCTCGGTCAGCGGCCGGTAGGGCGGGCTCTGCCCCGGGACCGAGCGAGCGCGGACCAGCTCGAAGCGGCCGTCGAGGCGGATCGCGCAGGAGGCGGCGTCGGCGGGAATTAGGTCGTCAAGGCTCGCCAGCAACTGCAGGTGATCGAATGAGCCATCGAGGCGCGTCTCGACCGCCGGCTCAAAGGCGGTCACCACCGCGAACGGCGTCAGCGCCGCCGCCTCAATCTCGGTCACGTCCCCCTCGACGTCGGCGCGGTAGAAACGCCCGTCGAGCGCGATCATCTCGCCGTCGAGACCGTTCAGCGTGCCGAGGCCGAGGTTGCCATGCTCGGCTAGCTCAGCGAAGCTGAGATCGCCCTCATAGGCGCCGTCGAGCAGGGCCCCGATCGTCGAGGCTTGGAAGAGGACGTGGTGCTCGCGCTCGGCGTGTAGTTCCTCCTCCCGCATCGTCTCCACGTGCAGGGCTTTGATCCAGCGCTCGTCCAGCACGCGGGCAGTCTCGCAGCCCGTGGCGAGGCCGAGTGGTCGACCGTGCAAGCATGGCCGCCTATGGCTGCAATCGAACTGCGCGGCGTGGTGAAGAGGTTCGGCCCGATCACCGCGGTCGACGGCCTCGACCTCGACGTGCCCGAGGGCATCTGCCTCGGCCTGCTCGGCCCCAACGGCGCCGGCAAGTCGACGACGATGCGGCTACTGACCGGGCAGGCATTGCCCGACGCTGGTGAACTGCGGGCGCTTGGCCACGAGCTGCCCGGCGACGCCAAGGCCGCCCGGGCCGAGATGGGTGTCGTGCCGCAGCTCGACAACCTCGACGTCGACGTCACGGTCGAAGACAACCTCGCCGTCTTTGCCCGCCTCTATCGGGTGCCCGACGTGGGCGCCGCGGTCGACCGGGCGCTCGACCTCGCCCGCCTGCGCGAGCGCCGCCGCGACGCCGTCGACGAGCTCTCCGGCGGCATGCGCCGCCGCCTGCTGCTCGCCCGCGGCCTCGTCCACGAGCCGAGGCTGATCCTGCTCGACGAGCCGACCGTCGGCCTCGACCCGCAGATCCGCACCCAGCTCTGGACCCTGATCGACGACCTGCGCTCGCGCGGCACGACGATCCTGATGTCGACCCATTACATCGAGGAGGCCGAGCGGCTCGCCGACGAAGTCGCGGTGATGACGCACGGCAAGATCATCAGCCGCGGCAAGCCATCCGAGCTGATCGCCGAGCACGCCGGGCGCGAGACGGCCGAGATCTACGCGCCGCCCGAACGCTTGGCCGAAGCCCGCGCCACCGCCGAGGCGGCCGGCCTGCGGGTGCGGCCGGCGGGGCCGGCGATCGCGATCGTCGGCTCCGAGCGCGCCAACGGCGGCGCCGTGCCCGAGGACGCAGTGCGACGCGCCGCCTCACTCGAGGACGTCTTCGTTCTACTGACCGGTGAGGAGGCAGAGTGAGCGACGGAGCCCGCACCAAGCTGCGACGGCTGGAACCAGCGGCGATCGGCGGCGTGATGAGCCGCGAGGTCGCCAACTTCCGCACTTACTGGAAGGGGACGACCTTCTCCAGCGTGCTCGAACCGATCGTCTACCTGCTCGCCTTCGGCCTCGGTCTCTCGGCGACCCTGGTCGACGAAGTCGGCGGCGTGCCCTACGTCCAGTACGTCGGCACCGGCATGGTCGCCACCGCGGTGATCTTCTCCAGCGCCCTGCCGGCGATGTTCGGAACTTTCGTCAAGCACCGCTTCCAGAACACCTACGACGCGATCCTCGCCGCCCCGGTCGACGTCGAGGAGCTGGTCAGCGCCGAGATGCTCTGGATCGGCATACGCGCCAGCGTCTACGGCTGCGTGCCGCTGATCGTCACGATCGCCTTCGGCCTCGACCCGGCGTTGGGAATGTTGCTGGTGCCGATCTTCTGCCTCGCCACCTCGCTCGGCTTCGCCGGCTTCGGCATCGCGATGGCAGCCACCGTCGCCAAGATCGACCAGTTCAACTACGTCACGGCGCTCTTCGTCACGCCGCTCTTCCTCGTCTCCGGCGCCTTCTTCCCGATCGACGAACTGCCCGAGGGCATCCAGGTCGTCGCCCAGCTCAACCCGCTGCATCAGCTGGTCGAACTGGTCCGCGGCGGCGCCTTCGGCTACGACCCGATCGACTTGGTCCGCTTCGCCGGCCTCGTCGCCTTCGCCTTTGTCATGTGGCGAATCGCCGTCCGCCAGATGACCAAGCGCTTGATCGACTAGAGAACGGCCAGTTAGGCTGCCGCCGGCATGTTCGGTGGCTTCAAGCGCTCGGCCCTGTTCGCGATCTTCGGCCTCGTCGCCGTCGCCGCGATCGTCGTCTTGGTCGGCCTCTCCGCGGACCCCACCGATGCCAACCCGAAAGAGACCTACGCGCTGATCTTCGGCATCCTCGCCGTCTTCTTGATCGTCCTCTTCGCCCTGCAGCGCGCGGATCTCAACCGTGTCTCGGGCGCGAAGGGCTCGGCGCGCGGAGCCGCCGAAGGCGGGCGCGAGATTGAGAACCCGACGACGATGAGCGATGTCGATCTATGGGCTGCGATGGCCGTGGAGCCGATCGACTCGGAGGCGGTCAAGGCGCGCGCCGCCGGCTGGGAGGCAGGCCGCCGCAGCCAGAGCCTGGCAATGGTCGTGACGTTGTTGATCTTCCTCACGGTGCCGCCGATTTATTTCTTCGAAAGCTTCGTGCCCCTGCTGATCGGCGGGCCGTTGATCGTGATCGCCGCGCTGTGGGGGAGCATCCGGGCGCTGATGCCGGGGGGCGAGCTCGACCAGGGCTATGCCAACGTCGGCAAGGCGATGGCGCCGCTCGGGTTCGAGGTGACCGAGCGTCCGAGCGTGAACATCGAGACCCGCGACGCGGTGACCGGTCGCGTCGGGCCGAAGATCCGCGGCGCGCTCGTCCTCGAGGGTCAGCGCAACGGTCACCGCGTCTCGGTCCGGCTCGACAGCACCGAGACGGCGAGCCGCAGCGAGGTCACAGTGGCGGCCCCCGCCCCCGAGTTCAAGGCGAAATCGCGCGACGGCAGGGTGCGGCCGGTCGATGGCGCGCCGGACAGCGTCGTCGCCACGCTGAAGCAGGCCGCCAATTCGACCCGCTGGAAGAAAGTCACGGTCGAGGGCGGCCCCGAGGGCATCGTCGTCACGCGCAAGGGCGGCGGGCAAGCCGACTGGCTCTGCGACCTCTGGCTGGCCGAGCGTCTGGCCGAAGCTCAAGTCCTATCCCGCCAGGGATAGAACTTGAAAATGGACCGTGCACCCGCCTTCGAAGCGAGGTCCCCAGGCGTGTCCGTCGGGTTTGGCTCGAGTCGGGCTCACCTGCGGCACCCGCGGCTTCCGCTTAAGGCTGCTTCCTTCCGGACCTGACCTGATTCACGTGCCTACGTCGCGCAGGACCCGACCGTCAACGCCGCTTCCGGCGGACCGACCCCGAAGGCCAGCCCCTCAGAACGGTTTTCGGCCCCGCTAGAGCGGATTGCGGGTTACAAGGCACCGCTGATTCCCCGCCTAGCACGGTCCGTCAACGATCCTACCCGGCCGCGCCCGTAGGATCACCCCCGCCTTTGATCAACGTCGATACCGACTCCTTTTTCGTCATCGTCCTGATTGCCGCTATGGCGGCGATCACGGTCGCCGTTGTGCCACGCAAATTCGCCCCGCCGGTGGTCGTGGTCGAGCTGATGCTTGGGATCCTCGTCGGGCCTGAAGTCCTCGGCCTGGCGCAGACCAGCGACTTCATCGACTTCTTCTCCAACCTCGGCCTCGGCATGCTCTTCTTCTTCGCCGGCTACGAGATTGACTTCGAGCGCATCCGCGGCAAGCCGCTGAAGCTCGGTGCGATCGGCTGGCTGCTCTCGATCGCCCTCGCTTACGGGATCGGCGGCGCCCTCGCCGCTGCCGGGATCGTCGTCTCTTTCCTCTACACGGGCTCGGCGATGGCGACGACGGCGATCGGCACCCTGATCCCGATCCTGCGCGACAACGGCGAACTGAAGACCCGCTTCGGCACCTACCTGCTGGCGGCCGGGGGCATCGGCGAGTTCGGCCCGATCCTGCTCGTGACCCTGGTCCTCTCGACCACCAACCCGCTGCACGAGGCGGCGATCCTGGTCGCCTTCGTCGCCCTCGCGCTCGCGATTGCGCTGATCTCCGTGCGCCTCGCCTGGCGCGGCTGGCCGGCGCTCGAGCGCACCTTCGAGGCGAGCAGCCAGCTGGCGGTGCGGATCACCGTGGTGCTCGTCTTCGGCCTCGTGTTGCTCGCCGGCGAGCTTGGCCTCGACGTCCTGCTCGGCGGCTTCGTCGCCGGGATGATCGTGCGGCTGGCGCTGAAGGGACACGAGCTGCAGGTCTTCGAGTCGAAGCTGACCGCGGTCGGCTTCGGCTTCTTCATCCCCTTCTTTTTCGTCACCAGCGGCATCGAGTTCGACCTCGCCGCGCTCGGCTCCCCCACCGCGCTACTCAAGCTGCTGCTTTTCTTCTGCCTCTTCCTCGTCGTCCGCGGTCTGCCAGCGATGGTCCTCTACCGCAACGTGCTGAAAGCGCGCCAGCGCGCGGCGCTTGCTTTCTACTCGGCGACTGAGCTGCCGCTCGTCGTCGCGATCACGACGATCGCGATCGAAGCCGGCCACATGAAATCCTCGACCGCGGCGGGCCTGGTCGGCGCGGCGATGCTCTCGACGCTGATCTTTCCATTCGTTGCTCAGGCGCTGCAAAAGAAGGCCATCGCCGAAGGGGAAACCGGCCCGCCCGGGGACGGCATGCTCCTGTCGGGAGAGCAGGCCGCCACCTAGGCGAAGCCGGCAGATCAGGGCCTGCGGATCAGCTTGCGGGTCTTGTAGACGGTCGCCTTGGCACCCCCCGCGCGAACCTTCTCGCGGATGAGCAGGCGCTTGCGCTTGGCGACTTTCCCGCGGACTTTTGGCTTGACCCTGAGGGCGATGCGCTTGCTCTTGCCCTTGGGGACCTTCACCATGCGCTTCGCAGTGGCGGGCTTGCCCCTTCGCAGGAAGCCCTGCGCGGCGATCCGGCAGGCGTGGCCGACTTTGCGCGGGCAACCAATCTTGACGAAGAGTCGGTTGCCTTTGAGGACGGCGGGCACGGAAGTCCCGCCGTCACTGAGGAGGGAGAAGAGGCGCCTGTCGGAGAGCGAACTCGAGTCCGAGCCTTTTTTACCGTCCCCGTCACCTTTGCCGTCACCGCCGGAGGACGAGGAGCGAACGCTGAGCCCGACGTTGTCGAAACGGAGGTTCGACGTGCCACTGAGCAGCGAAAGCGCCAGCGTGCTCTGCGCAGTGATCGCCTCGATAGAGAGTCGGTATTTGTGCCCGCCGACCACCGCAACCGGAGCCGATTCCGCGCTGAACGGAGTCGCGCCTTCGAGTTCTCCACTCAGCGCCTCGGTCACTTTGCCGGTGGTTAGGTCAGAGAGGGTGACCGTGTAAGTGCCTTCTGGTTCGACGTCGATCAGGCCGCCGGGGTCAAAGGCGCTTTCCAAGTGCATCTCGGCATCGGTAATCGGGGCCACCGGAATGGTGAAGGCGGGCGAGTTCCAGGTCGCGGTGCCTTTGAAGAGCGAGATCAGGTTGAGCGTCACCGTGGTTCGCGCCGTAATCGAGCCCGGTGGGTTGCCAGTGGAAGCGTCGTACGCAGCCTCCGATGAGCAGAGCAGCTCGGCTGGCGTACACGAGGCCCCACCCGCGCTCCAGCCTTCTGAGCCTTCGTCAAACCCGCTACCGCCCCCGGGATAGGTGGCCGTCGCGGCAAGCGCCGAGCCAGTGGCCGCGAGCAGGACAGCACACAGGGCCCCAAGCAACACCGTGAGATGAAGTTGAGTTCTCGTCGAACGCATCGAGTCTTCCTTTCGCTGACTTGGCTGTGTGCGGCCGGCTCGCCAGGTAACGAGGGCAAGGACCGCTCGGTCAGGCATCCTTGCCCGGATACCTAAAATTAGGCACATCACCTCCATACTTTTGGACGTATGTACCTGCGTCAGCGTCGATCAGCGGTCCAAGCCACGCACGCACCCACCACCCCGCAAGCGCCCCGTAATATCCGACCCCTCCCGGGCGCGTAGCTCAGTGGGAGAGCGCTCGCCTCACACGCGAGAGGTCGCTGGTTCGAACCCAGCCGCGCCCATAGAACTTCCCCGGTCTACTCCGAGCCGAAGCTGGCGCCTTAAGAGCCGCCGAAGTCGGGGTAGTCGGGCACGCTGCCGACTAGAAGTCGTGCATCCGCCGCAATTAGCGCAGCAGACGGACCGCGCAATCCAGCCCCGGGACTTTGGGCGCTTTCGCATCACCGGTCACAATCAGGTCCACCTCTTGGCTGGTCTCGGCCGCGGCGAGAATCAAGGCGTCCTGGCAGACGAGGCCGCTGAGCTTCGCTCGCGCCTCAAAACGCTACGGATGCCAACAGCCGCTGCTCGTGAACGAGGTCGCGGATCGCCGCGTCGGCTGCATCGTGGAGGGCGTCTTTCCTATCGAGAAAGCCAATGACGGCGTCGGAGTCGAGGACTACCGCCACTCCTCGCGCAGCCCTTCCACGCGCTCGCGCAGATCGCCGCCAGTGTCCAGGCATCCGGAGTAGCGATCGATCAGCTCGTCGACTCGCGTCAGAACCACGCGACCGGCTCCCTCGGCCTCTACCTTCAGAGTGTCTCCGGGCTCAAAGCCAGCCATGCGGAGGCGCCAGCGGGGATCGTCACCTAGGGCGGAAAGCTGGGAGAAAAAAGGGGAATTTGTACAAAAATCTGTACAGACTTGCTAGGCTACAGCTTGGTGGCTTCACCCCAGACTGTCATCCCAAGTGCCGAGGCTAGAGATCGTCTCTCCAGTTATCTGAAGCTCTTTCGCGAGAGAGGCGGACAGGCTGATCCGGTCGTCTTCGGCTCTCATCGCAAGCCCGAGGGCGTGATTCTCTCCTACGAGCGGTACGAGTGGCAGACGGAAATTCTGGACGAGCTGGTGGCGTCGGAGGAGGTTCGCGAGGCCCTTGCCCAGGACACCGGCAAACGGGTCGAGCTGGCCGATGTCTCCCGCGAGGCGGGCTTCGACCCGGCGGAGCTCGGCCTGTAGGTGGCGCGGCTCCCGGTCGAGTTCTTCGACCCCACCGCCAAACAGCAGCTTCTCGACCTTCCTTCCAAGGGGCTGAAGCGCCGGGCTCTAGAACTGCTCGCCCAGGTCTCCATGGAGAACCCAAAGCTGGGAAAGCCATGTGGCTTCGCGTTCAGCACCGGCAATCTCTCCGACTGCCGCAAGCTCTACTTCGACGAGGAGCGGGACGTGGACCCTCGCTACCGAATCATCTATCGGTTGCTCCCCGACGAGGATGGGCCGTCCAGAGCAGAGGTCATTCGCATTGGGCTCAAGGTGCCCTACGGAGACGAAGAACAGATCTATAGACAAGTCGGGAGAGCGCTCGACCGTCTGCTTGGACGCGACTAGCTGACGCTGTGTCGCTGGTTCGAACCCAGCCGCGCCCATAGAAGCGCTTATGCCACAGGCTCAGTCGACGCCGGTGTACTGCTCCAGCTCCAAGAACCGTCACAGTGGCAAAGGGGGCTGGCGGTAACTAGCCAAACGCTGACAGTAGGCGATCGTGCTCGTCTGGCGTCAGGAATATCTTCGGCCGCCGCATCATGCGTCGGTGCTCTATCCCCAGTGTTTCGAGGGTGGGGGCGTCAGCGAGATCCATGCGGCCACGACCGCGAACGGGCGTCACCCATGGCCAGCGCTCCCCAGCATCGGGTTGCTGCTTATCCCTCATCTTTCGTGGATTGAATTCCGAAGGGCCGAGCACTTCAACGAGGAGCGGCACTCGAAGCGTCCCGCTGTAGTACAGGCCAATATCGTCGCCGCGTTTCCAGCTCGGCTCTCCCCAAGGCGTGCCATCGCTCCGGTATACGCGCGTCCCGTCGGGCAACCGTCGCCCCACATCTCGGATCCAGGTTTCCTCGCCTGGGCGAATCGTGTAGCCATCGCCGTGGTAATGCAGCGACTTAATCCAGCCCGCCGAAACATCCCGACCACCGAGTACCTGTCTTCGTCTAGGAGCCATCACAGCGATTACTCAGACTTAGCCTATCGGCAAAACCCTGAGCATCGCGGCCCCGAGATTCAGGGCTGCTGCAAGACCGAAAGGATGTTGCCGGCGGGGTCCTTGAACCAGGCGATCGGGGGACCGGGGCCACGAGCGACACCCTTCTCGTCCTGCTCGAAGCCCTCGTAGCGCTCGAACTCGACGCCGCGCGCGGTGAGGCCCTCGACCGCCGCGTCGATGTCATCGACCTCGAAGTTGAGGATCGTGTAGGTCGCGGGCTCGAAGTCCGGTTTGCGGTAGAGGAAGACGTCGCCACCGACGAGTTTCAGGGCCATGATGCCGTTCTCCTCGTCGAGCACCTCCGTCTCCACGCCGAGGGTCTCGCCGTAGAAGCGCTTCGCCTCGTCCGTATCGGGGACCGCGAAGCCGCTGTTGGCTTTGGCGTTGCCGAGCATCGTCTCCTCCTTCTCTGGAATCGGTCGTACTGCCCCCTACCCTGACAACTCCGGGATGAACCGATCGAGATGCTCGGCGATCGTGCGACGAACCCATTCCTGGGTCTCGGCGTCTGCCATGCGCAAGCGCCCGAGCAGCATCTTCTGGTCGGTCAACGGCAGGCCAGCGATCTCCCAGCGCACGGCGAGGCGCTCGAAGAGCAGCTCCGAGCGGCGGTGCCAGGCATCCTCCTGGGTGGTCGCCGCCGTCGCCGGGCCCTCGCCGAGCTTTGCGATCGTGCCAGCGCTGAGCGACTGCCGCAGGGTAAGGACGTTGCCCTCGGCATCGCTGTAATCGACCGTTGGCGCCTTCTCCCGGGGCCGCCGCTTCCGCTTCGCCATCTCCCGCAGTCTCCCAATCAGTCCTCGTCCGCTGCCGGGCGGCGGCGCCCCCGCTTGCGCTCGCCGGCCTGGCGCTTGCGCTCGAGCCGCCGCTGGCGGGCTGCGCGGCTGGGCTTGGTCGCCCGCCGTCGTCGCGGCACCACCAGGCCCGCCGCGATCTTTGCCGCCAGCCGCTCCAGCGCCAGCTCACGGTTGCGCGCCTGGCCCCGCGCATCCTGAGCCACCGCGGTCACCGTCGGCCCCCACTTCGCCATCAGCAAGCGCCGCTGCGAGTCATCGAGCGCAGCCGAGAACTCCACCTCGAATACGGCTTCCACGCGCGAGGCGGTGACGTTGGCATGCTGGCCACCCGGACCCGAGGAGCGACTCGTGCGCAGCTCGATCTCCGCCAGGGGAATCGAGAGCCCCGCGTTAATTCTCAGCTCGTCGGCCACCGCGCCACCGTAGCGGCAGCGCCGAGCTCAGGCTAAGGCGTCGATCTTGGCCGCCAGCTCGAAGTCGGCGCTGGTGACCCCGCCATCGGAATGGGTGGAGAGTGAGACCGTGACCGTGTCCCACGAGATCTCCAGGTCGGGATGGTGGTTCATCGCCTCGGCCGGCTGAACCAGGCTCTGGATGAAGTTGACCGAGCCGACGAAGTCGCTGCGCTTGAACCGCTTGCGGATGGCCGCGCCGCTCCGCTCCCAGCCGGGATGCTCCGCTAGCCTCGCCTCGATCTCAGAATCTGCCAACGGCGCCATCATTTCTATGCTGCCACAAATCAGGCTTTTCAAACTATGAGTGACGCGCTCCTCACCCTCTGGCAAATCGACGTCTCGCACTACAGCGAGAAGGCGCGCTGGGCGCTCGCCTGGAAGGGCGTCGAGCACCGGCGCCACTCACCGCCGCCCGGCCCCCACATGATCGCCGCCCTCTGGCTCACGCGCGGCGCCGGCTACACCTTCCCGATACTGAGCATCGACGGGCAGCGAATTGCCGACTCGACCGCGATAATCGCCGCCCTGGAGGAGCGATACCCGCAGCCGCCGCTCTACCCGGCGGATCCCGCGCAGCGCCGGCACGCGCTCGAGCTCGAGGAGCTCTTCGATGAGGAGCTGGGGCCCGCAATCCGCCTCTTCGCCTGGCATGAGTTCGGCAAGGACCGCGAGCGCTTCGAGGCCCTGATGAAGAGCACCGCGCCGGGAGCGTTGGCCAGGCTCCCCCCGGGCCTGACCGCCGCCTACGCTCGCGCCTTCACCGCGCTCCGCTTCCGCGCCGGCGACGCCGCGAAGGCCGAGCGTGCGCGGGCAAAGGTCCTCGCCTCGCTCGACCGGCTCGAGGCCGAGCTCGGCGACGGCGAGTACCTGGTCGGCGAGACCTTCAGCGTCGCCGACCTCACCGCTGCCTCGCTCTTCTACCCACTCGCCCGCCCCGAGGAGGGGCCGATACCCGCCGACCAGGACGGAGCCGCTGGCTTCGAGGCATTCCGCGAGCCGCTGGTCGAACGCCGCGGCATCCAGTGGGTGGAAGAGATGTTCCGCCGTCACCGCATCCCGGCCAAGGTCGCCGCGACAGCGTGAACGACCTTCCCGATGCGCCTTTTGCTCATCTGAGGTGCATAAAGCGCACCGGAAGCGGCCTCAGCCGCCGATCGGCGCCCGCGGGTTGGAGCCGTAGAAGGCGAAGGTGCCGAGCATGCCGATGATGTGGACCATGATGATGTTGACCACCATCGATTTTGCGGTTGCCGTCCCCACGCCGACCGGCCCGCCAGACGCGGTGTAGCCGTAATAACACCCCACCACGATGATGACGGTGGTCATCACCATGCCCTTGGCGAGGCTGAATAACACGTCGACGAAGTCCTGGTACGTCCAGAAGATCAGCAGGTAGCCACCCGAGGAGACGTCACCGACCTGCTCGACCACCGCCAGGTAGCTGGCGAAGTACGCGACGCCGACGCCGACCAAATACATGAACGGGACCGCGATCCAGGCGCCGAGCAGACGAGTCGCGGCGAGGAAGGTGACCGGCTGGATTCCCATCACCTCGAGCGCGTCGATCTCGTCGGAGATCCGCATCGCTCCCAGCTCGGCGACGATCCCGGTCCCCACCTTGGCCGAGAGGATGTAGCCGAAGGCATAGGGCAGGCCCTCGCGCAGATCGCAGTAAGCGGAGAAGAGCCCGGCCAGGGACGGAGCGCCGATCGAGCGATTGAAGTAGGCACCGATCACGCCGCACTGGAGGCCGAGGATGAAGACGAAAGCCCAGATGATCAGCGCCGAGCCGAGGATCAGGATCCCCGCCTGGCGCAGGCTCTCGCCGAAGTAGCGCAGAACGCGACCCGAATAGACGAGCCCCGCCACCCGGGAGCCGAAGCGGGCGATCTCGCCGAAGGCATCGAGCCAGCCGCGCGGAACGTCGAGCCAACCGATCAAGGCAACGCCTCCGCGCTCACCGGATCGCCTGCAGTTCGGGGTTGGTGGCCAAGAGGACAGTGGTAAAGACGTAGAGAAAGGCGAAGACCCCCATGAAGGCGATCACCACAGCCTGGTTGACCGCGCGGCCCACACCCGCCGGCCCGCCCGAGGCCGTCATCCCCTTGTAGCAGCAGACGACGGCGATGATCGCCCCGAACATCGAGCACATCGCGACCGATGCCGCCAGGTCGGTGATCAGGGCGTTGTCGAAGAGGGTCGCGAAGAATCCTCCGAGAGACTGGCCATAGAGAAGCGAAGCGGCGATGCCGGCGCTCATACCGAAGACGATCGCGAAGATGTCGAGCAGCCCCGTGATTACCATCAGCGCCAGGAAGCGCGGCACAACCAGGTTCTTGATCGGATCGACGCCGAGCACCTGCAGGGCGTCGAGCTCCTCGCGGATCTTGCGCGCGCCGAGGTCGGCGGTGATCGCAGTGCCGGCGACGCCGGCGACGACCGCAGCGGTGACGATCGGCCCGATGAAACGAACCGCGGTGACGACGAAGAAGCCGCCGAGCCGGTCCAGGTTGCCGAAGAGGTCGAGGATTCCCGCCGCCTGCAACCCCGGTGCGCCCAGACAGAGGGCGAAGGTGGAGATCGTCATCGGGAACCAGGAGAGCTTGAGCACGAAGAGGAACTGGCCGACCAGCTCCTCGCCGTAGGGGTACGGCGGTTTGACGGCGGCGACCAGCGTCCGCGCGGTGAGGATGATCATGTTCCCCACCTCCTCGAAGAACGACTTAGCGGGCAGGGCGGCCCGCGCTACAGCTTGTGCCGCCACCAGCTCATCGCCTGCTCGAGAGGACTGGCTCCCTGCGCCCTTTCGCGTCCCGCCTGTCGCGCCCGCTGCTCGGCTGCCTGCTGCGCCACCGAGAGCTGGGCGATCAGCGTGTCCCGCGTCTGCTCCAGCTCCTCGACTCCGGCTACATGGGCGGCGGCGCGGCGCGGCGCCGTCGGCAGATCACGGGGGAGGTCGCGCGGATAGGCGGCGAGCTCGGCCTCGAGCCGGGCTATCTGACGCCGCAGCTCCTTGCGCACCTCGATTACCTCGCTCTCCTCAGCCAGGTCGGGCAAGGGGGCCGGCGGCGTCGATGGAAGATCATCGAGCGCCCCCGGCATGCTGGCGCAGGCCGAGGCGACGATCGCCAGCTCCCGAGGGCTGAGGCCAGCCTCTTGAGCACGGCGCAGAGCGTCGGTCGCAATCTCCTCCAGCTGCGCCGCTGCCTCGATCCCCTCGGCGACGAAAGTGCCTTGGCCCTGACGGCTGACCACCAGCCCCTCCCGCTCGAGTCCGGCGTAAACCGCGCGTACCGTGTTGACGTTGACCCCGGCCCACTCGGAGAGGCGCCGAAAGCTGGGTAGCCGCCCGCCAGAGGCAAGGCGACCAGTGGCAATCAGCGCCCGCAGGCGCCAGGTCAGCTGCAGACCGACCGGAAGCTCGTCGCTGGGATCGATCGCGAAGGGGTTCGCCTCACGGGCTGGCTGCTGTGCCATCAAACCACACAGTAAGCCGTCGTACTGTGTTAGTCAAATGGCACAGTCGGCCGTGGAAGAGGCCGCAGCGGTACCGAGATTATCGTTGCGATAGACGCCGATACGAGCGACGGCTGCCATCTCGGCCGGATCGAACAGGCCGCACAGACTCCCATGCCAGCCGTCGGACCGGCGGCCGAGGTAGAGGCCGTAGCGGCGCCCCACGGTCGGCGGCAGGCCGCAGGCGGCGCCATTCGCGGCACTGTTCACGGAGATCTCCCGGCCCGGCCGCATTGCATTGGGTCCTTTGTAGACACGCTGAACCCGGTAGTGGTACTCGGCCCTTTGCTGATCGACAACCACCTCGACCAGGGTGCCGACGACCGCTGCATCCGCTTGACGGAGCGCAGCCCGCGGGGCCAGCTCCAGGCAAGAGCACGCCTGGGCGCCACTGCTGAAGAGCAGCGCGCCCAGGACGACGATTGCCACTGCAAAAGCAGGGCGCCTCACCCGCACCACCGCTCAAATGTAGAGAGAAACGCCCGATTTCTCAAACTGGGCGCCCGGAAATTCCGGAAGGACTCTCAGGGCGTCAGGACAATCTTCAGCGCCTCGCGGTTGTCGTAGAGCTCGTAGGCCTCGGCCGCCTGATCGAGCTTCATGTGGTGGGTGACGAGCGGCGAGGGATCAAGCTTGCCGGCCTCGAGCAGGCCGAGCACGCGGTCGACATGGGCGATCACGTTGGCGAGCCCGAGCCGCAGGGTCAGGCCCTTGAGCCAAGCGAGACCGAGGGGAACCTCGCCCTTGCCGGCGTAGGCGCCAATACCGGACACGGTGCCGGCATCGCGGGCAAGGCTGACCGCCATAGCCAACGGCCCCGGATCGCCAACCGCGTCGACGACCACGTCGACGCCAGCGCCAGCCGTTGCGGCGCGCACGGCGCGCTTCGGCTCGTCCTCGACGAGGTGGAGCGACACGGCGCCGAAGCGCTTCGCCATCTCCAGCCGCGCCTGCACCGAGTCGACCGCGAAGACCCTGCTCGCACCGCCCGCCAGCGCCGCCTGCACCGCGCAGAGCCCGACCGGGCCGAGACCGAGCACGGCGACCGTGTCGCCGGCCCGCAGGCCGGCGTGGGCGATGGCGTGGTAGCCGGTGCCCATCACGTCGCCGGCAAACAGCGCCACCTCGTCCGACATTCCCTCCGGCACCCTGCGCAGAGTCAGGTTGGCGCGCGGGACCAGCAGCTGCTCGGCCTGGGCGCCCTGCAGATCGCCCAGGTGGGAGCCGTGACCGAAGGTGCGCTGGCGCTCGCAGCGGTGGTAGTCGCTGCGCAGGCAGGCAGAGCAGGTTGCACAGGCGGTGTGGAAACAACCGAGCACGCGGTCGCCGACGGCGACGCGCTCGACATCGGGCCCGGCGGCGAGCACCGTGCCGACAAACTCGTGGCCGATCGTGAAGCCCGGCTCAACCGGGACCCGCCCGTGGAAGATGTGCAGATCGGAGCCGCAGATCCCGCTCGCCTCAACCCGCACCACGGCGTCGTCAGCGGCGATCAGCTCGGGCTCGGGCTTCTCCTCGATCCGCACCTCGCCGGGCGCCTGGAAGGTGACTGCGCGCATGAGCGTCAACCGTATCGCCCTGGGGTCGTTCAGCCGGAGCTGACGCCGGAGACCTGGAAGCGACCCGCGTCGACACCGGGGCTGGCGGTCTCGGCGATCCGCGCTTCCAGCGACAGCTCGCGCTCGAAGTCGGCCTCCTCGCCGTGGCGGAAGGAGACGTCCTTGCCCTCGAGCAGCTCGACGAAGACCTCGACGAAACGGGCGTCGAGCTGTTTGCCGGCCACCCGCCGCAACTCCTGAATCGCCTCGTAGCTCGAGGTCGGCGTGCGGTAGGAGTCGCGCGCGGTCATCACGTCATAGGTGTCGGCGACCGAGATGATCCGCGCCAGCTCGGGAATTTCGTCGCCTTCGAGGCCGCGCGGATAGCCTTTGCCGTCGATCCGCTCGTGGTGGGCGAGGATGATGTCGGCCACCGGGCCGTAGCCGTCGAGCGAGGAGACGACGCGGGCACCCTGCTGCGGGTGGCGCCGGATCAGCATCCAGTCTTCGTCAGTCAGCGGCACGTTCGCCTTCAGGATCCGGTCGGGGAGGATGAACTTGCCGATGTCGTGCAGCAGCGCGGCGATGTGGACCAGCTCCTCCTCGCGTTTGGAGAAGCCCGCCTTCTGGGCGATCGCCCGCGAGTAGCGAGCGACGGCGGCGCTGTGCCGGGCGGTCATCTGATCCCGCAGGTCGAGCGTGCGCAGCAGCGCGCTCAACATCCCGACCTGGAAGCTGGCCAGCTGGTTGGTCCGCACCTCGAGCTCACGGGCGCGTTCCTGCGACTTGAGCAATGCTCCGAGCAGGTACTGGAAGGTGACGAGCACGATGCCGAAGAAGGCGACCCCGGCGAGCCCGATCTGCACGTAGATGAATGCAACCCCGACCGCCATCAGCGCCGCCGCGAGCTCCGAGGGGAGCAGCGGGATCATCACCGTGCGGATCTTCGGGATGAAGGGGCTGCGCTCGACGTAGCTGGTGTAGCCGCCGATCATCACGAAATTCATCAGGATCCCGCAGGTGAAGGCGCCGAAGACGAAGACGTAGAAGGCAAGGTCGTCCGTGGTGGTCTGGGTCGCGTCGACGAGCCCATGGAAGGCGACGCCGACCAGCAACGGGAAGGTCATGAAGGTCAACACGTTGACCAGCAGGTCGCTGAAGCTTTCCCGATAGCGGATCCAGCCGATCATGATCGAGATCACCCCGATCAACGCCGCCGGCGTCCCGCCCAGGAAGACGATGGCGGTGATCAACGCAAGGAAGTTGGCGGAGATCTTGAGGCGCGATTCGGTTTCGATCGACATCACGTCGCTGAAGGCAGAGAACGCCAGTAGCGTCGCGAAGAGTTCCCAGTCCCAATTCGCCTTCGGCGCCTCCCAGACGGCCACAGCGACCATCCCGGCGAAGGCAATCGCCAGGATCGTGGTCGTAAACCTGGTGGGTCGCTCGTTCTGCATGGATCGCACCTGACCTACCGCCGCGGAGCGGCTCAGTCCATCAGGTTTCGCACTCGACCAGCGATTCCTGCGACTGGGGCCAAAACTCGCGACGACAGCAACTTGCGTATCCAAGGTAAACCTTTGAAATGCAGCGGGCAAGCGACATGGATCACCTGGCCAATACCTTGCATTTCTCGCAAATAGCGGGCCTGGGCCTCCTGGGCCGAAAAAGCTCCTGGGCCGAAAAAAGCAAAGGACGCCCCAGGGGCGTCCTTTGTAAATCTCATGCAGCACTCAAATGAAGTGCTGTGTTCGTATCGAAGTCCTTATCGCTTGAAGACCATGTCCATATCCCTTCGTCGAAGCCCGGATAGCTTGATCCCGCACAAGTTGCCGCGAGGAATCTCTTGATCTGCTGGCAAGTTTGTACCACAACCTGCGGAAAACTTGTGCATCTGCACGGAAAGTTGTGCATAAACGTTGTAGGACTTGTAGTGAGAAATGGGTAATTCACGCCTAAGAGACCCATTGCGACGGAGCCCCTTCCGGCGCCTCGCGATCTCCTACGCGGTCAACGAGATGGGCGATTGGCTCGGCATCGTCGCCCTCTCGGTGCTCGTCTTCGAACTCACCGACAGCGCCCTGGCGACCACCCTGCTCTTCCTGGGGACGGGCTTTCTGCCGGCCCTGTTGACCCCGTTCTTCGTCGCCCGCTTGGAGCGGCCACCGCCGCGCTTCGCGCTGCCGGCGATCTACGCCGTCGAGGCAGCCGCTTTTGGCGTCCTGGCATTGCTTGCCGGAAACTTCTCCCTGCCCGCGATCGTCGCCGTCTCGGCCCTCGACGGCGCCCTCGCCCTGACGGGGAAGACCCTAACTCGGGCGACGACCGCGACGATGCTCGAGCCGCACGGCGAGCTGCGGGCGGGCAATGCCGTCCTCAACGTCGCCTTCACCGGCGGCGCCGCAGTTGGCCCGGCGCTGGCCGGCGTCGTCGTCGCGGCCTTCGGCGTCCAATCGGCGCTGCTGTTCAACGCGGTGTCCTTCTACCTGATCGCCTGCATCGTGCTCACGGCAAGGCCGTTGCCCCACGCGGAGCCGGAGGAGGGAACCCTGCGCGAGCAGGTGCGCGCCGGCCTCGGCTACATCCGCAGCAACCCGACGCTGCGGCGACTGATCGCGGCGGAGTCCGGGGCGCTGATCTTCTTCTCGGCCGTCGTGCCCGTCGTGGTGGTCTACGCCAAGGAGTCGCTGGGGGTGGGCGACATCGGCTACGGGCTGCTGTTTGGCTGGCTGGGGCGTCGGCATGATCCTGGGCAGCGTCGTATTCGCCACGATGCGGCGCGCGCCGCTACCCCACCTCCTCTTCTTCAGCACCTTGGCGATCGGCGCCGGCTACCTCGGGCAGGCGGCCGCGCAGACCCTCGCGGTCGCCTGTGCGGCCGCGGTCGTCGGCGGCGCCGGCAATGGCGTCCAGTGGGTCGCGATGGTCAGCGCCGTGCAGGAGCTGACCTCGCCCGGAATGCAGGCACGCGTGCTCGGCACGCTCGAATCGTGCGCCTCGGCGACCCCCGGTGTCGGCTTTCTGCTCGGCGGCCTGATCGCATCCCAGTGGAGCCCGCGCGCCGCCTACGCGGTTGCGGGAGTGGGCGTGTTGATCATCGCCGTGGCCTCGGCCCTGGTCCTGGGGAGGAATTGGCCTCTAGAGCAGGGAAAGGAACGTCCAGGGAGCGTTGACGCCGCCGACGAGATTATGGTGGAGTTAATTCCCGCAGAGGCCCTGCCCAGTCTAAATCGGAGGTCGTGACGTGAGGAAGCTGCACGCAGTGCTGGCTGTTGTTGGACTGGTGGTGGTGGCTCTCAGTCTCTCCTCTTGCGGGGGTGGCGCCAGCGGCAAAGAGGGCGGCACGCTGACCGGCAGCTACGCCTCGTTCCCCGACTACCTCGACCCAGGCCTCTCCTACACGCCAGGAAGGCTGGCTGGCGATGTACAACACCTACCTGCCGCTGCTGACCTACGAGCACGCCGACGGCGCCGAGGGCGCCGAGATCGTGCCCGGCGCTCGCCGAGAGCCTGCCCGAGATCAGCGACCGACAGGAAGACCTACACGCTGACGCTGCGCAAGGGCCTCAAGTACTCCGACGGCACCCCGGTCAGGGCCTCGGACTTCACCGCCACGGTCGAGCGCCTCTTCGAGATCGAACTCGCCGGGCTCGCCCTTCTACGAAGGCATCGTCGGCGCCGAAGAGTTCGCCGAAGGCAAAGCCAGCGGCATCGCCGGCATCGAGACCGACGACAAAACCGGCGAGATCACGATCGAGCTGACCAGCCCGCGCGGCACCTTCACCAACGAGCTGGCGATGCTCTTTGTCGCCCTGCTCCCAGCGGACACCCCGGCGAAAAACATGACCACCGACCCCATCCCGGCGACCGGCCCCTACGAGATCGTCGAGTCGGAGCCGGGCCGAGGCTGGTCCTATCGAGCGCAACCCGCAGTGGGCGAAGGCCAACGGCAAAGCGATGCCCGACCTTCCCGACGGCCACGTCGACACGATCGAGATCGCGATCGTGCGCAACGGCGCCACCCAGGTCAACGAAATCGAACGGGACAAGACGGACTGGATGCAGACGATCGTGCCCGCCGACCTCTACAACAAAGTCAAGGACAAATACGAGGGCACCCAGTTCCGGGTCGAGTACCCGATCAATCTCTACTTCTTCTGGATGAACACCCAGGAGCCGCCCTTCGACGACCTCGAGGTCCGCCAGGCGGTCAACTATGCGGTCGACAGTGCGGCGATGGAACGGATCTACGCGGGGTCGCTCTCGGCGAGCCACCAGATCCTGCCCGAGGGCATGCCGGGTCACGAAGAGTTCGATCTCTACCCCTACGACATGGCCAAAGCGAAGGCGCTGATCGAGGAAGCCGACCCCGCGGACCGCGACATCACCGTCTGGACGATCAACGAAAGCCCCAACGACGAGGCGGGCGCCTACTTCAGCGACGTGCTCGGCAAACTCGGCTTCAACGCGAAGTTGAAGACGATCAACGCGGACAACTACTTCACGGTCATCGGCAACGCGTCGACGCCTGACCTGGACACTGGCTGGACCGCGTGGATCCCCGACTACCCCAACCCCAACGGCTTCTTCCAGCCCCTGCTCTCGGGCGAAAGCATCGCTCCCGATCTACAACAGCAACTTCGCGAAAATCGACGACCCGAAGCTGAACGCGAAGGTCGCCAAGCTCAGCGAAGAACAGCTCGGACCCGAGCAGGAAGACGAATACGGCGCGCTCGACCGGGAATATATGGAACAGGCCCCGTGGGCTCCCTACGGCACCAACACGCTCTCGACCTTCGTCTCCAGCGCGATTGACCTCGACGAGGTGATCTTCAACCCGACCATGGGCCAGGACCTGACCAGCTTCCAGCTCAAGTAAATGGAGGGCCGCAGCCCCTGGTATTTCGCCTACCGGCGGCTGCGGCGCAACCGGGTTGCCCTCGCCTTCGGCGCCCTCTTTGTTGCGATCGTCGTCCTCGTCCTCGCCGCGCCCCTCTGGGCCGACCACGTCGCGCACACCGGTCCCAACGCGACCCACACGACCGAGAAGGTCGAGGTCGACGGCGAGGCGCGCGAAGTCGTCAACCTCGAAGGCAAGCCGATCGAGCCGCTCTTCTTCGATGCCGGTGGCGAGTTCTTCCTCGGCGCCGACGGCCGCCTCGGCCGCGACGAGATGGTGCGGCTGATGTACGGCGGCCGGGTCTCGCTTTTCATCGGCGTCGTCTCGACCCTGATCGCCACGCTGCTGGCGACGGTCCTCGGGCTCCTCGCCGGGTACTACCGCGGCTGGGCTGACGCGGTGATCTCGCGCACGCTGGACGTGATCTGGGCCTTCCCGGTGACCCTGTTGGCAATCGCGCTCGGCCTCGCGCTGGCAGTCGGCGGCCTGCAGATCGGCCCACTCAGCCTCTCGGGCAGCTCGATCTGGATCCCGATCCTGATCATCGCCTTCGTCTACACGCCCTACATGGCGCGCCCGATTCGCGGGGCGGTGCTCTCGCTGCGGGAGAGGGAGTTCGTCGAGGCGGCGGTCGCCCAGGGCGCCGGGCCGCTGCGGGTGATGCTCGGCGAGCTGCTGCCCAACCTGTCCTCGACCCTGATCGTCTTCTTTACCCTCGGCGTCGCCAACAACATGCTGCTCGAGTCGACCCTCTCCTTCCTCGGGGTCGGCGTGCAGGCGCCGAACACCTCGTGGGGGACGATGATCGGCGGCGGTTTCGAGCTGATCAGCACGGCGCCGCTGCTGACCGTGATCCCCGGCACGATGATCCTGCTCACCGTGCTCGCGATCAACGTCGTCGGTGACGGCCTGCGCGACGCCCTCGACCCGAAATCGAAGCTGCGGCTCGAGGCGCACGCGGGCATCCCCGAGCCGGAGGGGACGGCGGTCTGATGGCCCGTTTCGCTCTCAGGCGCCTCGCCGGCATGGTGGCGGTGCTCTTCGCGATCTCCGTGATCGTCTTCCTGATCTTCAACGTGATCCCCAACTCCGACCCGGCGCAGAACATGGCGGGAAGGAACGCATCGCCGGCGCTAATCGACAGCATCACCGAGGAATGGGGCTTCGACGACCCGCTGCCGCAGCAGTACCTGACGATGATGGGGAAGATCTTCAGCGGCGACGTGATCTCCTACGAAGGGCGGGAAAACGTCGTCGAACGGATCGCCGAAGGGGTCCCGGCGACCGTCTCGCTCTGCGTTGGCGCCGCGGTGATCTGGATGTTCTTCGGCATTCTCTTCGGCTACCTCTCGGCGGTACGGGCCGGGGGCCTGCTCGACCGGGCGCTGACGATCGTCGCCGTCACCGGCATCTCGATACCGGTCTTCTGGCTGGCGGCGATCTTCCTCAACTACCTCACCTACAAGATCGAACTCTTCCCCTCCGGCGCCTATGTCCCCCTGAGCGAAGACCCGTTCGAGTGGGCGAACCACCTCTTCCTGCCCTGGGTGACCCTGGCGGTCGTCTACATCGGCCTCTACAGCAGGGTGCTGCGCTCCAACATGCTCGACGCGATGGACGAGGACTACGTGCGAACGGCGCGGGCCAAGGGACTCGGCGAGCGCCAGGTGATGACCCGGCACGTCCTGCGCAACTCGCTGGTCCCGATCGTCACCCTCTTCGGGCTCGACTTCGGCGCCCTACTGGGCGGCGCAATCCTGGTCGAAGCGGTCTTCAGCCTCGACGGCATCGGCCTCTACACCTACGACTCGCTGCTCAACCAGGACCTGCCGCCGGTGATGACGGTGGTTCTTTTCGGCGCCTTCTTCGTCGTCCTCTTCAACACCCTGGTCGACATCGCTTACGCCTATCTCGACCCGCGGGTGAAATTGGGGGCTTCGGCGCAGTGAGCGAGGTCCTGCTCAGCGTGAGGGATCTGCGCGTCCGCTTCGCTACCGAAGACGGCGGGGTCGAGGCGGTCGACGGCGTCTCCTTCGACCTCGCCCCCGGCGAGGTGCTGGCGATCGTCGGCGAGTCGGGCTCGGGCAAGAGCGCGACCGCGCAGGCGATCCTCGGCCTCACCGGCTCGCGCAATGCACGCATCGACGGCTCGGCGCGATTCGAGGGGCGGGAGCTGATCGGCGCCGGCGAAGCTGAGCTGCGCAAGGTGCGCGGCGCGGGGATCGCGATGGTCTTCCAGGACCCGATGACCTCGCTGAACCCGGTCTACCGCGTCGGGGCACAGATCGTCGAGGCGATCCGCGCGCACCGGCCGCAGACGGGCAAGGCCGAGGCCCGCGAGCTTGCCGTCGAGCTGCTCGGTGCGGTTGGCATCCGAGATCCGCAGCGGAGGGTCGACGCCTACCCACACGAATTCTCAGGCGGGATGCGGCAACGGGCGATGATCGCGATGGCGCTGTCGCTCGAGCCGCGGGTGTTGATCGCCGACGAGCCGACGACCGCGCTCGACGTGACCGTGCAGGCGCAGATCCTCGAGCTGCTGCGGCGCCTGCACCGCGAACGCGACCTGGCGACGATCCTGATCACCCACGACCTCGGCGTCGTCGCGGAGGTCGCCGACCGGGTGCTGGTTATGCACGGGGGAAAGATCGTCGAGGGCGGCGGTCTAGACGAGATCTTCTACTCGCCAAAAGACCCCTACACGCGCAAGCTGCTCGACGCCGTCGTCCGGCTCGACGAGGCAGCGCCGCTGCGCCCAAGTCGCGGGGACGGGCCGCTGCTCGAGGTCACCGACCTGGTCAAGCACTTCCCGGTCAAGCGAGGGCTGCTGGTCGAACGCGAGGTCGAGCGGGTGCGGGCGGTGGACGGGGTCAGCTTCAGTGTCGCCAAGGGCGAGACCCTCGGCCTGGTGGGCGAGTCGGGCAGTGGCAAGTCGACCCTGTCGCGGACCGTGCTGCAGCTGTCGGCGCCGACCTCGGGCTCGGTCCGCTTCGAGGGACACGAGATCGCCGGTCTCTCGCGCCGTGAGATGCGGCCGCTGCGGGCCGAGATGCAGATGGTCTTCCAGGACCCCTACGCCTCGCTCAACCCGCGCAAGCGGATCGGTCAGATCGTCGGCGAGCCGCTGCGCCTCCAGGGCCGTGCGTCGGGTGCCGAGCTACGCACCCAGGTACAAGAGCTGCTCGAGCGGGTCGGACTGGCGCCCGAGCACTACCAGCGCTACCCGCACGAGTTCTCCGGCGGGCAGCGGCAGCGGATCGGAATTGCCCGCGCCCTCGCCCTGCGGCCGAAGCTGATCGTCGCCGACGAGCCGGTCTCGGCCCTCGACGTCTCGATCCGGGCCCAGATCCTCGACCTGCTCGCCGACCTACAGGACGATTTCGGTCTCACCTACGTCTTCATCGCCCACGACATCGGCGTCGTTCGCCATGTCTCGGACCGGATCGCCGTCATGCACGAAGGCAAGATCGTCGAGCAGGGCCCCGCCGACCAGGTCTGCGAGCGGCCGACTGCTGCCTACACGAAGAAACTCCTTGCCGCGGTTCCGGTCCCTGATCCGCGCGAGAGCCACGCCCGTCGGGCAAACTCCAGAGCGTGACGCTCCCCCTCCGCCCGCCGATCAAGCCGCAGCTTGCACTGACCCGCAAACAGCTCCCCGAAGGCGAGGAGTGGGCCTATGAGCAGAAGCTCGACGGCTTCCGCGCAATCGTCTTCGTCGACGGCGAGGGCGCCTACATCCAGTCGCGCGGGGGCAAAGACCTGACCCGCTACTTCCCTGAGCTGAGCTTCAGCCCAGGGCGCTACGTGCTCGACGGCGAGCTGGTCATCCGCGATTCTGGTGGCAAGCTCGAATTTGACGCGCTGCAGGAACGCATCCACCCGGCCGCCTCGCGGATCGACCTGCTGTCCAACGAGATCCCGGCCGACTACATCGCCTTCGACCTGCTTGCGGAGGAGGACGAGGCTCTGATCGAGACGCCGTTCGGAGAGCGGCGCAAGCGGCTCGACGCGCTTGCGGAGCGAACCGGGGTCGAGACCAGCAAGCTGAGCGGTGATCCCGAGCAGGCCGAGCAGTGGCTACGCACCACGGAGGGGGTGATGGCCAAGCAGCTCGATGCTGTCTACCTCCCGGGCAAGCGCAAAGGTATGGCCAAGGTCAAGCGCGAGCGCGAGATCGACTGCGTCGTCATGGGTTGGCGCCCGGGCAAAGAGGAGGGCACCGTCGGCTCCCTGATCCTCGGCCTCTACGACGGCGACGACCTCCGCTCGGTCGGGCATATCTCCGGCTTCAGCATGTCGGCGAAACGCGCGATGCGGGAGATGCTGGCGCCGCTTGAGACTGGTGACAGCGGAACCGCGGAGCCGAGTAGGTGGACCGGTGGGCGGGATCTGGAGTGGGTGGCGCTGCGGCCGGAGCTGGTGATCGAAGTCGGCTACGACCACGCCGCATCGGGTCGGATCCGGCATGGGGCGAGATTCCGCAGGTTCCGGGACGACAAAGATCCCAAGGAGTGCACCTTCGACCTACTCGACCAAGGGGACTAGAACAGGGGCACCTGGCCGGCGGGTCCTGTCGGCGCGATCTCCCCTGGGCCGGCGGGCCCTGTCACGGCAGGGGACCCACCACCCCCTCCGGTAGCTAAAGCTTCCTCGGGGGTGGTACCCCCTACCGCGCCACCCCCCGGCAGAGGCGCCCTCTTTCTTCTGCTGCTTCTCCCCCAGCCGCGGACGGCTCGCGTAGCTCGTTTGCGCTGCTCGGCGTGCATGTAGGAACGCCCTCTGTAGAGCTGCTCGTACCTGGGCAGCAGATCGGGGCGTTTTGCTTCTAGCCAAGCGAAGAAGACGTCCTTTACCTCGTCGCGTAGGTGGAGGGCTACGCCGCCGAGGAAGGTGGCGTCGGCTTCTCTTGCTCGGTCGATGATCGGTTGGACTTGGGCGGGGTCGTCGTTTATGCCCGGCATCAGGGGAGCGATCAGGACTCCGGAGTCGATGCCGCGCTTGCGCAGCTCGGCTACCGCGTCAAGACGAGCCGTAGGGCTGGGGGTGTGGGGCTCGGTGGCTCGCCAGGCCTCTTCGTCGAGGGTGGGGATGGAGAGGTTGACTGAGACTGGTAGGCGCTTTGCCATTTGCTCATAGAGGTCTATGTCGCGGAGCAGCAGGGGCGACTTGGTTAGGACCGAGACGGGGGTTTCGGCGGCCTCCAGCTCCGCGAGGATCTCGGGCATGAAGCGGTAGCGGCTCTCGACCCACTGGTAGGGATCGGTGTTGGTGCCCAGGGCAACCAGGTCGCGCTTCCAGCTGGGCCGCGCCAGCTCCGCCCGCAGCAGCTCGGGCACGTTGACCTTGACCACAATCTCCCGCTCGAAGTCCCGGCCAGCGTCGAGATCGAGATAGGTGTGCGTGCGCCGAGCGAAGCAAAAAGTGCAGGCATGGGTGCATCCTCGGAAAGGATTGATCGTCCAGCTGAAGCCATAACGACCACCGGGAACGTGGTTCAGCGCCGACCGGGCACGAACCTCGTGGAAGTTGATCCCCATCGCCTCCGGCGCATCGAACGTTCGAACCACCGTCCCATCGCCGACTCCCGGCAAGCGGAGATCGTTCTCGACCTTCTGCTCATCCCAGCGCATACGAACATATGTTCGCACAGCTGCAGACAGGGCTGCGCTGAACTAGAGGCTGGAGCCCGTCTCGTCGCGCTTGAACTGCTCGAGCTGGTCCAGTGCTTTGGCGCGGGCTTTCCTTCGCAGCGGCGGCAGCAGGGCGACCAGGTGGCCGCTTGGCCCCAGCGCCTGCTTTGCCCAGGCGCGGAAGTCGAAATCGTCGACGTGGTCGACGATCAGGCCGTCCGCGGAGAAGCGGAGCTTGGCCTGGATGTCGTTGACCACGGGGCGGCCGGTCGAGAAGGTGTAGCGGGCGATCCAGTGGGCCGAGCCGGTCTCATCGTCCGCCTCGTGCTCGTGGAGCTCGATCTTCAGATCGGTGGCGCGGCTGGTCAGCATCCGCCACATCGCGCCGATGTCGGCGCCGTGCAGATCGCCGAACGCAGGGTCGAAGAAGTGGGCGTCGGGCGCGTAACAAGCGGTCATCGCAGCGCCGTTGCACTGGCCGAAGGCCGCGTAGAAGCGCTCGATCGTCTCCTGGTTTGCCTCTGCTCCCATCGCGACAACCTACCCGTGATCGCATCGAGAACGCGCGGAGACAGGAAAAGGCGCCGCTTACCCAGCTGTCACGCTCCGGCCAAAATGTCTATCCGATCAGGCAATCCAGCCTCATGGAGCAATGCCACTGTGCTACGAACAGAGAGTCCAATGGCAAAGAGGAGAGCGCGTAGCTTCAAGGAGATGGAGTGGCAGGCCAAAACCCGCTGCCCCAGCTTCGCCACATAAGGGACGAAATCCGCCGCACCGAGAAGCTGCACCCCAAGCGAAACCGGCTGATCCGCGAAGCGGTCGAGCAGGGGCACACGCAGCAGCAAGTCGCAAAAGCGGCGGGCCTGTCTCAGGCTCGCATCCACCAGATAGTTATCAGCGACTTATAGGCAAGCAACTGGGCGCACTGGGGAGTTCGCCCAATCGGCGGACCGCTACGGCAGCTTGCCGGCGACCACGTAGCGCAGCACGGCAACGACCTGCTCGGGCGTGCGGGCAGTGCCCTGCGCGGCCCGATCGACCTCCTTCAGCGCATGGTCGAGCTCGGCGTCGTGCAGGGTGATGTATGGCTTGTCGAGGGCAGCGGCGTAGCCGGCGTCGAAGGCCGCGTTCCACTGCCGGTACTTGTCGCCGAAGCGGACGACGACCACGTCGGCCGCCCGAATCAGGGTCTGGGTGCGGATCGCATTGACGCCCGCACCCATGTGATCCCGCCAAAACGGCTCACCCTCCTCCCCCAACGTGCCGACGCCCGCGTCGTCGGACGCGGCGTGATCCGTAACTGGCGCTGAAAACGAAATCGGCAGTCCTGCCTCACGCACCCCAGCTTCGATCCGCTCCCGCCAATCCGAATGAATCCCCAGCGAGATAAACCAGCCAGCTGCGTGCCGGAGGGGCGGCGGTCACCCCACTCAAGCGAGGCTCCCGCCGAGCGTTTCGGGAGGGGTGACCGCCGCCCCTCCCCCGCCGGCGTGCTCCTCAAAATGCTTGCTGAGCATCGTCACCTGCCCCTGGTAATTCGACCCAAGCTCTTCCCCGTAGAGGCGCTCGGCCGGCGAGCTGGTTCGCTCCAGCGCCAGCTTGCAGACCGGCTGGCGGTGCTCGACCATGAAGGACACGTCGCGAGCGCGGACCTCGAGCGCGGCGCGACTGCCGTGGCGGCCGCCGACCGGGTCATAGCCAAAGCCGGGGTCGAAGAAACCGGCGTAGTGGGTGCGCAGCTCTCCCGCCGTCGGGTCGTAGGCCATCATCTCGGCGGCGATCTGAGGTGGAATGCAGACCCCCTCGGCCGATAGCAGCAGGTAGAAGATCTCCGGCTCGAGCACGATCTTTCCACCGGGCTCGGGATAGACCGGGTCCCAGTAGTCGGTCCAGCGGTAGGCGCGAATGCGCGAGAGGTCGATCGGCAGGCTGTTCTTCTTCGCCCGGTAGCCGACGATCCGGTCGCTTGGGCCAGAGAGGTCGACGCTGAGGAAGAGACCCTCGGCCAGCGCCAGCTCCGACTCGCGCAGCGCGTGCGAGTCGAGGTAGAGCAGGGGAAACTCACTTTGCAGGGCGCGGATCTCGGCATCGCCCAGCCGCACGTCGCCACGCGCCAGCCGCAGCTGGTTCAGCGAGAGCCCACTCTGCACCTGGATCGCAAAGGAGCGCGGCACGACCTCCAAGTAGAGGCGGCCGTGATAGCCGGGGCGGATCTCGTCGAAACGGTGGTGACGGTCGGTCAGCACCCGGGTGAATACGTCCAGCCGCCCGGTCGAGCTCTTCGGGTTGGCCTTGGCTCGCACGTCGTCCGGCAGCGCCAGCTCCTCGATCAACGGCACCAGATAGGGACGGTCGCGCTCAAGCACAGCGCCGTCACGGAGATCGACTTTCTGAAAGGCGAGGCCCTCGATCTTCTCCTCGACGGTCGACTCGACATCGGGCAGGAAACTGCAGCGCAGCGCCCAGGCGAAGTCGCCCAAACGCAGATCGATGCTCGCGGGCTGGACCGCCTCGGGGCGGATCCGGTAGTCGCCCGAGCCGATCCATTCGGCAGTGATCGCCTCGCTCAGCGCCTGAGAGGGCAGTACCCCGTCCACCGTCGCACCGCGCAGCTCGGACGCGGCGCCCGCTAATTGGGAGTCGGTCATCTAGTTGAGATTATGCGGCGCGCCTCGGCGCTGCCGAGGTACGGAGTCAGCGCAAACTCGGCAAGTTCCGGGAAGAATCGGCGCAGGTGGCTCGCTTCGCCGGCCAATACCCGGCGACCAAGCAACGATGCGATCCCACCCATCACCGCCTCGTCGGCCGCCGCCGGGGGGCGTCCCGCGCTCTTCCCGACAGGGGCCCCATCGCGCAAGTAAGGGACGAAGCTCTCAACGGCGCCCTGAAAGCGGCCGTAGACCCCGGGTCCGGCACGCAGGCCCTCGACGAGCAGCAGGTTCGCCTGTCCCGGCTTGGCGGCCAGCCCCCCAAGAGCGGCGCCGAGCCCGGCGCAGACACCAGCCGCCCACTCATCCTCGCCGGCGCAAGCGCTGACGACGTCGGCGCGCAGACGCTCGACAGCGTCGTCGTAGGCGGCGAGGAAGCACTCATCCTTGCTTTCAAAGTGCTGGTAGAAGTCGCTCTTGGAGACCCCTGCCCGGCCGCTGATCGCGGCGACAGTCGTGCCGTCGTATCCGTACTCGTCGAGCGAATCGGCGATCGCGGCCAAGAGCCGCTCGCGCTGGTTCTCGGCGATGAACTCACGCGACAGGCCGTGGCGACCACGTGGCAGCGGCTTCATGCAGTACTAAAGTCTGCCAGCGCTAAGCGCTTCTTGTCTGCTGGGACCCGCCCTACTCGGGCACGGCGGCGTCCAGATAGGGCGCCAGCATGAACTCTGTCAGCTCCGGCAGCAGGTCTTCGGCATGCTCCGCCTCGCCGCGATCGATCTGCCGGCGGACAATCCAGGCAACGCCGCCCACCAGCGATTCCGCGATCGTGTCCGGCACCCGCTTGTCCTTTGGCAACACCTTCCTCGTCAGCTCGACAAAGGCCCTATCCGCATCTTCGTAGCGCTCGGCTGTGGCCGGTGTTGCCTGAAGCGCCTCGATCATGCACATCCGCGCCAGCGTCGGCTGCTCAGCCACGTAGGCAAGAAAGGCGGCAAGCCCCCCTTCTACTCGCTGCTGCCAGCCACCCTCATCTGCGCCGTCATCCGGGGTCGTGCCTTCCTCGACCCGGCGTAGAACCTCATCGCGCGCCGCGTCGAAAGCAGCAAGGAAAACCTCCTCCTTGCCTTCGAAATTGTCGTACAGAGTTTTGCGGGCGACGCCGGCCCGCTTGACGATGTCGGAGATCTTCGTCGCCTCATATCCCTGCTCGGCGGTCAGCTCGGCCAGAGCGTCCATGATGCGGCGCTGCTTGTGCTCGGCAATGAACTCGCGGGATAGTGCGGGGCGTCTGGTCGAGATCGACCGCTTCGGCGATGGCTTTCCCCGCATCCCCCCTTTTTCCCGTGACGGCATAGCGCAAGGATACCCAGCGCGGCCGAATTTCCGATGCACGGCGCAGACTTTTCTGGTACCTTTGGGCGACCTGCATAATTTCTAAAAGAAACGCGTAGGTTCCTATGTCACCGGAGAGGGTAATGCTCAGCAGGGAGAAGCTAGCGATCGCGGTTGGCGATCGCTGGTCGGACGCTGAACTCGACGAAGCCCTGGCGCTGCTGAACCGGGCCGACGGTCGCTTTCCCGCGGGTGTGCGAACGCTGCCCGCAGACCTAGTCAAGGCGGTGCAGCGCGAGCGTCTGCTGGCGGCGATGATCGGCGCCGCCACCGAGATCGGCTACAGCGCGCTCACGGTCCAGAACGTGCTGACGCGGGCGGGTATCTCGCGGCCGACGTTCTATGAGCAGTTCGAGGACAAGGAAGCTTGCTTCCTCGCCGCCTTCGAAGCCGCGGCGTCGCGGATGCGTGAACGGATCGAAGCCACGGTCGCCGAGGCCGGGCCCGGCTGGCGTGACCAACTCCGCAGCGGCATCGCGGAGCTGCTGCGCTACATCGCCGATGAGCCCGAGGAAGCGCGCATGGTGATCGTCGAGGCGCGCGCCTCCACTCCGGCGGGACTGCAGCGGCGCGACGAGCTGCTCGACCGCTTCGCCGGCTGCATCGATTCTTTGGTCAGGGAGGCCCTGGACGAGCCCCCGTCGGCGATTGCCGCCGCCGGGGTCGTGGGGGGGATTGAAGCGGTGGTCTACGCCCGCCTGCAGAAAGGCGAAACTGACGAGCTAGACGCGCTCCTCCCCTCATTGATGTATTTCGCCGTCCTCGCCTACGCCGGCCGCGAGGCCGCCAGCGAGGAGCTGGACGACGCGGCTCTCGCCTAGTCGCTCTTAGCTTTGCGCCGCTTGCCGGACCGCTTCGCGGGGCGGGCGGCGAGCCGCAGAGTACGTTCGGTCTCCTTCTCGACCGCCTCCCCCATCGCGATCTGGAAGGTGGCAAGAAGGGCCCCGGATGCAAGCGGTCGCATCCGTTCGAGCGCCTCGTTCATCCGCGACCAGTCGCCCTCCGGCCGCCCGGCGCGGTCGAACGGCTGCCAAACCTCCTTGACGAAGAGATTGACAAAGGCACGAGCGACGCCATCGGAATGGCGTCGCAGTTTCTCGGCGGTGACCAGCGCGCCCTCGGCGCCGATACCGAACTCGGCCAGCTCGGCGGCAGCGCGCAGGATACGGGGGCTGATCACCTCAATCCGCCCGTCGGGAAGGGCGCGGAAGATGCCGAGCTTTTCGGCTCGGCGCGTCAGCTTTGGATCTACCCCCTCGGTCCAGATTCCCGCCAGCTCCTCAGCCTCGACGATCTCCGGCGCCTCGTCTTCGAAGGAAGTGCGCAGAGCTCGGGTGAAGTCGAACATAGCCGCGGCGGAGCCGTCGCCACTATCGAGCACCCTGCGAATCGCCTCGAGGTTGAGTCCATCCGCCTGCATCTCACGGGTCAGCTCGATCCGCGCCAGGTGCTCCTCGCCGTAGTAGCCAGTGCGGCCGCGTACGGTTGGGGGCGGCAGCAGGCCGCGCGTCTGATAGGCGCGGATGTTGCGCACGGTCATCCCGCTCCGCTCAGCCAGCTGGCGAATCGTCATCTCACCTTTAACAGGCTTCGGGCCCCTGGGGGCTTTGCTGCTCACTCAGGACATCGTATGCCGCTACCCGCAGAGAAGCAGGCGCTGACCGTTCATCTCCGCGGCGGCATCGGAGCAGAGGAAGGCGATCGCCTCGGCGATGTGCTCAGCCGGGGTGAAGGAGGCGAAATCGCCGTCCGGGTTCTCTTCGCGCATCTGCACAGTCAGGATCGCGTCGACGACGATGATGTTCGCCGTCGCGGCAGTTCCGTCAAAACCATCGGCGAGAGCGAGCGTCCAGGCCTCGGCGGCCGCCTTGGCCGCAGCGTAGGCGGCGTTGGAGTTGGATGGCGCCTGCGCCTGCTTGGCCGAGATGAGGACAAAACGGCCGTGCTCGGAATCGAGCAGGGCATCGTGAAAGGCGCGGCTGGTGTGCTGCACGGTGCGGATCAAGAGATCGTGGAGCAGCTCCCAGTCGGAGAGCGGCGCCTCGTGTAAGGGCGCGCCGCCGCGCCAACCGCCGACCAGATGGAGCACGCCGTCAACCCGGCCGAAGCGATCGAGCAGCGACGCGCACCAGGCCCTCGCCGCCTCCTCGTCAAGCAGGTCCGCCGCGCGCCCATCCCAGCGCTCGGCCGGCAGTCCCAGCGCAGCGCCAACCTCGTCGATTCGCGCCTGATCGCGATCGCTGCCGGCGACGGTCGCCCCGGCGGCCGCGAGGCGCTCAGCCACCGCCGGCCCCAGCCCGCCTCCGATCCCGGCGATCGCGTAAACGCGGTGGTCGAGTTTGGTCATGCGACAGACGCTATCGATGCGGGTGGGGGCTCGGTGCGTTCGAGCACCACCCGTCCATCGCCTTCGCTTCGCACAAGCATTCGATCGTCCTCCTGTAGGCCGGCCTCTGCACACGCCACCTGCGGAATCGTCACCCGGCGTTTCTGGTTGATGACGGTTTCGCTTCGCTGGCCACGCGACCGCTCGTACTTCGACATCGGAAACCCCGGTCTAGAGCGAAATGGGGGAGGCAGGATTCGAACCTGCGAAGGCTGAGCCGGACGATTTACAGTCGCCATCCGTTGACCGCTTGGATACTCCCCCCGCTACCGTCGGCGATTCTATAGAGCCGTCTGACGCGTACACGAGATCCGCGATCGGTTCGGCGGCGTTGATCTCGAACTCGGAATACTTCGGCCCGCCCAGCCTGATCGAGCTTCTCGCCTCGAGCATCGTGGACGGTATGAACCACCTGCGACCATCGCTCGTCAGCGCGAAGAGATAGTCGAAATATGCGGGATCGATCTACTTCGTCGTTCCGTTCCAGCTCTGGTTGCCGCCGCTCGTCGCGAGAGTGACAGGGCTGCGCGTTTCTCCTGTAGGCATCGTCAATCGCTGAGTCGACGTCTTCACCTGAACCCGAAGCAATCTTCCATTGGTATAAGCGACCAGATCGAAGTCGGGACTGTGACCGATCGGGGTCAGCACGACCGCACCCATCCCCGTCAACCACTCGATCGCCGACGCCTCTCCGAGATCTCCTTGCTGGCGCCGATTGATCCGCCTCTCCATCAGACGAACATACGTTCCGGTGCAGACGGAAAGTTCCGCACCGAGATCGAGGGTAGCCTATCCAGGCTCGACGCCGAGACGGGCGGACATTTGCTCGTTGAAGGCATTGAGGGCGGACATCGGGCGCATGAAGACGGTCAGCTCCTTGACCAGGCCCCCCTCGTCGAGCTCGAGGAAGTCGATGCCCTCAAGCTCGCGATCGCCGACGCGGGCTTTGAAACGCAGGACGACGACGCCGTCCTCGGCGAGCTCGTCGGTGTAGCGGAAGTCCTCCAGCGTGGCGGCAACGTGGGTCAGGACCTGCATCACGATCTCGCGACCCTCGAAGCCGCGGAAGAGGATCGGGCTGTGCAGGACGACGTCCTCGCGCAGAGTCGCGGTCGCCGCCTCGATGTCCTTGGCCTCGACGGCAAGGCGGAAGGGATGCGGCGCAGCCATCGGCCTACTCTACGCCCAGATCCAGGTCAGCGGGGCTCGAGGACGAAGAGGGCGATGTCGCGCTCGGTCCGCGCCTCGTATTCGTCGAAGCCCGAGTACTGCACGTTGTGCTTGCGCCAGAGGTCGGTCCGCTCCTCCCCCTCGGCAACCCGAGCGCGCACCTGGCGCCGCTCGCGCCTAACCTCGACCTCGGCCTCGGGGTTGGCCTTCAGGTTGAGCGACCAGGCAGGGGTGCGGCTGTGGCCGGCGTTGGAGCCGATCACGACGAGGTTCTCGCCATCAGCGAGGTAGACGACCGGGGCAGTGCGCTTCTGCCCTGATTTACGGCCCGTAGTGGTCAGCAGCAGCACCGGCGCCTCGTTGATCCGACCGCCGAGCCTTCCCCCGGAGAGCCGGTAGAGCGGGATGTTGAGCTTGCCAACCCAGCGCAATCCGGTCGCCCCCATCCTCTGCGAGGCGCGCGAGTAGAACTTGTCACCGGAAGGCACGGGGCGCAGTATGCCGTCTGACGAGTCGGAAACGCCGTCAGCTGGCTTCGCGGAGCATTTGCGCCTCTGGAAGGTGCTGGAGTTTCTTCAGCGTGTTGTTCTCGATCTGGCGGATCCGCTCGCGGGTGACACCGAAGGTGTTGCCGACCTCCTCCAGCGTTAACGGCTCCAGGCCGGTCAGCCCGTAGCGAAGCTCGATCACCTGGCGCTCGCGCTCGGGCAGTGCCGCTAACGCCTTTCGCACGCCCTCCTTCTGCAGGTGTTCACTCGCCTCTTCGAAGGGCTCGGCGACGGTGTCGTCGGCGACGAAATCGCCAAGCTCGGAGTCGTCCTCGTCGCCCACCGGTTTCTCCAGCGAGACCGGCAGCTGCGCGACTCGCAGGATCTCCCGCACTTCGCCCAGCGGCCAGCGCAGCTCCTCGGCGATCTCGGCCGGCTCCGGCTCGCGGCCGAAGCGCTGCACCAGCTGGCGCTCGACGTGGGCGACGCGATTGAGCTTCTCGACCATGTGCACCGGGATGCGGATCGTGCGCGCCTTGTCGGCAATCGCCCGGGTCACCGCTTGGCGAATCCACCAGGTCGCGTAGGTCGAGAACTTGTAGCCGCGACGGTAATCGAACTTCTCCACCGCCCGGATCAGCCCCAGCGAGCCCTCCTGGATCAAATCGAGGAAGCTGAGGCCGCGGCCCAGATAGCCTTTCGCGATCGAGACGACGAGGCGCAGGTTGGCCTCGACCATTTGCCGCTTAGCGACCATGTCGCCGCGCTCGATCCGTTTCGCCAGTTCGACCTCTTGGGCCGCGGTGAGCAAGTCGACCCTGCCGATTGAGCGCAGGTAGAGCCGCAGCGAGTCGAGGCTGGGTTCGATCGTTAGATCCAGCTCCTGCTTGCGCGACCCACCGTTGGTGGCTTCCGCACGCTGCTCCTTATAGGCAGTAACGCCGTCCTCGGCGATCACTTCGACGCCGTGCTCAACCAGATGGGCGTGCAGGCCAGTGACCTGCTCCTTGGTCACCTCGACCTCCTCAAGTGTGGCGGCGATCTGCTCGAAGGTGAGGTAGCCGCGCTCGCGGCCAAGCGCGACCAGCTCCTGGAGCTCCTGCGGCCCCATTGGCTGTTCGCTCGAATCCTGATTCAGTCCTTGCGGGACCGTCTCCAACGGCTCGATTTCACTGCCTCCACTGCAACCCAGTTCCCCTCCCGGGGGCCGGCCCCAACGCTCCGGCTTAGCGAAGTATAGGGAGCTGTCGCTGACGCTGATCGCCTACGCTTCATGCTCATGGCAACCCAATCCACCACTCCGCTCTCGCCCACCGCAGCCGATGTGCAGTCAGGGGCGCCGGCGACGATGGTCAGTCTTTCGCGGGTCGGCGTGACCGGAGTCGAGAAGGTGATCAGGGTTGCGGCCGACGGCGAGGAGAACCTCTACCACGCCGACTTCGAGTGCTTCGTCGATCTCAACCCGCGCCAGGCCGGCGTCCACATGTCGCGCTTTGAGGAAGTCGTCGGCGAGGCAATCGACGAGGTTGTGCTCGGCGAGGCGTTCCGCGCCGAGGTACTGGCCGCCCACATCGCCCAGCGTGTGCGCGAGCGCCAGGGCGGCCTGCGCGCCGAGGTCTCGGTAACGGCGCGCTACCCGGAGACCGTCACCACCCCCGCCAGCGGCCAGCGCACGCAGGAGATCTACGTTCTTTACGGTACGGCGGTCGACTCGCTGCGCGGGACGCGGACGCTGACCGGCGTTCAAGCTCAGGGGATGACCGCCTGCCCCTGCGCACAGGAGATGGTCGGCGGACTCGCCCGCGAACGCCTCGCCGAGCGGGGCTTCGACACCGAGCAGATCGAGGCTGCGATCGAGGCGGTCCCGATCGCCACCCACAACCAGCGCGGCATCGGCACCCTCCACGTCGGCTGCCCCGAGGGTGGTCCGGCCTGGATCGACGCGCCGGAGCTGCTGCGCATCGTCGAGCAGTCGATGAGCTCGGAGATCTATGAGCTGATGAAGCGACCCGACGAGCTGGCCGTAGTTGCCAAGGCGCACGCGCAGCCACGCTTTGTCGAGGATTGCGTAAGGGAGATGCTGCGCCGTGTCGTCACCGACTACCCGGACCTCCCGGGCGACGCCTTCGTGATGGCGCGACAGGAGAACCTGGAGACGATCCACCGCCACAACGTCGTCGCCGAGCGCTACGGCAAGCTCGATGACATCCGCGCCGAGCTGGCCTCGGGCGAGCACCAGCGCCGCCATACGACGATGCGCGAGTGGCTAGAGGCTCCTTCGACCTAACGACGCCTGCAAACCGGCGCCTGGCGGTGTCCTCGGTCGGCCGACTTGGTCACGTGCGAACTGCACGCTCCCGGCGTCGGCCTCCCTGCGTCCTAGCCAGGCTTGGTTTTCGGCGTCGTTTCTACTAAGCGCTTCCGCAAGCCCAGGAAGTAGTCGGCGCCGCTGATCAGGGTCACGGCGACGGCGAGGTAGACGAGCACGTCAACCCAGACCGGCGCCGGGTTGGCGGCGATCAAGGCGAACACGGCAGCGATCTGTAGCACGGTCTTCAGCTTGCCCATCCAGCTGGCGGCGATTACGACGCCGCGCTCGGCGGCGATCGCCCGCAGCCCGGTCACCGCGATCTCGCGGGCGATGATCACCATCGCGACCCAGGCCTCGAGCCGGTTCAGCGAGACGAGCGAGACGAGCGCCGCGGTGATCAACAGCTTGTCGGCAAGCGGGTCCATCAGCTTGCCGAAGGTGGTGACCGCGTCGCGCGAGCGGGCGAAATAGCCATCGAGGCCGTCGGTGAGGGCGGCCAAGGCGAAGACGCCGGCGGCGAGAGCGTCCCCGTTCGGCGTCTCGCCGAGCAGGGCGACGACCACGACCGGGACGGCGAGGATGCGCAGCAGGGTCAGCGAGTTGGCGAGCGTCAGCGGGAACATCAGCGGTCGACGGGCCTAAATGTCAACTCCGACTTTACTTTTCGGCCCATCGGCGGCTTCGGCGTCGCGCTTGGCGAAGTAGTCCTCACCCTCGATGCTGATCCGCGGCAGGATGCGATCGAGCCAGCCCGGCAGCCACCACATGCGGTCCCCTGCCGCCACCATCACAGCCGGCACCAGCAGACAGCGCACGAGGGTCGCATCGATCGCGATCGCGATCGCCAAGCCGACGCCGAACTCCTTCACGATCGGGTTGCCGTTGAGGACGAAGCTGGTGAAGACGCAGACCATGATGGCCGCCGCCGAGGTGATCACCCGACCGGTGTTTGCGAGCCCTTCGATCACCGCCCGTTTGGCGTCGCCGTGGACCTTGTAGTGCTCGCGCATCTGCGTCACCAGAAAGACCTCGTAGTCCATCGAGAGGCCGAAGAGGATCGCGAACATCAGCAGCGGCACGAAGCTGACGATCGGGATCGAGTGCTCGAGTCCTATCAATGAGACGCCCCAGCCCCACTGGAAAACAGCGGTGACCACTCCATATGAGGCAGCCACCGAGAGTAGGTTCATCGCCGCCGCCTTGACCGGGATCAAGAGCGAGCGGAAGGCAACCAGGAGGACGATGAAGCTGAGCCCAACCACGATCGCGATCATCAGTGGCAGCTTGTCGCCGATCTGGGAGGCGAGGTCGATGTAGCCGGCGGTCTGACCGCCGACATAGGCAGCGGCCTCGGTGCCATCGAGGGCAGCGGGAATCGTCGTCTCGCGCAGGCCTTCGACCAGTTCGACCGTTTCGTCATCCCACGGGGCCGATTCGGAGATCGCCGAGAAGACGGCGACGGTACCCGCGGAGTCGAAGGTCGCCTGGGAGACGCCGACTACGTTGGGGGTTTCGTCGATCGCTTTCTGAAGCGGCTGGATCAGCTGCTTTCCTTCTTTGGCGGACTCGAATTCAGAGGCGATCAGCAGCGGTCCGTTGGCCCCCTGTCCGAAGCCTTCGCGCAGACCTTCTGCCGACTGACGGACGGTGGTCGACTTGGGGAAGGCGCTGATGTCGTTCTGGCCAAGCTCGAGGTCGAGCAGCGGGATCGCGAGAACGATCAGCACCACCAGCGAAGCGATCGCCGAGCGCCAGGGCCGGGCGGCGACGCCATCGGCCCAGCGCAGCCAGCCGTGCGGTCGCTTGTCGTCGGGGTGGGTCCTGCCGAGCTTCACGCGCAGCGAGTTGATCCTCGGACCAAGCAGGCCGAGCAAAGCCGGCAGCAGAGTCGTCGCCGCGCAGACCGCGGTGAGGACGGCGATCGCCGCGGTGAAGCCGAGCGTGGTGACCAGCGGGATGCCGGCAAAGGCGAGCGAGCAGAGCGCGATTACCACGGTGAAGCCGGCGAAGACGACGGCGCCGCCGGCGGTTGCCGTTGAGCGGGCGATCGACTCGCGCAGCTCCATCCCTTCGCCGAGCTGCAGTTTGTGGCGAGTGACGATGAAGAGCGCGTAATCGATGCCGACGCCGAGGCCGATCATCGTCGCCAGCGTCGCGGCGACGCTCGGCACCTGGACGACGCCCTCGAGCAGGCGCAGGATCGAGAGCGCGCAGGCGAGGCCGATCACGGCGGAGACGATCGGCAGGAACATCGCCGTCACCGTGCCGAAGGCAAAGAGGAGGATGATTACCGCCGCGGCCAGGCCAATTGCGTCGCTGATCTCGGTCGAGGGCTTGGAGAGCTGCTGCCCGACGTAGCCGCCGACCGATGCTTCGAGGCCCACCGCTTCGACCGGGGCAGCGGCGCCGAGGATCCCCTGTGCCTCTTCCTCGGTCAGTTCTCCCGGCCCGGTGCCAAGGTAGACCGGGATGTAAGCGATGCGCCGATCGGGGCTGAGGAACTCGGAACCCTGTGAGCTCAGTGGGTTGACCGCCGAGTTGACGTCGGCCTTGGCGTTCAAGCGCTTCACCGTCTCGGCGATCGCTTCGCTGTAGCGGGGCGTGGTGAGGCGTTCGCCGGTCGAGACGATCACCAGCGGGTTGTTGCCGTAGGCCTGCTTCGGCAGGTTCTCTTCGAGCAGCTCGGTGGCTTCGGTCGAGCCAGTGCCCGGCAGGGTCAGGTTGTCGTTGGTCTTGCTTTCGCCCGCCTGCCCGGCGATAACCAATACCACCGCCAAGACCAGCCAGATGGCGATCGTCGGGTAATGATGGCGCGAGCAGAAACGACCGAGCGCGTAAAGGGGGGCGGTCATCGGATGATCATCCCCCACCACTCGGATTGCCGCTGTCGGGAAGCGGCACTTCGCCGCCGTCGAACCCCTCGGGGACCGAGCCAGCGGCACCCGTGCCCAGGCCTTGCCGCAGGACGACGAGGTGCTGGGCGTGGCCAGCGGCAAGCGAGGCGTCGAGCGTGCGCGGCGCCGACGTGTAGAGACGAGGCGCGGCGTCTATGTAGAAGGCGAGCGCTGCGCTCTCGAGTTCGTAGAGGAGGGAAAGCAAGCCAGCCTCGCCCTTGACTTCGCTGAGATCGAGCTCTTCGGGCTCGGCCTCGATATCGCCACCGAGCCCGCGAATCGCCTTGGTCAGTCCGTCGACGTATTCCTGCTCGTGGGCGCGCAGCTGGCGCCCCACCGCACGCTGCTGGCCCCGCAGGAGCGGGCGTCCGCGCGTGTAGGCATCGAGCAACGTCAGCTCGCGCGCCAGACCTTCGTTGAGGATCTCGGCATCGGACCCCTTTTCGGGGTCGGTCTCAGCGCCCCGGCCGCTGTCGCCGCAACCGCTTGCGAGAGCGAGTGTGGCAGCGAAAATCAAAGCCAGTACGGCGGCGGCGCGACCGAAGTCGCGCCGCCTACCGGAGCCACCTATTAACGAATCGTCGTCCACAAGCCGGCAAGCCTATGGACTCTGGATTGCTGCGTGCGTCAGGAAGCCTGAGTTACTTCCTTTTGGCTTTCGCTTTGCCTTTTGCTTTCGCTTTGGATTTGCGCTTCGGCAGTTTCTTTGCCGCACTATCGGGAACTTCGTAGCCGATCATCGAGACCGATGCGGAGATCCCCGTTTCTTTTGATCTGGCGAGACGTTTGGCTGCTTCCGCATTGAGCTTCAGCACCTGCTTGAGCGTTTGGTCGAGCAGTTTCTGCGTAGCCTTCCAAGCCTGCTCATCCAGCATCAGGGGCGTCCAGCTGAGATGACGATCCTCGCGATCATCGAACGCGCCCTCCTCCATGGATGCAACGACGTCGTCAACGACGGCCTGAAACAGATCCGCGCTCATGCCCACTCGCACGGTCTCCGGCAACTCATGCCAGTCCCGATCCGTCAAATATGCGCGAGACGTCGCACGGTAATAGTGCTCAACCGCACCGCGTCGAGGCTCGGTTTTGACCAGCCTGATCACTTCGTAGTCCTTGAGGACTTTGACGTGGTAGCTGACCTGGCTCAGCCCTTCGTCAAGCTCCTTGGCGAGTTCGTTGGGGCTGGCCATCCGTTCGTTGAGGATCGCCAGGATCTCAGCACGAAGTTCGTGAGCAAGCGATTTGACCAGCGCCTGGTTCACGCCTCGATTTTTTCCTTTTGCCTTTGCTTTCTTGCTGCGTTTGGTGGCTTTGGTTTTTGCGGGCAAAGCGACTCCTCCGATCGTTGCTGGTGGCTTAACCACTCCATCGTATTGGTCCCATTGGTCGTTTTCTAGGCCAAATGCAGACTTTTCGCTTCGTCTTGGCGAAATAGTGGAACTTTCTCCAGTAATCGGGGTTCGGGCACGGGCGCACGAGGCGCAGGGAATCAGGAAGACCGGGTCCGAGGAGGGGGTGAAGCAATGAAGATCGCCGCATCAGAGGCAGTCGTGCCGATGCTCTCGGTTCACAAGTTCGGCTAGGGCTTTTGGCAGAGGCCCAACCCTTCACGCGGAGCCCTGCCCGATTACGCGGTGGGGCTCCGCGTGATTCAGTTCAGCGATGGCCCTTGCGCCGAAGAACCAGGACTCCGGCAGCGCCGCATCGCTCAACCGCCTGGCAGCAGACGTACATGCATGCCGTCGTTGCACGCGCCTGGTTGAGTGGCGAGAGGCAAGCGCCGCCGCACCACCACGCCGCTTCCAGGGCGAGCACTACTGGGCGCGGGCAGTGGCGGGCTTCGGCGATCCCGATGCCCGTCTCGCGATAGTTGGCCTTGCCCCCGCCGCACACGGCGCGAACCGCACCGGGCGGATGTTCACCGGCGACCGCTCGGGCGACTGGGTCTATGCCGCCCTGCATCGCGCCGGCTATGCCAACCAGCCGGAGTCGGTTCACCCCACAGATGGGCTTCGCCTCCGTGACGCGTACCTGACGGCTGTGGTCCGTTGCGCGCCGCCGGCAAACCGACCGAAGCCTGCGGAGCGCGACAACTGCCTCCCCTACCTAGTCCAAGAGCTCGAGTTGCTCGAGCGCTGCCTCACGATCGTCGCCCTCGGCGGGTTTGCGTGGGACGGTGTCCTGCGAACGCTGCGCGAGCTCGACTGCGAGATTCCCCGGCCCAGGCCGCGTTTCGGCCACGGCGCCGAGGTGGCCATTGGCAAATGGAACCTGCTCGGCTGTTACCACCCCAGCCAGCAGAACACGTTCACCGGCCGCCTAACCGCACCGATGCTCGACCAGGTCTTTGCCCGCGCCCGTCAGTTGAACGAGTAGGGAACAGCCTGCTATATGGCGTCCGTTTCGCCCGCCTCGTGTTTGGAGCGACTCTCAGGAGTCTCGAACGAAGCCATGACCACCGCAACCGGAATTCCCGGCTCCGACGATCCTTGACGGCGCTCCGCGCAGCGGGTCTGGATCGCCATGATCTGACCCAAGGCCCGCTCCACCGTCCGCATCAGTTCCCTCCACCCTCGCTCGTCGACCAGCAGCCAGCTTTGGCTCAGGTGCCTGTCGCGCGCGTCGAAGGAGCCGGCGTTGAGCGCTTCGGTGAGCGCATCGATGACCTGGCGCAGCGTTTCGCCGCTAAACGTCGCCCGGATTCCCGCCGGCAACTTCATCCAGGCGTCATCGTCGAAATCGAGCGCAGGGGCGATCGGTTCGTAGAAATGCTCGTCGAAGCCGCGCCGCTGGACCGTGCGCGCGAGCCTGATCAGCTTCCGTTTCTTCAGTTCGCGAAAGTGATAGCTGACTTCCGAGACCTCGAGATCGAGTTCGTTGGCGACTTCCGTCGGACTTACCACGCCCCGTTCGAAGAGTGTCACCCAGACATGACCCCGCAGGGGATGGGTGAAAACTTTTGCGACTGTCGGATCGATGACCTGTTTGAGGTTTTTCCCGTCGAAGCTGGCCATCGCGATCCTCCCGTTCCCGTAGATGTGGTCCTGCGTCGCTTGACCCTAGTACCGGTCGTGGACTCAAATCGGCACATGAGGAACACTTCACTGAAACTTATTAAAGCAATGGAGCGGTCCCGTGGGAACTTCGACGAAAGGGCAGGGGAAATGACGAGACCCAGGATCAAACGGACGACCGAGCAGATCGAAAGCCCCAACGGCGATCTCTACTTGCTGCGGCCAAGTGCCGGAACGGACATCCAGATCGAGAATCCCGACCAGGAGGGACGCCGCCTGCTCGCTGCGCTGGACGGCAGCCTCGAGCGCAACGAGCTGGTGGAGCGGTTTGGCGAGGAGGCCGTCAACGACCTACTGGCGCAACTGGAGGAGCTGGGGTTAGTCGAGGACGCGGCCGACGACGACCTGATCTCGGCCGAGACCACGGAGCGATTCGATCGTCAGATTCGCTATTTCGCCGACATCACCACCGGGCCGACGCCCTCACAGTGCCAAGCGCGGCTCGAGAGCTCGCGAATCGTCGTCCTCGGGGTCGGCGGGCTCGGCGGCTGGTCGGCTCTCTCGCTGGCCTGCTGCGGGGTCGGCGAGATGCTGCTGGTCGACGGCGACCGGGTCGAGGAGAGCAACCTCAACCGCCAGGTCCTCTACACCGAGGCCGATATCGGCCGGCTCAAGGTCGAGGTGGCGGCGGAGCGCCTCGGCGCCTTCAACTCGAGGATGCGCCTCGACACGCTCCCCGAGCGCGTCGACGGCGAGGAATCGGTTGCCGAGGTAATCGAGGGTTACAACCTGGTCATCGACGCGGCCGACTGGCCGGCACACGAAATCGAGCAGTGGGTCAACGCCGCCTGCTTCGCGGCCGAGATCCCTTACGTGACGATGAGCCACTTCCCGCCGATCGCCCGGGTGGGCCCGCTCTACATTCCCGGCGTGACTGGCTGCTTCGCCTGCCAGGTGACCGCTTACCGCCGCAACTACCCGTTGTTCGATATCGCGATCGAGCAACGCCGCGCCAAAGCCTCGCCCGCGGCAACGCTGGGCCCCGCCTGTGGCCTAATCGGCGGCCAGGTCGGGTTGGACATCATGCATCACCTGACCGGCCTGGCCGAGCCCTCGACCCAGGGCGTGGGCCACATTTACGACCTGCGCACGATGGAGGTCGAACGCGAGCCAGTGGTGCCGGAACCCGACTGCCCGGTCTGCGGCCACCTGCCGACCGCGACGCCGCGCGGCGAGGGAGAAAGGAAGGTGGGTCGCAAGTAAGTTAGGGGCGATGCCGCGTTGCCAGCCGTTGCTTTCAGCCCTGCTCGTCGTCGTCGCCCTTGCCGCGCTGGCAACCGGCTGCGGCTCCGCGGATAGGGGATCGGGTTACGGCTCGAGGGATTCGACCGAGGATTCCCCGACCGCAACCGCCACTATGCCGGATGCGCCACCCGGCGCCTCGGCACGAACCTGCGATAGCGGGGCCCCTGGCGCCGAAGAGGTACGCGTTACCGGCATCGGCTGCGATGTCGGGCTCCGGGTGGTGGCGGCCTGGACGACGAAACGGCCCTGCTCCAGCCCGGCCGGTGGGTCGCGCTTCTCCTGCTCCGTCGATAACGGCTACCGCTGTCTTGGCACCAGCGCAGAACGCGGCATCGCAGTCTCGTGCGCCCGCCCCGGAGCATCCGTCTCGTTCATCGCCAAGTCCGACTGAGCGGTGCCATCGCTCTCGGGACACATGCCCATGATCGAGACTCCGCGTGACGGAACGGCGATACCTAGAATGAGCTGAAGCGCGCCGGCGTAGCTCAGTTGGTAGAGCACTTCATTCGTAATGAAGGGGTCCCCGGTTCAAGTCCGGGCGTCGGCTCTGCGGCGATGGCCGCTACGACAGCGGCGTGCCGGCGAGACTGGCGACCTTCCATTCGCCGTCTTCGTTGGCCATCGGCATCGCCACGACCGTGCCGTCGATGCCGGTGTAGAGGACGAAGGCCCGTTCGTCCTCGATCCGCAGGGAGCCGACGTTGGCCTCGGCGGCTTCTTTCTTCATCATCGGCGCAGCGGCAGGATTGGTCAGTTTTTCGAGGATCCCGCCGCAGCTCGTATCGTCGATTTGCTTCGTCTGCGCGGCGAGTTTTTCGAACGATTCGATTATCGATTGGGACATGTACTGGCAGGCGGCGGCCCAATTGCCCTCCGCGCGGGCGTCGAGGAAGTTGTGCAGCGCCACGGCAGCAGCGTCGAATTCTTCGTCGTCGGCCTCTTCACCGAATTCCTGGACACTGTTGTCGCCGCCCTTGACCTTGAACTGCTTAGAGCCGCCGCCGGAATCGCTGTGGTTCTGGGGGACGAAATCGCTCGCGTCGCGGGACTGCCCGTTTCCGCCATCGGAGTTGCCTCCGCTCGAATCGCTGTCGCCTGAGCCACCTTCTTTGCCCTGGTCCCCGCCCTGCGAAGCGCTCTCGGTTTGGGATTGCTGCTGACCAGCGGCCTCGGTTGCCGTCGAGTCGGAGTCATCCCCGCCCCCGCAGGCAGTCATGCCTGCGGGGAGCATGAGGACGACAAGCGCCGCCGCCAACGTCTTCGTGCCCCTCCTCACGGCGACGATTCTAGAGAACGGCGCGTTTGTGCATGTGCCTTTTGCAACGTGACTGGCATATGCCCGTCAGGGGGCTAGGATCGAGGGGCGATGGAGGGGATCTCGTGACCGATCTGAGTGAGCGCGAGACGGACGTTCTACGTTTGATTGCGCTCGGCCACACCAATGCGGAGATTGCCGAGAAGCTGTTCATCAGCGTGCGCACGGTGGAGACCCATCGCGCCCACATCCAGCAGAAGCTCGGCGTCAGTAGCCGCGCCGAGCTCGTTCAGTGCGCGCTCTCGCGCGGCCTCGTCAAGACCTGAACAGCTCTTCGCGATCACTCAGAGTACAGCGCAGTACCCAGGTCGCAAGTATTGGATCGGGCCGGTCGTCTAAGGTGTCGCGATCTTTTTGGCTCGGGGAACAGCGACTGTGCTCGTGCTGGCTGCTGCGCTGGTGCTCACTCTCTTCTCCGTCCCTGCGACACCGCAGGGGCAAATCGTCGTGCACGGTGCCGCCTCCGGCTCGCATTTGAGGCTGAGCGTCGACGGCTCGCGCTTGGTGGTGCGCGGGCTGATGGCTCACTCCAGGCCCTCCGGCTGCCACTTCAAGCGCAACCGTCTGATCGCCGTCTGCCGCCTGAGCGGAGCGGGAAGCGTCGTGGTCAACATGGGCCCCTCCGGCGACTTCGTCGAGGTCAACGACCACCTGCCGATCCCCCTCACGGTCTATCTCGGCGACGGCTCCGACAAGTTCATCGGCAATGGCGAGCGCGACACCTGCTACTCGGAGGGGGCGCGGCGCAATCGCTGCGTTGGCGGTGGCGGCGACGACGTCTGCATCACCGGCCAGCAAAACAGCGACTGCGTCGGTGGCCCAGGCAACGACTACTGCAAGCATGGCGCCGGCAGCGATGGCTGCTGGGGCGGCCCCGGCCGCGATGTATGCATCATGGGTCCGGGACAAGACGGCTGCCACGGTGAAGGCGGCAGGGACTGGCTATACGGCGGCTCCAGTCCCGACAAGCTCTACGGCGGCCGCGATCACGATCACTGCGACGGGGGACCGGGTTGGGGTTACTCCCTGCGCTGCGAGGCCGGTCCGCGGCGCTGACCTAGTCGTCGCCTTTCTTCGGCTTCCAGGGGTCGGAGACCGAAGGGGAAACAATGCGGTCGATCTCCTTACGCATGTAGTCGGCGATTTCTTTGCAGGCGCTCAAATCGACCTTCTTTTTCTTGTCGTTCGAAAAGCGCTCGTAGCGACTGCCGACGACAAACAGGTTCTCGTCGTTGAAGTCGTTCGCCGGCGCGGTGTAGTTGAAGCTGCCGGCGAGAACCGTGTGACGGTCGACGACCATCAGCTTGTGGTGCAGTTTGCGAAGCCCGCCTTTCTTACGCCTGGGCGTGTAGAGGCGGATGTTTTTGCGCTTTAGCCACGGCGGCGCCGCACCCGGCGTGCCCTGCTGCGCGGACCAAGGTTGAGCGGCCTGCCCAGGGTCGAGGGCGCCGGTGACTTTGCAACCTGCCCGGGCGGCCATCAGCAAAGCGTCGTCGATCGCGGATGAGCCGGCGAAGGTGAAGATGGCGAACCTGATGTCCTTCTCCGCCTTCAGTACCTGCTTGATCACTTCCTGCTCGGGGACGTTGTCGGGCGCGAACAGCACGGTCACCGGGACGCCCTTGAGGTTGAAGATCGGCGGCTCGCCGCCGAGGCCGCGGCGGCCGAATTCCCCTCGCTCTATTTCGGCGAACTGATTGGCGTACTCCCGGCAGACTCCGGCGTCCTTGAAGACGAAGATGTGGTTGAGGTTCGAGTGACAATCGGTGTCGGTGAAGTTCGTCGAGCCAGTGAGTAGCGCTGAGGTTGGCGTCGCTTTGCCCCGGTAGTCACGGACGATGAACTTCTGGTGAAAGATCTTTTTGTTGAAGTCGAGCTTGAGATCGATGTTCGACTGAAGCAGGGCGGTGGCGATGCGGCGATTGACCGCGTTTTTCCCTTTGGTGGGCGTCCACTGCCACTGCTCCAAGGACGCCGGGGGTTTCTTCAGGCTTAGCTTTTCCTCGCGCAGGTAGCTCTGCTCGAGCACGATGCTGACCCGAACACCCCGCCATCTTGCCGCCAGGATCGCTTTCGCGATCCGCTCGTTGTCGAGCTCCTGCACGGCGATGTCGAGCGAGGTCGTGGCACCCTCGATGAAGTCGACGATTACTTGCTCGAGGTCGTCGGAGGCACCCAAGTCATCGGGCCCTACGTACGCCTCGATCTTTCCTCCTGCGAACTGTGGCATTCCGAGACGAGCACTCTACTGATCCTGAATGAATTTAGGGATTAGATTCGTATAGTTCGGTGCGATGGCAGAGGCGGCCTACGACCGGATCGGACTCGGCTATAGCGCCGTCCGCCAGCCCGAGCCAAAGATCGCCGCCCGGCTCGAAGCGGCGCTGGGAGACGCGGGGACCGTGCTCAACGTGGGCGCCGGTACCGGTTCGTATGAGCCCCGTGACCGCGAGGTAACGGCGGTCGAGCCCTCCCGGGAGATGATCGCCCAGCGCCCGCCGGAAGCGGCGCCGGTAGTCCAAGGCGTCGCCGAGAGCCTGCCCCTCGAGGAGGGCAGCTTCGACGCGGTGATGGCGATCATCACCGTCCATCACTGGAGCGACGTGCAGGTGGGCTTGGCCGAGATGGCGCGAGTCGCACGTGAGCGAGTGATCGTCCTCACCTTCGACCCAGCGCTGGCGGAAGAGCTCTGGTTGCTGGATTACTTTCCGGGTGCGCTCGAGTACCACACCAAGACAATGCCGCCGGTCGCCGAGCTGGCTGCGGCGCTCCCCAACTCTTCAGTAGAGGCCATCCCCATCCCGTGCAACTGCGCCGACGGCTTCTTCATCGGCATCTGGGACCGGCCAGAGATGCACCTCGACCCCGACGTCCGCCGCGCCAGCTCGTGCTGGCACCGGATGCCATCTGCCGAAATTGAGCAAGGCCTGGCCAAGCTGAGCGCCGACCTCGAGAGCGGCCGCTGGGACGAGCGCCACGGCCATCTGCGCACCCTGCCCGAGCTCGATGTGGGCCTGAGGATGGTGAGCGCCAGCTTGCTATCCTGAAAGACAGACTATGATGAAAAGACAATCGTCGCGATTTTCATGAGCAACAATGACCTACGGGTTCTCGCGGCAATGCTCGAGGACACAATGGCCTGGCATTACGGCCTCAGTCTGTCGAAGGTTGCCGGCATTGCGGCCGGAACCATCTACCCCACGCTGGCCCGATTGGAGAACGCCGGCTGGCTGGAGAGCCGCTGGGAGAAGCGCGGCTCCCAAGACGAAGGGCGTCCGCGCCGGCGGCTCTACCGGTTGACCGGGCTCGGCGAGCGGATGGCTCTCGCCCATGAGGCAAAGACGAGCAAGCGCCCGCGGGTGAAGGGGTGCCCTCTCCTCGGCCCCCTCCTCCCCGGCCTGGAGGCCTCGTAGCGACATGGACATCCTCTTCCTCTCCCTGATCGGAACGGTCGCCGGCACGGTGCTCGCACTCGAAGTCCTGACCTGGATGCCGCACGTCAGCCGGCGACTGCTCGAGCGGACCATTGCCGAGTTCCCGGAGGAGCTACCTGGGAAGCAGCGCGCGCGCTGGGCCGAGGAGATCGAAGCCGACCTCGCGAGCTTCGCGGATCGACCGCTTGGGGGCCTGCAATTCGCCCTGAAGCTGCGCCGCCAGGGTGGCAGAAGCCTCGCCGCTGAGCTGGCGCTGCAGAGCACGCTGGCGAGTGCGCGAAGCACCGGGGGTCGCGAGGAGACCAGCCCTGACACGACGGAGCCGCACCTGTTCAGGGTGACCAAAACCGGATTGAAGGTCCTCATCATCGACGAGCTCCATCGCTTGGATGCAGAGGAAACTGCGCCGCCGGAGACTCTTGTCAAGTTGAGCAAGATGCTTCAAAGGTACGAAGAAGAGGGGGACAGTTGACCGATACCGACCCCAGGCTCAGCTCGGATGCGCTCAAGATCCTCGGCGCGATGCTCGAAAACGCGATGGCATGGCACTACGGACTCGGCCTTTCGAAAGACGCCAGCATCGCGGCTGGAACGATCTACCCGATGCTGGCGCGGCTCGAAAACGCCGGCTGGCTGGAGAGCCGCTGGGAGCAGGCGGGCCCCGAGAACGAGGGGCGTCCGCGCCGGCGGCTCTACCGGTTGACCGGATTGGGGGAGCGCAAGGCGATCGAGCAGCTCGATGAGATCGCCCAGCTTGCGAGGCGCATCAAGCGCCGCCGGGCAACGCCTGGGGCAAAACCGAGAAAGCGGCTGGCTTGAGATGCTGCGCTCGCTCCTCTACCGGGTCATGGCGTTCGGCGGAATCTTCGCCCTCGTACGCTCCGGCCTGGTCAGCGATCTGAAATCGCTGCTGACGTTGACGTCGACGCTCGGTGTCCTACTCGTCGCATGCATCTTCATCGGCGCCACCATCAGGGTCGTACGTGAGTGGCGCCTCGAAGCGCAAAAGCGCGAGCGCCGGAGGCTGCGCCTCCCCTCCCCCAGTCAGTGGCTCGTAGGCGCAGCTACCCGCCGACTCCCCAAGGAGATGGACCCGGCCCGGCGGAAGCGCTGGGCCAAGGAGATGGGGGCAGACGTGGCAAACCTGCCTCGACGCTCGCGGCTGCTTTACGCCTTCAACATCTGGCGAAAGGGCGCGCCGGAGATGCCGGTCGGCCGGGACGACACCCTTAGCCCCGCCGGTCGGGAGGCCTCTCCCGTCCCACCCGACGATCCGGCCGCAGAGGACGAACCGAGCCTCTCCCAAGTAGAGCCGGCCCCACGGTCGGGGTAGCAGCGGAGGGGGTGGGATTCGAACCCACGAGCGCCTTGCGACGCCAACAGTTTTCGAGACTGCCCCGTTCAACCACTCCGGCACCCCTCCAGGGCACTACAGAGCCAAATCCTATCGACGGCGAATCTGGAGGGAACGTCGGAGGGAACGAAATCCGATCTGAAATGCCAAAGCCGGCAGCCTGCGGCGGACGGCCCCATCAACAAGGAACCCCGACGCGATCACGGGAGTCGAGCCAGCAGCAGGACCTGCGACCCCCTATCGGGCCTCGGGGGATTGTCCAAAAGCCACGCTCCGCCCGCAGCGATCACGCTGCCGTCCCGGCGGGCCAGCGCCGCCTCGCCGCCACTGTTGCCCTTTTGCGGCCCGAGGGGGAGCACCCCGCGTTCGCCGAAGCTGGGGTCGAGGCGGCCGTCCGAGGTGAAGCGAAGAGCCAGCAACGAAGACCGAAGGCTCGACCTGCCGTGCCCGGAGCCGACGACCAGGAAGCGGTCACGGGGTACCGGAACGATGGCGCCGATGTCGACCAGGTTTTCGCCGAAACGGTCATATGCAAACCCTCCATTCCCGAAGCTCCGGTCGATTCTGCCGTCGGAAAGAAACCGCACGAGAGCCTCACGCTCGCTCGCCAGCGGATTCAGCACGCCCTGAACCAGGATCCGTTTGTCCCGGGTCAGCATCAGCGCGCTGTCGTATTCGCAGAGGTAGAAGCATTCGGAACCTTCAAATCCGACCTCGACCGAGCCACCGCGACCGAAGGATCGGTCGAGGTGGCCATTCGGTGTCAACCGCTCGAGCAGGAGCCGGTAGCTGCGGTAGCCGGAGAGCAGGAGCTTGCCTCCGCGCACCACGCGGACGGTCCGAAATGCCGTGAAGTCGCGAAAGTAGGAGTCGCTTGAGACCGGGGTGCTGAGCGAGCCGCGGTCGGCGAAGCCTCTGTCAATGCGGCCGTCTGGCAGGAAGGCACGGACCAGGGTGGCCGGCTTGGGGCCGTGGTAGCCGTCCTCTTCGTGCAGCTGCGTGCGCCCGCCGACCGCGACGATCCGCCCCCCTGCCTCGATGGCGACGTCGGAGAACCATTCGCCGTAGTTGGGCACGTGCGTCGGGGTTACAACTCCGTCGCGGCCGAAGTTCGGGTCCGGGGTGCCGTCGGGTAGCAGCCGGACCAGCACCGGATACCTGACCTGGGAGGTCGCATCGTGAAACCGGAAGCCGGCGAGGACAATGCGGCCCTGACGGTCCACCGTCAGGGCCTCGGCCTGGCCATGGACCAGCCCGACCGCGCCGCCGAGGCGCGGTCGAATCAGCTCCGCGAAGCCGCCGCTGCCGAAGGAGCGGTCAAGGGAGCCGTCGGCGTTGAAGCGGGCTGCCCCGAAATAAGCACGCCTTGAGTTGGCCAGCTCGTTACCCAATGCCGCGACCGTGTCCCCGCCCCCCGCGGCGAGGTCGACAATGGCGGCGCGCGCTTCCGCATGTGGCGGAAACCGGTGAAAGGCAAGGCCGTCGGCGTCGAATGCTTCCTGTGAGTTCGCAGTAGCGAGCGACAGCGCGGCAAGACTTGAAGGCGCGACAAACCATGTGGCGACCAGAGTTGCCACAAGCAAGGCACAAGCGGCAAACCAATGGGGCGATCGATAGACAGGGCAACCCACGGCGGGCAGCTTAACTGCGAATCACTGGCTCGAAGTGGGGCATATTTGGCCGTTTTCGATAGAGCCCTTGTCGCCCTGGTTGCCATACAACCCGCCGAATCGGATCGTGTCGCGGAGATCAAACGGATCTTGGAGCGGCGGTGCCCGCCAAGGGCGCACTTTTGGACCTTCGGCTCGCTACGTGTGCCCGGCGCTCGGAAGACCAGCTGCGCAGGGGGTCCGCCCAAGCCACGACGAGAGCCAGTGGCATTTGGCGCGGACTTGTCGGGGCCCGGCTATGTGTGCGATCGAGAGCTGGGGATTCAGGATGCGAGTGCTTCCGTCGGCAGAGACGAGCACGACGGACAGGCCGCGGTACCCGCTCCACCTCAAAGAGCTTGGGATGGCGTGGGCGGCTAAGCCGGAACCTGGACGACGTGCTCAGCGACCCACTGATGGAGGGTCTCGGGGGCAACGTCCGCGCCATTGGGCCAAACAATGGTGCCCAGGCCCTCGTCGAGTTCTACGCGGGCGAAATAGGTCGGGTCTGAGAGAGGGGCAAAGACCCCATCCCAGGCTTCGGTACTGAAGTCGATCTCACCTTCGACTCCATCCTCAAAGCGCAGGTGAAGCCGATGGGCCCCAAGGGCCTCGACCTCGGTGACGTGAACGATCTCGCTCATGGCCCTGATCTTAGGGCAGAGGATCGATGTCCTGTAGCGGTTCCTTGTTTCGAGCGCGCTGCCAGTTCCATCAGCTCGCTGCGATGCAGTTCGGCCCACTCGTGTGCGAGAGCGAGGGCCCGTTTCGGAAGGGATCCCTCCAGAAGCTCCAAAGTCTCGATCGCGAGTGAGGCGTCGTGCTCTGCATAACGCACATGGAAATGCGGAACTCCATGCTCTCGGTATACATCGCAACCGTCATTCCGTAGAAGCTGCTCACGCGAGGCATGAACGCGAGTCTTTCATTCGAGTGCTTCCAGGGGGACGTGGGAGGGAACGAAAACGTGAACGCAGTTTTCGAGACTGCCCCGTTCAACCACTCCGGCACCCCTCCGGGACATCGATCTGGGCCAGATTCTACGTAGGGACGCCTGTGCGAAGCGGGCTTGAGGGAACCTTGATGTTTTCAAGGCTCAAGACGGTCGACTCCTGCGCCGATGGAATGGCGTGCAAGGCAGCGGTCAAACCCGAATCGGGCGGTTCTTCGACCGCCACCCCGTGCCGCTGCGGTTGTTCGCGCTCTGCGCGCTGGTCTGGGGCGTCGGCTACCTGATCTGGCGCTTTGGCTGGAGCGGCGAAGGCGCCAACCCCGTGCTGTTCGCGATGCTGCTCGTCACCGAGGTCTACGGCCTCTGGGCGCTCGGGACCCTTGCCTGGTACTCGTGGTCGCGGCCGCCGGCGCTGCGGCCACCCGCCACGGCCGGGCGCAAGATCGACGTCTACGTCTGCACCTATGACGAGCCTTTCGAGGTGGTGGCGGCGACGCTGGCCGGCTGCCGCGCCCTCACCTACCCGCACACGACCTACCTCCTCGACGACGGAAAACGGCCGGAGATGGAGGAGCTGGCGGGAATCGCCGGCGCCAAGTACCTGACCCGGTCCGACAACTCCCACGCCAAGGCCGGCAACATCAATGCCGCCCTCCCCCACACCGACGGGGAGCTGGTGCTGATGCTCGACGCCGACCACGTGCCGATGCCCGACGCGCTCGACGCGATGGTCGGCTACTTCGACGACGAGAAGGTCGCCCTGGTGCAGAGCCCACACGACTTCTTCAACCACGACTCGGTCCAGCACTACGTCGTCGGCCGCCACGAGCAGTCGCTCTTCTACCGCGTCGTCTGCCCCGGCAAGGACCGCCACGGCGCCGCCTATTGGTGCGGTTCGGCGGCGCTACTGCGGCGCGAGGCGCTGCTCGAAATCGGCGGCGTCGCCACTGAGACGATCGCCGAGGACTTCCACACGACGATTCGCATGCAGCGCCACGGCTGGACCAGCCGCTACCACGACGAGGTCCTGGTCCAGGGTCTCGCCCCACACGACCTCGACGGCTATCTGTTGCAGCGCGACCGCTGGGCGCGCGGCAACCTCGCCGTCTTCACCCTGCCCGAGTCCCCCCTGCGCGCCCGCGAGCTGCGCCCGCTGCAGCGCCTCTCCTACTTCGTCAGCCTCGCCGCCTACCTGGCGCCGCCGATGCGGCTGCTGCTGCTCGCGACCCTGGGCGCGGTGCTGTGGACCGGGGCGCTGCCGATGAAGATCAGCGTTGTGGCGCTTGCCGCGCTCTGGCTGCCGGCGGTCAGCCTCAACCTGCTGGCCGGCTCTGCCCTGACCCGTGGCTACATGAAGATCGGCGAGACCGCCCACTACGAGCTGTTGACGATGGAGATCTACACGCGAGCGCTGCGCTGCATCTTCCGCCCCGGCCACACGGCCTTCAAGGTGACGCCAAAGCAGGGTGTCGACGGCGGCGGGATCACCGCGATGCGCAAGTTGCACCTGGTCATCGTCGCCGCGGTTGTGCTGGCCAGCGGCACGGCGCTGCGCCTGCTCGACCTCGCCGGCATCGGGCCACTGCCGGATATGCCCGGAATCGCCGCGGTGATCGTGCCCCTGCTCGGCCTGATCGAGTTGCGGCGGGTCCTGCGCACCCTGCTAGCCGTTGGCCGTCGCCAGCAGCGGCGCCAGGTCTATCGCTTCGAGGGCGAAGCTCCCGCCCACTGCTTCGCCGCCGGCGGTCACATCGGTGGCCACCTGGTCGATGCGAGCGCCGTCGGGGTCGGGCTCGTGCTGGACGCGCCGGCGACCGTTGGCGAGCGCCCTGCAGTCCTGCTCGAGCTGGAAGAGGCAACCGGCGAGACGCACGAGATCGCCGCCCAAATCAAGATCCGCTCCTGTCGTGAGAGCGACGGGCACTACTTAGTCGGAGCGACGATCGAGGAGATGGACCCCGCCTCTCGGATGCGCCTGATGGAGTGGTGTTACGTCGTCTGCAGCCACGAGCGCCTGCGCGGTCACCGCCCCGCAGCCCAGACGCCCACCTCGCGAGAGACGATCGTGCTGCCGCTCGACGCGGCACCCACTCCGGTGCGCGGCCTCGAAGAGGCACCGGAAGCCGCGTAGCTCCCCCGAGTCGCAGCCAATACTCTTGGGCTACCCCGGAGAGGTGTCCGAGTGGCTTAAGGAGCGCGACTGGAAATCGCGTGGGCGGGGTTAACCCGCCTCGTGGGTTCGAATCCCACCCTCTCCGCTTCCCAGACCGCGGTCACGAGCCCGCGAATTTCTATTCGCCCGGGCCGCTCAGCAGTTCGAGAAACTTCTCAAGATCCTTGAACGCGGACTTGTCGCGTACCGCAACCGCATCGACGAGGCTGGCCGCGGGAGGGATGCTCCGCTCCACGCGGCCGCCCCAGATCGCGTCGAACTGCTGGTTGAAGAAGAGGAGAAGAGAGGCGAAACCGGCATCCTCAGGGCGCGCCAGCATGACGGGATTGAAATGACCCCACACCTCTCTGACTGGATAGGCCTGTGCGGCAGGGGAATCTGAAGCTTGGGTGTTGTGAGCCTCGGGCGCATAGGTGTACCAACCAAGGTTCAGCAGACTGTCGTCAAAACTTCGCCCACGCAGCGACGGCATCACGTCGGGACGCAGTAACTCCAGGGGTGAATCGGAACTTGGCGACTTGTCTCTGAATCCGTAGCAGCGCACCTCCAGCGAAAGTTGCTCCCGGGCGCCGCTTTGCAGCTCGTTGAACGCAAGTTCCAAACGATAGAGAGTGGGGAGCATCCTTTTCTCCCAGTGGAAAGGCGAAAGCATCCTGGGATCCGCTATGAGGAGCTTGATGTCCCGGGCGTCGGGGGACTGCATAGCCGACGCCAAGACATGACTCACCGAAAAGGCGGACAACTCCAGAAAGCGTAACGAGCTAGGACGCTCACTCCTGATGTAGTGGATGAGCACCTCTGCGACTTCTCCTTCACCGATCAGGACGTCGACCTGATCGGATGGTCGCAGAGTCTCATAGCCAAGTTCCAGAAGGGCAAGCGCAACGTCCTCCCAAATCAGTGTCAGCTGTCGTCGCCTGCTGGGCTGGGACTCACGAGCGCTGCGACCGATTTCGGAGGCAGCCTCCTTGAGGCTCTTCTCATGGCCCCGCTCGACCCCAAGGGCAAGTCGTGCCGCTCGACGACGATTCGCAACCTTGTGGGCGCGATCGGGAATGCGTGCCGAGGCCAAGCACAACAGCTTTCGTAGAGAGGCCTCGTCCCAACCAGCGGCACCGACTATGAGGGATGGAAGCTCCTTCAGTCCGGTTGCCTGCGACAGCTCCAGTCGGTCAGACGAGATCTTGTCGAGGTCATCGACCAGATGTAAATAGACGTTGTGGCGAGGCATGGACAAATTATGTCCACAGGTGAACAGACAAACTTTGTCCGTCGTGTCCGACGAGGCCGGATGGCGTCTTCCTCGCTTTACCCAAGCGGAGTATGAAATCCAGCATGTCCGCACCGCTAAGCAAGGCCGAGCTCGAGCGCGCAGTCAGCGAAGGAAGGGTAAGCCTCAACAGCGCCGAGGGGGCCTGGGGAATGTACGCGGATGAGTTGTTCCAGTGTGGAGACGATGGTGCGGCGACGGCCGCAGATCGCAGCCCGGATCCATGCGCGCTAGGCGTAATCGTCATGCACGCTCGGAGTCGGGTTTTCCGCCATCTCACCCGGGACGAGGTATGCATCAGGCTGACGAGCCACGGCGGGGACTGAAGAAATTCCGTAGAAGCGTCGCGCACTCGTCCTCCAGCACACCGCCGGTCACCTGGGGGCGGTGGTTGAGCGCCGGCTCGGCGAGGACGTCTAGGACGCTGCCGGCGGCGCCCGCCTTGGGGTCCATGGCGCCGTAGATAACCGACGGGATGCGGGCGAGGACGATCGCGCCGGCGCACATCGCACAGGGCTCAAGCGTGACGTAGAGGGTCGTGCCCGGCAGCCGCCAGCCGCCGAGCGCCTCGGCGGCGGCGCGGATGGCGAGGATCTCGGCGTGCGCGGTGGGGTCGCGACGCAGCTCGCGCTCGTTGCCCGCGGCGCCGAGCAGCTCGTTGCCGCGGGCGACCACGGCGCCGATCGGGACGTCGCCGTGCGCCTCCGCCTCCTTGGCGCGCTCGAGCGCCAGGGACATCATGAGCTGCTGCTCTTCGCTTAGATCGGCTTCCGGCATCTTCCGAAGTATCGTGACCTCGACAACTTCCCGCGGGGGCCGGTGTTAGATCGATTGCTCGCACTGGTGCAGGGATTACGTGAGCCGAGACCGACTATGAGACGACGCCCACTGACCCTCGCTGCCTTGGCCCTGTTCGCCACGGGCATCTGCGCGGCACCGGCCAGCGCCAACACGGGCATCTCCCCCGCCCGCGCCTTCGTACCAGGTGAGGTGGTGCTCAAGCTGCAGGGACAGCGCCGCGGCAGGGCCGTCGAGCTCCCGCGCGGGGTTGGCGTGCGCCACGCCGTCGCAGCGTTGCGGCAGCGGCCGGGGGTCGCCTATGCAGCGCCCAACTACATCGCCAGGGCCTCGCAGCGACAGCCGCTGCTCGAACCCGGGATAGCCAACGACCCCGGACCACTTGCCACGCCTCCTGGCCCTCCCGGTGGCTGGGTCGCGCTGCAGTGGAACTTCCTGCCCTGGGAAGGCGCCGGCACCGCGTCGCTGCCCGTCTCCGCAGGCGGTATCGACGCGATCGGCGCCTGGGGAAACCTGGCCAGGGCGGGCCGGCGCGGCGCCGAGGGCATCACCGTCGCCGTCCTCGACACCGGGATCGCCTATCGCAACTACGGCGGCGGCTACCGCCGCAGCCCGGACTTTGCCTCCGGTCAGTTCGCCAAGGGCTATGACTTCGTCGACGGCGATCGCCTGCCCCTCGACCAAAACGGTCACGGCACCCACGTCGCCGGCACGATCGCCGAGAAGACCAACAACGGGATCGGTTTGGTCGGACTCGCCTACCGGGCGAAGTTGATGCCGGTCCGCGTCCTCGACCGGCACGGCAGCGGCGAGGCCGACGACATCGCCCGCGGCATCCGCTTCGCCGTCGCCCACGGCGCCGACGTGATCAACATGAGCTTCAACTTCGGCTGTGGCAAGAGCGTCCCCGGCATCGACCAGGAGCTGCGCGACGCCTATCGCGCGGGCGTGGTGACCGTGGCCTCGATCGGCAACTTGGGCTCGGAGGCCTGCGTCTCGCCGCCGGCCACCGGGCCCCACACGATCGGCGTCGGCGGCACGACCGAGGGCGGTTGCCTCGGCAGCTACTCGCTGCTGCCCGGCGAGGGGGTCGACGTCCTCGCGCCCGGCGGCGGCCTGCCGATCAGCGGCTGCCCATCGGTGTCGAATCGCTCGATCTACCAGGTGACCCTGCGGGGCGGCAACCCACGCCGCTTCGGCGAGCCCGGCAGCTACATCGGCACCTCGATGGCCGCGGCACACGTCTCCGGCGTGGCCGCGATGGTCCTGGCCAGCGGCGCCATCCCCCAAAACGCCTCGCCCAACGGCAAGGTCAACCGTGTGATCAGGCGCCTGCGCAAGACCGCACGCGACCTCGGCCTACCGCCCGAACGTCAAGGCGCCGGCCTGATCGACGCCGGTAAGGCAACCGAGCCGTCGCCTTAGGTCGTTCGGACGATTATTACGCTGCAAGGCGCGTGATGGGAGACGTTGTTGGGGACACTGCCGAGCACGAAACGCCGTGCCCCAGTCATCCCCTTGTTGCCGACGACGATCAGGTCAGCCTTGGTCTCCTCGGCGACGTTGAGGATCGCATCGGAGGGTGAGCCCTCGACCGGGTGCGTCTGCACCTCGACCCCCTCGCTCTTGGCAGCAGCGGCGGCGGCGTCGAGAACCAGGTTGACGTCCTCGCGGGGCCCGATCTCGTACTGAACGTCTGCCGGCACCCCCTCCTGCTCGGCCTGAAGGCGGCGTTTGGGGACCGGTTCATAAGCGCTGACGATGCTGAGGCTGGCACCGGCGAGCTTGGCCAAGTCGACGGCCTGGCGCACCGCCTCGGCGGCGGTCTCCGATCCATCGGTTCCAACAACGATGCGAGTGAACACGCCGCCTCCTCTGGGGGTCGCTGGTCCAGCCGCGCCGATACTAACGCCCGGCCTGGCGGGCCGGCAATCCACGAAACCCGTCGCCGAGGATTTCGGTTGGAGTGGTCGCGAGCCGGACGACTGCGATCGCCATCGAGGCAACGAGGCAGGCGACGAGCACGACCATCCCGACTTTCCACAGCATCGGCATCAGCGGGAGCCTAGGCGTTCGGCCCAATTAAGTCGGATCCCAGCCAGGGTACGCTTGGGGCATGGAGAGAGTCGCCGACGGGGTCTGGCTTCTGCGCGGTGACCTGCGCGGGGCGATGAACATCTACTTCCTCGAGGAGGAGGGCGGCGGCGTCACCCAGTTCGACGCCGGCACCAAGGCGATGACGAAGAAGGCGCGGGCAGCCGCCGAGGAGCTCGGCGGGTTGAAGCGCGTCGTGCTCGGTCATGCCCACGCCGACCACCGGGGCACCGCGCCATACATGGACGCGCCGGTCTACTGCCACGCCGACGATGTGGCCGACGCCGAAAGCGACGCGGCGATCGCCCCATACATGAACATCTCGGCCCTGCCGGTGGCACCGATCCGCTGGATCTACCCCTTCCTGCTGCGACGTTGGGACGGCGGCGCGGTGAAGATCGCCGGCACCGTCGCCGAGGGCGATGAGATCGCCGGCTTCCGCGTCATCCATTTCCCCGGCCACGCGCCGGGGCTGATCGGACTCTGGCGCGAGAGCGATCGCGTGGCGCTGGTCAGCGACGTCGTCTATCTCGTCGATTCCGCCCGGCTCAAACCGCTGCCGGAGGGTGAGGTCAGCGTCCCCCACCCCGCCTGGGCCTGGAACCACGCGATGGCGAAGGAATCGGTGCGCAGGCTTGCGGCACTCGAACCGGCTGTCGTCGGCCCCGGCCACGAGGAGCCACTCCGTGGCGAGAACCTGCGGCCGACGCTCGAACGGGCGGCTGAGAAGTACTGAGCGCTAGCCTCGCCGCGCAGGGGGCCGCCGCTGGCATAGGTTGCCCTCTCTGATGATCGGGACCTACGTCTCGGCGGCTCTGATCTGTGCCGCCGCACTGCTCGTCGGCCGCGCCCTCTTCCTGCTCGCCGGGCGCTACTCATGGTCGTGGCTGGAGCCGGCGGTCGGCCTTGGCGCAATCCTGACTGTGACCGGGGTCCTGGCGCGCGCCCCAGGCCACGGTGCCTCGGCGACGCTTGGCCTTGTCCTGCTCCTGATCGCCGCCGGCACCGTGGTCTTCTGGGTTGGGGACTCGGCTGGCAGTGGCGAGCGAATCGACTGGCGAGAGGTGCTGCGCCACGGCTTGCCAGTAGCGCTGGTAATCGGCCTGGTGCTCTCGATTCCCTTTGCGATCAGCGCTCGCTGGGGCCTACTCGGGGTCGGCTTCAACAATGACCTCGGCCTCCACCTCGCCTGGGCCGAGTGGCTGCGCAGCGGCGCCGGCCCGGTGCCCGAGGCTGGCTACCCGCTGGGCCCCCACGGTCTCGCCGTGGCAATTGCGGCAGTACCGGGGATCGGCCTCGGCCATGCCTTCGTCGGCGAGATCTTCGCGATCGGCATCATCACCGGCCTGACTGCTCTCTCCGCCTTGCCGGGCTTTGGCCCGGGCCGGCGGCTGCTGGCAGCGGTGCTCGTCGCCGTTTCTTACCTCGGCGCCTCCTACTTCGCCCAGGGCGCTTTCAAGGAGTTGGCCCAGGCCCTCTTCGTCCTCGCCGTAGCCGTCGGCCTGCGCGAGATAGACACGCTGCGCCGGGGGGACGTGCCCTCACTTAAGCACCCATATGGACGCCTAAGTGAGGGCACGTCTGCGCTGGCCATTGTGCGAATGGCGCTGCCCTGGCTGGCGCTGGCCGGGGGTATCTTCTTCTCCTACAGCTTCGCTGGGCTGGCTTGGCCGATCGCAATCGCGGTGCTTTGGAGCCTGACCCTGCCACCGGTGCGGCGTGCGCTGGCGCCGCGGACGCTGCTGCGCTTCCTGTTGCGACCCGCGACGCTGGTCGCGATCGTCGTACTGGCCGCGGTGGGCATCGCCGCCACCCTGGTCGGCCCCTTCGGCTTCGTCGACACCTTCAGCAAGGTGGCGGGCACGAACACCTACGGGCCGGTCTCACCGATCGAGGCGCTCGGGGTGTGGCCGGCGGACAACTACCGGCTCGCGGCGCCGGGCGGCGCCCACCTGTCCGGGCTCGCAGGCGCGATCGGCGTCATCGCCCTGCTGGCCGGCACGGCCTGGTGGGTGCGGCGGCGCGATCTGGCCGTGCCAATCGGGCTTGCCGCCTGCGTCCTCCTCTATCTCGCCGCGCTGCCGACCAGCGGCGACTACTCCCTGGCGAAGGCCCTGATGATCGCTGCCCCACTGGCAATGCTGGTCGCGATCCGCCCCCTGCTCGCCGAGTTCGGCCTGCGCGGTCGAGGTTTAACCCGCATAGCGGCACAAAGCTCGACCGGGCCCCTCGCGCGTCTCGGCTGGAGCGCTCTCGCCGTGGTCTTCATCGGCGGCGCGATCTATTCCAGCTTCCTGGCCCTACGCAACGCCCCGGTCGCGCCTCCCGGCCACGGCGCCGAGCTGCGCGCCTTCGTGCCGCTCATAGAGGGTGAACCCGTGCTCTACGCCGGCCAAGACCGCTACGCCGCCTACGAGCTGATGGGCGCGGATACCCACGTGCCGCTGGTTGAGTTCCCCGACCCGGCGATGGCCGAGAACCCGGAGAAGCCCTTCGACACCGGCGACGCCTACAGCCCGATCGACTTCGATTCCTTCTCGCGCGGCACCCTCGACAGCTTTCCCTACGTGGTCACCGGCCGCGCCGCCTGGAACAGCCAGGCGCCGAGGGGCTTCAAGCGCATTGCCGCGACCCCGTCCTTCCTACTCTGGAAGAGGACCGCGGACGTGCCCGAGGACCGCCACGTTCTGCTCGAGGGGACGGACGCCGGCGCCTGGGCCGGCTGCGCCGCGCCGGAGATCCGCATCCTCCTATCCAATCCGGGCAGGGCTTCGCTGTACCCGGCGGTCGCGATCGCCCCGAAAGGGAGCTGGTCGGAGGGCGGCCAGCTGCAAAACGGGGAACGCACCGCGCAGACGATCGAGCTTCCCAAGGGCCGCTGGAACCTCTCGCTGCAGTACTTCTCACCCTTCGACTTGACCCTGTCGGCGCCCGGCTTCGAACAGGAGCTGCGACCGGCGCTGGACGGTCAGCGTCCCAACACGATCAGCCTCGCCAACAACGGCCAGTTCTGGCCAGCCGGTGTCTATGAGAGCCGCGGCGGCCGAATCGAGTTCGCGGTCGAGGCCGAGGCGGCCAACTTCCTGCAGCGGCTCAGCGGTTACGACGATGTCGCCTACGTCGGTGACCTGGTCGCGGTCCGCGCCGGGGAGCGCCGCATAGTGCCGCTCAGCGCGGCGTGTGATTCATGGATTGATTGGTACGAGTCGCCCGCGGCGCCCTAGGCAGCCTTAGCAGCCACGCGCTCCGGAGGGACGCGCACGACGTCCCAAACGAGACCAGTCTTCTCGAGGCCGTCGATGACGACGGCGGAGAGGTCGACCTGCCAGCGGCCGAGGCCGTGCACAGCCGAGGTCGGGAAGGCGTGGTGGTTGTTGTGCCAGGCCTCGCCCAAGGTCGGGATCGCGATCAGAGCGAGGTTGCGCGACTCATCGCTGGTCTCGAAGTCACGGTTGCCGAAGACGTGGCAGAGCGAGTTGATGCTGTAGGTGAAGTGGTGCAGGACGAAGACGCGGACGAGGCCGCCCCAGAGCAGCCCGGTGAGGCCGGCGAAGAGAGTGCCGCCGATGATCCAGCCGAGCGCGAAGGGAAGCAGCAGACCGAAGATCGCCCAGTAGATGAAGGTGCGGTCGACCCAGTTGATGATCGGGTCTTTGAGCAGGTCGGGAGCGAAGCGTTCCTTGTTGCCGCGCTGGGTGTGGATGAAGAGCCAGCCCATGTGGGCGTGGAAGAGACCGCGCATCGCGCCCGACCAGCCGTGGCCGTGGTCGACGTGGGGGCTGTGCGGGTCGCCCTCTTCGTCGGAGAAGGCGTGGTGCTTGCGGTGGTCGGCGACCCAGGAGATGACCGGGCCCTCGATCGCGGCCGAGCCGAGAATCGCCAGCAGCCCGTGCAGCCACGGCTTCGCTTTGAAGCTGCGGTGGGTGAGGTGGCGGTGGAAGCCAACCGTGATGCCGAGGCCGGTAAACACGTACATGCCGAGGAAGAGGAAGACGTCGCTCCAGTGCAGCGCGCTGCCCCATACCTGCCAACCGGCGAAGCCGAGTGCGATGAAGGGGACGAGGGTGACCAGGCCCGTGATAATCCGGTCGCGGGTCTCGTTCGCGACGGGCTGAATGTCAGATGGGAGTGGTCCCGCGCTTGCTGCCATCGAAGCAACAATCATAGGGCTCGCCACGGCCCCCGCCTTCGGGATACCTAACTCGAGGCGGAAAGCTCGCGCCCACGTGACACGGCTACTAGGGTTTCTACGATGCCCTTCGCCCGTACCGAGCCGCTGCGTCGCGAGATCGAGGTGCGCATCCCCGAGCGCCCCTTCTCGGTCGAGTTCTGGGACGGGACGCGGCTCCCCTCGACCGACGGCGACGGGCCGACCTTCTTCGTCCGCTCGCCGCGGGCCGCCGCGCACGCGCTGCGGGCACCCGGACAGCTAGGCCTCGGCCGCGCCTACGTCAGCGGCGAGATCGAGGTCGACGACATGGACGCGGTGATCGAGCTGCTCGACAGCTGGCAGCCGCCCTCACTGGGGCGCGGCGACATGGCGCACCTGGCGCTTGGCGCGATCCGTGCCGCCGGGCTGACCCGACCGCCAAGCCGCCCCGATGCCGAGCTGGTCCTCAGTGGTCACCGCCACAGCAAGGAGCGCGACGCCAAGGCCGTGCGCCATCACTACGACGTCTCCAACGACTTCTTCGCCCTCTTCCTCGACGAGTCGATGACCTACAGCTGCGCTTTCTTCGCCGAGGGGGCCGAGACGCTCGAGGCCGCACAGGAAGAGAAGCTCGAGACGGTCGCCCGCAAGCTGGCACTGAAGGAGGGCGACCGGATGCTCGACGTCGGCTGCGGCTGGGGCGCCTTCCCGCTGCGGGCGGCGACTGAGTACGGCGCCAGCGTCGTCGGCATTACCCTCTCGCCGCCGCAGGCGGAGCGAGCACGTCAGCGGGCTGAGGAGGCCGGCGTCGCCGACCGGGTCGAGATCCGCGTCATGGACTACCGCGACCTGGCCGGCGAGCGCTTCGACGCGATCGCCTCGATCGGCATGGTCGAGCATGTCGGCGAGGAGCAGATCGACGTCTACGCCCGCACCCTCGCCGGCCTGCTCGAGCCCGGCGGCCGCCTGCTCAACCACGGCATCGCTCGACTCCGCCACACCGACCCCGACGCCGGCGCCTTCTCCGAGCGCTACGTCTTCCCCGACGGCGAACCACTGCACCTCTCTCGCGTCCTGCTGGCGCTGGAACGAGCCGGCTTCATCACCCGCCACGTCTCCGAGCACGGCGCCGACTACGCCGAGACCCTGCGCCACTGGGCGCGCCGCTTGGACGAGAATCTCGATGAAGCGATCAAGCTCGCGGGACCGGAACGCGTCCGGGTTTGGCGGCTTTACCTGCGGGCGGCTAGGAATGGGTTTGAGAACGGATTCCTGTCGATCTATCAGGCGCGTTGTTCGCTGGCGTAGGAGACCATCCGGCAGGGCCTGATTCAGGACCCATCCGGTAGGGGTGAAACGTCTTGTACTTTTTCGGCGACGGCAATGGGCGTCAGCCCAACCGCAAATCACCGAAAAGTTAAGTGGAACCCCTGCCGGATGGGTCCTCAACCGGGAAGCCGTCCGTGACCTGGGAGATCGCCCAGTCGGCATCAGCTTCTTTGAGTTGGTCCACGCTGTAACTGCCGGTGGCAACACCAACTACTTTGATGCCGGCGCCGTGGCCGGCTTTGATGTCGCGGGGGGTGTCGCCGACGGCGATACAGCTTCCGTCCCCCAGAGTGCCGCCGGAGACAAGCGCACCGCGCGAAAGGGCAGCTTTAGTGACTTCAGTGCGGTCGGCTGAGTCGGAGCCGTAGCCGCCGAAGCTGAAGAAGCGGTTGAGGCCGGCGCGGGAAAGCTTGATGTGGGCGGCGGCCTCGATGTTGCCGGTGACCAGGCCGAGCAGGACGCCGGCGTCGATAAGCCGGTCGAGCAGGTCCTCGATCCCTGGCATCACCCGGTAGCCCTCCGACTCGGCCACAGTCTCCGGGAGGTGCTTGAGATAGGCACCGATCGCCTTGGCGCGCTCTTCGGCGTTGCCCTCGCGGCCGATCACCTCGCGGAAGATGATCGCCGCGATCTCGGGATCGGTCATGCCGGCGTCGGTGTGCTCGGCGACGTTGGCATCAACCCCGTAGAGCTCATCGAAGCCACGCTGCCAAGCGACGCCGCCGGCCCCACCCGTGACCAGGATCGTCCCGTCGATATCGAAGAGGACCGCGTGTGGGCTCTCGGCGATCACTCCTCGAGCATTTCCTTCTGACTGAGCCAGTAGAGGAGACCGAGCGCCGGCAGGACGAGGAGCATCGCGAAGCCGAAGACGATCAGCACCGCGTCGAGGGTCGGCCCGGGCGCCGCGGCCTGACTGATCTTCAGCGAGGTCGGCAGCAAGTAGGGGAACTGGGCGACGGCCCAGCCCCAGATCACCGCGACGACGGCGCCGACGGCGAGCGGGCGCAAACCGCGACGCCCGCGGCTGAGCAGGAGCCCGAGGACACCGAAGCCACAGAGCGCCGAGACGATGATGAGTGGCAACCCCTCGACGACCAGCCGCTCATACGCGTACCGGGCTTCGCCGTGCAGGGCGACCAGGCCAGCGATGGCGAAGACCCCGGCGACGAGCCCGGCGCCCATGGCGCGGCTGGCGAAGTAGCCCTCCATCTCTTTGTCGCCGGCACGGCTGGAATCGACGACGAGGAAGACCGCCGCGAGGTACGCCCCAGTAGCGACGAAGAGCGCCCCGGTCAGCAACGGCAACGGCGCCAGCCAGCTCGAGAAGGCGTCGCCGTTACCCTCCGGCGGCACGTTGCCGGCAGCGATCGCGCCGACCACGGCGCCCATGAAGAACGGCGTAAGCACCGATGAGAGGGCGAAGGCAGCGCCCATTGCGCGGCGGTACTCGAGTCGGTGAACCGACTTGCGGAAGGCGAAGCCGGCGCCGCGCAGGACGATCCCTACGGCCGCCAGGGCAATCGGCACATACAGGGTCGACATGATCGCCGCGAACGCCTCCGGGAAGGCGGTCCAGAGGACGACGAGGATGAAGATCAGCCAGACGTGATTGGCCTCCCAGACTGGGGTCAGCGAGCGCTGGATGCGCCCCCGTGGCCGCTCGCCGCGCTCGGCGTCGCCAGCGATCAGGTCCCAGAAGCCACCGCCGAAATCGGCGCCGCCGAAGACCGCATAGAGCGTCGCGCCGATCCAGAGGATCGCCGCGGCGGCGTCGGCCTTGCTCACGACGCTCCCTCCCTTGGCGACTTACCCCCCTTTTCTCGGGGGCTAAGTCGCCAAGGCGCCTCCTGTGGGCCATACGGGGCTTCGGACTCGTCGCCCTCCCCCTCTTCGCGCCAGCGCCGCGACATCGCCCGCAGCACCAGCACCGCGCCCGTGCCTATGCCTGCGTAGAGGATGAGCACGCCGGCGAAGGCGAACCAGATCCCCTCTGCCTCGGTCACCGCTTCGGAAGTGCGCATGTAGCCCTGCACGATCCACGGCTGGCGGCCGACCTCGGTGACGATCCAGCCGCACCACATCGCGACGATTGCGGCCACACCGGAGACGGCGACGGCGCGCAGAAACCAGCGCGTCTGGGGGATGTCGCGCCGCCGCCACCAGACGAAGGCCAGCCATCCGGCAAGCGCCAGCAGCGCGCTGCCGATCCCGACCATCGCGTCGAAGGAGAGGTGGAGCAACGTGTTGGCGGGCGGGCGCTCGTCAGGCGGGATGTCCTCCAGTCCGGTCACCACGGTGTCGGTGTCGAAACCGACCAGGAAGGAGTCGAGGCCCGGGATCCCGATCGCCCCCTCGACGCCGTCGTCGGTGCAGATGCCACCGATGTACTCGGTCTGGTCGGGGCCGGTCTCCTGGATGCACTCGAAGCCAGCGAACTTGGCCGGTTGGTGGTCGGCGACTTCGCGCGCCGCGGTGTCGCCGACGAAGATCTGGATCGGGGTGACGATGCAGGCGATCGTCAGCGGGATCAGGAGCCCGAGCCGGTGCATGCGGTCACGGCGGCCGCGCAGCATCCCGACCGCGTAGATCGAGGCGACGAGGAAGCCGGCGACCATGTAGGCGGCGAGGAGCATGTGCGGGACCTCGTAGTGCCAGGCGGGGTTGAAGAGCACCTGCAGCGGTTCGGTGTCGACCACCTTGCCGGCAGCGTCGAGGGTGAAGCCCTGCGGCTGGTTCATCCAGGCGTTGGCGGCCACCACCGAGAAGGCGCCGCCGATCCCGGTGATCACCATCGGCACTCCAGACCACCAGTGGGCCCAACCACCCAGCCGCTTCCAGCCATAGATGTAGATCGCGAGGAAGATCGCCTCGGTGAAGAAGAAGATCCCCTCGATCGCGAAGGCGATCCCGAAGGCGTCGCCGAAGCGCGCCATGAACTCCGGCCAGAGCAGACCGAACTCGAAGCTGAGCACGGTGCCGGTGACCGCGCCGACGGCGAAGGTGACAGCCATCGCTTTCGACCAGCGCCGGGCCAGCCGCATCGCGTCCTCGTCACCGCGTTTCAGCCCCAGCCAGTTGGCGGTGAGGATGATCGCCGGCAGGGCGACGCCGAGGCAGGCGAGGACGATGTGGAAGGCCAGCGTGAAGGCCATCAGCTCGCGCGCGGCGAGCAGGTTCGACTCCGACGCCGCGAGCGGGAGGGCGTCGAGGCCGAGCACGACTTTAGGCCTGCGCCCTCGCCTGGCGGTAGCGGCGGATCAGCGCGTTGGTCGAGCTGTCGTGGGAGAAGCTCGGGCTCCTCGGCTGCCTGCAGCTCGGGAATGATCTGCTTCGCCATCACCTTGCCCAGCTCGACCCCCCACTGGTCGAAGGAGTCGATCCCCCAGATCGCCCCCTGGGTGAAAACGCTGTGCTCGTAGAGGGCGACAAGCGTGCCCAGCGTGCGTGGGTCGAGCCGCTCAGCGAGGATCGTGTTGGTCGGCCGGTTGCCCTCCATTACACGATGCGGGACGACCGCCTCCGGCGTTCCCTCAGCCCGCACCTGCTCCTCCGTTTTGCCAAAGGCGAGCGCCTGGGTCTGGGCGAACACGTTCGACATCAGGATGTCGTGGTGGTCCCCGAGCGGGTTGTTGCTCTGCATGAAGCCGATGAAGTCGCAGGGGACGAGCCGCGTGCCCTGGTGGATCAGCTGGTAGAAGGAGTGCTGTCCGTTGGTGCCCGGCTCGCCCCAGAAGATCGCGCCGGTCTCGTAGTCGACGTGCGCGCCCTCGAGCGTGACGTGCTTGCCGTTGGACTCCATCGTCAGCTGCTGCAGGTAGGCGGGGAAGCGGTGCAGGTACTGGTCGTAGGGCAGCACGGCGCAGGTCTGAGCGCCGAAGAAGTTGCCGTACCAGACCGAGAGCAGGCCCATCAACATCGGCAGGTTGCCGGCCTGCGGCGTCTCGCGAAAGTGCTCGTCCATCGCGTGGAAGCCGGCCAGCATCTCGGCGAACTGTGCGGGCCCGATCGCCAGCATGGTCGAGAGGCCGATCGCCGAGTCCATCGAGTAGCGGCCGCCGACCCAGTCCCAGAAGCCGAACATGTTCTCGGTGTCGATGCCGAACTTGGCGACCTCCTCGGCGTTGGTAGAGACGGCGACGAAGTGCTTGGCGATCGCCTCCTCCTCGCCGCGCAGACCGGCCAGCAGCCACTCGCGCGCGGTGCGGGCGTTGGTCATCGTCTCCAGCGTGGTGAAGGTCTTCGAGGAGATCACGAAGAGCGTCTCGGCCGGATCGAGGTCGCGGACCGACTCGACGAAATCGGTGCCGTCGACGTTGGAGACGAAGCGGAAGGTCATGTCGCGCTGGCTGAAGCGGCGCAGCGCCTCGTAAGCCATCACCGGACCGAGGTCGGAGCCGCCGATGCCGATGTTGACGACGTTGCGGATCAGCTTGCCGGTATGGCCGGTCCAGGCACCCGAGCGAACCCGGTCGGAGAACCCGCCCATGCGGTCGAGCGTCTTGTGCACCTCACGCACAGCGTCGACGCCATCGACGATCAGCGAACGCTCACGCGGCATCCGCAGCGCCACGTGGAGCACGGCGCGATCCTCGGAGACGTTGATGTGCTCGCCGGCAAACATCGCTTCGCGGCGCGCCTCGACGCCGCGCTCGCGGGCCAGCTGGCCGAGCATGATCAACGTCTCGTCAGTTACGAGATTCTTGGAGAAGTCGAGATGGAGACCGGCGCCGTCGGCGACCAACCGCTCGCCGCGGTCGGGGTCGGCGGCGAAGAGCTCACGCAGGTGGGTGTCGGCGATCTGGGCGTGGTGGCGTTCGAGCGCCGTCCAGGCCTCTCCGGAGCGCAACGAGGGCGTCGCGTCGCTCACACCCGGGGCATCGCTCACGCCCGAGCCCCGAGCTGCGACTCGATCGTCTTCAGCATCTCGTCCCACGACTTGGCGAAAGCCTCTTTGCCCTCCTCCTGAAGCCGCTCCGCGAGCGCGTCGATGTCGATCCCGGCGCGCTCGAACTGCGCCAGGACCTGCTCGGCGTCACCGCCGTCGGCCGGCACGATGTCGCCGACCTCGCCGTGGTCGGCGAAGGCGTGCAGCGTCGGCTCCGGCATCGTGTTGACGGTGAGTGGCGAGGCGAAGCCCTCTATGTAGAGGACGTCGGAGGCTTCGGGGTCCTTGGTGCCGGTGCTGGCCCAGAGCAAGCGCTGGGGTCGCGCCCCCTCGTTCATCAGGCGCTGCATGCGCGGCGAGTCGAGCAGTTCGCGGTAGGCGCGGTAGGCGCGGAAGCCGATCGCCAGCCCGAGCCGATTGCGTAGCTCCTCCGGCGCCTCGTCGGAGACAGCGACGTCCCAGCGGCTCATGAAGATCGAGGCGACCGAGGCGACGTCGGGGCTGAGCCCGGCTTCGATCCGTCGTTCGATCCCGCGCATGTAGGCGTCGGCGGCGGCGAGGTACTGCTTATCGTCGAACAGCAGGGTGACGTTGATCGGGATGCCGGCGTAGATCGACTCCTCGATCGCCTTGCGTCCGGCCTCGGTGCCGGGAATCTTGATGAAGAGGTTGTCGCGCTCGGCTTTGACGTGGAGCTCGGCCGCCTCCTCGATCGTCGCCTCGGCATCGTCGGCGATCAGCGGCGAGACCTCGAGCGAGCAGAAGCCGTCGACGCCCGCGGTGCGCTCGTGAACCGCCGCGAAGAGGTTGGTGGCGTCGCGCAGGTCGGCGAGCGCCAGCTCGAAGAAGATGCGCTCGGTGGGAGTGGCCCCTATCCCCTCCTCTGGCACCGCGCTGGCGCTGAGCTCGGCGATCTGCTGGTCGTAGGCGTCGCCGCCCGAGATCGCCTTGTCGAAGATCGTCGGGTTGGAGGTCAGCCCGGTGACGGAGAGCTCCTCGATGTAGCCGGCGAGCGTGCCGTCCCCCAGCATCGTGCGGGTGATGTTGTCGAGCCAGAGACTCTGGCCCAGCTCGTGCAGTTTTGCGGTCGCCTTCATGAGAGCAGCTCCTTTGCGGCTTCGGCCACCCGGTCGGGGGTGAAGCCAAACTTGTCTTGAACGTCCTTCAGCGGCGCTGAGGTGCCAAACGTGTGCATCCCTATCTTGACGCCGCCCGGGCCGACGTAGCGGTCCCAGCCGAGGGTCGAGGCCTCCTCGATCGAGACGCGCGCGCTGACGCCCGGCGGCAGTACTTCTTCCCGGTACCCGTCGTCCTGGCGGTCGAACAGCTCCCAGCAGGGCAGGCTGACGACGCGCGAGCGGACCCCCTCGCCGCTCAGCTCCTCGTGCGCGGCAAGCGCCAGCGCCAGCTCACTGCCGGTCGCGATCAAGATGACCTCTGGGTCGCCTCCCTCGGCGTCGGCAAGGACGTAGCCGCCGCGCCGCACACCCTCAGCGGGGGCGTATTTGGAACGGTCGAAGATCGGGACGTTCTGGCGGGTGAGGACAAGGGCGACCGGTTGGTGGGTGCGATCCATCGCCACCCGCCACGCCTCGGCGACCTCATTGGCGTCGGCGGGACGGATCACGTCGAGGCCAGGGATCGCCCGCAGCGAGGCGAGCTGCTCGACCGGCTGGTGGGTCGGGCCGTCCTCTCCCAGCCCGATCGAGTCATGGGTAAAGACGTGAATCACCGGCAGCTCCATCAGCGCCGAGAGGCGAATCGCCGGGCGGGCGTAGTCGGAGAAGGTGAGGTAGGTCGACCACAGCGGCCGCAGCTTGGAGAGTGAGAGGCCGTTGGAGATCGCCGCCGACTCGTGCTCGCGGATGCCGTAGTGGAATTGGCGTCCGTCGTAGGCGCCGGGCTCGAAGTCGGCTGCGCCGTCGAGGCGGACCGAGGTCGAGTCGGTCAGGTCGGCCGAGCCGGCGAGCAGCCAGGGAACGCGCTCGGCGATCGCGTTCTCGACCTGGCTCGAGGCCTTGCGGGTGGCGAGGCCCTTCTCGTCGGGCTCGAAGCTGGGAATGCCGCTGTCCCAGCCCTCGGGCAGGGCGCGCCTCTGCGTTGCGTCGATCTCAGCGGCCAGGGCCGGGTTGCTGGCGGTGTACTCGCTCAGCCTCCCCTCCCATTCGGCGTGCAGCTCGGCGCCACGGGCGCCGACACCGGCGGCAAAGTGCTCCTTGACCCCGTCGGGGACGAGGAACTGGGCGTCCTCGGGCCAGCCGTAGGCACGCTTGGTCTCCCGTACCTCGTCGGCGCCCAGCGGCTCGCCGTGGGCTGCCGGGGTGTCCTGCTTGTGCGGCGAGCCCCAGCCGATGTGGCTGTCGACGATGACCAGCGTCGGCCGCCCCTGCTCGCCCTTGAACTCCTCGAAGGCGCGGGTGAGCAGCTCGAGGTCGTTGGCGTCGCCAACCCGGGTCACGTTCCAGCCGTAGCCCATGAAGCGGGCGGCGACATCGTCCTCGTAGGCGATCTCGGTGTGGCCATCGATCGTGATGTGGTTGTTGTCGTAGACCCAGCAGAGGTTGTCGAGCTTCAGGTGGCCGGCGATCGAGGCCGCTTCGTTGGAGACACCCTCCATCAGGCAGCCGTCGCCGGCGATCGCGTAGACGTCGAAGTCGAAGAGCTCGGCGCCGTAGCGGGCGCCCTGCCACTTGGAGGCGATCGCCATTCCCACCGAGGTCGCAATCCCCTGCCCGAGCGGGCCGGTGGTCGTCTCCACCCCCGAGGTCCAGCGGTACTCCGGGTGGCCGGGGGCGCGCGAATCGAGCTGGCGGAAGCTCTCAATGTCCTCGAGCGAGACCGCCGGACGGCCGACGACCTCGTAATCGGGTTCGACCGCACCCACCTCGGCCAGGTAGAGCAGCGCGTAGAGCAGCATCGATGCGTGGCCGGCCGAGAGCACGAAGCGGTCGCGGCCCGGCCAGATCGGGTCGGCGGGGTCGAAGCGGAGGAAGCGCTGCCAGAGCGTGTAGGCGACCGGGGCCATCGCCATCGGCGTCCCCGGATGGCCCGAGTTGGCCTTCTGGATCGCGTCGATCGACAGCGTGCGGATCGTGTTGATGCAGAGCTGGTCGATGTCCTGCGTCATGCCCGGAAACCGATCCTATTGGTTGACCGCGGCGGCGCTCAGGGCTCGATCCGAGTGACCGTGCCATCGCCGTTGTTGGCGACCCAGACGGCTTCGCCGCCGACGGCGATTGCGCCCGGATCGGGGCCGACGGAAATTGGGTCGCCGAGAACGTCGCCGCTTTCGATATCGATCCTGCTGACGCTGCCGTCGGCCGAGTTGGCGACCCACACGGAGCTCGTGCCCGCGTCGATTCCGCCCGGGCGGGCGCCGACGGAGATCGGGTCGCCGAAGATCGCCCGGATCGAGGGATCGACCCTGGTCACGGTTTCTGAGCGGCTGTTCGCGACCCAGACGAGGCCGCCGCCAACCGTGATGCCGGCCGGGCCGCGGCCGACGCGGACCGGGGCGTCGGCCGCCGCCGTTTGGGGATCGATGCGGCTGACAGTCCCCCTGCTGGCACTACTGACCCATACTGCGCCGGCGCCATAGGCAAGCCGCAACGGCGCCGCGTGCGGCACGATGCCGCGCTTGAAGACGCGCCCAGCCGGGTTGATTGCGCTGACGCCGGCCCCCGCTTCGTCCGCAACCCAAACTCGTCCGCCGCCGAAGACGATCGCTCCGGGACGGCCGCCGACAGCGATCCGCGTAACCAGGGGGCCGTCCGGATCGAAGCGCAGCACGTCTCCGCGGCGGGGGTTCGCGACCCAGACCGAACCAGCGCCGATCGCGACACCGGAAGCACCGCGCCCGACGCGCAAGCGGAAGTCCACTTTCTCCGTGTCCACGTCGATCCCCGTGAGGGTCCCGTTCCGGGCGCTGGTGACCCAAACCTTTTCCGGTCCGACCGCAAGACGCAAGGGCGGATCGGCGACCACGATCGGATCGGAGACGGAGGGGTCGTCGCCTCCCAGAAGCAGGATGAGGCCGACAACCACAGCCCCGACCACACTCGATAGAGCTAGGAACCAGACCAAGAAACCGGCGGCGATTGGGCGCCGCCAGCGGCTGAGCCCCGCTTGGTGCTTCGCTTCGCCCTCTCCAAACTGCAGCGTCGGCCGCTCTGGCGCCTCGGAGAGCACCTGGGTCGCTGCCGGCGCCCCCTCCTGATGCTCGCGCGCAGCCTCGATCAGCTCACCCGCGCTGGCGAAACGCTCCGCCGGGTCGGGGGCGACCGCCCGTTCGATCACCGCATCGAGCCCCTGCGGCAGCTCCGGCTCCGCATCACCAGCCCGGCGCGCGTAGGGCACGACGCCGGTCAACGACTCGTAGAGGACGCAGCCGAGCGAGTAGACGTCGGCCGACGGGCCGACCTCCTCCCCCCGCCACTGCTCGGGCGCCATGTATTCGACCGTGCCGACGACGGAGGCGCCGCTGAGCACGCCGCTGTCGCCGAGGGCTTTGGCGAGGCCGAAATCGGTCAGGTAGGCACGTCCGCCTTCGAGCAAGATGTTGTGCGGCTTGACGTCGCGGTGGACGATGCCGGCAGCGTGGGCGGCGTCGAGGGCATCCGCGACCTGGCCGAGCAGAGCAACCGCCTCCGTTGGCGGCAACGGCCCACCCTCGCGTATCCGCTTGCTCAGATCGCCGCCCCCGACCAACCGCATCGCGACGATCAGCTCGCCGTCCTCCTCGCGGGCATCGAAGACGGGAACGACGGCCGGGTGGTCGAGGCGGGCGGCGAGCCGTGACTCGCGCAGGAAACGGTCGCGGAACTGCTGGTCGTCGGCGAGCTGGCGCGCGATCACCTTCAACGCCACCGGCCGTTCGAGGGCGAGATGGGTCGCCCGGTAGACGACCCCCATCCCGCCGCGCGCGATCAGCGCATCCAGCCGGTAGCCGGCCAGGGTCGAGCCAATGGCCGGGTCATCGGTAGTTCCCACATACCGGTTATATCGACGCCAATGGCGGACGTGCCGGTGGAGGAGTGCCCATATGGGCCTCTACGCACCGGCACGTCCATTCGGCGCCGCGGTCAGTTGCCCTTAGGGGGCACCGGCTGCCATGCGATCACCGGACCGATCACGGTGCCGTCTTTTTCGGAGGCCTCGAAGCCTTCCGCGAGCTCGGTCTGGCGTCGGTTGGCAACGTCGATCGCGACGAGCGACTGCTGGTCTTCGACCGCAACGAAGGCGGCGACCTTGCGCCCGTCCGAGGAGAAGACGCCGTTGGTCTCCGAGCCGTCGGGGAGCTGGGCGAGCTTACGCGCCCGGCCGGGACCGATCGGCTTCACCCAGAGGCCCTGGTCGCGACGGAACAGCAGGGTCTTGCCCGCCGGGGAAACGTCTTCGACGTAGGCGGAGCCGACGCCGGCGACGAGCGATTTCACTTTGCTGCCGTTGCGACGCATCGTGTAGACGTCGGCGTAGGCAGCTGGCCCTTCACTGCTCTCACCACGGCTGAAGACGATGCCGCCGGTGAAGTAGCGCGGCTTGAACTCATCTACACCGCTCCGCGTCAGCCGGGTCAGGCGGGCCCCCGACGGGCGGATCGAGTAGAGGTCCTCGGTCGCATTGGGACTGGGATCGCTGTCGCGGACGAAGACGATCGCCCGTCCGTCCGGCGAGAAGTCGGCCTGATGATCGTCGTCAGGACCGCTGGTGAGGCCATGAAGGCCCCCGCCCAAGACCCTCACCGTGTAGAGATCGGCCGCAGCGTCGGCCGCAGCCCGGCGCTCGAAGATGACACGCTTGCCGTCCGGGGAGACGATCGGCGCCGAGTCGAGCAACGCGCCACTCGTCAGGTGGCGGAGGCCAGAGCCGTCAGGCCGAACCGAGTAGAGGTCACCGCCACGGACGAAGGTGATCGTCCTGCCGTCGGCCGAGAAGACCGGTTCGGTGTCGGTGGGGTCTTCGGTCAGCTGGTTCAGGTGCCCGGCTTTGACAGCGAAGAGGCCGCCTTTGGTCTCGCCGCCGACCGTCGTCGATTTGGAATAGACAACGGCCCGGGGCGTTGCCGCCAGAGCAGCGGTCGCCGAGACGGCGAGCGCGAGCAGGGCAAGGATTGAGGTGAGTAGTGATCGATAGCGCATGGCAATTCCTTTCAATCGGTGAACTTGCTGCACCGATGCTCGGCCCCAGAGCCGTGCGCGCCAACGACAGCGGCGCCCTGCATCGGGCCAGGTTTGGCCCGATAGAGGCCATCGAGCTACCGAGGACGGTCGAGGCCGAGCTCGATCACGCGGGCGGCGATCAGGCGGGGACGCTCGCGACCGGCGTCGCCGGCCACGTCGAGCTTGGCGGCAAGAGCGTCGAGGCGGCGCTGGGCGGTGCGCTCGCTCACGTGCAGCGCCTCGGCTAGCTCGGCGCGGGTGGCGGGACGGCCGGCGAAGGCACCCTCGCTGCGGTAGGGCGCGACGAGAGCGGCGGCGGTCGCCCGCTCCTCCTCGCTCAGTGCGACCGACGGCTCGCTCGCCGCGACCGTTGCACCAGCCCTGCCAGGGACAGGATCCGAAACTTCGAGCCTGTACTCGCCAATCGTCAGCACATCACCATCGCGGAGGCGGCGGGGCCGGTCGAGCGGCTCGCCGTTCAGCGCCGTGCCGTTGCGGCTGTCGAGGTCGGTCGCCATCAGCACCCCCCCGCGGCTCTCGATCTCAAGGTGGTGCCAGGAGACGGCCTCGTCGTCGATGCAGACATCGGCCTCGGGGTCGCGCCCGACCGTCGTCTTCTCTTCGAGGGCAAACGAGTGAGGCCCGCTGCCCTTGCCCGTCAACCAGATTCGCGCATCCATCCGCGCGAGCATAGGACGTGCCGGTGCTGCGAGGCCCATATGGGCACCCGAGCACCGGCACGTCCCCTAGAGTGCGCGCCGATGGGGGCTGACGAGGAGAAGCGCATTGCTGCTGAAGCTGCGGCGGAGTTGGTCGAGGACGGGATGACCGTGGGGCTCGGAACGGGGTCGACGGTGGCCCTTCTGCTGCCGGCGATCGCCCGCCGCGGCTTGAACGGCATCCGCTGCGTCGCGACCTCTGTCGCCACCGAGGAACAGGCGCGCGGGCTGGGCATCCCGGTCGAGGAGTTCAGCGAGCTGGAGCGGCTCGAGATCGCGATCGACGGCACCGATCAGGTAACTCCGGACGGCTGGCTGATCAAGGGCGGCGGTGCCGCCCACCAGCGCGAGAAGATCGTCGCCGCGGCCGCCGAGCGCTTCGTCGTGATCGCCGATTCGAGCAAGCCGGTCGATTCGCTCAGCCCGCCCGTACCGCTCGAGCTGCTGGCCTTCGGCCTGCGCTCGACCCTGGCCCGGCTCGGGCCCGAGGTCGAGCTGCGCGACGTTCCCCGCAGCCCCGACGGCGGTGTGATCGCTGATTACCGCGGCGAGATCGCCGACCCCGCGACCCTCGCCGCGAGGCTCGACGCCAACCCCGGCGTCTCCTCGCATGGCCTCTTTCCCCCGGCTATGGTGAGCGACGTGCTGATCGGGGCGGGCGACTCAGTCGAACGCTTGCAGCTGAATTAGCCCTTCACGACTCTGCGAGGAGGCAACATGACTGACTTCACCGGGCTGGACATCGCCGGCCAGATCGCCACCCCCGAGGACTCCAATTGGGACGAGGCGCGCGCCGCCTGGAACCTCACCGCCGACCAGCGGCCCGACGCTGTCGTCTTCGCCGAGGGTGCCGAGGACATCGCGGCGACGGTGCGCTTCGCCGCCGAGAACGGACTCAGGGTCGCCGCCCAGGGGACCGGCCACGGCGCCGGGCCGCTGGCGCCGCTGGAGGGCACCGTCCTGCTCAAGACCGAGCGGATGCGGGGAGTCGAAGTGGATGCCGGCGCTCGCACGGCGCGGGTCGAGGCGGGCGTCTGGGGCGCCGAGCTGGGCGCGGCGGCCGGCGAGCACGGCCTCTGCTTCCTCCCCGGCTCCTCGCCAAACGTCGGCATCACCGGCTTCACGCTTGGTGGCGGCCTCAGCTGGCTCGGGCGGCGCTACGGCTTCGCCTGCAACCGGGTGGCCGCGATCGAGCTGGTCGACGCGGAGGGCGAGCCTCACACCGTCGATGCCGACAACGACGCGGACCTCTTCTGGGCCCTGCGCGGAGGAGGTGGCGGCTACGCGGTGGTCACCGCCATGCAGCTGGAACTGCTGCCGATCGCCGAGGTCTACGCTGGTGCGCTCCTCTTCCCCGCCGAGGTCGGCGCCGCGGCCGTGCGCACCTACCGCGACTGGGCCGCCGGGCTCCCCGAGGAGGTCAGCTCGGTCGTCCGCTTCCTCACCCCGCCGCCGATCCCAGACGTGCCCGAGCCGCTGCGCGGCACGCCGCTGCTGACGATCGACGCCGCCTGCATCGGCAGCCAGGCCGAGGGCGAAGCGACGATCGCGCCGCTGCGCGAGATTGGCGAGACGATCATGGACACCTTCGAGTGGATGCCGACTGCCGGCTTGACGAGGATCCACATGGACCCGGAGCCCCCGGTGCCGGCGATCGGCGAAGGGATGACGATCCGCGAGCTCTCCGACGAGGCGATCGAGGCGTTCGTCTCGGTCGCCGGATCGGACTCGAGCTCGCCGCTGCTGCTCAGCGAGCTTCGCCACCTCGGCGGTGCCCTGGGGCGGCCGGCCGAGAGCGGCGGCGCCCTCTCGCACGTCGACGCCGACTTCGTCATGTTCAGCGTCGGCACGACGAACGCGGAGCCGGCTGAGGCGATTCGCGCTTACCTGAAGGAGATCGAGGGGACGATGAGCCCCTGGGCGGCCGACGGCGGCTACTACAACTTCGTCGAGGGCCCCTGCGACGTCGACGCGATTCTGCCCCCGGACGTCTGCGACCGGCTAGGCGAGGTCAAGCGCAAGTGGGACCCCGACGGGCGCATCGTCGCCAACCACGCGGTCTCGCTGGGCGAGGTCTGAGCGCGGATCACGGTTGGTGAGATTAGTGGTACTATTTACCCACTATGGCATTCGTGATCTCAACGAAGCCGGGCAGATTCGAGATTCGGGAATCGACCAATACGCCGAAGGGACCTCGTAGCCGCACGCTTGCCTCGTTTCGCGAGCTGGATGACGCTGTAGTTGAGAAGGCACGCAAAAGAGCCGCGAAACCCCTCAACGTCACGGATCTGCGTCGAGCAGCGAGGAAAGCGGGTGCCCCAGTTGCGTATTCACCGGTCGACCGGGCTGCTCGTGAGCTGATCGCGGAGCTGGGGAAGGGTCGCGTCCCCCACCCCACCCTGCGCCACATGCTGCTCGATCTGCTGCGTGACGACGATGGCAAGGGCCGCAATTCCACTTCTCTCAACGAGGCAGAGCACGCGGTCGCCGAATGGATGGCGGCAAGGCCGGATGAGCGCGGCAAGGCCCTGGTCGATTTGCTGCTGCTTGCCGACGCGCTTCCCCACGGCGGCCGCAAAGGGAAACCGCTGAAGTTCCCGAGACTGGACTCCACCCGTGGTTGAACCCCGATCGAAAGCTGAGCTCAGCGAAGCGCCGCCCCTTCCGGACAAAGTCATCGCAATCCACGAGGCTCTTCTAGAAGCGAAGATCCCGCACGCGATTGGCGGCGCCCTTGCCCTCGCCTACTACGCCACCCCGCGGGCGACCATCGACATCGATCTCAATGTCTTCGTCCCCACCGAGCAGTGGCGAGAAGTGAGCGACGCGCTAGGCCCGCTGGGGGTTGCAATCGACGACCTCGATGCCGCACAGCTCGAAAGGGATGGCCAGTGCCGGCTCTGGTGGGGAGACAACGCCGTCGATCTTTTCTTTGCTTACGACCCGATTCACGAGAAAATGCGGGTGCAGGCACGACGCGTCCCGTTCGCCGGAACCACGATTCCTATCCTCTCGCCCGAGCATCTGACCGTCTGCAAGGCGATGTTCGATCGGCGCAAGGACTGGTTGGATATCGAGCAGATGCTGGTCGCCACCGACGAGCTCGACACGGCCGAGATCGAACAGTGGCTCGAGCGAATGGTCGGCGAGAGCGACCCTCGTCTCCAGCGTTTGGCTGAGCTGAAAGCGGGGCTCCCGAGCGACGAAACCTAGACCGGGCCCCCAGCCGCCTCGTCGGCTACGAGGATCATGTTGTCGTTCTCGACCCGGCCGGCGGGGATCGAGGTGTCGCCGGCGAGCAGCTTGGCCAGCGGCTCCCGCCCGCCCTCACCTAAGGTCAGCCAGAGAATCTGACGAGCTGCGCGCAGCGCCGGGTAGGTAAGGGTCATGCGGCGGTGGCCCTGATAGGCGTCGTCGGTCATCGCGACGCGGCGATCCTCGACTTCGAGCACCGAGTCGCCGGGCACCAGGGAGGCGGTGTGACCGTCAGGGCCGAGGCCGAGGTGGACGAGATCGAGACGCTCCGGAACGTGCACTTCGTACTCAGCGGCGGAGAGTTCGAGATCGCGGCTCGTCACCGGCATCGGTCGCAGCGCGGCCTGATGGTCGAGTGAGAGCATCTGCACCAGGTGGGTGAGGTTGCGCGCCTCGTCTCCGGGTGGGGCGACGCGCTCGTCGACTTGGTAGATGTGCGCCTGCTCCCAGGGCATCCCCTCCATTTCGCCGAGCTGACCGATCATCGCCCAGGGGGTCTTGCCGCCGCTGAGGGCGAGGTTGAACTCGCCCCTCGCCTCTACCGCCTCGCGCCCAGCCGCCGCAACGACTTCTGCCGCGCAGCGCGAGGCCGCCCTATCGTCGGCGAGGATCTTGGTCTCGATTGGCATCGGGGTCCCCTACCCAGTCCCTCGCTACGAAGCCTTCTCGTCGTGGCCACCGAACTGTTTGCGCATCGCCGACAGAACTTTGTCGCCGAAGTCGTCAAGCCCGCGCGAGTAGAAGCGCTCGTACAGCGCCGTGGTCAGCACTGGCGCCGGCACCCCCTCGTCGATCGCCGCGATCGAGGTCCAGCGGCCCTCGCCGGAGTCCGAGACGCGGCCGGCGAAGTCGGAGAGATCGGGGGATTCCTGCATCGCCGCCGCGGTCAGGTCGAGCAGCCAGGAGCCGACCACGCTGCCGCGGCGCCAGACCTCGGCGACCTCGGGCAGATCGAGGTCGTACTGGTAGTACTCGGGCTGATCCAACGGCGCGGTCTCGGCGTCGGCTTCACGCTCGACCTTGCCGGCGTTGGCGTTCTTGAGGATGTTGAGACCCTCGGCGTAGGCGGCCATGATCCCGTACTCGATCCCGTTGTGGACCATCTTCACGAAGTGCCCGGCGCCGTTCGGCCCGCAGTGCAGGTAGCCGTTCTCCGAGGGCGAGGGCTCGCCCTCGCGGCCGGGAGTGCGCTCGGCCGATTCGACTCCCGGGGCGAGGCTGGCGAAGATCGGATCGAGCCGCTGCACCGCGCCGTCCGGGCCACCGATCATCAGGCAGTAGCCCCGCTCGAGGCCAAAAACCCCGCCGCTGGTGCCACAATCGACGAAGTCGATCCCCGCTTCGCGCAGCTTCTCGGCGCGGCGGATGTCGTCGCGGTAGTAGGAGTTGCCACCGTCGACGATCGCGTCGTCCGGCTCCAACACCGCGGCAACATCCTCGACAGTCTTCTCGGTGATCTCTCCCGAGGGGACCATCACCCAGACCGCCCGCGGCGCGCTCAGCTTCGCGGCCAAGTCCTGCAAGGAGGACGCGGCGTCCGCCCCCTCGCCGGCCAGCGCGGAGACCGCGTTGGGGTTGACGTCAAAGGCGACAATACGGTGGCCGTCGCGCATCAGGCGGCGCGCCATGTTCGCCCCCATCCTGCCGAGTCCGACGATTCCCAGCTCCATCAGCAGCTCCCTCCCATGCCGGTCGGTTCGCGTTCCACGCGGAGAACCCTACGCCGACGCAGTCGGGGCCGCCGCCTGGCGACTCGGATAGCCTGGCGCCGATGACGAAGCGCAACGACGGCATCGCGGCCGACGTGCTGACGATCTTCGGGATCAGCGGCGACCTGGCGAGGAAAATGACCTTCCACGCGCTCTACCGCTTGGAGGCCCGCGGCAAGCTCGACTGCCCGATCGTCGGCGTCGCGATCGACGAGTGGGACGACGAGAAGCTTCGCGCCCACGCCCGCGAAGCGATTGCGGCCACTGTCGAGGATCCCGATGAGGACGTCTTCGGCCGCCTCGCCGCCCGCATGTCCTACATCCAGGGGGACTACGCCGACGAGGCGACCTTCGAGCAGCTGGGCAAGGTGATCGAGGGGGCAACGCGGCCGGTCTTCTACCTGGAGATTCCACCGGTGTTGTTTGCCACCGTCGTCGAGGGTCTCGGCAAAGCGGGGCTGACCGAGAACGCGCGCGTCGTTATCGAGAAGCCGTTCGGGCACGACCTCGGGTCCGCCCGCGCCCTCAACGCCGAGCTCTGCGGGGTGCTCAAAGAGGAGCAGATCCTGCGCATCGACCATTACCTCGGCAAGGAGCCGGTGATGGACATCTCCTACCTGCGCTTCGCCAACTCGCTGCTGGAGCCGGTCTGGAACCGCGAGCACGTCGCCCACATACAGGTGACGATCGCCGAGGACTTCGGCGTCGAGGACCGCGGTCGCTTCTACGACGCGGTCGGGGCGATGCGCGATGTGATCCAGAACCACGCCCTCCAAGTCCTCGCCCTGGTCGCGATGGAGCCGCCGACCGGCAACTACGCCGACTCGATCCGCGACAAGAAGCTGGAGATGTTCCGCGCCGTGCGCACCGCCGACCCGAAGCGCTATGTGCGCGGCCAGTACGAGGGCTTCCACGAGGTCAAGGAAGTCGCGCCCGACTCGAGCACCGAGACCTTCGCCGCGGTCGAGCTGGCGATCGACAACTGGCGCTGGAGCGGCATCCCCTTCTTCATCCGCGCCGGCAAGCAGATGCCGGTGAAGGCCTCGGAGGTGAACGTCGTCTTCAAGCGCCCACCGCGGCTCGGCATCGGTCCCGGCAAGCTGCCCGAACCGAACCAGCTGACGGTGCGGATCGAGCCGAAGCCCGGATCGCGCATCCGCCTCTTCGCCAAGCGGGCCGGCGAGGAGGCCTTTGAACCAGCCGACCTCGAGGTGCTGTTCGAGAAGGTCCCCGGCGAGGACCCCGAGCCCTACGAGCGGCTGCTGGGCGACGCGCTCAACGGCAACTACCAGCTCTTCACCCGCCAGGACACGGTCGAGGAGACCTGGCGGATCGTCGAGCCGCTGCTCGAAGACCCAGGCCCGGTTCACCCCTACGCCCCGGGCACCTGGGGCCCAAAGCAGGCCGATGATCTGACCCGCGGCCTCTGCCAGTGGTACGAGCCCTGGCTACCGAGCGCCTAGGCGGGAGACCGCACCCTCCCGCTGGCGCGTTCCCATGCTGTCCCGAGGGCCGGATTAGGCGCGGGTGCGCCTTGCGGTAAGTCCCTCTAGAACAACCTCGAGCGGCGAGCGGTGCGTGCCGTTGCCGGACTCACGAGCATGCTGCAGCTCGTTCGCCAGGTGGCCCAACTGCGCGCCGAAGGTACCTACATCCTTAGCCGCACTCGCCAGGTCCTTCGACTTGACCTTCACCTGCGGTCGGCGTGCAATCGCCTTGGAGAGGCCGTTGCCCCGACGAGCTTGCCGTGCGCCGAGCGCGAGGCCTCCTGCAGCACCGGCAAGCGCGGCACCGCCTGCCAGCAGCGGGACTTTCGCCTTGCCGACTGCGTGAGTTGCTTTGCCGGTGGCGTTGCCGACCGCACTCGTTGCTTTGCCGGCCGCGTTTCCTGCCACTTCGGCCGCGTTCCCAGCCGCTTTGACAGGGGCCGGTTTGCTCATACGGCTACGCGAGTTCGTTTTCCTGCTTTTAGCTTTGTTGGTTTTGGTTTTGCTGGTTGAGCCCCGCGATCGCGCCTGGGGTTTTTTCGAGCCCCCAGAGCGTTTCGCGGAGGCTTTCGTTTTGGTTTGAGCCATGCGTTCCTCCTCTAGTTGTTCCTGTCGAGCTCCCGCTCGCGCTGGTTGGCACGCTCCTCGTCGAGTTCGGCCTCGACTTTCGCCCGCTCGGCCCGCTCCTCGGCAATAGCGGCCTCCGTGCGCCGGCTCTCCGCCCGCTCACGATGGTGTCGTGCATCGTCGTGCGTCGCCTCGGTTTGCACCTGGGCAAATTCACGACGACCGCGGGCACGACGCATAGCCGAGACGACGAGCGCCAGAACGATCACAGCGCCGATCACTATGGCGACGATTGCGAGGGTGGACATCACTCCTCCTTTAGATTGAGAGTCTCTCCTAATTGCCCGCTTTTGCGGGATCGAAACCGGCGGGCACGTGGCCGGCGGGTCCTGTCGCGGCAGGGGACCCACCACCCCCTGCGGTAGCTAAAGCTTCCTCGGGGTGGTCCCCCCTGCCACGCCACCCGCCGGAGAAGCGCATAGCCTGGGGATCGATGGTGGCCCAAGCGGACAAGTTGCTCGTTGAGCTTGGCTTCGAGCACTGGCGGCCGGGGCAGCGGGAGGCTGTGGAGGCTGCACTTGAAGGCCGCGACTCACTGATCGTGATGCCGACCGGTGGCGGCAAGAGCCTCTGTTACCAGCTGCCGGGGCTCGCAACCGAGGAGCTAACGATCGTGGTCAGCCCATTGATCGCGCTGATGAACGACCAGTGGCGGCGGTTGAACGCCGGCGGTCACCCGGTGGCAATGATCACCTCGGCGATGGGCGACGAGGCTGTGCGTCGCTCACTCGACCAGGTGCGCGGAGGCGAGGCGCGGATCGTCTACTGCTCGCCAGAGCGCTTCGGCTCAACTGTCTTCTTGCGCGCGATCGAGCAGCGCCGGATCGACCTGCTCGCCGTCGACGAGGCCCACTGCGTCTCCGAGTGGGGCCACGACTTCCGGCCCGATTACCTGCGTCTACCCGAGATCGCCGAGCGGCTCGGACGGCCAACGGTGATGGCCTGCACGGCGACGGCAACCGAGATGGTCGCGAGAGAGATCGCCACCCGCTTCCAGATGCGCGAGCCGCTCCAGGTTCGCTCTGGCTTCGACCGACCCAACATCTCCTTCGACGTCGTGCGGCTAGAAGGCACGGGCTCCAAGGCGCGGCGGCTGGCACTGCTGGAAGCGGGCCTCGCCGACCCGGCCAATCGCCCCGCGATCGTCTATTGCGGTACCCGCCGCGACACCGACGAGATCGCCACCGAGCTGCGCGACGCCGGTCTACGCGCCCTTCCCTACCACGCGGGGATGGAGTCGGAGGACCGCAGCGATACCCAGGCCCGCTTCATGGATGGCGAGGTCGAGGTCATCGTCGCCACCAATGCCTTCGGTATGGGTGTCGACAAAGCCAACGTGCGCTCGGTCTGGCACATGGCGATCCCAACTAGCCTCGAGGCCTACTACCAGGAGGCGGGACGAGCGGGACGCGATGGCTTGCCGGCGAAGGCAGTGCTGCTTGCGATGAAAGCCGACCTCGGACGCCTGGTTCGTTTCAACCAACAGCGCGCCGGCAACCCCGACCTAGCGATAGCCCACGAGCGCGGTTGGCGCGATTACCACACGATCAAAGACTTCATCTACTCCGAGCACTGCCGGCGCCGCAGCGTCCTCGACCACTTCTCCGACGGCACGGCCGGTCAGCCGGTCGAGCGCTGCTGCGATGTCTGCGACCCGCAGGGCTGGCTGCCCGATCCCGAGACGATCGCGATTCGTCGTACCCGCAACGCCAAGAAACCCGCCGCGCCTCCAGTCGACCTCTCCGCAGACGACGCTCCCCTCTTTGAACAGCTGAAGGAGTGGCGCTTGCGCGCCGCCGACGGCAAACCGGCCTTCACCGTCGCCCATAACTCGACCCTGGAGACGATCGCCGCCACCCGGCCGGCGAGCGACGACGCGCTCCTGGCGATCAAAGGCATCGGCCCCAGCTTCGTCGCCAAGCACGCTCCGGAGGTGCTGGCGATCGTCGCCTCCCAGGCCCCGGCAGAAGCTGCTGCGCCAGAGCCAAGCGTCGACGCAACCTCAGACGTCGTCGCGGCCGAAGTTGGCCAGGGCGACCTGTTCGGCCAGCTTTAGCAAGCCCAGGGTCGAGTGCGGTGAGGACGCGGTGCTGCGCATGCGGACGTGGGAGCCGTGCGGGCCTCTGATCTCGACGATCGTGCAGATATCGCCAATCTCGCTGTCGTCGCCGTAGTCGGCTTCGATCGCTTCCATCTGCGAGGCGATGTGCTGCCCCACTTTGCTCTGGTCAAGCGCCATCCGGATCACCCTCCGCAGTAGTCGTTTCGCCCCCAGTCTCCCACGCCCTGGCGACTTACCGACGCATATAGGGGGCTAAGTCGCCAGGCAAATTGCACGGCCCGGCGCCCAGGCTTGCCACCATGTCCCACTCTCGGTGTCCGGCACGTTCCACAAGTCGCTCCTCGGCGGCGCGATCTGCGCCGTGCTCGCCTGCATGGTCTTCGCCGCTCCTGCCGGCGCCCTCTCGCTGGTGCCCCGCGGTGACAACGTCTTCTTCGGCGTCAGCGACACCGGCGACAGCGCCGACTTCGGTCAGTTCTCCGATGCCCTCAACAAGCACCCGGCGCTGATCCAGTCCTTCCGCACCTGGGGCTCGGACTTCCCCGAGTCGATCGAACGCTGGCAGGCGGCGAACGCGCGGCCGGTGCTCCACATCAGCACCGCCGACAACAACGACGGCCACGAGCTGATCAGCCCGCGCGGGATCGCCAGCGGCGCCGGCGACGAGTACCTGATCCGCCTCAACAAGCTGTTCTGGGCGAAGAAGATGCGCGCCTACATCCGCCCGCTCGGCGAGCCGAACCGCTGCCTCAACGTCTGGGCGGCCTACGACTGCGCCGGCAACGCCCGCGACGGCGCCCACAGCACTCTCGCCTACAAACGCGCCTTCCGCCGCATCTACGTGATCGTCCACGGCGGCGGCAAGCGCAGCGAGATCGACGCGCGCCTGCGTCAGGCCGGCCTGCCGCCGCTGCAGAGCAGTGTCGGCGGCCTGCCCAAGGCGCCGATCGAAGTGATCTGGAGCCCACTGCCCGCCGGCTCGCCGACCGTCCCCCACAACCGGCCCCGCCACTACTACCCCGGCAGCCGCTGGGTTGACTGGGCCGGCACCGACATCTATTCAGACAACCAGGACTGGAAGGCGCTCGACGGTCTCTATAAACGCTTCTCGGGCAAGCCCTTCGCGATCACCGAGTGGGGAGTCTCGACCGGCGACGACTCGACCTACGTGCGCAAGCTGATGACCTGGGTCGAGCGCCATCGCCGCGCCAAGATGCTGGTCTACTACCAGGACTTCGGCTCGACCAGCTCCTACCGGATCCAGAACTGGCCGGCCAGCCTCGGCGTCCTCCGCAACATGATCCACAACGGTCGCTTTCCGTCCTACGCCCCGTTCCCGCCGAAGAAACCGCCACCGCCACCGGGTGGCGTGGGCCCCAAGAAGCGCCGCTAGCGGGCGCGGATGCGGTCGGCGAGGCCGCGTTTGTACTTGAAGGGCTGTAAAGCGGTGATGCTTGAGTAGCCGACTAAGTAGATGCGGCGGCCGTCGGAGACGACTGGGGTGTAGGTGCCGCGGGGGTAGCGGAAGACGGTACGGCCGCCCTTCATCGCGTAGCCGGTGGTCGAGGTGTCGTCGAACTCGGCGGCGTAGACGATGTCGCCGATCGCGACCAGGGAGCCGATGATCGAGCCGCCGGCCGAACGGATCCAACGCGGTTCGCCGCTCTCGGCGTTGAGCGCGTAGACGTTGCCGTCGAAGGAGCCGATGTAGACGGTCGGCCCGGTGTGCCTGGTCCGGGCGACCGCCGGCCCAGAGTAGGCGTAGCCGCCGGTCGAGTAGGTCCAGGCGATCGTGCCGTCGCGGCGGTCGAAGCTGTAGACGCGGGTGTCGTTGTTGCCGGCGAAGACGCGGCCGAAGGCGACCGCTGGAGTCGAGTAGAAGGCGCCGGAGGTGCCGAATCCCTGGCCGAGCGAGTCGCTCTGCCAGACCAGCTCGCCGTTCTTCGCCCGGACCGCGTTCATGTAGCCGCCGTAGTCGCCGACATAAAGCACGCCGCCGTAGTAAGCCGGCGCCGACTTGACCGGCCCGCCGAGGCCGGTGGCCCAGCGCACGTTCCCGTTCTTGGTGCTGAGCGAGTAGAGGTTGCCGTCCTCGCAACCGAAGTAGAGGCTGCGGCCGACGACGACCGGCGAGGACTCGGCGCGCCCCGGCAGGGGGCGTTTCCAGAGGATCTTGCCGTTGCGCGCATCGAGCTTGACCACGTGACCGGGGACGAGGTTGACGATGTAGAGACGCCCTTTCGAGTAGGCCGGCGAGGAGGCGTTGAGACGGCCGATGCGGCGTTTCCACAGCTGTTTGCCGGTGTCGGCGTCGAGCGCGATCGCATGGCCGTTGTTGTCGACGAAGAAGAGCCTGCCGCCGGCGATCACCGGCGGGAACTCGAGCAGCGGCCCGTCGGTGTAGCGCCACTTTTTCTGGAATGGCGGCCTCACTCCCTTGACCGGCAGGTAGCGGGTGCGGGCGCGGTCATAGCCGTAGAGCGGCCAGCTCACCGTCTTGCGTTTCTGCACCTTCGGTTTCTGCGCCTGGAAGGGGACGTCGGTGTTGTGGATGTCGGCCGGCCGCTTGAGCTCGTCGTAGGCGATCCCGGCGACGCCGCCGATCACGACCAGGAGGGCGACGACCAGCGCCAGCGTCGCCCAGCGGTGCTCGTGCCAAAGCCGCTGGGCGCCGGCCTTCATCGCAGCCAAACGGGCCCTCATCGCCGCAGCTCCCACATCTCGATGAAGCCGAAGTCGCGGAAGCCGAGCCGTTCGTAGATCGGCGCTCCGGCCTTGGTCGCCTGCAGGGAAGCGGTCACCGCGCCCGCATCGCGAGCCTCGGCGAGCGCCCGCAGCAGCAGCCAGCTGGCGATTCCTCGCCCTCGGTGCTCGGTTGGAGTGGCGACCCCGGTGATGCAGCAGTCGTCGCCGACCTCGATCGCGCCGACGCAAGAGATCGGCTCGCCGCCGGCGTAAGCGCCCAGCCAGTGAATCGAGGTCTCGCCGGCGAGTGCAGCGCGAAAGCCGTTCTCGTCATAGCCGTAAGCGCGATCGTTGAGCGCGGCCGCGGTGGGCGCATCGCACGGCCCGGGCTCGACCCCATCGGGAGCCTCCGGAACCCCGCGAGGCTCGTCCAGCTCCATCGCCATCGTCCGCGGCGCGGCGTCGAGGGCGTGCCCCCGGTTGGCCAGGAACTCGGCGGAAGCGCGGTCCTCGTCAGCGACCCAGACCGTCCAGGCTTCGACGCCAGCGTCGTCATAGAGCTCGGCCAGCGCCTCGTACTCACTCTCGAGCACGGCCGGATCGTCGAGGAAGACCGAGTTGAAGAGCGAGCGCTGCGGCGAGACAGGGGTGAGCGAGGCGAGCAAGCCCTCGCGGCGAATCAGCCGCGAGTCCGACGCGCCATTGCCAAATGCCTCGACCTCGTCGCGGACGCCGTCAATCGCGCGCCGCCGCAACTCCTTCTCGTCGATAGCCGGGCCCATCCGGGCCGGCTCAGCCCTTGCCGGCGGCGCGCTGCTCGGCCTCGGCAGAGACCCCATTGAGCAACTGCGTTACGCCCTGCTTGACAGCAGCAATCACGGCGCGCCCAACAACCGGCAGCGTCGGCTGAGTCCTTACCGCGTAGGTGACCTTGGTCCCGCTCCCATTCGGCTCCAACGACACGGTCCCGACGTGGTCGCGAACCGGCAACCCGGACAGCAGCGTGTAGGAGAACCGACTCGGCCGCTCGTAGACGATCGTTTCCTCCCTCAGCGCCGGTCCAACAGCCGAGAGGACCCGAATCGACCCGACCCCATTAGGCGCCGGCTCCCCCTCGCGCTCAAGCACGGACTTACGCAGCAGCGTCATCTCCGCGTAGCGCCGATGATCCGTCAAGACATCGAAGACCACCTCGGGCACCGCATTTACCTCGCGAACAAGAGTGAAGCTAGCCACGACGCTGGAGCCTAGCGGGAGGGCCGGGTACCCCTCCCGGCGGCTTGTACTTTTTGGCCACCGCGTCCACGGGGACCGCTCCGGCCACACCCAAAAAGTTGAGCCGGGAAGGGTACCCGGTCATCCCGCCAACACCCACCTCCGTGGATCGGTTCCCTCGACCGCCGTGACCTCGCCAAGGATCGTCAGGTGGTCGAGGCAGGAGAGGACGATCTGTAGTGCCCATGCGCTCGCCGGGGAGTTGACGTTCTCGGGGCCGAGCAGCCCGGCGACGATGTCGAAGGCGGTCTTCTCACCCTCGGCAAGGGCGGAGCGGGTTTTGTCGAGTAGCTGATCTACCTGGCGCCGGGCCTCGGCGATCTTGGCATCGGCATCGCGGAAGGTGCGACCGTGGCCGGGCAGAACGAGGCCGACATCGAGCGGCTCGATCTCGTCGAGGCCGCCGAGGAATTCGCCTACCGGGTCGGGACTGTGGCCGTAGTCGAAGAAGAGCACCGTGCGACCGAGCAGATGGTCGCCGGAGATCAGCAGCTTGCGCTCCGGTTGGTGCAGGACGACGTGGGACGGGGCGTGGCCTGGGGTCTCGTAGACCTGCCAGGCACCGAGATCGGTCTCCACCTCGACGCCGGGCAGCAAATCGCGGTCGGGCTCGACGATCGCATCGATACCGTTGTCGTCGTCGTCCTCGCGCATCGCGCGGTAGCGCTCCAGCGCAGCCGGCGGTACACCGCTCTGCCGGGCGACCTCGATCCGGTTCTCCAGTGCCGCCGCCGGATCGTCGGCCATCAGGCGAACGTGTCCCCAGGCCGGGTGCATCCAGAGCTCGCAGCCGGCCCCCTCGACGATCGGGGCCGCGAGCCCGTAGTGGTCGGTGTGGGAATGGGTGCAGACGAGCAGGCGCACGTCCTCGAGGCCGAAGCCGGCCTGGGCGAGGGCGAGGTCGAAGCGGCGCAGTCCTCCCTTGCCGCCGATGCCGGTGTCGAAGAGGACGATGCCGCCGTCGGCGGCGACAGCCCAGACGTTGCCGTGCGGGACGCCGGGCCAGGGCAGCGGCAGCCGCAGCCGCCAGATGCCGGGCAAGACTTTCTCCGCCCGCGGCTGCTCGGGGCGCTTGCGCTGGTCCGCCATCGACGACAATCCTTTCAGGGCGGGGTGAGTCCCCGCGTGAGGACCGTCATGCTGGGATAGGTTGCAGCGGTAGATGACGGAGGCCAGCCCCAAGCGCGCCGGTTTGGTCCTCGCCGCGCTGATCCTGGTCGCCGCCGTCGCCAACCTCAACCTCGCCGTCGCCAACGTCGCCCTACCGGACATCGGCAAGGCTTTCGGCTCCGGCCAGACGACGCTCAACCTGATCGCCGTCGGCTACTCGCTGGGGCTCGCGACCTCGGTCCTCTATCTCGGCGCCCTCGGCGACCGCTACGGGCGCAAGATGATGCTGCTGCTCGGCATGGGGCTCTCGATCCCCGCCTCGCTCTTGGCCGGACTGGCGCCCTCGGACGGCGTCCTCTTCATCGCCCGCGTGCTCGGCGGCGTCGCCGCCGGGATGGCCTTCCCGACCACGCTGGCGTTGATCACGGCGCTCTGGTCGGGCCAGGCGCGAACCCGCTCGATCGCGCTCTGGTCGGCGATCGGCGGCGCGATCGCCTCGCTCGGGCCGCTGCTCTCCGGTGCCCTGCTCGAGCAGTTCGACTGGGGCTCAGTCTTCCTCGTCACCCTGCCGCTCGCCGTCCTCGCCCTCTTCATGGCCTGGCGCTTCGTCCCCGCCCACGTCAACGAGACCAGCGACCCGGTCGACAACCTCGGCGGCATCCTCTCGATGTTGCTGGTTGCCGCCCTCGTGCTGGGGATCAACCTGGCGCCGGTTCCGGGCAAGGGCACGGTGGCGATCGGCCTCGGCCTCGTCGCCCTGGCGGCGACCGTCGTCTTCGTCAGGCGCCAGCGCCGTGTCGCCGCGCCGCTGTATGACCTCGAGGTCGCCTCGCGGCGGATCTTCTGGGTCGCTGCCTGCGCCGGGATCATCGTCTTCGGCTCGCTGATGGGGGCGATGTTCATCGGCCAGCAGTTCCTGCAGAACGTGCTCGAGTACTCGACCCTCGACTCCGGCCTGGCGATCCTGCCAGCGGCGGCGCTGATGGTTGTCGTCGCGCCGCGCTCGGCGAAGCTGATCGAGAGCCGCGGCGCCCGCTTCACCCTGCTCGTCGGCTATGCCTTCTGCCTGCTCGGCTTCCTCGTCATGCTGCTGCTCTGGAAGCAGGGAATCCCCTACTGGAAGGTCGGTCTCGGCTACGCCCTAATCGGAATCGGCGTCGGCTTTGCCGGCACCCCGGCCTCGCACTCGCTGACCGGCTCGGTGCCGGTGCGGCGCGCCGGGATGGCCTCCGGCACGGCCGACCTGCAGCGCGATCTCGGCGGCGCGATCATGCAATCGATCTTCGGCGCGCTGCTGACCGCTGGCTACGCCGCCGCCGCGGGCGCCGCGATCGCCGCCTCACCCGAAGGGAGCAAGGCGAGCGAGAACGTCCAGGGTGAGCTGACCAAGTCCTTCTCCAGCGCGGCCGACCTCGCCGGTCAGTACCCGGCCTACTCGGACCAGATCATCGCCGCCGCCAAGTCCTCGTTCCTGCAGGGCGACGAGTTGGCCTACGCCGCCGGCATCGTCGCCGTCCTGCTCGGCGCCGCGCTCGTTTTCTTCGGCTTCCCGAAACGTGATCAGGAGCAAGCCCTGCTCGAGCAATACGCTGCTGAGGATGCCTGAAGAACGGCAACCGCGTCTCAGCGCGACGCTGCGCGAAGAAGAGCGCGTAACGCCGCTCGAGCTCTTCTTCGACCTGATCTTCGTCCTCGCGCTGACCCAGTGCACCGCCCTGATGTCCCACCATCCGAGCTGGTCGGGGCTGGCTCAAGGGCTGCTCGTGCTGGGCGTGCTCTGGTGGACCTGGGTCGGCTACTCCTGGCTGACCAGCCTGATCGACCCCGAGGAGGGCGCGGTGCGGCTGGTCATGTTCGGCGCGATGGCGGCGCTCCTGATCGTCTCGCTCTGCGTGCCGGAAGCCTTCGGAGACCTGGCGCTGGTCTTCGCCCTCGCTTACGGCGCAGTGCGGGTCGCCCACATCGGCCTCTTCATGCTGGCCAGCCCCGACGACGACGCCCTGCGCCACTCGGTGCTCGGCCTCGCCGCGAGCACCGCGATCGCGGTGACGCTGCTGGTCACCGCCTCGCTCTTCGACGGCCTCGCCCAGGGCGCTCTCTGGGCGCTCGCCCTGCTGCTCGACATGGGCGGGCCCTACATCTTCGGCTCCCGCGGCTGGAAACTGGTGCCGGGACACTTCGCCGAGCGGCACGGGCTGATTGTGATCATCGCCCTCGGCGAGTCAATCGTCGCGATCGGCGTCGGCGCCGCCGGCGCGCTCACCCTCGGCATCGGCACTGCCGCGGTGCTCGGCGTCGCCCTCGCTGCCGGGCTCTGGTGGGTCTACTTCGACATCGTCGCGATCGTCTCCGGTCGCCGCCTCGTCGAGGCCGAGCCGGGCCAGGTGCAGAACGAGATGGCGCGGGACTCCTACTCCTACATGCACCTGCCGATGATCGCCGGCATCGTCCTCGTCGCCCTCGGCCTGAAGAAGACGATCGGCCATTTCGACGACCAGCTCGACGCAGTGCCCGCCTTCGCCCTGCTCGGCGGCGTCTCGCTGTACCTGCTCGGCCTCGTTGCCTTCCGCTACCGCCACATCCACTCGGTCAACCGCCAGCGCCTGCTGCTCGCGCTGGTCCTGCTGATTCTGATCCCGGTCGCGATGGAGGTGCCCGCCGTCGTTGCGCTGGTGACCGCCAACGTGCTGCTCTGGGCGATGATCGCCTACGAGACCCGCCTGTACGGCGAGACTCGCCACGCGGTCCGGCGCCCCGGCACGGCCGAAGCCTGATCCAGGCCGTCAGCGGGGCATCCTGGCCAGCCAGCCAAACGCCGCCTAGAATCCTCTCGCATGAGCGAGCGGGAGGTGAGGGTCGCCGTAATCGGTGCTGGCATGTCGGGGATCGGCGCGGCTATCCACATGCGCCGGGCCGGGATCGACGACGTCGTCGTCCTCGAGCGGGCTGGGGAGCCCGGCGGCACCTGGCGTGACAACACCTACCCGGGTTGCGCCTGCGACGTGCCGACCGCGCTCTACTCCTACTCCTTCGCGCCAAAGCCCGACTGGAGCAGGGCCTTCGCGCCGCAGGAGGAGATCCGCCGCTATCTGCTCGACGTCGCCGCCGAGCATGGGGTCGCCGACCGCATCCGCTGCGACGCCGACGTTCTCGCCGCCGAGTGGGACGAATCCTGCCAGCGCTGGCGGATTCGGACCAGCGCTGGAGAGTACGCGGCGCAGGTGCTGGTCTCGGCGACGGGCCCTTGGAGCGAGCCGGTGTTTCCCGATATCCCCGGCCTCGACAGCTTCGAGGGCAAGGTCTTCCACTCCTCGCGCTGGGACCACGATCACGATCTCGACGGAGCCCGGGTGGCGACGATTGGCAGCGGCGCCTCGGCGGTCCAGTTCGTGCCGGAGATCCAGCCGCGGGTCGAGTCGCTGACCGTATTCCAGCGCACCGCGCACTGGGTCCTGCCAAAGGCCGACCGGCCGTTCGGCCGCCGCGCCCACGCTGTCTTCCGCCGCTACCCGGCCACCCAGCGGGCCGTGCGCGGGGGGCTCTACGGCACCGCCGAGATCCTCGGCGTCGCGAACCGCAAGCCGCGGCTACTGGCGCCGCTGCAGGCGGCCGGCCGCCGCTACCTGCGCCGCTCCGTCCCCGACCCCGAGCTGCGCCGCATCCTCACCCCGAACTACACGATCGGGTGCAAGCGGCTGCTCTTCTCCAATGATTGGTACCGGGCGCTGAGCCAGCCCAACGTCGACGTCGTCCCCCACGCCGTCGAGGAGGTGCGACCGCACGGGGTCGTCGGCGCCGACGGCATCGAGCGGGCAGCGGACACGATCATCCTCGGGACCGGCTTCACGATCACCGACCTGCCGATCGCCGCGCGGGTCAACGGACGCGGGGGGCGCAGCCTCGAGCAGGTCTGGCAGGGAAGCCCGGCCGGCTACCTCGGCAGCGTCGTCAACGGCTTCCCGAACCTCTTCATCCTGCTCGGCCCCAACATCGGCAACGGCCACTCCTCGGCGTTCATGCTCTCTGAGACGCAGATTGGCTACATGGTCGAGGCGCTGAAGACGATGTCCCGCGGCGATCTGGCCAGCGTCGAGGTCCGCGCCGAGACGCAGGAGCGGTTCAACGCCGAGGTCCAGACCCGCCTCGCTGGCACGGTCTGGAACGCGGGCGGCTGCATGAGCTACTACCTCGACGCGAACGGTCGCAACAGCACGATGTTCCCGGGCTCGACCTTCGAGCTGCGCCGCCGCCTCGGTCACTTCGACCTGGCCGACTACGAGGCCCGGGTCGCGGAGCCGGCAGAGATCGCGGCTTAGGAGGACTAGCCCGACGCGGCGCTCATGCCCGCCTGCGACGGGGGCCAGCGGGGTGCTCGAACTCCTGCATCGCGCCGGCGATCGCGAAGCAGAGCGCGCCGCTGAACGTACCCCAGTTGGCGACGCCGACAGCCAGCTCATCGCCGCTGGAAGGGCGGACGAACGAGGCGACCGCGGAGACCATGAAGAGGACCGAGCCGAGCTGGTTGACGGCGACGATCCACCAGCCGAGATCGCGGCGGCGCCAGAAGCGGCGCCAGCCGCCCGCGATCCCGACCATCGCGAGGTGACCCGAGATGAGGAAGAGCGCACAGCCGACGATGTCGGGGGACCAGACGAGCCTGTCCTCGGCCGCCGCGTCAAGCCCCTCGATAAACGAGTCGACCAGGTTGATCGCGAAGACAAGCGTGCCGGTGAAGAGGATCGCCGCGCTGAGCCAGGCCAGCCGCCCGGGCTCGCGCGACCACCAGCGCCAGCGGGCTGGGGCGATCCCGTCGAGCTCGTCGGGCTCGTTGACCACTTGAACGAGTGAGGCGAAGCCGCCGGTGCTGAAGAAGACGCCGCCGACCAGGTAGACGGAGAGATAGAGGGTCGGGCGCGCCCCCGACTGCGCCAGCGCCGCGCCGATTGCGAACAGCGAACCGCCGATGACGAACGCGGTCGCCGCGACCGCGTTGACGAAGCGGAGGCTTATGGCGAGACGAACGTCGACGGATCGGGGCCGATCCGCTGCCCGACGTCGAGGGCGGCGATCTCGGTCATGTCCTCATCGCTGAGCTCGAAGTCGAAGAGCTCGAAGTTCTCGCGCATCCGCGCCGGCGTTACCGATTTGGGGATGACGACGTTGCCGAGCTGCAGGTGCCAGCGCAGGATCACCTGTGCCGGGGTCCGGTCGTGGCGGGCGGCGACGCTGGCGATCGTCTCGTTGACGAGCAGCCCCCCTTGGGCGAGCGGGCTCCAGGACTCGGTCGCGATCGCGTGCTCGGCGTGCCAATCACGCAGCTCGGCCTGCGGGAAATGCGGGTGGAGCTCGATCTGGTTGACCGTCGGTTGGATGAACGCCTGCTGCTGGAGCTGCTCCAGGTCCTCGACGCGAAAGTTGGAGACGCCGATCGTGCGCGCGCGGCCTTCGTCGTGGACCCGTTCGAAGGCGCGCCAGGTGTCGAGCGCCCGGCCCTCGGTCGGCACCGGCCAGTGGATCAGGTAGAGGTCGACCTGGTCCAACCCGAGTCGATTGAGGCTCTTCTGGAAAGCACCCAAGGTCGACTCGTAGCCCTGGTGGGAGTTCCAAAGCTTGGTCGTGACGAAGATCTCCTCGCGCGGGATGCCCGAGGCCGCGATCGCCGCCCCCACCCCGCGCTCGTTGCGGTACGCCGCAGCGGTGTCGATGTGGCGGTAGCCGATCTCAAGCGCCTCTTCGACCGCTTGCTGGGTGTCTTCGGGGCGCACCTGGAAGACGCCGAAGCCGAGCTGGGGGATCTCGACCCCATCGTGAAGCATCACCGCCGGGACCGAAGTTGCCTGAGCCATCTCTGCTCCCTTCCTTTCGCTGGGACCGGAACCGCCTGGGGCGGCTACCCGAGATGTAGAACGATTATGCCGCGCTGGCTCGGCCGGGAGCGACTAGGCGTTGGAGAGGCCGATCGCCATTAGCGGGAAGCCGGCCATCAGGCCGAGAAAGGCGGCAATCGCGATCGCGGTCAGGGTGCTGGTCGTGGTCGACCGTACGCCGGCGACGAAGCCGACGAGCACGCAGAAGGCGGTAATTCCAAAGCCGATCCAGAAGACGTCAGGCATGAGCGGCGGCAGCCTATCGGAACTACCCGCCGACGGGCCGATTCCGGTCGCCATGCGTCCTGTTTTAGGCCCGTCGGCGGGAGGAATTGGAGCGCTTGCGGCAAACGCCACAGGCATGGAGAAGAGCGGCGGTGCCAACCAGAAACTGATCCTCGTGGCAATGATCTTCGCCGTCTCGATGACCTTCATCGACCAGACGATCGTCGCGATCGCGATCCCCCAGTTGCAGCAGGATCTCTCGCTCTCCTCGACCGGGGTGCAGTGGATCATCAACGGCTACCTGCTCTCGCTCTCGGCCCTGTTCGCCTTCGGCGGGCGGCTGGCCGACATCGCCGGCCACCGCACGATGGTCGTGATCGGCGTCGTGATCTTCGCCACCGCCTCGGCGCTCTGCGGGGCGACGCCCGAGACCGGTGCGGCCGAGGCATGGATCATCACCTTCCGCGTAATCCAGGGCGCCGGCGCGGCGCTGATGTTTCCGGCGGCGCTGGCGATCGTCCTCGGCGCCTTTCCGGTCAGTGAGCGCGGCCGCGCGCTGGCGATCTTCTTCGGCGCCGCCGGCGCCTTCACCTCGATCGGCCCGATCGCCGGCGGCTACCTGACCGAGTGGACCTGGCGCGCGATCTTCTGGATCAACGTGCCAGTGGCGATCCTCTCGCTCATCTTCACCGCCCGTGCCAAGCCGGCCAACGAGAAGCACCCGGCGCCGATGGACTACCGCGGCGCGGTGCTGATCTCAGCCGGCATGGGCCTCGCCGTGCTCGGCCTCCAGCAATCGAGCGTCTGGGGCTGGGGAAGCGTCGTGACCTGGGCCTGCATCGCCGTAGGCGCGGCGCTGCTGCTCGCCTTCGTCCGCTACGAGCTGCGGCTCGAGCACCCGCTGATGCAGATCCGCACCTTCGCCGATCGTGCGTTTGCCGTGGACAACGCGATCCTCTTCCTCTTGATGATCGCCTTCGTCCCGCTCTTCTTCTTCGCCAGCATGTACGCGCAGATCTCGCTCGACGAAAGCGCCTCTGAAACCGGCCTCTACCTGCTGATCTTCTTTGCCGGCTTCTTCGTCGCGACGCAGCGCGGCGGCCGGATCCTCGACCAGAAAGGCGCCCGGCCAACCGTCGTGGCCGGCTGCCTCATCGCGGCGGTCGGCTTCGCGCTCTGGGCGAAAGAAATGCCAGAGCTCTCGGTCGGCTCGCAGTGGCCCTTCATGGTGATGGCCGGGATCGGGGTCGGCCTCGTCCTCAGCCCCGCCAACACCGACGCGCTCAACCGCGTGCCGCGCGGCCGCTACGGCGAGGCGACCGGGATCACGCAGACGGTGCGCAACTTCGGCGCCAGCCTCGGCCTCGCCGTGCTCGGCACGGTGCTGATCCTGCAGAACAAGTCGAACCTGGAGTCGACGCTGGGCGAAGAGGGCATCCCCAAGGCCGAGGCCGACGCGATCGCCGAATCGCTGACCGAAGCGGGCGGCGGCAACGAAGCCGCGTTCGCCGAAAGCGCGGGGGCGAAAGCGAAGGAGATCTTCTCCGCCGTCCAGTACGACTTCGCGCTCTCCTCGCGCACGGTCTTCTACGGCATGGCGATAGCGATGGCGATCGCATTCGTGGTGGCGTTGATTTGGATGCCTTCTGGAAAAGCGCCCGACCTGGACGCGCCCGAGCTGGCGGACGGGCCTCCGGCGACTCACTGAGCTCAGCTCAGTGGCTTGACCCGAAAGCCGGCGCCGCTGGCACTGCGGCGGAAGCTGGCGGTGTGCGGCTCGAGCACCCAAGGCGCCGGCAGCACGCCGTTGAAGTCTTCGAGGAAGCGGGCGAAGAGCTGCGACGCCTGGTTGCAGGCGAGCCCGCGCCGTTGCAAGAGGACGATCGAGTAATCGCCTTTGGCGAGGCGCAGCGGCCCGATTCGGTCGTTGTTGAGGACGCGGAAGGGCGCCGGGCAGAAGAGGGCGCCGTGGCTGCCGCCACCGCCGCCTTCGGTTTCTTCTTCGCCGCCTTCACCTCCGCCGCCAACCCGGGCGACGTGGAAGCCGACGCCTGGAACGCGCAGGAAGGTCGCGTTGGCGGCGGCAACCCGCCAACCACCCGGCAAGACGCCGTCGAAGTCCTCGAGGAAGCGAGTGAAGAGGGCTGAAGCCTGGGCGCAGCTCGGCCGGCCAGACGCAAGGATCGTGATCCTGTAGTTGCCCCGGGGCAGGTCGAGGCGGCCGACGTGGTCGTCGTGCAGGACCCGAAACGTGCCCGCGCACTGGATGCGGGCCGCGTTGGCGCTGCTTGGCGTCACCATCGCGACGAGCAGAGCGACGATCGCGCAGATGGCGACCAGCCCCCCGAGGCGTGCGGGTCTCAGCCGGCTCAAGTTCGGGACGGACACGGGCAGCATCCTAACCGGCAAGCCCGTCAGCGCGGTCGAGGTTTGAACCGCTGTGCGACCCAAAGCTCGACCGCAGCGCTGGTACGTTGCGACGAGGCATCGCCGGCTCGCACTCGCCATGGCGACGGTGGCGCTCGCCTGTCTTTCGCTATCCGCCGGCGTAAGCGCAGCCGACGAAGGCTCGAGGGCCGCCGAAAAGCGCCTGATCGAGACCTACACGCCGGTCCTGATGCTGCGCGAACAGAGGACCCGCCCTGCGACACCGACGCCGAGCAGTACGAGGCGACGACGGTCGCCACGGTGCTCGGCAACCCGGCGGTCGAGCTGACCGAAGCCGACGAGGATGGCGACGAAACGACGCTGAAACGCGCGCCGACGGCAGCCGACATCGCCAAGCGCGGCGACGGGTACCACCTCAACATCCGAAGGCGAACTGGACCGACGGCAAGGTAGAGCTCGGTACTCGGACCGACCGTGACCAAGGCCTTCTGCGGGGCCGTCGCCGAGGTCACCTCGCTCATGAACCACACCCAGGACTCGCGGTGGATTGCCATCGGGTGCTCATATTGGTGCTGCTGCTGATCGGCGCGATCGCCTGGGGCCGATCGCCTCGGCGCTGGTCGCCGCCGTGGTGATCGTCGCCGTGCGTCAGATCGACGAGAGCGGCCGGTCGAGTTTCACCGGCGCCTACCGCGGCATGTGCCAGCGCTTCCGCCGCGTCGTCGGCGCCCAGCTGCTGGCGTATTCCTGATGCTGATCAGCATCGTCGGCATTCCCTTCGCCGCCTGAAAATACGTCGGCTGGCTCTTCATCCAGCAGCAGATCCTCTTCGAGAACAAGCCCCTACGCGAGGCGTTCCGTGGCAGCTCCGACCTGGTCCGCGGGCGCTGGTGGTACACGCTGCGGTCGTCGCCGTCTTCTGGCTGATCGGCGTCGTCACCGGGCCGACGCTCGGCTTCGCGCTGATCTTCACCGACATCTCGCTGTACCTGATCAACGCAATCGGCGCCCTCGTCTTCGCCCTGCTCGCCCCCTACATAGCGATCGGCCGCACCCTGCTCTATTTCGACCTGCAGCTGCAGGCGGAGGAGGAACCGGCGAAGCACTGGCGAACGGCTACCGAGGCGTGCGACGCCGGCGAGCACCGGAGTGCAACCGGCGCCTTAGCAACGGCCCCTGCCCCCGCCGAGAGCCGACGGCCCGGTAAAGGGCGGACGCGGCCAAAGACGCCCCGGTGACAATCGCCGGTGCCATCTCCTCGACCGGCAGCCCCACGACATGGCCAGGCGGGAGCATCGCCAGGCCGGCGCCTAGCCGCCCGTTGGGCGCTGGGTGGTGCAGCGGACGCGCACATCGCGCATTGCCATGTTCGGAGCCTGGGCCACTGCGTTTTCGATCGATCCTTGGATCGGTCGATCGAAGGGGTAGCCCATGCGTCGCGCATCGGGGTATTTGTTGCGGGCACCGCAGAAGCTCATCGAGCCACAAGTTTCCGGCTCGCCGACTTGGTCGTCGTCCCAGGCAGTGAGGGCGACCAACAGCTTGAAGGGCGTGCCCTGCGGCGTCGAGGCGCCGCTCGGCAGCAGCAGGCTGTAAGGCCAGCCGCAGTCGCACCACACGTCCGAGCTTTGGACCGCGGGCGCCTCGGCGCCGGGTGCGTCGAGGCCCTTGCGCTTGACGACTGCGGAGCGAGCGTCGGGGCGGGCGAGCAGGTTCGCCCCCGGCTCCAGCGTCTCCCGGAACTTGTCGAGCTCGATCCAAGACCGGCGGTCCTCGGCGAGGTCGGCGTGGGCGAGGAAGATCCGTACGGTCACATCCTGCGCTTGCACCTGGCGGTTATTGACCCGGATGAAGTAAACGAATGGCTCGTGGGTTAGGCGGATCACGTCCTGCAGCCAGGCATCCGGGATGAGGGGCGACCCAGGCACCGCAAGAGCGAGGTCCGAGGTGACGAACTGGGTCAAGAGCTCGTCCGTGACCGGCCCTCCGCTATCGAGGTCGGTGCCTAGCGTCTCCTTGCCCCAAGCCGCGAAATCGAAGCCGGCTTCCCCGGCGCCGCGAATATCGCGCGCCAAGCAGAGCGCGATGTCGGTGTTGCTTTCGCCGAAGGCCACGTCTGCCGCAAACTGGGCGAACTCCGCTGGCGCCTGCTGCCCCTGGTAGGCGTAGTAGAGATCATCGACGTGGCGATGCCAGCGGTAGAAGATCGGATCCCTGATCGCGGTCTCCACGTAGGACATGGGACCACCGAAGCCAACCTGCTCGGATGCGGTCGCGATCGCCATGTGCCCGGTGCCGTGAAAGTACCGGCTCGGCAACGGTGCGGGCCCGGCATCCGCGGCATCCTCGTACCAATCCGATGACTCGATCACACAGCCGAGCACGTTCTCGTCGACTGGGACCGTCCCCGCTCCGCCCTCGAGCTGGAACTCGCCGTTTGCGAGCGCACTCTCGGCTTCGGCGTGACTGTTGCCGAGGTCGGCGACCATGTTGATGTTGGCTGCAGTACTTCCGCTGGGCCGGGGGCCATACCCCTCGAGCTCATAGCCCTCGTCGATTGGACCGCCATAGTCGCTGAACGGCTCACAACGGTCGAGCCCGGCAATGGTCCGCTCGGTGTCGTAGCGGGCGAGCATCTGCTGGTGCATGTAGAAGAAGAGCTCACCCTGGCGGGGCTGGGTCCGGCGAGGCACACCGGGAGGAGTCGGGGGGCCGCTCGCCGGATAGACGATGTGCCAGTGATGGTGGTGATCGTTGGCGAGCGGGTCCTCGCGATACCAGTCGAGCTGGGCCTCCTCGACGGGCGTGGTTACGCTGATTCCGGCAGTGGGCGGCACGATCATACGTCTGCCCCCGCGTCCTCGTTCGCGTCTGCCCCCGCATCCTCGACCGGCGGCAATGGGACGTCCTTCGTGACCTCTGGCGCCGGGATCGTCAAGTCCCGGGCGGCATCCATGTCGTGGGTGACGAAGAGCTTCAGCGCGTACTTCGCGACGCCCGGCGATCCCTCCGCGACCTCGTAGGCCCGGTCGATGGCGGCGTCGACTCCGTCCTTCGCCGCGATAGCAGTGAGCTCGTCGGCCAGCTCCGAACCGCGCTTGGTATCGGCTGCATCGAAGTGGGAGAAGGGCTCGGCGCCCTCGGGGGTCGGCTGAGAGAGAAGCTCGGAAACTCTGTCTTGGGCGTCGTTTGCCATCTCGTTCTCACCTGAGCGGAAAGTAGGTTTATCCGCAGCTCGATTTTGCGGCCAAGCTAATTCAGTTGTCTCTCAGTGTCAATCGATTGATCTAATTTTTCTTTTTCAAAGCAAAATATTCCCGCAGCTTGCGGTAATTGTTGGGGGCGGTAGGTTTGAGTCGTGAAACTGCTCGCCTTCAGCGACCTCCACCGCGACCTCAGCCAAGCGGCAACTCTGGTCGAGATGTCGGCCGAGGCGGACGTGGTGATCGGAGCGGGCGACTTCGCCTCGGTGCACGAGGGGTTGGGAGAGACGATCGAAGCGCTCGCCACGATCGAGGCGCCGACGATCCTCGTGCCCGGCAACAACGAGACCGAGGACGCGCTGCGCGAGGCGGCCGCCAGCTGGAGCGCTGCAACGGTCCTGCACGGAAGCGGCACGACGATCGACGGGGCCGAGTTCTACGGCCTCGGCGCCGGCGTGCCGGTCACGCCATGGGAGTGGAGCTTCGACCTCGACGACAAGTCCGCCGCCGAGCTGCTCGCGCCCTGCCCGCGGGGCGCCATCCTCGTCCTTCACTCGCCCCCCAAAGGCCACTGCGACGCCAACGGCAGCGGCGACCACTTCGGCAGCCCCGCCCTACTGGCCGCAATCGAAGAGAAGTCCCCCAGCCTGGCCGTCTGCGGCCACATCCACGAGTCCTGGGGTTGCCAGAGCCAGATCGGCGAGACCCCGATCCACAACCTCGGCCCCAAGGGCACCCGCCTCGAGCTCTAGCTCACGCGCCGGCGCCGAGTGGCTCACCGAGCCAACTGGCTAAACCAGTTGCCAAGCCCGGCATCCAGATCAAGCCGACATCGTGTTCCTCGCAAAGGGCCACCCAGGCCTCGTCGCGGGGAGCTGAGCTGAGCGCAATCACGGTCCGAACGGTACGGCGATCGGGTTGAAGCAGACTCCTGTAGCGAAGCACCTGTCCCAATGCCAGCCTCAACTGCTTCTCCGCATTCCTGTGGGTGACGCTCTTCACCTCAGCGACGACGAAAGCCGAGCCCTCTTCCCACGCAATGTCGTAGTTGGGCTCACCCCGCAGGGGCGACCTTGGCGTGAAACCCCGTCGCCTGACCACCTCGGAAAGCGCATTCTGGGTCACCGCATGTGCTCTGGTGCCTCGATCCCGGACGTCGGGATCAACCTCGAACGGTTCGGGGGCGGCCGAGCTGCTCGACTCGTCCGCCTCTCGGTACTCGGCGCCAAGCGGTGAGTCGCCATCGGTCCCGCCGCTCCTCGCCAGGGTAATGACGGGGGTACCGTGACTCTCCGACGAAAGATCATCGGGCAGGTACCAGCAATCTCGCAGCTCATCGGGGTCGAACCAGAGCTCTGGAAGATCGTTGCCGGCGAGCCCGGCATTTCCCTTCATCCGACCCCTCAGCTCAGTTGGCACATGGTCCAAGCCAGCGTCGAGCAGATGGGCGGGAGGAGTACCAAGGTACGCCCTCAGGTGAAGCTCGGACTGGCTCCCCTCAAGCTGCACCATTGCCAGCCAGGGTTCGGACGGCGCCAGCAGCTCCCGCCACTGAGCGTCTGCGCGGCTAGGGATCGTCGCATCCGGGTCACCTTCGAAGGTTATGAGTGGGTCGGACCGTGGATCGCCGATGCGCCATGGCCCCGGAGCTGATGCCGACGTCCACTGCCCGATCTCGAGTCGGTCGGTGCCGAAGTAGATCTTCCCCTGGAAGTTGCCCCCTGGCCATTTGTAGAGGAGATCAAAAGGGGGTTCGCTTTCGAACATCGTGCCCAGGGCGTCGCGAATGGCCTGAGTGGTCTGCAGGAAGTCCTTCGTGTACCCCGAGTGCGTCGAGCGACGGTAGACGGCCTTGAAGTGGGAGATTCCCATCTTCCACCAAAGGACTCCGGTAACTCTTTGGGGCGTCACGCTGGCGAAACTACCAACGGTTGAAGAAGGGTCCTAACGCGACGCGAGGACCTCGATCCCTTCCTCAGCAATCTCTAGGGCACCCGGATTCGCCGCGAAAAAACGCCAGAGCCCCTTGCGATCATCCCTGTTCGAGTCCATTACCTGCCTCAGGTGGCTCGCGCCGAGGCCATAACCAGCGGCGACGATCGCCTCGACCTGGGCCGGTGACGGGGGCTTTGGTGAACTGCCCGCAATCCTCTTCAGCTCGACCAACTCCGACGGCGCAAGCCCCCGGCACCGACCGGTGAGCATCGTGACGGCGGCGAATGAGGCGACCTCGCGCACATCGGACTCGGAGATGCGGGGAAGGGGCGTCGCTTCGAGGTAGAAACGGTTCAGGTGCAAGCCCGCGGCCAGGCGGCGTAGAAGCCAGTCGAAAGTCATCGAGTTCAGCACCGCGAGCAGCGCAAGCGAGTGCACCACACTCTCGGCGCTGAGCACAGGCGCCGTGTTGCCGCACGGCCAGGACGGAACCCAGCTTGCTCGCATCGTGCGCGTGTTGGTGGCAGAAGTAACGTCACAAAAGGCGAGGCGAAACTCGTCGAGGCGTTGACGTGGTGCGAGAAACTGGGGCCGACAATCGGATAGAGGGATGTCGTTGGTACGCCACCGGGCCGAGCGGCCGCTGCCGCTGAGCCAACTCTTCTCGAAGAAATCCCAGGAGGAGACCATCCGCCCCTCCACCAGCGGGACCAGCTTGCGCGAGCCATCGCTCCAGACCCCAGTCCGCCCGGGTCGGAAGTTCTGCCGATGTGCCTCATCGACATGGACGAACCGGCCCGCCCTGCGATCGGTGGTCAGATCCACCTCGCGCCGGTAGCTAATAGCCCCAAGCGATCCCGTCGGGTCGAAGAAGGGCGAGCCGTGATTAAAAGCCCGTTCGAGGATCGCCAATTGACGATGGTCCGAAACCTCGGGGAACATCGTGCTCGGTCCGCCGAGCGTGCCGACCTGACGGCGCGAGAGGACCATGTGACCGTTCCTTGCGGTTGCCTCCCTGGCGTCTCTTGCCATGAACCTGACCTTGAAGTCAGAGGTGCCGGCCTCGCTGCGCGCGGCCGAGAGGATCCCGAACTTGTAGCGCCCGTCTATCGGGAAATATCCACCTAGATTCTCGAAGCCGGTCCAGCGCTCCAACGACATACAGCGGAGGTATCGCTGCCTGATCTCTCGCATGCCGAAGTCGGAAGAGAATGCGCCAGGCAACAGGGCGACGAGACGCCCTTCGGGTGAAAGCAGGTGTGGGAACAGCTCGGCAAAGCCCTTATAGAGGTTGCGGTCGCCACGACCCTGCGCGCTGTACAGGGGCGGCAGCCCCCGCCCAGTGTCCGTCTCCCGCGCAAGACGAGACCGGGTCGCCTGGCGTTGCATCCAATCGGTTGGATCCTCCGCATGGACATGGCGCAGTGACTCCCAGGGTGGATTGGCAAGGACCAAATCGAATCCGCCGTCTGCAAAGACCGCCGGAAAGGCAGCCTCCCAGACGAAATTCGGCGTTTGCTGCGTGTCTTCATCGGCCTCATCGAACGACTCCGCCTCCGCTACCCAATTCGCCGTCAAAGCGTTGCCAAGGACAATCCGGGAGGCAATCTGCCCAAGCTCGACACGGGAATCGCCTGCGCGGAGCCAGAGCGATAGGCAGCAAAGCTCGCGGGCGTGAGAGTCCAGCTCGACGCCATGCAGAGCTTTGACCGCCACCGAGGGCAACACCTCGCGCTCGATCAGCGCCTCGAGCATCGACAGGAGGAGGGCGCCGTGGCCGGCGCTCGGATCGATGGTGAGGGGCAACTCGCCGGCGGCCACGTCCACTCGGTCGAGACCTCTGGCCACCATCACCGCTCCGAGCGAAGGCGGCGTCGAGAAGGCACCGCGGCCCTTGCGTCCCGGATCGCCCGCCTGCGAGCTCTCGCTCCATAGGTGAAAGGCGTTCTCGCTTTTGACCCGCCGGGCACACCTATGCGCAGCCTCGACCGCAGCGCTCCTCTTCCGTTGACCTCTGCCTAATCTGTGCAGAGGCTCTAGCGCGACCTCACGAAGCTCCTGCTCAAGTCGAGTGCCTCCAGATAGCTCTTGGAGGAGCTCGAGATGGCCGGCCATGGCGCGGGCAAGAAGGAGATCGGCGACACGGACGGCGTCGCGCCCCACCGCGCCGAGGTCTCCCGCGGCAGTGAGCAGACTCGCTCGCTCCTCGAGCCAGTCCCGCCCCCGCTCGGACGCGCCCATCAGAGCAGGGCCAGGCGATTAGAGATGATCACCTCAGGCGACTTCGCCGGCTCGACATCGCGCCTGTTCTGCGCGGCGACCGAACGGCGAACAGTCAAGCGGACGATCTCGCAGTCCGGAAACAACCTCCGAACCTGTGGCAGATCCCGGTTCGACAGGAGCCACCTAACGCCCCGGTCGGTGAGGTCGGCCAAGAGGTCGGCTAGGTCGGCTAGGTCGGCCTCCCTGAAACGCTGCTGGGTGTAGCCGTTGAACTTCGAGGTATCGGAGACCTTGAGGTACGGCGGGTCGAGGTAAACGAAATCGCCACTCTCGGCGTGCGCCAGCGCCTCGCGGAAATCAGCCTTATCGATCGTCACGTCCGCGAGCACGCTCGCGACCGCCTCGAGGGCATCGATGCGCGGTGGGGAGAATTCGCGTGCGCCCCAGGGAACGTTGAACTCCCCGAACCGGTTTACGCGGTAAAGGCCGTTCCAACCAGTCTTGTTGAGATAGACGAAGTGGGCCGCACGATCAAGCGGCAGCTCATAGCTCTCTCCACGAACCGAGTAGAAGAACTCCTTTGAATCTTTGCGCGCATAGCTCGCCAGACGCCGGTGAAGCGCCTCCGGTTGATCGCGCACAACCTGCCAGACATTGACCAATTCCTCGTTTAGGTCGCTGGCGCGCGCTGGTAGCTCTCCCCGCCCATTGACGGAAAAGAGGAGAGCGCCACCGCCGAGAAACGGCTCGTGGTATCGCCGAAAGGTCTCCGGCACATGCGGCAGCAGAAGTGGCAGAAGGCGCGTCTTCCCACCCGCCCACTTGATGAACGGCCGCGCACGAACTGTTTTGTCGGCGAGAACCGAGGTCAAGGCGAGAGATCTTCTCCGCCCGCCCGGACGGAGCGCCGAAGCCAAGGAGACACCCGCTCAAGAGCCAGATCCGATCACCGCAACGCGGATAAAACCACGCCAGCGCGCCCGACAGGATTCGAACCTGTGACCTTCGGTTTCGTAGACCGAGACGGTGGATCGGCTGGGATACGTGGAGCCCGATTTCAAGCGGTTTTCAGCGAATCGAGTCCCGCTGGGATCGGCTGGAATCTGTGGGGCATGTTGCCCCATTTGTTGCCCCAGGGAGGGCCACTAGTCTTAGAACCCGTGAAAAGGGAGGCAGTGAGCAGCCCGCGACCGCGGGAGCCGATGCCCGGCCTGGCGACCATCACGCGGGCCTGGGAGGGCCTGGGGGAAAAGCGACTCCGTGAGATATTTCCCGAGCTTGCCTGCTTCGGCATTGGCTGGGGCGAGCCCTTTTGCTTCCGCTGTGGATGGCTGTCCCCATCGCGGGAGGCCGCTGACTACCCAGACTATTGGCCCGCCGCACGCGCGATCGATGCTGCATGGCAGGCTTCTCGGGGCTGGCTTGAGCGATGCCACCTGCAGGATCACTATTACGGCGGCACCGCCGATCCGCTCAATCTCGTTCCCCTGTGCGTCCTTTGCCATGAGGAACAGCCCCAATGTAAGACGCGAGCGGCAGGGATCGCATTCGTCAATTCAGTTTCGCCGCGCGAGGGCATCGTGCCGTGGATGCAGATGGCCACCGACGAGCTAGGACGAGGAGTCAAGCGCCCCGGAAGAGAGAAGGCCCTCCGAAAGATGTTGCGAGCGCAAGCGATACTCGCCGTTGCCCAAAACCAGACCATCAAAGAACTCGAAGCGCACATCCGGGACAAGGAGATGACGACAGATCCATGGACCGACAGCGATCCTCAGCCGGGAGATTTCGATGCCGAATTGGACCGTGCCGGGCCAGGGCAGATCGAAATACACGAAGGTAATCCCGACGCAAAGCTATCCCCTGCCGAGGGCGACTAAGGAACGCTTTTGGCAGGGACCGACGAACGATCCATCCATGCCGATGCCAGTCGGAAGGGCAAGGCCGTCGAGCACCTCATCGCTGCGCTCTCTGTCTTGGGGAGCGACGGCGAGCTAAACGCGTGGACGAGCCTTGTTGACGACGAGGGCGTAGATCTCGTGCTTCAGCGACGCAATCGACCCGAGACGCTTTCGCTGCAAGTGAAGAGTCGCCTGACCACCGCGAAGGGCATAGCTGAGCGGAGGCGATTCCAGTCGCAGGTTCGCAGCGCCACGCTTCGCCCAAGAGATGACCTCTACATGCTGTTCGTCGTCGCAAACCCGACCACGCTCGACCTTGGACCGATCTGGCTCGTCCCGAGCAACGAGTTCGTTGGGAAGGCACCAGCTGGGTCGAACAAGAAACATCGCTTTTCCGCCTCGGCTAAGCCGGGCACCAACGATTGATGGGCCGACTACCTAGTGGAGAAGGAGCAACTCCCTTCCCGTCTGCTGATGGCGCTCGAAGCAGCAAATCCCTAAGCCGACACAGTAGATCCCGCCCGTAGACCAGCCCACGACCCTCCGCGCCCGGTCCGCTCGTTCCAGGTTAATCATCGGCCGTTGCAACACCCTGACACGGTTTCCGTCAAGCCGGCCTGCTCACAGCGCGCATGCGAACCCATCCAGGCCGCGCATTCCCGACCGCAGAGAGCGCTCACGCAATCGTGTTGAGTTCCCGGACCGCCCAGTCCGCAGCTTGGGTGTCTACGAGATCTTTCACCTGCTCGCACTCCAGCTCTGACAAGAGCTCGAGCAGGCGGAGGCGGTCGATTACTACACCGGCACGCAGAGATCGATCCTCCCAGTGCTTGTCCCGCGGATCCTCGCTGAACGGAATGACGAGTGCGCGCTGTGGGGGAACCATCGAGAAATCGATCCACTTTTCCCACTGCTCAACCGAGATGTCTTTGAGCTTTCTCTCCCAGGTCAACTGGACCGTGCACTGCACGAGCAACACGGGAAATCCCGGCCGGCGATCTTTGAACTTCCACCAGATGACAAGGTCGACACCACCGTCTTGATAGGTATTCAGGATCGGCCGTTGATCCTGACGCGGCTCACCCCACTCCGAGTGTGGCTCTTCAGCGGGTTCATCAACCGGTCGCTTTAGGCCTGCCCGAAGATCGAGTTGACCTCGAAGCCAATCGATCGCCTCGGTAAAGAGCTTCGGACGGGAGCTTGGATCCTCGGGGTCGCTTGACCTCTTCGAAAACTTCAGCCCCTCCGCGTTGCGCCCGAGGTATCGGCGCATTGCTTCGAGCGCCAGGCCGTCAAAGGCTTCCTCGACCTCATGGGCCCTGCCTTCCCCCCGGTAGGCAGCGTTCGCCGAGCTGAGGGCCAGAAGAAGGCAATAGGCGGACTCTCCGCAGGCCTCAACCTGAACGATTCGGTCCTCTTCGACCCGAAATGGATATACGTGTCTACCAAGCTTCGCTCGAAGCTGGACTTCCTGAAGAATGAGCTCAACCCGAATATCGCGCTCGAAGTCCGCCTCATCACCTTGAAGAGAGACCTCGATCTCTCCCAACTCGGCGTCTGAGGTGGAGTCCGTCGGACCACCCTGAAGTTCTTCTTCCGCCGCCGCGCTTGCCTCCGCTCGCAGCAGTCGGCTCAGTCGTGCCTCGCTCAACGCATCGGCCTTGTCGGTGAGCAAGCTGACCTCGGCCCAGTCTGCGAGCAGGCCAGAGTTCTCGCCCTCCGGAATTGCTAGCGACATCTCTAATCGTCTGGAAGTGAGTCGGTTATCTCACCCGAAAGCTCTGAGAGTTCGGCGGCGAGTTCGCTCGTTCGTGTCTCCGCGGCGATCACCTCGAGATGACTGGCAACCGAGCGAATGTGCCCGACGCCGGTAGCAAATTGGCGCATGAGGCGTGCGGGCTCAGGCGTAATCGTCTGCGCAATCGCTGCGAAGGCTCCCTCCAGGTCACGCGTCCGCTGAAGCTCGCCACGCGCACGGTCATCCGCAACGACTTTTGCGAGCATGGTGAGCTGGCGGGACTCCCGAATTACTCGCTCATCACCATTGGATCCAAATAGCCAAGAACCCAGCTCCACCAGCCGTGGGAGCGAGTCCTCATCAAGTTGACGGACTCGTTCCTCCACCTGCGGGACGGGCTTCGCTCCGATGTAGTCACGCAACGAAGTGCGGTTGAGCGCAGCAGTAAAGATGCCAAAGCGATCGGTGGCCCGCGCTGCGAGATCCCGCTGGTCTAGTTCCCTGGCGTTGACGATGATGCCCTGATTCCTGTAGAGCATGCGCACCACCGATTCGTCCTCACCAACCGAGTCTGCAGCCTCCAAGAAGGTCTCCTGCCGATCATCCACCAAGTAGGCCAGGAAGCGCGCCCGCTGCAACGGCTTCCACTCCAAGACGCTGCCGATATGACGGAAGCCGATCACTGCATCAGCGTCCTCACGCGCGTCGGCGATCAGCGTTGGCACCTCGAAGTCGAGCGTTATCTCGGCTTCCTCGGCTGCATCATCCCAGCGGGCCTGGTCGTCGAATTGCTCTCGAAGATCTGGCCGAGCCAATCCATACAGCGCAGTCAGCCTGCGATTGCCCTCGAGGACCAACCAGCGCTCCTCATGGGCCATGACGATCATCGGCTCGGATGCAAAGTAGCCGTGACGAGCGATCGACTCAGCGAGTAGCAACGCGTCGAAGGCGTCAGCCAGGTAGTCGAAGATCTCATCCCCGTTTGCGAGTGCTTCGCGCTGATCCTCAGGAAATCGCGGATTCTTAGGATCTGGAAGGAGGTCTCCCAGTCGCTTCTTCGTGATGGTGGTGTGAAGAGTCATCTCGTCGTAAGAACCTTGCTCCGTTGCCTCTCGGGCGAGGAGGATTGCTTTCGTGCCGTCTCAGGACCGGTCTTCTACCAGCCTCCTCCACTCATTCTGGCCCTTTTTGCTCACCCCAATCTCCCGCAGCCTCGCGGCCATTGCCCCAGCTAGGTCTGCCTCGATCCGCATGGCTGGCGTTCCCGAAAGAACCGCTACCGAGCTGATCAGCTCCAACACACTCTCGCACGCAATGAGCAACGTCCCGTCTTCGCGCAATGCCTCTCTTTGAATGCGATCGCGATCGAGCGGCGCATGCTGCTCGGCGATCACCACGAGCAGCGCGAGATCCGCACCCAGCTCGGCCGCCTCGCGGGACAGCTCAGACGCCACAGCCTCCGTGACGGGTAGCTGCTTCGCCTCGACCGCGAGGATGACTTGGTCATCTGACAGCACCCGGACATCGCCAGGATGAGGGCTATTGATCGGCTGAAGTTCAACGTCGTCAAAGGCGCAGTCGAGGACTGCGGCTGCCAAGGCTTGCGCGCGTCTACCCCCTTCTGGATCTTCCCGGACAAACCGATCAACGATCCCGACCAGATCCTCAAGAGCGAGATCGCTTCTTATCTGGCGTGCCGTTCGGACCGCTTCCCGCTCAGCGTTCTGCACCGCCATTCGAACGCGAAGGAATGCCGCCAACGCCGTGAGGGCTTCGGCGCGCTCGAGTCGGTTCAGATCCCGAAGCCCGTCGAGAAAGGCTTCGTATGCAGGCCGGGCCCTTCCTGAGATCTTCGTGAACTCATCTATCCGCGCTGGACCCCCAAGAAACGGCCGGTTGTTCAGGGGCCAGCGTCCCTCCGCCCCGAGGTGGTAACGACCGTTGTTCTGCTGGGCGAGAAACTCGGCTGCCTTCCGCAGGCTGTAGCCCCGCGGGCCAGCTGCCTCATCCTGGGCGAGGCTGTCCACCCGCGGATCGGCCGCCTTCGCAAAGAGCGCGCCACCGAGTGCTGCGATGTAAGTCTTTACTCCCAACCCACCGAGTCGATCGACACGGGCAATCCACACCGCCGGCAGCTCCTCAGTGGAGCGCGCGAGCGCGAGAGCCTCGTCGAGCGTAAGGAGCAGCGTTTGGTCCTCAAGCCTGATTCCCATTGCCGGAAAGCTAGCCTGACCCTCCGACACCGGGGATGAGACCTCGTCGCGGGGACTTCTAAGCGGCCAACGCGAGCCCAGACGGAGGAGAGCAACCCAGGCGCCTGAGCTCGTCGGCCATGGCGGTTGCTACCGCGGCTCCGAGCTCGGGTGGGACGGCGTTGCCGAGCTGAAGTTGCTGCTCCCTCCTAGATCCAAGGACCGTGAAGGTGTCGGGAAAGGTCATCAGCCTCTTGACCTCGGCAACCCGAAGGCGCCGGTTGTCCCAATGGAACGGCCCCACCCACGGTCCGGGCTGTCCCTGGATAGTCGGGGACGGCTTATCCGGGTGAAGCTTCAGCAGGAAGCTCCAGTAGCGCGAGCGCCACTCGAATCGGGGCTTCTTATGGCCGCGCTCGGCCGTCCAGAAGAGATAGTTCTCGCCGGGCGGAATCGATCGAAGAGCACCGGCATAGGTGCCTTTCACGATCTCCTCGGGCTCGGGTGGATTGAGCTCATCGGCAAGAGATGCAAGGGCCTGTCCAGCGCTTACGTGGAGCGGTAGGTCCTCATTCCAGCCGGTGCGCGTCTCGTGCGGCCCCGAATGGGTGGGCTCAGGCCACTCGAAGCTCCAGCCTCGTTGAGAGCCTGGGATCAGATCGCGACGTATCCCAACGCAAAAGAGCCTTTGTCGGAGCTGAGGGATGCCCAGATCCGCAGCGAGGACGATTCGGAACTCGACCGCATACCCAGCCCTGCGAGTCGCCCGTAGGAACCGCTCGAGCACGGCGCGGTTCTGATTGCGATAGGCGAGCCCATAGACGTTCTCCATCAGAAAGGCTTGCGGCTTGATGCCGCGCAACATGCGGACGTACTCATCTAGGAGGCTCGCTCGGGGGTCTTCCCCTGCCCGCTTGTAGGCAAGCCAGTAGCCGGACTTGGAGAAGGGGGTACAGGGCGGGCCTCCATGCAGCAGAGACACCTCTTCCGGCTCTAGTCCGCATCGCTCAAGAAGGTCGCGCGGATCGGCCTGGAGGATGTCGGTGAACACGGCCTCATCTCTCAACTGCGGAAAGAACTCAGAGCGATTTGAGAGGATCGTCTCGCGCGCAGTCTCATCGGCCTCCACAACCGCGACCGTCTCGAAGCCAGCCGCCTCGCATCCAAGGTCGAGACCGCCCGCACCTGAGAAAAGAGAGATCGCATCCATGCCCGCCAACCTAGAAAGCCGCTCCGATGGAACGAGCGCCAAGAGAGGGGGCACCATCGTTCCCAAAGCGCCCTCGGCCTCTTCGCCCGCTACCAGAGCGGTCATGCAGGGCAATCGGAAGCGCGACACTCGCCCTGAGCTTGCCCTCAGGTCTGAGCTGCATCGGCGTGGCCTCCGGTATCGAATCGATACCGGACCACTGAAGAGCCTGCGCTGCCGGGCCGACATCGTGTTCCGTCGCCAGAAGGTTGCCGTCTTCGTCGATGGCTGCTTCTGGCACGGATGTCCCGAGCACGGCACGAGCCCAAGAACCAATGCCACTTATTGGAACGCGAAGATCGCTCGAAACATCGAACGTGATCGCTTCAACGAGACTGAGCTCAGCGCAGCCGGATGGGCCGTGGTCAGGGTCTGGGAGCATGAGGCACCGGGGGACGCCGCAGACAGGATTGCCAGGGCCCTCACGAAGTAGCCGGTGCCGCTGTCCCGTCCTGGTTCTAGGCCCGACCGTGATCACGGGAAGATCTTGACCCGAAGCTCGGAGGTAAGCCCTGGGGAAGGAAGGTCGAGTGCAGGCGCCTCATCGCCGGGTAGGAGATGGGTGTAGCGGGTCAGCGTGAAGGCGGGTGAGTGGTGGCCGAGGGCGCGGCTTAGTTGGAGGAGGTTGGTGCCTTGGCTGAGGTGGAGCGAGGCGAAGGTGTGGCGGAACGTGTGGAAGCCCGCCCAGGGGGCGTTGACCTCCTCTGCCAGCGGCTTGAGGACGCGGCGGCGGAGGTTGCCGGGGTCGAGCGGGCCGCCTGCTTCGCTGGGGAAGGCGAGGGCGGTCGAGTCTTGATCGGACTGGATGGCAAAATGGGCGCGGAGCTTCGCCGCCAGGGATGGCGGTAGGCGGACCTCTCGGCGACCGTGCTTGCTCTTGGGCGGTTCGATCCGTTCGCGGACGATGGCCCGGCGGACGCAGACCTCGGGCTTGTCGGCGTCGAGTTGGAGGTGCAGGCGCTGGAGGGCGATCGCCTCACTGATCCGAAGGCCGCTGGTCGCCAGGAGCTCGAACAGCAGCCTGTGGCGCTCAGGCGCCATCGTTAGGACCGCGGAGAGCTGCTCGCGGCTGAAGACCTTGACCTCGTCCTCCTCGTCGGCGATCTGCTCGCGGTGAGGCAGCGGCAGGCCCTGCGCTGGGTTGTGGCGGACCAGGCCCTCGCGCTTCGCCGTGGCCAGAGCGGCGCGGAGCGGATTGGCGATGTTGGCAACCGTGCTGTCCGCGAGTCGACGGCCCTGTGCGCTCTCGTCGGCGAGCCAGTCCAGAAAGCGGGCGATGTCGTACGTCGTCACGTCGACCAGCTTCAGCCTGCCGGAGAAGTAGGGACGGGCGTAAGCGGCGATCAAGCGGCGGTATTCGTCGCGGGTGTTCTCGCGGAAGCCGCGCCTCCCCTGGCCGCGATAGCGCTCGACCCACTGATCGAGAAAGCGCAGGAAGGTGATCGTCGTGCGCTCCTGCAGCTCGCCGCGGTCGCGGTCGGTCTCGCTCTCGCGCTTGATCCTTCGCGCCGCCTCGTAGGTGCGGGCGTTGCGCTTTCGCTGCCTGCCAGCCACACGGATGACGGCGACGTAGCCGACGACATGCCCATCACCATCGATGCGCTTGAAGACGCCGGGGGTCTTGGTCTTGACCAGACGCCGCTTGTCGCCGCAACCTGGATTGGCCGCAGGGGTCGACGTATCCTGGGAAACGCTCATGAGCTTCCACCTCGTGAGCCGGGGGCGGGTCGTTAGCGCGACGCCGCCCCGTTTGACGTTGACGGACAAAACGTTACAAGGTGCAAAGCGCCGAGCGACAGCGAGGCGCGCGGGAACCGGAGGCGAAGGTCAGCAGAGCTACGGCGAGGCTGACGGCGGCGGGACGATCCCGCGCTTGGGCGGCAACCACCGGAGAGGATCGATCACGGACTAGATGCCTTCGGGATAGATGTCAGCGATTTAGGAGCTCCGAAAAGCTAGGCGACAAGCGGACCAGAGGACGTTGCCGAGAGCCACAATGCGAGCCGTAGTGCGAAGTGCCGTGCGAGCCGCAGTGCGAGCTATAGAGCGAGCCGCAGTACGAGCTGGATTTTGGGTGCGGACCCCAGTGCGGACCCCGACGCGGACCCCAGTGCGGACCTCTGTACGAACCCCGGTGCGAACCACCGGGCGAACTACAGAACGAAGCGCGAAACGAAGTACGGAACGAACGCAGAGCGAAGCGAGCACCTGCTCGGTTTAGGCGCCTGGATCGGCCTCCGAGATGTTGTACTCGCCCGGTCCCATGCCGACGAAGCTGGGCCGGTAGGCGATGCCGTCAAGGAGGTCGGCGGGCGGGATCGAGAGCGCGCCGCCGAGCCGGATCACGATGTCGAGGCTGGGGACGTTGGCTTCCTTCTCGTACTTGTTGACCGCGCCCCGGCTGATCGAGGCGCGGGCTGCGACTTTCTCCTGGCTGAGACCAGCGCGCTTGCGGCAATGGGTCAGGTTCTCTGCGAACTGAGCTTTGAAGATGCTGCTGTCGTAGCTCTGGAAGGTCATGCGGCTTTCAACTCCGGCCGCTCGGTGATCTCGAATCCTCCACCGACGACCTCGACATACCCCGGCGTCCATTCGAGGCCATCGATCAGATCGCTCACTGGCACTGAGAGGCTGCCCGCCAACCTCAGGACCGTGTCGATGCGGGGCGTTCGCACGCCGCGCTCCAGAGAGCTGACCTGCGTGCGGTGGAGCTGGGCTCGGTAGCCCAACTCTTCCTGGGAGAGCCCGGCGCGTTCGCGGCAGCGGCGCAGGTTCCGAGCGAAACGGGCGGCGACCTCGGGCGAGGGCTCCATGGATCAGCCGCCTTCGCGATCAAGGTCGGCCAGAACGCCCTCGCAGGCGTCGTGACCGAGGCGGAACCGCCTGTTCGTCTCCTCGTCTTCCTCCCTCGACCTGCGCTCGGCAGGCGATTCGGTCAGCAGGCGCTCAGCTTCGTTCTGGAGCCGCTGGAGCAGCTCGGACAGCTCCCCGAGCGGCATCGTCAGGGCGACCGACTCGCGGCCGTCGTTCGGCTGCCAGCCGATGTCCTCCAGCAGCCGGAAGTCCTCGGCGAACTCGCGGCCGAGGCGCTCGGCGGCGTCGAAGTCCTTGCGCTGCTCCATCTCCACGAAGACGTCGCTGAGGCCGCCGAGGTGATTCCGCACCAGCGCGTAAAGGCCGTCGCGCTGGTCCCTGCTGATCGTGGCGGTGCTGCTGGGCATCGGCGCCCCTCCTCTCGGATCGGGCACCGAGGACGCCCGCGATGCATCCCATGACGGGACGGCGGGTACCGTCTCCCTGCATCGAAGCTTGGTCTTCGGTGCCAGGCCCCGGGGCGTTACCGCGCCGCCGGGGCCGCTATTTCAGACTTGTCGAGCCGAACGTAGGTGGACGGGAGACCCGTCTCAAGGCCTGCCGCCGAACCTCACTCGCTTCTCACATTGCCCCAGGCGTTGCCCCACGGCCGTTTTTCGCCCTCCTACACGATCCCCAAAACGCAGGAAGCCCACTCCCCAAGCGGGATACACCGAACGCGCCCGACAGGATTCGAACCTGTGACCTTCGGTTTCGTAGACCGACGCTCTATCCAACTGAGCTACGGGCGCGGGTTTGAGGCTGAATCACCTCTTCGGGGCATTCTATGGGGCCAGGCTGGCGCCTGTTATGCGATCAGTGGCCTTGGAACTCGGCGTGACCGGGGCCCTTGTCGAGGAAGGTCTTGACGGCACGCTGGAGATCCTCGGTGGCGAAGAGGTCGGCGGCGTCATCGCGGACGGCCTGGTCGGCGGCGGGGATGCCGCCTTCGCGGAAGCGGCGCAGGATGTGTTTGGTCATCGCGTGGGCCTTGGTCGGGCCGGCGGCAAGGTCCGCCGCGTAAGCGAGGGCGCGTTCGTCGAAGCCCTCGTCCTCGAAGAGCAGGTTGACGACTCCCCAGCGCTCCATCTCCTCGGCGCCGAAGAGCTCGCCGCTCATTACGAAATGGCGGGCGCGGCCACTGCCGGCGCGCTCGGCGAGGCGCTGGGTCCCGCCCATCGACGGGGTCAGGCCGACGACCTTCTCGACCAGGCCGAACTGGGCCGAGCGGGCGGCGAGAATCAGGTCGCAACCGAGCGCCAGCTCGAAGGCCGCAGTCAAGGTCAGCGCGTGGGCGGCAAAGACGACCGGCAACGGCAGCGCTTCAACCCGCTCGACCGTGCCGATCAGATCGTCCCAGAGCTGTCCGCCCGTCTCCGGCGTGAGGCCGTCGAACTCATGCACGTCGACGCCGCCGGAAACGGCACGCCCCTCGGCGCGGAAAAGCAGCGCCCGCGGCGGCTCTGCCTCGACCGCGGCGACGGCAGCCCGTAGGTCTTCGAACAGCTCGCGGTTGAAGAGGTTGAGCGGCGGGCTGTCGAAGGTTGCGACGGCCAGGCCACCCTCTTCGCGCTCGAGCCGGACCAGCGCCATGCCCGGCCCTACTCGGCGGTCGGCTTGTTCAGCCGCACGTGCCAGTGAACGGTCGCCGTGGCGACTCTGAGGCCGGAGGCGTCGACCATCTCGATCTCACAGGGAAATACGACCTTGCCCTCGGCATCGAGCGTGGCCAGCGCCTCGGCGGCGGGAACGCCCAGCTTCGCCCGCGCCTCGATTGGCCCCTTGGCGATCTTTTCGTAGGAGATATCGGCGCTGCGAGCCAAGGGCGTCACCTCGCCCATCCGCTCAGCGAAAGCACCGACGAAGGCCGCGCCGGAGGCGGCCTCAGCGGCGGTGAAGAGAGCGCCGGCGTGCTGGGAGCCGACGTGGTTCTTCAGCTCGTCCCGCTCGGGCAGGACGACGACCGCCTCGCCCGGCGCAACGCTCGTCACCTCCAGGTTGAGGAACCCGGCGAAGGGCACCGCCTGCGTCATCCCCTGCGCGATCGCGTCGAAGTCGGTCACTGCCGCGGCAGCCTATCGATCAGGGGATCCGATGCACCTCAAATAAGTTCGTCCCCAGCTCTTGGTCCGGCATGCCGGCGACGATCGCGACCAGGTCCCCCGAGCGGGCGATGCCGTGCCGCACCGCCAGGGAAGCGCAATCGTCGAGCAGCTCGCGCACCTCCTCCTCGTGCTCGCTGAGCACCGCGGTGACGCCGAAGAGCAGGTTCAGCCGTCGCACCGTCTCGGCTCGCGGCGAGATCGCCAGCACCGGCACATTCGGCCGGTGGGCGGAGACGAGGCGCGCGGTGCGGCCGCTCCGCGTCGGCACGACCAGCGCCGCGAGGTTGAGGCGGTAGACGGCTCCAACCGCGCTCTGGGCGACTGAGTCGGCGACGTCCTGGGTCGCCTGGTCGGTGCGGGTGAAGAGCCACTCGCCGTAGGGAAGGTCGGGCTCGGTCGCGCGGGCGATCTGGTCCATCACACGCACTGCCTCGACCGGGTGGCGGCCGACAGCGGTCTCCTCGGAGAGCATCACCGCGTCGGTGCCGTCGAAGATCGCGTTGGCGACGTCGGTCACCTCGGCCCTGGTCGGTCGCCGCTCGGTCACCATCGAGGCGAGCATCTGCGTCGCCGTGATCGAGGGCTTGGAGCCCTTGCCGGCCGCCCGGATCAGCCGCTTCTGTACGACCGGCACCTCCGCCAGCGGCAGCTCGATCCCGAGGTCCCCACGCGCAACCATGATCCCGCCGCTCGCCGCGCGGACGATCTCCTCAGCCCGCTCGGCTGCCTGCCCCTTCTCGATCTTGGCGATCAGGGGAATGTCGGAGTCAAGCGACCGCAGCCGCTCACTGACCGGCTCGAGGTCAGCCGCAGTAGAGACGAACGACATCGCCAGGAGGTCGATCCCCTGCTCTACGGCGAACTCGACCCAGCCGAGGTCGCCGTCGGTCGCTGCCTGGGCGGTGAAACCGGGGATGTTCATCCCCTTATGCGAAGAGAGCGTGCCGCCGACCTCGACCTCGGCGTCGACCCCGCCGTCCCCGGCCTCGCCCACGCGCAGGCGAATCGAGCCGTCGGCGAGGTAGACGAGCTCGTCCTCACGCAGCGAGCTGACCCCGGGCCAATCGACCGGGATCGTCCCCTCGTCCCCCTCGACCGCCTGCGGCGTCAGCTTTACGTGCATACCGGTCTCCAGCTCGGCGACGTCGCCGCGCAGCTCGCCGATCCGCAGCTTCGGCCCCGGAAGGTCGCCTAGCACCGCCACCTCCCGCCCGACCCGCTCGGCGGCCGCGCGGATCGACTCGACCGTGCGCGCGTGCCGCTCCCGATCGGCGTGGGAGAAGTTGAGCCTGAAGATGTCAGCGCCGGCGCCGATCAGCTCCGTCAGAACCTGAAGATCCCAGCTCGCGGGACCGACCGTCGCGATGATCTTGGTCCGCCTGCTGTGCATACGTCACATGACTGTAGAGGCTGCTTGATGTGACATCGATCTGTGTAACACTGATTCAGTGACCCAGCTGGCCGAAGCCGACGCGCCGCTGAATCCCTCTGCCACCGACGGCCTCATCGGCGAGGCGTCGCCCTCTCCGTCCGGTCCGCTTGACCCAGGCGCAGGGGTCGGCCTGCCAGAGCCGCCGGCGATCCGCCAACCGCGGCTACTGCAGACGCTGCGCTTCAACCAGCGCCAGATCCAGCTCGTCTTTCGCGCCCGGCGCGAGCTCGGCGAAGTCTTTCGCTTGCGCTCCGCGTTGCCGGGGCCTGGGCCGGTGATCACCAGCCACCCCGACCACGTGCGCTCGCTCTTCACCGCCAAACCCGAGCAGGCGCCCTCGCTGACGGGTGAGTCGCCGCTGCGGCCCGTGGTCGGCCCGAACTCGGTCCTCACCGCGATTGGGCCCCGCCACATGCGCCAGCGCAAACTGCTGCTCCCGCCCTTCCACGGCGAGGCGATCGAGCAGTACACACAGCTGATTGCCGACGCGGCCGAGCGCGAGATCGAGCGCTGGCCAATCGGTCGCCCCTTCGCCCTCGCTCCACACATGCAGGCGATCACGCTCGACGTGATCATGGCCGGAATCTTCGGCATCGAGGGGGTGCCGGAGCGGGGCGCGCCGGAGTACCGGCTGCGACAGATGACCAAGCGCGTGGTCGAAGCGTCAACTCTTCCCTTCGCGCAGGTCGTCGAACTGATCAACCTCAACCGCGAGGAGCCGGTCGGGCCGATGAAGGTTGGCCTGGACATTCTCGACCGCGCGACCTACGCAGTGATCGCCGAGCGCCGCCGCGCCGACGACCTCGGCGACCGCCGCGACATCCTCTCGCTGCTGCTGCAGGCGCGCACCGAGGAGGGCGAGGAGATGAGCGACAAAGAACTGCGCGACGAGTTGCTGACTCTAGTCCTCGCCGGTCACGAGACGACCGCCAACTCGCTGGCCTGGACCTGGGAGCGACTGGTCCGCAACCCGGCAGCACACGAGGCCCTGCTCGACGCGGTGCGTGGCGAGGGCGACGCGACCGAGCAGATCGAGGCGACGATCGTCGAGGGAATGCGCTCCCGGCCGGTGATCCCGATCATCGGCCGGCGGGTGATGTTGCCATGGCAATTTGGCTCCTACGCGGTCGAGGCCGAGACCCCAATCCTGATGAGCATCCTCCTCGTCCACCACCGAGAGGACCTCTACCCCGAGCCCTTCGAGTTCCGCCCCGAGCGCTTCGCTGGGGGCCGCAAGCCTGGCACGTACGAGTGGATCCCCTTCGGCGGCGGCATCCGCCGCTGTCTCGGCGCGGCGCTGGCAATGGCCGAGCAGCGGGTCGTGCTGGAGACGATGGCGCGCCGACTCGACCTCGAGGCCGACGACCCCGCCCCCGAGCACGCTGTTCACCGCAACGTGACGATGATCCCCTCGCGCGGCGCCCGCGTCGTCATCCGCTCCCGCCACACCTGAATCTCGGGCGCCTAGGCCCCTGGATAGGTATACAAGGGGGCAATGGATCGTTCCGAGCGCGTATTCGAAGCCCAACTCGCGGAGCACATCTCGGCCCGGGACGAGCTTCTAAGCGCAATCAACAACCAGCACACCACCCTCACCTTTGGCTCGGCCGCGCTGGTCGCTGTCTTCGGCGCAGGTTTCATCTCCTGGGAGCAGGCGATCGCGCCCGCGCTCTTCTTCGCTCTCGTACCGCTGAGCTGGTGGATTCTCACGATGTGGCTCGGCGAGGTCGTTCGCATGCTCCGCGCGGTCGAGTTCTGCGGAGACCAAGAGCAGATCCTCAACCAGTCGCTCGCGCCCCAACCAACAGACCAGGCAGCGCCGCTTCGCTGGGAGAGCTGGCGGCGAAAAGCCGACGCGCCGTGGCGGACGGTGACATCAACCTACATCTCCGTCGCAGTGCTGCTCCTCTTCACCAACGCGGCGGCGATGGGGTGTGGAACCGTGACCGCGATCGCGAACGACTGGGCAACCGAGATCATCGTTTTGATTTGGCTGTTCGCTGTCGCCGGCGGCATCGGCTTCGCCCGCTGGGTCCTTGTGACCTTTCAGATCTGGAGCGCCGCTGGGGTCGGAATGCCGTTCTCCCCTTTCGTGCGGGCGTTCGAACGGCTACCGCTTGGGCGCAAGCGCCAATACCCAACCGGCGACTAGCGGAGAGGGAGGGATTCGAACCCTCGAGAGAGCTTGCGCCCCCTACTCGCTTAGCAGGCGAGTGCCTTCAGCCACTCGGCCACCTCTCCGGGCGAGGAAAACCATAGCGCCGGGCTCCGGGAGACGGCGCGGTTAGTCTCGAATCCGTGAATCCCGCGATCGATCAGGTCTACGAGCGCTACGAGGCGATCTTCGCCGAGGTCGAGGCGCCGTTTGCCTTCGTTGACCTCGACGCGATGGCGACCAACGCGACGGAGATGCTGGGACGCTCGGGCGGCAAGCCGATCCGGGTGGCGAGCAAGTCGCTGCGCTGCCGGACCCTGCAGGAGCGCATCCTGGGCAGCGACGCTGGCTTTGAGGGGCAGATGACCTTTACCCTGCCGGAGACGCTGTGGCTGGCCGAGCAGGGTTTCGAGAACCTGCTGCTCGCCTACCCGACCGCCGATGTCGAGGCGCTGGGCGAGCTGGCGCTGCGCTCCGCCGCCAATCCCGAGAGCGCGCCGATCGTGATGGTGGACTGCAGCGAGCACGTCGACGCGATCGAGTCGGTGCTCGGCGCCGGCGCCCCGCCAGTGAGGGTCTGCATCGACGTAGACGCCAGCTGGTGGGCGCTCGGCGGCAGGACCAAGGTCGGCCCGAAGCGCTCCCCCGTGCACACGGTCGAGCAGGCCGTCGCCCTTGCCCGTGAGATCGATCAGCGCCCACAACTCGACCTGGCCGCGCTGATGTCCTACGAGGGTCAGATCGCCGGCGTCGGCGACCGTCCCCCCGGGCGACGACTGCGTGGCAGCGCGATCCGCTTCATGCAGCGCCGCTCCGCCGCAGAGCTTGCCGAGCGGCGGGGCGCGATCGTCACCGCGATCCGCGAGTTCGCACCGCTGCCGATCGTCAACGGCGGCGGCACCGGCAGCCTAGAGCTGACCGCTGCCGAGGAGCTCGTCACCGAGCTGACCGCGGGCTCCGGCTTCTACGCCCCCGCCCTCTTCGATCACTACAGCCGCTTCTCGCTGACCCCGGCGGCTGGCTTCGCGCTGCCGATCGTGCGCAAGCCGGCAGCGGGCGTGGCGACGGCACTCGGCGGTGGCTACCTCGCCTCCGGCAGCGGCGACCCGAGCAGGCTGCCGGTGCCCTGGCTACCCGCCGGCCTGCGCCTCGATCAGGAGGAGGGCGCCGGCGAGGTGCAGACCCCCTTGCTCGGCGCCCCGGCCGCGAGCCTCTCAATCGGCGACCGTGCCTACATGCGCCACGCCAAGGCGGGCGAGCTCTGCGAGCGCTTCGACGCCCTGCACCTGGTCGAGGGCGGCGAGATCGTCGACGTCGTGCCTACCTACCGAGGCGAGGGCAAGGCTTTCCTCTAGACGGCTAGCCCAGGACGCGGGTCGCGTACTCATTGGCGAAAACGCGGCCTGGGTCGAGCTCGTCGCGCGCGGTCCTGAACTTCTCCCAATCGGGGTAGAGCGGTGCCAGGGTCGCGGCGGTCTGAAAGTGGCGCTTGCCCCAGTGCGGCCGCCCACCGTAGTCGCGCATGATCTCCTCGACCGCCTCGAAGTAAGGGCGCCACTCCATGCCGCGGTACTGGTGGACGGCGATGTATGCGGTGTCGCGCTCGTAAGAAGGGCTAAGCAGAGCGTCGTCGCCGGCCGCCACGCGCATCTCGATCGGGAAGAAGACGGGATAGCGATTGGAGCACACCCACTCGATCACCCGACGGGCCGCTGCGGGGCCGTGCTCGCGCGGCACCCCGTACTCCATCTCGGTGAAGCGGACGCGACGCTCGCTGGCGAAGACGCGATCGCTGCGATCGACCGTCTTGCCGCCCGAGGCCAGCGCCGCGGCGAGGCGGGAGAGACTCGGGATCGCCGCCGGAACGAGCTTGCCCGTGGCGGAGAGCGCCTCCAGCGCCCAGTTCTCGATCACGGTGTCGTTGAGGTAGGAGGCGAACCGGCCGCGCGGCCGGGGTGGTCCCTCGACCCGGTTGCGTTCGAGCACCAGGGCCGAGTCGGCGTAGGGAAAGGTGAAGAGCTCGAAGTGGTCGTGGCCTTCGGCGCGCTGCTCGAAGCTGTCGAGGACCTCGTCGCGCGGCTGGGGCGAGTCGATCCGCTCGAGCACGAAGGAGGACACGCAGCGCAGCGTCACTGCCGAGATCGCGCCGAGCGCGCCGATGCTGACCCGGGCAGCGCGAAGCAGATCGGGCGTGGTCCCATCCAGATCGCGGACGCCGCCATCGCCGGTGACGACCTCCACCGCCTCGACCTGGGCCGAGATGTTGCGCAGCTTCGCGCCGGTGCCGTGGGTGCCGGTGGAGATCGCCCCGGCGATGGTTTGGCGATCGATGTCGCCGAGGTTCTCCATCGCCAGGCCGAGCCGGTGCAGCTCCTCGTTGAGCTCGGCGAGCACGGTCCCGGCGCCGACCTTGACCAGGCCCTGGGCGGGGTCCGCATCGATCACACCGCTCAGGCCGGCGACGTCGACCATCGTTCCGTCAGTCATCGCCGCCTCGGTGAATGAGTGGCCGCTGCCGGCAACGCTGACCGTACGCCCGGCCTCCACTGCCACGACGATTGCCGTCACCAGCGCATCGCGGTCGTGCGGCCGGACGACCTCGGCCGGCGAGCATCGCTGGTCCCCGCTCCAGTTATGCCAGGTATCGGCCACGGCGTAACGCTAGCCCCGCACCGGCTGCGCCTGCGGCGAGACCAGGGCGCGAAGCGCGTAGGCGGAGGTGAATACGAGCAGCATCGCGACCGCAAGGCTGGGCACGGCGTAGCCGGTAGCGCTCGCCACCCCTCCCCCCGCCAACGCCCCTGCGGTTTGGCCAGCCGCCCAGGCCATGTTCGAGAGGCCCGCGGCAAAGCCCTGCTGGAGCCCGCCCAAGTCGGCCGCCTCCGAAAGCATCGCCAGGGCCGGCGCAAAACAGATGCCGGCGCCCAAGGAGGCGATTGCCAGGGCCAGGAGCACCGGAACGAGGGCCTGCGCCGCCGCGATCCCAACCATCGCCACGGCGCAGATGCCTATGCCAGTGACGAAGGGGGTGCGCCGCCCGACCCGATCGGAGTAGCGACCCGCGAGGGGAGCTAGCCCTGCCTCCAATCCGGCGCCGACGATGAACCCGCCGGCGATCGCCACGTGGCCGCCGCCAAGGTCATCGATGCGCAACGGCACCAGCACCTCGACCACACCGAACGTCAACGAGGGCACCGCGACGAACGCAGTCGCGGTGAGGACAGGCCGGCTGACGATCGCCGCCGCCACCTCGCGCAGCGGCTGATGCTCCGATGGACCCGCTTCCGGCAAGCGCGAGGCGGCCACGGCAAGCAAGAGGGAGATACCCAGCACCGCGCCGAACACGACCTCGGTGCCGACCTCGGCGGCCAGCGCGCCGAGGACCGGGCCGACCAGCGCGCCGGCAACCGCCGTGCCGAGCGCGGTGCCGATAACCGAGCCACGCTGCTCGGGCGGAGCCGTGGTGATCAGCCACGTCAGCGCGCCAGCCCAGATCAGCGCCCCCGCCACCCCCTGGACGAAGCGCGCCGCATCGAGCAGGGCGATCTCGCCCGCGAAGCCGAAAGCGACGCTCGAGATCCCGAGCAGGAGCAGGCCGCCGATCACGGTTCGGCGCGGCCCCGCCCGCGTCGCCACGAAGCCGGCTGGCAGGGAAGCGAGCAGCGTCCCCGCCGCGTAGGCGCCGGCGAGGATTCCCGCCTCCCCCTTGCTCAACCCGAACTCATCGACGTAGTCCGGCAACAGTGGCGCGATCGCCGCGTAGAACGTGACGTCGAAGAAGATCATCGCCGAGGCGAGAATGAGCAGCCGCCGCATCCCCCTATCCAATCACCGCCCACCCGCTTGCTGCCGCCCTTCCGTCCATACATTTGCGGCTAGCATCGACGCACCGTCTGAATGCCCGGAGGGGTGGCAGAGCGGTTGAATGCGGCGGCCTTGAAAGCCGTTAGATGCCTTCGGGTGTCTCGTGGGTTCGAATCCCACCCCCTCCGCTTATAGAGCCGAATCTGGCTCTACAGAGGGGTTTGCGGAGCCTCCACAAAGCCGCGTTTAAATCCGATTGTCTCCGGCTGAATCCGGTTGTTTGGGTGGCAGAGGGTGGCACGACGGTGGCACAGCTCGGCCCTTCGGGACGGCGATCCGGACCCATCGCTAGGGTCGCCGCGCCGTGAGCCAGTTCCCGTCGATGAAAGCGAAGCGCCTGCTTGCCGTCCTCGAACGCAAGCCACTCAGCTACCGAGTCGTGCGCCAATCCGGCTCGCATCGCCGCATGGAAGCACCAGGACGGCCACCGCTGACCTTCGCCTTCCACGATAAAGCCACAATTCCCTCCGGCCTCGTCCGCAAGATTCTGACCCGCGACGCAGGGCTTGCCGAAGACGACGCCTTGAAGCTACTCTGAGCGGAGAGATCAATGGAAACCGTACGCGTCATTTATCACCACGAGGCAGACGGCTGGTGGGCCGAGTCCCCCGACGTTGACGGCTGGTCGGCCGCTGGCGACACCTACTCCGAGGTCGTCAAGCTCGCCGAAGAGGGTGTTCCCTTTGCCCTCGGCCACGACGCCGAGCTAGAGCACTACGTGCCAGCAGGCGAGCACGTCGCAGCGTAGCTAGCCCGACGGCGACCGAGTGAGCAGATCGGCCTCCTACCCAACCATGGGACGACGACTCGGTAGCGCTCGCGCCGCAGAGGAAATTCGCGCATGCCCGCTGCTCGCTCGAAGTCGCTGAGGACCACTAGGATGCAGCCGATGAGACGCGTGGTCGCGGGTTGCGGTGCGGTGCTGGCGCTCTGGGTCTTCCCGGCCAGCGCCGGCGCCGATGTCGGTGCCCTCAGCCCGCTCGGGGCGAGCAGCGCGACCGGCCTGATCGGAGCCTGGGACGTGGCGGTCAGCCCCGACAACAAATCCGTCTACGTGGTCGGGAACGGCAGCGACACCATCGTGACCTTCAGTCGCGACCCTGCCACCGGAGCGGTTACCCCGCAGGGGTGCATCGCCGACGTCGGCGATGCGGCCGGCTGTGGGGAGACCCAGCAGGGCCTCGACGGCGCGATCGGAGTCGCCGTCACCCCCGACGGAAAATCGGTCTACGTCGCCTCTGAGAAAGACCACGCGGTCGTCCGCTTCAACCGCGCCCCAGACGGCAAACTGACGCCCGCCGGGTGCATCGCCGACGCCGGCGATCCGTCGGCCACGGGCTGCGCGATGACGCAGGAGGGTCTGCTGCAGGCCAACGACATCGCGGCGAACAACAAGTCCGTCTACGTCGCCTCGCGCGGCGACCACGCAATCGTGCACTTCGACCGCCCGAACGTCGAACCCGTCACCGGCGAAATCGTCCCCCAGGGCTGCATCGAGGACGTCGGTGCCCCGGCGGCCTGCGCGGGGGAACAGGAGGGCCTCTTCGACGCCCAAGCCGTGGCGATCAGCCCCGACGGCAAATCGGTGTACGTGGTCTCACGCGAAGAGGACGCGATCGTGCGCTTCGCCCGCAGTGAAGCGGGCGCGCTCGTCCCCGGGGGCTGCATCTCCGACGTCGGCGGCGTCGACTGCGGAGTCGGCAACACCCAGCAGGGCCTGGGCGGCGCCCGCGACGTGGCTGTCAGCGACGACGGCAAGTCCGTCTACGTGGCCAGCCAGGGCGACTCTGCGATCGCGCGCTTCAACCGCGACGTCAACGGAGGGCTCAGTCCCCAGGGGTGCGTCGAAGACGTCGGCGGCAGCGCCGGCTGCGGGGTCACCCTGGAGGGGCTGCAGCAGGCCTACGGCGTGGCCGTCAGCCCCGACGGCCTGTCCGTCTACGCGGTCGGCTCCACCGACCACGCGATCGCCCGGCTCGACCGGAGCGCCGGCGGGGCGCTGGCCCCGCGGGACTCCACCACCACGCCGGGGCTGGGCTTTCCCCATCGCCTGGCGGTCAGCCCCGACAACACCTCGGTGTACGTGCCGGGCAGCGGCAGCAATAACGTCGTCGGGTACTTCCGCGCCACCACGGCGGACTCGGTGCCGCCGACGGTCACGCCGCCGGCCGACCCCCCGCGGTCGCCTCGTCGGGTCCCGCCGGACAATGTCCTCGAGATCGAGTCGGTGTTCACGCCGAAACGCAAAGGCACCGTCACCTTCGACGTCAACCTCCCCGGCGGCGGCACGATCCTCGTCCACGCCACGGGCGAGGTGACGGGGCCGCCGCGCTTTCAACCTCAGCCTTACGCGAGTTTCGCGAGAACCAACAGCAGGACGATCACGATCGCCCGCAAGCAGGTGACCGCGAAACGCGCCGGGCGGCTGAGGATCAAGCTGGCGCCGCGCCGCAAGGCGAAGCTGTACCTCGAACGCGACGGCAGGCTGAAGGCGAAGGTCAAGCTCACCTTCACCCCGACCGGCGGGACGCCCCGGTCCGTAACCCGCAAGGTCACCTTCCGGCTTGAGAAACGCTAGGAACTCGGGCCTGGCGATTCGTGGCGGAACTCGCCGCTCGTCATCCACACGCTTGAGGCTGTCGAGGAGCAGAGATCGAGGTCTCGACGCCGCAGCTTGATGACGTCGTTCGTCTGGAGGACCGATACGGCCGCGTGGGGGACACCTCGCCGTAACCCGCTGAGCGACCGAATCGGCCGCTGAGGCCGGCCGTCGACCTGTTGCGACCCCCCCGCCGACGGGGCTTTCTGCGCTTGGAGCTAGTTGGAAGCTAGGCGATTCCGGCGTCGCGGCGGGCGCGCCGACGCTGCAGGCGAGACTCAACGATCCGCCTGATGAAGGCCCCCAGCAAGATAAAGGCGGAGGAGCCCAGTGCGAGATACATCGCCGCAACCCAGACAGGAAAAACCGGATCGGAGTAGGTATCTGCAGGCAGGCCGAACGGGACAGCGATCGGGACCGCCAGGAACGACAGGGGCGCGAAACGGAAATCCCCGGTTCCCACGCCAAGCAGCACCGACACGACCAGCCAGCTCGTGGCCAATTCCCCACTGTTGTCGGCGTCCAGCGCAATGACGCCGAAGACCATGCCGATCAAGTACGTCACGACTAGGGTCACGACTAGGGCAATCCGAATCATAAATGCAAGGGTACCCCCAGCGGAGTTTTTCCATCCGTCCTCTCGACCAAAAACATTGGGCATGTGGGCATCGTCTGTCTTCAGGCTCTAGTCATCAAAAGCCCCTACGTGGGTGGCGCAGAGGGTGGCACCAAACCGGAAACCGCTCCCACCCCCTCCGCTAGTAGAGCCAAGTCCCGCTTTTCAGAACAGACCTCGCAGCTTCTTGATGACACGCCAACCTTCTCCCAAAGGGGGTTCATGATCACCGCGAATTTTGAGACGCATCGCGTGGCACGCACCCGCTGGTAGCTGCTGCTCGGCTTCCGCGAGAGCTGGACCACCGGGAGCGGCTCGAAAGACCAGGCGCACAGTGACATCGTGATTCCTCTTCGGGGCAACTAAAGGCCCCCGGCTGAGCGACCGGCAGGTCGTTGATCACCGCCACGATCTTTTTCACGAAGCTGGGATCTGCCGCCGAAAGGGTCCGCTGCGGCTCGCCCGGCCGGCCCATACTGAGGTCGAGGAACCGAGAAGCAGCCGGGACGTGCTCCAAGGACGGCCGGGGCACTATCCAGACAGCCTGCGCGTCTACCCGCAGAGCCGTTTCATTCTCTGCGCCGGTGGTCGCAGTTACCAGCAACATCCGTTCGCCGGCAATCCCTTTGATTGGCGGCCATTCGAAGCCGATGTCCCAGGAGGTCGTTACGCCGTGGTCCTCAAAGGAGCTTTCGATTTTCAACTTCGAGCCACTCGGCGGATGCTTCTTGATCCAAGCAAGCGTTTCCAACGGATTGCCAGGCACAGTCCACCATGCATGGAGATCGATCAGGTTGGGCGTCGCCGGTTCGAATGAGGGCGACTGAAGTGCGTCACCACTGCCACCGGGAGCCCCGCTAACCCGCCTTGCGCCCGGGGGAAGCCGCAATCCCGCAAGTCGCCTTTGAGCGTCGCGAACCGCGGCCCGCCGCGCTTTGGTCCGGTGGTTGCGGTCCGTCGCGTTGCTGACAAGGCCAGTCGACGACGAGAAGCGCTGCGAGCTTGCCGAAGAACCCTCGTCACGTAAGGAAGTCAAAAGAATCAAGGCCACGACAGCTATTGCTCCGGAACCCATCAACGCTCGCCACATTCTCGCCTCCCGTTGTCTTGAAGGGCCGCCACTGACTACCCCCGAGGAATAGCACTACAAACACGACGTTTCCTTGTGGATTTGGCGTTTCTCTAGGCCGGTGCTGAATCAGCTGCGCCGCGAGCCTCGAAGAAGAGGAACGGGCCGGAGCGCTTGGTGCTGGTCAGGTTGAGGCCGGCGTCGGAGAGCCAGGATTCGATCTCGGGTTGGGAGCCGAGCGGGCCGAAGTCGCCGACATTGGGGCGGATGAAGAAGCGCTGGCGAAGGGTGTCGGTGCCGCGGAGGAAGCTGGAACCGACGGGCGGCCGCCGGGCTTGAGGATGCGGGCGGCCTCGAGCATCGCGGCGGCCGGATCGGGGAAGCAGTGCAAGCCCCAGAAGGAGAAGAGCAGGTCGGCGAAGTCGGTCGGCAACGAGATCGCGGCGGCGTCGGCTTCGATGAACTCCGCCTTGACCAGGCCGCGACGGGTCGCACGTTCGCGGGCGCGGCGCAGCATCGACGGCGAGAGGTCAACGCCGACGTAGTTGGCCTCGGGTCGGGATCGCGCGCATCGCCGGGCCCGCCCCGCAGGGCAGTCGACGATCGTTCCGCCGGCAGCCAACTCGCCGGCGGCGGACATGCTTCGCGGCTCACCTAGTGGAGACTAGGTTATGACAGGAAGGCCCGTCTGTGCGATTGGTCACCCGATCGGCGAACCACACAGGCCGCAGGATCGCCCGCCTCTTAGCCGAACAACCGAGCATGAACCGTGAGCGGTGGCGGCAGCGTGCCCAGCAGGCCAGCGACGCATTCGGGCTGGTCTTGCTCCTGGTCATGCTCACCTACGTGCTCGGCTCGGTGCTCTCGAACCGCGGTTGGCCGGCGGTGCTGCTGACTGCCGTCACCGGCGCCACCTCGGTCGTCGCGCTGACCAGCGCCCATGCCAAACCTGCCTTCGTCAGACGGGCGCTGGTGCTGGCGCTGCTGGCAATTCTGCTCGCCCTGATCAGCGCTGTCTCGGGCGGCCGGCACTGGCTCAGCGGCGCCAACTTCATCGAGATCGGCCTGCTCGCGGTGGCGATGGGCGCGGTGCTGCGTCGCGTCGTCACCTCCGACACCGTCTCCTCGCGCACGATCCTGGGCGCGATCAGCGTCTACGCCTCGCTCGGCATCCTCTTCACCTGGGCCTATGGCCTAATCGACCGGATCGAAGGCGGCGGCTTCTTCGGTGCGACGGAAAATGTCGAGGGGAGCGACTTCCTCTTCTTCAGCTACACGACCCTGACCACGACCGGCTATGGCAACCTGGTCCCCGCCGGAGAGGTGGGTCGCATGCTCTCGGGCATCGAGATGATGCTCGGCCAGATCTTCCTCGTCACCTTGGTCGCCGGCCTGGTCAGCCTCTGGAAACCGGGCCAGGCATTTCTGCGCCGCCGCTCTGAGCGCTCGCCCCCACAGCCCGAACGGCCCTAGTCGGGGAGCTCGACCCGCTCGATCTTCTGATCCTCGAGCGGGCGGTCTGAGCCATCGGTCTCGGTCTTCTCGATCGCGTCAACCGTCTCCATCCCTGAGGTCACCGTGCCGAAGACGGTGTGCTTGCCGTCCAGCCACGACGCCGCCTCGGTGGTGACGATGAAGAACTGCGAGCCGTTGGTGTTTGGACCAGCGTTGGCCATCGCCAGCGCGCCGCGGACGACCTTGTGATCGTTGAACTCGTCCTCGAAGGTGTAGCCCGGTCCGCCGCGGCCGGTCCCTTCCGGACAGCCCCCTTGAATCATGAAGTCGGGGATGATCCGGTGGAAGATCAGCCCGTCGTAGAAGCCGTCGGCGGCGAGCTTGCGGAAGTTCTCAACCGTCTTCGGGGCGTCGGAGTCGTGCAGCTCGAGCACGATCTCCCCGGCATTGGTGTGCAGCGTGGCCTGTGACATGGCCGCTCACCCTAGACGATCTGGATCAGCCGCTGACCCGAATGAGAACCGGGCGCGAGGCCCCAGGGGCATAGGGCCAGCGCTCCTCGGCAAGGGCAACGGCGCGCAGCCGGATCCGTGCCGTGCCCGCGATGTAGCGGAAGCGGTAGCGGGCACGAAAGCGGCCACTGTGGTTGCTGCGAGTGACGAGCACCGGGCGCCAGAGGCGCGAGTCGCTCTCGTAGTACTGGATCGCGACCAGCTTGCCGCGCCGCGGGACTGGCGCCCCGCGAGTACGGATTCGCCCCCAGAGCCGCACCGACTCGCCGTTGCGAAGACCGCGTGGCGCGGCATTGAGGGTCACGGCGCTGCGCACTCGCAGCGACAGCGCGGCCCGACGGGCTGGATCGAGCGCCCCCTCGCCAGCGAAGCTGACGGAGATGCGCCGCGATGGACCGACAAGCAGAGCCAGCTTGAAGCCGCCGTGTGAACCGGTGCGGACGATCTCGACCTGACGCCGCATCAGGGCGCCGTGCGAGGGTCGCGAGACAACCCGCAAGCGCCGCTCGCCAAGCCCTGCCCCCGCGGCGTTGAGCAACCGCCCCGAGAGCCCCGCGCCGGCGCCGAAGGGGACAGTCACGCTCTGGCCACGCCTTTTGCGCCAGCGCAGCTCGGCGAAGAGGCGAGTCTTTGCTCCCGGCGCCAAGCGCGGGCCCTCGCCCTGCCGAGCCGGACGGCTCGGGCCGACCGGCGGCGGCGTCCTGCGCAAGGCCATCTCGGTGCCGTCCGCGCGGCGAGTGGTCGACGCGACGTTGCCGGCAACGTCCTCGGCGACGGCGCGAAAGACGTATGTCCCCGGCTCGAGGCTGTTCGGCACCGGGGCGACCAGGCGCGCAGAGCCCGGGCCCTCCCCATCCTCCAGCCCGCTGGGCAGCTCGATCCAGTTCTCGGCATTGACCCGCCTGTAGGCGATGTGGCCTCTGGCCGCGCCGGAATGCTCGTCGCTCAGCTTGGCGCTGACGCTCGCCGGCAGCTCGGCGCCAGTTGGGTCGGGTACCGGCTCAAAGGCAACGCCGGGCGGCACGTCGTCGAGGCGCATCGGCAGCTCGATCGCCGACCCCGAATCCGCGTTGCCGGCCTCATCACGCAGCCAGATGCGGAACGTGAAGACCCCCGGGCGTGGCAGAGTCCGATCGGCAAGTGAGGAGATGTCGCGACCGCTCGCCAGCTTTACCCCGGTGTCATAGCCGGCGGGGCCGGTGATCCGCCAGTAAGCGCCGCCGACCGGACTAGCCGGCCCCTGATTTGGGTTGCTCCAGGAAAAGTCGAAGTTGTCTATGCGGCGCCAACCCTCGCCACCGGCAAGGGCGAGATTGCGTGGGGCCGCCGGCGGATGGTTGTCGATCAGGACGCCGACTGGGAAGAGGCAGGCGCTGTTGTTGGCGAAGTCGGTGGCGCAGCGGGTCAGCTCGTGAGGCCCGTCGCTGAAGTTCGTCGTCTGCACGGTCACCTCGCCCGTGGCGCCGGTCGGGCAGGGCTGCATCCGGGTCGCCCGCCAAACGCCGTCGATCATCGCCTTTGCGCAGGCGTACTCGGTACGCCCCACCCTTGCGCCGTCGAGGCGCGTTTCGCCGAAGCGGACCCCACCGCCAACGTCACTGTCCGAGTAGGTGACCCGCTGCGCGCCCCGACGCCAGCCACCGGCCGCGAGATCTGCGCCGGCTGCGCCGGGCATGGGAGCGTGGCCGTCGAAGATGTCGATCGTCAGTCCCCGCAATGCCGACCACGAGTCCGGCTCCAGCGAGCACCACTTGCTCTCCACACGGGCGCAGAGCAGGCGGTCCTCAAGCGCTGGTTGGGGAATCGGGAATTCGTGGAAGAAGTTGCGCGGCGTCGTGTCGGTGCCGCTGGCGCTGAGGAACGGGGTGAAGCCGCCGCTCCAGTTGCCGGCGCCGATCCGCTGCTCCATGCCGTCGTGCAGCGTGTGCCACCAAGTGCCAGTGACGCGGGAGATGCCGGTGCCGCCGGGAGCCACCCAGCGCCAGCGAGCAAAACGGGTGCCAGAGACAGTCGCGCCGCCCTTGGTGAAGCTCTTCATATGGACGCCGTCGAACGAGTCGCCGCCGGCGGGCACGCACCAGGCATCGGAGCGAAACTTGGCGCCGCCGGTCGTGTCCGCCCATTCCGCATCCTTGTCGACGTACCAGCCACACTGCGCGACGAGGTAGTTGCCAGCCGTCGCCTCTCGCGCCCCGAGCAAAAGCAGCGCCAGGGCCAGCGCCACCCCGATCGCCAAGATCCGTCCCAAGCTCCCGCGCGTGCCCGACATTCGCCCTCCTCGATCGCGTTGCAGTGGAGGACCCAAGGGCCTGGCAGACCGATCTCTCCCCCGCGCGGACAGATGTGCTGTCACGCGCCTGCCCGGCGCCGCGTGCCCGACAGCCGCGCTTTGCGAGAATGAGCCCAATGCCGCTCCCGACCCACGATCAGATCACCGAGAAGCTGCGCGCCGTCATCGACCCCGAGCTGCGCCGCTCGATCGTCGAGCTGGGCATGGTGCGCTCGATCGAGGTCAAGGAGGACGGTCGGGTCGAGGTCGTCGTCTCCCTCACCACCGCGGGCTGCCCGATCCGGGCCCACTTCGAACAGGCTGTCGCCCAGCAGATCTCCGAGCTCGACGGGGTCACCTCCGTCGCAGTTGGTTTCGACGTCCTCTCCGACGACGAGAAAGGCCAACTCCAGCAGACGCTCGGCCGCAGCAAGCTGCCGGCCGGCGCGCTAGCCCAGGTCAAAAACGTGATCTGCGTCGCCTCCGGCAAGGGCGGCGTTGGCAAGTCGACGATGACCGCCAACCTGGCCGCGGCGCTGAGCGCCGAAGGGCACCCCGCCGGCGCGCTCGACTGCGATGTCTACGGCTACTCGATCCCCCGCATGCTCGGCGTAAACCGCAAACCGGAGGTCAACGGCGAGCGCAAGATCCTGCCACTGGAAGCGGCGGGCGGGGTCAAAGTGATGTCGATCGGCTTCTTCGTCGAGGAGAACTCCGCGGTCGTCTGGCGCGGCCCGATGCTGCACAAGGCGATCCAGCAGTTCCTCGAGGATGTCGCCTGGGGCGAGTTGGAGTACCTGCTGCTGGACCTCCCTCCCGGCACGGGCGACGTCTCGATGACCCTCTCCCAGCTGCTGCCCCAAGCCAAGTTCACGATCGTCACTACGCCACAGCCGGCGGCGCAGACGGTGGCCAAACGCGCCGCCGACATGGCGGTCAAGTTCGACCTCGAGCTGCTCGGGGTGATCGAGAACATGTCCGGCTTCACCACCCCCGACGGCGAGCGCTTCACGATCTTTGGCGAGGGCGGCGGTCAGCTGCTCGCTGACGAGCTCGACATCCCGCTGCTCGGCAAGGTGCCGCTCTCTGAGCCGCTGCGCGAGCACGCCGACAACGGCACGCCCCTGGCCACCGCCGAGCCCGACTCACCCGCTTCGCAAGCAATCCGCCAGGCCGCCCGCGGCATCATCGCCGCCACGCCACAGGAGCTGCCCGTCCTACAAGCGACTCCTGCACCCGCCGAAGCACCGCCGGTCAGCGGCATCCCGCTGCCGGTCGTTCAGGGTTAGCCGCCCAAGAGGCAGGCGCGGCTCAGGCCGCGCTCTTGCTCTTGTAGTACTCGGCGTTGATCTCGGCGTATTTGGCCCACTCGGCCGGGAGCTGGTCCTCGGCGAAGCAGGCGTCGACCGGGCAGGCCTCGACGCAAGCATCGCAATCGATGCACTCGTCGGGGTCGATGTAGAGCATCTCGACCGAGTCGTAGTCGGGCTCGTCCGGGGTCGGGTGGATGCAGTCCACCGGACAGACCTCGACACACGAGTTGTCCTTGGTCCCTATGCACGGCTCGGCGATGACGTAGGTCATTCGGTGCTTATCTCCTGGGTCGACTTTGCGGTGCCGGGCGGGTTGCGGACCCTGCCAGGCGCGAACTCGTATTTTAGGGATGATGTTCCGATGCTGCTGCTGACGGGGGCAACTGGAAGCATCGGTTCACGGCTGCTGCCGCTCTTGCTGGAGCGGGGCGAAGACGTGCGCTGCCTCGTGCGCGAGCCGCGCCGGCTCGGCCCCTACCGGGTCGACGTGCAGATCGCCCTCGGCGACCTCGGCGAGATGTCCGATCCGTATCTGGTGCGGCAGGCGCTGCGCGGGGTCGACACGGTGATCCACCTGGCGGCGACGATCCGCGACCAGCCGCCGCACCGGATCGAGGAGCTGAATGGGCTGGCGACGGTGCGCCTGCTGCGCGCCGCCGAGCGCAGCAGGGTGCAGCGCTTCGCCTTCTTCAGCGCCCTCAATGCGGCGGCCGCCCAGCGCACGCGCTTTTTCCGCGCCAAGTGGCTGGCTGAGCAGGCCGTCGATTCCTCGCCCCTGGCGACGACGGTCTTCGCGCCCTCGATCGTCTACGACCACAGCGATCCCTGGGTGACCCTGCTGCGCCGCTTCTCCTTCCTGCCGGCACTGCCTGTCTCCGGCCACGGCCGGGCGCGCTTCCAGCCGATGTGGGCGGCGGACGCGGCACGCTGCGTAATCGGCGCCCTCGACCGCGACGGGCGCGATCGCTACGAGCTAGTGGGCCCTGAGACCCTCAGCTACGACGACATGTCCGATCTGGTCAGCCGGGTGGCCGGCCGACCACGGCCGCTCGTCCATATGCCGCTGCCGCTCGTCCGCGCCGGTTTGATCGGCCTCCGCTCCGTTTTCGGCGAGGCCGTGTTCGCTACCTGGGAGGAGGCAGAGCTGATGGAGATAGCGATGACAAGCGAGCGCGGAACGGCAGACGCCGAGGAGCTGGGCGTCGCGCCGCGAATGATGGGCGATGTCCTGGCAGAGAGCTAAGACGGCCCTTGCCCTCGCGGCGATTGCCGCAACGAGCCTGGCCGTCGCGCCAGCGCCGGCTTCGGCGCTCACCCTCGTCCCCCCCAAGCCCAACGTCTTCCTCGGCGTCAGCGACCGCGGCTCGACGCTGGAGTTCAACGAATTCACCGAACTGCTCGGCGGCAAGCACCCGGCGCTGCTCGAGACCTTCCACCCCTGGGGCAACAGCCTCAACAAGGCCTACGAACGCTGGCGCGAAACCGGCACGCGGCCGATCCTGCACATCTCGACGATCGACGACCAGACCTTGGCCGAGATGATCACGCCAGCGCAGATCGCGCTCGGCGTCGGCGATGACTATCTGCTGCAGCTCAACGACTTCTTCTTCAAACGCGGCCTGCCCGCCTACATCAGGCCGCTCGGCGAGCCGAACCGCTGCCTCAACGCCTGGTCGGCGGTCAACTGCGACGGCAGCCAGAAAGGCGGCGAATACACGACGGGCTGGTACAAGCAGGCCTTCCGCCGGATCGCCGCAATCGTGCGCGGCGGCAACAGCCTTGAGGGGATCAACGCGACCCTGGCGGAAATCGGCCTGCCACCGGTCAACCGCACGAAAGGCCCGCCGCCGACCGAACTGCCCGGGGCGCCGGTGAGCATCATCTGGAGCCCGCTGCCCGGCGGCTCGCCGCGGGTGAAAGGAAACTTCCCCGGCAACTACTGGCCGGGCTCGCGCTGGGTCGACTGGGCCGGCACCGACTTCTACTCGCAGTATCCCGTCTGGAAAGACCTCAACCGCTTCTACGCCGGCAAACAGTGGAAGCGCAAGCCAATCGCGATCGCCGAGTGGGCGGTCTACGGCGAAGACGAACCGCGCTTCGCCAAACAGCTCGTCTCCTGGGTCGTGAAGCGGCCCCGGGTGCGGATGTTCGTCTACTACACCGGCTTCGGCCCGGGCGAGAACCCCTACGACCCCAAGCTCTACCCACGCACGATGAACACCCTGCGCCTCAAGGTCCGCCGCGCCACCTTCCTCACCGAAGCGGAATACAACGCCGGCCTGCTGCCGCCGCTTCCGCCGAAGCTGAAAAAAGGCGCCGCGCCCGCCGCGTCCCCAACGCCCTAGCCGCCAGGGAAGCCTGATCCGCTCGTCGGCCGAATAGGGTCTCGGACCATGTCGATCGAGTTCCTGGGAAGCAAGGATCGCCTGTTGAGCTTTCTGCGCGAGTGCATCTCGGCGCACTCTCCTCGTGGAGGTCATTTCGCCGACCTTTTTTGTGGCACTGCGAGCGTCGCCGATGCGTTTCGCAGCCAAGGGCTGCGAGTAACGGCGAACGACAAGCTCGCGCTCTGCAGCACGATGGCCGAGAGTCGACTCCTCAACCCTGGAACGCCGTGCTTCGAAGAGCTCCTGGCGGCGGGCGAGGTGTCCCGCCATGACGGGGAGCACCCCTACGAGAGCGTGCTCGCCCGCCTCTCCTCCCTGCCCCCCCGGCGGGGATTCGTCTATCGCCACTATTCCCCTGCGTCGGCAAGCAGCGCCGGCGTCGAACGGAAATACTTCACTAAGGGCAACGCTGCAAGAATCGACGCGATCAGGGCCCAGATTGCCGAGTGGGACGAGCTGCTGACTCGGGGTGAGCGAAGCCTCCTGATCGCCGATCTCGTCCGGGCAGCGTCGGTGAGGAGCAACACTGCCGGCACCTACGGTTGCTTCCTGAAGACGTGGAAGAAGCGCGCGCTGGAGCCAATCCAGCTGACCCGCTCGAGCGCCCTGTCAGGCAGAGGGCGAAACCACGCCGTCCATAGGACCGACGCGGCGGAGTTGGCCGAGACGCTGACTGCGGACATCGTCTACGTCGACCCTCCGTACACGAAGCGCCAGTACGCAGCCTACTACCACGTACTCGAGACGATCGTCTGCCACGATCGACCCACACTGGAGGGGAAAACCGGTCTCCGTCCCTGGGCCAGCGCCAGTTCGGAATTCTGCTACCGCCGCAAGGCTCCGGACGCGCTGGAGCGCCTCGTCGCGAGCCTCGATGCGGGCCATCTCTTCCTCAGCTACAGCGATGATGGGCAGATCCCCGACTGTGCGATCAGGGAAATCCTGAGCTCGTTCGGACAACTGGCCGTATCGGAGATTCCGTACCGGCGATATCGCAGCAACTCTCGCCCTCATCGCGGGCCGACCGTGACGGAGCGGCTCTACCACGTAGCGCTCGGCTAGCCACCGGGCTCAGACGGCCACCGCGAGGGAGGCATTCGAATCTCGCGCCTCAGCGCCATCGAGAAGGCAGCGGAAGAGTTCGAAGGACCCACCGCCCTTCCAGCCGACATCGGTGCTGATGCCCCCGTCCTCGCCGTCCAGCACAGCCCTCAATCTCGGTACCGCATAGTCCCTCACCAGGTCGGGCTCGCACTCGATTCCGACCCATGGGCGGCCCAGCTTATGAGCGACGGCTGCCGTCGTTGCAGAACCCAAATAGCAATCGAGAACGAGATCGCCCGGTGCGGTAGCAATCTCGACGATCCGGGCCAGCAGGCGCTCGGGCTTCGGGGTCGGGAACGAGCTCAGGTCGGGGAACAGCGCACGCTGCTCCCGCCGAGCCTCCTCGTTGTGACCAACCTCCCGGTGGGTCCACCAGGTCCACGGCGTCAAACCCTTTGCCTCGAACTGGTACACCTTGCGCCGCGGAACGTTGGCTCCGTCGGAGCCGAACGTGATCTTGCCTTCAGACAGGAGCTCCTCGAAGCGCCCTTGCGTGACCCTCCAGCATGAGTCTGGCGGCGGATTTACCCTGCGACCAGACGGGGTGACTATCTCGTAGTACTGCTGGTTGGTGCCGTGGCCTCCCTGGGCTACGAGCGACGTGGATATCCACGATCCGTTCGGATCGTCGTCGGGGTTGCGCCAGTAGTTCGGAGGGTCATCCCGCGCCAAGCGATTTCTTACATCCTTCCAGCGGTGGCCCAGTGGTGAGAACACATGGATGTAGTCGTGAACCGTCCCAATCGCTCGGCGGTTCTCACGTGAGTAACGTCGCTGCCAGACGATCGTTGCGACGAATGCCTCACGACCGAAAATCTCATCGAGCATGACCCGCAGATAGGCCTGACCCCTGTCGTCACAGTGCACCCACATCGAACCCTCATCGTCGAGCATGCCGGCAGCTGCGCCCAAGCGTTCCCACATCAACGAGAGCCAGTCGGAGACATCGTATCTGTCTCGATAGTGCGTAAAAGCCTCACCGGTGTTGAACGGTGGATCAAGGTAGATTAACTTTGCCCGCCGTGGTTCTTCCACTTGGAGTGCCCGCAGGGCAGGCAATGCGTCTCCCTCGATCAGCTTCCCGCAAAGGCTTTCGTCAGCAGCCTTGGACCCGTAGCGACGACTGCGGCGCAACTCGGCGGACGGAGCGGAGTCCGGATCAGCTGCAGCTGGGTCGATCTGTGAGCGATCAGCCCAGCGAAGCGAGGCTGGAATCGCTGCGGACATTGCGATGCAGGCTAGAGATGCGAACGGACAGGTTGTGGGAACCCACGTTCGGATGCCGACTGTGACGGGCGCCCGGCTTCTCTGGCGGCTCGCCAACCAGTCAACGCTGGACACCCTTCGCGACAAGTCGCCCGGTCAGTACGACATCAGGCTGGGCCGCTCAACGGCGGTCGCGGAGTTCTTCTCAGACCTGCCCCGGATCGTCGACCACAAGGGATTCAAGATCGAGCTGACCACCGAGCGACTTCCGCTCGTCGACAAAGAGGAGATCCCGCCCTACGAGTTAGTGGTCAGGCGGATGAGCGAGAAATCCAAGCGCAGCGCAGAGTGGTACATCCGCGCCCAGCGAAGCGACTCGGCCTATCCGCTCTGGCGTCCCGGCCGGGGTCCTGAGAAACACCTGAAACCCGACCGGGACCATGTGCTGCTGATTCGAACCGGGAATGACCTCTTCTACGCCGGCTGGCTTCGAAAAGCACACAGGAGACACATTCCGATCGAGGTCCGCCGCGGGCTGGAAGGCCGGCCAATCGGTGTTGCGCCTCTCTCCCTCGATCAGCTGTCCCTGGTCATTGCGGCGATGTCCCCCGTCGGCAAAGGCGAAATCGAAGTCGCCCCGGCCGAGCGCGAAGAGGTCGAGCAAGGCCTTGTCGAGGCGCAGGAGGGACGGAGGGTCACCGTAATGCATGTGCGGCGAGAGCGGAGCCGGAAACTGCGCGCGGCGAAGGTCGCCGCCGCTGGTGGGAACCCGACCTGTGAGGCCTGCGGTTTCGATTTCGAACAGGTCTACGGCGAACGCGGCCAAGGTTTCATCGAGTGCCACCACCTGACTTCGGTAACGAAACTGGACCCAGCGATTCCGACGACGCTCGAGGATCTCGCGCTGCTCTGCGCGAACTGCCATCGAATGATCCATGCCAAGCAGCCCTGGCTCACGATGGAGGAACTGGAGCAGTTGCTCCCCTAGGCGCTTCGCAAGAACGAAGAGGGGCCCCGTAAACGGGGCCCCTCAAAGTCACTCGCCTGTTAGGGCGAGGATACGCCTGGCAGGCGTCGCTACATCATCCCGCCCATGTCCGGCATACCGCCACCGGGCATGCCGCCCCCGGCGCCGTCCTTCTCGGGCGGCTCGGCGATGATCGCCTCGGTGACGAGGATGTTCTTGGCGATCGAGGCGGCGTTCTGAAGCGCCGACCGGGTCACCATCGTCGGGTCGATCACGCCGGCCTTGATCAGGTCGCCGTATTCGCCGTTGGCCGCGTTGAGCCCTTCACCAGGCTTCAGGTCGCGGACCTTGTTGACGACGACCGAGCCCTCCAGGCCGGAGTTCTCGGCGATCTGACGGACCGGCTCCTCGAGCGAGCGGTGCACGATGCGGGCACCGGTCGCCTCGTCCGGATCGTCGAGCTTGTCGGGATCGAGGTCGGACTGAGCGTTCAGCAGCGCAACGCCGCCGCCCGGCACGACTCCCTCCTCGAGCGCCGCCCGGGTCGCCTGCAGGGCGTCCTCGACGCGGTGCTTTTTCTCCTTCATCTCGGTCTCGGTGGCAGCGCCGACCTTGACCACAGCGACACCGCCGGCCAGCTTGGCGAGACGCTCCTGGAGCTTCTCGCGATCGAAGTCGGAGTCGGTGTTCTCGATCTCCTGTTTGATCTGGTTGATCCGGCCTTTGATGTCCTCGCCGTCACCGGAGCCGTCGATGATCGTGGTCGTGTCCTTGGATACGACGACGCGACGCGCCTTGCCGAGCTGGTCGATCTGGGTGTTCTCGAGTTTGAGGCCCATCTCCTCGGTGATCACCTCGCCACCGGTGAGGATCGCGATGTCCTCGAGCATCCGCTTGCGACGATCGCCGAAGCCCGGAGCCTTGACCGCGACGCCGGTGAAGGTGCCGCGCAGCTTGTTGACGACCAGGGTCGCGAGGCACTCGCCCTCGACGTCCTCGGCGACGATCAGCAACGGCTTGCCACCCTGCATCACCTGCTCGAGCACCGGCAGGATGTCCCGCACAGAGCCGATTTTCTGGTTAGCGATGAGGATGTAGGGGTCCTCCAGCACCGCCTCCATGCGGTCCTGGTCGGTGACCATGTACGGGGAGATGTAGCCCTTGTCGAACTGCATCCCCTCGGTGAACTCCAGCTCCATGCCGAAGGTCTGGCCCTCCTCGACGTTGACGACGCCGTCTTTGCCGACTTTCTCGATCGCGTCGGCGATCACGTTGCCGATCTCATCATCGGCGGCGGAGATGGCGGCGACGCGGGCGATCTGCTCCTTGCCGGCGACCTCCTTGGACTGCTTGCCGCGCAGGTTGTCGACCACATCGTCGACGGCCTTCTCGATCCCGCGGCGCAGCGCCAGCGGGTTGGCCCCGGCGGCGACGTTCTTGAGGCCCTGGCGGACGATCGTCTGGGCCAGCAGGGTCGCCGTCGTGGTGCCGTCACCGGCAACGTCGTTGGTCGCCGTGGCGACCTCGCGGACGAGCTGGGCGCCCTGGTTCTCGAAAACGTCCTCTACCTCAACCTCGCGGGCGATCGTGACGCCGTCGTTGGTGATCGTCGGCGCGCCGAACTTTTTGTCGAGCACGACGTAGCGGCCTTTCGGGCCGAGGGTCACCTTGACGGCGTCGGCGACTGCGTCGACGCCGGCCTGCAGGGCCCCGCGTGCCTCCTCCTTGTACTTCAGCTCCTTGTGAGCCATGTGAGTTTCCTTCCTCCTTGGTCTCTAAGTCCTGGTGGCGGTCTAGCCGAGCTTGGCGAGCACGTCCGACTCGCGCATCACGAGCAGATCGTCGCCCTCGACGGTGACCTCGGTGCCGCCGTATTTGGAGTAGAGGACCTCGTCGCCCTCGCTCAGATCGAGCGGGCGGCGAGAGCCATCCTCCTGAATTGCGCCATCGCCGACGGCGATGACCTTGCCCTTCTGCGGCTTCTCTTTGGCCGTGTCGGGGAGGACGATGCCGCTAGCGGTCGTCTCCTCCTCCTCGATCGGCTGAACGATCAGCCGGTCCCCGAGGGGCTTCAGCTTCATCCGTGAACCTCCGTTATGGGTGATTTACTGGTCAAAGTCTCGAAAAACGACGCCTCAGAGCCGTTTCAGCGGTCCCTGGGCGTTGGCACTCTACACAGGTGAGTGCCAACAGCGGTAAAGATAACGATCGGCCGCAGCCTGCGTTGACCAAACCGCGGACGCTCTAGCCGCTGGCAAGCAACTTGCAACCGAGCAGCTTGGCGATGCCGGTGCCGCCGTGGGACATCACCCAGTCGTGGTTCCACTCGAAGGCCGGGCGGGCGATTGGCGCCAGCAGATTCATCCACGGCTTCGTCGTCGCCACATTCCACTCGTAGAGCACCGCGGTAGCGCCGTCCTGCTCGTAGAGCCGCCAGCGGCCGATCCCGGTCAGCTCGCCGACGGCGTCGGCCTGCAGCAGGTGCGGCCGCTCGACGTGCGTCGTCGTGATCTCGAATTCGACCCGATAGGGAAGCAGGCTCTTCCAGACCATGCGCGAGACCGCGCCGACGCCGTTGCCGTCGCCGCCGTTGCGTTCTTCGACCTCCTCCACCCCACGCCACCACTCTGGCCAGCGCCCCTGGTCGTAGATCGCCTCCCACACCCGCTCGCGCGGACAGTCGAGTAGCCAAGTGGTGAGGAAGGCGTAGTCGGCCATCGATCTGCCCCACCCAACCTCAGTTGTGGTGCGGGGTCTCCCCATTGCCGAAATGCGCACCCGGCGGCTCGACGATCTGCGAGAAGCGGATCACGGTGACGATGTCGTCGGGGCCGACGGTGCGGCCGTAGATCTGCTCGAGGAACTTGACCTCGTCCTCGAGCCGGCGGAACTCCGGGTTGTCGTGCTCGATGTCACGCGGCGAGAGGTCGCCGATCTTCTTCACCTCGACGTCGTCGATCACCGCGGCGAAGATTTTCTCGCGCGGGCTGTGGCGGAAGCCGACCGTAATCCAGACGACCTGGCCGCGCTCGTACTTGCCAGTCTTGTCGCCGAGCCTGATCGTCGCCGTCTTGCGACCGCGCTTGAGCTGGTCGACGAAAACGGTGGAGTAGAAGTTGAGCACGTAGATCCCGCCGCGCATGGCGCTGCGAGCGTATCTGACGGCGGGGGGAGCGGTGGGTGGACGCCCGTTCCATCTTCTTGGACGTTTGTTCGTTCCGAGGTGTAGCGGAGCTCCAAACGGTCGATGGGGGAGCACGATGACCCTTCGCCCGACCCGTGCACCAACGCTCTCCGCTGCCGTTTTCACCGCGGCCCTCGCGGCTTTGCTGCTGCTTCCCGGCCTCGGCGCCAGCGCCACCGCCGCGACCTGCGGCGGCAAGCACGCGACGATCGTCGGCACGCCGGGCAACGACACGATCGTCGGCAAGAAGGCCAGTGACGTGATCTACGGCGGTGGCGGCGACGACAAGATCAGCGGCGGGCCGAACGGCAACGACAAGATCTGCGGTGGGCCCGGCGACGACTCGATCCACGGTGGGCGCGGCTTCGACAAGCTCTTCGGCGACGGCGGCGACGACCGGCTCGCCGGCGATAGCGGCTCCGACCGCGTGGAGGGTGGCGGCGGCAACGACGCCCTCGAGGGGGCGGAGGGCAGCGACGTGCTGATGGGCGGTGACGGCAGCGACGAGATCCGCGGCGCCAAAGGCCCGGACCGGATGATCGGCGGTCCTGATGGCGACGTACTGATCGGCGACAAAGGTAGCGATGACGCGAGCGGCGACGGTGGCGACGACTGGCTCTACGGCGATAAGGGCAACGACAAGCTCGAGGGCGGCAGCGGCAGCGACAAAGTCGATGGCGGCGCCGGCGACGATCCCGTGCTTGAGGGCGGCGGCGACAGCGACACGGTCGTCGCCGGAACCGGGATCGACAACGCCGACGGCGGTGACGGCGACGGCGACGTCGTCCGCGGCGACAGCGGCACTGACACCCTGAGTGGCGGCGGCGGCGGCCAGGACATCGTCTCCTACGCCAGCGCGACGCGCAGCGGCGTGATCGTCAACCTCGGCGCCGGCAAGTCGAAAGGCGACGGCCATGACTCGCTGCAGGACTTCGAGGATGTCGTCGGCTCACCCCAGGGCGACGAGATCGTCGGCGACGGCAGCGCCAACCGGCTCGACGGCGGCGTCGGCGACGACAAGCTCGACGGCGCCGGCGGCGGCGATGAGGCATACGGGGGCGCCGGCACCGATAACTGCAACGCCTTCTCGGTCGAGTACTCCTGCGGCGCCGAGGAGAACCCGCCGGGCGACGGTACCTTCGTCATCCTCAACCAGGGCCTCGACGGGGCCAGCCTGATCGTGCAGGGGGACCGGGCTGACGACCACATCCGCGTCTCCTTTGACAACGGCTGGACCGTCTCCGATGACGCCGGGGTCTTCGCCGGCGACGGCTGCGCGCAGGCCACCGGCACTGTGGCCAGCTGCCCAACCGCGGCCGCGACCGGCCTGCTCGTGATCACCGGCGACGGCGGCAACGACAGCATTGAGATCGATGGCAGCGTCCCCGCTGGGGTCAAAGTGCGGGCAAACGGCAACTCCGGCTCGGACTCGCTCAGCGGTGGCCCCGGCGACGACGTGCTCGAGGCGGGCGAGAACTACAACGGCCCCGACAACGGCAACGACTCGCTGACGGGCAACGCCGGCAGCGACGTGCTCTATGCAGACCCCGGCGCCGACCAGCTTTCCGGCGGCGCGGGCAACGACCTGCTCGTCTCCTCGGTCGCCACCTGCCAAGGTCACTCCTACAGCGGCGGCCCCGGTGACGACACCGTCTCCTACGGGCGCTCCGACGATGCGCTGCGGGTCGAGCTCGGCGGCAACGGCGGGCCGGGCGGCTGCGGCAGGATGGACAGCGTCGGTGGCGGCAACGAGAGCCTCGAGGGATCCAAAGGGCCCGACGTGCTCATCGGGGACGGCGGCGCCAACAGCTTCTTCGGCCACTCTGGCGCCGACAGCTTCCTCGGCAAGGGTGGCAACGACTTCATCGACGCGATCGACGGCCAGCGAGACAAGGTGATCAGCTGCGGCGGGGGCGATGACGAAGTGACCAAGGATCGCGCCGACCCCAACCCGGCCGGCTGCTGAGCTGCTGACGAGCGCTGCCCTACCGAGTAAGCGTTAGACCACGGTCTTGCACATCTGAAGACCCGCCCTCCGGGTGTCGATGCATGGGTCCGCATGACCCACCGCCAGCAGCCCATCTCGGTGCGAACGAGCCTCGCCCTGCTCGGCCTCTTGCTGGCCTTGCTGGCCCCGGCCTGGAGCCAGGCCACCGCCGCGACCTGCGGCGGCAAGCACGCGACGATCGTCGGCACGCCGGGCAACGACACGATCGTCGGCAAGAAGGCCAGTGACGTGATCTACGGCGGTGGCGGCGACGACAAGATCAGCGGCGGGCCGAACGGCAACGACAAGATCTGCGGTGGGCCCGGCGACGACGTCATCAATGGCGGCCGCGGTGGCGACAGGCTCTACGGCGACGGCGGCGACGACAAGCTGTTCGGCGCCAAAGGCCCCGACCGCGAGAGCGGTGGCGCCGGCGACGATGACTTGCTCGGTGGCCGTGGGCCGGACAGCCTGCAGGGCGGTGGCGGTGGCGACACGCTCTACGCCGGCAAGGCAACCGACCGTGAGATCGCCGGCGAAGGCGGCAATGACAGGCTCTACGGCGGGCGGGGCAACGACCCGCTGACGGGCGGAGCCGGCGAGGACCTCGTTGACGGCGGTCTCGGCGACGACACGCTGGCGGGCGACGGCGGCAGCGACCGCCTCTACGGCAGCCACGGCCGCGACGACATCTCCGGCGGCGAAGGCGACGAAGACGTCCTGCGCGGCGACATCGGCTTCGACCAGCTCGACGGTGGCCCGGGCGCCCGCGACATCGCCTCTTTCTCAACCGCCTCCGAAGCGGTCACCGTCGACCTGACCGGCGGCAGCGCCTACGGCGACGGTCGCGACCGGATCGCCAGCGGCACCGAGGACGTGATCGGCTCCGGCTACGGGGACACGCTGACCGGCGACAGCGCCGACAACCGCCTCGACGGCGGCGCCGGCTTCGACGAGCTTGACGGCCGGGCCGGCTCGGACCTTCTCTACGGTGGTCCCGACGGCGCCGAGTGCGACAACGGGATGGCCGCCGAGGCCTGCGAGGAGGCCGCGACCGGCGGCGCTGGCCCGAAGGTGACCAGCGTCCGCAGCATCGACGGCAGCGGCTCGCTCAGCGTCCACGGGACCTCTGCTGATGACTCAGTGAGGATCACCTTCCAGAGCTCGAGCTTCATCGTCTCCCACGACTCGCACGGCTTTCCGGGCGACAACATCCAGGGCTGCGCGGAGAGCAACGGGGCCGCCGTATGCCCAGCTGATGCGCAGACGATCCTGATCGACGTCGATGGCGGCAACGACATAGTCGACGTCGAAGGCAACGTTCCCGCGACGGTTGAAGTGCGTATCGACGGGGGACCCGGCGCCGACAATCTCGACGGTGGGCCCGGCAACGACGTGATCGAGGCCGGCGACGACAGCGACCCAGACCTGCTCGAGGGCAACGCCGGCGACGACGCGCTGATCGGCGCCCGCACCGACCTCCACGTGCCGGTCAACAGCGGCAAGAGCACGCTGATCGGTGGGCCCGGCTCCGACGTGTTGGTCGGCGGCGACCCCTGCGACGGCGATCTATTTGTCGGCGGCTCGGGCAACGACAACGCCAACTTCTTCCGCTTCACTCCCGGCGTCTACGCCAAGATCGGCGGTCAGGTGCTGCGCCGCGGCGACCCCTGCACGCCTGGCCATGTCGATCACTCGATCGAGACGCTCGAGGGCTCGCCGGGACCGGACGTCCTGATCGGCAACCATCACGACAGCCTGATCGGACACGGCGGCCGCAACATGCTGCGCACCAGGCCGACTCGCTAGCCGGGCTCGAACCCCTCCTCGCCGATCAGCGGCACGAAGCGGCAGGGGCCGATCTCCTCGCTGCGCAACTCATCGCCGCGGCGACGAAAGACGGTGAGCAGGTCGGCACGGTCGGTGGCGATCGGGACGACCAGCCGGCCGCCATCGGCAAGCTGACCGAGCAAGCTACGCGGCGGCGCCGGCGCCGTGGCGTGGACTGCGATCGCCTCAAACGGAGCCCGCTCCGGCATGCCGCGGCTGCCGTCGCCGACCAGCAACTCGACGTTCTCAATCCCGATCCGGTCAAGCGCGCGGCGGGCCGCTGCCGCAAGCGACTCGTGTCGCTCGATGCCGATCACCTCGGCGGCTAGGTGCGAGAGAACCGCCGCCGAGTAACCCGACCCGGAGCCGATCTCCAGCACCCGCTCGCTGCCGCTCAGCTCCAGCGCCTGACAGATCGCGGCGACGATCCAGGGCTGGGAGATCGTCTGCCCTTCGCCGATCGGCAGGGCCGAGTCGGCGTAGGCGCGGCCACGCTGGGTCTCGGGCACGAACTCGTGCCGCGGCGCCGCTTCCATCGCCGCCAGGACACGCACGTCGGTGATGCCGCGGCGGCGCAGCTGCCGCTCGACCATCCGCGCCCGCAGGGTGTCGAAGTCCGCGGCGACGGCCGCCTCAGAAGATGTAGTTGCTCAATTTTGCGGGAGCGAGCACCGTCACCCTGCCGCGGCCTGGGCGGACGACGCCGGCGCGCTCGAGGTCAGCGAGGAAGCGGCTGACGCTCTCGCGCGAGGTGCCGGCGAGCTGGGCCAGATCTGACTGGTTCATGCGGATCGTGATCTCGCCGCCCTCGGTAGTTCGCGGCGCCTCTTCGGTGACGAGCTGGGAAAGGACGCCGGCGACGCGGCTGGGAACGGTCTGGAAGGACTGGCGCGAGATCCGCTCGTTGGCGGCGCGCAGGCGCCGGACCAGGGCGGCGACCAGCTTCACGGTTATCTCCGGATGGCGGGCGAGCAGCGAACGCACCTCCCCGGCCGGAAGCGCCAGCAGCTCACCGTCGCCGAGCGCTTCGACGCTGGCCGAGCGGACCTCGCCGTCGAGCATCGCCAGCTCGCCGAAGATGTCGCCGGGGCCGAGCGTCGCCAGGGTGATCGCCCGGCCGTCGGAGTGCTCGCGGGTGACCCGGAAGCTGCCCGAGCGGACGATGTAGCAGGCGTCGGAGTGGTCGCCCTCGTGAAAGACGCGGGTCGCGCCCGGGAAGGATCGCGGCACGGCAACGTGCGAGAAGCTCTCCAGCTCGCGCTCTTCGAGGTCGGCGAAGAGCGGCACGCTGCGCAGCAGCTCGACCGGGCCCTGACTCTCCTCCGCAGCGGTCACACCTGGATTATCGCGGCCTCCGTGAGGAAATGCGGGCGCTGGCAACCGAAGGCCTGCTGGAATGACGCTTGTAGAGACGGTGGTGTCGCCTCAGCGATTTGGCCTTAGGCGCAGCGGCTGAACCAGCGGTCACTGGACCGTAAGACGGTGCGAATGCCAGGTCGGGAGCCGAGCCGACACCCGTGAGGACGATTGGTGTGGGGCCGTCGTTTTCTCCGAAGAGGCCCAGCGTCGCTTTCTTGACACCCTCGCTGACCGGCTGGAAGCGCACCTGGAGGGTGCAGGTCGCGGCTGGAGCGAGCTCGACGCCGGTGCAGTTCTCGTCGATGATCTGGAAGCTGCCGATGGCGCCGCCGGCGATCACCGCGATGAACATCCCGCCCGGCATGTTGCCGGTGTTGGAGATCGTGATCTCGCGGATCGTCCCGGCGGATCCCACTTTGGCCACGCCGAAGTCGATCGGATTGGAGGCGGGAGCAAAGGTCGCTCGCCCGCCGGTGCCGCTCAGATCGGCGCTGAACGAGTAGGAACCAACGCTGACGCGGAACTGAGCGTTGTATTCCACCGCTTCGTAGGGGCCGAAATAGACCTGCGCCGAGCAGGATTCGCCCGGTTGCAAGGTGGTGCCGTAGCAGTTGCTGTAGCCGGTCGAGAAGGCGCCAGAGCCCGATCCGCTGATTTCACCGGAGCTGATCTGGAAGGCTTCCGCGCCCACGTTGCGCAGCTGGAAGTACGTCTGGGTCGAGCCCCAGTTGAGCGGGTGAAGGCCGAAGTCATAGCTCCCTGGTTCAATGCTGAGCTGAGGGGGTTCGACCGGCTCCGGCGGCGCGGCGAGGCCGGCGGCAGGGCGGATCGCCATCGAGGTGAGAAGGGCGATGACAAACCCCAGAAGGATGAAGGTGGTTCGCGTTGGTTTGGACTTCTGTCGTATAGAGAGCATGGACGGCTGATCGACCCCGCTCGCCCCTCCGCTGAGTCTCGGACGGGAAGTTTCAACGCGCGGAGGCCGTGAGCTTGCGCGGACCGCGGCTGAAGCCGGCGTTGAGTAGGGCCTCCTCGTGGCCGGATCCGATCACCGGCTCGCCGTCGAGCTTCTCCACCCCGAGCTTCGGCAGGCGACCGGAGGAGACCGCGTCGGCGAGGGCCTGCATCGCCAGCGCCAAGTCGGCGTCGCTCAGCTCGGTCAGGCGGAGAATGCTGCGACCGCCGCGCTCGACGTAGATGAGCGGCTCACCGTCGCGCAGCAGCACGTAGGCGCCGGGAGCGCGTGCAGGGCGCCGACCCGAAGGCGGTTTCGGCCAAGGCAGCGCAGCGCCGTAGGCATTGGCGGGGTCGGTCGCGGCGAGCACCTGAAAGGAACCGTCGGATTCGGGCTGAGAGCGCAGCCGCTCGACCGCGCCGGGCAGAGCGAACTGGGCGCCGCCGAGCCCCTCGACGAAGTAGCCACGCCGAGCGGTGCCGAGCAGCTCGAGGTTGCCCAGCTCGGCGTAGAGGGTCGCGAAGCCGCCTGGGACCCCCTCGGCGAGCACCGTCTCGCGGGTGACGATCCCGTAGCGCTCCAACATCAGCTCGGCCTGGGCGCGCAGCTTCGCGCCGGGCCCGGGGGCGTCGGCCAGCAACGGCGTGGTCAGCGACCAGCGCCCCTGCACCGCCGTTCCGGCGCCGGAGCGGCGGCGGGCGAAGCGACGGCCGCCGCGTTCGTGCGCAGGCACGGAGCGCAGCCGCGGCGCCCGCAGCGGCGCAAAGGCGTCATTGGTCACCTCACCCGACCAGGCCAGGTCCCAGAGCGCGTTGTGCAGCTCCTCTGGCGGGAAGTCGAGACCGGCAAGCAGGTCGAGCCAGAAGGAGGGGCCGGCGATAAGCCGCTCGCGGATCGCCTCCTGCGGGGCGCCGTCAGCCCGCTCGAGCTTCGCGTTCGCGGGAGGCGGGCCGGCGAGGCGCACGTCCTCGCGGAAGTAGAGGGCGACCCTGCCGTCGCTGCGGCCGCGCGAGCCGGCGCCGATCCAGACCAGCTCGCCGCTGGTGCAGAGCTCGTCAAGCCAGGCGGGGGAATAGCTGCCGAGCCGGCGCGGCAGCACATCTCCCTCCCAGACTTTCGGCGTCAGGGCGACACCCTGCAGCGGCACCAGCGCGTCGCGCAGGCGGTCGGGGCCGGCGCCGGCGGGACGATGCGCGTCGACGTTCTGCCAGCTCGGCAGGAAGCGGGCGAAGCGATCGCGTGCGGCCGGCTCGACCTCGCGGCGCAGATGGGCGAGGCTGGCGCGGCGGACGCGGCGCAGGACGTCGGAGTCGCACCACTCGCGCTCGGAGCCGCCGGGCAGCAGCTCGCCACGGACCAGGGCTCCTTCGCGCTCCAGCTCGCGCAGTGCCGGGGTCGGGTCGACGCCGTAGCGCTCGGCCAACTGGACGGTCGGGAAGGGCCCATGCGTGCGGGCGTAGCGACGAACCACGGTGCGCATCGCGTCGGGGTGGTCTTCGAGGAACGTCTCGGGCAGGCCGGGTGGCGGTGGCACGCCGAGGGCGTCGCGGTAGAGGCCGGCGTCCTCACCGGCGATGTAGCGTTCCTCGCCGCCGATCCGGACCAGAGCGACGCGGCGCTCGGCGACCAGCTTCTCCAGCATCGAGGCGGCCGAGTAGCCCTCTTCCACCCGTTCGGCGCACTCCTCGGCGCTGAGGTCGCCGACGTTGCGCAGCACCTGCTGCAGCGCGTCGCGGTCGCCGGCACGGCCGGCCTCGGTGCGGTGCTGGAGCTGCGCCTCGACCTCTTCCAGGGCCTCGGGGTCGATCAGCTCGCGCAGCTCCTCCTGGCCGAGCAGCTCGCGCAACAGGTCGCGATCGAGGGCGAGCGCGGCGGCGCGGCGCTCGGCACTCGGCGTATCCCCCTCATACATATAGGTGGCGACGTAGTCGAAGAGCAGCGAGGAGGCGAAGGGCGAGGCCGTCGGCGTCTCAACCTCGACCAGGCCGATCTTGCGCGAATTCAGGTCGGTAAGGATCTGGCGCAGCGAGGGCAGATCGAGGACGTCGCGCAGGCACTCGCGGTAGGTCTCGAGGATGACCGGGAAGCGGGGAAAGTCGCGCGCCACCTCGAGCAGGCTCTGCGACTTCAGCCGCTGCTGCCAGAGCGGCGTGCGTTTGCCGGGGTAGGCGCGCGGGATCAAGAGCGAGCGTGAGGCGTTCTCGCGGAAGCGGGCGCCGAACAGGGCCGAGCCGGAGAGCTCACGCACGACCAGGTCCTCGAGCTCGTCGGGCTCGACCATGATCAGGTCGGCCGACGGCGGGTCGTCGGCGTCGGGCAGATGGATGACGATGCCGTCGTCTGACCAGATCGCGTCCGCCTCGAGTTCGAGCTCGTCGCGGATCTTCTGCCCCAGGGCCAGGCCCCAGGCGGAGTGGACGCGGCCGCCGAAGGGCGAGAGCACGCAGAGCCGCCAGTCGCCGATCTCGTCGCGGAAGCGCTCGACCACGATCGTCTCATCAGAGGGGACGACCCGGGTCGCCGCCTGCTGCTCGCGCAGGTAGGCGACCAGGTTCTCGGCGGCGCGGCGGTCGAGGTCGTACTCCTTAGCCAGCTCTTTCGGGTCGCGCGAGACCGCCTCGCGCGAGAAGGCGCCGATCGCACGCCCGAGCTCGGCCGGCCGGCCGATCCCATCGCCCTTCCAAAACGGCACCGCGCCGGGCAGGCCTGGGGCCGGGGTGACGATCACGCGGTCGCGGGTGATCTCCTCGATCCGCCAGGTCGTGGCGCCGAGCAGGAAAGTCTGGCCGGGGCGCGCCTCGTAGACCATCTCCTCGTCGAGCTCGCCGACGCGGCGGCCGTCGGGCAGGTGGACGCCGTAGAGGCCGCGGTCGGGGATCGTGCCGGCGTTGGTGACGACGAGCTGGCGCGAGCCTTTGCGGCCGTGCATCGTGCCCCGCGTGCGGTCCCAGACGATCCGCGGCCGCAGCTCGGCGAATCGGTCTGAGGGGTAGCGGCCATCGAGCATGTCGAGCACGTTCTCCAGCTGTTCGCGCGAGAGCTCGCCGAAGGGCTGGGTGGCGGTGACCAGGCGCTCGACCTCGTCGATCTCCCACTCGTCGAGGGCGGCCATCGAGACCAGCTGCTGGGCGAGCACGTCGAGTGGGTTCTGCGGAATGACCGTCTCCTCGATCGCGCCTTCGCGCATGCGACGGGCGACAACGGCGCACTCGAGCAGGTCGGCGCGGAACTTGGGAAAGATTCGGCCGCGGCTGACCTCGCCCAACGAGTGGCCGGCCCGGCCGACCCGCTGCAGGCCGCGGCTGACCGACTTCGGCGACTCGACCTGGATGACCAAGTCGACGGCGCCCATGTCGATTCCCAGCTCTAACGAGCTGGTTGCCACGAGGCACGGGAGCTGCCCAGACTTGAGCATCTCCTCGACGACTAGCCGCTCTTCGTGGGAGAGCGATCCATGGTGTGCCCTGGCGATCTCCAGCGAGGGACCATCCCCACTGCCAGCGGGTCCTGTCACGGCAGGGGACCCACCCCCCCTTCCGGTAGCTGAAGCTTCCTCAGGGGGGGTCCCCCCTACCGTGCCACCCGCTGGAGAGGCGTTTCCCGCGTGCTCGGTTGCCGGAAGCTCTTGGGGAGCTTGTTCGAGGGCTAGCTCGTTGAGGCGCTTTGCTAGGCGCTCTGCCGCTCGGCGCGCATTCACGAAGATGATCGTCGAGTTGTGTTCTTGGACTAGCTTCAGGAGCTCGGGGTAGATCGCGGGCCAGATTGAGCGGACGTGGGCTAGGGGCTCGCCCTCGGTTGGGTTGCCGTCAGCATTGGGAAAGCTGGGAGCTCCCGGTTCAGACATGTCCTCAACCGGCACCACGATCTCCAGATCGAGCTCCTTAGCGACGCCAGCATCCACAATCTCGCAAGCTCTCTTAGGACCGACCAGAAATTTCGCGATCCGCTCCAACGGCCGCTGCGTGGCGCTCAGCCCTATCCGTTGGATTCCCTGCGTTTCTGCGGCGGGTGGCGGCGTAGGGGGTACCACCCCCGAGGAAGCTTTAGCTACCGCAGGGGGTGGTGGGTCCCCTGCGCCGACAGGACCCGCCGCCTGAAGCGCATGGTCCCTAACCAAATGATCTAACCGCTCCAACGTAAGCGCCAGATGCGACCCGCGCTTTGACTGGGCCACCGCATGGATCTCGTCAACGATCACTGCCTCGGTGCCAGTAAGAATCTCGCGCGCCCCCGAGGAAAGGATCAGGTAGAGCGACTCGGGGGTGGTGATGAGGATGTCCGGCGGCGTTTTGCGCATCGCCCGCCGCTCTTTCTGGCTGGTGTCGCCGGTGCGCAGACCGACCGAGATGTCGGCGCCGATCCCCCGCAACGGCGCCCGCAGGTTGCGCTCGATGTCGTAGGAGAGCGCCTTCAGCGGTGAGACGTAGACCAGCTTCACGCCCTGGCCGAGCTCGGGCTCACGGGAGAGCTTGTCGATCCCCCAGAGGAAGGCAGCAAGGGTCTTGCCCGACCCGGTGGGGGCGCAGATCAGAGCGTTGGCGCCACCCGAGATCGCCTCCCAACCGCCCGCCTGGGCGGGCGTCGGGCCCTCGAAGGACGACTCGAACCAGCGCCTTACGGGGGCGCTGAACGGCGCCAACGGGTCAGCTTTGACGCTTGCTTTTCGACTGGTGCTCAACCCACCGATCTTACGCCCGGGCAAACGCCAGTGAGCTGCCGGCGGAGATCTCTAGCCGACGCGGCCGCCGGCGAAGCCGACGTAGGCACGCCAGGCCGGCTTCGGCTTGAAGCCGTCGCCGAAGAGGCCGGAGCCACCGCAGAAGTTGCAGAGGCCGGCATAGTCGTTGATCGAGAACCAGTAGATCCGCTTCAGATTCCACTTGCGCTGCATGTCGCGGAAGAGGCGGAAGGCTCCCCTCAGTTCCCGCGCCTGCCCCTGGAGGCCTTTGGCAAAGCTGTTGTTGCGCTGCGGCGGTTCTGAGCTCCAGGTCATCTCGGTCATCCAGAGGCCCTTGCCGATGTCGCGGTGGATTTTCAGCACGCTGCGCACTTCTTCGATCCGCGAGGTGAGGTTTTTCCAGCTGCCGGTGTAGGGGTGCAGGGCAACGCCCTGGAACTTCGATTGGATCCCCGGCGTGCTCTCGTACATCTCGTCGAGGAAATCGGCGGCGAAGTAGGCCTCCGGAGGACGTTTGTTGAAGGTCGCTTCGATCGGCCGCGCGAAGAGGCCGCCGAGAATCACCTGCGCACCCGGATCGGCCGCTTTGATCGCGCTGGAGGTGAGCTTGACCAGCTTGCCGTATTCGGCCGGGTTGGGCCGCGCGACGAAGTATTTGAAGTTTGGCTCGTTCCAGACCTGCCAGGAGCGCAGCGGTTTGCGCGGCAGGCCGGGGTTCGCGGTCCAGAAGCTCCCCCGCGGCCCATAGCGACGGATGGCCTCCTTGACGAACCGCGTCCAACCCGCCCGTTGCTTGCCGTTGCGAACCGGCAGGAAGGCGGAGCTGCCGAAGCGCCGGTCTATGGGGACGGCCCAGCTCGGTGCCGTTGAAAGGAAGGGCAGAATGTCGAGACGTGCGGTTGCCGCCGCTGAGACGAAGGCATCGGCATCCGACCAGTCCCACGGCCCCCCTTGCGTCGGCTGCACCGAGCTCCAGGAAACCGGGATGCGGATGCTGTCGACGCCACCGGCTTTGAGCCGTTGCAGCTGTTCGACGCTTGGGCTTCCCTGCGGCACAACCCCCCAGAAGTTGCCCGGCACCGCCATCGCGGCTGGAGCAGTTCCGAGAGCAGCGATCGCCGCGACCGCAAGAGCGGCTAGCCAGAGGCGAGCCCGCCGCGGCGGGCTAGTCCGTCGCTGCTGCATCGGCTAGCTCGCCTCGGGCGAGACAGGTGAGTCGGCAGAAGAATCGGAATCGTCATCGCGACGGCGCTTGACCGCCACGTAGGCCACCGAGCCCACGCCGAGCACCAAGACCGCCATCAGGATCAGCACCCACGGCGAGGTGCCGCCATCCTCAGAACCCGGTTCGGAGCTGCTGGTGGGGGGCTTGGTCGAGGGGGGCGCGGCTTTGCCGTCCTTGGCCTGGCTACCCTGCTGACCCTTGGCGTCGCCACCACCCGCACCGCCGTTGCCCTTCGCGACCGCTCCCCCCGACCCGTCGTCGGAAGGCTTCCCGCCGGTGGAGTCTTCGCCCGTCGAGCTCGACTTGCCCTTGGGAGAATCGACGCCGCTGGTCGACTGCGAGCCGTCATGATCCTTTTCACTAGGCGGCTTACCGGTCGCCGTCGGCGGGGCATCCTGATACTGGTAGCCCGCCGAGGAGCCGTAGGCAAGCACCGGCAGGCAGCAGAATGCGAGCAGAGCAAGCGTTGACAGAGCAAGTATCGAGCGGCCCCGAGCGCGGGGCAGGCTTTGGCGGGTCTCAAACATGGCGCGCAAGGTTAGAGGAAAGCGCGGCGTTACTTGCCCCGGTGGCCCTGATCGCCGGACTGGCGCTCGCCGGGGGCGGCTTCGAAGTGACGCCCCGCCAGGTCGCCGGGCTAGCTGCGTGGCTCGTCGTGGTCGCCCTGATCCTGCTCGGCACGGCATCGCGAGCGACGCTGGCGAGACCCGTCTACTGGGCTGTGGGCCTGATCGGTGGTCTTTCCCTGCTTTCAGCAATGTCATCCCTCTGGTCAGGCTCAGTCGAGCTGAGCGTGGTCGAGGCAGACCGGGTCCTGGTCTACCTGGGCTTCTTCCTAGCCGCCTTCCTCATCGCCCAAACCGAGAAAAGGCGCCAACGTTTCGCTGAAGGCCTGGCAATTTCTTTGGCGCTCGTAGCCCTCCTCGGCCTGGCAAGCCGCCTCCTGCCCGATCTGATCGAGGTCGGCGACTCGTTCCTGACGACGCCGCGCCTCGCCTACCCGCTCGGCTACTGGAACGCCAACGGAGCGGCTTTCGGCATCGCCGTCGCCCTGCTCCTCTGGACCAGCCGGCGTGCGGCCTGGGAGGGGCTGCGCTGGCTCTCGGTTGCGGCACTGCCGGCCGTGCTGCTGGCGCTCTACTTCACCTACTCGCGCGGCGGGCTGCTGGCGCTGCTGATCGCCGCCGCCTGCACGATCGCGCTCTCCCGGGACCGCCTCTGGCTGCTGGCGACGCTGGCGATCGGTGCGATCGGCGCGCTGGCGCCGGTGCTCGCGGTGCAGGCGCGCCGCAGCCTCGCCGACAACGTCGCCAATCAGGCGGCGGTCGATCAGGGGGTCACCGTCCTCCTGATCCTCGCGGCGGGGATCGCGCTCGCGCTCGCGCTCTTTGTGGGGCTGCGCTGGGTCGAGCGCCGCGAGGGACGACTGACTGGCCGGGCGCTGGAGCTCTCGCGCAACCCGAGGCTGCTGAGCGGGGTCGCGGCTGCTGCTGCGGTGGTCGCGATCGGGGTGGTGATCGCGGTCGGCGGTCGCGCCTGGGATCAGTTCTCGAGCTCCGACGTCCAGTTCCCCGACCAACCCGAGCAGCACTTCTCCGATTTCAGCGGAGCCGGTCGCTACGACTTCTTCCGCGTCGCAATCGACGGCTTCGAGGAAAAGCCGTTGCTGGGCGCCGGCGCGGGCAGTTACGAGTTCGCCTGGGAGCGCCACCGCGAGATACCGCTGCCCGTGCACGACGCGCACTCGCTCTACTTCGAGGCCTTCGCCGAGCTGGGGGCGATTGGCGGCGTGCTCGTCCTCGCGCTCATCGGCACGCTGCTCTGGACGGGGTTCGCCGCCTGGCGCGCGGCGCCGCATCCGCAGCGAGAACGCTACGCAGCCCTCCTGGCGGCGTGCCTGGCCTTCGCCGTCGTCGCGGGATTCGATTGGTTCTGGGAGGTCGCCGGCCTCGGCGCGATCTTCTTCCTCGCCGCCGGCGTGCTGGTCGCCGCCAGGTGCGCGCAGCTGAGCCCTCCCCGGCCGAATCTGTCCGCCGACGGCGAGGGAGGGCGCTTCGGCCTCGCCGTCGCCGGCCTTGCTGTCGCCTGGGTCGCCGTGATCGCCCTCGTCGGGCCGCTCCTGGTCGACCGCGAGATCGACGCCAGCCGGAACGCCGCCGCCGCGGGCGAAATCGACTCGGCCGTCAACCACGCCGAGACGGCGCGCTCGATCGAGCCCTTCGCCGCCACTCCCTACGTCCAGCTCGGCCTGCTCGCCGAGAGCCAGGGGGACTACGCGACCGCGACCGAGCGGCTCACGCAAGCAATCGACCGCGAGGACCGAAACTGGCAGCTCTACTACCTACGCTCTAGAGTCGAGGAGGCGGCGGGCGACTTGGCGGCGGCCGAAGCGGACCTGAACCACGCCCGTGAGCTGAACCCGCTGGAGCAGTGCCTGCGGGGAAAACCGAGCTGTGGGTGAGCCGACGATGACGAGCAAGGCGCAGACCGCAACGCGCAAGGACTCTCCGGCCCAGCCGGAAGACCCAAAGCAACGCCCGGGCCGAACCGCGGCGGCGACGCGGCTTGGCCTCGCCGGCGCCAGCGGGGCGAAGCGCCGGGGGGCGCTGCTGCGACGACTGCTCGCCAGCGGCGACTGGGCGACCATGGTCGCGACGCTCTGCGTCGTCACCGCGGCCAGCCCGGAGACCGATGTCGGCACGCTCTTCTGGGCGACGATGTTCAGCCCGGTCTGGATCCTCGTCTTGAAGCTCCACGGCCTCTACGACAACGACCACCGCCGTATCCGCCACAGCACCCTCGACGAGATCTCCAGCCTGATCTCAGCGGCGGCGCTGGGCACGCTGGCGCTGGACGGGTTGCTGGCGCTGAGCCCTGCCGGGCCACTGGCCGCGCCCAGCGCGATCGCCGTCGGTGTCGGCGCCCTCCTCGGCAGCTTCGCCTCACGCGCGGTGCTGCGCTTCTGCTGGCACCACCTGGCGGGGTCCGCGACGGGCATCGTGGTCGGCCCGGCCGCGGCGGTGTCCGTGGTCGCGCGCCGGGTAGCGACCCACCCCGAGACCCGCCTGCACCTGGTCGGCTACCTCGGCCTGCGCAGCGAGGACGCAGCGGGCCAGGCGGGCGGGCTGGCGCGGCTCGGCTCGGCCGCCGAGATCTCACGAGTCGCCCGCGAACACGGGGTCGAGCGGGTGATCGTGACCGAGCAGGAGATGAGCGAGCCGGCGGCCGAGCGCCTGATCGAGCAGTGCAAGGCGGCCGGGCTGGCCCTGACCTTCCTCCCCCAGCACTTTGGCTTGCTCGGCCCCGGGATCGAGCTGAATCGGCTCGCCGAGCTTCCCGTGCTCGACTTCCGCTTCTCCGACCCACCGCGCTCGACCGTGGCGCTGAAGCGCGGGATGGACCTGATGATCGCCAGCGTGATGCTGGTCTTGTTCTCCCCCGTGCTCCTCGTCAGCTCACTGCTGATCCTGCTCGACTCCGGCCGCCCGGTGCTCTTCCGGCAACGCCGCGCCGGCAAGGACGGCAAGTCGTTCACGTGCTTCAAGTTCCGCACGATGGTCCAGGGGGCGGAGGAGCAACTGGGCGAACTGGTTGACCTGGAGAAACTCGACGAGCCCGCCTTCAAGATCGCCGACGACCCGCGGGTGACCCGGGTCGGCCGCATGCTGCGGCGCTTCAGCCTCGACGAGCTGCCGCAGTTCGTCAACGTCCTGCGCGGCGATATGTCGCTGGTCGGGCCACGGCCCGAGGAGGAGGCGGTCGTCGCCCTGTACGACGAGCGGCAGCGGATCCGCCTCGCGGTCAAGCCCGGGATGACCGGGCCGATGCAGGTCTACGGCCGCGCCGATCTCACCTTCGAGGAGCGCCTGGCAATGGAGCGCGACTACCTCGACAACATCTCGGTCGCCGGCGATCTGGCGATCTTGCTGCGTACCCCCGCCGCGATCGCACGCGGCGAGGGCTCGCACTGACCAAACCGATGAACAGCGCGCTCGAGCTCGAGGTGATCGTCGTCAGCCACGGCGCCGAAGGGCTGCTGCGCAACTGCCTGCGCTCGCTGGAAGAGCATCCAGCGCGGGGGGCGACACGGGTGACGGTTGTCGACAGCGGCAGTCCCGACGCGACCCCTGAGATGGTCGAGCGCGAGTTCCCCACGGTACGCCTGCTGCGGCGCGGCAACATCGGCTTCTCCGCCGCCAACAATCTCGCCCTGCGAGAGAGCGAGGCGGGGGCGGTGCTGCTGCTCAATCCCGACACCGAGGTCTATGACGGGACGCTCGACGCGGCGCTGGCGCGGCTCTTCTCGGTGCCCCGGATCGGCATGGTCGGGGTCAAGCTGGTGACCGAGTCGGGCGCACTCGATCACGCCTGCAAGCGCTCCTTCCCCACCCCGCTCAGCGCCCTCGCCCACTTCACCGGCATCGGCCGCTCCGACGGCGCCTCCAGCGCCCTCAGCCAGTACCGGGCGACGCAGCTCGGCGATGACGAGGCCGGCGAGGTCGATGCCGTCAACGGCGCATTCATGCTCTGCCGGGCGGAGGCGGTGCGCGAGGTTGGCCTGCTCGACGAGGGCTACTGGCTCTATATGGAGGACCTCGATTGGTGTCACCGTTTCTGGGACACGGGCTGGACGGTGTTCTACGAGCCCGCCGGCACCGCCCTACACGTCAAGGGCGCCTCCAGCGGCAACCGCCGGGCGCTCCGGCAAGAGATCGCCTTCCACCGCGGCATGGGCCGCTTCTACCGCCGCTTCGACGCACTGGAACACAACCCGCTGCTCAACGCAGCGGTCTACGCGGGCGTCGGCGCCAAACTGGCGGCCAGTCTCGCAATCACCGCCGTTCGCAGCCGCTAGGCCGCAGCGCGGCGAGACCAGAGGGTGCCGCGCACCTTTTTGGACTCAACGACCTTGCCAATGTCGTTCTTCACCCGCACTTCTCCTCCACCCTCCCGACGAACCATGTCACGAGCCTTCTTTACAGCCCCCTCTTTGGTCTCGTCAAAGGCGGACGCGAGTCGTTCTCCCGCTCGCACTATCTCCCAGCCACCGAGTTGCTCACTGGGCTGCACATTGCGATTTGCGCTGCGAGTCGCCATTGGCTATTGAAGATAGCGACCTATGCGGCGGTAGCAATCGGCTCCGCTCACTGGCCAGTGGAACTTCCGAGTGGATGAGTCGAGGCATCGAAGAAAAGTAGCTGGGTTGCACCCAGGCGAGCCCGCAAACTAGCCTTGGTCGAGAGAATTTCGCTCTCACTCTTGCCCTCTCGGCGGATCGAGACAGCTAGGGGACGCTCGGGGTTACGGTTGAGTGCGTCGACCAGATGGCGGTCTTGCTCGCCAAGGTCGCTGCCGAAGACGACGATCGAACCCTTAAATCGGCGCAGTCGATCGAGTGCATCGGAGAGATAGTCGTTTCCCTCGATCGCCAGCAACTTGTGTTGGGCCGATCCCTCCGTGACCAACAACGGACGAGCCTGCTCGTCGCCATCGAGAGAACGGCCGAACTGCTGGAGCAAGTTCACAAGGTCAGTGTTCTTGAGCTTGCGGGTCTGGCCGGTGCCCATAACGACCAAGTGCAGCGCTCCGTGTAAGAAGTAAACTGGCGTCAGGTGCGCCGGCGGCTCTGCGTTGGCTGGATCGAAGCAGTCGCCGTTCCAGAAACAGTCGCATAGGTGTTCGTATCCCACGGCCCCCATCGCCCAGTAAACGATCAGGTCATAGCTGGTGGTGAAAACGTAGGACTGTTCTTGCAGCACCCGCCCGACCGCCTTCAAGGCATCCGGCGGAATGTCGTAGTAACCGACGTGGACCAACTGCACGGCGCGCCCCAACGCGTACTGGATGCTCTGGTAGCGCGCGAGGTAAGGTCCTGGCTCCTCCCCTAACGTTTCCGCCATCCGAATTGCCGCGGCAAGCTCCGCCAGCACCCGCTCGAAGTTCTGGGTGTCTAGCGTTTCGAACAGGCGCTCATCCTCAGCCGTCAGGCTCCCGGGAGTTCCGTCTCGTGGCGCCTTCTCGAAAAGCGATGGATAAGCAAAGTCGCCGCTGACGTTTCTGCTGAGTCCATTGCCTAGAAGCAGACCCGACCAACCCTCGTGTCCATCAGCTACCTCGTCCCAGGTCGCCAGGTTTCCGTCGATCGGATGGCTCTCCAGCGCCATGCGTCCGGCAGCTCAGAACGGCAGCGCCTCAGCCAGCTCACTCAGCCGCGAGGCCTCCTTGTCGCGCTCGCTCAGCAGCGGGTCATCGACCGGCCACTCGACGCCGACGTCGGGGTCGTCCCAGGCGATGCCGGACTCGGTGGATGGGTCGTAGAGACTGGAGAGTTGGTAGGTGACGTCGGCTTCCTCGCTGAGCACAGCGAAGCCGTGGCCGAAGCCGACGGGGATGAAGAGCTGACGGTGGGTCTCGTCGTCGAGCTCGTGTCCTTCCCACTGGCCGAAGGTCGGCGAGCCGCGCCGTAGGTCGACGGCGACGTCGAAGATCTTGCCGCGCGGGCAACGGACCAGCTTCGCCTGGCCCGGCTCGGTCTGGAAGTGGAGGCCACGTAGGGTCCCGCGCGAAGAGCGCGAGTGGTTGTGCTGGACGAACTCGACCTCGATCCCCAGCTCACCCCAAATGTCGCGGCGGTAGGTCTCGACCATGAAGCCGCGCGAGTCGCCGTGCACCTCGGGCTCGAGCAGAACGAGACCGTCGAGTTTCGTGTCAAGTGTTCGCGGCACTAACTCAGCGACTTGCCGTATTGCTTCTCGTAGTACTCGCGGTACTCGCCGGAGCGGATCGGCCCCCACCATTGCTCGTTGTCGCGGTACCACCGCACGGTGCGCTCGAGGCCCTCGGCGAAGTGAACCTGCGCCTCCCAGCCGAGCTCGCCGCGCAGCTTCTCGGAGGAAAGCGAGTAACGGCGATCGTGGCCCGGGCGGTCGGTGACGTACTCGATCTGCGACTCCTCGGCGCCGGTCAGCTCGATCACCCGCTTCACCACCTCGATGTTCTCGCACTCGTCCGGACCGCCGACGTTGTAGGCCTCACCCGGGCGGCCGTTCAGCAGCACCGTGTGGATTCCGCGGCAGAAGTCCTCGACGTAGAGCCAATTGCGGACCTGCCGCCCGTCCCCGTAAACGGGCAGAGAGTCGCCGTGGATCGCGTTCAGGACCATCAGCGGGATCAGCTTCTCCGGGTACTGGCGCGGGCCGTAGTTGTTGGAGCCGCGCACGATCGAGGCGTTGACGCCGTAGGTGTGGAAATGGGCGGAGACGAGCAGGTCGCCCGCCGTCTTGGTCGCAGAGTAGGGCGAGGAGGGGTCGAGCGGCGAGGTCTCGGTGAAGGAGCCGGAATCGATCGAGCCATAGACCTCGTCGGTGGAGACCTGCAGGTAGCGGTCGATCCCCAGCTCGCGCGCCGCGTCGAGCAGGGTCCCCGTTCCAATCACGTGGGTGCGGGCAAAGGCGTCCTGGTCGTCGATCGAGCGGTCGACGTGGGACTCAGCGGCAAAGTTGACGACCGCATCGCAACCTTCCATTGCCTCGCGCACGATCACCGGGTCCTCGATCGCGCCGACGACGAGGTCGGTCCCCTCCGGCAGGTTCTCGCGGCGACCGGCGTAGGTGAGCTTGTCGAGCACCCGCACCTCGTGCTCGTCGCCGATCAGGCGCACGTAGGTGGAGCCGATGAAGCCGGCAGCACCGGTGACGAGGATCTTCATACGGCAGCCTCGCGCTCGGCGCTGCGCTGGGAGAGGTACGCGGCCAGCCCGTCTTGCCACGAGGGAAGCTCGATCGCGTGCTCGCGCTGGCTAGCCAGCGCCGAGTAGGACGGGCGCGGGGCCGGGCGGCCGAGCATCTCGGTCGTCGCCGACATCACTTTGCACTCCACCTTGGCCTGATCGAAGATCTCACGCGCAAACTCATACCAGGAGCAGGCGCCGGCGGCGGCCATGTGGTGGATGCCGAACTCGACTCCCTCGATCAGGCGGACGATGCCGTAGGCAAGATGCCAGGTATAGGTCGGCGAACCGACCTGGTCACGGACGACGAGGACCTCGCCGTGATCGGCGGCCAAGCGCAGCATCGTCTCGACGAAGTTGTGGCCGCCGGTGCCGAAGAGCCAGGCGGAGCGGACGACGAAGTGGCGCTTGTTGGCGACACGAGTCGCCTCCTCGCCGGCAAGCTTGCTGCGGCCGTAGGCGGAAAGCGGCGCCGTCTGGTCGGTCTCGGCGTAGGGCGCGCCCTTGCTGCCGTCGAAGACGTAGTCGCTGGAGACGTAGACGACCGAGCTGCCGACCGTCGCCGCCGCGGCGGCGACGTTGCCGGCGCCTTCGCCGTTGATCCGCGTCGCCTCCGCCTCGTTCTCCTCGGCACCGTCGACGTCGGTCCAGGCGGCGCAGTTGATGACGACGTCGGGGCGCTCCGCCTCCACCTTGGCGCTGACCGCAGCCGGATCGGCAACATCGAGCTCGGCGTGGCCGAAGCCGACCACCTGGTGGCCGGCGTTGCCGGCGGCGAGCATCACGTCACGACCGAGCATCCCGGCGGCCCCGGTGACGAGGATCTTCATCCCGGACCCATTTTGAGATCGAGGTACCGCATGCGACGGGACAGGCTATGCGACAGAGGGCCCTGGCGCGAGCCGAACCAGGCCCAGGTCAATGCTCCGAACGGTTAGCTAGTTTCACCGCCGTGAATGAGCTCGCGAAAGTCGAGGAGGTGGTCGTCTCTCCCGTGCGCACGGGCCCTCCTGCGCGCACGGGCCGCGAGTTGTGGCAGCAGAGCGTCAGGGCGGCCTGGCTCCCGTTCTGGTCGAGCCGCCTGGTGGTCTTCGTCGTGGCGATCTGGGTCGTGTACGCGGGGCTGCCCACGAGCGAACACCCCGACGCCCTGCTCCTTTCGCATCCCTTCGGGAACTGGCCCGCCGGAGACCTGTTCGACCTGATCTTCTCTCCGCTCGCGAAATGGGACGCCCAGCACTACCTCGCGATTGCCTTCGACGGCTACGTCGAGAACCTCGCGGACCTGCCGCCTGCGGAGACCCGTCCGGCGTTCTTCCCGCTGTTCCCAGGGGTGGTACACGTTCTCAGCGGCTTCGGCGCCAGCGCCGGCCTAGTCCTGATCGTCTCCTACGTCGTTTCGCTGAGCTGCTTCTTCGCCGCGCTCGTGCTGATCCACCGGCTGGCGGCGATCGAGCTAGGAGAGCGCTACGCCGGGACCGCGCTGACGCTGTTCGCCTTCTTCCCGGCCGCCTTCTTCTTCGGACTCCCGTATTCGGAGTCGCTTTTCCTGCTGCTCGCCGCCGGAGCGTTCGTCGCCGCCCGAACGGGGAACTGGCCGCTCGCCTGCATCGCCGTGGCGCTGGCGTCAGCGACGCGCGCTCCCGGCATCTTGCTCGTGCTCCCGGTTGCGCTGTTCTATCTCTACGGACCTCGTGCCGACCGCGATCCGGCCCCCCGGCGGGGACTCTGGCCTCGTTACCCAATCCGGCCTGACGCGGCATGGTTGCTGCTGGCCCCGCTCGGGCTCCTCGCCTTCTCCGCCTACCTGCAGTGGACGCTCGGCGACGTGCTGGCCTGGCAGCACGCACAGGAGGTATTCGGGAGGACCACGATCGACCCCTTAAGCGGGCTCTGGGGAGCAGTGCGCGAGGCCGGAACGAGCATCGGCCAGGCCGTGACGGGGGAATACCACGAGCCGATCGTCGATCACTGGAACATCCTCCAGGCAGGCTTCTTCGCGTTCGCCGTAGTCGGTGGCATCGCCGCCCTGCGCATGCTGCCGATCGCCTACGGCGCGTGGATTTTCGTCTCGCTACTGATGATGCTGATCTCGCAGGCGCCCGTCAGCCCACTCTGGTCGTCCCCCCGCTTCGTCGCTGTGCTCTTCCCGATCTTCTTCTGCCTGGCCGTCCTCTGCGAGCGCCGCCGCGCCACGACGACGGTCGTTGCCCTGTTCGCAGCCGGCATGGCGCTCTTCGTCGCCCAGTTCACGCTTTGGTCGTTCGTCGCCTGAGCGGCGCCGCGGCCGCAGCCAGCCCTAAACGATCTTGATCTCGCACTTGTCGCCGACCAGCATCCGCAACGTCTTCGGCATGCCCTCGCTTCGAGTCAGCTTGACTTCGCGACCGAGCAGGCTCGCCTCCATGCGGGTGCCGAGGTCCTCGACGACGGAACCGGCGAGGACGATCGAGTGCTCGATTTCCGAGCGGCAGATCCGCACGTCCTCCCCGATCGAGGTGTATGGGCCTACATAGGCATCCTCGATCCGGGCGCCGGCGCCGATCACCGCCGGGCCGCGCACGGTTGAGCCGCTCACCGTGGCGCCGGGCTCGATCACGACCCTGCCCTCGACCTTGGAGGCCTCGTCGACCTCGCCCTCGAGCCGCGGCTCGATCTCCTCCAGCACCAGCCGGTTGGCCTCGAGCATGTCGGCGAGCTGGCCGGTGTCCTTCCACCAGCCGCTGACGACCTCGGACTGGACCTTGCGACCGTCCTCGATCAGGCTCTGGATCGCCTCGGTGATCTCGAGCTCCCCGCGCCAGGAGGGCTCGAGCGCGCGGGCGGCGTCGAAGATCGCCGAGTTGAAGAGGTAGACGCCTACCAAGGCGAGGTTCGACGGCGGGTCTTTGGGCTTCTCGACCAAGCGCACGACGTGGTCGCCGTCGAGCTCGGCGACGCCGTAGTGCTCGGGCTCCTCGACCGGCGTGAGCAGAATCAGCGCGTCGGGATCGGCCTCGCGGAAGGTCGCGACGAGGCCGCGCAGGCCATCGGCGAGCAGATTGTCGCCGAGGTACATGACGAAGGGCGAGCTGCCGATGAACTCCTCGGCCGTGAGCACGGCATGGGCGAGGCCGGCCGGCTTGTCCTGAAGGATGTAGGTGATCTCGGCGCCGAATTGGGAGCCATCGCCCGCCGCGGCCTTGATCTCCTCACCGGTCTCCGGCGCAATGATGATCCCGATCTCCTTGACGCCGGCCTCGACCAGCGCCTCGATTCCGTAGAAGAGCACGGGCTTATTGGCGACGGGCACGAGCTGCTTCGCCGAGGTGTGCGTGATCGGGCGCAGGCGAGTGCCGGCCCCACCGGAGAGAATCAGTCCCTTGAGGGTCTCCATTGCGAGGCTGCAACCCTACCGTGGCTACGATAGGCCGCGATGAGCGCCGAGACCCAGGCCCGCAAGGCCGACGAGGAGCAAGAGGCGAGGCACCGCGCCGAGCTGGACGCCCAGCGCGAGGAGTTCCACCGCGAGCTCGGCCGCCGCGCCTTCCGCATCGGCGAACTCGAGGAAGAAGTCCACAAAGTGGCCCAGACCTATGAGCGCTCGCTCAGCTGGCGGATCACCCGGCCGGTGCGCTCGGTCAAGACCGTGCTGGCAAAGCTGCGCAAAGGCTGAGCGATGCCCAAGGACACCAGGGCCCTCAAATCGCTTCTTCCGCCGCGCCTGTTCGCCTTCCTGCGAAAGCTTCGGGAGCTCCTGCGCAGCCTACGGCGGCTTCACCTCAACCGGCCCCGGGCGCGGCGTGAAGCGGCGCTGCAGGAAGTGGCGGCACTCGAGTCGCGGTCACTGATCTCCGCTGGCGATGCCGACCTACCGCTCCGACCTCGGCTACCTGCGCAAGGCGATCGACTCGGTGCGAGCGCAGCACTACCCCGAGTGGGAGCTCGTCATCGTCGACGACGGCTCCGGCCAGCCCGAGCTGGCCGACGCGATCGAGCGCTACACCAGGACCGACACTCGAATCAAGTTCCTCGCCGCGCAAGAGAACCGCGGCATCTCGGCCGCCACCAACGAGGCGCTGGCGATGTGCGGCGGCGAGTTCGTCGGCTTCCTCGACCACGACGACGAGCTGACCCCCGATGCGCTCCTGCGCGTCGCCCAAGCGCTGAGCGCCGATCCCTCACTCGACGTCGTCTACTCCGACTCCGACAAGCTGACGCTGCACGGGGTGCGGGCCGATCCGTTCCTGAAGCCCGACTTCTCGCCGGTCTACGCCCTCGGTGCGATGTACATCGGCCATCTGCTGGTCGTGCGGCGCACGGTCGCCGAGGCAGCCGGGGGCTTCGATTCGGCCTTCGACACGATCCAGGACTTCGAGTTCTTCCTGCGGGTCTCCGAGCGCACCAACCGTATCCATCACATCCCCCAGACCCTCTACCACTGGCGTGCGATCCCGGGCAGCGTCGCGGCCGGCACCGACCAGAAGTCCGGCCTCGAGGAGCTGCAGGCGAGCGCGGTCAGCGCCCATCTCGAGCGGCTTGGCGTCGATGCGGTCGCCGTTCCCCACCCGACGATCCCCCATCGGGCGGTTCTGGCGCCGCGCAACGGCACTCCTCCCGGCGCCAAGGTCAGCGTGATCATCGCCAGCGGCGGTGGCAGCGGCGGCCTCGAGCGGCTGCTCAGCTCACTCTTCGAGCTGAGCTCCTACCCCAGCTTCGAGACGATCGTCACCGGCTGCGGCGAAGCGGCACCCGCCGGCCTGCCGGACCGGGTTACATGGGCGCCCAGCGACCCCGGCCCTTTCAGGCGCGGGCGAGCCAACAATCTGGGTGCTGCCGCCGCCAGCGGCGAGTACCTGCTCTTCCTCGGCGAAGACGTCGAGATCGTCGAGCCCGACTGGATCGAGCGGCTCGTCCTCCACGCCGGCCTGCCGGCGGTGGGCGCGGTTGGGCCGCTGCTCGCCCGGCCCGACGGCCTCGTCGACCAGGCCGGCGTCGCGATCGGCTTGCGCGACCCGGCCAGTCCGATGCTCGCCGGCTTTCCCGCCAACGGTGACGGCTACTACGGAGCACTGCCCTGCGCCCGCGAGGTCTCGGCGGTTAGCGCCGATTGCCTCCTCATCAGCAAGACCGACTTTGAGTCCGAGGGTGGCTTCAACGAGTTTTACAACCGCGAGTACGAGGACTTCGACCTCTGCCAGCGCCTGGCAAAGCGGGAGCTTAAATCCGTCTACGCGCCACGCCCACGCCTGGTTAACCACCGCACGCCGGCCTCCCGGCGTGCCGGCACCGAGGTCATCGATCGCGCCCTCTTCGTCGACTGCTGGTATGACGAGCTGATGCGCGGCGACCCATATTTCAACCCCGGATTCGCTCAGCAGCTGGCCGACTACGTGCCGGCCAGCTGGCGCGAACGGGTCTACCGGGCAACCGCCCCCTTGGGCAAGCGATGAGAGTCCTCTTCCTCTACTTCGGCCCGTTCGACGTCAACAGCGGGATCCAGGCCTACCACTTCGGCAACGAGCTGACCGACCTGGGCTGGGAGGTCACGATCGCCGGCCTCGGCGACCCCGCCCGCGCCAAGGCGGTCGGCGAGCCCCGCTTCGAGTGCATCTCGCACGACGATGTCGAGCGCAAGCTGCGCGAGATGCGGCGCGATCCCAAGCAGACGATCGTCGTCGCGTGGACCCCGCGCGAGCGGGTGCGGCTGATGGCGATGGACGCGGTGCGCCAGCTCGGCGTGCCCTACGTGATCCACCTCGAGGACAACGAGGAGCTCCTGATCGAGTCAGCGACGGGGCGCTCGCTGGCCGAACTCCAGCGCCTGCCGCTGGGCCAGCAGGACAGCCTCGTGCCGATCGACCTGATCCACCCCACCCATCACCGTGAGTTCCTCGACGGCGCCGCCGGCGTCACCGTGATCACCGAGGCGCTGAACGAGTTCAATCGTGCCGGCCGGCCGCATCGTGTGGTCCGCCCCGGAATCGACCTCGAGCGCTTCCGGCCCGACCTGGAGGCCCCCTCGCGGGCGGAGCTTGGCCTGGCTGAGGACGACTTCGTCCTCGTCTACCACGGCATCATCCACTACGCCAACCAGCACGACATGCTGAGCCTCTATCTCGCCGTCAAGCTGCTGCAGCGGCGCGGACACAGGGTGCGTCTACTCCGCCTCGGCCACACCGAATTCGGCGGCCCGGACCCTCGTTCGTTCCGTGCCCTCGGCGACGGGGTGGTCGAGCTCGGGCCGACCCCCTGGCGCGAGATCCCCGCCTACCTGGCGGTCGCCGACGCCTACGTTCAGCCCGGCCCCCCCGACGATTTCAACCGCTACCGGCTCCCGTCCAAGCTGCCGGAGTTCCTGGCGATGGGTCGGCCGGTTATCTTGCCGCACTGCAACATCGGCAACGACTTGGTGCACGGAGAGAACGCTCTCCTGCTCGAGCAGGGCAACGCAATGGAGATCGTCGCTCAGATCGAAAGACTGCTGGCCGACCGCGAGCTCGCGGCGCACCTCGGCGCGGGCGCGCGGCGCTTCGCCGCCGAGCAGCTGAGCTGGCATGCCAACGCTTCCGGCCTCGCCGACTTCCTGCGCGAGTGCTCGGCCGCCGCTCAGCCCGTGGGATCGGCCGCATGAGCACCCCCAACACGGCGAAGCGCCTGCGGGCGACGGCGGCGCGCTCGCCGCTCTTGCGCAAACTTGCCGGCAAAGCCGCGCTCTACACGCCGACGGCAGCAACGCCCGGGGCCAACGCCTCGGCCTGGACGATCGCTGACAGCTCCCTCTGGCCGATCGCCGAGCGCTACGCGGGCTCCTTCCCGCTACCAGAGATCTCCTACGGCACGGTCCGCGACTTCGCCGACAGCGCCGATCACATGACCGGCCTCGCCGGCGCCAGCTTCGACATGAAGGACCTGCAGCGCTGTTGGATGGTCAAGGCGATCCTCGGCAACGTCGAGCGCGGCTCTCGCATCCTCGAGATCGGCGCCGGTGAGCCGCTGGTCGCGGGGATGCTCTCGCGCCTCGGCTACGAGGTGACGGTCGTCGACGACTACCAGGGTGGCGGCAACGGGCCGCGCGAGTTCAAGCGCTTCCAGCTCGCCTATCCGGACGTGCATTTCGTCCGCGAGCTGTTCCCGCCGAGCGAGCCGCTCGGCGACGACTTCGGCGCCGTCTTCTCGATCTCGGTGCTTGAGCACGTGCCAATGGAGCAGGTGGGCAACGTGGTCGAGACCGGCCACCAGCTGGTCAAGCCGGGTGGCTGCTCGATCCATGCCGTCGACCACGTCCTCGCCGGCTGGGGCGCCGACGAACACCGCGAGAAACTCGACCGCATCGTCGCTGGCCTCGGCCTTCCGACGGAGGAGCTGGCGGCGAGGATCGGCGAGATGGAGGATGACCCGGAGACCTACTTCGTCTCCGCCGAGGCCCACAACCGCTGGCGCGGCGACCTCCCCTACGACCAGTACACGATGCGCCGCATCGGCTCGGTCAACCTGTTCCGCTCGGCCAGCTGACCGCAGCGCAGAGCTACTCGCCGATACCAGCCCGCGGGACGGCGCCGGGGTCGCCCCCGGTCCAGGCGTTGAAGCTGTACCAGGCTGGCTTCGCCTCGCGGCGCTCAGTCAGCAGGCCAGCGGAGTCGCAGAACTGGCAGAAGGGCCCCGCGTCGGCCCAGGAGAACCACCAGACGCCGGCGATGCGCCAGCGGCGGTGGTTGGCGGTGAGGATCGAGAAGGCCTGGTCGAGCTCGCGCGCCTGGCCAAGCGGCCCACGCTCCCAGCGGGTCTCGAAGCTGTCCGAGCCCCAGCCCAGCTCGGTGACGTAGAGCGGGGTGGCGGTATCGCCGTGGTTGCGCATAACGCGCCGCAGGTTGCGGATTTGGGGGCGCATCGCCGCGGCATCGGCGACGTAGGGGTGCAGCGCCACCCCGTCGAAGAACGGCTTCACGCCACCAGCGCCGTAGACGCGGTTGAGGTAGTCGCCGGAGGCAATGTTGGGCGGCACCTGTAGCGGCCGGCCGAAGAGGCCGCCGAAGATCGCCTTCGCGCCGGGATCGGCGCGGTGGATCGCGCGGCCGCTGATGCGCAACAGGCGGGCGTAGCGGCGGGGGTCGGGGCGGGCGGAGAAGCTGACGATGTTCGACTCGTTCCAGATCTCCCATGTGCGGATCGGCTGTGCCGGCAAGCCTGGGTTTTCCCGCCAGAAGGCGCCGCCGGGGCCATAGCGCTCCACCGCCCGGCGCAGGAAGGAGGCCCATGCCCTGCCGTCCCAACCGTGGCGAACCGGTTCGATCAGCTCCTCTTCGGCGATCCAGGGTGGCGTCCCCCAGACGAAGGGAAAGACCCGCAGCCCGTGGCGTGCGGCGATCGTCACGGAGCGGTCGAAGTCCGACCAATCAGGCTCGACCAGGTAGGGGCTGTGCGGCTCGATGCGAGCCCAGTTCAGCGGCAGGCGCAAGCTGCGCAGGCCGGCCTGCGCCATCAGCGAGTAGTCGTCATCGCCGGCCGGCGTCTGCGGCGAGATGCCGACGACGAAGCCCGGCGGTGCCGGTGCAGCAGGAGCGGGGGCCGCAGCAGGCAGGCCGAGCAGCGCCATGGCGATGGCAGCCAACAGCGCTGTCGTCTTTCGAGTCAAGGCACCACCCTGAAACGCATCCGGCCCAGAAAGTAGCGCCCGGGCCTGGAACCTGTCCCGTGACCCGCGTGCGCGACTGGCGAGCGCCGGACCAAGCGGGGCAAGGACGCAGGGAGGCCGAATAGCAGCGCTATTTTGCCGACCGAGGACGCCGCACCGCGCAGCGTCCGCCGCCGCCAGACGTGTGCGGGGGTCACGGGACAGGTTCCTAGAGCTGCTCGGCGATCCGCGGCGCCTCGCGGTTGAAGACCCAGACGCCGAGCACACAGACGCTGACGTAGATCAGCCCGGCGACGATCAGCGGTAATGGCCCGCCGGCAGCGGCCCAAACCCCTTCGGCGTTGGAGTCGATCATCCAGACGTGGGCCTGCTGGAAGAGCGGCGTCAGCGGATTTGCCATCAGCAGGTGCTTGAGCGTCTCGGACGGCACGAATTCCAGCGGGTAGATGATCGGCGTGCCGTAGTTGAGCGCGGTCGCCAGCACGATCCAGATGATCGCCACATCGCGGAAGCGAACGTTGAGCGCCGAGAGCAATAGTGCCAGCGCGCAGACGAAGACGAAAAGAGGGACGAAAACAAGCGGAAACAGCAGCCAGGTCCACATCGGGTAGACGCCAAAGCCGAGCATGAAGCCGAGCACGACGATCATGTTGAGGCCGAGCGTGAACAGCGAAGTCAACACCACCGAGAGTGGGATGACCAGCCGCGGGAACTGGGTCTTGCGCACGATCCCCTCCTGCGCCAGTACCGAGCTGACGGCGCCGCCGGTCGCTTCCTGGAAGAAGCCGAAGAGGACGATGTTGAAGAGCAGCAGGACTTCGTAGTGGGGGACGTCGATTTTGAAGACCTGGGTGAAGACGGTAAGCAGGACGGCGAACAGCAGCAGCGGCCGCACCAGCGACCAGACGTAACCGAGCGCGGTGCCGAAGAACGTTTTCTTGAACTCGGTCACCGACATCAGCCAAAGCAGCTCGAAGAAGCGGTGGCGACCGCCGCCGAGGGCCGAGGGCCCGGCGACCTCGCGCAGCTCCGTCGCAGCCGGCTCAGCGCTCACGATCCCTCCAGCGAGGCGGTGATCTTGTGGTTCAGCGATACGACGCCGGGTGCGCCGTCGCCGAAGACGACGAAGTCGAGCACGTGCGGCGAGTGCAGAACCAGGTCGGAGAAATTGTGGTTGCGGTGAATCCAGCACTTGACCACGTAGCGGCCGGGTGCGAGGCGGTTCTCGAGCGGTCCGCCGACGCGGACCCGCTGACCCGGCTCGAGTCGGTTCGGAGGCTCTTCCGGCACCCCGAGCCCGAAGCCGGTCACCTGGACCCCGTCTGAGTTGACGAAGCCGAAGCCGACGCTCGCTCCCTCGACCTGACGGTGTGCCTCCAACTCCGCGCAGAAGCGCACCTCGCTGCCCTGCTCGAGGTTGGTGATCCGCTCTCCGGCTGAATTCTCCAACCAGACGTCGGCGAGAGTCACGTCGGCGATCCCACCGAGGTCGGCCTCTCCCCCGGGCGCCTGCTCGAAGTTGAGCCGCAGGTACTTCCTCGCCACCTCGCCCGAGTCGCCGACCGCCTTGACCGAGCCATCATGGAGCAGCATCGCCCGGTGGCAATACTGCTCGACCGCGTTCATGTCGTGGGTGACGAAGACGACGGTGCGGTCGGAGTCGCGGATCTCGTGGAAGACGTCGGCGCACTTCTGCTGGAAGGAGGCGTCGCCGACGGCCAGGACCTCGTCGATCAGGAGGATCTCGGCGTCGGACTGGATCATCACCGAGAAGGCGAGGCGGACCAGCATCCCCGAGGAGTAGTTCTTCAGTTTCAGGTCGACGAACTCCTCCAGCTCGGCGAACTCGAGCACGGCGCCGAGGCGGCTGCGGGCGTCGCGCCGGGTCAGGCCCATCATCACCCCGTTCAGCTCGACGTTCTCCCGCGCCGTTAGCTCGGGATTGAAGCCGACGCCGAGCTCGATAAAAGGGGCGAGGCGGCCGGCCATCCTCACCCGGCCAGCGTCGGCCCGGTAGATCGAAGCGAGGATCTTGAGCAGGGTGCTCTTGCCCGAGCCATTGCGACCGACGATGCCGAAGAACTCGCCGCGCTCGATCTCAAAAGAGACGTCGCGCAGCGCGTGCAAGGCACGAAAGTCCTGCTTGTTGAAGGTCGTCAGCCGCTCCTTCAGCGAGTCGACCCTGTGGGTAGGGATGCGGAAGGTCTTCTCGACCCCCCGAGCCTCTATCGCCGCCGGCTGGCTCATAGCGGGCGGGCCGGCACGCCGACCACGGTGGCGCCGGGGGCGACGTCCTTGGTCACCACCGACCCAGCGCCAACCGTGGCGCCAGCGCCGACCCTGACGCCCGGCAGGAAGGTCGCGTTGGCGCCGATCATCGCATCGTCCTCGATCGTCGGCCCGGCGATTAGCTCATCGTTCCAGCCATGACGGCCAAGCGCATTGTCGTTCGTCGTGATCACGTGCTGGGCGATGAAGACCCCCTTGCCGATTCGCGCCTTGGACGCCAGCGAGGATGCAAAGTTGATCTTGGTGCGGTCGCCCACCTCGACATCGCGGTCGAGAACTACCGCGCGACCAATTACGCATCCAGTGCCGACCCGGGCGGTCTCGCGAAGCGAAGCGGCGTCTCCGATCAGAGTGTCATCGCCGATCTCGACGTCGTAGTAGATGACTGCGTTGGCGCCGATCGAACAGCCGGCGCCAACGCTGGTGGTTTCCCGATATGTCGGGTCGCGCACGATCGAGCCGACGGCGCGAGGGCGGCGGCCGATGTAGGAACCGGGAAGCACCTCGGTTCCCACCCCAATCTCGACCCCGGGCTCGATCACGACGTGCGGGTGGATGGTCACGTCATCGCCAATCACCGCTCCGGCCCTGACCACGGCGAACTCCCCGATTGAGGCTCGGGCGCCGATCGAGTCGGACTCAACGGCAGCGCTTGGGTGGATGGTGGGCATCGGCACGGTTCGCCCCGACCTAGTGGGGCGGCGGCGATGGTAACGGCCCGCCCTGGCGGGACGATGCAGGCGCATTGCTAGGGTGGCGCCTCCGTGGGCGTCGATGATTGCCAGCTCGTCGCACTACCGACGGTCGAGGACGCGCAGGGGAACCTCGTCTTCGGTGAGGCGGAGCGGCACATACCGTTCCCGATCGCCAGGGTCTACCACGTCTACGACGTCCCCGAGGGGGCGCGGCGCGGCGGCCACGCCCACCGCCTCACCGAGCAGCTGGTCGTCTGCCTGCATGGAGGCTTCAAGGTCAGCGTGGACGACGGCTCGCGCCGCGTTTCCTTCGCTCTGGGCGACCCTCGCTTCGGCCTCTACCTGCCGCCGATGGCGTGGCACGACCTGACCGGCTTTGCCGCAGGCTCCGCCTACTACGTGGTCTCCTCGGGCCGCTACGACGAGACCGAGTACGTCCGCGATTACGCGGAGTTCCAGGCGCTGGCCCAGAACCGCGCCGCGAATCCCTAGTCGGCGCGGGGGACCGGGCCCTCCAGCCACTCTTCAGCTGAGCGACGACGGGTCTCGTGCTTATCGACGACGACCTCGTCGATCATGCCGAAGCGGACCCCAGTGCGGAGCATCCGCCTGCACTTCGACCAGTCGCTCGGCTCCTCGTAGATCGAATCGGCGAGCTCCGCTTCGAAGAAGCGCAGCCCAGCGTGGTAGATCGCGGCTTGCATGCCCCACTGCCCCAGCGCAGGTGGGAACTTGCCCAGACTCAGCGGCTCGCCTTCGGCGAAGTCGACTAGCTGCAACCCGTAGCAGTGCTCCCAACGGTGCTCCCGCGCCGCGCCGAGCAAATGCTCGGTGTGGGTTGGGCGAACGGCATCGTCATCGCCGAGGGCGGCGATCCAGCGTCCGCGGGCGCGCGCCAGTCCGTCGTTGAAGGGCGGCCCGCCAATCGTGTACCAACGCCGGTCGGGATCGTCCGCGTAGGGCCCGCGGACCGTGCGGTTGAAGTAGCTGACGCGCGGGTCGCCGAGCGATGCGACCGCCTCCGCCGTCTCGGGTGGGGCGCAGTCCCCCACCACGATCACCTCCAGGTTCGAGTAGGTCTGGCCGAGGATCGAAGGCAAGGCGACATCGCGCAGAGTCTCGAAGGAGGTGTAGGTCGGGACGATGAAGCTGACCAGCGGCTCGTCTTCGCTGAACGCGGGCTCGTAGTCCTCACTCGCCCGCAGGGCGTGCAGGCGACGCCGGTTGGCGGGCTCTTCGTCGTAGACGTGGCGACCGATGCCCGCTGCTTTGCGCGCGTCGATTTCGGCCTGATGGGCTCTGCCGTGGACCTGTTCGAGCTCGCGATGGACGCGGCCGAGGTCGCCGTGCAGGCTCTCGATCGCGCCCTGGGCGGCATCCAGCCGCGCCTGCAGGTCCCTGAGGTAGGGACGAACCGCCCAGTCGAGTGCGCGGCGGAGGAGATTCCAGCGGCGGCGGCGCGAAGGCATGTGCCGGCCGATGCTAGAGGGCCGCGGGCTAGCGGTCGGCCGCGATCGTGCCGAGCACCGCGGCGGACACCGTCTCGCAAGCCCGCTGGGGCAACTGCGGGTAGAGCGGCAGGCTGAGCTCGCCCTCGGCGAGGCGCTCGGCCACGGGGAAGCGGCCCTCCCCTCCACCCGCCTCGCGGTAAGGGGCGGAGAGGTGCGGCAGCACCGGGTAGTGGACGAGGGTCTCGATCCCGTGCTCTGCCAGGGCCTCGGCGCAGCGGTCGCGTTCGGGGTGGCCGATCGCGAAGAGGTGCCAGGCCGGCTCGGCCCAGGCCGGCGGGCGCGGGACCGCGATCTCCTCCGCGCCTTCGAAAGCGCTCGAGTAAGCCTGCGCCAGGGTGGCCCGCGCTTCGTTCCACGCTTCGAGCCGGGGCAGCTTCGCGCGCAGCGCCGCGGCCTGGATCTCGGCCAGGCGGGAGTTCGCTCCCGCAGCCTCAATCCGGTAGCGATCCCGCATGCCGTAGTTGCGCAGCAACCGCACCTGCGCCGCCAGCTGATCGTCATCGGTGACGACCGCACCGCCGTCGCCGAGCGCTCCCAGGTTCTTCGAGGGATAGAAGGAGAAGGCGGCCGCGTCGCCGAGGCTGCCGACACGCTTTCCCGCGCACCTCGCGCCGTGCGCCTGCGCAGCGTCCTCGACGACCAGCAGCCCGTGCGCACGTGCAACCTCGCCGATCGCCTCCATCGCCGCCGGCTCGCCACGCAGGTGCACCGGCACGATCGCCGCCGTACGGGGCGTGACCGCTGCCGCGATCGCCTCGGGATCGATGTTGTAGGTCTCCTCGATCGCGTCAACGCCGACCGGGACGGCCCCGGCCCGGGTCACGCCGAGCCAGGTGGCGATCCAGGTGTAGGCGGGGACGATCACCTCGTCGCCGGGGCCAATCCCGGCGGCGCGCAGGGCCAGCTCGATCGCGCTGAGGCCGCTGCCCACGCCGACGCAGTGGCGCGCGCCGCAGAAGACGGCGAACTCGCGCTCGAACCCCTCCAGCTCAGGTCCCAAGAGGAAATGGCGTGAGGCGAGCACCCGGGCCAGCGCCGCCTGCAGCTCAGCTTCCAGGTCCGGGCCGGGATCGAGGTCGAGGAACGGAACCCGGAGCGTCAAAGCAGCGCTATAGGTTACCGGCGTGGGCGGGGCATACCGACTGAGAGAACCAGCGTCGCTGCTGCTCATCGCCGCGATGGCGATCTCCGGCGCGATCATCGTCGTGCTCGGCTCGTCGATCACCTTCGTCCTCGACGACTGGACCTACATCCTCTACCGGCGCGAGTTCAACGCCGACGCCTTCTTCGGACCGGCGAACGAGCACCTGGTGGCGGGCGCGGTGGCGCTGTGGAAGCTGGTGCTCGGCGGCTTCGGCATCGGCTCGATGCTGCCTTTCCGGGTCGTCTCGACGGCGATCTTCCTGCTCGGCAACTGGTTCCTCTTCGTCTTGATCCGGCGCCGGATCGGCCCCTGGCCGGCGCTGCTAGCGACGGTGCCGGTGCTATTCCTCGGTGCCGCCTATGAGGACCTGTTCTGGTTCGCCTCAATCACTTTCCTCGGCTCGCTCACCTGCGGCCTGGGGATGCTCGTCGCGCTCGACCGCCGCGACAAAACGGGCGATGTGCTCGCTTGTGCCTGGCTGATCGGCACGATGCTCTTCTCCAGCGTCTGGGTTCCCTTCGCCGCCGGGGCGGCCGTCGACATCCTCCTACGGCGCGGCGAACGCGACTGGCGCCGGCGCGCCTACGTCGTCGTCGTGCCGGCCATCCTCTACGTGCTCTGGTGGCTCGGCTGGGGCCACGAGGCGGAAAGCGCGATTCTCGTTGCACAACATCGCCGCCACCCCGATCTTCGTGCTCGATTCTTTCGCCGCCGCGATCGCGGCGCTGTTGGGTCTGGCCACCCCGGTTAGCGAAGGGATGCCTTCGCCGTCCGGCCTCGACTGGGGGCGCCCGCTCGCCGTCGCCCTCGCCGGCCTTGCCCTCTGGCGCGCCTACCGGATGGAGCGCATTCCGCGCTCGTTCTGGATCGTGCTCGCGATCGGCCTCTCCTTCTGGATCCTCGGCGGCTTCGCCGTCAAGGAGGGCAGGGTGCCGTGGGCCAGCCGCTACCAGTTGCTCGGCGCAACCTTCATCCTGCTCGTCGCCGCCGAGCTGCTGCGCGGCGTGAAGCTGGACCGGCGCCTGCTGGGCCCGGCGGTCGTCGTCGTCCTCGCCGCCGTCGCCAGCAACGGCCTCTTCCTGAACGAAGCCGCAAACAGCTACGAGCGCAGCACGGCGATCGTCCGCGCCGACCTGACCGCGCTGGAGATTGCCCGCGGCACCGTGGACGCCAACTTCTACCTCGAGGAAGAATTCGCCGACACCGGTTTCGCCCACATCGACGCCGGCTCCTACTTCGCCGCCGTCGACGAGTTCGGCTCGCCTGCCTACACGGTCGAGGAGCTGCAGAGGACCAGACCGGAGGGGCGCTTCGCTGCCGACAAGGTGCTGCTCAACGCGCTGCGAGTGGGGCTCGAGCCGGCGTCCTCCGCAGACCTGCCGGCGAACGCCCCCGCAGCAAGCCCCGATGCGAGCGGCGTCGCCGCGCTGCCGGCGAACGGCTGCGTGACCGTGCCGGGCGGGGACTCGCCGCTGCTCGCCCTGCCGCCGGGCGGCGCGATCATCGGCGCCGGCGCCGAACCCGTGACCGGGATCAAGATGCGGCGCTTCTCGACTCCCGCCGGAGCGCCGCTGGCCTTCCCGGTCGACTTCCAGACCAGCCTCGCACCAGACGAGGCGGTCGCACTCTCGATTCCGACCGACCTCTCGACGGTCCCCTGGAAGCTGCGGCTCGAAGGCGGCCCGGCGACCGTCTGCGGGTTCTGATCTGCATAGCGACTAGACGGCCTCCTGAGGCTCCTGCTCATGAATCCGGAGGATGAAGCGTCCCAACAGGGGCACCGCGAAGGAGTACTTGCCAAAGCGGTTCTTGTAGATCATGCCGCGCTCCGCGAGGCTGGCTAGCATCTGACTCGCATTGCTGGGAGAGAACGGCTTCGCGAGCAGCACTTTTGCCTTCTCGGTCAGTTCCAAGATCGTGAACTCCTCGTCGGGGCGGTCGAGATGCGCGACCACCCAGAGCAACTCGCGCTGCCGGTCCGTGATCCTTGCCCAGCGACCAGCAAAGAAGTCCGCATCCAGCTTGCGCTGAATCGCCTCGATGGGCACAAACTTCTTCTCTTCGTCAGCATGCTGACGAATGAAGACGTCGTAGACCTCGCGGCCGATGAACTGGATGAAATACGGGTATCCAGCGGTCTCGTACACGATGACTTCGACCGACTCCGGCGTCAGCGTCACCGGACACTCTGCTACCTCGATCGGCCTGAGAATCGCTTCCCGGCTCTCGTCCTCGTTCAGCTTCGCGAGGGTCATGACTCGGAACATGCGCTCGGCGTAGGTCCGCGCGTCGACGAGCTTGGGAAAGAGGGTTGGCAGTCCCGCGAGGACGAGCATGAACTGCACGCCTTTCTTCTGGATCGACTGGAACACGTCGAGCAGAACTGAAAGAGGGAACTGCTCGCTGGTGGCGTGATCGGAGAGGTTCTGCGCCTCGTCGTAGGCAAAGATCACGCGGTGATGGCCCTGCGCCTGCAGGTGCTCCCAGGCAAACTCAAGCGTCGCCTTGATCTTGTCGGCGACCAGGCCCGGCGTCCTTTCGTAGACGCCTACCAAGACTCCATGCGTCAGCGGAACCTCTCGCGGTTGCGATGAGGCGGAGAAGCCGATCTCCTGGCGGAGCGCTGGATCCCTCACCGTCGTGGACGACGTGATCAGGGCAAGGTCAGCCAGTAGTCGCGCAGCCAGCGCAGCCTCGCTGATGCTGGCTGACTCAGATAGATCTGCACCCGCCCAAGCCCAGCCATGGTCTAGCGCCTTCTCCTTGAACTTCTCGAGCAGAACCGTCTTGCCAACTCCGCGCAGACCGGTTAGCACGAGGTTCTCGAGGATCTCTTCCTGCCCTAAGAGCCGATCAAATTCGGCATGCTCGGTCTCGCGGCCAGCGAGGTAGGGCGGCATATGCCCTGCTCCAGGTCGATATGGATTCTTGAACTCAGCTGGATCCATATCTAATTAGGCCTCCTTCTAAATTTAGGTCGAGACCTAAATTTAGCAAAGGGCCTTTCTTCTGCTGAAAAATCTCGGGTCTGGGGCCTCAGCCCGCGGTCGCCATCCAGCGCTCGACGTTCTGCTCGTACATCTCCTCCAGGATCTCGTCGATCCCGTAGCGCGGCTGCCAGTCTGGGTAGTCGGCCGCGAAATCGGAGACGTCGGAGATCCACCAGCGGTGGTCGCCGATCCGGTTCTCGTCGCTCAACTCCCACTGCAGCTCGCGGCCGCTGATCCGCTCGCAGACGTCGATCGCCTCCAGCATCGAGCAGTTGCTGCGACGGCCGCCGCCCATGTTGTAGACGGCGCCGGCGCGGGGGGCGCGCTGGAAAGACTGGAAGCAGGCGACTAGATCGGCGCTGTGGATGTTGTCGCGGACCTGCTTGCCGCCGTAGCCGAAGACCGTGTAGGGCGTGCCGGTGACGGTGCACTTCATCAGGTAGGCGAGGAAACCGTGCAGCTGCGCACCGGCGTGCTGGGGACCGGTCAGGCAGCCGCCGCGGAAACAGACGGTCGGCATGTCGAAGTAGCGACCGTACTCCTGCACCAGCAGGTCGGCGGCGGCCTTGGAGACACCGAAGAGCGAGTGGGTCGAGTGGTCGATCGACATCGAGGTGTCGATGCCTTTGTGGAAGGGGTGGGACTCGGGCAGCTCGAGCCGCTCCTCCAGCTCCTCCAGGGGAAGGAAGTTGGGCGTGTCGCCATAGACCTTGTTGGTCGAGCAGAAGATGAAAGGGGCATCGGGAGCGTGCTCGCGCGCCGCCTCGAGCAAGTTCAGGGTGCCCACGGCGTTGACGCCGAAATCGGTCTGCGGCTCACGCGCGGCCCAGTCGTGCGAGGGCTGCGCCGCGGTGTGGATCACCGCGTCGAGCGAGCCGGCCAGGTCACGGAAGGCGCGGCCGACACCGTCGGCATCGCGGATGTCGACGTCGAGCGAGCGGAACTCCGGGTAGCCCTCGCGCAGCTCCTCGGTGACGTGGGCGGTCGATGCCTCCTCGCCAAAGAAACGGGCGCGCATGTCGTTCTCGAGGCCGACGATGTCCCAGCCGGCCTCGATGAAGCGGCGGACGGACTCGGAGCCAATCAGGCCCCCCGAGCCGGTGACTATTGCGGTCGGCATCGCTGAACGAGTATCAGATCGCGTCGCCGGGGAACCGATGGAGCAGCTCAGCGGCGCAACAGCCTGGCCCGGGCGCGGCGCAGGAAACCAGGCAGGCCGCGGCGCAGGCGGGCGACTTCGGCTCTGAGTTGCTCGTTCTCGCGGCCGAGGTGGTTGAGACCCGAGTTCGCTTCGCTCAGCTGCTGACGGGCTTCTTCGAGCTGGGCGAGGGCGGCTAGGCGTTCCTGCTTCAGCTTGTTCAGGGTGCGAGCGGCGACGGCGGACGAACGCGGCCGCCGCGAGGCCGCGCCTCGCACCAGGTCCTCGCCGAGCTGCTCGTTGATCCGGCGCAGCTCCTCGACCCGGCGTTCGAGGTGCGCCAGGCTTTGCTCGGGCCTCTCGGTCACCTCGTCGCGACCCACCGCAGCCTCCTCGCCCGTCGCGCCGAGAGGGTTTCGTCCCAGGCCAACGCGTGCGTGTCGCCGGCCAGAGTGCGGCTGATCGAGTCGGGGCGCACCCTGTACCGTGCCAGCCGCTCGGGGATCACTGCGCCGAGGCGGCCATCATCTTTCAGCACCCGGTAGAGCGCCCAGTCGGCCATCACCGCCCCCAGGTCGTAGCGGTAGCCGAGCTCGGCGAAGAGGCGACGCGGCATCACCGCGATCGTATCGCCGTCGGAGTTGACCGCCTCGTCGCTGCGAACGCCGTTGCCGAGAGGCGCGTAACCCCGCGTCCAAGCCGCCTCCAGGGCGGCCTCCTCGCCGACGAAGCGCAGCCAGCAAGTCACATAGGCAAGCTCGGGATCGGCCTCCAACATCGCCACCGCGCGGGCCACGAACTCCGGCTCGAGCGCATTGTCGGCGTCGAGCATCACGACGTACTTACCCTCCGCGTCGACTAGGCCGAGATTCCTGGCGCTCTGGTCGCCCTCATTGAGCTGAGTCAGGACCCGCACGCGGGGATCTTCGGCGAGCTCGGCGAGAACCGCATCCTCAGGCTCGAAAGAGCCGTCGTTGACGATCGTCACCTCGAGGTTGCGGTGGGTCTGGGAGAGCAGTGAGCCGACCGCCTCGCCAACCCACTCGTGCTCGCCGTAGTAGGGGACGATCGCACTGACCAGCGGTTTGGGGGACGCCCCGTTGACGACAACGGCGGGAGGGTGGCGCTCGCCGAGCAGCTCGCGGTAGCCGCTGAGGATCGGCGCCGGCTCGGCGAGCCGCTGAAAGCGCCGGAAGACCTCGCCCGACATCCTGACCCGCTCGAGCTCGTCGCGATCTGCCAGCAGCCGTTCGAGCGCGGCCTGGATCGCCGCGCGAGTGGTGTCCGCTGCGAGCCAGCCGCTCACTCCGGCCTCGACGATCCCGGTCAGGCCACCGACTGGCGTCATCAGCACAGGCAAACCGGCGCGCATCGCCTCCATGGCGATACCGCTCCACACCTCGAACTGAGAGGGGACGACGAGGAGATCGTGCTCAGCCAGTGTCTCCGGCAGCCGCTCCGGCGCGACCGGGTCGAGCAGCGACACGCGAGGGTCGGGGGCGCACATCGTCTCGAGCGTCTCCCGAACCGACCGCCCGAGCGCCGCCGTCTCGGTGTCAGCTCCGGCGATCGTCAGCCGCCACCCATCACCGGCAATGCGTGCGCAGGCCTCGGCCAGCACCAGCGGCCCCCGGGCTCTCTGCAGCCGGCCGGCATAAAGCAGCCGCAACGGTGCCTGCGGGTCTCTCGGGGCCGGGTCGGGTGGCTCGGGCGGTAGGGCGAACGGGAGTCGCAGGCACGCGGGGGCGGGCAGCGCGGCGCCGAGAAATCGCTCGTAGAGCCCGAGCGCGTCACCGCCGGGCCAGATGACCAGATCGGCCAGGCGCAGAACCTCGCGCTCGAAGTCGCCGAGGATCCTGTTCTCCGGCCGGGGCCAGGTGCCGTCCTGCACGCAAGCCATCTCCGCCGACCCGTGCAGCCGCACCCCGATCGTGCAACCGCGCAGCGAGCGGTGGCCGGCGTTCCTCGCCTGCAACGGCACCAATCCATGGCCACGGTGGTCGGGGACCTCAAGGTAGTCGGGGGGCTCATCGCCGAAGGCCTCTTCGATCGCCAACAGCGCCGCTGCCGAGCGGGCGTGGTCGTCGCAGGAGAAGGCGATCGGCGGCAGGCGCGAGGGGTCGGCAATGACCTGCCGAACGCCCGCGGAGCCCTCCAACTCAGACCTGGCGTTCTCCTCGTAGGTGTGGACGACGGTCACCTCGTGCTCGCCGGCGAGCAGACGGGCGAGACGCTGCACGGATGCCCCCAATCCGCCGTCGGGCAACGGGTCCGAAGAGATCAGGCAGAGTCGCAATAGAGTGCCAGCTTAAGAAAATTCCGATCACCGGTGGGGCGAGGCTGACATGGAGGGAACAACGCCATCCCGAGCGCCGCTGGCTTGCGGAGCGCTCGGCGACTACGACCGTGCCCGAGTCGAACGGATGGCCTCCCTGTTCGGCGGGGGGTTGCGGGTTGCGCACGAGGACCGGGACTCGATCTTGATGCTCGATCGGCCGGCATTCCTCTGGCGGGGCAGGCGCGAGCAGGGCGTCGGCTGGATCGAGGGCAACACCTGGCGCGGCGGTGCGGCGAACTGGCGAGAGGCGGCAAGGCTCGGGGCCTGCGGGCTCGTCATCGCAGGGCGCCGCCGCCTCGTCCATTCGCCGGTCAGCGGCCTCGCCTCCGTTTTCTGGACCGACACCAACGGCGCCACTTACTTCGCGTCGCGGCTCGACCCACTCGTCCGCAGCTCCCCGGTCGCCCTCTCGGTCGACTGGGACACCTGGGCGTCGATCTTCGCCGTGCGCTTCGCGCTCGGCGACCGCACCCCCTTCGCCGAGGTCCGCCGCCTCGGCCCCCACACAGCGCTGCGGCGCCGCTTCGGCCGCGGCCGGATCGAATCGCCAACCTGGCCATGGTCGGAGATCGAGCCCCATCTCGACCTCGAGGCCGGCACGGAGGCGACGGTCGCAGCCCTGCGGGAGTCCCTCGCCCCGCTGGAGGGAGAGGTCCTCTGCCCGCTCAGCGGCGGCTATGACTCGCGGGCGCTGATCAGCGTGCTGTGCACCTCGGGACGGGCGGAGCCGATTGCGATCACCGTCAACGACGACGAGGGCACCGAGTTCGAGGAGGGCTTCGCGACCCCGGTCGCCGCGGAGCTCGGCGTCAGGCACGAGCTGCTTCGCGCCCCGGTCGGGGACTACTGGGCGGACTGGGAGGAGCGCAACCGGCGGGTCGAGTACCGCATCGTCGACCACCCTTGGCTGATGCCGCTCGCTCGCCGCGTCGAGGGTGCGCGAGCGCCGGTTCCCGACGGCTATGCGCTCGACACCTTCTTGCTGACCGGAGCGCGCTTCCACACCCCCGACGTACTGGACACCAGCGACCCACAGGCTTCGAACCGGGCGCTCTTCGACAGCCTCCGCCGCTATGGGCACACTCACGCCGGGCTCGACGAGCGCTTCCACGATGCGATCCTCGACAACGCCCGTGGCCAGTACGAAGCCATCGTCAAGCCGTTCGCCGGGCACCCTTCCCAACCGCTGCTGGCGCTCTACGCGACGCGAACCGTCGGCGGCGTCTCCAGCAACCCCAGCGGCCTAATCGGCTGCAAGGCACCCATCGCCGTTCCCGGCGCCGACGACGCGGTCGTCTCGCCCATCCTCGCCGTCTCGCCCGAAGAAAAGAGGTACCGGACGATGCTGACGGCGCTGCAGCGCCGGCTGATGCCCCAACTGGCGAAGATGGAATCGACCAACGACGTGCTGCGGCCGGAGCAGCGCACCCTGCCACGGCGCTGGTGCTCTGATGCCGCCATCGCAGGCCACCGCCGTCTTCTCGCCGACGGGCCGCTGGCCGAACATGTCTCCCCCCACCTCACCGCTTGGCTCGAGGACCCCTCGCGAGGCCAGATATCTCCCCACCTGCGCGCCGGGATGGAAACCGTCAGCTTCTTCCACGACTGGTGGCGCCGCTACCGCGACGTGCTCCGCGACAGCGACGCGACGGCACTGCGCGGCTGACGCCCAGCGGGCGGCTAGAGTGCGGCGCCGGATGCGGAGCCTCGTCACCAGGCTGCAGGAACCGCGCGTCGCCTGGGCCGTGCTCGGCTTCGCGATGCTGTGCTCGGCCGGGCTGATCCTCTACGCCACGCACGGCCAGGGGTTCGCCATCGACGAACTCTTCTACTACGGGCGCGTCACCGACAAGCAGGGCGCCCTCGTTCACTACCAGCCGTTCAGCCCCGAGTACCTGCTCGCCCCGTTCAACGACCACCTGCCGCTCGGCGGCCGCTTCACCTATGAGGTCGTCTTCGCCACGATCGGCGCCGAGTACACGGTCTTCGTGTTGATCAACATCGCCACGCTGCTCGCCTGCGCCGCGCTTACCTTCGAGCTGGCGCGGCGACGCATCGGCGCGGCCGCCGCGCTGGCCCCCTCGATCGTCCTCCTCTTTCTCGGCTTCTCCAGCGAGCAGCTGCTCTGGCCGCTCGACTTCAACACCTCCGGCTCGCTCGCAGCCGGCCTGGCAGCCGTCCTGATGCTGCAGCGGGAAGACCGGCGCGGCGACGTACTTGCCTGCCTGCTGTTGACCCTCTCGGTGGCGATGATCGAGCTCGGGCTTTGCTTCGCCGTCGGCATCGCGGCCTGGCTGGCGATCCGCTACCGGCGCGATGCACTCCGCCGCGCCTGGATCGTGCTCGTGCCGATCGTGCTCTACGCGCTCTGGTGGATCTGGGCGCGCAAGTTCGACCAGAGTGAAGCGAGCACGGGGAACATTGGCCTCATCCCGGAGACCTTCCTCGACGGCGCGGCGGCGGTGATGGGCTCGCTGACCGGGACCAACCCGATCGAAGTCGGCTCCTACGCGACGACCGCCACCTGGTTCGGCAAAGCGCTTGCGATCGCCGCTGGGCTCGCCCTGATCGCCCGCCTCTGGCTCGGGGCGGTGCCGCGCACGATCTGGGTCTGGCTCGTCGTGCTCGCCACCTACTGGGTGCTGCTGGCCGGTGCCGAGCGACCGGCTGTGGCGGGCCGCTATGTCTTAGTCGGCGCGGTGATGATCGTGCTGATTGCCGCCGACGCGGTCGGGCGGCGGATACCCGGCGGCGTCTCTGCCGCTCTGCTCGTCCTCGCCCTCGTCGCGCTCCCGGCCAACATCGCGCAGCTGACCGAGGTGCGAGACGGGGTCCTCCACCACGATCCTCCCGTCAGCAGCACCGAGTTCGCGATGCTCGAGCTCGCGCGCGAGCACGTCGACCCCGACTACATCGTCTCCAGTGATGCGCGCGTGGCCGAAGTCGACGGGGGGCTCTACATCGGCATCCCCGCCGATGCCTACCTCGACGCCAGCGCGCACAACGGCTCGATCGCCTACTCGCTGGACGAGGTGCGCGCGCAGGATGAGGAGCTGCGCCTGATCGCTGACGCCGCCCTCGTCGGCGCCCTCGGCTTGGAGCTCGAGCCGGCCCCGCCGCCCGGCCGGGAGAACGAGTGCCGATCGGTCGCGCCGGCTCCCGGCGCGGAGTCCGCCAGCTTTGCCGTCGCGGCGGGTAGGACGCTGTTGCGCCCGGGCGGCGAGGGGACCGCGCTCTGGTTGGCCCGCTTCGCCGACTCGCCGCGCAGCGTCGGCATCGACTACCTGCCGGCCGAGTGGTCGCAGCTCGTGATTCCGGCGGATGTGGCAACCGACCCTTGGCGGGTGACGGTAGACGGGTCCGTCACCGTCTGCGGGCCCCGCTGACCGCCTGGCGGCCGCCCACGCCAAGTCACCGATGACTTAGGGTCAGTGCGAGCTGCGGCCGAAGCGCAGCAGCGGCACCCGCCAGGCGGCCTCGGCGACAATCGAGCGGTCCATCTTCGACTGCCCGGCCCGCCGCTCGCGGAAGACGATCGGCACCTCGACCACCTCGAAGCCGCGCTGGATAGTGCGATAGGTCATCTCGACCTGGAATGCGTAGCCCCGGGAGGCAATCGAGTCGAGGTCGATTGCCTCCAGCACCTCACGCCGGAAGCACTTGAAGCCGCCGGTGAGGTCACGCACCCGCACCCCCAGCACCAGCCGGGCATAGGCGCTGCCGCCGCGGCTGATCACGCGCCGCGGCAAGCTCCAGTTGCCGACGCCGCCGCCAGGGACATAGCGCGAGCCAATCGTCAGGTCGGCCCGCTCGCCGGCCTCGAGCAGGCGCGGCAGGTAGGCCGGGTCGTGGGAGAAGTCGGAGTCCATCTCGAGGACCAAGCCCGCGCCCTCTCCCAGCGCCCGCTTGAAGCCGGCGATATAGGCGGGGCCGAGGCCTTCCTTATGCGGCCGATGCAGGACAACGAGACGCTCGTCCTGCGCCGCCAGGCGGTCGGCGATCTCGCCGGTCCCGTCGGGCGAGTTGTCATCGACGACCAAGACCCGGGCCGAATCGGGGAGCTTCGACCGCACCGCCTCGACGAAGGCCTCGATGTTGCCTGCCTCGTTGTAGGTCGGCAGGACGAGCCAGGCGGGTCCCCTTGCCTCGGGCTGGGTCATTTTGCGGATGCTATTTGCTGCGCCCCGGGGCGCGCTTACGGCCGTGGCCGCCCACCGGTGATGCGAACGAAAGCGAACCAGGCGGGCTTGGGACGGTAGCGGTCGACTTCGGGGAAGAAGCCGACCGAGTCGCAGAAGTTGCAGTAGTAGCGGGAGTCTTTCCAGGTGAACCAGTAGGCGGCCTTGAGGTTGAGGCGGTGTCGGTTGGCAAGCAGGTAACGATAGGCGCCCTTTAGTTCGCGCTTCTGACCTTGGATGCCCTGCTCATAGGCGACGATGTTGGGGTCGTTCTGCGAGCCCCAACCCATCTCGGTGATGTAGAGGGCGACACCGGGGTCGCGATTGCGCACGGCGACGGCGCGCGCGCCCTCGACCATCCGTTCCAGGTCCTCGACGTGAAAGGCATACGGATGCATGGCGACGCCATCGAAGAAGCGCTTGATGCCCGGCGACCGGTAGAGGCCAGCGAGGAAGTCAACAGCCGACATCCCCTGCTTGCCGCCCTCGTCGGGTTCGCCGAAGAGCCCGGAGAGAACGACCCGCGCCCGCGGGTCAGCGGATTTGACCGCCCTCGAGCTGAGCTTCAAAAGACGGGCGTAGCGCGAGACCGAGACCGGGTAGGCGAAGTAGAAGAAGTTGGCCTCGTTCCAGATCTGCCAAGCCCGAACCGGCACCGGTCGCCGGATCACGATCCCGTCCTTGGCCACGGCGGGCGAGTGCTCGGCCCAGAACTCGCCGCCCGGCCCATACCGCTTCACCGCCGCCTTGACGAAGGCTGACCAACCTTGGCGAAGCCTGGCGTTGTCGATCGGCAGCTTCGTCGACTTGTGCGAGACCCAGCGCGGCACGCCGGCGAGGAAGGGCAGAACCTCCAGCCCCTGGCGGGCGGCGGTGGTGATCTCCTGATCCGAGCGTTCCCAGTTGTAGTCGCCGGTCCGGGTGGGCTGCACGCTGTCCCAGCCAATCGGCAGGCGGATCGTGCCGATCCGGGCCGCGCGCATGTAGCGCACGTCTTCTTCCTCGAGCGGCGCCTGCGGGACGATCCCGAAGAAGCTGCGCGGCGCCGCCTGGGCAGCGCCGGGAGTCGAGAGCGAGATGGCAGCGGCGATGCAGACGGCCACTAGGGCGGTGAAGGCAGTGACCATCGAAGCTCTCTCCGTCCTCATGCTCATCTCCTCGGCTGAACCCTGTGCGGGTCTGGAAGTCGCGGTCCTCGCGCCGTCTCGTCCCGGCGCGGCGGGACTCTAAGGCTTACGATCGGCGGCAATGCGGCCCTACACGTATGGCGCACGGCTTGATGCCAGCAGGTGGGCCAGCGCTGAGAATTTGCCGTGTGCAGAGTCGAGGCAGGGCCGCTGGTCGGCGCTCAGTAAGTCCCGCCGAGCTTGCGGTGGTCCCAGGTGGCCGTCCGCAGCGGCTTGAAGTGGATCGCGACGCGCTTTGGCGCCTGCGCCTCGAGCGCCGCCTTGGCGTCGCCCTCGACTGAGTCGATTCCCTCCGCGTAGCGCACGGTCAGCTCTTCGGCAAAGCCGATCACGGTCTCAAAATCGCGGTGTAGCTCGGCCTCGGCCTCGATCATCGCGCCGCGCAGCTCGCCGTACTCGTGGCCGGTCTCGATCAGGACCGTTGCCCGCGGGTCGCGCTCGAGGTTGCGCACCTTCTGCGACTTGGCGTAGGTCCAGATCCAGACCTCTCCCCCGCGCGGCACGAACCAGAGCGGCATCGAGTGCGGAAAACCGCGTGGTCCGTTGGAGGAGACGACCGCGACCCGCTCGGACGCGAGCAGCTCGAGCAGCTCCTCGTTGCTGAGCTTGATCTGGTCGCGGCGGCTCATCGCCGCGGACTCTATGCGGCGGCGAGAGTGGCGGGACGGAAGGAGCGCCGGTAGGCGGTCGGCGTCGTCGTCATGGCGCGGCGGAAATGCTCGCGCAGCGAGGCCGCCGTGCCGAAGCCGGCGCGCCAGGCGACGTCATCGATCGGCAGGTCCGACTCCTCCAGCAGCCGCCGCGCCTCCAGCACCCGCTGGGCGAGCAACCAGCGCAGCGGCGTCGTGCCCGTCTCCTCACGAAAGCGGCGGGCAAAGGTGCGCGGACTGACGCCGGCGTGGCGCGCCATCGCGGCGACGTCGAGTGGCTCCGCAAGGCGTTCCGCGGCCCACTGCCGGGTTGGCTCTAGCGAGCCAGAGCCCTCCAGAGGAGGGTGCTTGATGAATTGCGCTTGACCACCCTCGCGGTGCGGCGCAGCGACCATCCGACGGGCGACCCGCTCGCCGGCGGCGGCGCCGAAGTCCTTGCGCACCACGTGCAGGCTGAGGTCAATACCGGCGCTGAGGCCGGCTGAGGTCATCACCCCGCCTTCGTCGACGTAGAGCGCCGCCGGCTCGACCTCGACCCGGGGGAAGAGCTCGACGAGGTCCCGGGCGTGAGCCCAGTGGGTGGTGGCACGGCGCCCGTCGAGCAGGCCGGCATGGGCGAGCGCGAAGGCGCCGGTGCAGACCGAGAGCACGCGGGCGCCCCGTTCGGCGCCGCGCTGCAGCGCCTCGGTCGCCGCCGGGGGCGGCGGGTCGAGCAGGGCGAAGTAGCCGGGGACGACGATCGTGTCGGCGCGGGCGAGCGCGGTCAGGTCGTGCTCCGGGCTCAGCCCAAAGCCGGTCGTGGTGGCTACCTCCGAGCCCCCCACGGAGCAGGTCGAGACCTCGTACAGCGGCCGTCCGCCCGCCTCCGAGGCGGCGAGGAAGACCTGGGTCGCCGCAGTCAGGTCGAAGGCGACGAGGCCGTCGAGGCAGAGCGCGACGACCCGGTGGCTCGCATTTCGCGTCATGGCAGAAATCTAGCGAACATTGGCATTCCTGCCTATCGACACAACGGACCGGCGCGGCGATCATCTTCCGCATGCAGATAACGATCCTTCTCTTCGACAAGCTCGCCGCCCAGGACGCCGTCGGTCCATATGAGGTCTTCCGCTGCGTCCCCGGGTGGGACATCCACTTCGCCGGCCTCCGCACGGGCGAGGTCCGCTCCGAAGGCGGCCTCGGCCTGGTCGTCGACCGGACGCTCAATCGGGCGACGGAGGCCGACCTGGTCCTCGTCCCCGGTGGGATCGGTAGCGACGATCTGCTCGAGAACGAGACCGTGCTCTCCTGGCTGCGCGAGATTGACGCCACGACCAAATGGACGACCTCGGTCTGCACTGGCGCTCTGCTGCTGGGCGCCGCCGGCCTGCTGAAGGGAAAGCGGGCGACTTCCAACTGGCTCGCGCTCGACAGGCTGCCCAAGTACGGCGCCGAGGTGGTCGGCGGCGGCCGCTGGGTCGAGGACGGCAAGACGATCACCTCCGCCGGCGTCACCGCTGGCATCGACATGGCTCTTCATCTGGTCGGCCGCGAGGCAGGCCCCGAGGTGGCGCAGGCCGTCCAGCTTGGGATCGAGTACGACCCCGACCCGCCCTTCGACTCCGGCTCGCCCGAGAAGGCCTCGCCCGAGATCGTCGAGCTGGTCAGATCGGTTAGCTCCGCCGCTACTTCAGCCTGAGCTGACGCCCGACTTTGCCGCCGGGGATGGCGACGAGGAGGTGCGCCCGTGGCTCAGCCTGAGTGCGGGCGAGCTGGCGCCCATGCGGGCCGAGCCCGATGCGGAAGGTGTGCGCCTTGCCACCGGTGAGGTGGAAGGCGCGGCGCGCCAACGAGCGGCGCACCATCCTCGTCCGCACCGTGGCGCGGCCGCGTCGTCGGATGACGAAGCGTTGGCTGACCCGGGCCCGAACCAGGACCTGGCCCGGGCACTCGGTGCCCAGCGGCCACTCGCAGCGAACCCGGACCCGGACCGCGTTGCCGCCGGTCTTCGTCCAGAGCAGCGTGATCGGCACTGGCACGCCGACCCTGCGACAGCCGAGCAGCTTGTCGGAGCCGGGGCCAATGTCGAGCGCGTAGACGCAGAGGCGCTGCCTGCCGCTGCCGATGACCGGGAAGCTGACGTCGAAGCCGTGCGCGGAACCGGCGCGCGGGAAGAGCGCGAAGAGGTCGGTGCGTTCGAGGCTGGCAATCGGGCCGAGCTCGTAGCCAGTCGCCTCGCCTTCCTCGACCTTGCCGCCCAGGTAGGCGCGGATCGAGAGTGGCTGCAGCGGCGCGTTCGGGTCGAAGGCCCAGCCCGCGATCTGCACCTGGCCCGGCGCCGGTGAGCTGACCGAGTCGAAGCTGCCGCGCGGGTTATCGCTGGAGGAGGCGGCGCCGGCCGTCGCCCCTTCGACGTAGTTGTTGTCGATGTTGATCGTCACCCCGCCGTAGGTCTCGTCGTGGCCGCCGCGGTACTGGTGAATGCGTTGATGGTCGGCCCAGGCGCTTGCCGGCACGTACGGATCGCTTGCGTTGGCGCGGCCGTTCCAGTTGGCGAACCAGAGGTCGTCGGGCTGCGGGTAGCTGCTGCCCAGCCTCGAGGCCAAGTCGGCGATGCCCGAGGCGCTGCTGCTGTAAACGCCCGAGTCGTAGCCGAGCGCGTGCAGCCGCGTCGTCCAGGCAGCGAGAAAGGTAAGCGTCGCGTTGGTTGCGCTGGCGGTGCGCGTGTAGCTCTCCATGTCGTAGTAGATCGGGCTGCCGGCGCCGATCCCGATGAGGCCGGCCTGCTCGACCGCGTCGTCCGCTGCTTCGGCCCCCTGCGAGGCGGCTGCGGCCGCGCTCAGCGTGGCGCAGGAGGTGCAGCTCGAGGTCGGTGCCTGCAGGCCGACGTAGGTCGGAATCAAGTTCCAACCGGCGGCGGTCTGTTCGGCGACCCAGCTTGCGGTCAGGTTGGGCTGCGAGCAGCCGCGGTTGAGGCCGCCGATGTAGACGCCGATCGCCCGGTAGGGCGAGGAAGACCAGGCCGACATCGAGCGCCGCGAAGGGGCCGTACAGGCGTCGAAGCCAAGGCCGGTGTATTCGGAAGCGGCGGAGATGCGGGCAGGCGCGGCGCGGCTGGCTTCGGCCCTTGCCTCGGCAGCCCGCTCTGAGGCGTTGGGATCAACGAGGATCGCCCGCCGCCGCCCGACCGCGTTCGCCGGACAGCGCTGCATGGCCGACGGCGTGCCCAGGTAGACGGCCTTGCGATCCAGCCGCACGCACGTCCGCGGCCGCTCAGCCAACCGGATGACCGGCCAGCCCGCGGGCACCGCGACCCGCTCCCCTTGAAAGGGGACGGTCGTGGCACCAGCGCTCGCAGGCAGAGCAGCGGCCAGCGCCAGCAGGCATAGAACGAAACGCCGCATCTACCCCCCAACCATTCCATCCCCCCAACGTTTCGGCCCTCAGCAATTCGAGCCGCAAGAAGACGTGCTGGGTCAGACGGGCGGGACGAGGTCCAGCTCGCGCCAGGGGCCCTCGCCGGCCATCGGCTGCGTGCGGCCGTGCAGCCAATCGGCCTGGAGGTCGTCGTAGTGCGGGCTGGCGGGGTGACCGGATTGGCCGGTGAACATCTGCCAGCGCGAGCGGCCCGGGTCGGTCGGGTCGCCGACCATGCGCCAGCTCGGCGCCCAGACCGCCTTGTAGGGGTCGTTCGGGTCATAGGCGATCTGGCTCACGGTCTCCTGGGCGCCACCGGCACGCAGGCTGCGGTTGAGCAGCTTGCGCAGCAGCGGGTTCGCCTCCCCAAGCGGATGCGGGAACTCCAGCTCGTGGACATGGCCCCAGCGCCAGCCCTCCGGATCGTGGCCAAAGCGGTCGCTGAGATCGTCGAGAGCGCCGGCCAGCGCCTCGAGCACCAGCCCATCCCAGGGCCGCCCGATCAGCTCATCGTCGCCCTCCTCCCAGAGATCCATCAAATGCGAGTGCCAGCGCCAGGGCGAGGTGACGTGGGGCATGAAGCCGTTGTCGGCACGGTCGAGCCAGCGCTCGCAGAGGTCGCGGTCGCCGATCGCCGCGCGGGCGACCTCGCGGGCCAGCCGCAGCAGGAAGGCCTGGTAGATCGTGCCGGCGATCGAGTCGGGGTCGAGGCGACCGTCCCAGCTGCGCAGACGCTCGAGCGCGCTGATCTCGCGCTGCCCGCTCGGCGTCAACATGCCCAGCCGCCGCACCGCCTCCAACCCGGGCAGCGAGAGGTTGTCGGACTGCATCGCCTCGAAGCCCTCGATGTCGTGCTCTTCGCTGCCCCGCAGCAGCTCCTCGATCCGCCGGGCCCGGAAGCCGTCGAGCCAGTCGCTGGTGATGTGGTGGGGATAGTCGTCGCCGGCGATGCGGTTGTTGGCGGTGATCAGGAAGCCGCTCTCGGGGTCCACGACCTCGGGCAGCTCGTCGTAGGGGACTGTCCCTTCCCACTCGTACTCGCCGTCCCAGCCGGGCTTCGGCAGGTCGGGGCAACCGCCCCTACGCAGGGGCAGCTGGCCGATCAGCTTGTAGCCGATCGAGCCGTGGCGGTCGGCCCAGACAATGTTCTGGGCCGGCGTTACGTACCCCTCGAACAGGGCCACCAGCTCCGGGCCGGAGCGGATCCCGTGCAGGCCGAACATCCCCTTGAAGGCGGCCGGCCCGTCGAGGGCGATCCAGCGCAGGGCGAGCGGCTCGGCGTCGTCGGCGCCAAGCGCCGCGTTGACTAGCGGGCCATGGTGGGTGCTGCGGACGTCGAGCACCTCCGGCGCGTCGCGGCCCTTGACGATGATCTCCTCGCGCACGAGCTCGAGCGGCAGCCACTCGCCTTCGAACAGGTAGCGATCGCCCTCGACCCGCTCGACGAAGAGGTCCTGGACGTCGGCCATCACGTTCGTGACCGTCCAGCAGACATCGTTGTTCTGCCCCATCCAGACACCGGGTATCCCCGGCAGCGAGGCGCCGCGGACGAAACGGTCGCCGAGGCTGAGGCCGACCTGGTACCAGAGCCCCGGCATGCTCGGTGGAAGGTGGGGATCGCCGGCGATCAACGGCGAGCCGGTCGCGCTCAGCGCCCCGCTGATCGCCCAGTTGTTCGAGCCGCTCGCCTCCGCGGCCATGCCGATCGAGCGGCGCACGGTGTCGATCTGCTCGGCCAGGTCGAGCCCGTCGCCCGACCACGGCTCCTGGGTGACGACGGGGTTGTCGGCCGGGTAGCCGGGGTCGAGCTTGGCGGCGAGCTCGGGGCCGAGCTCGCGGGTCATGTCGGCGCGCAGCAGCTCCTTCTCCCAGTTGGTCGAGAGACCGAACGCGATCAGCTTGCCGAGGCCGAGGATGTCGGCCGGGCGCCACGGCTCGAACTCGAGCCGCAGCAGCTGCATCTCGAAAGGCAGGGCCCTGGCGCTCGCGGCTGCCGCGTTGACGCCATCGCAGAAGCGCTCGAGCAGACCGCGCAGCTCGGGATCGAGGCTCGCCACCTCACGCTCGGCAATGCGGCGCATCCCCAGCGTCCGCATCAATCGGTCGGCCGGCAGGCCCTCCACGCCGGCGAACTCGGAGAGTCGTCCGGAGAGGACCCGCCGGTAGAAGTCCATCTGCCAGAGCCGATCCTGGCCGTGGCAGAAGCCCTCGGCGAACCAGAGGTCGGCGGCGCTAGCGGCCTCGATGTGCGGCACGCCCCAGCGGTCGCGGCGCACCCGCACCGTCCCCTCGAGCCCGGCCAGCTCGATCGTCCCCTTCTGCTTGGGCAGCGGCCGACGGGCGAGAAAGTGCCAGGCCGCGGCGGTCGCAGCGGCGGCCAAGCCGGTGCCGGCCGCCCCGGCCAGGAGTCCAGCACGCATTGCTCGCCCGCCATTCACCCCAGCCACATTACTGGCTGGCTAGCCAAACGTCCCGGCGCGAAAGGACCGGCGACGGCGCAACCGAAACTTACGAACCGCGTTGTGTTTGACCAGCGAGCGTCCACCAAAGAGCGGGGGGAACATGAACGTGGCTTCAGCATCGGACAGTTGGCATCGGCTTCATCTTGCACTCATCGGGGTCTGTATCGCAGCCCTGGCTGCGCTTGGGGCAGCCGTGCCCTCTGCCCTCGCCAAAGCTGGAGACCTCGATCGTGCGTTCGGCAAAAGCGGGCGAGTGACTGGCGAGCCCTCGACGTTCGTCGACATGGCGACCTTGGCCGACGGCCGCATCGTCGTGGCGACCGAAAGCACGCTGTTCGCCTACCAGTCGAACGGTCGTCCCGATCGCAGCTTCGGAGACGGCGGTGCGGTGGAGCCACTCTCACCCGAGAACGGAAAGTTGACGATCGGGGATATCACGGTCGACCGACGTGGGCGGGTCGTCGTCGTCGGAAGCGCTGGACACGCTGATGCAACCGTGAACGTCGGCTCAGGCAGCTACGCCGCGATCGTGCGCTACCTGCCGAACGGTGAGTTCGACGGTGATTTTGGCAGCAATGGGATCGTCTCTTCCGATCTCGGCTTGCCCCCGCCGGCGCGCCCGGCGGGAGTCCCCAGCTACGCGCAGATATCGCTTGCGGTGGAAGTCCGCGCACTGGGTGTCGCGGTTGATTCAGGCGAACGGATCGTGCTCACCGGGACACGGGCCGCCACGTATGTGGGAACCAAAAGCTTCACCTTCGTTCCGGTTCGTGAACCCTTCGTTGCCAGGCTCACGCAGACCGGAAGCCCGGATCCCTCGTTCGGCGGGACCGGCACAACGTCGCTCGGGGGGCTGAATTCGATCGGCCGGCCGGCCATCGACAGCCGAGACGGCGTCTACTTCGCGGCGGCGGCGTTGGGCTTCGCGGAAGTGTCAGGGCCGACTGTCATCGGCCACCTCGATGCGTCCGGTTCCGTCGATCTGGAGTTCGGCAAGCAAGGCTGGCGAACGTTGATCGACAGCCCAGAATCCGATTTGGACGTCACGCTCGATCGCAAAGGCAAGCTGCTGATATCCGAGCAAGGCAGCCGCGCTGGTATTGGGCGCTTCAAGCCGAATGGCTCGGTCGATCGCAGCTTCGGGCGCGACGGCGTGACGACGATTGTCCATCCAAGGGGGGAAGTGATCGTCGAAGGCCTGGCGGTGACCCGGTCCGGATCCATCCTGGTAGCCGGCGCTCTCGTGATCGAGCCTGCTTCAGCGAGGGGCGAATTCAAGCGGAGGATTCTCCTGACGCGATTGACCCATCGAGGCCAACCCGCGCGGCGATTCGGTACTCAGGGCACCGTAGTGACGAGGTTCGGCCCAAGATCGGCGGTGGAGGGACGAGCGGTCCTGGTCGACGGGAACGGCCATGCGCTGGTCGGCGGCATTCTCGAACACTCACGCTTCCTCCTGGCGCAATACCTACTGGGGGGCTGACCACCCCCCGCCCTTACTCCCATAGATCACCGGGCAGCCGCCCCTCCCCCTCGAGCTTCTGCAGATGGGCCTCCATCACCAAGGCGGCTGCCGGGCGGAGCTCGGCGGGGACGTCGGACCAGGCCTCGGCAAGAAGGGCGCCCTTCGAGCGCTCGCCCCGCTCGAGCGCGGCGAGCAGGCGGCGCTCGCGCATCTCGCGGTGCTCGACGTACTCGGCGAGCTTCGCCGCAGGGTCGGTCACCCAGGGGCCGTGGCCGGGGCAGATCAGCGTCGGCGCCGCCGCCTGCACCAGGCGGAGCGACTCCATGTAGGCGGTGAGGGATCCGCCGTCAGGCGGAACGAAGGTCGAGCCCTCCCCCAGGACCAGGTCGCCGCTGAAGCAGACGCCGTCGCCGGTCAGGAAGCAGACATGATCGGCGGCGTGACCGGGCGTGGCCAGGACTCGCAGTCCCCCGTACTCCTCCCCCCCGATCGGGAGCACGACATCGTCGAACCGCTCCGCCCCGGCAGCATGGTCGCCATGGCTATGCGTGAGCAGCACAACTCCGATCCCACCCCGTTCCTCCCCAGCATCCCGCACCGTGTCGAGGTGCCCAGCGTCATCAGGCCCCGGATCGATCACCGTGCAGGGGTTGGACCCGTAGAGGTAGGTATTGGTCCCAGCCAGCGTCATCGGGCCCGGATTGGGCGCAACAACCCTCACAATCTCCGCGTGCCCCGGCGCGGAAGTCACGTCATCTGGTGTCACAGAGAGGCCATCTGGTAGGGGTGAAGCGTCTTGTACTTTTTCGTCGAGGGCACTGGGCGACAGCTCGACCGCGAATCACCGAAAAAGTTAAGCGGAACCCCTACCAGATGGCCTCTCACGCAACACTAGCCGCCACTTCCGCAGCGATCGCCTCACGCGCCTCGTCCGGTTCGAGCACAACCAGGTCGCCGGCGCCGCGCAGGATCTCGCGCACCAGCCATGAGGTCCCCGCGTAGGGCAGCTCGACGACGACGGCGCCGTCGGCCAGCTCCTCGACCACGGTGCGCTCCTCGCGCAGCCAGCGCGCCCGCTCTGGCGAGACCCAGACGCGGGCGACCTGAGCGGTCGGCACCTCGCCGTCGGTCATCCAGCCCTCGACCCCCGCCAGCTCTTCGACCTCCTGGCGCGGCTCGTAGGTCTCCTCGCTCGCGACCGCCTCTTTGACCCGGTCGAGCTTGAAGTGGCGGATCCCCTCTTTGGTCAGGTCGAAGCACTCGACGTACCAACCCTCGCGCCCGTTCTCCAGCCGGTAGGGCTCGACCCGGCGCTTGGTGAACTGGTCCTCGTTCTCCTTGTAGTACTGGATCTCCATCACCCGGCGCCCCGCTATCGCTTCGTTGACGACGCGCGCCACCTCGCTGTCGCCACCGCTGCCGGAGGCGATCTCCAGCCCCTCCTCGGAGGGGTCATGCCCGAGCGCGGTGACGATCTTCTCGCGGGCACTCTGCAGCCCGCCTTCAGGCAGGTGGTCGCCGAAGAGGTCGATCGCCGCGACCAGCGCCTTCGCCTCCAGCGGCAGCAGTCGCGCTGGGCGGGCGAAGTTGTCCCCGTAGGGCTCGGAGTCGACCTCGATCTCGTCGCCGGTGACTTCGGCGTAGAGGACGTAGGTGCCGCCGCCGAAGTTGACAACGTTGAGCAGGTCGATGTCCTCCTGCAGCTCCTCGCCGGTCAGCTCGAGCCGCTGGCGCAGATCGGTGACGCTGAGCCGCTCGCCTTTCTTCGCCGAGTCGATCAGCATGCCGGCGAGGGTGACGAGGCGGGCGAAGCGCTCGGGCCGAATCGCCGCCTCACCGCGACCGTTGCCGCGCGCGCGCGGCGGTGCCTCACGCAGGGGACGATCGACGACCTCGGCAGGCTCGAAGTCGCTGCGGTGGCGGTCGTGCAGCAGGTCGAGCCGCTCGCGCGCTTCGCTGCGCAGCTCCTCGGGCTCCAGCACCTCGGCGTTCTGGCGCCAGCGCAGGACCCAGGCGATCAGCTCACGCGGCGAGGCGTAGTCGGTCTCGAAAACAGAACCCTTGCCGGGAGCATCGTCGGCCTTGCGCGCCGGCCGCAGCTCTCCGTAGGTGTCGAAATCGCGGTCGATCAGCCAGGAGATCCGGTCGCGAACGAAGATCTTCGCCGTGCCTCGGATCTCGCCCAACTGCCAATCGGCGCGCTGGCCGTAGTCGCGGCGGTCGAAGTTCTCCGGCGGGGAGAAGTCGTGCTCGGCCTTGGAGGCATAGCCGACCTTGCCCTGGATTCTCGAGAGGCGGAAGACCCGCACAGCGTCACGCTCGTGCGAGTGGCCGATCAAATAGAACTGGCCGGAGCGGAAGACGAGGTGGTAAGGATCGACCTTGCGCTTCTCAGTCTCGTCGCGCTCCATCGTGTAGTAGGTGAACTCGATCGTCTTGCGGCGCGAGATCGCCGTCTCGATCTTGGAGAGGCGCTGAGAGAGGTCGCGGCCGCCGGCCGAGGCCGTCATCGCCATCTCGACCGGCGCCTTGTCGCCCTCGCTGACCGGGTTGGGGTGACCCCAGGCAACCTGCTGTAGGGCCAACCGCAGCGGCTCGGCGTAGGCGAAGCCGCCGTCGGTGAGCAGCGAGAGCGCCGTGCTCAGCGAGGCCAGCTCGTTGTCGGAGAACTCGATCGCGTCAAGGTAGAAGTTCTCCGGCGGCAGCGAGTAGAGCTCGGCCTCGAAGAAGCCCTCGCCCGGTTTCTCCACACCGAGCTGGATGCCGAGGCTCTCGAGCTCCGCCCGGTCGGCGTAAAAGCGCCGCGCGAAGGCGTCGTCGTTCATATCGCTGTAGCCCTCCACCTCGCGCTTGATCTCCAGCGCCGAGACCGGCCTGCCCTGGGCCATCAGGAAGGAGATCAGCGAGAGCTGGCGGATCAGCTTCTCGGTGTCCTTTGCCACGAGCCCAGAATAGTGAGAGCGGGCTCGCGGCCCCCCGGCCGAAACCCCTCTATTCCCGCATTTTGGCGCTTTCGAGCGGGATAGAGTGCCGCTCGCATGGACATCCTTCGCAACCTCTTCGGCAACGTGACCAACGGGATCATCCGCCTCGCGGTCGGCGCCGGCATCCTCTTCTGCGTCTATCTGTTCATCCTCAAGCCGGTTCTAGACACGGCGAACGACGCGATCGAGAAGAGCGGGTTCAACCAGATCGGCAAGTCGTTGGAGGATCTAGGGCCGCAGATCGAGCGCCAAGTGAAGCGCTCGTTCCGGGTCGCCAAACGTCAGGGCAATCCGCAGAAACTGCTCAACTGCGTCAAGCGCGCTGATCAGGACGTCGCCAAGATCGAACGCTGTACCCGGCGCTTCTAAGAGGCGTCGCGTCAGGCGGCTTGGCGCTGACCGAAGTAGGCCGAGCCTGAGAGCGCCCGGTCGAAGCCCGACCAAGACTCGCCCGCCGGCAGCTCGCGCTCTAGGCGGTCGAAGCTGCCGAGGCGGCCGCCGAGGTTGTCGATCATGTGGACGAGCACGGCCTCGCGGGTCGCGGGTACGACCGGGGAACCATGTTCGAGCGAGCCGTGATGGCTGAGGATGATGTGGAGAACGGCCTGAGCGAGGCCGGGGTCGAAGCCCGGGATCTCCTCGATCTCGCGGCGCACCGTGTAGTAGCCGAGCGGGATCTCGCCTTCGAGCCGGCCGGCGTCGGTGAGGTCAATCGCCAGTGGATCGTCGTTGTAGGCGACGGTCTTGCCGATGTCATGGAGGAGCGCGCCGGTAACGGCGACCTCGCGGTCTATCCCGGGGAAGAAGTTGGCCGCGGCGCTGACCGCCTGGGCGACGGAGACCGTGTGCTCGAGCAGCCCGTGCCTGTAGGCCTGGTGGTAGACCTTTGCCGCCGGCGCCTCGCGGAAGCGCTCCCAGATCGGTGAGCGCTCGCCGAAGAAGCGCTCGAGTAGATCACGCAGCTGCGGCTCCTGCACCGTCTCCAGCAGCTGGCGCAGCTTGCCCTCGAGCTCCTCGAAGGAGACTTCCGACTCAGCCGCCAGGTCGGCAGCGTCATACTCGTCCGAAGCGGCCTCGCGCAGGGTTGAGAGCTTGATCTTCGCTCCCCAGCGCTCGCTCTGCTCGAAGACCCCGCCGACCTCGACCGCGGTCCCGGGCGCGGCGAGCGCGTAGAGCTCCTCGGCGTCCTCCCAGGAGACCGCCTCGGCGCTGCCGCTGGCATCGCCAAGCACCAGCCGCAGCCAGGGCTCGCCGTTGCGCTTGCGCCGCAGCTCCCGCTGGCGAACCGCGTAGACGCCCTTCACCCGCTGCCCGTCCTCGAGCTCGCGCAGGCAGACCCTGGCCGGCGCCGGCTCGGGCGCCGCCGGCGCCTCCGCAAGCGAGCCGCCGGAGGTCTCGATCAGAGCCTCCTGGAACATGGTTGGGTCGAGCTGATCCATCCATTGCCAAGTTAGAGCGAGTGGCGGACGGCGCAGACGCAACGATCCGGGTTGTTAACACGACGTTGGCGGGGTCCGCCATACCCTGCGCGCGTGGCCCAAGTCCTCTTCGTCTGCCTGCACAACGCCGGCCGCTCACAGATCAGCGAGGCGCTCTTCTCTCGTGCCGCCAGCGGCGCTCATGAGGCGCGCTCCGCCGGGACGACGCCGGGCGACCGCGTCCACCCCGAGGTCGTCGAGGCGATGACCGAGCTCGGCATCGACCTCAGCGACCGCGTCCCGCGCAAGCTCGAGCGCGCCGACGCCGAGTGGGCCGACGTGGTCGTGACGATGGGGTGCGGCGACGAGTGCCCCTATATCCCCGACACGCGCTACATCGACTGGGAGCTGCCCGACCCCAAGGGCCGTCCGCTGGCCGAGGTCCGCGCGACCCGCGATGAGATCGAACGGCGAGTCACGGAGCTCCTCGCCGAGCTCCAATAAGGTTCCCGGCCGTGAAAGTCATGCGGGTTATCGCCCTGACCGAGGCGACCAGCTTCATCGCCCTCCTGATCGCGTCCTACATCAAACGCACCGGGGGCAGTGAGCTGGGAGTGCAGATCCTCGGGCCGATCCACGGCGGGCTCTTCATCCTCTACGTGATCGTCGCGCTCAACCTGCGATCCGACGCCGGCTGGTCGGCGAAGACGACCTTCTGGATCCTGGTCGGCGCCGTCGTCCCCTTCGGCGGCTACGTCGTCGACTGGTGGCTGGTTCGGGAAGCACGGCGGGCCGAGGAGGCCTCGGCCCGATGAAGCTCTGCCGCTTCGCAACCGCGGGCGGCGATGCGGCGCTCGGCGTTGTCGAAGGCGAGGAGGTGATCGACCTCTCCTCGACCGACGCTCCGGCCGAACCGGCCAGGGCGCTGGAGGAGATCGGCAGCGCGAAGCTGGCGGCGTTGGCAACCAATGCGCCACGATTGGCGCTCTCCGACGCAGAGCTGCTCGCCCCTGCCGCGCCCCGCAAGTACCTGGCGATAGCGCTCAACTACCGCGACCACATCGAGGAGATGGGCATGGAGGCACCCGAGGTCCCGGTCTTCTTCAACAAGCAGGTGAGCTGCGTGGTCGGCCCCGGTGCCGATGTCCACATGCCGAAGGTCTCGACCTTCCTCGACTACGAGGCGGAGCTCGCGCTGGTGATCGGCAAGCGCTGCCGTCACGTCTCGGTCGAGGACGCCCCGGCGGTGATCGCCGGCTACACCTGTGCCAACGACGTCAGTGTGCGCGACTGGCAGGGCAAAGCGCAGACGATGACGATCGGCAAGTCGTTCGACACCCATGGGCCGCTCGGCCCCTGGCTGGTGACCGCCGATGAGTTCGGCGATCCCAACGACCTCGCGATCCGCTGCTTCGTCAACGACGAGGAGCGCCAGGACGCGCGCACCAGCGAGATGGTCTTCGACTGCTTCCAGCAGGTCTCCCACCTCTCGGAAGCGTTTACGCTCGAGCCCGGCGACGTGATCGCGACCGGCACCCCCGCCGGGGTCGGCCTCGGCCGCCAGCCGATCCGCGACAACCTGCTCCACGTAGGCGACACCGTGCGGGTCGAGATCGAGGGCATCGGCGAGCTGGTCAACGGCGTGGTCGAGGAGCCCGAGGGGTTCGTCGCCTGACCGAGAGAGTCCAACGCTGGAGGGACGACGGGGCAAGCGAGGAGGTGCTCGACCGCAGGCTGTTCGTCCGCCGCCGGGGTGAGGGCGGGACCGATTCACCCCTGCTCCTCTTCCTCCACGGCTTTCCTTCCAGCTCCTATGACTGGCGGCCGCTGTTCGAGCTCCGCCCGCGAGGAGAGGCAACGCTCTGCTTCGACTTCCTCGGCTTCGGCCTCTCCGAGAAGCCGCGTGACCACATCTACACGCTTGCCTGGCAGGCCGACGCGGCCGAAGAGCTGGTCCGCCGCGCTGGCTCCCCACCCGTATTCCTGATCGGCCACGACATGGGCACCTCAGTCGCGACCGAGCTGATGGCGCGTGACCTGCGCGGCGAGCTGGCGATCGAGCTGAGCGGCGCGCTGCTTTTCAACGGCAGCATGCTGCTGCACCTCGCGCAGCCGACCCTGGGTCAGAAGCTCCTGCGCGGCCGGCTCGGGCCGCTCTTCGCCCGGCTGACGAGCGAGCGCAGCTTCCGCGCCCAGTTCTCCCGGATCTTCTCCCCCGAGCATCCGCTCAGCGCTGAGGAGGCGGCGGACCAATGGGCGCTGATCTCGCACGGTGGCGGCCAGCAAATCGCTCACTTGACGATCAACTACATGGCCGAGCGCGAACGCTTCACCGAACGCTGGCACGGCGCGATCCGCGACTGGCCCGGACCCCTGACCCTCGCCTGGGGCCTGCAGGATCCCGTCGCCCGCACCGAGGTTCTCCGCGGGCTCCAAGCCCTGCGCCCCGGCGTGCCGACGATCGAGCTTCCAGACACCGCCCACTACCCGCAGATCGAACGCCCCGATCTGATCTCCGGCGCGCTCGACGCCGCGCTCAGAGCACGGGCTTAACGTCGAGGACGGGGGTGCCGTCCAGAGCCTCGAGGTCCCGCACCCGCATCGTCGCTCCATCGAGGGAGACCACCGTGACGGGGTGCAGCCCGATCGGGTTCGGCCGGTCTTGGGACCGGGTGTTGAAGACGCCCTGAACGGGGTTGGCGGGATTGTCACGCGGATGGACCCGTAGGACGCTGCGGTCCGTGCGGTCCAGCCAGGTGAACACGAGGACCTCATCACCGGCCTCGATGCCGTCGAGCGCCTCGAGGACATCTTGCTCGAAGACGATCAACGCCTCGGGCGCCCCCTCGTTCCCCTGCTTGGGTGCGGAAGCCCGGTCGATTAACGGCGACTCGACCCTGCCGACCGGCCTCAGTTCGTAGCTCGGCTCGTTCATGCGGAGGGCGTCAGGAGAGGCCGTGCGGGTGGAGGTGGTCCTCGGCCATCTTCTTCAGCCCAACTCGGTCGATCTTGCCGGTTGGGTTGAGTGGCATCTCGTCGAGGACGACGACCTCCTCCGGCGCCTTGTAGCCAACGCGGTCGCGGCAGAAGACGATTAGGTCTGCGCTCGACGGGCGCTCCGCCTCGGCGCGGAGGGTGACGTAGGCGCGCACGCTCTCGCCGTGGACCGTGTCGTGGACGCCGACGACGCCGGCTAGGGCAACGGCAGGGTGCCCGGTCAGTGCGCTCTCTACCTCGAGGGGGCTGATGTTGGAGCCGTCGTGGACGATGACCTGCTTCTTGCGGCCGAAGAACCAGAGGTAGCCGTCCTCGTCGGCGCGGGCGAGGTCACCGGAGTCGAGCCAATCCTCGCGCAAGATCTCGGCGGTCGCCTCAGGCGCCTCCCAGTAACCGACCATGCGGCTACGCGTCTTGATCCAGACGCGGCCGACCGTCCCCGGCTCCTCCACCGAGTCCCCCTCCTCGTCGCGAAGGGCAACGCTGAAGCCGCCGATCGGCGGCCCGATCGAGCCCTGCTTGATCGGGCCCGAGGGTGGGTTGAGCGTTGCCAGGCCGACCTCGGTCATGCCATAGCCCTCGTCGATCGGGAAGCCGGCGAGCGCGGCGAACTCGCTCAGCAGCTCGGTCGAGACCTTGTCAGCTCCAGCCCGGCAGATCCGCAGCGAGGCGAAGTCGCCGTGGGTCAAGTCGTGATCGCGGATCAGCGCCGCCAGCGCGGCGGGGATCATCGCCAGCACCGTCGGCTTGTGCTCGCGCAGGAGCGGCAGCAGCTCATGGGCGTCATAGCCACGGGCGACGACCACGCGGCCGCCAACCGAGAGCGTGCTCAGAGTCCAGAGGAACGAGCCAATGTGGGACATCGAGGAACCGGGCAGGAAGACGTCCTCGGAGCTGAGCTCGAAGGCATCGATTGCGCTGGCCATCATCCAGCGCAGCGTCTCGTGCGTATGGGTGACCCCCTTGGCCGGGCCGGTGCTGCCCGAGGTGAAGAAGATCGCCGCGGGGTCGGAGAACGCGGGCGGGGTCAGGCCCGCGGCGGGCTCGGCCTCGAGCAACTCCATGAAGAAGCGCTGCCCCGCCCCATCGCCCGAGCTCCTCTCCTCAGCTTCGGAGTCGCCATAGGCGATCGTCCCCAACGGCAGCTTGGCGACGAGCTGGCTGGCGGCCAAATCCTCGCCCCGCTCGGCGTGAGCCAGCAACGCCGATGCGCCGCTGACCTCGAGCGCGTGGTCAATCTCACGGAACGTGTAGCGGTAGTTGAGCGGCGTCGCGACCAGACCGGCCTTGAAGCAGGCGAGGTAGTGGATGACCAAGGCGATGCGGTTGGGCATCAGCGAGGCGATCCGGTCGCCCCTCTCCAGCCCAAGCTCCAGATAGGCGCCGGCAAGTCGCAGGCTCGCGTCCTCGAGCTCTTCCCAGGCGATCTCCCGTTCCGCCGAGACCAGCGCCGGCTCGTGCGGAGTCGCCGCCAGGCCCGCCGCCAGCAGCTCGCTCAGCGGCGCCGCGGGAGCGTCGAGCAATGCCCCGTCGATCTGCATCGCGAAGATGCTACCCGTAGGCCTCCGGGGCCTTGGTTCGGGCAATCGATGTGGTTTTCTCCACCGCCGGTTATCTTGCGGCGGGTGATCTCGCGCACCTGGACCGCATGGAAGACCAGTCTGCGCGCCCTCACGGTCGATTTCGCCAACCCGGACATGGGGCGACTCGGCGTCGCCACCGCGGCAATGTCCTTCGCCACTTGGGCCTTCACGATCGCCCTCGGCGTCTACGGGTTCGATGCGCACGGCGCCGCGGGAGTTGGCATCGTCGCCCTCGTCCGCTTCCTGCCAGCAGCGGCGGTCTCGCCGCTGGTCGGATTGCTGATCGACCGCTTTCCGCGCCGCTCGGTGATGCTCGTCAGCGCGGCGATCTCCGCAGCCGTTCTCTGCGCGGCGGCCGCGGCCGCCGCCCTCGACGCACCCACCGCGGTGGTCTTCGCCTTCCCGGCGCTCTTCGCGATCGCCTCCTGCGGGTACAGCCCGGCGCATGCGGCGCTGACGCCAACGCTGGTGGAGACGCCTCAACAGCTTTCGGCCAGCAACGTCACCCACAGCGTGATGGAAAACGTCGGCTTCGTCGCCGCCGCGCTGCTCGCCGGCGTTCTGCTCGGTTTGACCTCTCCCGCCTTCGTAATCGGCGTGGCGGGCGGTGCCGCCCTACTCGTGTGCCTGCTCGTCTATGGGGTTCACGGCGACCGGCGACCCGAGTACGTGGCCGAGGAGGACGAGGTGGCGGGCGCCTTCCGCGAGGTCACGCGCGGGGCGCGAGCGCTGGCCTTCCACCCAGCGCTGCGGCTCTCCGCTGCGACGATGGTGCTGCTCTTCCTCTTCGAGGGGTTCGCCGACGTGATGGTCGTGGTGATGGCGCTGGAGCTGCTCCACCTCGGCCAAGGCAGCGTCGGCTTCCTCAACGCAACTTGGGGGATCGGCGCCGTGATCGGCGCGATGGCTCTGGCGATGCTGTTCGACCGGGGCCGGCTCGTGCCCGCAATCGCGGGCGGCAGCCTTCTGGTCGGCCTGGCGACGATGTTGCCCGGTTTCATTCCCGAGACCGCAGCTGCCTACGCCGGCTGGCTGGGAATCGGGGTCGGCTTCGTCTTCGTCGAGGTAGCCGCGAAGACGCTGATGCAGCGACTGGGCTCTGATGAGACGCTCGGTCGCGTCATCGGCGCGCTCGAGTCAGGCCGACAGGGGGCGATGGCCCTCGGCTCGATCGGCGCCGTCTTCCTCGTCGAACTGCTGCACGTGCGCGGGGCGCTGATCGCTCTCGGGGCGCTGCTGCCGGTCTTCGTGGCGCTCTGGTGGAGGCGGCTGCGCGCCTACGAGGTTGGCGCCCCCGTCGCCGAGGACCATTACAGGCTCCTGCGCGGCAACTCGATCTTCGCGCCGCTGCCCCTGGCGACCCTGGAGCGGCTCAGCCACGACCTGGCGCCTCTCGCCGTGCCGGCGGGCGAGGACGTGATCGTCCAGGGCGAGATCGGCGAGCGCTTCTTCCTCATCGAGCAGGGCCAGGTGGAGGTCTTCGAAAACGGTGAGTTCCGCCGCAACGAGGGCCCCGGGGAATCCTTCGGCGAGATCGCGCTGCTGCACGACGTCCCGCGCACCGCGACCGTGCGCACGACCGTGGACACCCAGCTGCTCGTGCTCGACCGCGACCAGTTCCTGCTCGCCGTCACCGGGCACCGGCGCAGCCATCAGCTGGCACGAGCCGTCGTCGACGAGCGCTGGCCGACCGAGGGCTCCGCCGCGGCGGTCTCCGAGTGAGCTCGCCGCGCGGTTTGCGGCGTCGCCGCGAAGTCGCGCTCCTAATCGTCGTCATCGTCGCCGCGGCAACCGGGATCGTCACCCAGGCGACCAACCTGATGCGCACCCTGGAGCTGCAGACCGTAGACGCCCGCTTCACGGTGCGAGGCGCCCAGCCGGCGCCGGACAACATCGCCCTCGTCCAGATCGACGACCGCACCTTCACCGAGCTCGGGGTGCAGTGGCCGTTCCCCCGTTCGCTGCACGCACGCCTTATCGATCGCCTGAGCGAAGCCGGCGCCAAGGTGATCGCCGTCGACATCCAGTTCACCGAGCCGACGACGCCACGCCAGGACAACGCCCTGGTCGAATCGGTCGCCCGCGCCGACGGGGTGGTCCTCTCAACCACCGAAACCGACAAGCGCGGCCACAGCCGGATCTTCGGCAGCGAAGCAATCGTTCGCGAAATCGGCGCCCGGGCCGCCAACACCGTCCTGGTTCCCGAACCCGGCGGAAAGTTCCGCAAGATGCACTACGAGGTCGACGGCCTCGTCACCTTTGGGGTCGCAGTTGCCGAAGCGGCCACGGGCGAGGCCATCGACCCTGCCGAGATGGAAGGCGACGGCGAGGCATGGATCGACTACAGGGGGCCGCCCGGAACGATCGCCCACCACTCCTATTCGCGGGTGCTGCGCGGTCAGGTGCCCGATTCCGCCTTCCGCGGCAAGACGGTGATCGTCGGCGCCTCGGCGCCCTCACTGCAGGACGTGCATCCGACCTCGACCACCGGCGACGAACTGATGCCGGGTCCCGAAATCCAGGCCAACGCCGCCTGGACCGCCGAACACGGGTTTCCGCTCTCCTCCTCGGGCCCCTTGCTCGACCTGCTGCTGATCTTGCTGATGGCCGCGGTGCCCGCCGCCGCAACGCTGCGACTGAGCGCGGTCGCAGCACTCCTCGTCGCCCTCGCTCTCGGCCTCCTCTACGCCCTCGTTGTCGTCTCTGTCCAGCTCGCCTTCGACGCGGGCGTCGTGCTGCCGGTCGTTTACCCACTGCTGGCGCTGGCGATCTCTGCGCTTGGCGCGCTGGCGGTCAACTACGTGCTGACCGCGCTCGAGCGCCAGCGCGTCCACGACACCTTCGCCCGCTTCGTGCCCGCAGCGGTGGTAGACGAGGTGCTCGCCCGCACCGACGACGATCTGCGGCTCGGCGGGGTCAGGCGCGAGACCACGGTCCTGTTCAGCGACCTGCGCGGCTTCACCAGCTTCTCCGAGGAGCTGCCGCCGGACCTGGTGATCGAGGTGCTGAACCGCTACCTGGAGGAGATGAGCGACGCGATCATGGACCACGGCGGCACCTTGGTCGCTTACATGGGGGACGGGATCATGGCGGTCTTCGGGGCGCCGCTCGAGCAGCCCGACCACGCCGACCGCGCGCTCGCGGCGGCGCGCGAGATGCTCGACCTGCGGCTGCCGCGCTTCAACGCCTGGATGGAGGAGAAGGACATGGGCCGCGGCTTCGACATGGGCATCGGCCTCAACAGCGGCATGGTGATGTCCGGGCAGGTGGGATCCGCCCGCCGGATCGAGTACACGGCGATCGGCGACACCACCAACACCGCCGCCCGGCTCGAGGGAATGACCAAAGGCACGGGGCACAAACTCTTCCTCGCCGATTCGACTCGGCTGGCGCTGCTCACGGAGGTGCCCGACCTCGAGCTCGTCGGCGAGCACGAGGTGCGCGGGCGGGCGCACGCAATCACCGTCTGGACGCTGCCCACCCGCAGCGAGCCCGGGTCAGGCGACGACCAGCAGGGCGGTACCGAAGAGGAAAAGCGCGTGGAAGGACTGGTCGACGGCGACCCGGAGCCCTGAGGACGTTTCCGCCAACCCCTTGACGCGGGCCATGTAGGCGTCGAGCAGACGGCGGTCGTCTTGGATCAGGTGGGGGATGGCGACAACGAGGCCGATGAAGACTGCCCAGGCGGCGTCGAATTCGAGCCCGATCCAGACCAGCGCCGGGAGAAAGGCCGCCATGTAGGTGATGACATGGGCCACCAGCGCACGGCGGCGAATCGGGTCGCGCCCGAGCCCCCCCTGCTTGTGGCGGGCCTGCCAGTCCGTCTGTAGGAGGAAGTCCCCCACCAGGTGGGAGACGGCGAGGACGGCGAAGACTTCTACCCAGGTCAAAGCCCGGGACCCCTGGTGGCGCTCATCTGATGCAGGCTATGCGACGGATCGGGCGCGAGCCGCGGTTTTCGAGGTGCATGCCTAAAGTTTTGGGCGATCTAGGTCGATTAGGTAAGGTTCCCGCTCCAATGCGACTTAGGCCGGCCTTGATTGCGGTACTTGCCGGCGTCGCGCTGGTAACCGGCCTCGTGCTGCCGACTATTGCATCGGCGCATGGGAACAGCTCGTGGCACACGAACACCTGGATCACCTCCGGCCCCGACGGCACGACCGTCGCTGACTCCGCCACCTTCACCTTCGCCTCGCCCGAGCGCGGCGGCTTCCAATGCAGGCTCGACTCTGACGACTGGCGCGATTGGCGCTGGTGCCACTCGCCGCGCACCTACTCGTCTCTCGCCAACGGCCCTCACAGCTTCGAAGTGCGGGCGGTCAACTGGCCCGGGCACGTCGATCCGACTCCGGCGGTGGCGAGCTTCACGGTCGACAATCAGCCGCCCGAGACGACGATCAGCTCCGGACCCGAAGGCACGATCGGCGTAACTTCCGCGACCTTCGCCTTCACCTCCTCGGAGCTGGGCAGCTTCCAGTGCCGCCTGGACTCCGATGGCGCGGGCGCCTGGAGTCCCTGCGCCTCGCCACAGTCCTACCCCTCGCTCGCCCACGGATCCCACAGCTTCGAAGTCCGCGCGTCCGATGCAGTTGGCAACTCGGATCAGACCCCCGCCGTCGCCACCTTCGCAGTCGACACCCAGGCGCCCGAGACGACGATCGTCTCCGGGCCGAGCGACGCGATCGCGGCGACCTCGGCGAGCTTCGCCTTCACTTCTTCGGAGTCCGGGAGCACCCAGTGTCGACTGGACTCCGACGATGCGGGCGCTTGGAGCCCCTGCGCCTCGCCACAGCCCTACTCGTCTCTGGCCAATGGCCCACACAAGTTCGAAGTCCGCGCGTCCGATGCAGTTGGCAACTCGGACCAGACCCCCGCCGTCGCCACCTTCACGGTCGATACCGAGGCACCCGAGACGACGATCACCGGGGGGCCAAATGGCACGATCGGCGTGACTTCCGCGACCTTCGCCTTCACCTCCTCGGAGCCAGGCAGCACGCAGTGCCGGTTGGACTCGAGTGGCCCGGGCGCTTGGAGCTCCTGCGCTTCGCCGCGGTCCTACTCCTCCCTTGCCGAGGGTTCCCACGTATTCGAAGTTCGCGCCGCCGACGGGGTGGGCAACGTCGAGCCGGCCCCGGCGGCGACGTCTTTCGTGGTCGATACCGGCCCACCCAAGCCCGTGGCCGGGCAGACCCTCAACCTCGAGCCGGTCGAGGGCACGGTCGAACTCCAGTGCCCGGGCGAAGACGAGTACTCCAGGCTCACCTCCTTCAAGCAGGTACCACTCGGCTGCCTGATCAATACTCGCCGCGGGGTGGTTGACCTGAAAGCGTCGAAAGGGCAGTCGGGAGAGCTGCAGGGCGGCCACTTCTGGGGCGGCGTTTTCATCACCAGCCAGAAAACGGGCAATGACCAGGAGGTCGAGCTGAAGCTCGCCGGGCGGCGGATGTGCGAGCGCAGGGGCTCGGCATCGAAGCCAATCGCGAGACTGAGCCGGTCAGGTGGCGGCGGCCGCAAACTGTGGGGAAGCGGCAAGGGGAACTTCAAGACCAGCGGCAGCTATGGCTCGGCAACCGTGCGAGGGACCACCTGGCTCGTCGTCGACCGCTGCGATTCCTCCACCGTGATCAAAGTCGGCGAGGGCACGGTCTCGGTCCGCGATTTCATCAAAGGTAAATCGTTCACGCTCACCACCGGCCAGCAGTACACGGCGAAAGCCCTGATTCCCCGCCTGAATCCGGACCTTTTGCCATGAGCCGCCGGCTGCGCCTGCTGCTCGCCGGCTCGGCCATGTTCGTCCTCGTTGCTCTGCCGGCTGAGGGGAGCACCAAGCTGACGATCCCGGCGGCTCGCGAAAGGGCCGCCGCCTTCGCCGCAAACACCTGCGCGCACGACAAGGCCTGCGCCAACGCCGGCGTCCAGAACTGTCGTCGCCATGCCGACCGCATAGTGCTCTGCCGGATCTTCGACCACCGCAAGACCGAGGAGCAGGGCAACTTCGTCTGCACGAGGCTGGTCCGATTGGCGCTGAAACCACCCAGTCACCGCGTCGCCGTGACCGGCGTCAGCGACTGGACCTGCTGAGCTCAGGAAAATGGCGAGGGTGGGAATCGAGCGTCGAGGCTTGGGTTAGCGCGATCAGCGACGAGACGACGCCGCAGCATCGGCGCCGCTGATCTGCCAGCGAACGCCCGGCCCGAACTCCAAAAGGACGCCCCCCGGCGTGATCAACTCCCAATTCGGCGGATCGTCGTCCGCCCCATTGGCGCTACTCGGTCGTACGTCAAGGACGGATCCGCTGGAGAGCTTGCAACGCAGCTCACCGGAATCCTCATCGATTTCCGCGTCTTCAATCATCTGACCGACTAGCTCCGGAGGGTCAGCCGGAGACCACTCAGCGTCCTGAGTCGCAAGCCGCCACAACTCGCCAGCGGAATCGCGAATCTCGACATGAAGCACGCCGGGATATGCCTTTTTTGCATCAACGATTGATCCGCGCATAGAGCGCAGGACATTCGCAGGAGAAGCATCTAGAGCGACGACAGTTGCCATTAGCGCTGCTTCCATTGTCGCAGCCAAGCCAGCAGCTCGCTATAGCTCATGTGCCCCTGCGTGCCCGCCTCCCCCTTCTCCGCATGGAGTGCCTCGCTCGCTTCATAGCGCTCCCGAGGCGTCAACCCGATCTCTTTGCAGGCCTGCCTGAATTGTTTGATGTCGCGCTTGCGGGCCATGCCGCGCGAGTTTATCAGGTTATTGTGCTAGTCTTTGCAGTTGCCCTTGACAACTTGACTAAGTGAGATTGCAACCCTATGTGCCCTTCGATTCAGATCTCGCAGAAAAACTACACTCGCTTGCAGCGACAAGCGCGTCCGTTCGACGACACCCCAGACAGCGTTGTCGGCCGGCTTCTCGATCACTTCGAGAAAGGCGGCAGAGCGGCATCTCGCGAGAACCCGCAGGCGGAGAAGGCGAGAGCCCAGGTTGGGACCCTCCTGCCAGAGAAGGAGTATTGGATTCCCATCCTCGAAGCCCTCGACGAGCAGGATGGCCGCGCACCCGCGATCGAGACGATCGAGCGAGTCGGCGAGCTGATGCGGGACCAGCTCGGAGAGGCAGAGCGCGCCGAGACCTCGACGGGAGAGATCCGCTGGCGCAACCGCACCCAGTTCGCGAGACTGCGGATGAAACAGCAGGGGCTACTCGTATCCGGCTCCCCCCGCGGGATCTGGGAGATGACGGACCAAGGCCGCACCTACCTCAAGCAGGCTGCCTGAGCAGCAAACGAAATGGCGAGGGTGGGAATCGAACCCACGACACCACGATTTTCAGTTGCGGTCCTCGGGACGCAAAAGGGACCGAGTAGATGGTCCGAAAATGGCTCTAGACCGGGAAATGCGACTGCCCCACGAAGGCTACCACGCCTCCCTATTTGAGCCTCGATTCCCGTAGATACCCGGAGATACCCGGGATGTCAGCTGGATTGTGGCTCGCAGGGAATGATTGCGAGCCACTTCCGTCGCGACAGAAAGCGGTCACGAAGATCTCGCGGAAGCGGTCAGGCGGGGCCAGCACTGGCGCTTAGGGGTCGGATCAGTCCGAGTCGGCTTCGGAGCCCTCGGGCGGCTCCTCGAAGCTCGTCAACTCGGGGTCAATGCCCTCGCTGGACAGCAACTCCGCATCCATGCGCAGGATGTCCAGCATGCTTTTCCCCTCGGGCAGGAGGTAACCGGGCGGCAAGCTCATTGGTTCCATCCCACTACCCTCCTAACTAGCTCATAGATTTCCGTTGAAAGCCAGGGCGGCCTTCCGGTGGCGCCCCGTCGCCGACGATTGATCAGCAGCGCATAAACCTCAGCGACGATCTCGTGGGTGTACTCGCGCTGACGGTAGTCAGCGGAGCGGACGTTTTCGGCCATTGAAGGGGGCGCCAGCGCGAGGAGCTCCCGGCCCCGAGACACGTCCTCGCTCGTGGCGCGGTGAAAGGCAAGCGCGTGGCCCCACTCGTGCCAGGCGACCCTGGCTAGCGCCCATCCCAGGCTGTGCTGGTCGAGATCCTGAAAGCTGGGATGGGCGACGTTGAGTAGCACCAGCCTCAGTTCGGGAATCCAGAGGCCGGCAGCGGCATCCTGGCGCTGGCGCTCTGCGGCCGGGAAGCTCGCGTAGCCCGCAGAACGGCGCAGTTCGTCGGTGTAGACCCCGAGCGGGCAAGCAATGGCGTCGCGCCCCTCGGCCCTGATCGCCTCCAGCAACCTGCGATCCGCAGGAGGCAGGTCGGCCCAGGCACGATCTACAACGCGCTTGGCAAATGCGAGCCGCTCGGCGTCGTTCATCGATTCTCTGTCTTCCCCGACAAAAATCGCATCGAAGCCGGGACGGTATCGACAGGCGGCTCGGTCGAAGCATGGTGAACGCGGATCGCCGCCCACGATGCGGCCGGCATGCGCAGGCAGAGGAACGAGTGCACACCAATCGATGAAGGGTGCCTACCTCGTCTGGGATCGCGACCACGACAAGGGCTGGCGCGACCCAACGGCGCGCTAGAAATGCGTGGCCCCGAAGGGCTTCTATCCGAAGGCGACGAAGCTGACAACAAGCAATACGGAGCCAAGGACGAGAAGGCCAATGGAGCGCTGTAGCCACAGGTGCTTTCGCCACGCCACTCCCGCCGTGATGTGGAGCTGCTTCGCGAGTTGCCGGCGCTCCTCCTCAGCAGTCAGGCCAGCAAGATCAGCAGCGATATCGTCGACGGGGCGAGCCTGCAGGTGACCGAAATACAGGAGCCCCTTCGGGGCATGTTCATTGGTCCGGCGATGTTCGATGCGGGGAAAAACGACCCACAAGGCGCAAGCAACCGCTGCAGTCAGAGCCGTGACCGCTGCAATCGCAACAGCGAGATGCAGGCCGACTGCACCATGCAATTCCCCACCGGCCGTGATTAGAGCTCTTGCAGCGGCCCCGGCAACCGCTATCTCGACGAGGAGAACGATCGAAGCCTTGACGTCGACGCTCTCGGTCCAACCTTGGATCGCTTCATGAGCTTGCCAGCCAAAGCGGTTGCCGGTCTCGGCGGGGGCCATTTGCGGAGGGAGCGGGTCTTTGTGCTTCTTAGGCGGCATCGAGCAAGTGTTCCTTGACAGCACAGGGCAGTTCGTCGCAGACGGAAAGACTACGCACCCAGTCGAGCCCTGAGACCAAAGGGCGATGACAGCGGCCGTAAGGGAGCCGCGACCCACATGGACAAGCACGGTCGGGCCGCTGGGGAACGCCGAGGACGACCGGCCAAAGAGCGTCGAAATCGGCTGGGCCCTCAAGTCTTAGCCGCTCGATTAGATATTGAGCGTATGCGTCGCGCTGCCCATGCGCCCACTGCGGTCCGGGCCATTTGCCGAGGTCGTCGAAGACGAACTGGTCGCGCAAAAACGGAGGCAATTGCAGCAGAAGAGTCCGAAAGCTGTCGGGGTCGGAGAAATCTGGAACGTCGACATGCATCAGCCAGAGACAGAACTCCCCGCCCGACATGAGGTGGCGGTCGGCCAGGGGGCGCCAGCGGCGCAGGCTGTCGTAGATCCGTGGCGGAGACAGCGGATAGTCGACATCGAAACGAATCTCGACTCGACCTCCTCCCAACACCCAGCCCCGACATCGACATCGACCGGTCCTCTGGCGAGCGCGCCGGCGCCACTCGCCCAAATGCAGTGGCTCACCCGCGGCAGCACCTCGACAAGCGCAGCACGATCAGCCTCGAAGCGCTCTAGGCGCTCCTTACTCAGCGTAGGGCCGAATGGGCCGAACACGCTCACTCACCGCCGTCGCAGCCGAGGTCTTGCCGATGTTGAAACGGCCGCGCTGGTCGGAGGTCAACTCACGCTGGCCGTTGGCCGCCAGCGCCTCCCGAACCCTTGAGAGCTTTGAGACACTCAGGTCGTCGGCGACGTAAGCCTTCGCCGTGGCGCTCCAGACATAGAGGCTCTGGATGTCCTCGGGCAGCGCCTCGAACACGGCCTTGTCGATGCCGGTCTGCTTACCGTTCAGGCGCAGCTGAATGTTCTCGGCACCGGTTGCAGCCGGGCCGATCGCCAGAGCACTCCGACGTCCGTAGTCGCCGAGACAGGCGAGGACAGTGTCGTCCATGGCCACGCCGACGGCGACATCGAGGGAGCCGGCGTGAGGGACTATCCCCGGCAAGGTGATGCTCATGCTCGCCTGCATTCCCGCCGCGATTTCCGCCGCGGCGGTGGCGATCTTCTCCTCATCCCCGTTGGGGAGGTGGACGACGCCGATCATATTGTCGCCCTGGTACTGGATGCGGATGCCGTTGTAGTCGACCTTCAAGACCTCGCGCATCTCCTGGCGGATCGCGTCGAGGGTGAGAATCGCGTCGCGCTTGACGGTGTCGCTCTCGGCCTGGTCGACATAGGCGCTAAAACCGTCGATATCCATCAGAACAACGGCGGCGGTGACCAACTTGCTGTTCGAGCGGCTAAGCGAGGTCGGTTCGATCGCCGTAGTGGCCCCGCTGACCTTGAAGCGGTCGATGGGCCATTTCTCGAGTTCGGTGGTGAGCCGGTCGGCCGAAGCCTGAAGCGACCAGTCGATGCCGTCCTCGGCGATGGCGTCCTCGACCGTGGCAACGGAGAGGCGCAGGATGTAGGCGTCATCATCACCCGACTCGATCTTTTCGTGCTCGAGCTGGTCCCCGAGGGCGTCCATGAACCGACTGGTGACGACTAGCTTGGAGGTGCCGAGCAACTTGGCGGGCCGATTTGCGGCGTTGCCCAAGAAGAGAAGCTCGGAGTCACCGCGGGTTCCGCCGCGGGTCGCGACGGTCTCGCCGAGGTCCGCCGCAGCGCGAGCCTTCAGCTTCTTGGCCTCCTCGAAGAGCGGATTGAAAGCGTCGCGAGTCATATAGGTGATCGCCCGGCCTAGCAGCGCCGCTTTTCGAGCGATCACGGCGTCGTCATCTATCGGCCGGTAGACGAGCAGGTGAACGCGTGCGCCTTGGAAGGCGATGATCGGTACGTCGAAGGCTTTGGCGATCCGTGCCACCTCGGCCTGCCAAAGGGCAATTCGCTGGATCGCGCTGGCGGCGTGGTCGTCACTGTCGAGGCAATGCAGCTCGCCAGAACCGGCAACCGTGGCGTAGAGGTGAACGCCCTGGATCAAGCGACCCTTGTGCAGGGTGACGTTCTCGAGATTCATATCGCGGCTCAGCTTGGTGACCGTGATCTCGGTGTCTCGGGCCTCCCACCGGCGCTGGATGCGCTCCAACGACTTGTCCTTGTCCCAGCTCATCTTCCTCAAGTTCCTTTCTGTGGTCATCGGCGACTACACGATGATTGCGGTTGGCTCGGTCGGCTAAGTGCAGTGCGTTGAACTTCACTCATGGCCCGGACGGAACCGCCAGCTGCATCGAAATTCGGTCTGTGCGGCTTCAGATGCCGGGTGGGAACGAAGACGGCCGCGCGGTCGCGTACTCTCGCGTTTGACCCGCTGTCGTCCCGAGGAGGAACGCCGTGCCACAGGACGCCTACACGCTTCCGCAGCTCTCAAAGCTTCTCGATATCAACTACCGCACGCTGCATTCGTGGGTAGAGCGAGGGCTGCTTCGTCCTGGCGTTCAGCAGTCGAGCGGTACCGGCACGCGCAACCTCTTTAACGAGCAGGATGCGCTGACGGCATGCATCCTTGCCGACCTGCGCCAAGCCGGCGTCAACTTCGAGCTCTTGGAGCAAGCTGCAGAGCGACTACGCCAGAACGACGATGCCCTTCGAGAAGAGGCCTTCCTTCTTGTCAACGGCGATGTGACGATCGTCTTCGACGAGCAGGAGGCGGTGGCTGCGCTTCGACGGGGGGGCCTAACGCTCGCGTACAACACGGGCGAAGCACTGGGCCAACTTGGGCAGCTCGCCGCCGCTTAGGCCCCCCGGCTGACTAGGGACGTCGACCCGATCCTCGATAGCCACGAGGGTCGTATTGCCCGTACTCGGGGCCTCGAACGCTCCAGCCATCGGGCAACAACTCCTGTAGAGCCTCCGGCGTCTCCTCGGGAGGATCGGGCATTGAGGGAGGCTCACGAAGCGGATCGATGCTGACAGCAAACTCGCGGGCCCATGCGATCCACTTCGCTGCCCGCGGATCCTCGCCGTGAGCCGCCTCCATCGCATCGCAGTAGCGGCTGATCAGCTCAGACTCCTGCCAGCTAGATGCCTGCGAGCGCAGGTGAGCGACTCGGTCTCGCTCGACTAGCGTCAGCCGAGCCTTCTCCATAAGTTCGTTCCAAGCCTTCTCGCGTTTCTCGGCCTTAATGCGCGCCGCCTCCGCTGCCCGCTCTGCCTCGACTCGCCTTTCCTCGGCAACCCGCTTCGCCTCAACCACCCGCTCGTCGATCTCTCGGAAGAGGTGTGGCAAGCGCTCCTCAAGCTGCCACGAAGCCCGGTCTCCCCAATTGCGCTGGCGACCGCGGAGCATGAACGACTGTTCATCTTCCAGTTCGAGCTCCAGTTCTCCGGTTCCCTCGGCGTCATAAGGACCGCTCGGCGCATTCTCACGTCGCATAGACCCCCAGCGCAGGTCTAGATCCCGTTCACGACGGATGCTCTCTTCCCACGGCCCCCTCGTATGGACGCCCTTCTCGTGAAGGCGGATTCGAAACTCGTGCTCCTCGACGCCGATAGTCAGGCGACTTCCCGATCCACGGACCGAATTGTCCGACCAGCTTCCCCCCTCGGGCGCGCCGGAATACACCACCGACCAGCCTCGTCGTTCCGCCTCCTTCGCAAAGGCGTGCACTATCCGCGCGGCCCGCTGCATCTGCCCGCGCGAAACCTCCTGCCTTTCTCGATCCTCCCGAAATCTCCTTGCCGCCGGGTGGTAGCGCGTGACCTTCTCAGGGATGACGACTTCGTCCAACTCGACTCGGCCAATCTTCCCGGGGGAATCGACGAGCCGAATCTCCAGCTCTTTGTCGACTTCGACGACCTCGAGCCGCTTTTCGTCGGGCACCTTGCCGTAGCGCTCCGCCAACGCCGCTCGGTTCCAGTAGTCGATGTACGCCGGGTCGCCTGACCACCTGCGCGGCACCCGCAGCGATCCCCCGGCGGCGATCACTTCGTCGACTAGCTGCTGGGTTACGGGCACGTTTCCTTGTCGCGGAATGGGAGGCTCGGGGCCGTCCACCTTCTCGAGATACTCCTGGCCGCGCGACGTGATGGCCGCTGACCAAGTCGGTCCTCCTCCTGAAGTGGTTACTAGGCCTCGGCGTCGGAGCGCTGCCGCGGAAACCCGATAGGAGTCGCCCTCTATCTCACCGTCGGGGCAACCAGCTGCGATCCATCGAAGAAGAGCGATCTGCTGCTCGGTGAGCGTCTTGCGCTGTGCCACTCCCGTTAATAACCGGCAGGGCCCCGCCGATCAAGCTCCCGCTTCAACAGCCCCGGCAAGACTCTCTACCTGCGCCTCGATCTCATCGCGTTGGGCTTTCGGAAGATCGCTCCGTCGCTGGCGCGTATTGACGCCCAAGATGAAGAGAGTGACCCCTTCCGCGTAGTGATCCTCTTTTCCTAGTCGCTCGTAACGGGATCCATAGGCGCCCCTCCAGCGATCAAGGAGAGCGTGCGCACGGTCTCGCTGCTCGCGATTCATGTCGCCAAGCGCCTCGAACGTGCTCTTGACAGCGAGGCTCATGCAGCGCTCCAGCTGCCATTCATCGGCGAAGATGATCTGCTCACCCTCGACCTTCGCACCGGCGGCTAGCGCAAAATCCTGGAGCTTCTTCGTCGTCATAGGAGAGTGGCGAGGGCGGGATTTGAACCCGCGACACCTCGATTTTCAGTCGAGTGCTCTACCGACCTGAGCTACCTCGCCGCGCGCCACGCATCGTATCGGCGGTGCCCTCGATCCGGATGAATGGCGACCCGGAGCCGGCCTCTTCCCGCTCCAGAAGGCCGGGATCGAGTTCCTCCCTTGCGGGCGCTCCGGTGGGCGTCGGAGAGTCGACCTGCTCACGAGCCTCGGCGAGCAGACGATCGAAGCTGATGCCGTGGGAGCGTTTCACCCGCTGCTCAAGCTGGGCGTAGACGTCCATCGTCATCGCCGAGTCGGCGTGGCCTACCTGTGACATCACGAACTTGACGTCGAACCTGTTGGCGATCAGCGCGATCGAGATGTAGGTGCGCCGCAGGGTGTGCGGGGTCGTGTGGGGCAGCGGAGGCATGCCCTTCGCGACCAGCCGCTCGCCGGCGAGCCTCGCCGCTTCCCCGACGATTCGCCCGGCACGCCCACACGACAGGCGCCCCCCGCGAAGATTCGGAACCAGGTGGGCATCGGGACCGCACGACAGCCCCGACTGCCGTAGACGGGCGATGTGCTCGACCACCGCGTCGACCAGGGCGGGGCTCATCTCAACGAGGCGCTCGCCAGCCTCGGTCTTCGATTCCAGGACTCGGAACCGGGCCCCGCTGGGGTCGTGGATCCGGACGTCGCCGATCCGCAATCCGCACAGCTCGCCGACCCGAACGCCACCACAGCCGAGCAGCTCGCAAATCACGCGGCGCCCGGCGTAGCCCCGCCCGCTCTGAACCCCGAGGCGGCGCAGATGGTAGGTCACCGTCGCTCCCGAGAGCCCGAGGCACTCGCTGATCTCCCCGGGCCGAAGCCGCTGCGCGGCGAGCTCGGCGACGGCAGTCGCGGAGGGACCGACCGCACTCTCAAGACAGGCACCTGCAAGCGGGTCGTCCTGATCAGAGGCAGCGTCAAGCAGGTAGGCCAGCTCGTCGATCTCCAGACAGGTGCGCTTTGGCTTCGGCACCCTGACCCGCATCCGCCGGCCACGCGCCGGGTTGTGCTCGAGCAGTCCGTCTTCGACCGCCTCCTCGAGGATCGAGCCGAGGGCGTCGAGGACCTTGCGGACCGTCGCCGGCCCGAGCGGGCGGCGCGCTCGACCGCTGCGCTCGTGCAGTCGGGTGCCAGCCGCGATCGCCTCCCGGACTTGCCGAGACTCCGCCAAGAGGTGGGCCTTGAACTCGACGCACAGGCCTGGGTCGATCTGGTCCACCGAGTAGGGATCGAGGTAGGCGAGGTGACGTAGCCGCGCGCGGTAGTCGTTGACCGTGTTCTCGGCGATCGGGCGGTCGCCTAGGACTCCCGCGATCTTGGCGTCAAGCCACGAAGCTGCGTAATCGCCAAAGCTCGGGATCGGTTTCGCGCCCACGCTGCCCGCAAGACGCCGCGGCGGTTGCGGTCGCCAGAATCCTGCCCGCACCCGCGCCATGAGGTCGCCGAGCTCGCTCCTTGCCGCGATCTCCTCCCAGCCCCCACCGCAGCCACAACCACAGGACGGACGCTCGTGCAGCACGACGGACTGGCGCTTGCGTTCGACCTGGAAGCGGAGGTGGAAGGCCCTCGTGCCGTCCGCCAGGACGCGCGTTTCGAAGCTCCCTTTCGTTTGGCAGGTCATCCGCCGCTCACCTCCGGGCTGCGGGCGCCTCCACGCCCATTGTCGGCCCTCGGTGCCCTCCCGTCCAGTGCCGCAGTGGCTCGGGATGGCTCGCAGGGCGCTACTGGCACCGTTGCGGCAAGATGCCGCCGCCGTGCCAGCGACGCAAACCGCTTTAACACGCGGAATCTCAGTGTGTGTCGAATAGCTTCGATTGTTTAAGCACACGATTTTCAGTCGTGTGCTCTACAACTGAGCTACCTCGCCTGGGATTGCGCCGGCCTGGGACCGCGCTCGGGGAAGGCTAGCGACCGGGAGAGGATCGGGCTGCTTGGATTGGCGCGTGGTCTGGGCTCGTGCAGGAATCGTGCTGGCGGCAGCTGTCCTCACGGCTGGCCTTGCCCTCTCCGGCGGGACGGAGATGGATCCTCCGACTCCGAGCGGCTACCCCGGTGTCGTTCCCGCCTTCCTGGCGAAGTCCGGGTCCGAAGGTCAGGATCGGCGGTGGTTGGCACGGGCGAGGCCGCTGGAGGACGTAGCGCCCCGCTGGGCCCGGCGCATGTACCGGCGCTCGCTATTACTGCTGAGAGCGCTGGTCGGTCGGAGCGGCGCCGCCGTGGCGGGGGCGCCCGCCGGGTGGGGGTACGTCTGGCCGCGAGACGCGGGCGCCGTCGCGATCGCTCTCGCATCAGCCGGCTACCAGTTGGAGTCACGCCGCATCGTCCACTTCCTGCTCGATCTCGATCTCGACGCGGCGGCCCGGTTTGACCCAGCCGGCGAGCCGGTCGAGGGCCGCGCCGCACAGGGGGATGCGGCCGGCTGGGTTACCGCGGCGGCACGTGCGGCGGAGATCAAGGCCCGCCCGCCGCGGAGCGGCTGGCGCGGCCTCGCCGACTACCAGGAGAAAGACGGCGGTGATTACCTCGGCAACGCAATCGCCTCCGGCGTCCGTTCAGTTGACATCCGCGAGCTCTTCGAGTCGCCGCCGGGACTGAGCAGGACGGCCGGGGATGTGGCCTCGGGCTTTGACTCAACCGCCGCCTGGGCCGTGCGGCCCTTCCCGCGCCCCGCGCTCTTCCCGGCCGCCCGCCGCACGCTGCTCCAGCTCGTAGCCGAGCGCGAGAGCCGCTTCGGACTCGTCCCGTCGGAGGACTGGGACGGCGGCGAGGATCCCTGGACGGCGCCGACGGCATGGACGGCTTGGTCCCTTGCCGCCCTCGGCGAGCGCCGCGGCGCGCTGCGTCTGCTGGGCGATCTGCGCCGGGCCTCCACTCCCGTCGGCCTGCTCCCCGAGCGCGTCGATGCCGACACCGGTCAGCCGACTTCCACGACCCCCCTCGCCTGGTCCCACGCCTTCGCGATCCTCGCGATCCGCGAGCTTTGGCCGAGCTAGATCGCCTTGAGGGCGACTGCAACCGCCTCCTCGGCGGTCTCGGCCGAGACGATGCCGGGGCCGCCCTCCATCTCTTCCCGCCCCGAGACGCTCCAGCTGCGTAGCGCCACCACGGTCCGGTCCAGATTGCGGGCGAGGGCGATCTCCGACAGCGTGCCCCATTCGCCGCTGATCGCGATCGCCGCTTCGCCGGAGGCGACGACGGCGAGGTTGCGGGCCTGGCCGATGCCGGTGGCCACTACGTGCGTGCAGTAGGGATTCGCGTCGTCGATCGAGACCCAAGGGAGGACGCCGATCACCGCCCCGCCAGCACCCGCCGCCCCACGCGCGGCCGCTTCCATCACCCCTCCCCGACCTCCACAGACGACCGTCACCCCGGCTTCGGCCAGGCGGCGTCCAACCTCCTCAGCGAGTACCCAAGCGTCACTCTCTTCGCCGCAGCGACCGGAGCCGATGACGGCGACCTGACGTCGGCGCTGAGGGGGGACGGGGTGGGGCTCAACCGAACCTCCCCGCTGTTCGTGAGGGCGAGCCCCACCCCGTCCCTTCACCCCGCCTCCTTCATCGCCCTCATCAACTCCAACGCGCCCTCCTTGTGCAGCGGTTCGTTGAGGTTGCCGCACTTGGGGCTCTGCACGCAGGAGGGACAGCCGGACTCGCACGGGCACTCGCCGATCAGGCGCTCGGCGTCACCAAGCAGGCGCTCGAACTGCTCGTAGCCACGCAGGGTGATCCCGACCCCGCCCGGATGACCGTCGTAGATGAAGATCGTCGAGCGACCGGTCTGGAAGTGGACGTTGGTCGAGAGCCCGCCGATGTCCCAGCGGTCGCACATCGCGATCAGCGGCAGCACCGCAATCTGGGCGTGCTCGGTGGCGTGTAGGGCGCCGAGCAGGACGTCGGGCGGCAGCGCGCCGCTGACCGGGTCCGGCAGCACGTACCAGAGCGCCTGGGTGACGAAGTGCTGCTCGGGCAGCTCGAGGGCGACGATGTCGATCGGCTCCTGCTCGGAGATCGAGACCCGCTGGAAGGCGATCACCTGCTCGCTGACCGAGACTTCGCCGAAGTGCAGCTCGACCCCCGAGGTCGTGCGCTGCTCGCGCACACGCTCGATGTATATCTCGGTCTCCTTTTTCGGCCGCGTGTACCAGTCGCCGTCGAAGCGGGAGACGATTGCCCGCCGCCCCTCGATATCGAGCTGCTCGACCTCATAGGAGCGGCCCAGGTGCAGGTAGACGGCGCCGGGATGGACGGTCGTGAAAGCGCGTTCGGACTCGACCAGGCCCAGCATCTCGCCCGAGTCGCGCTCGATCACCGCGACCGAGTCGGCCGAGGCGGAGCGCAAAGGGATCTTTGCCGCGACGAACTCACTGCCGCGCGGCAGCAGGCGACCCCCGGCGCGGCGCAGCTGGCCGGCCGAGGCGAGCCGCTCGGCCCGCTCGCGCCAACCCTCGCCGAAGACCTCGTCGTCCTCGTCGCTCAGCGGCAGCTCGTAGGCGGCGGCGACCATGTGGCGAGAGGCGATCTGCTCGCTCTCGTGATCGAGGATCGCCGCCTCGACCGGGCGGCCGACGAACTCGTCGGGGTGGCGGCAGAAGAACTGGTCGAGCGCGTCGGCACCAGCGACGTAGACGGCCAGCCCGCGCCGCTCTCGCCCAGCCCGGCCCCACATCTGGCGCAGGCTAGCGACGGTGCCGGGGAAGGTGACGCAGATCGCCGCGTCGAGCTCGCCGATGTCGATGCCGAGCTCGAGCGCGTCGGTGGCGACGACGGCGAGCAGCTCGCCCTCGGTCAGCTTGGCCTCGATCTCGCGCCGCTGCTGCGGCGTGTAGCCGCCGCGGTAGGGGGCGATGCGCGCCGCCAGCTCGGGCTTGCCGCGGCGCTCCAGCGACTCCTTGGCGAAGCGCTGGATCAGCTCGATCCCGCGCCGGCTTTTGAGGAAGCAGATCGTCCTCACCCCTTGCGAGACAAGCTCGGCCAAGAGGTCCGCCGCCTCCGAGAGGGCCGAGCGCCGCGTGCCGCTCGCCTTGTCGATCAACGGCGGGTTCCACATCGCGATCTCGCGACCGCTGCGCGGGGCGCCGTCGTCGTCGATCAGCTCGAAGGGCGTGCCGACCAGGTTCTCGGCCAGCTCGACCGGGTTGGCGATCGTCGCAGAGGCGAGCAGGAAGCGCGGCTCGGCCCCGTAGGCACGGGCGATCCGGCGCAGGCGGCGCAGCACGTTGGCGACGTGGGAGCCGAAGACGCCGCGGTAGGTGTGCGCCTCGTCGACGACGACCCAGCCGAGATTGGCGAGGAAGTCGCCCCAGGCCTTGTGGTTGGGCAGGAGACCGACGTGGAGCATGTCGGGGTTGGTGAGGACGAGGTTGTTGCGGCGGCGGATCGAGGGCCGCTCCTCGCGCGGCGTGTCGCCGTCGTAGATCGCCTCGCGCAGGCCGGGCGGGCGCAACGCCGCCAGCTTGCGCGCCTGGTCTTGCGCCAGCGCCTTGGTCGGGTAGAGGTAGAGGGCGCGACGCTTGGGGTCGGCGGCGATGTCGTTGAGCACCGGCAGGTTGAAGGCGAGGCTCTTGCCGGAAGCGGTGCCGCTGGTGATCACCAGGTTGGAGGCGGCCGCCGCTTTCAACGCGTCGCGCTGGTGGGAGTAGAGCCGCTCGATGCCCACCCGGCCCAGCGCCTCAACCAGGCCGGCGTCAAGTGATCGCGGCATCGCCACCGGCTTGGCCTTGCGCTCGGGCTCGCTGCTCTCGGCGACGATGCGGCCATCCCGCCTCGCGGGATCGATCGCAATAGACCAGGGCGTCTCCAGCAGGCTCTTCGCCATCAGGCGCGGCTCCGCGCGGGATAGGCGATTCGACCAGCAACCCTCACCGCCTGCAAGGTTGATCGGTCGTGTATCCGCAGGATGTCCGCCCCCTCGCGCACCGCGAGCGCTGCGGCGGCGACCGTCCCCCACTCGCGCTCGCCCGCCGGCAGGCGCTCCTCCCAGCTGCCGCCGAGCACCGCGCCGATGAAGTCCTTGCGCGAGAGCGAGACGTAGAGCGGCAGGCCCAGCTCGCGCAGCTCACCAAGCCGTCGCAGGATCTCGAGGTCCTGCTCGGCGGTCAGGTCGAAGTCGAGTCCGGGATCGATCGCAATCTGCTCCTCGGTCACCCCAAGCCGCGAGGCCAGCTCGACTCTCCCCCCGAACCACGACTTCAGGTGCTCGACTACATCGCCGTACTCACGCGGCGGGCGATCGGCCCGCGGCGGTCCCTCGATGTGCATCAGCACGTAGCCACAGCCCGTCTCCGCCACCAGCTCGAACATCTCTTCAGAACCGCCGGAGATGTCGTTGACGGCGACCGCCCCCGCCGCCAGCGCCCGCCGCGCCACCTCGACCGAGAAGGTGTCGGCGGAGATCGGCACGCCCGCCCCGACCAGCCCTTCGATCGCCGGGACCAGCGCCGCGGCCTCTTCCTCGGCACCAACCGGCGGCCCGCTGCGCGCCGCCACCGCACCCACGTCGAGCATTTCGAAGCCGGCCTCAACTAGGCCTAGCCCGTCGGCAATCGCCCCCTCCGGCGTAACACTGCGAGCCCCCTCGAACATCGAGTCAGCGGTGACGTTGACGATCCCCGCAGCCACCGGAAGCTCGAGCCTCAGGTCGCGATCGGACAGCTTCCAAATCATCGAGGCGATTCTCTGCGGGTGGCACGGCGGCGGGGGTCCCCCATAGCGGAGGGCGGGCGTAGCCCGTCCGAGCACATGGGGGAGGGCCGCCGTGACAGGACCCGCAGCCGAGTGGGCTCGCTCATCCGGCTACCGTAGCGACCGCACCATGGCCCTGCGATGCGTCTACACCGACCTCGACGGCACCCTGCTCGGCAAGGGCAGCTCGCTCTTCCGCGACGCCAAGGGCGGCTTCTCGCTGGCCCAGTCGCGCGGCCTCGAGGCCTGCCACCGGGCCGGGGTCGAGGTCGTGATCATGTCCGGCCGTCGCGAGCCCCAGGTCCACGAGGCAGCCCGCCTGATGGGCCAGACCTCCTACATCTACGAGGCCGGCTGCGCTTTCGCGGTCGACGGCGAGACAACGCTGCTGACCGGTGACCTCGTCCCCGACGAGGAGGGCACGGTCTACGAGAAGATCGAGCGGCGCGGCATCCCCAAGCGGCTCTTCGAGCACTTCGAGGGGCGGCTTGAGTACCACTCGCCCTGGCACCACGGCCGCGTCCTCTCGCACCTCTTCCGCGGCAAGGTCGACGTCGGCGAGGCCAACGAGCTGCTCGCCGCCGACGGCCACGACGACCTGCGCCTACTCGACAACGGCGCGATCGGCCGCGAGATGCCCGCGATCGAGGGCCCCACCCACGCCTACCACCTGGTGCCGCAGATCGTCAGCAAGGCGAATGCGGTCGCCGCCCACGCTCGCGCCCGCGGCTTCGACCCTGCCGACTGCATCGCGGTAGGCGACTCAGTTGAGGACCTCGAGGTGGCCGCCGCGGTCGGTCGCTTCTTCGTCGTCGCCAACGGGCCCGAGCGCGACCCCGGCCTGCGCGCCGCCCTCGCCGCCTGGGACAACGCCACCGTCACCGACGGGGCGATGGGCGACGGCTTCTACGAGGCGATCGTCTCGACCCTGATGGAGCGTCGTTAGTATCGAGCCGATGAGTGACGCGACCGTCGCCGAGCAGGAGTATCTGGAGATCATGTTCTGGCTGGAGGAGGCCGGGCTGCCGATGACCGGCGCCAACATCGCCCGCGCGATGCAGCTCTCTCCGCCCACCGTCCACGAGATGGTCGGCCGCCTCGTCGACGACGGCTACGTCGAGCGCAACGCCGACAAATCGCTCGCCTTCACCGAGTCCGGCCGCGAGCACGCCAGCCACATCGTCCGCCGCCACCGCATGATCGAGCGCTTCCTCACCGACGTCCTCGGCATCCCCTGGGACGAGGTGCACGAGGAGGCCGAGCGGATCGAGCACGCGATGTCGCCGGTACTGGAGGAGCGGATGCGCGCCGCGATCGGCGACGCCACCACCTGCCCGCACGGGCACCCGATCGTCGAGGGCGTGCGCGAGACCGGCTCGCTGCTGGCTGACGTCGAGGTCGGGGCCACGGTCCACGTGCTGCGCTTCGAGAACGAGGCCGAGGAGCTGCTCCACTACCTCAAAGCGGCCGGCCTGGAGCCGGGCCTGGAGGGGACGGTCGAGAGCTCGGACGAAGAGGGGATCACGATCGCGTCCGAGGACGGCGCGCACACAGTCTCGCGCAGCGTCGCCGAGACGGTCTCGGTTCGCGCCGATCCTGCGCCCCCGCCGCGGGCGGCGATCCCGGAGCAGCTTGTGCTGTCTTCGGACCGCTACGGCCGCTGAGATCAGCTGGGGATTGACATTTCGACGATCGGCTCGCCGGTCGGCTGCTTGCTGCCGCCGCGTGGCTCAGCGGTGACCATCACTGCGTCGACGCCCCCCATGTCGTCGATCACGGCGATTGCCGTGCCGTCGGGATTGGGGACGAACAGCGTCTTCGCCGATTCGACCCGCTTGCCGCGCTGAACCCAGGCCTGCAGGACCTCATCGGCGGGAAGCTGGCGCAGGTTCTCGAGCCGCAGCGTGCCGCTGTCGCCTTCCGAGACCATTTCCGCCGTCACCGCGGGCGGTTCCCCAACAGCCACCGTGGTCGGCTCCGATCCAGCGTCCCCGCCACCGTCACGAATCGCGTAGCCGGCGAACGCCGCAGCAAGAAGGGCGACCACGGCGAGGCCGGCAAGCGGTCGCAGGCCGGGAGAGCGCCGTTTCCAGCCGAAGCGGTTGGTCGCTCGCTCAGCCTTCCCGTCAGCCTCGATCTCGTCCATGATCCGCGTCCGTAACCCTGCCGGCGGCTCGGCAACCTCGACCGCCTCGGGCAGGCTCAGCACCGCTGGCCGCAACCACTCGAGCTCGGCGCGGCACTCCTCACAGCCGGCTAGGTGCTGCTCCAGCGCCGCCGCCTCACCCGGCTCCAACGCGCCAAGCAGGTAGGCGGCCAGCTGATCGCGCTGTGCTTCGTGCTCTCTGTCGTTCATGCCAGCCCCTCCGCAAGTTGTCCCCGGATCTTCTCCAAGCCAAGTCGCATCCGTCCCTTCACCGTGCCCAGCGGAACCCCAAGCATCTCCGCGATCTCCGCTTGGCTGAAGCCACCGAAATAGGCGAGCTCGATAACCTTCGATTGCTCGCCCGGCAGCTCACCAAGCGCGCCGCGGATCTCCCGTGTCGTCTCGCGCCGCAGTGCCTCCTCGTCGGTGGAATCACCTGAGGGCCGCTGCTCGAGCGCCGCCTCGTCATCGAAGCCCAGCTTCGGCGTCCGGCCCGAGCGGCTACGCAGCAGATCAATCGCCCGGTTGCGGACAATGCCCAGCGTCCAAGAGCGGACGCTCCCCCGCGCCCGGTCGTAGCGGGCGCCGCTGCGCCAGATCGAGACGAAGGCCTCCTGGGTGACGTCCTCGGCGGCGGCCCGCTCGCCGACGATCCTGTAGGCCAGCGAGTAGGCGGCGGCGCCGTGGCGGTCATAGAAGACCTCGAAGGCGCTGGCGTTCTTCTCACCGATCAGCGGCATCAGCTCCTCGTCCGCGAGGCGCTCGGGCTTCATTTGATGAATGGTTCCACTGCCTTCAGCACCTGCGCCTTGCTCAGGGTCGGGTCGAACGCCTCCGGCGACGATTCGGCTTCGTTCTGCAGGCGGATCGCCGCCGCGTGGCGGGCCTCGACTTGGACGATCGAGCCGGCGGCACCGAGCACTTCCTTCGACTTGATCTGCGGCGCGGCCCCGTTGTAGGCGCTTACGCCGGTGTCCTCGAAGGTCTGCGCCAACTCGAGGAATTCCCCCGTGCTGTTGTAGGGGAAGTCGAATTTCGGCTCGGCGACCGGCTTGCCGCCCAGCTTCTTGATCGTCGCCGTCAGCGCCTTGACGTGTTCGTCCTCGTCGCGCCCAACCAGGGCGATCAGGCTCTTCAACTCGCCGCTGGCCCCGGCCCGGCGCTTCGCTTCGCGGTAGAAGCTCGACTCCAAGTACTCGAGCGTGAGGGCAAAGTTGAGGATGCCGACGTCGCCGCCACCGGACATCGCCAGCGCCCGACTGACGAAGGGAGCAATGGACATGGCGCCGTATACAGCGCCGGCGGCCAGCGCCCCCTTGAGGATCACCTCGCTGCGTGAGAGATCGTCTCCCTCGACATCGATATGGACCTCGGCGAGCTCGGGTTGTGCCAGTTCTTCGTTGCGCATCGCAGTCTCCTTTCGCGTCCGCTCGCCGGTCAGGCGACGATGAACGGTTCGACGGATTTGAGGACGGTCGCGGCGTCAGCCGGTTTGGCGAACGCCCCGTCCGGCGTGATCGACTTGCCCAGCAGCGTGTTCAGCGCGGCCGAGTGGCGGCCCTCGACGCTGTGGATCGAGAGCGCAGGAGCCAGCACCGCGGGGCTCTTGATGTTCACCGCCTGGCCAAGGTAGGCGGCGGCGCCGAGGTTCTCGACGGTCCCCGCCAGTTCGAGCACGGATTTGGCGCTTTTCAGTGGGAATTCAGTCTTCGGCACCGGCGCGGGCTTGCCACCCAGCTTCTTCACAAAGGCGGTCAGAGCGCTGACGTGTTCGGCCTCCTCTTTGCCGAATTTCTTGATCGTCGCCAGGTCGGAGCCCTTGAAAAGACCGCTCTTGACCACGTCGGCGTAAAAGGCCGTCTCGAGGTACTCGAGGGTCAGCGCGTAATTGAGGATGCCGACGTCGCCCTTGCCGAATTCTTCCTCGATCACGGCTTCGGTTCCACCCTTGCTGCCAGCTCCGGCCATCGTCGTGGTCATCCCCTCGTCATCGCTGCCGCAGGCGGCGAGGAACGCGGCGGCGGCGGCAGAGCTACCACCTAGGGCGAAGAACTTGCGCCGTGAGACGGGATCCTTCGCCACGCGACTAAGCGCGTTCGCTTCGTTCTGAGGAGCCATGCTGCCCTCCTGGTCGCAGTTGCGTTCACCCCCACTACGGGGTTGCGGCGGAGCTGGATCAGTGAAGGCGGATCGGACTAAGCGGGAGAGCCGGCGCGGAGCCGCTCCAAGGCACGGGCGATGCGGGCAACGCCCTCCGGAATCCGCTCCGGCGGCACGCTGGCGAAAGAGAGACGCAGGCTGTTCTCGCCTCCATTGATCATGAAGTCGGGGCCGGCGACGAAAGCGACGCCCTCGCCCTTGGCCTCGGCGAGCAGGGTCGGCGTGTCGGTCCCGGGTGAAAGGTCGAGCCAGAGGAAGTAGCCGCCCTCGGGGACGACGAACTCGGCCTCGGGCAGCTGCTCGCGCAGCGCCCGGACCAGGGCGTTGCAGCGGTCGCCGAGCGCGCCCTTGACGAACTCGATGTTCGAGTCCAGACCGCCCGACCGGCACAGCTCCAGGACGACCGACTCGGCCAGCATGTTGGGCGAGATGTAGGTCTCGTTGGCGCGCTTGGCCAGCTTCGCGATCTCCTCCCCCGGCCCAGCGAGGTAGCCGACCCGGACCCCAGGGCTGACCGTCTTGGAAAAGGAGGAGGCGTGGACGACGCGGCCGGCGGTGTCGATCGAGAGCATCGACTCAAGCGCCTCCCCCTCGAAGGGGAGCTCGCGGTAGGGGTCGTCCTCGAAGATCCAGAAGCCATGCTCGGCGGCGAGCTCGACCAAGCGCGTCCGCTTCCCGGCAGAGAGCGTGCAGCCAGCCGGGTTGTGGAAGTTGGGTATGACGTGGGCGAGCTTGATCGGCCCTTCATCTAGTGCGGCCTCGAAGGCGCCGACGTCCAGCCCATCGGCCTCCATGGGCACCGGCACCAGCTCGACCCCAAGCCGCTGCAGCATCAGCAGCGTGCGGTCATAGGTCGGCTGCTCGACCATCACTCGATCCCCCGGCTCGAGCAAATGCTCGAAGAGCATCCAGCCCGCCTCCAGCGAGCCGTTGGCGATCATCACCTGGCCGGCGTCAAGGCCTCCGTGCCTCTCTGCCACCCACTGGCAGAGCCCGGGATGGCCGATCCCAGTGCCGTAGGAGAGCGCCTTTTCCCAGTCCTCGGCAAGGGCGACAGCCGCCGCATCCCGCACCGCGTCCTTCGGCAGGATGTCGGCGCTCGGAGCGCCGCGCGCGAATGAAATCGTGTCCCCAGCCATTGCTCTCGACACTAGCAACGCCTCCGAGTTGGTGGCGACGAGGGGAGAACTTCGTTGCGCCTGAGCTTAGGGCTGCAATGGGATCCAAACCTCAGAAGCAACCCGATCGCCGTGCTCGCATCGAGCGCGAACTCCGGGAACGAGAGCTGGTGGTGCTGGGGGGGCGGCAGCATGGGGTCGTCGCGCGGCATCAGCTGACGGCGCTTGGCATCGGAAGTGGTGCGATCAAGGCTCGGCTTCGCCTAGGACAGCTGCACGCTGTCCATCGCGGCGTCTACTCACTCGGCCAGCGGCGCCTGTCCATGCGCGGCGCCTGGTTGGCAGCCGTATTTGCATGCGGCAAGGGCGCCTTGCTCAGTCATCGAAGCGCAGCGGCACTCTGGGGGCTGATGCGACCCGGGCGGTCGCCCGTAGAGGTGACGAGCGCTCATGGGCGAGCGGGACGCGACGGAATCCTCCTGCACTGCTCGCCCGTGGCAGACGACGAAAGAGTGGTAGAAGCGGGCATCCCCGTCACGTCCTTGCCCCGCACGCTGCTCGACCTGGCCGAAGTGCTGAATGTGGATGGATTGCGGCGCGCGTTCGAAGAGGCCGACCGCCTCAAGCTGCTCCGCGTGCCGGAGCTGGAACGCGTCTGTGCGCGAGCGGGGCGCCGCAAGGGCCTCCCGGCGCTGCGTCGCCTGATCTCGGCCGCGACGGCGCCCCTCATCACCCGCTCGCCCCTGGAGGACAGCTTCGCCGAGTTCTACCGCGAGCACCTCGCCGATCTGCCAGAACCCCTCACCAATGTCTCGATCCTCGACCACGAGGTCGATGCCTACTGGCCCTCTCATCGCCTCGTAGTCGAGATGGACAGCTGGGAACACCACAGCCACCGCGCCGCCTTCGAGAGCGACCGAGCCCGCGACACGAAGATGCAAGCGGCGGGCTACCGAGTCCTCCGATACACACACCGGCGCCTGGAAGCCGACCCCGACGAAGTGACCTCAGAGCTGAGAGCAATCCTGATCAGCGCTCCTCCGGCGGGTGGCGCGGTAGGGGGTACCACCCCCGAGGAAGCTTTAGCTACCGCAGGGGGTGGTGGGTCCCCTGCCGCGACAGGACCCGCCGGCCGACAGCCTGGTTAGCCGCGCAGCACTTCGACAGCGATCCGCGCCGTCTCGGTCGGGCTTTCGCCGACCCGCACGCCCTTGGCCTCCAGCGCTTCCTTCTTTGCCTGCGCCGTCCCCGAGGAGCCGGAGATGATCGCGCCGGCGTGGCCCATCTGCTTGCCGGGCGGGGCGGTGAAGCCGGCGATGTAGGCGATGACGGGCTTGGAGATGTCCGAGGCGATGAACTCGGCCGCCCGCTCCTCGGCGTCGCCGCCGATCTCGCCGACCATCACGATCAGCTCGGTCTCCGGGTCGGCCTCGTACAGCTTGAGGATGTCGATGAAGTCCGAGCCGATGATCGGGTCGCCGCCGATGCCGACGATCGAGGAGTTGCCCTCGCCCGCCTGCTTCAACTCGTTGCCGATCTGGTAGGTCAGCGTGCCCGACTTGGAGACGACGCCGATCTTGCCCGGGTCGAAGAACTGGGCGGGGATGATGCCGACGTTGGCCTTGCCGGGAGAGAGAACGCCGGGGCAGTTGGGGCCGATCAGCCGCACGCCGGCCTCCTTCGCCTTCCAGTAGGTCCTCAGCATGTCGAGCACCGGGATGCCCTCGGTGATCGCGATCACCGTCTCGACCCCGGACGCGATCGCCTCGTCGATCGCCGGCGCGGCAAAGCGCGCCGGGACGAAGATCATCGAGGTGTTGGCGCCCTCCTGCTCGACCGCCTCGCGGATCGAGTCGAAGACCGGCACCCCCTCGACGTCCTGGCCGCCCTTGCCGGGCGTCACTCCGGCGACCAGATCGGTGCCGTAAGCCTGGTTGCGCAGCCCGTGGAAGGAGCCCTCGCGACCGGTCAAGCCGGAGACGACGAGCTTCGTCTTCCCGTCGATGATGATCGACATCAGCCGCTCGCCCCCGCCAGCTCGACGACCTTCTGCGCGGCACCGAGCATCGTCTTCTCCTGGTGCAGGTTGGGCAGGCTCGCCGCGGCGAGGATCTCCAGGCCCTCCTCCGAGTTGGTGCCGTCGAGGCGGACGACCAGCGGCACGCCGAGGTCGAGCTGCGCGGAAGCCTCGACGATTCCCTTGGCGATCTCGTCGCAGCGGGTGATGCCGCCGAAGATGTTGAAGAGGATCGCCGTGACCTTCTCATCAGAGGTGATCACGGTCAGCGCGTCGACGATCGCGTCCGCCTTCGAGCCCCCGCCGGCGTCGAGGAAGTTGGCCGGCGCGCCGCCCGCCTGGGCGACGACGTCGAGCGTTGACATACAGAGGCCAGCGCCGTTGGCGAGGATGCCGACGTTGCCGTCGAGCTTGACGTAGGTGAGGCCTTTCTCTCGTGCCATCGCCTCCTGTGGGTCGTCGATCGACTCGGCGTCGAGCTCGGCCAGGCCTTCATGCCGGTAAAGAGCGTTGCCGTCAATCGTCACCTTGGCATCAAGGGCGACGACCTTGCGGTCGCCAGTGACGATCAACGGGTTGACCTCGATCAGCGTCGCGTCCTCGCCCTGGGCGGTCTCGGCGAGCTTCGCCAGCACCTCGGCGGCGTCGTCGCGCACGTCCTCGGCAAGGCCGGCGGCGTCGATGATCGGCCGCGCCTCCGCCGCCGTGAACGGCCGAGTCGGGTCGATGTGCTCCTTGACCAGCGCCGCCGGATCCTCCGCGGCGACCGCCTCGATGTCCATCCCGCCCTTGGCCGAGACCATCGCCAGCAGCTTCTTCTCGCCGCGGTCGAGGATCACCGAGGCGTAGTACTCGGCGGCGATGTCGGAGCCGCCCTCGACCCAGACCTGATCGACCCGGAAGGGACCCTCACCATGCGGACCGGTGATGTCCATGCCGATGATCGCGCTGGCGTACTGCTCAGCCTCGTCGCGATTGGCGGCGATCTTGATCCCGCCCGCCTTGCCACGCCCGCCGATCAGCACCTGAGCCTTGATCGCACACGGGTAGCCGATCCGCTCGGCGGCAGCGACGGCGTCCTCGACCGTGGAGGCGACCTCGCCGCTCGGCACGGCTATGCCGTGCGCGGCGAAAAGCTGCTTGCCTTGATACTCAAGAAGATCCATGTGAAAGGGGCGCCCCTGCCGAGCGCGGCCGGCAGCCTATAAGATGCCGCGCCCAATGCCCCTCCCCGCCTTGAAAAGCATCACCTGGGTGACCACCGATTGCTACGGCACCCTGATCGATTGGGAGAAGGGGATCATCGACGCCTGTAAGAAAGAGGCTGCCAAAGACGGCTTCAGCTTCGAAGAGGCGCCCTTCCTCGCCCGCTTCATGGAAGTGCAGGCCGAAATCATGGCCGGCTCCTACGAACTGTACGCCGAGGTCCTGCGCCGCACGATCGTCAAGGTCGCCCGCGAGGTTGGCTGGGAGATTGAGCCCTCGCGCGCCCAGTTCCTACCCAACAGCGTCGCCTACTGGCTGCCCTTCCGCGAGGCCAACGCGGCGATGGACCGGCTCGGCAAACGCTACGAGGTCGGGATCATCTCCAACATCGACGACAAACTGCTCGGCATCTCCCGCCGCCACCTGCGCACCGAACTGGATCTCGTCGTCACTGCCCAGCAGGTGCGCAGCTACAAGCCGGACCCGGTCCACTTCAAAGAGTGCGCGCGACGGATCGGCGGCAAAAAAGGCTGGGTCCACATCGGCTGCGACTACACGACCGACGTCGCGCCGCTGCTGAAAATGAAGGTCCCGGTGATCTGGGTCAACCGCCATGGCGAGAAGCTCGAGGGCCGCAAAGCGCCGAGCGCGACGGTGAAGAACTTCCGCGACGCAGCTAAAAAGCTCGGCGCGTCCTAGAACCTGTCTCATAACCCGCGTGTGCGGCTGGTGAATGCCGGACCGAACGGGGGTAGGACGCAGGGAGGCCGAATGGCAGCGCCTGGCCGACCGAGGACGCCGCCCCGCGAAGTGTGTCCGGCGCCGCCAGACGTGCGCGGGGGTTATGAGACAGGTTCTAGGCCCGCCGTCCTCGGCGTTTTCTAGCGTTCCCCTTCGCAACTTCGCCCAGAGCGACGGTTTCGACCCATTGTGCGGCCCAGTCGCCAGGGGCAACACGTATTCGATGGACCAAGCAAGCGACATCCGAGTGCCTTCGCGCGCCCGCCTACCGATGGCGGCGATGCTGGCCTTGCTCTGCGCGCTGGTTCTGAGCGTCACCCAGGCAGGCGCGATCACCCCGGTCAGCCCGGAAGAGGAACCGCCGCTGAACCCGAACGAATCAGCGCCGAGCATCGTCGTGATCCAGACCGACGACCAGACCCTCGACGGCCTCTACGCGACCTTCAGCGCCTTTCCCGGCGCCGCCGAGACCCGCTCGATGCCGAACACGCTCGACCTGATCGCCGACCGCGGCATGACCTTCAACCGCTACTACGTCCCCTACCCCCTCTGCTGCCCCTCGCGGGTCAGCCTTTTGACCGGCCGCTACGCCCACAACAACGGGGTCAAGGGGAACGTGCAGCCAAACGGTGGCTACTACGGCTTCTCCTTCCGCGCCGCGGCTTCGCACAACATCGCCACCTGGCTGCAGGGCGCGGGCTACAAGACGATCCACGTCGGCAAGTTCCTCAACGGCTACGGCGACGAGCCCCATGACAACGGCACCAGCGTGCCGCCCGGCTGGAGCGCCTGGCACACGGTGTTGAAGGCCGACACCGAGCATCTCTTCTACGGCTACACGATGAACAACAACGGCGTGCTCAGCGAACCCGGCGCCTACGGTGACCCCGGCAGCTGGGAAACGCGCGAATACGGCCAGCGCGACCCCCTTGGTTGCCCATTCGAACCCGCCGAAGCACGCTCCTGCCTCTACGCGACCGACGTCTTCACCTGGATGGCGCGGGAAGAGATGCTCTCCACGCCGGCTGAGCAGCCCTTCTACCTGCAACTCGACTACACCGCACCACACGGGGACTTCCGCCGCCCAGCCGGCCCGGAGCCGGCCCTGCGTCACTACGACTGGTTCAAGGGGATCCGCCACCCCCACGACCGCTCGGAAGGCTTCGACGAGGGCAATGTAGAAGACAAGCCGCACTTCATCCGCGAAGCCGACCACCTCTCACCGAACGAGAAGCGGACCTACCGCGTCTACTACCAGAAGCAGCTCGACTCGCTGCGCGCTGTCGACGATGGGGTCAAAAGCGTGATCGACACGCTGGGGCAGATGGGCCGGCTGCGCAACACCTACGTCATCTTCACCTCCGACAACGGCTTCTTCTTCGGCGAGCACCGCCTGCTCGGCGGCAAGTTCCTAGCCTACGAGCCGGCCACGCACCTGCCCTTCCTGATCCGGGGACCTGGAATCAAGCAGGGCAGCTCGACCGGGGAGCTGGCCGCCAACATCGATGTCGCGCCGACGATCCTCGAGCTGGCTGGGGTCGAGGCGGACAAGAGCCTCGACGGTCGCTCGCTGGTTCCATTCCTCCGCGACCCCGAACTGCGCAGCCGCCGGCCGATCCTCTTCGAGTCCTTTGTCGAGACCAGCGACGTCAACGCGCAGGGGGCGATCCCAACGGCACCTGGTGAGGGTGCGACCGCGACCGCCTCGAAGGGGCCAAAGGCAACCGCCTCGCTGCTGGCGCCGCCGAAGGACTACGCCGGGTTACGCCTCGGCCCCTTCAAGTACATCGCCTGGCCAAGCGGCGAGAAGGAGCTCTACAACATCAACAAGGACCCCAACGAGCTCAACAACATCGTCAAGGATCCGAACTACTACCCGATCCGCAACTTCATGCACCGGCAGATGACGGCCTTCATCGACTGCGTCGGCCGTGGCTGCCGCGAAGTGACGCCGAAATTCCCGCTCACCCGGGTCGAGTTCCAGCGTCTGCGAGCTAAGAAGCAGAAGGAACTGCGTGAACGGGAACGCGAGCGGGAAAAGGAACGGCGCGAACGGGAACGCGAAAAAGGGGCTAAAGGCAAAGGGCGGTAAGTGAGGTAGGGACGGGGTGCCCCTCCGTCTTGCTGGGTTTTTCGCCGGGAGCCCCGGGGGCCGTCCGAGATGGCTTTAGGGGCGAAAAACGGACGCCGCTTCGCCGGAGGGACACCCCGTCCCTACTACCCCCCCCAGGCGCCGTCGCTACTCGATTACGGCTAATACGTCGCCGCTGGAGACTGCTGCGCCTTCGGCTACGTTCAAGCTGGTGACTTTGCCCGAACGGTGGGCGGCTATCTCGTTCTCCATCTTCATCGCCTCGATCACGCAGATTAGGTCGCCCTCGGAGACCTCGGCGCCCTGCTCGACTGCGACTTTGAGGACGGTGCCCTGCAGCGGTGAGGGAAGCGACTCGCTGGAGGCGCTGGCGGCGCCGCCCGATTTGCGCTCGCGCTTCGGGGGTTTCTTGCCGGTTGCACCGGCGCCCGGGTTTCCGGCGGCCGCCTCTCCCAGCACCTTGACGTCGAAGAGCTTGCCTGAGACCTCGACCTTGTAGTCGCGGGCGACTAGCTCGGCGCCCTCGGGGATCTCCGGCGGATCGGTTGCCGGCGGGGCCGTCGTCTTCAGCCACTCCTTGTCCTCCATCAGGTCGCGGCAGGTCTCCCCCTTCGCCCACTGCTCGGTGGCGAGAATGGCGCTGTGGAAGGGGATCAGGGTGGTCAGACCGCCGACCTCGTACTCGCCCAGCGCGCGCAGCATGCGGCGCGTCGCGTGCTCGCGGTCGACGTCCCAGACGATCAGCTTGGCCACCATCGGGTCGTACATCGGCGTCACCTCGGAGCCAGCTTCGACCCCTGAGTCGACCCGCACCCCAGGTCCTGCCGGCTCGCGGTAGGTGGTGATCGCTCCCGGCGCGGGGGCGAATTTCTTGTGGGCTGCCTCGGCGTTGATCCGGCACTCGATCGCGTGGCCGCGCAGCTCGACGTCCTCCTGGGCGACCGTGAGCGCCTCACCGGCGGCAACCAGCACCTGCTCGCGGACGATGTCGACCCCGGTGACCATCTCGGTCACGCAGTGCTCGACCTGCACGCGGGTGTTCATCTCGAGGAAGAAGTACTCGTCCCCCACCTGCATCCCCTCGACCGTGCCGGCGCCGCGGTAACCGACCGCAGCCGCCGCATCAGTCGCGATCTTGCCGATCCGCTCGCGCATCTCCTCGTCGACCTGCGGGCCGGGCGCCTCCTCGATCACCTTCTGGTGACGCCGCTGGATCGAGCAGTCGCGCTCGCCGAGGTGGATCACGTTGCCGTGCGAGTCCGCCAGTACCTGGACCTCGACGTGGCGCGGGTCCTCGAGGTAGCGCTCGACGTAGACGCGGTCGTCGGAGAAGAACTTCTCACCTTCGCGGGCGGCGCCCTCGAAGGCCTCCTCGAGGTCGTCCGGGGTCATCGCCACGCGGAAGCCCTTGCCGCCACCGCCGCCCGCCGCCTTGCAGGCGACCGGGTAGCCGGCTTCCTCGGCCTGGGCCTTGGCAGCCTCGACATCCACTGCCGGTTCGGTCGCACCGGGAACGATCGGCACGCCGGCCTCGGCCATGATCTCGCGCGCCCGCGTCTTCGACCCCATCGCTTCGATCGCCTCCGGTGGAGGGCCGATGAAGGTAATGCCAGCGTCCCCGCAAGCCCGAGCAAAGTCGGCGTTCTCAGCGAGGAATCCATACCCCGGGTGAATCGCTTCGGCGCCAGCCTCTTCGGCCGTCTCGATGATCTTTGGAATCGAGAGATAGCTTTCAGCCGGCACAGCCGGCCCGATCAGAAACGCCTCGTCGGCCTCGCGCACGTGCGGCGCATCCCGATCGATCTCCGAGTAAACGGCGACGGACCCGATGCCCATCTCCTTCAGAGTTCGCGCGACCCGAATCGCAATCTCGCCGCGGTTGGCTATGAGGACCTTCTCGAACACGGCGGCGCAGTCTATTTATGTGGCCGGTGGAAGGGCGGAGCGCCGGTGTCTCCTCGCCTACGCCTATCACCGGCCTGCGGCCGGTGAAATTTGGAGTCGCTTCGCGACGAAATCTCTCCGCGGTGCCGAGGGGAGGCTAGGGCGAGGAAACACCGGCGCCCCGCCCTCACTCCAAGCGCAATAGGGTGCCGTCGTGTTGATCGAGCTGCAGAGCCACTCGACTGTGTCCGACGGGCAGCTGGCACCCGCGGGCGTCGTTGAGGAAGCTGCCAAAGCCGGGGTTACGACGCTGGCGCTGACGGACCATGACGCGATCGCGGGGGTGCCGGAGGCTGCAGAAGCAGCGGAGAAACTTGGAATTGAGCTGGTGCCCGCTATCGAGATGTCCTGCGTGCATGAGTACGCGGAAGACCTGCATATATGCGGATACTGGGTCGATCTGGGAAAGATCGCGGCGGCGTGTGAGCGGGCGCAGCACGAGCGGGTATCGCGAGCTGGAGAGATCGTCGAGAAGCTGCGGGGCGAGGGCTTTGACCTTCATCTAGAGGACGCGGTGAAGGAGGCTGGCGATGCGCTCTCGATCGGGCGGCCGCATATTGCGCGGGCGGCTGGAGCGACTGGCGATCTTGGACCGTTCTTCGAGGAGTATCTGGTGCCGGGGGCCAAGGCATTCGTGCCGCGGCGCTGGCCGACTGCCGAGCAGGCGGTTGAAGTGATCAAAGGGGCTGGCGGCGTCGCCGTCGTCGCCCATCCCTATTGGGACATCTCAGACCCGGCCGAGGTAGAGGAGCTGATTCGCGCCCTCGGCGTCGACGGAGTCGAGACCTTCTACCCGACCCACGATGAAAGGCAGACCGCCCATCTCCTGGAGCTCTGCGAGGAGCTCAAGCTCATACCGACGGGGTCATCGGACTACCACGGCCCGACGCACAAGACCTTCGCTGAATTCGGGGCTTACGACACCTACGGCCTGGGTGAGCCACAGGTGCCTAGGCCCGAGACCCGGTAGTTCCCTCGCCCAGCCTCCCCGGCACCGCGGAGAGATATCCAGCCGCGAAGCGGCACCAAATTGCACCGGCCGAAGGCCGGTGATAGGCGTAGGCGAGGGAACTGCCGGGCCTCGGGCGCGCTCATCCATTAGGGTGCCCTAACCATGAAGTCCGGAGACCCAGTCAGCGAAGGCGCCGAGCGCGCCATCTCTCATCTCAACGAGGACCACGACGACGCGCTGCTCGACATGGCGCGGGCGATCGGCGGCTGCCCCGAGGCAACCGCCGCGCGCTGCGTCGATGCAGATCGCGCCGGGCTCGACCTGATCGCCGAGACCCCGGACGGCGAAACCGAGGTCCGCGTCCCCTACGACGAGCCGATCGACGGCCCCGAGGGACTGCGCAAGGCAACGGTCAAGCTCGCCCAGCACGCCCGGGCCGAGCTCGCCGAGAGCACCCCTTAGCGCGCCGCCACCAGTTCTTCGGCTACCCTCGTTAGGTAAACCTAATTAGGGCGTCCTAAGAGGACGTACTCGAAAGGAGCGGGGCCTTGGTAACGGTGATGAATGTGGTGCAGGTGCACGAGGAGCGCCGGGAGGCGTTCGAGAGTGCCTTCCTCAATCGCGAGAGCCACGTCCACAAAGCCGAAGGCTTCGCCGGCTTCGAGCTGCTGCGTCGCGAGGGCGAAGGAGCCGGCGAGTACGTCGTGCTCAGCCGCTGGGAGAGCGACGAGGCATTCAAGGCCTGGGTCAACAGCGACCTTTTCAAGATGAGCCACCGCCACGCCGACGGCGAGCTCGCCCACGGCAGCGAAGTGCGCAATTACACGGTGATCGACGCCAAGGTCCCCGCGTAGCGATGAGCCCCACTCGTCGCCTGATGGAGCTTTCTAGCCCCTATAGGGGCCACAAAGCTCCATTCTGGCTCTCGATTGCTCTGTCCGTGGTGGCGCTGGCAGCCCTTGCAGGGCCCGCCGCAGCCCAGGCCGCGCCGCCGAAGCGGATCGTCGCGCTGACCCCGTTTACGGCTAACACCCTGGCCAAGCTCGGCGTCACGCCAGTCGCGATCGGGCAGACGCTGGGCGGCCAGGAACGCTTCTCGCCGAAGCTGAAGGGCGTGCCGACGCTGCCGCTCTCCCACCCCAACGGGCCCAACCTCGAGCAACTCGCCGCGCTCGACCCCGACCTCGTCTTCTCGTCTGAGACGTGGGCAAAAGGCAACGACTCGATCGGCGACCTCGGCATCCGCGTCCTCGTCCAGGAGCCCTTCCGGCTCAACGGCGCGTTCGCCCAGACGAAAGTGATCGGCGGCCTCGTCGGCGAGCGCAAGCAGGCCAAGGCGCTGGCCGAGTCGATGAAGAAAGCAGTGGCCCAAGCCCGCAAGGGGATCAAAAGCCACCCGACCGTGATGCTGATCCTCGGCGTCGGCCGCACCCCCTTCACCTTCCTGCCCAACAGCTGGGGCGGGGACATCGTCAGCAAGGCCGGCGGCCGCCTGCTGACCGGCGGGGTCACGTCCAGCTCCGGCTTCGAGCGGATCTCCGACGAGGTGGTGGTCGCCGAAGACCCCGACGTAATCGTCGCCGTGCCCCACGCCAACGAGGACGACATCCCAAGCTTGACCGAGTACCTGCGCAACAACCCAGCATGGGCGACGACCTCCGCCGTGCGCAACGACCGCATCTACATCTCGGTTGACAACTCGCTGCTGCAGGCGGGGACCGACGTGGCCCGCACGATCCGCAAGGTGCGGCGCGTCTACCTGCAGAACTGAGCCGTTGGCCCGCCGCACCCTCGTCTTCGCGGCGCTGCTGATCGCGCTCGTCGCGGCTGTCGTCACCTCGCTGGCCCTGGGCGCGGTCAAGGTCCCCTTTGCCGAGGTGATCGACATCATCTTCGGCAGCGGCGGCAGCGAGACCGACCGGCAGATCGTCGAGACGCTGCGCCTGCCGCGCACGGTCGAGGCGATGGTCGTCGGGGCCGCACTGGGGATCGCCGGCGCGATCCTGCAGGGGGCGCTGGCCAACCCGCTCGCCTCGCCCGACGTGATCGGCGTCACCGGCGGCGCCGGCTTTGGCGCGATCCTGATCATCATCCTCTTCCCGGGCTCGATCGCGCTGCTGCCGGTCGGCGCCCTCTTCTTCGGCCTGCTCGCCGCGGCGCTGGTCTTCTCGATCGCCTGGTCGGGGGCGAACCGCGGCGCAACCGGCAAGGTGATCCTCGCCGGGATCGCGATCCTCTCGCTCTTCACCGCGGCGACCACCGGGCTGCTCGCCGCCTATCCCGAGCGGGCGCCCTCCGCCATCTTCTTCATCGCCGGAGGCCTCACCTCGAGCGGCTGGGACGAGCTGGAGACGATCTGGCCCTACTTCGCCGTCGGCTTCGCCACCGCCCTGTTCCTGATCCGCCCGCTCGACCGGCTGGCGCTGGGCGACGACGTCGCCGCCTCGCTCGGCTCGCGCCCCCACCTGATCCGGCTCGGCGCTGCGGTATCCGCGGCGTTGCTGGCTGCGGCCTCGGCGGCGATCGCCGGGCTGCTCGGCTTCCTCGGCCTGGTCGTGCCCCACGTCGTGCGGATGGCGGGCGGCACTTCCAGCCACACCTTCGTCGTCCCTGCCTCGGCGATCGGCGGCGCCGCCCTGCTCGCCGGCGCGGACACCCTGGCGCGGACGATCCGGGCGCCGATCGAGATGCCGGTCGGGCCCTTCATGGTCCTGCTCGGCGTGCCGCTCTTCCTCTGGCTGCTGCGCAAGGTGGTGGCCTGATGGAGGTCGCGATGCTGACGGCGCGTGGTGTCGAGGTCGAGATCGGCGGCACGCAGATCCTGCGCGGAGCCGACCTGAGGGTGGACGCGGGCGACCTGGTCGCGATAGTCGGCCCCAACGGCGCCGGCAAGTCGACCCTGGTGCGGGCGGTCTCCGGCCTGCAGTCCCCCTCGGCGGGGACGGTGCTCTGGTCGGGACGAGACCTGGGGGAGATGCGCGGCCGCGACCTCGCCCGCGTTCGGGCCTTCGTGCCGCAGCGGATGCCGGTCCCCGCCGGCGTCACCGTGCGCGAAGCGGTGACGATCGGGCGCTCGTCCCACCTGCGGCCGTTGCGCCGCCTTACCGGCGAGGACCGCGGCGCGATCGAGGGCGCAATGGAGCGCGCCCGCGTCACCCACTTCGCCGACCGCGCCCTGACGACGCTCTCGGGCGGCGAGCTCCAACGGGTCCAGATCGCGATCGGCCTCGCCCAGGAGGCGCCGCTGCTGATCGCCGACGAGCCGACCTCCCAGCTCGACCTCGGCGCCACCGTCGGCGTCGCCACCCTGCTGCGCGAGCTGGTCGACGGCGGCGGCTTGACCGTGCTGCTGGTCGTCCACGACCTGGCTTTGGCGGCGGCCGTCGCCGACACCGCGGTGATCGTCTCGGAGGGCCGCACCGTGGCGGCGGGCCGGCCGGCCGAGGTGCTGAGCAGCGAGCGCCTCGCCACGATCTGGGGCGCCGACGCGCGCCTCACCGAGCACGACGGCCGCACCGCCCTGCACGTCGCCTGGACGGCTGCTCCCAGCAACGTTAGGGCAACCTAATTCCGACTTTGTTAGGGTGGATTCTTAGGGCGCCCTAACCCAGCGCACTCACGAAACGGCGCGCCTCGTGCGCGCAGAGGACAAGGAGGCACCTACCAGATGAGCTTCAACCAATCGAGCAACGGCCGGGCCAGCAGGGCGCTGATCGCGCTCGTCGCACTGGCCACGACGGCCGCCACTTTGGCGGCCCCCGCCGGCGCCGCCAGCGGACAGGGAACAGCGGCGATCATCCTCGCCCAGCACGACAAAGGCCGCACCCTGAGCGGCCAAGGGGTAAAGGTCCTCGCCGGCCTCCCCGCGACCAAGGACGGCCGCACCCTCACCGTGCCGATCTCCGCAGTCGACCCCGGCGCCAATCCCTCGGCCATCAGCGAGGGCTCGCTCAGCTTCAAGCGCGGCAAACGTGCCATCGGCCTCAGCGGGATTCGCTTCGACCTCAGCGCCGACACCCTGCGCGGCAGGCTCGGTGACGAGGAGATCGACGTCTTCAAGCTCGGCGCCGCGGCAACCGCCAGCGCATCCAGCGGCAGCGTCGGCCTCGACAGCGGCAAGCTGCGCCTGACGGTGGAGGCGGCGACCGTGCTGGAGCAGAAGCTCGGCCTCGCCCGCGCCCTACGCCGCGACGGCGTCGGCATGGCCTGGCTCGGCGCCAAGGCGAATCCCGCCCACGAGGCGGCGAAGGCGGTCGTCTCAGGTGCCGCCGAGTGGGGCTTCCTGACCTCCTGGCGCGCCTACGTGCTGGGCCAGCAGGGCCCGCCGATGTCGAAAGGCACCATCACGGTCGAAGGCGGCGCGACCACGAACGGCACGCTGACCGAAGCCGGCGCTTTCTTCGGCTTCCCGGCGACGGGCGGCAGCTACGAGAAGGGGCTCTACGGCGCCGCCGACGAGCTGGTGCTGAAGACCCAGGGCAGCGTGAAATTCGCCAAGCCCTTCCACTGCATCGTCGAAATCAAGCTCGCCGATCTGGAAGTGACGATCGACGGAGCCAACTCGTCGATCGTCCTCGGCGACTACAGCTACGACATCGACAAATTCAACGGGGTGGGGTGCGACGACCAACCTGCCGTCCTCGCGCCGGGCACCAAGCTGGCGACGCTCGACGCAAGCGGGGTGACGCCCATCTACGCGGCCGGCGGCAAGACGATCACCTGGACCGCGATCCCGGCGACGCTGACCGCGGCGGGCTCGGTCCCGTTCAGCCCCACTTACAAAGAGGGGCAGGCGCTCGATCCGGTGACGATCGTGGCGAACATCGGATGACCCGAGGGGTCTCCATGCGGCTCCCCGGCATCGCGAGGACGGCGGCATTTGCCGCCGTCCTCGCGGCCGCCGTCGTCGCCGTCGTCGCGCCCGCCACCGCGCTCGGCGCCGGGGGCGCCACGACCCTGGCGCTGAACGGGCCAGCAGCGAAGTCCCTGCGGGCGAGCGGCGTCCGCATCGGGCCGCTGAAGCCGGCCAAGGGCGGCCCGCGGCAGCTCGTCCTCCCTGTCGCCGCCGGCCTCGCTGGCACGAAAACGACGCTGCTCCGCCACCGCGGCGGTATCCAGCTGCGCGGCGAGGACGGCACGAAGCTGCGCCTGACCAAGCTCAGCCTCGTCCTCGGGTCGCGCCCGCGCCTGAGGGCGAAGGCCGGCAACCAGACCATCGACTTCTTGCAGATCCTCGCGGGTGGCCTGCGCAGCATCGACCCGGCCGCGGGCACCGCGACGCTGAGTGGCCTGCGACTGAGGCTAACCCCCGCCGCGGCCCGTGCCATCGCCGAGCGGCTCGAACCCGGCCCGCGGCCCGCGCAGCTGAGCCGCCTCAACTTCGGCACCCTCTCCGCCAGGGCCTCGGGCCTCCTCGCCGGCGCGACCGCCTCGCCCGGCACTGGCGGCAGGGGCGGCGCGGCGGGTTCCAGCGGCTGCCCGCTGCCGAGCGGCGCCGGGCCCGCCCCCGAAGACCCGCTGCCGGTCGCGACGCGCCCGCCGGGCGCGGCCGACGTCGTCGCCGCGACGATCGACTGGCACGTGCGCGAGTCCTTCATCCGCTACATCGGCACCGGCGAGGGAACCAGCGTCTCCGGCAGCGCCAGCGCCGACCCGCCGGTGCAGCTGCCCGGCACCTCAGCGGCGCTCAGCTACACCTTCCACTTCCCCTTCGCCGCCGGCTGGCACGACGCCGGCGCCAACCCGGCGGACCCCGCCGACGACACGGCGGCGATCGAGTTCGGCGGCGCCGTTCGCTTCCTCTACAGCGACCACGAAATCGACCTCGTCACCGCCGATCCGGAGATCGAGATCGCCGGTGCCAAATCGCGGGTGATCTTCGCGATCTCCGAGTCGGGCGGCGCGCCCGAGCGACAGGTGCTCGTCAACCTCGACCTCGGCCGCGCGGCGGGGATCGTGGCAAACGGCAACCAGCTCACTTACAAGCGGGTGCCCGCGGCGATCCCCTCCGGCACGGCCTCCTCGGTGTTCGCCGGCTTCTACGCCCCTGGAACGGAGTTTGGATGCGTAAGCGTCTCCTTCACCACCGGCTCCTGATCGTGGCGGCCGTTGCCGCCTGGTCGCTCAGCGCCCCCGTCGTCGGCTCGGCCCGTGGCGACGACGCCCAGGTGACGGTCGTCGGCCCCGGCGGCGACCAGCAGACCCTCTCCCTGGACGCGCTCGGGGCAGGGGATGTCGCTTCGCGCACCTACACGCTGCGGTCTGCCGAAGGCGAGAGCACCATGACCATCAGCGGCTTCTCGCCGTCGGCAATTCTCGACGCGGCCGGTGCCGACCCGTACGGCTTCTCCTACCTCGAGGTGCAGCGCGCGGCGGGCGGCTCGGTTCTGCTCAGCCGCGACCAGGCGCTCGATCCGGGCGCCTTCCCCGAGGGCCTCCCGGTGATCTACGCGACCGCTGGAGGGACCGCGTTCCTGCGCCCCAGCAGCGGCCCCGAGGACCTCAATGCGAGCGACAGCTTCGAGGCGCCGCAGGGGCTAACGATCGTCCTCGGCAAGGGACAGCCGCTTCAGGTGCGTGCGCGGGCCTCGACCGTACGCACGCGGCCGGGGCAACCGGTCGACTTCAGCGCGATCGTCGAACGGGCAGGCGCCGGCGAGCAGCTCGCCTACTCCTGGTACTTCGACGATGGTCAATCGGCCAGCGGCGAAACCGCCAGCCACAGCTTCGCCAAGCGCGGCAGCTACGACGTCGTCCTCGGCGTGACGACCCCCGGCGACCACGCCGGCGCCTCGGACGTGGTCACGATCCAGGTTGGCGCGCCCCTATCGGGCCCAGACCGCAAGGGGGGCGGCACGAACGAGGAGGCCGGGGCGCCCGACCACGGCGCCGCCACCGGCTCGGAGTCGTCAACCCCCGGCTCATCGGGCGCCGCGGCGGCAACGAGGCCGGCGCCCGCTACGGACCAAGGTCCGCCTTCCCGGCAGCAGCCCAAGCCAAGCCCACTTGCAGGGCAGCCGGTGAGCGGTGAGCTGCTGAACACGGTCGCCGTCACGCGTCCCAAGCCAGCGCCAGCGGTTGCCGCTCGTAGCGGACAGCTCGACGGCAACGGTGGCAGCAGCGGGATACCGGGGGTATCCCTCGGCATCCTCACCACGCTCGGCCTGCTTGGCTTCGGCGCCCTGGTCGAGGTCCGTGGAATCGGCAACCTCCTACCCGGGCGACTCTAGGATCCGCCGCCGTGTCCGTGGAGCAGATCCTCTTCGACGTCTCCGAGGCGCTGCGCGTCCCGGTCCTGATCCTCGCCCTTGCGGCGCTGGCGGTTGTCATCGTCGAAGCGGGCGCCCTGCTGGCCGAGCTGCGCCGCCGGCGCGGGCGCAGCATCTGGGCACTCGACAACGCGATCGCCGAGTGCCAGGGACGCCTCGCCGCGGGCCAGCGCGATCAGGCCCTGGCGGCCCTGCTGCCGGTCGCCCGCAACCGGACGATGGAGGAGGCGCTGGGCGGCGTGCTTGAACAGGTCGGCCGACCCGACGCCGAGACCCGGATCGCCAAGCACCTCGCCGAGTACGACTACCGCTCGCTGCGCCGCCTCGAGCGCAGCCGCATCCTCGTCCGTTTCGGCCCCGCCCTGGGGCTGATGGGAACGCTGATCCCGCTCTCTCCCGCCCTCGCGGGTCTTGCCGACGGCGACGTGGCAACCCTTACCGAGAACCTCCGCATCGCCTTCGGTGTCACCGTCGTCGGCCTCCTCGTCGGCGCGATCGCCTTCGCGATCTCCCTCGTCCGCGACCGCCTCTACGCCCAGGACTATTCAGACGTCGAGTACATCGCCGCCAGCCTCACCACCCCCACCGGCAACGGCATCCCGGCGGCCCAGCACAGCCACTGGGCGGTGGCGCCATGAAGGTCACCGCCCGCGCCCGCAGCCGCGACGACCGCGCCGGCGACCCCCTGGACGGCCTGGTCAACCTCTTCGACCTAGGCATAGTCCTCTCCGTCGCCTTTCTACTAGCGGCCCTGTCATCCCTGGACCTGACCAACGCCCTGACCTCGCAGTCAGCAGAGAAGGCCACCCGTCCGGCCGACGCCGTGGTCACGAAGAAAAACGAGCGAATCAAGGAAGTCCAGCTCAAGCCAGGAGAGCAAGTCGTGGGCCGAGGTAAGCCAATCGGCACCATCTACAAGCTCAATGACGGCCGCACGGTAATCGTGAGGAAGCCTCGGTAACTGCCGGCGGGTGGCGCGGTAGGGGGTACCACCCCCGAGGAAGCTTTAGCTACCGCAGGGGGTGGTGGGTCCCCTGCCGTGACAGGACCCGCCGGCCCACCGGTCCTGAACCCTCACCTTTTCCGCCGCAAGACGATCGCTTTTTCGATCGTCCGCGGCTCCCCACCGACCGGCCGAAAGGTCACCTCGACCCGGATCCGCCCCTTGCCGTGCCTCTTGACGAAGCGCTTCAGCCTCACCTTGGGCTTGATCGGCAGGCGAACGACCTTGGCCCGTGGCGCTCCCCGTGACAATCGGCGCACTCCTCGTCCCTTGAGGATCACCCGGCCCGAGCCTGGAACTCTGACGAAGAGGACGGCCGTGCCGTTCCCGCGGTTCAGCTTCAGCCCGTTGAAACGGATCCTGTTCGAGACTCTGACGAAGGGGATCAGCGACACTTTTATGGAAGGCGGCGCTGGGTCCACGCAGGGCGGCAGCGCCGTCCCCGGCTCACCGAAGCGCTCGACCCGGGCGAAGCCGGCGAGCTCCTCGGTCACGTAGAGGGTTCCCCGGCAGTCCACCGCCAGGCCCTGGGGCTCCGGCGTCGCCCCCGCAACCGTCCCGGCCACCACCCCCTGCTGGCACCCGCTCGCCGCAGTGCAGATCTGGAAGGCTGCGGCGCCGGTGTCGACACCCTCGCCGAAGGCACGAACGAAGGTGCCGTCGATGGTGAACTCGCTGACGCGGTTGTTGTTCAACTCGGCGACGTAGAGGTTGCCGGCGGCGCCAGCCGTGACCCCGCTGGGATATGCCAGGGCGCCCGCCGCAGTCCCGATCGTGCCTTCCACGCATCCGGTGGCGGTCGTGCAGATGTTGCCGCCCCCCGGTTTCACATCTTTGCCGAAGGCGCGGATAAAAACACCAGCAGTAGAGAAGATGTCGATGCGTTGGTTTTCCGTGTCCGCGACCATGATCTGGTTGCCAGGCGCGACCGCGACGGCACGCGGAAGCCGCATCATGCCTGCCGAACCGCCCACTTCGGCCCCTTTGCATTCGGTCGTGCAGACATCGGGATCACCGGGGCCGGTGTTGACGTCTTTGCCAAAAGCGCGCAGGAAGGTGCCATCGGGGGCGAACACGTCGATGCGGCCGTTGCCGTAGTCGGAGACATAGAGGGCACCGGCATCAGCGGTGATCCCAGTCGGTCCGTCCATCGCCCCGGCCACACCGGTCGAATCGCCCGGCTCGCATTCGGTCGTGCAGACGTCGGGATCACCGGGACCGGTGTTGACGTCTTTGCCGAATGCCCGGAGGAAAGCGCCATCAGGAGAAAAGACGTCGATGCGGTTGTTTTTTTTGTCGGCAACGAAGAGGTTGCCTTCAGGACCGAAAGCCAAGCCCTGGGGCTCGTTCATCGCGCCGGCACCTTCTCCATCCAGACCTTCCTGGCAGCCGCTGGCGGTCGTGCATACGTCACCCCCACCGGGATTCACGTCCTCGCCAAACGCCCGGACGAACGTGCCATCGGAAGCGAAGACGTCGATGCGAAAGTTGCCGACGTCCGAGACGTAAGCGGAGCCATCAGCCCCAATCGCAATCCCCCGCATCCCTTCAATCTCCCCAGCCGCCCCCGCCCCGAACGTGCCAAAGCCAGAAAGCGGCCCAAACGCCATCGCGCTCCCAGGGAACGCCAGCACTCCTAAGACAGCTACCGCAAGAAGCGCGGCTCGAATTCCCCTGCTCACGCGCCGCACATTAGGGAATCGACTGAATACGTCAAGGGAGACGGACCCATAGGGAGGGGGCGGGATGCCCCTCCGCCGGAACTTGTGAGCCGCAAAACCCCGATCCCTACGGCAAGTGCGGGCGCGGGTTCCGGAGGAGGGGCATCCCGCCCCCTCCCCCACCGCGATTCGTCCCTAAGCAGCTACAGGCGAGGCAGGAATCAGGTCCCGCGACTCGAGGTACTCAAGCAGCTTCTGCGCCGACTCCTCGGGAGTCTCGTTTTCGGTGTCGCAGACCCAGGCGGGATTCTCGGGAATCTCGTAGGGATCGGAGACGCCGGTGAATTCTTTGATCTCGCCGGAAAAGGCTTTCGCGTAGAGCCCCTTGACGTCGCGCTCGGCGCAGGTGTCGACCGAAGCCTTGACATATACCTCGATGAAGCGGTCGCCCATCAGCTCGTGCGCCTCGTCGCGGATCTCCGCATAGGGGGAGATCGCCGCGGTGATCACCGGCACGCCGTTGCGGCTGAGCAGGTCAGCGACGAAGGCGATCCGGCGGATGTTGATGTCGCGGTCCTCCTTCGAGAAGCCGAGGCCTTTCGAGAGGTTTTCGCGGACGATGTCGCCGTCGAGGATCTCCAGCTTCGAGCCGCGCGCGCGCAGCTCGGTCTCGAGCAGCCCGGAAATGGTCGTCTTGCCGGCCCCGGAGAGCCCGGTGAACCAGAGGGTGAAGCCTTTCTCGTCAGCCATCGGTACGTCAGTCCTCCTTGTAAGCGTCGATGAGTATGTCGGCGACCTCGTCGCGTGAGAACTCGTGCGGCGGCCTTTCGCCGTTGCCGAGCATCTCGCGGACCTTGGTTCCTGAGAGGAAGAGGTGCGCCTCCTGGTCGTGGGGGCAGGTCTTGTTCGAGGCCAGGCCCTCGCACTCGTTGCACCAGAAGGTGTGCTCGAACATCAGCGGCTCGATGCCGAGCTCGTCGATGTCGATCTCCTCGAAGATCTTCTGCGCGTCGTAGGTGCCGTAGTAGTCACCCGCACCGGCGTGATCGCGGCCGACGATGAAGTGGGTGGCCCCGTAGTTGCGGCGGACGATCGCGTGCAGGACGGCCTCGCGCGGACCGGCGTAGTGCATCTTCGCCGGCTTCACGCCCAGGACGACGCGGTCCTCGGGGTAGTACTTCTCCATCAGCACCTCGTAGCAGCGCATGCGCACGTCGGCGGGGATGTCGCCGGCCTTGGTCTTGCCGATCAGCGGGTGGATGAAGAGCCCGTCGCAGGTCTCCAGCGCCGCCTTGGTCAGGTACTCGTGGGCGCGGTGGATCGGGTTGCGGGTCTGGAAGGCGACGATCTTCTTCCAGCCGCGCGCCTCGAAGTCGGCTTTGTGCTCGGCCGGCGTCTTGTAGCGCCGCATGAAGGCGTCCTCGTGGTCGGGCAGCGCGTCGACCTCGATCGGGCCGGCGATACAGCGGCTGCCCTCCTCGTAGATCGCGGCGACGCCCGGGTGGGCCTCGTCAGTGGTGCCGTAGACGCGCTCCGCCTCGCTTTTGGCGTCGCGCTCCCAGATCTCCTCAACCCGGATCCGGCCCAGCGGCTTGCCTTCGTCGCTGGAGAGGGCAACGGTGTCGCCGACCTCGCACTCGAGGTCGGTCGCCAGGGTGATCGGGATCGGCCAGTACTCACCGTCGGCGGTGCGCATCTCGGCGCAAACCCGCTCCCAGTCGGCGGAGCCCTGGAAGCCGGTCAGCGGCGCGAAGCCGCCGTTGCCGATCATCTCGAAGTCGGCCGTGTGGCGCTCGTCAAGGGTCAGGGAAAGCTCAGTCATCGTCTCGCTCATGCGGGGGTATCACCAATCGTTCGGGGAGTTCAGGGGCAGAAAGTAGGTCGGCGTCGCGCGTGGGAGCCGCTAGTTAATCCCGCACTCGGTCTTCTCGAGACCCGCCCAGCGACCGGCGCGCGGCGAGCCGCCAGGCCCGACCGGCTTGGTGCAATGGGTGCAGCCGATCGAGGGGTAGCCCTGATCGTGCAGTGGGTTGTACGGGAGATGGTGCTCACGGATGTAGTTCCAGACGTCGCGCTCGGACCAGTCCGCGATCGGGTTCAGCTTCCATAGATCGAATCGCTTATCCCAGTTGAACTTGGGGGTCTTGGCGCGACTCTTGGAGTCCTCACGGCGGACGCCGGCGAGCCAGCAGTCTACGGAAGAAAGGGCGCGACGCATCGGCTCAACCTTGCGCAGACCGCAGCAGGCGTCGGGATCACTCTTCCAAAGCTCGTCGCCGAACTTCGCCGCCTGCTCCTCCAGCGTCAGGTTGTGGAAGCGGTCGAACTCAACCCCGAGGTGCTCGGCCAGTTTGTCGCGCGTCTCGTAGGTCTCCGGGAAGAGAACATCGGTATCGAGGTAGAAGAAGCGCGCCTCAGAGTTGATCTGGCTGGCCAGGTGGGCCGTCACCGCGCTCGTTTTCTGAAACGAGCAGGCGATGTAGTGGCTCTGGCCAAAGGTCTCGAACATCCACTCGATCGCCTCGGTGGCACCGCGCTCCTCGAGGCGAGCGGCGACCTCCTCGGCATCGATCTCCGGGATGGTGGCGGTGGCAACGGGGTTCATATCGCGCACTCGCCCTCGCCCCGCTCCACTTTGTAGGGGCTGGAGCGATTCCAATCGATGAACTGCTGCATCGTCTCGAGGCTGAACTCAGCAGGCAGGGTCAGCTCCTTGACGATCTCTTCGAAGCGCGTGGCGCCGACCCGCTCGGCGAAGTCGTTGAACTCCTCGCCCTCGCTGCGCTCGCCCTCATACAGCTCGATCCAGCGCTGTACGGCCTCGGGGACACGCTTGGCAGGCAGGCGCGATTTCAGCCGCGTGCCGAAGATCACCTCGCCGCCCTCGTATTTGCCGCCGATGTGCGGGATGTAAGCGGGCACCTGGCGGCCGCCGACTTTCAGCGAGGCGCCGTAGAAGCCGATGTTGGCGATGTGGTGCTGGCTGCAGCCGTTGGGGCAGCCGCTCATCTTGATGTGGATCTTGCGGGTCAGCTCGTCGCCGATCTCCATCTCCTCGACCCGCTGCTTGATCGCGCGGTTGAGGCCCATCGAGCTGGTGATGCCGAGTTTGCAGCTGTCGGTGCCGGGGCAGCTGACCACGTCGGTGATCTCGCGGGCGCCGGGCTCAGCCAGACCGAGCTCCTTGAGCCGGCCCCAGACCTCATACAGCGACTCGTCGCGGACCCAGCGAAGAACCAAGTTCTGCTGCACGGTGCTGCGCGCGTAGCCGCCGGTGAACTCGCGCATGATCGCGGCCAGGCCACGGAACTGCTCCGGCGTAAGGTCACCGCGCTCGATCTTGACCTCGACCGCGACGAAGCCGTCCTGGCGCTGCGGCTGCACGTTGCCCTGGAGGAAGCGGTCGAACTCGGAGCGATCTCCGTTGGGCGAGGCAGGGGTGGGCGGAAGCTCAGGGGCCTTCTCTTCCTCCTCGTCGTCGAAGCGCAGGCGCTCGACCAGCTCGGCGTCGAAGTCGCGCTCGGAAACCCAGTCGCCCTGCAGCTCCTCCTCAACCTGCTCGCGGAAGGCGTCGATGCCGATCTTGTCGATCAGGACCTTGATCCGGGCGCGGGCGCGGTTGACGCGCAGCCACTCCTGGCGGTCGAAGATGCGCAGCACGGCCTCGGAGACCTTGAGGTAGTCGCCGTTGTCGGCCTCGACGAACTCATAGAGAGTCGGCGCGACGCGGGCCATGATCGAGGTGCCGCCGCCGACGCGGACCTCGAAGCCCTTGACCCCGTCCCTTTCGCGGCTGAGGAAGGCGATGTCGTGGATGCCGGTGATCGCCCGGTCCTCGTCGGAGCCGGTGAAGGCGGTCTTGATCTTGCGCGGCATCAGCTGCGTCGTCGGGTGGCGGACGAAGTAGCGGACGTAGGCGCCGGCGTAGGGAGTCGGGTCGAAGATCTCGTCGGCGGCGACGCCGGCCCAGGGGTCGCCGGTGACGTTGCGCACCGTGTTGCCGCAGCCCTCGCGCGAAGAGAGGTCGACCTCGGCGATTTCGCGCAGCAGGGACTCCATGTCGCGCAGCGGCACGTGGTGGATCTGGATGTTCTGGCGGGTCGTGATGTGGCCCTTGTTCAGCGGGGCCCACTTCTCGACCACGGTGGCGAAGGTCTCCATCTGCTCCGGGGTGACGCCGCCGAAGGGGAGCTTGACGCGGACCATCTGCACGTCGGGCTGGCGCTGACCGTAGACGCCCTGTTTGAGGCGGAAGCCGATGAACTGCTCTTCGGCCATCTTGCCGGCGAGGAAGTCCTCGGCTTCGTTGTCGAAGTCGTCGAACTCGCGCTCGATTATCGGGATCACGTTCCCGGGCACGTTCTCGTAGGTCTCGGGGTTCTCGAGCGTGCCCGTGCGGCCCTTGCCGCGCTGCTGCTTGTCCTGGTCTACGACTACCTCCACGAAGGAGAAAATAGCAAAACCTGACAGGGATTAGGGTATTTAGCTCAGAGCTGGGTTGCGAGGATACCCAGAAGCGCGGCGATCACCCCGCCGCCGACCTGCAGCAGGGTGCGATTCAGAGCCTTCAGCTCTGCTTCAACCCCATCGAGTCGCCGGTAGACGTTTGCGGCGAAGTCGTCCAGCCTGGCGTCGGTCCAGCTATCTCTCATCAGGTGCATTGTTGCACCGTAAAAGCTTCGGGCGCGCGAGTGGTGCGCACAATGCAAAGTCTCTGTGACGCGATTGAACCGATTCAGCGCTAAGCGGACTTCTTGCGCGCCTCGAGGATGGCCGCGGCCTCACCCGACTCGGCGACGTAGCCATCGTCGGGCTCGAGCGGCAGGTCTGCCTCGCCCCAGCCGACGATCCCCTCGCTCAACTTGACTGCGTCGAAGCCGGCGTCGGTGAGGGCATCGGTTGCCATCGTCGAGCGATTGCCACCGCGGCAGTAGAGGACCACCGGGCGGTCCTTGTCGATCTCTCCGGTGCGCTCGGCCAACTCGGCCAGCGGCAGGTGCTTGGCCCCGCCGATGTGGCCGGCGTCCCACTCGTGCTCGACGCGCACGTCGACCAGCTGCGCGCCGTCCTCGATCAGCTTCTGCGCTTCGTCGCGAGTGACCTCGCGTGTCTCCTCGCTCATCTAGTCGACCTCGGTCCCCTCGACCAAGAAGGCAACCCGGACGTGGGCGCGGTACTCGTCCAGGTTCTCGCCCCGGATCCCGGTCGAGACGATGTCGACGGCGCGCACGTTGCGCAGCGTGCCCTGGGCTTGCGCCAGAGCTTGTTTCGCCGCGTCGTCGGTGGACGTCTTTGAGCTACCGACCAGCTCGATGATCTTCACGACAGCCATTGCGATCCTCCTTCTAGATGCTTCTGAACGATGCCCTTCGCGCCGACTCCCTCGACCAGCGCCGCCCGCTGCCACGGGGTCACCGCCTCCCCGTCTGCTGTCTCCACCGGCGCCGTCTCCGCCTCAAATCGGGCGACCGCGGCGGCGATCGCCGCCGCCTCGTCCGCGCTCGCGCTGGGGTTCAGCTCCATAGCTAGAGCCTATTCAGCCGCCGCCGGCTTCGAACTTGTAGCCGACGCCGCGCACCGTCAGAACCAGCTCAGGGTTCTGCGGATCGCGCTCGACCTTCTGACGCAGGTTGGAGATATGGACGTCGCAGGCGCGCTCGTCGCCGTCGAACTCGGTCTGCCATAGCTCCTCCATGATCTGGCGGCGGGGGAAGACCTCACCGGCGCGACCGACCAGGAGGCGCAGCAGCTGGAACTCGGAGCGGGTCAGGTTGACCGGCTCGCCGCGCACTGTGGCGACGTGGCGGACGAGGTCGATCGCGACCGGGCCGGCCTCGACTTTGACCGCCTGGGAGAGCGGCGCGCGGTCGAGCTGCACGGCGGCGCAGCTGGGCACGCACGCGGCCGAGCAGCTCGCGCACCGAGAAAGGCTTGGTGACGTAGTCATCAGCGCCGACCTCGAGCCCGACCACCTTGTCGACCTCAGCGTCCTTGGCGGTGAGCAGGATGATCGGAACGGCGCTGCGCGCGCGCACGTCGCGGCAGATGTCGAGCCCGCTCGCCCCCGGCATCATGATGTCGAGGATCAGGAGGTCGTAGGGAATGCCGTCGCCAACCCGCTCCGCCGCCTCGTCACCATCGGCAGCCGGGGTCACCTCGAAGCCCTCCTGGGCAAGGGCATAGCCGACCGAGTCGCGTACCGAGGGCTCGTCGTCGGCGATCAGGATGCGCCCGCTGCTCATCTGTCGCACGTCTCTTTCATGCCACTGGAGTTGGGCTGGGTTTCGCAGCGGGGAGGCGGACCCAGAAGGTGCTGCCCTGGCCCTCGACCGAGTTGGCGCCGATCTCGCCGCCCATCACGCTGACCATGCGGCGGGCGATCGCCAAGCCGAGGCCGAAGCCCTCCTGCTTGCGCGACTCATCACGCCGGTAGAAGCGCTCGAACACCCGCTCGATCTCCGCATCTGGAATGCCTGGTCCCGTGTCGATCACCTCCAGCACCACCTCTTTCTCGCCGTCGCGGCGGCCGCGAACGGTAACGCGCCCCGGCAGCGGCGTGTGCTTGAAGGCGTTGGTGAGCAAGCCAATCATCACCTGGCGCAGCAACGTGGGGTCCCCGATCGCCGCCAGATCGGCCTCGACTTCGGTTGCCAGCTCGATGTGCGAGGGGGTCTCAACGGCCTCGACGGTGTCGCGAATCGCCCCGGCGACGTCGACATCCTCGGTCTCGCCACCCCCCAGCGACTCGACCCGGGCGAGGGTGAGCAGCGAGCTCGTCAGTCGGTTCATCCGCTCAGCGTCCTCGGCGAGGTGGCCGAGGAAGTGGTCGAGCGCCTGTGGGTCATCCTTGGCGCCCTCCTGGAGAACCTCGATCGCGCTGGAGATGCCGGCCAGCGGGTTGCGCAGCTCGTGGGCGGCGTTGGAGATGAAGTCGGCTTCGGCGAGCTCGCGGCGCATCTCGTCGGTGCGGTCGCGGGCGACGACGAGTACCGCGCGCTCCTGCGGCAGCGAACGAGCGGTCATCGCGTAGGCGCGGTCACCGATCCGCAGCGCCGGGTGGGCGGCGAAGCCGAGCTCGGCCGCGCGCCTAAGGTGCGGCTGGATCGAGTCCTGGGGGTGGCCGAGCGGGTCGAGCAGCTTTGACGCAGCGCTGTTGGAGAAACGCACGGTGCCGTCTTCGTCGACGACGATCACGGCGTCGGTGAGGCCATCGAAAATTGCTTTCAGCTTGTTGCGGTCAGCGGTGAGAACGCCAACGCTCTCTTTGAGCGAGGCCCGCATTGATTCCAGCGCCCGGGCGAGGTCGCCGATCTCGTCGTAGCCGCCGACATCGAGGTGGGTGTCGAAGGAGCCGGCGGCCAGCTCGCCGGCCGCGCTGGAGAGACGCCGCACGCGGCGGGAGATGCCGAGCGCGATGAGAAAGCCGGCGAGGACGCCGAGGGCGATTGCGCCAAGGACAGCCCGGGGCCGGTCGCCGAAGAGGTAGACGACGCCGGCGGTCAGCAGGGCCACGGCGGCGAAGGCGGCGGCCAGCCAGAACCTGATTCCGATCCGCCTCATCCTTGGTCTTTCCTTTCCATGAAGGTTTCCTAACACAATGGCAGGGGCCTCGCGTGGGAGAATCGTCATATGAGGACATTGGTCTTCATCCCCGCCTGGAATGAGGCCGACTCGGTCGCGACGGTAATCGCCGGCGTGCGCGAGCACCTGCCCGAGGCCGACCTGCTCGTCGTCGACGACGGGTCCAGCGACAAGACCGCGGCGCGCGCGGCCGAGGCTGGCGCGACTGTCGCCGCGCTGCCCTTCAACCAGGGGCTCGGGGCGGCGCTGCAGACCGGCTACCTATACGCCCTGCGCGAGGGCTACGACTTCTGCGCCCACCTCGATGCCGACGGTCAGCACCCGCCGGCGGAGGTAGCACGACTGCTGCAGGAGGTCTATGAGGACCGCGCTGACCTTGTGATCGGCTCGCGCTACCGCGAACCGGGTGAGGCAAAAAGCGACGATTACCGGCCGACGATCTCGCGGCGGATCGGCACCAGCGTCTTCCGCTTCTTCCTCACCCTCGCCACGCGGCAACGCTTCACCGATACGACCAGCGGCATGCGAGCGGCAAACCGGCGTGTGATGAGGCTGTTCAGCGAGAGCTACTCGCCCGACTTCGCCGAGATCGAGTCGCTGCAGCTGGCGGTGCGCCAGGGGCTGCGGGTCGAGGAGGTGCCGGTGCGGATGCTCGAGCGGGTCGGCGGCTCCTCCTTCCTGACCCCAGTGCGCTCGGCCTTCTTCATCTTCAAGGGCCTGGTTGTGCTGCTGGTCGGCCAGTTCCGGCCCCGCCACGGCGAAGCGGGCGCCGAGCCCGGACCGCTGGGCAAAGCGGGGGCCGAGCAGTGACGGCGTTGCTGGCAGCCGTCAGCGAAGAGCCGACGGTCCACCTCACCTCGCAGACGCGGATCCTCGCCGCGGTAATCGCCGTCGCCTTCATGCTGATGATCCTCGAGCTGATCCGCCGCGACCGCCTGCAGGAGCGCTTCAGCGTCGTCTGGTTCATCGCCGGCCTGGGCATGCTCGCCGGCGCGATCTTCCCCGGGCTGCTCGCGGGCGTCGCGGACGTGATGGGCGTGCGCGACACCAACGTCGCTCTCTTCTCGATCATCCTCCTGCTGCTGCTCGGCCTGGCGCTCAACTTCAGCGTGATCATGTCGCGCCAGGCGGCCCAGATAACCCGCCTGGCCCAGGAGCGAGCCCTGGAGAAAGCCCGCGAGCAGGCGCGCTCAGCGGAGAACGGCGGCGAGCCAGCGAGTGCACGCTCCGAAACTCAGCGCTGATCGGTTTTTTTGGATTCAGGGAGGATCTCGTCAGCGTGCCCGGTGACGTAATAACCGAAGTAGTTGGCCACGATCAGCACATAGAGGAGCAAAATCGAATTTTCCGTGTCAGATGCGACGTCGGCGACCTTGAAGATGACCGCCAGGGCAACGATTCCGACACACATGCCGGCATATCTGACAACAAGCCCTCTGGTCAAAGTCATGCTGACCTCATATCAATATTTTGTCTACGAATACAAGAAGTATCATCGTAACAGCGCCGGCGACGAATCCCATCGCGGTTAGCCGCTCGACTTGATCGGCCGAGAACCTGCGTAAGACTGCCCAAGCACGGATACATCCAGCCGAAGCGCCGGTGATGACCAGGATGGTCCCCGGCGCTGCTAGACGCAAATTCAGTCAACGTTGCCAACATCGCTATACGAGGAGGCATGTACATGGCGGGAACCTAGGAGGCCGGCACGCGTAGGTGGCGCGCTGAATGTGATTTCTCTGCGGAGTCTTTAGGACAGCTCGCGCGCTAGACGAAAGGAGAGCGCCTCTAAGGCGAGCTCCTCGGAGACGTTCAGATCGAGGCGGCGGCGGGTGTCCTGAACGAGCTCGGCGGCCTCGCGAGCGCGGTTGGGCTCCAGGCCATCAGCCCGGGACTGGAGCTGGCCCAGGCGGTCGCGGTTGTAGACGACCTCGGTGGCCCCGGCTGCGATGGCAGCGAGGTCTCGGAACCAGGTCGCCACGAGGCTGAGACCGAGGTCGAGCAATTCGGTCCGGCGGCGGCGACCGGCTCGCTTCGCCGCGTCGGTGATGTCGCGGGTGGAGCGCTTGAGCCCCGCCTCTTTCTCCTCCTCGAGTGCCTCGCGCGCGACCGACTCCGCCCCCTCCCCGGCCCGCTCGGCGTTTTTCAGCATCGCGCTCCAATCCATCGCGATCGCCTGCTCGCGCAGCGCTCTCCCCTGCTCGCTCAGCAGCAGGCGGGCCAGCTCGAGGTCGCCAGCGGAAATACGGGCAGCGGCCGCGATCTCATTGGCATCGGCATCGCCTGCCGCCTCAGCTTCAATCGCTGCTTCGATCGCCTCCGCCGGCAGCGGCGCGAAGTCGACCGGCTGACAGCGCGAAGCGATCGTCTCCAACAAGGCCGCCGGTTCGGAGGTCAGGAGGATGAGGTGGACGAACTCCGGCGGCTCCTCCAACGTCTTCAACAAGGCGTTCTGGCTCTCGTCGCGCATCGCCTCCGCCGCCTCGACCACGAAGACCCGCTTGCCACCTTCGTAGGGGCGGTAGGCAGCAGCGCGGATCACCTGCTCGCGCACCTCCTCGACCATATGCTGGGCACCCTTCGGGGCAATCCAGACGAGGTCGGGATGCGGCGAGGGATCGAGCAGCGCCCTGCGCCGCACATCCTCAGCGTCTTCAGCAGCACTCGCCAGGATCTCCGCAGCAAAAGCCCGCGCCGCCATCCGCTTGCCAGCTCCGCGGGGCCCGCGGAATAAATATGCGTGTGAAGGCCCGCTCTTCAGCGCCGCGTCCAACGCCATCTGCGCCCGGGGCTGGTGCTCGGTGCTGTTCTCCAGAGCATTCAAAGGCGGTGTGGTTGAGTTTTGAGTCGCATAGCGGTTCAAAACTCAACCACACCTACTGTGTGTGGCTCCGCACCGCATCAAGCACGCGAGTGTGGACCTCCTCGACGCTTCCCTCGGCATCGACGACGACGACGCGATCGGAGGCGATCTGGGCGATCTCGTCGTAGGCCTCGGCGACCGCACGCTGCAGCTCCAGGCCCTCGGCCTCGAAGCGATCCTCGCCCCCGGCCCGCGCCAGGCCGGCCTCGGGATCGATCCGCAGGTACAGCGTCAGGTCGGGCCAGAGGCCGTCGATCGTCATGTCGACGAGCGAGAGCACATGGCTGGTGCCGAGCCCCCGCGCCCCGCCCTGGTAGGCGACGCTGGAGTCGGCGAAGCGGTCGGCGACCACGTTGCGGCCGGCCTCGACCGCGGGGCGGATCACGCGGCTGACCAGGTCCGCGCGGGCGGCCGAGAAGAGCAGCAGCTCGGCGAAGGAGTCGATCTCGAGCGCCGGGTCGGCGAGCAGCTCGCGGATCCGCTCCGCGGCGCCAGTTCCACCCGGCTCGCGTATCTGCAGGGTCTCGTGACCGAGCGCGGCGGCGAGCAGACCCGCCTGCGTGCTCTTGCCGGAACCGTCGACGCCCTCGAGCGAGATGAACAACGGCCCCGAGCCTCAGCCTTTGGCCGCTGCTTTGGCCCTTTTTCGTTTGCGAGTCGCGGTCGAGGATTTGTCCGGCGGCGGCTTTTTTTCCATCTCTTTTTTCGCCGCTTTCGCCGCTTCGCGCTCGGCGCGGCGTTTCTTCATCTCCTGCATCGACTCGCAATCGTCGTTGAGGCAAAGGTTCCAGGGGCGGCCGCGGAAGGGGACGACTTTGAGTCGCGGGGTCTCGCCGCAAACCGAGCAGCGGTCTTCGAGCTTGAAGACGTCGCCGCGCTGTGGCAGCGGGAAGGTCTGGTCGCAGGACTCGGGGTCGTCGAGGGTCCAGCCACTGCATCCCACAAACCTTTTCCCTGACTTTTTCGCCCGGATGATCCGCAGCATGTGCGGCGAGCCGTCCTCCTTCTTGCGCCCGGCCTCCTCGCAGACTTTGCAGGGCCCGAGGATGCGGTCCTCGTCCATCCCTTTCCAGATCACTTTGGCCAGGTCCTCGCGGCTGCCGTCGATCTCGGTCCAGGTCTTGTGCAGGAGGTCGCGGCTCTCGCCGACGACGGCGCCCTTGGTCATCTCACCGGCGGCGATCCGGTCCATCTCCGCCTCGAGCTGGGCGGTCATCTCCGGCGTCGCCATCGCCGGCACGTAGCTCTTGAAGGCCTCGTAGAGCGCGATCCCAGTCTCCGAGGGAACCGGCGGGTTGCTGTAGACGTAGCCGCGGTCGAAGAGCTTCTGGATGATGTCGGCGCGGGTGGCTTTGGTGCCGAGGCCGCGCTCCTCCATCATCTCGATCAGCTTCGCCTGCGATATGCGTCCTGGCGGCTGGGTCTCCTTGTCGATGATCCAGGGCTCGCCGTCGAGGTCGAGCTGCTGGCCCTCCTGCAGCGCCGGAATCTCCTCGTCGGCGGAGCGAGCGTAGGTGTAGATGCCGGCGTAACCGGGGTCGACGACGACCGAGCCGCGCACGAAGTAGGTCTCCGACCCCGCCTCGATGTCAGCGCGGGTCGACTCGGTGATCATCGGCGGGCTGAAGGTGGCGAGGAAGCGGCGCACGACCAGTTCGTAGACGCGCTTCTTCGGCCCCTCGAGGGCGCCGGGGTGGATCGCCTGGGTCGGGTAGATCGGCGGATGGTCGGTGGTCTCTTTTTTGCCGCGGGTCGCTTTCAGCTCGCCGTCGAGCAGGCCGGCGGCGGCGGAGAACTCTTTGACCCGGACCAGCGAGGAGACCAGCTCGCGCACCGGCAGCGAGGCCGGGTAGACCGTGTTGTCGGTACGCGGGTAGGAGATGAAGCCGTCCATGTAGAGGTCCTCGGCGATCCGCATCGCGCTGGCGGGGGTGATGCCGAGGCGGCTGGAGGCGTCGGTGCTGAAGGCGGTCGTGTTGTAGGGGGTCGGCGGCTTGCGCGTGTTCTTGCGGGCCGTCACCGATTTGACCGTGCCGGGGCTGGAGCTGCCGGCGAGCGCCGCGTCGGCCTCCGCTTTCTCCCAGAATTTGTCGGTCGCGTGGTGGGCCTCAAAGCTGCCGTCCGCATGCTGGAACTTGGCGAACAGTTCCCAGAAGGGTTTGGCGACGTGGGCGCGGCGCTCCATCTCGCGCTCGACAATCAGGCCCAGGGTCGGACTCTGGACGCGGCCGACCGAGAGGAAGTTGGAGCCGAAGCGGCGGCTGGCGAGGGAAACGGCGCGGGTCAGGGTCGCGCCCCAGAGCAGGTCGATGTCCTGACGCGCGGCACCAGCGTTGGCGAGCGGATAGGAGAGGGTGTCGAGCTCGCCGAAGGCGCGCTCAATCTCTTCCTTGGTCAGCGCCGAGTACCGGGCGCGCTGGATCACCAGGCTGCCGTCGGCCGTGCCCTCGCGGGAGCCGAGGTCGGGGTTGGAGTCGAGCATCTCCTCCAGCGCCTCGAGGCCGATCAGCTCGCCCTCGCGGTCGAAGTCGGTGGCGATCACCAGCTCGTCGGCCTCTTTGGCGACTTTTTTGATCGCTTTGACGACGTTTTTGTCGGTCGGCTCCTTGATCAGCTCGGCGTCGATCAGGTCGTGGAGGTCCGTCTTCTGCCAGTTCGAGTAGCCCTCGGGGAAGGCGGGACCGAGCACGTGGCCCTTGAGCCCGATCGTCATCTGATCGCTGCCGTCCTCGTCGGTCCAGGTATAGAAGGGGACTTTGAAGGTTTTGTCCTCCTTCGCCCCACCGCGGCCGAGGATGTCGGCGATCTTCTTGGCGCTGTTGTTCTTCTCGGTGACTATCAGTCGCATGGGGCGGCGAGGGTAGCAGGGGCGTTCGCGGATGCCATCGAGCGGGTCGCCGCCGATCCGCTTAGGATCAGCGCGCGATGAAGGTACTTGTCACTGGCGGAGCGGGGTTCATCGGCTCGAACTTGGTCGATGCGCTGCTCGCGCGCGGCGACGAGGTGACGGTGGTCGACGACCTCTCCACCGGCCGCCGCGAGAACCTCGACGGGGCGCTGGCCAACGGCGCAAGCCTTGCCGAGCTCGACATCCGCGACGCCAGTGGGCTGACCGAGCTGATGACGGAGGCGCAGCCGCAGATCGTCTTCCATCTGGCCGCGCAGATCGACGTACGCCGCTCGCTCGAGGACCCGGCCTTCGACGCCGCGGTCAACGTCGGTGGCACCGCCAACCTGTTGGAGGCGATGCGGGCGGCGGGATCGCCGCGGATCGTCTTCGTCTCGACTGGCGGCGCGATCTACGGAGAGGGCGCGGGCAAGCAGCTCCCCCTCGACGAGAGCGCCCCGATCGAACCGTTCTCCGCTTACGGCCAGAGCAAGTTCGCCGCCGAGGGCTACCTGGCGCTCTACGAACGGCTCTATGGCCTCTCCGGGGTGAGCCTGCGGCTCGGCAACGTCTACGGCCCACGCCAGGATCCGCTCGGCGAGGCGGGCGTGATCGCGATCTTCTGCGGGCGGCTGCGGGCCAGCGAACGGCCGACCGTGTTCGGCGACGGCGCCCAAACCCGCGACTACATATATGTGGGCGACGTGGTGGCGGCGGCCCTTGCCGCCGCCGAGTCGGGGGCGAGCGGCCCGGTCAACATCGGCAGCGGGATCGAGACCGACGTACTCGAGCTTGCCAAGCAGCTCGCCGAGATCGAGGGCACCAAGGACTTCGAGCCCGAGTTCGCCCCAGCCCGCACCGGCGAGGTGCAGCGAATCTCGCTCGACGCGAGTCGCGCGGAGCGCGAGCTGGGCTGGCGGGCGACGACCAGCGTCGCCGACGGCCTCCGGCTGACGCTGGGCTCCCTCTAACCTTCATCCACATGCCCGCCCAGGCCTATGCCGGCAAGGAGTGCGTATGCCAGCTCCGCAAGGGGATCTGCGACCAGTCGTGCGTGCGCGACATGCTCGAGACCCCCTTCTACATCGCCTGCCTGAAACTGAAGGGGCGGCGTTGCGTGGTGGTCGGCGGTGGCGACATCGGCCTCGAGAAGGTCGAGGGATTGCTCGCCTGCGATGCCGACGTCACGCTGATCGCCCCGATCGCCCATCCAGAGCTCGAGTCGCTGGCCGCGGAGGGGTCAATCGAGTGGGAGAAACGGTCCTACGGCGGGGCCGCGGACCTCGAGGGCGTCTTCATGGCGATCGCCTGCACCGACGACACCGACGTCAACATCGCCGTCTTCGACGACGCCGAGAAGCGGGCGATGCTGGTCAACATCGTCGACGTGCCCCCGCTCTGCAACTTCATCCTGCCGGCGATCGTCCGCACCGGCCCGCTGGCGATCGCGATCTCAACCGCCGGCGCCTCGCCGGCGCTGGCAAAGCGGATGAAGCGCGAGGTCTCCGAGCTCTTCGACGAGGAGTACGCGCGGCTGGCGGTGATCCTCAACGACGCCCGCGGCTGGGCGAAGGGGACGCTGCCGACCTACCAGGACCGCAAGGAATTCTTCGAGGGGATCGTCAACGGCGATCCCGATCCGGTCGAGCTGATCCGCGACGGCGAAGAGGCGCAGGTGCTGGCGCTGATCGAGGCCGCCAAAGAGCGCGCGGCTGCGGCACTCGCGTAGAAAAGGCAACCAGGCCCTCGCGGAGATCGCCGACCGCGAGCCCGCTAGTCAGCCCACCAGTCGCGCTGGCCATCGACGTCTTCGCGCGGAGACTCGCCGAGATTGGGCGCGCCGATGACGAGGATCTCAAGGCCCTCCGGCCCGGCCTCGTAGCCTCGCCACGTAGCGGGTGGGACCCGCACCGCGTCCCATTCCTTGAGCTCGATGATCTCGTCGTCGAGCTTCATCCGGCCGCCTCCGCGCAGGACCACGTACACCTCCTCTTGCTTCTTGTGCGTGTGGCCGTACGGAAAGCGATAGCCGGGCGGGACGCGCTGGTAGCTCAGGCCGGATTTCTCGAGCTCGAGCGGCCCGGTCGCCATGCGGAACTCCAGGTCCGGCGCACCGTCGAACTTAGAGCCGAGATCCTCCAGATCCTCCTTGAGGTTCCTGAGCGTGAACGGCACCGCGCAATCCTATGGCACCGCGCAGCAAACATTGGAGCCCTCCCCCGTCAGGCGGCGGGAAGGGCGAAGAAGGCTACGGCTGCGAAGTGGGCGGCGGCGGCGAGGATTACCAGGGCGTGGAAGACCTCGTGATAGCCGAAGACTCGCGGGCTGGGGTTGGGGCGTTGGGTGGCGTAGACGACCGCGCCGACCGTATAGAGCAGGCCGCCGACGGCGACCAGGAGGGTGCCCGCCACACCCATCTCATCCCACATGCCAGGGAAGGCGACGACGGCGACCCAGCCCAGCGACATGTAGACGATGGCGGCAACCCATTTGGGATGTTCGATCCAGACCATCTCGACGATCGCCCCGATCAGAGCCCCAACCCAGACGACGACCAGGATCGCGTCGGCCAGCGGCCCGTTGAGGACGAGCAGGGCAAACGGCGTGTAGGTGCCGGCGATGAGGAAGAAGATCATCGAGTGGTCGAGCCGGCGCATCCAGCGGCGCACGTCGGGCCGCTTCCAGTTGACCCGGTGGTAGAGGGCGCTGGTGCCGAGCAGGGCCGAGAGGCTGACGGCGTAGATCGCGACGGCCAGGGTCGCCTGCGGCGTCTTCGCGGCGATGATCAGCGCCGCGCCGAGGACGAGCGAGATGAAGAAGGCCCACTCGTGCGAGACGCCGCGCAGCCGCGGCTTGACCGAGGCGATCGCCTCAGTTGCAGCTTCCTTTGCAGATTCCGCCTTCGCGGCGGCCCTTGCCCGCACCATCTCCTTGTCACCATAGAGGGTGAAAGAAGCGATTTCTGCGGCGTTTGCGGAGTCAGGCGCAGCAAAATCTGTCCGACTCGTTGACGATCCTGGGTAGCTCCCCCTTAAAATGCCTCGAGAGGAGAAGTTCGATGTCCCAGACCGCCACCAGCGCTCCGAAAAACGGTCTCAAGGGCCTAGCGATCGAACGCCGCTTCTCCTCGCCGGGCACGCACCCCTTCGATGAGATCGAGTGGGAGGCCCGCGACGCGGTGATCGGCGATCCCGCCGCCCCCGCCTTCGAGCAGCGCGGGGTCGAGTTCCCCAAGAGCTGGAGTCAGAACGCGACCAACATCGTCGCCCAGAAGTACTTCCGCGGGCAGATGGGGTCAGACCAGCGCGAGAGCTCGGTCAAACAGATGATCGGCCGGGTCGCGGGGACGATCTCGGGCTGGGGCCGCGAGGGCGGCTACTTCGCTTCCGATGAGGACGCCGATGCCTTTGAGGCCGAGCTGACCTCGATCCTGCTCAACCAGAAGGCCGCCTTCAACTCGCCGGTCTGGTTCAACGTCGGCTTCGAGGAGCGCCCGCAGTGCTCCGCCTGCTTCATCCTCAGCGTCGACGACAGCATGGAGTCGATCCTCGACTGGAACACCAAGGAGGGAATGATCTTCCGCGGCGGCTCCGGCTCGGGGATCAACCTCTCCAACATCCGCGGCTCGGTCGAGCCGCTCTCCAAGGGTGGGCTCGCCTCCGGCCCGGTCAGCTTCATGCGTGGTGCCGACGCCTGGGCGGGAACGATCAAGTCAGGCGGCAAGACGCGGCGCGCGGCGAAGATGGTCGTGCTCGACGTCGATCACCCCGATGTCGAGCACTTCATCTGGTGCAAGGCCAAAGAGGAGGAGAAGGCGGGCGCGCTGCGCGACGCCGGCTTCGACATGTCGATTGACGGCGAGGGCTTCACCTCGATCCAGTACCAGAACGCCAACAACTCGGTCCGGGTCACCGACGAGTTCATGGAGGCGGTCGAGGCCGGCGAGGACTGGGACCTGACCGCCCGCGCCAGCGGCGAAGCTGTCAAAACGCTGCCGGCGCGCGACCTGATGAACCAGATCGCTGACGCCGCCTGGCGCTGCGCCGACCCCGGCGTCCAGTACGACACGATCATCAACCGCTGGCACACCTCCCCGGAGTCCGGCCGGATCAACGCCTCCAACCCCTGCAGCGAGTACATGCACGTCGATGACTCGGCCTGCAACCTCGCTTCCCTGAACCTGATGCGGTTCCGCCGCGAGGACGGCAGCTTCGACGTCGAGGACTTCAAGCACGCGGTCGACATCGTCTTCCTCGCGCAGGAGATTGTCGTCGGCTTCTCCAGCTACCCGACCGAGAAGATTGGCGAGAACGCCAACGCCTTCCGCCAGCTCGGCCTCGGTTACGCCAACCTCGGCGCGCTGCTGATGTCGGACGGGCTGCCCTACGACTCGGACGAAGGCCGCAATGTCGCCGCGGCGATCACTTCGCTGATGACCGGCCGCGCCTACCGCCAGTCGGCGGAGATCGCTGCCGGCGCGACCGGCCCCTACGACGAGTACGAGAAGAACCGCGAGGCCCACAACGGCGTGATGCGGATGCACCGCGACGCCGCCTACGACGTCGACCCGACCGGGATCAAAGGCGACCTGCTCGAGGCGGCGCAGACCGCCTGGGACGAAGCGGTCGAGCTCGGCGAGGAGCACGGCTACCGCAACGCGCAGGCAACCGTGCTGGCCCCGACCGGGACGATCAGCTTCCTGATGGACTGCGACACGACCGGGATCGAGCCCGACTTCTCGCTGGTCAAGTTCAAGGAGCTGGTCGGCGGCGGGCAGATGACGATCGTCAACCGCTCGGTGCCGCTGGCCCTGAGCCGTCTCGGCTACAGCAACGCCGAGGTCGACCAGATCAACGCCTACATCACCGAGAACGCGACGATCGTCGGCGCGCCGGGGCTGAAGGACGAGCACCTGGAGATCTTCGACGTCGCGGTCGGCGAGCGGGCGATCTCCCACACCGGCCACATCGACATGATGGCGGCGACCCAGCCCTTCATCTCGGGTGCGATCTCCAAGACGGTCAACCTGCCCCAGTCGGCGACGGTCGAGGACATAGCCGACGCCTACACGCGTGGCTGGAAGGGCGGCCTCAAGGCCCTTGCCATCTACCGCGACGGCTCCAAGACCGCGCAGGCGCTGCGCACCGACGCGCAGGACGAGAAGGAGGCAGAGGCGGAGGTCGTCGCCCTGCCGCCGGAGCGCAAGCGGATGCCGCGCGAGCGCGAATCGATCACCCACAAGTTCTCGATCGCCGGCCACGAGGGCTACATCACCGCCGGCAAATACGAGGACGGCTCGGTCGGGGAGATCTTCCTCACCGACATCGGCAAGGAGGGCTCGACCATGCGGGGGCTGATGAACGCCTTCGCCACGGCGATCTCCACTCGGCCTCCAGTACGGCGTGCCGCTCGAAGACTTCGTGCGCAAGTTCAGCTACATGCGCTTCGAGCCCGAGGGCATCACCGGCAACCCGGAGATCCCCTTCGCCAAATCGCTGCCGGACTACATCATGCGCTGGGTCGCCAGTCGCTTCATCGAGGACACCGAGACGCTGGGGGAACTGGGGATCATGACCAAGGAGGTTCGGGCCAAGCAGGAGGAAGAGACCTCACAGCTCGGACTCGGGATCGCCACCGACACCGCCGGACCGGCCAACGGCGGCAATGGCCACTCCAAGCCCGGTAACGGCAACGGCGCCGAGAAGGCGAAGACGAGCGGCGGCGAGGCGGTTCCCGCAGCGGCGGCCTTCACCGAAACCCCGCCGGTCGTCCCGGCCAAAATGTCCGGCCTCGACCTCGGCCCCGCCTGCGAGCAGTGCGGCGGCATGATGCAGCGCACGGGCAGTTGCTACACGTGCTCATCGTGCGGCAACAACACCGGCTGTGGCTGAGCGGTAACTGCGCCATCGGCTCACCCAATCGCGTTACGTGCTTGTATTCACAGTAATAGTGGTTAAATAAGCGCGTCCAGTCACACTAATGGGAGCGCTTAATGCCTAACTCACCAAGTTGGCAGTCGACGGTCATCGCGCTGGCGCTGATCGCGCTGGTAGGTGGAATCTTCATAGTTGTCTTCGAGCAGGAGGGAACCGGCTCCGCACTGGAGGTGTGGGCTGCGCTAGGAACCATCGTCGGCGTCATCGCCGGAGCGATCCCGACCTACTTCTTTGGCCAGCAGTCACTCACGGCTGTGAAAGAGGGCACCAAAGTCGCCGAGAAAGCGGCCGAGGTTGCCAGGGAGGATTCCCAGCAGGCAAAAGACATCGCCGCCCGGGAACGGGAAGAGCGAGAGAGGGCGGAGCAACAGGCCCGAGTTGTGCTCAGCGTGGCCGACGAAGCTACGATTCGCAAAGCCCAGGCAATCGACAAAAACCTCCTTGTCGAGGCGTAGCTCCCAGCTCTAGCTCAGAACGACCCGCGCGTTGTGGCGCGGGGTCTCGGTAATCGCGCGGCGGAAGATCCGCTCCGGCTTTGGGTCAGCGGGGCGGATCTCGCGGCGCTTGACCAGCTCCCTGAGGACCACCGCCATCTCGAACTGGGCGAAGGATGCGCCGAGGCAACGGCGAACGCCGCCGCCAAAGGGGATCCAGGTGTAGGTGCCGGGTGGGCGCTCGAGGAAGCGCTCGGGTTTGAAGCTCTCGGGATCGGGATAGATCTCGGGGTTGCGGTGGGCCAGGTAGACGCTGGGCACGACGGAGACACCCGCCGGTAGCTCGTAGCCGCCGATCTCGACCGGCTCGGTGAGGCGGCGGATGACGATCGAGATCACCGGGCGCAGGCGCAGCGTCTCCTGGATCGTCGCGGTCAGGTAATCCTCTGAGCCAGACTCGGCCTCGGCGCGGAGGCGATCGAGCTTCTCCGGGTGGCGGCTGAGCCTCTCCACCGCCCAGGCGAGCGAGGTGGCGGTCGTCTCGTGCCCGGCGACGAGCAGGGTCAAGAGCTCGTCGCGCATCTCCTCATCGCTCATCGGACTGCCATCCTCGTGTCGGGCGCCGACCAACAAAGAGAGGATGTCGTCGCGTTCCTCCAGATTCCCGGCACGCCGGCGTTCGGCGATCTCGCGGTAGATGAGCTGGTCTACCCGGTCGATCCGCCGCCTGAAGGGCCCGAGGCGCCGCACCCTCTGCGGACCCACGAGGAGCAACGGCAAGAGGAGTCGTGGGTTGGTGGTGAGGTCGAGGAAATCACGCAGGGCGTCGCGGAGCTCGGCCATCCTCTCGCCCTCGCGCACCCCGAAGACAGTGCGCAGGATGATGTCCAGGGTTATCGCCTGCATCCGCGGCCGCAGTTCATACGGAGTCCCGACCGGCCAGCTCTCGATCTCCGCAGCCGCAATCTCGCCCATCGTCTCGCCGTAACCCTGCATCCTCTCGCCGTGGAAGGGCGGCAGTAGCAACCGGCGCTGGCTCATGTGCGGCTTCTCGTCGAGGACGAGGACCGAATTGCGGCCGAGGACCGGGGCGAGGATCTGGTTCCCCTCGCCAGCGTGGAAGACACGCGGATCGCCGGTGAAGACCTGCTTAACCGCCTCGGGGTCGGCCAAGATCACCCAGGTTCCCTCATAGGCGATCTTCAGCCTGAAGATGTCGCCGTAGCGGTCCTGGCAGGAGAACAGCATCCGCCGCGCCTGGCGGGACCAGATCGCCGTCTGCGCAGCGCGTGGCAGCGGCGGGCCTGGCGGAAGGCGGCGCTGCGCCGGTCCAGTGACCGTCCGCGGAGCCGTTGTAGTCGCTGCCTCCATTGCGCCTCGGGTCGCGACGTTACACCCGCCATGACCGCCGTCGTGTGAGATCGGTCCTTACTTAACCTGACTCGACTCGGCCCGCATCTCCCGAATCCCATAGCCTGCGCACTCGTCTTGCCCCCGCCCCGGCTGCCGACGTCCATCGAGCACAGGATCCTGCGAGGCGCCTGCGCACTTCCTAGCGGCGTGCAGCGGGTGTTTTTCGGTGCGCCGGCCAAGCGGGACGGGCAGGTGCTCGCGCGCGAGATGCAAACGCTGTTGAAGCTAGCGAGGCTGGCTCGCGACGACTCAGCGTCAGAGTCCGGAACGCTGACGCCGGAGCAAGCCCGAGCGCGGGTTCAGGCAGGGGCGGCCGCGGCCGCGGGGCCGAAACCAGCAACGCCGACGGTCACAGACCTAGTCATTCCCGGGCCCGCGGGAACAGTTCCGGCCCGGTTCTATGAGCCGCCGGAATTAGGGCTCGAGGGCCGGCCGCTGATCGTCTACTTCCACGGTGGCGGATGGACCATCGGCGGCCTCGGCACCTGCGAAAGCGTCTGTCGCTTCCTCGCTCTCAACACCCCAGCCACGGTGCTCGCGGTCCGCTACCGCCTTGCTCCCGAGCATCCCTTCCCCGCCGCGGTCGACGACGCATTCGCCGCGTACCGCTGGGCCGCTGTGGACAACTCGCGGCTGGGCGTAGACCCAAATCGCATCGCGGTCGCCGGCGACAGCGCCGGCGGCAACCTCGCCGCCTCGCTCAGCATCCTCGCCCGCGAGGACGGCGGTCCTCAGCCCACGATGCAGGCGCTGATCTACCCGGTGACCGACGCGGTTGGCGGCCACCGTTCGCGTGACGAGTTCGCCGAGGGCTTCCTGCTCACGCGAGCGGACATGGAGTGGTTCGAGCGTCACTACCTACCGCCGAGCGCCGACCGGGCCGACCCGCGCATCTCGGTGCTGCGCGCCGCCGACCTCTCCGGACTGCCACCTGCCTACGTCACTACCGCCGGATTCGACCCCCTGCGAGATGAGGGCGAGGCCTACGCGGCGCGCCTGCGCGATGCAGGCGTCCAGGTCACCCTGCGCCGCCACCCCGGACTGATCCACGGCTTCGCCAACATGACCGCGATCAGCCGCGCCGCCCGAGCGGCAATGCTCGAGCTGACCGTCGCCCTCCGCGGTCATTTGGCCTGATACCCCCTAGGGGTATTTGTTACTCTGCGCGGTGTCCCCCTATCGACCCCGAGGGAGGCTGCATGGACACCGCGACCCACGACGCTCACGATCAACACCACGAGATGCCGACCGAGGGCTCAGCCCTGACTGCGATGGCGGTCGTCGCCACCCTGCACTGCCTGACCGGGTGTGCGATTGGCGAGGTCGCCGGGATGGCGATCGGGACCGGCCTCGGCTTCTCCAACCTGGGAACCGTGGCTCTTGCGATTGCGCTCGCCTTCCTCTTCGGCTACTCGCTGACCAGCTGGCCGCTGCTGCGGTCGGGTATGACGTTCGCCGCAGTCGCGACGATCGCGCTCGCCGTCGACACGGTCAGCATCGCGACGATGGAGATCGTCGACAACGCGATCATGCTTGCCATTCCCGGCGCGATGGAGGCAGGCCTCGGCGACCTCCTGTTCTGGGGTTCGCTGGGAGTCGCCCTTGCGATCGCCGGGCTCGCGGCGCTCCCGGTCAATCGCTGGCTGCTGAAGCGGGGCAAGGGCCACGCGGTCATGCACGAGACCGGCATCCACGGAGGCCTACCCGCAAAGCCGGTCGCGGTGTTCTTCGCGTCGGCGGCGCTGTTCGGGGCGATCGTGCTCGGCATCGAGGCTTTCAGCAACGACGACCCCCCAGCGCATGGCACTCCGATGGAGCACGGGCATCAATGAGCGCGGCGAAGGAGACCCGCGGCTACAGCGCCGAAAAAGAGGCGGTGCTGAAGCGCCTGCGCCGGATCGAGGGCCAGGTGCGCGGGGTCGAGCGGATGGTCGAGGAGGACCGCTACTGCATCGACGTCGTCACCCAGATCACCGCAATCCAGGCTGCGCTTGACAAGGTCGCGCTCGAGCTGCTCTCAGACCACGCCGCACACTGCGTTGTCGGCGCCGCCAAAGCCGACCAGCCCGAGCGCACCGAGGAGCTGATGGGGGCAGTGAGGCGCTTGCTGCGCCACGGCTAGAGATCTACTCGTACTGGAGCGCTCGGAGCACGTCGAGACGGGAAGCGCGTCTCGCGGGCGGGACGGCGGCAAGCACCCCGGCAAAGGCGGCAAATATCAGCATCACGATCAACTGCCCGACCGGGTAGGAGAGAGCAAAGCCTTCGTCCTTCAGTGGTTGCGCGATCAGCGCCGCGAAGATCACGCCGATCACCATCCCGAGCAGCGCGCCGATCAGCGCCGTGATCACTGCCTCGTAGCGGATCATCGTCCGCACCTGGCGCCGCGACATGCCGATCGCCCGCAGCATGCCGAGCTTCCCGCGTGCGCTCGTGGATCGAGAGCGCCAGCGTGTTGGCGATGCCAAAGAGGGAGACGATCACCGCCAAAGCCAGCAAGGCGTAGATCAGGCCAAGAAGCTGGTTGATCTGTTCTTCCTGGTTCTCCTTCAGTTCCTGCTGGTTGCGCACCTCGACCACGGGAAACTCGCGGTCCATCGCTTTGACCAAGGCCGCTTGGACTTTCTCCGCGCGGGCCCCAGGCGCCAGCTTGACGAAATCGAAGATGTCGTCGCTCTGATCGAAAGCCCGCGCCATCAGGCTCTGAGTGACGATCGCCGAACCGAGCAGTTCCGCCTTGTCTTCGAACTCGCCGACGACCGCGAGGTTGGGCCGAGCCCCGATCTGGGTCAAGAAGCGCACCTTGTCGCCTCGCTCGAGGTCGTTGTCGGAGGCGAGGGATTTGTCGATGATCACCTCGCGGTCGGTGAGCCGCCGCAGCGTTTGCGGCCCACCCTCAGTCCAGTCGATGGTCAACACAGCACCAGCGTCGGGGGCCAATGCCGAAACGCGCTCCCTGCTGCCGCCGTCGGCCAGCTTCGCCTGGGCAGCGCGCACGGTCGAGACCAACTCGACGCCAGGCACCTGGCGGGCGACTTCGGCTGCATGCGGCGAGATCGGTGAGAAGCCATCTGAGTTCTGCAGCACCAGCTCGCCCTGAAAGCTCTCGTCGACCGCGGTCGCGATCGAGCTCTTGATGCCGGCGGCGAAGACGGTGACGAAGGCAACGACGGCAAGGCCGATCATCAGCGCCGCCGCGGTGACGGCGGTGCGAGCCGGGTTGCGCTGCGTGTTCTCGCGGGCGAGGCGACCGGTGAGGCGGCGCAACATCTCCAGCGGCCATCCGGCAAACGAGGCGAGCGGGCGCACAAGGCGGGGGCTGAAGAGCGAGACGCCGAGCAAAACCGCAACAGCGCCGAGGCCAATCAGCAGCGCCGCGTCACTGCCACCCGCCCCGCCGAAGAGGCCGGCCAGGGCCATCCCCAAACCGACGACGCCGAGCAGCAAGGCAAGGGCGACGACCACGATGCCGCGCCGACGGCTCTGCGGCAGCTCCAGCGCCAGCAGGGCGGCGATCGGGGGCACGCGGGTCGCGCGCAGTGCCGGGATGAAAGAGGAGACGAGGGTGACGCCGATCCCGATTAGCAGCGAGACGACGATCGTGCGGTCCTTGGTCACCAGCGAGGTGGTGGGCAGGTCGATCCCGATCCCGACAAAGAGTCCGTTGAGGCCGACAGCGATCGCGTAGCCGCCGGCCAAGCCGAGCAGCGCACCGAGCACGCCGATCGCAAGCGCCTCGACCACCACCGAGCCGAGGATCTGACCCCGGCCGGCACCGAGCGTGCGCAGCATGCCGAACTCCCTGATCCGCTGGGCAACGGTGATCGAGAAGGTGTTGAAGATCAGGAAGGCGCCGACGAATAGGGCGACGAAAGCGAAGACCAGCAGCGCGATCCGCAGGAAGCCGATGTCTTCGCGAATCTGGTCGGAGTTGCGTTTGGCGTTCTGCTTGGCGGTCTCGACCAGCAGGGTCGGCGGCGTGGCTTCGCCGATCCGCCGCGCGAGCGTGGATTCGCTGACCCCCTCGTCGGCCGCGATCAGGATCTGGTCGAATTCGCCACGCTCGTCGGTGATCCGCTGGGCCTCGGGCAAGATCAGCCCGGCCGTGCTGGCGCCGCCGAAGGAGGCCTCGCCGAGCTTGGTCAGACCGACGATCCGGTAGGCGGTGACCCGTTCGACCGAGGCCAGCTTGAGCGTGTCGCCGATTCCCAGCCCGGCCTCTTCGGCGGCGCTCTCGTCAAGCGACACCTCCTTGGCGGTTCGCGGTGGCCGGCCCTCGACGTAGGTCTGCGTTTCCAGCTCCTCGGGCAGGATCGAGGTGATGAACTTGGGCGCGAACTGGTTGCCGATCTCTTCGTTCTCCTCGTCGAAGAAGGCGCCCACCGTGAGAATCTGCCCGGTCGCGAGCCGCACGCCGTTCACCTGCTGCACTTTCGGCAGCACGCTCGCCTTGAAGCTGGGCGTCTCGCCGCTTTCCTGGCGGACCTCCTCTTTTGCCGTAATCACGACGCTCGTCTTCGCCAGCGAGTCTTCGAAGATTTCGTCGAAGGCGGCGAAGGTGGTATCGGTGAGGATGTAGGTGCCGGCGACGAAGGCGACGCCGATCACCACCGCGAGGATCGTCGTCAGGGCGCGAATTCGGCGCGCCCAAAGGCTCTTGAGGGCGAGGCCGGTCACAGATGGCCCGTCAGTCGATCGTCTTCATCAGCTCGATCACCTCGTCGGTCGAGCCAGGCGCGGCATCGTGGACGATCTTGCCGTCGCGGAGGGTGATCAGCCGATCGGCGTGGGCGGCGGCGGCGGGGTCGTGGGTGACCATGATCACCGTCTGGCCAAACTCATCGACCGCCTGCCGCAAGAGGCGCAGCACGTCGGCGCTGGCTTTCGAGTCGAGGTTCCCGGTCGGCTCGTCGGCGAAGACAACGGCCGGTTTGGAGACCAGCGCACGGGCAACAGCGACGCGTTGCTGCTGGCCGCCGGAGAGCTCGGCGGGACGATGGGTGCGGCGATCCTCGAGGCCAACGGTGCGGACCAGCTGGTCGAGCCAGGCGGCGTCGGGCTTGCGGCCGGCGATGGAGAGCGGCAGCACTAGGTTCTCCTCGGCGGTGAGGACCGGCAGCAGGTTGAAGAACTGGAAGACGAAGCCGAGCTTGTCGCGGCGCAGCTTGGTCAGCGCACCGTCATCAAGAGCGGTGATCTCTTCGCCATCGAGGACGACCTTGCCCGCGGTCGGTTTGTCGAGCCCCGCGAGGATGTGCATCAGGGTCGACTTGCCCGACCCTGATGGGCCCATGATCGCCGTGAAGCGACCTGCCTCAAAGCCGGTGCTGACGTCAACCAACGCGTCGACTGCCGCCTCACCCTCGCCGTAGCGCCGCGAGACGTCCGTTGCCACCACTACCTGCCCGTTCTGGCTCATGGCCCGCACGGTATCGAGCCGGTTGGTTGAGAGGGCCCTCGCGGTAATAGCCTGAACCGCCACATGGCACTGGCGGATGAATTCGATGGATTGCTGGTCGACCTCGACGGAGTCGTTTGGGTCGGGCGCGAGATGGTTCCGGGGTCGGCGAAGGCGTTGCGTGAGCTGCTGGCGAGCAGAGTGGAGCTCGTCTTCGTGACCAACAACCCTGGTAAGCCGGCGGCGGAGTACGCGCGACGGCTGGTCGAGTTGGGGATCGAGGTCGGCGCGGAGCGGATCGTTACGGCGGGGGAAGCGACGGCCGAGCTTGCGGCGGAGCGGGTGGGCGAGGGTGCGTTCGCGTTCGTGATCGGCGCTGCGGCCTTCCACGACACTGTTGCCGGGGCAGGCCTGCAGTTGCTCGAGGGAGAGGCGGGGCGTGAGGCGGATGTGGTGTTGGTCTCCGGGCACCGGGGCTTCGATTACGACGAGCTGCTGTCGGCAACGCTCGCCCTGCAGCGCGGGGCGGCGCTCTTTGCGACCAGCCACGACCCGACCCTGCCGATGCCGGGCGGGTCCTGGCCAGGGACGGGAGCCGTGCTTGCCGCGGTCGAGACGGCGAGTGGGGCGACGGCGGAGATCGGCGGCAAGCCGGAGCCCCACCTCTTTGAGATGGCTCGTGAGCGGATCGGTAGTGCGGCACGGGTTGCCATGGTCGGCGACCGGGTCTCGTCCGACATCGAGGGAGGACGGCGGGCGGGACTGGAAACGATCCTCGTGCTGAGCGGGGCGACCTCGCGTGAGGAGGCGGCGGTCGCGGCACCCCCGCCCGACTTCGTAGTCGAGGACCTCGCCGCCCTGGTCTCGTGAGGGGCGGTACCGCGACGCCGGCGGTCGCGCGGCCCGGCGTCGCATTTGCGGGCGTCTTCGCCGTCACCTTCTCTGGCCTGCTCGCCGTCGGCGCGGTGCTGCCCGTTCTGCCGCGCTATGTACATGGCCCACTCGACGGCGGCGACATCGCCGTCGGCATCGTCATCGGCTCCTACGCCGTCACCGGGCTGCTGCTGCGCCCTTTCGCCGGCCGCCTCGCTGACCGCCGCGGCCGCAAGTCAACCGTCCTGCTCGGCTCCTCGCTTGTCGCCGTCGCCGGCTTCCTCTACCTGCTGCCGTTGGGAATCCCCGGGTTGATCGCCGCCCGCCTCCTGCTCGGCGCCGGCGAGGGGACCGTCTTCACCGCGGGCTCGGCCTGGATCGTCGACATCGCCCCCCCGGAGCGCCGCGGGCGGGTGATCGGCCTCTACGGGCTCGCGGTCTGGTCGGGGCTCAGCATCGGGCCACTGGTCGGCGAGGTTCTGCTCAATGTTTCCGGCTACACGCTGGTTTGGCTCTTCGCCGGAGCGGCGCCGCTGGTCGGGGCGCTGATCGCCTTACGGCTCCCGGACCCATTCCACCCCAAGCCGGCGGAGGATGAGCATCAGCCTTTGATCGCCCGCGAGGCGATCCGGCCCGGAACCGCGCTTGCGCTCGCCTCGCTTGGCTACGCCACCGTCGCCTCCTTTGTCGTCCTCCACCTCGACGCGCGCGGAGTCGGCCATGGCGCCGTCGTCTTCGGCGTCTTCGCGACGATGGTCGTCCTCACCAGGCTGATCGGCGGCGACCTCCCCGATCGCGTCGGCCCGCTCCGCGTCGCGATCGTCGCAGCGGTCGTCGAGGCGGTTGGGCTGGCGACGATGGGGGTCGCCCAGAGCCTCACCGTCGCAATCGTCGGCGCCCTGGCGATGGGAGCCGCCTTCTCGCTGCTCTACCCCTCGCTCTCGCTGATCGTCGTCGGCCGCGTACCCGAGACGCGGCGCGGCGCCGCCCTCGGCACCTTCACCGCCTTCTTCGACGCCGGCATCGGCTTCGGCGCGCCGCTGGCCGGCATCGCAGCGGCCCTGACCAACTACGAGGGCGCCTTCCTCTTCTCCTCCGCGATTGCCCTCGTCGCCGTGGCGACGATCGCCTTCGCGGTCCCGACCCGAAGGCGCCCCCTCCCCGCCTGAAGATCAGTTGCTTCAGCGTTCGGCGATGAGCAGCGCCTGGGCGGCGCGGCCGATGCGGCCGCGCTCGTCAGAGAGGACCGACTCGGCGGTGCCGATTCCGTTGCGCTGCGGCAGCGTGATGGCGTCGACGCAAACCCACTCGCCCTCCGGCATTCGCTCCAAGTAGACGCTGAGATCGACGTTGATGAAGAGAAAGCGGCTCCAGTCGAGCACGGCGCTGATCCCATTGCCGACGTCGGCAGCGACGAGCGTGCGTTGCAGCGGGCTCGGCTCCTCGCCGGCGACGAGCTGACATCCCATCCGCATCCAAACCGTCGCCGGCCCAGGCTCGCGAAAGCCGCCCCCAACCGATCGCCACTCCATCGCCGTGTGGTAGCCGACGTCCTGGCCAGTCGAGAAGAACTCCGGCTTGCCCCCCTCCTCTGGACCGGGAGGCGCCGCCGGCGTGGTGAGCACATCGTCAGGAATCTCAATCTCACCGCTCCGGATCCGCCAGGCCCGGGCGACCATCAGCGGCCCGTCCTCGCCGGAAAGCGTGGCTTCAATCATCTGCACCGACCGCCCCGGCCGCACCACCTCAGCCTCAACCCGCATAGGCCCAATCGGCACCGACTTCAAGATCTCAAAGGTGACTCTCGCGACCTGAAAGCCATCAGCACCTTCGACCCCCTCAATGGCTCGACCCAGCAAAGCTGAGGGAGGACCAGCATGCTGCGCCCCCGGATCCCACGGCCCGCGGGTCAGCTCCGTAGCAACGAACCCGTCACCAGCTTTCTCGTAGAACGCTCCTGACACGCTCGGCATCGTATGGGCGTCGGGAGTCGCCTTGAGAGTGCCTCGCTGTTCGGCACCGCGGAGTGATTCCGCCGCGAAGCGGCACCAAATTCGTCGCCGAAGGCGGCATAGGCACTCTCGAGGCGACTCCCGACGCCCTCTACCCTTGACTAATGGAGAAGATCGAGAAGTCAGACGAGCAGTGGCGCAAAGAGCTAACGCCAGAGCAATACGAGGTAACGCGCAACGCAGCCACCGAGCGCCCCTTCACCGGCCCCTACGTAGACGAGAAAAGCAGCGGCATGTACCGCTGCGTCTGCTGCGGCAGCGAGCTGTTCTCCTCTGACACCAAGTTCGACTCGGGCACCGGCTGGCCCAGCTTCACCGAGCCGGTCAACCTCGAGCACGTCGAGCTGCGGCCGGACAACAGCCTGATGATGCGGCGCACCGAGGTCGTCTGCAAGCACTGCGACGCCCACCTGGGACACGTCTTCGACGACGGACCGCCGGAGCGGGGCGGGCAGCGCTACTGCATCAACGGCTGCGCCCTAGAGCTGAAGCGCAGCTGAGGCTCGGGGGCTAGTTCGAGCCCCCGACCGCGCCGAGGTAGCTGAACTTGACCGCGAGCGCGACGGCCTCGGTGCGGGTATCGACTTCGAGCTTTTTGATCGCGTTGCGGACGTGGGTGTGGACGGTGGCCGGACTGAGACCGAGCCGTTCGGCGATCTCTTTCACCCGCAGGCCCTCGGCCAGCAGCTCGAGAATCTGCCGCTCGCGCGGCGAGAGCAGCAGGAGTTTCTCCACCTCCGAGGGCTTGCCGCCGGCGAAGTCGCCGCCGAGGAAGGTGCCGCCACCGGTGACGGCTTTGACGGCGCGGGCGATGTCCTCGGCCGGCGCGGACTTCAAGACGTAGCCGGAAGCGCCGGCGCGCAGCGCGAGCGCCAGCAGGTCGGGCTGGGCGTGTGCCGTGAAGATGATCACTTTGGTCCGCGGCCGAACCTTGAGCACCTCCTTGGTCGCCTCGATGCCGTCGCGCCTGGGAAGCTCGACGTCGATGATCAGGACGTCGGGTTCGAGCTCCTTGACCACGTCGACGACATCGCGACCGTTCGACGCCTCGCCGACGATCTGCAGCGCGTTGGTGCCGGCCATCCGCGCTTTGATCGCATCGCGGACGATCTCGTGGTCGTCGCAAAGGACGACGCGCTTAGCGTCGCGAAGGCTGGCGCTCATCTTGCAACGATCCTCTCAGGGGAGCCATAGTCATACAGAATATTAGGTAGGGTAAACCCGCCTGCTCGATCTTGGCGGTTCTCAATCAGCGCGATCATCGTCCGTCCTACGGCAACGGCGGTCCCATTTAGGGTGTGAACCGCCTGGATTGCTTCGTTATCGGCAGGTCGATACCTACAACTGAGGCGACGGGCCTGATAATCGGTCGTGTTCGAGCAAGACGTGAGCTCGCGGTAGCGGCCCTGGCTCGGAATCCACGCCTCGCAGTCGTACTTCTTCGCCGCCGGCGCGCCGAGGTCGCCGGCCGCGACGTTGACGACCCGGTAGGGAATCTCCAGCTCGGTGAGGATCCGCTCCTCGATCGCCAGCAGGCGCTCGTGCTCGGCGGCCGACTCGGAGGGCTCGACGAAAGAGAACATCTCGACCTTGTCGAACTGGTGCACGCGGAAGATGCCGCGGGTGTCGCGGCCGGCGGCGCCCGCCTCGCGACGAAAGCAGGGTGAGAAGCCGGCGTAGCGCAACGGCAGCTGCTCGGCCTCGAGGATCTCGTCGGCGTGCAGTCCGGCCAGAGCGACCTCCGAAGTGCCGACCAGGAAGAGGTCGTCCTTCGGCACCTCGTAGATCTGATCGCGGTCGCCGGGCAAAAAGCCGGTCCCGTAGAGCGCCTCTTCGCGGACCAGGACCGGCGGCACGACGGGCTCGTGCCCCTCACCCCGCACCAGGTCGAGGGCGTAGCGGACCAGCGCCAGCTCGAGCATCACGAGGTCGCCCTTGAGGTAGGCGAAGCGCGAGCCCGAGAGCCGCGCCGCGGACTCCATGTCGATCAGGCCCAGCTCGATACCGATCTCAAGGTGGTCGCGCGGCTCGAAATCGAAACTCGGTCGCTCCCCGACCTCGCGCAGAACGACGGCGTCCTCCTCGCTCATCCCGTCGGGGGCGTCGGGGTCGGGCAGGTTGGGGAGCGCCGCGGCGACGCGCTCCAGCTCGGCTTCGACCCGCTCCAGCTCGGCTTTGCCGTCCTCGATCTTCTGCTTGAGGCCCTGCACAGCCGCCATCGGCTCCTCGGCATCCTCACCGCGCTGCTTCGCCTCGCCGATCTGCTTGGAGAGCGTCTTGCGCTCCGCCTGGGCCCCCTCGATCTCGGGCAGCAGCTCGCGTCGCCGCCCGTCTAAGGCAAGCAGGGCGTCGACGTCCTCGGCCGCGCCGCGCCGCGCCAGCGCCGCCTTGACCCGCTCGGGGTCGGAGCGGATCAGCTTCAGGTCGAGCATCGAAGGCTCCGGCTAGGGCGTCTGGCCGGGGCGGGGCGATTCTTCAGCTTCTGAGCCCGCGTACTTGGCGACGAAGCGAGCCAGCGCTTCGGCCTCCTCGCCGACGACGATGTTCTGGGGCATGATCGCCCCGGAGAAGCCGCCGTTCTGAATTGCGAAGAGAGCATCGTCGTAGGTCTCGGTTCGCTGGTCGAGGTTCGGCCCCTGCGTGCGCTCGCTGCGATTGCCGGTTCCCTGCGTGCCGGCGGCGCTCAAGGTGTGGCAGCCGCTGCAGTGGGTGGAGAAGATCACGGCCCCGTTGTAGTCAGGGTCGTCTTGGGATACGGCGATGCCCTCCTCACCGAACCCGCAGGCGGCGAGAACGAGGGCGGCCAGGGCGGCCAGGGCTATTGCCAGTGCAGGTCGCACGCGGCGCGCATCATATTGTCCGGACCAGCGATGAGTCCGCCCGACCCCGCCAGCTTCCGTGCCGCGATGGGGATGCTGCCCACCGGAGTGACCGTCGTGGCGGCTTCTGGGCCGCAGGGGCCGGCCGGCGCAACCGCCAACGCGGTCAGCTCGCTCTCGATCGAGCCGATGCTGATGCTGGCCTGCCTCGACCGCGGCTCGCGCACCCTGCTCGCCGTGCAGGCGGCCAACCGCTTCGGCATCAGCGTCCTGCACGCCGGACAAGAGTCGATCGCCCGCTCCTTTGCAACCAAGGCCCCGGTCGCGGACAAGTGGGACGGCGTCGCCTGGCACGAGAGCGACGGCATCCCCGTGATCGACGACGCCCTCGCGTTCGTCGCCTGCGACCTGCGCGACGTGATCGCCGGCGGCGACCACGTGATCGTCACCGGCGAGGTCACCGCGCTGGAGACGAGCGACGGCGATCCGCTCGTCTTCCACGGGGGCGGGTACCGGCTGCTTGGCTGATGCCACACCCAGAAGTCGATCACGTGCTTCGACAACGCCCACTTGGCGCCAACGGACTGGATCCCCGTCTGCTACGCACTAAACTCGCCGTCGTATTTGGCGTCAGAGTAACTTTGATCAGCCATTGCCAGCGATAAACGAGCAGCGCCCAGATCCTGGTATTTGTCGGCCGCCAGCAGTTCCTCTACGTCCCACTCCTCATCCTCGTCGGGATCGGGTGGGTGAGTTGCCTCGTATTTGAGAAAGCTGTCTTCCCCCCGGTCAAGCGCTTTCGCAAGTGCGGCAAGGTTCTCGTAGCCCACCTCGACGATCTCCTCGACAAACTCGGAGATCGAGGCCCGGTCCGAGTGCTCCCGGTCGGGATACCGGTACGCAAGAAAGGCGGCAACAGTGTCGAGGTCGATCGGCACCACAGTGCTTAATTGCATTTGAAGCTCCCTCTCTGCACGCGCCTGCGATTCACTAGCCCGTTCTGAAAAGAGCTCGAAGTGCTGGTCGGCAACGTAGAAGAGGCCACTCAAGGCATAGAAATCCTTGCGCAGCGTCTCTGGGATGCTCGATTCTCCCTTGTAGTCGAGATAGTGCGACACGTTTGCCCACGCGTCCATCACAATCGTGCGCGCCTGAATCTCGAACGTAATCCCCTTCAGGTCGTCATAGCGAGGCCCCGAATGGATGTCTTGAAGAGACGCGAGGTAGTGGGTGGACATGTAGCCGAAGGATGCTGGATCGCCACCCACCACCTTGTCTTCTTCATCGAGAATTTCGAACGATTCGGCAATGAGCTCGTCGAGCCGTGGAAGGTCCGACAGGAAAAGTACGACCACTCGCACACCAATGATGTCCTCGACCTCTGCAATCGGGTCGCTGTAGTCCTTCTTTCGAGCCTTGTCACCTATGCTTTTGATGCTCTTGACCCTGCCGCCTATCCAATGGGTCTTGATTCCTTTTGCCTGAGCACCCTTTTCTAAGGTGAAGATTGCCTCGTCCTTAAGGCTTTCAAAGGAGGGCTTTAATTCTCGGAATTCGTCTTCCCACCCCGCCTGCAGCTTGGACTCTGACATCACACAAAGTGTGACACCTCAGACCCCTGTAAGAGCGCGGCTCAGAAGGCGCCGCTGGTTCCGGCGGCGCGCAGGCCGAGGAAGAGGATGACGCCGCAGCTGACCGCCATGATCCCCATCTCGCGGCGGACTATGGCCAGGGCCAGGTCCTGCTGGTCGGAAGCGGGGAGTGCCTCGAAGTCGATGTCGCCGAGCTCGCGCTGGGCGGCCCCGGCGCGAGCGCCCTCCGCGAGGAAGGAGACGACAAGCGGCAGGACACCGTAGAGATAGTGAATTTCGTCTGCTGGTTCGTGGCCCGTGAGCAGCAGAAGGCCGCCGAGCAGCGCCTGCAGGAAGACGGCCGCCTGGGCGCTGCGCAGCAGGTACCAGAAGGGGACCGAGGGGCTCTGACGCAGCCAGGCGATGCCGCCGAAGCCAAAGGCGGCGGCGTTGAGGACGATCAGCGCGCAACCGACCACGAGGTGAACGGCCGCCATCGACCCTAAATCCGCCCGAAAGGGTCGGGATTCGGCTTGCTGATGCGGAAAATCACTATGTAGCAAGTTGTCACAAGGTGGGTGTATAACAGCGAGTGCAGGCGACGAAAGCGCGGCGCGGGGAGCGCCCGCTCGAAACGGCCGCCGCACCTCCACCCCAATGCTGAAGAGCTATCTACCGATCCTCGTCTTCGCCCTGCTCGGTCTCGGCGTTGGCACCGCCTTCGTCCTGCTCAATCACGTGATCGGGCCGAAGCGGCCGCAGAAGCAGACCGCCGCGAGCCGCCGCCAGGGCGAGCCGTACGAGTCGGGCATCCCGGTCGAGCCCTCGGGCGGGATGCGCTTCGGCGTCGGCTTCTACCTGATCGCGATGCTCTTCATCCTCTTCGACATCGAGGTGGTCTTCCTCTACCCGATTGGCGTCATCCTCGAGGACGCCGACAGCCTCTTCGTGCTCGGCGAGCTGGTCGTCTTCGTCGTCCTGCTGCTGATCGCCTTCGTCTACGTCTGGCGGAAGGGTGCGCTCGATTGGAGGTAGAGCGACAGACGATGCGTGACCGCCAGTTGCGCGCCCGCGACATGCTGCGCGGCGACCTCGAGGGCGAGGAGCTGGAGCGCTACGTCGAGGAAAAAGTCGTGATGACCAACTTCGAGAAGCTGCTCGGCTGGGCGCGGGCGAACTCGTGCTTCCCGCTCACCTTCGGCCTCGCCTGCTGCGCAATCGAGGCGCCGATCTCGCTGGTCACCGCCCGCTACGACCTCGCCCGCTTCGGCGCCGAGGCGCTGCGGGCCTCGCCGCGCCAGGCGGACATGATCATCCTCTCGGGTCGGGTCTCGATCAAGATGGCGCCGGTCGTCCGCCGCCTCTACGACCAGATGCTGGAGCCGAAGTGGGCGATCTCGATGGGCGCCTGCTCCTCCTCTGGGGGCATGTTCTCCAACTACGCAGTCGTCCAGGGGGCGGATAAGTTCATGCCGATCGACCTCCACATCCCCGGCTGCCCACCGCGGCCAGAGGCGGTCCTCTACGGCTTCACCAAGCTGCAGCGCAAGATCATGGGCAACCCCGACCAAGGCTGGCGCCAGCGCTACAACGCCGCCGGCACCGAGGAGTGGGCCCGCGGCGGGCTACGCAGCGAACCGAGCCCGGAGGCGGCGGCGGCCTACGAAGAGGCGCGAGGGCTGATCCGTGCCTGACGCCCCCGGACTCGAGCTAATCCGGGGCGAGATCGAGCAGGACCACCCCGGCGCAGTGCTCGACACCAGCTTCGACCGCGGTCAGCCAGCGCTGGTCGTCGACCCAACCCAGATCATCGCCGTGCTCACCTGGCTGCGCGACGCGCCGGGCCAGGGCTACAACTTCCTCTCCAGCCTGCACGCTGCTGACTACCTCCCAGCTCAACCTCGCTTCGCGGTCCACTACGAGCTGCTGAACCGGGATCGGGTTGAGCGCCTCAGGGTGAAAGCGATGCTTCATGGCCCGTCGGCCGCGGGTCCTGTCACGGCAGGGGACCCACCACCCCCTGCGGTAGCTAAAGCTTCCTCGGGGGTGGTACCCCCTACCGCGCCACCCGCGGCAGAGGCGCTCCCGGAGATCGACTCGTGCGTGGAGCTCTTCCCGACGGCGGAGTTTCAGGAGCGGGAGGTCTTTGACTTCTTCGGGATTGTGTTCAGAGGCCATCCCGATCTGACGCGGATCCTGCTGCCGGATGACTACGTGGGCTGGCCCCAGCGACGCGACTTCCCAGTGGGTGGCGAGCCGGTGACGTTTACGTACAACGAGCGCGCGTATGGCTGAAGCTCCCGACACCAGCCTCTCTCCCACGGGTGGCGGCGTAGGGGGGACCTCCCCTGAGGAAGCTTTAGCTACCGGAAGGGGAGGTGGGTCCCCTGCGCCGACAGGACCCGCGGGCCAGCGGCTTGCGTCATCGCTCGACACCGAGGTGATGACGATCAACATTGGGCCGCACCACCCCGCCACGCACGGGGTGCTGCGCCTGGTCGTCGACCTCGAAGGCGAGATGGTGCGGGACCTGAAGCCGGTGATCGGCTACGTCCATACCGGGATCGAAAAGTCCTGCGAGGACAAGAGCTACTGGAAGGTCATCCCCTTCGTCGAGCGGATGGACTACGTCTCCTACTTCTTCCAGATGGAGGCCTTCTGCGGCGCGGTCGAGCGGCTCGTCGACCTCGAGATCCCGCCCCGCGCCAAATACCTGCGGATGATCTTCCTCGAGCTCAACCGGATCCACTCCCATCTCGTCTGGCTAGGGACGACCGCGCTCGACCTCGGCGCGATCTCGATGCTCTGGTACTGCTTCCGCGAGCGCGACAAGATCCTCGACCTCTTCGAAATGGCGACCGGGCAGCGGATGCACACCCGCTACTTCCAGGTCGGCGGCGTGATCGAGGACATCCCGCTCGGCTTCGAGGCGAAGCTGCGCGAATTCATCGCCGAAATGCCGATCCGCGTCGGCCAGTACCAAGACTTGCTCGACCGCAACGAGGTCTTCCTCTCGCGAACCAAGGGGACCGGGATCGTGCCGCGTGAGCGGCTGCTGGAGCTGGGTGTGACCGGGCCGCTGCTGCGCGCGGCCGGCGAGCCCTGGGACCTGCGCAAGACCTTTGACTACCTCGCCTACCCCGAGATGGAGTTCAACGTTCCGGTCGGCACGGTCGGCGACAACTACGACCGCTACCGCGTGCGGGTCGCCGAGATGGTCGAGTCGGTGCGGATCGTCGAGCAGGCCCTCGACGCGCTGCCCGAGGGCCCGTTCATCGCTGAGGACCGCAAGTACGTGCTGCCGCCGCGCTCAGAGCTCTCGACCTCGATGGAGTCGTTGATTCACCACTTCAAGCTCGTCACCGAGGGCTACCGGGTCGAGGCCGGCGAGGTCTACTACGCGATCGAGTCGCCGCGCGGCGAGCTCGGCTGCTTCGTCCTCGCCGACGGCTCCTCGAAGCCGGCGCGGGTCCACTTCCGCGACCCCTCCTTCGTCAACCTGCAGGCCTTCAAGGACATGTCCGTCAACAGCTACGTCGCCGACATGATCTGCAGCCTCGGCATGCTCGACCCGATCCTCGGAGGGGTGGATCGGTGAAAGACATTGCTCTCGGCCGCGGGTCCTGTCACGGCGGCCCTCCCCCATGTGCTCGGACTCCTTTGGAGTCCTCCGCTATGGGGGACCCCCGCCGCCGCGCCACCCGCGGAAGGAAAGCTCATGGCTGACTTTCCGGTCGACCAGGCCGTCAGCCAAGGTCGGATCCCAGAGCGCTCTCCTGAGCTGGTTCCCGAGCTTCATGAAGTGGACTGTCCTCGTGAGCTGCGCGAGCAGATCGAGACGCTGATGGGCCGCTACCCGGACCGGCACTCGGTCTCGATCCCGGCGCTGTGGGCGGTGCAGCGGCTATACGGGTGGTGCACGCCTGAGGGGATCCGCCAGGCCGCCGCAGTGATGCGGGTCACCCCCGCCTACCTCGAGTCGGTCGCCTCCTTCTACGACTTGCTGCACACCGAGCCGGTCGGCTCCCACAAAGTCGCCGTCTGCACCAACATCAGCTGCTGGATGCGCGGCGGCGACGAGCTGCTCGACGCCTTCCGCGCCGCGGCGGGCGAGGCGGAGGACCTCTTCGTTACCGGCTTCGAGTGCCTCGGCGCCTGCGACATCGCCCCGATGGCCTCGATCGACGAGCGCTACTTCGGCCCGCTCGAGCCGGGCGAAGCGCGGACGGCGATCGACCAGCTGCTTGCGGGCGAGGGTGTGCTGCCGGGCAAGGCACTGGAGCAGCGGCCGCTGGCGGGCGACGCCGCCAGCGCGAACGGGGGCGGCAATGCCTGAGACGCGCGTCCTGCTTGAGCACGCCGAGGACCCGGCGCTGCGCACGATCGACGGCTATAAGGGCTACGGCGGCTACGCGACGCTGGAGAAGGCCTACCGCGAGCTGGAGGCCGAGGAGATCCTCAAGGAGCTCGAAGACTCCGGCCTGCGTGGTCGCGGCGGCGCCGGCTTCTCGATGGGCAAAAAGGCCTCCTTCCTGCCCCGCGGCGATATGGCCAAGTACCTCTGCTGCAACGCCGACGAGTCCGAGCCGGGCGCTTTCAAGGACCGCGAGCTGATGCAGCGCAACCCGCACCAGCTGATCGAGGGGATCGCGATCGCCGCGATCGCCGCCGACGCCGGCCACGCCTTCATCTTCATCCGCGGCGAGTACGACTCCCAAGCGGACATCCTCGACGCGGCGGTCGCCGAAGCGTACGGGGCGGGCTATCTCGGCAAGGACATCCTCGGCTCGCGCCGCGACCTCGAGCTGATCGTCCACCGCGGCGCCGGCGCCTACATCTGCGGCGAGGAGACGGCGCTGCTCGACGCGCTCGAGGGCAAGCGCGGCAACCCGCGCCTCAAGCCCCCCTTCCCCGCGGTGCAGGGGCTCTACGGCGGACCGACCCTGATCAACAACGTCGAGACCCTCTCCAACGTGCCGCGCATCGTCGCCCACGGCGCCGAGTGGTTCAAAGGGTTCGGCACCGAGCAGTCACCTGGGACCAAGGTGGTCTCGGTCTCCGGCGGGGTGCGCCGACCCGGCAACTACGAGGTCGAGCTGGGCATTCCCACCCGTGAGCTGATCTACGACCTCGCCGGCGGACCGCTCGAGGGTCGCGAGATCAAGGCCTTCTACCCCGGCGGCTCATCGGCCCCGGTGCTGACCGCCGCGGAGGGGATGGACCTCCCTTACTCCTTCGAGGCGATGGCCGAGGCGGGCTCGATGCTCGGCTCGGGCTCGATCATCGTCGCCGACGACAGCGTCTCGATCCCGCACATGGCGCTGCGCACCGCGCGCTTCTACCACCACGAGTCCTGCGGCAAGTGCACGCCGTGCAGGGAGGGAACGAACTGGACGGTGAAGATGCTGGAGCGGGTCGTGCGCGGCGAGGCGACCCCGATGGACCTCGACATCATCAGCTCGGTCCAGGACAACATCATGGGCCACTGCCTCTGCGTGCTCGGCGACTCGATGGCGATGCCGGTCAGCGCGATGGTGAAGAAGTTCCGCGGCGAGTTCGAGCAGGTGATGGACGAAGCGAGCGAGCGGGTCGCCGTCGTCCAGGCCCCCGCAGAGGTCCTGGGAGCTGCGACGTGAGCCGCGCGGTAACGATCGTTATCGACGGCCGCGAGGTGGCCGCAACCGAGGGCGAGATGCTGCACGACGCGGCGAAGCGGGGCGACGTTGAGATCCCGGTCTTCTGTTACGAGCCGAAGCTGGGCGAGCCGGTCGGGGCCTGCCGCATGTGCCTGGTCGAGGTCGAGGGGATTCCGAAACTGCAGACCTCCTGCTCGACCCCGGTCCGCGACGGCATGGTCGTCCACACCCGCACCGAGCAGGTCAAACACGCGCAGAGCGCCGTGGTCGAGTTCCTGCTCGTCAACCACCCGCTCGACTGCCCCGTCTGCGACAAAGGCGGCGAGTGCCCGCTGCAGGACATCACGCAGGGCTGGGGACCGGGCAAGAGCCGCATGACCGACCAGAAGCGGCACTTCGAGAAGCCGATCGAGCTCTCGCCGCTGGTCGCGATCGACCGCGAGCGCTGCATCCTCTGCTACCGCTGCGTGCGCTTCAGCCAGGAGGTCTCCGAGGACTCCCAGCTGCAGCTGCTGGAGCGCGGTGACCGCACCTTCGTCGGTACCTTCGACGACCGCCCCTACGTCGACCCCTTCCACGGCAACATCACCGACCTCTGCCCGGTCGGGGCGCTGACCAGCTACACCTACCGCTTCCGCGCGCGGCCCTGGGACATCGAGCAGGCGGGCTCGGTCTGCACGCTCTGTCCAAGCCAGTGCAACGTCAGCTTCACCGTCCGCGACGAGCAGGTGAAACGGGTGATCGCCCGCGACAACCCCGACGTCGACGACGGCTGGCTCTGCGACCGCGGCCGCTACGGCTTCGAGATGTTCGCCGCCGAGGAGCGGGTGAGCGGGCCGCGCCTGCGCGGTGGCGCCACCGCCTGGGATGACGCGATCGCGAAAGCGGCCGAGGCGCTATCCGGCGCATCCGACATTGACCACACCAGAGGGGGGTCAATGTCGGATGCATCAAGCGGGGTCGCCGCGATCGTCGGCGACGCCTCCAACGAGGAGGGCTATCTCGTACAGCGCATCCTGCGCGAAGCGCTGGGCTCGCCCCACGTCGAGTCGCGAATCTCCGGCGGTCCGAGCCGCGACACCCTGCTGCAGCTCGCCCAGCCCGAGCTCTCGGCGCAGGTGCGCGACATCGACGATGCCGACGCGATCCTCCTCGTCGGCTCCGACCCCCTGCACAGCTCGCCGATCCTCGACCTGCGGATCCGCAAGGCGATGCGCCGCAACGGCGCCAAGCTGGCACTCGCCATCGACCGCCCGACGACGCTCGACGGCGGTGCCGAGGCGGTCGCCCGCTACGCCCCCGGCGAGGCAACGCACTTCCTCTCCGAGCTCTCCGCCTCCCTGCGCTTGGACGACCAGGGAAGCGCCTCCTCCGTCGCCGATGTCCTCAAGAACGCGGAGAAGGTCGTGATCCTCTGGGGCGAGCGCATCAGCCGCGAGGGCGAGGAAGCAACGGCCACCCTGCTTGACGTAGCCGCCGCCCTCGACCTAGCCGACAAAGACAACAGCGGCCTGCTCGAAATCCCAGACGTGACCAACGCCCGCGGCCTGCGCGAGGCCGGCTGCCTCCCCGACGCCGGCCCAGGCTTCGCCGAAGCCACCACGGGCAAGAGCACCGAGCAGATCCGCGCCGCCCTCGAGTCAGGCGAGCTGAAGACCCTCCTCCTCTTCGGCGCAGACCCCCTGCGCGACTTCCCGGACACGGCAGCCTGGCAACGAGCCCTCTCCGCAGCCGACCACCTCATCGTCTTCTCAACCTTCGAGAACGCCACCACCGCAATGGCCGACGTCGTCTTCCCGCTCGAGACCCACGCCGAGAAAGACGGCACCGTGACGCACCCGGATGGACGACTACAGCGGGTAAGGCCAAGTGCTTCCCGCCCAGGCGACATCCGCCCGAACTGGGGCGTCCTAGCCGAGCTATCCCTAGCGCTCGGCCACGACACGGGCATCACCTCCCAGCCCTCAGCCCTCGCAGCTCTCACCGACGCGGTCCCGTTCTACGCGGGTATCGACGATTCAGAGATTGCAGGTCGGGGTGTGCGCTGGCAAGACCGCGATGCCGCCGCGTCCCTCCCAGCTCCCGGCGACGCATCGAGCGAGGGCGACGTCGGGGTCCCCTCCGAACGTTTTGCGCAGTTGGCCTCTAAAGCGCCGGCGGACGACAACCAGCGATCCAGCCAAGCTGCGAGTGAGGGGGAGGTGCCGGCGGCCTCCCTAGCGCTCGGCACCTACCGCGACCTGTGGGCCGGCCCAATCACCGAGCTCAACCCGCCCCTCAAGTTCCTGCAACCGCAGCAGCGCGTCGAGCTGTCTTTGTCTGATGCCGAGCGGTTGGGTCTGAGCAACGGCGACACAGTGCGTGTCGCTCAGAACGGCTCGGCCGTTGAAGCTTCGGTCCAGATCTGCGAGCGGATCGAGCAGGGCGTCTGCTTCCTGATCGAGGGAACGAGCGAAGACAACGCCAACGGCCTGCTCAACGGCTTGCCGGTCAGCGTCACGATCGAGAGGGTCAGCGGCTGATGCTGCCGATCGCCGACACCCAGTACGTCGAAGCGACCTGGGTGATGATCGTCAAGTCGCTGGTGATCTTCGCTGTGATCTTCGGCATCTTGCCGCTGATGACGGTGCTCGAGCGCAAGCTGATCGGCCGCTTCCAGCACCGCTACGGCCCCAACCGGGTCGGCCCGTTCGGCATCCTGCAGCCGCTTGCCGACGTCGGCAAGCTGCTCAGCAAGGAGGCCTTCATGCCGGACAACGCGATCAAATCGCTGTTCATCCTCGGGCCTCTCCTGCCGGTCCTTTCCGGCGTCCTCGCCTTGGCGATCATTCCCTGGGGCGACGTCCAGGACGGCGTCGGCCTCTACGGGATCGACGTCCCGATTGGCCTGCTCTACTTCTTCGCCGTCGGCTCGATCGCCTTCTACGGCGTGCTGCTCGGCGGCTGGGCCTCGGGCTCCAAATACAGCCTGCTCGGCGCGATGCGCGGCGCCGCCCAGCTGATCTCCTACGAGGTGGCGATGGGCCTGGCGCTGCTCGGCGCGATCATCATGGGCGGCTCGCTCTCGCTGGTCGACCTCGTCCACGCCCAGGGCGCAATGTGGTTCATCGTCCCCCAGTTCGTCGGCTTCCTGATCTTCATGCTGGCCGGATTTGCCGAGACCAACCGCACCCCGTTCGACATGCCCGAGGCCGACGCCGAACTGGTGCAGGGCTTCATGACCGAGTACGGCGGCATGCGCTTCGGCAGCTTCCTCCTGGTCGAATACATGGAGATCCTCGTCGTGTCGGGGATCGCCGCCGCAGTCTTCCTCGGCGGCTGGATGGGCCCAGGGCCGGGCTTCCTCGACCCGATTTGGATGCTGGCCAAGATGATGGGGCTGGTGCTGCTCTTCATCTGGGTGAGGGCGACGCTGCCGCGGCTGCGCTACGACCAATTGATGAGCCTCGGCTGGAAGGTGCTCTTGCCTTTGGCAACCCTGAACGTCCTTGTAACTGCAGTACTGGTGGTAGTGACGTGATGGCCTTGGCGACTTACCCCCCTAAATACGCCGGTAACTCGCCAAGGGGGGTCGGCTCATGAGCGAATTTCCCTACCTCAAGGACAAAGACGTGGTCGAGGTCCAGCGCGGGCCGGAGCCCGGTGGAGTCGGCGGCGCCTACCGCGCCTTCGGCGAGACCCTGCGCGGGCTGAAGACGACGATGGCGCGGCTGATCGAGGGGCCGCTGACGATCGAGTACCCGGAGGAGAAGACTCCCGTCTACCCGCGCTTCCGCGGCCGCCACAAACTGCACAAGTTCGAGGACACCGGGCTGGAGAAGTGCGTCGGCTGCTCACTCTGCGCCGCCGCCTGCCCGGCCGACTGCATCCGCGTCGTCGCCGCCGAGAACATCCCCGGCGAGCGGGTCTCGGCGGGCGAGCGCTACGCCGCCGTCTATGAGATCAACCTCTCGCGCTGCATCTTCTGCGGCTACTGCGAGATCGCCTGCCCCTTCGACGCGATCACGATGGGCCACGACTACGAGATGGCCGACTACGACCGCGAGAACCTGATCTTCACCAAGGAGATGCTGCTCGCCGAGCCGCTCGAGCGGACGCCGCTGAAAGCCGAGGGCGAGTAGTGGAAGAGATCCTCTTCTTCGGCGCCGCTCTCGGCGCCCTCGGCGGCGCGATCGGGGTCGTCGCAATGCGCAACCCCTTCTACAGCGTGCTGGCGCTGATCGTCCACCTCTTCTCGCTGGCGGTGCTCTTCCTCCTGCTCAGCTCGGCCTTCATCGCCGCCGCCCAGGTGGTCGTCTACGCCGGCGCAGTAATGGTCCTCTACGTCTTCGTAGTCGCCTATGTAGGCGGCACCGACGAGTCAGCCTGGAACCCGATCCCCGGCCAACGCCTCCTAGCCCCCCTACTGGGAATAGCGATCTTCATCGAGCTAGCAATAGCAGTTCTCGCTTCCTCTCTTTTGGCGCTCGGAACGGACGGCCCCGACGTAAAAGCCGGCTTCGGAGACCCAGCAGCAATCGGAACCCTCCTCCTAGAGAAGTTCCTGGTGCCCTTCGAGGCCAGCTCGATCCTGCTTCTGCTGGCAGCGGTCGGCGCAGTCGTGCTCGCCGGTCGCAATCGGGAGTCGGCATGAGCATCGAGTGGTACGTCGTCCTCTCCTCCCTGCTCTTCGCAGTTGGCGCCATGGGCATCCTCCTGCGCCGCAGCCCGGTCGTGATCCTGCTCTGCCTAGAGCTAATGCTGAACGCCGGCAACCTCGCCCTGGTCGCCTTCAGCCGCATGGTCGGCAACCAGGAGGGGCAGGTCTTCGCCCTCGTGGTGATGGTCGTCGCCGCCTGCGAGGTCGTCGTCGGCCTCGGCCTGATCGTGGCGATCTTCCGCCGCAAGCTGCCGCTCGACGTCGATGAGCTGCGGGAGCTGCGCGGATGAGCGCGGGGAGGACAGCGTGAGCGTTTCATTTTGGGCCTGGCTGGTCCTGCTGCTGCCGCTGCTCGGCTCGATCGCGATCTCGCTCGGCTTCCGGGTGATCCCGGCGCGTGTCGCCGGCGTCATCGGCACCGCGGCGATCGGGCTCGCCTTCCTCTGCGCGGTCGCCGCCCTGCTCAACCTGCTCGGCGACGAGCCCGAGTCGCGCCACCACGCCTCGACGCTGTGGACCTACGCCAGCGCCGGCGGGCTCGACGTCGACCTCGGCATCTACGTCGATCAGCTCTCCACCTTCATGATCCTCGTCGTCACCGGGGTCTCAACCCTGATCCACCTCTACTCGTTCGGATACATGAAGTCCGACGAGGGCTACCACCGCTTCTTCGCCTACCTCAACTTCTTCGTCTTCTCGATGTTGCTGCTGGTCCTCGCCGGCAACTTCGTCCTGCTGATCGTCGGCTGGGCCTTCGTCGGCTTCGCCTCCTACGCGCTGATCAGCTTCTGGTACCGGCGCACCACGGCGACCAAGGCGGGGATGAAGGCCTTCGTGATCAACGTCGTCGGCGACATCGGCCTCGTCCTCGCCGCTTTTCTCATTTTCCGAGAATTGGGCAGCTTCGACTTCGAGACCGTCTTCGCCAAAGCGCCCGAGGTCTTCACCCAGGGCGAGTGGACGATCACCGCGATCTGCCTGCTGCTCTTGGTCGGCGCCTTCGCCAAGTCGGCGCAGATCCCGTTCCACACCTGGCTGCCCGACGCGATGGAGGGCCCGACCCCGGTCTCCTCGCTGATCCACGCGGCGACCATGGTCACCGCTGGCGTCTACCTGATCGCCCGTACCAACGTCCTCTTCTACCTCGCCCCCACCGCCGCCGACATCGCTGCCTTCGTCGGCCTGGCGACGCTGCTCGTCGCCGGCACGATCGCGATCGCGATGACCGACCTGAAGCGGGCGATCGCCTACTCGACGATGAGCCAGATCGGCTACATGATCATGGGCGTCTCGATCGGCGCCTACTCGGCCGGCCTCTTCCACCTGATGACCCACGCCTTCTTCAAGGCGCTGCTCTTCATGGCGGCCGGCTCGATCATCTCGGCGATGGCGAACCGCCAGGACATCGACCGGATGAGCGGCTTCTGGAAGGCGATGCGGTTCACCTCGCTGATGCTCCTGATCGGCGGCCTGGCGCTGGCGGCGTTCCCGCTCACCTCGGGCTTCTTCTCCAAGGACTCGATCCTCGCTTACGCCGAGCTGCGCGGCGGCATGTACTTCTGGATGGCGATCGGCGGCTACGTCGGCGCCTTCCTCACCGCGCTCTACACCTTCCGCCTGATCTTCCGCGTGCTGCCCGGCAGGCCCTGCGAGGAGGCGCAGCACCTGATCGACACCGGCGAGCTCTACCACGGGCCCGCGATCAACCCGGCGACCGAAGAGATCGAGGACGCCGACGTCGGCTTCCCGGGCGAGACCCATAATGTCGCCGAGGGATCCTGGCCGATGGCGGTTGCGATGGCGCTGCTCGGCGTCGGCGCGCTCTTCGCCGGCCTGGTCCAGGTGCCCGGCGTCGACAACGTCCTCTTCGGCTTCCTCGAGCCAGCCTTCCACGACTCACCGCTGGCCGAGATTCACCCCTCGGTCGGGGCCGAGTGGCGCGGCCTCGCGATCGGCGGCGCGATCTCTCTGCTCGGCATCGCCACCGCCTGGCTGCTCTGGGCGCGGAGTCCGGGGCTGCCGGCGGCCTTCCGCCAGCGCTTCCGCCCGCTCTATGAGCTCGCCGTCAACAAGTGGTACTTCGACGAGGCGATCGACATCCTCATCGTCCGCCCGGCGCTTGCGATCGGCCGCTTCGCCAACTCGACCTTCGAGCGCATCGTCGTCGACGGCCTCGTCACCGGCACCAAGGAGACCGTAGCCGGGGCAAGCGGCATCGTGCGCATCGTGCAGAGCGGCTTCGTGCGCAGCTACGCCCTGCTCCTGATCGCCGGCTTCGCCGGGCTCGCCCTCTACTTCCTGCTGAGCGCATCGTGATCAACTCGCTGCTCTGGACCCCGCTGATCTTCGGCTTCGCCGGCCTCGCCGTGCCAAAGCGGATGGTCGGCTGGTGGGCGGCGCTGGGCACGGCGGTGACGCTGGGGATCGCGATCGCCATGCTCGCCGGCTTCGATTCCGCCGCGCCGGGGCTGCAGGACACTTACGACGCCAGCTGGATCCCCGGCCTGGGCGTCCGCTACAGCCTCGGCATCGACGGCCTCAACGTCTTCCTCGTGCTGCTGACTGCGGTCGTCTGGCTCGGCGGCACCGCCTTCGCCGCCCTGCGCAAGCAGGAGCGCCCCCACCTCTTCTTCCTGATGATGCTGCTCGGCGAGACCGCGACCCTGGGCGCCTTCGTCGCCCAGGACCTGCTCCTCTTCGTCCTCTTCTTCGACCTGATGCTGGTCCCGTTCTACTTCCTCTTCGGCGCCTGGGGAAGCGATCGCGAGGGCGGCCCGACCGCCTCGGCGGCGACGCTGAAGATGATCGTCTACACCCTGATCGGCTCGCTGCTGATGCTGGTCGCGGCGATCGCCACCGCGATCATCGCCGCCGACGGCGGCCAGATCAGCTTCTCGATCGCCGAGCTGGCCCAGGACCCGATCGGCGAGGGAAGCCAGCGCTGGATCTTCTGGTTCTTCGCCGCGGCCTTCCTGGTCAAGATGCCGGCCTTCCTTCTGCACGGCTGGATGCCCGACGCCTACCGAGCGGCGCCGCTTCCGGTGCTGGCGGTCTTCTCAGGGGTGCTCGCCAAGGTCGGCGCCTACGGCTTCCTGCGCGTCGTACTGCCGCTCTTCCCCGACGCGACGATCGAGTTCCAGGAGGTCGTGCTGGTGATCGCCCTGGCCTCGATCCTCTACGGCTCGGTGATGGCCTTCACCCAGACCAATGTGCGCCTGATCGGCGGCTACTCCTCAGTTGCCCAGCTCGGCTTCATCACCGCCGGCATCTTCGCCCTGCGCGCCGACGGGGCCGACGGCGCGGTGCTGCAGATGGTCAACCACGGGCTGGTCGTGGCGCCGCTCTTCATCATCGTCGCGATCCTCGCCGAGCGCAGCGGCTCGGAGGACCTGCGCGAGATGGGCGGGATGGCAATGCGGGCGCCGGTGCTGGCGGCGCTCTTCCTGATCGTCACCCTGGCGACCCTGGCGATGCCGGGCTCGGCCAACTTCGTCGGCGAGTTCTACATCCTCAACGGCCTCTTCCAGGAGAAGATCGTCTTCGCCTTCGTCGCCATCTCCGGCGTCGCGATGTCGGCTTACTACGCGCTGCGCCTCTACCAGCGCACGATGCACAACCGCAAGCCAGAGGGCGTTGCTTCGCGTGAGATCGGCTTGGGCGATGGGCTCGTCCTCGTTCCCCTCGTGCTCTGCATCATCGGCCTGGCGCTCTACCCGCAGCTGGTGCTCAAGCGCACCGACATGGCTGTCTACGGCGCTCTGGCCTCAACCTGCACGACCGGCAACTCGTCCGTCGCCGAACTCGAAAAGTCGCTGCAGGAAGGGGAGCCTCCCTGCCTCTCTCCTTCGCTCGCGAAAAAGATCGTCGAGCCTGAGCCCTCCCCATGAACTTCACCGCCCCCGAGATCGACTACGCGGCGCTCTCGCCGATCATCGCCCTCACCGCCGCTGTCTGCGCCGTGCTGATGTCGGCCGTGAGCAAGCCGCTGCGCCGCAGCGCGCCCGGTCTCACCCTGATCGCGCTGGCGACGACCGCCGGCCTTTTGATCTGGAACTGGAACGAGCCGGTCACGCTCGTCTCCGGGGCGCTGCGACTCGACAACCTGGCGATCGCGATCTCGCTGATCGCGATCGCGGCTGCCGCCTTCGCCGTCCTGCTCTCGATCCGCGAGCCTGCCGCCGAGCAAGCCGGCTCAGGTGAGTACCATGCATTGCTGCTCGGCTCGGTCCTCGGCATGGTGCTGCTGGCGCAGGCGCAGAACCTGGTCAGCTTCTTCGTCGCGATCGAGACCCTCTCGATCCCGCTCTACATCCTCTGCGCGACCAACCTGCGCCACGAGCAATCGCTCGAGTCGGGGCTGAAGTACCTGATCGTCGGCTCGCTCGGCTCGGCGACGCTGCTCTACGGCATGGCCTTCCTTTACGGCGGCTCGGGCTCGACCGACTTCGGCCGGATCGCCGCGGGAATCGACGAAGCGGGGCTGATCGGCGATCCGCTGGTCCTGGTCGGTATCGCTCTGGTCGCCGTAGGGCTCGCTTTCAAGACCTCGATCGCGCCCTTCCACCAGTGGACGCCCGACGTCTACGAGGGCGCGCCGACGCCGATCACCTCCTTCATGGCGGTGGCGACCAAGGCGGTGGCCTTCGCTGTCTTCGTCCGCTTCTTCCTCGTCGCGCTCGCAGGCGAGGCCGGCGACTGGCAGCCGGCGCTGGCAGTACTCGCCGCGGTCTCGATCGTCGTCGGCAACGTCGGCGCGCTCGGGCAGGACTCGCTCAAGCGCCTGCTCGGCTACTCGGGCGTCGCCCAGGCCGGCTACATCCTCGGCGGCCTCGTCGTGGCAAGCGAGGCCGGCGTCAGCGCCCTCGTCTTCTACCTCGCCGGCTACCTCTTCATGAACCTCGCCGCCTTCTGCGTGATCGTCGCGCGCGAGCGCGAGACCGCCTTCGGCGACGACATCCGCGCCCTGCGCGGGCTCGGGGCAGAGCGGCCGCTGCTCGCCTGGCCGATGACGATCTCGATGCTGGCCCTGGCCGGTTTCCCGGCGACGGTCGGCTTCATCGGCAAGCTCTACCTGATCGAGGCCCTGGTCGAAGGCGACTACACCTGGCTTGCCGTCTTCATCGCCGTCGGCACGATGATCTCGCTCGCCTACTACCTGCGGGTGGTGGCAGCAATGTGGATGCGGCCCGAGAGCGAGACCGCCGCCGCTCCCGCGATCGCCGGGGCCTCGCCGGAGGCTGACCCGATCGATCCCGATGCCGGGCAGCGTCTCTACCTCGTCGGCCCGGCGCTGCTCGCTGCCGCGGGCGCGATCTTCTTCGGGATCGTGCCGCAGCCGCTGGTCGAGTTCGCGGAACACGCTGGTTCGTCGCTCTTCTGACAAGCGCATCTGGCGCGGCGGGTCCTGTCACGGCAGGGGACCCACCACCCCTTCCGGTAGCTAAAGCTTCCTCAGGGGTGGTACCCCCTACCGCGCCACCCGCCGCGAGAAGCGTTGTATGGTCAGCGGATGAGCGAGCGGCCGCGGGCACTCTCGGCAGAGACGATGTGTGAGGCGTTTCAGATCACCGCCGAAGAGTGGTCGGATAGCCCGGCACTGCGGTTCAAGGATTCCGACTACGAGGCGAGCTGGAGTGACTACGCCGAGGCGGTGCGGAAGCGTGCTGCGGGGCTGGCGAAGCTTGGGGTTGAGCGTGGTGACACCGTTGGGTTCATGCTGGTCAACCGGCCGGCGTTTGTGCTTACTGATTGTGCGGCGATGCACCTTGGGGCCACCTGCTTCTCCGTCTACAACACCTCTTCTCCGGAGCAGATTGAGTACGTCGTGGCTGACGCGGCGAACCGGGTGATCGTTACCGAGCAGGCGTTCCTCGATCGCGTGTTGGAGGCGCGCGAGCGGGTCGAGACGCTGGAGCACGTCGTCGTGGTCGACGGTGAGGCTCCTGAGGGGACGATCTCGCTCGAGGAGCTGGAGGCGATGGGTGAGCCGGAGTTTGACTTCGAGGCCGCCTGGCGCGCGGTCGAGCCGGACGACGTCCTCTGCCTGATCTACACCTCCGGCACCACCGGGCCGCCGAAGGGGGTACAGCTCACCCACGACAACATGGTCCAGCAGTGGCGAGCCGGCGACCAGGTCCACGCAACGACGCCCGGCGGGCGCACGATCTCCTATCTGCCCAGCGCCCACGTCGCCGACCGCTGGGGGCTGTTCTACTCGCAGATGTTCTACGGCAGCTGCATGTACTGCTGCCCCGACCCGCGCGAACTGGTTGCCTACTCGATCGAGGTCAGGCCGACGATCTGGGGCGGTGTGCCGCGGATCTGGGAGAAACTGAAGGCCGCGATCGAGATGGGCATGGCCGCCGAGCCCGACGAGGAGAAAAGCAAGGCCGCCGAGTGGGCGATGGAGATCGGTCGCCGTCGGGTCGCCGCCTACATGGCCGGGGACATCCCCGCGGACCTGCAGGCGGAGTGGGAAAAAGCCGACGAGCTCGTGTTCTCGAGGATCCGCGAAACGCTCGGGATCGACCAGGTCGAGTGGTTCGTCGTCGGCGCCGCGCCGACGCCGCCCGAGGTACTCGAGTTCTTCCTCGCGATGGGGGTCGAGATCTGCGAGTTGTGGGGGATGTCGGAGACCACCGCGGTGGCGACGATCAACCGCGGTGGCGCCGTGCGGGTGGGCACGGTCGGGCCAGCGATCCCAGGCGTCGAGGTGAAGCTCGCCGAGGACGGCGAGGTGATGGTGCGCGGGCCGGTTGTGATGAAGGGCTACCGCAACATGCCCGAGAAGACCGCCGAGGCGCTAACCGAGGATGGCTGGCTGCTGAGCGGCGACATCGGCGAGTTCGACGAGGACGGCTACCTGCGGATCGTCGATCGCAAGAAGGAGCTGATCATCAACGCGGCGGGCAAAAACATGTCCCCCGCCAACATCGAGGCAAAGTTGAAGGCCGCCTCGCCGCTGATCGCCCAGGTGGTGGCGATCGGCGACCGGCGCCCCTACAACGTGGCGTTGATCGTGCTCGACCACGAGACGCTGGCGGCGCGCGGGGCCACGGCTGAAGACTCGGAGACGATCGCCGAGATCGAGCGCGCGGTGGCTAGCGGCAACGAGCGCCTCGCCCGGGTGGAGCAGATCAAGCGCTTCCATGTACTCGACGGCGAGTGGGCGCCCGGCGGCGACGAGCTGACGCCGACCCTGAAGCTGAAGCGTAGGCCGATCGGCGAGAAGTACGCGGCGCAGATTGAGGCTCTTTATGCGTGAGGGCGGGGCTACCCCCTCCGCGAGCCCGCATAGAAACGGCCTTGAGGGTTCTTACCGGGGAGGGCTCTAAAGCCCCCGGAGGGGGTAGCCCCGCCCTCCCTTCAACAAGACCCTGGGCGGCGGATCCTGCCGCCGAGCTGAAAGGGTCTCGGCGTGGGCGTTCTCCTAACCGCAGCTGCGATCGTCGCTGGGACGGCGATTGGTGTGTTCGCCGAGCGCAGGCGGCCGCAGGCTGCCGGAAAGGCTGCCCGCCAGGCCCTCACCTTGATGCTCTATGTGCTGGTGCCGCCGGTGATCTTTTTCAATCTCGCCGCCAGCGAGATCGACGTCGAGCATGGCGTCGGTTTGCTGCTCGGCATCGTCGCGGTCTCGCTCTCCGGCCTGGTCGCATGGTGGGTCTCGAGCCGGGTGCTCAGGCTCAGCCGCCCGCAGACCGGGGCGGTCGTCTGCGCGGTGCTCAGCGTCAACACCGGTTACCTCGGCTACCCGCTGACCGTGGCCCTGTTGGGACGCGAGGAGCTGACGACCGCGGTCCTCTACGACGTCCTGGTCACCGCGCCCTGCCTGCTGCTCGGCGCCTTCGCCGTCGGCGCCGCCTTCGGCACCAAGGCGGGTGAAGGCCCGCGCGACCGCATCCGCGCCTTCTTCACCCGCAACCCGCCGCTGTACGCGGCAATCGCCGGCCTGCTCGCCCCTGACGCCCTCGCCCCCACCGTCCTCGTCGACACGTCGCAAATCCTCGTCTTCGCGATGCTGCCGCTCGGCTTCTTCGCCGTCGGCGCGACCCTGGCCGAGAACGCCGAACACGGTGAGCTGCCGATGCCGCCGCCACTGACTAAGCCGGTTGCCGTCGCCCTCGGCGCCCGCCTCGCACTCGCCCCGGCGCTGCTGATGCTGCTGGCGGCGCCGCTGATCGACCTGCCCGCCGCCTACCGGCTGATGTCGGCAATGCCCTCGGGCCTCAACACGATGGTGGTCGCTCACGCCTACGGCCTCGACATGGAGATCACCGCCGAGGCGGTCACCTGGTCGACGGCCATAGTCGTCCTAGCCGCCCTCGGCTCGCTGCTGCTCTGAGCGCCTCCTATCCTGGAGTGATGCTCCATCACGTCACGCTCGAGGTCGCGCCGGAGGACATCGAGCGCTCGCTCGAACTCTGGGCGCTGCTCGGGTTCGAGCGAGTCGAGCCACCACCCGCGCTCGCCGAGACCTTCGTCTGGGTCGAACGCCAGGGCACTCAAATTCACCTCGAAAGAAACGAGTCCCCCACCGTCCCGCCCCATGGCCACGCCGCGGTCGTGGTCGCAGATTTCGAGCGAGCTGTCGAGCGTCTTGGTGAACACGACTTCGAGGTGAAGCCGGGACGCGAACACTGGGGCGCTCCGCGGGCAAAGGTGATTGCTCCGGGCGGCCACCAAGTCGAGCTCATGGCTTTTCCGCCGCGGCAAGTGGAAGATTGAGCAGCTCGATGGGATTCGACGCCAAGGTCCTCGCCGATTCATTGTCCCCCGCTGGCTACCGGCTGACGACCCTCGAGGCAACCTTCCCGCGTTTCGTCCTCGCCGAGTTCAATACCCACCGCGTCTTCTCGCGCAACTCGGCCAGCTCGCGCGCGATCCCAATCGCTAAGCAGTTGCGACGGGTGCTCGAAGACCCCTACGTGCCGATCGAGTTCGGCTCAAACCAACCCGGCATGCAGGCGGGGCCGGCGCTAGAAGGTGAGAAGCGCGAAACCGCGGAGCGCGAGTGGCTCGCCGCCCGTAACGACGCCGTGCGCCATGTGCTCGCGCTGATCGCAGGCCCAGACCTTGCCAGCGCGGGCGACCTGCACGATGTCCTCGGCGAAGTCGAGGACGCAATCCGCGAGAGGGCCCAGTCGGACGCCTGGCTCAACGTGCACAAGCAGGTCGCAAACCGCTTGCTAGAGCCATTTATGTGGCACACCGTGATCGTCACCGCGACCGAGTGGGAGAACTTCTGGAACCTGCGCTGCCACCCCGACGCTCAGCCGGAGATCCGGCTCGTGGCCGAAAGCATGCGCAACGCCGTCGCAGCATCCGAGCCGGCACAGCTCGACGAAAACGAGTGGCACCTGCCGCTCATCCGCCCGGAGGATCGCGACCAGGCTGGATCACTTGAGGATCTGATCAAGATCTCAGCCGGGCGCTGCGCCAGGGTCAGCTACCTGACCCACGCCGGCAAGCGCGACCTCGACGCCGACATCGAGCTCCACGACCGACTTCTAGAAAGCGGCCACATGTCCCCCTCGAGCACCCCGCCCGCCCCTTGAGCCCTAGCGAGCTAGAGAAGAACAAGTGGAGCGGCAACTTCCAAGGATGGTTCTCCTATCGCAAGAGCATCACCGGGGAGGCCAACCCTTTGGGCCCTACGGTGCCCGCAAGGGCCGCTGAATTCGTATAAGCAGGGCGATCCGGGCAGGGGTGGAGCGTCTTGTACTTTTTCGCCGTCGCGTTGGCGGACGACTGAAAGCGAACACCGAAAAAGTTAAGCGGAACCCCTGCCCGGATCGCCCCCCTCGTCGGCCGGATTGTCGGGATCGTCAGATCCGAGATCGGCAGCTGCTTTCTCGCCTGGAGTAGGCCAGGGCTCCGCCTCGCCGCTTCTCCAAGCTGGTGGACGATCGCCTGGGATGAGCCCTATGAAAAGGAACCCGAGGTAGATGAACCAGAGCAGGGTGAACTGGAAGAAGATGAAGGAGACGGCGCCGAGAGCCATCCCGAGCGAGCCCCAGAAGCGGGTCAGCAGGCCGGTTCGCATTGCGTGCAGCGAGGTGTAGAACATCGCCACGACGAAGCCGATCTGCCCGCCGATGCCAAAGCCGGCGGCAATCGACCGCAGCGATGAATCCGTAAGCGTGTCACTGGCGACGTCGTTGGCGCGGTCGCTGCCGAGCGCCACCCCTTTCTCCATCAACCGCGGCACTTCGTCGTTGACGAAGGTCGTGGCGGCTTCGAGATTGGAAAGGCCGCTGAGGATTGCCAGCGCGGCGAGGAACAGTGGCGCCGCAATGACGACGCCGACCAGCTGACCGCGCATCGTCTCGCTGCGCGCGTTGGCGGCACGGAAGAGGTAGTAGAGCGGCAGCGCGAGAAGGCCTACGCCGAGCGCCTGCAGAATGCTGGAGATCAGCTGGGCGCTGCGGTGGGCATCGACGTTGATCAGCAGTTCGGAGTCACCATCGCTGCCGCCGATTCCGCTGGCGACGACGATCGCCGCGATGATCAGCAGGATCGAGGCGAAGGCCGCCAGCCCAGCCGGCCGCGACCAGCGCTCCTCCCAGGCCAGAGCCTCCGCCTTGCTGCCGTTCAAGCTTCGCTCAGCCCCGCTCGTGGAAGTAGAATTGGGGCAGCGCGCCCTCGATCACCTCGGCGGTCATCTTCTGGGCGACCTCGAGGTTGCCGGTCCGCACCGCGATGTCATCGAGCGTGACGATGCCCGCGAGGCTATCGCCATCGACCACCGGCAGTCGCCGCACCCGGTGCTGGACCATCAACGCCGCCGCCTCGTCGAGCTCCATCTCCGGCTCGCCGCAGATCAACGGTCGCGAAGCGTGATCGCCCACGGAGGTCTCCGGGTCGACCCCGTCGGCGAAGACCCGCACGGCGAGATCGCGATCGGTGATCATCGCCACCGGCGAGCCAGCGGGGTCGACGATGACGACCGAGCCGACGCGGTTGTCGCGCATCTGTCGGGCGACGGAGACAGCGCTCGCGCCCGGCGTAGCGGTCACAACCCCGGCCGTCATGATCTCGGTGAGCTGCATGCCCTTACGCTACCGCGCAGTGAGCCCCAAGCGAGAGCAATCGCGATGAGCGCGAAGCGAGCAAATCGACCAACGCCGGTCGTCCCCCTCGAGGCGGGCGCAGGCCCCGACAACCCGCCCTGCCCTGCCTGTGGTGAGCCGCTCTTCGGCTGGATCGACCAGCGACCCGGACTGGACGGCCCGGTCCGCCGCTGCGAGAGCTGCGGCCTCGGCGTGGTCGGCGCGCCGGGAAATCCCGAAGAGGCGCTGCGGGAGCTCGACCAAGCAAGCGATGACGCTCTGACGCTGACGATCGCCGACCGTGCCAGCTTCTCGGCCTGGATCGGCGGCGCCGGTTGGGCCGGGCTCGAGCGCGGTTCCCGCTACCTGTTCACGACCGAGTCGGTTCGCCGCCTCGTCGCTCACCGCGACCAGGTCGTCAAGTCGGCTCGCTGGTCTCCCGGCGCCGGCATCGCGACCATGTGGCAGACGATCCTCAACGGCTTCACCTTCGGCCGCAACGTAGCCCAAGGCGCCCTCGGGCGCAGCAAGGCGGTTCCCGCCGAGAAACCCTGGCAACGCAACCTCGACGCCTTCGTCAGCGTCGCCGTAGCCATCCCCGCCCTCCTCGTCGCCGTCCCCATGGAGCTAACGGCAGCAGCCCTGAGGCGCAGCAGCGCAACGTCCCTGAAGCTCGAGCTGCTCTGACAAGAGGCATCCCGGTAGGGGTGGAGCGTCTTGTACTTTTTCGCCGGGGGGTGGGCGGACGACCGATGGCAAACCATCGAAAAAGTTAAGCGGAACCCCTGCCGGGACGCCTCCTAAGCCAAACCTTCCCGAGCCTCTCGCACCAACGTCACAGCCTCAGGGAAAAGGACGCGGATCGCATCGCGCACCTGCATCGCCTGCTCGTCGCTCGAGCCGGCCAGCTCGATCCGCTCGATCGAGGCCACGGTCAGCTCAACCGCGAGGCGGATCGCGTTATCGGCCCAGGCAACCCGCTGGGAGGACTGCATCTGCTCGCTGAGCTCCTCCATACGGGCACGGAACTCGTCGGGGTCCCCAAAGAGGTTGAAGCCCTCCACGCGGGGAATGTAAGCAGACTGCGCGAGATAGGGCGCAAACTCCTTGCATTTGGCGCGCCACCCGCGTACCAAAGCCGCCTAGCGTCGCGCCATGCGATCCGAGCGGGGAACTGCGAGCGTCGAGCAGGCCGGGCTGACTGCGCTGATCGCCTTGCTGCTGATTGCAGCGATCGCAGCTCTCGCTGCCGCCGAGGGGATCGATCCCCAGCGCTCGCTCGGCGGCACGATCGCCCGCCGAATCGCCTGCGCCCCGCGCCACCCGGGCGCCTGCCACCACCACCCCCTAGCGCCCACCTACGGCTGGCCGCTGGCGCGCCTCGTTCGCGCCCTTGCCCCCGCGCCGGTTGCCGTGACAGGCCCCTCTGGCCTACCCCTGGTCCCGGTCGATTTCCGTCGCTGCCGTCGCCAGAGCTGCGCCGTGCCGAAGCCTGGCGAGGGACTCCACCTGACCAGCTCGAATCGCCGCACCACCGCCTTCACGAAGATCGAGGACCGGCGCCGCAGCCTCGGCTGGGTCGAGCTGACCTACTGGCTCTACCGCCCAGGGCTGGGCTGGGAGCGCATTACACGCCGTGCCGACCAAGCCCAGGTGGAAGCAGCCAGCGACGTTCGCGTCCTGCTCAGGGACGACCCGGCCCTCGTGCCGCTGGAGACCTTGCCCGGCCGCGACCACTACAACTTCCCGCCGGGCGAGCAGCCACCCTGGCAGTGGCGGGTCCGCGGCCGCTATCCCGGCTGGTCGAGCTGATCGCGCGGTCGCGCAGGACGGCATGGCACCATTGCGGCTCGCCATGGCCGCCGCCTGCAAACGAGTAGCCGAATCGACGTGGTTCCAACTCTTCATCCTCGGCGTGATCGTCGTCAATGCCCTCGTGCTCGGGCTCGAAACCTACGACGCGATCGACGAAGAGATCGGCAGCACGCTGGACGTCCTCAACGACGTCTTCCTCGGCATCTTCGTGGTCGAGATCGCGATCCGCATCGCCGCCCACGGCAGGCGCCCGCAGGACTACTTCAAGAGCGGCTGGAACGTCTTCGACTTCGTCATCATTGGCGGCGCATTCGTCCCCGGCTTGCGCCAGAACACCACCGCGCTGCGGGTCCTGCGCCTGCTGCGAATCGTCCGCGTCGTCAGCCTCTTCCCCGACCTGCGCTTCCTGATCCGCGGCATGGCCGCCAGCCTGCCGCCAATCGGCAGCATGGCGATGCTCACCTCGCTGCTGATCTACATCTACGGGATGCTCGGCTGGATCCTCTACGCCGACACCAACCCCGACCGCTGGGGGGACATCGGCCAGGCGATGCTCTCGCTCTTCATCGTCCTCACGTTGGAGAGCTGGCCCGAAATCATGGGCGAAGTGATCGACGCCCACCCCTGGGCCTGGATCTACTTCGTCAGCTACGTGCTGATCGCCTCGTTCCTACTGATCAACATGGTGATCGCGATCCTGATCAACAGCCTCGAGGAGGTGCGGGCAATGGAGGCGATCGAGAAGCGGCTCGAAAACCGCCGCGCCGAACGCGACGCCGAGGGGGAGTCGGGTGGCAAAGCCGCCGCGGAGCGACTGTTGAGGATCCGCGAGGCGCTCGACGAGCTCGAGGACGAGCTCCACCTGGATGGCCACGTCGAGCAACCGAAGGGCAAACGGGGCAGCCCGAAAGTGATCAGGCGCTTCCGGGGCTGACAGCGGCCTCATCGGCTTCCTTGTCTTCCTCGGCTTGACGGATTAGACCCCGCCAGTCGGTAGTCCGGAAGACGAGCAGGATCGCGGCGAAGCCGAGCACGACCGACCAGGCCGCCATCGCGATCTGCGTGCCGACCGAGAAGGAGAGGACCGCCGTGCGCGAAGGCCCGTGCAAGGTCGCGACGAGCAGCGCCTGCTGAGCACCGGCGCCGCCGGGGGTGAAGGGGACGATGTTGGCGATTGCCTGCACGCTCATCACCAGCAACACGTTGGAGAACGAGCCGCCAATGCCGAAGGCCTCGAGGAAGAACCAGAAGGCGGCAAAGCGGCAGAGCCAGCCGGCGCCCTGCCAGGCGGCCACTTCGCGCAGGTAACGGCGCGGCGTTCTGAGGATGACGACCCCCTGTTTGACCCGGTCCCAGAAGCGCCGCACGCGATGCGCCAGCAAATAGATCCCGACCGTGATCGCGAGCAGCAGAGCGCCGAGCGTGATCAGGAAGATCTGCGGGTGTTCGGCCCAGAAGGCAATCTCGAAGGCGGGCAGGTTCGGCAGCTGCGGCGGCTCTGGAAGCAGGCCCTGCGAGATCGCGTAGAAGAGCACCAGAACCCCGACAGTCGTGTCGAAGACCGTCTGCACGAGGAAGGAGGAGGTGACCGCGGGGTAGGAGGAGCCTGGGATCTGGCGTTTGGCGAGGAAGACTTTGGTGACATCGCCGGCATGCGCGGGGAGGATCGCGTTGATTCCCGCCCCTGCCAGATAGGCGGCGCTGAGGCGCAGGTAAGAGATGTGGACGTCGGGGTAGGCGGCGCGGAGAACGTTGCGCCAGGCCCAAGCCCTCGCCAGCTGCATCGCCGCGAGGAAAACCAGCGCCAAAGCAAAGGAGGACCAGTCGATCTCCGAGAGGTGGCCGAAGAACTCGGCGGCACGCCTGCCGAAGGCTTCGGCGCTCGAGGCAAAGTCAGCGTGTGGCATCGCAGTTACACTAGCCCGCTCGTGTCAGAGCCCGAGACGACTCAGACCGTGCCCAGCGCCCCCCGCGACCCCGCCGACGAGGCGATGTGCGCCCGTGCCCGCGAGCGCTACACGGGTGATCGCGGCAGCAGCTTCCGGCGCCGTCGCAAGCGCCACGCCGAGCTGCCCAACCTGATCATCATCGGCGGGCTGAAGTGCGGCACGACCAGCATCCACCACTACCTCGGGCTGCACCCGGAGATCCAGATGTCGAAGCCGAAGGAGCTGAACTTCTTCACCGAGGAGCTGAACTGGGACCTCGGCCTCGACTGGTACGCGAGCCGCTTCGACGACCGCTTCAAGGTGCGGGGTGAGTCCTCGCCCCACTACACCAACCTGCCCCGCTTCGAGGGCGTCCCGGCGCGGATCAAAGAGCACTGCCCCGACGCCCGCCTGCTCTACATGGTGCGCGACCCGATCAAGCGCATCCTCTCGCACTGGGTGCACGCGACCGGCGCCGGCTACGAGACGCGCGAGCTGGTCCCGACCCTGTCGGAGCCCGACTCCTCCTACATCTACCGCTCGATGTACTGGCTACAGCTGCAGCCATATCTGGAGCTGTTCGACCGCGGGCAGATCGAGGTGATCACCCAGGAGGAGCTGCAGACCGAACGCGAGGAGACGATGCGCAAGGCCTTCCGCTTCGCCGGCGTCGACGAGAGCTTCACCTCGGAGCAGTTCGACCGCGAGTGGGAGAAGTCGAGCGCCAAGCAAGGCGACAAATACCAGTTCATGGAGAAGGCGATCAAACTGCCCGGCCTGCGGTCCTTCGATCGCAACTTCGACCGCCTGCCCGAGTCGCTGCGCTGGATCGTCGAGAAGGTCGTCCACGACCCGGAGAAGCCGCCGGCGCCGAAGCCGAAGCTGCCCGACGACCTCTTCGAGACGCTGCGCGGCCGCTTCGGCGCCGACGTCGCCGGCCTGCAGGAGTTCGCCGGCCGCGAGTTCGCCGGCTGGCACGAGTACTCCTGAGGCGCCGGGCGCGCGGGTCCTGTCACGGCAGGGGACCCGCCACCCCCTGCGATAGCTAAAGCTTCCTCGGGGGTGGTACCCCCTACCGCGCCACCCGCGCGAGGAGCGCTTAGGGTGAACTCGTGCGACGACTGATTCCCGACCCCGGACCGACCACGGTCGAGAGGCAACTGAGCTCCTATCGGCCGTCGGAGCATGCGCGCGATGAGCGACCGTTCGTCGCGATGAACTTCGCCGCCACGGTCGACGGCCGGGCGACGATCGGCGGTGTCTCCGGCCCGATCGGCTCGGAGGCCGACACGGCGATGCTGGTCGGGCTGCGCAGCCGCTTCGACACGGTGATGATCGGCGCCGGCACGATGCGGGCCGAGCGCTACAGCGGCCTCGACCGGCGGCTGGTCGTGGTCAAAAGCGGGCCCGACGGGCGAGCGGACCTACCGGCGCTGCTGCGCTCCCTGCGCGAGGAGGGCGTCCGGGCGCTTCTCTGCGAGGGCGGGCCGACCCTTCATGGCGCACTACAGGCCGCCGGCCTGGTTGACGAGCTCTTCCTGACGATCGCGCCGAAACTCTCCGGTGGCGGGGTCCCCCCACGCATCCTCGAGGGCGAGTTGGACGACGTGATCCCGCTCGAGCTCGCCTGGTTGCTCGAGCAGGACGGCGAGCTCTTCGCCCGCTACAACCGCCGCTGAGCGCCTCACCGGTACCGTTCCCACACCCAGCACCCAAGGAGAGGACGCAGCGCGATGGACTTCAAGCCGAGCCCCCAGGTCGAGACCCTGCGCGAGCGCATCCTCGACTTCATGGATGAGCAGCTCTACCCGCAGGAGCGGGAGATCATGGAAGCGCTCGACGCCGAGGTCGCCCCGGGTGTCCCCTACCCGAAGGTTCTGATCGAGGTTCGCGAGAAGGCCAAGAGCGAGGGCCTCTGGAACCTCTTCATGCCCGACGAGCGCTTCGGCCCCGGGCTCAGCAACTGGGAGTACGGGCTGCTCTGCGAGGAGATGGGCCGTAGCCCGGCGGCGGCGCCGATGGCCTTCAACTGCGCCGCCCCGGACACCGGCAACATGGAGATCCTCGCCGAGCACGGCACGAATCAACAAAAAGAAGAATGGTTGGAGCCGCTTCTGGAGGGACGGATTCGATCGTGTTTCTCGATGACGGAGCCAGAGGTTTCGGGTTCCGACCCAACCTTGCTTCAAGCGCGCGCCGTGCGCGACGGCGACGAGTGGGTGATCGACGGCCACAAGTGGTTCACCTCGGGCGCGGTTGGAGCCGATCTCGCGATCGCGATGGTCGTCACCGATCCCGAAGCGCCGCCCTACTCGCGCGCCTCGATGATCTGCGTGCCAACCGACAACCCGGGGTTCAACCTGGTGCGCCCGATCCCGGTGATGGGGCACGACAAGGGCCCGGGCCACTGCGAGATCCGCTACGAAGAATGCCGCGTCCCGGTCACCAACCTGCTCGGCGAGGAGGGCAAGGGCTTCGCGATCGCCCAGGACCGGCTCGGCCCGGGGCGCATCCATCACTGCATGCGAGCGATTGGCACGGCCGAGCGGGCGCACGAGATGATGTGCCGCCGCGCCAACGAGCGCCAGGCCTTCGGCGGGCCGCTGGCCGACAAGCAGTTCGTGCAGGAGGCGATCGCCACCTCACGCATGGAAATCGACCAGGCCCGCCTCTTGACGATGTACGCAGCCTGGAAGATGGACACCGAGGGCAAGCGCGCCGCGCGCCAGTCGATCTCGGCGATCAAGATCGTCGCCGCCAACATGGTGATGGAGGTGCTCGACCGTGCGATCCAGATCCACGGCTCGCTAGGCATGACCGACGACACCCCCCTCGCCGCCCTCTGGCGCTTCAGCCGCATGCTGCGTCTTGCCGACGGCCCCGACGAGGTCCACAAGATGGTCCTCGCCCGCCGCGAGCTCAACCGCTGGTCAAAGCGCGCTGAAGCAGAAGCGAGCGGTGAGCTAGAGCCCAGGCACGCCCCCCGCCCGATCTGAGCAAAGAAAAGGCCGGGCTTTCGCCCGGCCTTTTCAATCCTTTTGAGTTGCCGGTACGGTCTTAGCTGGTCGCGTGCCCGCTGATCACGCAGTTAGCTCCGAGGGAATCTTCCTCGGACTCGAAGACCGCGGTTACGACGGTCCCGTTCGGCTGGGTGTAGGTCAGGGTTCCCTGCACCGAGTCACCTTCCGTCACGGCATCCTCGAGGTAGTCGAAGTTGTTGCCGATGTCGAAACTGTCGTCCTCGATGTAGAAGGTGCCTACGCCCCCCAGGCTGGTACCGCCTGAGTGGATCATCGCGTCGTTGACCGACGTCGTCGCGTTGCCCGCGATGTTGCCGGCCGGACAGCTCGCCTGCAGGATGAGTCCGTTGAGCGAAAGGATGGTCTCTACAGTGGCGTTCGTGTTGCTTTTGTAGAAGAACTTTTTCACGGTGATTCCACCGACCGAGCCCGCACTGGCCGCGCTGGGCACCTGGCCAAGGGTCGACTCGTTGACCTTCTCGCCAGTCACCGCGTCGTTGGCGATCTTGGCGGTCGTTACCGAGCCGTCAGCGAGTTTCTCGCCGGTCACTGCGCCGTTCGCGATCTTCGCCGTGACAATGGCGTTTTTCTTGATCTTGCCGGCGGTCACTGCTTCTTTGACGATCTTGCCGGTCTTGATCGAGTTGGCTTTGATTTCGTTGGCGCCGATCTTCGTCGCGGCGACGGCGGTCGCGCCGCCGAGGATCATGAAGACGGCAATGGAGGACATCACGTTGGCGTACGTGAAGTGCCTGCGAATCTGCTTCAAGAGTCTCTCCTTGATTGCGGGCGGAGGGACTCGGACGAGCCTCCATGCCCAGTTGAAGGGATGGTGGGACAAAATCAGGTCGGTCGGCCGCCGTCAAGCGTTCTGGACCGGTCTACTGCGGAAAACCGGAATCAGTCGCGACGCTCTGCCTCGTCGGCAGCCTCGGCGAGCCGCTCGACCAGGCGGGCGAAGTGTTCTATGCCCGGGTCGACCTTGCCGTACTGCCCCGCCGCGTAGCGCGCGTAGACGCCCTCGAGGATGATCGCCAGCTTCCAGTAGCCGAGCGCGACGAAGAAGTCGAGCTGAGAGAGGTCGCGGCCGGAGCGCTCGGCGTAGCGCTGGCGCAGCTCCTCGCGCGTCGGGAAGCCGGGCGCCAGGTTGGCAGGCTGGCCGAGGGCGATCGGCTCGTCCCCGTCCTCGCCGCGCTCGGGCCAGTAGACCATCAGCAAGCCGACGTCGGCGAGCGGGTCGCCGAGCGTGCAGAGCTCCCAGTCGACGACCGCGGCCACCTCGCCATGCGGCGTGAGGATCATGTTGTCGAGGCGATAGTCGCCGTGGACGATCGTCGCCGGTCCCTGCTCGGGGATGCGCGCCTCGAGCCGTTCGTGCACGGCGTCGATCGCCGCTAGCTCGCGCGTCTTCGACTTCTCCCACTGACCCTGCCAACGATGCAGCTGGCGCGCGACGTAGTCCTTCTTGCGGCCGAGGTCGCCGAGCCCGACCGCATCCGGGTCGACGGCGTGGATGTCGACCAAGGTGTCGGCAACGCGCTCGCCGATCGCCCGCCGGTCTGCCTCGGCAGGGAAGGCACCGGCCTCGGCCATACCGCGCAGAATCGGCCCCTCGACGAACTCCATCACGTAGAAGGGCGCACCGTTGACGCTCTCGTCCTCACAGAGCCCGACGATCGGCGCCACCGGCACCGACGTCGGCTCTAGCGCCGAGACGACCTTGTGCTCCCGCCCCATGTCGTGAGCCGAGCCAAGCCGCTTGCCCAGCGGCGGCCGGCGCAGCGCCCAGCGGCGGGCGCCTTCGTCGGCGACGCCGTAAGTGAGGTTCGAATGGCCGCCGGAGATTCGCTCAAAGGCAAGCGGCAACCGGACGCCGTCCACGTTTTGCTCAAACCAGGCTTCGACCCCAGCCCGATCGATTCCCTCCGGCGCTGCGGCAATGCTGTCGGAGGTGTCTGTAGCCTCGTCGCCCATCGGCTCACAAGCATATTCAGCGAGTTCTATGCATCAATATCCTGATGTATAGAAAAAAAGAGATACAGTCGGATAAATGGCTAGACTGCGCCGCTAGTGGACGCCTACCGAAATCCGTATACGCCGGGCGCCGGCTCGCGGCCAGCCGCGCTCGCCGGGCGCGATAGCGAGATAGAGCGATTCAAGATCGTTCTCGGGCGACTCTCCCAAGGCGCAGCCGAGCAGGGAATCGTCATTCACGGGCTTCGCGGGGTCGGAAAGACCGTGCTCCTCAACAAGCTTGAGGAGGTCGCAATCGAGGCCGGCTGGGTGACCTGCTTTGGCGAGGTGCGCCGTGGCGATGACTTTCGCGCCGTTATGGCGCGTGCCCTGTTCAATGCGATCCGGCAGCTCGGCGCACGCCGAATCGGTCACCGGGCAATCGAACGGCTCAAGTCGGCGTTCGCTTCCTTCTCGGCAAGGCTCGCCAGCGATGGGACGGTCAAGTTCGGCTTCGAGATCGCACCCGCCCACGGAACCGCCGATAGCGGGGACCTCGAGACCGATCTTGTCGAGATTTTCCTGGAGCTCGGACGAGTCGCCGCCGATGCCGGAACCGGCGCGTCCGTTTTCCTCGACGAGCTGCAACTGGCGGGCCAAGAAGATCTGGAGGCTCTGGTCGCCGCGATCCACCGAGCCAGCCAAAAAGGGCTACCGATCGCCGTGGTGGCAGCAGGCCTCCCCACCCTGCCAGGCGCGATCGCAGAAGCGAAGACCTACGCGGAGCGACTCTTCTCCTTTGCGGGCCTCGGAGCGCTGGCGAAGGACGACGCGCGCGACGCGCTGTCCCTGCCGGCGCGTGCGCAAGGAGTCGAGTACGACGAACGCGCCCTTGACCTGATGCTCGAGCGGGCCACGGGATATCCCTACTTCCTGCAGGAGTGGGGACGCGGCGTCTGGGACATCGCTGTGGCCAATCCAATTTCCCTAGATGACGTCGAAGCAGCTATCCCCGAAGTCGAGCGCAAATTGGCTCAGGACTTCTTCTCGATCAGGCTGATGCGCGCGACGCCGGCTGAGCGTCGCTACTGTGCGGCGATGGCCGCGCTCGGAGAGGGGGCACAAGAGAGTGCGGCAATCTCAGAGGCCCTCGGATACTCGAGCGTGCAGGCAGCCTCCACTCTTCGCGCCTCCCTCATCGACAAGGGCATCGTCTACAGCGTGGGCCGGGGACAGCTTGACTTCACCGTGCCCGGATTCGCCACCTTCCTGCGCGAGGGCGAGTCCTCAACCGATGTGCTCGCGTCGACGAACTGAATGCGCGCCATCGAGTCCCAAGCACATTCCCGAGGACGATTTCGGCTCAGCCCATCGCTCGCCAACAGGTTGACGATCGGCTTTGCGATTGCCTTCGCGGTGCTGACCGGGCTGGCCGTGATCGGTGTCGCCCGCTTCCTGCAGCAGCGCCAGGACTTCGAGAACGCCACCGCCCGCTCCTATCAACGTGAGATCGAGGCTCGGAACGATCTGGCTGCGGGACAAAAGCCAGCCATCGCCCGGGTCACGATCGAAAGCCAGCAAGCCCAGCGCCAGGTGCTGCGCGACGAGATCTCCGACGAGACGCGCGACACGGCGCTCCTCGTGGGAGCGGGGCTGATCGCTGGCCTGACCGGGGCGGCCCTCCTCTTCACCGGGTTGATCTCCTCGATGCGGCGCCCGCTGGAGGACCTGGTCGAAGCATCCGGTCGACTTGCGAGTGGCGACCTCGACGTGCGGGTCAAAGTTGGCGGGCTTTCAGAGACGGCGACGCTCGGCGGCGCTTTCAACGAGATGGCCGAAGAGCTGCAGCGCCGCGCCGGCGAACGCGACCAGCTCGAACGGATGAAAGACGAGTTCGTGCTCACCGCCTCACACGAGCTGCGCAGCCCACTCACCTCCGTGCAGGGGTTTGCCGAGCTGTTGCTGCTGGAGCGGGAGAAGCTGAGCCCAAAGCAGGCCGAGACGGTCGAGGTGATCCTCGACAACACCCGTCACCTCGTGCGCTTGCTCAACGACCTGCTCGACCTCGCCCGCAGCGATGCCGGGCGGTTGACGATCCGGCCCGAGCCGACTGACGCGGCGAGCCTGATCGAGGAGGCGGTACGGACGATGCGGGCCCAGTTCGACGCTCGCGGGCAGGAGCTGCACCTGCGGATCGGGGCCGACCTACCCCAGATAGAGGCCGATCGGGACCGAATTCGCCAAGTACTGGTGAACTTGCTTACGAATGCGAACGAGTATTGCCCGCAAGGAGCGCAGATCGAGGTGAAGGCGCACATTGCAGATGCCGAGGTTGAGATCGACGTGATCGATAACGGCCCCGGAATCCCCGCTGAGCAGCTCGAGCACATCTTCGAGCGCTTCACCCGCGGCGATGCCGGCGAGACGCAGCGGGTCGGCGGCACCGGACTCGGCTTGGCGATCTCCAAGTCGCTGATCGAGCTGCACGGCGGCAGCATCGACGCTGCCTCGGGCCCCGGCAGCGGCTCGGCCTTCCGCATCCGCCTACCGGCAATCGCCCGCGACCGGGTTGAGGTGACCTGATGGCAAAGATTCTCGTCGCCGATGATTCCGAGACGATCCTGCTGCTGCTCCGCACCCGCCTCGAGATGGAGGGCCATGAGGTCGAGACGGCAAGCGACGGCGAGGACGTCGTCACAGCGGTCTGCCGCGATCCGGGCGGCCACGACCTGCTCCTGCTCGACGCGATGATGCCGCGCAAATCCGGCATCGACGCTCTGCGAGAGCTACGCGAGAACGGCGTCGAAACGCCGGCGCTGATCGTCAGCGCTCACACCGACGGCGGTGACGGCGGCGCCCACTCGGACCTGGCGATCGCCGCCTACATCCCAAAGCCGATCGACTTCGATCGGCTCTTCGCCAAGATCGCCGAGCTGACCAGCGGCTGAGCGAGGGCTCAGCTCTTGGCGATCTCGAGTCGGATCTCCTTGCCTTTCAGCTTCGTCCCGTCGAGGAACTCGACCGTGCGGTCGGCCTGATCGGAATCGACCTCGACGAAGGAGAAGCGGTGCAGGACGCGGACGTCGTGGATCGCCTCCTCGGGCAGGACAGCTCCCTCGCGCAGGGCCCAGCGCAGATCCTCCTCGTCGATGCCGCTGCGCTCACCCCGGTTTACGAAGAGCTTTACTGGCTTGCCGTTTGCTGGCGCCTCCGCGGCGGGCGTCTCGGCCCCCTCCTCGGCAGCAGGCTTGGCCTCGCCGCCCTCCTCGCTCACCTTGGGCCGCTCGCGTCGGCGCGGGCGGGGGGCGTGTTCCATCCGCTCCTCCGGGCTCTCCCACTCGCCGATCGAGGTTTTGACGTCCCGCTCGATCCGCCCGATCTCCTCGCGCTGGGCGGGCGTGACGAAGGTGATTGCGCGGCCCGTGCGGCCGACCCTGCCGGTGCGGCCGATCCGGTGCACGTAGACCTCTGAGGAAGCTGGGACGTCGTAGTTGATCACGTGGGTGACGTGCTCGATGTCGAGCCCGCGAGCGGCGATGTCGGTGGCGACCAGCAGCCGCACGCGGTGGTCCTTGAAGGCGATCATCACCCCATCGCGCGAGCCCTGGCTCATGTCGCCGTGCAGGGCCTTCACGTCGAGGCCTTTGTCCTTCAGTGTCTTCTCCAGCTTCGAGGCGCCGATTTTGGTGCGGCAGAAGATGATCGCCTGCTCCGGTTCCTCGGTCTTCAGCAGCTCGACCAGGCGCGACGCCTTCTCGTTCGCCGCCACCTCGACAAAAGCCTGGGCGATCGCGTCCACGGTCAGTTTCTTCGGCGTGATTTTGATCGTCTGCGGGTCATACATGTAGCTCTCGGCGAGCCGTTTGACCGGCGGCGGCATCGTCGCCGAGAAGAGCGCCGTCTGACGCCCGCTCGGGCACATCCGCAGGATCTTCTCGACGTCCTCGATGAAGCCCAGGTCGAGCATCTCGTCAGCCTCGTCGAGGACGATGTAGCGGGCCGCGGTGAGGACGAGGGAGCGGCGCGACATCAGGTCCATCATCCGGCCGACGGTGGCGACGACGACGTGGGCGCCGGCGCGCAGCTGCGCCTGCTGCGATTTGATCGGCGCGCCGCCGAAGACGGCGACGATCTCGACGTCGAGGTGCTCGGCGTAGGCGCGCAGAGCCTGGGTCACCTGGATGCAGAGCTCGCGGGTCGGCGTGAGGACGACCGCCTGCACCTCGTCGTCGGAAGGATCGATGTACTGGAGCAGGGGCAGGCCAAACGCGGCGGTCTTGCCGGTCCCGGTCTGCGCCTGACCGATCACGTCGTGGCCGGCGAGCAGCTCCGGGATCGCTTTCTCCTGGATCGGGCTCGGCTCCGTGTAGCCGAGCTCGTCCAGCGCCTGCTGGATCTCCGGCGCCAGCCCCAGCTCTTTGAAAGCGGTCACTTGGACGGGTCCAGTAGGAGCTTGCCGCTGGTGCGGCGGGCGATCAGGTCTTCGTGGGCGCGAGCGGCCTCTGAGAGCGGGTAGACCTCGCCGACGCTGACCTCGAGCTCGCCGCCGGCAACGGCGGCGAGCAGCTCGGTGATCATCGGCCCAGCCTCTTGGGGCCGCATCAAGAGGTGGACCAGCCAGAAGCCGATCACAGCCTTGGAGCCCCGCAGCAGGGCGGCGGTGGAGACCTCGCGCTGTTCGCGCGAGGCGATGCCGAAGACGACCATGCGCCCGAGCGGAGCGAGCGCCGAGAGCTCGGCGTCGAAAGCGTCGCCGCCGCTCATGTGGAGGACGGCATCGACCCGCTTGCCGTCGTTGGCCGCGAGGATCGCCTCCTTCAGGTCCTCGGCGCGCGAGTCGACGGTCGCGTCGGCGCCGAGCCGTTCGACCGTGGCCCGCTTCTCCTCGCTCGAGGCCAGCCCGATCACCTTTGCGCCCGCCTGCTTGCCGAGCTGCACCGCCAGCGAGCCGGTACCGCCGGCGGCGGCCTCAACCAGCAGCGTTTCTCCCGGCTCGATGCGCGCGCAACGACGCACCAGCGCCATCGCAGTAATTCCCTGCAGCAGCAGGGCAGCAGCCTGGTCGTCGTCGACCTCGTCGGGAACCGGGACCAACATCTGTGCCGGCACCGAGACCTTCTCCGCGTAGGCGCCGGCGCCGAGGATCGCGGCGACTCGCTGCCCGTCTGGCGTCCGCCCGCTGACCTCCGCCCCCGGGATCAGCGGCAACTGCTGCTCAGCCAAGTAATCGTTCCGCGTCGCGTGAGTGTCAGCGAAATTGATCCCGCTGCGGGCGACCTCAACCACAACCTCGTCGTGGCCGGGCACCGGGTCCTCAACATCGCGGTACGCAAGAACCTCAGGCCCGCCGAACTCATCAATCTGGATCGCTTTCACGACCGCCAACCATATGGCCTGGGGAAAGGGGTTGGGGTCCGCCTCGCCGGCGCCTCCCCGTTGTTGCGCCGCCGAGGCGGACCCCAACCCCTTAACCTGCCTGCCCATGTCCCTGACGGTTGTCGGATCGATCGCCTTCGATGCAGTCAAGACCCCGTTCGGGGAGCGCGACCGCATGCTCGGCGGCGCCGCCGTCCACTTCTCGCTTGCCGCCAGCTTCTTCACCGAGGTCCGCCCCGTCGGCCCGGTCGGCGATGACTTCGGCAGCGCCGAGTTCGAGGTGCTCGAAGGCCGCGGCGTGCAGACCGGCGACATCGAGCAAGTCGAAGGCGGGCAGTCCTTCTTCTGGCGGGGCCGCTACGAGTACGACCTCAACGTCGCCCACACCGAGGACACGCAGCTCGGCGTCTTCGGCGAGTTCGAGCCGAAGCTCTCAGCCGAGGCGAAGGCCGCCGACACCCTCTTCCTCGCCAACATCCAGCCCGACCTGCAGCGCCAGGTGCGCGCCCAATGCCCAGCCGCCCGCTTCAGCGCTCTGGACTCGATGAACCTCTGGATCGAGACGGCGAAGGACTCGTTGCTCGCCGCAGTCGGCGAGGTCGACTGCCTGATCGTCAACGACGCCGAGATCCGCCAACTGACCGGCGAGTCGAACCTCGCCCGCGCGGCCCGCGCTGTGATGGCGAACGGCCCGCGCGCGATTGTCGCCAAGCAGGGCGAGTACGGCGCCGCGCTCTTCACCGAGGAGAGCTTCTTCGCCCTACCTGGCTTCCCGCTCGAGGACGTGCGCGACCCGACCGGCGCCGGCGACAGCTTCGCCGGCGGTTTCCTCGGCTACCTCGACGGCCACGAGGGCGAGCTGGACGAGGCCTCGCTGCGGCGGGCGATGGGCTACGGCACGGTGCTCGCCTCCTTCAACGTCGAGGAGTTCGGCACCGAGCGGGTCGCACGGTTGAGCCGTGAGGAGATCGACGAGCGCTTCGACGCCCTGCAAGAGATGACCCGGTTCGAGCCGTTGCCGGTGCGTTAACGGGCCGGAGCTTCTGAGCTGCGAGAATCTTCGCCGCATGAGCGCCGACTCCCTCACTGTCACCGACAACCGCACCGGTAAGACCTACGAGCTGCCGATCACCGACGGCACGGTCCGCGCGATGGACCTGCGCCAGATCAAAGTCGACGAGGACGAATTCGGCATGCTCGCCTACGACCCGGCGTTCACCAATACGGCCTCCTGCCGCTCGGCGGTCACCTACATCGACGGCGAGGCCGGGATCCTCGAACACCGCGGCTACTCGATCGAGCAGCTCTGCGAACGCTCCAGCTTCCTCGAGGTCGCCTACCTCTTGATCTTCGGCGAGCTGCCCACCGGACCGCAGCTCGAGCGTTGGACCCACGACATCATCCACCACACCTTCGTCCACGAGGACCTCAAGCAGTTCTTCGAGGGCTTCCGCTATGACGCCCACCCGATGGGGATGCTGCTGGCCGGCGTCGGGGCGCTTTCGACCTTCTACCCCGACGCCAAGCACACCGAAGACCCCGAAGAGCGCTACATGGCGGCGGTGCGGCTGATCGCCAAGGTGCCAACGCTGGCTGCCTTCTCCTACCGCCACAACCGCGGCCTGCCCTACGTCTATCCCGACAACGAGCTCAACTTCGCCGAGAACTTCCTCTCGATGATGTTCAAGATGACCGAAGCTCGGCACGTCCCGAAAGAAAGCCTCTCCAAGGCGCTCGACGTGCTCTTCATCCTCCACGCCGACCACGAACAGAACTGCTCCACCAACGCGGTGCGCGGCGTCGGCTCCTCCGACGTCGACCCCTACTCGGCGGTCGCGGCCGGCGTGGCGGCGCTCTACGGCCCGCTGCACGGCGGCGCCAACGAGGCGGTGCTGCGGATGCTGCGCAAGATCGGCTCGGTCGAGGACATCCCGGACTTCCTCGAGCGGGTGAAGGGGCGCGAAGAGAAACTGATGGGCTTCGGCCACCGCGTCTACAAGAACTACGACCCGCGGGCGAAAATCATCCAGCAGCACATGGGGGAGGTCTTCGAGGCGACCGAATACAACCCGCTGGTCGAGATCGCCCGCGAGCTGGAGAAGCGGGCGCTCGACGATGAGTACTTCACCTCGCGCAAGCTCTACCCCAACGTCGACTACTACTCGGGGATCATCTACGAGTCGCTTGGCGTGCCGACGGAGATGTTCACCGTGATCTTCGCGATCCCCCGCACCGCCGGCTGGATCGCGCAGTGGATGGAGATGAAGGACGACTCCGAACAGAAGATCGCCCGGCCGCGGCAGATCTATACCGGTGAGCGCGAGCGTGAGTACGTCGCGCTTGATGATCGTGATGGGCCGGAGAAAATCATCGGGCCGCCGGCAAGGCGTCCCAAAAGACCACGACGAGGGGCTTAGTGATGAAGGGGTCGGGTGCCCCTCCTCTCTCAACTTTTTCGGTGGGGCGCCGCTGGTCGTCCGCATTTGCGGCGACGAAAAAGTACAAGCCGTTCGGAGGGGCACCCAACCCCTTCTCTCCATGCCCTCGGTAGATGGCCGCCTGGAAGCTCACCGTGCGGCACGGGTCCGACGTGAAGCATGAGAGCTTCGACGGCTTGGATGAAGCTGTGGATGCGATGCGGGAGCGGGCTTTGGCTATTCGGGCCGAGGGGCCGGTGGAGGGGGTTTCGGCGCTGCGGGACTTCGGGCCTGAGCAGCAGGTTCATGCGCGGCTGCAACTGGCCGGCGGGAAGCTGCTGCGCAAGCGGGTCGCCGGGGTCGACGTGCGGGGCGATGGGACCTTCATGCCCTACCGCGGCGGGGTTGCGCGGGAAGAGCTTGATCCGGCCGCTTACGACACGCCCTTTGATGCGGTCCGCGAGACTCTGCAAACACGATGAGTGAGACCGAGATACCCAAGGGCAGCTACGCGGCTGGTCGGCGGTTGAAGCTGCCCGCCGGCGCCGAAGCGCCCTACGCCGTCTTCATCAACGGGGTCGAGCAACAGGAGGGCGCCGACTACGACCTGCGTGCCGGCGAGATCGTCTTCAGCCGCGAGATTGTCAAGGAGAAAGTTGGCGCCGGCCGCTGGCTGGCGATGTACCTCGGCCTCTTCGGCACCTACCGCAAGAACGAGACGATCGACCTCCAGTTCCAGCGCAACGGCAAGATCGAGCTGCTCTCCGATTTACCGGTCGAGTCCTGAGAATCGGGTCCGACTCGGCCCTATTTAAAGATGTAAAGCACGGCAAAGGCGACGATTACGAAGCTGGCGCCGGCGGCGATCATGCCCTTGTCTTTGGAGACCATCGCGGCGATCGAGCGGTCGTCGGCGCGGTCGTAGATCAGGTAGAGGTAGCGGAAGATCCCGTAGACCATCGGCGGAATCGTCCACATCATCTCGTTGCCGACGATCGGCGAGTCGACCGCGTAGATCGAGTAGCTGATCACGGTCCCGGTCGTGACCAGGGCGACCATCTGGTCGAGGAAGGGGAGCGAGTAGTGCTCGAGCACAGGGCGGCTGCTGGTCCCTTCGTGCAGCTCGGAGACGGCCTCCTGGCGGCGCTTGGTGAAGCCGAGGAAGAGCGCGATCATGCCGGTGCAGAGCAGCAGCCATTCTGAGGCGTGGGCGTCGACGGCGCTGGCGCCCGCGGCCACCCGCAGGATGAAGAGACCGGCCAGAGTCATCACGTCGACGATCACGACCTGCTTGAGGCCAAAGCTGTAGGCCATCTGGGCGATCCCGTAGCCGATCACCATCACGCCGACCTCCCAGTTGACGGTGGCGAAGGCGAGGGCGATCGCCGCCACCGCGAGCAGCGGCGCGATCGTCATCGCCGCCCGCTCGGAGAGCTCACCCGCAGCGAGCGGCCGGAAGCGCTTCTTCGGGTGCCTGCGGTCGAGCTCGACGTCGACCAGGTCGTTGACGTAGTAGCCAGCGCTGGAGATCGCGCAGAAGGCGAGGAAGGTGAGGAACGCCTCCAGCACCGCGTGTGAGTTGTCGAACTGGCCGGAGAAGAGCAGGCCGGCGAAGACGAAGACGTTCTTGATCCACTCCTGCGGCCGCCCGGTCTTGATCGCCGCCCGCAGCGGCGAGCGCTGCGGCACAACCCGATCCCCCGCTGCGGAGTCGGCAGGGATCGTCGGATGCTCTGAGGTAATCGTTTCCATCTGGTTTGGCGGGATCAGGCGCGAATCCCGCTCAGCAGGGCAGATTCAGTCGCGACAGGGTAGCGCCGCAGGGCGTCAGTCCTCCTGATTATCGCCCTGCTGGGCTGCTTCCAGCGATTCCAGGTCATCCCGATCGCGGGGCCGCTCACTCGCCCGCTTCATCTCGAGCAGGTGCTCGAGCGAGCAGACACGCACGCGCAAGCCGCCAAGGTCGACCTCCTTCGCCTGCTCATCGAGCGTGGCATATGACGGAATCTGTGGCAAGCCCTGAAGAACGTCAACGGGCCCCAGTTCGGTGGCAACCAACGTGCGATCGCCGGCCCTCAAGAAGATCGAGATGGCATCAGCGGTCAGGTGACCATCGCCCACCCACCTGCAGTCGAAGGGCTCGGGGGTCAAGCTTTGCGAGCGCTTCCCGCAAACGTTGAGAAGAATTCACTCAACGCGATGGCTTCAGCCAAATTGACCGACAACGGACGTCGAGCATCTTCCCGCAGTCGTCTCCGGCGGATCTGCTCGTTGACTCGCCAAGGATCTAACTTTGGCTCTTTACCAGGAGAAGTCACCGTATAAGGCTAACTCGGCGGGACAGTCCTACGGGTCTATCAGAACACCTGGATTCAGCAGCCCAGCTGGGTCGAGCTCCGACTTGGCGGCGCGCAGCGCGGCTGCAAACGGTGCCGGGCGCTGACGGTCGTACCAGGGACGGTGGTCGCGGCCGACGGCGTGGTGATGGGTGATCGTGCCACCACCCTCGATTACGGCCTCGGCGGCGGCTGACTTGATCTCGTCCCATTGCTCGACCTCGCCACCGCGCACAGCGGGCGCCATCACGGTGAAGTAGGGAGCCGGACCGTCCGGATAGACGTGGGTGAAGCGGCAGCTGATTATAGGAGCGCCGGGACCCTCGCTCGGAGCGTCGCAAACCTCAGCCACCTTCGTGCGAACCGCGTCCATCGTCGTCGCGTGGAAATTCTCGAAGCGGTCCCAGGTGATCGCGGTCTCGAAGGTCTCCGAGAGGACGCCGCAGGCGACGAAGGTGTCGCGCAGGTAGGGCGCGAAGAGGAACGCGTTGCGCCAAGCGCCGACCGCGCTCGAATCCCCGCCATCGCTGCCGCCGTCGCTTTCGCGCACCTCACCCGGCGCCCCGCCGTGCTCGCGGACGATCGCCAGGGCCAGCTCCATCGGCGCGGCGACGGGGTGGTGGGCAGACTCGAAGCCGAGCACCATGAGGCTCTTCTCGCCCGAGCCAGCGCCGGTCGTCCCCGCCTCGAGCGCGTCGAGCAGGCGACAGTTGCTCGGGTATAGCCCCGCCTGCGAGATCTCGCGCACAACGCCCGCGGCGGCGAGGAAGTCGTCGAACTCGACCCCACAGGAGACCTTGAAAGTCGGCCGTGGCCGCACCCTCACCCAGGCCTCGCCGATCACGCCGAGGATCCCCTCCGAGCCAATCAGCGCCCGGTCGGGCGAGGGCCCCGCCCCGGAGCCCGGCAGCCGTCGACTCTCCCAGAGGCCACGGGGAGTGATCGCCCGCACTGACTCGACCAGGTCGTCGATGTGGGTGTAGAGGGTGGCGAAGTGCCCGCCGGCCCTGGTCGCTATCCAACCGCCCAGGGTCGCGTACTCGAAGGACTGGGGGAAGTGACGCAACGTCAGCCCGCGCTCGCGCAGCTGCTCCTCCAGCACCGGGCCGGTCGCGCCGGCCTGGATCCGCGCCGCCATCGACGCCGCGTCGACCTCGAGGACCCGATCCAGCCGACGCAAGTCGAGCGAGACGAAGGGCCGATCCCCAAGCCGCCCCTCAATGCCCCCGACGACGCTGGTGCCGCCGCCGAATGGGATTACAGCCGCACCCTCAGCCTCGGCCCAACTCAGCACGGTCTCGATCTCGGACTCGTCCCGCGGCCGTGCCACCAGATCAGGCGGATTCTCAAATTCCCCCCGAAACCCCCGCACCACGTCCCGGTAAGCCTTGCCAAGCGCCCGGCTCACCCGCTCGTACTTCTCATCCGTAAACAGATCACCAAACCCAGACGGCGCCTTCAACCGCGACGCCCGGACCTCCACCGCGTCAAAAAGCACAGCCTCCTCAGGCTCGCCCCCAAACCCAAGCCGCTCCCTTATCCCCGCCGCAGCCTCACGCAGCTCTTTCCGCGAGGGCGCCTGATCCTCGTACCCCCACCCCCAGTGCTTGAGCCTCCGACTCATCGAAGGAACCATCGCACGCCGCGAAAGATGGAGCTTTGTATCCCCTATAGGGGCCACAACTGTCCATCCTGGGAGAGGGGACGGGCATCACCTCAAGCCGCCTCGCCGAACGAACGTCATAGGCGCCCGTTAGGGGAGGTCGGGGGTGTCATCCCCACAACGGCACCTACCAGTGCACGCCTTTCATCAAATGCGCAAAGGCAACCGCCTCGGTGGTCGGCGCCCGATCCGGCGCCTCGTCGCCCTTGCCCTTGGCCGCCTGCGACTCAGGGAAGAGCTTGTAAGCCGTATTGAGGATCCGATCGCTGACCGTCGGCGCAACCGCGTAGAGCAGCTCGCCGAACGTCCCCATCCGCGTCGCCACCTTCTTCGGCTTGCCGATCATCGCGCCGGCGATCATCTCCGCCGCCTCCTCGGGCGTGATCGCCGGAAACATGTCGTACATCCGCGTCGGCGTGATCATCGGCGTCCTCACCAGCGGCATGTAGATCGTCGTGATGTCGACCCCGTCGTCGACCACCTCGGAGGCGATCACCCGGCTGAACGCATCCAGTGCCGACTTCGAGGCGACGTAGGCCGAGAAGCGCGGCGGGTTGGTCTGGGCGCCGATCGAGCTGATGTTGATGATCTGGCCCGATTTGCGCGCCTGCATCGAGGGCAGCAGGGCGAGGATCAGCCGCAGGGCGCCGAAGTAATTGATCTGCATCGTCCGCTCGTAGTCGTGGAAGCGCTCGTAGGAGAGCTTCACCGAGCGCCGGATCGAGCGGCCCGCGTTGTTGACGAGGATGTCGACCTGGCCGTGATAGGCCAGCACCTCCTCGGCCATCCGCGCCACGTCCTCCATGTCGGACATGTCGCAGCGGTGGATGTGGGCGACTCCGCCGCCTGTCTCGATCTCAGCTTTCGTTTCCTCGAGCTTGTCGACCGAGCGCGCGACCAGGAGCACGGTCGCCCCTGCGTCGGCGGCCTTTACCGCGGTCGCTTTGCCGATCCCCGACGAGGCGCCGGTGATCAGCACGACCTTGCCGCGCACCGCCGCCGAGAGTGAGCGGTCCTTGAACAGGTCAGGGTCGAGGTTGCGCTCCCAGTAGTCCCAGACCCGGTCGGCATAGCTCTCCAGCGGCGGCGCCTCGATCCCCGAGCCGGCCAGCGCAGCCTCGGCCTCGGTCGAGTCGAAGTGGGTGGGGTAGTTGACGTAGTTGAGGACTCCGGGCGGGATGCCTACCTGATCCAGCGCCATCTTCGCCGCCCGCTTTGCCGGCGGGAAGAACTTCAGCCCGGTGCGAACCAGGCTCGTCGCCGGGTCGGTGATTCCGGAGTCGAGCTGCAGCGCCGCCTGCGGCGCGTCGGCGGCGTGGGCAAAGAGATTGAGCACCTCGCCCGCCGTCTTCGGGTTGGGGTCGGTGAGGCTGAAGGCGCGCCCGTCGAGCCCCGGCTTGTGGGCGATGTGATCGATCGCCGCGGCGACGTAGTCGACCGGGACGATGTTGATCTCGCCGCCTTCGACGCCGAGGGTCGGCAGCCAGGAGGGGAGCACGCGCCGCGCCTGCTGCAGGAGCTTGAACATGTAATAGGGCCCGTCGACCTTGTCGATCTCACCGCTGCGAGAGTCGCCGACGACGATCCCGGGCCGGTAGACGCGCCAGGGACGACGGCACTCCTCGCGCACGACCCGCTCGGACTCGTGCTTGGTGCGGAAGTAGGGATGGGTGTCGAGGTCTTCGGCCTCATCGAACATGTCCTCGGTCCAGGTGCCCTTGTAGAGGCCGGCGGCGGCGATCGAGCTGACCTGGTGAAAGCAGCCGGCCTCGATCGCCCCGGCGAGCTCAACCGCGTGGCGAGTGCCCTCGACGTTGGCCACCTCCTGCGCCTCGGCCCCAGCCGCCATGTCGTAGATCGCCGCCAGGTGGAAGAAGTGGTCGACCTCGCCACGCAGGGTCAGCAGGTCCTCCTCGGAGACGCCGAGGCCCGGCTGGGCGAGGTCGCCGGCGATCGGCACGACCCGCGCCCCATCGGCTCCCCACGCGGTCCGCAGCTCCTCGAGGCGGCCCCGCGAGCCTGCCCGAACCAGGGCATAGATCGTCCCCTCGCGCTCCAGTAGACGGGCAACGAGGTTGCGCCCGATAAATCCCGTCGCACCGGTGACGAAGTAGTTCATCGCTCTTTCATACACTCAATCAACGAATGGCGCAAACCGCGACCGTCCAGATCCAGATGCCCGAGATGGGGGAGTCGGTCACCGAGGGCATCGTCCTCGAATGGCACGTGGCAGAGGGCGACTTCGTCAACGAGGGCGACACGGTGGTCGAGGTGTCGACTGACAAGGTCGATGCCGAGGTGCCGGCGCCGGCTGACGGGGTCATCACGAAGCTTCTCGTTCAAGTTGACGACGAGGTCCCTGTTGGGGCTCCGCTGGCGGAGATGGAACCTGGCGAAGGTGGGACGGCCGAGGGACAGGAGCCACAGGCCGCGGGTCCTGTCGGCGCAGGGGACGAGGACGCCTCGGCCGCGGGTCCTGTCACGGCAGGGGACCCACCTCCCCCTCCGGTAGCTAAAGCTTCCTCAGGGGAGGTCCCCCCTACCGTGCCACCCGCGGGTGAAGCGCCTGCGGGAGCTTCCGGCGGAAACGGCGCTGGCGACGGAGTGCGGGCGACTCCCGTTGCGCGGCGCATAGCTGCGGAGCGTGGGGTTGATCTCGGCGCCGTCGAGGGCAGCGGTCCGGGAGCGAAGGTGACTAAGGACGATGTGCTTGCCGCTGCCGACGGGGGGAACGGCGCTGCTGCTCCTTCGGCTGGCGAGGAGAAGGCTTTGCGGGGGCCGGCGGCGATGTTGGCTCAGGCTATGGGCGAGAGCCGGGATGTTCCTACGGCTACGTCCTTTCGGACGATCGCCGTTGACACGCTGGATGCGAAACGCAAGGCGATCAACGGGGAGCTGAAAGAGCGGGGGCTGAAGGTGTCCTTCACCCACCTGATCGCCTGGGCGATCGTGCGAGCGGCCAAGGAGTGGCCGGTGATGGTGCGCTGCTTCGAGGAGCGCGACGGCAAGCCATTCGCGATCGAGAACGGCCCAGTCAACCTCGGCATCGCCGTCGACGTCGAGCGCAAGGACGGCTCGCGCAGCCTGATGGTGCCGGCGATCAAGGGCGCCGAGGGTCTCGACTTCGCCGCCTTCCACTCCTATTACGAGGACCTGATCACGAAGACGCGCGAGAACAAGCTCACCGCCGACGACTTCCAGGGCACCAACATCTCGCTGACCAACCCGGGGGGGATCGGCACCGTCGCCTCGGTGCCGCGCCTGATGAAGGGCCAGAGCGCGATCATCGCCGCCGGCGCAATCGCATACCCGCCGGAGTGGGCCCACGCTTCGCCGGAACGGCTGCGACAGCTCGGCGTCTCGAAAACGATGACGCTGACCTCCACCTACGACCACCGGGTGATCCAGGGGGCCGAGTCGGGGGCCTTCCTGCGCCGGATCGAACAACTGCTCGAGGGCGAAGGCGATTTCTATGAGGGGGTAGCCGGCGATCTCGGCATCGACCCCGCCCCGCTCGCCACCGCCCACCCGGTCTCCGCCTCAGCGCCGCCACTTGGCGAAGCGCCGGCGCCGGCCACGCCGGGCACGCCGGACGAAGAGCTGCTGCGCGCCGTCCAAGCAGCGACGTCGCTGCTCAAGGGCTACCGCACCCACGGCCACCTCGCCGCCCGCCTCGACCCGCTCGGCCGCGAGCCCAAGGGCGACCCGGCGATCCAGCCCGAGAATCTCAACCTGACGCCGGAGCTGATGGCGCGGGTACCGGCCTCGATCCTGCGCATCGGCGTCCCCGGCGAGAGCCTGCTCGACGTGCTGCCGCGGATGCGCGAGGCCTACTGCGGCACGATCGCCTACCAGTTCGAGCACCTCTCCTCCCACCAGCAGCGGACCTGGCTGCGCGAGATGGTCGAGACGGGCGCCCACCGCCAGCCCCTCACCGAGGACGAGAAACGGCGCCTGCTCGGCCGCCTGATCGACGTCTTCGAGTTCGAGCGCTTCGTCGAGAAAGCGTATTTAGGCCAGAAGATCTTCTCGATCGAGGGTCTCGACGTGATCGTGCCGATGCTCGACGAGCTGACCACTCTCGCCGGCCGCTCCGGCGCCGAAGAGGTCGTCTACGGCATGGCCCACCGCGGGCGCCTCAGCGTCCTCGCCCACAACCTCGGTCGCTCGGTCGAGTCGATCCTGGCCGAGTTCGAGGGGGCGAAGCAGATCGAGCAAGTGAAGGCCGTCGCGGCAATTCCGCACGGCGGCACCGGCGACGTCAAGTACCACTACGGCCACCAGGGGACCTACGAAAACAGCGAGGGCGAGAAGATCGCCGTCCGCCTCTACCCCAACCCCAGCCACTTAGAGTTCGTCGACCCGGTGGTCGAGGGCGGCACCCGCTTCCTCCAGTCGAGGATCGATGGGGCCAAGCTCGAGCACGAGTCGAAGCGCGCTGTGCCGGTGCTCCTACATGGCGATGCCGCCTTCCCAGGCCAGGGAGTGGTCGCCGAGACGCTCAACCTGCAGGCGCTGCGCGGCTACACCACCGGCGGCACGATCCACATCATCCAGGACAACCAGGTGGGCTTCACCACCGACCCCGAGGACGCTCGCTCCACCCCTTACGCCGCCGACATGGCGAAGGGCTTCAACGTCCCGATCGTCCACGTCAACGCCGACGACGTCGAGGCCTGCTCGGCGGCGATCCGGCTGGCGATGGCCTACCGGGAGCGCTGGAGCCGCGACATCGTCATCGACGTGATCGGCTACCGCCGCTACGGCCACAACGAGACCGACGAGCCCGCCTACACGCAACCCGCGATCGCGGCCAAGATCAAGGCCCATCCGCCGGTCTCCGAGATCTACGCCAAGAAGCTGACCGAGGAGGGGACGATCGCGCCCGAGGACGTCGAGGGGGCGAGCAAGAAACGCCACGATGAGATGTCGGCGGCGCTCAAGGACCTGCGCAAGAAGATGGAGCTGGGCGAGTACGAAGACCCCACGGTCACCACTTCGAGCACCGGCGAACTCGACCGCAGCGCCAGCCCACCGGTCGAAACTGCCGTCTCAGAGAAAAAGCTGGGCGAGCTCAACGAGGCGCTGCTCGAGGTGCCGGAGAGCTTCACGATCCACCGCAAGCTGCGCAAGCCGCTCGGCAACCGGGGCGACGCCCTGGACGAAGGCGGGATCGAGTTCGGCCACGCCGAGGCGCTCGCCTTCGCCTCGCTGCTGACCGACGGCGTCCATATCCGTCTCACCGGCCAGGACACCGAGCGCGGCACCTTCTCCCACCGCCACCTCGTCCTGCACGACGAGAAGACCGGCCTGCCCTACTGCCCGATGCAGAACCTCGCCGGCTCGACCGCCCCCTTCGAGCTTTACAACAGCCCGCTTTCGGAGATCGGCTGCCTCGGCTTCGAGTACGGCTACTCGGCGGCGACGCCGAGTGCGCTGATCCTCTGGGAGGCGCAGTTCGGGGACTTCGGCAACGCCGGCCAGGTGATCATCGACAGCTTCATCGTCTCCGGCGAGGCCAAGTGGGGGCAAACCAGCCGCCTGACCCTGCTGCTGCCACACGGCTACGAGGGCTCGGGGCCCGAGCATTCCAGCGCTCGCATCGAGCGCTTCCTGGCGCTGGCGGCGGAGGGCAACATCCGTATCGCCAACCCCAGCACCGCGGCTCAGTACTTCCACCTGCTGCGGCGCCAGGCGCTGATCCGCAAGCCGCGGCCGCTGATCGTGTTCACGCCGAAGGGGCTGCTGCGGCTGGGCCGCGCCTCGGCCACCGTCGACGAACTCAGCAAGGGTCAGTTCCACTTCATCCTCGACGATCCCGCCGCAAGCGAGCGGCGCGAGAAGGTCGAGCGGCTGGTCCTCTGCACCGGCAAGATCTTCTGGGACATCGACGCCAGCGAGCGGCGGCAGGCGGCGGAGAACGTCGCGATCGCCCGGGTCGAGCTGCTCTACCCGTTCGCCAAGGAACAGTTGAGCCAGCTGATCGCCTCCTACCCCAACTTGGCGGAGATCGTCTGGACGCAAGAGGAGCCGCGCAACATGGGCGCCTGGAAGGTGATGTCGCGGCGCCTCCCCGATCTCATGCCCGAGGGCGTTGAGCTCGGCTACGTCGGCCGCCCGACCAGGGCCAGCCCGGGCGAGGGCTACTCCGTCTCACACGCGCGCGAGCAGGAACGAATCGTGCTCACCGCGCTAACTCCCGGCGCCTGATGCGCAAGCCGGTCCCCGGGCGACTGTTCGTCTGGGTGAAGCGCATCTCCTGGGTCGAGCTCGTGGTCTTCGCCGGACTGATCTTCTTCTGGCTGATGCCCGGTTTCGACACCGAGACGATGCTGTTCGGCTGGGCGCACGGGTTGGGCTTCATCGGGCTCTGCATCGTGATCTGGTTCGCCTGCATCAGGCGCGAGGCCCCTTACACCCTGCTTGCCGCGACCCTTACTCCAGTCGGACCGGTGGGCAGTGTGATCGGGATCGAACTGATCGAGCGACGGGGCTGGGGCATCGGGGATTCTCCGCAAAAAGTCGTGGAATCCCCATAGATTCGCTCAAGAAGCCTTGACCCCAGGGCTTGCAGGCGCTATAGCTAGACAGTGACTGTTCTTCTCGAACAGTCCCGTTCGAGAGAACAGGCGCGTCGGCATCCCTCCCTGGCTACCGACGCATAGGTGCAGTGAGGGTCGCGCGGACCCCCTGCCTCCCGCGGCCCTCCTGTACCGCCTTGGCGGTGCGGCGGCGTCTCTTTTCGGATTTTTATTTCAGGTTTCTCAAGACCGTCTGCAGGATGCCGCCGTTTTGGAAATACGTGACCTCGTTGGGCGTGTCGAGTCTCACCGTCGCCTCGAACTCCACATCGCCAGCTTTCACTGTGACTGTTTTTGTCTGTCCTTCTTCCAAGTCCCCTACGTCTATTACCTCTTCGCCAGTGAGGCCAAGTGACTGGATCGACTCTCCCTCGGGGAACTGGAGTGGCAGAACGCCCATCCCAATCAGGTTGGAGCGGTGGATGCGCTCGAAGGACTCGGCGATTACGGCGCGGACGCCGAGCAGCTTCGTTCCCTTCGCCGCCCAGTCACGCGATGAGCCCGAGCCGTACTCCTTGCCGGCGAGGACGACCAGTGGCACGCCTTCCTCCGCATAGGCCATCGCCGCCTCGAAGATCGTCGTCTCCTCGCCGCCCGGAAAGCGCCGCGTGAAGCCGCCGGCGCGCTCGACCAGGAGGTTGCGGAGGCGGATGTTGGCAAAGGTGCCGCGGATCATCACCTCGTGGTTGCCGCGCCGCGAGCCGTAGGAATTGAAGTCGCGTGGATCAACGCCATTCTCGATCAGCCACTCCCCCGCCGGGCTCGCTTTCTTGATCGCGCCGGCGGGCGAGATGTGGTCGGTCGTGATCGAGTCGCCGAGCAGGGCCAGTACGCGGGCGCTGCGGATCGGCTCGATCGGGGGTGGCTCGGGCGGCATCCCCTCGAAGAAAGAGGGCTTGCGGACGTAGGTGGAGTCGGGCCACGTGTAGCGGTCGCCCTCAGGAACCTCAACCGCCTTCCAGGTCTCATCTCCCTCGAGCACGCCGCCGTAGTTGCGGGTGAACATCTCAGAGGCGATCGAGCGGCCGATCAGCGCCTTCACCTCGGCCGGATCGGGCCAGATATCGCGCAGGTAGACAGGCTCGCCGTCTGACCCTTCGCCCAGTGGCTCGTTGATCAGATCGAGGTCCATGCGGCCGGCGAGCGCGTAGGCGACCACCAGTGGCGGACTGGCAAGGTAGTTCGCCTTGACGTCCTGATTGATGCGACCCTCGAAGTTGCGGTTCCCCGACAGCACCGAGCAGACGGCGAGGTCGTTCTCCTCGACCGCCGCCGAGATCTCCGGCGGCAGCGGTCCCGAGTTGCCGATGCAAGTCGTACAGCCATAGCCGACCAGGTTGAACTGGAGCCGGTCCAGGTACTCAGTCAAGCCGGCCTTCTCGAGGTAGTCGGTGACAACGGTAGAGCCCGGCGCAAGCGAGGTCTTCACCCACGGCTGACGCTCCAAGCCTCGTTCCACGGCGTTGCGGGCGAGCAGGCCAGCGCCGATCATCACCGAGGGGTTGGAGGTGTTGGTGCAGCTGGTGATCGCGGCGATCACGACCCGGCCGTGGTCGAGCTCGACCGTCGTCCCATCCTCGAGCGTCACCTCGACCTCATCGCCGCTGGTGCGCTCCAGCGTCGCCACCGGGCTTCCGCTCACCGCCGGGCGCGGTTTGCCCCGCTCATCGTCGTGCTCCTCGGCCGGCGGATCGGAGGCGGGGAAGGACTCTTCGATCGCCTCGTCTCGACCATTCCCCATCCGCTCAGCGGCCTCGGGGTCGAACTCGTGCATCGCCTCGAGGAACGCCTCCTTCGCCTGCGCCAGCGGCACCCGGTCCTGGGGCCGTTTGGGGCCGGCGATGCTCGGTTCTACCTGACCCAGGTCGAGCTCCAGGGTCGCCGAGAAGACCGGGTCCGGAGTGGACTCGTCGTGGAACATGCCCTGCTCGCGGGCGTAGGCGTCGACCAGCTCGAGCGTCTCGGTCGGCCGCCCGGTCAGCTCCAGGTAGCGCAGCGTCTCCGCGTCGATCGGAAAGATCGCGCAGGTCGAGCCGAACTCCGGCGACATGTTGCCGATCGTCGCCCGGTCGGCGAGGCCGAGGGTCGAGAGGCCGGGGCCGAAGAACTCGACGAACTTGGAGACGACGCCGTGCTCGCGCAGCATCTCGGTCACGGTTAGGACCAGGTCGGTCGCGGTCGCGCCCTGGGGCAGCTCGCCGTCGAGCTTGAAGCCAACGACCTGGGGCAGCAGCATCGAGACCGGTTGACCCAGCATCGCCGCCTCGGCCTCAATCCCGCCGACGCCCCAGCCGAGCACGCCGAGGCCGTTGACCATCGTCGTGTGCGAGTCGGTGCCGACCAGCGTGTCCGGGTAGGCCTGCAGCGCGCCGCTGCGCTCGGAGCTGTAGACGACCTGGGAGATGTGCTCGAGGTTGACCTGGTGGCAGATCCCGGTCGCCGGCGGCACGACGCTGAAGTTGTCGAAGGCCTCCCTGCCCCACTTGAGGAAGGAGTAGCGCTCGCGGTTGCGTGCGAACTCGTGCTCCGCATTGATCGCGAAGGCGCGCTCGTTGCCGAAGGCGTCGACCTGCACCGAGTGATCGATCACCAGGTCGACGTCGACCAGCGGGTTGATCTTCTCCGGGTCGCCGCCGATCTCGGCCATCGCGTCCCGCATCGCTGCCAGGTCGACGACCGCGGGAACGCCGGTGAAGTCCTGCATCAGGACCCGCGCCGGCTGGTAGGGGATCTCAGCGCTGGGCTCTGCCGCGGCGTCCCAGCTGGCAATCGCCTCCACGTCAGCCGCGCTCGCTGAGACGCCATCCTCCAAGCGCAGCACATTCTCCAACAGCACCTTGACCGAGTAGGGCAGCCTGGCTACGTCGAAGCGCTCCTGCAGGGCATCGAGGCGGAAGATCTCGTAGGAGCGGGCGCCTACGTCGAGGGTCGAGCGGGCGTTGAAGGAGTCGAGGGAGGTCATGGCTTCATCCTAGGCAAGGCGAGGCGTGGGTGGGGGTGTCCAGCCGTCGCTGGGTTTTCGCCAGATACGGGGATCGGCCGTCCGAGATGGTGGGTGGGGCGAAAAGAGGACGCCGCTGCCGGCCGGACACCCCCACCCACGCCTCGTCAGTACTTGGGCTTGCCCCGTCAGCGCTTGTCGGCGGGCACGCGGGAGGGAAGCCGCTTGGGCGCGGAGCTGCGATCCAGTAGCCCGATCTCTCCTTCAGAGCGCCAACGGGCGACCCACTTGCGAGCACTCCGCTCGCTGATGCCGGCGGCCTCGGCCGCCGCCATCAGCGACCAGCCCTCCTCTTCGATGCGCTTGACCAACAGCATGCGGCTCTTCGGGCAGGTGCGAGCGTTAGCGTGGAGCTTCATCCGGTGTCCTCCTTGAGTCTGGGTGGGTCGACACCCCCAGCCTTCAAGGAGGCCCGGATGAACAACGTTGTGAGGAACTACAGCTAGCGCTTGTTCGACTGGCCGTCGGCGACGGCGGCGGCGGCCTTTTGGCCGGCGTCGCCGCTGGCGATCTTTACTGAGATGCCTGGGCTGGTCAGCGCGAAGTGGGCGAGCATGCGCTGCTGGATGGGAGCGACCGTTACCTCGACCTTGTTGTGCTCGATTGCCTTGACTACCGCGTTGGCTACCTGAGATGGCGTGCCCGTCCCTAGGCCGGGGATTGGGGGAGCTCCCGAGTCCGAGTACATGCCCGCTTCGCGGATGGTGCCCGGGGAGACGAGGGAGACGCCTACTCCCTGCGGATCGAGGTCGGCGCGGAGGCCCAGGGCGAAGCCGCGTAGGCCGAACTTGGTCGCGTTGTAGATCGAGGAGAGCGGGGTTGCTGACTTGCCCGAGAGGGAGGAGATGAAGACCATGTGGCCGGAGCCCTTCTCCAGCATTGCCGGCTCGAGCGCGCGGGCGAGCAGGATCGGCGCCTCCAGGTTCACCCGCAGGGTTCCGGTCAGCTGCTCGGTGCTGTAGTCGGGAAGCCGCCCGGTCCCCGGAAGCCCGGCATTGGCGATGAGGATGTCGACGGGGCCGACCTCGGCTGCGAGCTTCTCCGCGGCGCCGGGCTCGGCCAGGTCGCTGGGCGCCGTGCTGTGTCCCTCGCCCGGAAGCTCGCCAGCCAGAGACTCCAAGGCCTCCGCCTTGCGGCCGCTGAGGACCAGCTTGGCCCCCCGTTCGGCCAGCGCTGCGGCGATCGCGCGGCCTAGGCCGCCGGTGGCGCCGGTGAGCAGGGCTTTTTGGCCGGCAAGTTCCATCCCAGCCCGCAAGCTACCACCCGGGCTGCCGACAGGAATCCGGGATGAAAGTGCGAAAGGCCACAAAATGTTGGTTTTTCATGAGCATCCACCCGGAGGATCGTCTACACTGCCCGCCGTTCCAAACAACCGAAACGCCTAATCCCGCCAGCCAGAGGCGACGCGGGAACGGGGGAACCACGTTTTCGGGGCTAACTCGCCCATCTGGGCGGGGGCGCAAGCTCCTTTCGCGCCAGCCCGACAGCTAACCCCGTAGGCAGACGAAGGAGAATCGGTTTGCCCAAGAACAGCGCAAAGCTCAGAGCGGGGTTGGTGGCCTTAGTCATACCCGCCTCGCTCGCATTCATGCCCGCCGGCGCATCCGCTGCCTGCGAAGGCGGCGGCTTGACCTCGGCAGCGGTCGATATGTGCACGCCGACGCCGAAAGCGCGGCTGCTCCCCAACGGGATGCTGATCCCGCCGCAATCGGCGCCACCGCGGATCAAGCGTGTAGTCGCGTTCGCCAACCGGATCCGCAACAAGCCCTACATCTACGGCGGCGGTCATCGCCGCTGGGAGGACGCCGGCTATGACTGCTCGGGCTCGGTCAGCTACGCCCTGCGCGGCGGCAACTTCCTCACCAGCCCCACCCCCTCGGGACCGCTGGCGAGTTGGGGCATGAGCGGCGAGGGTCGCTGGATCACGGTTTACGCCAACGCTGGCCACACCTACGCGGTGATCGCCGGCTACCGCTGGGACACCTCCGGCAACACCGACGGCAAAACCGGTCCGAGCTGGCACGAAGACGTGCGTGACGGCGCTGGCTTCGTCGCCCGTCACCCCGCCGGCTACTAAGACACTTCGGGGCAGGGGTCCCGTAGGCCACCCCGGCCAATTGGCCGGGGTGGTTTTGTCCTTGATTTCCTGAACTGCTCGGATAACTTCTTCATGTAGCTGCTCCAGCAGACATCCGCCTCAACGACCTCAGCAAGCACTACGGCGAGGTACGGGCGGTTGCGGGCATCGACCTGGAGATTGAGGCGGGTGAGTTCTTCACCATGCTCGGCCCTTCGGGATCGGGGAAGACGACGACGCTGCGGATGATCGCGGGCTTCGAGCAGCCCAGCGGGGGCACCATCGAGTTGGCCGGGAAGGACATGTCGGGGGTCCCCCCCTACGACCGCGCGGTCAACACCGTCTTCCAGGACTACGCCCTGTTTCCCCATATGACCGTCGGCGAGAACGTCGCCTACGGACTGCGGGTCGCCGGCGTCGACAAGGGAGAGCGAGCCCGCCGCCGCGACGAGGCGCTGGAGATGGTTCGCCTGCCCAGCTACAGCAAGCGCAAGCCCGGGGAGCTCTCCGGCGGGCAGCGCCAGCGCGTCGCCCTGGCGCGGGCGATCGTCAACCGGCCACAGGTCCTGCTGCTCGACGAGCCGCTCGGCGCGCTCGACCTGAAGCTGCGCGAGCAGATGCAGAGCGAGTTGAAGGCGATCCAGGGCGAGGTCGGCATCACCTTCGTCTATGTCACCCACGACCAGGACGAGGCGCTGACGATGAGCGACCGGATCGCGGTCTTCAACCAGGGCCGCATCGAGCAGGTGAGCTCGCCGGTCGAGCTCTACGAGCGGCCGGCGACCGAATTCGTGGCCGGCTTCGTCGGCGTCTCCAACCTGCTCGAGCGCGACGGAAGACGTTTCACGATCCGGCCCGAGAAGGTCCAGCTGCTCGATCCCGCCGCGGCTCGCGATGGGTTGCGGACCGAGCGCGGCCGGATCGTCGCAATCGCCTACGCGGGGATGGTTACCCGCTACACGGTCGCGCTCGAGGCCGGTGGAGAGCTTCAACTAGTGAGGCAGAACTCGGAAGGGACGTCGGACGACGCCCCTTCCGAGCAGGGGATGGAGGTGCTGGTGGGATGGCGGCCGGAATACGCGGTGTCGGTCCCGCAGACAACCAAGCAAGAGGAGGATCGACCGTGAGGAAAGAAAACGCACATCCCGTGAAGGTGGCCTGGCTGGTGGTCGCCGGACTGCTCGCATTCATGCTGCTGATTGCCGGTTGCGGCGGTGGCGACGACGACGAGACGACGAGCGCTGCGCTGGAGAAAGTCGGCCAACCGGAGGGGCAGCTCGACCTGATCGCCTGGGCCGGCTACGTCGAGGACGGCTCGACCGAACCCGGCGTCGACTGGGTCACCGGGTTCGAGAAAGAAACCGGCTGCCAGGTCAACGTCAAGGTCGGCAACACCTCTGACGAAATGGTGCAGCTGATGCGGACCGGCCAGTACGACGGCGTCTCCGCGTCGGGCGACGCGACCCTGCGACTGATCGAGGGCAACGACGTCGACCCCGTCAACACCGACCTGGTCGCCAACTACGCCGACGTCTTCCCAGGGCTCAAAGACCAGCCCTACAACAGCGTCGACGGCCAGATGTACGGCATCCCGCACGGCCGTGGGGCGAACCTGTTGATGTACGACACCGATGTCGTCAAACCGGCGCCAAACGCGTCGTGGAGCGTCGTCTTCGATCCCAAAGAATCGAGCAAATACGACGGCAAGCTAACCGCGTATGACAGCCCGATCTACATCGCCGACGCGGCGCTTTACCTGAAAACCCACGAACCGGACCTGGGGATCGAGAACCCCTACGAGCTCGACCAGGAGCAGTTTGACGCGGCGATCCAGCTGCTCAAGGAACAGCGCCAGAACATCGGCGAGTACTGGTCCGAATACGCAAAGCAGATCCAGTCGTTCGCCAACGGCGACATCGTCGTCGGCACGACGTGGCCCTACCAGTACCTGACCCTGAAAGGGGAAGGCAAAGACGTCGAAGCGATCTACCCGTCCAAAGAGGGCTCGACCGGATGGTCGGACACCTGGATGGTCAGCTCAGAGGCCAAACACCCGAATTGCATGTACCTCTGGATGAACCACATCATCGACCCGAAAGTCAACGCCGAAGTGGCGGAGTGGTTCGGTGAGGCGCCGGCCAACTCGAAAGCCTGCCAGTTCACCGAAAACAAAAACCACTGCGACGAGTACGACGCGGCTGGCGAGCGCTACCTCGACGACCTCTACTACTGGGCCACCCCGCTCGCCGACTGCGGCGACGATCGCGGCGACGTCTGCAAGGACTACGCCGCTTGGGTCCAGGGCTGGACCGAGGTGAAGGGCTAACGGGCCACAGGCTCGCCAACCTGTTTCACGGGCGCCCCCGTCTGCAGGCGGGGGCGCTGCTGGCCGGCCCGGTCGGCTGGCTCGTCATCGGCTACCTCGGCTCGCTGGCGGTGCTGCTGATCACCGCCTTCTGGTCGATCGGCGAACTCAGCGGTGAGATCGAACAGACGGCGACGCTCGACAACTTCAAGCTGATCGCCGAAGAGCCGGTCTACCGTTCGGTCGCCGGCCGCACGATCGCAATCGCGGCCCTGGTCACGATCACCGACGCGATCCTCGCCTTCCCGCTCGCCTTCTACATGGCAAAGGTCGCCACGCCGCGGGTCCGCGGCGCCCTGGTCGTCGCTGTGATGGTCCCGCTCTGGTCCGCCTACCTGGTCAAGGCCTTCGCCTGGCGGACGATCCTCAGCGAGAACGGGCCGCTCAACTGGGCGCTCGAGCCGTTCGGGCTGAGCGGCCCCGGCTACGGCCTTGTCGCCGTCTGGCTGGTGATGAGCTACCTCTGGCTCCCCTACATGGTGATCCCGATCTACGCCGGCCTCGAACGGATCCCCAACTCGCTGCTCAACGCCTCCGAGGACCTGCGGGCGCGGCCGACCTACACCTTCCGTCGCGTGATCCTTCCCCTTGCCTTCCCGGCAGTGGTCGCCGGCTCGATCTTCACCTTCTCGCTCACCCTCGGCGACTTCATCGCGCCGAGCCTGGTCGGCGGCGGCGAACAGTTCATCGGCACCGTCGTCTTCTCCTCGATCACCACCAACCTGCCGTTCGCCGCCGCCTTCGTCACGGTGCCGATCGCGGTGATGATCGTCTACCTGATCGGCGCCCGCCGCCTGGGGGCGTTCGAGCATGTCTAACAACGGCATGACGCTTTCGCGGCCTGCCCGCTGGCTGCTGCTGGGGGCCGCCGGGCTCACCCTCGCCTTTCTCTACGTGCCGCTGCTGGTGATCCTTATCGATGCCTTCAGCACCGCGACGACGCTCGAGTGGCCGCCCCCGGGCCTCACCACCCACTGGTTCGGCGACGCGATCGACAACCCCGGCGCCCGCGAGGCCTTCTACACCTCGCTGAAAGCGGGGGCGGCGGCGACCGCGGTCGCCCTCGTGCTCGGCACGCTCGGCTCGCTCGCCGTCGCCCGCCACCGCTTCTTCGGGCGCGAAACGATCTCCTTCCTCGTCGTCCTGCCGATCGCGCTGCCGGGGATCGTCACCGGAATCGCGCTGAACTCGACCTTCACCCAGGTCTTCGGCATCGACCTCAGCCTCTTCACGATCGTCGTCGGCCATGCCACCTTCTGCATCGTCGTCGTCTACAACAACGTGCTCGCCCGCCTGCGCCGCGTCTCGACCTCGCTCGAGGAGGCCTCGGCGGACCTCGGCGCCCACACCTGGCAGACCTTCAGGCTGGTCACCTTTCCGAACTTGCGGACCGCGCTCGTCGCCGGCGGCCTGCTCGCCTTCGCCCTCTCCTTCGACGAGATCATCGTCACCACGTTCACCGCCGGCAGCGGCGTCGAAACCCTGCCGATCTGGATCTTCACCAACCTGCAGCGCCCCAACCAGCTGCCGATCGTCAACGTCGTCGCCGTCCTCGTCGTGCTGATCTCGATCGTGCCGGTCTACCTCGCCTACCGGCTCACCCGCGAGGAGGGCGGCGCTGCGACGGCCCGCGGCGGCGCGGTTGAGGCCGAGGCAACTGCCGTCCCTTAGACCAGGCGCAAACCTCACTGATCCCATCAGCTTAGATGATTAATCGTCTAGTCGTCTATACTTCCAAGAATGATCTTCACAATGCCGTCCATCCCTTCAGACGTAAGCGCTCGCCTCAGGGAGCTGAATCGCATTCGCCGGTCTCTCGGAGGAGAGGCCGGCCGGCTTGCGCCTTGGATGGGAACGTTGCGGCGCGCCGTGAGGGCCAGCTCGATTGAGAGGCTCGACTTCAATCGAGGGCTTCAGCGTCGAGCCCGCAGAGGCAATCGCGCTGACGAGCGACGCAGAGGTACTCGACGGTCACGACGAGAACCGCTTGGCGGTCGCCTGCTATGCGCGGGCTATGGACCACGTCGGGGCGATGGCTCGCGACCCCGCCTTCTCCTGGAGCTCGCGCGCGATCCTCGACCTTCACTTCGACGCCTGCTCCTTCCAACGAGACAAGGACCCCGGTCTGTGGCGGACCGGCTCGATATCGGTGACGGGGCCAGGCGGCGGAATCGACTATCGCGGTCCGGAGGGCGAGGGCGTGCCGGCGCTGATGGACGAAGTCGTCGAGTGGCTGGAGAACGGCGATCCCGGGAGTGACGTCGTCGTCCGCGCGGCGATGGCGCACCTCCACGTCGTCTCCGTGCACCCCTTCCGCGACGGCAACGGCCGCGTCGCGCGAATCGTTCAGTCCCTTGTCCTCGCCCGCGACGGGGTGCTCTCGCCGGAGTTCTCCTCGATCGAGGAGTACCTCAGCCGAAATACGCCGGCCTACTACGCAGCGCTGCGCGACACGCAGGGCGGCAGCTACAAGCCGGATCGAGATGCCCTGGGCTGGATCCGGTTTTGCATCGAGGCCCATATCTCTCAAGCCAGCCGACGCCTCGACCAAATCCACGAAGCGGCCGGGCGCTGGGGGCGACTCGAACGTGAGGTCGAGAATCGCGGCTGGCCGGACCGCTTCGTGATCGCGCTCGAGCAGAGCCTGCTCGGCGGCGCCGACCGTGCTAGGTACGGCGAAGAGGCCGGGGTTTCGCCGGCAACGGCGAGCGCCGACCTGAGGCGCCTGCTCGACAGCGGCTTGATCGAGCAACGAGGGCGCGGGCGAACTACGCGGTATCGAGCAAGTGAGCAGCTGCGCTCGCTACTGGCGAGCTAGGCGCTCGGCCTCTTCGGCGCCGACGTAGGGCGCCAGCGTCAGCTCGACCAGATCTGGCAACAGACTCTCGAGCTGCTCGGTGCGGCCGGCGCTGATCTCCCGCACGACAAGTGAGACGATGCCGCCGACCAGGGTCTCCTCGGTCGCCTCGGGCAGCGGGTGCTCGCCGCTGTGCTGGGGGCGGCCGGCCTTGAGGATCTCGACCAGACCCTGCATCGAGGCCCGGTGGCGGGCGGCGATCTCACCGCCCGCGGCGACCGGCTCGATCATGCAGATGCGGGCCAGATCCGGCTCGCCGGCGAGGAAGCTCAGCATCGTCGCCAGCGCCGCGCGGACCTTCTGGGGCCACTCCTCGAAGGACTCGGCCGCGGCCCGCATCGCGGCGGCGATGTGGTCGGCGACCATCTCGTAGGCGGCGAGAAAGCAGGCTTCCTTGTCGGCGAAGTGCTCGTAGAAGGTGCGGCGTGAGACCGACGCGGCTTTGGTGATGTTGGCGACCGTGGTCGCGTTATAGCCGCGCTCGGCGACTGTGTCGACCAGCGCGGTGACGATGCGCTCACGCTGGTTCTGGACGATGAACTCGCGCGGCAGGCCGTGGCGGCCGGCGGGCAGCCGTGGCGAGTCGGCCGCGGTCGCCGTCGGCTCGTCAGCCTTTTTCCCCTTGCCTTTCGCCATCACAAAGTTTCGCGCTTCACTCCCGGCGCGAAGAACCAGAAATGCACGCTTGGTCGTTCCGCGCTCACGGGCCGACGATACCCGAGACCCTGGCGGACGGAGAACGCCGCGGTACGTCGATCGGGCGCTAACGCAGCGGCTGGACCAGCAGCTCGTCCTCGGCGGCGCGGGCGCCGAGGTAGGGCATCGTCGCCAGGTAGATCAGCTCGGGGAGGAACTCTTCGCCGCGTTCGATCGAGCCACTTTCCACCTTGGTCAGGATCGTGCCGTAGACAGCGCCGGCTGTGATTTCCGCCGTACAACGGGACATCCGCCGCTCTCCGTTGACCTCGCCCCGACCACCGTCGAGGAAATCGGCGATCCGCTGCACGATCCGATCGCGGCGCAGCTGGGCTGCGGCGCCAGCCCCGTTGACCGAGACGACGAGGAAGCGGGCTCGGGTTGAGTCCTCCTGCAGGTAGCGCGTCGCCGCCACCCCCGCCGCCCAGATCCTGTCGTGCCAAGCCTCGCGGCCGTTGCAGGCTGTGTCGACCCGTGTGCAGAGCTCCTCCATAACTTCGTCGTGGACCGCTAGAAAGCAGTCCTCGAGGTCGGCGAAACAGCGCTCGAAGTGACCGCGCCCAACCTGGGCCCGCTCGCAGACCGTTTCGATGTCGACCGCCGCAAAACCGTGTTCGGCAACCATCTCGATAATCGCGGCGGCGATCCTCTCCCGCGCCGGATCGCCTCCTCTGCGCGGACCGCTCACATCGTCCTGGCCCAACTCCCCGCGCTTGGTTCCACCCAGCCAGCGACCACTAAGCCGCCGCTCGGGCCTGAGCCGCCTCCGCGGCGCGCGCCGCCTCGACCTCCCCGACATAGGGCGTCAACGTCACCTGCAGCATCTCCGGCAGCAGGCCCTTGAGGTCGTCGACTTGATCGGTGAGCAGCCGTTGGTGGACCAGCCACATCAGGCCGCCAGCAATCGCCACCTCCAGCCCATCCGGCAAGCGAGCGGCCCGCGGGTTGAGCTCGCGGCCCTCGCGCAGCTTTGGCGCGACGCTCTCCAGCATCGATTGGTAGCGGGCCAAGGCCTCCCCCCCGGCCGCCTGGCTCTCGACGATGCAGAGCTTGGCCCGCGCCTGCTCGGCGACAACCATCTCGAGGAATACCTCGAGGCCGCTGGAGATCTCGATCGGCCCAGGGCTGCTCGAGATCGACCAGCTCGGCGAAGACCTCGCCGGCCGCCGCCACGCTCTCGTCGAAGGCGGCGAGAAAGCACTCTTCCTTGTTGGCGAAGTGCTCGTAGAAGGTGACCAGGGCGACCCGCGCCGTTTTCGCGATCAGCTCGATCGTGGTCTTCTGGTAGCCGCGCTCGGCAACCAGCTCTGCCGTTGCCAGCAACATCCGCTCGCGCTGGTTCTGGGAGACGAAGTCGCGCGGGATCAGATGGCGCCCCGGGGGCAATTTCGAAAGGCGTTCCGAGAGCGAACGCGAGTCGGCCATTCCAAGACGGTACCAAAACATACATCTGATGTCTATTTCCCTTTTCTATAGAAAACATCGCGTTCTAGGCATCTCTGTTTCTAAAAGCTGCTATACCTAGACAAAAGGAGTATGTTTTCGGATAACGACAGCGGCACCGTCATCGCATTCCCAGGCTCCCGCGGCGGTCGTCCCCCCCGCGAGCGAATCCTGCAGGCGATGCTCTCCACGAGCGGCGAGCTTGGCTACGACCAGGTCGCCGTCCGGCACGTGATCGAGCGTGCGCAGACGAGCCGCGCAACCTTCTACAAGCACTTCAAAGACCGTGAGGACTGCTTCGCCCAGGCCTACGCCGACACCGGCGAGTGGCTCTTCCGGCGGCTGACCGCCGCCGGCAAGCGCCAGTCCTCCTGGCGCGAGGGCCTGCGCGCCGCCCTCGCCGAGCTGCTTGAGTTTTGCGCCAACCAGCCAGCGGTCGCCAAGGCGCTGTTGGTCGAGGTACATGCGGCGGGCGAGCTCTCGCTCGCCCAGCGGCGCGATTTGATGGAGCGCCTCTCCCGTGCGCTGGACAGCGCACGCCGCGAGATCCCCTCTCGCCAAGCTCCACCTCCTATTACGTCGGACTTCATTGTAGGGGCGATCGACACGCTTTTGGCGGCGAAATTGTTAGACGGCGATGCCGAGCGCGCCCCCGAGATGCTCCCCGGCCTGCTCCACTTCGTCGCCATGCAGTACTTCGGCGAGGACGCCGCCTGGGAGGAGATGGCCGCAGCCCCGCTGGCTACCTGGCAAGCGCGCCGCGCCGCGGCGTCCCAGGGCCCGCCCCCGCGGCGATGAGCTCGACGAGCTGAGGCAGGGAGTCTCGAGCAGCGCTAGAGCGGGATGTTGCCGTGCTTGCGCTTCGGCTGATCGACCCGCTTGGACTGCAGCATGCGCAGCGCCTTGACCAGCTTTGGGCGCGTTTCCCTGGGCTCGATCACATCGTCTATGTAGCCCCGCTCCGCCGCCGAGTAGGGGTTGGCGAAGTGGGCTTTGTAGTCGTCGATCAGCTTCTGGCGGCGCTCGTCGGGGGTCGGCGAGGAGGCGATGTCCTTGCGGTAGATGATGTTGACCGCGCCCTCTGGCCCCATCACCGCGACCTCCGCGGTCGGCCAGGCGACGTTGTAGTCGGCCAGCATGTGCTTCGAGTTCATCACGTCATAGGCGCCGCCATAGGCCTTGCGGGTGACGACGGTGAGCTTCGGCACGGTCGCCTCGGTGAAGGCGTAGAGCAGCTTGGCCCCGTGGCGGATGATCCCGTTCCACTCCTGGTCGGTGCCGGGCAGGAAGCCGGGCACGTCGGTGAAGGTGAGGATGGGGACGTTGTAGGCGTCGCAGGTGCGAACGAAACGCGCCGCCTTCTCGGAGGCCTCGATGTCGAGCACCCCAGCGAGGAAGGCCGGCTGGTTGCCGACGATGCCGATCGGGAAGCCGTCGAGGCGGGAGAAGCCGCAGACGATGTTCTTGGCGAAGTGCTCGTGGACCTCGAAGAATTCGCCGTCGTCAACGACGCGGGAGATCACCTCGCGCATGTCATAGGGCTTGGAGGGGTCGTCGGGGACGACCGTTTCGAGCTCCTCGTCTTCGCGCTCGGGATCGTCCTCGGGGGCGAAGCGGGGTGGCGCCTCGAGGTTGTTGGAGGGCAGGAAGCCGAGTAGGAAGCGAACGTCCTCGAGGCAGCTCTCCTCGTCCTCGGCGGCGAAGTGGGCGACGCCCGACTTCGAGTTGTGGCTCATCGCCCCACCCAGCTCCTCGAACTCGACTTCCTCACCGGTCACCGTCTTGATCACTTCCGGGCCGGTGATGAACATGTGCGAGGTCTCTTTGACCATGAAGATGAAGTCGGTCATCGCCGGCGAGTAGACGGCACCGCCGGCGCAGGGACCCATGATCACGCTGATCTGCGGGATCACACCAGAGCACTGCACGTTGCGGACGAAGACATCGCCGTAGGCGCCGAGCGAGACGACACCCTCCTGGATGCGGGCGCCACCGGAGTCGTTGATCCCGACCACGGGCGCGCCGACCTGGGCGGCGAGGTCCATCACCTTGCACATCTTCTCCGCCATCACCTCGCCGAGGCTGCCCCCGAACACCGTGAAGTCCTGGGAGAAGACGAAGACGGTGCGGCCGTCGATCGTGCCGTGGCCGGTGACGACGGCGTCACCCCAGGGCCGCTTTTTCTGCATCTCGAAGTCGTAGGTGCGGTGCCGCACGAAGGTGTCGAGCTCCTCGAAGGAGCCGGGGTCGAGCAGCTTCTCGATCCGCTCGCGGGCGGTCATCTTGCCCTTCGCGTGCTGCTTCTCGACCGCCTCCTCGGAGGCCGAGTTGACCGCCGCCTCGCGCAGCTCGCGCAGGTAGGCGAGCTTCTCCTCGTGGGTGATCGGATTCTTCTCGCGCATCGCGGCGCGGGAGTCTATTGAGCGCGGTCGTCTTTTGCCCCGCCTAGCGGCGGAAAAGACGACCGCGCGCGCAGCTCAAAGTTCAGCGCAAACGACGTAGACCTCAACCGACCAGTTACCGGCGTCGGCGACCATCTCCGCCGCCGCCCCACTCCAGCCGATCCGCTTGCCCTGAGCGTTGGGTGGCGTTGGGCCTGAGTCCGTCATCGCCACCGTCGTGCCGCCGATTACTTTCGTCCCGCCGCCGATCGCAACCTTGCCGCTCGGACATTCGACGGTCGCTTCCTTTGGCGTCTCGGATTCAGTCAGCGTGCTCGTTTTGGTCTCGTAGGTCACGTTCTTGACGAGCTGAGAGAGGAAGGCCCCGGAGAGCTTCGCGCTGGTCACCGCGCCGTCTTGGATCTTGCCGGTCGCTACCACGTTGGGGCCGAGCTTCGAGTTGGTGACGGCGCTGTTGAAGATCTTCGCCTCGGTCACCGCGCCGTTTTTCAGCTTGCCCTCGGTCACTACGCCGCCGCCGAGCGCGGCGGAACGCACCGCGCCGTTGGCGATCTGGGTCGAGCCGACTGCCCCGGGGCCGATCTTCGGCCCGGTCACGGCGCCGTTGGCGAGCTTCAAGCTCGTCACCGAGCCACCGCGGAGTTTGAGCGCGGTCACCGAGCCGTTGGCCAGGTTCTTGGTCTTGACCGCCTTGTTGCCAAGCGTCGTTTTGGCTGCGAAGGCCGCGCCGCTGAGCGCCATGAAGAGGGCGATGCAGGAAATCACGTTGGCGAAGGTCAGGTGCTTGCTCAGCTGCTTCAAGTCGGTCTTCTCCTTTGGTTATGCGAAGGGTTGCTTCTGCGGCTCTGCGAGGTGGTCCAAAAAGCGCTCCAGGTCGGCCGCCTCGAGGCCAGATTGCTCATCGGCGCGAATCTCGACCCGGGTGCCGAAGCCCTTCTCGGCCATCGTCACCTCGACGCCCTCGACCTCGGCCAGAAGCTCGGCCAACTCCGGCTCGGACTTCATCAGCGTCCTCGATGCCTCGATCATTGCCGCTCGCTTCAACCGCGGCGACCGGGTTCCTCCCCACTTTGCAGGCTGGGCAAGACCTGCCAGGGGAGAGTCCGAGCGCATCCGACATTGACCCACTTCAGGTGTGGTCAATGTCGGATGCGCTCTACGACAAACGCAGCAGACGAGCCTGGGAGTTGGCCGAGAGGCAGCACGGGGTCGTGGCGCGGAGGCAGCTGCTGGCGCTCGGGTTCAACTCGCGGGAAATCGAGCACCGCGTGGGACGGGGGCGGCTGCACCTCGCGATGCGTGGGGTATATGCGGTCGGCTGGCCGACGCAGACCCCCGAGCGGCGCTGGATGGTGGCGGTTCTCGCCTGTGGAGACGGCGCGATGCTGAGCCACCGCAGCGCGGCGGCGCTCTGGAGAATCGGGGGCGAGCGAAGAGGGCTGATCGAAGTCAGCGTGAGACGTCGCTGCGAACTGCGGCGATCGGGATTGCGAGTGCGCGGGCGGCCTACTCTTGCCAAGACGGACATCTTGAAGCGCGATGGCATTCCCGTCACCAGCCCCGTCCTCACGCTGATCGACATGGCGAGCGAACTCCGTCCGCTGGAAATCGAGCGAGCCGTGAACGAAGCGGACAAGCGAGACCTAGTCGACCCTGAGACGCTGCGACTATCGCTCGACACCTACGCCGGGCAGCCCGGTGTTCCTACTCTGCGCAAGCTCCTCGACAAGCTCACCTTCCGCCTCTCCGACTCCGACCTGGAGATCTTCTTTCGTCCGATCGCGGCGGCTGCAGACCTTCCCCCACCGCTCAGCAAACAAATGGTCAACGGCTGGGAAGTCGACTTCCATTGGCCGGATCTCGGCCTCGTCGTCGAGACCGATGGCCTTCGCTACCACCGCACGGCTTCGACCCAGACCCGAGACGCCCGCCGCGACCGCGCCCACGCGCTCGCCGGGATGACCCCATTGCGCTTCACTCACTACGAGATCAAGCACGAGCCCGCGAGAGTGCGCAACGAACTCAGGCGCGGCGCGGCGCTCCTACGTAAGCGCATCCGATATTGACCACACCTGAAGTGGGTCAATATCGGATGCGCGCGCCAGGGGACCAGCGCCAGCGCCTAGAAAAACGCGCCGCCCTTGTATTCGCCGAAGACGTCGCGCATCGCGCCGCAGACCTCGCCGATCGAGGCGTCAGCGGCAAGCGCAGAGCGGATCGGGTGCAGCAGGTTGCCCTCGCCGCGGGCGACGGCGCGCAGCTCGTCCAATCTCTGCTCGACCGCGGCCTGATCGCGGTTCTCCTTGAAAGCCTTCAGCCGCGTCAACTGGCGCTGCTCGGACTCGGGGTCGACGCGGAGGATGTCGACGTCGTCGACCTGGTCGGTGACGTATTTGTTGACGCCGACGATGATGTCCTGGCCGCTCTTGTAGCGCTCGTGGTAGGAGTGCGCCGACTCCTCGATCTCCTTCTGCATGAAGTCGAGCGCCTCGACCGAGCCGCCCATCTCCTCGACCTTGCCGATCAGCTCCCAGGCGCGCTGCTCGATCTCGTCGGTCAGCGACTCGACGAAGTAGGAGCCGGCGAAGGGATCGACCGTCTCGGCGACGCCGGACTCGTGGGCGAGCACCTGCTGGGTGCGCAGGGCGATCCGGGCCGAGCGCTCGGTCGGCAGCGCCAGCGCCTCGTCGAAGCCGTTGGTGTGCAGGCTCTGGGTGCCACCGGCGACCGCGGCGAAGCCCTGCAGGGCGACGCGGATGATGTTGACCTCGGGCTGCTGGGCCTGCAAGGTGACGCCGCCGGTCTGCGTGTGGAAGCGGATCTTCATCGAGTTGGGGTCCTTGGCCCCGAACCGCTCCTCGACGATTTTCGCCCACATCCGCCGCGCGGCGCGGAACTTGGCGACCTCCTGGAAGACGTTGTTGTGGCAGTTGAAGAAGAAGGCAAGGCGGGTCGCGAACTCGTCGATCTTTAGCCCCCGCTCTAGTGCCGCTTCGACGTAGGCGATCGCGTTGGAGAGGGTGAAGGCGACCTCCTGCACAGCCGAGCAGCCCTTCTCGCGGATGTGGTAGCCGGAGATTGAGATCGTGTTCCATTTCGGCACGTTCTCGCGGCAGTACTCGAAGATGTCGGTGGTCAGCCGCATCGTCGGCTCGGGCGGGTAGATGTAGTTACCGCGCGCCATGTACTCCTTCAGCACGTCGTTCTGGACGGTGCCGCGCAGCTTCTGGGAGGGGACGCCCTGCTCCTCGCCGACCAGCTCGTAGAGCAGCAAGAGGATCGCCGCCGGGGCGTTGATCGTCATCGACGTCGAGACCTGGTCGAGCGGGATCTTCTCGAAGCAGATCCGCATGTCCTCGATCGTGTCGATCGGGACGCCGGTGCGGCCAACCTCGCCGTTGCAGAGCGGGTCGTCTGAGTCGCGGCCGAGCTGGGTCGGCAGGTCGAAGGCCATCGAGAGGCCAGTCGAGCCGTGCTCGATCAGGTAGCGGTAGCGCTCGTTGGTGTCTTCGGGGGTGGCGAAGCCGGCGTACTGGCGCATCGTCCAGAGCCGGTCGCGGTACATCCGCTCGTGGATGCCGCGGGTGAACGGTGGCGCGCCCGGCGCGCCGAGCCGCTCCTCGAGGCCAGGGCCGACGTCCTCCTCGGTGTAAAGGGGGTCAATCTCGATCCCGGAGTCGGTGAAGATGCGCTCATCATCGGGGCCGACGAGGGGCGCGATCGTGCGAGCGGCTTCTTCGACGCCGGCTTTGTCGGTGTTGCTGGCCATAAAGCGGAGGATATTGGGCGCCGCGCGGCGGAGCCGCTAGGTGATGCTCAGTCTGAGGCGCCGGCGAGCTGCTCGACGCCAGCCTGCTCGATCGTCCGCTGCAGTCCCTTGCGCAGCTCAACTTCCGGTTCCCAGCTGAGCAAGTCACGGGCGCGGGTGATGTCGGGCTGCCGCTGCTGGGGATCGTCAACCGGCAGCGGCTCGTAGATGATCTCCGAGCGCGAATCGGCCACCTCGATCACCGTCTTGGCCAGTTCCAGCAGGGTGAACTCGTTGGGGTTGCCGACATTCACCGGCGTGTGCACATCGGACTCGGCGAGGGCGACGATGCCGCGGATCAGGTCGTCGACGTAACAGAAGCTGCGCGTCTGGCTGCCGTCGCCGAAGACGGTCAGGTGCTGATCCTTCAGCGCCTGACGCAGGAAGGTCGGGATTGCTCGCCCGTCGTGGGCGCGCATCCGCGGTCCGTAGGTGTTGAAGATCCGCACGATCGAGGTATCGACGCCCTGCTGGCGGTGGTAGGCCATCGTCAGCGCCTCGGCATAGCGCTTCGCCTCGTCGTAGACGCCGCGCGGCCCGATCGGGTTGACATGGCCCCAGTAGTCCTCCGTCTGCGGGTGCACCTGGGGATCACCGTAGACCTCGCTGGTCGAGGCGATCAGGAAGCGGGCGCGCTTGAACTTGGCCAGGCCGAGCATGTGGTGGGTGCCGTGCGAGCCGACCTTGAGCGTGTGCAACGGCAGCCGCAGATAGTCGATTGGGCTCGCCGGCGAGGCGAGGTGGTAGACGAAGTCGACGTCCTCAGGGATCTCGACTTTCTCGGTGATGTCGATGTTGCGGAAGTCGAAGGCGTCATCGCGGATGTGCTCGATGTTCTGCAGCGAGCCCGTCTCCAGGTTGTCGACGCAGATGACGCGGTGCCCCTTGGCGAGCAAATGCTCGCAGAGGTGGGAGCCGAGGAAGCCGGCGCCGCCGGTGATTACGCAGGTGCTCATCGGCCGCGGATGCTACAGGGGCCTTGGAATAAACGCTTCAGTTCGCAAATTGCGGCAATTTGCCCCATCCACCCGTCCAGAAGGGGGGAGAACTCGGTCCCGTCCCTCGTTGTACGTGGCATGTTCGGACGAGGGAGTTGAATTGGTGCAGGGAGGTATCTCAACAGCTGGGCGTAAGCGCGCCGCCGTCGAACTCGTTGCCCGCGAGGACGCGGAGCTGAGGAGGACCGCACGTCGCTTTTCGCTCTGTGAGGACGACGCGGAGGACGCATACCAGCGAGCGTTGGAGATCCTCCTCGTAAAAGCGCCCAACGACCGCCCCCAGGAGCTGATCCGCTGGATGAAGACGGTGGTCAAGCACGAGGCGCTGGCGATCCGCCGCTACCGCGAGCGCATGTTGGGGGTTGGCGAGGATGAGATGGGGGATCCGATCGCGCGGATCGCCGCCTCTGGAGCCGGGCCTGGTGAGAGCACCGAGCGGCGCGAGGAGATCGCGCGTAGTCGCGAGGCGTTGCAGGCCTTGAAGCCAGCCGAGCTGCGGGCCCTGACCCTGCTCGCGGCCGGTTACTCCTACGTCGAGATCGGCGAGATGACCGGCTTCAGCCAGACCAAGGTGAACCGTTGCCTGGCTGAGGGACGGGAACGCTTTCGGAGGCTGATGACGCACAGTGAGGACGGCGGCCGCTGCGCTGAGCTGGCGCCACTGCTCTCGGCCTACTGCGACGGCGAGGCGGATGCTGGGGGTGAGGCGACTGTTCGGGAGCACCTGCGCGCCTGCTCGGCCTGCCGAGCCACGATGCGCGCCTACCGAGCGACCCCCGCCGCGGTTGCCGCCCTGGCGCCGGCTCTACCGGTCACCCGCTCTTTGCTGGAGCGGGCGCAGGAGCTCCTGATCGGCCTGCACTCGCGCCTGCCCGGCGCCGGCAGAGCTACGGGCGAGAGCGGCCTCACTCAGGTGGCTGTCGCTGGCGGCGCCCGCGGCGCCGGAACGGCCGCCCTAGCCAAAGCGCTGACGGTCTGCGCCGGAACCATCGGCGGCGCTGCCGCATGTGTTGCCACCGGTATTGCGCCGGCGCCGCTTGGCATCGAGTCGCAGCACAGCACCGGGGCGAAGATCGAGCGGATCTCCAAGCTAGCTATGGACCAGCCGGCTGCCCCGGCCGACGCATACGAAACCACCCCACCCGCGCCTGAGACTACGGCGCAACCGAAACCCGAACAGGAGCCGAAAGTCGAGCCGGCGACCCCGCCGCCGGCGCCAGCTCCAGAAAGCGCCGAAACGGGCGCAGTCGAATACACGCCGCCTGCGTCGGAATCGAGCGCGCCCCCAGCGGTGGCGGAATCACCAGCTTCGAGCGGTAGCGCAGCGGGGGAGTTCGGCCCGTGATGGTTCGCGTCGGCCTGGCCCTCTTGGGACTAATCGCGATCGCGCCAGCGTCGATTGTCGCCTCGGCCAACGCAAGCCCGCCACGGCCGGCCAACCTGCAGGTGGTGGGTGGCTCCGATGCCTGGCATGCGGACAACCGCTTCGAGTTGACATGGGTGAATCCGCCGACAAGCGGCCCACCACTGGTCGCCACCCATTACAGAATCCACGATCCCGAGGGAGACGTGCTCAGCGAGAACCGGATCGGCTGGATGAGCGATGGGATAGCCGCGCTGACGCTGCCAAAAGTGCCCGGCGTCTACGGCATCGAAATCTGGCTCGAGGATGCCGCCGGAAGCCAGGGGCCTGCGGCGAGCGAGCAGCTGCGCTTCGACAATGTCCGGCCGGCATCGATCGAACCGGCATCAATCGCAGGCTGGATCGGCCGCGCCAGCTTCCCGCTGCGAGTCCGTCTCGGTCACCCCTCGGGGCTCCCTCCCCTCTCAGGGATACGTGGCTATGCGATCGCGATCGGGGCAGCGGCTCTCAGCGATCCCTGCGCTGCTCCAGACCGCTGCGCCGAGGCGGAGACCACCCTGCGCAACGGCGTCGGGCACGACGAGGTGAGGATCGAGTCGCTGCCGCAGGGAACGAGCTACCTGCACGCGGTCGCCGTCTCCGGTTCAGGCATGAAGTCGCCGACCAGCGGTCGCGCCGTCCTCCGCGTCGACACCACCGATCCGGTCACGCTCCTGAGCGGGGCGCCAAAAAGCTGGACCAATCGCGCAGTGCGGCTTGCCGCAAGTGCCATCGACTCCGGCTCGGGAATGGCGCCGGTCGGCGACGGCCCGCCGCCCTTCACCGCAATCAGGGTTGACGGCAGCCCTGCCATAACCGGCGGCGGCGGATCGGTCACCGCCAGCGTTATCGAGGAGGGTGTGCACGAGGTGGCCTACTACGCGCGCGATGCCGCCGGCAACGTCGATGACGGTGGTCGCAGCAACGGCACCGCCAATCACCAGCCACAGACGACCGCCGTGCGAATCGATCGCACGCCGCCCAGCGTCGCCTTCACCAACTCCCAAGACCCGACGGATCCCGAGCTGCTTCGGGTGCGGATCGCCGACTCGCTTGCGGGCGCCAATTCCTCCAGAGGTCATATCTCCGTGCGCCTTGCCGGCTCTGGCGACCGCTTCGAACCGCTCGCTCCCGCCCGGTCGGCCAGCGCGGGCGAGTTACGCGCTCGCTGGGACTCCGACGCCTATCCACGCGGCAACTATGAGTTCCGCGCGGTTAGCTATGACGCCGCCGGGAATTCGGCGGCGACCACACGTCGTCGTGACGGCAGCTCGATGGTCCTCTCGAACCCACTCAAGGTGACAACCGAGCTGCGTGTCCTTTTCCATCGCCAGGGCCTACACCGCACGGTCCCCTACGGCCAGCGCGTCCTCCTCAGTGGTCGCCTCATCGGCGGTCGCAGTACTCCGCTGGGTGGCAAGCCGGTGCGAATCGTCGAGCGCTTCCTGGCGGGCGCCCAACCGGCGACGCACGTTTCGACAGCAATCACCGGCCCTGACGGCGCCTTCTCGATCGGGACAACCGCCGGACCGAGTCGGACCATCGCGATCAGCTTCGACGGCAGCCCAACCCTGGGCCGATCGGCCGGACCGATCCTCGAGCTGGGGGTACGCAGCCGCCTGCAGCTGCGCGCGTCTGCCGCCGTGGCGACGGTCGGTGGGCCGCCATTGGTCTTCCGCGGCAGGCTGGTCGCACCCAGGCCGGCGATTCCACCAACCGGGAGGTCGGTGCAACTGCAATTCCGGCTGCCTGGCCTGCCCTGGGCCGAGTTCCGCACAGTCCAGACGGACGGCCGCGGACGCTTTCGCTACGCGTACCGTTTCAGCGACGACGACAGCCGCGGCGCCCGCTTTCAGTTCCGCGCCTACGCGCCCGCGCAGGAGGGCTGGCCGTACGAGCCAGGTGGCTCGCACCCAATCCTCGTGCGCGGCCTCTAAGGCCGTATGACACGGCGCAGGGCACCACGCGCGGCTTCGCGCCGTACGAAAGGGGAACTGTCGCTACGCCGCGCGCGTCGCCCTGCTTGGACCTACGGCCTTAGAGCGGCCAGCTGATCTCCGACTTGGCGCACACGCTGCTCGACCTCGGTGCGGTTGCGCTTCAGGGTCGTCTCGACCGTGCGCTGGCGTTTACGCGCCTCGCGCTCGACTTTGCTGCGGGTCTTGCGCGCTTCGGTGGTCGCCTTGCGGCGGGCGGTGGCGCCGCGGCGCTCGGTGCGCTTCACCGTGCGGCGCAGCTGCTGGCCGTAGGACTTGAACTGCTTCTGCGCAGCGGTACGACCGGCAAAAGGTTCGACTAGCTCGGCGACGCGATCGCTGACCTCGAGCACGGCGCCGACCGGGACGTCGACCGCGCTTTCAGCCGCGGCGCGGGCCTGCTCAACACGCGAGGAAGTGGGGGTCGGAGTTTTCGCCTGCGTTTTCGGTTTGGAGTTGCTGCTCTTACTGGCTTTGGTTGCCAACGAAGATCATCCCTTCGGGGTGGTTGTGGAGCGGGGGGAGTTCGCGAGTGTAGCGAACATACGTTCTTCCGAACACCTGTTCTAAACCGATCCCTCGAAAGCGTTACGGACCGTTGCCAACCCCCGCTCCCCAGCCGCAGCCAGGATCGGATAGCGAGCTTCAAGGCCGAGATCCGCATCCTCCAGCGCTACCTCGCCGAAGGCGAGGGCGCCCCCTGCCTCGCGGACGATCAACTGGGCGGCGGCGATGTCGACCGAGCGGCAAGGTCGCAGGCTGAGCATTCCGTCCAGCCGGCCGGCCGCGACATAGGCGGCGGTGATCGCGATCGAGCCGATCACGCGCAGCCGAAAGACATGGCCATCGAGCGCCTGCTCGAGCGGCAGCATGCGGCCGGGGGCGGCCGACTCGACGCCGAGAAGCTCGAGCGTCTCGGCGTCGGACGCGACCTGCAGGCGCCGCCCCTCGAGGTTCGCCCCATCTCCTTTGCTGGCGGCAAACCCCTCGCCGGCGCCGAAGTCATAGACGTAGCCAAACTCGACATCGGCCATCGAGGGTCCCGATGCCACCGCGATGCTGAGGCTGTGGGACGGCAGGGTGCGACGAGCGTTGAGCGAGCCGTCGATCGGATCGATCACGACGCGGGCAGGACCTCCATCGCCGAAGACGACCTCGCCGCGCTCCTCGGAGATCGCGACAAAAGAAGCGCCCGCGGCGGCGAGCTGCTCGAGCTCGACGAAGACAGCGTCCTCGCAACGGCGGTCGATTACGAGGCTGTGATCTCCCCCCTCACCGACCCCCTCGTACTTAGTCCGTGCCTCGATTCCGGGCGTCCGTTCGAACAGCCCACGCTGCACGTCGACGATGCGACGGCAGATCTCCATCCAATCTGCGGAGAAGACATCCACTTGACGCATCCTATGGAGGGCGGCTGATTCGGCGGTCCCGGTAGCGTTGAACCATGCTTGCCCTGGCGGAGCCCCAAGAGCGCGCGATCGGCCATGGCGCAGGGCCGCTGCTGCTGATCGGCGCGGCGGGAACGGGCAAGACCGAGGTCCTGGCCCAGCGCTTCGGGCGCCTGGTCGCAGGAGGAGCCGCGCCGGAGCGCATCATCCTTCTCGCCACGACGCGCGCCACCGCACAACGATTGCGCGAACGGGTCGAGCAGCTCCTCGACCGCCCGATCGAGGAACTCTGGATTGACACCTGGGAGCAGCTTTGCGAAAGGTTGCTACGCGAGTACTCGACCGCCGCGAACCTCGACCCGTTCTTCAGTGTCCTCGGGCCTGCCGAGCGCCTCGCGCTCCTCCTCGACCGCCTCGACGAGCTTCCCCTGCGCGACCAGCAGATCCGCGGCAACCCAGCCGGTCTGCTCGCCCGTCTGCTGCAGCAGATCGACGAAGTCAAGGCGGGCTCGGATCCCCCCGATCCAGAGCTGGCCGAGCTGATCGCCGCTCACGATCGCCTCCTCGCCAGCACCTGCAGCCTCGATCGGGGCGACGTCTACTTGACGCTGAGCAAACTCTTCGATCAGCGCGGCGATGTTCGCGCCGAGATCGCCCACCGTTTCGCATATGTGATGGTGGACGAGCTCGAGGACACCTCGCCAGCTCAGCGGGCGTTCCTCGCCGCTCTCGCCGAAGACCACCCAAACCATCTCTACGCGCTTGAGGAGCGAAGCGAGTCGCCGGGGGTGTTCGACTGGGCGCGGCGTCCTCTTTTTTCGCCCCACTGACTCCTCTAGTGGCGCGAGCTCCGCTGGCGAAAAACCCAGCGCACAGTCGGACACCCCCGGCGACTCGCCCCCAGCCATCGAGCTGACCCAGCAGTTCCGGGACCCGAAGACCCGATTCTGGCGCTGCACCAACGAGCGTGCGCAAGCGCAAGCTGTTGCACGCGAAACCGAGCACTTGATCGCTGGTGGGACTGCGCCGGAAGAGATCTGCGTGCTGGTCGAGGATCAGGGACGAGGTGGGCCTGTTGCCGCAGCGATGGAAGAGAGAGGAATTCCCTTCCACCTCTCGGGTCCCGCGGCGCTGTTCCAGCGTCCCGAGGTGCGGGATGCAATCGCCTGGCTGCGGGTGCTGGCGGACCCTGAGGACTCGGCGGCTGCGGCACGGGCGCTGACCCGACCTCCGGTCGAGCTGCGCTCTGCCGACCTGGCCAGGCTGACGACGATTCTCTCGGCGGCGCAAGTTGGACATGGTCTCCGGCTGTGAGGCGGCACTGGAGAGCCCGCAAATACCGCCCGAGGCGCGGGAGCGGATCCAGTCCTTCCTCAAGCTCTACGGCACTGCATCGGCGGTGCTGGAGGAGCGTCGTGCAGACGTCTTCGTACGGCGACTGATCGAGGCTGTCGGTCTGCGGCGCCAGCGGCTCTTCGCCGCCCAGCCCGAGGTTGCAGAGCGACTACTCGGGCTCTCACGCCTCGCCGAGCTTGCTGCGGGTTGGGCGAGGCGGGAGCCGAACGGATCGACTCGGGACTTCGTCCGGCACCTCAGCGCCGTTGCCGATGCTGGCGTTGAGCCTGCCGGAGTGAGTGAGCCGCCGGCGCGCGGCGCGGTGCAAGGGCTTACCCGTAATGCAGTCAAGGGGATGGAGTTCGAGCATGTCTTCGTGCTCGGTCTTGAGCGGGGGGTCGACGCCGAGCGGATTGGCAGGCCGGCGCGCGCTGGCCTCGTCCTCGCCCGGGTCGAGCGCGGTGAGGGTGGCGAAGTCCGACCCTCCGACCACTACGCCTCGGCGCTAACGGAGGTGGGTGCCGAAGAGGAGGCCCATGAGGAGGAGCTGTTCGGGCCGGCCGAGGGGCTGCACGCGACCTACCGCGTACTGCGCGAGGAGATGCTGGCGGCCTCTTGGAAAGCGGGCCGGGAGCTCTCTGAGCCGCGCCTCGACACCGCGATCGACGTCAACCGGGCGATCGCCCGCTACCTGGAGCTGCTGAAGCTGGCCGCGCTCGCCCAGCGGCCCGGCGACGAGGCGACGGCAGAGGCAATCGACGCGGTCAACGGTCTACTGCGCCAGGTTGCGACGCCCGAGCAGCAGGCCGAGCTCGATGCCTCCTCGCTCGACTCCTACCTACTTGGCTCCGAGCAGGAGCGCGAGGGCCGCCGCCGCCTGATCGCCGCCCGCCAGGAGCCCTCGCTGGAGGCCTTCCTCCCGCGTCGCGGCGACGGCGCGCTCAGCCTCTCGGCATCCGACCTTGGCCTCTATCTCACCTGCCCGCTGAAGTACAAGTTCGCCCGCGTTTTCGGCATTCCCCAAGAGCCGACGATCAACCAGCGCTTCGGCATCCTCATCCACAACGTCCTCGAACGCTTCCACAAGGAAGGCGAGGACCAGGCCACCGATGAGGGCCTACGCCGCCTGATGTCTCTCTTTGAGACGGGCTGGCGCCGCACCGGCTTCGGCAGCAGCGACGACGAGCTGCAGTTCCGCGATCGAGCCCGCGAGGCGATGCGGCTCTACTGGGAGCGGGAGAGCGAATCGGAGGGCGAGCCGGTCTGGCTGGAGCGAAAGTTCGACATCCGGATCGGCGAGCACCACGTTCGAGGCCGGGTCGATCGGGTCGACCGCCTCCCGGACGGCGGCTACGAGCTGATCGACTACAAGACCGGCGAGCGCAAGAGTGAGGCTGACCTCGAAAGCGATCTACAGCTCGCCCTCTACCGCCTCGCTGCGCGCGAGGCGTGGGAGCTCGAGGCCCATACCGGCAGCTACTACTACGTGCTCGACGCCGACAAAGTCGCCGCGCCAGTCCGCGCCGACGATGCCGAACGGGTCGAGCGCACCGTCTTCGAGGTCGGCGAGGGAGTCCTCGGACAAGACTTCGAGCCCCGCCCCTCCGCCACCGTCTGCAGCTGGTGCGACTACCGCCTGATCTGCCCCGCGGCCGAGAGTTGAGGCTGGTGATAGGAGGCCCGGTTGTCCTCCGGGTGAATTGATGTCGCACGCGCTTCGCGCTTAGCGACTGTGTTGGAGCGCGGCTGCGCCGCGCAGAGGACAGATTGCATATCGCTGCCTTCGGCCACATTCCCCCGGAGGACAACCGGGCCTCCTATCAACGCCGCGAGCTCTCTTTTCAAGCTTGAAAAGCAAAGCGAGTTGAGCTGTCACGGGTCCGGCGAGATGAAGAGGCCACAATCCACCCTCGCGGGAATGTCGCGAAGCGGCGATATGCAATCTGATGATCGCGCGGCGCAGCCGCGCTCTTCCTCAGTCGCTAAGCGCGCGCAGCGCGCGTGCGACATCAATTCCCGCGAGGGTGGATTGTGGCCTCTTCACAACGGGCGATCAGGCGTGTCAGTTCGACTCGCCGCGGCGCTGCTGGAGGAACTGCTGAAACTCGCGGGCGATCGTGTCGGCTGACGGTAGGTCCTCGCCCTCCTCGCCGAGCTGCTCGACCTGCTCAGCCTCGATCCGCTCCACCAATTCGGCAATTTCCGGGTTGGCGGCGACGGCGCGGCCAATCTGCTCCTCGTAGCTGGCGGTTTCTTCCTCTAGCTCGGTCGCGTCGACGGCGATCCCGGTCAGGCCCTCGAGCCGGCGCAGCAGCGCCAGCGCCGCCTTTGGGTTGGGGACAGCAGCTACGTAGTGGGGAACGGCGGCCCATAGTGAGGCAGAGGTCATACCCACCTGGCGGCAACAGTCGTGGACGACGCCGACGATTCCGGTCGGACCCTCATAGCTAGAGCGCTGCAGGTCGAGTTCCTCGACCAGCTGCGCGTCGGACGCAAGGCCCGTGATCGGCACGGGCAAGGTGTGGGAGACCTCAGCGACCAGCGCCCCCAGGGTGACAACCATCTCGACTCCCAGTGCATCAGCCGCAGTCGCCACCGTCTCTGAGAACGTGCGCCAGCGCAGGTTCGGCTCGGTCCCGTCGAAGAGGACCAGGTCATGGTCAGCGCCGGGGATGTGAATCGCGATCAGCTCGTTCCGCGGCCACTCGATTCGCTTCGTCTGGCCTTCGGAGAGCACGATCGTCGGCCGCGTCGCTTGGAAGTCGAAGTAGTCCTCCGGGTCGACCTCGGCAATCGGCTCGGCGTCGAAGGAGTCGGCCACCGCGCCCAGCGCCGCCGAGGCGGCCCCGGCAGCGTCGTTCCAGCCACGAAAGGAGCAGACGAGGACCGGAGAACGGAGCTGCGGCATATCCCCATGCCATGTAAGTGAGTCCACCTACTGAGCGTAGCGCTCCGCGTCGGGGCCCTACGGCTGTGGCGAGAGGGCGCGGCGAAGGAGGCCATAGGCGATGTAGAGCGCCAGGGCGGCAAACGACAGCTCCAGCGCCCGTTGCGAAAGCTCATTGGCGACGACGACCCCGATCAGGACCCCGAGCGGGGAGAGGGCGCCGATCACCATGGCGTCGCGCAGGTTGAGGTTGCCGTAGCCCTTTTGGCGATAGGCGCCGACCAGGGCGACGACCACGATCATCAACAGAGACGTCGACTCGCCCTCAATCTGGGAGAAGCCAAGAAAGATCGTCAGCGCCGGCACGAAGAGGATGCCGCCGCCGACGCCGACTAGGCCACCGGCGAGCCCACCGGCGAGGGCAAGGAGGACCGCGAAGAGCTCATCCACGCCGACGATCCTCCGCATAAATTTCGCGCTCCGCTCCCGGCGCGAGGAACCAGATATGCACGCTTGGTCGCTCCGCGCTCATCGGACGATCAGCTCGATTGCGATGCCGACGAGCAGCGCCGCGAAGAGCAGGGACACGGCCCGCTGGGGGATCCGCTGCTGGATCGCGGTGCCGAGAACGACGCCGCCGATCGCCGGGATCGAGAGCCAGAGGCCGGTTCCGACGTCGACGTTGCCGTAAAAGCCACCTTGGGCAAGGGCGCCGAGTAAGCCAATCAGGACGATCGCCCCCAAGCTGGTGCCGGTCGCCAACCGCTCTCCGTAGCCGAACCAAAAAATCAACAGCGGCACGATCACGGTTCCCCCGCCGACTCCGAAGAGACCGCTGAAGATCCCTGCCAGCGTGCCGATCGCGGCGAGCTTCAGCGTGTGGTCGCGGGTTTCGGAGGCCATCGCGCGATACTAAGCGCCGTGTCTCCCGAATTCGGCAGCGGGGAGCGCGGGGCTGGGTTGGGGCCGCTGACGCGGCTTCGCGACGAGCCAAGCAACTCCGCCATCCTCACCGACGTCGATGGAACCCTGGCGCCGATCGCTCTCAAGCCCGAGGAAGCAGCGGTGCCACCAAGGGCTACCGAGTTGCTCGCGCAGCTGAGCAAGACCTACGGCCTGGTCGGCTGCGTTTCCGGACGCCAAGCGGAGGAGGCGCGGCGAATGGTGGGCCTTGACGACATCGCCTACGCCGGCAACCACGGCCTCGAGCTGCTGCTGCCCGGTGAAAAGGAGCCAAGGCTTGACCCTTCGCTGCAGGGCCGCGAGCGCGACGCGGCAGATTTCATCTCTACCCAGGGAGCCACCTCGTTGGCGGACGCCGGCCTACGACTGGAGGACAAGGGACCGATCCAGGCGCTGCACTGGCGCGGCGCCGAGGACGAGCGCGGCGCCGAGGCTCACGCCCACGAGCTTGCCACGGCGGCTGGACGAGCGGGGCTGGAGCTGCGCTGGGGGCGCAAGGTGCTGGAGCTGCGACCGCCGGGAGGCGGTGGCAAGGACGCGGCGGTGGCGGCACTGCTCGCCACAGACGGGATGACATTGGCTGTATATGCCGGCGACGACCGCACCGACCTCGACGCCTTTCGTCGGCTGCGGGAGCTGCGCGAGGACGGTGACCTCGAGACGGCGGTCTGCGTCGGGATCCTCTCCGAGGAGGGCCCGCCCGAGATTGCCGAGGAGGCGGACCTGACGGTCGACGGCCCGGCGGGCTGGCTGGCGCTGCTGGAGGCGCTGGCGGAGTAAAAGGCAGAGATGCCCTACACCGACCTGCTGCGAGTCACCGTCTTCCTCACCGCCGCCGAGGCGACCGTCCTCGGCGCAGTCGCGGCGCTGTCGGCGGGCCGCGTCGACGACACGACGACCGTGATCGTCGCCGCCGCCTGGTGGCTGATCGCGCTCATTCTCGGCCTCTACCTCGGCCGGCCGTCGCGGGCGGCCGACGGCGTCCGCGACGTCCTCGCCCGGGCGCGCACCGCCACCTCCCTGCCGGAGGAGACGCCGGCGCGAATCTCCGCCGCCCGCCTCTGGCCGATCGGCGTCACCGCGATCCTCGCGGGCGCCCTGGGCGTCTTCTTCCCCGGGGTGGCGGCGATCGGCGCCGGCTACGCCCTCCTCGTCGCGCTCGAGCTGCGCAGCCGCGAGCCGGCCGTGCTCGCGATCGAGCAGCGCGACGGCGTCAAGTTCCACGTCGTCCCCAACTCGGCCCTACGCCCGGTGCAACTCGTGCGGACCCCGGGCCTGCGCAGCGATCGGCTGAGCTGAGCTGGCCGGAGGTTCTGAAAGCGAACGACCCGCCGAAGCGGGCCGTTCGCCAAATCCAGGGGACCGATGCTTCCGTGGCCCCAGGTCTCGCTCCGCCGATGATACCGCAACTGCTCCCAATCTCGCAGACAGTATGTTACGCCCCCGGAGGGAATCGAACCCTCTTCCCCTGGTTGCGAGACCTGGGTCCGGAATCCACCGGCGGGGGCGTCGCCGCTCTAGCGGCTCGCGGAGCTTATCGTCTGCGCAGACGAATGTCTAACAGACGATTCGCTTCTAGCTCAGCAGCTTTTTGAACTCGCCCCAGCCGCGCGTGTTGGCGATGTCGGCGGCGGTCAGCCAGGCGCGGCGGGCGGTGGCGATCGCGTAGGCCATGTTGTCGAGCGTGTCGACGCCGTGGGCGTCGGTGTTGAGGACGATCGTCGCGCCGGCTTCCCTGGCGAGGCGGGCGTGGTGCTCGGAGAGGTCGCGGCGATTTGGGTTGCCGTTGATCTCCAGCATCGTGCCCGTGCGGGCGGCCGCCTCGACCACGGCCTCGACGTCGATGCCGTAGGGCTCGCGGCGCCCGATCAGGCGGCCGGTGAGGTGGCCGATGCAGTCGACGTTCGGGTTCTCGATCGCGGCCAGGACACGCTCGGTCATCGCCGCTTCGGAGATCGAAAACGAGGTGTGGACGCTCGCCACCACCCAGTCGAGGGCTTCGACCAGGTCGTCGGGGTAGTCGAGCGAGCCGTCGAGGCCGATGTTGATCTCCGAGCCGGCGAGCAGGCGGAAGCCGCGCACCCCTTTGTTCCACTCCTTGACCTCGTCGATCCGCTGCCAGAGCCGCTCGGCCGTGACGTGGTCGCCGAACCCGTGGCTGGCCGAGTGGTCGGTGACCGCCATGTAGGCGTAGCCGCGCTCGTGTCCCGCCGCGGCCATCTCCTCCAGCGTGTTGCGCCCGTCGGAGAGGGTCGTGTGGGAGTGCAGGTCGCCGCGCACGTCCTCGAGCGAGACCAGGTCGGGCAGCTTCCCCTCCCGCGCCGCCTTCAGCTCGCCCCGGCCCTCGCGCAGTTCAGGCTCGATGTAGGCGTAGCCGAGCCGCTCGTAGACCTCGACCTCGCTCGCGCACAGCGTCGTCTCGCCGCTCTCGGTCTCGGTGACGCCGTGCTCGGAGACGGAGAGACCGCGCGCCACGGCCTCTTCCCGCAACTGCACGTTGTGCGCGGCCGAGCCGGTGAAGTGCTGCAGCAGGTTGCCGAACGCCCGCGGCGCGACGATCCGCAGATCGACCGAGATCCCGTTGTGGGTCTGCGCCCGCACCCCGTTCGGACCGGGTTTGCCGGCGGCTGCGATCAACTCATGGCCGACCAGGTGCTCGGCGAGCTCCTTGGGCTCGTCGGCGGTCGCGATCAGGTCGACGTCCTTGCAGGTCTCGGCCCAGCGCCGCGCCGAGCCGGCGACCTCGACCTGGTTCGCCGCCGGGTGCTCGCGGAGGGCGGCGGCCAGCTCCTCGGCGATCGGCCGCACCGCCGAGAGCAGCATGCGGCCCGGACCCTCGCCGGGCTCGCCGAGCCGCTCCAGCGCCGCGAGCACGTTCTCCTCCGCCTTCGGCCCGAGGCCCTTCACGTCGCGCACCTTTTCGGCCTCGGCAGCCACCTTCAGATCCTCCAGCGAGGTCACGTCGAGCTGCTCGAAGAGCAGCCGTGCCGTTTTCGCCCCGACCCCGGGCACCCGCGTTACCTCGATCAGGGTCGGCGGGAACTTTGCCTTCAGCTTCGCCGCGGCGGGGATCTCACCGGTTTCCAGCAGCGCGTCGATCTTTTCCGCCAGCGTCTTGCCGACCCCGGGGATCTCGGTCACTCGCCCCGCCCCCGCCAGCTCGGCAACCGATACCGGGCTCTCGCGGATCGCCTTGGCCGCGGTCGAGTAGGCGAGGACGCGGTATTTGACCGCGCCGTCAAGCTCGTAAAGGACGCCCAGCTCTTCGAGCGCTGCGGCGATCTCGGCGTTCGTCATATCTTGCAAGCTAGCCTCTTACAGGCTCGCTATACTTTTTGAAGTATTGAGCGCTGAACCTCGACTTATGGGAGACCGATACAAGTGACCGGCAAGCTCACCGACGTGACCGACGGCAACTTCAAGTCCGATGTCCTCGAGGCCGAGGGCCCCGTGCTCGTCGACTTCTGGGCTCCCTGGTGCGGCCCCTGCCGCGTCGTTCACCCGGTCCTCGAGGAAATCGACGCCGAGCGCGACGACCTCACGATCCTCAGCCTCAACGTCGACGAGAACCAGCAGACGGCGGCTCAGTACGAAGTTCTCTCGATCCCGACCCTGCTCCTCTTCAAGGACGGCGCGATCGCCAAGAAAGTCGTCGGGGCGATGCCAAAGCGCCGCCTAGAGGCCGAGCTAGAGCCCGCCCTCGCCTAGTCAGCTCCAACGCAAGGAGAGGCGATGCCGTTCGTCCATATCCACTGGTTCGAGGGCCGAACCGACGAGCAGAAAGTCGAGATCGCCAAACGCATCGAAGCGGCCCTGGTCGAGGTGGCAGGCGCCGCCCCCGAGCACTGCTGGATCAAGTTCTCCGACTCGTCGAAATCCGACTTCATCATCGGCGAGGCTGGCGAGTAGGGACCGGGTGCCCCTCCCCAGGAGGCTCCGGGACCAGCGCCTGAAGCACACCCGGCGATCAGCTGCGCAACGGCCTCATGGGGAGGGGCACCCGGTCCCTTCAGGCGCGGCTAACCGAGATCCGCAGCTCGCGGCCGTCGAGCTTGGCGGTGACGCCGTCAGCACCGTCGTAGACAACCGCCGTCGCTAGGACCTCGCCGCTCAGGTAGTCCTCGTGCTCGCGGGCGGCTGCCAGCAGCTCCTCGTCGCCGCCGAGGCAGAGCTCGATCCGGTCGGTGATCTCGAGGCCCGCCTCTTTGCGGGCGTTCTGGACGGCGTGGACGATCTCGCGGGCGAGGCCCTCGCGGCGCAGCTCTTCGTCGAGCTCTAGCTGGAGGGCGACGGCGTGGCCGGCCTCCGCCTCGACCTCGTATCCGTCCAGCGGCTGCAGGGACAAGGTGACCTCATCGGCGCCAAGCGTGTGCTCGTCGCCATCGATGTTGATCCCGACCTCGCCCCCGTCGGCCATCACCGCAGCGACGTGGACGGGGTCGAGCGCCTCCACGGCGGCGGCGACCTGTGGCATCCGCTTGCCGAAGCGGGGGCCGAGCGAGCGGTAGTTGGGCTTGACCGCGTAACTGACCAGCTCCGACTCCTCCTCGACGAAATCGAGCTCCTTCACGTTGAGCTCCGCCTTGACCAGCTCGGCGCGGGCTGAGATCGCCTCGCGCTCGGCGTCGTTGGCGACGATCACGGCGCGGCGCAGCGGCTGGCGTACCTTTGTCTTCGCTCGGGCGCGGGCGGCGCGGCCGAGCTCGACCGTGAGACGGACCGCCTCCATCGCTGCCTCCAGCTCGGCGTTGGCGAGGGCGGCATTGGGCTCCGGGAAATCCCGCAGGTGGACCGAGTCGGGCAGCTCGCCAAGCGCCTCCGCCTCCCCTCCGGCCAAGTTGAGGTGGATCTCATCGGCAAGGAAGGGGGTGAACGGAGCAAGCAGCGCCGCCGTCTCGAGCAGGCAGTGGCGCAAAGTTGCGAAGGCAGCGCGATCGCCGTCCCAAAAGCGACGCCGCGAGAGGCGCACGTACCAGTTGGAGAGCTCCTCGACGAAGGCGGCGATCTCACGCCCCGCGGCAGTGCAGTCGAAATCATCCATGCGCTCGGTGACGGTCTCCACGGTGGCTTGGAGCCGAGAGAGCGCCCAGCGGTCGAGGTCGTTCGAGGGCTCGGGGTCGCTCCTGAAGTCCCCCGGCCCGAGGTTCTCGGCGTTCGCGTAGAGCACCCAGAACGAGTAAGTGTTCCACAGCGTCAAGAGGAACTGGCGCACCGATTCGCCCACCGTCTCGACCGAGAAGCGGTAGCCCGACCAGGGTTGCTGCGCAGTCAGGTAATACCAGCGGAACGCATCCGCCCCGTGGGTGTCAATTACTTCCCAGGGCTCGACCACGTTGCCCTTGCTCTTCGACATCTTCTGCCCCGCGGGGTCAAGAATGAGGCCGAGGCAGACGCAGTTGCGATAGCTCGAGGTGTCAAAGAGCAGGGTCGACTCGGCGAGCAGAGTGTAAAACCAGCCGCGGGTCTGGTCGATCGCCTCGCAGATGAAGTCAGCGGGGAAGCGCTCCTTGAACAGCTCCTCGTTCTCGAACGGGTAATGGAACTGGGCGAAGGGCATCGCGCCGCTGTCGTACCAGGTGTCGATCACCGACTCGACCCGGCGCATCTCTCCATCGCACTGCTCGCACTTCACCGTCACCTCGTCGATGTAGGGGCGGTGCAGGTCGTCCGGTACGTCGCCAGCTGCGCGCTCGCGCAGCTCGGCGACCGAGCCAGCGCAGAAGCGACCGTCGCAGTCTGCGCCCGTGCACTCCCAGATCGGCAGCGGCGTGCCCCAGTAGCGGTCGCGCGAGAGCGCCCAGTCGACATTGTTCTCCAGCCATTTGCCGAAGCGGCCGTGCTTGATGTGCTCGGGATGCCAGCCGATCTGCTCGTTGTTCGCAAGGAGTTGGTCGCGGGCGCCCGAGGTGGCGATGTACCAGCTCGACCTGGCGTAGTAGAGGAGCGGCGTGCCGCAGCGCCAGCAGTGCGGGTAGGCGTGCTCGTAGACCTGCTCGCGAAAGAGCAGGCCGCGGTCACGCAGGTCGTCGATCAGCGCCCGAGTTACCTCGGGGTCCTTGACGAAGCCGCCCCGGAATCCCTCGACGAACCCGGTGAAAGTCCCATCCGGGTTGACCGGGTTGTAGAGACTCAGGTGATCGGTCGGATCGATGATTCCGTTCTCCGCCGCGGCCGCATAGTCGTCCTCGCCGAAAGCGGGAGCGATGTGAACCAGGCCGGTACCGTCCTCGGTGGTGACGAAGTCACCGGCGATAACCGGGAAGGGCTTATGGGAGCGGTCGCTCAGCTGGAAGACCGGACCGAGATAGCTACGACCGACGAGGTCCGATCCCGGCAGGCGACCGACGATCTCGCCTTCCTCCCCCAGTACCCGCTCGACAAGGGGCTCGGCGAGAATCAGGGTCTCCTCACCGACCCTCACCCGGGCGTAGGTGACATTCGGCGCGACTGCAACCGCATCGTTGCCGGGCAGCGTCCACGGCGTCGTCGTCCAGACCAAGAGCGACTCGCCCTCGTCGCCGCCATCCTCGGCCAGCAGCGGGAAGCGCACATATATAGAGGGGTCCTCCACGTCCTTGTAGCCGAGCGCGACCTCGTGCGAGGAGAGCGCCGTGCCGCAGCGGGGGCAGTAAGGCACGACCTTGTGGCCCTCGTAGAGCAGGCCTTTCTCCCAGAGCTGACCGAGCGACCACCAAACCGACTCGATGTACTCGCTCTCGAGCGTGACGTAGGGATCGTCAAGATCGATCCAGAAGCCGATCCGCTCGGTCAGCCGGTTCCACTCCTCGACGTACTCGAAGACCGACTCGCGGCAACGCTGGTTGAACTCGGCGATCCCGTACTCCTCGATCTCCTGCTTGGAGGAGATGCCGAGCTCCTTCTCGACCTCGAGCTCGACCGGCAGCCCGTGGCAGTCCCAGCCCGCCTTGCGCGGCACCTTGTAGCCGCGCATCGTCCTGTAGCGGGGGTAGATGTCCTTGAAGACGCGGGAGAGGACGTGGTGGGAGCCGGGACGGCCGTTCGCGGTCGGCGGCCCCTCGTAGAAGCTCCAGACCTCGGCGCCCTCGCGGTTGGCCAGTGAGCGGTCGAATACGTCGCGCTCGCGCCAGCGCACCAGCGCGCGCTCCTCCAACTCGGGGAAGGACTGTTTCGGGTCAACCGCTCGGAAGCCGGGCATGAGCAGGTGATTCTAGGAGCGAGTAGCCTGCGCGCCGCATGCCCGTCTTCGACCTGAACGGAAAGGTGGCGCTGGTGACCGGCGCCGCGCGGGGAATCGGCTACGAGACCGCGCGCCAGATCCACCTGCGCGGGGCCTCGGTCGCGGTGGTCGACCTCGACCCCGAGCAGGCGCGCGAGGCGGCCGAGCGGATTGGCGCGCGGGCGATCGGTATTGGCGCCGACGTCACCGACGAGGGCGCGATGAGGGCCGCCGTCGCCGAGACCGTCGAGCGCTTCGGCGGGCTCGATGTGGCGGTCGCCAACGCCGGCATCGCCCAGTCCCAGGTGGCTACCGTGCGCGGAATCGGCGGCGAGGAATGGGAGCGCGTCTTCGAGGTCGACCTGCTCGGCGTCTGGCGTACCGTCCGCGCTGCGCTGCCGCAGATCGTCGAGCGCAAGGGCCATGTCGTCGTCACCGGTTCGGTCTACTCCTTCGCCAACGGCGTCCTCAACAGCCCCTACGCAGTGGCCAAGGCAGGGGTCGAGGCGCTTGGCCGCGGCCTGCGCGCGGAGCTGATGCCGCTGGGCGCCAGCGCCGGCGTCGCTTACTACGGCTGGGTCGACACGAGACTTGTTCAAGACGGCTTCGAACGCAAGCACTCCGGCCGCCTGGAGGAGAACGCGCCCGCCTGGTTCTTCAAGCGGATCCAGCCCGACGAGGCCGGGGCGGCGACCGTGCGCGGGATCGAAGAACGCGCCCCGCGCACGTTCGCACCGAAGTGGTGGCGCTACGTCTCCGCCCTGCGCGGCATCATCAACCCGATCCTCGACCGCCGCTTCGACCGCGACCCGCAGATGTTCGAGACTATTCGCGCGGTTGAGGCGGAGGCCGACGAGCAGGGTGCAGCCGCGGTCTCAGCCGCTTCGCGTTAACTGCTCGAGCAGGAAAACAGGCGACTCGTAGGAGCCGCCGGTGGCCCGGTTGAGGCCGATCTCGCAGGTGCGGTTGTTCGAGAGGTACACATCGAAGTGGCGGCCAGAGAGCTCAGCTGCCTGGTCGGCGGTCGCGGCCTCGGTCAGCTCGGGGTGGCTGAAGCCGCGATCGCCGGCGAAGCCGCAGCAGGTCGCCGACGGAGCAAGGTAGACCTCCGCGGCGAGGGCATCGGCCAGCGCCCGCAGGCGCGGCGCCAGTCCCATCTGGCGGGTTGCGCAGGTCGGGTGGACGGTGGCCGAGCCCACTCGGCGCTGGATGTTCAGTTGCGACAGGAGCCGGTCGTGAGTCCAGGCGACCGAATCGAGGATCGTCAGCTTCTCCAGCCGCTCGGCGTTCTCCTCGGCGAGGACGTCATCGCCAGGCTCGGCGACCGCGTGGGTGCAGGAGGCGGCATCGATCACCACCGGCAGCACCCCCTCGCCGCTCCAGGCCCAGAGCCGCTCGACCATCTCGTTCGCCTTGTGGCGGTGCGCGTCGCCGAACCCTTTCGAGCTCCAGGGCAGGCCACAGCAGCTGCCGGCGACCTCGCCCGGAATCCAGAGCGGCAGCTCGGCGCGAGCCGAGACCGCGACCATCGCCTCGGCGAGGCTCGCCGGCCCGGACTCACCCCCGACTCGACCGAAGATGCGGTTGGTGCAGGACGGGACGTAGACGGCGGCTGCGCCATCGCGCTTGGTCTCCGGCATCGCCGCGGGGGCGGCTGCGGGCAGACCGGCGCCGCGCTTGGAACGACGAGCTAGCGGACCGCCAACCCGAACGGCTGCCCGCGAAGCTTTCTCCACCTGGTCCCAGCGCTTGGCGCCACGTAGCGCCAGGGCTTCCGCACGGGCCGAGTGGCCCTCGCTGCGCAGCGCCTTGACCAGCTTGCCGGTGTCGATCCCAAGCGGGCAGGCGAGGCGGCATGAGCCATCGGCAGCGCAGGTATCTAGCCCGTCGTAGGAGTACTCCTGCTCCAGCACCCGGCGCAGCGGCGACCCCTCGGGCTGGCGGGCGATCTCGCGGCGCAGGACGATCCGCTGTCGCGGCGTCGTGGTCAGGTGGCGGCTGGGGCAGGCCGGCTCGCAGAAGCCGCACTCGACGCAGGTGCTCGCCGACTCCTCCTCCACCTCGGGCATGGTTTTCAGGTTGCGCAGGTGGACGTCGGGGTCGCGGTTGAGGACCACGCCAGGAGCGAGAACAGCGTCGGGGTCGGCGAGGCGCTTGACCCGCCACATCAGCTCGGTCGCCTTCTCACCCCACTCGCGCTCGACGTATGGCGCCATATTGATCCCCGTCCCGTGCTCGGCCTTGAGCGAGCCGTCGTACTTGCCGACGACCAGCTCGACCAGCTTCGCCATAAAGGACTCGTAGCGCTCCAGGTCCTCCTGCTTGCCGAAGTCCGGCGTCAGCATGAAGTGCAAGTTGCCGGCGGAGGCGTGGCCGGCGACACCGGAGAGGAAGCCGTGCTCGCCGAGCAGCGCCTGCAGGTCGCGGGCTCCTTCGGCGATCCGCTCCGGCGGCACGCAGACGTCCTCGACGATCAGCGCCGTGCCCGGCAGCCGCAGCCGCCCGACCAGGCCGTGCAGACCCTCGCGCACGCGCCAGGCGAGCTCGATCTCCTCCGGGTCGCGGGTGAACCCGATCGGCCGGATCGTCTCCTGCGAAGCGACGATCTCCTCCGCCCGGGTGACGTGAGCGTCCAGCTCCGCATCCGTCTCGGCGCCGAACTCAACCAGCAGCACCGCCGACTCGGGCGGCAGCTCTTTCCACTCCTCGGGTGCGCCGACCATGTTCCAGGCGGCGGTGATCAAGGCCGGCGCGACCATCAGCTCGACCGCGGTGGCGCCGCAGTTGACCAGCTCGCGCACGGGGGCGATCGCCGCGTCGATGCTGGGGAAGTGGATCCAGGCGGTCGTCGTCCGCTTGGGCAGGGGCACCGTCTCGAAGACGGCCTCGGCGACGAAGGCGAGAGTCCCCTCCGAGCCGACCAGGAGTCGGCGGAAGATCTCCACTGGCTCATCGGCGTCGAGGAAGGCGCAGAGGCGGTAGCCGGTCGTGTTCTTGATCGCGAACTTACGGCGGATGCGCTCGCTCAGCTCGGCGTCGGCGCGGATCTCGGCGCGGATCGCGGCCAGGCCCGCGGCGAGCTCGGGCTCGGCGGCGGCAAAGCGCTCGGCGGCGTCGGGCGCGGCAGTATCGATCGTCGTCCCGGAGGGCAGCACGAAGGTCAGCGAGCGCACGGTCGAATAGGAGTCATGGGTGGTGCCGCAGCGCATGCCACCGGAGTTGTTGGCGATCACGCCGCCGACCGTGGCGATGTCGGTGCTGGCCGGGTCGGGGCCGAGCTTGCGGCCATGCGGGGCGAGCACGCGGTTGGCGTGGCCGAGCACGATTCCCGGTTTGACCCGGGCCAAGGTCCCCTCCTCCTCGACCGCGACGCCGCCGAAATGACGCCTCACGTCGAGCAGGATGCCGTCGCCCTGACCCTGCCCGTTGAGGCTGGTACCACCGGCCCGGAAGACGACCGGCACATCGTGGGCGCGGCCGTAGGCGAGGGTCTTGGCGACGTCGTCGGCATCGTGGGCCATCACCACCACCTGCGGCAGCAACCGGTAGGGGCTGGCGTCGGAGGCGTAGCGGATGATGTCGCTGGCGCGGCCCAGTACGCGCCCCTCGCCGAGCAGAGCTTCGAGCTCGCCGCGCAGCGGCTGTGCCGTCCCGCCGGCCAACGACTCGGGGGCGCAGTCGGGGGCGAGGGCGGTCATCCCTAAATCTTCCTAGAACAACATCTAAAAGAGGGACATTCCCGGCGCCACCGGGACTTCGACCAGCTCCGGCCGCGAGGAGGCGAGTGCCTTGGCCAGCGCATCACGCACCTCGTCGCGACCGCTCGCCCGCTGGGTCGAGACGCCGTAGCCGGCGGCGACCGCGGCGACGTCGAGGTCGGGCAGGTCGAGGCCGGGCGCGCCGCTGACCGACTCGACTTCGGCGAACCACTTGAGGATCGCGTACTCGGAGTTGCGCAGGACGAGGAAGGTGACTGGGACGTCGTGGGCGACGGCACTCCAGAAGGCGGTGACCGCGTACTGGACCGAGCCCTCGCCGATCACGCAGACGACGGGGCGGTCGGGCTGGGCGAGCTGCACTCCAACCGAAGCGGAGAGGCCAAAGCCGAGACCGCCGCCGGCGCTGAAGTAGTAGCTGCCAGGGCGAGAAAGGCGGAGCTGGTTGCGCAGGGCGAGCGTGCTGGCCGGCGACTCGAGCACGACGATGCCGTCCTCGGGGAAGACCTCGGCCAGGGCGGAGTGCACCGTGGAGGAGTTGAGCGGATCCTCAGCGGGAATTTCGGTCGGCCCCGGGTTCGGCTCGGGCGCCGGGCGCGAGGACTCGGGGACCGCCTCGAGCAGCGCCGCCAGGGTCAGGCCGACATCGGCGACGATCGCGTAGCCCATCGGCGCCCTTGCCGCCTCGTCGGGATCGCTGGTGATCGCGACCAGCGTCGCCCCCTCGGGCAGCAGCGGGCCAGGTATGTGGGGGTAGTAGGGGAAGACGGAGCTGCCGGCGACGAGGATCAGGTCGTGACCCTCGAGCGTCTGCGCGACAGGCCCGATCGCCGGCGGCAGGACGCCGCGGAAGTTGGAGTGGCCCTCGGGAAAGCCGAGTTTGCCGCCGCCCGGCGCCGGCGTCGCCCAGACTGGTAGGCGCTGCCGCTCGGCCAGTGCCACCGCCGCATCCCAGCCACCGCTGGCGTCGATGTCGGGGCCCGCAACCAGGACCGGGTTGCTCGCCTCGTCGAGATGCGCGGCGAGGCGGCGGACCGAATCTGGATCGGCGACGGCGCGACCGTTCACGCCGCGTTTGATCGCCTCCCCCGCAGCGGCCTCATCGACGTCGACGTCCCAGTCGTCCATCGGGATTGAGACAAAGGTGGGCCCCTGTGGGGGCAGCGAAGCAAGGTGGATGCCGCGAGCGAGGGCCAACGGCACGTCCTCGGCCCGGGGCGGCTCGTAAGCCCACTTGACCAGCGGATGCGGCATGCGGATCGCATCACGATTGGTCAGGTTCGCCTGCAAAGTCATCTGCGCCCGCGCCTGCTGGCCCGCGGTGACGAGCACAGGCGAGTGGTTGGCCTGGGCGTTGAAGATCGCGCCCATCGCGTTGCCGACGCCCGGCGCGGTGTGCAGATTGGCGATCGAGGGGCGACGAGAAGCCTGCGCGTAGCCGTCTGCCATGCCGACCACAACCGCCTCGTGCAGTCCGAGCACAAAGCGGAAATCGTCCGGGAAATCGGCCAGCATCGGCAGCTCGGTCGAGCCGGGGTTGCCGAAGATCGTCGTCATCCCCTGGGCACGGAAGAGGTCGTAACTGGCGTCGCGAACGGTAGGCATGGCGGGCACCCTATTCCACGATCTGAGTTGCGGTACTCAAGCGAGATGGGGTGGCCTGTCGATAAGGGCGGAGACGTGCCAGGGACTATCGACATCTCGCCACGCGTGCGCCGGACGCACGGGCATCTCGCACTGCTCGCGCTCGCTGCAATCGCGCTTCTCGCCACTTGGCTGGCGGCACCCGCGAGCGCCGCGCCAATCCCCACCCGGATCGCCTACGCGACCGGTGAACTCGTCCCGATCCCGGCCTCGATACCACACGAAGAAGGCGACATGGTCGACCGGCGGATCGTGCCGAACCTGCGCTGGATCGCCGCTCGCTTCCCGATCTACGTCACCGATGGCTACTCGGGCAAGCTGCCGGACGGCGAGCACGTCGGCTGCCACGGCTGCCACGTGAGGAACTCCGATCACTACAACGGCCTCGCCGTCGACATCGTCGCCCTGAACGGGACCGGTGGCTGCGACCGTGCCTGGAATGGCATCACCCGGCTCGCCCACTGGGCCGAGCCAGTGCAGAACCGACCGCGGGCGCCGTTCCGCTGGGTCGGCTATGACGGCGACGCCGGGCACGGCTGCGGACACCACCTTCACCTCTCCTGGGAACACGCGATCGCGCCGATGTTCGAGCTGGCCGAATGGGTCGAGGTCTTCCCGGTCAGCCGGCAGGGCGTCGCCAAGCAGCCCCAACCGAGCGGCGCCCCCTCGGGACTCAAACCAGCCGAGGGCCCGCCGGGCGGCAACGAGCCCGGGCCCACCTATAAGCAGGGCCCGCGCGGCGGCGTCTCGGTGATCGAGTCGGGCGGCGTTTCCCCCCGCGGCGACTGATCCTGCTTAGGATTGCGGCCGATGTGCCGCGCTTATCCGATTGCCTTCCTGGTCGTGCTCGGGCTCGTCGCCACCGGCTGTGGTGACACTGAGGATTCGACCCCGGTCGCCTGCTTGGAAGGTGCTCCGACCTACCTCACCGCGCTTGAGGCCGCCCCCGGCGAGGTCAGGCTGGACGGCGAGACGCTGATCTCCGACTGCCTCGCCGCCAATCAGGCCGGCGGTGACCTTGCCGAAGTCGGCACGGCGATGCTGGCGGCGGGGACCGAGCTCAACGCCGAGGCGCGCGCCCAGCCCGGCGGCACCTCCAACCTCCAGCTCGGCTACCTGCTCGGTGCCGCCCAGCGCGGCGCGGTGGAGAGCGAAGGGATCCACGCCGAGCTGATCCGCCGCCTCTCCGCCGCCGCCCGCTACAGCCCAGACAATCAGCCTCTCTCCGCTCGGTTCCTGCGTACCTACCGCGAGGGCTTCGACGCCGGGCGCGCTCAGGGTTGAGGATGTTAGGCTGACGCCGACTCCCGGCGTGGGGAACTCCGGTGTGAATCCGGGGCTGACGCGCAGCGGTATGGGTGACGACTGACTGGTAGTCCCACTGGATCCGAAAAGAGGTCCGGGAAGGGTGGTCAGGAGGACGATCCCGAGCCCGAATATCCGGCCGAGAGTCGCAAGGAGGTTCGCCTCGCGACTAGGCGGCCGGCTCACTTAACACGGTTGTGTGGTGCGTCGCCGCCCTTGAAAAAAGGAGATGGCGATGAACACGCCAAGAAGCAGTTCCCTTAGACGTCCCCTGCACGCGCTCTGCGTGCTGGGACTGAACCTGGTGGCCCTAGCCGCCCTCGCCGGTAATGCCGGCGCCCACGTCTCACCGGCCCAGGCCGACCACGCCGCCGAGCGCGGCGTCAACTGGTTCCTGACCAACCAAGAAGAGAGCGGCTCGTTCGGGTTCGGCGGTGATTGGGCGATGACCGCCCTCGCCGCCACCGGTCTCAACGCCGCCGACGCAAGCACCTCGCTGGCGGACCCAAGCGCCCAGGACTTCTACCTTGGCGATTGGCAGGCGAGCGGGTCAGGCGCCGCGGCAACCGACGCCGAGCGGGCAATCCTCTCCGGCGTCGCCGGTGGCATCCAGACGTCTCGCCTCTCGACCTCCGTCGTCGACACGACCACGAGCAACCTGGTCGCCAGGCTGGCGGAACTGTTCGACGGTGAGCAGATCGGCGAACCCGGCCTGCTCAACGACGACATCTTCGGCGTGCTCGCCCTGCACCATGCCGGCGCCCCGCCCGAGCTGCTGCGGTCGATCGTCGACTACCTGCGCACGCAGCAGAAGCCCAACGGAGGCTGGACCTGGAACGCATCACCAGGCGCGCCCGCTGACACCGATATGACCGGCTCCGCCGTGGCCGCCTTCTGTGCCGCCGGCGTGCGTCCCGGTGACAGTGACCTTGACCAAGCGATCGCGCTGCTCCACACATTGCAGGATCCCGCCACTGGCGGGTTCATCGCGCCGCCCGAGGCATTTGGGATCGGCGTCAACACCGACACCACCGCCTGGGTGACGAGCGGGTTGATCCAGTGCGGGATCGACCCCCAGGGCGCCGAGTGGACGACCGCGCAGGGCAAGACCCCGCTCGACTACCTGGTCGCGATGCAGCGTCCGGATGGTCACTTCGACTGGACCGAGGAATTCGCCGGTGGGGCCTTCGAGACCTACAGCTCGGTGCGACCTCTAGCCGGCGAGGCGTTCTCTGCGGCGCCGCCGGCACGGCTGGACGGCGTCAGTCCGACGGTGCGCCCGGCAGCCGATGTTCCCGATGGAACGCCGGTCCCGATCACGCTCGTGATCGACCACGGACCGGGCGGCGATGACGTGCGGATGTGCCGGGTGGATATCGAGTCAGGGTCGAGCCTCGACACCGTGCTCGCCGACGCCGAGACCACGTCGGTTCCCGCCGACTGCGTTGCCGACTTCGCCGGGGGCGTGGGGCCAGGCGGCCTCGCCGCGGTGAACGGCGTGGCCGAGACCACCGACTACGAGTGGCGTATGGCCGTGAATGGATCCACGCCTACCGCGGGAAGTGGGGACCCGATCGGCTTCGGCGATCTCCTCTTCCTCGAGTTCGTGGCGAAGGTCGCCGACCCCGCCGACCCACCCGAGGTGGACGTGCCTCCGCTCCGCGCGGCGGCCAAGCAGCGTCGGGGGAAAGGCCCACGCGTCGCCGTTCGCGGCCGGGCGCAGCTGCGGACCGATGGTGAGCTCGCGGTGCCGCTCGAGTGTCCACGTGGCAACGGCCAGGTGGGCTGCCGGGGCGTACTCACCGTGCAGTTCCGCCAGGGACGAAACGATCGGCTGCGCTTCGGTGGGTCGACCGCGTTTGCCCTCCCATCGGGCGAGAGCAGCACGCTCCTCGTACCGGCAAGCCGGGCACTCCGCGACGACGCCGACGCGGGCCGAGTGAGGTTGCGGGTCACCGCCGCCACCCGCGCCGAGGACGGTGCCCTGCGACTAACCCACGCCAGGCGGTTCCTCAACCCGTGAGGACCCTTTCGGCACTGCTCGCCACCACGGTCGCGCTTGCGGCCGTGGTGGCGGTTGCCGCCCCACCGGCAGTAGGCACGACGGTCGCTCTAAAAGTCGAAAGCTCGACCGACCCTGTGCCGCTGTTCTCAGGGTCGGTGGAAACGGCTCCGCATTCGGTCGACGGTGGCGACGGCAGCGGGTCGCATCCGTGCTCGGGGCCGCCTGGGGCGACCCCGGCACCCACCGCTACCGGCGCCCTTGACGACGGCCTGCGCTCCGCGGGCATCTCCTGGCAGGGCAACTGGAACCCAAGCTTCCGCGACTTCTTCATCGAGCGCATTGGCGCTCACGCCTCGACTCCTCCCGACAGCTACTGGTCACTCAGCGTCAACGGCCGCTTCTCCTCTGGCGGCTGCCTCGCCCAGGTCAGCGAGGGTGACGAAGTCCGCTTCTTCTACGGACCACTGTTCGGCGCCCCACCGCAACTCAGTCCCGTCGGCACGGATGCCGCGGCCGAAAGCCAAGGGGCAGACAAAGGGCAGTCGAACAATGGCGCCGCCCGCAACCCCATCGAGCTGCGTCGGCTCGCCCGGCGAGCGACGCGGTTCCTGCAACGCCACAAAGGCCCCGGCAACGAGTGGGCTGAGCTGGCTCTGGCGCTACGCGGGGGCGATCAGCCCTCAGGCGAAGCGCAGGTGCTTGCCGAGCGGCTACTCGACCGGGCCCCGAACCGCCTACCCGGCAGTGACGTCGACTCGACCGCGCTCGATGCATGGACGCTGGCTGCCACCGGTCGGCACGCAGCCGCGCGCCAGGCCGCGATCAGCGTCCGTGCCAGCCAGTCCCCGGACGGCGGCTTCCCCGTGATCCCCGGCGGCGGCTCAAACGCGCAAAGCACCGGCGTCGCCTTGATCGCTCTTCGCGTCGCTGGGCTCGGTCCCCGTCCGACCGTGGTACCCGGCGGCCCCACGCCGCTCGATTACCTCGCCTCTCTCGCCCGCGGTAACGGCTCAATTGCATACGCGAAGGGGAGTGCCCTCACCCCTGTCTGGACCACCGCCCAGGCACTACTCGGATTGACGAGTCGGGCTCGCTTGCTCGATCTCGACCTCGCCGCCGCTGCCGGCTGAATACCCTGCCGGGACCACGACTTCGATGGAGGAACCGACTTGACCGAGCAGCTCTGGGGTGGCGAGACCACCAAGGCCGTTGAGAACTTTCCCGTCTCCGGTGAGCGGGTCCCCGCTCCCGTTGTCCGCTGGTTAGGTCGACTGAAGGCGGCCGCCGCTCGGGCCAACGGCGAGCTTGGCGAGCTCGACACCGATCTCGCAGCGCGGATCGCCGACGCTGGCGATGCCGTCGCCGCCGGCGAGCACGACGACCAGTTCCCGGTCGACGTCTTCCAGACCGGCTCCGGCACCTCATCGAACATGAACGCCAACGAGGTGCTCGCCAACCTCGCCGGTGATGGAGCCCACGCCAACGACCACGTCAACATGGGCCAGTCCTCGAACGACGTCTTCCCCTCCGCCGTCCACCTCGCCGCGCTGGGCGAGGTCACGCACGACTTGCTGCCGACAATGGAGGCTCTGCAGGCGGCGCTGGAGGAGAAGGCGGCGCGCTTCGCCGACACGGTCAAGGCCGGCCGCACCCACCTGATGGACGCCGTCCCGGTCACCCTCGGCCAGGAGTTCGGCGGCTACGCGGCGCAGGTGCGGCTCGGCATCCAGCGGGTCGAGGGAACGCTGCGGCGGGTGGGCCAGATCCCGCTCGGCGGCACCGCCACCGGCACCGGCCTCAACACCCATCCCGAGTTCGCCGCCAAGGTGCGGGAGAAGCTGGCCGAGGACACCGGCCTGGCGATCTCCGAGCCACTCGACCGCTTCGAGGCGCAGGGCAATCGCGACGCCCTGGTCGAGCTCTCGGGCGCGCTTAAGGTCTACGCCGTCTCGCTCAACAAGATCGCCAACGATCTGGCGCTGATGGGATCGGGGCCGCGCGCCGGCCTCGCCGAGCTGCGTCTGCCCGAGCTGCAGAAGGGCTCTTCGATCATGCCCGGCAAGGTCAATCCGGTGATCCCCGAGGTAGTGATCCAGGTCGCCGCGCAGGTGATCGGCAACGACACCGCGATCACCGTCGCCGGCAGCCAGGGCCAGTTCGAGCTGAACGTCCGGGTGCCGCTGATCGCCCGCAACCTGCTCGACTCGATCAAGCTGCTCGCCTCCGCCTCACGCCTGCTGAACGAGAAATGCGTCGCCGGGATCGAGGCCAACGAGGAGATGACCGAGCGCCACGCCGAGGCAACTCTGGCCACGGCGACCGCGCTCAATCCCCACATCGGTTACGACCGCGCCGCCGACATCGTCAAGGCCGCCGCCGAGTCGGGCCGCTCATTGCGCGAGGTCGCCCTCGAGCAGGGCGTCGAGCCCGCCGTGCTCGAGGAGGCGCTGGACCACCGCCGGATGGCGCGGCCGCACGAGTAGGGCCCCATCTGTAGGGGGCCCTGGCGACTTAGCCCCCTACAGGTGACGGTAAGTCGCCAGAGGTCAGGAGCGCGGGTCGTCGAGCAGCAGCTCGACGTTGCGGTCATCCGCCTGGCCTTCGCCGATCGGCGCGCCCGACTGGAGGTCGTTGAACGACATCGTCCGCCCGGCGGAGGCGAGGTCGTTTAGGTCCATCCCAGCCGCGGCGGTCCCCGGCGCGGGCGCGACCGACTGCCCAACGTGGTCGAGGATCGTGCCGAAGATCGAGAGCGTGCCGTCGTGGTTGTCGAAGACCTCGAGCAGGCGGCTCTGCTGCGGCCAGTCCGCCTCGGCGGCGACGCGGATGCTCCAGAAGCCCCCCGGCCCGCCTGGATTGGGGAACGGGTTGACGACGTTGTCGTGCGAGTGGCCGGCTACCCAGGCGATCGCGTTGGGGAATTCGTGCAGCAGGTTGACGGCGTCGGCTTGGAGGTGGATCGGCTGCGAGCTGCGCGGGTCGAGGTCGCAACCGGGGTTGATGTCGTGGCCGTGTGCGTCGTTGATCAGGCAGAGCGGCGCCAGCTCGTCGGCGACATCGGCCGTGAGGCTCTCCGGGGCGTGATGGCTGAAGAGGACGACCAGCTCGTCGGCCGCGGTCGCCGCTTCCAGCTGACCCCGCAACCATTTGAACTGGGGATCGTCGATGTTGCCATCCGAGGTCGAGGCCCCGCTCGGGGTGAGGATCGTGCCCGCCTCGGCGACGGTGTCGACGGCGATGAAGCGCATCCCCGGCGTCGGGCTCCACGAGTAGTAGCCGGCGGCGCCTTTCGAAGCCGTCTCCTGGGCGGGGTCAATGAAGTCGAAGCCGTGACCGTCCGCCTGCGAGCCCGCTTTGAAGATGTCCTTGTACTGCTTCTTGGAGACGAAGCGACGGTTCGGATCACCGGGGACGAGTACGAGGTTCTGCGGGCTACTCAGCAGGGTGCCCAACAGGGCCACCGGGTCGAAGAGCGATTCGAGCAGCGCCGCCGCGTTTTCGGGGTTGGGGACCGGGCCGATCGGCTTCAGGCAGCCGGTGGCGACTTGCTCGAAGGCGGCGTTGGCCGCCGCGTTGCCCTGGACCAGCGCGTCGTGGTTGCCAAAGGCGACGTAGGAGGGAACGTCGAGGCCGGCCGCGGTGAACGCCTGCTGCGCCTTGTCCATTAGTCCTGGGTATTTGGGCCAGGCGGCGTGCGGGCCTTTGGGGCTGTCGGGGTCATAGAACTCGGGGAAGGTGCCCTCGAAGTAGTCGTCGTAGTCCTGGATCCCGGTGTAGCGGGCGGCCTCGGCGGCACCCGGAACGAACAGGTTTGGGCAGAGCAGATGCGAGTAGGTCGCTTTGTTGACGCCGCTGTTGGGGTTGAGTGGGCCGCCCTCGATCAAGGTACGTACCCACTGCGTCTCGTTGAGCTGCTGACTGTCCGCCGAGTCGCCGGTGTTGATCGTCAGGTCCATGGCGCGGTGCCCCCCGCCCCCATCGGCGACCGGACTGGCGCCGGTGAACTGGTTGAGCTGGCGGATCATCGCGTCGGAGATCTGCGGCTCGAGTGCCTCCCAGGGACGCCAGGCCGAACCGAAGGGAAGGTTGAGCGGCGTCGAGAGCGGGTCGATGATCTCGACCCGGGCAGGCGACTCCTCGTCGGCGAGCTGGAAATCGGAGAGCTGACCGAAGTAGACGAGCGAGGTGCGGGCGCTTGCTCGTCCCGCGCCAGCAGCGCCGAGCTCTTCGCGCACGGTGTAGGCCTCACCGACGCCGAGCTGGAGGAAGCGATAGGCGCCTGGCGCCGCCGGCACGATCCGCTGCTGCGCCGTGATCTGACCTTCGGTATCCGACGGAGCGGCTCCCGACGGAGCCGGTGCGATCAACGCGAGTGCAATCAGGGAGATGAGAGCGAGACGACTGATTCCGGGACGCTACCAAAAACAGGGTATGAATGCACAGGAACTATCCCTGCAAAGTGACGAAGCGCTCCTCGGTCAGCTCGAGCACCGCGAAGGCTGGGCCCTCGCGGGTGTTGCCGGAATCCTTGACGCCGCCGTAGGGCATCTGGTCGGCGCGGAAGGTCGGCACCTCGTTGATCAGCACCCCGCCGAACTCGAGCGTCGCCGCAGCCTCCAACCCGCGGCCCATGTCGCGGGTGAAGACGCCGGCCTGGAGGCCGAACTTGGAGTCGTTGGCCATCCGCAGCGCCTCGCCGAAATCGGAGTAGCGATCGACCGTCGCCACCGGCCCGAAGATCTCCTCGTGCCAAACCTTCGCCTCGCGCGGAGGGTTGGCAAGTAGGGTCGGCGCCAGGCAGCGCCCGTCGTCGACCAGCTCCCCCCCGGTCAGCAGCTCCGCACCGGCGGAGACCGCCTCATCCACCCACTCCTTGACGCGGTCGCGGTCGCCGGAGGAGATCAGCGGGCCGACGTCGGTCTCGGGGTCAAGCGGGTCGCCGACCCGCAGCGACTCGGTGTTGGCGACGAGCCGCTCGACGAACCCGTCGGCGATCTCCTCGTGCAGGAGGATCCGCTGGATCGAGATGCAGCTCTGACCGGCGTGCGAGAAGGCGTGCAGCTTCGCTTTGTCGGCGGCCGCTTCCCAGTCACCGTCGGCGTGAACGATCAGCGGCGCGTTGGAGCCGAGCTCCAGGTTGACCTTCTTGTGGGGGACCCGGCTACGGATATCCCAGCCGACCTTGGCCGAGCCAGTGAAGCTGAGCGCACCGGTCAGCTCGTGCTCGACGATCGCGTTGCCGACCTCCGAGCCAGGGCCGGGAACGACGCTGAGCCATCCCTGCGGGAGGCCGGCCTCGACCAGGATCGCCGCCAGCTTCAGCGCCGAGATCGGCGTCTGCCCGGCGGGCTTCAGCACCACCGCGTTGCCGGCCGCGATCGCCGGCCCAAGCTTGTGCGCAACCAGGTTGAGCGGGAAGTTGAACGGGCTGATTGCCCCCACGACCCCGAAGGGAACCCGCATCATCACCCCGAGCTTCCCAACCCCCGCCGGAGAAGCCTCCATCGGCACCGTTCCACCACTCAGCTTGCGCGCCTCCACCGCGGAAAAAGTCAGCGTGTCGACACACCGTTCCGCCTCAACCCGCGCCGTCTTCAACGGCTTGCCCGCCTCAGCAGCAATCGTCAGCGCCAGCTCGTCGGTCCGCTCCCCCGCCAGCTCAGCAGCCCGATCGAGCACCGCAGCTCTCTCGTACTGCGGGAATTCCCCGGACTCAAAAGCAGCGCGCGCGGCGATCGCGCAACGGTCAACCAACTCAGCGTCGCCCTGCGCAACCCGCCCGACCACAGTCCCGTCGTAGGGGCTCTTGACCTCAGCCCACTCCCCAGTCTCGATCCACTCCCCAGCAGCAAGAAGCTCGTGGTCAACGGCTTGGACCGTCCTGGTAGCCATTCCTTCGCTAAGCGTAGAGGAGGGCGGGGTGCCCCTCCCCCGGAGACCGTTGCGCAGCTGATCGCGGGTGGAGGCTCAGGCGCGGTCCCTGAGCCTCCGTGGGAGGGGCACCCCGCCCTCCTCCTCAGTCAGCCGTCTGGATACGGCTGGATCGGGATGCCGTGGTCGGTCTCGCGCATGCCGAACTCGTAGGCCGCGCCGGCTGGAAGGGTCAGCTGGAGTGCCGGCGTCGCCGGCCGTTCAACCATCAGCTCCAGATCGGAGACCGAGCAGTTGATCGTGTTGTGCTCGGGACCCCCTGGGTCCGCGTAGACCCAACCGACGAAGTCCTTCTTCGGGGCCGAGACACGGCCGCGGACGACGATGTCCTTGCCGGGGAGGACAAAGCTGCACTCGCCGGGCGTAGCTTCGATCGTCGCGCCGCGGATTTGGCCGAAGCCGCCTAGGCGGTGCTGTTCTCCGTCGAGCATCAGCATCCCCGAAGGGATCCAGGGGGTCGTCCAGGGGCCGAGCTTGATTCGGGCGGCGCCGGCGTCGAAGTAGGTGTCCGGCGAGTCGGCGAAGCCGGTGCCCTCGAGCCAGACCCAGCGCTCGGCGTGCTCGCTGCCCCAGTTGTGGCCGATCATCCCGGGCCAGCCGCTGAGGTCGATCGTTTCGCCGCCGACCTCGAGGCGGCCGTTGAAGCGGGCGTTGGGAAAGGGGGCGACGAACTTGGTTTTCGGCAGGCGCGTCTCGTAGAGGCGGTCGGAAGGCAGGTACTTGCAGGGCTCGGCGTCGCCCGAGAAAGTCGAGCTCCCAAGAAGCTTTGACGGCATCGGTGTCAACCGAGCCGCGCGCCCGGCCCGGCCCGATCTCCGCCCCGTCTACGCGTATCCATGAGCCGGCCGGGGCCGAGAGCTCAGCTGCCGGCACCGTGACCTTGGTCGCCCGCGGCCCATCCGCCTCGCGGTCAAAGAGAACGAACCAGATCGAGGCGTTCGGCTCGACGCCGGGATGCTTGTGGACCGTGTGCCGGATCCAGATCCCCCGGCCACCACCGGGCTGGCAGGCCTTGATGTAGAAGCTCTCGTAGTGGCCGGCCTTGGCCGGCACCCGGGGGAATCTTGCGCCTTCGTCCATTCGAAACGACTCTAAGGGATGCGGACTAGAGCCAAAGGGCCTGACAAATGCGCGCCTGAACCGTTTGTGGCCCAGGTGAGACGCCGTCAGCCCGTGACCCACCCTAAAGGTAATGGGCTGCGGCGTCTCGCCTTGTTCGTGCCCATTAGCGCTCGCCCTAAAACGCGCTCGCTACCGGCCGGCACTAACCGAGGGTCGACCTCACAGCGTGGATCACGTCCTCGATGTCCTCATCGGTGAGCTTTGGAGAGAGCGGCAGCGACACGGTCCGATCGGAGACCCACTCTGCGCTGGGGAAATCTCCGAGCTTGTAGCCACCGGTGTCGCGGTAATACGGATGGAGGTGCAGAGCGCGATAGTGGACGCCGGTTCCGATGTTCTGTCTATGCAGGTCGAGCAGCACCTCGTCGCGGGTGCGGCTGAGGCGCTCGAGATCGAGCAGAATCGTGTAAAGGTGGCGCGCGTGGCGCGTTCCCGGCTGCGCCGCAGCCGGCGTCCGCAGGGGTAGGTCGGCAAACGCCTCGTCGTATCGGCCCCAGATCTCCTCGCGCCGCCGGAGATTGGCCTCGGCACGCGCCAACTGGTGCAGCCCGAGCGCAGCCTGGAGGTCCATCATGTTGTACTTGAAGCCCGGTTCGACGACCTCGTAGTGCTTGTAGCCCTCGTCGGAGAAGCGACTCCACGCGTCAGCGGAGAGGCCGTGCAGGGCGAGCGTCTTGATCCGCGTCGCGGCATCTTCGTCGGCGGTCACGACCATCCCGCCCTCGCCCGTGACGACGTTCTTGGTGACGTAGAAGCTGAACACGCCGAAGTCGCCAAACGTGCCGGCGTGACGGTCGCCGACGCGCGTCTCGATCGCGTGCGCGCAATCCTCGACCACCGCGAGCCCCCCCGCCTGCCGGGCGAGTGCGACGATCGCCTCGATCTCGCACGGGCGTCCCGCGAAGTGAACCGGCACGATTGCCCGGGTGCGGGGCGTGAGCTTTGCCTCGACCGCCTCAGGGGTGAGGCACATCGTGTCCCTGTCCACGTCGGCGAGGACGGGCCGGCCGCCGGCGTGGACCACCGCGTTAGCCGTCGCCGCAAAGGTCATTGCCGGGACGATCACCTCGTCCTCAGGGCCGAGCCTGAGCCCCATCATCGCCAGATGCAGCCCCGCAGTGCAGGAGTTCAACGCCACCGCGTGCGCGGCGCCGACATAGCCGCCAAACTCGCTCTCGAAGCGGGCGACCCGCGGGCCCGTCCCGATCCAGGCCGAGCGCAGCGTCGCCAACACCTCCTCAATCTCCTCCTCGCGGATCTCCGGGCTGCCGAAGACGAGGTACTCGCTGCGCGGCGAGCGGGCGCTCATGCGAACCCGGCCTCATCGAGCATGTCACCGATCACGATCCGCGCCTCGAAATGCTCCTCCGCGATCGCCCGCGCCGCAACCGCGTGGCGTTCGTAGTCGCGGTCGATCTGCTCGAGCGCGGCGGCAACGTCGTCAGCGCTGGAGAACGCGAACACGCCCTCCCCGGTCGGGAGCCACTCGCTGAATCCCGTCTCCTGGTGGAGCACGGGTCGCCCGGACCCCAGGTAGCAGGTGCTGCGATCGCTGAACCAGCCTGACGCCGAGGCGACGTAAGCGTGCTTGGCGATGCCGAGGTCGGCGTGAGACGCGGCGATGAAGTCGCGGTAGGCGTCGAGCTTCCCCGTCACCTCGAGCGGATTCGCAAGCTCCCAGCCGTCGGCGCGCAAGCGCTCGCGCGGCGCCGGACCACCGGCCGCAAGGAGGAAGCGCCGCCCGCTGCGGGTCGGGAGATCGATCAAGCGCTCGAGTTCACGTCCCTTGTGGCCGTAGAAGTGGCCGTTGACCCGTACGTCCTCCGAGGCGGACCAGTTCATCACGGTCGTGATCGGCGCCCCCTCCGCCGGGGGTGGGGCCGCGTCCCAGAGGCGGGTGGCGACCACCGGCCGCGTCGGGATCCACCGCCGCCCGACGTCGGGCACCGTGCAGCCGCTTTGCCCGATCCGCGTGCCGTAAGTGAAGAGGACGTCGTAATGGTCGAGCGCGCGGCCAGCGGCGTCGCCCGCGAGCATCGCCGCCTGGGTGAAGATCGGGTCTCCGTCGACAAAGGCGCGCCGGGGACACCGTGCGAGCTCGTCGAACCAGGTCGAGTCGGCAAGGGTGAGCACGAACTGCGCCTGGCCGAGCGCCTCTTCCAGCCTCTCCCAGCCCGCGCCGTGGCATTCGCCCTCGAGGTCGATCAGGCTGAACCGGCCCGAGCCGACCCCTACCGCCGGCAGGACAGCTTCGAGGGCGGCGAGCCCCGTCGTGACGTCCGCAGTCAACTCGTCGCTGCGCGGGTCGTAGTAGTCGTAGGGACTGTTCTGGCGCTCGACGTAATGCACCTCGTAGCCGAGCTCGGCCAGGCCGGCGAGATAGTGGAGGTTGTAGAGCATCAACCCGGCAAGCGGCCACTTGCCGACGAACCCGACAACGACGGCGAGTGGGGCGCTCACTCGACCGCCTCCGCGACCAGGCGCGCGAGGATCGTGTCGGAGTCGAAGTGCTGCTCGGCGATCGCGCGCGCGGCCTCCGCATGTCGGTCGTAGTCGCGCTCGACCTCGCGAATCGCGCTCGCCGCCTCCGCCAGCGTCGTGAACGGAAGGATCCCCTCGCCGACCGGGAGCACGTCGCTGAACCCGGTCTCCTGGACAACGACCGGGCGACCGGCAGCCAGGTAACGGGCGGACCGCTCGCTGAACCAACCCGACTGCCCGCGCACGTAGCCGTTCTTGGCGACCCCCCACTCCGCCTTCGAGGTTTCGGTGTAGGCGCGGAAGCCGTCGAGGTCGGGGCAAACCTCGTTCGGATCGACCAAGTTCCACCCCTTGTGGGCGAGCAGCTCACGTGGCGGCGGCTGGTTCTTACCGGAGCCGAGGGCGAGCTCGAGCGCCTGCGGCTTGACCAGCTCGGGCAGCTCGACGAACTGGCGGAACTCATCGTCCTTCTGGCCGAAGCGCATCCCTTCGAACTCGACCGAGTTGTGGCTGGTCCAATTCATCACCGTGGTGAACACGTCCCGCGGCTCGGCGTCGGTGCGCCACTCCGAGAGCACGACCGGCGCCCGGGTCGGGAGCCAGCGGTGGCCGGTGTCCGGGACGGCGTCCGACTTGCGCTCCCCATAGGTGAAGTGGACGTCGTGCGCGTCGACGAGCTTGCGGAAGTCATCCTGCCCGCGAGCGAGCTTCACCTGCGTGAAGACAGGGTCGGTATCGACGTAGGCGAGCCGGCGCACCGCGCGGTACTCCTCCGGCCGCTCGAGCGTCCCCGAGACGTTGACCAGCAGGTCCGCGGTCTCCAGCACCTCTCCCCGCTCGTCCTGCTCGAGCCCGAACCACTGCGACTCCCAGGGGAAGCGGTAGGCCCACCTGCCAGCCAGGCCGAAGCGCGTCATCACCTCATCGAGGTACTCGACGTTGTACTCGCAACCCTCGACCAGGCCGTCCGCGGTCGGGTTGTAGGGCCACTGCCCCGAGTCCTCGAAGTACCAGACCTCGTGGCCGAGCCGCGCCAGCCCGAGCACGTAATGCAGGTAGAACCAGGTCACACCCCCGAGCGGGTACTGCGCCATCTGCCCGGTGACGACGATCCGCAGGCCGGACATCACCCGACTCCGGTCTCGGCAAGCATCTGCTCGAGCAGGCGCCGCGCGTCGAAGTACTCGCGAGCGATCTCCCGTGCCGCTGCCGAATGTCTCTCGTAGTCGCCGGCGATCGCCTCGATCGCCGCTGCCGCCTCCTCGGCGGTCGAGTAGGCAAACAGCCCCTCGCCGGTCGGGACGAACTTGCCGAAGCCGGTGTCCTGGGTGACGACCGGCCGGCCGGCGGCCAGATAGCAGGCGCTGCGATCGCTGAACCAGCCGCTGCGGGGGACCACGTACTGCTCCTTGGCCACGGTGAACTCGCCGGCCGAATCGAGGATGTACTCCCGGTAGCGCCCCGGCTCGCCGATCGAGTCGGCGATGTTCCAGCCCTCGCGCCGGAGGCCCTCCTTCTCGTCCTCGCCGATCGAGCCGAGCGCAAGCTCGAGCGGCAAGGCGGACGCCGCCGGCAGCGAGCGGAAGCGCCGGAACTCCCGATCCTTGCTCCAGTGCCAGCGCTGGCCCTCCCAGACGACGTCCTTGCCTTCGTGGCGCCAGTTGGCGATCGTCGTCAGCGCATCGCGAGCGGGGCCGTTCTCGGACGCCCACCACTCGAGCACCACCGGCGGGCGGGTGGGACGCCAGCGGTAGGGGCCGAGCGGCACCGGGCAGTCGTCGGCGCCGAGGTTCTCCCCGTAGGTGAAGTGGAAGTTGTGGGCATCGAGCTGCGGCGCCACGTCCTCGTCGCCGTTTGCGAGCCCGACCTGCAACTCGACCGGGTCGGTTTGGATGTAGGCCAGCCTGCCGCCGATCCCCGCGTGCTCGGCGCGAACCTCGTGCGAGCCACAGAGGTTGAGGACGAGGTCGGCTCGCGCATAGAGGTCACGCAGGGTCGTTGCGTCGCCGCCGATCAGCTCGCCGCCGTCGCCCGGGGGGCGGAAGATCCAGCGATCACCGAGGCCGAGCCGCTCCATCCACTGTTCGAGAAAGCGGACGTTCTGCTCGTACTCCATCGTCCGCCAGTGCGTGCCGGGGTCATACAGCGGGCTGTCGGAGTCCTCGACGTACCAGACGTCGAAGCCGAGACGCCGCAGCCCCATGACGTGGTGCATCGCCTGCCAGGTCACGCCCCCGTAGGGCATCCGGGCGAAGATTCCCCAGACGACGATCAGGCCCCGGTCCGCCGCGGGCAGGTCGAGGGTCAGATCGGAGGCGACGCGGCTCACGCCAGGCCCCGGTGGCGGGCGATCGCCTCTAGATGCTGCAGGCGCCACTCGTCCTTGGCCTTGAAGGGCCCCGGCGGCAGGTCGCCAAGCGCCTGCAGGTGCAAGTAGACGCGCGCCGCTTCGACGCTTTCGGCGAAGTCGTCCGGGACCTCGCCTCCCCAGCGGGCCTCCACATAGCTCTCCGCCGCCAAGCGGACGTCCTCCGGCTTCCACCCTTCGGTCAGCGCCGCAAGATCAATCTCACCGGCCGATACGGCGGCCCGCTCCCAGTCGACCGGGAACACCGAGCCGTCGCGAACGAGGACGTTGGAGGGATAGAGCTCGCCGTGGATCACGGTCGGGCGCCGGACGAACAGGTCGCTGAACACAGCCTCGTAGCCCAGGGCAAGGGGATGGAACCACGGGTGTGCGATGCGCAACTCCTCCCAGCGATCGACCGCACGTGCAACGCAGGTCCGGAACGTTGCCCCTCCCTCTCGGTTCAGGCACTTGGGCGGGGACTTGGCGTGGACGTCGTGGAAGCGGTGGAACGAGCCGATCCACCGTGCCGCGAGCGAAAGCCCGCCCCGCTGGGGAGATTTGTCCAGACGGAAGGTCTCGGCGAGGAACTCGAGCATCAGCCACGCCGGGCCGGCGGGCTCATCGCGGTGCAGGCCGAACCACCGTGCCGCGGTCAGCCCCGACGGCTCCACCGCGTAGCGGTAGGCGTCGGACTCGTACCGAACGCCCACCGGCACTCCGCGAAGGCCGCGGTCGCGGGGCGCCTCGTACTTGCAGAGCAGCGCGAGGGTTTGCGAACCGGCCACGCAGGTAACGATCTCGCTGGGGAACGTGCTCGCGTAGCGATTGTGCTCCCGGCCTGTTAGGGCAACCGCTCCGGGCTCGCCGAGCGCCGTCGCCAGCGAGCGCTCGAGCGCGCTGTCACTCGGCCTATCCATGGTCAGGGTCATCTCAGCCCGCCACCCAGCCGCTCGGCTCGAGGGCCTCTTGCAGGGCGCGCTCGTATGCGCGCATCCTGCGCATGGTGTGTTCGATCCACTCGTACTGGAAGCTCCGCCCCTCCCAGTGGACGCAGCTGAGGAGGCGCAGCACGCGGCCCGCCTGCGCCAGCCGCTGCACGTCTTCCAGGCTCAACTCGGGCCACGCCTGAGAGACCAGCGCGTGGTAGAGGCGCAGCGAGTCTCCATCCTCGGGCAGCAGGCCCACGTCGGCGGCCGGCGAGGCGATGCCGGCGGTCTCCCAGTCGAAGGCGACGAGCTCGGGGCCACCGCTCCCGGTGCGGACACGGACGTTCTTGGGGACGAAATCGCCGTGCACGATGCCGCGCGGAGCGGTCGCGCACGCCGCCTCGACGTCCTCCCAACGCTCGCGAACGCACTCGAGCTGGGATGCAATCGAACGCAGGACCGCGCCGTCGGGTGGCGGCAGGTCGGTGCGGGCGAGCCCGGCGCGAACGCCGTCGAGCCCCGCGTCGAGGACCGAGCGGAAATACGCCGGCCCGGTGTCCGGCAGCGACGCGAGGTCCGCGGGCCACGTGTGCAGATCGGCGAGCCAGCGGACGGCAAGCGCCCGGTGTTGGGGATCACGCGGCGAGTACCACCGCTCGCCGGCGTCCTCGAGGAAGAACCAGGACCGGTCTTCATCGGCCTCGGCGAAGCCGAGCCCCTGAAGCGACGGCAGCGGGAGCGACGGCAGGATCGTGGTGTACAGGCGGTGTTCGAGATCCAGTTCCCCCCGCTGCCGGCGCTTGGCGATCACGCCGGCGCCCGCGGGCCCGATCCCGTTCAGCCGAAAGACGGAGGACCGTCGCTTTTCGGGCTTCAAGACCTCGACGGACGTCGGCGCGGCGCCGCTTTCGATCGTCCGCCACGCTTGCACCGCGGGGTGCTCGTCGAGACGATCTAGGAGGAGAGTGGTCTCGTGCTTGGACATCGCTACGCCTCGCTCATCCCGTCGACGATCTCGCGGCCATACCAGCGAAGCTTCGCCACCGCCTTTGACGGCGAGTCCGCAAGCAGGACCTTGCGCTCTCCCGGAATCGCCTTCAGCCCGCCGAGAGCGCGTCCGACCGCCCGCAGCCGGTTGAACTCGCCCCTGTCCAGCCCGCTCCACCACCCTCGCGCCTGTTCGACGTAGGCATCGCCGTCGGGATAGACGAGGTCGATCGCGGGACAGCCGTATCCGGCGCTCTCGAAGTCGAACGGCATCAGCACCGGCCCGTCGGCGGACGCGCGCACCCGGGCGTTCTTGCTGCTGAAGCCGCCGAAGACGATCGTCAGCGGGCCCTCGTCGAGGATCGCGGCGACGTGGTGCCATCTCGACGCGAGCGCGTCGCATGCCTCGAGGACCCCGTCGACTACGGAGGCTTCCTCGGCGGAGAGGGCCCGATTGCCCAGCGTCTCACCCAGCAGCGCCTCGACCGATCGCAGCAGGCTCTCGTAGTGGTGCAGGCCGCGGTCGGGCAGCTCCTTCGGCCCCGGTAGCTGCCGCGCGCCTCCGTGGACCCTGGCCATCCAGACAGCAGCCAGGCGGCGGTGATCCGCGAGCTTCGAGTCGAAGGGCTCCTCGCCGGCGTCCTCGAGGAACAACCAGGACCGATCGCCGTCCGGCGCCGTGCCGAGCAGCCGCGTCGCCGAGACGGGCAGGTGGGCGAGCACGTCGCGGTAGACGCGTGCCTCGATCTCGATCGAGGCACGCGCGGCTCGCTTGGCGATGACCGACTCACCCCCGAGTCCCGCGCCGAGCAGCCGCACCACCGCCGACTTGCGATGCGCGGGCTTGAGCGTCTCGACGCTCTGTGGAGCCGAGCCGGCGGGCTCGGCGGCGAGCCAGAGCTCGCTCGCTCGCGCCGCCAGATCCTCCCCTTTCAGCGCGGTCTTAGCGCTCACCGATCGACCCCAGGGCTCGCTCGATGCGACGCCCGTAGCGCTCGACCTCGGGGATCGGCTTCACTGCCCAGTTGTGCGAGAGCGCGGCCAGCAGCCGGGCCACCCACATCGACGAGTCAACCGTCTCGAGCGGTGCGCCGGCCGCCCTCGCATATGCAGGGGGGTCGACGATCGCAAGGTCGGCGAAGGGCGTCCCGACCCCCGCTTTCTCCCAGTCGATCGCCGTCACCTCGACCCGGCCGGCGGAGCGCACGATGCGCAAGTTCTCGGGCGCGATGTCGGCATGCACGAACGCGGCGGGGAGCTGCGCAGCCACGTCTTCGACCGCATCCCAGCGCGAGCGCAACGCGTCGCAAAGGCGAATCGCGCGCTCCAAGGTCCGCTCGTCGTCGGCGCTGTGCACCTCTACCTGGCGCTCGGCGAGAAGCTTCTGCGCCGATCCGAGGAGACCGAGATAGTGGCGGCCGCCTCGCCGGGGAAGAGGCGGGGTGGCGACGAGCTCGCGAGAAGCGCGATGCAGCTCGCCGAGCCAGCTGGAGACCATTGCCCGGTGGCGGTCGTGTTCGAGCCGCGGCGGCTCGTCGCCCATGTCCTCGAAGGCCAGCCAGGTGGTGAGCGCCGCCTCGCGCCAGACGCCGAGCAGCCGTGGCGCCCGGATCGGCATGCGCGGCAGAACCTCGGCGTGCACGGCGGCCTCGATCTCCGCCGCACCGGGATTGCAGCGCTTCAGCACGACTTGCCAGCGGCTTGGTTGCCGCCAGGTCGCGCGCACGACCGTGGACTTCCACGAGCACTCGAGCAGCGCCAGCTCGTCGGGGGCCTCAGATCGCAGCTCGAGCTGCCGGACCGCGCGCCGAGCTTCCGCGGGGATCTCCCGCGTGTCTTCGGCGACCGCCGGCGTCACGCCTGCTCCTCGCCGGCCCGAGCTGGCGCTGGCGGCGCGATCTCGTCGCCAGCCGGCACCACCGCGACACGGTGGCCTTGGACGCGGAGTCGCACTGAGCACGACTCGAGCGTGCTCAGCCGGTGAGCGATCATGAAGGTGGTGCGGCCGGACATCAGGCGCTCCATCGCGTCGACGATCGTCGCCTCCGTCTTCAGGTCGACGGAGCTGGTCGGCTCATCGAGGATCAGGATCGGCGCGTCCTTGAGGAAAGCGCGAGCGAGCGAGACGCGCTGACGCTCGCCACCGGACAAGGTCATGCCGCGCTCTCCCACCGGCGTCTCGTAGCCGCCGGGCAGCGACTCGATGAAGCGGTGGACGTCTGCCGCCTGGGCCGCGGCGACCATCTCGTCGTAGCTAGCCTCCGGCCGGCCGTAGACGATGTTCTCCCCGATCGAGGTCGAGAACAGGACGGGCTCCTGGAGGACAATCGCGAACTGGTTGCGCAGGTCGGCGAGGCGGTAGTCGTGCAGCGCCACCCCGTCGAGGAGGATCTCACCCCCGGTCGGGTCGTAGAAGCGCGTCAGCAGGCTCGCCAACGTCGTCTTGCCGGCGCCGGTCCGCCCGCTGATCCCGACCCGTTCGCCGGGCCCAACCGCAAACGAGACGTGCTCGAGGACCGGCGCCTTGCCGTCGTAAGAGAAGGAGACCTCGCGGACCTCGATAGCTCCAGCAGCACGCCGCAGGGGACGCGCATCGGGCCGGTCGAGGACGTCGGGAGCCTGGTCGAGCAAGGAGAAAACGCGCTCGGCGCTCGCAAACCCCGACTGCAGGGTCGCCACCTGGCGGCTGATCTTGGACAGCGGGCCGTAGAGCTCCGCCAGGTATCCCATGATCAGGAGCAGGGAGCCGAGCGTCATCGCGCCTGACTCGACACTGCGGAACCCGACGTACATCACCGAACCGGTTCCCAGTGCCGTCACCAGTCCGATCGCCATCCAGAACGAGCCGTCGATCAAGGCGACCCGCAGGCGTGCCCCCATCCCCTCGCTGGCACGATTCGTGAAGCGCTGCTCCTCACGATCCTCCTGGCCGAAAGCCTTGACAACCCTGATCGAGGTCAGCACCTCCTGGACGACGGAGAGCGCGCTGCTCTCCAGCTCCTTCACCTCGCGGTGGCGGGCGCGCAGGCGGCGCCGGTACGCCCAGGTCAGCAGGACGAACACCGGGCCGTAGACGAGCGCGATCAGCGCCAGCGTCAGCTCGATGTTGGCGATGATCGCCAACATCGCGACGAAGGTCACGCCGGCGCTGACGAACGGAATCACGCCGTCGACCGCCACGGTCGAGACGCTGCCGGCGTCACTCTGGATCCGGTAATTCGCGTCCGCCGTTCCCTTGCGGTCGTGGTAGGCAAGCGAGAGGCGCTGCGCCTGCCGGAAGAGGAGGGCGCGGAAGCGGAGGGTCAGACGCTCCGCCGTGTAGGTGCGCAGCAGGGTTTTCGACATCGACTGCAGCTGCGAGGCCAGCTCGACCAGGACCAGCAGCACGACGGCGAAGATCAGCAGGGCGTTGGTCGAATCCTGGATCGCGCTCGGCACGATCGCGTCGAGGAAGCCCGGCAGCGGCTTGTCCCCCAGCACGCTGTCGACGGCGATCGCCAGGGGGAGCGGCAGCAGCAGGGCAAGCGGCGTCGAGAGCAGGCTAATCAGCCAGATACCGAAGATATGCCGCCAGTAGGAACGGGCCTCGCGCAGCACGCGGCGGTAGATCGCCCTGTCCGAGTATCTGCGGTCCGCAGGCGCGCTCATTCGGCGTCTGCGGCATCTTTGAGCAGGGTGACCTCGGCGAGGCCGTCCGCAGCTCGCCTAGCGCTGCCGGTCGCGCGCGCGCAGTCGAGGACCGTGGCGCTGACCACCAGAGCGAGGAAGAGGCCGAGCACCGCAGCGGCGTGGGGCGCGCCGCCGAGCGCAGCGGAGATCGCAAGGGAAGCGAGGAGCACGGATGAGAGCAACCCGACCCGGGTCGGCCAGGGCCAGGCGCGAAATCTGATCAGCTGCCGTCCGCCGCCGTGCTCCTCAACCGCGGTCAGGATCCGGGCCCTGCCGAACAGACCGCCCCGCAGGTTGAGGTCCCAGCGGTCGAAGTCGCCGCCCCGGATCAGGACCGTCTGACTCCTGAGCAGCGAATCCTCAAGCGCGGCGACCCAGCTCTCGAGCGGATGCCAGGTCTCGCTCCAAACCATCCACGACCGCGATCGTGGGAACGCCCGGCCCGCGGGCCCCCGCCACCGCCACGGCGTCAGGCCGCTCCGCAGCCGGCCCCAGAGCCGAGCTGACGGCTGCAGCATGTGCAGAAAGGTCGTCATCAGCAGGGATCGCAGGCGGAGGACGGGCCGGGCCGTCCTCGTCCGCCTCGCCCGCCGGGCCCCGCCGATCGCTTGCGCGACCAAGAGGCCGCTAGCGGCAACCGCGAGGGGCAACGCCGCCAACAACGGGCTCCAGAGGGCGCCGAGGCCGGAGAGGACGGCGAGCAGCAGGATCACCAGGTACCACTCCGGCATCAGCGCGAGCGAGCTGAGCGCCGGGCCCTCGGTCCTGTACATCGCCTGGAAGAGACCGGTCCCCCATCTCCCGTAGTACACGCGCCAGCGGCGCCACAGACCCTGCGGCACGCCGTTCCCGTAGAGGCGTCCACCCCAGGAGTAGTGGCCGCCGGCGTTGTACTTCTCGGGCCACTTGCGCTCGAGCAGCGCCTCTGCCTTGCCGTAGCCGATCTGCTGTCGCCAGTAGGCGCGCACGGAGTCGCGTGCCCGGTGCCAGACGACGGCCCCGGCGCTGAATCCGAGCGTCTCGCCGCGTTCCTGCAGGCGCCAACAGATGTCGACGTCGTCGCCGGCCGCCCGGAAGCGGGAATCGAAGCCGCCGACATCGGCCAGCTGCTGCCGGAGGAAGGCCATATTGCAGCCCGGGATGTGCTCGGCCTCGCGGTCGGAGAGCAGCACGTGGACCGGGCCCCCGGGAGCGTTGGCGACGCAGTCGGCGACCCAGCCGTCCGGCGGGGGGATGTTGGGACCGCCAATACCGACGTGATCCGTAGCCTGGAAGGAGGCGACCAGATAGCGGAGCCAGTCGCGATCTGGGCGAGCGTCGCAGTCGAGGTAGGCAACGATCTCGCCGCTCGCCGCTTCGAGGCCGGTGTTGCGGGCGTTGCTCAGGCCCCGGTTGGGAGTGCTGATCGGCGGGTAGCCGCACTCGTGGGCGATCGCCGCGGTGTCGTCGCTGGAGCCGTCGTCGACGACGATCACCTCGAAGTCGGGGTAGTCGAGTCCGTCCATTCCCTCCAGGCACCAGCGGAGCGTGCTGCCGCCGTTGCAGGCGCAGACGACGACGGACACCTTCGGCCACTCGGCGCGCGGCGAGAACGGCAGCTCGCGGAAGGCGTTGCCGACCGCGGCCAACGCCTCCTTGGGACGCCGCTCGCGATCGGTAAGCCCGAAGTCCCAGTCCTCGACGTCGTAGCCGCCCCGATGCCACTCGTCCGTCCAGGCGAAGACGAAGGTGCCGGCGCACCCCGCGGCAAAGGCGAGCCTCACCTGCCCCTCGAGGCTCTCCGCCTGGCGAGCCTCTCCGTTGCGGCGACTGTCGAGCCCGATCTCGGCCATGACCAGGGGCCGGTCGCCGGCGACGTTCTGCAAGCGCGCGAGGTAGTCCTCGAGTTGCCGGTCGGTCTCCAGATAGACGTTGAAGCAGTGGAAGTCGAGGAAGGGTAGCTGGAGGTACTCGGTGGTCGGGAAGTTGACGTAGGTGACGAGCGCCTCGGGATCCTCGTCCTTGACCGCGTCGAAGAGCCGGCGCAGGAAGCCCTCGACGCGGCGTCGCCCGTGCCAGCGGACGATCGAGGCCGGGATCTCGTTGCCGATCGCGAAGCCGAGCACTGCCGGGTGACCAACGCAGGCGCGAACCCCCTCGCGTGCTCGCCGCTCGATCGAGCGCGCCAGCGCCGGCTCTTCGAGGAAGGCGACGTGCTGCTCCCACGGCAGCCCGATCAGGACCCGCAACCCGTGGCGGCCGGCGGCGTCGAGCAGGTGACGCGGCGGGGCGGTGTAGGTACGGACGGAGTTGACCCCGTTAGCGGCCATCTGCCTGAAGTCGAGCTCTACCCTCGCCGGGTGGGGGTACTCGCTGCCATCCGCTCCCGGCCGAAAGGTCCCGTAGGTGACACCCCGGAGGAAAAGCTTCTCCTCACCCACGTAGAGGAACTTCCCCAGCGCTTTTGGCCGGGGAGAGACGGCGCCGCGCCCGGCCTGCGCATGTCCGTTCGAGGCCACGGCCTCGCCGTTCGAGGCGACTCCAGCTCCGCTTGCCTCGGGGAGCAGCTCGGTTGCTATCGAGCTATCGGCAGCGTCAGGATCGGCCTCATGGGCCGCAAGGGAGGGGGATTTCGCGTTGCGTTGGCTCGAGAAACGCATGCTCGCTCGCCATCAAACCCACCCTGTGCCAATTGTTATCGAGTTGTTACCGACCTCACAACCGCAGTGAACGCGCGAATACCAGATACTGCCCACGGCAGTCGCCGAATACTTGGGAACCAATGTCCAAGAGACTCAAGTTTCCGAAAGCGCCGCTCAGACCTTGATCGTTATGACGTCGCCGTCCTGGACGACGTAGTCCCGGCCCTCGATCCGAAGCAGGCCCTTGTCGCGGGCCGGCGCGTAACCGCCGCACTCGACCAGCTCGCGCCAACCGATCGCCTCGGCTTTGACGAAGGCTTCCTGGATCTCGGTGTGGATCGTCCCCGCCGCTTCCAAGGCGGTGGCGCCGCGGTGCAGCGGCCGCGCCACCGCTTCCTTGTCCTCGCCGGCCGTGAAGAACGTGATCAGCTCGAGCAGGTCGTAGGCGGCGCGGACCAGGCGTGCCAATCCCGAGCCCTCGACGCCGTAGGACTCGCGCATCTCCTCCGCTTCGGCAGCGTCGAGCTCAGCCAGCTCGCCCTCGATCCGGGCACTTACCGCGACCACTCCGGCGCCGACCTCGGCAGCGTGGGCGGCAACCGCTGCCGGAGCCTCGGCGTCCCCCTCGTCGACGTTGGCGACGTAGAGGATTGGCTTGGAAGTCAGCGCCTGCAGGTTTGCCGGGCCGTGGGCGGCGGCGTCGGGAACCGGGATCGAGCGGGCCGGCTTGCCGGCGGCGAGCGCGTCAACGACCTTCTCTAGCCAGTCGCGCTCGGCGATCGCCTCGGCGTCGCCCGACTTGGCGCCCTTGCGCACCCGGTCCAGCCGTCGCCCCGCCTGCTCGTAGTCGGAGAGGACGAGCTCGGTCTCGATCGTCTCGATGTCGGCCAGCGGATCGACGCGCCCATCCGGGTGCGGCACGCCCGAGTCGGCGTGGCAGCGGACGACGTGGCAGATCGCATCCGTCTCGCGGATCGAGGCGAGGAACTGGTTGCCCAGGCCCTCCCCTTCGGAGGCGCCCTTGACCAGGCCGGCGATGTCGTGGAAGGAGATCGTCGCCGGCACCAGCTCGGAGCTGTGCACGGTCGCGCCGATCTGCTCGAGGCGCTCGTCCGGCACCTGGGCGATCGCCACGTTGGGCTCGATCGTCGTGAACGGGTAGTCGCCGGTCTGCGCGCCGCCTTTGGTCAGCGCGTTGAAGAGGGTCGACTTGCCCGCGTTGGGCAAGCCCACGATTCCGACCTTCATAGCGAGAGGGGGATGGCCAATCCCAGAGCGACGCCGAGCAGGGCGCCAGCGAGGACGTCGGAGGGGTAATGCATGCCGAGGTAGGGACGGCCCAGGGCAAGCGCAGCTGCCAGCAGGAAGGCAAGCGCGCCGAGCGGCTCGACCCGCGTCATCGCCGTCGCCACAGCAAAGGCCGAGGTCGCGTGGGCAGAGGGAAAGCTGAGCGAGCTGGGAGCGCCGCCGAGCGGTGGCAGCCCCTCCAGCACCGGGCGCGGTCGCTTGACGATCAGCTTGATCACGTAGTTGAGCCCGATCGCCAGCGGTCCCAGGAGGGCGCAGATCAGCCACGCTTCGCGGTTGGAGCCATCGAAGATCGCCAGAGCGATCCCGAGCGAAAACCAGATCGCCGCGTTGTTGCCGGTCTTGCCCAGCAGCTTGGCCCCACGCTCGAGCGCGGGCGAGTGTCCACGGGTGCGCATCGCGCGCAGCAGTCTCAGGTCGGCGGTCTGCACTGGCGGGGCAGGATAATCCGCAATCGATGCCCACCGTCCCCGGCTACACCCACACCCCCGGCCACCACTGCGGCTCAACCGCGCTGCGCAACCTGCTCAACTTCCACGGAGTAGAGATCAGCGAGGAGATGGCGTTCGGTCTCGGCGCCGGCGCCTGCTTCTACTACGTGACGATCGAGGACGCCTCGCCGACGCGCTGGTTCAACGGCCGCACCGCCCGCCTCGAGGAGAACTTCGACGAGCTGACCGGGGCGGCGTTGGAGCTGCGCACCTTCGAGCCCGGCGACGGCGACGCCTGGGACGCAGCGCGAGCCGAGGTCGACGCCGGCAGACCGGTCCTCCTGCTCACCGACCTCTACTACCTGGACCACTACGGCAACTCGGCCCACTTCCCGGGCCACGCTGTCGTCCTCGCCGGCTACGACGACGAGGACGCGCACCTCTCCGACACCGGCTTTGAGCAGCTGCAGACAACCAAGCTCGAGCACCTCGACGAAGCGCGCCACAGCAACCATCCCGCCTACCCGCTCTCCGGCCACATGTTCACGGCCACTGGCGAGGTCTCACCCGAGCGGCTGTGCGAAGCGATCCCGGCGGCGATCGAACGCGCCGCCAAGGCGATGATCGAGCCCGAGTTCCGCGGCTTCTCCGGCCTCGACGCGGTGCGCCGGCTCGCCGCCGAGGCGGGCTCATGGCCCGAGGTAGCGGGGGACTGGCAATGGTGCGCCCGCTTCGGTTACCAGGTGATCGAGCGGCGCGGCACCGGCGGCGGCGCCTTCAGGCTGATGTACGCGCGCTTCCTCGAAGAGGCTGGCCGCAGCGATGCGCCATTAGCGGCAGCCGCCGCCGCCGCGTGGACCGATCTGGCCAACGCCTTCCACGCGGCCAGCGGGTGCGACGAGCCAAAACCCGAACTCTGGCGGCGAATCGACGCGGCGGCTAACGACGTAGCCACGGCGGAGGAGCGACTCTGGACCTCTTTGGCCAATCCGTAGTTATCCCCCATGGAGTCCGCGGACTCCATGGTGTACCGTTTTTAACTGCGGGAGGCGGGTAGCTAATTGGAAACCCGTCTTGGAGGAGAGGTCCCATATGAGAGGTTCGCGAGGCCCGCTTGGGCTGCTAGCGCTCATTTCCGCATTTGCCGTTCTCGCATTTGGAGCATCCAGCGCGCAGGCCGCATTTGGAATCGCGAACTGGGAAGCACTGACGTGCGACGAAAACGCCGACACGCCGTTGATTCCCGGCGCCCCGGGCAAAATAGAAGGCCCGTTCCCGCTTCCAAAAGACCCCGGCCAGTGCACGAAAGCAGAAACGCCCGTATCGGAAGCCAGGTGGTACACGCAGTCAGCCGGGCATCCTCCTTTCGGTATTACCGACTTCACCCTCAACACGCTGCCGGCGCCGGGAACCGAAGGCTTTCCTGACGGGTTCGTTCAGGAAATCGTCGTCGACACGCCAGAAGGCTTGGGTGTCAATCCCGAGGCCACGACGAGCAAGTGCACCGTCGCAGAGCTGAGCGCAGAACCAGCGCCGACGTGCCTGCCGACCTCCATAGTTGGGTTCAACTACCTCACGGTGGCTTCGCAGGCACCTCCCTGCGTCGAACCCGGCCCGATTCCAGTTCCCTGTGAGAACACGCGGGCCAAACTCCCCGTCTACAACTTGGTCCCATTCGATGGCGTGCCCTCGATGGTCGGCTTCCCGACCAGTGCGCTCGGCGAACCGACGATCATCGTCGGCGACCTGGACCCGAAAGACCAGCACGTCAGGTTCACGATCAGCGACATCCACGCTCCTGACGGAACCGAAGCACACCCGCCGATCGTCGGATCCCGTCTCGTTTTCGAAGGGAACAAAGGAGCGCCGTTCGGAAATGGCACCTACTTGACGATGCCGAGCAACTGCGCAGGCGGGCAGACGTCAACCCTCCATGTCAAAGCACACGGTGGAGCAGAAGACACGGAGAGTTTCACGACCAAAGTCGGCGCTGACGAATGCGAGACGGCACCCTTTAACGTCGATCTCGCCGCGTCCTCGAGCGGGTCCACCGATTCACCTGAACCGTCAACGGTCACCGTGCAGATGCCCGACCAGTTGAAAGCCAACACGCGTGCCAACTCGCATCTGCTGACGGCGAAGGTGACGCTACCCGAAGGCGCTGGTCTCAACCCATCGCTCGCGAACGGGCTGACGCCGTGCACCGACGCTCAATACAAGAAGGGCACCGACGATCCGATCGCGTGCCCGGAGTCCTCGAAAATCGGCACGGTCGATGTCGAAACCCCGGCTCTCGACCAGAATCTCGGGGGTAACGTCTACGTCGCCGAGCCCACCAGCCAGGTGCCCAGCTCCGGAAATCAGTTCCGCGTCTTCATTCACGCGTTCAACGACCGCTACGGCGTCAACGTTCGCTTGGTTGGAAACGTGTTCCCAAACCTGCAAACGGGCCAGCTGACTGTGGTCGTGCCGGAAAACCCCCAGGCTCCGTTCAGCTCGTTCAAAGTCAATGTCAACGGAGGAGCAAGAGGAGCACTGACGACTCCCGATACCTGCGGGCCACACACCACGACGGCGAGGTTCACCCCATGGTCTAGGCCAGGTGAAGAAGTGTCGTCTGACCCGAACCCACAATTCACCCTCACCACCGCCCCCGGCGGTGGGCCTTGCCCGAAAACGCTGGCGGAGCGTCCCTTCAACCCGACCTTCAGCGCTGGGCCGAAAGGGACCAAAGCCGGTGCCTTCAGCCCGTTCGAGCTGCGCATCACGCGGCCCGACGGAGCCCAGGAGATCCGTCAGGTCAAGGTCGATCTGCCGCCTGGAATGGTGGCGAAGCTGAAGGGCGTCGAGTACTGCCCGCAGGCGAGCATCGAGGCAGCGGGCACCCGCTCGGGCAAAGACGAGCTCGCCAGCCCCAGCTGCCCAAACAGCAGTCACGTTGGCACCACCGGGATCGACGCCGGCTCCGGCCCGGCCCCGTTCCGCACCAATGGCCAGGTGTATCTCGCCGGGCCTTACAAAGGGGCGCCGGTGAGCATGGTCTTCGTCACCCCGGCAGTTGCTGGCCCGTATGACCTGGGCACGGTCGTCGTCCGGGCCGCGCTCAACATCGATCCCGAAACGGCCGAAGTCCACGCCGTCTCGGACGCCATCCCATACGTGTTCGGCGGCGTGAAGCTCGACATCCGCGCGATCGACGTCTCGATCAACCGCCAGAGCTTCACGCTCAACCCGACCACCTGCCGCGAACCGTTCTCAATCGGCTCGGGGATCTTGGGTGGCGGCGGCAACCCGGCAGATCCGGCGAGCTGGTTCGAAACCAAACCCTCGAATGCGTTCCGGGCCAGCGACTGCAAAGCGCTCAAATACAAGCCGAGCTTCTACGCACGTATCTTCGGTGGCCAGAACCAGATGCGGCGAGGCGCCCATCCGAAGTTCCGGGCGACGCTCGATGCACGTAATGGCGATGCCAACACGCGTAGGGCGGCATTCATCCTGCCCCGCGCGACGATCCTCGATCAGGCGCACATCAAAACGATCTGCACGAGGGTCCAGCTGGCAGCGAACGAGTGCCCGAAAGCGTCGATCTACGGCAACGCCAAGGCGACCTCGCCGTTGCTCGACGGCAAGCTCAAGGGCCCGGTCTACCTGACCTCGTCCGACAATGAACTGCCGGACCTGCTGGCCGACCTCAAGGGCCAGGTCAACGTCCGGCTACGCGGCGTGATCGGCTCGTCGAACGGGCGCCTGAAAACGGTGTTCCGTAAAACGCCTGACGTCGCCGTGAACAAGTTCGTGCTGACGATGAAGGGCGGCGACAAGGGGCTGCTGGTCAACTCGCGCAACCTCTGCTCGAGGCAGACCACCGGCTTCCTCAACCTGAAGGCGCAGAACAGCCGACAGCTAAAGAGGAAAAACCTGCGGCTCAACATCCCTGCGTGCCGCGGGGGCAAAAACAACTAGCGGTAGAGCGGCGTCGGGGCGGTCCCTCCCTCCGTCCCGGCGCACTGCCGTCCGCTATGCATTGAGGCATGGCAGAGGGCGACACGATCCTGCGTGCCGCGCGGCGGATCGAAGCGGCGCTCGGCGGGCAGGAGTTAGCGGTCCGGCCACACAGTGGTCAGGCCCGCGCGGCGGGAGTCGAGCGACTCGACGGCCACAGACTCGAAGAAGTCGAGGCACGCGGCAAGCACCTACTGCTCCACTTCGGCGACCTCGTCCTCCACAGCCACCTGGGGATGAGCGGTTCGTGGCACGTCTACAGCCGCGGCGCCAGGTGGCGCAAGCCGGCGGGCGCGGCATGGTTGACGCTGAGCGGAGCCGAGCTGGAAGCTGTCCAGTTCGGGGGGCCAACCCTGCGCCTGTTGAGCGCGACGCGACGGCGCTCAGATCCGGCGCTGTCCCGGCTGGGACCCAACATCCTCGCGCCGAAGTTCGATCCAGCGGCCGTCCGTGTCCGCCTCCAGGCGGCGCCTGATCGCGAGCTGGGCGATGCGCTGCTAGACCAAGGCCTGATCGCCGGCATCGGCAACATCTTCAAGAGCGAGGCCTGCTTCGCGGCCCGGGTGAGCCCATGGCGGGCGGTCGGCGAGCTGCAAGACGACGAAATCGAGGCGGTCCTCGAAGCAGGGCGGCAGCTGATGGGGGAATCGGTGGAGAAGGGTCGTCCGCGCCGCTCCGTCTACCACCGCGCCGGCCAGCCCTGCCCCGCCTGCGGCACGCCGATTGCCGCCCATGGCCAGGGCGACGCCAATCGCCGCACCTACTGGTGCCCGCGCTGCCAGCGGTAATACGACGCCAGCGCGCCAGGACGACGCATGCGCTCACGCGCAATCGGGTACCCAACGCCCATGCTGCCGTGGATCTTCAGGCGCTCCCTGAAGCGCATCCCCTGGGGGATGGTGCTGACCGTCTCGCTCTGGCTCGCCCAGAAGGGTCGTGAGCGGGTGGACCACAACTTGACGCATAAGGAGCAGCAGGAGTTCCTGCACCTGATCGGAAAGTCGAAGGGCCGTCCCAGCAACCTCTCCCAGCGAGATCGGACGCGGGTCAAGAACATCGCCAAAAAGGCGGTCCGCGGCTAGAGCCTCACCGGCGTCGCTCCTCTTCGCGCTCCTCGCTCCGCTCCAGCGCCTCCTCGCGCAACTCCATGCGTTGCTCCAGCCGCTCCTCACGCGCCTCCAACTCGGCGCTGCTGGTCGGACCGAAATGAGCCGTTACTACGACGATCGCGACGGCGACGATCGCCAGCGCGAAGAGGGCCGAGCCGAGCATCTGGATCGCCTGCGGCGGCCGTTTCATCCCGACACCCCAAGGAAGTCGCCGGCCGAGGTCAGCCAGGTGATCGTGAAGGCGAACAGGATGGAGGCGCCAATGATCGGCAGCAGGCGCCCGAGGCGCCCTCCGAGGCGGACGGCCAGCACCTTCGTCGCCAGCAGACACGCAGGCAACCAGAGCATGAGCGCCACCCTCCTCAAAGCCGTAGAAGGAGATGCACATGACCGCGACGATGACGGTGAGGAGGAGGATCGCGTCGCCACTCGCCCGATGGGTCCAGGAAGCTGAGTGAGACTCCAGGAACGGCAGCTTCAACCAGCCATAGGCGACCGCAGCGAGCAGCACCTGGTAGACGGCGAGGGCCAGGATGACGGTCGCCAGGACAACCTTTACCTCGGTAACGTTGCCCCGCGTCAGGTCTTCGATTAGCTGCTCCACGTTGCCTCCGCTCGGATGAGCGAATGCCTACCCTGCCTCGACGATCTACGAACCGGGCGCCAGGCGGGCGAAGTAGGCGAACCAGTTGCCGGAGTGGGTTTCGTAGGCGAGACCGGCTTCGCCCGCTTGGCACTCCAGGCTCGCCTGGGTCGTGAAGTGGGGGTCACCGAAGAGCTCGCCGACGATCAGGCGACCATCCGGCTTCAGCACGCGGCGAATCTCGCGCAGGGCGGCGAGAGGGTCGGGGATCTCGCCGAGCACGGCGGTGAGGACGACCGCGTCGACCGACGCGTCCTCATAGGGCAGCGCGGTCGCGTCGCCCTGGGTCGGAACGACGTTGGCGAGGCCGCGCTCACCGGCGCGGGCAATGACGTGATCGAGGAACTCCTGCTGCAGATCGAAGATCTCGACCCGTCCCTCGCCGCCGACCCACTCGGCCATGTCCAGCGTGTAGTAGCCGGTGCCGGGGCCGATCTCCAGCACCCGCTCGCCCGGCTGCGGCGCCAAAACCCAGCGCAGACGGTCGCGGGTGATGACCGGATGCGGTGCTTCAACCCAGAACCGCTGTCCGTAGGGGCATGCCGAAGGATTCTTGCGCCACCACAGAGCGGCTGCCAGCGTCGCCAGCCCCGCGGCCCCAAGCAGCCGGCGGGCTCGCATCAGTCCTGTCGGTCGAGGGCGAAGCCGACCCGGTGCCCAGCTGAATCGATACGCAGGAAGGCGACCTTGCCGACGTAGATCGAGAGGACGCCATCCTCGGTCTTGATGTCGTGCCAGCCGCCCTTCTCGATCTGCTTGCGCAGGTCCTTCAGCTCGTCGCCGCTGAGCCGCACCGGCACCACCTGGCCTCCCTCAAAGCCGATCTCCACCTTTTGCACGTCTGCCATTAGTGCTCCTCTCCGCCCGCTTCGACGATCTCGGTTAGGACGCCGCCGGTCGAGCGCGGCTGAATAAACGCCACCCGGCTGCCGCGGATCCCGGTCCGCGCCTTGCTGTCGATCAACTCGAGCCCGGCGGCGGCAAGCTGCTCCAGAGTCGCATCGATGTCCTCGACGGCGTAGGCGACGTGGTGCAGCTTGGGGCCCTTGCGGTCGAGGAACTTGCCGACCGGCGTGTCGGGCGCCAACGGCCGCATCAGCTCGACGTGCCCGTCGCCAACATCGAGCAGCACCGCCTCAACGCCCTGCGCCTCGACCGTCTCGCGGTGGGCAACGGTCATCTCGAAAGTCTCCGCGTAGAGCTCGAGCGCCGCGTCGATGTCCTCGACGGCAACGCCGATGTGGTCGATCTTGCCGAACATCGGCGGGAGTCTAGATGGACGCCTACGTCGCGGGTGGTGGCTCGGCGTCGCCCGCCTGAGCCTCCTCGACACGAAGGATCTCGGCCAGCGCGGCGATCCCGACTTGGAGCTGCTCCGGCGTCGGCTCCTTCGTCGCCAGATGACGCTGGATCTCGCGGCCGGGGGTATGGAATGCCTCGGCAAGCGGCGCACCGTGGTTGCGATCGCTCCAGGCGAACATCTCGACCGCGATCGAGGCGCCGGCGAGGCCGACGGCTGCGCGCGCGACGGGGCTCGGTCGCTCCACCAGTCTCTCAAGCACCACCGTGCCACCCACGGAGAGCAGCATCATCGGCGTGATCAAGTTCGAGCCGCAGCGGTCGTGCTCCTTCGGCACGGACGCCGGATCCTCAACGCCCTGCTCGTAGGCGGCGATCGCCTTGTGCTCGACGCCGTGGTAGGCGGCCAGGTCGCGATCGGCGAGAGCAATCACAGCCGGCGCCGCGCCGAGCGCCTGCGCCACCCCCTCCCGCATCACACCGCTTGGCACCCTGCGCCGCAGGACAGCGGTGGCTAGCAGCGTCACCCCAATCGTCGCCAACACTCTGGGGTCCTCAAAGGGCAGCCGCGCGGCGGGCAAGCGTCGGCGCACCAGCGGCAGTACCGCCATCGCCTCGACCAGTTTCAGCGGGCCGCGCAAGCCCGGGACCCGGCCCGCCAGCTTCGGGGCGAGCTCAGGTTTGCGCTCAGAGGCGACCCTGACGTCGCCGTCCTTATCGCGCACCGCCGCGGCCCAGTGCGTCGGCCCGTGGATTAGTAGACCGTTGCGCAGCGCCATCCCGCCAAGTCGCAGCTTCTCCGAACTCATAACACCAGAAGATAGAGAGCGACCTAGAGTGCCGCGACGTGGAGCTGCTCCTCATCGCCATCTGGTCCTTTGCGGTGGCCCTCGCCGGCGGCGTCGCCGGCCTCGTGCTGGGCAACATGCGCCTGCCGGTCATCCTCCAGTTCGCCAGCTCGCCGGCCGCCGGGGCGGGGGCAAACGTGGCGGTGAGCGGGCTCTCGGCGCTGACCGCATCGATCGCCCACTGGCGCGGCGGGCGGATCGATTGGCGTCTCTTCTGGCTGATGGCTCCGCCCTCGCTGCTGGGCGGCGTCCTCGGTGGGGTGCTCTCTGGCGTCCTGCCCAAGCGTCTGCTGCTCGCGGCGATCGCGGTCGTAGTTCTCTTCGGCGCCTACGAAATATCCCGCCGCGACCGCTTCGCCGATGCCGGCGACCATCCCGGCGGTGGTGTCGGCGTCGCGATCACGATCGCCTTCGCCGTCGGCGTCCTCGGCGGCTTGGTCGGCCTCATCCTCGGCACCCTTCGCCTCCCCGCGATGGTCAAGTGGCTGGGCACCGCGCCCAAGGCAGCGGTGGGAACCAACGCCGCCACCGGCACCCTGGTCGGCCTCGGCGGCCTACTCGGCCACCTGACCAGCGGCGTCGATTGGAACCTCCTCGCCGCCGGCGCCTGCGGCGCGATCCCGGGCGCCTACCTGGGCGCTCAGCTAACGGGCAAACTCGACGACGACGCCCTGCTGCAAGTCATCGCCGTGATCCTTGTCATCGCCGGCCTCGTCCTCGCGGGCGAGGCCCTACTCGGCTAGCCCTCCTTATGAGCCGGCGGCCGGGACCCAGCCGGGCGGGAAGGCGCCGGCGGGAACGTCGCCGCTTCCGGGCTCAAACCAAGCAGTGACGAGGGTGGCAGCCGGTCGCGCTTCGACAAGGGGGCGGAGGTCGCCGATCTGGGTGAGGAGATGAAGTGACGAGCCGAGCTGGAAGTCGGCGGCGGTCGGCGCCTCACCGGCAGCTGCACCCACCTCAATCAGAGCGTCGACCGCGTCCAGCTGTGCCGGCAGCTCCTGCAAGGTGGCATGGACCCGCTCCGCGGTGATGTCGAGGTAACGCCAGGTCGCCCGCATCATCTTGATCGCAAAATCAACCCCGCCCGGATCGAGCTGGCCGGCCCCGGCAAACGTTCCCATCGACTCGGGGCGGAAGTGAAGCGCGCCGAAGGCGAGCACGCGGGCGCTCACCTGCAGGTCCTCGGCGATGCCTGCCTCGGCCTCGCGAATCGCCTCGGCCGTCGCCTCCGGGTAGAGGCCGGCGTCAGGGTGCAGCTCGTCGAGGCGGGCAAAAATCGTCGCCGTGCCGTGCACCGGCTCATCGTCCACCAGCAGCCCGGGGACCGTCGCGCACCCCTCGCCGTAAATCCCTTCGATCTCCTCGCCATGTTTGCCGGCGACCAGTTCCACCTTCTCGTACTCGTGCCCAAACCGGTCGAGCGCGGCGCTCACCGCGAGCACCGGATGCGAGAACGGGACCGAGTGGAGAACGAGCTTGGGTTGTGAGGGCATCGCGAAACCCTAACCGCGATTCGCCCGGGGTGTTCCAAATCGCCCAGCACGCCCGACGACCGCGCGGTCTTCGTGCGCGGTCGTCGAGTTTCCCCCCTGATTCCCCTTTTAGTGCCGGCCGGAGACCCCCAGTCCAGGCCTCCGGCCGGTGTGTCGGCTCTCCCTGGCTCTAGCTTGGAAAGCCGACCTCTGAAACACCGCGTCTATGAAGAAGTTGCGCCCGCGATTAGGCGTCGGAGCGGCCTGTGAGAAGCCGCTTGCGAAGCGCCTCCAAGCGCCGTCCCAGCTCCTCCTCAAAGCCCCGATCGGTGGGCTCGTAGAAGCGCAGCTCCTCCAAGCCCGGCGGCATCAGCGGCTGGTCGCTTACGGCGCCCGGCTGATCGTGCGCATAGCGGTATCCCTCGCCACGGCCGAGCTGGGTCGCGCCCGGATAGTGAGCGTCCCTCAAATAGTCGGGTGGGGTTTTGGCGCCGTTCTCGCGCACCTCGGCGCGGGCGCGGCCGAGCGCTTTGTAGGAGGCGTTGGACTTCGGCGCGAGGGCGAGGTAGACGGCGGCCTGGGCGAGGTTCAGCGCGCACTCGGGCAGGCCGACCCGGTCGACCGCGCGGGCGGCCGCGTCGGCGACGAGCAGCGCCTGCGGGTCGGCGTTGCCGACGTCCTCGGAGGCGAGGATGACCATGCGGCGGGCGATGAAGCGCGGGTCCTCACCGCCCTCGAGCATCACCGCCAGGTAGTAGAGCGAGGCGTCGACGTCGGAGCCCCGCGTCGCCTTGATCCAGGCCGAGACGAAGTCGTAGTGCCGGTCGCCCTCACGGTCGTAGTCGAGCGCCTTGCGCTGCAGCGCGTCCTCGATCGCGGCGATGTCGATCGCCGCAGCCGACTTTGACCCACCTCCAGGGTGGTCAAGGTCGGATGCGCGGGCGACGGCCCGCTCCAGGGCGGAGAGCGCGACGCGGGCGTCGCCCCCGGAGCGCTGCGCCAGCATCGCCAGAGCGGCGTCCTCTAACTGCGGCGGATCGGCCAGTCCGCGCTCGGGGTCGGCCAGCGCCCGCCGCAAGAGCTCTTCCACATCGGCGTCCGAGAGCGGCTGCAGCTCATATATCTGCGACCGCGACAGCAGCGCCGAGTTGACCTCGAAGTAGGGGTTCTCGGTCGTCGCCCCTATAAGAGTCAGCAGCCCCTCCTCCACCGCCGGCAGCAGCGCATCCTGCTGCGCCTTGTTGAAGCGATGGATCTCGTCGAGAAAGAGGACGGTGTGCCGCCCATTGCCCCGCCGCCGCTCCCGAGCCCGCTCGATCACCCCCCGAATCTCGGCTTTCCCGGCATTGACAGCCGACTGCTCCTCAAACGCCCCGTCCGTCGCAGCCGCAGCAATCCGCGCCAGCGTCGTCTTCCCCGACCCCGGCGGTCCGTAAAGAATCGCGCTATGAGGGTGCCCACTTTCGATTGCGGTCCTGAGAGCGGACCCCTCCCCAAGCACATGCTCCTGCCCCACAAGCTCATCCAAGCTCCGCGGCCTCATCCGCACAGCCAAAGGAGCATCAGCTTCCGGCGAAGCCGGCTGGCGGGCTGATCCCTCATCGCTTCCGAACAGGCGGTCCGACACTGCGCCGAGTATGACCACGGCGGTAGTCGCGCTGGTCGGGAATCGGGGATCGCCTCGACGATGCCTCGCGAAGCGGCCCCGGCAAGGTTGTTCAAGCCGCGAAGCGGCACCAGATTCCACCGCCGAAGGCGGTGGTGGGCACTCGGCGAGGCGATCCCCGACTCCCCCACTACGGCGTACAATCGCCCACCATGGAGACCGCCACGCAGCCCCAAGCCGCCCAGTCCACGCTCGAGAGCTTCAACCCCGCCACCGGAGAGCTAGTCGGCTCCGTCGCCACGATCACCCCGGACGAAGTCCAGGCGGTCGTCGACGACGTCGCCCGCATCCAGCCCGCCTGGGCCGAGCTCGACCTGAAGACCCGCGGCGCCTACCTGCGCCGCGCCGCCGATGCCCTCCTAGACGACATCGACGAGCTCGCCGAACTGCTCGTCAACGAGCAGGGCAAGCCGCGCGCCGAGGCCTACACGATGGAGCTGCTGCCGACCGTCGACGCGCTGCACTGGTGCGCCAAGGCCGGCCCCAAGATCCTCGCTGACGAGAAGGTGCGGATGAGCCAGGCCTTCCTCGCCAGCAAGAAATCGCGCTTTACCTACGAGCCGATTGGCGTCGTCGGCGTGATCGCGCCCTGGAACTACCCCTGGTCGATTCCCTTCGGCGAGGTGGCGATCGCACTGATGGCTGGCAACGGCGTCGTGCTCAAGCCAGCCAGCCTGACGCCACTCCTGGGCGAGGCGATCCGCCGCGTCTTCGAGAAGGGCGGCCTGCCCGAGGGCCTCGTCCGGGTCGTCCACGGCGGTGGCGCGGTCGGCGACGCACTGGCGAAATCGAGCGCCGGCAAGATCTTCTTCACCGGTTCAGTCGAGGTCGGGCGCAAGGTCGGCGAGGTCTGCGCCCAGCAACTCAAGGGCTCGGTGCTCGAGCTCGGCGGCAAGGACCCGATGATCGTCTGCGCCGACGCCGACCTCGACAACGCGATCTCTGGCGCTGTCTGGGGCGGTTTCGCCAACGCCGGCCAGACCTGCTCGGGGATCGAGCGCGTCTACGTTATGCGCGAGGTCGCCGACCGCTTCATCGAGGGGGTCGCCCGCGAGACGCAGAAGCTGCGGCTCGGCAACCCGCTCGAGTGGGAGACCGAGATCGGCCCGATGACCTCACCCGGCCAGTACGAGATCGTCGTCGACCTAATCGAGGACGCGGTCGCCTCCGGCGCGACCAAGCTCTGCGGCGGCCCAACTCCGGTCGCCGACCTCTCCGACAAATACATCGCCCCGACCGTGCTGACCGGGGTCACGCACGAGATGCGGATCATGCGCGAGGAGGTCTTCGGCCCGGTCCTGCCGATCGTCGTCGTCGACTCCGAGCAGGAGGCGATCGACCTCGCCAACGATTCCGAGTTCGGCCTCGGCGCCTCGGTCTGGACCAAGGACCGCCAGAAGGGCGCGCGGATCGCGCGGCGGGTCGAGTCCGGCATGGTCTGGGTCAACGACCACTCCTTCAGCCACGGTGCCTGCCAGTGCGCCTGGGGCGGGGTAAAGGACTCCGGCGTCGGCCGCTCGCACTCCAAATTCGGTTTCTACGAGTGCGTCAACGTCAAGATGAACTCCTGGGAGCCGGGCCTCACCCGCGACTTCTGGTGGCATCCCTACGACCAGACCCTGGGCGAAGCGGTGCGCGCCTCGGCAAAGCTGCTCTACGGCAAGGGCGCGACCCGGACCCAGGCCCTGCGCGACGGCGCCGGCCCGCTGCTCAAGGTCGGCGCCCGCACCCTGCGCAAGCGACGCTGAGAGCGACTTCAGCGAGCGGGAATTAGCTCGATCCGCTTGCTGAAGAAGACCCTCCGGAACGATCCGGAGCTGTAACGGCCGACCTCCTGGTAGCCGAGGCGGCGATAAAAATTGATGTTCTCGACCATGCCCTCGTTCGTATAGAGGCGAAGTTCCGGCGTGTTGGTCTCGCGTGCGAAAACCTCGGCGCGGGCAAGGAGTGCGCGGCCGATGCCCTCGCCTTGGCGATCGGGGTCGACCGCGACGTTCTCCACCAGGACATGGTCCTCTTCCGCGATCAACACGACCGCGCCGATCACCTCCCCATCCACGCTGGCCACTGTCGCCTCGCCTCGCCTGACCTTCTCGGCGTAGTCATCATCCATCGGTGCCGGCCGCACACCCAGTTCCTCGACGTAACCTCCGTAGGCACGCTGCACGATGGCATCGATTGCCTTCACGTCATCGGGCAGAGCGGGTCGAATCCGCACTGGAGCAGCGTAGACGTTCACAATCCGCGACGTGAAGCCCGGCGCAGGCATAGACGAACCGGCGCTCAGCGTCGCCGGGTTGACGCGCGACTTCGGCGACCGGACGGCGCTCGACGGGGTCGGCTTCGAGCTGGCGGCAGGCGAGTCCCTGGTCGTGCTGGGGCCGAACGGTGCTGGCAAGACGACGCTGCTGCGCATCATCGCAACCCTGCTGCGGCCTGGTGGCGGCGAAGTGCGGGTGCTTGGAGCGCGGCTACCCGGAGAGGCTTGGAAGGCGCGCGGGCGGATCGGCTTCCTCGGCCACGAGCCGCTGCTTTACCGCGACCTGAGTGGGCGCGAGAACCTACGCTTCCACGCCAAGCTGCACGGCCTGCGTGGGGAGGACGCCGAACGCCGGATCGACGCTCTGCTCGCCGCCGTCGGCATGGAGCGCCGCGCCGATCAGCATGTCGCCGAGCTCTCCGCCGGGATGCGCCAGCGCCTCGCCGTCTGCCGCTGCGTCCTGCACGAGCCCGAGCTGCTGCTGCTCGACGAGCCCGATTCGCACCTCGACGCCGAGGGACGCGAGCTGGCCCGCGAGCTGATCGGGCCGGGCGAGGGACGCACCCGCGTCCTCGTCACCCACGACCCCGAGCGGGCGCTGCCCGATGCGGACCAGGTGCTGCGGCTCGGCGCCGGTGGCAGGGTGGCGGTCGCATGACCCCGTCGCGCGAGGCGTTCGCCGCGATCCTCGGCAAGGACCTGCGCGCCGAGCTGCGCACCCTGCAATCGCTGCCGGCGATGGCACTGTTCGCCGTCACCACCTTCGTCATCTTCCGCTTCGGCCTCGACCGCACCGCTCTCTCCGGCAGCCTCGCCGCCGGCGTGCTCTGGGCGACCCTGCTCTTCGCCGCGATCCTCGGCATCAACCGCCTCTTCGTCGCCGAGCGCGAGGAGGGCGGCTTCGACGCGATCCGCCTTGCGCCGATCGACCGCACCACCGTCTTCGCCGCCAAGGCGGCGGCGCTGCTCGTCTACCTGGTCGCGCTGGAGCTCATCGTCGTCCCCGTCTTCGCCGTCTTTTTCCTCGACTCGGCCACGGCGCTGGCGCCGCTTGCCCTGGTCCTCCTGCTCGCCGACCTCGGGCTGGCCGCCACCGGCACGCTGATTTCCTCGATGGCGGTCAACTCGCGCGCCCGTGATCTGCTGACGCCGCTCGTCCTGCTGCCGCTCGTGGTGCCGCTCTCGATCGCCGCGACTGGAGCAATCGAGCCGCTGCTCGCCGTGGGCGGTCCCGGTTACGAGCGCTTCGGGACCTGGCTGACGGTGCTCGGCCTATACGATTTGATCTTCCTCCTGGTCGGATACGCGGTGTTCGACTTCCTGCTGGAGGACTGAGGCGCCCCACCCTCCCACCGCGCCACGAGCATGTACGGCAAAGGCCTGAAACCTCTCTCGATCGCGACCGTCGCGGCGCTCGCCGCCTCGCTCTCGCTGGTCTTCTTCTACGCGCCGCTCGACGCCGACCAGGGCTTCGTCCAGAAGATCTTCTACCTGCACGTGCCGTTGGCGATCACGGCGCTGATCGGCTTCGTCATCGGCGGCATCTTCGCGATCTTCCACCTGCGCAGCGGCGACTCGCGCTGGGACGCCTACTCCTACGTCTCGATCCACATGTCGGTGATCTTTGGCGTCGCCGTGCTGATCACCGGCTCGATCTGGGCCAAGGCCTCCTGGGGGCACTGGTGGGTCTGGGACGAGCCGACGCTGGTCAGCTTCCTGATCGTCTTCCTGATGTACGCGACCTACTACCCCTTCCGCTACGCGATCGAGGATCGCGAGCGCCAGGCGCGCTACGCCTCGGTCTTCGCGATCACCGCCGGCGCCTTCGTGCCGCTCAACTTCATGGCGGTGCGGATGGCCGAGAGCCTCGTCCATCCACGCACCTTTGCCACCGCCAACGGCGGCCTGCCGGGGGAGATGATGTTCACCTTCCTCGTCAGCCTCGCGGCGATCGGGCTGCTCTGGGTTACCCTGGTCAAGTTCGAGCTGACCGCGAAGAGCGCCTCGGGTCAGGTGAAGCGCCTGCGCCGCGCCCTCGATGCCCCAGCGCCCGGCGGCTCCTCCCGCGTCGCCCCGGAGGTGAGCTAGATGTTCCTGCCGCTCGCAGCGCCGGCCTTGCCGCTGGATGAGGCCGGCAAGTACGTCGCCGGTGCCTACATCGTCTTCGTCCTCCTGCTCGTCATCTACGTGGCGATCATGGCGCTGAAAGTCCAGAGGATTGAGAAGGAACTGCGCGAGCTGGCCGGGTTCGTCGAGCATCGGGCGAACGGTGATGGCCAAGCCGCGCCGGAGCCCGAGAAGGCGACCTCCGATGTCTGAGCTGCTGGCGCTCGGCGTCTCCCACAAGACGGCGCCGCTCGACCTGCGCGAGCGGCTCTCGCTGACGGAGGGCCGCGCCGTCGGCGCCCTGCACGAGCTGACCGCGGTCGACGGCATCCACGAGGCAGCGGCCATTTCAACTTGCAATCGAACGGAGCTCTACCTGATCGTCTCCGACCCGGTCGAAGCCGAGTCGACGGCGCTCGGCGTGCTCACTCGCCAAGCCGAGATCCGCCCCACCGAGCTGCTTGGCCACCTTTACTCGCTGCGCGCGAGCGACGCCGCCCACCACCTCTTCAGGGTCACCGCTGGGCTCGACTCGATGATCGTCGGCGAGGCCGAGATCCAGGGCCAGGTCAAACGCGCCTACGAGCTGGCGCTGGTCGAGGACGCCACCGGACCGATCCTCAACCGGCTTTTCCGCGGCGCGCTCGCGGCTGGCGGCAGGGTTCGCGAGGAGACCGCGATCGGCGAGAAAGGTGTCTCGATTCCTTCCGTGGCCGTCGGTCTCGCCCGGCGCACGCTTGGCGATCTCGGTGAGAAGCGGGTGCTGGTGGTGGGCGCTGGCGAGACCGCCGAGCTGGTCGCCAAGGCTCTGGTCGCTCGCGGCGCGACCAGCGTTTTCGTCGCCAACCGCCACTACGACCGCGCGATAGGTCTCGCCCAGCGCTTCGGCGGCGAGGCGGCTCGTTGGGAGCAGCTGCCCGAGCAGCTGCAGGCAGCCGACATCGTCGTCTCGGCGACCAACTCTCCCCACCACATCGTCGAGCGCGACGGCCTCGCACAGGTGATGGAGACACGCTCAGGCAAGCCCCTGCTGATGGTCGACATCGCCGTGCCGCGCGACATCGAGCCCGAGTGCCGCGAGGTGGCCGGCGTGACCCTGCACGACATCGACGACGTGCAGCAGATCGTCGAGCGCAACGCGGGCGACCGCGAGGGGGAGGCCCGCCGGGCCGGGCCGATTCTCGCCGCCGAGCTCGACCGCTTCGAGCGCTGGCTTGCTTCGCTGGCAGTGGTGCCGACGATCGCGGCGCTGCGCGAGCGCGGCGACGAGATTGTGGACCGTGTCCTTGCCGAGAACGACGGCCGCTGGGAGAACCTCAGCGAGGCTGACCGCGAGCGTCTGGCCGCGGTGGCGAAGGCGATTGCCTCGCGCCTTCTACACGAACCGACGCTGCGGATGAAGCGGTCTGCCGGTGGCGACGAGGCCTACCTGTATGTGAGCGCGCTGCGCGAGCTGTTCGGGCTCGATGCCGAGACTGAGCCGGAGGAAGAGGCCGGGGCCGATGTGACGGATATCTCGGAGCGGAGGGCGGGTCCCGGCAGGGGTTCCGCTTAACTTTTTTTGAAGACAGTTATCCGGCTGTCCGCCGGCCCCGCCGCAAAAAAAGTACAAGACGCTTCACCCCTACCGGGACCCGCCAGATGATTCGGATCGCCACTCGGAACAGTGTGCTCGCCAAAGCTCAGGCGGGGCAGGTCGCGGCGCTTTTGGGGGAAGCTGAGTTGGTCGAGGTCTCGTCCGACGGCGAGGTCGGCGACAAGGCTCGCTTCGTGCGGGGGGTGGAGCGGGCGCTGCTCGAGGGCGAAGCGGATATAGGTGTGCACTCGGCGAAGGACCTGCCGGCTGAGATGCCGGAGGAGCTGGCGATCGCGGCGGTGCCTGTGCGTGAGGATCCGGCGGATGTTTGGATCGGGGTCGGATCGTCGCTCGATGAGGTGCCTGAGGGCGCCAGGGTGGGGACCGCCAGCTTGCGGCGACGTGCGCAGCTGCTCGCCGCCCGACCCGACCTGCAGGTCGGCGAGCTGCGGGGCAACGTCGATACTCGCCTGCGCAAGCTTGCCGATGGAGAGCACGACGCGATCGTGCTCGCCGCCGCGGGGCTGCGGCGCTTGGGGCGCGCGGACGAGGCGACGTTTGCGCTGGCCGGGGAGACGATGACGCCCGCCGCCGGACAGGGCGCATTGGTCCTGCAGGCGCGCCGCGACGACGCTGCGGCACTCGCAGCAGCCGCTGCGATCAACGACGAGAAAGCCCTACGCGAGCTGACCGCCGAGCGCGCCGTCGTCGCCCTGCTCGACGCGACCTGCGCGACCCCGATCGGCGTCCACGCCGGCGTCGATGGAGAACGGATTGAAGTCGAGTCCTTCGTCGGCCTGCCCGATGGCAGCGAGTGGATTCGCGACCGGATTGACGGCGATGCCGAGGAGCCGGCAGCGGCCGGAGCCCTCCTAGCCGAGCGCCTACTGAGCGCCCGCGCCCGCGACATCCTCGACCGCGCCGAGGAGTTCGCAGAATGACCGCGCTTCCGGTGTGCGAAATCCACCGTATATGTGGAAAGGGAACACCGGAATGAGCGCTCAACCCGGTGTGGTCTACCTGGTCGGGGCCGGTCCGGGCGACCCCGGGCTGATGACGGCGCGCTCACTGGAGCTGATCGCCTCAGCCGACGCGATCTTCCACGATCGCCTGATCCCTCCCGGCGCGCTCGACGGCGCCCGAGCCGACGCCGAGCTCATCTACGTAGGCAAGGCCCCCGGAGACGTGCCGGTGGAGAGAGGCCCATATGGACACCGCAGCACCGGCACCGTGCCCCAAGGTGAGATCAACGAGCGCTTGGCCGAAGCGGCGCGCGCCGGCAAGAGCGTCGTCCGGCTCAAGGGCGGCGACCCCTTCGTCTTCGGGCGCGGCGGCGAGGAGGGTGAGGCGCTGCGTGAGGCGGGGATCGAGTTCGAGGTCGTCCCCGGGGTGACCGCGGGGGTAGCGGCAAGCGCCTACGCCGGCATCCCGGTCACCCACCGCGCCGACGCCTCCGCCGTCGCCTTCGTCACTGGACACGAGGGCCCGGACAAGGCGGAGACGGCGCTCGACTGGGAGGCGCTCGCCCGCTTCCCAGGCACGCTCGTCTTCTATATGGGGGTCAAACGGCTGGCGGACAACGCGGCAGCGCTGATCGCCGCCGGCCGCGACGCAGACGAGCCCGCCGCCGCGGTCGAGCGCGGGACGATGGACGGCCAGCGCACCGTGGTCGCAACGCTCGGCACCCTTGCCGAGACAGTCGAGCGGGAGCGGATCGGCGCCCCGGCGCTGATCGTCGTCGGCGCGGTGGTCGAGCGGCACGAGACGCTTGCCTGGCTCGAGCGTCGACCGCTCCATGGGCGCCGCGTCGTCGTCACTCGCGCCAGAGCGCAGGCGAGCGGCCTGGCGGCAACCCTACGATCGCTCGGTGCTGAGGTGGTCGAGCTGCCAGCGATCCGGATCGAGCCGCGAATCGCGAGCGAGGAGGTGCGGGGGGCGGTCGAGCGGATCGGCGATTACGCGCTGGTCTGCGTCACGAGCGCGAATGGGGCCCATCTGCTGTTCGATGCGCTCGCGGCAGCCAGGCTCGATGCCCGGGCACTAGGTGGTACTCGAAAAAAGAAGCGGGTAGGAAGAGGGGGAGCGGTCGCCGGCGAGCCTGAGGCACAAAGAAGCGACATGGACCCCGCGCCGGCGCAGACGGGGACGATCGTCGCGGCCATTGGTCCAGGAACGGCGCGTGCCCTCGCTGAGCACGGCATCAACGCGGACATCGTGCCTGAGCGCTTCGTCGCCGAGGCGCTCATTGAGGCCCTTGCGGACGTCGACGTCGACGGCAAGCGGGTCCTCGTCGCGCGCGCAGCCGAGGCTCGCGACGTCCTCCCCGACACGCTGCGCGAGCGCGGCGCCGAGGTCGACGTCGTCGCCCTCTATGAGACGGTTCGCGAAGCGCCCGAGCCCGCCGCGGTTGAGGTCGCGCAGACCGCCAACTACGTCACCTTCACCTCCTCCTCGACCGTGCGCAACCTGACCGAGGCACTCGGCGACCGCTTTCCGGCAGCCGCCCGCATCGTCTCGATCGGCCCGATCACCAGCGAAGCGGTCCACGCCGCCGGCCTAGAGGTCGCGGTCGAGGCTGAGCGCCACGACGTCGACGGCCTCATCGCCGCCCTCATCGCCGATGCCGCCGCATAATGGAGAGTTGTACCCCCTATAGGGGGTACAAAGCTCCATGATCGGGGACGTGGGGAGCTTCGGAGCGCCGCATCGCCATTTCCGCGTCACCGACTCGACCAACGCCCGCGCTCGAGAGCTGGTCGATGCCGGCGCTCCTGGCGGCGCCGTCGTCACCGCCGCCGAGCAGACCGCCGGCCGGGGACGCCAGGGCCGCACCTGGACCGCCCCTCCCAACAAAGCCCTCCTCTACTCAGCGATCCTCCGCCCACTAGACGAGCGCCACCTGCTACTACCGCTCGCCGTCCCACTCGCCGTGTGCGGCGCAGCAGAGGAGCTGGCGCCAGGAGTTGAGTGCCAGATCAAGTGGCCCAACGACATCTGGATCGAAGAACGCAAGCTCGCGGGCATCCTCATCGAGGCCAAGCCCCAAGACGGCTGGGCAGTAATCGGCATCGGCCTCAACCTCTCTATCACCCCCGACGAGTTCCCACTCGAGCTCCGCGACACAGCGGTCTCCCTCTTCGGCTCGAGCAAGGGGGGTCGGGGTGTCCCTCCGGCACAGCGGCGTCCTCTTTTTCGCCCCACCGGCGCCCTCGGACGGCCTCCCGCGCCTCAGGCGGAAAACCCAGCAAGCCGGAGGGACACCCCGACCCCCCTCACCGCAGCCAAGGTCCTGAGTTGTCACCTAGCCCGCTGGGTCGACGCGGACCGAGAGGAAACGCTGAGCGCCTGGCGCTCCCGCGACGCCTTGCGCGGTCGTCAAATCTCCTGGCAGGACGGCTCCGGCGTAGCTGACGGGATCGAGGACTCGGGCGACCTAGTCGTCGTCACTGCCGGCGGCGACCGCGTCGTCCTCGGCGCCGGCGAGATCCACCTCAGACTCTGAGTCCGGCTTCGACCCGTTCCCCCCGGTGCTTTTCGATCGCGACCGGCGGGGCCGTTTCGTCGGTTTTGCCGGTTTCGACCCGTTCTCCCCATCGGCCTCCGGGGCACCGCCTTTGCCCTTTTTGCGCTTGCGACGACGTTTGCCGCCTTTGGGGAAGTTGCGCAGCAGTTCGCGCGCAGTCGCCGACGGTTTCCGCGCCATCCGCATCCGCGCCCCGCGCAGCACCTCCTCGCCTTCGGGCGTGTGTGAAACGGCGCCGGCGAGCAGCGCCACCGCCAGGCGGCGGTCCTGTTTGCGCGCCGCGTGGACGAGGCGGCGAGCGTTGCGCCCATGCGCCCGTCCCGAGGAGTTGACCAAGAGACCGAGCAATCGCTTCGTCTCCGGCCAGCGCTGCACGGCGTACTCTTCGTGCAGCTCGCGGGTGTAGGAACCGAGCCGCCAGACCCACGCCTGTGCCTGGTCACGGCGCCCGATCCGTTTGTCGACCAGCGCCTGCAGCAGCGTTTTGGTCCCAGCCCGCTTGTCGTCGCGGCTCCAGGTGCCGACGATGTCGATCGCGTCGTCGAAGGCGTCGGGGTCGCGCAGGTCGGCGATCTCGGCCAGCGCTTTCAGCCGCAGCTGCGAGTTGCGGTTGCGCTGCACGCAGGTCAGCAGGAAACGGCGGCGCAGCTCCTTGGTCTTGTCGTTCTGCAGCATCGAGCGCGCCCGCCGCCAGTTCTGCGGGTTGACCCGCGCCCCGGCCAGCGCCGCCCAGGCGTGCTGCTCGGGGTAGTCGAGGTTCTCGACCGCGATCCGCCACAGCTCCCGTTCGAGCACCTGGGTGCGGCGTTCGGAATCCTCGGAGACGGGGACGATCCGCCGCTCGACCCGCACCCGCCGGCCGCGGCCGCGGCGCACCGGCCCAACCACGATCGCCCCACCACGGTAGACGTCGCGGTCGAGCAGGCTGTGCAGGGTGACGATCGTCTCGTCGTGGGTCGTCGCCGGATGGACGAAGTCGATCACGAGGCCGGCCTCCTTGCCCGGCGCCCGCCGGGTGACGCGGCCGACCCGCTGCTGGTAGATCCGCCGCGAAGCGGTCGGCGCCAGGTGCATGCAGATCGTCGCCCGCGGCGAGTTCCAGCCCTCGGCGAGCAGCATCGCGTTGCAGAGCACGTCGACCTCGCCGCGCTCGAAGGCGGCGAGAATCTCGGCCAGTTCGCGCTTCGGCGTCTCGCCGGAGACGGCCCGGGCGACGATCCCCGTGTCCTTGAAGGCTTTGGCGACGTTCTTCGCGTGCTGGACCCCCGCCGTATAGAGGACGCCCGGCGTCTTCGAGAAGCGCGTCTTGTAGAGGTCGGCGATGGCGACGTTGAAGGGCTCCTGGTCGAGCAGCGCGGCCAGCTCCTCCTGGTCGAAGTCCTGGTCGACCTCGCCTTTGCGCAGCGGCACCTTGGCGATCGTCCGCACCCCCGGACCGGGCGGAATGCGCATGCAGCGCAGCGGCGCGATCACGCCGCGCCGCGCTGCCTGGGCGAGGTCGAAGCGCGAGGTCTGGGTCGGGAAGAGGTCGGCGACGTGGCGGGCGATCAGCGCCCCGGTCGCGGTCATGCCGATGAAGACGGGGCCGGTCCAGGCGCGGATGCAGGCGCTGGTTTTCTCACCCAGCGCGGTGTGCGCCTCGTCGCAGATCACGATCGAGTACGCGTCGGAGACTTTCTTGTGGTTGCGGACGAACCACTGGTAGGTCTCGACCGTGACCGGACCTTCAGCGTCGTCGCGGTCGCCGAGCAGCGGGGGGCGCAGACGCTCCTTGTAGCCGCGGTCGGAGATCTCGCCGATGAACTGGTCGACCAGGTTGCGGCGGTGGGTGAGGATGAGGACGCCCCCGGTGCGGGTGGCGTCGATGAAGCCAACCGCGGCGACGGTCTTGCCGGCGCCGGTCGCGTGCTCGAACCAGAAGCGGCGGGCTGCGCCGGGATCGTCAGCGGCCTCGGCGACAGCCTCCTCGTCGTCCTCCTCGGCCGGCTCTTCCTCCCAGTCCTGCGGCTCCTCCTCGTCCGGCGCTAACTCCTCCGGCTCCTCCTCCTCATCCTCATCCGCGTCCTCGTCGCCACCCTTGCCGTCGATGGCGGACTCGGCAACGTCGGCCGCGACGGGCACGTCGCCGTTTTCGGCCGCCGTCTGCTGCTCGGACATCAACTCGGTCAGGGTTCCCGAGAGCGCGTCGACCTGGTGCGGGTTGAGTTCAGCGCCGTCGCGCAGCTTCGGAGGCTCGTCGGCGAGCAATCGCTCGAGCCCGAGCAGCAGCGAGAAATCGCGGCGCCACTGGATCGAGGGCACCTCGGCCCCTTCGTCCAGCTCCTTCAGCGCCAGGTCGAGGGCGCGGCGGCGGGCGGTGCCAGGGGCAAGCGCCTCGGGTCCCTCACCGTCGAGCAGCAACGGCTCGCGGGCAAACTCAGCCGCCCGCTCAATGTCGGCGCCTGAGGGAACTGCCGCTGACGCGGCAACTTCGCTGGTCTTGGCCATGAAGGCTTGTGCGCTTTCGTTCCCGCAGCGACGCAAGCGTGCCGTCGGGAAGACTTAGACGAGGATGCCGGGAGGTTGGCTTTTCCTTCCCCCCAGCGCACTCGAGCGGCTCGCATACGGCGAACCGGACATACGTATTGTAAACAGGGAAGCCAGATGAATGATTCCAATGTCCGCAGCCGCAGATGATGCGCTCAGCGCGACTCCCCTTTCTCCTTCTTGTATTGGCCCTGGTGATCAGTGGCTGCGGCTCTTCGCAGGACGAGAACGGTGGGGGTCATCCCAACTACTCCAAAGCCTTGGCCGGCTCGCCTGCGCCCCTGGCGGCGCTGCACCGCCAGGCCAACGAGCTGCTGCCGGGCGGCACCGACGACTACGAGGAACGAATCGCGGCGCTGCGCGGCTACCCAGCCGTAGTCAACGTCTGGGCCTCCTGGTGCGGGCCCTGCCGTTCGGAGTTCCCCTACTTCCAGCAGGCCGCAGCGAAATACGGCAAACGGGTCGCCTTCCTCGGCATCGACAAAGAAGACTCCGGCGACGCCGCCCTCACCTTCCTGCGCGAAGAGCCGGTCCCCTACCCCAGCTCCGAAGATCCCGACGGGGAGATTGCCGACTCGATCGGCGCTTCGCGCGGTGTGCCGGACACTGCGTTCTACGACCGCGAGGGTGAGCTCCTCTATCTCAAACAGGGGCCATACGACGACTACGCCGAGCTGAAGGCGGACGTCGAGCGCTTCGCCCTGGGCGACGGTTCCGCCGAAAGCGGATAATCGGCCCATGGACCTCTACGTCCTGATCGCTTTGCTCGGGATCGCGCTCCTGGTGGCGGAGCTGCTGCTGCCGACCGGCGGCGTGCTTGCGGTGCTCGGCGCGCTCGGGCTCGTGGCTGGCGGGGTTATCGCCCTCACCGCCGAATCGGACGCGACCGCCGCCGACTGGGCCGGTCCGGCGCTGGTCACGCTCGGGATCCTCTCCGGAATCAGCTTCTACGTCATCACCCGGAAAGTGCTGGCGGCGCACCGCGAGCAGCCGGTCCGCGCCGGCCACGAGGAGCTGATCGGCGCCCCAGCCGAGGTTCGCTCATCGCTCGACCCCGAGGGTCAGGTCTGGATCGAGGGAGCTCTCTGGCGCGCGCGGCTGACCGGAGATGGGGCGCCACTGCGGCCGGGGGATAGAGTCACGGTCGAGGCGATCGAGGGCCTGACGCTTATGGTCCGCCCCGAGTCGTCACCTGCCGGCGCCGAGAAGGGAGCAGCGAGCTGATGGACATCGCGGTCGGAGTCTTCCTGGTCCTTTTGTTCTTCGGTGCGATCCTGCTCGGCTCTTCCGTGCGGATCCTGCGCGAGTATGAGCGGGGGGTCATATTCCGCCTTGGGCGGCTGATCGCCACCAAGGGGCCGGGTCTGATCCTGCTTATCCCGCTGGTCGACCGGATGGAACGGGTCGATCTGCGCACTGTCACGCTCAACATCCCGCCGCAGGAGGTGATCACCCGCGACAACGTCCCGTCCAGCGTCAACGCCGTCGCCTACTTCCGCGTGGTCGACCAGAACCGGGCGATAGTCGAGGTCGAGAACTACCTGCTCGCCACCTCCCAGATCGCCCAGACGGCACTGCGCTCGGTACTCGGCAAGGCAGAGCTGGACCAGTTGCTCTCCGAGCGCGAGCGGCTCAACGAAGAGCTGCAGACGATCATCGACGAGTCGACCGAGCCCTGGGGCGTCAAGGTGACCGCGGTCGAGATCAAGGACGTCGAGATCCCCGAGCAGATGCAGCGGGCGATGGCGCGACAGGCCGAGGCTGAGCGCGAGCGGCGGGCGAAGATCATCAACTCCGAGGGCGAGTACCAGGCGGCGCAGAAGCTCACCGACGCGGCCGACATCATCAGCACCAACCCGGCCTCGCTGCAGCTGCGCTACCTGCAAACGCTGCTCGAGATTGGCAGCAACCAGAACACGACGATCGTCTTCCCCCTGCCGATGGACGTCCTGGAGCCGTTCCTGACCGCAACCGAGCGAAAGACGCCTCCGAAGACCGGGCCGAGACCCGCTCCGCCGCCGCCTCCCGACGTGCCGGAGGGCGACGCAGACGACCTTCCCCCCTCGCGGATCTAGGTGTCCCTAGCCCTGAGCGCGCCCGAGATCCGCATCGACCAGCTGAGCGGGCTGCGGACGATCCTCGCGCCCGGCCGCGCCGACCGCCCGCACGGATTCGAGCGGGCGGAGGAGGACGAGAAGAGCGTCAAGAGCTGTCCCTTCTGCGAGGGCCGCGAGGAGAAGACGCCGCCGGAGGTCTACGCGGTGCGTCCAAACGGCGGCGAGCCCGACACGCCGGGCTGGACCAGCCGGGTGGTGCCCAACCTCTATCCGGCGCTGGGAAGTGACGGCCGGGACGCCTCGAGCAACCGACCGTCCGCAACCGGCGGCGAAGCCGGTGCTTTCGCCAGCTCTGGCGACCCGCTGCTGGAGTCGCGCCGCGCCGGCGAGCCCAACCTCTTCGCCTCGCGCCCAGCGACCGGCGGCCACGAGGTGATCGTCAACGCCCCCGAGCACGCGACGGCGATGGCCGAGCTCAGCGAGGAGCGCTTCCTCGGCGCGATCGCCACCTGGCGCGAGCGGATGCGCGCCCATTCCGACGCCGCCTATGTGCAGTTGGTCGTCAACGAGGGGGCTGGAGCAGGGGCGTCGCTACCCCACACGCATGCGCAGCTCTACGCGCTGCCCTTCGTCCCCGCGGCGGTAGCACGGGAGCGAGAGCGGGCGGGCGCCTACAGCGAACGCACCGCCGGGGGCGGTTTGCTCAGCGACGTTCTGGTTGAGGAGGTACGGCGGAGGGAGCGCCTAGTCGCGATCGACGACGAGGCAGCGCTGATCTGCCCCTGGGCCTCGCGCTCGCCCTACGAGCTGCGGGTGGTGCCGCGCCAGCCGAGTGCCCGATTCGAGGAGGACACGGGGGGGGCAGCGATGCTCCTCACAGCAATGCGCCTCCTTGCAAAGCGTTTCGACGGTCCGCCCGAGCTCAACCTCTGGGTCGCGACGGCGCCGCACGGGAGCGACAGCTTCCATTGGCACATCGATATCGCCCCGCGCCTCACCATCAAGGCGGGCTTCGAGCTGGGCACCGGCGTGGACATCAACATCTACCCGCCGGAGCGCGCGGCTGCCGACCTGCGGGAGTGCCTCTGATGCCGCCCGACCCACGCCCGATCCCGCGCTTCATCGCCGACTCGACCCAAGAGGGGATTCCACACGGCCGCTTCGCGGAGAGACTCACCGAGACGTTCGCCGGCGCCTGCAAAGCTCTCGATGAGCTGCCCGACGCCGTCGAGATTCCTGGCGAGGTCGAGTGGTTCCCCGAGCGCGCCTGGGGCGGCCGGGTCTGGGTTCCCGCCGCCGTACGCACCGCCGGCCCAGAGGGCGCTCTGGAGCTGTTCGGCCACATCTCCTATGTCCAGCAGGAGGACGAGGAGCCGACGGACTTCCGTGCCACCGCTGACTTCACCGACGTGCTCGCCGAGGACAACGCCGGCTGGAAGATCGACCTCAACGACGACGTGATCGGCCGCTGGCGCGGCGAGAACGGCCGCGCCGGCGACGTCACCCTGGTTTGGGGACGGCCGCTCGTGCGCGGCGCGGTCGCCGCCACCGCGGTGCTGGACTTCGAGACCGTCGACCAGGAAGTTGTCTCCAACGAACGCTTTACGCTGATCGCGCTAGACGCCTTGAGGGGCTACGGCGACGACATCTTCATGGAGGTCAAGCTCTGGGGGCCGCGGGCCCAGGAGCTGGCCAGCGAGAGTCTCTACGCCTGAGGCGAGCTCGGCTCGCCAAGGGCCTCACGCAGCTGCCGCACCTGCTCGCGCAAGTCACTGAGCTCCCGCTCGAGCCGCCCGAGCCGATCCTCCTCGGCGGAGGGGCCAGGCGACGGGACGCCGGGGGATGAGTCGACGGCAACCTCCGGCTCTACCGTCGCTGGGCCCGCATCCCCGCCGCCCAGCAGCTGTGCATAGCGCTCCTCCTTCTGACCGGGACGCCGTGGCAGGCGTTCGACGTAGCCGCGCTCAACCAGCTTCTCCAGCGTCTCGTGCACAGCACCCAGATCGGCAAATGCATGCAGGCGATCGGCCCGTTGCTTCAGCTCGCCGGGCGTCTGCGTGCCGCGCAGCATGAGCACTGCGAGCAACGCCAGTTCGGCGGGATCGGCGTCGAGCGCCTCGTCGAGCAGGTGCCGGTACTTGCGCGCCCGGCTGCCGGCGCCACTGGCGAGGCGCGTCCAGCCGCGCAGTGCAGTGCGCCGCAGCGCCTCGACCACCGTGGCCTCGTCGTACTCGACGACAGGATCGCGATTCGTCGCCTGATTGCAGGCGAGCCGCAGCGCGTTCAGCGAGAGCGGGTAGGCGTCCGGCGTGGTCCGCTGCTTCTCCAGCAGGCACCCCACCACGCGGATCTCGACTGCATCGGCTTCCATCGGGGCGAATGCTATGCGCGGCAGCGATCAGAAGACCTGAGCGTCGAGGAAGCCCGCGATCAGCACCAGCCAGCCGCCGATCTCGGCGGCGATCAGGGTCACCATGAACGGGTTCAGGCCGGGGCCCGGAGGGTGGAACTGGTTGTCGGTGTCCCGCCGCCAGCCGTGCAGGACGTAGCCCACGACAGCCGCGTAGAAGTAGAAGGACATGGCGCCGGCGGCGAGCAGGTTGACGAGGGCGCCCCAGCCGCTCAGCTCGACGAAGGTCGCGACCAGCAGCAGCGCGAAGCTGTAGAGAAGGGCCGCCCGGTGGGCAGTATCGATGTAGGGGTGGGCGAGGCCGTCGGGCGAGGCAATCATCTGGCGGTACTTCCAGACGCCGAGCAGGAGCGCCCAGAGGAACATCGCCGCCGCCGCAAGCAGGACCGCCTTGGTGTCTCCGCCCAACTCCATCCAAGCGATCCTAGCCGCGGGCCAATCGGGAGTCGGGCCCAAGCGCCTCGAGCCAGCCGTCGAGGTCCCGCACCCAGAGCGCGATCGAGTCCTGCGTCCCGAGTTCGGTCGTCCAGACGACCTTCAACAGATCCTTGAAGATCGTCTTGCCCAGATGCGACCGCGAAGCTGTTCGCGTCCTCCTCGCGCAGCAGGGTCAGCCTGGCGAAGTGCCGGCTTGCTCGCCTGCGAAACCGTCCCGTGATCAAGCCCAAGGGAAGTCCGACCCTACTGGCCTCGGATCCCAGATTTGGTCAGCGGCTCCGCTACCGTGTCCTTCGTGGCCTCGACCAGGGAAGTCGGAAAGGCGAAGGACGCCGCCGCGGAGGCGGAGGCGGTCCGCGTGCAGCGCCTGCGCAAGGACGCCGAACGCCCCATGAGCGTGAATCTGGCGGAGGGAATCGCGCTTAGCCATCAGCTGATCCGGTTCACCGGCGCCGCCCGACATAGTTGACCGAGGCGGCCTTCGATCAGCTTCTCCGCCGACTCGTCGAGGCGGGCGTCGAATTCGTTCTCGTCGGCGGCCTCGCCGTCAATGCATGGGGAGTCGTCCGGGGAACGAAGGACGTGGACATCGTCGTTGCGCCGGATCCCGAGAACCTCAAGCGGATTGCCGAGGTCGCCGTCGAGGCTCATGGTCATGTCCAGAAGGGCGAGGCTCTCCTCAGCACGCCCTTCTCGATTGCGGCAGAGCTGGCGAGCGGTGAGCGGGTTGCAATCGAGACGGAACTGGGACTGCTGGATGTTGTTCAAGGACTGGATGGCGTCCCGCCATACGCAGAGCTGCACGCCTCCGCTGTCGATACCGAGATTCTCGGCGTCAAGGTTGCCGTCTGCTCGATAAGCGCCTTGAGGCAGATGAAGCAGGCGGCGGACAGGCCTCGAGATCGCGTTGACATTGAAGACCTCGATTCGACCGGCAATTAGCTCTACGATGATGGAGAAGGCAGCGGGCGACGAAGGGAGTCTCCTCCGGCTTATCGACAAGACGACATCCAAACGACGGCCTTGGTTTCACGCCCAGCAAGCCGTCGAGAAGATGATCAAGGCAGTCCTCGCGCATAACGACGTTTCATTCGAGCGCACCCACAACATCGCCTATCTACTCACGCTGCTGGATAGCGCCGGCATTCCCAAACCCGGCAACGCAGGCAACCTTCCCAATCTGAGCCCGTGGGCAGCAGAGCTTCGCTATGCGCGCCAACCGGAAGCCGTCCCAGACCGAGCGGAAATGCGTTCTCTAGTCGAGCAGGCCAGGGTATGGGCGAAAGCTCAGCTAGCCGGCCTTTACGATTGATCTATCGGCCCCGATTGTAGGCGCCGCCTGAATACTGACCCCCTCTCGCCGGTCGAAAACTGACCCCCCGCCAACGGCGGCGAGAGCGTCCGGGGGGACGCAGAGCCTGGCTTGACTGAAGAGGCCGAGCCAGGAGGAAGGCGTGCTGGACGTGGAGCAGTGGGCGCAGATCAGGCGGATGCATGTGGTCGACAGGGTCTCGATCAAGGAGATCGGCAGGCGCACCGGCCTGGCCCGCAACACAGTCCGGGCGGCAATTCGCTCCGATCAGCCACCGAGCTACGAGCGCCGGCCGCGGCCCTCCAAGCTCGACCCCTTCAAGGAGGAGATCGAGCGCCTGCTGCGCTCCGACCATCGCATGCCGGGCACCCGCATCCGCGAGCTGATCTCCGATCTCGGCTATGAAGGCGGCAAGACGATCCTCGACGAACACCTGCGCGAGGTCAGGCCACGTTTTGCTCCCAAGCGCACCTACCAGCGCACCGTCTATCGCCCCGGCGAGATCTGCCAGTTCGACCTCTGGGAGCCGAGGGAGGAGATCCCGGTCGGCCACGGCCAGACGAGGCGAGGTTGGGTCGTAACGAGTGCCCTGGGCTTTTCTCGCGCCGGCGCCGGCGCGCTGATCTTCGCCAAGCAGGCGCCCGACATCCTCTGGGGCATGGGTCGCTGCCTGGCGAAGCTGGGCGCGCTGCCCGAGACCGTGGTCTGGGACCGCGAGGCGGCGATCGCGCCGAAGGGCCGCGCCACAGACGCCTTTGCCGCCTTCTGCGGCTCCCTACCGGTCGGCTTCTCGATCTGCGAGGCCGCAGACCCCGAGTCCAAGGGCATCCTCGAGCGCTCCCACCGCTTCTTGCGCTCCAACTTCGAACCGGGCCGCTCCTTCGCCTCGCCCGAGCACTTCCAGGCCTGCCTGGACGACTGGTTCGAGAGTCGCGCCAACACCCGCCTTCACCGCGGCATCCGGGCCGTGCCTGCAGAGCGCTTGGCCGAGGAGGTGCAGCGGATGCGACCGCTGCCCGAGCGCATGCCCGACACCGATCGCCGCTTCGTGATGCGCGTGCCCCAGCAGCCCTACCTGCGCTTCGACACCAACGACTACTCGTTGGACCCGCGGGCGGCGGGGTGGCGGGTGGAGGTGCGTGCGAGCCAGCGAAAGATCACCGCGATCGAGCTGGACACAGGGGCCATCGTCGCCTCCCACCGTCGCTTTTTCGCCAAGCACCTGACCTTCACCGACCCCGCCCACCAGGCGCTGCTCGACCAGCTGCGCGTCACCAGGCGCCGTGGGCCCGACGTCGAGGTCCAGATGCGCTCCCTGCAGCGCTACGACGAGCTGATCCCGACATGACCAAGACCGCCGAGCTCACCCATCTCTTCAGGGCTCTGAAGACGCCGGCTGCAGCCCGGGCGCTGCCCAAGCTCGCCGAGCGTGCCCGTGAGGAGGAGTGGTCCCACGAGCGATTCCTGGAGGCGGTGCTCTCCACCGAGGTCTCCTCCCGGGAGTCCCACGGCGGCGAGAACCGGATCAAGGCCGCCCGCTTCCCGGCGCGCAAGACGCTCGAGGAGTTCGACTTCACCTTCCAGCGCACCGTCAAGAAGCAGGTGGTCGAGCACCTGGGGCAGCTCGACTTCCTGCACGGCAAAGAGAACGTCGTGCTTTTGGGGCCGCCCGGCACGGGTAAGACGCACCTGGCGATCGCCCTCGGCATCCGCGCCTGCCTGGCCGGCCAGCGGGTGCAGTTCGCCACTGCCACCGAGTGGGTGGCGCGCCTCGGTGAGGCGAAGAGGGCCGGGCAGTTGGAGGCAGAGCTTCGCCGCCTGTCCTTCGTGCCGTTGCTCATGGTCGACGAGGTCGGCTATATCCCGTTTGACCCCGAGGCGGCCAACCTGATGTTCAGCCTTGTCTCCGCCAGATACGAGCGGGCTTCGCTGATCGTCACCTCGAACAAGCCCTTCTCGGCTTGGGGCGAGATCTTCGGCGACGAAGTGGTTGCCGCGGCGATGATCGACCGGCTCGTCCACCACGCCGAGATCCTCGGCCTCAAGGGCGACAGCTACCGCCTGCGCGACAAGGATCTGGGCTCCCCGCCGCCCAGGGACTGAGCGCTCCCGCCTGCTCCGCCTCGCCCTACGGGCTCGTCTCCGCAGGCGGGACCTTCATGGCTTTTTGGCCGACTCTCTGAGGGGGTCAGTTTTAAACCGGCAGAAAGGGGTCAGATTTCAACCGGCGTTGACACCCGATAGCTCAGCTGGATAGAGCGACTCCCTCCTAATCAACTCCGCGCATCGCGCGTAAGGCGTGCGCAGAGCCACATCCGCCTGGCTTCCCGCGAGGCGAGATTCCCTTGGATTACGCGCGATTGATCTCGATTTGGGCAGCCCGCTGCCCAATGGATTGCATTGTCGGCGACCCGCTCCGCTACCTTGTCGCCATGGTTTCTCGAAACCTGATTGACCAGGCGGGGAAACTGCTGGCAGAAACCGCCGGAGCGGAGTCGAAGGTGATCCTCTTCGGCTCCCATGCACGCGGAGACGCTAGAGCGGATAGCGATGTCGACTTCCTCGTTATCGAGCCTGTCGTGGAAGACCGCCTCAAGGAGTGGGAGCGACTGAGGCGTACTCTCAGAGACTTCCCAGCGCCGGTAGATATCGTCGTCATAGACGAGAGTCGCGCCGCTCAGCGCGCAAAGGTGCCGGGAACGATGGTCCATCACGCACTGCGCGACGGTCGCGTCCTTGCCCACGCCTGAGCAGATCGAGGTCGCCGAGTCCTTCGCTCGGCTCGCCGAAATCGACCTGGCGACTGCTGAAAAGCTCGCCCCCGATCCAGAGATGGACGACCGCCCAGTGGGCTTTCACGCACAGCAGGCTGTCGAGAAGGCAATAAAGGTCGTGCTGATATTAGAGAGCATCGACTTTCCAAAGACGCACGATCTCGAATACCTGATCGTCCTGGCCGAAAAGCGTTCGGTCGCAATGGAGCCGGAGGTCAAGTCAGCGTCCTGGCTTACCCCCTGGGCTGCCGAGTTCCGGTACGACGACGCGCCGATCGAGGCGCTGGATCGAGAGCGAGCGATTGCTGTTGCCAACGCTGCGGTCAGCTGGTGTCAGGACCTGTTGGAGGAGTGAGACAATCCGTAGCCAAGCCCCGATAGCTCAGCTGGATAGAGCGACTCCCCCTAAGGGACGTTGAGGAGATGGGGGTTTGGCTCTGCAATGCTGAATGCGCGGCGTTAGATCACCGCATATTCGCCTGGATTACCAACGGTTAGTTTCAATTTGGGCAGCGAGAACCGTTCGCTGCCCAATGGATTCGTGGGCATCTACGAGAACCCCGTCGAGGAAAGCGTTTAGGCCGAACTGTCATCAGGCTGGATGCCGCGGCCGAAGTCAAGTGCTTCCTCCATGAGATCGGTCTCTCGAACGTAGGCATCGTCAACCATCTTTGGCGGACGATCAAGGGTGGGCGCCCTGGGGTCTTTATCGAGCCAGATCGCGAGCTCGTAGCGTTGGTACTCGGCAGAGTTCTTACTCGCCAACAGATCGTGCAGGGCGCTTCCCTGCTCTACTAGCCCGAGCAGCTGCTCGTAGTCCTCGGTGTCCAGGAGAGTCGGCGGCTGGACCTTCGGCTGCTTGAGATAGTCAGCTGCCTTCTCGCCGACGTAATCCCAGAGTGGATCAGTCTGGGAAATCTCACCGGCCGTCACCACTACTGGCCAAATCCGCTGCACTAGCTCCATGTCGATGTCAGGGAGCATGGCGTCACCATCGATCAGGGCGGTGATACAGCCGTCCAACTGCTTCAGCTTCATGATCAGCATCCGGTCGAGGTCTGCTTCAACGCGCTCCTTGTCACCGATGATCAACGTGTCAGCCCGAAGCCGAGATGCTGATACCTCGACTAGGACAAGGTCCAGCCCCAAATCGACTGCGATATCGCTCGTCTTCTTCTGCCTTCCAGGACCATACGGCTGCTCGCCGAATACCCGGCCGCTACCTGCCAGTCTGGCCCCTGAATGCACGGACTGGGTTAGCTCGACAGCATAGGCCTCAAGCAAACGCCCGGCGTAAGCCGAGTACGCGCGGCTCGTCCGCCCCCCATCCTCCGTGCTGCGCCTCTGCGCACTGTCCAGCAAGCGATAGTGAAAGCCCTCACCCAGCCATGCCTGCATCGCGCGAGGGGAGAGCAGGATAAGGCCCTCGTCGGCACAGCGCAGGAAGGGACGGCGCATGATTGGGCGGGTCTCCCAGGCGAGTTCAGCTGGGAGAGTTCCCGTCTCTGCAAATTCCGCCTGAAGTTCTGCCCGCGTCGCCGAGAGAACGTCGAGTGCTTGCTCGCGCCGATCAAGCCAATTCAACTTACTGAGCAGGTCATCGACGTGCTCCGGCTTAATACGGACCGGATAGTTCGCGTCCTCAGCATCGTCGTAGGTGTTGGTAAGGGCCCAGAAAGCAAACCCCAAAGTCATCTGCTCGCCGATGTCGAAGCCATAGTCCTCAAAGCACCACGACTCGATCGGGCAGCGTGGGTCTTGGAATTCTGGAAGTGCCGCGAGACGCTTGAACAGCTCCTGTGCGCGAACGATCTCGCCCATCGGCTGGCGTGAGCTGTTGTAGGCGCCGTTCTGGACGAAGAATGAAAGCCAGTCCAAGAGATCTCTGGAATTCTGAGGGGCGGTCTCCTCAGCGACCCCGCGCGCCACCGAACTGCACCCGAGCAGAGCCATGACAATGGCCTCGAACTCCCCTGAGGATAGATCCTGATCGGCAGGTGCTTCGGCCGCAGCTTCAATCAGCAGACGCTCAAGCACGAAACAGTTCTGCTCCGCAAAAGGGAGGGAGTTGGGATGTCCGGACACAAGCCGACCAAGCGCCGCCAGCAGGCCCTCACTGAAGAGGATCTTCGCAAGTCGGAGCTGGCGCTGCGCATCGTGGCGAAATGCGTGGACCTTCGCGTTGATGAACCCGGCCAGGTGCATCGCGGGCTCGAAGCTGACCCCTGCAAGGCGCGCGCGAATATCGTCGACGCTGCTCACCGGGAGTTCGAGTTCCTCCTCGCTGGCGTAGGCGGCGACCTGTCCCATCGGATCGACTGCGGTTCCAGGCAGGGCCAACTCACTCAAAGTCGCGGGAGAATCGGGGACTAAGAGGCCGGAAAGCCTGCGTCCGTACCCGGCGTGATCTCCATCACTTGCTGCCATAGAAGTTATTTTGTCATCGGCGTGGCGATGCCGAAGTACTTTGCTCTCTCATCTCAAACTGAACCGCGCCCGACCATAGTCGAGGGAAGGAGAGCATGTCCCACTCAATCAGTTCGAACCTTAAGAGGGCCACGGGTAGCCCCGAGTATGTCCGGAAGCCTTTCCACAAACTGACGGTGGTGTTTTTCGTGTTGCTTCAGCGATTGCTCGGGCCACTCCATAAGTGGTTCCGCCCTCGGAAACAGTTCAAACAAATGCTCACCGCTCAATACGTAGCGAGGTGGATCTGATGGTGGAGGCGCGAAACTCTCTGGCCAGATATCCGGACAATCCCGGGCCCATGACGTAGTAGCCGCAAACTTGAACCGTGCATTGAGTTTTCCCGCCACAGAGTCGAGCTTGGTGCGCTCAGCCTCATTAAATCCAACACCATGACGCTTGCACTCACCTACGCCAAGTGAACCGTCAGCAAGGACGAGGAGCACATCCACCTCACCTATACTTTCCCCAGAATCTGGGTCAAGGAGATCTACCCCTGGATAGGCTCCGAACACGCCAGCACGCTTACTTGCCCCTCCAGACCACAGCTCCGCCCACCAATGCATTGCAAGAACATGCACGATTGCGTCATGCTCAACTGCTTGCAGCAAACGCTCGCCAGCGCGATATCGAAATACGAGTCCATCCTCGCGATACGGCTCACTAATACTTTCACTACATCCCCGGCAGTAGATAGGCGGCGCTGCTTCGCCAAGCCCTCGCCAAGACACTTGTAGACACTTTGGGCATGAAACCTCTACTCCCCGAATAATCAACTGACGCGCCTCGGCCCATTTCACCCAGTGTCTTGCTGCTTCACGATCACCAAGAAGGACCTTCCTAACTTGGTCCACCGTAATTCCCCTCTCTTCGCCCTCAAACTGGCGAAGAGATAGCTGATCAATCTTTTTCTCGATAACTGCGAGTCGCTTGCTCTCGGACTCAGCCCCTGCCACCTCGTTAGTTAATCGACGAGCCCGATCCCGAAACCAGGACATTCCGCGGCGCTCGGCAAGCCGATTGAGGAGTTCAAGTATGGGCATAGAGATCAAGCCACGCACCTCCCATAACGAGCCAAGCGCTTCATACAAGGCCGCCCCGGCGAGACCTGCTGGACTAGGTTTGGCTATTAAGTTCTGATCCTTCACCGCCGCCTCGAGAACATCCCAACCGACAGGCCACGAGAACGCTTCGATCGTGTTCGGTTCCCCGGCTTCCATTTGCACTCCATCGCCTCTTGGGCCGCTGAGAAATTCGTATTTTGGTCGCAGACTCTTCACCGGTGGCAGGGGACGTGAGCGCAAGCTGACCGTGCTCAAGAGTTGCGGGCGGCGTATGGACCTAATTTGGTCCAGCTCATCCCGATCACTGGGTCCCCACGTGGCCACATTTCCAATCCCGTCGGAAAACGAAACTAGATCTACGCTAACCCGCGCCGGCATACGTGGGGGCTGCAAATACTCTCTGTAGTCGCCGACCCTCCAATGGTGGGATCGATCTGACACGTAGGCCTGAAGGGCTTCCTTCTTAAGAGACGTACTCACTATGCAAAAGCGACGGTCCCCTCCCATACCGAAGTGTTCTTGCGCATATTCAGTCACCCAATAGTCAAGAATGCTTCCTACGTCTTCGGTTCTTGGAATAGCCAACGGAAAACCCGGTGGCAATCCATGAAGAGCACGCAATGCCCAAAGCAAGGATAGATCGGAAACGCTGCCCGGCTCATACACCACTACTAAGTTAGGGCCGACAAGACCTAAATTAGAGGTTGGTTGGTTGAGGAGTTTTAGTCCGCCGCCTATTCCCAGATTTCGATGAGCAGAGGCTCGATGCAAATACAAGGATGATGCTCCGACGGGGGGTAGGCTCTTGGGGTCCCTTAGCCGCTCAAGCAGATCGGCGGCGCTGCCTTGTACGTCTTCAAAAACCGTCGGGATAACGTCGTCCCAAGTCAAGTCCTGTCGGTAGCTCAGCGACTGCAGTAAGCGCTGATCGAACCGCCGCGGCCAGGTGCCCAGGATTCCTAGATATGCCACATACCAAGGATCGATTCGACCAAGGCTGGGTACACGAACAACCCGGCCGCTGGAGTCGTTTGATCCCGTACTGACCAATATTGGAAGTAGTGACTCCCCAATTCCATAGTTGTCGTACAGAAACCAGCTCGACCTATCTAGCTGCTTTCCAGAAAGGACATCACCACCCTCTACCGTTTGGATCTCAAGTTCGTCAACTAGGCGCATCCAGGGCGCTGGCGGTACGCGGCTGGTACGGCGACAAGGTATTAGAAGATCGCAAAACCCACCCCAGGACTGACAATGTTTGCTGATAACTGACTCGGCGAGCCCAAGGTCTGAGCGGTCAATAAGCGAAACTCGTCGTTTGGGAGCGAGGGCCCTGTTGACTCCGTGCACTCCTGAAAGGCGTTCGTCGTTAAGTAACTCTGGGAAATAGGCCATTTGACGAGGGCTTACGGCTCGAAGCTATCTGCCAGGGCAGCGAGCTCGCCCAAGGACATCCCCAAAGCGCTGGAGATCGCCTTGACCGTCCCCCAGGTCGGATTGGAGTGGCCACGTTCAATCATTGAGAGGTGGCCGACAGTGACGCCTGCGGCGTGGGCCAGGGCTTCCTGGGTCATTCCGCGCTTGTTGCGCTGCCCACGGATCGCTTTGCCTAAGGCGGGTTGGGGTTGGTCTGAGCGGCGCATCCTTCTCAGCACCGTCTCAAACGCAGGCGTCTTGATCCACCTGTCTCAACACTTGTGTTTTAACGGAAGCTGAGGTAGCCTCGGCTTCCAACAAGAAAGTGCCCCCGCGCTGGTGGAACAGCCGGGGGCGTGGCACAGGAAAGGAGTGCTTTCCCATGCAAGACCAGCCTAGTGGTGCGGACTGCGAGGGTGCCCCGCCGACCGAAGCTCAGGACCTTCGCGACCAAGAGATCGTTTTGACGCATGTTCTCGTGGCTCATCCGAGTCATCTGATTGTCCCGGAGCTGGTGCGGGAGATCACGGCGGGAGCTTTGGAGTTCGCCGAAGACGACCGGATGGAGCGGGCGGTTCGCGACTTGACCGGCCTGGGGCTGCTTCGCTGTCCTGGCGGCATCGTCATGCCCACTAGGGCGGCGATTCGCTTCAACGAGCTTCTGGGGGGCTGAGAGATGGCCTCCGAGGAGTGCGCCGCGCGGTTCGCCGCGAACCTCCGGCGCTGCCGTGAACGGGCCAATCTCTCTCAGGAAGGGCTTGCTTCGCTTGCCTCGATGCACCGAACTGCGATCGGGCTCTTGGAGAAGGGAGCGCGGATGCCCCGGATCGACACGCTGGTCAAGTTGGCCACGGCGCTTGAGATTGAGCCGAGCGTCCTGATGGACGGCATTGCCTGGACGCCGGGTGACGCGCAGCCGGGGCGATTCTCAATCGCCCCATCCAATGAGATGAAGCCAAAAGGAGCAATAGGCAAAGCCAGTCCATCCATCTCTCAATCACACAGCCAAAAGCCAATTCAGTAGCCCCACCAGATCAGCTCAATCCGATGGCGCAGCTCAAAGCCCCCCAACAGCAGCCCCCTCACGCCCTATCACTAGCCCCTCAGAAGCCCCAACGCCACAGCACGACACACTGGGAACCGAACATAGGTTCGGGATTCTGGACGGATGTTCGCGATGCAATCGAGGCGCTTTCGCGACAACCAATGCGATGGCATCCGCACGCATCAAGCTCGACCCGCCAACTGTCGAAGCGATTGCTCGCCGCGTTGTCGAAATTCTCGAACAACGCGGCTTGCAGAGTCGAGAGCTGGTCGACGCCGCCGAGCTGGCGCGGCGCTTCGGCACCGAGCGCTCCTGGGTCTACTCGCACGCGATCGAGCTGGGCGCGGTCAAGCTGGGCAGCGGGCCCAAACCACGGCTTCGCTTCGACCCTCAGATCGCGGCGCGCGTACTGCGGAAGGCCGGTGAGCAAACGGCGGCCGATCCGCCCGCCCGCTCGGGTAAGCGGGCGGACGGCCTTCGGCTGGCGGAGGGAGCGAGGTGCGGCTGCTTCCGATTCGTGGCGAGGGGGAGGACGAGCCGCCGCCTGCGGCTTAGGTAGCTATGCCCCGCAAAGCAACCGGGCAGGTAATCGAGCCGAGTGACGGCCGAGGCTGGGCGATCCGGTTCCGCGCTTACGGGAAGCGGCGCTACCTAACGCTGGGAACCTTCGAGGAGGGCTGGAACCGCCGCCGCGCGGAGGCAGAGCTGCGGCACGTGCTGGCCGATGTTGAGCGGGGGATCTGGCAGCCCTACGAGCCCGCTCCTGCGCCTGAGATCCAAGAGGCACCAACCTTCCACCAATTCGCATCTGAATGGATGGAGAACCGGGAGCCGGAGCTGCGCCCGAAGACTGTCCAGAGCTACCGCTGGATGCTCAGTGGCCATCTGCTCCCCCACTTCGCGCGAACGCGGCTTGATCGAATCAGTCCCGAGGACGTAGACCGCTACAAGGCCGCAAAGCTGCGCGAGGGGGCGCTGGGACCGAACCAGATCAACAAGTCGATCGGTCTACTGGCGATGATCCTCGACGCCGCCGGCGACTACGGCCACACCGACCCGGCGCGCAACCCGGCGCGAGGTCGTAGGCGGCGCGCCAAGCGCACGACGCCGAAGCGGCCGACGATCGAGCCGGAGCAGCTGCCATCGCTACTCGAGGCGGCCCGGAAGCTGCGGCCGATGGTGGCGACGATGGCTGGGGCCGGCCTGAGGAATGGCGAGGCGTGCGGGCTCGACTGGCCCGACTTCGACCCGGCCAGCGGCACCCTCACAGTCGCAGCAGCTAAGACTGACGCCGGAGTTCGCCAGGTCGATCTTCCAGTGGCCCTGCGCCGGGAACTGGCAGAACACAAGCGGCGCTCCCGTCGCAGTAGCGAAGGCCCAATGTTCCCCAACCGCAAAGGACAGCGGCAGAGCGTCAGCAACGTCGAGCGGCGCTTGAAGACCGCGATTCGCCGCGCCAATTTGCGGCTCGCTGACCTAGGTATCCGCCCGATCGATGAGGCAGTCACGCCGCACTCGTTGCGCCGCCTCTACGCCAGCCTGCGCTTCGCTCTGGGCGACGATCCCGTGTACGTAGCGGCCCAGCTTGGGCACACCGAGCCGGGCTTCTCGATGAAGGTCTACGCTAGTGCTGTGCGTCGCCGCGAGAGGCTGATCGGTGCGGCGCTTCGCGAGTTCGATGCAGCCCTCGAATGGGCAGCAATGGGCAGCGGAGGCCGGATTGAGACCGAGATCGAGCCGAACGCGAACGACGGGCAATCGCCGGGAACGGCTCAGCAGAGCCTTTTCGCGGCAACCGGCCCCGATAGCTCAGCTGGATAGAGCGACTCCCTCCTAAGGAGTAGGCCGCTGGTTCGAATCCAGCTCGGGGCATTTCTCAAGGCCTTCTCTAGAGCCAAAATTAGGTGTCAGCGGTCGACCCTAGCGGTGTCCCTACCCGTCCCTACCTCATCCCCACTCGCTGTTTCTGTCCTATCCAGATGTGGGCCATGCCTGCAACGGGGGATAGAACGCCCCCGTGGCGGAGGTAGGCCTATTCTCGCTTCTCTGTCCTAGGTCATCGACCGATGGACCGAGGACTTCGACTCGGAGCATCAAACCATCACTGGGTTGCAGCGTCGCGGTATGCCGCAAGTAGACGTCGCCAGGCCTTCGCGTCCATGATCCGGGTCGCCCGTCCGGCTTTGCAAGAACCGCCGGCTCCTTCAATCGCAGCGATCAGGCGGCCGTGGGCCGTTGCGGACGTGTTCTTGCCATCGAGAACGACGAAGAAGCTCCCACCGGGACCTAGTTCGGCGACCCAGGCAACACAATGGGTGAGATCGGTCGCCATAAGCGCGTTGGCAAGATCTAGCGGTCCGATCTCCTCCACAGTCAGTACCGCCTGGCCCACAAGCACTTTCCCCGACGGCTGGCTGTCGATCACCTCCCTTTCGAGCTGATCGACGAGATCTTCGCGCAACCAGTAGTGAGTCCCGTGGCTGGACGACTCGGCGTCCGCCTCCAACAGTCCAGCCTCATGCATCTCGCGCAGCGGGCGGCGTACAACTGCGTTCGCCAATCCCAGACGCCTTGCGCACTCAGCCATGGTCATCGGGCGGTCGCTGAGCGCCATAGCAATGTCGAGCCAATGGGCGCGGCCCGAGAAGATGGAAGATTGGATCTCTTGCGTCACAAAAGTTGCATACAACTGTGACAGAACACCAACATTTTCCTTTGAGAACTTACGTCTGGTTGCTTAGAGAAGATAGTTGCATGCAACTATTGAGATCCGAGCTTCGTCTCCACGCGAGATCGGCGACTATGAGGGGACCTCATGCGTGACTTCGAACGACTAGAGGAGCTTTCGTCGGTAGTCCGCTCCGGCCTCAAGGCCAATGCGGTTATCTGGGCGATCGACCAGGTCCTTGCCGGCGCGACCCCGGACGAGCGCATGTGCCGCTCGCTCACGGGCGGTGGCGAGATACTGCGGGCGCTAGCCAGCCCGGAAAAAGCACGTGCCCAAGGCAGCGCCCGCCGGTCCCAGAACATGCTCGGCGGCGAGAGCGCGCGCAAGGTGCGTAGCGCCGTCGTCCTCGTAGCCGACCTAGGCGAGGACGAGGGCAGCATCGATAAAGCGCTGACTGACCTCGCGGAGACCCTGGATGCCCTTGCGGCGCAAGCCGGGCAGGAACCGGAGCACAGCCAGCTCGAGGTCGCGCTGGAGGTCTTCACGGAGATCAGCGAATTCGAGCTCGGCCAGGCCAATGGGATCGTCCACACCCGCAAAAGGGCGCCTTGGCTGCCACGGACGACGACTTCCATTTCGTCCTAGCCGCGGCACGCAGGCTGTTGGGGGAGATCTCCGGGGAGATCGAATCCCGCCGCTCGCCGGGGAGACGGGGTGAGATTCTCGCCGACCACGTCACCGACGCGCTGAAAGCTCTCTCGGAGAGAATCGACGAAGGGGAGGGCGAACTACCCCAGGGCACGTAGCGACGCCGCTAAGAAGGCCGGTGCCAGGGCATTGCGGTTTTACACCCAACTGATTTGGGCCACGCATTGCTCATTGCTGTGGCTGAGACCGGAAGAGCAGCAGATGCTCGACCTCGGGGCTCTCTACTTCGCCGACGAGATCGCGCTCGACCTGCTCGGTTCCGGCGTCGAGGTCACCCCCGTCGAGAGCGCTGACTACATGTACTCGACCTCCAGCTGGCCGTTCGACTGGTTGCTGGAAGAAGAGCTCGAAGAGGAACTGCCCGAGGGGCCAGTGCCGGTCGTGCTCGCCTTTCCTGCGCATGCGCGGCACACGATGCTGCTCCACAGCATCTTCGCGCACGAGTTGAGTCACCCGGCGGTCGATGAGAAGGAGCTGGTCGACGCCGCCCTGAGGCCCTTGCGTGACTCCGGCGACTACGACCGGATGCTCGACGACGCCGGTGCGCGAACCCTCGGGGGAGCTGCTCCCATTTCTTCGCGAGGAAGGCCCGAGCATGGCCACAAGGTGGCTGGAAGAGCTCTTCTGCGACGCGCTCGCGTTCGCTCTTCTGGCCCTTCCTACCTCTTTGCTCTCGCAGAGATGGGCCTCTCGGTGGGATGGGCAAAGCCCGACGACGAGCATCCGAGCATGGCACTGCGGATCAAGCTCGTCTCGATGCTCGCTGAGCGGCATGGATGGTCCACCTACCTCGAAGGCCGCCTGCGCCGCATTTGGGAGTGGGTCGTCCATGCCGGCGAGGGCCCGTCGAAAGTCCCGGGCACGGTCGGCTCCTTCGCCGAGCGAGTGTGCCGCAACTCCCTGACAACGATCCTCGATCTTGTCGAGACCACCGTCGACGACCGCCTGTTCGCGGCCCCGAATTGGGAGAAGCGAGAGGAGCACCTGGCGAAGCTGCTCGACAACGACGTGATCCCGGTCGAGCATGAGGATGGGGAGGCGGCAATGCACCACGAGATCCTGCTGGCAAGCTGGCTGCAGGTACTCGACAAGCACGGTGGCCTGCCCGATGCCATCCCCCGGGCGATCGGCGAGACGGACTATCACCGATTCGTCGCCAAGTCTCTGGAGATGAGCACGACCCTGCGCCTCTGGCGAGAGAGCGAGGCTCAATGACGCTGCTTAAGCACGAGGACCTGTGGAAAGCGATCAACGATCGCCCGCTCGCCACCCGTCTGATCGTCACTCCCCGCTTCGACGACGGGCAGGTTGGCGAGGCCTCTATCGACCTACGCCTCGGGACCGAGTTCCTTGTCCTACGTCGCACCCTGGACGCCGGACTCGATCCGACCAAGCTCTCCCAGACGGACATCGACCACATGCAGGAACGCATCGTTGTCCCCTATGGCAAGGAAATCTGGCTCCACCCAGGCCACTTCATGCTTGCCGCAACGCTCGAGTACCTGCGCTTGCCCGACGACCTCGGTGCCTATGTACTGGGCCGCTCCTCATGGGGTCGGGTCGGTCTGATCGTAGCCACGGCGATCATGGTCCAGCCCGGCTTCAAGGGCTGTTTGACGCTGGAGCTCGTCAACGATGGCGACAGTCCAATAAAGCTCTATCCGGGTGCCCGTATCGCCCAGTTGGCCGTGCACATACTCGACGGTCCGACCGAAAACCCCTATGGCCCGAAAGGGAAGTACGAAGCGCCGATCGCTCCGCAAGCTTCAAGACTGGCAAAAGAGGCGGAAGAATCGCGGCGCTTCGACAGGTTGAGCCAAGCGCTGCGTGAACGGATGCTGGGCGACGCCTGAACCCGCGTACGATGGAAGCTGCCTAAGGCCGGAGTACGAACCCGGCGAGCTGCAGATAAGAGCGAACCTAATGTCCTTGAGCTATTGGTTAGTTCGAATCCAGCTCGGGGCACTACACCCGACGGTGTGCTCAGCGCGGGCGACGCTTGACGGGGACTCCGACGAACCATCCTATGCCGGCTTCATCGAGCGCCTGCTGTACCTCGACGACCGAGCGAGCCTCCTCCGGGGACCCGTCGTAGATCTCCGCGAACCTGGTTGAGATCTGGTCGACACGAAGCAGCTCCAGCTCATAGCCCGGGTCAAATCGGGCGCGTTCGGTCCGCAGTTGGTCCCGGTCGATCGTCCTCATCCAGGTCTGCAGTTGGCCGCTGAGGCTCGTCACATGCCGCCGAAGTGGTTCGAGAGTCTCTCGCCTCTGCTCCTGCAGGCTCGACTTCAGTTCCTCGAAGCCCAATCCCTCGAGAGGGCGCGGCTCGGAGCTGAGCAGTCCGTTGTCGCCGTTCTCGTCATAGCTCCAGACGTGGTGATCGGTTTCGGGAGCTTCCTGCGCTTCTTCCTGGAGGGCGGTCCTCACCTGCTCCAGGGTGACGAATACCGAGTGTTCGGCGACAGACGAGTTCGTCTTCAAGCCGTAGAAGTCCGAGCGTGTATGGAACACACCAGCGGCATAACAGACGCGAGCCTGCCCTTCCACTTCACGCTGAAGCTTCAGAAGGCGCTGGAGCTGTTCCTTGCTGAGCTCGAAGCGATAGTAGGGAGTGTGTTTTCGAAATGTGGTTTGACGCCTGGATGCCTCCTTCGCGTTACGTGCCCAGAGGTATTCGGGCCGCTTGTACTGAAGAAACAGACTCGTGGCGCTCGGCACTCCGTGCCCGAAGCCTTCTCCGACGCCCGTAGTGCCTTCGGTTAGCGATGCCCAAAGCTTCGGCAAGGCGGGGACAAGCGCGATATCCCACCCGAGGCCCTTCTCTTGATTCGAGGTCGGTACGACGTATTCGTTCGACTTCGAGACCAGCTCGATGTTGATGGCAAGCTCGTAGTGACGCTCCGAGTACGCTGCGACGGTCATCTTGGCGCAAAGGTACTCGAATACCGGACTCCTAAGAAGTGGTCCGGTTCGCGTCTGGCTAGGGGCCTCGGCTCAGCTCAGCGCTTCTTCTTGCGCGCCTTCCCGCACCCAGCCTCCATCACAGGCCTAATCCCATACCGCCGACCGTTCTGCCCGACGAAGTCGGCGTTGGCCCTGGACTTAGCCCCGCAGAGGTTGCGGCTGTTGACGATCAGTCCCTTTTTGGCTCCCTGCATCCTCACCACGACTTTGGTGATCGGGGCATCGGGGAGATCGCTGAAGGTGGCCCTGATGCCGCCGTTCTTGGAGTCGATGCGGGCTACTGCTTCGATGTCGACGATTCCATGCAGTGAGGCGACGAAGTCGGGCAGGTTGTGGTTTGAGGATCTGAGGTAGACCGGGCCGCTCAGTGGCTCCTCGAGCAGCGGGGTGTGAGCGGTCGCTTGTCCGTAGACCGATCCTTTCGGACAACCGCCGCCGTTGCCTCCGTTGGCCGCGTACTGCACTCGGGTGCAGATCGTCCTGATGTGGGCCTGGTCGAGGAAGGCCGAGGAAGGCAGGCGCAAGACGAGGCCCTCGAGGTTCGCATCGCCTGCGCGTGGCCTGTAGGTGCCGGTCAGGGCTGGGTGGGATCCGCGCTTGGTGCCGCCTTTCAGCTTCAAGCCAAGACGTGGCTTGAAGGCGAGGTTGGCGCAATCGGCTGCTTGGAAGCGAGCTGCGACTGAATGCGGCGAGTCGTCAAGCGTGCTGAAGGCGTCCACCCCTCCGCCCCAGAGCTTCGCCAGAGTGGAAGTGGATTCACAAGAGGTCGGGTTGAAGATCCAGCTGGGTCGATCTACATGGACCCTGATGTCCCTGACCTTCAGCGGGATGCCCCTGAGGATGTGGGGGATCGGGTCCGAGGATGCTCCGTCCGCTTCTGCTTGGGCGGTCCTCGGGTTGAAGCGAAGCGCCAGGCGGACTACGACGGTTCCGACGTCAAATGGTCCTGCGACTGCGGGGACTATCGCTACCACGCTCAGCGGAGCGCCTTTGTAGGGGCCGGCTAGGTAGAGGTTGCCTGGGACGTAGAGCAGGGTTCCTCCCACTCCGGCGCCGGTCTCGGTGCGGCCGATCTTGGAAGAGGCTGGGCACGATGGGCTCGCCAGCTCTTCCATCCCCCCATGGGGCCCGGTCCTCGCTTGGGCCTGGACGATCTGGGCGTCTGAGCATTTGCCGACTCCGGCCAGGGAGGCGAGCACGCCTGGTGGCAGCGTGGTCGAGATCTTGGTCAGGTCCTGATCGCCGTCTTTGCGGGTCAGTCGCATCTGCAGGGGCGAGAAGGCGCCGGCTGAGTTGGAGAGCGTGCCGGCTTCGAAGCCGGGGTTGAAGGGCGGCACTCCGCCAGGGGGGCAGGCCCCGCCGTCGACTCCGCGCTCGATCCCGAAGACCGAGGCGGCGGGAGTGGCTTTGGTTGGATCAGAGAAGGGATAGAGCTCCGCTTTGGTGGTGTAGGAGCCGCAGGCTGGTGGGGTGATCAGCGCCGCGCGGCCGCCTTCTCTGAAGTGGAGCTTGAAGTCGGTGTATGGCAACGGGGGCAGACCTTCAAAGGTGGTCACGAGCTGGCCCGTGGTTGGATCCGGTTCCACCTTGCCGGCCTGCTTGACCAGGACGCCTCTTTCTGGCACGCGGGCGACTATGTAGAGGGCTATTAGGGAATTGCTTGGGTTGTTATATGGCTCGGCCAGGTATAGGGAGCCCTCGATCAGCTCTTCTACCAGTGGGGAGTGGCCTACTATCGAGCCGATTTTCGACGCTGCGGGGCAGCCTTGGCCTGGGGCAGTGTCCGCCTTCTCGGCTTTGTATTGCTCCGGAGTGCAGACACCGACACCTTCAGCCAGCGCTGGATTGGCGGTAACACCCACGGGCAGCGTCACGCGGACTTTGTGGGGCTGGGTTTCGGCGATCGCGCCTTGGGCCAAAAGGCCCTGGTTTGGCAACTTCAGTTCGAAATCGAGGCCGGTCGGATTCTCGGCCAGGCGGCCGGTCGTCTGGGCGGCGATTTGGGGGGCGAAGGGAACCGCGTCGCAGCGCACCAAAGGGTCTGGCGATCCGAAGGCTGGGGCCGACTGCTCGACGAAGACGCCCGGGGCGAGTTTGGAGTCAGCCTTGAGCGTTATCTGCAGCGTCTCCTCGCAATTGGCAGGCAGGGTGAGGAAGGGCAGCGGGGGAGCGTCGGAGGGGACCCCTGGGCCACCGTTGTCGAGCTGGTTCCCGGTGCGTTCGAGGTCATGGCTCGGATCGGCCGGCACCCCCCAGATCGTCTCGGTGCCGGAGATCACCGCGTTTGGGATGTTGAAGGCGCCGACCGTGAGCCCGTAGCCCTGCTCGCTTCTGACCGAGGCGCTCTGCAGCACGTTCAGGTTGACCGCGCCAGCGCCGATCTGCCCGGCGATGCCCGGCGGGGGCTCGAGGTTGAAGATCGGCAGCTGGACTTCGGCGGAGATGCCCGGCAGGTTGGCCCTGAGCACGCCAACCTGGGTGTTCGCGGGGCAATTGGGGAGGACGCCCTCATACGCTGCGCGCGAGCAACGCGGCACAGCGAGCGGGTTGCCAATCAGGCCCGGTGGCAGCTCGGCGATGATGTCGCGCGCTTCGCCGCCTTCGAGCGCTCCGCCGGGGTCGGTGTTTAAGGCGAAGCTGACCGTGTATGCGAAGGGGTGAGAGCCCGCTTCGGTGGCGAGCGTGCCGTTTTTGTTTTCCGCGGCAGCGGAGACGCTGCCGGGTACGAAGCCGAAGTCGGCTTGCGCCGCGGCTGGCGCGATGAGGCAGAGCGCCAGGGCGAGGAGCGATACGAAGAGCCTTGCCTGCCGAGTCATCGCCCGCCTCCTTGGTTGTGGCGCACTTGGGCCTTTTTGCCTTGGCGCTTTCGGTTCGCGCTCACGCAGCGGGTCTTGCCCTTGCGACGCACCTTGCGCTTTGGCTTGGGGCAGCGTTTGTTCGTCGGGCCGCCCTGCTTCAGGTTGCCGGCCCCCGTGAAGCCCGAGGCGGGCGTCGGGGAGGGGGGGACGATCGGGGAGGGCTGGCAGGCTTCGCCCTGGCACTCGCCGCCGCCGCTTTGCGCAGTAGTCGGGAAACCCCCGCCTTCGCGGGCGACGTAGACGTCGACCAGTTTGTCGCGGTCTTCGAGCAGGAGTTGATCGCGGGTGGTGAAGAAGATGTTCTTCCCTGCCGGATCGGCGGCGAGGAAGTTGGAGTCGCCCGGTTCGCGCCCGGCTGAGATCAGCGAGACGCAGCCGCGTTCGCGTTTGCAGTCACCGACTCCCTGCGGCTCGTACTGGTAGACGTCTTCGACGTTCTCGTTGGTGTCGCGGATGGTGAGCGCGTCCTGGCTGTCGAAGTAGAGGCGGCCGGCGTCGCTCAGGTAGCGGGGCTGGGGTTGGGGGTCCTGCTGGCCCTGGCCGGAGTCCAACCGCGGCAGGGTCGAGGGGCCGTGCGGCGCTTCTCCGCTCGGGTTGCAGGAGGGGCAGAGCAGCTCTTCGGTGGCCGAGTCATAGAGGTAGACCTGCTTGCAGGCCGAGGTTTTGAAGACGGGGGGAGATTCTCCCGCGAGTTCACAGGCCCCGACGTTCTCGAAGCCGTCGATCAGCGCCGCTTTGGAGCGGAAGGCGAGCCAGCGGCCATCGGGGCTGGCCTGGGCAAGGCGGTTCGTGGGTGAAGCCGTCCAGGTTCCAGACGTCGCGCCCCCTCCCGGGTTATCGTCGGCTTCGGGCGCATGCGCTAGCGTCGCGACGTACCTCGCCACGCCACCCTCCTCCCAGGCATAGAGGTTGGCCTGGCCTGCCTGGGCGACCGCGCCCTGATCGTTCGGCGCTTCGTCGAGCACTGCGGTATCGACGAAGTAGATCTTCGAGAGGTCCTCGCTTTGGCCGGTGATCCCCAGGAAGCCGCCTTCGCCTTCGCTCAAGTCGATCGGCGGGGCGGCGAGGTCCTCGACGTCATAGAGCAAGCCGTTGGTGAGCAGGACCTTGGAGCCGTCAGCCGAGGCGGTGAGGAATTTGCCGCTCGCGTCGGGGATTTCCTCGGTGCTCAAGCCGTCCTTGCGCACGTAGACCTGGCCGCTTTCCGAGCTCCAAAAGACCCGCGAGCCATCGTCGGAGATCGCGTGCGAGAGGTTGGAGGTTTCGCCCTGCGCTTGGTTCTTCGATCCGAAGAAGGCCCCTGGAACAGTGCTTTCGTCAGGCAGCACGTTTATAAGCCGCAGCGTCGCGCCGTCGAGCTCATAGAGGTTCCCTTTGCTCGCGCCACCATCGATGGCCGACGGGACCGAACCCTCGAGGGCATCGTTTGCGGCAAAGAAGTGGTGGTTGAAGTCCTTCGAGGCTCCGGCATAGGCGATCGAGAAGACTTCTTCGGCGGCTGCCGGCAGCCTGTTGGGCGGCGCGCTCGTCAATAGAGGCGTAAGCGCCCCGGGGTCTGCCGAGGGTTGTTGGTAGAGGTTCGCGTAGCCAGCGGGGGCCGAGGGTGAGAGCGTTGGCAGCTCTTGGTAGAGAACCCCCTGGCTCAGATCCGCGTTGAAGGCTCTGTAGCCCTGTTTGCTCGATCCCATCAGCGCCGGGCTGAGGTTGGTCGTCTGCCATCCGGTGGCAGTGCGTTTTGAGAGGTACTCGTTATATACGGAGGCGCCTTCCTCTAATGAGAAGGGGGAGCCCGAGTAGACGATTGCTTCCCCGTTAGAGGAGATCTGTCTGGGAAAGGCCTCTGAGTTGACGCCGGGCTTGCACCCGATTCCGCAGCTGCCCAGCACAGGGTTGAGCGAGAAGGGCTGCCCGCCATGCTTATCGGCCGGCGTGACGAGCTCATAAGCGCGTCCGTCGGGCAGGCCGGAGGGGGTCATGGGGTAGGTGCGAAAGCTCTTTGCCTCGCCTTCGTCCGTTCCTTCGACGTTGGTGGCCACCGTGCGGAAGCGGTAGGCGGTGTTGGGCGCGAGGCCCGTTACCGGGACCGAAGCCGGCAGCGTCGCCAGGCCGCCGCCGAGCGATGCCCCGCCTACTGGGGCTTCGCTTGCTCCTGCGAAGCGGTCGCTCGGTTCGTTTGCTTCATAAGCCGCCTCGGTCAGGTACTGGAAGACGTAGGTGGTGTCCTCGCCGTTGGGGTTGATCTCTGCCTCGAGCAGCGCCGAGGATTCCCCCACGCCCGAGACCGATTGCGATTCGATTTCTGGCGGGAAGCTCACCGGCTGGGCGAAGATGTGGCCGATTCCTTGTTCTCCAGGGCGAGTTGACCCGTCGGCTGCGTAGAGAGCCCCAGGTGGGCGGCCTTCTTCATAGCTGAGGGTTGGGTTGAAGGCGAGCGGGACCGGGTAGCCTGCCGCCGGTTTCGGACTGACCGGAATCGTCCCCACCTCTTCGAATTCGCCTTCTGAGCTGCAGGGGCTCAGCTGGTGGATTTCTTTTTTGCCTTTCGAGCTGTAGAAGAAGGGGGCGCCGGTGGCCGGATCGACGCTCATCCCCAGGATCCCCCCCGCCGAGAACTGGAACTCGCATATCGGCATCAGACGATCGGCCGGCGAGAACTCATAGATCGCGTCTTCACTGTGCATGTAGAGGTTGCCGGCGTTGTCCGTCGCCAGGCCTATGGGGCTGTACCTCGGTCCCTGCGGGAAGGGGGCGATGTCGTGGCCGTGGCCGGCGTAGACGCCGTCTTCGAAGACCATCACCCGTCCCTCGACGCCCGATTTGTCGCTGGGGGCCTTGTAGTCGGTCAGATAGACCACGCCGCCGTTGCGCACCGCGATGCTGCTTGCTCGGTCGTTGGAATGTATTTTGGCCGGCCCTTCGTCAAAGGATTCACCTTCCACCCCGCGCTCACCGAAGCTCGCCAGCAGTTCGGAGCCATCGGGGCTAAACACTTGGACCAGTCCGTTTTTGCGCAAACCGTTGCCGTCGAGCACATACACCCGGCCGGTGCTCTGCTCCACGGCCACTCCGGAAAGCGTCCAGAATTGCCCGGGGCCTTCTCCCCATCTGTCGTTAAGGAGAGGTCCGCAGGTTGGGTAGGCGCTTTCCCCATCAGGGCCGCAGCGCTGGAATTCTTGTTTGGCGTTCCCAACCCCCCATCCCCAAGCCACGCGGAACTCTCCGCTCGGGCTGTAGCGGCTCACTCGCCGACCAGTCTTGCCGACCGCATAGACGGTCCCAGCCGGCACGCCGCCGGCACCGGTCGTGTTCACCGCCAGCCCGGTCGCTTCCGACAGTTCGTTTTTGCCGAAGTCGGCTACCTGCTCATAGCTGGCCGATGCGGAGGCGGCGGTGAAGAGGGCTGCGATTAGAAGGAGGCAAAGTGCGAGGCCGAGCCGCCTCGCGACGGTATCCAGATGGCTGTTCTTGTGCTCTGCATGCTCCACTTTGGCTCCCTGATCGTTTTGTGTCCGCGTCTTGGTGGCCGCTTCCCCTCCTCGCCGCGGATCGAGGCGGCGAGGAGGGGAGTTCAATGGGTAGATCCCTTAGGTCATGGCCCCGCGAGCGGGGCGGTGACGGCCCAGGTCCCGTAGGCATTGACCGTCGCGGTTTTGACTTTTTTCACTGCCCCCCCTGCTTCTTCCACTTCGCCTTCGAGGTAGCCGCCCACCAGGATCGCGCCACTAGTGCCGTAGGAGCTGAAGGTTCCTTCGAAGTTCGTCGCCGCTTCGATGGAGGGTCCCGCGTTTTCAAAGGTCTGGGACTGGGTGTATACGCAGAGGACACCGGGCGGGGCCGTTGGTTCTGCGAGCGTCCCTTCACAGCCCGTATCGATGCATTCCGGAGTGCCAACTTCGCATGGTTCTCCGGTCGTTTCGTCCCTGCCGAATTCTTCGTTCGCGGTTGCTTGCTGAAGGAAGACGAAGGCGCTGCCTTCGTCGCCCGGCTCAGCAAGCGGGATCGGAAAGGAGATCGAGCTGTAAGGGTTCATCCCGAAAGTCGTGCTCTCGGAGATCAACCAGGTCCCGGTCTCGGTTTTGCCCGGCGGCAGAGTGCCACCAGCGGTCCAGGGCGAGCCTTCAGGGCCTTCGGGGCCTTTCAGGTCGGTGCCAGCGCCCCAACCTCCGTTGGCGCCCGAAGCTGCCTTTGGCCCGTACATTTTGTTGACGTCGGTCTCGATGTAGAAGTCGCCGAGGGCTCCTACTGCGGCAGTTGGGGTCGCGGTCCCGTTGAGGACGGTTTTGCCGTTGGCCCCGGCTGCGCCGTTGTTGCCCGTATCGCCCTTGTCACCCTTGGCGCCGGTGTCGCCCTTCGCGCCTGCTGGTCCTGCTGGGCCGGCAGGTCCCGCGGGGCCGGTGTCGCCCTTGGGCCCCTTCGGTCCACGTGGGCCCTTCTTGGCCTTGGCTGAGGCGCTTGCATCGCCTGAGCCGCTGTTGTCTGAAGCTGCGTAGGCGCCGCCGAGCATGGCGAACACGAGGGCGATCACCGAGATCACACCCGGGATGCCGAAGCGGTTGCGTAGTGGCGAGAGCATCTAGATCTCTTCTCCTTGTCCCGTGAGCCCCTCTGCCGGCCGCTTCCCTTGCGGCCCCATGTGGCGAGCTCGGTATGTATTTCCCTGTTTCGCCGATTCGGTTGCAGTCAGTTCCTAGAAGGTGCTGGCTGTACCGACGACAGGCCCAGGAAAGCACTCCGCCACGGAGTTGTCAAGAAAAGTTCCCAAAAAAGAAAACGCGTTCCTAGATGCGTTCCCAAGGCAAGACGTTCGAGTACCGGCAGGGTGAGGCTAGGCGCGTTGAGCGTTCTGGTGGTCGCCGTTCGCCTATCCCTCCGATTCAGGCGGGAAAGGTCGCTTCTGCGCGCAACACGTGCGTCAGATAGTCCTAGCGTCGCGCGGGCCGCGAGAGCGGCGGCCGCCCCCACCGGTGGACGCTGGCATCCGATATCGCAGGGCTTTTGGTCCTACGCCGCTTCGCGAACGAGGCGGGTGGCCTCTTCGGGGCCCAAGTAGGGCAGGAGGACGAGCTCGGCGCAGTCGGAAAGCAAATCCTCCAGCTGCGCGGCTTCTCCGCCGGCGACCTTGCGGTAGGCGAGCGAGACGAGGGCGCCGATCGTCGAGTCCTCGGTCGAGGCGGGAAGGCGCTCGGCCTCGGGACGCTCGGCCCGGCCGCGGGCGAGCAGCGGCGCCATCTCCCCCACCGCCTCGTTGAACCTCGCGACCACCGCCGGGCCAGCGCCGCGCGATTCGACCAGGCAGAGACGGGCCAGGTCGGGCTCAGAGGAGAGGAAGGAGAGGGTGGCGCGGGTGGCGGCGATCGCCTGCTGCGGCCAGCCCTCGACTGCCTCGACTGCCTCGGCGACCAGCTCGCGCAGATGGGCGACGACCACCTCGAAGGCGGCGAGGAAGCACTGCTCCTTGCTCTCGAAGTTGGCGTAGAAGACCCGGCGGGAGACCTTGGCGTGCTTAACGATGTCCGACAGGGTCACCGCGGCGTAGCCTTTCTCCGCCACCGCTTCGGCGAGGCCGGCGATCAGGCGCTCGCGCTGGTGGTGTTCGACCTGCTCGCGGCTGTAGCCGTGGCGACCGGCCGGCAGCGGGCCGAGCTCTTCGGCGGGCATCGGTCCTGTGGCGGGCTAGGCCGAGATCGCGTCGGCGACCTCGCCGGCCTCCCGCGCCGCCTCGTCCTCGCCCATATACGGGCGGAGGACGAACTCGAGGGTCTCGGGCAGGAGGCCGCGCAGCTTGTCGGCTTCGCCGGCGATCAGGCGCTGGCCGAGCACCCAGACGACACCGCCGGCGAGCGTCTCCTCGAGGCTCTCGGGCAACTGCGCCTGACGTGGGTTGAGCTCGCGGCCCGGCCGCAACAATGGCGCCAGCCGCTTCAGCGCCGCCTCGTGCTTGGCCGCTGCCTCGGGGCCGGCGGCGACCGCCTCGACGAGGACGGCGCGGGCAACTGCGGGATGAGCCGCGACGTCGGCGAAGAGCACGCCGAGCGCTGCCCCAACCCGATCGGCCCAGGGGCCCTCTTCACGCTTGTAGGCGTCTTCGACCCGGCTCACGGTGCGATCGGTCGCCGCCTCGAGCAGGGCGAGGAAGGCGGACTCCTTGTCCGGGTAGTGCTTGTAGAAGGTCGCGTAGCCGACCTTGGCGCGGCGGACGATCTCCTCCATCGTCGTCTCCTGGTAGCCCTGCTCGGCGATCAGCTCGGCGGTCGCCGCGAGGATGCGGCGACGCTGGTCGGCGGCGGCGGCGTCGCGGCTGACCGGCTCGGGGCCGGGCGGCTGCCGGTTCTCCTTGCCAGGCAGGGCTCGCACAAGCCCAGGATAGCGCTAGTTCCCATTGGTACGAAACAGGTACATGGAGTTGGGAAAGTTCCCAAACATAAGCTATGGTGTCCTGAATGGAAGCACCCGGGCCACTGCGCGCCGTTCGCTCCTGGGAGGAGGTGGAGCCGGACCGTAGCGCGGACGCCGACGTCTTCGAGGCGATGCTGCTCAGCGCCGGCGAGATGGGCTACGCGAAGACGACCGTGCGCGAGGTCGCCGAGCGCGCCCGCATCACCCAGGACCGCTTCCACCGCCGCTTCGGCAGCAAGGAGGCGTGCTTTGCGCGGGCCTATGAAGGGGCCGCAGAGGACCTCGCCAAGCAAGTGCGTGACGCCTGCGCCGAAGCTGTGAGCTGGCGCGAGGGCTTCCGCGCCGGGCTGACCGAGCTGCTGCGCTTCGTCGCCGAGCAGCCACTGCTGGCGAAGGCGCTGCTGATCGAGGTGCGGGCGGCGCGAGGCGGCGCCTGGCTGGCCCATCAGCGCCAGCTCGAGCAGGTCACTGCCGCCCTCGACACCGCCCGCGAGGAGCCGGGCGCCCGCCCCGGCGCCAGCCCGATGACCGCCGGCTTCGTCGCCGGCGCGATCGAGGAATCGCTCAGCATCGAGATCGCCGGCGGTCGCGCCGAGGGCGCCCAGCTCCTGCTCGACGACCTCACCCGCCTCGCCTTCCTGCAGCTCTTCGGCGAGGAATAGGCGGGGGCGGGATACGCTCCCGGCCATGGACCGGGGCGACACCTGCGCTGAGCTGCTGGCGGCGCATTTCTCCGCGGGGAGGCATCTGGCCGTCGGACTCGATCCCGATCCGGCTCGCATCCCCGCGTCGGTCGCGCCGGGAGCGCGGCCGGCTGAGCGGGTGATCGAGTTCAACCGGCAGATCGTCGAGGCAACCGCCGATCTGGCCTGCGCCTACAAGCCGAACGCCGCGTTCTACGAGGCGCTCGGAGCGGAGGGCTTTCGCGCCCTGAGCGAGACGATCGGCGCGATCCGGGACAGCGCCCCCGACGCCGCCGTGATCCTCGACGCCAAGCGCGCCGACATCGGCTCGACCAACGCCGGCTACGTCGCGGCGGCGTTCGACGAGCTCGGCGCCGATGCGATCACCGTCCACCCATATCTCGGCGGCGCGGCGCTCGCCCCCTTCCTCGAGCGCGCCGACAAGCTCGCCTTCGTCCTCGCCCGCACCTCCAACCCAGGGGCGGGCGAGCTGCAGGACCTGGAGGATCGCGACGGCGTGCCGCTCTACCGCCACGTCGCCCGCGCCGTCGCCCGCGAGTGGAACTCGGCGGGCAACTGCGGCCTTGTCGTCGGCGCCACCTACCCGGAGGAGATGGCGGCGATCCGCGCGGACATTCCGGCGACGATGCCGATCTTGATCCCGGGGGTCGGCGCCCAGGGCGGCGACGTCGCCGCGACCGTCGCCGCGAACCGCGTCGCCGGCAGCAATGCCTTCCTGATCGCCGCCTCCCGCTCGATCATCTACGCCTCCTCGGGCGAGGACTTCGTCGATGCCGCCGCGGCCGCGGCCGCGGCCCTGAACAGCGAGATACGCACCGCTTAGCGGTGATGCATCGTGTGCTAACTTCGACACATGCGTCTACACATAAGCTTGGACGACGCTTTGGTGGGCGAGCTGGATCGTGTTGCGGGGCGCCGGCAGAGAAGCGCCTTCATCGCCCACGCAGTCGAGCGCACGCTCGATGAAGAGCGGCGCTGGCGCGAGATCGCGGGAGCGCTCGGCGCAGTCGACGATCACGGGCATGAGTGGGACGAGGATCCCGCGGCTTGGGTGAGGCGGGGTCGCCGCGAAGATGCTGGGCGCATCGGGTGAGCGCGCTGCCATCGGGGCGCTGAGGTGGCCCAGCTGCTCCTCGACACCACCGTTCTGATCGACGCGCTGCGCGGGCGCACGGCGGCCAAACGCCTGCAGAGGATGTCCGGCGAAGGGCCGCCGCCCTACATTTGCGCGATCAACGTCGAGGAGGTGTGGCGAGGCACGAGACCGAGTGAGGAGGATGCCGTCGGCCGCCTCCTGGGCGCTCTGCGGATCGCCCCGCTGGAGCGCGCCGAGGGGGAGCGCGCCGGACGCTGGCGAGCGAGCTTTGCCGCAAGCGGGATAACGCTCAGTCAGGCTGATTGCCTGATCGCCGCCGCCGCGGTTGGCGTCGGCGCTCGACTCGCGACCGGCAATCCCCGCGACTTCCCGATGGAAGAGCTGGAGGTCGAGAACTGGCCGGTTGGCTGACGCCGCTTGGGGCTACTCAGCCCTTGGCGATCTCCGCCGCCTCGGCGCTGCCGAGGTACGGGGTCAGGGTGAACTCGACCAGGTCGGGGAGCAGGTCCTCCAACTCCTCGGTTTTGCCGGCGATGATCCGACGCGAGATCAGCGAGACCATGCCACCGACCAGCGCTTCCTCGGTGGTCGGTGAGAGGCGCGAGAGGACCTCGGGCGGGCGGCCCTCTCGGCCCTCCTGGAAGTAGGGAACGAAGCTCTGGATCGCGGCGTCGTAGCGCTCGACCACGGCCGGCCCGGCGACCAAGGCCTCGACCATGCAGAGGCGGGCCAGGTTCGGCTCGGCGGCGAGGAACTGCAGCATCGCGTCGATCCCCGCCTTGATCGCCCGCGGCCACTCCTCGGTCTCGTCGAAGGCCGCCGAGACGCGTTCACGCAGCTCCTTCATCACCGTGTCGTAAGCGGCGACAAAGCACTCGTCCTTGCTCGAGAAATGCTCGTAGAAGGTGCGGCGGGAGACGGCGGCGGCGCGGGTGATGTGGGCGATCGTCGTGCCCGCGTAACCGTTCTCGGCAATCGCCTCGGCGATACCCGCGATCAGACGCTCCCGCTGGTTATGAGTGACGAACTCGCGAGGCAGGCCGTGACGGCCGGGTGGCAGACGGGCTAGCTCGGGCGGATAGTCCTCAATACCGTCAGATGAGGCCTTCTCGGTTTTGTCGACGCGTTTGCGAGCCACACCGCGAGCATATCCCTCCGGCGGGCCGGAGTCCCGGGTCAACTCGGCCATAGCCGCCTCGATACCCAAATACGGCATCACCGCAGCGGACATCAGCTGTGGAACCAGATCCGGCAGCTCGTCCACCGCTCCCCGCACCACCCGCGAGTAGATCTGGCCGTAGGCGGAGCCGGCCAATGCCTCGGCCGTTGTGTGAGGGACGGCTTCGGGATCCTCCATCTCCTGGCGGCCGGCGTCGATCAACGAGGCGATCACCCGCATCGTCATGTCGCGGCGGGCGCGGGCCGCGTCGCCGGCAGCCAGCACCTCGACCCCGAAGCTGGCACGGCACGGGTCGCTGCTGAGGCCGGCGATCACCTGGTAGGCGACGGCGCGAAGGCGGTCGGACCACTCCTCGCGGCTCTCATAAGCGCTGACCATCGTTTCCAGACACTGCTCGTTCATCTCCTGCCAGGCGGAGAGGAAGCAGTCGTACTTGCCGCGGAAGTGGCGGTCGAAGGCGGGGCGGTCGAGGCCCGCGCGGTCGAGGATCGACTCGATCGTGGTTTCGCCGTAACCGCGCTCGGCGGCGATCTCGATCACGGCTTCGACGATCAGGGCGCGCTCGGAGCTGCCGGTCTCCTCGCGAATCTCCGTGTCCAACACCACTAGCGCATGAGGCCTCCAGTCCCAGCCTTCGTGGTCCGGTCCCTCCGAGCTCCCCTGACTCGGGCGTCGCATACCGGCTCCCTGGCTCAGCCTGCGGCTTTGGCGGGCGCTTCGGCGGCCGTGCGCTTGGCGGCCTCGGCGCCCACGTATGGGGTGAGCGAGAACTCGACCAGCTCGGGGAGGAGTTGCTCGATCTCCTCCACCTGCCCCATCACGATGCGCTGGTAGATGATCCAGAAGACCCCGCCGACGATCGTCTCCTCGAGTGTCCCCGGCAGGTCCTCGCCCTTGGCCGCGACCTTGCGGCCCATGCGGAAGAGCGGCACGAAGGCCTGGATCGAGCGTTCGTAGCGCTCGACCGCGGCGGGGCCGGCGGAGAGCGCCTCGACGATGCAGGTGCGGGCAAGCGCCGGCTCGGTCGCGACGTAGTGGAGGAAGGCAGCAAGGCCGGAGTTGACCCGAGCGGGCCAGCTGTCGACCCGGCTGGCCGCATCGACGACGCGGCGCAGCGCCTCTTTGACCGCGAACTCCGAGGCGGCGAGGAAGCAGTCTTCCTTGGAGGAGAAGTTCTCGTAGAAAGTGTTGCGGGCGATGCCGGCGCGCCGCACGATGTCGGCCACGGTGACGGCGCGGTAGCCCTTCTCTACGGTCTCCTCGGCAAGCGCCGAGATGATCCGAGCGCGCTGATGCTGGGTGATGAACTCACGAGGCAGAGGATGCCTTCCTGGCGGCATCCTCGTTGCCTGGGTAACACGTTCAGCCACGCAAGCCAGGCTACTCCCGGCCCCAAGAGATTCAAGCTGGACGGATTGGCGATATACCGCTACAGTACCGGAGTCCAGACAACCTGTTCCCTAGATCGAGAGGAAGGGATAGCGATGGGGAGGCAGGCCGCAACCAACGTCCAGGCAGGGGCTGAGGGGACCGGCAGGATCAGGGCAGTGGAATCACTCCCCCACTCCCCCACGCTCGAGCTTGTGAATTCTCCCAAGCGCGAAAAGATTCTCGAGGGAATGCTGGAGGCAGTCGGCGCCAAGGGCTACGACGGGACCTCGGTACGCACGGTTTTGGACCGAACCGGGCTCTACCGGCAGGCCTTCTATGACAATTTCGCCGATAAGGACGCTTGCTACCTGGCGGCGCTCGAGATGGGAATCAGCCGCCTCGAAGGCATCGTGATCAGGGCGGCGGCAAGCGAGGAAACGTGGCGCGGCAAATTGCGATCGGGCCTCGGGGCGCTGCTCGACCGACTCGATGCCGAGCCGGATTTCGGTCGCGGGGTGATCGTCGAGGTCCACGCTGCGGGCCCTGAGGCCCTGGCAATACGCGCCGAAGCGATGAAAAGAGTGGCTGATTTCATCGATTTGGCGCGGCGAGAAGCGGACGAGGCCGAGTCGCCACCACAGATAGCCCCGGAGGGGATCGTCGCCGGGATCCACGCGATCATCCATTCACGGCTTTCCACTGGGGCAACCGACGGCTTCCGCGGGTTGCTGCCGGAGTTCATGTACTTCGCCGTGCTCCCTTACTTCGGCGCCGACGCCGCTAGCGCCGAGATGCAAGCCGCCCGCGTCTAGCGCAGGGACCCGTTGGACAGGTCGGGAGTCCTGCCCTACATTGGAGTGGCGATGGATTCGCCACCTACTTCGGATCCACAGTCGACCGGTCTACCCCGCGCATACGAGGTTCGTTCCGAGCGTGAGCGCGTGCTGGAGGCGATGGTGAAGGTGGCCGCGGCGAAGGGTTACGAGGCGACGACGGTGGCCGACGTGGTCGAGTATGCCGGTGTCTCGCGCGAGGCCTTCGACGAGATGTTCGCGGGCAAGGAGGCCTGCTTCCTGGAGGCCTATGACGCGGTCTTCGACGTGCTGGTGGCGCACGTCACCGCGGCTTTCGAGGCCGCCTCTGACGAGCCCTGGCCAGAGCAGATCGCCGCTGGACTTGGGGCCCTGGTCGAGCTGCTCGCGATGGAGGCGGACATCGCGCGGATGGCGATGGTCGAGGTAACCGCGGCGGGCAACGACGCGCGCGAGCGCTACCGCACGATGCTGACCCGCTTCACCCCCTTCCTCGAGGAGGGACGCACCTACTCAGGCCAGGGCGAGGAGCTGCCCGCCGACACCGCCCGCTTCGCGATCGGCGGCGCCACCTCGATGATCTTCGACGAGGTCCGCGCCGGCCGCGGCCCGGAGCTAAAGCGGCTCCTGCCCGACCTGGTCTTCGCCGTGCTGATGCCTTACTTGGGGCCAGAGGCGGCCGAAGACGAGATGCGGCGGGTGACGCGCGAGGGCGGTTGAGAGGAGGGTCCGGCAGGGGGCTCCACTTAACTTTTTCGGCGTTGCGCCGCGAGTCGTCCGCAATTCCGACGACGAAAAAGTACAAGACGTTCCGCCCCCTGCCGGACCCTCCTACTCGGACGCCTGCGAGTCACCTGGGGAAGCTTGGAGCTGGTCGGGGAACTGGCCGTGGCGGCCCTCTCCGGAAGCGAAGCGTTTGGCGCCTTCGACGGCGATGTCCAGCACCTCCATGCCGAGCTGGCGCTCCAGCTCGAGGCCGTCTGAGAGGGGTTGGCCGAAGCCTTCTATTGCTGCCTGGCGGTCGGCGAGCATGGTCTCTTGGGGGAAGGAGGCGATCTTCTCGGCTAGCTCTAGGGCGCGGTCTAGGTGCTTGCCCGGCGCAGTGATCTCGTTGACCAGGCCGATCTCCCTTGCCTCGTCCGCTTTCACTGGGCGGCCGGTGAGGATCAGCTCCAAGGCGCGGCCCATGCCGACGACGCGGGGCAGTCGTTGGGTGCCGCCGTCGAGCAGCGGCACGCCCCAGCGGCGCTCGAAGAGGCCGAAGGTCGTCTGCGGCGTGGCGATCCGCATGTCGCACCAGAGCGAGAGCTCGACGCCGCCGGCCAGGCACCAACCGTCGACAGCGGCGATCGCCGGCTTGGCCGGGGTGAGCCGGGTAGGGCCCATCGGCCCGTCCGCGTGGCTGACGTCGAGGTTCATCGCCTTCAGGTCGGCGCCGGCACAGAAGGCCTCGCCGCCAGCGCCGGTGAGGACGAGGACGCGAGCGCCCTCGTCGGCCTCGAAGTCCCGCAGGCCTTGCCGGAACGCCTCGGCCGCGGCGGCGTCGATCGCATTGCGCCTGGCCGGACGGTCGATCGTCAGCACCGCTGCCGCGCCGACCCGCTCGTAACGAAGTTCATCGACCATTGCGGCAGGGAGTCTGCCCGAAATCCGTGGAGTAGGGAGCGGGCGGGCTAGTCGCGGCGTACCTCCGGGTCTCGCCGACGACGCCCGACTCCCGGGTACTACGCCCCGGCGCGCCGCGGTCATCAGGGCAGGCGCTGAATGACCGTCCGCCAAGCTAGAGACACGCTCGGACGCGGAAAGGCTCGGGCACGCAAAAGCAACCGGGGGCGGCGCCCAAAGCCTGCCTCGCGCGTAGCCTTCGCACGTAGAAGCTCTTTGCGCCACCTTCAAGACGGTGTCCCACTGGCTTCCGTGGGTCCTGTCTTTCCCGGTCGCAGAATCAACTTAGCGCTCCCCCTATCGCCGCGCTAGGGGAGACCCAATGTCGTTCCCGCAAACTCCGGAAAATTGGGCAGGGGCACGGCCCGCCAAGCCGTCTGGCAGCCGATATACGGTCGCGGCGGGATGAGCGACGGGCGCGAGGCCTCGCGCCGGCGGGCACGGCGAAACGTAGTGCTGACGGCTGCGATCGCCGGGCTCGGCGGGCTGCTCTTCGGCTACGACACCGGCGTCATCGCCGGAGCGCTGCTCTTCATCAAGAGCGACTTCGGCCTGGGCAGCTTCGCTCAGGGGCTGGTCGTCGCCGCAGTGCCGATCGGCGCTGTCGCCGGGGCCGCCTTCGCCGGCCCGGCGGCCGACCGCTACGGGCGGCGATCGATGATCCTGCTCGCGGCCTTCGTCTTCATCGCGGGCGCACTGGCCAGCGCCGCCGCGCCCGGCGTCGAGGTGCTGGTCATCGCCCGTGTCGCGATCGGCGTCGCGATCGGGCTCGCCTCGGCGGCCGCCCCCGTCTACATCTCCGAGGTGGCGCCGCCGGAGAGCCGCGGCCGCCTGGTCAGCTTCTTCCAGCTCGCGGTGACGAGCGGCATCCTCGTCGCCTACTTGGTCGGCCTCGCCTTCGACCACGTCGAAGGCTGGCGCTGGATGCTCGGCCTCGGCGTCGTGCCGGCGCTGGCGCTCGCCTTCGGCATGTGGCGGATGCCGCAGAGCCCGCGCTGGCTGGTGATGAGCGGCGACGACTTCGCCGCTCATGCGACGCTGGCCAAGATCCGCGTCGACGACCCCGACACGATCGACCGCGAGCTCGAGGAGATCAAGGGCAGCCTCGACGAGAAGCCCGGCGCCTGGAGCGAGCTGCTGCAGCCCGTGGTGAAAGCGGCGCTGGTGGTCGGCGTCGGGCTGGCGATCTTGCAACAGGTGACGGGGATCAACACCGTCATCTATTACGCGCCGACGATCGTCGAATTCACCGGCGTCGACTCATCCGCGGGAGCGATCCTGGCTGCGGTCGGGGTCGGGGTGATCAACGTCGGCATGACCCTGGTGGCGATGCGACTGCTCGATCGGGCGGGCCGCCGGACGCTGTTGATGGTCGGCGTCTCCGGGATGACGATCTCGCTATTCACGCTCGGGCTCGCCTTCGTCGGCGGCGGCAGCAGCACTTTCGACTCGGCCTTGGCGATCGGGAGCCTGATGGTCTACGTCGCCTCCTTCGCGATCAGCCTCGGCCCGATCTTCTGGCTGCTCAACGCGGAGATCTACCCGCTTGGCGTGCGCAGCAAGGCAGCCGGGGTGGGGACGATGGCGAACTGGACCTTCAACTTCATCGTCTCGCTCACCTTCCTGCTGCTGATCGAAGAGCTCGGGCGCAGCGGCGCCTTCTGGCTCTACGGCGCAATCGGCATCCTCACTCTCGTCTTCTGCTGGAAAATGGTGCCGGAGACGAAGGGCAAACGGCTCGAGGACATCCAGGCGTATTTCCAGGCCCGCGTGGACCGGTGCAGCGCGTAGGCCGGCGGGCTACGCTCCCTGAATGCGCATCGACGACATCTTAGCTGCCAAGCAGCCCGTTTTCTCGGTTGAGCTCTTCCCCCCGAAGACGGCGGAGGCGACCGAGCAGCTGTACGCGACGGCGCGCTCGCTGCGCGAGCTGGAGCCCGATTTCGTCTCGGTCACCTACGGGGCGGGGGGATCGACCCGCGACGGCACGGTCGAGATCACGCGGGCGCTGAAGGACGAGCTGGGCTTGGAGACGATGGCTCACCTCAGCTGCGTCGGCGAGAGCGCCGAGGGGATCGGCGCCACGCTCGACCGGATCGGCGCCGCGGGGATCGAGAACGTCTTCGCCCTGCGCGGCGACCCGCCGCGGGGCCAGGAGGACTTCGTGCAGCCGGAGGGCGGGCTGGGCAGCGCCGCCGAGTTGGCGGCCTTCATCGGCTCGCGCTGGGACTTCACCGTCGGCGGGGCGTGCTTCCCCGAGGTGCATCCAGAGGCGCCTGATCTCGACACCGACCTCGACTACCTGAAGACGAAGGTGGAGGCGGGCACGTCGTTCCTAATCACGCAGCTCTTCTTCGACAACCAGGTCTACTTCGACTTCGTCGCCGCAGCGCGTGAGAAGGGGATCGATGTGCCGATCCTGGCCGGGATCATCCCGGTTGCCAGCTTCGCCCAGACGAAGCGGATCTGCGATCTCTGCGACGCCTCGATCCCACAGCGCCTCGAAGCGGCGTTTGCCGCGGCCGACGGCGACGAGGGAGCGGAGTTCGAGCTCGGCGTCGCTTACGCGGCCCAGCAGTGCGCGGAGCTGCTGATCGCCGGGGTTCCCGGCATCCACTTCTACGCCCTCAATCGGGCACCGGCGACTCGGGCAGTGCTCGGGGCGCTGCGGGCCTCGCGACCCTGGGAGCGGACCCGTGGCACGCCAGCCGACCCGGTCGGCGAGTCGAGTCTCTAGCGAGAAGTTTTTGGCGCGAGGTCTTTAGACTGGTGGCGGCAATGGGCGAGTTGAGCTACCAGGGACACCGAATCGGCTTCGACGAGTACGGCGATGGCGAGCGGCCGATCGTGCTCGTCCACGGGTTGTTGATGAACCGCCGCATGTTCGAGCGGCTGGGACCGGCGCTGGCGGAGCGCGGCAACCGGGTGATCTGCGTCGACCTGCTCGGCCACGGGCGCTCCGACCAGCCGAACGACCTGCGCCTCTACTCGATGCCGCTCTTCGCGGAGCAGGTCGTCGCTTTGCTCGACCACCTGGGACTGGAGCAGGCGGTCGTCGGCGGCACTTCGCTCGGCGCCAACGTCGCGCTTGAGCTGGCGGTGCGCCATCCCGAGCGGGTCGAGGGCCTTTTCATCGAGATGCCGGTTCTCGACAACGCGCTGGCCGCGGTTGCGGCGATCTTCTCGCCGATCCTGCTGGGGCTACGTGTGGGCCGGCCCTTGGTGGAGGTCAGCTCGCGCATCGCCTCGCTCGTCCCCCGCACGAACTTCCTGCTCGATGTCGGCCTCGATTGGGCGCGGCGGCGGCCGGGTCCCTCCGTCGCCGTGCTGGAGGGGCTGTTGCTGGGCGAGACGGCGCCGCCGCGTGAGCAGCGTGTCCTGATTGACCAGCCCGCCCTCGTCGTCGGCCATTCACTTGACCCGCTGCACCCCTTCAGCGACTCGGGAATGCTGATCGAGGAGCTGAGCCGGGCACGACTGGTCGAGGCCAGCTCGATCCTCGAGTGGAGGACGCGGCCGCAGCGGCTGAACGAGGAGCTGGCGCAGTTCCTCGATGAGGTCTGGGGGCCACCTCTCTCTCCCGTGCCAAACACCAACGGAAACAGCCACGGCGTCGCTGCTGTGGCAGGATAGGGACCGCATCGTGGCCAATCGCAGGGAGGAAGAGAGGGAGCGACTCCGCCAGGCCCGGCAGGAACGCGAGTCCGGCCAGGCCAAATCGGAGAAGCGCCGGCTGTACGCCGTCTACGGCGGCGCTGGGCTGATCGGCCTGCTCGTCGTCGCCGGGGTGGTCGCGCTGATCGCCGGTTCGGGAAGCGAAGGCAGCAGCAGCGACGCTCACATCCTCCAGGCGACCGGCTCGACCAACGGCTTCGAGCCCGATACGCGCGCAGGGACCGAGGTCGCTGCTGCCAAACAGACCGACCTGGAGAAAGCTGCGCAAGAAGCGGACTGTGTGCTGCGGCTGGAGCTGAAAAACGAGGGCGCAAGTCACCTGCCGCCCACTGCTCCAACCCCCGATTATGGGACCAACCCGCCGACCTCGGGCAACCACGCCGAACCGCCCTACCAGCAGGCCGACGGCGCTTACAGCGAGATGCCCGACGAAATCTTCCTCGTCCACACCCTGGAGCACGGTCGCATGGAGATTCAGTACAGCCCCGACCTGTCCGACGAGGAGCAACTCGAACTTAAGGGGCTCTACGACACGATGTTCGGCGGGACGCTGCTCTTCCCCAACCCCGACATGGATTACGCGGTTGCGGCAACCACCTGGACCAACTTGCTCGGCTGCCCCGAGTACAAAGGCCAGGCGACCCTCGACGCAATCCGCGCCTTCGGTAAAGAGACCTGGGGCAAATACGGCGGCGAGCCGGTTAACGCATTTGGGCTCAAAGGCCCCACCCCGGCAGAACCAGTGCCGAGCAGCTAGCCACTCGGCGCGCGATAGGCCGGGAAGAAGCCGGCCGCATCGCGACCACTCGCAAGGCGACCGTAAGCGTCCCGGTCGCAGACGATCTCCGAGGTGTGCCAGGGCTGCTCGCGGTTGGCGAAGCCGCGCTTGAACTCCTCCAAGGCGTCGCCGCGATCGAGGCCGCCGCCGAGGTTGAGTGGCAATTCCTGTTCGGCGGAAAGCTCGACCAGGGTCGCGACGACGTTCTTCATCGGCGAGTCGCGCAGGTGGGCGTCGGCGCTGCCGCTCAGGTAGTAGTGGAGGAAGCCGTCGCTGCGGACCGCGATCGAGGCTGCCGCCACGCCGCCGGTGGGCGCGTAGGCGATCGCGAGCCAGGCGCGATCCGATTCGAGGATGCGGTCGAAGTAGGCAGCACCGAAGAAGTAGCGCTCGCCGGCCTCGGTGCGCCGCATCGTCTCCTCGTAGGCCGCGAGGAAACCGGCGCGGTGCTCGGGGCTGGTCTCCGGCCCGGGGAGCAGCTCAATCTCGTAGCCCGCTCGGCGGTTCTTGTTGATCCGGTTGCGGTCACTGGAACGACTCTTCGCCGGCAGCGCCGGGTCGGCGATCTGGACAACGTTGCGCTCGGCGACGGGCGTGACCGGCGGCTCGCCGAGCGTGTGGCGGAGAAAAACGGAGACGAGCCCCGTGCCGGTGTAGTCCACCTCCTCGGCTCGCACCGCAGAATGGAGAGTTGTGTCCCCTATGGGGGCATCAACTCTCCATTCTGCATCGGGAGGGACGATGCCCGGATAGCCGTAGGGGGAGATCGCGTCGCGTTCGTCCGTGCCGGGGATCTCGCGCACGATCAGGGGGGCAAGCAGCTCAGCGTCGCCGTCCTTGATTCGCAGCGTGTGGGTTACGTCTTCGGCGTCGAGAAATGGGCGCGAGCGAAAGAACTCCTCGCTCTCCGCCGCGGCTCCTCTGTCGGCGAGCAGCTCTGCGCTCGCCGCCGGCGCTGCTTCCCTCCCCGCGCTCATTCGGAATCGAGCAGATCCGCTGCGGCGGCGCGAAACTCGTCCGGCAGCACGCCCCAGACCTCGCAGTCGTCGACGCCGTCCGGTCGCTGGAGGTGGGCCCGCATCGTCCCCTCGTGCTTCCAGCCGAGCCCCGTCACCGTCTTCTTGGCGACCTCATTGCGGGCGGGGATACGGCCGTAGACGCGGTGAGCGCCGAACTCATCGAAGGCCTTGGCGATCGTCAGCGCCTCGGCGCGCCGGCCGACGCCTTTGCCGCGCACGTCGTCGCCGATCAACGCCCCCAGCTCAGGGGCCGTCTGGCGGAAGAGGCCGTACAGCGCCGTAAAGCCAACCGGCTCCGCATAGCCCTCGACAACGATCGCGTACTTGCGGTCCTCGCCCGAGTCGTCCATCGCCCGGCCAACCCAGGCCTCCGCTTCTGCCGCTGAGAAGCCGTCGCGCTGCTCCATCAAGGTCTTCGTCGCCTCGGGGTTGTTGAACCAGCGGTGCACGGCGCCCGCGTCGGCGGGCGCGAAGCGGCGCAGGCTGACCTCGGGCTGCTCGGCCACGCCGAGACTCTATGGCCTTACTCGACGCCGAAGGGGGTCTTAGGCAAGCTGTGCAAGCTTGACCGCGCGGCGATCGAGAGCACGATGAACTACGTCCTCGACCTCTGGCGCCGTTCCGGAAATTGCGACATCGAACCCAACGGTTCCAGCTTTCGCTTCTTCTGCCAGCTGGGCGACCAGCTCATCAGCAAATGAATGGCTCACGCTCAATATCCCGGAAAAATCCAACTCAAGGCAATCGCACCCGGTAGCTTCCTCGATGACCTGGGTGCGGAGTCTCTTGCCGAAAGGTCGAGTGGCGAGCGTACTTCCGTGCTGAGCAAGCGCGTAGCGATACGGCATTCGCTATCCCCTTTCGTGCATTGGGTATTGCGATAGTAGATGACTGAACGGCGGTCACACAGAGACAAGGTCATAGGCGATCCAGGTACCCCGTTTGAAGCGGCCGGCGGGGAACACCTCTTCCTTGCGGGTCTGCTGGACAACCTGCAGGCGAAAGAACCCATTGGCCGAATGGATGTCCATTCGGCCGGCGTGCAGTGAACGCGTGAGGGCCGCTTCGAGCACCTCTGAGAAGCCGATACCTCGATGTGGATTCCCGGTTCCGGTCACATGAGGTTTGGTGGCGTGGGCGATCGCGTAACCGTCATCGCTCCATTCGGGATATCGCTGTCTGATGTGCTCGGGGATCCCCATCCCCAAATCACCTATCGCAATCGAAACTTGCCGGCGTGGCTTCACGATGCGGCGAACCGCAGCATAGGCACCCAACGCATTCTTCCCGTGGTCGATCGCGTTGTCGCACAGCTCGGCCACCGCCATAAATGTAGCCTGCCCTAGAGGCGAGACGTCCGTTAGCTGGTACTCGAGGATCTCCCGCGTCTGCCGGGCAATGTCCTCCACCTCATCCTCATTCGTGAGATGTGTGACTGGCAGGATCGTGTCCACGTCTTCTCCCGGCTCGCCGACGTCGAGCTCCGGGTCGATTCGCAGCTGACGAAAGACCTTGTCCGTGGCTGGCTCAGCTGACGGAACGACCTGGATGGTGCGACCTTCCTGCCGATGCCACTCGAGGAACACGCGGAGTCGCAGGGCAAACATCGGGTGGATTGGCAACCGCAAATCCGAGCAGTCGACCTGGAGGCTAGCTGGAAGATCGTGGCTAAGAGGGAAGTCGTCCCGCCAGCCACTATCCGCCGCAGCTCGCGAGCCGATTTTCTTAGTCCACTCCACCGAGTGAGCCTATGCACAGACTCGGCGGTTCTGGCCTCTGTCTCAGTCCGGAGCCAGGCCGTGGCCGGTGACGAGGAGCCAGGCGGTCTTCGCGAGGATGCGGGCGTCGAGCGTGAAGCTGCGGCGGTCGACGTACTCGACGTCGAGCTCGATCCGCTCCTCCCAGGGTATGCCGGCGCGGCCCTGCACCTGCGCCCAGCCGGTCAGCCCCGGCCGCACCTCGTGCCGGCGGCGCTGGAAGGGCGTGTAATCCGCTACCTGGGCCGGGATCGTCGGGCGAGGACCGACGATCGCCATCTCGCCGCGCAGAACGTTGATCAAGTTGGGGATCTCGTCGAGAGAGGTGCGGCGCAGGAAGCGACCGGCGCTAGTTACGCGGGGGTCGTCACGGGCGACGACTTTGCCGACCCCGACGGGATCAGAGCCCTGTTCCATCGTGCGTAGCTTCAGCAGCTCGAACTCCCTCCCGTCCTCGCCGACGCGGCGCTGGCGGTAGATCACCGGCCCGCTGCTGCCGAGCTTGATCGCGATCGAAGCGATGAGTAGGACCGGCGAGAGGGCGACGAGGGCAATCGAGGCGATGAGGATGTCGAGGGCGCGCGGCATCGCTAGCGGGTCCCCTCCGCCTTGTCCCAGGCGCCCGGCGCCCCTCGACGCAGCCGATCCCAGAGGCCGAGCGCGATCGAGGCGGTGGTCGAGACGTAGTAGCGGGCGATCCGCAGCGGCGCCAGTGGGACGACTCTGGCGAGAACCGCGGCGGCGATCACGGCGAGCTGCACGGCGAGCGTTGCCGAGTAGATCCAACCCTCGCCAAGCAGCGCCAGGTTCGCGGCAAGGGCAATTGCGTGGAGCAGGGGCGTCGCGTAGCGCAGCAGGCGGTGCGATGCGATCTCGAAGGCATACAGCGGCGGGTAGCCGCGCGGGCGGAGCATCCCTTCGCCGACGACGATGTCCCAGATGCCGACCATCATCCGCCGTTTACGGGCGAGCTCGCCCTCCAGCGTCGGCACCATCTTCTCCTCGGCGGATGCCCAGGGGACGTAGAGCGAGCGCTTGCCCTGCTTGGCGAGCAGGAAGGGCAGCGAGAGGTCGTGGCTGCCGGCGGGCGGCAGGGGGATGTAGTCGTCGCGGCGCACCGCGTAGATCGCGCCGTTGCCGGCGGTGACGCCAGCCAGCGCGGACTCCATCTCGCGGACCGCCATCTCGTAACGCCAGTAGGACCCCTCGAGGTTGCCCCCCTCTTGATCGAGGAACCGGACCTGGCCGCAGATGTAGGCAACCTGCGGATCGGCGAAGGGCTCGATCAGGTGGCGGAGAGCATCGGGCGCCCAGATGCTGTTGGCGTCGGAGAAGGCGAGGATCTCGCCGGAAGCGCGCTCGGCGGCGGCGTTCTGGGCGATGACCTTGCCGCCGCGGGGCAGGTCGAGGACGAGGTCGGCGCCGGCCTCGCGGGCGCGCTCGACGGTGGCATCGGCAGAACCGTCGGAGGCGACGATCACCTCCAGCCGGTCGCGCGGGTAGTCGAGCGCGAGCGCGTTGGCGACCTTGGCCGCGATCACCTCCTGCTCATCGAAGGCGGCCACGATCAGGGAGACGCGCGGCGGCTCATCCCGGGCCTCGGGCCGCAGGGTGGACTGACGGCGCTGCGCGACCAAGGCCCGAAGCACGAGCGGGTAGCCGACGTGCGTATAGGCGATCAGTCCCGCACAGATCCAGAAGGCGGCGGCGAGCACCGGGGGATTATCTGCTTCCGGTGCGCTTTATGTTCCTCATGGGTGCAAAAGGCGCACCGGAACTGGCTTGGGCAAGAAGCCCTTCGTAGAGCGCCAAGGTCTGGCGCGCCGCCTCGTCCCAGGAGAAGGCGCCCGCCGCCGCCCTAGCGGCGGCCCGTCCCAGCTCGGCGCGGGCGGCTTCGTCCCCCACCAGCTCGGTGAGCTCGGCGGCCAGCGCCACCGGGTCCTCGGGCGGGACGAGCCGGGCGGCGTTCTGGGCGGCGACCTCGGGGAAGCCGCCGACGGCGCTCAGCACCAACGGCTTGCCGAAGGCCAGAGCGGCGTAGAGGACGCCGGAGTGCTCGGCGTCGCGGTAGGGCAGAACGACGACGTCGGCGCGGCGCATCAGCGCCGGGATCTCGGCGTCCTCGACGAAGCGGGTGAGGAAGCGGACGCGGCCCGGAGCCTCATCGGCGAGCTGGCGCAGCGGCGCCAGCTCCATCCGCGGGTTGCCGACGATCCAGAGCTCGGCGCCCTCGATCCGGCGGAAGGCCTCGAGCAGGGTGTCGACGCCCTTGTAGGGGCGCAGCAGGCCGAAGAAGAGGATCACCGGCCCCTCGGCCCCCTCCAGCTCGGCGGGCAGCGGCTTCTCGTCGGGCAAGCGCGTCAGGTAATCGAAGGCGCCGTGGTGGATGACCCGGACCCGGTCTGCGTCGACGCCGACCGTCTCACGCAGACGCCGGGCGCCGTGCTCGGAGTGAGCGATAACCGCGTCCATCGCGCCGAAAGCGCGGCGGGCGCTGGCAAGCTGCCGGCGACTCGGCTGCGGCGGCAGCACGTAGTGGGCGGTCATCACCCGTGGGCGACGGGGGGGCAACAGCGTCGCGTCGAGTCCCGGCACGGTCAGCCACTGGTAATGGACGACGTCCGCATCGGCGTCGCGGCGGAAGCGCAACATGTCGGCGACGTGCTCGGCGAGCTTGAACGCGCGACGTCCCGGCGCCTGCAACCCGCGCGCAGCACTGCGGCGGTAGAAGCACTCGCGCACCCGGTAGCCCTCGGCCTCTGGCACCGGCCCGTAGAGAAAGCGGCTGGTCAGCAGCTCCACCTCGGCGCCCGACCGAGCCAGCGCCGCGGCGAGGGCGCGGTCGTAGGGAGGCGTGAATGCTGAGGGGTCGACCAGCTGTACGTGGGTCGGGGTTTCCATCCGGGCGATTATCGTGGCGAGCGTGGCGCCCACGCTCTCCTACTGCGTCGTGAACACGAATGGCCGCGAGCACCTGATGGCCTGCCTGGACGCGATCGCGCGCACCCATCCAGCCGAGGTCGAGCACGAGATCCTCGTCCTCGACAATGCCTCGGACGATGGGTCGGCCGAGGCCGTACGGGCGCGTGGCAGCGACATTCGCCTGATCGCACTTGAGCAGCGCGCCGGCAAGGCCGAGAACGACTCGACCCTGCTGCGCGAGGCGCGGGGCGACTACTGCCTGCTGCTGAACGAGGACTCCGAGCTGCTGCCTGGGGCGGCCGAGGCATTGCTCGCTGCGCTCGAAGCGGATCCCACCGGCGGCGCCGCCGGCGCCCAGCTGCTCAACTCCGCCGGCGATCCGGTTCCCTGCGCCTGGCGCTTTCCCGGCGTCGGCACCGCCCTTGCCGGGTCGGTCTTCCTGCATCGGCTGCTCACCGTTCAGAGCAAGGGGGCACAAACGCGCCCAGTCGACTGGGCGCAATCAAGTGCCTTGTTAGTGCGGCGCGAAGCGGCCGCACAGGTCGGCTACCTCGACCCCGCCTTCTTCGTCTACTACGACGAGTGCGACTTCTGCAAGCGGCTCGGCGCTGCCGGCTGGCAAACGCTCTTCGTACCGGCGGCCGAGGCGATCCACCACGACCAGCTCTCCACCGACCTCACCGCCGGCCTGCCGCGCATCGTCGAATTCCACCGCAATCGAGATAGGTACATGCGGGTGCACCACAGCCGCGCATCGGCCCTCGCCGTCCGCGTCCTCATCGCCTGGTCCTACGCCATCCGCGCCCTCACGGCCACCATCACCCCCGATCGCTCCCCGCGAATCATGTGGGCCCACGCCCGCCAGGCGCTCTTCCCAAGCCACGGAGAGAGCCTCCGCGACCGTGCCGGACGTGCCGTCACTTAGGCGTCACATAGGGTGCTTAAGTGACGGCACGTCCTAAGGGCGACTGTCTTGGTCCATCTGCTCTGCCTCGAAAGCCTCTGGCAGGCCGCCGTCCACTGCCGCGGGGCGCTCACGCGCGACGCGGTAGCGCTCCAGCAGCTCGCCGGGGTGGCGCAGGTGGGCTAGCCAGCCGCGCTCCTCGGTGGTGAAGAAGCCACTGACCAGGAGCACGACGGGATAGAGGAGCCAGAGGACGACCCTCCCGGCCAGCCCGGCGAGGCCGTCGGTCGGGAGGAGCAGCTCCCCTAGACCCACCAGGGCGGCGGTGACGGTCACGATCCGAGCCAAGCGACCCCATTCGTAGGGCACTGGGAAGAGGCGCTGGGTGAACCCGTACATCAGCGCCACCACGACCAGGTAGGAGACGACCAGGGCGATGCCGGCGCCGACGATGCCGAGCGGGGGGACGAGGATCAGGTTGAGGACGACGTTGACGACCAGCGCCGCGCCCGTCGCCGGGAAGTTGAACTCGGTGCGACCGGTACGGCCAAGGATCACCAGCAGCACCATGTAGAGCGCGTAGAGGGTGACAGCGGTCGAGATCAGGCCGACCGCTTCGTAGGACTCAAAGAACTTTGGCGCGGCGAGGGCGCGGGCGATCCAGCGCGAGAACAGCCACATCCCGGCGACGACGAAGGCGCAGACGGCGAGGAAGTAGGTGACGACCGCGGCGTAGGCGCGGCGCGCCTCGTCGTCATCACGAATCGAGTAGGCGAGCGGCGGCCAGGCGAGCTGGAAGCCGCGGGCGAGGACGTTGACCGCCTGGGAGAACTTGACCGCGAGCGAGTAGAGGCCGGCCTCCGCAGCGCCGACGGTGCGGAGGATGATGATCCGGTCGACGAAGTTGAGCGCGTAGAGCGAGAGCTCGGCCGGCATCGTCGGCAAGCCGAAGCGCAGCATCCGGCGCAGCAGCGGCCGCTCGATCCGGAGCGATAGGCGCCGCCGGTGGACGACGATCAGGCCGAGGACGAAGGCGGCGCCGCTGACGTAGCTGCCAAGCAGGAGGCCGCGGGCGCCCTCGTCCTCGGCGACGACCAGGACGACGGTGAGTGCGACCGCGGCGAGGACGTTGGCGATCGTCACGACGAAGAAGGCGCGGGCCCGCTCTTCGAGCCGGAACAGGGTCAGCAGGTACTCGTGCAGGGTCAGCACCCAGAGGCCCCCGATCGCGATCCTGGTCAGCTCAGGCGCGGAGCGGTCGAGCAGCGCCTCGGAGATCGGCTCGGCGAAGGGCAGCGCGACTAGCGCCGCGGCGGTGCCGAACCAGAAGAGCGCGGCAAAGGAGGTCGCGACGACGCGCGCCGGATCCTCGCCGGCCTTGTAGTAGAAGCGCAGCACCGCCTCGATCACGCCGAAGCGGATGACGATGCTGGCAGCAACCACGGCAGCGAAGAGGACCTCGGCGAGGCCGTAGTCGGTGAGCGTCAGGTAGCGCGTGTAGAGCGGCAGCAGCGCGACCGCGATCAGCTTCGAGATGACGCTCGCCGCGGTGTAGGCGGCGCCGGTCGTCGCTAATCGGCGGAGGTAGCCCGACACGGGTTGAGCCTAAGCGGCGTTGCGGACTGGGAGCGCGGCCAGTGAGGCCCCGACCGCCAACAGGACCCAGGTGATCGGATCCTCGTAGAAGCCGGCATAGGCCATGGTGTGGACTAGCAGCGCGACGAAGGATGCGAGAACAGCTGCCCGGGCGATGAGGAGCCAACCCGGGGGGGTCGCCTGCGAGAACCCGCTTTGGGGGGACCTTTTGGGCTCTTGCCGGGGGGGGCTCCAAAGTTCCCGCAGGCGACCCCCCCGGGTTGGCTCTCCGAATAGGCCTTGGCTCATGGTCCATAGGGCCACAACCAGGAGAGCTGCGTAAGCGGCCAGGCCGATCAGGCCCTGCTCAGCTGCCACCGTCACGGGCTCGGTATGCGACACCGACACGGGAGCTTTCTTCGTTGCGATGTGTTCGCGGTAGGCGCGGGGGAAGCTGCCGGAGCCGTAGCCCCAAAAGGGGCGTTGGGCGAAGAGGTCGGTGCCGCCGGAGACGAGATTGGCACGGCCGCCGGTGTCTACGTTGAACCGGTCGGGGCTGAGCTTCGATACGCCGCCGGCGAAGATCACGACGAGGACCGCCAGAACAGCTCCCGCCCCCACTGCGGCAAGCGTCCAACGCCAGCTCCAACGCAGAGCTGCGAGTACGGCGAGCCCAACCAGAAGCGCCGCGAAGCTCGACTGCGAGAAGGTCGGCACCAGCCCCAGCCAGAGCACAGCCACCAATCCCGTCAGCAATCCCAACGTACGCCGTTCCTTCGCCCACAGCAGAGCCGCCATCGCGATCACAATCACGAGCGCCAGGTACCGCCCATAGATGTTGGGGTCCCAAAAGATCGAGTTGACCCGGAAGTACGTATGGAATTCATTTGACCGAATCACCTGGTCGTTCCAGAACAAGCTTCGACTGAAGTACTCAACCGATCCCACGATCACGAACGCCACTGCCTCGACTGCAACAACAACAAGCACGTACTGAAGGAGCTTCCGGTCCCAGGTGACATCGCGAAGAAGCGCGTATACCAACGAAAAGGGCACGAAGAAAAAGCACACGTTCTGCAAGCTCTTCGAGAAATCCGGGGAATAGAGCGTCTGCAACGCATAGAGCAGCACGACCCCAGCCAGGACGTAAGGCAGCAGGGCGGGGGCGCCCCCCTGCGGGAACTTTGGAGCCCCCCCCGGCAAGAACCCAGAAGGCCGCCCCAATGCGGGTTCCCCCAGGGGGGCGCCCCCGCCCTGCTGCCACTCGCCCAGCGCCCGAGAGAGCACCCCACCTGCGATGACGAGGTAAAGCGGCACCAGGAGATTCGCCGTATCCCCACCAGCCTCCAACGGCACACGAAACGGCAGCGCCGCGACGATCGCCAACGGCAGCAGAATCGGCCAGCGGCGAAAGACCGCGGAGAGGATCAGGCTAGCGGCTACCGTGGCGACGCCAAGCGCAGCGAAGCTAACCGCGTTGTCGCGCAAGTCGACGATCTGGGGCGAGTGCCACTGGTCGCCGAGGATCAGGAGCGGGAAGAGGGCGAGTGCGAGCAGCATCGTCGCCGCGCGGGCGCGGCCAGCGGGAAGGACGATCGACGCGGCGGCTGCGATAGCGGCGGCGAGGACGCCGGCCGCAGAAAGGATCAACGGGTCGCCTTCCCTGCGCGAGGCGACTTGTAGGAGCAGATCGTCCCGGTCGTCCCGGTCGGGATCAGCCGCGCCCGGTGCAAACGCATCACCCCGCCCGGGACGAGCGTGCGGTCCTCGCCGAGCATTTTGACCCGCAGCTTGTAGCGGCCAGGGGGCGCGGTGCCGTCGTTGCGCACGCGTCCGTCCCAGTAGAAGGTGTGGAAGCGGTAGCGCTTCAGGTAGGTATCGCGGGCGAGGGTGACGACGAGCTTGCCGCCGGGCTTGACCACCTGGACGTTGGCGCGGTCGGACTGGGTCATGCGGAAGCGGATCCGGACGCGGTCTAAGCGGCAATCGCCGTTGGGGGTGAAGGCGCGGTGCGGCGCTTGGGGATGATCGACGCGGGGTACGGCGAGGAAGTTCACCCGGTCGAGCACGAGCGGGTCGCGCTTGAGGCGCTGCGACCAGGCGAAGGCCGCGATCGTGGCGAGGACGAGCAGGGCGAAGACGACTGCCGCGCCGCTAGCCCGCCGTCGAGGCATTGTCCTCGCCGATCACGACCGCGACCGGTGCGCCCGCCGAGAGCGAGGCGATCTCCCAGCTCATCGGCCGCACCCGGGAGATCTGCAGCGAGTCGGCCACCCGGTGTGCCTCGCGACCATTGCCCTGAGAGAACATGACGATGCTCTCGGTGAAGCTCGAGCGGCTGTTGGTCACCGCCCCGAGTTCGAAGCCCTTGCGCTCGACCATGTCCCCGTAAGTGCCCGCCAGTCCATCGACCGCGGTGCCGTTCAGCACCGTCACCTCGATTTCGCTCGGCTTCAGCGAGCGCGAAGCCGCTTGCTTGCCGCCCTTGCCGTCGCCTCCGTCGTCGGACCCGCCGAGGACGGCGAAGGCGGCCGCGCCGGCAACCAAGACGAGGACGGCGAAGATCGCCACCAGGTAGCGCGGTTCGCCCAGCCTGCTGCGCACCCCACCGCCGGCCGAGCCATCCGCAGCCGGATCGGCGCCGCCAAAGCGCTCGCGCAAGCGCTCGGTCCGCGTCAGTTCCGGCAGGCCCGCCTCGCGCCGCTCGCGCCGGTGCTCGCGCAGATCCGCCGCGCGTTTCTCCGCCTCCCGAGCCTCTTCCAGCTTGCGCATCTCCTCTGCCCGCTCTGAGGCGGCGGCGGACGTCGTCTCCTTGCGATCGGCGTCGCGCTCGGGCGCCGAGCCGGCCCACTCCCGCAAGCGGCGGATGTCGCGCCCCTGGGCGAATGAGAGCAGGGCGAGCACGGCCAGGCCAAGAAAGGCGACTAGACCGGCGAAAGCGCCTATTTCCTTGATCAGCTCCAAGGGTTGGCTGCGAGAGGCTATCCGTCGTAGCCGACTGCCGCCGCGTCCCCGCCCTGGGCCGTGATCAGCTCAACCACCCGCTCGGCGAGGTTGGCCTCGTCACCAGCCATCACCAAATGCTCGAGCGAGTTCAGCGTCGACTCGACCCACTGCGGGTCGAGCGGCGTCTCGCGGACAGCGCGGTGAATGCGCTTTGCCGCCGTCGGCTGCAGCTCCTCGCTGCTCCCGAACAGCTCCTCGTGCAGCTTCTCGCCGGGGCGCGGCTGGGTGAACTCGACTGCGATCTCGGCGCCCGGCTCGTAGCCAGCGAGGCGGATCATGTTGTTGGCGAGGTCGACGATCTTGACCGGCTCGCCCATGTCGAGGACGAAGACCTCGCCACGGCCGGCGCCGATGTCGCCGGCGCGGATCACCAGCTGCACCGCCTCGGGAATCGTCATGAAGTAGCGGGACATCTCAGGATGGGTGACCGTGACCGGGCCGCCCCGCTCGATCTGGCCGCGGAAGATCGGCACGACGCTGCCCGAGGAGGCGAGCACGTTGCCGAAGCGGACGCTGGCGAAGCGCGTGGCCCGGTGCTTGTGGCCGGCGCTCTCGACGATCCACTCGGCCATCGCCTTGGAGGCGCCCATCACGGTCTTCGGGTTGACCGCCTTGTCAGTCGAGATTAGGACAAAGCGCTCGACGTCGGAGGCGGCGGCGGTCTCGGCGGTGATCCGCGTCGCGAGCGCGTTGTTGCGCACCGCCTCCAGCGGGTTGGCCTCCATCAGCGGCACGTGCTTGTAGGCGGCGGCGTGGAAGACGACGCTCGGTTTGAAGCGCTGCATCGTCTCCAGCATCCGGTGCGGCTCCTTGCAGTCCCCAAGCACCGCCTCGACGTTCGAGAAGTGACGCTCGTCGACCATCTCGCGCTCGATCTCGAAGAGGTTGTCCTCGGCGTGGTCGAGCATCACCAGCAGCCGCGGTCCGACGCGGGCGATCTGGCGGCAGAGCTCGGAGCCGATCGAGCCGCCGGCGCCGGTGACGAGGACGATGCGGTCGCGCAGGTAGGCGCCGACCGTGTCGAGCTCGACCACGATCGGGTCGCGGCCGAGCACGTCCTCGACCTGGACCTCGCGCAGCTGCTTGTTGAGCTGGACGCCGCCGCGCAGCAGCTCGAAGACGGTGGGCAGGGTGCGGACGCGGATCTCACGCTCGCGGCAGGCGGCGACGACCGTGGCGCGCAGCGTCCCCGGCGCCGAGGGAATCGCGATCACGACCTCGTCCGGCTCGGTGTCGTCGAGGATCGCCTCGATCTTGGCGGTCGTGCCGAGCACCTTGAGGCCGAGCATCCGCATCCCCTGCTTGCGCGCGTCGTCGTCGACGAAGCCGATCGCGGTCGCGCCCAGGTTGGGGTTGAGCTGCATCTCGCGGACGACCATCTGGCCGCCCGAGCCGGCGCCGATCACCAGCACCTCGTGCTTCGGCACGAGGTGCCCGCGCGAGGGCCGCTCGACGATCAGCCGCACGGCGAGCCGCGCCCCGGTGATCAAGAAGAGGGTGAGGATGAAGTCCATCACCGCGACCGAGCGCGGCAGGTCGTCCTTAAAGGGCTGCGCGACGGTGAAGAGGACGACGAGTAGCGCGCTGGAGACGGCGACGGCGCGGACGATCGTGAGGAAGTCGCGACCGCTGACGTAGCGCCACCACTTCTGGTAGAGGCCGAAGGCGGCGAACACGGCGACCTTGCCGACGGCGACAAAGGCGACCGCCTGCAGGAAGAGGGTCTCGTAGCGATCGGGCAGGCCTTCGTCGAGGAAGCGGAGGCGGAACGCCAGGTAGAAGGCGAGCGCGACGAGCAGCGCGTCGGCGGCAACCTGAAGTACCCGGTTGCGGTAGACGGGGTGGTTCAACCGGTGCATAAGGGAGCCCCGAGTTTAGTTCCTGGCCCCCGCAATCCCTACAATCCCCCGCTCTCGCATGCTGCTTCTCGCCAGCGTCACCGACTTCTTCCTGGACCCGATCGTCAACGCGGGGACCGACTTCATCAGCTCCACGGGGCTGCCGGCGGTCTTCATCCTGATGGCGCTCGAGTCCGCCTGCCTGCCCGTGCCGAGCGAGGCGATCATGCTCTTCGCCGGCTCCAGCGTCGCCGCTGGCGAGCTGACGCTGTTCGGTGTCGTCGCCGCCGGCGTGCTCGGCAACCTGGTCGGCTCCTGGGCCGCCTACGCGGTCGGTTACTACGGGCGGCTCGACCTGCTGGAGAAGAACAAGCTGATCCACGTCAACCCCAAGCACCTGAAATGGGCCGACGACCTGTTCGAGCGCCACGGCGACCCGATCGTCTTCTTCTCGCGGATGCTGCCGATCATCCGCACCTTCATCTCGCTGCCGGCCGGGGTCGCGAAGATGCCCTTCTGGCGCTTCACCGTGCTTACCCTGCTCGGCTGCATCCCCTGGGTGCTGATGCTGGCCCTGGTCGGCCAGGCGGTCGGCGAGAACTGGGAGGAGTGGCGCGGGCACCTGCACTACCTCGACTACGCCGTGGTCGCGGCCGCGCTGGCTGGCGCGATCTACCTGCTGATCCGCCGTTACCGCGGCGGCGGGCCCGGCGCCAAGCCGGAGACCACCGGCGAGGAGCGCGGCGCGCGCGGCGAGGCAGCGTCTTCGAGCAGCAGCGCTTGAGCCCCGCGGCCGACGGCAGGATCCCAGCCGCTCGCGCCCTGGCGCTGGGGATCGTTCAGGGCCCGGCCGAGCTGCTGCCCGTCTCCTCCTCCGCCCACATCGTCCTCGTCCCCTGGCTCGCCGGCTGGGACTGGGAGCAGATCGACCCCGAGGTGCGCAAGAGCTTTGAGGTCGCGGTCCACGGCGGCGCCGCTGCCGCGCTGTTGATCGGCCAGCGGCAGACGATTCTCGAAGAGCTGCGCCACTTCAACGGCGCTCACGCGCTCACCCTTGGCCTCTCTTTCCTGCCAGCAGCGTTGGTCGGCTACGCGCTGGAGCGGCCGATCGAGCAACGGCTGGGTGGGCCGAGGGCGACGGCGATCGGACTGCTGGCCGGAGCGGCGGCGATGCTGATCGCCGACACACGGCCGCAGCGCCGTGGGCGCGGCGAGGCGACGCCCGCCGACGGGCTGGCCCTCGGGGTCGCGCAAGCGGCAGCGCTGGCGCCAGGCGTGTCGCGCAACGGCGTCACCTTGGCGGCGGCCCGCTGGCGGCATTTCTCCCGCGACCAGGCAAACCTGCTCTCGCGCACGATCGCGCTGCCGATCATCGTCGGCGCCACCGCGCTCAAGGGCGAGCGCCTGCGCCGCCGCGGCGCCTCCCCTTCGCTGCGCCGCTCGATGGCGATCGGCGTCGCCGCCTCCTTCGCCTCGACGCTTGCGTCGCAGCGCTTGATCGGGCTGGTCGAGCGTGACAGGGCCCTGTGGCCCTACGCTGCTTATCGGGCCGCCCTGGCCACCGCGGTACTCCTAAAACTGCGCCATTAGCAGCCATTTCCAAATTTGGGAAAAACTTGGAGTTGATTTGGAGTTGGAACCCGAAGCGCCTGAAAGAATCGCCGGCATGAGCGACGACGCGTACGCCCAGGCCGGGGTCGACCAGGGAGCGGCCGATTCCGCGGTCGCTGGCCTGGTGCGCGCGCTGGGAGCGATCGAGCTGGGACGGCCCTCGCGGCAGGTGCCGTTGCCGGGGCACTACGCGAGCGTGATCAAGGTCGACGAGCGGCTGGGGATCGCGCTTTCGACCGACGGCGTCGGGACCAAGTTGCTGGTCGCCGAGCAGCTGGGGCGCTTCGACACGGTCGGCATCGACTGCGTGGCGATGAACGTCAACGACGTAATCTGCGTCGGCGCGGAGCCGCTGGCGATGCTCGACTACATCGCGATCGAGCGCGCCGACCCGGAGGTCTGCGAGCAGATCGGGATCGGCCTGGCGCGAGGAGCGGAACTGGCCGGGGTCGAGATCCCCGGCGGCGAGCTCGCCCAGTTGGGGGACATGGTGCGCGGCTTCGATGTCGCCGGCGCCTGCTTCGGCACGGTCGCGCTCGAGGCGATCATCGACGGCTCCGCGGTCCAGGTCGGCGACCCGATCATCGGCCTGCCCTCCTCGGGGATCCACTCCAATGGCTATACCCTCGCCCGCTCCGCGCTCGACGGGTTGCCGCTCGACGAGGATCCCGAAGCGCGGCTCGGCCGTCCGCTCGGCGACGTCCTGCTCGAGCCGACCGAGATCTACGTCAAGCCGGTGCTGGAGCTGCTGCGCTCCGCGGCCGACGTGCGCGGCCTCGCCCACATCACCTCGGGAGGCCTCGGCAACCTGCTCCGCCTCGCCGCCAAAGTCGGTTACGAGATCGATGAGCCGCTACCGACCCCGCCGATCTTCGAGCTGATCCAGGAGCGCGGCGGGGTCGGCGAGGGGGAGATGCGCGACGTCTTCAACATGGGCTGCGGCTTCTGCCTCGTCGTCGCCGCCGAGGACGAGGAGCTCGCGGTCGAAACGATGCGCCGCCACTATCCCGAGGCGCGACGGATCGGTCGTACGGTAGAAGGATCATCCGTACGACTTAGATGAGCTCTAGACCCTCCAGCTCGATGATCGGAACCGTTCTCTCCGGCCGCTACCGGCTGGAGGCGAAGCTGGGCAGTGGCGGCATGTCCACCGTCTACCTGTCCCGCGACGAGACGCTCGACCGGCCGGTCGCGGTCAAGGTGATGCACCGCGAGATGTCCGAGCAGGAGGACCAGCTGCAGCGCTTTCGCCAAGAGGCGCGGGCGGTCGCCAAGCTGACCCACCCAAACGTCGTCTCTGTGATCGACGCCGGCGAGGACGGCGGCCACCCCTACATCGTCTTCGAGTACGTCAAGGGCGAGACGCTGAAGCAGCGGATCGGGCGCGTTGGCGCGCTCGACACGCAGGAGGCGATCGCCTACGCGATCGAGGTCGCGCGCGGGCTCAGCGTCGCCCACGCGCGCAACATGGTCCACCGCGACATCAAGCCGCAGAACGTGCTGATCGACGAGGAGGGACGCGCCAAGCTGACCGACTTCGGCATCTCGCGCCAGCTCGAACAGGACGGCGTCACCGCCACTGGCCGCGTCCTCGGCACGACCGACTACGTCGCGCCGGAGCAGGCAATGGGCAAGGGGGTCGACCCCCGCTCCGACGTCTACTCGCTCGGGGTCGTGCTCTACGAGATGCTGATCGGCCAGGTCCCCTTCCACGCCGACAGCCAGGTCGGCGTCGCGATGAAACACGTCAACGAGGACCTGCCCGACGTGCAGCGGCGGCGACCGGACGTCTCGGCGGCGGTCGCCCTGGTGGTCGAGCGCTCGACGGCGAAGGACCCGGCCGAGCGCTATCAGACGGTGGGCGAGATGATCGACGACCTCGAGACCGCGCTCGAGGTCGAGGCGGCGCGGGCGGGCTCGACCACGGGCGAGGCGACCAGCGTGCTCGACGCGGTGCCGCCGCCCCAGCGCAAGCTGTCCGGCGGCGGGCGTCGCTCCTGGGCGGCGATCGTGCTCCTGCTCCTGGTCGGCGGCGGCGCCCTGCTCGCCGTGCAGCTGATCTCCGGCGGCGGCTTCGGTGGTGGTGGCGCCAACAAGGGCAAGGGCGGCGAGGTAGCGCTCTCGGGCGCGACCGACTACGACCCGCAGGGCGACGAAGAAGAGATCGGCAGCAAGGTCGAACTCGCCGCCGACGGCGACCCGACCGGCACGGCCTGGGAAACCGAGCACTACGACTCCGAAACCTTCGAAGGGACGAAGACCGGTCCCAACCCCGGCGTCGGCGTCTACGTCACCGCCAGCTCACCGGCGACGCCGCAGCGGATGATCGTGCGCAGTCACACCCCCGGCTGGGACGCCGAGGTCTACGCGGCGCCCGCCGGCCCCCCCTCGGACCTCTCTGGATGGGGGGAACCAGTGGGCGAGGCAAGCGAAGCCGGGGACACCCAGGAGATCGACCTCCAGGTCACTCAGCCATCAACCTATTTCCTGCTCTGGTTCACCAAGGCCTCAGAAGCCCGCGACCAACCCGGCCGCTACCAAATCGAGGTCAGCGACATCGAACTGCTGGGCTGAGCGGCCCTACCCGAATGCCTCGGGGCCGAGCCAGTGGCGGGTGATCAGCAAATGCAGGTCATCGCTGCGTTCGTAGATATTCACGTCCGTCCATGAGTCCTCGTTTTCACGCACGAGGTCGCGGTTGAGGTGCAGGATTGAATGTCTATCGAGGGCCTCTCGCTTCACAGGCCAGGCAGAGTTGCCGACTGAGGGATTGAGCTTCTTGGTGACGAGGGTCAAGTTTCCGATCTTGTGCAGGCACCACTCCCGCGTGTGCAGCCTTTCCGCCTCCGTGTCGGGGCCGGGTTCGGACCATTCTTCGACTTCCTCCAGCGTGGGCAGCGGCCAGTGGGCCTCCCATGCTTGGGGCAGGATGTGCTCGACCGTCAGCTGCATCCCCAGCTGCGGTGCCTCCTGCTCCGCCATCTCGGCGAAGCCGTCGCTGGCCAGGCGTCGCTCCAGCTCGCAAGCTTCCAGCAGCAGCCTCACGCGCCGGACGGGCTTGATCCGGGTGTAGGTCGGGTCCCCCCGCAGCGCTACCTGGACGCGTCTGTCTTCGGGCCAGACCTCGGTGTCCACCGTCGCCTCACGGAGGAAGCGCAAGATCGTCAGATGGGGACGCTCGTCCGCACTCTCGATCGCCTTCAGCAGATCGACGACGATGCGGTTGTAGTTCTTCGGCGTGTAGCCGCAGATCATCCGCCGCACGATCCAACTCTCCAGCGCCGCGAGTGCCCGGTCGCGCTCCTCCGCGGTGAGCTCTTCTTCGCGCTCGGCGACGAAGAGCCGCAGGGTCAGGGGATACAGCGTGGTCGTGTCGAGCAGCTCGAGGCGATCGAAGAAACGACGCGCAAAGGTCCCCGCCGGCAGCGAGTAGAAGCTGCGGTAGAGGCGGGCGTCGGCGATGAACCGCTCGATGAAGCCCTGGATCTCGGCCTTGCCCTTCGTGGCGGGCTGGAACTGCCGCTGGAACTCGACGAACAGGCCCAGCGCCGGCACCTCGTCGCGCTTGCGCATGGTCAGCCAGTGCATGAGGAAGAGCTCGACGCGAGGACGCTTGAACCGCCCCTGGCGCTGCTCCCCTCGCCACCATTTCAAGTCGAGCTCGCGCCAGAGGCCCTCGTCCAGCTCGCCGAGGTCGAGCTTTGCCTCGGCGGCGCGGCGGAAGACGTGGTTCTTGATCAGGTCTACCGCCAGCAGCGGCGTCCCCTGGGCGTTCAACGACTCGAATATCTCCTGCGCGTTGTCGCCCTCTTCCAGCTCGATCACGACGAACTTCAGGTGACTGCGCAGCACGTGGTGCAGCGCTTTCATCTGCGCCTCTCGATCCTCGACCGGGATTTCCTCCAGCCATGCCGCCAGCTCTTCCTCGAAGTACGCGTACGCCTCCTGGATCCGGTTGTCGGGATCGTCCGGCAGGTCCAGCGGCCCGGCGGGATCCATCACTGCCTCGTAGGCGACCCTGTTCGCGTTGGTCGGCCACAGCTTGGGACGCTCGTGCGTCTGCGGCTCATGCTTGTCCGGGTTCAGGTAGAGGTCGCGGAGCACATCGGCGGTCGTGTCATAGCCGTTCTCCTGCGCGAGGCGATGCGCGGCGGCGATCAGCAGCTGCGCGGTGGTGAAGCGCTGCTGCCCGTCGATCACCTCCTGGTGGGGAATGCCGCTGAGCGATTTGTCGAGCCTGCCGAGGACGACCGCGCCGAAGAAATGGTCGGTGAAGGTCGCCAGATCGTCCTCGGGAACTCCGCCGGCGATGTGCTCATGACGGGAGACGTAGCGACTGACGGTGTCGCGCACGTCTTCCCAAAAGGGAGTGAGGCGGTCCTCGCTCGGATCCTCGACGTCCCGTTCCCAGACGTAGGGGCGCTGGTAGAGCGGCACGCGGTACTGGATCGGCATGTCGAAGATCCTCTCGATCGCGTGCGCGTTCGCCTTCATCGGCGCTCAGGCTATCTGCTGGTGTTGCGCGAAACCTGTGCGTTCCTAGAACTCGTGCGAGCGGGCTGTGGTGTGGCGTTCAATGGCCAGCTCGACCAGGCGGCTGCATAGATCTGGGTAGGAGAGGCCGCTGGCCTCCCAGAGCTTGGCGTAGACGCTGGTCTCGGTGAAGCCGGGCATCGTGTTGATCTCGTTGACGAGCAGGCGACCGTCGGCTTCGAGGAAGAAGTCGCAGCGGGCGAGGCCAGAGCAGCCACCCAGCTCGAAGGCGTCGATCGCCAGTTCCTGCAGGGACGTGACCAGCTCACCGGGGATCGGCGCCGGCACGGCCAGCTCCATGCCGCCGGCGCTGTACTTGGTCTCGTAGTCGTACCACTCGCCGTGGGCGATCACCTCCCCCGGCAGCGAGGCCTTGGGCCGCTCGTTGCCAAGCACGGAGCACTCGATCTCGCGGCCCGGCGCATGCGCCTCGACGATCACCCGCGGGTCGTGGCGCAGGGCGAGGTCGACAGCCGCGTCGAGTCCCTCGTCGAGATCCTCGGCCCTGCTGATGCCGACGCTGGAGCCGAGCCGCGACGGCTTAACCCAGAGCGGTAGCCCCATCGCCTCGCAGCGCTCGCGCCAGCCCGCCGCGCCGACCGCAGTGAACTCGACCTGCGGCAGGCCGGCTTGGGCGAAGAGGCGCTTCAGCGTCAGCTTGTCCATGCAGACGGCCGAGGCGAGCACGTCGGAGCCGACGTAGGGGACGTCGAGCCACTCGAGCACGCCCTGCACGCTGCCGTCCTCGCCAAAGGGCCCGTGCAGGGCCGGAAAGACTGCGTCGGCGTCGAACAAGCCGGCGGTGGGCGTCAGCTCGACGGGGGCGCCACGGAAGCTCCAGGCGCCGTCGCGGGCGATCGTCACCAGCAGCGCCTCGTGCCCAGCCTCCTCCAAGCCGCGGGCGACCGCCTCGCCGGAGCGCAGCGAGACGTCGTGCTCGGACGAGCGGCCGCCGCAGAGGACCGCGACCCTCATTCGGCTTCCGTTTCGCTTTCGGCGGCGCGTTTGCCGACGACCACGGTCACAGCCGAGCCCGGTTCGACCTCAGAGCCCGGCGGCGGGAACTGGTCGGTGACGCGCCCGATCTGGGCGGGCACTTCGGTTTCCTCTTCCTGCACTTCGGGGACAAGGCCCGCGCCGCGAAGTTCTTCAACCGCTTCCCGTCTTTCCTTGCCGATCACGTTCGGAACCTTCGCCTGCTGCCGGCCTTTGGAGACGACGATCGAGACACTCGACCCGCGCGGCAGCTCCGAGCCGGCGCTCGGCGACTGGCGGATCACCTCACCGGCGGGCCTCTCGCTTTCTTCTTCTTCGACGCTGGGAATGAGGCCGCGGCCGCGGATCTGCTGCACCGCGACAGACCGCTGCGTTCCCGCCAGAACCGGCACTTTGGCGAGCTTCTGCCCCTTGGAAACCGTGAGGACGACGGTCGAGCCGCGGGTGGTCGTGTTCCCTCCGGAAGGTTCAGAGCGGACTACGAGGCCGGCTTCGACCTGGTCGGAGTTGACCCTTTCGACCTCGGCGACGAACCCGGCTTCCTCCACCCTTTCTTCGGCTTCCGCCTGACTCAGGCCGGCCAACCCACTCGGCACCTGGGCGCTGCCCGGGCCGGCGCTAACCGTCAGCGACACCTTCGGATTCGAGCAGAAGAAGCCGAGGAAGGCACAGTCAAGCGATGCCTCCCCCGCTGCAGGGTCCTGCTCGAGCACGGTGTTCACCGCCCTTTCGCGCTGGACCCGGTCGATATCGCCGACCGCGAAGCCGTTCTGCTGCAGCAGGGAGATCGCCACGTTGAGGTCGTTGCCGGTGACGCCGGGCACGTCGGTCGTCGTGTCGCGGGTGAGGGCGAAGCCAAGCAGGGCGCCGAGCAGCACCGCGACTGCAGCGAGGATCATCCAGAAGCGCCGGCGACGCTTGCGCTCCTCCTCCTCGGGGTCGCCCTCGGCAGCCTCCTCCGAGCCCACTACCGGCGCTGGCAGTGGGGCAAAGGCGGCGGTGCCGCCGTGGTCGGCGGCGGGGTCGCGACCGGCCGCGTCGAGTGCGGCGATGAATGCCTCGGCGCTCTGGAAGCGCTGGCCGGGGTCCTTTTCCAGCGCCCGCATCACGACCGCGTCGAGCGGCGGGGAGACAGCGGGATTGATCGAGCTGGGCCGCTGCGGCGTATGCGAGACCTGCTTCATCGCGATCGCCACGGCGGAGTCGGCCTCGAACGGGACGCGGCCGGCAAGCGCCTCGTAGAGCATCACTCCGACCGAGTAGAGATCCGAGACCGCGGTCACGGCCTGGCCCTGCGCCTGCTCGGGTGAGAGGTAGTGCGGCGTGCCCATCACCGAGCCCGCCTGGGTGATTTCCGAGGCGCCGGCGCGGGCGATGCCGAAGTCGGTGACCGTGGCCACCCCCTCGTCATCAACGAGGACGTTCTGCGGCTTGAGATCGCGGTGGACGACGCCGTGGCGGTGTGCGTAGCCAGCGGCGTCGAGCACCTGGCGAATCAGGCCGGCCGACTGCTCGGGGGTCAGGCCCTGGTCGATCAGCTCCTTCAGCGAGCGACCCTCGAGCAACTGCATCGCGATGTAGTAGGTGCCTTCGACGTCGCCGCGGTCGAAGACGGAGACGATGTTCGGGTGTGAAAGCCCAGCGGCCGCCTCGGCCTCGCGGCGGAAGCGTTCGACGAACTCGCGGTCCTGGGCAAAGCGCCGGTGCAAAACCTTGAGCGCCACGCGGCGCTGCAGATGCGGATCCTCGGCGAGCCAGACGTCCGCCATGCCGCCCGATCCGATCCGACGCAGGACCCGGTAGCGACCGTCGACTGTGCTTCCTTCGCCGACTTCAGGCGTCACTCTCAGCTCCCTTCGTTGTCGAGGATGGTTTCGGCGACGTCGCGGAAGATCGGCGCAGCGATGTCGCCGCCAAAGGCGGTCGTGCACTCGACCGACGCGGCGATCGCGATCTGCGGGTCATCGGCTGGGGCAAAGCCGATGAACCATGCCTGGTTCTCTTCGCTGCCTCCGCCGCAGTCCTCGTTGAACGGGGTTTCCGCCGTACCGGTCTTGCCCGCGACCGCGACGCCGGAGATTGCCGCGTTGGTACCGGTACCTTCCGTGACCACCCCTTCCATCGCGGTAGTCAGCTCGACCGCCGTGTCCTCGTCGATCGGCTGACTGTACTGCGAGGGATCCATTCGCTCGGTGACTCGCCCGTCGGGGTCGATCACGCGGCTCCAGATCTGCGGCTTCATCAGCCTGCCGCCGTTGGCGACCGCCGCTGCCACCTCGGCCATCTGCAGCGGCGTCACCGCGAGCCGCTCCTGGCCGAAGGCAACACGGGCGATGTCGACCGGGTCCGAGGGTCCGAGCAGCTCTTCCTCGTCGAATATCCCGCTCGTGTAGACCTGATCGGAGGGCAGGTCTATTGCCGGCGTCGAGCCGAAGCCGAAGGCGTCCATGTACTCGAACATCGTCTCGGCGCCGAGACGCTCGCCGAGCTGGGCGAACCAGGTGTTGACCGAGTTGGTCAGCGCCGTGTCGAGCGAGATCGCACCGAAGTCCTGGTTGAAGTCGTTGGAGAGCGGCTGGCCCTGGACTTCGATCGTGCCGGGGGCGTCGATCGTCGTCTCCGGCGTGATCGTGCCGCTGTCGAGGCCGGCGGCGGCGGTCACCACCTTGAAGGTCGAGCCGGGCGGATACTGGCCCTGGGTGGCGCGGTTGAGCAGCGGCGAGGTTGGGTCCCGGTTGAGCTCGGTGGATTCGAAGGGCACCCGGTTGGGGTCATACGGCGGGTTCGACGCCATCACCCGCACCCGGCCGGTGCTCGGCTCGATCGCGACCACCGCGCCGAAGCCGGCGGCTTCGAGGTCGGCGAGCGCCACCGCTTGGGCCTCCGCGTCGATGCTGGTGACGATGTCGTTGCCTTCCTGCTGCACTCCGCGCAGCTCGTCGAGGATCGAGCCGAGCTCCGAGCCCTCGCCGATCAGCTCATCGTTGTGGTACTTCTCGAGCTCGCTGTCGCCCTCGCGCACGAAGCTGTAGCCGATCGGGTGGCCGTAGAGCGCTCCCTCGGGGTAGCGGCGCACGTAGCGCAGCGCGTCGCCGCGGCCCTTGGCGACCGAGCGGGCCAGGACGGTGCCGTCGGCAGCAAGGATCCGGCCGCGCTCGATCTGCTGCTGCTCGAGCAGCGGGCGGGCGTTTACCCGCTTGTCCTTCAGCGCCTCCGCCTCGAAGACCGACCAGTAGGACGTGAACGCGACCAGCACCGCGAAGAGCACGACGATGAAGGCGAAGAGCTGGACGATCTGGCGGTTCATCGGCGAGCCGTCACGTCCCCTCCAGGGCAAGCCCCCCGCGCGGGGCCATCGCCTCACGCCGGGCGCGATCGGAGATCAGTAGCAACAGCGCCAGGAGGACGAAGTTGGCGACGATTGAGCTGCCGCCGTAGCTGATGAAGGGCAGGGTGACGCCGGTCAGCGGGATCACGCGCGTAACGCCGCCGATGATCACGAAGGCCTGGATCGCGAAGACAGCGGTTAGCCCGGTGGCGAGCAGCTTCGAGAAGCCGTCGTCGGCCAAGAGGGCGATCTTGAACCCGCGCGCCGCGATCAGGAGGTAGGTGAGAACGACCGCGCTGGCGCCGAAGAGTCCAACCTCGTTGACGATCAACGAGTAGATCGTGTCGGTCTGCGCCGCCGGCAGCAAAGCGTTGTCGGTGCCGGGGATCGTGATCAGCGCCTGACCGAAGCCCTTGCCGAAGAGCCCGCCGTCAGCCTGGGCGAAGATCGACTGCAGGATCTGGTAGCCGCTCACGGTCGGGTCCTGGTAAGGGTCGAGCCGAGATCTCCACCCGGTCGTGGACATGGGGGACGGTGGAGGCGAAGAACCAGGCGCCGACGAGGAACATCCCCATCCCGATCACGACGAAGGAGAAGCGGCCGGTGGCGACGTAGAGCAGGGCGAGGAAGGCCGCGAAGAACATCAGCGAGCTGCCCAGGTCGCGGATGAAGACGAGCATGAACATCGACGCCCCCCAGACGACCAGCAGCGGGCCGAGGTGCTTGAGCGGCGGCAGGGTGACGCCGAGCACTCGGCGCGCGCCGACGATCAAGACCTCACGATGCTCGCGCAGGTAGCTGGCGAGGAAGACGACGATGCAGATCTTCGAGAACTCGGCCGGTTGGAAGGCAAGCGGGCCGATCTTGATGCCGAGGAAGGCGCCGTTGACCTGCTGGCCAATACCGGGCAGACGCGGCGCCAGGAGGAGGAGCAAGCCGATGCCGGCGATCGTGTAGCGGTAACGCTCGAGCACGTCGTAGTCGCGCAGGAACTGGATCGTCAGGGCGAAGAGGATTAGGCCGAGCACGAACCAGTTGGCCTGGTCGCGGGCGAGGTCCGCGTCGATCCTGTAGATCATCACCAGGCCGAAGGCGGTCAGTAGGGCAACCAGGGGGAAGAGGTATGGGTCGGCATTGGGCAGCCGCAAGCGGAGGAAGATGTGGGTGGCGAAGCAGACGGCGAGGAAGTAGGCGCCGTAGATCAGGCTGACGTTGCCCAGCCGCGCGTCCTCCTGGGCAAAGACCGCGGCGAAGCCGGCGCTGAGCAGGAGGGCGACCGGGACCAGGGCAACCAGCTCCCGGTTTCGCGCGCTCAGAGACAATGTTCCGGCTCCGCTCCCGTCGCGAAGAACCAGATATGCACGCTTGGTCGCTCCGCCCTCACGGTCAAGGCACTCCCTGGCTGCGTTCGATGTCTTCGACCAGCGAGACCGCGTCCTCGCGCGAGCGGAAGTCGTGATCGGTGACGGATTCGCGCCGCACCGGCGGCAAGGCCTGCGTCTGGACCGGGCTGGCGTAGCGCTCGTCATAGAGCTTCAGGCCGAAGGGAAGCTCGTAGGGCAGGCCGCGGTAGAGAGAGGCTCGGCCGCTGTCGTCAGTTCCGAGGAACCAGACCTGGCGATTGCCGTACCAAGCGCCGAAGGCGACCGCCGCCAAGACCGCAACGAGCGCGAGTAGCTTTGCCGCAGTGCGCAGCCCACGTCGTGGCGACTTCGCTGCCAGCTTGTCGCGGCGCTCCTGGGCCGCGACGCCCGCGGCGCGGCGGCGCACCTCGGTTGCGGTCAAGCCGGCCTCCTCGGCGGCGGCGCCCACCAGCGTCGCGTCCTCGGGCTTCTCCCCCATTGGCGCCGCGGCGTCGCCGAGGCGGAAGGCCAGCGCGGTGATGTTGTCGCGACCACCGGCGCCATTGGCCTCGTCGACCAGCGTCCGCACCGCCTCGCGCATCGATGTGGTGCTGGAGAGAACCTCGGCGATGCGCCCCTCGTTGACCATCGTCGTCAAACCGTCGGAGCAGAGCAGGAAGACGTCGCCGGGGGCAGCGGGGACCGTCTGCAGGTCGACCTCTACCTCCGGCTCGGGACCGAGAGCGCGGGTGATGATCGAGCGCTGCGGGTGATCCTCCGCCTGCGCGTCGGTGATCTGGCCTTTGCGCCGCATCTCCTCGACCAGCGAGTGATCCCGCGTCAGCCGCTCGAGCTTGCCGCGGCGCAGGCGGTAGGCACGGCTGTCGCCAACGTGGCCGACGCCGACCTCTTCGGCTTGCGCGTCGACGATCGCGGCGGTGATCGTCGTCCCCATCCCGGCGCGGGAAGGATCGGCGCGGGCCAGATCGTGGATACGTCGGTTGGCCTCCTCGATCGTCTCGCGCAGGAAACGCTCGGGAGGGCCCTCCGGCAGATCCCGGTCGAAAGAGTCGGCCGCTGCTTTGGAGGCGACCTCGCCAGCCTGGGCCCCGCCCATGCCGTCGGCGACGACGAAGATCGGCGCGCGGACGAAGAGCGAGTCCTCGTTCTCGCTGCGCTGCCGGCCGGTGTCGGTGCGGAATGCCTGGTCGTCGACCCGAAGCACTAGCCGCCCTCGAATCTGAACTCGGTGTCGCCGATCCGCACTACGTCTCCGTCGATCAGCTCCGCCTCGCCGTGCAGCGCGGCGTCGTTGAGCAGGGTGCCGTTGGTGGAGCTCATGTCTTCGACGTAAGCGTGTCCTTCACGGGAGAAGATCCTCGCGTGCAGGCCGGAGGCATAGCGATCCTCGATCCGCAGGTCGGCTTCCGCCGAGCGGCCGATCGAGAGGCCGCCGATCAGGTCGAAGCGCTCGCCCTCGCGCAAGCCGCCGCCGCGCAATACGACCAGCCAGGCGTCGCCCCCCGCGGCAGCCCCTTCGTAGGCGGGCACGGGATGAAAGCCGGTCGCGTCGGGGGCAGGCGCGACCGTGCCGCGCAGGTCCTTCAGCGCGCTGCGCGCGATCCAGAGCAAGAAGAGATAGAGGACGGCGAGGAAGCCGAACTTGAGGGCTACGGAAATCGGGTCATAGTCCACGCCTGCACCCTAATGACGGGCCCAGATCGTCGCCATCGGGGATTACCGCTCGATGTCGACCTGGAAGGTCGTCGTGCCGAGCGTGACCTTGTCTCCCGATTTGAGCCGGGTCGAGCCGACGCGGCGGCCGTTGACCTTGATCCCGTTGGTCGAGCCGAGGTCGGCGATCGTCCAATCGCCGCTCGGCGAGCGGCGTAGCTCGGCGTGGTGGCGGGAAACGTTGGGGTCGCGCAGAACGCAGTCCGCATCGCGGGAGCGGCCGACGGTCGAGCGGGCCGCGTCGAGCACGTAGCGACGGTCGTCGACGGTGACAACCGCGCGGCTCGCGACTTCGGCGCGGCCGACCGGGTTCTCCGCCGCTTTAGGCGGCGCGTCACGGACGGCCGAGTAGACCATCGTGTGGCCCTCCTCGCCTTGGCTCGGCGCCTCGCCCTCGTGCGCCGGCGGCTTGACCATCCGCGGCTGAATCCCGAACTCGCCCAGGCGCAAGCGCTCGTCGGTCTCGAAGGCAACAGTGGGACGAGTCAGCAGGTCGTAGCTGCGCCGCCGCGCGTGCTCCAGCAGATACCCCGAGAGCTCCTGCTCCAGCGAACGCTCGTAGCCCTCGAGGCGAGTGCGATCCTGGCCCGAGAGGTAGACCGTGTACTCGTTGGGCACGTAGACGCGGGCGACGCCGGCGGTCTTGTGGGAGTCCATCTCCTTGGCCAGCTTGCGGGCGAGCTCGACCGGCTGCACCTCGGAGCTGAAGGCGCGGCTGAAGACCCCCTCGACGAGGCCTTCGATCCGACTCTCGAGGCTGCGTAAAACGCTGATCGGGAAATCCTAGAGGTCTAGGGGAGGAAGGCCCCGTGGCCCAATGCAAGCCAGGCGCCGAGCATCGCGGCGGCGGCCACCGCGCCGAGCCTCAGCCCAATCGGCGTGCGAACGGCGGGAAGGTTGTCGGCGAGGCTGTCCAGCGCCTCCTCGATCGCGCTGCCCAGCTCTTCCAGGGCCGGCCGGCGCCCTGGGCGAGGTTGCAGCGCGGCGTCGATCGCGTCGCTGAGCCCCCGCGGCAGGTCGGGGCGAAGGCGGCGCAAGGGTCGGGGTCGACCGCCGATTGCACGCGCCGTGGCAGCAGGGGTCGCGCGGCGGTTCGGGTTCTCGCCCCCCCAGCACTCATACAGCGTCAGCGCCAGCGAGTAGACGTCGGCCTCGGGGCCGGCCGCTTGACCCTCGGCCTGCTCCGGCGACATGTAGGCAAGGGTGCCGACGACGTCACCGGGAACGGTCAGGGCAGATGCATCTGAGAGGCGGGCGATGCCGAAGTCCATCAACTTGGCGCGGAACTCGCCCTCGGGCGCGACGACGACGTTTTGCGGCTTGATGTCGCGATGGACGACTCCGCGCGAGTGCGCGTGGTCGAGGGCCTCGCAGAGGTCGGCGCCAATCTCGCCGACCTCGCGGTCGCTGAGGGCGCCCTCGCGGCTGAGCCGGGCAAGGGTCCGACCCTCGACCAGCTCGGTGACGAGCAGGGCGTTGCCGTCCTCCTCTCCCAGCTCGTAGAGGGTGACGATGCCCGGATGGTTGAGGCGCGCAGCGGCCTGCGCCTCGCGCAAGACCCGCTTACCCGCCTCCCCACGGGATTCGATCGCCTTGACCGCGACCGTCCGCTCTAGACGGCCGTCCCAGGCCTCGTAGACCACGCCGAAGCCGCCGCTGCCGATGCGGCGCTCGATCAGGAAACGGTTGAGGACGAGAGTGCCGACCACGAGCTCTATCCGACTTCGTCGCGAATCCGCTTCCTCCTGCGACATACTCCCTGCTACTTGGAGGATTCGCTCGCATCCCGGCCGGGGCGCAGACCACGCCCGCCACGTCGTCCCGAACGACAGCAGATCCTGCTGCGGCGGGGGCTTGCCCTCGGCGCGGGCCTGCTGGTCCTGATCCTGCTCGTGCTCGGGGTGCGGGGCTGCCTCAACGCCCGCAAGGAGCGTGCCCTCAGCGATTACGCCGGCAACGTCACCCAGATCGTCGAAGAGACCGACCAGACCAGCAAATCGTTCTTCGACAAGCTCTCCGATCCTGGCGACCTCTCGGTCACCGACTTTGTCGCCGAGGTCAACGCTGACCGCAGCGCGATGGACAACTACGCCTCGCGAGTCGATGCTCTCGATACGCCCGGCGACATGGGCAATGCACAGGACACGCTGGAGCTGGTCTACGAGCTGCGCGGCAGCGCGATGACCGAGATCGCCGACAAGGTGAGCACCGCACTGGGCGACGTCGGCTCGGAGAAAGCGACCGCGGCGATTGCCAACCAGATGGGCAAGCTGTACGCCAGCGACATCCTCTACTCCACCGTCGTCCTGCCCGAAATTGATGGCGTTCTCGCCGACAACGGGATCGAAGGAGAGGACGTGCCGGAGAGCGTCTTCGTTCCAGACGGCACTGCGTGGCTCGACGAAGACGCCATCACTGAAGCGCTCAGTGGGGTTAGCGGCGCGACCAGCGCGGCGACGCCGGGCGTGCACGGATTGGGACTGCTTGGGACCAGCGTCAACGGTGCCGAACTGACGCCCGAAGGAACTACGTCGGTGACGGCCGAAGAAACGCCTGAAGTCGAAGTGGAAGTGCAAAACCAGGGCGAATCGACCGAGAACGGCGTCACCGTCTCGGTAACTGTCAACGGCAAAACCCTCGTCGGCGACATCAGCAGCATCGAAGCGGGAGCAACTGAAACGGTGGTGATCCCGCTGACGCCAACGCCGCAGGGCGAAGCGACGCTGGAAGTCGAAGCGGAGCCGGTTCCAGGCGAGGAAGTCTCCGAAAACAACGAAGCGTCGTACACCGTCGTCTTTGAATGAGTAGGCGGATGGTGGGGCTGTGCGGGAGCCTATGTTCGCTTCGCTGACGCTTCGCTCACGGATTTGGAGCCCCCTTCGGGGGCCCAGGATTTCTCAGCCGTGGCCGCTTCGCGAGGCTCCCGCACAGCCCCACCATCCGCCTATCCCCATACCAGCACGACTCGCCGACAGCTCGGGTTGCGTCATGGCAGTCTTTCTCTAGATGCGCATCTCTTTTCTTGGGCCGGCCGGGACGTTTACCGAAGACGCTCTGCGCGAGGCGTTGCCGGAGGGAGTGGAGATCGAGGCGCTGCGGACAGCGACTGTCCACGACGCGATCGTCGCGGTCGAGCGTGGTGAGGCGGAGCGGGCCCTCGTGCCGTTCGAGAACTCGATCGAGGGGTCGGTGCGCAGCACGCTCGACACGCTTGCCTTCGACACCGAGGCGGTGACGATCGTCGGCGAGCATGACTTTCGCGTCCACGCCCATCTGATCGCCCGCGAGGGGATCGAGTTGGAGCAGGTGGCGGCGGTCCTCTCCCACCCGCAGCCGCTCGCCCAGTGCGCCGGCTTCCTGCGCGAGCACCTGCCAGGCGTCGAACGGCGCAGCGTCAGCAGCACCGCCGAGGCAGTGCGCATGGTCGGCGAGTCGGTGCGGCCGTGGGCGGCGATCGGCGCCCGTGCCGCCGCCGAGCTCTACGGCTGCACGGTTCTGCGTGAGGGGATCGAGGACGAGGCCGACAACGTCACCCGCTTCGTCTGGATCGCCCCGGAGAGCACGGAGCCCACGGGCGAGGGGCCGTGGCGGACGTCACTCGTCTTCTCCGAGCTCGGCGCTGACCATCCCGGTGCCCTCGTCGACGCGCTGCAGGAGTTCTCCAGCCGGGCCGTCAATCTCTCCCGGATCGAGTCCCGCCCCGCGCGCCAGGGCCTGGGCCGCTACATGTTCTTCTGCGATCTTGAAGGAGCAGTTGGGGACAAGGCCGTCGCAGAGGCACTAGAGGCCCTGCGAGCGAAGGCCGAGAGCGTGAGAATTCTTGGCTCCTACCCGATCGGTTAGAGCGCCTGCGTAGAATTCCCGAGCAAGATGGCACGAGTGCTTGTCTTGAATGCGACGTATGAGCCGATCAACGTCTGCACGTTGAGAAGAGCTGCTGTGCTGCTCTTGAAGGAGAAAGCCGAGCTGCTGGAGCGGCGCGAGGGGGCAATCCACTCCGAGCACATGACGCTCGACCGCCCCGACGTGATCCGCCTGGTCAGCTACGTACGGGTACCCCGTGAGGCGCACCGGCGCAAGATCACCCGCCGCGCAGTCCTCGCTCGCGACAGCTGGACCTGCCAGTACTGCGGCTCGACCAAATCGGGCCTCACCGTCGACCACGTCATCCCCCGCAGCCGCGGCGGCAAGTCGGTCTGGGGAAACATCGTAGCCGCCTGCGCCAGCTGCAACCGCCGCAAGGGCAACCGGCTGCCGCACGAGATCCAGATGCATCCCAAGAAGTCGCCCAAGGCGCCGGGGCCAAGCATCTTCATCCAGGTAGCTAGCCCAAACATACCTCCTGCCTGGCAGCAGTACTTACCTGTGGCCGCATAGTCAGCTGCTCGTCTGGTCGGTCCCGCCTGGTTGCTGGCGCGCGCGCTCAATTGCGTGGAATTCCTCGTAAGACTCATGCCGTTCTCCCCTATGACGTACTCGTTCCACGACGCCTTCAGGCGGCGACCCCACCGCGATCTTCATTGCCGGTATTGAGGAGGAGAGAAGAGGTCTCAACTGCCAGGTCGACGCGATTCTCGGTCCGAAGAGCGTCAAGTTGAGGCTGTTCGGCAGTGCTGCTGACGGCGCAATGATTCCTTGGAAACCAGCTTCGCGAAGGCGCTTCCCCTCTTCCTGACAGCGAGAGTAGTCGTCGTTGATCAACGCGGCGGGTGGAAAGTCTGCAGCCTCAGCCCTCTCGAAGGTGCCATAGTCGGCGATCCGTTGGACGTGCACTTCGGCGACCCACATCGGCATACGAACAAGAGCCGTCTCCTCCTCAGTGCGGAGCTCCTCGGCGCGAATCAACTCCGCCCACGCGCCGTCAACCGTCGTGCTCAGGTACTGGGTGGCGCCATCACCAATCCGATGCCATCGACCTGGTTCTGAATTGGGCCTGACCCAGAAAGGAGTGTCGTAGTTCGAGTAACGGAACGCGACTTCAGCGAACTGTGTGGAACTCGGTGTCGGTTCACGAGCCATGCTGGGCCCGACCGCGCCGCGTAGCGTGCATCAGCGCTTGCTCATACTCTGCGGCATCGAGCACATCGATAGGTGCGTGCCCCTCCAGATCCGCTCGCTGCCTGTAGAACCAGGCCACGACTCCGGCCGGGGTCCAAGCTCGCCAAAGCAATGCCACCAAACGGGAGACGAGCTGCAAGCGTCGTGATGGCTTCGTCCCCATGTCCTTCGCCAGGCGCTGAATCTGTCTCTCGCCCAGGCCAATCAACTCCCCCAGCTGCTTACGAGTGATCCCGGGCAACTTCTTGCACAGGTCGTCGAGGAGTTCCTTTGCGCTCGATTCATTGCCATCGGGCTGGCCATCAAGCGCATCGCGGACGATGTGCCTTACCGCCTCGGCATGTACGACGAAGCTGTCGACACTGTCCAGCGGCCGTTCTTCGTCGATTTCATTGAGAGCCTCGAGCCCATCAATGAGGTGCCCCCGGATCTCGGCCAGTGCCTCGGGCTCTAGATCGGGCGGAACTTCTTTGTGAACTTGCGAGGACAGCCGCTGGGCCGTTTCGACGAATCTCTCCACGTAGGCGGAATCGATGGGATGCTCAGGCGTTCCGCTCTCGGCAGTCGTCGCAAGTTCGCTCTGAAGAGCCGTTTGCCAGCGCTCGATCTCACCCCCCAATCGCTCGAGCTGCTCTCGGTCGGGCTTAGAAAGAAGATCTGCATTGGATAGAAGGTCGGGCATGTCACCTCCCATGGGTTGTACCGTACGTCGTGCTCATGTCGGATTTACCGACATAATAGCGACAGAGCTGGGTAGCGCAACCCCTGGCGCGGGCGAATGTCCCTCTCAAGCTTTGACAAGCCGCCCGTCGCGTTCGAGAGCTGGAAGCGACCGAACCTCGGTTGCTAGTTGACTCTCAGCGCTTGAGCTGACGGAGCGAGCGGGTAGGCCTCGCTCTAGCCTCCACAACTCGTTGCGTATGTCTCGGCGGCGGTAGCCGCCGATCAAGTCTGCACCGACCCGCAGGGAGGTGCTAGGCGTAAGCGAGGCCTACCCGCTCGCTCCGTCACTCGAAGACTCAAGCTCAACCTGCTCATCCGCCGGCACCGTCTCGCCACTGTCACTCTCAACAACCAACGCGACGGCGGAGACTCGGTCGTCGTCCTTGATGTTCATCACCCGCACGCCCTGCGTAGGCCGACCCATCAGGGAGATGCCGCCCGCTTGGGTCCGCTGCACCATCCCGTTTTGGGAGATGAAGAGCAGGTCCTGGTGCTCGCGCACGATCAGGGCGCCGGCGAGGCCGCCCTTCTTCTCGGTCAGCTTCGCGGTGAGCACGCCTTTGGTCCCACGCCCCTTGCGCGGGTACTCGGCGATCGAGGTGCGCTTGCCGTAGCCGTTCTCGGTGACGACGAAGAGCTCGGTGTCGTCACGGGCAACGTCCATCGCCAGCACGCGGTTGGGCTGACCCCCCACTTTGGCGCTCACGTTCATGCCTTTCACCCCTGAGGTATCGCGACCCATCGGGCGTGCCTCACCCTCTGAGAAACGCACGGCGTGGGCGGACTTGGACACCATCAGGATGTCGTCCTCACCCGAGGTCAGACGGACCTGCACCAACTCGTCGCCATCGCGCACCTTGATCGCGATGATCCCGTCGGCGCGGATCGGCGTGTTGTAGGCGAGGAACTCGGTTTTCTTGAACTGGCCCTTGGCGGTGGCGAAGGCCAGGTACTTGTTCTCTTTGAAGTCGCGGGTGGGGATCACGGCCATCACGGTCTCGCCTTCGCGCAGCGGCAACAGGTTGACCAGCGCGCTCCCTTTCGCCGTGCGCGAGCCCTCCGGTAGCTCGTAGACCTTGAGCCGGTAAACCTTGCCCTTGTTGGTGAAGAAGAGCAGGTAGTCGTGGGTCGAGCAGATGTGGAGGTGGGCGATGTAGTCGTCCTCCTTCAGGTTCATCCCCATCACCCCGACTCCGCCGCGGTGCTGCTGGCGGTAGGTGGCCAGCGGCAGTCGCTTGACGTAGCCGGAGGCGGTCAGCGAGATAACCATCTGCTGGTCGGCGATCATGTCCTCGATCCCGACGTCACCCTCGAAGTGGGCGATTTCGGTGCGGCGCTCATCGCCGTAGGACTCGGTGATCTCGGCCAGCTCCTCCTTGACCAATCCCAGCACCCTCGACTCGTCGCCGAGGATCGCCCGCAGCTCGCCGATCCGCTCCATCAGGTCGGCGTGCTCGGCCCGCACTTTGTCGGCCTCCAGCGCCGTGAGCCGCTGCAGGCGCATGTCGAGGATCGCCTGGGCTTGCTCGCGGGACAACTCGAATTGAGAAATCAGGCCGTCGCGGGCCTCGTCCGGATCGGCGGACGCGCGGATCAGTTTGATCACAGCGTCGAGGTTGTCGAGGGCGATCAGCAGCCCCTCAAGGATGTGGGCGCGAGCCTCGGCGCGACGCAGTTCGTACTGGGTGCGGCGCGTGACTACTTCGCGCTGGTGCTGGACGTAATAGTGGACCAGCTCGAGCAAGCCCAGGGTGCGCGGTACCCCGTCGACCAGCGCCACCATGTTGATGCCGAAGCTCGTCTGCATCCCGGTTTTTTTGTAGAGGTTGTTGAGCACGACCTTGGCCGGATGGCCGCCGCGCTTGAGCTCGATCACCAGGCGCATGCCGGAGCGGTCGGACTCGTCGCGGAGGTCGGAGATGCCCTCCAATTTCTTGTCGCGAACGAGATCGGCGATCTTCGTGATCAGCCCGTTGTCGCCGCCCTTCTTGACCATGAAGGGAAGCTCGGTGACGACGATCGCGTCCTTGCCGCCCTTAAGCGGCTCAACGTGGGCGCGGGCGCGGACCTTGACCGAGCCGCGGCCGGAGGCGTAGGCGTCGCGGATTCCCTCCAGGCTCATGATCCCGCCGCCGGGGAAGTCAGGTCCCTTGACGTGCTCCATCAGACCGGCCAGGTCGATCGCCGGGTCGTCGATGTAAGCGGTGACCGCGGCGGCCACCTCGCGCAGGTTGTGCGGCGGGATATTGGTCGCCATCCCGACCGCGATCCCCGAGGCGCCGTTGACCAGCAGGTTCGGGAAGCGCGCCGGCAGGATCAGCGGCTCCTGCGTCGATTCGTCGTAGTTGGGCCCGAAGTCGACCGTGTCGGCGTCGATGTCGCGCAGCAGCTCGGTCGCGAGACGGCCGAGGCGGGCCTCGGTGTACCTCATCGCAGCCGCCGGATCGTCGTCGATCGAGCCGAAGTTGCCCTGGCCGTCGATCAACGGGTAGCGCAGAGAGAACTCCTGCGCCATCCGCACCAACGTGTCGTAGATCGCCGAGTCGCCGTGCGGGTGGTACTTGCCCATCACCTCGCCGACGATGAAGGCGCACTTGCGGTAGGCCCGCGTCGGCTGCAAGCCGATGTCGTGCATCGCGTAGAGCACCCGGCGGTGGACCGGCTTGAGGCCGTCGCGCACGTCCGGCAGCGCCCGCCCCACGATCACGCTCATCGCGTAATCGAGGTATGAGGAGCGCATCTCCTTCTCGAGCTCGCGCTCTTCGATCCTTCCGGTCAAAGCCTCGAGTGCCATCAGAGCTCCAATCCGTTCCTGGGTCCAGGCTTAGACATCGAGGAACTTGACGTCCTTCGCATTGCTCTCGATGAAGTCGCGCCTGGGGCCTACCTGATCGCCCATCAGCATCGAGAAAATCTGGTCGGCGGCGGTCGCGTCGTCAAGCGTCACCCGCGCCAGGGTGCGAGTCGCCGGGTCCATCGTCGTCTCGCGCAGCTGGTCGGCGTTCATCTCGCCGAGACCCTTGAAGCGGGTCAGCTGAACGCCGTGACGGGCAAGCTCGAGCACAGCGGAGCGGAGCGCCTGAAAGGAGCGCGCCTCCGAGGTGCGGCCGCTGTAGCGAACCTCGAACGGCGGCCGACCGACCTGCTTCAGCAAGGCCGCGTGCACCTCGGCGAATTTGCGGTAATCGTGATGCTCGAACAACCCATGGGGAAGGCGGTGGGTGCGAGCCAGACCACTCTTGCGTTCTATCGCCTTCACCACCAGGCCAGCGTCGGAATCCTCGACCACCTCAGTGTCGAAGGGCTCGCCCTCGGCGGCCTTGGCGCTGAGAACCTTGCGGGCACCGGCAACCGTCGCCACCTCTTCGTCGAGCAGGCTCGACTCCTCGAGGAAGCGCACGGTCTCGTGTCCGAACTCCGCCTGCAGGGAGGATCCCCAACCCTCGTACTCTTTCGCCCGACGCGTGTAGCTCTGCCAACGGCTTTTGCTCAGCCTCGTCGCCTTACCGTTTACGTCGACGACCTCGATCTCCTCGAGCTTGTCGCGCAGTAGCAGCTCTTCGAGTTCGGACTCCCGCTCCAGGTAGGTCTCCTGATTGCCCTGTTTGACCCGGTAGAGGGGCGGTTTGGCGATGTAAACGTAGCCGGCGTCGATCAGCTCCGGCATCTGCCGGTAGAGGAAGGTGAGTACCAAGGTACGGATGTGGGCGCCGTCAACGTCGGCGTCCGTCGCCATGACGATTTTGTGGTACCTCGCGTCCTCGAGGTTGAACTCTTCGTGGACGCCGGTGCCGATCGCGGTGATCAGCGCCTGCACCTCGGTGTTGGCCAGCACCTTGTCGATGCGGCTCTTCTCGACGTTGATGATCTTGCCTCGCAACGGCAGCACCGCCTGGGTCGAGCGGTCGCGAGCCTGCTTGGCCGAGCCCCCGGCAGAGTCACCCTCGACCACAAATATCTCCGCGTCGCGCGGGTCCTTGACCGTGCAATCGGCCAGCTTCCCCGGCAGCGTCGAGTTCTCCAATGCCGACTTGCGGCGGGTCAGGTCGCGCGCTTTGCGAGCCGCGTCGCGGGCGCGGGAGGCGTCGACCGCCTTGGTGATGATCCGGCGCGCGTCGCCGGGGTTCTCCTCGAGGAACTCGGCCAGCTTGCGGTTGACCGTCTCCTCGACCAGACCGCGAATCGGCGGGTTGCCGAGTTTGGTCTTGGTCTGGCCCTCGAACTGCGGGTCGTGCAGCTTGACCGAGATCACCGCGGTTAGCCCCTCGCGCACGTCCTCGCCGCCGAGGTTGTCGTCTTTCTCTTTGAGCAGGCCTTTGTTGCGGGCGTAGGCGTTCAGGGTCCGGGTGAGGGCGGAGCGGAAGCCGGAAAGGTGCGAGCCACCCTCGTGGGTGTTGATGTTGTTGGCGAAGCTGAAGATCGACTCCTGGTAGGAGCCGTTCCACTGCATCGCCACCTCAACCTGGCCCTCCTCCTCCTCGCCCTCGAAGAAGATCGTCTTGGGGTGCAGCGTGTCCTTGTTCTCGTTGAGGTGGCGGACGAAGTCCTCGATCCCGCCCTCGTACTGGAAGCTGACGCTGTTGGTCTGGCCGCGCTCGTCGACCAGCTCGATCTTCAATCCGCGGGTGAGAAAGGCGGTCTCGCGCAAACGCTCGGCCAGCGTCTGGAAGTCGAACTCGACCTCCTCGAAGATTTCCGCGTCGGGCTGAAAGGTCAGCGTCGTGCCGGTCTTCTCCGCCGATGCGCCCGCGGTCAGCGGACCCTGCGGTTTGCCGCGCTCGTAATCCTGGCTCCAGACCTGGCCGTCGCGGCTGATCGCCAGATGCAGCTTCTCGGAGAGCGCGTTGACGACCGAGACCCCCACCCCGTGCAGGCCACCGGAGACTTTGTAGCCGCCGCCGTCGCCGAACTTGCCGCCGGCGTGCAGCGTCGTCAGCACGACCTCGGCAGCCGGCTTTTTCTCCTTCTTCAGTTCTTCGACCGGGATGCCACGGCCGTCGTCGGAGACCGTGCAGCTGTCATCGGGATGGAGGACGACGCGGACTTCGGAGCAGTGCCCTGCGATCGCCTCGTCAACCGAGTTGTCGACGACCTCGTAGACGAGGTGATGAAGGCCCCGGGGGCCGGTCGAGCCGATGTACATGCCGGGCCGCTTGCGGACGGCTTCCAGACCCTCGAGGACGGTGATGTCCTTGGCGCCGTAGGAGTCTTTCTTCGCCTCTCCCCCGTCGGCGTTCTCGTTCGTCTTAGGCAACTGATCCTTTCCGCGTCTCAAAGAAAACCCCGACCGCTTAGCGCTCTCGACGCGCCGAGTCGGGGCCAAAAATTCGAGTTGACATAAGGATACCAGTTCGGGACCCTGGAAACCCCGTCGCCAGACAAAGAAATCCCTGCAAATCGCGGAAAAGCTACCCAGAGTCAAGCGTCTTTCACACGAAAGCGCAAACTGGGCGATTCGACCTTGGAAGAGGGCGCGCTAACGAGCGCCCTCGGCGACGCGCACAGTGGCGACAAACGGGGGCTGGGAGAGGCCGGCGACCTTGACTTCTACGTGCCGTGGCGGGGAATCTGAGTCCGGGTGAATCGTCAGCCGGACCGATCCGCTGCCCAGGCGAGCGCGGCGGCGGGCAAGGACAACAGGGGGTCGGCCGGGTGCCGTGACCGTAACGCGAATCCCCCGCGGCCGATCCGGACAGCTCGCGCGACAGGCGATCGCCAGCATCAGTCGGCCGGCCGGCGTTGCGCGAGCGGTGACCCGTAGGCGGAGGCGCGGATGAGGGCGGGCGGGCTGGGTGCCTGCCAGGTCGCTGGGGATCTCCTCGCCATTCGGCTGACCCAGCTCACTGGCATCGTCCGTTTCTTCGGGCTCGCCAGGCGCCGGGGGCGCCGCGGTGAACCGGTATTCGCCGGCGCCTACCCCGTACACCGCGGCCGTCTCGCTTTCCCGCTCGAACGTCACCCCGGGGCTGTCCTCGGCCAGCAGGCCCGACTCGCGCACCTCGTCGGCCGGCGCCCTCGGCACGTGAACCTCGGCCGTCGCGTTTGGCGGCACCGTAACGTCGAGCTCCATCCCCGACTCCGTCCGGCGCCAGGCCGAGACCACCTCGCCGCGAACCGTCTGCAGCGAGGTGGTCAGGTGGTCGAGCCCCGCGGGAAGAGCCGGCGCGATGCGGATCTCCTCATAGCCCGGTGCAATCGGCTCGATCCCGCCGAACTCGGTCAGCAGAGAGGCGTTGACGCCGGCGAACATCGCGTGGTCGTGCGACCCCATGCCCGAGCGATAGATCCACTGCTCCCAAGCGGTGGTGGCCCCAAGGCCGATCTGGAAGCCGAAGCCGGGGTAGGAACTCTGGTCGAGGACGGTCAGCGCCACATCTGGGCGACCGGCGCCAACGAGCGCATCGACGAGATAGCGGGTGCCGAAGATGCCCGTGTCGAGATGGCCTCCGTCGGGACCCAGGACGCGATCGACCAGCCCCTGGCTCGCTGCCTGGCGCCGGTCCGGAGGCACCATCCCGAAGACGAGCGGCAGGACGCTCGTCACCTGCCGGCCCGAGCTGTAACCGTCGCCGTTCGCGAAGCGCTGCTCGAACGCCGCGGCTATCTCGTCGGCGACTTCTTCGTAGTGGACGGCGTCCGAGGCCTCTCCCAGGGCCCTCCCCGCCTCCGCCACGATGCGGGCTGCGCGATGGGCGAGCGCCGTGTTGACCAGCGAAACCTCGCTGAAGCAGGCGGCGTAACCGCCGGCCTGCGGACCGCCGAGGCCACCGTTCGCCTCCGGCTCGCCAATGGGAGGGCACCAATCGCCGAAGCCGCTGTCCTCCTCCCCACCGGCCCAGGGCCAGATCCAATCGTCCGCTTCCTCCCCGTAGGCATCGACCGCATCGGTCATGTCGGGATACGCGCTGGCCAGAGCATCACGATCGCCATATTGCTCGTAGAGCGCCCACGCGATCGGCACGTGGGCGGCGTTCATGTCGGGGCTGCCGCCCCATTCGCCGTCGATTTCCTGCAGGTAGGCCTCGAGGAAGCGGTCCGCGTCGAAGTCGAGCGCCGCAGCATCGACATAGGCCTGGACGTCCATCCCGGGTCCGGTGCGCTCGTCGCGCACCGGATTGTCGGTCGGATAGCTCATCGCGTTGTTCTCCATCGCGCGGCGGTTGTTCGCGTGAATCTGGTCGAGCAACGGATTCGAGGAGTCGAAGGTGGACGTTCGGGGCAGGTCGGCGTGGACCACACGACCGTCGAGCGTGTCCAGGGTGGGTGGGCTCGGCAGTCCCGTCACCTCGACGTAGCGGAAGCCGTGGTAGGTGAACGAGGGCTCAAAGGTCGCGCTGTCGTCATCGCCGACCACGAACGTGTCCGTGGCGGCGGCGTAGCGATTGGTGAACGTGTCGATGTCGCCGCCGGGCGCAAGATCCTCGGCGAAGCGCAGCTGCACGACGGTGCCGGTGGGGGCCTGCGCGTGCAGGCGTGCCCAGCCGGCGATGTTCTCGCCCATGTCGAATACGTAGACGCCGGGCCGGGGCTCGGTGAGCGCGGTCGGGCGCAGGGTCCGCATCACCCTCACCGGCGGCGTCGTGTCAGCCTCGAGGCTGCCGCTCGGCGGGGAGGTCACCCGCACAGACCCCCACCCTTCTGCATCGAAGCCGGGCGCGTCCCACCCATCCTGCTCGAGCCTGGCGTCGTAGGTTTCGCCGCCGTAGATCGAAGCGGCTCGGTGCGGGCCGTCGCTCCATCGCCAGGTCTCGTCGCTGACCACGTACTGATGGTCGTCGCTCTCGTAAGCGACGTCGAGCAGCAGCAGTGCCTGGCGCGGACCCTGCCAGCGCCAGCCGAATCGCGAGAAGGCCGGCCCGTAGCCTTCTGCGAGCGTCAGCCCGAGCGCGTTTCCGTTTTCGCGCAGCAGCGAGGTGACATCAAAGGTCTGGTAGCGCTGGCGCTGCTGGAAACGGCTCGCGGCGGGAGTGAGCACGCGATCGCCGACCTTCGATCCCGAGAGGCGAAGCTCGTAGAGGCCGAGGCCGTAGACGTATGCGCGGGCCGAGACGACCTCGTCCAGCTGGTGGTCCAGGTCGAACTCCTTACGCAGCAACGGGACCGAGGGCGAGGTTGCGATCAGGAAGAGGCCGCCGTCTCGAGCGCGCAGGCGCCCGGCCGCGATCTCCGCGCCTGGGAAGGCCGGATCCGGCGCCGTCGCGAAATCGTCGGCGAAGAGCCCCTCTTCGCCGGGGAGTCCTCGTACGACGAGGTTGTCGAAGCTGGCGTCCTCGCTGGCGTCTCCAGAGCGAAAGCCGACCGCCCCGCGGGCGAGCTTCTCGTCCTCGCGCTCGTCGACCAGCTCACCGTCGATCTCGGTCCTGATCGTCTCGCCGCGCGCTTCGATCGCCAGATGGTGAGGGTCGTTCGAATCCTCGAGCGGGACGACGTCCTCAATGTCGATTTCCTCGAGGACGTCCCAGTCGCCGTCCTCGAGGACGTGCGGCCGGAGCAGCACTTCGTCGTCACTGACCCTGACCTGCCACATATAGAAGTTGGAGGGGTCGCGGGCGCGAAACACAAGCCCCGCGGCGCCGGCCGCGATCGTGAAATCGACGTCCACTCGGTAGTCGCCCCACCCCGCCGCATCGGTCGGCGCCTGGGGGCTGATCCACTGCGCGTCCCGCCAAGCCGAGGGGGAGAGCAGGCCCATCTCCCATGATGCGGGGTCGCTCCAGGCGGTCTCGGCGTTGTCGCGATCCCACACTCGCACCCGCCAGACATAACGCTCTCCAGAAGCCAGTGGCGGCCCGGCATACGGAACGTCGACGGATTCGCTCGAGTCGACGCGGCCGCTGTCCCAGAGGGGTTGCGTTTCGAGGTCGAGCACGTTCTTTGCAACCTGAACGCGATAGGCAAGCTGCCGCTCTCCCCGGCGAGGCGAGCTCAATTGCCAGCCCAGGCTCGGGGCGGGATTGTCGATCCCAAGCGGGTCGACAATGTGGTCGACCCGTAGAGAACGCACGCCGGCGGGGCTCGTCTCGGCCCAGGCGGACCCCTCACAGAGCAAGACGAGGGCAAGCAGCAATACGACGAGCGTGAATGGTCGGCGCACAACCGCCGTGATTTGACTGGTCCAGCCCAAAGTACACCAAGGCTACCGACCTATAAACATCAGAGTTTTGTATGCGGCTGGTCTATTTGTCCACGCGGCAGCGCAGGGAACGCGGGGCGTCTTCTCCGAGACGCCCTCGCAAAGCCCGCAGGAGGCTGTCCTGCATCAGGTCCAGCTCCTCCACCCAAACAGAGTCCACGCAAGCGACGGTCACCACTCCGTCGTGTTCGGAAACCGGCCGCGCCGCCATCGCGATCCGCTCGCCGACGACCTCCTCCCAGACCGCCTGCGTCGCCGCCAGCCGCGTCTTCGGGGCGGCCTGCTGGCGAGCGGCGCGGAGCGCCTCGGAGGCGGGGCGCGGGGCGGGGCGGCGAGTCATGCGGCGGCGGCGTGGGTGACGTCGAACGGCATCCGCACCACCCGCGCCATTGCGGCTGCCGGAACCGACTCCTCAGCCGCGGCCGTGATCAGCGACTGCCCGCCGCGCTGCAGTCGCTCGACCAATCGCTCGCGGCGCTGTGGGTCGAGCTCGCTCATCACGTCGTCGAGCAAGAGCAGCGGCGAGACCCTGCGGGCCGAGAGCAGCGCCTCGCGCTCGGCAAAGAGCAGGGAGAGAAGCCCCGCTCGCTGCTGACCCTGCGATCCATAGCGACGCAGGGATCGCTCCGCCACCGAGACCTTCAGCTCGTCCAGGTGGGGGCCCCAGGACGTGCGGCCGAGACGCAGATCCGCCTCGCGGCGCTCCGCCAGCCCAGCCCGGATCTCCGCCGCCGAACCAGCAGCACGCGGGGCGTACTCGAGCGCGGCGGCGCCGGGCAGCCCCAGGTCGCCGGCGGCCTCGGCGAAGAACGGCGCCAGCTCGGCCACGGCCTCCGCACGAGCGGCGATCAGGGCCTCGGCCGCCTCGGCCAGCGTCGTGTCCCAAACCTCGAGGTCGCCGCCGTAGCCGCCGGCTGCAAGCCGCGCCACCAGGGCGTTGCGTTGAGCGAGGGCCTGGCCGTAGCGCTGCCTCAACCCCGCGCGAGTTGGCCAGCGCGCCGCCACGAAGCGGTCGAGATGGGCGCGGCGCTCAGCCGGCGGGCCCTTGACCAGCGCCAGGCGGTCGGGGGAGAAGACCGCGACCGGTGGTCGGTGGCGGGCCAAGTCGGCGGGCTCGGTGGGGTTGCCGTCGAGGAGGTGGCGGCGACCCTCGGCGCGGCTGACCGAGGCGAGCAGCCGGTGCTCGACGTCGTCCCCATCGCGGACCGTGACCTCGGCGCGGGCAAAGTCGCCGCCGAAGGGGATCAGCTCGCGGCGGTCCTGGGTGCGGAAGGAACGGCCGGTGAGGGCGAAGTAGAGGGCCTCGAGCAGGTTGGTCTTGCCGGCGCCATTGGGGCCGATCAGGCTGACGATCCCCTCCCCCAGCTCGATTCGCGAGTCGCTCAGACTGCGCAGCGGCGTCGCTTCCACGGCGGTGACCAGCACCGGCCCACCGCCTACACGTTGAGGCGGATCGGCATCACGAGGTAGCGGAAGTCTTCGTTGTCGACCGGCTGCAGCAGGCCGGGACGGAGCGGCGAGATCAGCCGCAGCATCACCTCGTCGCCCTCGACGCTCTCGATCCCGTCGCGCAGGAACTCCGGGTTGAAGCCGATCTCCAGCGGCTCCCCCTCGAATGCCGCCGGCATCGTCTCCTCCGCATCGCCGACGTCAGGGGTTGAGGCGGAGATCTTCAGCTCTCCTTGCGAGAGCGAGAGCCGCAGCGGAGCGTTGCGTTGCGCGAGCTGGCTTACGCGGCGGGCCACCTCGAGGAATTCCGGACGCGGCAGTCGCACGTCGTGATCGTAGGACTCCGGCAGGAGTTGTCGAAAGTTGGGGAACTGGCCGTCGATCAGCCTCGTGTTGAGGAGGACGTCCCCTGCCCGGAAAACCGCTTGATTCGGCAGCAGGCTGACGGCAACGTCATCGAGCTCGGCTGCCGCCACCAGGCGGCCCAGCTCACGCAACGCCTTGGCCGGAATGTTGGCCTCGAGCTCGCCGCCGATCGGGCCCTCCAGCTCGGTGCGCTTGACGGCGAGCCGGTAAGAATCGGTCGCGACCATCGTCATCTCCTGGCCCGTGGCGGTCACGAGCACGCCGGTGAGAACCGGCCGCATGTCATCGCGCGAGGCGGCGCGGGCAACCAGCTCGACCGTTTCGGCGAGCGCCGTGGCCGGGATCTTCAGCGGCTCGGGCCCCTCCTCAGGGAGGTTCGGGAAATCCTCGCTGGGAAGGACGCGGAGGTGAAAGCTGGAGCCGCCGCTACGAATCTCGACGTCTCGCTCCGACTCGCGCAGCTCGATCTCGACGTCCGCGTCGCCTAGCGAGCGGGCGAGCTCGGACAGCAGCCTGCCCGGAAGCAGCACCGAGCCGGTGCCACTGACCTCGGCCTGCATCCCCGTGCGCAATCCCATCTCACCATCGGTCGCCGCCATCGCGACGCTGTTCTCGGAAGCGCTAAGGAGGATCCCCGAGAGGGCCTGGGTCGCGGCGCGGGTTGAAACCGCTCGCGAGACGATCGACAGCTTCGAGACAAGCTCATCGCGTTTGGTAGTCAGCTTCAAATGAGTGGTGTCCTCTTAAGTTGAGTTAGCGGTTGTGGAAAAGGGAAGAATTGACGGGAATCGGCATTACCAAGGGAATTTCAGGCTGTGGAGACGGCTGGGGAGAAAAGCTGATTCTTACAGTGTCGTCGGCGGTCAGCCTGACTCGCTCGGACGGCTGTGGATAGATGAGCGCAGCTCGCCGACCCTGCGGGCCAGCTCGGCGTCGTCGCTGAGCGCCCCCTCCGCGCGGCGCAGCGAGTTGAGGACCGTGGAGTGATCGCGTCCCCCGTAGAGGCGTCCGATCTGAGGCAGGGAGAGATTGGTCGCCTCGCGGGTGAGGAGAATCGCGATCTGCCTGGCGCGCAGCGGTGTCGCCGCTCGCCCCGACCCGACGAGCTCCGCCCGGGAAATGCCGAAGGAAGCGGCGACCTGCTGTTGGATATCTTCCACGGTGCTCGGTTTGCTCACCGGCGTCCGGGAGGGGATCAGCTCGGCAATCAGCTCGGGGCTGAGTGGCTTTGCGGTCAACGAGGCATGGGCGATTACCTTGGTCAGGCCACCGTGGAGGCGCCGGATATTGGCGTCGATGCGCCGTGCAAGCTCGGAGAGGGCATCGCTGTCCTCGCCGTCGAGACCCGCCTCGCGAGCGAGATGCTGCAAGACGGTGAGACGGGTGGCGAGATCGGGAGGTTCCACCGGGACAGTCAAACCCCACTCGAAACGGTCACGCAGCCGTGCCTCCAGGGTTGAGAGCTCGCTGGGCAAGCGGTCGGCTGAGAGGACGAGCTGGCTACCGCCCTCGTAAAGGGCGTTAAAGGTGTGGAAGAACTCCTCTTCGGTGTGCTGCTTCCCCTGGAGGAACTGAACGTCGTCGACGAGCAGGACGTCGAGGTCGCGGTAGCGGTTCTTGAACGTCTCGGCCCCGGAGGAGCGGAGGGCGCCGACGAACTCGTTGGTGAAGCCCTCGGCGGTGGTGTAGCGGACACTGAGTCCAGGCGCGTTGGCGCGCAGATAGTTGGCGATCGCGCCTAGCAGGTGGGTCTTGCCAAGGCCGGGGGGCCCGTGGAGGAAGAGCGGGTTGTAGGCCTCTGACGGGGTCTCGGCAACGGCCAGGGCAGCGGCGTGGGCGAGGCGGTTGCCTTCGCCGATCACGAAGCGCTCAAATGTGTAATTGGGGTTGAGCTCGACTGCTGGGTCGAGGCCCGAGCTCCCCCGGCACTTGGCTCACCGCCGGCAAAGGCAACCTCGCTCAAAGCTGGCGCGACCTCGGTCAGCGCTTCGCGCAGCAGCGTCACGTAGCGCCGCTCGACCCAGGTCCGGATCCCATCGGGAGCGGAGAGGTAAAGCGTTGCCCCCTGGGCGCCGACGGCCCGCAGGGGCTCGAGCCAGATCTTGAACGTCGACTCGGGGACGGCGCTGCGCAGGCGGTGCTGAACTTCCCCCCAGAGGGAATCGAGGCTCTGTCCAGGCAAGGCGTCGGGCACCGACGAGCGACCATAGCGGCGGCCTCTTTGCCTGAATCGGAGGGGGTCGCAAATGCCGAAGAAATGATTTGCCGATCGTCCTCGTCCTCGGGCGCGGCTCTCGGGCCATTCACCCCTCGCGTCCGTATACTGCGACGGCCAATGAAGCGCACCTATCAGCCGAAGAGGCGAAAGCGGGCCAAGACCCACGGGTTCCGGGCAAGGATGCGGACGCGCGGCGGACGCGCGATCCTGAAGCGGCGTCGGGCCAAAGGCCGGAAACGCCTCACGCCAGGATGACCCTGACCACAGTCGGGTTCGAGTGATGGCGGCAAAGCGACGTCGGCTCTCGCGCAGCGCGGAGTTCGACCGCGTCTACCGCGATGGGACCTCCCACGCCACCCGCTACCTCGTGCTCTACAGCTTTCCCCGCAAAGATGAAGAGGATCGCGACATTCGACTGGGCGTCTCTGTTAGCCGCAAGATTGGCGGGGCGGTCGAGCGCAACCGGGTCAAGCGGACGCTTCGCGAGGCTTTTTGGAGCCTCGCCGACCGACTCCCCCCACGGCACGACTTTGTCCTGGTGGCACGCGCGGAGATCGCAGCGATGATTGAGCGCGACGGCAGCGAGGGGGCTAAGGCGAGCCTCGAAGAGGCACTCGAGCAAACGGGCGCCGGACGGGAGCGTTCCACGTGAAACGGGTCCTGTTGGCCCCCATTTGGGCCTATCGGCGCTGGATCTCTCCCGGATTGCCGCGCCGCTGCCGCTACGAGCCGACCTGTTCGGCTTACGCGACGCAGTCGATACGCCGTTTCGGCCCGGTTCGAGGCCTTCTGCTCGCCTGCTGGCGCCTGCTGCGCTGCAACCCCTTCAGCCACGGCGGCTTTGACCCGGTCCCAGATCACTTCACGCTGCGCGTAGGCCCGGTCGATCCGTCCGAGTACCACCGCCACCACGGAGCCCACACGTGATCCCGGTGGAGGCCACCGTGGTGGCCAACGTCCTGCAGCCGCTGATCGACATCGGCAACTCGGTCCTGACCTTCTTCCACGACAGCGTCGGGCTCAGCTGGGGGATGTCGATCATCGCCCTCACCGTCGTCACCAGGGCGCTGCTGATCCCGCTCACCTACAAATCGCTGAAAGGGATGCGGGCGCTGCAGGCGCTGCAGCCACAGCTGAAAGAGATCAAAGAGAAGTACAAAAACGACCAGAAACGCATGCAGCAGGAGATGATGCGCTTCTACCAGGAGAACAAAGTCAACCCCTTTGCCTCCTGCATCCCGCTCCTTGCCCAGCTGCCGGTCTTCATCACCCTCTTTTACGTCCTCAAGAATGAGCTTCCCGACGACATCGGCTGCAAGGCAGGGGAATGCGGCGGCGAAGCGTCGTTTCTCTTCATCAGTGACCTGACCGCCAAGGCTGCGGGCGGCGAACTGATCGCCCTGCTCATCCTCTACGTCGGCACGCAGCTGATCTCGGGTCTCGTAATGGCGGTCACGGCTGACAAAAGCCAGCGCATGCTGATGCTCATCCTGCCCTTCATCTTTGTCCCCTTCGTGATCACCTTCCCAGCCGGCCTCGTCCTCTACTGGATCACGACCAATATCTGGACGATCGGCCAGCAGTACACGATCCAGAAGCTGATTCCGGCGCCCGTCGTCGCCACGCCTGAAGAGGTGGCGGCAGCGAAACCCCCGCCTCCTCCTCCGAAAAAGAAGAAGCGCAGGCGGTAGGGCACGGATCGGGCACTCCTCGCCCGGACTCGCGGCCGGCTATGGACTGCGATGAAGGTCGAGAGGTTGGTGTACCGGCCGCTCTGAGTATCCGCCCGTTCGAGGAGTGCCCGATCCGTGCTTCTGCACGCCTCAGCTAGCTTGAATAGGGTGCGTGGGGTGAGTGACGCCACCAAATGGCCGGAGGAGCCCGCTGAGCGGGTTCGGGAGCTTGTGGAGGGTGTGCTCGATGAGCTTGACCTTGATGGTGAGGTTGAGGTTCGGGAGGACGAGGAGCGGATTGAGGCTGTCGTTTCCGGTGAGGATGATTTTGGGCTTCTGATCGGAAAACGGGGACAGACGATCGATGCCCTGCAGCTTCTTTGCTTTCAGGCCGCTTTCCGTGGGCTGCGCGATCGTAAGCGGGTTGTGCTCGATGCCTCTGGCTACCGGGAGCGTCGGCGTGAGGTGCTTACGGCGCGGGCGGATCGGGCGGCTGAGCAGGCGCTGGACCGCAATGTCACCGTCGAGATGGACCCGATGAGCGCCCAGGAACGGCGCGTGGTGCACGAACACCTCAAAGAGCGGGCCGGGGTCGAGACCTATAGCGAAGGGGACGAGCCTCGCCGCTGCGTCGTCGTCGCTCCTCTCGTTTCCGAGTAGTAGGAGAGTCCGGCAGGGCTTCCACTTAACTTTTTCGGTGGAGCCGTCGTAGGCTGACGCCCGTGGACCGGCAACGAAAAAGTACAAGACGTTCCAGCCCTACCGGACTCTCCTCTCCGCAGCGAAAGCAGCTTGAGACGGTGCTTGCGTTGCTTGCGGAGGAGCGGGCTTCGGTTAGCTCGATTACTACGCCTGCTCGCGCTTGGCAGGTCCATGTTGTGGATAGCCTTACTGGGCTTGAGGTGGAGGAGCTGGCTAGCGCTGGCCGAATCGCTGATATTGGCTCTGGGGCTGGGTTTCCGGGACTTGTGCTGGCGGTGGCTCTGCCGGAGTCGCCGCTTGATCTGATCGAGTCAGTCGGTCGCAAGTGCGAGTTCATCCAGCGGGCGATCGACGCGGCTGGGATTGCCAACGCCAACGTCGCCAACGCTCGCTCGGAGGAGCTGGCCGCCCTCGCCGCGTACCGCGAGACCTACGACGCGGTGACCGCACGAGCGGTCGGCCGCCTCTCAACCCTCGCCGAGCTGGCTTCCCCCCTCTTGCGTGACGGGGGAGCCCTCGTCGCCTGGAAGGGCAAACGCGATCCCGACGAGGAGGCGCAGCTAGAACGGGCCGCGGACCGGCTGGCGATGCGCTCCGAACAGATCCTCGACGTCGGAGACCGGGCGGGCAGCAAGCACCGCCACCTCCACGTCCTTCGCAAGCTAGGACCAACGCCCGCCGACTTGCCCCGCCGTCCCGGCATAGCTAAGAAGCGCCCGCGCGGCTGAGATGAGATCGGGTGTCCCCCGGAAGGAACTTGTGAGCAGCTGGGAACTGAGCCTTAGCCAAGCGACCGTCGCGGGTTCCGGAGGGGGACACCCGATCTCATCTCACTAGGCTGCGGTCTCAATGGGCCTCGTCTACGCAGTGGCAAACCAGAAGGGGGGCGTCGGCAAGACGACGACCGCGGTCAACCTGACCGCCTGCGTGGCGGCTGCCGGGTCGCAGACGCTGCTGGTCGACCTCGACCCCCAGTGCAATGCCACCGTGGCCCTCGGCGGCGATCGCGACGCCCACCCCTCCTCCTACGATTGTCTAATCGGCGATGTCTCGGTTGCCGAGGCAGCCCGGCCCGCCGGGCCCGACAACCTCTGGCTCGTTCCCGCCAATCGCGATCTGGCCGGCGCGGCCGTCGAGCTGCCGCGCTTGGACGGCTCCGAGACGCGCCTGCGCGAACGGCTCGGCCCGCTGCGCGAGCGCTTCGCCTTCACGATGCTCGATTGCCCGCCCTCGCTCGGCCCAGTCAGCGTCAACGCCCTGGTCGCTTCTGACCGAGTGATCGTGCCGGTTCAGGCCGAGTACCTGGCCCTGGAGGGATTGGTCCAGTTCCTCGACACGCTGGGGATGATCCGCCGCGAGCTCAACCCGGCGCTGAACGTGTCGGGTCTGTTGATCACCATGCACGACGAGCGCACGCGCCTCGCCCAGGATGTGGAGCGAGAGCTGCGCGAGCATTTCCCCGAGATGGTCTTCGACACGGTCATACCGCGCAGCGTCAGGGTTGCTGAGGCGCCAAGCTTTGGCCTGCCGGTGACCGAGCACGCGCCGGCTTCGCGCGGCGCCACTGCCTATCAGGCGCTGGCGCAGGAGTTGACGAGCCGTGGCTAGCGCGGCGAGCGAGGGTGGCAAGGCGAAGCGCGGCATGGGTCGTGGGCTCTCGGCGATCCTGCCCGAGTCCTCGACCAGCGAGGCCACCGGCGACCTGCGCGAGCTTCCGGTCAGTCTGATCAAGCCCAACCCGAAGCAGCCACGCACCCACTTCGATCCCGATGCCCTGGCCGGCCTGGCCTCCTCGATCGAGAGCAGTGGCGTCGTGCAGCCGTTGCTGGTCCGCCCCCTGCACGACGGCAGCTACGAGCTGATCGCCGGCGAGCGCCGCTGGCGAGCCGCCCAGCAGGCGGGGCTGGAGAAGGTTCCGGTCATCGTCCGCGATTCCGAGCAGGCGGAGCGGCTGCAGGTTGCGCTGATCGAGAACATGGTTCGCGAGGACCTCAATCCGATTGAGGAGGCGCGAGCGTGCGCTGCCCTGGTCGAGGACCTCGGCCTCTCCAAAGAGGAGCTGGCCCGCCGCGTCGGCCGCAGCCGCCCCGCGGTCTCCAACCTAATCCGCCTGCTCTCGCTTCCTGACGAGGCGCTCGAGCTGCTCGAGTCCGGTGAGCTGAGTGAGGGCCACGGTCGCGCCCTGCTCGCCGCCGACGGCAACGATGTTCGCCGGCGCCTGGCCCGCGATGCGGCGCGCGGGGGCTGGTCAGTCCGTGAGACCGAGAACAGGGTTAAGCTGGCCAGCCAGCCAAAGGAGAGAGGAAAGTCGGCGCGCCCGAGCGCGGAGGAGGCCGCAGCGATGCGGGATGCCGCCGACAGGCTCGAGGTCGCCCTGGGTCATGAGGTAAAGGTGAGGCCAAAGGGGGGGGAGGTAGCCGTCGAGATCCGCCTCGCCGACCTCGACGAGGCGATCGCCCTGGCGCGCACACTCGGCCGCGGCCGGTCCTAACCGGATCGCTATCATCGCCTCCGCTCGGGCGATTAGCTCAGTTGGTTAGAGCGCGTCTCTGATAAGGACGAGGTCCCTGGTTCGAATCCAGGATCGCCCACTGCCGCCATGCCACTGCGATTCGCCCGGTGGAGCGGCCCAGAGCCGTACCTATAATGGGCGATCCACCTCGGCGCGGAGCGAATTTTGCAGCAAATGCAGATCTACGGGGTCAGCTTCGACATGGTCGGCAAGCAGCCGATCGTTTTGCTGAAGACTGTTGACGGCAATCGGTTCCTGCCGATCTGGATCGGGCACCCGGAGGCGGCGGCGATCCTGATGAAGTTGCAGGGCGCCTCGACCCCGCGGCCGATGACCCACGACCTGCTCTCCGACCTGCTCGAGCAGCTCGACGCCAAATGCGAGCGGGTCTCCGTCACCGAGCTGCGCGACAATACTTTTTATGCCTCGATCACGGTCTCGATCGACGGCTCGGAGCTGGAGATCGACTCGCGTCCCTCCGATGCGCTCGCGCTCGCGGTGCGTGTCTCGGCCCCGATCTTCGCCGCCGAGGAGGTAATCGAGGAGTCGGCGATCGAGTTCGAGCACGAGGTCGAGGACACCGAGGAGGTCGTCGACAAATTCAAGGAGTTCCTCGACGAGGTCTCCCCCGATGACTTTGCCGAAGGAAACTCCTAGGCCGCTGCGGGCTTCAGCGCCAGCTCGAGGATTCGCTCGACCAGGCTCTCGAAAGTCATCCCCGCCGCCTCGGCGGCTTGCGGGAGAAGGCTGGTGTCAGTGAGGCCGGGTATCGCGTTGACCTCGAGCAACTGCGGGCCGTCGTCAGCGAGGATCAGGTCGACGCGGGAGAAGCCGGAACAGCCGAGCGCCTCGTAGGCGCGCAGCGCCTCCGCGGTCACCGCCGATGCCTCTTCCTCGCTCAGCTCCGCCGGGCAAGCGAAATTCGTGCGACCAATCTCGTAGCGCGCCTCGAAGTCGTAGCGATCGCCGCCGCTCGGGATCGCTTCGACGATCGGCAGCGCAGCGCCGCCGAGCACGCTCACGGCGAGCTCGCGACCATCGATGAAGCGCTCCAGCAGGACCCGGTCGTCGTAGCTGAAGGCGGAGACCAAAGCCTCCGGGACCTCAAACCAACTCGCGGCGAACTTCACCCCCAGTGCCGAGCCGCCGCGACTCGGCTTGATCACGAGTGGAAATCCCAACCGTTCCTCGAGCTCACTGAGCGCATCGGCGGCGCCGAGCTCGCGGAAGGCCGTCTCGTTGAAGGCGAACCAGTCGGGCGTTGGGACGCCGGCATCGTGCAACTCGTGCTTGGCGAGGACCTTGTCGATGCAGCGAGCACAGGCGGCTACACCCGGACCGGTGAAGGGGATGCCGAGAATCTCGAGCAGCTCCTGCACGGTTCCGTCCTCGCCACCAAACCCGTGCAGGGCGACGAAGGCAACGTCGGGCCGCTCCCCCGTCAGCCGCTTGACCAAATCTCCGCTGGCGTCGATCGCCACGACGTCGTGGCCGATCCGCCGCAACGCATCCTCGACGCGGGCGCCTGAGCGCAGCGAGACCCCGCGCTCGAGCGAGCGGCCGCCTTTCAGCACCGCGACCTTCACGCAGAACCCTCAGCCGATTTGCGGAAGGGGAGTACGTCGCCACCTTCGACGCGGTCAGCTCGGCCGTCATCCGACTCCGGAGGAGTCAGATTGCGACCGGAGCCGGATGACGGCTTGGCTTTTTCATCGCCCGGCATGTCCTCCGCTTCGCGTCCGGGCATGCCGGGCGAGTCCTCGGCCAGCTCGCGTGTCAGTGCCCCGTACAGCTCGACTTGCCCCGCGATCGCTTTGCCGATCCGCCGCACGCCCTCACGAATCTCCTCCTCGCCAACCCCGGAGAAGTTGAGCCGCATCGAATTGCGACCGCGCCGCTCGTCGACGTAGGCGGCCTGGCCGGGGACAAAGGCGACGTCCTCGCGCAGCGCCTTGGCGAGCAGGTCGCTGGTGTCGATGTACTCGGGCAGGGTCGCCCAGATGAAGAGGCCGCCTTCGGGCTCGGTCCAGGTCGCCTGCGCCGGGAAATGTTCCTGCAGCGCCTCGACCATCGTGTCGCGACGTCCGCGGTAGATCTCGACCAGGCTCCCGACGTACTCCTGCCAGCGGCCTTCGCTGAAGTACTCGCGGACGAAATGCTGAGTCAGGGTTGAGGTGCAGAGGTCGGAAGCCTGCTTGCCGAGGACGATCTTCTCCATCACCGGCGGCGGTGCCACTGCCCAGCCGAGGCGGATGCCGGGGGAGAGGATCTTCGAGAAGGTGCCGATGTAGATGACGAAGTCGCCGCCGTCCAGATGGTAGAGGGGCGGCAAGGGCTCGCCGCCAAAACGCAGCAGACCGTAGGGGTTGTCCTCGACGACGAGCAGCTCGCGCTGGCGGGCCAGCTCGACCAGTCGCCGCCGCCGATCGAGCGACATCGTCACCCCGGCGGGGTTCTGGAAGCTCGGTACCGAGTAGACGAATTTGGGCCGCTTGCCCTCCTCGTCCAGCCGTGCCAGGACCGCTTCCAGTTGATCGATCTTCATCCCATCCTCGTCGCAATCGATCTGGATCGTCTCCGCCTGGTAGCTGCAGAAGACAGGCACCGCGCCGGGGTAGGTCGGCGCCTCGCAGACGACGACGTCGCCGGGATCGACCAGGGTCTTGCAGACCAGGTCGATCGCCTGTTGGCCACCGGTGGTGACGATCACGTCATCGGGGTCGGGGAGCATTCCCTCGGCGCCCATCACCTCGACGATGCAGTCGACCGTCTCGGCGAAGCCCTCGGTTGGTCCGTACTGCAGGGCCTCGGCAGTCGACTCTTGCGCGATCCGGGTCATCTGCGCGGCGAAGGTCTTGGCGGGAAAGGTCGAGGTATCGGGCAGGCCGCCCGCCAGCGAGATCACCTCGGGCCTGGCGGTGATCGCCATCAAGTCGCGCATCGCCGAGGAGCGCATCACGCCGGTGCGGGCGGCAAAGAGGCCGGCGTATCGCTCCAGATCACGGGTCCGGGTGTGGGCGCGGCGCCGGTGCGGCGTCTCTTCCATCCCTGGAGTGTAGGTTTTCGACGTGAGCTTCCTCGAAGGAACCGGGCTCGAGCTTGGAATCGGCATCGCGATCGGAATGTTGGCCGGCACCACCGGAACGCGTGGCTCGGCGCGAGGTCGGATGACTCTGCTCGCCGCTGTGATCGGGCTGCTCGTCGGCTTCCTGCTCGCCGGCACTGCCGATCTGGGCCGCCTCGCCGGGGCGCTGTTCTGCGCCGCCGGCGCCGTGCTCGGCTGCGTTGTGCTCAGCGACGTTGTCAGCGGCGCCAGCCGTCGTGAGGGGGGTCGCAGCGGCGCGCTTGGGTTCCTCGTCTCGCTCGCCGCTCTGGTCGTCGCTGCCGCGGCGCTGTTGCTGCCGGTGTTAACGCTGCTGGTCATCATCGCCCTGGCCTGGCTCGGGGTCGCGCGGCACCGTCGTGCCCAGCGCAAGCACGCCGGCCTGCGCGTCCTGCGCTAGGGGGCTCGCTAGCCGACCGACTGCGGCCATCATCATTCGCAGCGGCATGCCTGCGAAGAAGCTTGTCCTCACCTACGTCGACTCGCTGCGGACCGACATGCTCGAGCGGGCCGTGCGGGAGGGCCGAGCGCCGAGCTTCGGTGAGCTGCTCGAACGCGGGGTGCTGATTCCCGACTGCGTCTCCAGCTTTCCCTCGGTCACCCCGGTCGCCTGCGCCGAGATGGTCACCGGGGTGGCGGCCGACCGGCACTGGATCAGCGGTATGAACTGGTACCACCGGCTCGAGCGGCGCTATGTCGAGTATGGCTCCTCGCTCGACGCGACGCGGACGGTGGGCGTCTTCCGCGCCCTCTACGACCTCGTCTACAACATGAACCTGGCCCACCTCAGCCCGGAAGTCGAGACCATCTTCGAGAGCCTCGATGACGCCGGCGTTCGCACCGCCTGCACGCCGTTCCTGATCTACCGTGGCCGCCACCGCCATCAGGTCTCGCTCGAGGGCCTGTTGCGGCGCGCGGTCGAGACGACCCAGCTCAAGTTCCGCCACCACACCTGGGGACCGGCCGAGCTGTTCTATGGCGACCTCTACGCCAGCCGCGACGTTCCCTGCAAGTCGACCTCGATACCCGGCAGCCGCGACGGCTACTCCGCCTGCTGCGCGGCGGAGCTGGAGCGGGCGGGCGACTATGACTTCCTGCTCCTCTCCTTGCCCGACAACGACAACTACTCGCATCGCCACGGGCCGGAGTCGAGCGTCGAGTCGATCGCGAAGGCCGACCACTGCTTCGCAAAATTGGTTGAGGCGGGGGGTGGTCTGGAGGAGTTCCTCGCCGACCACGCGGTGATCCTTGTCGCCGACCACGCTCAAACCCCGGTTAGCCGCGGCCTGCCGCTGGCCGAGCTGCTCGGCCGCGATTGGTCGGTCCTGGCGCCGTCCGACGACCGGCCCGAGCTGGCCCAGCTCGCCGTTAGCCCGACCGGCCGCGCGGCGCACGTTTACTTGCTGCCCGGGGAGGGCGAGCGGGTGGAGTCCGGCGCAGTTAGCCGCCGACTCGGCGAGACCGACGGGGTCGACCTTGTCTGCTGGCGCGAGGGTGGGGCGGCCGTGGTGGAGAGGCAGGGCGAGCAGCTGAGGTTTCGGCACGGTGACGACGTGGAGGACCTGCGCGGGGGGCGCTGGCAGACCGAGGGCGACCTGGCGGTCTTGGAGGCGGTCCTAGATGACGGCCGGATCCGCAGCGATACGTATCCGGATCCGCTGGGCCGCATCTTTGCCGCGGTGAGCGCTCCACACGCCGGCGACTTCGTCGTCTCGCTTGCACCAGGCTATGAGGCGGTCGACTGGGGGGGTGTTAGCCATGTCGGCGGGGGCAGCCACGGTTCTCTGCACGCCGGGGACTCGCTCGGCCCGCTGCTCTTCGTCGGCTGCGGGCCGGCCGATCCGGCCGAGCGCGAGCAATGGGCGCTGCGCGACGTGGCGCCGGTGGTGCTCGAGCACTTCGGCCTATGAGCCGAGCTCTGCTCGTTGCGCTGCTCGCCATCGCCCTGTTGCCGGCTACGGCAACCGCCGCAGAGGTCAGTGAGTCCGCAGCGACCCGTGCGGCAAACCGCGACGCGAAGGTCGCCGAGGAGCGCCAGCAGACCGGAGGGCTGAGTCACACCACCTCGATGGTCGATGGCAACTGGGAGGTCGCCTATTTCGCCGGCGACGAGCAGGTGGCGGTGGTCCTGGTCGACCCGCAGAGCGGCGATGTGCGGGAGTCGTGGACCGGCTATCAGGTGCTCTGGAAAATGGCGCGCGGGTACCCCGGCGCTTTCGGCCACAAGCTCAACGCCCCCTACGTCTTCTTGCCTCTCTGCGCCCTTTTCCTTCTCGGCCTGGTCGACTGGCGCCGGCCCTGGCGGGTCGCCAACCTGGACCTGCTGGTCCTGCTCGGTTTCGGCGCCTCGCACTTCTTCTTCAACCGGGGCGAGATCGGGGTCTCGGTTCCCCTGGTTTACCCGGTATTGCTCTACCTCCTCGCGCGGGCGCTCTGGGTCGGCCTGCGCGGTCGCGGCGAGGGACTCCGCCCGGTCTGGCCAGCGGCCTGGCTTTTGGTTGCCGCCCTCTTCCTGATGGGATTCCGGGTTGGCCTCAACATGGCCGACTCGGGCGTGATCGACGTCGGCTACGCGAGCGTGGTCGGCGGCGACCGGATCAGCCACGCCGAGCCCCTCTACGACAACTTCCCCGGCGACGTATCCCAGGGCGACACCTACGGCCCGGTCAACTACCTGGCCTACGTCCCCTTCGAGGCGATCTGGCCCTGGCAGGGCAACTGGGACGACCTCCCGGCTGCGCACGGCGCCGCGGTCGGCTTCGACCTTCTTGCGTTCGCGCTGCTCGTCTGGCTGGGACTGAGGATTCGGCCCGGACCGCCGGGCCGCAAGCTCGCCGCGACGCTGGGCTTCGGTTGGGCGGCATATCCCTACACGGCGTATGCGCTGGAGTCCAACTCCAATGACACCTTGGTGGCGGTTCTCCTCATCGCCGTGCTTCTGGTCTTGGCTCGCCCAGTCGCTCGAGGCGTGCTGACGGCCTTGGCGACCCTGACGAAGTTCGCCCCGGCCCTCCTGGTTCCGATGCTCGCCACCTACGCCCCTCCCGCGGGTGGCACGGCAGGGGGGACCACCCCTGAGGAAGCTTTAGCTACCGGAAGGGGTGGTGGGTCCCCTGCCGTGACAGGACCCGCGGGCCTGGTGTTCGGTGCATCATTCCTGCTCACGGTCGCGGTGCTGATGGCATGGCCCGCGATCGATCCAGGTCTCAGCACGGTCTGGGACAGGACCATCGCCTACCAGTCAGACCGCGACTCCCCGTTCAGCTTGTGGGGCCAGGCCGCTGGGCTAGAGCCCCTGCGCATAGCGATCCTCATCGGTGTCGGAATGCTCTCCATCGCCTTCGCGTTTTGGCCCAAGGAGAAGAAGCTCACGCAAGTGGCAGCCCTGGGGGCGGCCCTGCTGATCGGCCTCCAGCTAACCGCGCAGCACTGGTTCTACCTCTACATAGTCTGGTTCTACCCGCTGCTTCTCGTAGCTCTGGCATCCCGAGATAAGGAGCGTGGGGTGTCCCCCGAACCGGCGGATACTCAAAACGACGGTCTTATTAGACCGTCGTTTGTCGGAGCGGGGGACACCCCACGCTCCCCCAACTCTTCGAGCTAGGAAACAGGAGCAGGCACCATCACCTGCTCGATCGAGTCAGCCAGCCCCTGAGAGTTGATCTCGACCACAGCCCCCATGACCCACACGTCGTCCTCGGCGGTCTGAAACTTCACCGGCATCTGAGTAGTCATCCCCTCCAGCACCTGCGCCGGCTTGACACCCAGCACGCTGGTCCGTGAGCCAGTCATGCCGACGTCCGAGATGTGGGCGGTGCCCCCGGGGAGGACGCGGGCATCGGCGGTGGGCACGTGGGTGTGGGTGCCAAATACGGCGGCGACGCGGCCGTCGAGGTGCCAACCGATCGCGACCTTCTCGCTGCTCACTTCGGCATGGAAGTCGACGATGACGCAGTCGGCCTCGATCCGCTCGAGGATCGCGTCGACCTCGTGAAAGGGCAGCCGCGCGACCTGCAGACCGATCGCGCCGCTGAGGTTGATCACGCCGACACGCATCCCGCCCGCCTCGACCACGATGTGCCCCCTGCCGGGGTTGGCGTGTGGGTAGTTGGCGGGCCGGATCACCCGCTCGGCCCGATCGAGAAAGTCGTAAGCCTCGCGGTGGCGGTAGACGTGGTTGCCGGTGGTGATCACGTCGCAGCCAGCCCTGAAGAGGAAGTCGGCGGTCTTCTCGGTGATCCCCATGCCGCCCGCCGAGTTCTCACCGTTGACGATCGTCAGGTCGGGCCCGTAGCGCTCGCGCAGCTGCGGCATCGCAGCCTGCAGGCCGCGCCTCCCCGGCCCGCCGACGACATCGCCGATGAACAGCACCCTCATGCGAGGACCCTACCCGCCCGTGGTCGAGGTTTGGCCCGCATAGCGGTTCAAACCTCGACCGCGCGGTGGAGGGTGGATTAGACGGCGGAGAAACGGCGCAGAGCAAAGCGGGCGATCGCGCTGTAAGCGACAGTGAGGATTGCCAGATGCAGCAGCGGGGCGCCGATCCCCGACCCGGCGGAATCGAGCCCAGCGCTGATCGCCTGCAGGGCCGGCTTGAAGGGGAAGATCGCGGTGATCACCCGGATCGCGTCATAGAGCGCCCCGCCAACCGCGCCGGACGGGACTAGCGAGAGCAGCGCAACCGGCAGCGCGATCATGAAGGCGAGCAGGGAGACGGCGCGGACGTCTCGCGCAGCCGCACCCAGGGCCGCTCCGGCCGCCGCAAGAGCGGCACCGGCGGCGAGGATCGCAGCCAGCCAAAGGCCGAACCGCTCCCACTCAAGTCCGACAAATAGCTCTACCCCGGCGAGCATCAGCAGCGTCACGACCAGCCCGACGATGATCCCGAGCCCGATCTTCTCGACCAGCAGCTCCCAGCGCGAGACCAGACCGCCAGCCAGGCGAGTGAAGGTGCCTTCCTCGCGCTCGAGCGCGAGCGAGCCGGCGACCAGCAGCAGGGTGACGAAGGTGAGCACCAGCGTCGCCGCCACTGCCACCGCAAAGCTGTCGAGAGGGGGGGTGGGAGCGCTGATCGACTGTTTCTTGACCTCGATCGGCTGCGCGAGTCGATCGATCAGCGGGGCGGCGACGTCGAGGTTGTCGCGGGCGAGGCTGGCGAAGCGGATTGCCCGGTCGAGCTCACGCCGCTGCGCCGCGGGCACGGCTGGGCGGAGCGAGCGCAGGATCGCTGCCGTATTCCGCAAGCCGAGGATCTCCACTGGCGTCCCCAGCACGTCGAAGTCGCCCCCCTTGACGACAAGCTCCAGATAGCGGCTGCCTTCAGCGGCGATCTGACGGGCAATGAACAGATTCGCTTCTGCCAGAAGGGTCGTGATCCGGTCATCGACCAAGCGAGCCTTTACCGGATCCTCCTCATTGACGATCACGTCGACCTGCGGCGTTTCGGGGTTGAGCGTCGCCAGCGAGTTGAGCCGGTCGATCAGGTCGCCGGGCAGGATCAGCGCCGCCAGCACGTCGCCGTCGCGCACCTTCTCCTCGGCCTCCTCGCGATTGCTCACCTCGACGCACTCGACCCGTCGGCAGATGCGATCGTTGACGCCGACGGCCGGCAGTTTCCCGTTCCCTGCGGCAACTCGCGCTCCTGGAGGGATCTCGTTGAGGAAGGCGACCTTTGGTTTGCCCGGGTCACGCGAGATCGCGAAGCCAATCAGCAGCGCGATCAGCACGGGGTAGGCGATCAGCAGGGCCGCCTGCAGCGACGAGCGTCGCAGAATCTGCAGGTCCTTGAGCAGCAGCCAGCGCATCAATGGCCCCGGTGCTGGAGGAAGGTGACGAAGGCGGTCTCGAAGTCACTGCCGGCGGCCTCCGGGGCCTCGCCCCGCACCGCCTCACGAAGCTCTTCTGCCGCGCCGTCGAAGAGGCTCTCGCCATCGGCCAGGACGAGCAGGCGTTGCCCGTAGCGCTCGGCCTCCTGGATGTCGTGGGTGGAGAAGATCACCGTCGTGCCGCGATCGGCGAGGGCGGAGACGAACTCCCAGAGCCGCGCTCGCTGACGCGGGTCGAGGCCGACGCTGGGCTCGTCCAGCAACAGAACCGCGGGGCGTGCAAGGAGGCCGATCGCAATGTTGATCCGCTGCTGATTCCCCCCGGACAGCTTGGCGACGATCTCGCCTCGCCGCTCCCGCAGCCCAGTCAGCTCAAGCATCTCCTCAACCGCCACCCGTGGCTCCGGGTGCTTCTCAAGCCGAGCAAAGAGCAGCAGGTTCTCCTCAACCGTCAGCCGCCGATAGAGCGCCGCCTGCTGCGGCACCCAGCCGACATCCCCGTCCGCTGACCGCACCTCTCCCTCATCTGCCCTCACCGTCCCAGCAAGAATCGACAGCAGCGTCGTCTTCCCCGCGCCATTGGGACCGATGATCCCCACAAGCTCTCCCGCGGCAGCAGCGAAGTCGACTCCCCGCAACGCTTCCCGCTCTCCATATCGCTTGACGATTCCCCGAGCCTCCACGGCGGAGAACGCTACTGGCCGGTACGGGGAGGACGGGGATACCCCCGAACCGGCGGATACTCAAAACGGCGGTCTAATTGGACCGCCGTTTGTCGGGGCGGGGGTATCCCCGTCCTCCCCAATTAGGGTGGAGCGAGGGGCACTCCATCCCTCCCTTAAACTCGCTCAGATGCAGTTCCCAAGCACCCGCCTGCGCCGCCTGCGCCGCACCGAGACCCTGCGCGGCCTGGTGCGCGAGACCACGCTGTCCGCAGCCCACCTGATCCAGCCAGCTTTCGTCGTCGCCGGCGAGGGCGTGCGCGAGGAGGTCTCCTCGATGCCGGGCATCGAGCGCTTCTCGATCTCCGAGCTGGTCGGCGAGGCGACTGAGATCGCCAGCGCGGGGATCGGCGCGATCCTGCTCTTCGGCGTCCCGGCGGCCAAGGACGAGACCGGCTCGGGGGCCTACGACGACGAGGGGGTTGTGCAGATGGCGGTGCGGGCCCTGAAAGAGGCTCATCCCGAACTGACCGTGATCACCGACGTCTGCCTCTGCGAGTACACCTCGCACGGCCACTGCGGCTTCGTCCGCGACGGCGAAGTGGACAACGACCTGACCGTCGAGCTGCTGGCGAAAACGGCGATCTCCCACGCCGAGGCGGGCGCCGACGCGGTTGCGCCGAGCGACATGATGGACGGCAGGGTTGGCTCGATCCGTCACCAGCTCGACGAGGAGGGCCACGCCGGCACGCCGATCATCGCCTACAGCGCCAAGTACGCCTCGGCCTTCTACGGACCCTTCCGCGAGGTCGCCGAGTCGACGCCGGAATTCGGCGACCGGCGCGGCTACCAGCTCGATCCGGCGAACGCCGCCGAGGCCGTGCGAGAGGCCAAGCTCGACCTCGATGAGGGGGCCGACATGTTGATGGTGAAGCCGGCGATCCCCTATCTCGACATCGTGCGGCGGATCAAGCAGGAGACCGAAGCTCCGCTTGCCGCCTACCATGTCTCCGGCGAGTACTCGATGCTGAAGGCGGCCGCCGCCAACGGCTGGATCGACGAGCGCTCGGCTGTGCTGGAGACGCTGACGGCAATCCGCCGCGCCGGCGCCGATGCGATCGTCACCTATTACGCGAAGGAGGCCGCTGAGTGGCTTTAGCGAACCGAATGAGGGAGCATCGCAATCTGATTCTTTGCGACCGACTGAGCGTGAGCGCGTGACCGTAAAAGTCCCACAGTCGAAGGCGCGCTCCCGCAAGGACGGGGCGGCGATTCCGCTCGACGAGACCGACAAGCGGTTGATGAACCTGCTCCAGTCGAGCTTCCCGCTCGACGCCGAGCCCTTCGCGCTGCTCGCATCCGAGGCCGAACTCGAGCTCGATGACATCCTCGCTCGCACGCGTAGGCTGCTCGACGAGCGAATCATCCGCGAGATCACGCCGATCTTCGACACGCGCGCTCTCGGCTACGACTCGATGCTGGTCGCCGCCAAAGTCGACGCCGAGAATCCGCAGCGCGCCGCCGCAGCGGTCAACGCCCATCCCGGCGTCTCCCACAACTACCTGCGCACCCACGACTTCAACCTCTGGTTCACGATCGCCGTGCCCCCCGACTCGGAGCTGGGGATGGCGGGGACCCTGGAGGCGCTGATGCGCGAGACCGGCGCTGAGTCGATGCGCCAGCTGCCCACCCTGACCCTGTTCAAGATCAACATGAACCTGGAGATGGAGAAGGGCACCGACGCGCTTGCAGCGGCGGTCGAGGCCGCGCCTCCCCGCGAGCTGGAGCGCCAGCCCTACGACGGCGACGACATCGCCACGATCAAGGCCCTACAGGGACCGATGGAACCGGTCGAGCGACCCTATGACGCTGCGGCCGCCGAGCTTGGCATCGGGACCGAGGAACTGCTCGAGCGGCTGCGGACGATGGTCGATCGCAAGCTGCTGCGCCGCGTCGCCGCGATCCTTTACCACCGCCGGGCGGGTTTCTCAGCCAACGGGATGGGGGTCTGGAAGGTCCCCGGGGAGGAGATCTTCGAGACCGGCCGGCGGATGGCCTCCTTCCGTGGCATTTCCCACTGCTACCAGCGCCCGACCTACGAGGACTGGCCCTACAGCGTCTTCACGATGGCCCACGGTCGCTCGAAGGAGGAGTGCGACGCGATCCTCGACTCGATCGCCGCCGAGTGCGGGATGGGACCGGAGGACCGCGCAACCCTCTACTCCTCGACCGAGTACAAGAAGATCCGCCTCCACTACTTCACCGACGACTACGCCCGGTGGGACGCTGAACACGCGTAACTCCGAGCTGTACGAGCGGGCCCAGCGCGTTCTGCCGGGCGGGGTCAACTCGCCGGTGCGGGCGATGCGGCAGATCGGTCGCGAGCCGATCTTCGTCGAGCGCGGCGAGGGCTGCGAGCTACTCGACGTCGAGGGCAATCGTTACATCGACTGGGTCTGCTCCTGGGGGCCGCTGATCCTCGGCCACGCCCACCCGGATGTCGTCGCGGCGGTGAGCGAGGCGGCCGCACGCGGCACCAGCTACGGCGCCGCCACTCTGGCTGAGGTGGAGCTGGCGGAGGAGGTCGCCTCCCGTGTTCCCACCGTGGAGATGCTGCGAATGACCAGCTCCGGAACCGAGGCCTCGATGAGCGCCGTCCGCCTCGCCCGCGCCACGACCAGCCGCGAGGTCGTGGTCAAGTTCGCCGGGGCCTACCACGGTCACTCCGACGGCCTGCTCGCCGAGGCCGGCTCCGGCCTGGCCACGCTCGCGATTCCCGCCAGCCCTGGCGTCACCGCCGCCCAGACCGCGACCACGGTGGTGGTGCCGTGGAACGATCGCGAGGCGGTTGAGCGGGCGCTTGCCGACCATCCCGTCGCCGCCATGTTGGCCGAGCCGCTGCCGGCCAACATGGGCGTCGTCCCGGCTGAGGTTGGCTTCCTCGAATTCCTCCGCGCGGCCACTCGCGACGCCGGCGCAATGCTGATCTTCGATGAGGTGATCAGTGGCTTCCGCCTCGCCCGCGGTGGCGCGCAAGAGCTCTACGGGGTTGAACCGGACCTGACCGTGCTCGGCAAGGTGCTCGGTGGCGGCTTGCCGGCAGCCGCCTTCGGCGGCCCGGGCGAGACGATGGGGCGGATCGCGCCGGCCGGCGACGTCTACCAAGCGGGCACGCTCTCGGGCAACCCAGTTGCCGTGGCAGCGGGGCTCGCAACGCTGCGCCAGCTCGACGCGCTCGCGTACGAGCGGCTCGACGCGCTCACCGCGACTCTCGCCCGCGGCTTGCAGGAGCTGGCCGCCGATCGCCCGCTGCAGATTCTCATCTGCCCCAGGCCTACTTACCCTCTTCTTCGGCGCTGAGCCGGTGACCGACTTCGCCGCCGCTTGCGCCTGCGACCTCGAGGCCCATGCTCGCTTCTGCCGGGCGATGCTGGAGCGTGGCGTCTACCCGCCCCCGTCGCAGTTCGAGGCCTGGTTCGTCTCGCTCGCCCACGGCGAGGCCGAGATCGAGCGGACGCTCGAGGCGGCGGCGGAGTCGCTCGACGAGGCGCTGCGGTGAGCGACCCTAAGGCTGCCCTGCAGCTTCTCGCGACCCAGCTGCGCGAGGAGGAAACGCCGATCTCCCCCCACGTGGTTGACCCTGGCGATGAGGCTGCATTCGCCCCGCCCGGGGAGTACGCGCTCGTGTTGGAGGCCGTGCGCGAGGGCTACCTCCTGCACTACGGCGAGTCGCGCCTGCTCTCCGCCCACGATGCTGACCTGGCGCTGCTGGCGGGCGACTACCTATACGCCCTCGGGATCGAGCGCCTCGCTGCCCTGGGCGACACCGAAACGGTCCTCCTGCTCGCCGACCTGATCAGCACCTCGGCCCAACTCCACACCGAAGGCCGCGACAACGAAGTGCCGGCGGCGTGGCAAGAAGCAATCAAGGCAATATCGGGCTCCTGAGCCCCTCTCAGCGAACTCGGCATTCGCGGTTGAGCGGAATCGTCACGTCGAGTCCCCCTGCGAAGGCGAACTTGCCGCGCGCGAAGGGGAAGAGGGCGGCGCCAAAGCCATCCGGCGCCGCGCAGCCCGCACTGACGAAGCTGTGCCGTTCTCCGCCGTAGGTGTAGGTCCGCTGTAGCCGCATATCGAAGTGGGTCACGTAAGCCCATTTCTGCGCCGACTTTGGCAACACCGTCCTGATCACGGTCCCGTAGGTGCCGCTCCGCTTGAGGATCTTGAAGGTGAGGACGAAGGCAGAGGGAGGCTTGATCCCGTAGACCTGCGCGAGCAGCCGCCGCTTGCCGTCCGACGGCTTGGCGTTGAAGACGAGGAGCGGGCCCGTGAAGGTGAACGGAGACTGGTTCTCGAGGTGGATGCGAACCTGGATGTGACCGCTGCCGACGATCGCCCCGCCGCAGATCCGCCGTGCCGCCCCGATCGTCGTCGGCTGGATGCTGCGGACGCGACAGGTCGGAAGCCCACGGTCGAAGATCTTTCCCTGCCGGTTGATGCCGATCGATATCTCACGCAGTTGTGGCGGCGGATCGGCGCCGTCGATCGCCTTGAAGGTCGTGTCAATGCTCACCCCGACGGGCGCCGTGCCCGTCCGCGGCAGAGTCTTGGGCGAGATCCCTCCGGTGAAGGAAACGACGACGTTGCCGTCGCCCCCCGCCTCACCCCGCGCCACGCCCGCCACGATCAGCGCCACGATCAGCGCAACCCCGATCAGCCGGGGGGCTCGCAACCTAGATGAACCTCGAGGAATCGATCCGGCACTCATCGAAGCCGAAGCTGATCACCGTGTTGTTGGCTTTGTTGTTGTTCTTGTTGAGCTCGACCGCGAGTTTCTGCGCTTTGAACTTGTTCTCGGCCTTCAGCGCCTGGCCGATTTTCTGCAGGTAGGACTTCTCCGCCTTCAGGTAGCCGATCCATTTCGTCAGCTTGGCTTCGTCGGCCGCCGGCTGCGGCACTGCGGCGATCTGGGTGACCGACTTGCCGAGCGCGCCAGAGGCGCGGATGAAGCGCTTCCCAGCCGGCACCAGCTTGTCGGCTTTGACCTGCTCTTTGACGCCTTTGAGGATGCGCGCGTTGGCATCGGTGTTGGCCTTGCAGATCGGCTCGACCCTTTCGACGTATTCGTCCCGTTCGTCGGCGAGCGCGAGCGGCGCCGTCACCAGCAACGCGACGGCCAAGACGAGGCCGAGTGCCGGCAGCCGCGAGATCCTTGCTGAGCTTCCCACTAGATCAATCCTCCTGTTTGCTCTGGCTTGTCCGGCGACGACGCAAAGGCCCCAGCCGATCCCCTGTTTCTCAAACCTGATTTCAAAAATACATGAGTTTCTGTGTCCCGCACCCGTGTCAACCCGCCCGCGAGCCGTGAAGATCGATTTCGGGCAGGATTTTCTCCAACGGCCGCGGCAGCCACCAGACCTTGTCGCCGAGCAGCAGCATCAACGCCGGCAGAAGGACGATCCGGACAACGGTCGCATCGAGCAGCACGGCGACCGCCAAGCCGGTGCCAAGCTGGCTGACCGTAGCGATGTTGGCGCCGGCAAAGGCAACAAAGACAGCCATCATGATTGCCGCGGCGCCGGTGATCACTCGCGCCGTTTTGTCGAGGCCGAAGACGATCGCCTCCTCGTTGGAGGCGTTGTTCTCGTAGTGCTCCCGCATTCGCATCAGCAAGAACACGGCGTAGTCGATCGATAAGCCGAAGATGATCCCGAAGATCCCGGCTGCCCCGATCGCGTCGACGTAGGTATGCCCACCCAACGGCCATCCAGCGGGGACGTCGAAGAGCAGGGTCAAAACGCCGAAGGCAACGGCGACCGTGACCAGGTTGAGTGCGACCGCGATCGCGGCCAGCAGCAGCGCCCGCAGGATCACGACGAGGATCAGGAAGGTCGCGATCGTGATCACGCCGATCATCAGCGGCAGTCGCTCGGAGATCACCTCGGTGTAATCGATCAGTTCCGCCGCGGCGCCGGTGACCCCGGTGGTGGCACCGGTTGCCGCCGCGAGCCCGTCCGCGTCCCGCTTCAACCGCTCGTTCAGCGCCGTCGAACCATCGGTGTTGAAGGTGTAGCGGGGGATCACGACCATCTGCGCGGCCTGGCCGCTGTCGAGGTCGACGATGCCGGAGACGCGCTCGCGCTCGTTCTGCGGGGCGCCGGCCAGGCTGGAGAGGACGAAGTAGCCGGAATCGAATATCCCCGGCGAGCTCCTGCGCAGCCGGTCGACTTTGCGGTTTACCTTGCGGGCGCTGACCGATACTTCGACGTGGCCGTCGCGCAGTTTGGTCTGCAGGGGCTGAGAGCGGTTGAACCCTTCGGCGAGGCGCTCGCCAAGCGTGTCGGCGCCACCGCGCAGCTGGCCGAGGCCATCGGCAAGTTGTGAGGCGCCCCCTTCGAGTTTGCCCAGAGCCCCCGGCAGTTTCTCGGTCTCACCGGCAAGTTCGGAGGCGCCGTCGTGCAATTTGACGGTCGCGTCAGCCAGTTTCACCTGGCCGTCGTGCAGCCGCGTCGCCTGGCTGTTGACGCGCCTTGCTTCATTGCGCGCGATTGCCAGCGATTCGACCAGTCTTTCCGCTTCACGTACTTGCGGCGCGAGGCTCGGGTCGGTCGCGGCCCGCTGCGTCAGCTCGGCTCGCAGGTCGCGAGCCCGCTGCAGCCCGTTGCCTTCCAGCCCACCAAGCAGTTCCTCGGAAGCGCCTTCCACCGAGAACGCTCCGAGCTGGGCGGTGCGCTGACCCTCGGCCAGTTTGCCCGAGCCATCGGCAAGGCGGTTGAGCGCGCCGGCGGCTTGCTCTGCCCCCGAGGCAAGCCGGGAGATTCCCCCGCCGAGCGTCTCAGCGCCGTCACCCGCTTTGCCCGCTCCTTCGGCGAGCAGGCCGGCGCCGTGGCTGGCTTTAGAGATCCCCGAGCGCAATTTCTGCACGCCTTTGGCGGCCGTGCCCAGTTTCTCGCCCAACGTCGTCAGCTGTTCGGGATCGGCTTCGCCGCGACCGGCGAGCAGGTCATTCCCCGTCTTTTGCAGCGGCTTCACTTGCCGTTTGATCGGGGCCGGGCCAATCACTGCCTGAACCCCTGGATCCTCGGCGATCCGGTGCTGCCAGCGGGTCAGCGCCCTGAGCGAGTCAGCTTCGGTGATCGGGCCCTCGTTGGAGACCGCGACGACGACGAAGGGCGCTTCCCAGCCCGGCCCGATCGCGTCGGCGATCAGTTCGGCTTCCCCGCGGGCGGGGTTGGACGTGGGGAGTTGCTCGGCGCTGGGTGGCCCGGTTTTCAGCGCGACCACCGGGGCGGCAAGCACCAGTACGACGATGCCGATCAGAATCACCGCCACCAGGGGGCGGCTGAGCGCACCGCGCACCAGCGTCATCACCCCGCCACCGTCGCTCTCGCGGCCGACCCGCCAGCGGTTGACGTTGTGGCCGGTCACGGCGAGCAGTGCCGGGCCGACCAGGGCGGCGACGAGGACGCTGATCCCGGTAACGATGATCGCCGTGCCTGCCAGCGAGAGCAGCAGGTTCCCCGGCATCACGAACAGCGTCACCAGCATTGCCAGGAAGAGGGTCGAGCCGGCAAATGCGGTGGTCCGCCCCGCCGTGCGCCGGGTCATCCTTGCCGCCTCGAGCGGCGCCGTGCCTGCCTCGAGCTCCTCGCGGAAGCGGGAGACCATCAGCAGCGCGTAGTCGACGCCGAGGGCCAGCCCCATCATCACGCAGACGGTCAGCGCGAAGCCGTCGATGGTGATCCAGTTGGCGGCAAGGGCGAGCACACCGCGCGAGGCGGTGACGGTGACCGCGCCGAAGGCAAGCGGGATCGCCGCGGCTACCGGCGAGCGGAAGACGAGCAGCAGAACGAGCAGCAGGAACGGGATCGCGACCAGCTCCGCCACCTCGGTCGAGTGGACCGACTCCTCGATAGTCGCCCGGGAGAGACTGGCGAAGCCGCTCTGCGCTGCACTGACCGGCGGCTCGATCTCCTCGTCGAGCGTGCGGTCCAGATAAGGGACGGTGTTCTCCACCGCCTCCGCCTCGTCGACGTGAAAGTCGACGAGGATCAGCGCCTTGCGCGGGCTGGGCCGCAGGTTGCCGACGCTGCCTTTGTCCCACGGTGAAACCGTGGAGACGGCCGGGTCGGTGCGCAGCTCGCGGATCAGTGCCGGCCCTTGCCGGTCGAGCTCGGCCGGCGGGCCCTGGAGCAGGATTGCGAAGGGGGCGGTATCACCGAAGTAGCGTTTGACCAGCTCGCTGGCACGCCCTGACTCGGTCCCGGGAACACTGAGCGAGGTTGGCCGCAGCTTCTCCTCGACGCCCTGGCCGAGCACCGCGAGCACCGCGATTACCGCTAGCGCGGCCGCCAGCACGACCTTAGGCCGCCGCAGCGAGAGCGGCTGTCGCCTCTCCTCCCCTCGGCGAGTAAGCACCTAGGCGCTTATACCAGCCCGCCTGGCCGAGCTGGCGACGTCGTTAATCTTCTGTACACAAAGCCCAGGCACGGAACAGGCCCGGATAGTCTCGAACTCGGTCTCGCCGCCGAGCCAATAAACTCCCCGGCCCTTCCTCCTGGCACACATGGCTGACGAGGCAAACAAGCGAAACGGGACCGAGGCCACGAGCCCGGCCGAGCGGGCAAAGCCTGCACCCCCTGGCTACTTCGAGGGCGAGTCGATGACGCGCCGGCGCGCCTTCACGATCGCCGCTCAGGGGATCGGCGGCGTTGCCGGCGCCGCGATCGTCCTGCCCGCGGTTGGCTTTGCCGTGGCGCCGATCTTCCACCGCGGCAAGGAGCGCTGGGAGGCGGTCGGCCCGGTCGACGACTTTGCCCGCGACACCTACCGCCAGGTTGTCTTCACCGAAACCGAGGGGATCGGCGACGCCGGCAAGACGACGGCCTACGTGCGCAAGGGGTCGAAGGAGCTCGACGAGGATCCAAAGCAGATCGTCGCCGTCTCCAACCGCTGCGTCCACCTCGGCTGCCCGGTGCGCTTCGTCGAGGCCGCGGGCAACTTCATCTGCCCCTGCCACGGCGGCGTTTACGACTTCGTCGGCAAAGTTCTCGGCGGTCCGCCGGTTCGGCCGCTCGACCAGTTCCAGACCCGGATCCGCAACGGCCAGGTAGAGCTCGGGCCCCGCTTCAGTGTCACCTCGCAGCTGGAGCCGGTGCGCGCCCGCGATCCCGGCGAGTTCACCGGCGGGATCTGGGAATACCTCTACCCGCCGCGTCCGTCCACGTTCCCCCCACCGAGTGGTTGATGGATAGCTGATGAAACTCGACTCGCTAATCCCCGCGCCACTGCGCAAACCGGCCAAGCCCGGGCAGGGCAACGGCGCCAAGGGCGCTGCTCCGGCCGACCTGAAGAGCTCTCCGCCGGAGCGGCCCTCCGACACCGCGAAGCTCGCCGACAAAGCCAAAGAGGCGCCCGTCGACGTCCTCGCCTGGGTCGACCAGCGCACCGGGGCCACCGGCTTCCTCACCGGGATGCTCTACCGCAAGGTGCCGAAGGGGACCAACTGGTTCTACACGCTCGGCTCGGCGACGCTGTTTGCCTTCATCGTGCAGGCACTGACGGGCGTCTTCCTGGCGATGTTCTACACGCCATCGACGACCCAGGCCTACGCCTCGATCTCCCATATCAACAACGAGGTCTTCCTCGGCGCCTTCGTGCACGGCATGCACAAATGGGGCTCGAGCCTGATGGTGATCCTGATCTTCCTCCACATGGGGCGCACCTTCTTCTTCGGCGCCTACAAGTACCCGCGCGAGCTCAACTGGGTGATCGGGGTCGTGCTCTTGATCCTGACGATGACGATGGCCTTCACCGGCTACCTGTTGCCTTTCGACCAGCGCTCCTTCTGGGCCTCGGTGGTCGGCATCAACATCAACGGCACCGGCCCCATTGTGGGCCCCTACCTGAGTGATTTCCTCCGCGCTGGTCCAGAGCTGGGCGCGACGACGCTCTCGCGTTTCTACGCGATCCACATGCTGCTCCTGCCCGGCGCGATCATCGCCCTGATCGGCGCCCATCTTTACCTCGTGGTCAAGCTGGGCACGACCGCGCCGCCGTGGCTGCGCGCTGAGAAGCCCAAAGCGGCTATGCCAGCCTCCCAATTGGACGCCGGTACGAATGGGGCGGACGGATGATTCGCCTGGCCAAGCAGATCAAGGACGCAGGGAGCGTGGCGTGCTCTGCACGCGAGCGACCGAGGACGCCGATATGCGCCGGCCAGGGGGATCATCGATGAAGCCCTCAGACAAGCAGGCCTACCTTGAGGAGTACGAGCTGCTGAAGAAGAAGGGCAAGCCCTTCTTCCCCTACGCCGTTATGAAGGACTCGACGATGATGTTGATCGTCGCTGCGGTGGTCATTGCGATGTCGCTCATCCTTGGGGCTGAGCAGGGCCCGAAGGCCGACCCGACCTCGACCACCTACGTGCCCCGGCCCGAGTGGTACTTCTTCTTCCTCTTCGAGCTCCTGCGCGTGATCAAACCGCCGGAGCTGGTCCCGATCGCGACGATCGGCGTGCCGACGATCTGCATGGTCTTGCTCCTCTTGCTGCCCTTCTACGATCGTGGCCCGGAGCGCAATCCGGCGCGGCGGCCGATCGCGACTACGGCCGGAGTGCTGACGATCGTCGCGATGGCCTATCTCACCTTCCTCGGCGCCACCGCCGGCCCACCAACCGAGATCGAGATGGAGGTGGCGCCCCGCTATGAGGCCGGCAAGGAGGTCGTCGCCGGCGCCGGCTGCCTCGCCTGCCACAAGCTTGGCGAGAACGGCAATCACGGCCCAGGCCCCGACCTGACCCACATCGCCGAGCGGGTGCCGCGCGCGGCGATCGTCCGCTCGGTGGAGATCGGGCCTGGCATCATGCCCTCCTATCGCGAACTTCCGCCGAAAAAGCTCAACGAGCTCGCCGATTTCCTCGCCTCGCTCGACTAGCGGCGCCAAGCCCTCACGGGACTCGGCCCAGTTCGCCGGGCAGGTCAACCGCATGTTCGACCGGGTCGCGCGGCGCTATGACCTGCTCAACTCAGTGATGACGGCGGGCCTGCACCACCGCTGGCGTCAGCGCGCCGGCGATCGGACCGAGCTTGGGGCAGGGGATTCCGCACTCGACGTCTGCTGCGGCACCGGCGATCTGGCGTTGGAGCTGGCGGGTCGAGTCCACCCCGGAGGTCACGTGATCGGCTGCGACTTCTCGGAGCCGATGCTTGATCTGGCACGGGAGAAGGCGAGCGGCCAAGGCGCCTCGGGGGTCCGCTTCGAGTGGGCCGACGCGCTGCAGCTTCCCTACGACGACGGGCGCTTCGATGCCGTTACGGTCGGCTTCGGCGTCCGTAACCTCTCCGACCTCGACGGGGGGTTGCGTGAGCTCACCCGCGTCCTGCGCCCCGGCGGTCGCCTCGTGATCCTCGAGATCACCCAGCCGATGAGGCCGCCGCTCTCGACCTTCTACTCGCTCTGGTTCGACCGGGCGGTCCCGGTCCTCGGCGCGCTCGCCGGCGATTCGGAGGCCTACAGCTACCTGCCCGAGTCGGTGCGCAGCTTTCCCAGCCCTCGCGCGCTCGCCGAGAAGATGGACCGGGCGGGCCTGGAGCGGATCCGCTGGACTGTCCTCGCCGGCGGGATCATCGCGATCCACAGCGGCGTCGCAACGCAAGGGTGACCCGCCACTCCGCCGTCCCGCCGCCAGTGACCGCGGTCCTCGACGCCTCGAGCCGCTGGCTGCCGGCACGACTCGGTCGGGTTGAGGAGATCCTGCGTGAGCAGGGCGACGGCCACGGCGATGCGCTCGCGCACGATGCGGCGACGACCCTGGAGGCCGGCGGCAAGCGGTTGCGGCCGATGCTGGTTCTGCTCAGTGCAGGGGAGGAGGGGGGCGAGGAGGTCGTCCGCGCTGCGGCGGCGATCGAGTTGATCCACATGGCGACGCTGGTCCACGACGACGTGCTCGACGCCGCCCCGCTTCGCCGCGGGCAGCCGACCGTTGCCGCTACATCGGGTCGCGCCCGCGCCACCGCGACCGGCGACTTGCTCTTCTCGCGCGCCTTCGCCCTGCTCGCTTCGCCAGGCGACCTGCGCTCGGTCGAGCTGTTATCGGCTGCCTCGGTCGCCCTGGCCCGTGGCGAGCTCGCGCAGCGCCACGACGCGTATGACACTTCGATTGCCGAGACCCGCTACTTGGAGCGCTGTCGGTTGAAGACCGCCACCCTGTTCGAATGCGCCTGTCTGCTCGGCCGCGATGACGAGGCTGTGGGGGCTTTCGGGGCCTCGATCGGCCTGGGCTTCCAGCTGCTTGACGACGTCCTCGATATCACCGGGCCGCCGGAGCGAACCGGCAAGGCGCGCGGGACCGACCTGCTCGATGGCACCGTGACCCTGCCGCTGATCCTCGCCGCCGCGCGGGATCCTGACCTCCGCGATATCGATCTGCAAGCCCTCGACGGCAAGGGCGCTGAGCGACTATGCGATCTGATCGAGGCCAGCGGCGCGCTGCGGCAGGTCCGCTCCCGGGCCCTCGAGCTGGTCGCCGAAGGAAAGCGCCGCCTTGGTGCAGCAGGGTTCGATCACGAGCGCCGCAAGCTCTTCGACCTGGTTGCTGACGGCGTCGTTCAGCGCTACAGCTAAGAGCCCGTTAGACGCTGGAACGGCAGGCGGAAGTCGTCCGCCGTGATCAGGTCTGCGGCCAAAGCGGTCGAGAAGGACTCGGCGATCTGCCGCATGCTCTCGCGTTCGAGCTCCTGTAGCTCGGCGGCAAGCGCCTCGGCGCCGTCGTCGAGGGCCTCGTCGAAAGCGTCGATTTCGGCCTCGCCATGGATGCCATCGAGAGACCACTCGCACTCGGGGCAGCGCCGCCAAAGACGCCAGTGCCCGCGTTTCGCGGTCTGTTCCCAGCGCGTTGGCTGCACCAGGTTCGAGCCGCACTCGGGGCAGACGTGCAGTCCAGTGTCGACCTTTGTCCCAGTGTGGCTTGCCTTGTGCATTGCTTGCAATATCGAACACGCAAAACGGCGATTAAGTTCGGGGAGCTCTGTGGCAATTTGAGAAAACCCCAGAACCGGGTAGTGGGAACCATCGATTCAAAGTGATCCGATCGGGGGGTGTAGCCCGTTACCATGGGTCGATGCCAAACGTTGGACCTCTTGAGCTCGCGATAGTCTTGATCATCGCCCTGGTCGTCTTCGGCCCGAAACGCCTGCCGGAGCTAGGCCGGTCCCTGGGCCGTGGGATCCGTGAGTTCCGCGGCTCCGTCAGCGGCGATCGCGGCGGCGACGAGGACGAGGAGCCCCGTCAGCGTGAGATCCCGGCCGGCGATCCCGGCCCGGCGGTCGCCGACGAGAAGGCCGAGCCCGTCGCGCACAAACGCCCCTGAGGGGCATCGGATGGCTCGCCGCGTCAGGGCGGTCTCCCACGAGGATCGCCTCACCCTCGTCGAGCATCTGGATGAGCTGCGCAGCCGCATCGTCGTCTGCCTGATCGTCTTCGGGGTGGCCCTGGCGCTTTGCTTCTGGCAGAACCACCTGCTGCTCGAAATCGCCTCCGGTCCGCTGCCCAGCGACCACGAAGAACTGCTCACCTTCGGTGTCACCGAGCCGTTCACCACGACCGTGACGGTCTCCACCTACGGAGCGATCATCCTCTCGCTGCCGATCCTGCTCTACCAGCTCTATGCCTACGTGCTGCCGGCTTTCAGCGACAGGGAGCGGCGGGTTGTCCTGCCGGTTCTGCTCGCCGCGCCGCTTCTCTTCCTCACTGGCATCGCCTTCGCCTACTTCGTCGTCATGCCCGCTGCGGTCAACTTCCTGCTCGGCTTCAACGACGCCCAGTTCAACATCCAGGTCCGGGCCCGCGACTACTACAGCTTCTTCTCGATGACGATGCTCGCCGGGGGAGTCGTCTTCCAGATGCCGCTGGCGATCCTCGCAGTGACGCGCCTAGGCATCGTCAGCGTCGACCAGTTGAGGTCAAACCGCCGCTATGCCTATCTGGGGATCGCGGTGCTGGCGGCGGCGCTGCCGGGGGTCGACCCGGTATCGATGCTGATCGAGATGGTGCCGCTGCTTGCTTTGTATGAGTTGAGTATCTTGCTAGCACGAGCCTTTGGAAGCCCAAAGGCGACGGGAGGCCTGGCCGAACCCTCGACGTAGGAGAGAGGAAGAGATGGCAGACGGCGAGCGACGGATGCTCTTCGATACGCGTGGCAAACGCAAGCACGTTATCCGTGTCGTCTACGCGATCCTCGCGTTGCTGATGGGTACCAGCCTCTTCCTCGTCGTTGGTCCCTTCAACCTGGCCGAACTGACCGGCGGCTCGAGCGGCGGCAGTGCCAGCGAGGTCTTCGAAGACCAGGCCGAGAGGATCGAAGGGCGTCTAGCCAAAAACCCAGAGGACGAGCAGCTGCTCCTGGCGTTGACCCGTGCTCACATCAACGCCGGCAACGCCCAGATCGAACCAGCTGCCGAAGGCGAAGTTGCCGAAATTCCCGCTGACGCGCGCAAAGAATTCGACGTCGCCTCAGAAACCTGGAGTCGCTACCTGAGGCTGGCTGGCGACGAACCGAGCGCAACGGGGGCGCAGCTTGTCGCGGGAACCTTCTTCGGGCTGGCGGAAACCGGTTCCGCCAGCCTTGGGGAAATTCAGGAAAACGTCGCCCTCGCGGTGCGAGCGCAACGAATTGCGGCAGAGCAGGAGCCCAACCTAGGCTCGCTCAGCACCTTGGCGATCTACGAGTACTTCAACGGCGATTTCGCGGCCGGCGATAAAGCCATGAACGAGGCAGTCGCCAAAGTTTCCGCCAAGAGCGAAGCAAAAGGCATCGAAAAACAGCTAGCTGAATATCGCAAACGGGGAAAGCAGTTCCAAACGAGCGTGAAGCAGGCCGCTAAACAAGAACAGCAAGCTGGCCAGGGAGCGCTTCAGGATCCCTTCGGCCTTGGCGGCGAAACCCCCGGCGAGTAAAGCGCTCGCGGGCGACGAGCGGTCCAGCTGAGATGGGCCGTGTAGGGATCGAACCTACGACCTTGAGATTAAGAGTCTCCTGCTCTACCAACTGAGCTAACGGCCCGGGGTCGGCAAGTATAGGAAGACGGCGCGCTCGCCGCGAGCGCTCAGGGGCGTGGACTGCAGGCTTTGAAGACGCTGCCGTAGATCACGGTTCCCTTTTCGTCGGCGAAGGAGAAGTAGCCCTGAGTCTGCAGTATGTAGTCCGAACAGCGAGCGGAGACGTAGCTGCGCTCTTTGCCACCCACCTTGTAGAGGCGGCCGACCTTGGCGTCGATGCGGGTGAGCGATCCGCGCCCGCCGGCGATCGGCGGCACGTCGAACTCGGTCCGGTAGCCGTAGGTCCGGCCCTTGCGGCGTTCGATCGGGGCGACGATCACGTAGGTCTCGGATATCGGGAAGGGCGCTTGGGCGTGGAGTACCGCGGTCGGGTTGCCGTCCTGCCGCGGACCGTTGAAGATCGTCAGCGGCGCGTCCATCTCAATGCGTCCGAGCCCGTCCAGGGAGGCTGCGGCGGCGATGTGCCCGGTGCCGACTACCGACCCCGAGCAGCGGTTGCGCGCCTGCTGCGAGGTCGCCTCTTCGAGCTTGTGCGGGGCACAGGCCGGCAGGCCGGCCGTGGTGAGATGCCCGTCGCGATCGAAGTCGAGCTTGACGTGCTCGAGCGCGGGGGGGAGCTTCCCATTGGTGGTCGTGATTTCCCCGTAGCCCTCGAAGCGGATCGGGGCGTAGGCCCGCTTGGGGAGGAGCCGCGGTTCGAAGCTTCCGTCGGCGTGCAGGACGAGGGTCCCGACCCTGACCATTGCCGCTCCCGACACGCCCCCCAGCGCCACCGCGCCCGCGGCGAGCAGTGCACCTATTCCCAGAATCCACCTTCGCATCGTCCCCTCCGAAACGCGCTGTTACAAACAGAGTAGCGCTGCTTGACGAGCGGGCTTACTTGCGAACCTTGCAGGGCTTGAAGACAGTCCCCTGGGCCAAATCGCCGTTCTTGAAGCTGAATTCGGCGTGCGCCTGGAGGCGGCCGTCGGCGCAGTGCGCGTTGGCGTAGCTGAGCGTTTTGCCTTTGTGCTTCCAGGTCTTGCCGATCTTCAGGTTCCCCCTGAGCGGCGAGCCATAGTCGTTGACGATCCGCGGAAATTTGGCGACCGTGCGGAAGCCGTAGCGGCCGTTGCGGATCTTCTCGATCTCGATCGAGATCACGTAGGTGGTGGGGCCCGGGTAGTCGATGTGGGCGTGGCCGAGAACGGTCGGGTTGCCGTGCTTGACCGGCCCGTTGAAGAGGGTCAGCGGCGAGGACGCTTCGATCCCGCGCTGTTCGGGCAGCTCGACCAGGGCGGTGCCGAAGCCCGTGCCGACGATCGCCTCGGGGCAGAGGTTGCGCGCGACCCTCGTCGTCGTTGCCACCAGCTTGCCCATCGTGCATTTTTCGAGTCCGCGGGTCTCGACCGCCCCGTGCTTGTCGAATTCGATCGACAGCGTGCGCAGCGGCGAGGGCCGGCTGCCGTCGGTGGTGGTGAACTTGGCGCTGCCGTAGAGCCTGATCGGTGCGTTCTCGTGTTTCGGCAGCGTCGTCGGCGTGAAGCCGCCGTCGGCGATGATCACAATGTTGCCGACCGGCAACCTGATCGCCTGCGCCGTCGCGGCCATCGCAAGGACGACGCCCGTGAGCACGACCAACGTCCTTAACAGAGTCTTCCGCATCCTCCAGCCCCCTCCGTAGCCCTGACCGCCAAACTAGCACGGTGGGATTGAGGATGAGGAGGGGGAGAGGGGACGGCGAGTCCGCATCTGACCGCGATCGCAAACGCGGTCAGGTCTTGCTGCGCCACCCCCGCAGGGTGCTCGCAAGCGCCTTTCTCCTGCTCGTTGTGCTCGGCGCTCTCGGGGCCGGGGTCGAGGATGAGCTCAGCCCGACCAGCCTCGAAATCCCCAGCACCCCCTCGGCCCAGGCGAACCGGATGCTGCGCGAACATTTCGGCGAAAGCGCGCCCTTCGTGATCCTCCTGCGCGGCCCGGAGAAGCAGCTCGACCGACAGGGCCCGGCCTTGATTCGCACCCTGCGCCGCGACCCGGCCGTAACCACGCTCTCGCCCTGGGATCTGGGAGCCGTGCAGCGCCTGCGGCCCAATCCGCGCCGGGCGATCGTCATCGCCGACTTCCACGTCGGCATCGACGAGGCGGTGGACGAGACGGTGCCGGAGCTGAACCGGATCCTCGACGAGACGATCGAGCCGCCGGTGCGTTCGACCCAAACCGGTTACGCAACGCTCTCGCGCGCGATTCAGGACGACTCGATCGCGGCGACCGAGCGGGGTGAGCTGATCGCCTTACCGATCCTGCTCGTCGTTCTCCTGCTCGTCTTCCGCTCGCCGGTTGCCGCCGCGATCCCGCTCGCCTTTGGCGCGGTGACGGTGATCGCTTCGCGCGGCCTGCTCTCGATCCTGACCAACTGGTTCAGCATCGACGCCTTTGCGCTCGCCGTCTGCACGATGATGGGGCTGGCGCTCGGGGTCGACTACGCGTTGCTGATGGTCTCCCGCTTCCGCGAAGAGCTCGCGGCTGGGGCGACGCCATTCGATGCGGCCAGAGCGACGCGACGCACCGCCGGTCGCACCACGGTCTTCGCCGGCAGCACGCTGATGCTCTCGATGCTGGTTGCCTTCTTCATCGTCCCTGGCTCCCTGCTCGGCTCGCTGGCGGCGACGCTGTTTCTCGTCGTCGGGCTCAGCGTCTTGGTCGCGGTCGCCGCCGGACCGGCGGTGCTGATCCTGCTCGGGCCCAATCTGGACCGCTGGCGCATCGGACCCGCTCCGGGGGAGCGCAGCTCGCGCTTGATGGCCCTGGTCGGGGCCGCCCTGCGACGACCGGCGCCGGTGGCGATCGCGATCGGCGCGGTGGTGCTGGCGCTCGCCGCGCCGGCCGCCGCGCTCAAGACGGGGCCACCGAGCCAGACCCAGCTCGCCCACGACGACCCGATCAGGCAGGACTTCGAACTGATCGAGCGGGCGATCGGGCCGGGCTACGACGCCCCCTTCGTGGTCATTGCCAGCGCCGAGCAGGGCACCGTCACCGAACCCCACCGCCTGGAGACGCTAAGCCGCTGGCAGCGCCAGGTCGCTGCCCTGCCTGGTGTCCAGGCCGTCGTCGGTCCGGGCCAAATCTCACGTGCGGTGGCGCCGTTGCGGCGTGCCGAGTCGCTCCTCGCTACCAGCGGCAGCGGCCCGCTGGCCCAACTCGGCCGCCTCGGTCGTAACCTCGGTCGCGCCGCATCGGGAGTAACTCAGCTGCGCGATGGGATCTCGAAAGCTAGCTACGGCGCAGGTTTGCTGGCCGAGGGGTCCGGCAGGGCGGAGACGGGCGCAACGGCCCTGGCCTCCGGGCTGGCCCAGGCCGACGCCGGCAGCGAGCGTGCTGTGGATGCGCTGCAGACCTTTGCCAGCGGCACGCGTCGCCTGGCCGGTGCCCAACACAAAGCGGCGCTCGCCGGGCTGAACTTGAAGTTCGCCCTGCAGAGCCTTGGGCCCAACCTGCGCCGCAACGCATTACGGCGCGCGCGCAACCTGCGCCGCTCGTTGGACGAGGAGGCAAACCAGACGCTGCCGCGCCTGCAGGCGCCGGCGGCCGAAGCGGAGGCCCAGCTGAAAACGGCGCTGGAGCAGCTCGAGGGGATGACGGTCGGCAAAGCGGACCCCAACTACGCAGCGGTGCTGGCGGCGGTAAGCCGGGCGCTGGCGGCGGTCAGCGGCACCGATCCCGAAAGTGGCGCGGCATACGCCGCCGACTACGCCGGTCTGCCAACCGAACTCGGCGCGTTGCAGGCGCGGCTACTCGGCGGCGCCGAAGAAGCGAAGCAGGTCACTGACTGGCTGGCATCCTCACTCGCGCTGATCAAGCGCATGCGCGTCGGCGCGACTCGCCTCTCCGACGGCCTGCGGAAACTCGAGGGTGCGGGTAAACGCCTCGCCCACGGCTCCGCTCGCCTCGCCCGCGCCGCCGGAACCCTGCAGGGCGGCGTCGCGCGCCTCGGGGCGGGCGCAACCGCCCTGGCGAGCGGTCTCGCGCGCTTGCGCGACGGCGCCGGGGCGCTCGAAGAGAATCTCGCGCTCGGCTACAGCGCTTCCGCCCCGCTGCAATCCGGCCTGCGGCGCGCGACGGTGCAGGTGATCGCCGGCAACGCACGGGTCAGACGGCAGGTGCGTCGCCTGCAGCGCGCCAGCCCGGGTCTCTTCGACTCCGGCTACTTCGTCCTCTCGGCACTGGATGGCGCCCGCCCGCGTGCTCGCGAGCGCACGGCGACGGCGATCGACTTGAACGGCGGCGGTCAGGCGGCCGCGATCCTCGTGATCTCCCGTTTCACCTTCAACTCGCCTGGCTCGATCGCGCTCAACAAGCGGCTGGAGGTGGAAGCCGACCGGCTGGGCCGGGAAGCGGACCTCGACGCCGGTGTCGCCGGCGGCGCGGCGCAGCTCAACGACTACAGCCAGCTCACCCGCGAGCGAATCCCCTACGTCGTCGCTGCGATCACGCTTGCCACCTTTCTCGTGCTCGTGTTTGTCCTCCGCGCTCTGCCGCTAGCCGCGATCGCGGTTGGCCTCAACCTGGCCACCGTCGCCGTCGCCTTTGGCATCCTCACCCTGCTCTTCAACTTGCCCGAGGACTGGCCCTTGGGAGGCCGAACCTACGTCGACGCGGTCGGCGCTACGGCGATCTTCGGTGTCGTTTTCGGCCTCTCGATCGATTACGCGGTCTTCCTCCTGGTGCGAATGCGAGAGCACTACGTCCGCCACGGCGATAACGCAGCGGCGATCGAGTTTGGCCTGGAACGAACCGCCCGCGTGATCACCGGCGCCGCGGCGATCATGATGGCCGTCTTCATCGCTTTCGCCGGTGCGCCGATTGCCACCGTCAGCCAGCTCGGTATCGGACTCACGGTCGCCGTACTGCTCGATGCCACGGCGGTTCGCATCGTCCTGCTGCCGGCGCTGATGCTGCTGCTCGGCGACCGGGTCTGGTGGCTGCCGCGCACTCTCGAGCGGATTTTGCCGCGACTCAACGTCTGAGCGTCAGTTTGCGCCGTTTGCAGGCGCGTTGACTTCGAGTTAAGCCAGGCACGGCGGAAGCGTGGCGGCTGATCGCTCGGATACGATTCGCCGGCATGTTTCCCTGTATGGAGGCGGGGGAACAGCAAGCGACGAATCCGTGGCTGCTAAACCCTTAGGCGAGGAGAAAAGCCCGGCGCAAAGCCGGGGGGTCACCCCCGCGCGGATTGCCGCCCTGGTGGGCCTGGCGATCGTCGTGATCGCCCTCGCCGTCGTCCTCTTCGGCGGCAACGGCAGCCACAAGTACAAGCTGATCTTCCAAAACGCAGCCCAGCTCGTGCCCGATAACCAGGTACTGATCGGCGGCCAGCCGGTGGGCTCGGTCGAGAGCATCGACCTCACCGATGACAATCTGGCCGAGATCGAGGTAAGCGTCGAACAGCAGCTGCACGAGGGCACCACGGCAGTGATTCGCGCCACCTCGCTCTCCGGAGTCGCAAACCACTACATCTCGCTCAGCCCGGGACCGAACAGCAACCCGGAACTGGACGATGGCGCCAGCCTCGATTTGGGCTCGACCACGACCGAGGTCGACCTCGACCAGTTCCTCAACACCTTCCCCAACCCGGTACGCCGCGCCCTGGGCGAGTTCGTGCGCGGCAATGCCGAACAGTTCCGCGATCGCGGCAAGGAGGCCAACGAGACCTTCAAGTACTTCGGGCCCGGGCTGAACCGAGCCGGCGCCTTTGTCAGCGAGCTCAACGCCGACCAGAAGCTGTTCGAGCGTTTCGTCGTCAGCTCCAGCAAGCTCTCGACGGCGGTTGCTCAACGCGGCGCTGCAGCTCTCCAGCGCGATCTCCAACGCCAGCACCGCGTTCGGCGCGATCGCCGAGCAGAACGAAGCGCTGGATCAGACCCTGCGCCTGCTGCCGCCGTTCATGCGGCAGACCAACACGACCTTCGTCAACCTGCGCGCCGCGCTCGACGACCTCGACCCGCTGGTCGAAACGGCCAAGCCGGCGACGCGGAACCTGGCCTCGTTCCTGAGCGAACTGGGCCCGGTGCTCTCCAAGGCGGTACCCGTTTTCAGGGACTTCCGCCTCAGCACCAGCAAGCCGGGCTTTGCCAATGACACCGCCGAAGCGCTCGGCTTCCTGCCGGCGGTGCAGTCGCGCGCCTCCAGGGCCTTCCCCCACGCCGAACAGGGAATCGAAGATTTCCAGCCAACGCTCAACTTCGCCCGCGCCTACACGCCCGACATCTTCAACGGCTTCGGCAGGCTCGGCCAAATCACCGGCTACTACGACGGCAACGGCCACTACGCTCGCGCGCAGCTGGTGCTCAACCTGTTCCAGCGCAATAGCGGCAACGGCGAGCTGGAACCAATCGCGCCGAGCGAACAGTACGACTCCTTCGGCGACTCAGCCGGGGCACGGCGTTCTTGTCCCGGCGGCGCCACCCAGCCCGCTCCCGACGGCTCCAATCCCTTCACCGAGCCGCCTTTCGCCGGCTCGGGTGTAGACCCATCGTCCGAATGCGACCCGGCCGACGCGCCACCAGGACCATGAGGAAAGGACTACTCGCAATCGGGGTCGTCGCCATCGTGGTGGTGATCGTTGCGCTGATCTCCGGCAGCAACGGCAACGGCGGCTACGTCGTCCGCGCGATCTTCGACAACGGCGGCTTCATGGTCAAGGGCGAGGAAGTGCGCGTCGCCGGCGCGACCGTGGGCGAAATCGAATCGGTCGGCGTGACTATGCCGGGCGAGATCGACAGCTACGAGGACGGCAAGCCGCAGGCGATTCCCGGCAAGGCGGTGATCACGTTGAAGATCACCGACCCCGGCTTCCAAGACTTTCGCGCCGACGCTGGCTGCGAAATCCGCCCCCAGTCGCTGATCGGCGAGAAGTTCGTCGACTGCAGTCCCACTTTGCCGCGCGCCCCGGGCTCTGAGCCGGCGCCGGCGCTGAAGGAGATCCCCGAGGGTGAGCCGGGCGCGGGCCAGTACCTGCTGCCGGTTGAGAACAACAGCACCAGCGTCGATCCGGACCTGATCAACAACATCAACCAGCTGACCTACGCGCAGCGCTTCCGACTGATCCTCAACGAACTCGGCGCCGGCCTTGCCGGGCGCGGCGAAGACATCGAGGAGGTTGTCAAGCGCGCCAACCCGGTTCTGCGCGACGTCGACCGCGTCTTCGGCATCCTCAACGCCCAGCGCGATCGTCTCGCCCAACTCGCCTCTGACTCCGACCAGATCCTCGGCCCGCTCGCGCGCGAGCGCTCCAGCGTCGCCGGCTTCTTCTCCAACGCCGGCGCCGCCGCCGAGGCGAGCACCGAAGAGGGCGAGGCGCTGGAAGCCTCGCTGCAAAAGCTGCCCACTTTCCTGCGCGAGCTGCGCGAGACGATGGCCAGCTTCGAATACTTCTCGGAGTCCGGCACGCCCGTGATCGAATCGCTGGGCAAGGCGGCGCCGTCGCTGACCCAGGCGACGCGGGCGCTGACCCCGTTCTCGGCTGCCTCGACCGTCTCGCTCAAGTCGCTCGGAGCGAGCGGCGAAGTCGCCGGACCGAAGATCCGCGCCGCCGACCCGGTCGTCAAGAAGCTCCGCGACGTGGCCGTCAGCGGCGCCGATCCGGTCAGCGAACTCGCCAGCTTCCTGGTCAGCACGCAGAAAACCGGCGGGTTCGGCAGCCTCGCCGACCTGATCTACAACAGCTCCGCCGCGACCAACGAATTCGACAAGTACGGACACTTCACCCGCACCCTGGTGACCTTGACCAACTGCGTTGACTACGTCGTCGCCTCGACCAGTGGTTGCTCGGCCAACTTCAACGGCCCCAACGCCGGTACTTCCACCGCCTTCGACTCCGCGGCCATGCTCTCGCGGATCCAGGAGGAACTGACCGGGAAGGCAGGTGGCACCTCGGCCGGAGCCAGCTCCGCCTTCCCAACCGCACCCGCACCGGCAAAGCCCGTGCCAGGCTCACCTGCGCCCGGCCTGGGTGAAAGCGAACAGCTCGGCGCAGCCAACGAGTCGGCGGCACCGCAACGTGCCCTCCTCAACTACCTCCTGGGACCATGAGGAACCGCAGCGGCATACAGGGAGTCGCGAGCAGCCCGGTGATCGTCGGCGCGGTCACGGTGCTGGTCGTGATCGTCGCCGTCTTCCTCGCCTACAACGCCAACAACGGCCTGCCTTTCGTCTCCACCTACGACCTCAAGGCGCGGGTGCCCAACGCCAACGCCCTAGTCAAAGGCAACGAGGTGCGGATCGGCGGCTCCCGCGTCGGTGTGGTCCGGGAGGTGGTGCCGGTGCAGCTCGACAACGGCGCCGTCGTCGCTGAACTCGACCTCAAGCTCGACAAAAGCGCCGAACCGATTCCGGTCAACTCGACGATGATCATCCGGCCCAAATCGCCGCTCGGCCTGAAGTACCTGCAGATCGTCCCCGGCGACTCCACCACCTCCCTTGAGGCCGGCGAAACGATCCCGGTCAGCGCCGCCCGGCCGGAACCGGTCGACATCGACCAGTTCTTCAGCATGTTCGACGAGCCGACCCGCAAGGCGATCCAGCGCACCAACGCCGGCTTTGGCAACGCCTTTGCCGGCCGCGGCCCGCAGATCAACGCTGCCCTCGGCGCCCTGCGCAGCCTCGCCGAAAACAGTCAGCCTGTCCTGCGCACGCTGGTCGCCCCTGGCACCGACTTCGGCGGCTTTTGGGAAGCGCTCGAGGACCTTTCCGCAACGGTCGCCCCGGTCGCCGCGACCCAGGCCAGCATGTTCGTCGCCCTGGACCGAACCTTCGCCGCGTTCGCCCGCGTCGCCCGCCCTTACATCCAGGAAACGATCGTCAAAGGGCCGCCGACGCTCGAAGCGGTCACCGCCGACCTGCCGGCGCTACGGCCCTTCTTCCGTAACGGCGGGCGTTTCTTCGCCGCGCTGAAACCAGGCGCCAAGGCGCTTGGCGAGACCTCGCCGACGATCAACGCCGCCCTGAGGGCAGGCATCCCCGCCCTCAACCGCTCGCCCGAGCTGTTCGCGCAACTCAACCCGACCGCGGAAGCGCTACTTGACTTCCAGGCTGAGCCGGGCGTCTTCAACGGCCTCGACCTGTTCGTCGACACCAACGAAGTGCTCAAGCCGGCGATCGAGTTCATCGCCCCCGCGCAGACCAAATGCAACTACCTCACGCTGGTCTTTGAACAGCTCGCCAGCGCTTTCGGCGAGGGCAACGGTGAAGGCAACTGGCTCAGCGCCGTTGGCTTCGAGGCCCCTTACGGCCCCAACGCCGAGTCGACCCCCTCCTCCGCTCCCGCCAACGGACCGAACAAGAAGAACCACCTCCACTTCAACCCCTACCCGAGGACCGCGGCGCCGGGACAGGACGGCGTCTGCGAAGCGGGCAACGAGCGCTACGTATCGGGTGAGACCGTGATCGGACCTGCCCCCGAACTCTGGGGTACGACCACGGTGAACGAGGAATAATGGGACGCCTTCCGGAGCGAGACACCAGGGTTGGGGCCACCGAGAGCCGCTTCAAGTGGCGGCCGAGCAACGCGATGATCGCGGTGCTCTTCATCCTCGTCTTCACCGTCGGCCCCTACTTGGCCTTCACCAAACACATTCCTTTCACCGGCCACGGCTACACGCTCAACGCAACCTTCTCCAACGGGGTCAACATCTCGACGAACTCCCCCGTGCGGATCGCCGGCGTCGATGTCGGCAAAGTGATCGAGGTCGGCCGCGACGGCGACAACACCGAGGTCACCTTCACCGTTGCCGGCGAGGGCCGACCGATCCACGAGGACGCATTCGCCACGATCCGGCCGCGGATCTTCCTCGAGGGCAACTTCTTCATCGAGCTCGATCCGGGCAGCCCCAGCGCCACGGAGCTCGACAGCGACGCGACGATCCCCGTCAGCCACACCTCGACCGGCGTCCAGCTCGACGAGATCCTGACCGCGCTGCAGGCGCCGGTGCGGGCCGACCTCAGCCGGCTGCTGAGTAGCTTTGGCACGGCGCTAACCCACAAGCCGACCGCGGCCGAAGACGCGACCCAGCTGCCCGAGGTGAAAGGCAAGACGGGCGCCGAAGGCCTCAACGGAGCCCTTCTCTACGGCGGCCCGGCGGGCCGCTACAGCGCCCAGGTGACGAATGCCTTCCTCGGCACCAGCTCCGGCGATCTCTCGCGCCTGGTCGCCAGCGCCGGGCGTACCTTCGGCGCCCTCGCTCGCCAAGAGGCCGACCTTGAAGGCCTGATCGTCAACTTCGACACCTTCACCGGCGCCCTTGCCGCCCAGTCGGAGAACCTCTCGACGACCGTGCAGCGCTTGGCGCCGACGCTGAAGATTGGCCGCAAGTCGTTGGCCAGCCTCAACAGCTCCCTGCCGCCGCTGCGCGCCTGGGCGATCGAGTTCCGCCCGGCTGTTGCAGAGCTGCCCGCCTTGATCTCGGCCGCGGAACCGTGGCTCGCCCAGGCGCGACCGTTGCTCTCCGGCAAAGAGGCCGGCGGCGTTGCCAGGCTGCTGCGCGAATCGACTCCTGGCCTGGCCGGCTCAGCGCAGGCTGGCAAGGCAAACACGATTCCCCAGGTCAACCGGATCAGCCTCTGCACCTCGCGGGTGTTCGTGCCGACCGGCAACCAGACGATCGAGGACAGCTTCAAAACCGGGCCCAACTACCGCGAGTTCTTCTATTACCTGGCTAACTTCGCCGGCTGGGGCCAGAACTTCGACGGCAACGGCCATTACCTGCGCTTGCAGCCAGGGGGTGGCGACACCCTGGTCAAGCAGGAGGCGCCGAACGGCAACCTGACCACCGACAAACAGAACTGGGCGCACACGGTCGAAGCGCCGCTCGGCCTGCAGCCGCGACCGGGCGGCCGCCCGCCGAAAAAGCCCGACGTCCGCTGCTCGACCCAGCCGGTGCCCGACGTCAACGGCCCGCTCGGCGAAGTGGCCGCCCCCAACATGACTGTGGTGAATCCATGAGCGAGCGCGACCCCAACGTGAGCCGGTGGAAACACTTTCGCGCTTCGCTGGCGCGCCAGTCACGCGGCCGCGGCAAAGACACGGTCGCGATTGCCGTCCTCACCGTGGTCGCGATCGTGATGACGCTGTGGATCTTCACCCAGCAGAAAGCCTCACTGCCGTCCTGGGCACCGTTTGTCGGCGAAGACTTCGTCGAGCTATCCGCGGACTTCAGCAATGCCCAGGCGGTCACCCCCGGGCAGGGCCAGGCGGTCGTGATCGCCGGCATCCAGGTCGGCAAGATCTCCTCGGTCGAACTCGAAGACGGTCACGCGGTGGTCGGGATGGACATCGAGCCCAAGTACCTCGAGCTGATCCACCCCAACGCCAACCTGCTGCTGCGGCCGAAAACGAACCTCAACGACATGACGATCGAGATCGACCCCGGCAGCGGCAAGCGCCACGTCGAGGCGGGCCACCGCTTCCCGCTCTCGCGCACCGAACCGAGCATCCAATTCGAAGCGTTCCTCTCCACGCTCGACAAAGACACGCAGCAATACATCCAGCTGCTCGTCGCCGGCGGCGCCCAGGGAATCGGCGGCCGCGGCCGTCAGCTCTCCGGCGCATTCCGCCGCCTGCAGCCCTTCGCCCACTACATTGCCGACCTCAACCGCGCCGTCGCCCAGCGCCGCGTAGCCCTCGCCCGCACGATCCACAGCTTTGGCGAGCTAACCGCCGAACTGGGTCGCCGCGACGCCGAGCTCGAACGTTTCGTCAGCGCCTCGAAGGGTGCCCTCGGCAACTTCGCCAATCAGCAGCAAGCAATCCAGGAATCGCTGGTCGAGCTCCCCTCGACCCTCACCGCTCTGCGCTCGGCTTTGGTCAGCTCCAACAAGTTCTCGGTCGCGGCGCGCCCGGCCCTCTTGGGCCTGATCCCGCAGGCGCAGGCCTCGGTGCCTGCCTTCAAGGCGAACGAGCGCCTATTCAGGCAGACCACTGCCCCGATCCGCGACCAGATTCGCCCCTCCACCCGCCAGGTGCGGCCGGTGCTCACCCACCTCAACGAAGGCTCGTCTGATCTGAAGACGTCGGTCAGCGGTTTCGGCAACTCGCTAGGCGCCCTCAACAGCTTCCTCAACACGCTCGCCTACAAGCCGAAAGGCAGCCGCGAGAGCTATCTCTTCTACCTGCCGTGGCTCAACCACAACATCAACGCGAGCTTCAACCTGACCGATGCCGGTGGGCCGATCGGACGCGGCCTGATCATGATCACCTGCAACGGGTCCTACCTCGCCTACGGAGTCGCCCCGCTCAAGCCCTATCTGAACACCATCCTCCAGGGCGCCCGTCTCCCTGCCCCCGACGAGCTTCCGCCGATTCCGAGGGATCCACAATCGGGTCCGAACGGATCGCAGTGTGGGCCTGAATCATGAGCAAGCGAGCCCCCAGCACCGCGCAGCTCCTCGTCATCGCCGGCTTCGCTCTGTCGTGCTTCGGCATCCTGCTCTTCCTCTGGATCACCTTCGGCGGCCCGACCCCGTTCAAAGCGAAGTCCTATGAGCTCAAGGTTCCCTTCCAGGAGGCGACCCAGCTCGCCCAGCAGTCCGACGTGCGCATCTCCGGCGTCTCCGTCGGCAAAGTGCAGACGATCGAGACCTCGCCTGACGGCCAGGAAGCTATGGCGACGATCAAGATCGAAGACAAGTACGCGCCGATCCCCAAGGGCACGCGGGCGATCCTGCGCACCAAGACGCTGCTTGGCGAGACCTATGTCGAGCTGACCCCCGGCGACGCCAACGGGCCGCAGCTTCCCGACGGCGGCACCCTGGCGCGCGCCAACGTCGCCGAATCGGCCCAGCTCGACGAGATCTTCCGCACCTTCGACACGCGCACGCGGGCGGCCTTCCAGGAATGGATGCAGGAAGGGGCGGTGGCGATCGCCGGGCGCGGCCAGTCACTTTCCAATGCATTTGGCGAATTCGAGCCCTTCTTCTCCGAAGTCGACGACCTCTTCCGTGTGCTCGACACGCAGCGCCTCGCTGTCGAGCAACTGTTCCGCAACGGGGCGGCCACCTTCCGTGCCCTGCGCGGGCGCGAAGGCGAGCTGGCCGAGCTGATCCGCAACTCCGATGCGGTATGGACGACGACCGCGGCGCGCAACCGCGACATCGAAGCGCTGTTCCGAGCGTTCCCGACCTTCGAGGACGAGCAGCGGCTCACCTTCAACAGGCTCAAAGAGTTCGCCCTCAATACCAATCCTCTGTTCCGTCAGCTGGTGCCGGCGGCCGAAGGCTCTCGCCGACGTTGATCGCTTTCTCCAACCTCGCCCCGCAGGCGAAGGGGCTCTTCGAAGGTCTCGAAACCGTGATCGACCGGGCGCCGTCCGGCTTCTCCTCGCTGCGCAAATTCCTCCGCGGCGATTTCCCCATTCTCCTGCGCGCGATCGATCCCTTCCTGCGTAATCTGAACCCGCTGCTCACCGGGCTCGGTCTGTACAAGAACGAGGTCACGGCGCTGATGGGGAACGTCGCGGCGGCGAGTAAAGGTGTCTACCTGCTCCCCAACGGCGAACAGACTCATTTCCTGCGCGCGATGGGCCCGTTCGGACCGGAATCCCTGGCGACTTACCCCAGTCGCCTCACCGCCAACCGCACCAGCGCCTACCCCCAGCCGCTGGCCTCAAAGCGGCTGGCCAAAGGCCTGCTCAGCTTTGACACCCGTCAGTGCAGCTCGGGGATAACCGCGACGCTCCCCACCGACACCCCGAACGACCCCATCTTCAACGCCCGCACCGAAAACGACGTCACCAAAGCCACTGCCTTCTACCAGCGGCTGAAGAAATACGCCTTCGCCGAACAGGACTCCTCGACCACGATCCCCGCCCCCGGCTGCAGCCCGCAGGCCCCCTTCGAGCCGATCTACGGCAGCGGTCCCGCGACCAGCTACCAGCACACGTTCGAACAGGGCGAATAGGAGGTCGGTCGTCAGCCCCGCGTCGTGCAGGGGGCGGCGATGCCGCCCTTCATCACGGTCTGCACGGCAACTCCGGGGACTCTCGCTTCATTCTTGAAGAGAACTTTCTTCACGTTGGCTTTGAAGACGCCATCCGGGCAGTTGGCTTCGAAGTAGCCGTATTTCTGCCTTTGTAGGAGCAGGTCTTGCCGAGCCTGAATTTGAAGTCGAGCAACGAGCCGTAGCCTTCGACGATGACAGGGATCTCGAAGGTCGTCCTGAGCCAGGAGCCTTGCCTGGAGACGGTGACGACGCTGAGGAGGGCGGTGGGAACCGGTATCGAGATGAATGCGTGGACCAGGAGCTTGGTCACCCCGCTTCTCTCGCCGGCATTGAAGACGAGGAGCCGGGTTGAAAGCGATCTCGGCGCGTTTTCGGGAAAGGCCAGTTCGACGGTGGCCTCGCCCCGTCCGACCAGGGCCTTCGCGCAAGCTCTCGCCGCCCCTCGGTGTCGACCGCGTCGATCGCCCGTCGTTTGCACACGGGTAGCCGCAACGACAAGCACTAAAAGCAGACCCATGCGCATCCCATGCTGAGAGCAGTTGCAGGGCGCGCAAAAAGGGGCGGCCTCTCGGCCGCCCCTTTCAGCTCGTCTTTCGACGGGTACTCAGTCGCTACTAGCCTTTCGGCGTGCAGGGGACGGCGAGGCCACCCTTCAATTCGGTCTTGGGGGCGACGCCGGGAACCTTGGCTTCGTTCTTGAAGAGAACTTTCTTCACGTTGGCTTTGAAGACGCCATCCGGGCATTTGGCTTCGAAGTAGCCGTACTTCTTGCCTTTGTAGGAGTAGGTCTTGCCCAACTTGAATTTGAAGTCGATCGCCGAGCCGCTGCCACCGGCTGCCACCGGGACTTTCGAAACAGTGGCGATTCCAGTGCCCTTCTTCGTGATCGTCACGTCGGTCACGATCGCGGCCGGGACCGGAACCGTGAGGAAGACGTGGATCAGCAGCTTCACCTTGCCGCCGCTTTCGCCGCCGCTGAAGATGGTGATTGGGCTGGTCACGAGGATCGGTTTTTGTTCGGGGAAGGCGACCTCGATGTGAGCGACGCCGCTACCGAGGACCGCGTCCCCGCAGACTTTCATCGCGGCTTTGGTGTCGCGTGCCGTCAGCTCACCCGATTTGCAGAACGGGAAGCCTTTGACGTTGATTTTCACGTCCTTGTCGATGTCAAAATCGACCTGGCGCAGTGCCGACGGGTGCGTCCCGTCGCTGGTGCTGATTTTGCCGAAGATGTTCGTGGTGACCGGCGTGTAGTCGTTCTTCGGCATCGCCTTCGGCGACGTGGTCCCACCGAAGGTGACGACGAGGTTGCCGGCACGCAACGTGGTCTGCACGGCGCTGGCTACGGCCGCGACGCCAAGCGACAGCACCCCTGCCAGCGCGAGCGCAAGCATCAAGTTTCTACGCATTCTGTTCTCTCTCCTTTTTGGCCCTGCCCGTCTGAGCTGCGCCATCGAAAGCCATTTGTCCCACGCCAAAAGCTAGCAGCGAGGGGTTTGAGTTGCTGTTATCCCTTCGGCGTGCAGGGAACCGCCAGCCCGCCCTTGAGGATCGTTTTCGGCGCGACACCGGGAACCTTCGCTTCGTTCTTGAACAGGGTTTTCGTCGTCTTCGCCTTGAAGACTCCGTCAGGGCATTTCGCCATCGAGTAGGACAGCTTCTTGCCCTTGTAGCTGTAGGTGCGCCCAAGCTTGAAGTTGAAATCGAGCACCGAGCCGCTGCCGCCGGCGATGACCGGGACCTTGGCGACGGCGAGGACGCCGGTTCCTCGGTTCGAGACCTTGACCTGGGTGACGATCGCGGCCGGCACCGGAACCGTGAGGAAGGTGTGGATCAGCAGTTTCGAGTTGCTGCCGCTGCCGCCGCCGTTGAAGACGGTGATCGGGCTGGTCACCTTGATCGGCGGCTGTTCGGGAAAGGCAATCTCGGCGTGCGCGATTCCAGTGCCGAGGACGGTTTTCCCGCAGACCTTCTTCGCGGCCGCGGTGTTGCGCGCGGTCAGCTGGCCGGCTTTACAGACCGGCAGCCCCTTGACCGTCAATTTGACGTCCTTGTCGATGTCGACGATGGTTTCCCGCAGGGCGGAGGGGTGGGTGCCGTCGGAGGTGGCGATCTTGCCGAAGATGGTCGCTTTGACGGGCGCGTACTTCGTCTTCGGCAGCTTCGACGGCGAAGCGGCGCCGCCAAAGGTGAGGACGAGATTGCCCGCTCGGATCTTGGTGCTCGCGGCACCGGCGATCGCCGCGGCGCCAAGCGCCAGAAGCGCGCCAAGCGCGAGCACAAGAACTATCTGTCTACGCATATCGATCTCCTCTCCCCGTGTCGGCAACTGCATAAACACGAGCGGCGGGGAAAAGAGCGGCGCTGGCCGCTTACCCTCAGCTCTCGAGCATCGAGAGGCGGACCCGCTCGCGCTCTTCGGCGGCCCCGTCGGGCCCAAGAAACGGCAGCGTTATCCAGAACATCAGGTCGGGGAGACGGCTGGGAAGGCGAGCGGAGGCGCCGTGGAGGATCTCGCTGTAGAGCAGCTCGTTGATGCCGCCGGCAAGGGAAAGCGAGGTGATGCCCGGCAGCTCGACCGATGTCTCCGCCCGGCCGGCATCGAGAAACCCAGTGAACTGACGCAGGGCGGCATCGCGTCGAGCCAGAGCCTTTGGGCCGGCGGCGAGAACCTCGACAATCGCAAAGCGCCCCTCGTCAGGATGCTCAGCGAGGTGTTTGAGCAGCTCCGCCAGCCCCGCCGCGACCCGCTCGGCCCAGGGCGCGCCAGGCTTGGACTCGAACCCGCGCGCGGTGTCGCCGAGCAAGTTGCCGAGCAGGACGTCGTAGGCGGCGAGGAAGCAGTCCTCCTTGCTGGCGAAGAGCTCGTAGAAGGTCTTCCGCGAGACGCCAGCTACGCCGATCACGTCGACCACGCGCGTCTCTGGATAGCCGCGCTCGGCGACGACCTCGATCATCGCCTGCAAAATTCGCCGCTGCTGGGACTCCGTCACCGCCTCCCGCGGTAGCCCATGACGGCCCCGGGGCAGCCGCTCATTCAGCTTAGCGGTGCGTCTACCGGAAGCCACATCAAGACTTTAGAGCACCTCTGGTTCCTAGCGCCCTGCCTCGCAACGTCAGACCGGAAATGACGGCCCCAGATCGCCGCCATACGGCGTCCTCAGTCGCCCAAATGGCGCTGCCATTCGGGCTCCCTGCGTCCTTGTCTGGCGACGGCTGGGCCTCGTCATTTCACGGCCAACGTTACGAGGCAGGGCGCTAGCCAATCCAAACGACCTGATCGCGGGCTGGGCCGACGCCGACCAGGCGGATCGGGATGCCGATCGCGTCGGCGATGAAATCGAGGTAGGCACGCGCCTGCGCCGGCAGATCGGCCTCGCTGCGACAGGCGGTCAGGTCCGCCTCGAAGCCGGGCAGCTCCTCGTACTCGGGCTCGGCCGAGTGGAGGATCGACTGGTGGTAGGGAAAGCTGTCAAAGATCGCCCCCTCGCGCGAGCGGTAGCGCACCGCCACCTTCAGCGTGTCGATGCCGCTGAGCACGTCGAGCTTGGTGATCGTCAGCGCGCTCATCCGGTTGAGGCGGACGGCGTAGCGCAGCGCGACCAGGTCCATCCAGCCGCAGCGTCGCTCGCGACCGGTCGTGGTCCCGTACTCGTGACCGCGTTCCAGCATGTGGCGGCCTACCTCGTCTTCAAGCTCGGTGGGGAAAGGGCCGGCGCCGACCCGGGTGGCGTAGGCCTTCGCCACGCCCCAGACCTCGTCGATGTCTGTCGGTCCGATGCCCGCCCCCACGCAGGCGGCGCCGGCAATCGGGTTGGAGGAGGTGACGAAGGGATAGGTGCCGTGGTCGAGGTCGAGCAGGGTCGCCTGGGCACCCTCGAAGAGCACGGTGCGGTTGTTGTCGAGCTGCTCCCAACAGAGGCGCGCGGTATCGGCGATGTGGGGCTCGAGCTGGTGGCCGTAGCCGGCGAACTCCTCGGTCATCGCGTGCAGGTCGAGGCGCGGGTCCGGTGCGTCGGCGACCGATTGGTCGGCGCCCTGGCTGCTGCCCTCGCCTGCCTCCTTGCGCAGCTTGCGGCGCTGCACCGAGAGCTCGCGCAGCGCCTGCTGCTTGGGCTCGAGCGCCGCCATGATCTTCTTGCGCAGGATCTTCTCGTCGAGCAGGTCCTGGACGCGGATGCCGAGCCGCAGCGCCTTGTCGGCGTAGCAGGGGCCGATACCGCGCCGCGTCGTCCCGATCGAGAGCTTGCCCAGTTTCACCTCGCCCGCCGTGTCGAGCAGCACGTGGTAGGGCATGATCAGGTGGGCGTTGGCGGAGATCCGCAGGTTGCCGACGTCGATGCCGCGGCGCTTCAGCCCGTCGATCTCGCCGAGCAAGATGCGCGGATCGAGGACGACGCCGTTGCCGATCATGCAGAGCTTGTCGGAGTAGAGGATCCCGGAGGGGATCAGGTGGAACTTGAACTCCTCGCCATCGCGGACGATCGTGTGGCCGGCGTTGTTGCCGCCCTGGAAGCGCACGATCGCGGCAGCGTTCTCGGCGAGCAGGTCGACGACCTTGCCCTTGCCCTCATCGCCCCACTGGGCGCCAACTATGACCACACCAGGCATACGGCCCGGGATTGTGCCTTGTTCTAAGCGCCGACCGCGCGCGCCTGCTCGCGGCGGTCTGGTCCGAACAGCGGCAGAGGGTCGTCGCAGATCTCGATCAGGCGCGAAACGGTGCGAGATCCGATCTGGTCCTCGAGCTGCTTGCGGCCCTCCTCGACGTCATTGCGGGCGTTGCTGGTGACCAGCATCGAGCGCTGGTTCTCGTAGCGCTCGTTGACCAGTGCGTAGAGCTGCTCGACCACCCAGTCCGTGTGCCGCTCGGAGCCAAGGTCATCGATGTAGAGCAGATCGACCGACGTCAGTCGCTGGAAGAAGGCCTCGTAGGCGTCCTCGGACTCGGTCGCCTGGTAGGTCTGGCGGATCTGCGTCAGCAGCTTCGGGGTGAAATAGACGGCGACGGACTTGCCCGCGGCCAGGGCCATCTTTGCCACGAGCATGCCGAGCGTCGTCTTGCCAGTCCCGGTGTTTCCCATCAGCCACATTCCCTTGCCTGCGTCGAGGTTCTCGTCGAGGTTCTCGACGAACCCCTGCACCGCATTGACGACGTGGCGAGTGGCCATGTCGCGGCTCATGTCGCTAACCGGTGGGCGATCGAAGGAGACGCCGCGATAGCGCGGCGGGATCGCCGAGGCGACGCCGCGGACGCGCCCCCGCTTGAGCCGCTGTTCGCGGCACTCGCAGGGGCGGGCGACGTCCTCGGGGCCGAGAATCCAGCCTGATCCGTCGCATGCCCCCAGCGGGCAGGCTTGCTCGGCGAAGGGTTCACTGCGCGGCCTCGCGGGCATCAGAACTCAGGCCCTGCGGCCGCGGCGTCCTCGAGCGGCGGCCCTTCTCCCGCCGGCTGCTCGACCGGACGGTCGTGGCCGGAGAAGTCGGCGAATTTGGGGAAGCGATCGAGGAAGACGAGCTTCGGCGCGCCGATCGGTCCGTTCCTATGCTTGGCAATGATCACGTCCGCCAGCCCATCCGGCTCGTCTTCGGGGTCGCGGTAGTAGTCCTCGCGGAAGAGGAAGGCGACGAGGTCGGCGTCCTGCTCGATCGATCCCGACTCGCGCAGGTCGGAGAGCATCGGCTTCGGCGGGTGGCGCTGCTCCGGCGCACGCGAGAGCTGGGAGATCGCCAGCACCGGCACCTCGAGCTCGCGGGCGAGGATCTTCAGCCCGCGGCTCATCTGCCCCACCTGCTCGACCCGGTTGGCGCGCATGTCGTCGGAGCGCATCAGCTGCAGGTAGTCGACGATGACGAGACCTAGGCCGCCCTGGTCCTGGGTCTGCGCGTGCAGCCGGCGTGCCTTTGCGCGCAGGTCGAGCAGGCCGAGGTCGGAGGAGTCGTCGAACCAAAGCGGCGCCTCCTCGAGCTCGTTGCAGGCTCGAACCACCTTCGGCCAGTCCTTTTGGGCGACCTGTCCCTTGCGCAGCTTGTCGCCGGAGATCCGTGCCCGACAGGCGATGAAGCGCTGCGCCAGCTCGACCTCGGACATCTCGAGTGAGAAGAAGGCGACGGGCATCCCCCGCTTCACCGCGACGTTCTCGGCGATGTTGGCGACGATCGCGCTCTTGCCCATCGCTGGACGGGCGGCGACGATGATCAGGTTGCCGGGCTGAAAGCCACCGGTGATCGCGTCGATGTCGCGGAAGCCGGAGGGGGTGCCGGTCATCTCCAGCTCGCCGGTCGAGAGCTTCTCCAGCCGGTCGACCTCGTCGTGGAGGATCTCGGAAAGGAGGCGGAAGTCGCTCGCCTGCTCTTTGTGGGCGACGTCGAAGAGCAGCTTCTCGGCCCGCTCGGAGAGCTCGCGCGGTTCGCCGTCGCGCTCGTGCACCCAGCCCTGGATCTCCTGGCCGGCGCCGAGCAGGCGGCGCAGCAGCGAGTTCTGCTGGACGATCTCGGCGTAGTGCTTGGCGTTGCCGGCAGCGGGAACCTTGGCGGCCAGCTCGGAGACATAGTGCTTGCCACCGGCCGCGTCGATCTCGTTGCGCTGGACCAGCGCCTCGCTGACGCTGAGCTCGTCGACGGGCTTCGACGCGGCGTAGAGGTCGTGGACGGCGCGGAAGATCGCCGCGTGCTTCTCAAGGTAGAAGTCTTCCGCGTTTAGCTTCACCTCGTCGATGACCCGGCTCAACGCCGGCTCGGCAACCAGCATCGACCCCAGCACCGATTCCTCGGCCTCGATGTTTTGGGGGGGGACGTGGGTTGCGGGTGGCTGCGGCATCTACGTCTAGTTAAGGGACAGCGGCGGCGGATTCAGGCCGTCTCGCTAGCAAACCAGAGCGACCGCTTCGCCAGGGATGCGTCGCTGCAAATACGGCGAGAATCTTCGGTGACATAGGCGCTACAAAAGATTTTGCTTTCGCGAGCCCCTCGTATCACCGCAACGTTTAAGGTGCAATCATGGAAGCGATGAGAGAGAGCTGGACCGACGACCGCCTGGATGACCTCAATGGCAAGGTCGATTCTTTGCGCTTGGAGACGAGGACCGAATTCAAAGCGGTCCGCGCCGAGATGAAGGCGGGCTTCGACAGGATCGACGGGCGCTTCGACAAGATCGACGGGCGCTTCGACAAGATCGACGGGCGCTTCGAGCGGATGGAGGAGCGCTTTGATCAGCGGCTTGACTCCTTGAACCACGTACTCATCTTGTTCTCCGGAGGTGTCTGCGCGGCTCTTATCACTGCCCTCGCCGGGCTCGTCGTTACCCAGCTATAGGGATCTCGCCCGCTGCCTCCTTCTGGCGCTCGCCGCGGCGCAGCATGCGCTGGGTGAGGATCGCGATGCTGAGGATCGCCGTCGCACCGAAGCTCAGCTGAACGCTAAGCAGGCCCTCGCGGGTCCAGTAGACGTCGCGCAGGTCGAGTAGGAGCGCCGCCTCGTCGAAGGTCAGGCCCATGCCGGCGCCCATCGGGATCGCGAGGCGATCCTCAAGCGCATCGTTGTCCGTCAGCAGGGCGGCCGTGCCGGAGGCAAAGGCAATCAAGATGCCTGGAACAAAGTGGTGGATGTGGCGCCCACCGACCCTGACGTTCTGGAAGGGCCACCACTGGTCGCGGATGCCGAAGGTCGAGACGCGCACGAGGGCGAAGGCGCCGAGAAAGCCGGCGAGCAGGTTGAAGAGAACCGTCTCGCTGCGTGGCGTCGCTTCGTAGCCGCTGACAGCGACGCCAACCGTGTCAAGCGCCGCCGCGGGCGCGGCTTCGACCAGCGCCTCGCCATCGCCGTGGTCGTGAGCGCGACGCTGCAGCAGCCGGCCGTATTGGCCCGCCAGAACGGCGCCGACACCACCCAGAGCAACCGTCGCCAGCCCGACCGTGGCCCGCTCGGATCGTGCCCAACCAAGGCGGGTTCGTGCCCTAGCGCGGCGAGTCAGGCGAGCTGGAAGAGGGAGTGAGGCCACCGGCGGAGCCTAACGCCGCGACCCGAGGTGCTTCTTAGCTCTCCTCGGCGACGATCGTCTTCACCGACGCCGTGGTGCCGTCTGCGAGCTCAATCTCGACCATGTGGGTGCCGATCTCCCGGATCGGCTGCTCGAGCCGCACTTTGCGTCGGTCGATGCGCAGGTCACGCGCCTCCCGGATCGCGTCAACGATCTCCTTGGCGCCGACTGAGCCGAACAGTTTGCCGCCGTCATCGGCACGCTGATGGATCGTCAACACGGTCTTAGAGAGCAGCGAGGCGGCCTGCTCTTCGCGCTCGGCCCGCAGCTTCTCGGTCTTTTCTGCCGCCGCCTGGCGCTGCTGTGCTTGCTCGAGGGCGCCGGGCGTGGCCGGGGCCGCGAGCTTGCGGGGGATCAGGTAGTTGCGCAGGTAGCCAGGGGCGACGTCCACAGGTTCGCCGCGCTGACCGAGGCTGTCGACGTCCTCGAGCAGGATCGCCTGTGCCATCAACGCTCTCCGACGTAGGGCAGCAGGGCGATCTCACGCGCCCGCTTTACTGCCACTGAGAGCTGCCGCTGATGCTTGCGCGAAAGTCCGGTTACGCGACGACCGCGCGTCTTTCCCTTGTCGGAAAGGAAGCGGCGAAGGAGGTTGAGGTCCTTGTAGTCGACCTGCTCGGAGTTGATCCGCGTGTATTTACGCGGCCGGACGCGATCAGCGCCACGCCGCCCACGGCGGGGTGCGTCGTTTCCGTTCTCTCTAGGTCTAGCCATAAGCGGCTCGGGATCCTACAGACCCGCGCCGAGAACGGCTCAGGAGCCGCCATGCTGTGTCCTCGATCGCCCGAATAGCGCTGCTATTCGGGGCTCCCTGCGTCCTTGCCTGGCGACCCCTGAGCCGCTCTCGCGAGTTAGAAGGGGATGTCGTCGTCCCCGCTGCCACCGCTCGCACCAGCGCCGGCTGGGGCGGCGTCGTAGTCGGAGGTGTCAGTGGGGGTATCGCTCTGGGGGGGAGTGAAGCCGTTGCCGTTGCCGCCACCAGCGCCGTCTCGCGAGCCGAGGAACTGGACCGAGTTGGCGACGATCTGCACCGCCTGCCGTTTGCCGCTGCCGTCTTTGGCCTCCCACTCGCGCCAGTCGAGGCGGCCTTCGATCGCAACCGGGCGGCCCTTGGCGAGGTAGTTGGCGCAGTTCTCTCCCTGCGCGCCCCAGACCGTCACGTTGAAGTAGTTGGGCTTGTCGACCCATTCGCCGGTCGCGCCGTCCTTGCGGCGACTGTTGACCGCCACTCGCAGCTCACAGACCGCCGTTCCGCCGCCCGTGTGGCGCAGTTCGGGGTCTTGCGTCAGGTTCCCGGTGATGACCACCACGTTGATGTTCGAAGCCGCCACGGCTCTCACTCCTCAAGATCGTTTATCGAGACACCAGTCTAAGAGCGCGCGCGGCGCGACTCTCCCCCTGGAAGCCGGAAATCGCGAGAAAAGGCTGCTAGGTGTCGGTGTCGCCGGACTCGCCCTCAGCGGCCTCGGCGGCGGCCTCGGGGGCATCCGGCTCCGCAGCGGGCTCAGCCTCGGCGGCTGGCTCGGGCGTCTCTACTGCGGGCTCCTCCACCGTGGGCTCGGCGGTTGGAGGCTCGGCGACGGCGGTTGGGGCAGCAGCGGGGGCATCGGCAGCAGCGGGGGTCTCGGGCGCAGCCTCGACCGGCGCCGCTTGTGGAGCTTCAGGCGCCGACGGCCGCTCGCGAGGGGCACCTGGACCGGGAGCACTGGTCGCCGGCGGTGCGATCACGGGGGTGTCAGCGTCGACTTTGAAGACGCGGAAGCGCAGCACGCCGTCGGCGATCTTCAGGTTGTGGTCGAGCTGCTCGAGTAGCTCGACCGGCGCCTCGAAGCGGAACCAGCGGTAGTCGGCCTCGGTGCGCTGGTCGATCTCGTAAGCCATCTTGCGCAGGCCCCAGACGTTCTCGTGCTTCAGCGTTCCCGCGCCCTCGATCTGCTTCTTCGCCTCGTTGGCGACAGCGTCGCGGGCCGGGGCGTCCTGCCCCGGGTCCAGCATCAAGACCAGCTCGTATTCGCGTGGTGCGGCCAAACGGCGACGCACTATAGCGACGGGTCTGTGACAGCGGGGGCTGCCGGGCAACCCTTCCGGCTCAACTTTTTCGGTGGGTCCCGGTTGAGCTGGCGCCCGGAGGCGTCGACGAAAAAGTACAAGCCGCCGGGAGGGTCACCCGACATCTCCTCGAGGATCGCCTAGCGAGGAGCGAACTCAGCTGAGCCGTCACCGGGGGGCGCAGGGGCTTGCGGAGCGAGTGCGGGCACTGGTTCGGGAGCCGGGGCGGGTGGAGGAGCGACAGGGACGGAGGCTTCGGCGGGCGGGTCCTGTCGCCGGGTGGGGGTGCTCGGCTTGGGCTGCGCTCTTCTTCGGGGAAAGGGATGACTTCCCCTGGCGGGCTGGGCGCTCCCCTCCGAAGACTCCGCCCTGCGCGAGACACCCACCCCCGACACCACCCGCCCGAGAGGGGCTTTGTGCCTCCGCCGCGCCGACGCCCGCAGTCGTCCGTGATCCCGCTCCGGCCGAACGTCAGCTGCCGGAGCTGCGGGCGCCACCACCCGAGGGAGGCCAACGTCAGCTGGTAAGGATTGAGGAGCTGGCGGCTCTAGGAGAGTTGGAACCAGCTTCAAGAAAAGAAGAGCAGCACCGAGAACGGCCGCGACTTTTCCCGCAAGCTTCCACTGGATTCGCAAGCGCACACATCTCTAAGCGCGCAGCGACCCAGTTTCGTCCCCCGGAAGCTGCTGAGAAGAGGGGGTTGGGGGTCCCTTCCGTGAAGCGGCGTCCTCTTTTCGCCCCACAGACGATCTCGGACGGCTACCGGCGCAGTGGCGAAAACCCAGCAAGCGGAAGGGACCCCCAACCCCCTCCCCCTAAGCAACCGCCTCCCGAAGCTCAGCGATGTCCCGCAACTGCTCATCGACCCAATCCCCCGGGTTCCGCGAGTAGATGATCTCCTTCAGGTGCTGCGCCCGCAGCTTGCGCTCTTCGGGCTCCATAGTCAGCGCCCGGTGGATCGCGTCCGCCTGGTCCTGGATGTCGAACGGGTTGACCGAGAGGACGCAGTCGGCGAGCTCCTCGTGTGAGCCGGTGTTCTCGGAGAGCATCAGCACGCCGTCGCGGGTATTGACCGCCGGCGCCTCCTTGGCGACGAGGTTCATCCCGTCGAAGATCGAGTTGACCATCAGCAGGTCGAACTGCTTGTAGCGGGCGACCGCCTCGGGGAAGTTCTCGTAGATGTTGAGGTTGATCGGCATCCAGTCGGTGGTGCCGTGGCGGTGGTTGACGACGGCGACCAGGGCCTCGATTTTCTCCAGGTACTCGGCGTACTCGGGCACGTCCTGGCGTGAGGGCTGAAGGTGCGCGATGAAGGTCACTTTCTCGTGGAACTCGGGGTGCTGGGTGAGGAAGGTGTCGAAGGCGGTGAAGCCGCGCAGCACGTTCTTGGAGAGGTCCGCGCGGTCGACGCGGATGATCAGGTGCTCGCGGCGGCGCTCCAGCACCTCGCGCTCATACTGGGCCACCTCGGGCGACTCCGCCGCCCGCCGCAGCCGCTCGGCGTCGATCGAGAGCGGGTAGGCACGGGCGCGGGTCTCGCCGCCCGCGTGCCGAACGACGCAGCTGTCGTAGTCGACGTCGACCTCGAGCAGTTCGTCGCAGCAGCGGATGAAGTTGATGCAGTAGGCGTGGGTGTGGAAGCCGATGATGTCGTTGGCGAGCATGCCGCGGAAGATCTCCTCGCGGATGCGCCCGGGCAGGATCCGCCAGCTGTCCGGCTGCGACCAGGGAATGTGGACGAAGTGATGGAGGAAGGCGTCGGGACGCTCGGCTCGGATCATTCCCGGGGCGGTGTAGAGGTGGTAGTCGTGGAGCATCACCAGCGGTCGCTCACGGCCCTCGATCTGGCCGAGGACGGCGTGGGCGATGTCGCGGTTGACCGCCTGGTAGCCGTAGTCCCAGGCGTCGAGCTCCTCCTGGCGGATGTCGGGGGCGTTGGAGAGGTCCCAGAGGTAGTGCTGGATGAACCAGAGGATCGGGTTGGCGATCACGTTGTAGAAGCCGTCGTAGGCATCGGCCTCGCTGCCGACCAGCAGCACGCGGTAGTCGATGCCGTCGATCGAGAGCTCGGCCGGCCCGCCGCGCTCCTCGGAGACCGCGACGTCCTCGTCGGTCATCGCCGAGGCGATCCAGAGTGCCTCGCGATGGGAAACCAGGCCGGAAAGTGCGGTCACGAGGCCGCCGCCGCCGCGGCGCACGGTGCGCTCACCGTTCTCGTCGCGCTCGAACTGGGCCGGACCGCGGTTGGAGACGATGATCAGGGGATCGGTGGAGTCAGCCATCGGGCCCTCCAGCCTACCCCGAGCGCTGGCGCGCTACGCCTGTAGACCTATTCGTCGAGCTCGGTCAGCAGCTGCAGCCAGTCGCGCAGTAGCCGCGGAGAGAGGAACTCACGCCGGGCGTGTTCCTTGCCGGCTTTGCCGAGTTGCTTGCCCAACTCCGGGTCGGCGAGGATCTCGATGCAGCGCTGTGCGCACTCGCTTGGCGAGTCGACCAGGTAGCCGCTGACGCCGTTCTCGATTTGCAGCGGGATGCCGCCGACGTTGCCGGCCACGGTCGGCCGCCCCTTCCAGAGCGCCTCGGTGACGGTCAGGCCGAAGCCCTCACGGATCGACTTCTGCAGGCAGACGTCGGACTGCGACTGGAAGGCGTTGACCTCGATCGCGCCGACATTGTTGAGGTTGTTGAGGATCTTGATGTCGTCGTCGCCGTCCGCGTATTCGACCGTCTGCTGGAAGAAGTCCCAGCCCTCGGGGTCGTCGGTCGCCATCGAGCCGACCAGCGCCAGCTGCACGTCGGGCATCTCCGCGGTCACCTCGCGGTAGGCGTCGATCACGCCGATCGGGTCCTTCCACGGGTCGAAGCGCGAGACCTGGGTGATCAACGGCCGGTCGACGTCGATACCGAACTGGTGGCAGACAAAGGCGGCATCGTCGGGTGAGAAGGCCATGTTCTTCGGCGAGAGCGGGTCGATCGCCGGCGGGATGATGCGGATGCCGTCGTGGCCGTTCAGCCCGTTCGGCACGTAGGACGGCAGGTGCCAGACGGTCGCGTCGTACTCCGCGATCAGCGGCTGCAGGCGGGCGATCGGCGCGGGGTTGGGCTCGGAGAGGTCGATGTGGCAGCGCCAGACCCAGTTGCGGCTCTTCTCCTGAGCGCCGCGGCGCAGGCCGATCGGCTGCGGGTCGTGGACGATGATCGTGTCCCACTCGCCTTTCAGCCCCTCGGCGTTGATCTCGTTGATCTCGTCGAATACGGCCCACTGCTCGTCGGTCAGCGTCTCCTCCGCCCCCTGTAGCGAGTTGTGCAGGAGCTTGGTCGCGTTGAAGAACTCTTCTTTCCCGAAGATCACGTGCCAGTGGGCGTCGATGCCGGCATCGCGCATCAGCGGAACGATCGTGTAGAGGATCTCCGAGACCCCGCCGCCGAACGCGGTGGCGCTGACGTGCAGGACCCGCTGCCCCTCGAGCGGCTTGGCCAGCTCGCGAATGCGCTCGCTCAGCTCCTTGCCGGCGATGTGGGTGTAATCGGAGAGGGCCTTTTGGCCGAGGCTGACTTCCTGAAGCATCGGCGATTTCTACAGGCATCGCCGGCTGGACGACGGGCAGCCCGTTCAGCCGCTGGGTTCGGCGACCGGGCGCTTGCCCAGAGTCACCTCGACTTCTCTGCGATCTCCGTCCGCGTTAAGAACATCGAGCGTTACTTTCTCGCCGGGCTGAAAGAGGGAGATGTAGCTGGCCAGATCGTCCGGCTGCACGACCTCGCGGCCATCGACAGCGATGATCGTGTCACCCCCCGTCTGGTAGGGAACGCCCTGGAAACGGAGTTTCTCCTCGCCACCCTCGATCCCGGCCTCGTCGGCCGGGCCGCCGGACACCACTTCTGCCACCAAGCCGCCGTGGTCGACGTCGATGCCGAGCTTGGTGGCGAGCTGCGGGTAGAGGGTTTGGCTGGAGACCCCGATGTAGGCGTAGTCGACGCTGCCCTTCTTTTCGAGCTGTGCGAGCGAGCGTTTGACGGCTGAGATCGGCACCGCGAAGCCGACGCCGTCATTGGCGCCGGAGTTGGTCTCGATCTGCTGGTTGATGCCGATGACGCGGGCGCCGGCGTCGAGCAGCGGCCCGCCGGAGTTGCCGGGATTGATCGAAGCGTCGGTCTGGATCGCGCCCTCGATCTGGAACTGGGTCAGTCCGCCGACCGAGCGGTCGGTCGCCGAGACGACGCCGATCGAGAGCGACTGTTGCTCGCCGAATGGGCTGCCGATTGCGGCGACCGGCTGGCCGACCACGAGCTCGGCGTCATCGCCGAGCTCCAGCGGGTGCAGGTCGAAGCCATTGGGCTTCACCTCCAACAGGGCGACGTCGGCGAAGGGGTCGAAGCCGACGATCGTCGCCGGCACGACGTTGCGGTCGGGGAACTCGACGAAGACAGCGTCCGCCTCCTTGCGGTCATCACCTTCACCGTCGGTGACGACGTGGGCGTTGGTGACGATCCGCCCGTCGGTATCGAGCACGAAGCCCGATCCTTCGGCGGCGCCCTGGTCGAAGATCGAGCGGATCGTGACCACGCCGGGGGCGGCCTCGCGGTAGACCTCCGCCGCGTCGAACTCCCCGTCGCTGGCCGTCTGCACCACGACCTGGGTCGTCGTCTTCGTGGCGCTTGCCGAACCGCTGCCCGGGCTCTCATCGCCTTGGTCGCCGCAGCCGCCGAGCAGCGCCGCGGCCAGCAGCGCCAGCAGCGCTGCGAACGAGCTTGCCGACCTGCTCACGCGGGCGCCTTGACCGGATCGGCCGCGCTCGGCGCTGGCGCCCCCGGCGGGGCGATCGGCAGGTCGAGCGTAAACGCGGTGAAACGTCGGCTGGAAGAGATCGCGATGCGGCCATCCATGCGCTGCGCCAGCTCGCGGGCAATCGCCAGCCCCAGCCCCGAGCCGCCCGCCGAGTCGGCGGTGAAGAAGCGCTCGAAGATGCGCTTCTGCACCCGTTGGGGGATGCCGGTGCCGTCATCGGAGACGGTCAGCTCGGCACGCTGATTGACGGAGTAGATGGTCACGGTGACGCTGGTGCCCTCGGGGGTGTGGGTGAGGGCGTTATCAAGCAGGATACGGATGATCTGTCGCACCCGGTCGGGGTCGGCGACGGCGATCACCGGCTGATCCGGCGTGCGCAGCTCCAGCCGCGAGCCGCGTAGGTCGGCTCGGGCGCCGAACTCGCGGGCGACGTCGCGCGCGAGGGAGCCGAGGTCGACACTGCGGATCGCCATCACGATGCCACCGGCATCCAGCTGCGAGAGGTTCAAGAGGTCGGCCGTGAGCTTGGTTAGCCGCTCGATCTGCTGGCGCATCGTGCGCACGAACTCGGCCCGCTCTTCGGGGCTCGGGTCCTCCTCGTCGAGCAGTTCGACGAAGCCGCCGAGGCTGAAGATCGGCGTGCGCAGCTCGTGCGAGGCATTGGCGATGAACTGCTTGCGGGCGCTGTCGAGCTCGGCGAGCCGGCGCTGCATCTCGTTGAAGGTGCGGGCGAGCTGGCCGAGCGGGCCGGAGGAGTCGACCGGGATGCGGGCGGCGAAGTCGCCGTCGGCGACCTTCCTCGCCGCGTCCTCGATCCGTCGCACGCGCCGGGTCACGACCTGGGCGTAGTAGTAGCCGACGCCGAGCGCCATTAGGAGGGCGATCAGGCCGCCAAAGAGGATCGGCCCCGCGGCCTCCTCGTGGTCGCCGAGGACGACGACCCAGAGGTAGATGACCAGCGACGTCCCGGCGCCGATCGACAGCGCCGTCGTCGTGATCTGGCTGCCGAGCGGGGTGAGACGCAGGCGCTTCATTCGCGGAAGCGGTAGCCGACTCCTCGCACCGTGAACAGGTATTCCGGCTGCTTGGGGTCGGCCTCGATCTTTTCGCGCAGGTGGCGGATGTGGACGTCGACCGTGCGCGGATCGCGGTAGTCGGAGTCGCCCCAGACGTGCTCGAGCAAGGTCTCGCGGCTGAGCACCTTGCCTGGGGAGCGGGCGAGGGCGGTGAGGATCTCGAACTCGACATAGGTGGCGGCGACCTCGTCGTCGCCGAGGGTTACCAAGCGGCGGGCGGGGTCGATCGTCAGCTCGGCATGCTCGATCGGCTCTTCCTCGGGGGGATCGGCGACCATCCTGGAGCGTCGCAGCGCCGCCTTGACTCGGCTGCGGAACTCGCGCATCGAGAAGGGCTTGGTGATGTAGTCGTCGGCGCCGACCTCGAGACCGGCGACCTTGTCGGTCTCTGAGCCTTTGGCGGTCAGCATGATGATCGGCACCTGACTCTGGCGGCGCATCTGGCGGCAGACTTCGACGCCGTCGAGCTTGGGCAGCATCAGGTCGAGGACGACGAGGTCGAAGCGCGCCTCGGTGAAGCGTTCCAGCGCTTCGCGCCCGTCCAACGCCGAGGTGACGTGGTAGCCGTCCTTGCGCAGCGGGTAGCTGAGCAACGTCTGTACCGACTGCTCGTCGTCGACCAGCAGTATCCGCGTAGACCCGTTCGGCATAAACACAAGAGTAATCCCGGCGTGCCCTCGGTAGCTGTGGACGTATGTGCGAGTACCAACTACTAAGGGTCCCGCCGAGCTGGCCGATAGAAGGCGCAGGATGCAGCAGCGACAGCTCAAGAGCCTTATCGAGAACGGCCAATACCAGCCCGAGCCCGAGCTGGTGGCACAGGCGATGCTGCGCCGCCGCGGCGTGCGGACCTTGCTGACCGGCGCCGCCGTCAGCTCAGCTGGTCGAAGCCCTTCGCCGCAAGCAGCCCGCCGCCAGGCAGCCTGATCTCGACCCCTCCGCCGGCGCCCACTGCGCCGATTTGAGTCAGCCCTCCGTGCTCGACTACGGCAGCGGTTGCCGCGGCGACCTTGTCCGTGGGCAGCGCGGCGAGCAGCTCGTAGTCTTCGCCGCCGGAAACGGCGAGCTCGATCGGGTCGCGCCCGGTGGCACGCGCGACCTCGGCGAGGCCGGCGGCCAAGGGGAGTGTCGCCGCGTCGATTGTCAGGGACACGCCGCTCGCCTCGGCCAGGTGGCGGGCGTCGCCGCCGAGCCCGTCGCTGAGGTCGATCATCGCCGTTGCTCCAGCCTCGGCCAAGGCGCGGCCGGCCTCAAGGCGCGGCTGTGGCTCGAGCTGGCGCGCAACCAGCGCCGCGGACGTGCCGGTGCTGCGGTGTCCGTATGGACCTCTCTCCACCGGCACGTCCGGCTTGGCTTTGTCCTCGAGGAGCAGTAGGCCGACCGCGGCCCCGCCGAGCTCGCCGGTTACTACAAGCGCGTCGCCTGGGCGAGCCCCGGCGCGCGTCACGAAGTCTTCCTGTCGCCCCGCGTGGCCGACGACGGTCACGGCCAGGGTTAGGGACGGGGAGCGGGTTAGGTCTCCGCCGGCGAGCGACGTCCCGGTCTCTGCCGCGACCTCCTCGATCCCGTCGAGCAGCTCCAGGCAACCGTCTTCGTCGAGATCAGCCGGAATCCCCAGGACGACGTATGCCTCCCCCGCTTCGGCGCCCATCGCCGCCAGGTCGGAGAGAGCGACCGCGAGGGCCTTGGCGCCGATTTGCTCGAGGCTGCTTGAACCGCGCTGGAAGTGGACCCCATCGACGAGGGCGTCGACCGAGGTCGCCGTGGCTCCGCCAGGGACGGTCACCGCGGCGTCGTCGCCACTGCCAACCCGCAGTCGCGCGCCTGGCTCTGGCAGCCGCTCCCGTATGCGAGCCAAGAGCTCGAACTCACCCATGCCGCCATTCTCCTCGCTGCGGGTGGCTATTGGCAGCTCCGGACCCCACTAAGGTGCGACAGACGTGGCAGAGGACCAACCACTCCTACACAAGATCGGCGATGTAGGCGCGAGTTTTGGCACCAAGCCACCGCGCAGCAAGCGCGTCCGCCTCGCGATCCAGCTCGGTATCGCGATCCTCGTCTTCGGCTTCCTCGTCCTCACCGTGGTCAACCAGTGGGCCGAGATCAAGGACGAGGGCGTCCATTTCCACCTCGTCTGGCTGATCCCGGCCTTCCTCGTGCTGCCCTGCTTCTACGCGCTCAGCGCGTTTGGTTGGGACCTGATCCTGCGCTCGCTCGGCTACCGGATCGGCTTCGGGCGCGCGCAGGTCGCCTGGGGCCAGCCACTGCTGGCGCGCTACGTGCCGGGCAGCGTCCTCTACGTGTTGGGCCGAGTATTGCTCTCCGAGCGCGCCGGCGTGCCGCGGCGGATCACGATGGCCAGCATCGTCTACGAACAGGCGATCTCGGCCACGTCCGGGATCATCTTCGCCTCTTACTTCTTGATCAGCCACCCGGACCTGCAGGGCCAGCCGCTGCGCTGGGCGGTGCTGCTGGTGATCGCATTGCTGGTCGCCTTGCTCAGCCCACCGGTCTTCCGACCGCTCGCCGACCGCGTCCTGCGCGCCTTTGGCCGGGAGGCGCTGCCGGCGGTGATTCCGTTGCGCGGCGTGGTCGCTCTGATCGCCTTCTACATGCTCAACTGGGGCGTGGTCTCGGTGGGCCTCTATTGCGTTGCCCGCTCTGTTAGCAGCATTCCGGCCGGGGAGATCCTCACCGTGGGCTCGGCCCAGGCAGTCGGCTATGTGGCGGCGTTGGTAACGCTCGTCGCCCCGGCCGGGCTGGGCATTCGCGACGCCGCCTTCGCCTGGGCGGTCAAGGGGGCGCTGCCGGGCAAGAGCTTTGCGGTCGGCTCGCTGATCGCGATCGCCGTGCGCTTCGTGCTGACCGCGGTCGAGTTGATCTATGTCGCCCTGGTTACGGCGTTGGGTCGGCGCGAGGGTTGGTCGATTCCTACCGGCATAGTGCATCCGTCGCCGGAGGAGCAAGAGGCCGAGGCGGGTGAGGAGGATCTGGGTGTCTCTCGCCCCGACTCGCGTCCGGCCACGAATCGCGGGTAAGGGCTGATCGTTGGAAGGGATGGGTGTCCCTCGCCCCGACAAACGGCGGTCTAATGAGACCGCCGTTTTGAGTATCCGCCGGTTCGAGGGACACCCACCCCTTCCATTCGGAGCGCTATAGAGGCATTCGGGCGGGGAGGTGGTACGCGGTCAGGGCCAAGACCAAGAGCTGAAGAGGCCGGTCTCTCGAAAGAGCTGCCAAGGGGAGGGTCCAGATCAGGTACCAGGGGAGGAGCCAGGCGGTGGCTAGTAGGAGGGCGAAGGAGGCCCAGGCGGCGTTGCGGAGCCAGTCTGCCCCCTGCCAGGTTTTGAACAGCAGGTAAGCGAAGGCGGCGGCGAAGAGGGCGAGGGCAGTTGCGCGGACTGCGCTCGGGTCGAGGCCGGTGATGCGGGCGAAGGTGATCGGGACGCTCATGTGGCTGGTGCGGTGCTGGTTCTCGCCGGCCAGCCCGATCGCGTCGAGCCAGCTCCAGCCGAAGGCGGCATAAGCGGCGAGCCCGATCGCGAGCGCTGCCATGCCGGCGCCGACGAGCACTCGTCCCACCGGCCAGAATGGAGCTTTGTGTCCCCTATAGGGGGTAGAAGGCTCCATCTTCGCGGCGCTCAGTAGGGCGAACGGGGCGGCGAGGGCCGCTGGGGCCTTGATTGCGAAGGCGGCGACAAAGGCCGCGCCAGCGGTTGCCTCGCGCGCCGAGAGCATTGCGGCGATGCCGATCGTCGCGGCCAGCATCGCAATGGCGTCGTTGTGGGCGCCGCCGACGACGTGGATCAGGACCAGTGGGTTGAGCGCTACGAACGCAGCCGCGGCGAGGGGCGACACGCCGCGGGCGGGTGCGATGCGGGCGACGACCAGCGCGATCGCCAGGACCGAGAGCGCCGCTACTGCCTTCAGCGTCGCGACGGCTAGCCAGACCGGCAGCCAGGCGAGCGGGTAGGTCGCAAGCGTGAACAGCGGGCCGTAGGCGCTGGTCGCGTCGATCCAGGTGACACGGGTGTAGGCGGGGTCGAAGGGCGCCGCCGCCGGCGGATAGACATAGGGGTCTAGGCCGTGGACGACCCCGAGCCGGGCGTAGTCGACGTAGCTGTAGACGTCGTGGGAGAGGAGGACCGGAGCCGCTGCGAAGGCGGTGATGAGGACGAGGATCGTCCCCCAGAGAGCTCGGCGGTGTTTGGGGCTCAATTCCCGGCTGCCGCGCCGCCGCTGACTCCGGAGCCCCCGCCGGTTCCGTAGGCGGGCGGCGGTGGCGGGACCGGAGTCGGTTCCTGGCCGGCGCCCGGGGCGTAGGCGTCGGGGTCATAGCCGCCGGTGGCTTCCTTGCCCAGGCGCTCGGCTTCGCTTTCGCCTTCACCGTCTTCGGCTTCGAAGTCAGAGTCGCCCCCATCGCTGCTCGGCGCAGCGGCGGTGAACGAGCCGTAGTACGGCGCCCAGCTGACCGACTTCTTCGGCTCGTCGAATTCCTCGCAGGGGACTTCGGCGTTGGCATAGAGCGAGTGCCAGATGTCGGCCGGGAAGGTGCCGCCGAAGACGGTCGTGCCGTGGACGCTGGTCATTTCGATCGCGTTGGATTCCGGGTAGCCGACCCAGACCGCCGTTGCCAGGTTGGGCTGGAAGCCGGCGAACCATGCGTCGGTGTAGTTGTCGGTCGTCCCGGTCTTGCCGCCCTGGCCGGGGCAGCCGGTGTAGGCGGCGGTGCCGGTGCCTTCGGTGATGTTGTCGTGCAGCAGGCGCCAGACCTCGTATGCGACCGCTTCGGGGACGACCCGCCGCGGCTCGGGGCGCTGCGGCTCCTCGGCGCGGCCGCCAGGGAAGACCACCCGCTCGATCGCGATCGGCTTGCGGTGGATGCCCCCTGCGGCGAGGGTCGCGTAGGCATCGGCCATCTCCAGCGGCGAGACGCCGATCCGCAGGCCGCCGATCCCCTCGGCCGGAATGCCGTCGAGCGGGCTTTCGATCCCCATCGACTTCGCCGTCGCTTTCACCTGCCGCGGCCCGACGTCGAGGTCGAGCTGGGCGAAGACGGTGTTGTCGGAGGCGACCGTCGCCTGCTGCAGGTTGACCCTTCCCAGGTAGCCCTCGTCGGCGGTCGCCACCTCCCAGTGGCCCCACTCGGGCAGGTCGAGGTCGAGTGGCTTCGACGTGTAATAGGTCGAGTAGGGGTCGATCCCCTGCTTGATCGCCGTCGTCAGGACGAAGGTCTTGAAGGTCGAGCCGGGCTGGCGGTGTCCCTGGGCGGCGAGGTTGAACTTGCTCTGTTCGTAGCTCGAGCTGGAGACCATTGCCTCGACGTGGCCGTTGCGGGGGTCGATCGCGACCAGGGCCGAGGCCGGGTCTTCGGAGTAGGGAAGGGCGGAGCGCATCCCTTCCAGACCGACGTCCTGCAGCTGCGGGTCGATCGTCGTGTGCACCTCGAGGCCGCCGTTGCGGACCGTCTCGACCCCGTATATGTCGATCAGCTTGTCTTCTACGTAGTCGAAGAAGTAGGGCTCGCTCTTGTCGAAGTAGCCGTCGTCGAGGTCTAGGCCGAGGCCGTGACGCCGGGCCTGCTGCGCCCGTTGGGGCGAGACGTAGCCCAGGCTGGCCATCTTGGCGAGCACGGAGTTGCGCCTGGCGAGCGCCGCCTTGGGGTGGAGCGCCGGGTTGTATTCGGAGGGAGCCTGCGGCAGGCCGGCGAGCAGCGCCGACTGCTCGAGGGTCAGCTTCCAGACGGGCCTGGAGAAGTAGATCTTCGAGGCGGCCTGGACGCCGACCGCGGTGCTGCCTTCGATCGTCCCGTAGGAGGCGGTGTTGAGGTACTGGTCGAGGATCTCGCGCCGGGAGTGGCGCTCGGCGTACTCGATCGCCAGCTCCGCCTCGATGATCTTGCGCTCGAGGTCGCGCGCCGGGTTGCGGATGCAGAGGTTGCGCACGAGCTGCTGGGTGATCGTCGAGCCGCCCTCGACCGTCCTGCCCGCCTCGAGGTTCTTCAGCGCGGCGCGGGCGATCGCCTCAGGGTCGATGCCGCCGTGCTCGTAGAAGCGCTCGTCCTCGATCGCGACGGTCGCGCGCTGGAGGCTTTTTGGGATGCGCTCGATCGAGATTGGCGCCCGCGCCACGTCGGAATCGATCACGCCGAGCTTGCTGCCGTCGCCCGCGTAGACGATCGAGTTGCCACCCTTCTCGACCGGCTTGCAGGCAGCGAGCGAGGGCGCCTTCGCGGCGACGTCGAGCACCCAGGAGGCGACGCCGATCACGCCGATCGCGAGCAGGGCTAGGACGCCGAAGCCGACGAGGAGGATCTTGGCGCCCGCGCCCCCCCGGTGACGCTGACGTCGACGGCTGCGCTGCGTCATCTCAAATTTCGCGCTCCGCTCCCGGCGCGAAGAACCAGATATGCACGCTTGGTCGCTCCGCACTCATGGCCAGAGCGTACTTCGCTCCGTGCCGCGCTCAGGCTTGCGTGTCCGCGGTGGAGAGGTTGTGGACGATCCCCTCGACCAGCAGCTGGTTGGGGATCACCACCGAGGTGCCGTCGCCGGGGTCGACGTAGGTGTAGGAGAGGGTGATGTCGAGGACGCGGCCCTCGACTTCCTGGAAGGAGATGCGGTCGCCGATCTTGATCGGCTGCGAGATCGCCAGCTGCACGCCAGCGACCGTGTTGGCGATCGTGTGCTGGGCGGCGAAGCCGATGATCGCGGCGAGCACCGCGGTCGAGGCGAGGATGCCGGTGGCGAGGCGCTCGAGCTCGGTGAACTGGGCGATCGCGATCGCCGCTACGACGACGAAGACAGTCACGATCGCCAGCCGGCGCAGGAAGCGCAGGCGGGTCTTGGTGGACCGCGAGACCTGGGAGACTGCCGGCGTCATGGACAGCAAGTTATCCGCAGGGGGGCCCGGGGGTCGATCCGGCCCAGCGAACAGCGGGGAGGCTGGTCCGGATCGACCCCCGGGCCCCTTTCCGTATGTGACTTGGGGTCCACAGCTGGCTATTGGGGGTTTGCTGCTGGCGCTTGGGGCCGGGTTGCTGTTCAGCATTCCTGCGGTGATTGTTGAGAGTCCGAGTGAAGGTGAGGACCTCAGCACTGCTGCCAACGTGGTTGTCCAGCTCGCCACGGCGCTTGGGTTTCTGCTGGTGCCGATCTTGATCGCGAGCCAGTGGGGGAAGGTGTCCGTCCCAGAGGCGCTGCGGCGCCTCGGCGTGCGGGGCTTCCGTGTGAGCACGGCGTTGAAGTGGGGGGCGGCCGCGATCGGTGCTTACCTCGTCTTCGCGGCGCTCTATGCGGGCATCTTTGGCGTGCCCGAACAGGAGGACATCGCCGAGGGGTTCGGGGCATTGCCGGTACAGGTCCTGCTGATAGTGATCGCGGCGCCGCTCAGCGAGGAGATCCTCTTCCGCGGCCTGATCTTCGGCGGCATCCGCAAGCACATGCCCCGCATCGCTGCGGCGCTCGTCGCCGGCCTTATCTTCGGCGCACTGCACGCCCTCACCGGCCTCAGCGCCGTGCCGCCGCTGGTCTTCTTCGGCTTCATCCTCTGCCTGCTCTACGAGAAGACCGGCTCGATCGTGCCCGGGATCGTCCTCCACATGCTCAACAACTCGGTGGCGTTGATCGGGCAGTAGGGCGGCGGGGTCGGAGCAAAGAAACGGCCCGCGCGAGCGGGCCGGATCTGGGTGAAGGGGAAATTTCCCCGAGCGCTTGATAACCGTCCAAAAAGGATATCAACAACCTGAAGGTGCGAAGGCGGGTCGCAAGGCGGGCACCACCCCGCAGGTCGCGTGATATTTGCACCTCGCCCACGCCTTCGCACTATCAGGCAATACATAGCGGAGGGCGAGGGACTCGAACCCTATTCGGGCGATTCAACCCCGAACATCGCGGTTATCAAGCGCATGCCGACACCTGACGGCTTCACCCTCCGCTGTCCCCGACCGTAGCCGAGGAATCTGGCATTTCAAGCCATGTTTCACAACTTTTACAGACAATTGACTGCGCTGTGACAGAGGCGTTACAAACCGATCAGCCGGACCATCCGCAAGAATGCCCGAGCCGATGAGTCGCCGCCTCGTTTCCACCCTCGTTCTCGCCGCCCTGCTGGCACTTCCCGCCGCCGCTACCGCCGCGCCGCGCGACGCGACGGTGAAGATCAGCCACATCGGTCACCTCAACGACGGCAAGGCGCAGATCTACAGCACGGTGCCGGCGATCGGGACCGTCAAGCCCTTCGTCGCCGGCCAGAAGGTCGACGTCAACTTCTACCTCGATGGCCGCCGGGTTCAGCACCAGAAGGTCAGACTGAGCAAGGGCAAGGGCGGGGCGGGTGTCTTCCGCGCCAAGATCTTGATCGAGGAGGGTGGCAAGTACGCGGTCAGCGCCAAGCATGTGGCGACGCCGTCGCTCGGCGGCGACAGCACCGTGCGCAAGAGCTGGAAGGTCAGCTTCCCGGCGCTCCACCAAGGCCAGTGCGGTGACGTGGTCCTCGGCTTCAAGAAGGCGATGCGCAAGCTCGGCTACATCGCCAACAGCGGCCGCTGCTTCGGCGGCAAGACGGCGCGAGGCGTGCTCGCCTACCGCAAAGTCAACGAGATGACCCGCAGCATGCGCGCCGGCAAGGGCCTGGTCAAGCGCGCCTTCGCCGGCAAGGGCGGCTACCGGGTGCGCCACCCCGGCGCCGGTCGCCACGTCGAGGCGCCGCTCGGCAAGCAGGTGCTCGTCTTCGCCAACGGCGACAAGCCCTACGCGATCTACCCAATCTCCTCGGGCAAGTCCTCGACCCCGACGGTCACCGGTCACTTCGAGTTCATCCGCACCGAACCCGGCTACAACTCGCACGGCATGTACTACTCCTGGTACTTCTACGGCGGCTACGCCGTGCACGGCTACGAATCGGTCCCCGATTACCCGGCGAGCCACGGCTGCCTGCGCACCTTCATCGCCGACCAGCCGGAGATCTACGAGCGCATCCAGCTCGGCGAAGACATCTTCGTCTTCTAGCGAGCTAAGCAAGCCTTCGCTTATCAAGCAGGTCGCTTAGTAAGCGATAACGCCTCTTCCTTTAGTAAGCTCAGTCCTTGATGAGCGAACGCTTTGGAAGACATCTATGACGACCGCGTCTTCCGCCTCGGATCGAGCCGGGCGCTTCAAAGAGGTTCGGGACGGCCCCGCCAGCTACTTGGCGTTCTATCCCAGGCCCCTTCCCCCGGATCCGCCGCTGGAGCTCGATGCCGAGTTGCACCGGCTGCTCGATCGAGCCAACCAGGCCCTGGGACGACTCGACGGAATCACGTTGTTGCTGCCCGATCCGAGCCAGTTCCTCTACACGTTCATCCGTAAGGAGGCGGTGCTCTCCTCGCAGATCGAGGGAACTGTCACCTCGCTGTCCGATTTGCTGCTCTTCGAGAACGAGGCCGTCCCGGGTGTGCCGATCGAGGATCTCGAGGAGACGGCCAACTACATAGCGGCGCTGGACCACGGGGTGCACTCGATCCTCTCGGGTCGCCTGCCCCTCTGCAATCGATTGCTTCGCGAGGTACATGAAAACCTCCTGCGCTCCGGGCGCGGCTCCGACAAGGCGCCGGGTGAGTTCCGCCGCTCGCAGAACTGGCTTGGCGGGACCCGACCGGGTGACGCCCGCTACGTGCCCCCTCCCTGGGAGGAAGTCGAACCGGCGATGTCCGACCTGGAGCGCTTCCTGCACGACATGCCCACACCGACTCCGGTGCTGGTCAAGGCCGCGCTCTCGCACGTGCAGTTCGAGACCATCCATCCGTTTCTCGACGACAATGGGCGGGTCGGTCGCCTGCTCATCACTCTCCTCCTCGTCGACCAGGGTGTCCTGAGGCGACCGCTTCTGTATCTGAGCCTCTACTTGAAGCGGAATCGCGATACCTACTACGAGTATCTGCAGCGCGTTCGCACGGAGGGAGCTTGGGAGCAGTGGCTGCGCTTCTTCTTGGAGGGCGCTGTCGACGTGGCCGAATCGACGGCCGAGACGACGCGGGGGATCGTCGAGATGATCGAGCGCGATCGTGCTCGCATCCACGGGTTCGGTCGCGGGGCGGCGACCGCGCTGCGCGTGCACGACCTGGCGGTCAAGCGGGTGGTGGTCAAACCCCCGACGACGGCGGAAGCCCTCGAGCTATCGGAGCCTCCGGTCTATGCGGCGGTCGCTCGGCTCGAGGAGGCGGGCATCCTGCGCGAGGAAACCGGCAGGGCACGCGGCAAGACCTATGTCTATGGCGAGTACATGGACATCCTCAACGAGGGGACCGAGCCGTAGGCGCTGAGCATGGATCCATTCGCTCATAGGATGACCCTTCGATGACCGACCTGGAAGCCGCCAAGCAGACGTTGCTCGCCGAGCTGCGCGAGCACTCGTTGGTGATCGGCGAGGTGACGTTGTCGAGCGGGGCGACGGCGCAGTACTACGTCGACGCGCGGCGGGCGCTACTGCGGCCGGCGGGGTTTCGCGCTGCTGGTGAGCTGATCGCCGCGGCCGCGGTCGAGGCTGGGGCTAGCGCCGTCGGCGGTCCGGCGACGGCGGCGATCCCGCCGTCCTGCGCGGCCCTCGCCGTTCCCGCCGGCGACGAGCTCGTCGGCTTCTTCGTCCGCAGTGAGCGCAAGGCGCACGGCCTGCAGCGCTGGGTCGAGGGGCCGGTGAACGAGGGCGACAGGGTGCTGGTCGTCGAGGACACCGTCACCAGCGGCGGCTCGACCGTGAAGGCGATCGAGAAGATCGAGGAGCAGGGCCTCGAGCCCGTCTCCGTGGTCGCCGTCGTCGACCGCCTGGCGGGCGGCGGCGAGGCGATCGAAGCGGTCTTGGCCGCCCCCTACCGGGCTCTCGTCACGATCGACGAGATCTACCCGGACCGCCCCGACCGGGGCTGAATCCAGCGAGCCCATAAGGGCTCAACTCGCGACATACCCGTCGGGTACCCAGGGAGAAGCCGCATTGCTGCGCGGAACCAGCTCCTGCTTGCCTTCTGTCTGAAACACAGCGCTTTCTTTCAGAAACGCAACTCTTGACATTAAAAAGGTCTCTGTTTACAGTCTGCGAGTCCGTTGTTTCGAAACGGGCAGGGACTTATCAACAGGGACTACATACAGAGCTTCGGGAGGGCCGCCAAGGGAAAGCGGCCGGCAGAGGGGCTCACGGGACAAGGAGAAGAGATCTAGATGCTCTCGCCACTACGCAACCGCTTCGGCATCCCGGGCGTGATCTCGGTGATCGCCCTGGTGTTCGCCATGCTGGGCGGCGCCTACGCAGCTTCTGAGAACGGCGGCTCAGGTGACGCAAGCGCCTCAGCCAAAGCCAAGAAGGGCCCTCCAGGTAAACGGGGCAAGCCAGGGCCTCCCGGCCCGGCAGGACCGGCCGGCCCCGCAGGTTCGGCAGGCGCAAAGGGAGACACCGGCGCCAAGGGTGACAAGGGCGATACGGGTAACACCGGCGCAGCCGGGACCAACGGCAAAACCGTCCTCAGCGGGACCCCGACCCCGACTGTCGCAGTCGGAGCCCTCGGCGACTTCTACATCGAGACCGACGTCAACAAAATCTACGGGCCAAAGGCAGCTTCGGGCGCCAACGGAGGTTGGGGCGCCGGCACTGACCTGAAAGGCCCTGAAGGTCCTGAAGGTTCACCTTGGACCGCCGGCGGCACGCTGCCGCCGGGCGAGACCGAGACCGGGGCTTGGTCGATCACCAACAGCACGATGGGCTCCATGGACTCGACCGGGGCGGTCTCCTTCCCGATTCCGCTGGAGGAGCCGGGCAACGAAGGATCGGCGTTCGGCTTCAACCAGGCGGAAACCGAAAACGAAGAATTCACCGCGAACTGTCCGGGCTCGCTCGCCGAACCGCAAGCCGAACCCGGCTTCCTCTGCGTCTACACCCAGTTCGAAGCACTCTCGCACGGCTTTGGCGGGTTCGTCGAAGCGCGCAATTTCGAAGGTGACTTCGGCGCCTACGGGACCACTGGAGCAATCCTGCACGGCGCCTTCCTCGAAGGCAGCCTCGAAGAAGAAAAAGTCGCGAAAGTCGAATCGTATGGGACCTGGGCCGTCACCGCGCCGCTAGCCGGGCCATAGACGCCGGGATCCACCCAACCTCCCCGCGCGAAGGCCGCGGCGGGGGAGGGGCCACCAAGGCACACGCAAAGGATCACGGAGCTCAGATGCACCACACCAAGAACAACCGAGTGAGCGGCGCATTGCGAGGGCTCGGCGCCTCGCTGGGCCTGCTTCTGGCCGCGGGCTTCCTGGCCGCCGCGCCCGCCTCAGCCGGCTATGAGCAGGTCGCGGACTTCGGGAAAAACGAACTGTTCGGCGCGACCGGACTGGCGGTGAACGTGACCGGCGCCGGCGGGGTGGAGCCGGGGACGGTCTACGCAGTGGGCCGAACCCCCAGCCGGCGAGTGATCCGCTACAGCCCGACGGGCGAATTCCGCGCCGCCTGGGGCTGGGGGGTCGGCAACGGCGCGGCCGAGTACCAGCGCTGCGGGCCTGACGGGGAAGCCGCCTATCCGACCTGCAAAAAACCCACCGAAATATCGCTTTTGGGGGAAGGCCCGGGGCAGTTGCTGAGCCCGTTCGGAGTCGCGGTGGAGCAGAGCACCGGCCGCGTCTACGTGCTCGACACCGAACGCCAGAACGGAGTGGTGCAGGTATTCAGCGCCGACGGCTCGGAACTGTTGGGGAGCTTCGGCGAACGCGGGGCGGGAGGCGAATCGGTCGACGAAGGACCGGGCAAGGTTCATCAGCCCCAGCGCGGAGGCATCGCTGTGCGGGACGGCGGCGTGGTCTACGTGTCTGACCCCTTGCTCGAAAGGCGGGTGATGGTCTTCGACGACGGCACTTACACCGGCCGCGAGAACGACATCGCCCCTTCCCCACCGGGACCAGTTATCCCTTCAGGCCTGGCGACCGACAACGGCAACAACCTCTACATCCAAAGCGAAGAGACGATCTACGCCTTCTCGCCCGCCGACCGCCTGACGCCGGCCTGCGAGTTCGAGTTCTCCGCCGGCGGGATCCAGTCGATGACGGTCGACCCGGCCACCGGCGCGCCCTTCTTCTTCAGCTTCAAAGGCAAAAAAGAGATCCACGAGCTGAGCCCCTGCAACTCAGAAGGCGAGTTCGAAGAGGTCGGGACGGTCGCGGTCAGTCCGCAGACGAGCGAACTGAGCGCGCTCGCCTTCAACCCGACCCTGAGCTTCGGGGGCGCGGAAAGCGGCCGCCCGCCGGGGATCCTCTACGGGGCCGACGGGACCGAACGCCCAGAAGAAAAAGGCATCGGCCACATCTTCGCCCAGCCGGTCAGCCTCGTGCCGGAGATCGAGGCGCAGTCGGTCTCGGGCGTGGGCGAAGCCTCGGCATTGCTCGAGGCCGAGATCGACCCCAACGGCGAGAGCACCACCTACGTCTTCCAGTACCTGAGCGAGGAAGCCTATGAAGCGAACGAACCAAGTAACCGCTTCGCCGGGGCAAGCGAAGCCCCGATAGGCGGAGCCTCGCTCGGCGGCGGCGTGGCGGCGCTGGCGGTCTCGGCCCCGGTCTCGGGCCTCGCGCCCGCAACCGCCTACCGCTTCCGCGCGGTGGCGACCAACGTCGAAGGGACCACCGAAGGCGAGGCAAAGAGCTTTCGCACCTACCCCACCACCCCCTCGGGCCTGCCCGACGGACGCGCCTATGAGCTCGTCACCCCGGCCGATAAGCACGGCGGGGAGCCCTTCCCCCTGCGCCCTGAGCTGGGCAGCTGCGGGATCGGCTGCAAGCCCGGCGTAGCCTCGGAGGCGTTTCCCCGCCAAATCTCCTCCGACGGGAAGGCGATCGCCTACTCGGGCTTCGCCTTCTCCTTCGAAGAGGGCGCCTCCGTCTATAACGCCTACCTCTCAAAGCGAACCGCCACCGGCTGGCAGACCAAGAACCTGAGCCCCGCCCTGATGGGCTCGAGCTCACAGGGCTATCGGGCCTTCGACGCCGATCTGGGCGAAGCGCTGCTCTACCAGATCAACCCAACGCTCTCCCCCTCGGCCCCATCCGGCTACGCCAACCTCTACCGCCAGCCGACCGCCGACCCCACGGCGCTCTCGCCGCTCCTGGCGAGCCCGCCGCCCAACAGGCCCCAGGGCGGCCTCTCGATCGCCTACGCCGGCGCCTCAGCGGACTTCAACCGCCACTTCTTCGCCGCCAACGACGCGCTCGAAGGATCGCTGCCGCCGGGGACCGACGGCGGCCAAGCCAAAAGCAACCTCTACGAATACGACGGCGCGACGCTGCGGCTGATCAACGTGCTGCCCGACGAGAGCGCCGCCCCCGGCGCCTTCTTCGGCTCGGGCAACCTCTCCCAGGGCGAAACCTCCAACCTCTCCCAGGCGATCTCCGCTGAGGGCTCGCGCGTCTTTTGGAGCACCGAGAGCGGCCAGGTCTACGTGCGCAAGGACGGGACCACCACCGAGCAGATCCCAGACCCAACCGGCAAGTTCCTCACCGCCTCGGCCGACGGCTCAAAGCTGCTGCTCACCAGCGGGTTGCTCTACGACGTCGAGAACCTCGCCGCAGCGCCGATCGACCTGAGCGAAGGCGAGGGCGGCTTTCAGGGAATCGCCGGGCAAAGCGAGGACCTCTCGAAGCTCTACTTCATCGACACCGCGGTGCTCGACGAAGCGCCCAACGAGCAGGGCGCCCTCGCCGAGGCGGGCAAACCGAACCTCTACGCCTGGCAAGAAGGCGGCGCGGCGAGATACGTCGCCACGCTGCTCGCCTCCGACTCACCCGGGGGAGCCGCCACCTCCGGAACCTGGACGGCCTCGCCCACCAACCGCCTCGCCCAGGCGAGCCCCGACGGGAGCTGGGTCGCCTTCCTCTCCAAAGCGGCGCTGATCGAGGGCTTTGAGAACACCGGCCCCTGTGAGCTGATCGAAGGCGACCCGCCCACCTTCAACACCTCGGTCTGCGCGCAGGTCTACCTCTATGACTCGGCAACCGAAGAGCTCCGCTGCCCCTCCTGCAACCCCAGCGGCGAAGCCCCCCACGGCCCCTCGACCCTGCCGCTGCTCACCTCGGGCGTGGGCAGCCTGGACCCCCAGCCCCAACCGCGCTACCTGAGTGACTCCGGCCGCCTCTACTTCGACAGCCAGGACGCGCTCAGCGCCCGCGACACCAACGAGAACGTCGAAGACGTCTACCAGTATGAGCCGCAGGGAATCGGCGATTGCAAACGCGAGGGCGGCTGCGTCTCTTTGATCTCAGCCGGGCGCGAACCCTATGACTCCAACTTCCTCGCCGCCGATGAGGAGAACGTCTTCCTCACCACCCGCGACCAGCTCCTGCTCGCAGACCGCGACCAGCTCCTCGACGTCTACGTCGCCCGCGAAGGCGGCGGCTTCCCGACCCTCGCCCAAAGCAGCGGCGGCGAGTGCCAGGGAGAAGCCTGCCAGCCCGCCCCGATCCCCCCCGCCTACCCGACCCCCGCATCGGGCTTCACCGGGGCGGGGAACCTGAAACAGGGCGCCAAGGCCAAGCCACGCTGCCCCAAGCCGAAGCGCAGGGTTCGGCGCAAGGGGAAGGTGCGGTGCGTGGGGGCTAATCGCAAGCGTCAGGGCAGGAAGGCAAATCAAAAGCGCCAAGGGCAGGGAAAACCCGGGCGCCACAACAAAGGAGGCGGGCGATGACCCGGCAACCGGCAAAGGTCCTCGCATCGCTCCTCACCCTGGCGTTCTTTCTCACCGCGCCGGCCGTGGCTCAAGCCGACTTCGGCTTCGTACCCGGCAGCGTCACCGCCGCGGCGGAAAACAAGAACGGCACGCTCGCCACCGAAGCGGGCGCCCACCCCTACGCATACAAGGTCAGCTTCGCCTTCAACACCGACTCCGGCGGAGCGCTCGAAGGCGGCGAAGCGCGCGACATCGTCGCCGAGCTGCCGCCGGGCCTGCTCGGCAACCCGCTCGCCGTTCCACGCTGCTCGCGCGCCGCTTTTGAGGGCGTCTTCCCCAAATGCCCGCTGAACACGCAGATCGGCGTCATCGACGCCACCCTTCCCGGCCTCGGCGAGATCACGCTGCCGCTCTTCAACCTCGAACCCGCTCCGGGCATCGCCGGGCAGATCGGCGGCGGCGGGGTAAACCTGAACGTGCTGCAGAGCGCCTCGGTCAGAAGCGAGGAGGGCTATGGCCTGCAGGTCGGCGCCTTCAACCTGCCCAACGCGGTTATCTCCGGCACCGAGACGATCTGGGGGGTCCCCGCCGACCCCAGCCACGACGCAGAACGCGGCCAGCCGGCGATCGACGGCGGCAAACCGATGCCCTCCGACGCTCCCCGCCTGCCCTTCCTCACCCTGCCCACTTCCTGCGAGCAGATGCTGCAGATAGCGCTGCGGGCGGACTCCAAACTCGCGCCCGGCGTCTTCGTCTCCCAGTCGGCCCCCGCGCTCGGCTCCCCGGTCCCGCTCACCCGCTGCGACTCGGTCCCCTTCGGCCCCAAAATCGCCGCCCAGACGACCGGCCGCCTGGCCGAGAACCCGACCGGCCTGGACTTCGAATTGAAGCTGCCGAACCAGGGCCTGCTGGCTCCAGGCGCGATCGCCGAAACCCAGCCCCACAAAGTTCGAGTGACCCTGCCCGTGGGAGTCACGGCAAACCCAGCTTTGGCTGAAGGCGTCGGTGTTTGCACGGAAGGCCAATACAAAGCCGAGAAGGCAACCACCGCCCCAGGCCAGGGCTGCCCCTCGGCCTCGAAAATCGGCTCGATAGTAGGCCACTCGCCGCTAGTCGAAGAGCTGATCGAGGGCTCCCTCTACCTGGCCGAGCCCTACGACAACCCCAGCGGCTCCCTGATCGCCCTATACATAGTCGCCCGCGTGCCAGAAAGAGGCGTCCTGGTCAAGCAGGCCGGCAAGGTGGAACCCGATCCGCTGACGGGTCAGCTCGTAACCACCTTCGAGGACCTACCCTCGCTCCCATACACGGACTTCAAGCTCCACTTCAGAGAAGGCGGCCGCGCCGCCCTGATCACCCCACCGGCCTGCGGCTCCTACACCACCAAAGCCGAGCTCTATCCCTTCTCTGATCCGACCAAAGCCACCACCGCCACCTCGGTCTTCGGGATCGAGCGCGGGGTCGACGGCGGCGCCTGCCCCCCCGGTGGAGTCCCGCCCTTCAACCCAGGCTTCGAAGCCGGAACGCTCTCCAACTCAGCCGGGACCTTCTCGCCCCTGCAGATGCGCCTGACCCGCAAGGACGGCGATCAGGACCTGACCAAGATCTCGACCACGCTGCCACCAGGCGTGCTCGCCTCCCTGGCTGGAGTCGGCAAATGCTCAGACGCCCAGATCGCCCAGGCCCAGTCGAGGACCGGGCCACACGGCGGATCCGAAGAGCTGAGCGCTCCATCGTGCCCAGCTAACTCCAAGATCGGCCGCACCGAGACCGGCGCGGGAGTGGGGGGAACCCTGCTCTACGTCCCAGGAAGCCTCTACCTAGCCGGCCCTTATAAAGGCGCGCCATTGAGCGTGGTGGCGATAGTCCCCGCAGTAGCAGGGCCCTTCGACGTCGGAACCGTAGTAGTCCGCCTGGCGCTTCGCTTCAACCCGAGGACCGCCCAAGCCGAAGCGGACGGAGCCTCATCGGACCCGATCCCCCACATCCTCAGAGGCATCCCGCTCAAGGTCAGGGATATCAGGGTCCACGTAGATCGACCCAGCTGGATCTTCAACCCGACCTCCTGTGAAGCGACCTCGACCCAAGCGAAGCTCTGGGGCGGAGGGGTGGACGCCTTCAGCGTCAATGACGATGCGCCGCACTCAGTCGCAGCCCGCTTCCAAGCAGCAGATTGCGCCAACCTCGCCTTCAAGCCACGCCTCGGCTTGAAGCTGAAGGGCGGGACCAAGCGCGGATCACACCCAGCCCTGACCGGCACCTACAGGCCCCGCGCAGGCGACGCCAACCTCGAGGGCCTCGTCTTGCGCCTGCCCTCATCGGCGTTCCTCGATCAGGCCCATATCCGCACGATCTGCACCCGCGTGCAGTACGCGGCAAACGGAGGCAACGGCGGCGGTTGTCCGAAAGGGTCGATCTACGGCCAAGCGACCGCTCACACCCCATTGCTCGAGGAGCCGCTGAGCGGCCCGGTCTACCTGCGCTCCTCAGACCACAACCTGCCCGACTTCGTCGCATCGCTGCACGGAATCGTCGACATCGAAGCAGTCGCCCGCATCGACTCCAAGAACGGCGGCATCAGAGCCACCTTCAGCGAGCTGCCCGACGCCCCGATCGCGAAGGTGGTGGTCCAGATGCAGGGGGCCAAGAAGGGCTTGATCGTCAACAGCAGGAACCTCTGCGGGGCCAGGTCCAGGGCCAACGCGGACTTCAGCGGGCAAAACGGCAGGCGGCATCGGATCAGGCCGGTTGTGGGGGCTCAGTGCGGGAAGGCGGCGACGCCAAGCGCAAGAGCGGCCAAGTGAGCGGCGCATTGCGAAGGCTCGGCGGCTCGCTGGGCCTCCTTCTGGCCGTAGGCTTCCTGACCGCCGCGCCCGCCTCGGCCAGCTATGAGCAGGTGGCGGACTTCGGGAAAAACGAACAGTTGCGTGCGACCGGGCTGGCGGTAAACACGACCGGCGCCGGCGGCGTGGAGCCGGGGACGGTCTACGCAGTGGGTATAGAAGGTCGGCGGGTGATCCGCTACAGCCCGACGGGCGAATTCCGCGAAGCCTGGGGGTGGGGGGTCGGCAACGGCGCGAAAGAATTCCAGCGTTGTGGGCCCGACGGGGAAGCCGCTTATCCGACCTGTAGATCCTTAACCCAAACCTTACCGTTGGGGGAAGGGCCTGGGCAATTTCCCGGACCTATGGGGATCGCGGTCGAACAGAGCACTGGCCGGGTATACGTGCTCGACGAATTCCGCAAAAACGGCGTGGTCCAGGTGCTAAACGCCGATGGCTCGGCGCTGCTGAGTAGCTTCGGCGAGCGCGCCGCGCCTGGGCAGTCGTTTGACGAAAGTCCAGGGAAAGTACACCAGAACGGACGACAAGGCAGCATCGCGGTGCGTAACGGCGGCGTCGTCTACCTGGTCGACTACAAGGCCCCCAGCGACAAATCGGGTGTCGAGGAACGCGTGATGGTCTTCGAAGACGGCATCTACACCGGCCGCGAAAACGACATAGCCCCTTCCCCACCGGGACCAGTTATCCCCTCAGGCCTGGCGCTTGACAACGCCAACAACCTCTACATCCAAAGCGAAGAGGCGATCTACGCCTTCTCACCCGCCGACCGCCTGACGCCGACCTGCGAGTTCCAGTTCTCCGCCGGCGGGATTCAGTCGATGACGGTCGACCCGGTCACGGGCGCGCCGTTCTTCTTCAGCTTCAAAGGCAAAAAAGAGATCCACGAGCTGAGCGCGTGCAACTCAGAAGGCGAGTTCGAAGAGGTGGGGACGATCGCGGTCACGCCGCAGACGAGCGAACTGAGCGCGCTCGCCTTCAATCCGACTCTCAGCTTCGGGGGCGCGGAAAGCGGCCGCCCACCCGGCGTCCTCTACGGAGCCGACGGCGCGAGCCGCCCCGAAGAAGAAGGAATAGGCCACATCTTCGCCCAGCCGGTCAGCCTCGTGCCGGAGATCGAGGCGCAGTCGGTCTCGGGCGTGGGCGAAGCCTCGGCATTGCTCGAGGCCGAGATCGACCCCAACGGCGAGAGCACCACCTATGTCTTCCAGTACCTGACCGAGGCGGCCTATGAGGCCAACGAACCTGGCAACCGCTTCGCCGGGGCGAGCGAAGCGCCGCTGGGAGGAGCCTCGCTCGGCAACGGCGTGGCGGCCCTGGCGGTCTCGGTCCCGGTCTCGGGCCTCGCCCCCGACACCGCCTACCGCTTCCGCGCGGTGGCGACCAACGTCGAAGGGACGACCGAAGGAGAGCCCGAGAGCTTTCGCACCTACCCCACCACCCCCTCGGGCCTGCCCGACGGGCGCGCCTATGAGCTCGTCACCCCGGCCGATAAGCACGGCGGGGAGCCCTTTCCGCTGAACCCCGAAATAGGCAGCTGCGGGATCGGCTGCAAGCCCGGCGTCGCCTCAGAAGACTTCCCCCGCCAGATCTCCTCCGACGGGGAGGCGATCGTCTACTCGGGCTTCGCCTTCTCCTTTGAACAAGGCGCCTCCGTATTCAACGAGTACCTCTCAAAGCGAACCGCCACGGGCTGGCAGACCAAGAACCTGAGCCCGGCCCTGATGGGCTCCTCCTTCCAGGGCTATAAAGCCTTCGACGCCGATCTGAGCGAGGGGATCCTCTACCAGATCGCCCCGGCGCTGACCTCGGCCCCACCCGGCTACGCCAACCTCTACCGCCAGCCGACTGCTGACCCCACGGCGCTGGGCCCGCTGTTGGCGAGCGGCCCGCCGAACCGAGCCCCCGGCGGCCTCTCGATCGCCTACGCCGGCGCCTCGGCGGACTTCGCCCGCCACTTCTTCGCCGCCAACGACGCGCTCGAAGGATCGCTGCCGCCGGCGAGCGACGGCGGCGCGAGCAAAGACAACCTCTACGAATACGACGGCGCGACGCTGCGGCTGATCAACGTCCTGCCCGACGAGAGCGCCGCCCCCGGCGCCTTCTTCGGGGCCGAGAACGAGGAGGACGGGGAAAGCTCCAACCTCGCCCAGGCGATCTCCGCTGACGGCTCGCGCGTCTTTTGGAGCGATGAAGCGGGCCAGGTCTACGTGCGCAAGGACGGGACCGCCGCCGAGGAAGTCCCGGACCCGAGCAAATTCCTCGCCGCATCGGCCGATGGCTCAAAGCTGCTGCTCGCCGACGGGTTGCTCTACGACGTCGAGAACCTCGCCGCAGCGCCGATCGACCTGAGCGAAGGCGAGGGCGGCTTTCAGGGAATCGCCGGGCAAAGCGAGGACCTCTCGAAGCTCTACTTCCTCGACACCGCGGTGCTCGACGAAGCGCCGAACGAGCAGGGCGCGGTGGCCGAGGCGGGCAAACCGAACCTCTACGCCTGGCAAGAAGGCGGCGCGGCAAGATACGTCGCCACGCTGCTGCCCGCAGACACCCCCGGAGCGTCGGTCAACTCGGGAACCTGGACGGCCTCGCCCGCCAACCGCCTCGCCCAGGCAAGCCCCGACGGGAGCTGGGTCGCCTTCCTCTCCAAAGCGGCGCTGATCGAGGGCTTTGAGAACACCGGCCCCTGTGAGCTGATCGAAGGCGACCCGCCCACCTTCAACACCTCGGTCTGCGCGCAGGTCTACCTCTATGACTCGGCGACCGAAGAGCTCCACTGCCCCTCGTGCAACCCCAGCGGCGAAGCTCCCCACGGCCCCTCGACCCTGCCGCTGCTGGCTCCGGGCAAGGTGGGCGCTCCCGAAGCCCAGCCCCAACCGCGCTACCTGAGTGACTCCGGCCGCCTCTACTTCGACAGCCAGGACGCGCTCAGCGCCCGCGACACCAACGAGAACGTCGAAGACGTCTACCAGTATGAGCCGCAGGGAATCGGCGATTGCAAACGCGAAGGCGGCTGCGTCTCTTTGATCTCAGCCGGGCGCGAACCCTATGACTCCAACTTCCTCGCCGCCGACCCGAGCGGCAAGAACGTCTTCTTCACCACCCGCGACCAGCTCCTGCTCGCAGACCGCGACCAGCTCCTCGACGTCTACGTCGCCCGCGAAGACGGCGGCTTCCCGACCACCGCCCAAAGCAGCGGCGGCGAGTGCCAGGGAGAAGCCTGCCAGCCCTCCCCGATCCTGCCCGCCTACCCGACCCCCGCCTCGGGCTTCACCGGGGCGGGGAACCTGAAACAGGGCGCCAAGGCCAAGCCACGCTGCCCCAAGCCGAAGCGCAGGGTTCGGCGCAAGGGGAAGGTGCGGTGCGTGGGGGCTAATCGCAAGCGTCAGGGCAGGAAGGCACACGGGCGCGACGATCGCCCCCGGTAAAGGCCGGGGTGGCGAAGCGACCGGAGCAGTCTTGGCGATCAGAGGGCGCATCGAGGAGATTGGCGAGCAGCTGGCCAAGCGCCTCGGTGAGCGCCGCGCGGAGATCGAGCAGACGGTACTGACCCGCGTCTACTCGGTCTCCGATCCCAGCGAGATCAGAGACCCCGACTACGTGACAGGCCTGCGCTCGGCGGTCAGCGCCGCCGTCGCCTACGCGATCGCGGCGCTGGAGAGCGGCGCCGGACGCCCCGCGCCGGTCCCGGCGGAGCTGCTCGCCCAAGCTCGCCGCGCCGCCGGCGAGGGGATCCCGATCGACACGGTCCTGCGCCGCTACGTCGCCGGCCATACGCTGTTCGACGAGCTCATCATCGAGGAGGCCAAGACCATGGAGGGCGAGGGCGGCCTACAGGCCGCCCTCCGGGTCCAGGCGGCGGGCCTCGAACACCTGATCGACGTCGTCTCTGCCGAGTACCACGCTGAGAGCGAGGCGAAGGCGCGCTCCCTGCACCAGCAGCGCAGCGAGCGGGTGCGAGAGCTCCTGGCGGGCGAGCTCTCCGATGCCGGCGAGCTCGAGTATGACCTCGGCGCCTGGCACATCGGCGTGATCGCGGTGGGGCCGGGGGCCGAGCGGGCGATCAGGGATTCTCGCCGCCAGACTCGATCGCCGCCTGCTCCTGGTATTCCACCGCGCCGAGACCCACTGGGCTTGGCTTGGCGGCGCTCGCGAGCTCGCCCCCGAGCAGCTCGAGTCCCTCGCCGCCTGGAGCTGGCCGAGCGGGCTCAGTGTGGCGAGCGGCGAGCCTGGCAGGGGCCTGGCAGGCTGGCGCCTCACCCACCGCCAGGCCGCCGCCGCCCTGGCGATCGCCCAGCGGGGCCAAAGGCGCCACGCCCGCTACGCCGAGGTCGCCCTGATCGCCTCGCTGGTTCAGGACGAGCTGCTCGTCGCGTCGTTGCGCAGCCTCTACCTCCTGCCGCTGGCTCGGTCCCCTGACGGGGGAGCTGTCCTGCGTGAGGCCCTGCGCGCTTACTTTGGCGCCGGCCGCAACCTCACATCCGCCGCCGCCGCACTGGGCATCGACCGCCGCACGGTCGCCAATCGCCTTCGCATGGTCGAGGAGTGCGTCGGCCGCTCGCTCGACGAGTGCGCCCTCGACCTGCAGATGGCGCTGCGGCTCGATGCGCTGAGCGAGCGCGGCCGCTCCGAGCCGACGCTCTGAGGAGCGTCACCTTCCCGGCACTTGTCCAATGCGTCGCATTCTCGGCTGCCCATTCCCCGTGTTGGGCAGGCGAGGGCCGGCCACCCCGGAAGACAATCGAGGCTCCTCGTTTCAGGGAGGAAGAACCTCGAACCCAGGCCTGCCCTGGGAGAAGGAGCACATGCAATGACCAGATCGTCGAAGGGCCCGCTGTCGGCCCTCGGAGTCGCCCTAGTGGCCATGCTCGCGCTGGGGGCGTTTTTCGGGAGCGCGTCCGCGTCCGCGGCCACGCAACACTGGCACGGGCACATAGGAGGCACGAGACTGCTCGAAAAAACCCCCACCGAAGTCGTCGCCGAAGACACAACCTCCACTCAGATCAAGTTCTATGTTGCGGGAGCCAAACTCACTATCGATTGTGGCTCGTTGGATGCGGGCGGGACGATCGAGAACCCCTCCGGCGGCGCCAACGGGACGCTCAGTGGAGTCAGCATCTCCTTCGGCGGGTGCGCGGTCACGGAACCCACCGGCCTTGGATGCACCGTTCCATCCACGATCGAAACGAATCAGATGAAAGGCGAAGCGACGACGTTCGAAGGATCGCCGGCGGTCAAATACTCACCCGCCGAAGGTTCGATAGTCACGACGTTCACCGTCTCCGGCAACAAATGCACCTTCTGGGGCGGGTCGAAGACCATCACCGGCAGCTTCATCGCCCTGTATGCCGGGATCGAAGACCATTGGGCGATCACCGATCTGAGCTCTGCCGGACTCGCCTATGGCGGGATTCCCGCGGTCAAGCTGAACACCGACTATCAGCTCAATTCCAAAGCTGGGGAAGCGGTTGCGGTCGGAGCCGATATTGCCCCGCCGGGACAGCACTGGTATCTGGGCGCAGGGTCGAAAGAAATACTCGCCGAAGGGTCGGCGACCGGCTACTCGTCGCTGGAAGGATCGATGTCCTCCACCATCTCGGCGACGATTACAGGGGTGAAATTCACGATGCAGTGCGGCGGCTCGAGTAGTGCGGAAGGCGCCGTTGAAAACCCGGTCGGCGGCGGCGCCGGAACGGCGTCCGGCACGATCGACTTCGCCGGCTGTACCGTCTCCGAACCCACCGGTGGAAAATGCTCGGTGGACGGCGGCGGCACGACCTCGCTGCCACTGTCGGGCCTGGCCACGGAAGCTGGAGGGGATCCCGCGGCCACCTTCTCACCCGCGGAAAAAACGACTATCGCGACGTTTACCATCAGCGGCGCCTCATGCCCCTGGGCGCTGAAAGGCAACAAGTCCCTGACAGGAAGCCTGACCGGCGTGCCGGATCCGTTCGGAAATTACGTGTTCTCGGGCGATGAAGGGCTGAAATTCTACGGCGTAACGGCCACGTTTTCGGCCCAGGCCACGCTGGAGACCAGCGCGGGAAAACGCCTGGTGCTGGCGCCATAGAACCGAGCTCGAATCGGCCCCACCCGGCCCGATTCAGCTCGTTGCGATTTCCCTGGGCGGGTGCGAGGGTGGCCGTAGGGCCACCCAAGCACCCGCCCAAGTCTTGGTGGACGACTGCCGGCCGAGCTCGAGCGGCGGCAGCGACCAAGTAGGGGCCATCGCCCCCTGCCGCCAGGCCGCCTATCGGAAACACAGCCTTCTCTTGGGTACGCGAGTAACCTGACAGCTATGGCGTCTCAGGGGAGAGCTCCCAGCCGGCGTTTGCCGCCCGGGTCGCACGGGATTCCGGCGGAAGTGGTCGCACGCAACCAGCGCGAACGGCTGGTGGCGGCGATGGCGGAGGTCTGCGCGGAGGAGACCTATGCCGAGGTCTCGGTCGCGGCGGTGGCGAAGCGTGCTGGCGTTTCCTCAGTCACCTTCTACAAGCAGTTCGCCGGCAAGCGGGCCTGCATGCTCGCCGCGCACCGGCAGCTGCTGGGGCGGTTGCTGGAGGAGGTTGACCGAGTTCGTGGGGGGAGCGAGCCGGCAGAGCAGGCGCGGGTGTCGATCGCCACCGCGCTCACCCTCTTCGCAGCTGACCCGCCTTCGGCGCGGTTGCTGACCGTGGAGGTCCTCGCTGCGGGTCCGGAGGGGGTGAATTGCCACGACGCGATGGTCGAGGCGTTCGCCGAGCGGCTTGGGACCGATTGGGTCCGCGCTGCCGGCCTGCTCGCCCTGGTCGGCAAGCTGGCGGTCGCAGGCGAAGCCAGCCGCCTGCCTGGGCTCGAGGACGAGCTGGTCACGACGGTTTCGTCGCAGAGCTGACTCGGAAGATTTCGATTCGGCGCGCCACTCACGCAACGTCTTGTCTTAGCATCTGCGATCATGTACAAGATGCGAGAGAGCTGGACCGACGAGCGACTTGACGACTTCCGAGGCGAAGTCAATCGGCGCTTCGACAAGGTCGATTCGGAATTTCGCGATCTACGGTCGGAGATGAATACGCGCTTCGATCGGATCGACGCTCGCTTCGATGGGCTTCAGAGAACGATGCTGCAGATCGCAGGGGGCGCCATTGGCACCTTGATCGCCGGCTTCGCGGCCGTCGTAGCCACCCAGCTCTAGTTCGAGGCGGAAAAAGAAACCTTTCGTAGGTTGAACTTCGTTCGATCGCATACGAACATATGTTCGTATGACGGCTTTCGTCTCCGAACTCCCCGTTGCGGCGCTGAGCGAGCGGTTGGGCTTGCCTGAGCGGGAGGCCGGCAACCTGGTCGAGGCGCTGGGGCGGCTTGGAATCGGCGCCCTGGGGGAGCTGGCTGAGCTCTCGCCCGACCACGTCGCCGACCGCTTCGGGCCGGCCGGGTTGCGCGCGCTGCGCATCGCCCGGGGGGAGGACGAGTTGCTCGTCTGCGCTCGCCACGGCTCATGGGAGGAGCTGGTGGAGGAGATCGATTTGCCGGAAGGCACGGCTGGCAGCCAGCTGGAGCGGGCGCTGGAGCTGCTGGTCGACCGACTGCTCGCCGCACCGCGGCGCACGGGGCGAACGTTGCTGGGGCTACGCCTCGGCGCCGAGCTCGGTGACGGCGGCAGCTGGAGCGTCGCGCAGGGTCTCGGCCGGCCCACCGGGTCGGCACGAGCCCTGCGCGGAGTGCTCCTGCCGCGCTTGGAGGAGCTGCCGGCGCCCGCCGTCTCACTGTCGCTGCGGGCGATTGGGCTCGGCTCGCGCGTCGCCGACCAGCTCGAGCTCGCGGTGCGGGGAGACGAGCCCCGCCGTCACCGCCTCGCCGCCGCCCTGCGCGAGGTCCGCGCCGCCCAGGGCGCCGACTCGCTGCTCAAGGTGTTGCCGGTCGACGCCGGCTCGCGCGTCCCCGAGCGCCGCGCGATGCTGACGCCGTACCCGGTTCCCGCCCGATGAGGCCGGGGCCGCGGCGGCTCTACGCGCCGCGGCGGGTGAGGGCCGAGGTCGACGCTGAAGGCGTGCCCACCGCGGTCGATGGGGTCGAGGTGGTGGCGGTGCGCGAGGAGTGGGTGGTCGAGGATCGCTGGTGGACGTTGCGGCGGATGTGGCGGCACTACTTCGAGCTCGTGCTCCTTGACGGGAGCAACCTGGTCATCTTCCGCAGCAGCAACGAGCGTTGGTACCGGCAACGCGCCTGACGGGGTCGAGGTGAGCAGCGCTCCATACATAGAGCTGCACGCCCACTCGGCCTTCTCCTTTCTCGACGGGGCCTCGACGCCGATGGAGCTGGCCGCTGCGGCGGCCGAGCGCGGTTACCCGGCCTTCGCCCTGACCGACCACGACGGGGTCTGGGGCTCGATGGAATTCGCCCATGCGTGCAAGGGATTTGGGGTGCGGGCGATTACCGGGGCGGAGGTGAGCGTGGAGAACGCTCACCTCACTCTCCTGGTCGAAGACGCATCCGGCTACCGCGGTCTTTGTCGCTTGCTGACGGAAGCCCATTCGCATACTCGTGACAGCACGGGCCGCACGGCTGGGCAGCCGGCGGTGACGTTGGAGCAGCTCGAAGAGCACACCGAGGGTTTGGTCTGCTTGTCGGGCTGCGCCCGGGACGGGATCGTCGCCGGCGCCTGGGAGCGAGGCGATCCGCGTGGCGCCGCAGCCCTCGCCGCGCGTCTGCTTGCCGCCTTCGGCCGCGAGTGCTTTCGGGTCGAGCTGCAGCGCCCCTACTGGCGCCACGACCGCGCTCGCAACCGTTGGCTGACCAGTCTCGCCGAGCGGCTTGGCGTCCCCTGCGTGGCGACCGGCAACGTCCACTCGCATTCCCGCCGCCGCGCCTTCCTTCAGGACGCCTTCGTCGCGGTGCGGCTGGGGACGACGCTGGAGGCCTCCGAGCCCCAGCGCCGCGGCAACTCATCTTCGGTCCTTGCTTCGCCGCAGGCGATGGCGACCCGTTTCGCCGAGCACCCGGACGCCGTCGCCGAGACCCTGCGTCTCGCCGAGCGGCTCAGCTTCGACCTGACAGCGGAGCTCGGCTACAGCTACCCGGGCGCGGAGAATCCCGGCGCCGACCGCGAGCTGGCCGAGATCTGCCGGAGCTTGCTGAGCGAGCGCTATCGGGGCACGGGGCGACAGCGGGAAGCTGCCGACCGCCTCGAGGACGAGCTGCGGACGATCCGCGTCCGCGGCCTCTCCGGCTTCTTCCTCCTCCACCGCGACCTGCTCGAGCTGGCCCGCGAGGTGGCGCTGGAGGTGCGCGGCGCCGATTCGGCCCGCGCGATCATGCCGCCCGGGCGCGGCCGCGGCTCCAGCGTCAGCTCGATCGTCTGCTACCTGACCGGCCTCTCTCACATCGACCCGGTCGAGCAGAACCTCTTCTCCGGCCGCTTCCTCAACGAGGAAGTCACCCCGGAGACCGTTGCCCCTGACATCGACCTCGACTTTCCCCGCGACATCCGCGAGAAGCTGATCCCGCGCGTGCACGAGCGCTACGGCGCCGAGCGATCCGCTCTGGTCGCGGCCTTCCCCACCTACCGCCCGCGCGGCGCCGTGCGCGACCTCGGCAAGGCGTTGGCGCTGCCGCCAGCGGAGATCGAGCGGGTGGCGAAGACCGTCGGCTTCCACGAGCGCAGCGGCGAGATCGAGCGCGACGTCGTCGCCGCGATCGGTTCCGAGCGCGCGGGCGCGCGCGGCTGGAAGGTCCTGATCGGGCTCACCGCGGAGGCGATGGGGCTGCCACGACATGCATCCCAGCACCCTGGAGGCATGGTCATCTCAACCCAGCCTCTCCTTGACGTCTGCCCCGTCGTGCCGGCGGCGATGGAGGGGCGGCAGATCGTCCAGTGGGACAAGGACTCCTGCTCGGATGCCGGCTTCCTCAAGATTGACCTGCTCGGGCTGGGGATGCTCTCGGCGGTCGAGCGCTGCGTCGAAGAAGTCGGTCGCACGCGGGGGGAACGGCTTGACCTCACCCGCATCGATCTCGAGGACGTCGAAACCTTCGAATCGATCCGCGCTGCGGAGACGACCGGCGTCTTCCAGATCGAGAGCCGAGCGCAGATGCAGATGCTCCCGCGTACCCGGCCGCGGGACCTCGACGACCTCACCGTGCAGGTGGCGCTGGTCCGCCCCGGCCCGATCCAGGGCGGCGCCGTCCACCCATATATAGAGCGGCGCAAGCGGCTGCGCGAGGACCCCGCCTACGAGATCCCCTACGAGCACCCGCTGCTGGAGCGGGCGCTGAGCGAGACCCTCGGCGCGATCGTCTACCAGGAGCAGGTGCTCGAGGTGGCGATCGACCTCGCCGACTTCACCCACTCCGAAGCCGACGGGCTGCGGCGGGCGATGAGTCGCAGGCGCTCCCGGGCGGCGATCGAGGAATTCCACGACCGCTTTCTGGTTGGCGCCGTGGGGGCGAACGCGGTCCCGCTTGAGACGGCAGAGCGGGTCTGGCAGCAGATCCAGGGCTTCTCCGGCTTCGGCTTCCCCAAAGCGCACTCGGCCGCCTTCGGCCTGCTCGCCTACCACTCGGCCTGGCTGCGGATCCACTATGCGCAGGAGTTCCTCTGCGCGCTGCTCAACGAGCAGCCGATGGGCTTCTACCCGCCCGACGCGCTGGTCCACGAGGCCCAGCGCCGCGGCATCCCCCTCGCCCCACCCGACGCCAACCGCAGCCGCGTCCAATGTCACGTCGAAACACCCCGTCAACCAGCGCGGTCGAGGTTTGAACCGGATAGCGGGCCAAACCTCGACCGCACTCAGTCGGAGTTGCGGGGCGGCCTGAGGGTCCGCGTCGGACTCGGCTACGTCAAGGGAGCGCGAGAGGAGGAGATGGAGAGCCTGGTCGTCGAGCGCGATCGCGGCGGTCCCTACCGGGGGATCGCCGACCTGGCCTCGCGCTCCGGCGTCGGCCGCGATGGCCTCGAGCGCCTCGCCTGGGCCGGCGCCCTAGACGAGCTGGCAGGGGGTCGACGGAAGGCGCTTTGGGAGGTTGGGGTTGTCGGGACTGGTCGGCGCCATGAGGTGGGGACGCAGATGGCGCTGCCGTTGGGGACGCCCGAGGCGCCGGCGCTCGACCCGCTGGACCCTTGGGGGGAGGCGATCGCCGACTATCGCTCGACCGGGATGACGCTGGGCGAGCACCCGATGGGGCTGATGCGCGAGAGCCTCGACCGCGAGCTGCTGCGCAGCAGCGATCTGGAGCGGGTCGAGGACGGCGCGGTCGTCGAGGTGGGAGGGATGGTCGTCGCCCGCCAGCGCCCCGAGACCGCCAGGGGGACCGTCTTCATGCTGCTCGAGGATGAGCGCGGCACGGTCAACCTGATCGTGCCGCCCGCCGTCTACGAGCGCCACCGGGCGGAGGTCCGCACCTCGCCGCTGGTCCGCGCCAAGGGCAGGCTGGAGCGACGCGAAGGCACGACCAACGTCCTCGTCTCCGAGGTGACCGAGCTGCACGCGCGGCCCGCCGCGCGGAGAGCCGCGACCCGCGAGCGAGCCGTCACCGAGCTCCTCACCGTGGCACCCGCCGGGCACAGCTGGGGCCGCCGCGGACGCTGACGGCCGCGACCCTTTCGTCACCCAACTGGTTCACAAGATTTCGATCCGTCGCGCCATCCGCGAAACGTCTTGTCGTAGCGTATGCGACCATGTACAAGATGAGAGAGAGCTGGACCGACGAGCGGCTGGACGACTTCCGCGGCGATGTAGGTCGGCGCTTCGACGAAGTCAACCGGCGCTTCGACAAAGTCGACACGGAACTGAATCGCGTCAACGACCGGCTCGACGGGTTGCACAAGATCCTGGGCCTTGCCCTCGTCGCCTACACTTCGGCGACGCTTGCCGGCTACGGCGCGATGGTCGCCTTGATCATCACACGCACCTAGCCCCTAACCTTCGCGCCCCTCGACGAAGCGTCCACTCGGGCTTCCGCTCCCTATCACTCGGGATTAACTTAGGAAAAAACGGGTAAGGGCCGGCTGGCCTGCTCGGCCCTCCTGGCCTCGACCCAGAGAAAGTCGAGGCCCAACCCGAGAGGAGATGCATATGACCCGGTCAACCCAGTCCAGCCCTCGCCTGCGGCGGACGGCGGTCCTGCTCGTCGCGATCGCGGCGTTGCTCGTCGCTTTCGCCGGCGTCGCCCGCGCCAACTACGTCGCGCTCGGTGACTCCTACGCTGCCGGACCGCTGATCCCCAACCCACTACTGCCGCTCGGCTGCCTCAAGTCGAGCAACAACTACGCCCACTTGGCGGCGCCCGGCATCGGCCAGCCCCTGGTCGACCCGACTTGCAGCGGCGCCACCACCGAGGACATGACCAACCCACAGAACGTCGACCCCGACGGGCCCAACCCGCCCCAGTTCGACTCGCTCAGCGCCGAAACGACGGTCGTCTCGCTGACGATCGGCGGCAACGACATCGGCTTCTCGGACATTGCCCTCGACTGCGTCACGTTCAACCCGTTCAGCACGCCGTGCAAAGACCAGTACAACTCCGGCGGCAAAGACGTGATCGCCGAACGGATCGCGGCGACGGCGCCGAAAGTCGATGCGGTGCTCGATGGCATCGCCGAACGCTCGCCCTCGGCCGAGGTCTTCGTCGTCAACTACGCGGCGATCTTCCCGGAGACCGGCTTCGGCTGCTGGCCGCAGATGCCGATCGGCTTCGGCGACGTGCCCTACCTGCGCGCGAAGCAGAAACAGCTCAACGCGATGCTCGCCACGCAGGCGGCGAACAACGGCGCGACGCTGGTCGATTGGTACAAAGCCAGCATCGGTCACGACGCCTGTAAGGGCACCTCGACGCGCTGGGTAGAGCCGGTCGTGCCGACCAACCCGGCGGCTCCGATCCACCCCAACAAAGCCGGCATGGTGGGGGCGGCGAACGCCCTCGTCGCGGCGGTCAACTGAGTGAGTCAGGCGAGCTGACGCTCGCGCGAGCCGGCGGGGTCCTCCTGCCGGCTCGCCGGGCACGGCTCGGGCATCGGGAAGAGCGCCAGGAAGCTGCGCGCCTCCTTCTTGCTCCCGTCGATCACCGCTGCGCCTGACTCGAGCGCCGCCTCGAGCGGCAATTGCCCGGTGAGCAGGCCGGCCAGGGTCGGCGCGTCGGTCTCGATCGCCACAGCGGGGTCCTTGACCTCGCCGCGTTCGAGGCCGAGCTCACCGTCGGCGACGTCGACGCGAAACTGCTCATCGCCGAGCTGCAGCTCGTAGCTTGCCTCGAGCTCGGCGGCGGCGCTCGGGTCGAAGAGCGAGCGCAGGGCGAGGACAATCGAGTCGGTGCCGATCTCCTGGTGCTCGGGCGGCAGCGGCGAGCGGGCGCCCCAGGTGCCGAGCTTCGTCACCACCGGCTCCAGCTCCCTGCCCCACTCGGTCAGCTCGTAGACCTGGGATGCTGCCGGCGGCGGCAGTTTGCGACGATGGACGACACCGCCCTGCTCGAGCTCACGCAGACGCTCGGAGAGGATGTTCGGGCTTGCGTTGGGCAAGCCGTGACGCAGGTCGGTGAAGCGCTTCGGACCAAGTAGGAGCTCCCGCACGACCAGAAGGGCCCAGCGCTCGCCGACGAGGTCAAGGGCGTAGGCAAAACGACAAGCGTCTCCGTATGAGCGCTTCGTTCCCATGGCAACCAGTTTAGCCCATTAGTACAACTTTGCAACTAAGAAGTCCTGTTTCACAACCTTTTGCTAGGGTAGCCGCAATGACAACCCGAACCCGATCCCGGAGGAGGCGACCGCGATGAGCGCCAGTCCCGCAGCACCCGAAGCCGCCACCAAACACGCCGAGGATGGAAACCGCTGGGTAGCCCTCTACGTCCTCTGCGCGGGGATGCTGATGATCGTCCTCGACATCACGATCGTCAACGTCGCCCTGCCCTCGATTCAGGACGATCTCGGCTTCTCCCAGAGTAACCTCGCCTGGGTCGTCAACGCCTATCTGGTCCCCTTCGGCGGGCTGCTGTTGCTCGCCGGCCGCCTCGGCGACCTGCTCGGCCAGCGCCGCGTCTTCCTCGCCGGCCTTGCCGTCTTCACCACGGCGTCGCTGCTCTGCGGGCTCTCGCAGAGCCAGGAGATGCTGATCGGCGCCCGCTTCATCCAGGGCGTTGGCGGGGCGCTGACCTCGGCCGTGATCCTGGGCATGATCGTGACGATGTTCCCGGAGCCGCGCGAGCAGGCGAAAGCGATCGGCGTCTACGGCTTCGTCGCCTCCGCCGGCGGCACGATCGGGCTCCTGATCGGTGGCGTGCTGACCGAGGCGATCGCCTGGCACTGGATCTTCTTCATCAACCTGCCGATCGGGATCGGGACCGCGGTGATGGCGCGGCGACTGATCACCGACTCGCCCGGCCTCGGCTTTGGCCACGGCGCCGACATCCTCGGTGCGACGTCGATCACCGCCGGCCTGATGCTCGGCACCTACACGATCCTCGGGGTCAACGAGCACGGCTGGGGCTCGGCGCAGACGCTCGTGCTCGGGACGATCTCACTGGCCCTCGGCGCCGCCTTCCTGATTCGCCAAGCGCGCATCGCCAACCCGTTGATGCCGCTGCGGCTGTTCCGCTCGCGCAACGTCTCCGGCGCCAACGCACTGCAGATGCTGCTCGTCGCCGGGATGTTCTCGATGTTCTTCCTCGGCGCGCTCTACCTGCAGGAGATCCTTGGCTACGACCCACTTGAGGTCGGCCTCGCCTTCCTCCCGGCCACCCTGGTGATGGGCACGCTCTCGCTGGGCTACTCCGAAAAACTGATCATGCGCTTCGGCCCGCGCGCCTGCCTGATCCCGGGCATGACGCTGGTCGGCGCGGCGCTGCTGCTCTTCGCTCGCACGCCGGTCGACGGCAGCTACCTGACCGACGTGCTGCCGCCGATGCTCCTGATCGGCGTCGGCATTGGAACCTCGTTCCCGTCGCTGATGACGCTGGCGATGTCGGGAGCGACGCCCGAAGACGCCGGGCTCGCATCCGGCGTGGTCAACACCAGCGCCCAGGTCGGCGGCGCGATCGGCCTCGCCGTCCTCGCCACGCTGGCCGCGGAGCGGACCAGCACGCTGGAAGCCGGCGGCACGGGTGTCAACGCGGCTCTCAACTCGGGCTTCCACCTCGCCTACGTCGTCGGCGCGGCGCTGGTCGCCGTCGCCCTAGCGATCGCGGTCTTCGTGCTGCGCTCCGAACCGATGCCCGACCCAGCGGCAATGGCCGAAGGCGCCGGCGCCGAGGACGGCCACGGCAGCCGAGAGCCGGCCTACTCCGAGGGATAGGACCGACGATCGGACGAGCGCTGCGTTCGCCACCTATACCGGGCGAATGCAGCCCTCGTCCTAGGGCTTGACGCTGCGCGGTCGCCGCGTAGTGTGGCGGGGGCATGCCACCTGAAACCCGATATGCGCGCAGCGGCGACATTGGCATCGCCTACCAGGAAATCGGCGAAGGCGAGCTCGACATCGTCGTCGCCTATCCCTACCTGTCCCACCTCGATCTGATGTGGGAAAACCCGGCGCTGGTGCGGTTCCTGCGCCGGCTCGGCTCCTTCGCCCGGGTGGTCACGTTCGACCGGCGCGGGGTTGGCCTGTCGGACCCGGTGGACGGCACGACGACGCTGGAGGAGCGGATGGACGACCTGCGCGCGGTGATGGATGCGGTCGGGTCTGAGCGCGCGGCGCTGTTCGGCATGTCGGAGGGAGCGATGACCAGCATGCTGTTCGCCGCCACCCACCCGGAGCGGGTCTCGGCGCTTGTGCTGTGGGGTGGGATGGCGCGCTCGACCTGGGCCGAGGACTACCCCTGGGCGCCGCCGAAGGAGGCTTTGCTCGAGGCCGACAGGGAGCTGATGTCCCCCCAGTGGGGGCAGGGGGCGACGCTCGACGTCTTCTCGCCGAGCCTCGCCGATGACCCTGCCGCCCGGGAGGGGCAGGCCCGCTACGAGCGCCAGGCGGCGAGCCCGATGCGGGCCCATCAGCTCCTCACGATGTTCCTCGAGGCGGATGTGCGCGACGCCCTGCCGCTGATCCACACGCCGACCCTGGTAATGCACCGCCGCGGCGACCGCGTCGTCAACTACCGAGCGGCGCGCTGGCTCGCCGAGCAGATCGAGGGCAGCCGCTATCTGGAGCTCGAGGGAGAGGACCACTTTCCCTGGGTAGGGGAGAACGGGATCGAGGCGATGGACGAGGTCGAGGAGTTCCTCACCGGCGTGCGACCGGTCCGGGCTCCGGAGCGGGTGCTGGCGACGGTTCTCTTCACCGACATTGTTGACTCGACCCGGTTGGCTGGCGAGATGGGCGACCGCCGCTGGCGCAATTTGCTGGAGCGCCACCAAGAGGTGACCCGAGCCCAGCTTGCCCGCTTTCAGGGACGCGAGGTGAAGACGACCGGCGACGGCTTCCTTGCGGTATTTGACGGTCCGACCCGCGCGGCGGAGTGCGCGCGGGCGATCGCCGACGCGATGCCGGCGCTGGGAATCGAGGTCCGCGCCGGCCTGCATACCGGCGAGGTAGAGCTGATGGGCGAGGACGTGGGCGGGATCGCCGTCCATGTCGCCGCCCGCATTGCCGGCCTCGCCGGCGCCCGCGAGGTGCTCGTATCGCGCACCGTGCGCGACCTCTCGGTTGGCTCGGGCATCGAGTTCGCCGAGGCGGGACACCACGCGCTCAAGGGCGTGGCCGACGAATGGGACATTTACAGCGTCGCCTCGACCCCGCTCTCGCCCAGCGACGTCAGCTGAGCTGTTCGCTCCGGTCGCCGACCGCCCAGATCGCGACCAGCGGCGGCGCGAGGAGGAAGGCGAGCGAGGCGAGCTCGGCTACCGCGTCGCCGGTGCTGAAGTTCTCTAGGTGGGTGGCGTGGAAGAAGAGGTGGATCGCCGCGGTGAGCAGCCAGGCCGAGCAGGCGGCGCGGACCAGGGTTGGCTGCAGCGTCCAGGCAGCCCAGGCGAATAGCATGGCAAAGCCGAGGTAGAGGCCGCCGACGTCGGTGACCAGATGCTCGTTGTATGGGGGCAGCAGGTCGACCCAGTGGCGCACGAAGGGGAAGTCTCCGTAGAAGGACTCGGGGGCGAAGGTTGCCGGCAGGCCGACCGCGAGAACCGAGACCAGCAGGACGAGCAACGCCACCCGCGCTAGGCCCGCAGCGCGCATCCGATTTTCACCCCACTCTGGTGTGGTCAATGTCGGATACGCGTCAGTCGATCAGCCACGGGAGAGCCATTCCTCGAACGTTGGGCCACCGGCTGCGGCGTCGGGGTTGCAGAGTGCCCCTTCGCGCAGCGGCTTGCCGACCTTGCCGATCATCGGGATCGGCAGCGGTAGCAGCAGGCGACGGCCCGCCGCTGAGCGCCAGGTCTTGGCCAGTTCGCCCAGCGTGTGCACCTCCGGGCCGGCGATGTCCTCCAGGCGACCCGCGGGTTCGGCGTGGGCGACATCGGCGAGTCGTGCAGCGACGACCGCGGGCTCAATCGGTTGCAGGCGGGCGCTGCCGACGGGAGACATCCGCGCCCGCGCCGCCTGGCCGAACGCCCAGGCCAGCAGCGAGTGGAACTGGGTCGCGCGCAGCAGGCTCCAGGGAACCTCGCCGTTGGCGATCGCCTCCTCCTGCTTGACCTTCACCTCGTAGTAGGACGTCGGCACCCGGTCGCAGCCGACGATCGAGATGCCGACGTGATGGCGCGCCCCTGCCTGAGCTCCGGCCGCGAGCAGCCGTTCGGTCCCATCGACCAAGACCGGCCCCGCGTTGCGCGGGCTCGAGTTGGCGGCGTCGACGACGACCTCGACGCCGCCGAGCGCCTCGGCCAGACCGTCACCGCTGGTCAAATCAACACGGTGGTAAGAGGCGCCCTCCGGCAGCTTCTTCGGCGCGGTGCGGCTCAGGGCCCGAACCTCGTCACCCCTTGCCACCAGCTCAGCGACCAGGGCTTTACCCAGGACACCAGTACCACCAGCGACCGCGACCCTCATGGCTCGGGAGCTTAAGGCCTATTCCGGTAGGGCTGGAACGTCTTGTACTTTTTCGCCGCGAACAATTGCCGTAGCCACAGGCGTAACTCGAAAAGTTAAGTGGAAGCCCTGCCGGAATAGGCTAGACCGCTTGCGGTTGAGCGAAGAGCTCCGCCGAGGGGATGCCGATGACCTCGCCCTGGAAGCGCTTCTGCTTGCCGTAGACGACCCAGGTGGTGTCGATTTCGCCGATGTCGAGGTCGAGGCGGAGCTCGTCGGCGTGCTCCTCGACGTGCTCCATGTGGGTCAGGCCGGAGTCGTAGCGGCCGGCAAGCAGCTCTTCGGCGACGATCGGCTTCGAGGCGACGTCGATCACCTCCTCCCATTGGGAGAGGTCGACGTAGCCCTTGGTCGCCGGGACGATCCCCAGCGACCGCGGCACCTCAACCTCCTTGCGGCTGAGCAGCACCAGGTGCTTGGTCGGGTAGATGAAGGTGTCGACGACCCAGACCTCGGTCCAGTACTTCTCGGTGATCTCGTGGACCAGCGGGTGGGCGCTGCACTGGACGAGGAAGGCGCCCGGGGTCTCGCGCAGCATCTCCAGGCCGACGAAGAAGTCGGTGATCAGCTCGATCCCGTAGTCCTCGATCCCCTGGAACTCGGCATACCGCTCCACCGCGCGCTCGTGGCAGGTCCCCGTTGGCCCGAGCGTAATGAAGGTGACAGCCGCCATCCTGATGCTCAAGGATACCCGACCATACGATGCGTAGGTCCCGCTCTAACATCGCCTCATGCCCTACCGCCTCGAGGCGGACGAGAAGCCAGCCGCGGGGATGCGGCGGATCGCTTTGGAGCGCGTGGAACGCGCAGCGGAGCGGTTGCGCGAGGCTCGGACGGCCGAGGAGCCGTCTGAGTGCATCCACGCTGCCCGCAAAGACATGAAGAAGCTGCGTGCCGCGATTCGGCTGATTCGCCGCGTGCTTGGCGACGATGTCTACCGGGCCGAAAACGAGCGCTACCGGGCAGCTGGCCGGCTGCTCTCAACGAGCCGCGACGCCGAGGCGAAGCTGGAGGCGCTGGAGGGCCTCCGTGAGCACTTCTCGGACCGACTGGCGCCGACCGACACCTCCGATTGGCTCGGCGAGCTGCGGCAAGAGCGCAATCTCGCCGTGCGCGCGGCGCGCGAGGGCGACGCGGACTCGGTTGGGGCGGCGCTGGAAGCGGTCGAAGAGGGGCGCAGGCGGGTCGAGGCCTGGCCGCTGGAGTCCGCCGATTCCTGGAAGTTGGTCGGTCCTGGCATCTGTCGTGCCTACAGCCGCGGCAAACGCGAAATGCGCCGCGCCGCTGAGGACCCGAGCGGGGCGAACATGCACCAGTGGCGCAAGCGCGCCAAGGACCTTTGGTACCACCTGCGCATTCTGCGCGACGCTCGTCCCAAGGCGCTCCACGATGCGCTCGGGTGGGCCGATGAGCTCGCCGATGCTCTTGGCGACCACCACGATCTCACCGTCCTCCGCGACGATCTCTTGCGCCGCGAGTTGCCGCTCGCCGAACGCCCCGCTCTGGTCGCCGCGATCGCCGAGCGTCAGCAGGAGCTCGCCGGCGCCGCCTTCGACCTCGGCGAGCGCCTCTACGCCAGGAAGCCCAAGGCCTTCCGGCGCAAGATGCGCCGTGGCTGGAAGAAGTGGCGCAAGGGGTAGGCCCTCCTAATTACTTGGAGGAGTCCTGCTCGCCCGGCCAGCTGCCGGTCAGCGAGGCGAAGCCGAGGCGGGCGCCGCGATCGACCATCCCTTTGACCAGGCGAAATATCGCCCCCTCCAGGATTAGCGCCAGCGCGAGCTTCGGGTAGGAGACCTCGCGATCCTCCGCCTCGGGGGCCTCCTGCTCGTCGAAGATCGCCCAGACTTTCTCGAAGCCCTTCTGGGCGGCGAAGCCGGCAGCCAGGCCGGCGAGGATCCCGATCGGGGCGAAGAGGAACTTCATGCCGGCGGACTACCCGGCATGAGAGCGGGGAAAACGCTACGCGGTGCGCGCGATCCCGGTTGTTCAGGCTGGCGCCAAGGCGCGCTGAGCGCGCGATGGGAGCAGCAGGGCCGAGCCGCAGACCATCGCGAAGGCGGTTGCCTGCAGGGCGATGCCGAGCGGATCGGCGGAGAGCGGATCGCCGAAGACGAGCACGCCGCCGGCGATCTGGGTCGCGTTGGCGACCAACCCGATTAGGCCGATCGTCTCGATCGCCTGGCCTCCCTGCAGCGCCGCCACGACCGCGTACTGGGCCATGACGCCGCAGACCACGGTCAGCGCGATCCAGGGTGCCAGCACCGCGATCGAGACCTCGCCGGCGCCGAAGAGGCCCTTGATCGCGACGCCGGCAAAAGCGATCAACGTGCCGGCGAGCACGGCGAGGAGCACCCCCCGGCGAGCGGCGAGTCGCGGCGAGCGGTGGCCGAGGGCGAGGCCGCTGGCAATCAGCGCCAACCCGCCCTCGAAGCCGAGGATCGCGCCGGGGGTGAACTCCGAGTGACTGCCGTGCAGCTGCGGCAGCGTGAGCGCGAGCAGCGCCAGCCCGAAGCCGCCCAGCAGCAGCGCCAGCCATTGCTGCCGCTCGACCGGGTCGCCGAAGAGCCGCTGCGAGAGCACCGCCAGGGTCACCGCGCCGCCGGCGAGCACCGCCTGCACGATCGAGATCGGCGCCATCGAGAGCGCCGCAACGTGGATCAGCCAGGCGACAGCCGCCAAGCCCCAGCCGGCGGCGAACCAGCGCGAGCCGGCCAGGGCGCGGGCGCTGCGCAGCGGCCGGCGGATGCTCACCGCCTCCGTGCGGTGGCAGCCCCGGTGCTTGAGCAGCGAGGCGCAGTTGGTCATTAGGGCCGCGATGAGGGCCAGTGCGATGCCGAGTTGTGCCACGGTAGTTCCCTATCGGCGCGCGGACGCTTTGGCCTGAGGTTGGAGTTGCTGCCGCGCCGCGGCGACGGCAGAGGCTGAGGTATGACAAGCCTTGGCGATCGCGTTGTCAGCGCGATCCGGGGCGCGGCGCACCTCGAACTCGACCAGTCCGGCGCGGCGCAATTTGGCCCGAGCGTCGTTACTGCAGTCGGCCGGCGCCGCGTCGAGGGCCGCCTCCGCAGCTCGCTCGCGGCGGCAGGTAAGACAGAAACGACCGTCGTCCCCGCTGACCCAACTCTCGGGCATCGGTACTTCCGCACCGTCTATCTGGCCGACCGAGACACCGCAGCGGTCACAGGTCCATTTGCGGGACGTCGGGGCGGCTACGGTCATCGCGCCGCCTTGGCACGCCGGCGGCGCCGCGAACGCCTGGGCGCGCCCTGCTGTCGTTGCTGTTGCTGCGGCTTAGTGGGCTTGTGGTTTACCCGTTCGCGGTCGAACTCGCGGACGAGGCCGAGAGCGACGGCCATGCGCCGCACCTCGTCGACCTGGTCGGCGAGCACGAAGCTGATCCCGGTGCCGCTGTTCCCGGCCCGACCGGTGCGGCCGACCCGGTGTACGTAGGCGTCCTGGTCGCCGGGGGCGTCGAAGTTGATGACCTGTGTGATCCCGTCGACGTCGATCCCGCGGGCGGCGACGTCGGTTGCGATCAGCGCTTCGATGTCCCCCCGCTCGAAGCGGGCGAGGGCGCGTTCGCGCTGGCCCTGGCTTTTGTCGCCGTGCATTGCGGCGGCCTCGACCTGGTGTTTGCGCAGGCGTTTGACGAGGCGATCGGCGCCGCGCTTGGTGCGGACGAAGACCAGGGTGCGCCCGCCGCCCTCGCCGCGCAGCTGCTCGACCAGATGCTCGAGCTTGGCGCTTTGCGAGTCGACGTGGAGGAAGCGATGCTCGATGTCGGCTGCCTCCGCCTCGCTCGCCGCGCGGGTGTGGCGGCGCGGCTTGCGCGTGTAGGCGGTGGCGATCTTGCCGGTCGCTCCCTCGAGGGTCGCCGAGAAGAAGAGGGTCTGGCGCTCGTCGGGGGTGTCGGCGACGATCCGGTCGACCGCCGGCTTGAACCCCATGTCAAGCATGCGGTCGGCCTCGTCGAGAACGAGGATCTGAACCCGGTTGAGCGAGATTACGCCGCGGGCGATCAGGTCCTCGAGCCGGCCGGGGGTGGCGACGACGATGTCGGCGCGCTTGGCGGCGGCGCTCTGCGGGCCGAAGCCGACGCCGCCGTAGACGGCGGCGATCCGCAGCCCGCGCGCGTCGGCGACAGAGCCCAACTCGTCGACGATCTGCCCCGCCAGCTCGCGGGTGGGGGCGAGGACGAGAGCGGATAGGCGCTTCGTGTCCGGCTCGATCCGGTCGACAAGCGGCACTCCAAAGGCGAGCGTCTTGCCGGAGCCGGTCGGCGACTGGACGAGAAGATCATGGCCGGCGAGCGCGTCGCGGATGACCATTTGTTGAATCGGGAAAGGTTCGTCGATGCCGCGCTGTGAGAGCGCGCGCACGACAGTGTTGGAGACGCCGAGTTCGGCGAACGACATAGTTTTGTGAGCTCCTTTTTGAGCGATAGGGGAGATCCAGCGACCCCTAAACGCAAAGCAAGCGCACGGAGGAAACGGAACCTCTCGGGAGGCGAATTGGCCAGACCCGACTCCTTCACGGTAGCAGTCGCAACCGAGATCGCTGGCGGTTACCGCCCAGCCACCATCCGCTCCACACCTCGTTCCAGCGTGGCCAGGCTGGTCGCATCGGGGGGAGCTGGCACTGCCCTAAAGGTTGGGGCGGGGAGCTCCAAGCGGAAATCGATCCGGCCAGCGGCGTCGAACTGGGTGACGAGCGGATTGTCCCCCCAGCTGACCAGCCAGCCGCCGTCGGGGAGCTGGCGGGCGGAGCCGCAGCAGTGGCTGGTCTTCACCTGAGGGTCGTTGAGCTGGCCCTGGTAGATCGCTTTGCCCTGCTCGAGGTCGAGCCGGTAGAAGACGACCCGCGGGCGCCGCGGGCGGTCCTTGCCGTTGTCGAAGACGCTGAGGCTGCCGTCGGCGGCGATGCGGGCGTCGTGCTGACCGCCGAGCAGCTTCCGCGCTGGGTCGCCGGCGACCTGCAGCGAGTCGGGCGTCTCGATGCCGCCGAGCTTCCAGGCGACCTCGCCACTCGAGCGACGGATCCCGTATACGGCGTCGGTGTGGCGGGTGGAGATCACGACTTCGTCGGGGCCCCGCGGCTCGATCGAGTTGATGTGCACGGGGTCGAAGGACTCGAGGCCCTGCAATCGCCGCCGCGGGTTGGCCAGCACGTTGTGCCACCAGCGCCCGGTCTCGTCAAGGCCAATGTGCCCGCGCGAGTTCCAGCGCCACAGTACCCGCCCCTCGGGGTCGATTTCCTGGATTTCGGCGGAGACGATCGCCGCCTCGGCCGGGCCGCCGAAGCGGCGCAGGTCAGCCGTTTCTGGCACATAGGAGTCGACCAGCACGTTGCCGTTGCCCAGCTCACGCAGCTCGTGGCCGTCGATGATCGCTCCCTTCGTCCGCACCAACCGCAGCAGCTCGCCCGAGGGCGAGCGGATCTCATGAGCCATGCGCGGATCCAACCCGTAGCCATCGCCGAAGGAGCGTGGCCAGGAGATCGTGCCGTCGGCGAGGATCTGCGCCCAGAGCGCGCGGGTGTTGGGCCTGTACCACCAGCGCGGCTCGCCGTCGCTATCGAAGACGATCACCCAGGGGCGTGAATCCTCGCTGTCCTGAAAGCTGACCGTGAAGAGCCCCTCGGCTGCCGGGCGCACGGATTCGAACTCCCATTGCGGGAAATCGGTGGGTAGACAGCGCGCCTCGGCGTCCGGGGCGGCAGCGTCGTCGCAGCGCTCGAAGCCGGCGACCGGGGTGAGCTGCGCCTCTTCGGCGCTCGCGCAGCCAACGAGCGCGAGGGCGACCACTGCCGTGGCGGCGAGGCGTGCTGGATTCAGTGGATTGTCGATTCGAGGTCGCTCGTTCGTCGGGGTGGGGGACTACCCACGTTAGGGATAGGGATTTGCCGCCCGGCGGATTCGGGGACGAGCTGGGGTTGAGGGTCTGGTGTCGTTCCGGCGTTTATCGCGGCGTCTGCAAGGGGTACCAGTTGGGTCCGCGATAACGACGGAAGGAATACACATGGGCATTCTCGACAAGCTCACCGGCAGAGCAAAGAAGGCCGCCGGAGACCTCACCGATGACGCATCGCTGCGCCGCGAAGGCAGGCTCGAGGAGAAAAAGGGCGAGGCGAAGGAGGAGCGCGACCAGGCTCGCGAGCACGCCGACGAGAAGGCTGAGGAGGCCGCGGATCTCGAGCGTAAAACCTGAGCTTTCTTGCGCAGTAATTTTACGATGCGCGCAACATCTGCGCGCATCGTTCTGTCTACAATGCCATTATGGAGGCGATGAGGCAGAGCTGGACCGACGAGCGGCTTGACGACGGCTTCGATCGAGTCGACGCCGATCTACGGGCGATCCGCGCAGAGGTGGGCGCCTTCCGGGTTGAGACGAACGGGCGGTTCGACAAGGTGGATGCCCAGTTCGACAAGGTGGATGCTCGGTTCGACAAGGTCAATCAGCAGTTCTCCAAGGTCAATCAGCAGTTCTCCAAGGTCGATCAGCGGTTCGACAAGGTCGATCAGCGGTTCGACAGGGTGGATCAGCAGTTCAACAGGGTTGACGCGCGATTCGCCAAAGTGGACCAGCAGTTCTCCAAGGTCGAACAGCGATTCACGGGGATCGATGGCCGATTTGCCGGCTTGGAGGGGCGCCTCGATCGTCACGACGAACGCTTCGATCAGATCGGCGAACAGTTCCGTGACTTCAGCGACCGTTTCGGGAAGTTCGAAGACCGATTCGACCACTGGCAGCGGATGTTCTTTCAGCTTGGGATTGGGATATTCGTCGCCTTGCTCGGACTTCTCGCCACGCAGCTGTAGCCGACCAATCCCGCGCTCGACTTGCTGGCTATCGTCAGGGGCTAAGGCGGATGGCTGATGAGAAGCGAAGAAAGGGTGGCAAGCTCGCTGAGTACGAGCGAAAGCGCGACCTTGGGAGCTTCCCCGAGCCGAGGCCACGCCGCACTCGCGGCAAGAAAGGCGCGCCTCGCTTCGTCGTGCAGGAACACAGCGCCCGGCGCCTGCACTGGGACCTGCGCCTCGAGCACGATGGTGTGGCGGTGTCATGGGCCGTCCCCAACGGCATCCCGCAAGACCCGAGCGAAAACCGCAAGGCCGTCCACACCGAGGACCATCCACTGGAGTACTTGGAGTTCGAGGGCGAGATCCCGGCCGGTGAGTACGGCGCCGGCACGATGCGGATCTGGGACAGGGGCACTTACGAATGCGACAAGTGGGAGGAGGAGAAAGTCATCGTCAGCTTCGCCGGCGGGCGGCTGAGCGGGCGTTACGCGCTCTTTCGCGCTGGCGGACCGAAGGACTGGATGATCCACCGCATGGACTCGCCCAGCGAGGCGCGCGATCCCTTCCCCGGGTCGATCGTGCCGATGCTCGCCCGGCTCGACAAGCTGCCGGCCAAGGAGGAGGGCTGGGCGGCCGAGATCAAGTGGGATGGGGTGCGCGCGATCGCCTACTGCCGGCCCGGTCGCCTCAATCTGCAGACCAGGAACCTGCGCGACGTCACCGCCCAGTACCCCGAGGTGCGGCGGCTCTCCCGACAGGTAGGAACCCTCGATGCCGTTCTCGACGGTGAGCTGGTCGCTTTCGACGCTGACGGGAGGCCGAGCTTCGCCCTTCTCCAGCAGCGCATCCACCAGACCTCTGAGGCCGTGGTCCGCGAACGGATGAAGACCCACCCGGTGACCTACGTGATCTTTGACCTGCTCTATCTCGACGGCTTCGATCTGATGGCTGAGCCATACCGACGCCGGCGCGAGCTACTGGAGAAGCTGGAGTTGGCTGGTCCGAGCTGGCAGACGCCTGCCTACTCGACCGAGCACGCCAAGGAGCTGCTCGCGGTCAGCGGGGAGCGGGGGTTGGAGGGCTTGGTGATAAAGCGACTCGAGAGCGCCTACTCACCGGGCAAGCGGACCGGCGAGTGGCTGAAGGTGAAGAACATTGGCCGTCAGGAGTTCGTCATCGGCGGCTGGCAACCGGGACAGGGTCGCCGGCAGGGCCAGCTCGGCTCACTCCTGGTCGGCTATTACGAGGACGGCAAGTTGCGCTACGCGGGCAAAGTCGGCACCGGCTTCTCCGAGCAGGACCTAGCCGAGCTGACTAAGCGCCTGAAGCCGTTGGAGCGCAAGAAGAACCCCTTCGCGAGCGGCAGAGGGCCGCGGGCGGCGCGCTACGTCGAGCCGAGTCTCGTCGCCGAGATCGAGTTCCGCGAGCTGACCGGGGACGGGCTGGTCCGCCATGGCTCGTTCAAGGGCCTGCGCGAGGACAAGCCTGCCGGCGAGGTCGTGCTCGAGTGAGCCAGCCCGCCGGGCATGATTCGCGACAAGGAATGCGCCAAAGATTTACGTTTCGCGCAACACTTGTGCATCCTCTTGTCTACAGTGCTGTAATCATGGAGGCGATGAGGAACAACTGGACAGACGAGCGCTTGGACGACGGCTTCGAGCGGGTCCACGCAGACATCGCGATGCTGCGAAGCGAGTCCAGGGAAGAGTTCAAGTTGCTCCGGGAAGAGATCGGGTTGCTCAGGAGGGGGGCGGGCGAAGAGATCGGGCTGCTCCGGAGGGGGACAGGCGAGGAGATCGGATTGCTCCGGAGAGAGACGCGGGAGGAGACCGAGTCTCTCCGGGAGGAAACCAAGTCATTACGCAACGAGATGCACCAGGGGTTCGCCGGACTCCACCGCACTATGTTCCAGATAGGCGGCGGCATCATCGCGGCCCTGATCGGGGTTATTGCCACGCAGCTGTAGCTCAGGGCGAGAGCGGGGTGACCGTCCGAGCATCGCCGTCGCGCTCGAAAGGCGCCGCTCGCCTTCTATTCGGGCGCCGGCAGCTGCGACGCCATCTGTGCGTAGCCCGTTGCGCTGGGGTGGATGCCGGTGTCGCCGCTGATCACCCAGGCTGGGCCCTTCGCCGGACCCGAGCAGAAGGAGAGCGGGTGGTCGACGAGCAACTCGTCCTGGCTCGGATCGGACTGGACGCTGCGGCCGTCGACTCCGTAGCCGAGGCTGGAGCAGGTGTATTCAGCGGGGAAGACCGGCGAGATGTCGATGCCGACGTTGAAGTGGGGCGGGGCGATGACCCGCAGCCTGGCGCCGTTCACTTCGTCCGCGGCCGCGGCGATTTCCCCGTTCAGCATCGCCCCCATCATCGCGATCTGGGTCGCTGAGTAGGCGAGCGCCGAGGCCGGCACCGAGAGCGGGTACTGCATCAGGTAGATCGTCGCGTGAGTGTTGTCGACCAGCTCGGTGTAGAGCGCTTTCAGGCTGGCCCGCAGTTTCACCCCGGCGAAGGCTTCCTCGATGCATTCGCGGTACTTACCTGCGATGTCAGCCCAGATCGCGCAGCCCATGTTGTCGATTCCGAAGAGCATTTCGGAGAGCAGCGGGTTGGCGCCGGCGGTGAGCAGGATGTAGTCGGGGCTTTCGGCCTCAATCCGTTTGGTCGTGTCGTAGAACTGACCGCCGGGGCTCCAGTCCTTCGGTTCGGAACCGCTGACAGCGAAGTTCGCGTAGTTGGTCACGCCGTACTGGTTCGCCCATTGCGCTGCCCAGGAGACGTTGTTGGAGAGGCCGTAGTCCGGGGCGTATTCGACCTGTGACGCTTCGTTGCTGCGGTCGAGTGAGTTCGAGGAGCAGGCGTCGTCATACGTTTTTGCCCCCGGCTTGCAGCTGAGCAGGCTGGTGAACTGCATCTGCGTGCCGTCGTCGTAGTAGCCGAAGCCGGCGGTGACCGAGTCGCCGAGCGCGCGCACTGAGACTTCGGCGCCGCTCAGCACCTTGATCTGGACCGGCGCCACCAGCTTGGCCCGGCGCGCCGATGCCCCGGCCCCCGTCACGCGGCCGCGCAGCTCGAGCGACTCGGTTCCTCGGAACCTTCTCGCCGGGCGGTAGATCAGCCGCCCGTCGCGGATCGTGGCGGCGCCGTGCTGGGCAGGTGAGACATGCCAGCGGACGCTCGCGCCGCAGCTTGGCAGTCTGGCGCTGAGCGGTCGTCCGGCCCTGGTTCGCAGCTGGGGCACGGTGGCGCAGAGGCCCCGGGCGTAGCCGCGGGGTAGCGGCTGTCGCTCGGTGTCGCCGGCGGCAAGGTCCGCTTTGCCGTCCCGGTTGAGGTCGAGTGCGGCGCTAGCGTTGACCACGGCGATCGGCCTGGGCATCAGCCCGTGCCGGAGCCGCCGCGTGGTGCGGCGGCTGAGGTCGATCCGGTGGACGAAGCTGAACCAACGCCGCCGCTCGGGCAGCCGCAACGGACCGCCGTTGGCGTGCGTCCGCGAGATCCAGGAGTCGATCGTGCCCCGTCCCGGCCGGCGCAGCGAGAGCCGCAGCTCGAGCCGTTGACCGACCAGCTGGATCGGGTAGCGAACCGGCACCAGCAGGGCGCCGCGGCCATCCGCGGGCAGCGCCAGCCCAACCCGCCCCACCTCTACTTTCGGCTCTTCGGCGCTGGCGCTGGGGGCGAGGAGCATGCCCGCAAGGCAAGCAAGCGCGAGTAGACGCGATCCGATCATTGACGCACCGCGCCTGACACCTTGGGTGTTGTCTCCTCGCTCACGGAGTTGGATCGAGCGACCGGTCGACGTCGGCACGTAGAGCCTTCGCGTCGACGGGAGGAAGCCCGTTCCAGCGTCTCAGTAGAGCTTCAGCCGAAAGGGGGGGCCGTATCGAGCGCAACTCGGCAACCTCTCGTCCTGAGCGAGTGATCGTGATCTGCTCGCCGCGTGCCGCGCGGTCAACTACCTCGTCGCCGCGATTGCATAGGTCGCGGATGCTCATGTATGCCACAAAGGCACAGTATTACGCGCGATACACAGGCTCGGGGATCACAGCTCGATAGCTTGGCTGCCGTGAAGGTCACTCTGGTCTTACTCGCCTCTCTCCTGCTCACCGCTCCGACAGCGGGGGCAGATGCGCTCGGCAAAACGCCCGCCTTCCACGGCAGGGTAGAGCGCATCGACGCCGAGACGCGGGCGCGGATGAGCGGTGTGTCGTGGCGTCCCGGTTGTCCCGTCGGCTTCGCCGAGCTGCGCTTGTTGAGAGTCGGCCACTGGGGGTTCGATGGCCGGGTCCACCGCGGCCGGCTGGTCGTCAATCGCGACGCGGCGCGGGGGATGCTGGGGGTGATGCGCTCGCTCTACCGGCAGCGCTTCCCGATTCGGCAGATGCGTTTGGTCGATGCCTATGGCGCCGACGATCGCCGCAGCATGGCAGCCGACAACACCTCCGCTTTCAACTGTCGCTTTGTCGCCGGGCAACCTGGAGTCTGGTCCGAACACGCATTCGGCAGGGCGATCGACGTCAACCCGATCGAGAACCCCTACGTGACCGACTCCGGCTACGTCTCACCGCCCGCCGGCGCCCCCTACGCCCGCCGAGCGCGCCACAGTAAGGGCATGATCCACCGCGACGGCGGGGTGGTCGCCGCTTTCGCCGCGATCGGCTGGGAGTGGGCGGGCAACTGGTCCTGGCCCAAGGACTACCAGCACTTCTCCGCAACCGGGAACTGAGTCCCGGCAGGGGATCTTGCGTCCTGCGCTGAGGGCGTCGCTAGTCTCGGGCCGGATGACGAGAGCGCGGATCGCAGTGCTGTCGCTGATCCTTCTCGCGGTCGGCTCGGCCCCTACGGCGGCCAGTGCCGCTGCTACCTGGGTGATCAAAGGCGGCGGCTTTGGCCACGGGGTTGGGATGAGCGCTTACGGCGCCTACGGCTACGGCAAACACGGCGCCGGCTACCGGCAGATCCTCGGCCACTACTACCGTGGGATCCGGCTCGCCGAGATGCCCGGGTCGCCGGCGGTGACCGTGCTGCTGGCGATCAGCCCCGGCGAGGTCAGCTTCAGCCGCGCGACCGCGGCCTGCGGTCGCTCGCTCGAGCCGCAGCGCAGCTACAGGGCCAGGCGACGGGGCTCGTCGGTGCGGTTGCTCTCGAACTCGGGCAAGTTGGTCGCCCGCTGCGGCGAGCGGCTTCACGCCAGCGGCCGCGGACCGATCCAGATTGCCGGCGTCGGCGTCTATCGTGGCGCGCTCGAGCTGGTCCCGACCGAGTCGGCCGCGGGCTCGCTCAATGTGATCAACCGGCTCAACGTGAACAGCTACGCGCGCGGTTCGCTGCCCGGCGAGGTGCCGCCCGAATGGCCGATGGCGACGCTGAAGGCATTTGCCGTGGCGGCGCGCTCGATCGCCCTCTCGACCGACGTTGGCGGCAACGGCTTCGACCTCTACGCCGACACCCGTACCCAGGTCTACGGCGGCGTCGAGATCGAGAGCGAGCGAACCGACCTGGCGGTCCACTCGACCCGTGGCGAGGTGGCGACCTTCGCCGGCGAGATCGCCCAGACGACCTACTTCTCTTCCTCCGGTGGCCGCACCGAGTCGGGCTTCCTCGGTGCGCCGGACGTTCCCTACTTGCAGAGTGTCGAGGACCCCTACGACTATTACTCGCCCCTGCACGAGTGGACCTTCCGCTTCTCCCAGGCGGAGATGAGCTCCGCCTCGATTCCTACCTGAACGGCAGCCTGCGCGGGATCAAAGTCACCAAGCGCGGCGACTCGCCGCGGGTCGACTACGCGAAGTTGATCGGCGCCCGCGGCACGACCACGATCCGCGGTGACACCCTGGCGGCGGCGCTGGGCCTGTATGACCGCTGGGCCTACTTCAAGAAGATTCCGTGAGCGGCGGTGAGATCAGGCAGTCGTCCTGGTCGGCCATCGCCAAGGGCTTCGAGTTGGGGAAGGCCGCCAGCAGCGCGTCGGCGATCAGCCTGCCGCGTTCGGCGTAGCCTTCCGAGGTGAAGTGGATCCCGTCGGGGATGAACCAGGGATCCTTGACCTCGGCGGCCCAGTCGTAGATCCGCATGTGCGGATAGCGGTCACACCCTTCGAGCAGCGCTTCGTCCCACTCCTCCATGTTGGTGGAGGCGTAGGGGCCGTTCTTGACGATCGACTTGACGTTCACCCACAGCACCGGTTCGTCGCCGATCGTCGCCATCATGCTGTCGATCCGGTCGTCGTAGGTGAAGGAGGAACCGGCAGCGACGTTGGCCGCCTCGTTGGTGCCCATCGCCAGCACCCAACACCCTTTGAAGCCTTCGTTCTTCCAGGCTTCGGCGACTTCCTGGGCGTTGGGTAGCCCTTCGAAGTTCTCATAGATAGAGCGCGCTCCGGACACTTCGAGATGCTGGGTAGTGGCGCCGACGCGGGTGTACTGGGCGCTGATCAACTGGCTCGGGTCGGGCAAATATTCTTCGGAGACGAGCCCCTCGGAGGTCGAGTCGCCGATGTGGATGACCGCTTCGCAGGAAGTAGCCAGCGGCGCGCGCTTCACGTTTTTCGCCGTGACGGTCTTGGTCACCGTCTCGGAGCCGATCGCCTGCGGCTCGTTGGAGACGCCGACGCCGGCGAGGCCGGCACTGGCGATCGCCACGACGACGGCGCTGGCAGAGACGATCGCCCAGCCGCGCCGGTCTAATTGCTCACGTTGCAGGCGTCCTGCCCGCCACTGTTTCCAGAGCCGACCCAGGGCGCCGTGGCGGATCGGGTTCTCGACGAAGCGCCAGGAGAGCTCGGCCACGGCCATGATCGCCGCGACCTGGAGGATCGCGCGGAGGAGGTCGGCGCCCTGCGCGCCCTCGGGGGTGGTGAGGACGATGATCGGCAGGGTCCAGAGGTAGATGCCGTAGGAGCGTTCGCCGATCCAGCGCATCGGTTTGCAGCCGACGATCGGGCCGAGCCGCGAGGCCGGGTGGGCGAGCGCGGCGACTGCGAGCACCGAGGCCAAGGCGAGCAGCGCGAAGCCGCCGCGGTAGAGGAAGGGCGAGAACTCATCGGCGCGCCAGAACATCAGCGCGATCACCACGAGACCGACCACCCCGGCGGCCTCGATCGTGTGCCGCGCTGGGGCGGCGATGCGCGCGTGCAGGCGCCGGCTCGGCCAGAGCATCGCCAGCGTTGCGCCGGCCAGCAGCTCGAGCGCGCGGGTGTCGGTTCCGTAGTAGACCCGCGAGGGATCGAGCGAGGGGCTGTAGAGGATTGCCATCAGGATTCCCGAGGCGACCGCGGCGGCGGCGGTGACCGCGGCGAGGCGGGGACGCACGCCGGTCTTCCGCGCCGCTTCGGGGACGAGGCGCAGGCCGAGCATCAGCAGGAAGGGCCAGACGATGTAGAACTGCTCCTCGACCGAGAGCGACCAGAGGTGGTTGAGGGGATCGGGCGGCGCGAAGCGATCGAAGTAGGAGACGTCGTGGATGATCAGCCACCAGTTGTTGAAGTAGGCGGCGGCGCTGAGCGCGGCGCTGCGGAAGTCCGGTGGCTGGTGTGGTCCGATCAGGGTCACCCAAGCCGTGACCACGATCAGCATCAGGAACAGGGCGGGCAGCAGGCGGCGGGCGCGCGCGAGCCAGAACGACTTCAGCTTGATCCCGCCACTGTTCACCTGGTTCAGCAGGATGTCGGTGATCAGGTAGCCGCTGAGGGTGAAGAACACACCCACACCCAGTAGCCCACCTTCGGCCCAGGTGAAGTTGAGGTGGTAGAGGATCACACCAAGCACCGCGATCGCGCGCAGGCCGTCGAGTCCCGGCATGTAGCGCTGCCCGCGCTTAACTGGTTCAGGCATCGGGAGAGATCATTCCGAGTGCGGTCACTAAAAGTGGTTGCCGGCCGGCGATCTGCATCGCGACCGCCTCGCCCAGCGAGGTGGCGATCGTGCGGGCGAGAAGCGCCTGCCGCCGGGCGAACTTGTCGACTGGGGCGAGCTCGGGGCCAGACTCGATCAGTGGTTCCATCGTTGGCGCGTGGCTGAAGGCAAGGCAGCCCTTTACGCCCTGGGCGATCAATTGCGCCCGGTAGTCAGCGCCGGCGGGAACCGGGTGCAGATCGTCGGCCTGCATCAGCTCGGGACGGGCGGCGACGGCGCCGGCCCAGTCGGGCGCCTGCGTTCCCAGGCGCGAGGCGGCGAATGAGCGGACTACACTGTTCTTGCCCTCGTTGCCGATGCCATTAACGGTAAGGCCGTGGATGGTCGGTACGACCATGCAGCGGTCGCCGATCCGGGCGGCGACTGCGGTCAGGTTTTCGGCCAGGATCTGCGGATAGGCTGGGTTGTCGTTGGTACCCGCGTCGAAGACGATCACCGAGTGCGAGGGGTCGTAGCTCTGCTCGAAGAGGTCGAAGATCTGGTAGCTGTTGTAGCCGCCGACGGCGTTGGTGGTGAGCGGCACGCCGGGCAGGTATCGCTTCAGGTAGGGGATGGTCAGCACCTCGAGGCTGTCACCCACGACCAGCACGCCGCCGGTCCCGCTTGCTTTCACGGTAGGCGCCGTCAGAGCGAGGACGAGCAGGGCAACCTGCGCAGCGACCACCGCAAGCTTGCGCACCCCCAACATCGGTGGATTCTTACACTACGCCGATGCGCTCCGGCCCAATCGCGGTAATCGCCGCGCTGTTGAGCTTGACGGTGATCCTGCCCGGCTGTGGTGAGGAGGGAACGGCGACCGCCGGTAACGGCCAGGGGAATACCGCAGCGGCGGGGAAGCCCGCGGCAACGCCAAGCGCGGCGGTGGGTGAAGCAAGTGCGCCGAAGCCCGTGCGCTCGGCGGCGGCCAAGCACTGCGGAGCGGAGTTGGGTGACCTCCTCGACTCGATCGAATCGCTGGGCAACACGCTCGCGGTCGGACTCGACTACGAGCAGTACCTAAGCAGCGTCAACCGGGTGCGGGGCAGCTATGCAAGTGTCGTCGCCGACCGCCTCGGGATCGTCTGCTTGAGCCACGTCGCCGCACCTGCCGAGGGGGCTCTCAACGTCTACATAGACGCTGCCAACGAGTGGGGCGACTGTCTTGCCGATACCGCCTGCGATCCCGACTCGATCGAAGCGAAGTTGCAGCGCGAATGGGAACGCGCTTCCGACCAGCTGGCGCGAGCGCGGGGCGGTCTGCAGGGTCTGAGCTAGGTGTAGTTCCTCACCACGTTGTTCATCCGGGCCTCCTTGAAGGCTGGGGGTGCTGACCACCCAGATCAAGGAGGACACCGGATGAAGCTCCACGCTAACGCCCGCACCTGCCCGAAAAGCAGGCGCCTGCTCGTAGATCGCCTTGAAGGAGGCTGGTCGCTGACGTTGGCGGCCGAGGCCGCCGGCGTCAGCGAGCGAACCGCCGCCAAGTGGCGCGCCCGTTGGCGCGCTGAAGGGGAGGATGGCCTGCTCGACCGCAGCTCTGCGCCGAAGGCGCACCCGACGCAGCTGCCACCAGAACGGGTCAAGGCGATCGAGGCGTTGCGAAGGCTGCGGATGACCGCCGCCGAGATCGCCGAGGTGCTCGGGATGGCGCTCTCAACCGTCTCCAGGTGGCTGAAGCGAATCGGGTTGGGCAAGCGGAGTCGCCTGACTCCACCCGAGCCGCCCAACCGCTACGAGCGCAAGCGCCCAGGCGAGCTGATCCACGTCGACATCAAGAAGCTGGGGCGCATCCTGCGACCTGGCCATCGCGTTACCGGCAACCGCCGCGACCGCTTCACCGATGCCCGCGGCTACGGCGTCGCCGGTTGGGAGTTCGTCCACGTCTGCGTGGACGACGCCACCCGGCTCGCCTACGTCGAGGTGCTTGCAGACGAGCGCGCCGTCACCGCCATCGGCTTCCTGCGACGGGCCGTCCAGTGGTTCGCCTCGATGGGCATCGTCGTCGAGAGGGTGATGAGCGACAACGGCTCCTGCTACCGCTCCCATGCGCATGCGAGCGCCTGTCGGGAAGCTCGGGCTCAAGCACCTCTTCACCCAGCCATATCGGCCGCGGACAAACGGCAAGGCCGAGCGATTCATCCAGACGCTTCAGAACCGGTGGGCCTATGGAGCCATCTACGCGAACTCAGCCGAGAGGACCGCAGCCCTTCCTGGTTGGCTCACCCACTACAACTTCACCCGAGGACATGGCTCCCTCGGCCACAAGACGCCCGCGGCTCGGCTCGCCGAGTTGGAACAACGTTCTGAGTAGCTACAGCTAGGAGATGCTCGAAAGCGCGGTCGCGACGGCGAAGCCCAGGGTCGTGACCAGCCCGGCGACCCGGCCGGAGCTGCGCGTCGCCTCGGGGATCATCGAGTCGATCAGCATGACCAGGAGGGCGCCGGCGGCAAAGCCGTCGATCCCGGCGCGGAGCTCGCCCGAGGTTGCGTCTGCGATCGCGAACCCGACGGCGCTGGCGAGGACGCAGATCGCCGCGACGGCGCTCCAGAGCAGCAGGACCCTACGCCGGCTGACCTCGGCCTTCCGCATCTCGCTCGCCGAGCCGATCGCCTCGGGCAGGTTGGAGACGAAGATCGCTACGAGCAGGCCGATGCCGATCCCCTCGCCGCCGGCGAGCCCGATCCCGAGGACGAGCTGCTCGGGTATGCCGTCGAGGAAGGCGCCGAGGGCGAGGGCGATGCCCGGATCCGATCCGCTGGCCCGCCCGGACCGACCCCGCCCCGCCGAGTAGCGCCTGGCGATCAGGCCGTCGAGCGTGAAGTAGGTGAGCGCTCGCCCGCAAGCCCGCCCGCAGTTGCCCCGAGACTGCCGACCGCGAGCCCCTCCGCCGCGAGCTCAGCCGGGCTGCGGGACGGGCTGCGCCTCGGTGATGTCGAGCGTGTCGGCCGGCGCATCCTCCCGCCGGGAGAGGGCGAGGCAGGGAATCGCCAGGACCGAGATCCCCGCGCCCAGCAGGTAGGAGGGCGCGTAGCCCCAGACGTCTGCCGCGCGGCCCAGCAGCGGCTGCGTCCAGACCCCGCCGGTCGAGGACATCATCGAGTCGAAGGAGAGGATCGTCGCCCGCTGGCGCGAGGGGATCAGGCCGTTGAGGTAGGTCTGGCGGATCGGCAGGGTGGCGGCGAAGAGCAGCCCCCAGACCACGATCAAGCAGATCACCGCCCAGAAGCTCTCGACCAGGCCGATAAGTCCGAGCGTGAGGACGCTGAGGCCGGCCGTGGCGATCAGCGCCGAGGTGCGGCGGCGGAAGAGGCGGCGGATGCGGGGAGCGGCGATCCCGCCTGCGATCTGCGCCCCCGCGACGATCGCTGCCACCAGGCCGGCGATTTGGTAGGCCTGCGGATCGCCGTACAGCTCGAGCAGGTAGGGCTGCAGCGCGTAGAAGGCGTAGATGCCGACACCGCCGGTGAACAGCACCTCGACCATCAGCCACTTGACTGCGGGCACCCGCCAGCCGTACTCGATCGAGTCGGAGGCGATCTTGCGCATCTCGGCCAACGGCCGGCCGCCCTTCTCGGGGGTGAAGCCGATGTCGTGCATGAGCCGGAAGGCGAGACCGAACATGATGATCAGGACGACGCCGCGGAGCACGAACGGCACGCCGAGGCTGGTCTGCTGGGCGATGAAGCCACCCGCCACCGAGCCGGTCAGCATCGCGACGCCGGTGACTATCTGGCCGCGACCGAACACCGTCTCCATCTCACCCGTGAAGCCGACCGCGGTCAGCGCGTCGACCAGCCAGGCCTCGACCGCGCCGGAGAAGAAGGTGAAGCCGAGGCCGAGCAGCATCGAGGCGACCGCCCACTGCCAGAACGGCGCCTCGATCTGCCAGAGACCGACGTAGAGAAAGGTCGAGAGCGTCAGCGTCACCGTGCCGAGCAGATAGGAGGTGCGGCGCCCGATCGTGTCGGCGACGATGCCGGTCGGCACCTCGAACAGCACCATGCCGGCGGTGAAGAAGGCGTTGGCCGCGAACGCCTCCAGGTTGGAGAGGCCGGCGTCGAGCAGGAAGATCGTGTTGATGCCCCAGATGAACGACGCCGCCAGCGTGTTCCCGAGCAGCAGCGTCAGGTAGGTGCGCTGGATCGTGCGGGGCGTCTGCATGCATACATCCTTGCGGGGGTTGTAGATCGGAGCGGCATTACCGACCATTGGGTGATGCGTCCGGTTCTGAGAATCGGCGCATCGGCGCTGATCGTCATCGCGATTGCAGTACCCGCGCGCGCCGATGCCTCACCCGCAAACGTGGCTGCCCTGCAGGCGGCGCTGAAGTCGTTGCATCTTTACCGCGGCTTCGTCGACGGGATCAAGGGCCCGCTTACCCGGCGCGGAGTGACCGCCTTCCAGCACCGTCGGGGCCTAGCGGCCGACGGCATTGCAGGCCGGCGGACGCGGCGGGCGCTGGGCTGGCGGGGGAGGCATCCGCTCGGCAGCCGGGTAATGCGGTTCGGCAACCGGGGCTGGGACGTCGCGGCGCTGCAGTTCCTGCTCCAGCGCGCCGGCCACGGGCCGGGCAGGGCCGATGGCCTTTTCGGGCCGCTGACCAGGGGAGCGGTGCGGCGCGCGCAGAGCGCCGCGGGTATCGGCGTCGACGGGCTCGCCGGGCCGGCGACGATTCGCTCACTGCGCTCGGGCAGCGAAGCCACCAGCCAGCCCGTCAGCTACCCGAGTGGCCCGGTGAGTTTCTTCCGGCCCGTCCCCGGCCCGATCGGGGACGGATTCGGCGCGGCGCGGGGCGGCGGCCGCACCCACGATGGCCTCGACTTCCCGGTTCCCTACGGCACGCGGGTCGGTGCCGCGGGTCGCGGCACGACGATCTACGCCGCCTACAACTACGGCGGCTACGGCAACCTGGTCGTGATCCAGCACCGGCTCGGCTACACCACCTGGTACGCCCATCTCTCCGAGATCACGAGCTGGGTCGGCGAGCAGGTCGTCGGCGGCACGCGGATCGGCTACGTCGGTTCGACCGGCTACTCGACCGGGCCGCACCTGCACTTCGAGGTGCGGCGCTACGACACGCCGGTGGACCCGATCCCGATGCTGCTGTCGAGTATGGCCACCCCGTTGCTCCGCTCCGGTGGCCCCCGGCGCATTCGTGAGTGCGCCGGGCCGCGGCGCGAGATGCGCAAGCCGCCGCGCGGCTCGGACTGGATCGCCCGCGAGCGCCTCTGCTAGCGGGCCTAGGTCGGCGCCAGCGCGCCGCTTCCGACCAGCGCCAGGACCAGCACGCCGAGCCCGACCCGGTAGATGATGAAGATCGAGTAGGTGTGGCGGGCGATGTAGCGCAGCAGCCAGCTGACGGCGAAGAAGGCGACGACGAAGCTGACCAGGGTGGCGACGATCGTCGGGCCCCAGCCGACGCCGCTGGAGATGTTGTCGAACTCGGTGACCGTCTGCAGGATCCCCGCCCCAGTCAGTGCCGGGATCGAGAGGAAGAAGGAAAGCCGGGTGACGGCGACGCGGTCGATCCCGCGCAGCAGACCGGCGGACATCGTCGCCCCCGAGCGCGAGACGCCGGGGATCAGCGCCAGGCACTGGACGATGCCGATGATCAGCGTGTCGCGCCAGGTGACGTCGGCCTCGTGGCGCTCCTGCGTCGCGCGGCTGTCGGCGAACCACATCACGCCGCTCCAGAGGATCAGCGCCGAGCCGACGAACCAGAGGCTGCGCAGCGTCGTCTCGATCTCGTCCTTGAAGGCGAGGCCGACGATCACGATCGGCAGCGAGCCGAGGATCACCGCCCAGCCGAAGCGGTAGTCGCGGGTCCCGCGCTGGTCGGGGCTCCTCAGCCCGCGCACCCAGGCGACGGTCAGCCTGGCGATGTCACGGCGCAGGAAGAGCAACGTGGCGGCAACGGCGCCGACCTGGATGATCGCCGTGAAGGCGGTGATGTCGGGGTCGGTGGTCGAGTAGCCGAGTACCCGCTCGAGGATCGTCAGGTGCCCCGTGCTGGAGATCGGCAGGAACTCGGTGAACCCCTCGACCGCGCCGAGCAGGATCGCTTCCCACCAAGCCATCTAGCTGTTCCGGCACTGTTCGCGAGAGGGGCCCAAATTCGCGGTCAGGATGTCATGCCCCGCGGGCGGCAGGCCGAATGTCATGGAGTAACTCCGAAGAGCTACACTGTGATCCTAATGCCCTCCAAGCACCCCCGAATCGCCGTTACCGCCGACCCAGAGCTGGGCGAGGCGCTGGCGCGTGTGCGTGCCGCCACCGGCACCCGCGAGGCCGACGCGACGCTGTTGCGCCGCCTTGCGGTTGAGGGGGCAGAGGCTGAGCTGGAGGCTGGGCGCAACCGCCGCGTCGCCACTGAGGCGCTGTTCGAGGCGATGGACGCCGCGCAGCTCGACCTCGACCTCGCCGCTGTCGATCGATTGAACGCCCCACCCACGGGCTGATGCCCGTCCGGCTCTGGGACGGGACCGGCCCGGTACTTGCTGACACCTCCGCCTGGATGCAGGCTCGGCGGGATCCGAATGCGCGGGGATTGCTGCTGAGCGCCGTCGAGCGCGGCGACGTCTGCTGGTGCTGGCCGGTGCGCTACGAGCTGATGGTTGACGCCCGGGGGCCCGAAGGAATTGCCGCCGTCGAGCGCACGCTGGAGAGTCTGCGCGAGATCCCCGCGGATCGCAGCGTGCAGCGCGGGGCGCTGGCGACGATGCGCGAGCTTGCTGACGCCGGCTCGCACGGCGCCCACCGCTTTCCCCTGGCCGATCTTGCGGTAGCCGTCGCTGCGCAGGGTGCGGGGGTCGGCATCCTGCACTTCGACCAGCACCTCGAGCGCCTCGGGGACCACCTCGGGGTCGATGCACACTGGATCGCGAAGCCCGCTTCCGTCTGAGACCGGGACCCCGAACTCCAACGGCGAGCCCGTCAGCCATCCGCGCCTCGCAGGAGACTCCCGCTCTCGATGGCTGCTTACTACCTGGTTGCGGGCGTGGCCCTGGACGAGGAGCTGGAACGGCTGCGGGTGCTGCCGGTCTTCGCCGACGGTCCGCTGGCGGAACGGAGGCCTGAGCTCAAGGTGCGGCGGGCCAGCAAGCGCCCGAATCGCCTCGGCTTTGCCGTCCCCAGCGAGTTCCGTCTTCAGGTCACCGCCTATCCCGGGGTCCGCCGCGGCGACATCCAGGAGACGCTTCTCCATGAGCTGGTCCACCTGCACGTCGGTCGTGCCGCGGAGCCTCATGCCTGGCACGGCCGGACCTTCAAGCAAGCCCTGGCGACGGCGATGCGGCAGGCCTACGGAGTTGCCATTCGCCGCCCGTCGAGCACCCGCCACGGCACCTACGCCGAGGCGATCGAGCGGGGCGCGCGAGTACTCGGCTGATACGGCAAAGGTTGTCCCGATCCGGGCCACCCTCCGCTGTCACCCTTGCTCTATGAGAACCCGGACACTGCGCCCCGTCCGCCTGACGCCAATCGCGCTCCTCGCCGCGCTCCTGATCGTGCTTGGTGGCGGGGCCGCGCCCGCCGAGGCCGCCTGGCCCGGTCGCGAGGGCCCGGTCCTCTACGCGGGGCTTGTGCAGGGACAGCCCAAGCGCTCCTACACCGCGGTCGGCCTGCGTGCGCACTGGGCTGAGGCAGCTGACCGACGGGGGGAGCAGCTTCGGCGGCGACGTCCAGCCGAGCTTCTACCCGTCTGGGCAGCGGGTCGTCTTCGCCCGTCTCGGTGACATCTTCTCGGTCGGTATCGACGGGACCGGCCTGCGTCGCATCACCGCCAGCTACGCCGACGAGCATGCCCCGGTCGTCTCCCTGAACGGTCGCCAGATCGTCTTCGAGTGCGCCAACTACAAGCGCAAGGGCATCGAGTACAGCAACGAGCACATCTGCTCGATCCGGCCCGACGGCTCGCACCGACGCGACCTGACGCCGCGCTTGCAGGGCGGGCAGGAAGCCTTCGATCCGGACTTCAGTCCCTCCGGTCGCGTCATCGCCTTCAGTGTCGGCCCCGGCTTCGCCGCCGACATCTTCACGATGCGCGCTAACGGCGCCCGCCTCGGCGCCCTCACGAACCGGGGGCCTCGCGGCGGCCGGAAGTTCCCTCGCGACGTCGGCTACAACGAACCGGCCTTCTCCCCCGAGGGAGATTCGATCATCGCCGTCGCTAGAAGCGGCGAACGCCCCCGCTTCGCCGCATCCGGCTCGCCGACCCCAAGCATCCTCAGCCCCTCGACGAGCAGTTCCTGGGCCGGGTGCCCGTCTGGGCTCCGGTGGGCTAGCGGCGCCCCGCGGCCCTTGCCTGCAACAGCTCGCGCTCGCGCTCGTTGCCGCTGAGCGCGGCGGCGCGGGCGAACTCGGCGCTTGCCTCTTCCTCGCGGCCGAGCCGCTCGAGCAGCTCGCCACGGGCGGCCGGCAGCAGGTGGTAGCCGTCGAGGGCGGGCTCGGAGGCCAGCCCGTCGAGCAGCTCCAAGCCCGCCGCGGGCCCGAAGGCCATGCCGACGGCGACGGCGCGGTTCAGCTGCACCACCGGCGAGCCGGTGATCGCGGCGAGGCCGTCGTAGAGGGCGACGATCCGCGCCCAGTCGGTCTGCTCCGGTGCCCGCGCACGCGCGTGGCAGGCCGCGATCGCCGCCTGCAGCGCGTAGGGACCGAGCGGGCGGCCGAGCGCTTCGGTGCGCTCCAGCGCCTTCAGGCCGCGGCCGATCAGGACGAAGTCCCAGCGCGAGCGGTCCTGCTCGAGCAGCGGGATCGCCTCGCCCGAGGGGCCGGTCCGTGCCGGGAAGCGCGCCGCGCCCAGCTCCATCAGCGCGACCAGGCCCAGCACCTCGGGCTCGCTCGGCGCCAGCCCGGCGAGGATCCGCCCCAGTCGCATCGCCTCCTCGCAGAGGTCGGCGCGGATCCAGTCCTCCCCAGCGCTCGTCGCGTAGCCCTCGTTGAAGATCGCGTAGATCACCTCCAGCACCGAGGCCAGCCGCTGCCCGCGCTCCGCCGCCCCCGGAACCTCGATCGGCACCCGTGCCTCAGCCAGGGTCCGCTTGGCGCGGACGATCCGCTGCGCCACAGTCGACTCCTTGGCGAGGAAGGCGCGGGCAATCTCCGCCGTGCTCAGTGAGCCGACCAGGCGCAGCGTCAGCGCCACCCGCGCCTCGGTCGAGAGCACTGGGTGGCAGGCGGTGAAGATCAGGCTGAGCAGGTCGTCTTCGATCTCGTCGTCGGCGGCCGCCGCGAGGTCCGGCTGCGCCAGCGGTGCCTGTAGCTCGACTTCCCGCCCCAGCTCTTCCTGCTTGCGGGCCGCCATCTCACCGCGCCGCATGCGATCGATCGCGCGGTTCTTCGCCGTCGTCATCAACCAGGCGCCGGGGTTGTCGGGGACGCCGGAGCTCGGCCACTGCTCGAGCGCGACGACGAGCGCGTCCTGGGCCAGGTCCTCGGCGATCCCGATGTCGCCGGTCATCCGCGCCAGCCCGGCGATCAGCCGGGCCGACTCGATCCTCCAGACCGCGTCGATCGCGCGGCGGGCATCCCCCTCGCTCATCGTCTCGCCCGCCGCGCCGTCCCGCGGCGCTACTGGTTCTGCTCCGCCTGGGTCCGGACGCGCTCCCCCTGCTCGCGCAGCTCGGGCGTGTACTCCTCGCCGAAGTCCTCGGCCTCGAAGACCTGGCGGATCTCAATCTCGCCCTCTTCGTCGTGCGGGTTGGGGCAGCGCTTGATCCACTCGACTGCCTCGTCGAAGGAGTGCACCTGCATCAGCCAGTAGCCGGCGATCAGCTCCTTGGTCTCGGCGAAGGGGCCGTCGAGCACGGTCCGCTCGCCGCTGCCGCCGAAGCTGACTCGCGCGCCCTTCGAGCTCGGGTGCAAGCCCTCGCCGGCCAGCAGCACGCCGGCCTTGACCATCTCCTCGTTGAACCTGCCCATCTCGGCAAGCAGCTCCTCGCTCGGCATTACGCCGGCCTCGGAGTCCTTGCTCGCCTTCACAATCGCCATAACTCTCATCTCGCTGTCCTTTCGGTTGTCTTCGCGGAAGTCGGTGTGCCGATATTCCCGCCTTTACCCACTACGACGAACGAAGCTCGCCGAAATCGACACGGCCTTCGAGATTTCTCGCGCGCCGCTGGCGATGTCGGCTCGGCGGTTATCCCCCGGCAGGCCGCTTTAGACTCCGGCTCGATCTTGCACATGAATGAGATGACCTCGAAGCCCTGCACGGTTCTCTATTCGATCTCGATCGCCCTCCTGGCGCTCGTCCTCACGCTCTGCCCACTATTCGCCTCCTCGGTCAGCGCCGCGCCCGGGGGCACTGCCCTGAGCCAGTGCACCAAAGCGGCACTTGCAAAACCCGAGATCATTTCGGCGGAGATCTCTAGGGCTACTACGTATCCGGACGGTGGGTCTTTACGCGCCATCGATATTGAGCTCGGATACAGCGAAATGCCAGCCGACTGCCGTGAGCGCATTGGACGTTCGAGTCGTCCTGTGTTGCGGATTCAGAATCCCGAGAAGCGCAATAGGTGGACGAAAGTAATAGTCAATATCTCGGCCTATACCAGCGATGAGGCTGGAACCAACGACAACATCATCGGGAGCAGCGATAGAGGTTTCTTCAAATGCACGCCAGGCCCAAGGAAGACCGGTGCCAGGCTGGAGATCACGAATAAAGTGATCGATAAGCAGAAACGCCAAGTAATACGTACGAAGAGATACACACACCAGATGCGTATATATGGCGGCTGCTAACTGTCCGCCGCTCGGACAGGCACGAGAGCCACTGATCGCTAGCGGCGCTTGAAGGCCAGCAGCGTCTTCGCCTCGATGCGGGCGTAGGGAGCGCCGGGATGGGCGGCGTCCCAGTCGAAGTCGTAGCTCGCGCGGGCGTAATCGGCGAAGCCTCCGGCCTCCGGCCCTCGCGGGTCGGTCTCGATCGCCTCGCCGTGGGCGAGGACGAGAAAGGTCTCCAGACCGCGGGTGATCGCGCCGCTCACCGCCGGGTTCGAGCGGATGTTGCGGAAGCGGAACGAGTTGGGCGAGGAGCCGAACCAGAAGCGGCCGCGGAAAAAGAATCCGTCGACGGGAGCCACGCGTGGTTCGTTGCGGGGATTGACGGTGGCGAGGTCGAGGACCTGCACGCCCGGCAGCTCATCGACGAGGCTCTGGGCGTCGAGTCGCGAGTCCTCGCCCCAGATCCCCCGCAGGTGCGCACCTGCGCGCTCATAGCTCCTGTCAAGGAGGCTTTGCAGTTCCTCCAGCTCCGCAGCGGTCTCGTGCATCGTGTGGTGATTATGCGCTTCGCAGCCGCTCCCTTACGGCGTAGAGGGCGACCGCGACGAGCGGGAAGAGGATGTCTGCGTAGAGCACGGGGCCGGTGTTGTCCGGATCGTGGTTGTCGTTGACCGCCGCCTGGTGGATGTGGCCATAGGCGTCCCCCCAGAGGGAGATCGCGGCGACGATCACGACCGCGAGCAGGAAGCGATCGCGGAACCAAATCGCGAGCACGGCGATGACGCCGAGTGCTAGGTCGCCGAAGCCGACCTCGGTCTGGAAGCCGCCGTCTCCGCGCGTGAAGCCGATTTCCTCGGCGATGGCCGGTCCGTCGAAGAGGTGGAAGCCGGCGCCGACGATGCCGGCAATCCCGATCGTGACCACGATCCACCAGATCAACGCGACCTCGACCGCCCGGCCCGCGGCACGGTCGGCCGGATGGCGCCAGAGGTGGACGGCGGTTCCGAGCACAGCCACCAGCGCATAGACGACGTAGATCACTGTTCCTCCTCGGTTGATCAGACTCTCGGCACGTAATCGAAGCCTAGGAGGAGGAAGCGATGATCGAGCGGATTGACGGAATGCCCGCGGGCAGCGTAGGGCTGCGAGCGTCCGGCAAGCTCAGCAAGGAGGACTACACCGAGGTACTAGAGCCGGCGCTGCGCGAGGGGGTGGCGTCGGGAGAGCTGCGCTTGCTCTTCGTCCTGACCGACTTCGACGGCCTCGAGGCGAGTGCGGTGGCCGAGGACTTCAAGACTGGCCTCCAAGTCTGGTTCCGCGACCACTCTGCCTGGAAGCGCTTCGCCCTCGTCACCGACGTCGAGTGGGTCGCCAAGGCGATGCACATGTTCACCTGGCTGACCCCCGGCGAGGTGCTGATCTCCGACCTCGGCGGGCTGGAGGAGGCGAAGCGCTGGGTCTCCACCTGACTCCCTGCGCCTAGACCACGCGCAGCAGCAGGAAAACACCAAAAGCCAGGATCATCGTGCCTAACGACCAGGCCCAGATCCGAGCGTAAGCGCCGATTAGGCGATAGCCTCGCGGATTGTGGCCCGCATGCGTTTCGGGCTCCGTAGCGTTGCCGGCTTCGCCCCAGTCAACCTGTTCTCCTTCGACCAACGTCTCCGCGAGCAGGGCACGCGCCTGCTCAGACTGGCTGGCGCGAACCATCACCCGTCGCGAGCCCCCACCCGGGTTCAGCAAGCCGTAGCCGAGACTGGGGCCGTCCACACCGGTGTGCTGTAGAACGCTTGGGATGTCGCCGCTCTCAAGCAGCCCCTGGATCATCTCGGCGTCGACCCGATCGTTGGCGTGGGCAACAACGACCAGCTCTTCTCCGTTGCTGCCGCCCATTACGCATGAGTCTAAGTCGAGCGCGGAGGTGTTAGGCCGGCTGGTCGAGGAAGCGCAGCACCGCGAGCACGCGGCGGTGATCTTCGCTGCTGGTGCTGAGATCGAGCTTGGAGAAGAGGAGATGGGAGTGGGCCTGGCCGTAGCGATCCTGGCGGGCTCCTCGCTCAGGCTTGGCTTGCTTTACGCCGACGCGGGTAGCGGAGCGAGGCAGGCTGTCGGTCCGGATCCCAGCGGCTTTCACCGGCACTCCAAGCGCCGGTTCCCGCTCGGGTAAGAAGACCAACCGCTCTTTGGCGGTGAGGCGTCCGGGCCGGCGCCTGAACGTCGCGCGCGGCGGCTTTGCGAGCGCTTAGCTCCCGCGGCGTCGGGTATTGGGCTAGCCGAACGAAAGGAGATAGCCGTGCCACCTCGTGGAGTGAAAAAAGGCACCAAGCGAGCGCGTCAGTACGAGCACATCAAGAAGAGCGAGAAGCAAGCCGGCCGCTCGGAGAGTCGGGCCGAGGAGATCGCGGCGCGCGCCGTCAACAAGGAAAAGGCAAGGTCCGGCGAATCGAAAACCGCCTCGCGCAGCTCAAAACGCGGCAGCTCGGCCAGCAGCCGCGGTGGCAAGCGCTCGGGCAGCGGACCCGGCGCCCGTACCCGCGAACAGCTCTACAACGACGCCAAGAAGATGGGGATCGAGGGTCGCTCGAAGATGAGCAAGTCCCAGCTCCAACGGGCGGTCGCCGGCGCGGAAAGCTGAGGGGGCGAGAGCCCGCCCGCTCGCGGCCCTGAGCTAAGCGTCGCCACCTCACGAGCTACCCCAACGACCGGCGGGCAAACGACCGCTTCAGCTCACGAGGAGCACGAGCGTGGCCACGACCGCGAGCGGGGTGCCGATCAGCGAGAGGTAGCGGAAGAGCTTGGCGAAGCCGCCGCGGTAGCGGACGCTCTCCATCAGCGTTAGGCCGACAACGTGTGCCATGTTGACCAGGGAAATGCCGATCGCGATCAGGATCGCGGCGGCGGCGCGACCGGTCACCTCGCCCTTCTCGACCGCAACCGCGGCGGCGAGGAAGATGACGACGATCGTGCCGAAGATGCCCGCGACCATGCCGGCGAAATCGCCGCGCGAGAGGCCCGGGAGGTAGGCGGAGCCGACCTCATGGCCTTCGGCTGGGTCGTGGGTTCCAGGACCCGAAGTCTCTACACCGACGACGTGCTCGGCGCCGTCTTGGTCGCTGTGCAGAACCACCACCCGGAGCGGGGGCTCGAGTCCCGCCTCGGCCTTTTCCAGCAGGCCTTCCTCGAACCAGCGAGCCTGCTCCCGCTCGTGCTCGAAGATCACAATCTCGTCCGCCGGGGCCTTCAGCAGGGCGTCCTGGGCCGCCTGGATTGGGTCGGGATCGCCCACCTCGCCGCCGGCCTCGATGCCGTTGGCGCGGAGCTCTTCGAGCACGCGGCTGAGTCGGGCCTCGGCTTCCCTCGTTGGCTCATCGATGTCGCCGAGCGTGTGTCGGAAGGCGGTCGCCTCGACCGCTGGAACTATGACCCGCAGGTCGATTTCATTGCCTAGGCCAGGAATGCCGTCGGGTCCGAGCTCGCGCAGCGACTCCGGACCGATCGGGTCGTCGGTGACTATCGCCAGCAATCGATGTGCCATTAGTCCTCGACTCGCCGTGGGTTCATGGCCGTCGCTTACCCCTCAGTGAACGGGTGAAAACGAGAGCGGTCGACACGCCTTGGCCCAGGCTGCGCAAGGCCCCTCGGAAAGTCGAGGGGCATGGTCGAGGACGCGGAAATCGTGTCCGAAGACCCTTGCCGGAGGGCTGGCGAGAGGCGGTCGCGGTCTCCGCGCGGAAGATGTACGCCGCTTACGCCTCCCACCCCTGGGCGATCTTTGTCGCCGCCGAGCGGCTCGGACCGGGGCCCAACGCCGTCAAGCTCGCCAAGCAGATGGCGCGCTTGCAACTCTCCCGCTCGAGCACGGGGACGTTTGGCAGGTGCAGGGGATCGTCAACGACTACGTCATCGGCTACTCGTTCCGCACCGTGGGCACCGTGAATCCGGAGGACATGGAAGCGGCGATCGCCGCCAGCGACGTAGTCGAGTTCCCCGAGCTGGCCTCTCTCCCCGACAACCTCCGCAACCGTTCCTCGATCGAGCGCTTCGAACTAGGTCTGCAGACCGTCCTCGACGGCATCGAGCGACGTTTTCTCGCGCAGACTTAGTTGCCCCGCAAGGCAGGAGTCCGAGGAAAGCGCGCCGGTGTGGCGAATCCTTGTTCCGTGCTGCCGCTGGTACTCGCGTTCCACAAGCTCGCCCGGGCGATGGCCGCCGTTTGGCGTGACCCCGAGACCAAGGCATTGCCTGTCGTCGCGGGTCTCCTGGTCCTCTCTGGGACGATCTTCTACTGGCGCGTTGAAGATTGGACCATCGTCGAGTCCCTCTACTTCTCGGTCGTGACCCTGACCACCGTCGGCTTCGGAGACTTCGCCCCGACCACGGCCGGCGCTCAGATTTTCACGATCTTCTACATCCTCACCGGCATCGGTGTGTTCGTCGCGTTGCTGGCCTCGGTCGCACAGCAATACATCGAGCAGAAATCCGAAAGCCCTTCGGCGCGCGAGCGCGTCAGTGCTCGTCGGCAGCGCCGCCAGGCCGACTGAGCGACACCGCTCCTGCCCCCGCTTCAGGAATCCGGCTGTGGCCGAGGATCGACCACAGCCGGATCTGACCAGCTAGCCCGCGTCGGCGTACTCCTTCTCAGCCTTCTCGAGTTCCCGCTTGAATTCGTCGCGGTCGACCTCGATTTCCTTCTCGATCGCCTTTTCGGCGCGGGTGAGCGCCTTTTCGAGCTGCTCTTCGAGGCGGGACTCCCCGATCACGAGCAGCGTTGCTTCGCCCGCGTCGATCAGGTCGCCGAGCTCCTTGGCGTCGCCCCTGGCGATGCCTTTTCTGAAGTGCCCGCCAAGGCCGCCGATCACGCCGCCGAGCAGCGCCGCGGGGACGACGGCCGGTGCCGCCAGGACGCCGATCGCTGCGCCAACGGCGATGCCGCCCCAGGCGCCGTGCTGCGTCGGCTTCTCGTGCTTCCTGACGTGAACCTTGCCGTCGTCGTCCTTGGTGACCAATGCGACGTCGTAGGTGCCCACCAGCTTGGCCGCGTGCAGGTCGAGAAGACCCTCGTAGTCCGCCTCGGCATCAGCGGGATTGGAATAGGTGGCTGCGTAGATGAATACTGGCTTATCGCTCATGTCGATCGACTTTCTGTTGGGGTTTCTTGCTCCGAAATCCTGCTCGGGCAGCGTCGCGGTCAGATGTCGGTCTGCGCGATGATCGTTCCGGCGTCGACTGCCTCGCGCATGGTCGCGTAGTCGCGCTCGTTCTGGTCGGCGTAGGCCTCGGCGAACTCGGCGATCGCCCGGTCGAAGCGGTCGCCGCGGCCAAGGTAGCTCGCGATCGGCACTGCATCTCCCGCCCGCGCGTGGGCGCGGGCGAGCGTCTGGCCGCAGACCCTGGCGTATTCCGCGAGGGCCTTCGTGTTCATCAGCTCGACCAATGCCGACCCCTTCGCGTCCCATAGCTGACGGACGTAGTAGTCGCGCTTCTTCCCGTCCGGGCCATCGGTGCGCAGCCAGCCGAGCATGATGTCGTTGGCTGCCTGGGTGAGGCGCTGCCCCTCGACCACGCGCTGCCCGTGGTTGTCGAACTCGCTCGGGCTGAGGAAGGGCTCGAGCACCGATGCCTCTGCCTCCTTGAACTGCAGGAAGAGTGGGTCGTCTGGACCTCTGCGACCGATCAGCAGCGCGATCCAGGCGCGAGTGCCGACGCTGCCGACGCCGACGACCTTGCGGGCGGAGTCGACGTAGCGGAAGCGCTCCAGCAATCGCTGGCGGTCGTCCGCCAGCGTGCTGCGGTAGGTCCGGAGCATGGTGTGGATCGCCTCGTCGAGCACCGCGTGCTCGTCGGGCTTGAACAGATCGCGGGTCGCGGTCACCACCGGCGGGTCGTTGCGGATGCGTGGCTCTCCGTCGACGATCTCGGTCAGCTTGCCGAATGCGCGGACGCTGTCCTTCGAGCGCGCCTTGGCAATGTTCTTTTCGACGCGCTTCATCTGCTTCGCCGACGCGGCTGCGGCGAACTGCTCGACCAGCTCGTCCACCGAGATGCGGGTGTACCAGAGATCGAGATCGGCCATCGTCGAGTAGCCGTGCATCGCCTCGCGGTAGGCGCGTGCCGCGGTGGCGTTGATCTCGGCGCGCTGGGAGGCGCTGAAGCCGCGGTCGCGCCCTGCCACCGCGAAGCTGGTGACGAGCCGCTTGACGTCCCACTCGAAGGGCCCCGGCAGCGTCTCGTCGAAGTCGTTGACGTCGAAGACGAGGGACCGATCCGGGGCCGCGTAGGTGCCGAAGTTCGATAGGTGCGCGTCGCCGCAGAGCTGGGTGTGCAGGTTGGTTCGCGGTAAGCCGGCCAAGTCTGAGGCCATCAGGTAGGCGGCCCCGCGGTAGAACGTGAAGGCAGAGACGAGCATGCGGCCGTAGCGGATCGGGACCAGTTCGGGCACGCGGGAGGCGGACTGTTGCTCCAGCAGCTCGACCGGGCTGGGACGATCGGCGGGTGGGCTCCAACTGGCGTGAGCGCCTCGCGGCACCTCGGCGCGGGCGGCTCGCCCGAGGGCGACGCGCTCCGCTACATCGGGATGCTCGACTGGTGCCTTCTTCTTGCTCACCAGGTCAGCTCGATCTCCAGCTCGCGCTCGTCGCTCTCCACCTCGAGCTCGATCTTCAGCTCCACCTCGTCGGGCACGTTGACGGTGAAATGGGTGCCGCCACGGTCGAACTCGATCTCGTTGTGGCGCGCAAGCATGTCGGCGAGTTTGTGGAGTCGCGCGGCGACCTCCTCGCGACTGAGGCGCTCCTTCTGCTCTACGGAGAAGATGTCCATCACTGCTCCTTCGTTGTGGTTGCCGTCGTGGAGTTTGGTGCTACTCGGGTTCCAGCGCGCAGCGGATCGCGACCGATCGCGATCCGGGCCAGCCCGCGAGCGCTCTGCGCGAGACCGTCAGGCAGTGTGGCCGAGGGCGATGCGCCCGGGTGTTGGCTTGCGACGCGCACGCGCAGAACGCCAGGGCGGACGTGGAATCGCAGCGGTGGCTGGAGCTGCGCGGCCTCCCCGTCGATACCGGCGGGAACGGGGTGGTCGGCGTCAACCTCGAAGGCCGGTGCGGACCAGTCTCGCCATGGCCGCTGCGCCTGCCCTCTGCCGCCGGTCGGAGCCCCGACGATTGCGATCCCGAGCAGCGCATCGTCGATGTGCGGTCGCGTGCCCGAACCGACCGCCTTGCCGAGCCGGTAGCGATTGTTGGAGACGAGGATCGCGATTCCCGCGGAGTGCTCATGGCCACCGGGTCCCGTCCAACGGAGGTCGAGTCCGCCTCCATCGGGACCGAGCGCCTCGGGCATGGTGTCGAGCAGGGTGCGTAGCTTCGCGTCGCGGTAGCCGCTTTGTTGGACCGCCTCGGCGTAGAGGCCAAGCGAGACGTTGTTAACGAACACGCGCCCGTTGACCTCGGCAAGGTCGATCCGGTGCTCGCCGCCGTCGACGAACGCGTCGAGCGCCCCGACGACGTCTTCGCGGTCGACGCCGAGATCGAGCGCAAAGTGGTTGCGCGTGCCCGCGGGTATGCACGCGTAGGGGAGGTCCAGCTCGGCTGCTATCGCGGCGACCACGGCCTGTGAGCCGTCGCCGCCGGCCATTGCCAGCCCGTCGGCGCCGTCCGCGACGGCATTGCGCACGAGCTGCTCGAGATCCTGACCGGGCCTCAGCTCAATCGGCTCGATCCCGCGCGCTCGCGCCTCGTCTGCGAGCGAGAACTTCTCCGCCTTGCCGCCGCCGGACTTCGGGTTGAAGAACAGCACCGGCCGTCGTGGCGCGGGCCGCGAAGGCAGCCGCACGCGCACGTTGAACGCCACGTGCGCCAGGGCGCCGCTGAGTACGAGTGCCGCTATGACCAGGGCCTCCTCAACCAGGCGGTCAGAGGCCAGGAGCGCAAGCGCAGCGCCGAGACCGAGCACGCCGACCACCAGGCCCGCGACGCGTAGCGCCCCGGTTCGTAGGAGGCCGGACCAGGCGGCGATGGCCCCGATGACCACGCAGGCGAGCGCGATCGGGCCGCGTGGGAACTCCTGCACTGCCTCGGTGACCGCGAGCGCGAGGCCGCCGGAGCCGAGCAGCAGCGCTCCGATTGCTGCTAGTCGTCGGCCGCTCACAGGACCACCTTGCAAGGTGCTGTCGATTCGGCCATGCCGACAGCCTTGCGCATCCGAGCACCGATACCAAGGGCGCTGGCAGTTTCGGATAAGAAATCCTTACTTGTCCCTATGCGCGACTAGAGTGACCTTGACCATCTACCAGCTGACCGTCAGCTGGACTGAACAGGAGGGATGACCGTGCCGCTCGCAGACATCAGCTTCGGCGAAGGACTGCTCCTCATCTTCGAGTTCTTTCTGCTCTTCGCCTGGATCTGGATTCTCATCTCGATCATCTCGGACCTGTTTCGCGACCATGAGCTATCGGGAGTGGCAAAGGCCGTCTGGGTGTTCTTCTTGGTCTTCCTGCCGTTCTTCGGAGTGCTGCTCTACCTGATCGTTCGCGGCAACGGGATGCGCGACCGCACGATCAAGGCCCAGGCTGACACGAAAAAAGAGTTCGACAGCTACGTGCGCAAACAGGCTCAGTCCAGCTCTCCCGCAGACGAACTCCACAAGCTCGCCGAGTTGAAAGACAAAGGAGCGCTGTCGGCTGAGGAGTTCGATCAGGCCAAGGCGAAATTGTTGGGCTGAGCGCCCCGAAAGCGAGGACGAAGATGCTCAAGCGGATCGCGGATATGCCGGCAGGGACCATTGGATTCGAGGCCCACGGAGAGGTGGAGGACGACGACTGGGAGGAGGTTGTCGAGCCCGTCCCGCGACGAGCTGGCGGGCGGCGGCAAGCTACGGGTTCTCTACCTGCTTGGCCCAAGCGCCCAAGAGGTGGAGGGGGACGCGATCGAGGCAGGCGCCGGCTTTCGCGCCCGCCACGCGATGTCGTTCGATCGGGTCGCCGTGGTGAGTGACGAGGACTGGTTGCGGCCTGCCCTAAAGACCCTCTCCTTCTTGCTGCCGGGCAAGGCGAAGGGCTTTCGTGTCGCCGATCTCGCCAGCGCAAAGGCGTGGCTCAGCGAACTTCAAGGCTGAGCTTAAGAGAGCCTGCTCCTGCCAGTTCGGAGGGAATCGGCAGCACACAGTTGGCGTTCGTTTCGCAACGTGCAGGAGTGCCCGAAATAAGAGGAGGCGGTTCGAGCGGGCTATGAATACGCTTCTGAGGATGCGGCATCCGTTACTCCTCGCCTCGGCAACCGCCATCGTCCTCTTGCTAGCTGCCGCCACGTCGTCGGCCGCGAGCCCGGAAACGGGAACGATCGTCAACGTCGAACTCGGATTGAAGACGAACAATGGCTTGCGGGCGCAGCTCGAGACCGCGGACGACGAGACGGTGACGCTCGAGCTCCGGAACAAGGATCAGCTGGTCAGCTATGAGGTGCAGGGCGAGGTCACCAAGGAGGGCCTGAAGGTTCGGTTCGGTCGCCTGGGCCTGATCGACGTCGCCTTTACGCCCACCGGGACGCTGAGCTCGACCGAGCCGTCGGAAGGGTGCACGGGTGAGCCGCGGACGCTGCGTGAGGGCACCTTCGCCGGGACGATCGACTTCACCGGCGAGCGCAACTACGTGCGGATAAAAGCCGCTCAGGTCGAGGGATCGATGAGCGTGATCTCGCAGTGGCAGTGCCCCGAAGAGCCGACTCCACTTGCCCGCACCGTGCGGCCTCTGGCGCTGAGCTCCCGGAGCGAGGAAGAAGCGGCGTCCCTGCTCGCCTTCGGCAGTCGCTGCAGTTGCATCTTCGCCGCCGGCCTCCACTACAGCAAAGGAAAAGCGCGGAGCGTCTTCTACGGCTTCAAGGGCGAAAGCCGTGAAGGGATGGAGATCGTTCGAGCGAGCGTTGCCCGCGCGGGCGCTTCCGCCTTCGCCGTCGACCTTATGGCCGGCACCGCGACCGTGCGGCCGCCGCGCCCGTTCCGCGGCCAGGCCACGGTCAAGCGCGGCCTCGGCGGTCACCCCCTGTGGCGCAGCACGATCCGGATGCCGTTCCTCGGCGCCGCATCCATCAATCCCCAGGGCCCCGACCTCTCTGTCGATCTCGACCCCGGTTACGACTTTTTCGACCCCGGTCCCGACTTCTTCGACTAGGCATCCGGTCGCCGGCAGGTGCCTCAGCAGCCGCCGGCGAGACCCCGCACTTGGCGGATCTTCTTCCGTAGCGACGCCACAGACATTTTGTGTCGTTCGGCGGTGTGGGCGAGGTTGTGGGTCTGCACCCCGAAGGCCAGCTGCCGCCACCGTTCCACGGTGGCGATCGAGATCGTCGGGGCGGGGACGTCGGCCAGGACGTCCGGCCCCAGCAGCTCGGCGACCCGCAGTCGTAGCTCCACCTCGTCCGGCGGCAGCTCGGTCGCCTTAGCGATCGCCGCGACCCCGCCGAACTGCTCCGCGGCCACGGTCACCCGCTTCAGCTCGCGCAGCACCGGCAGCGGATACACGGGCGGGGCGAGCGGCTCCGGACCCGCCTCCGATCGCTGGCGAACTTCTCGCAGTGCCGCTCCGAGGACCTCCGGTTCGGAGGCGCGCACGCTCACCGTCTGCCGTCCCGTTCCCACGTCGACCGCTCCCGGTGCGTATGCCACCGCGAGCGCGCCACCGCGCACGAGGAACACATTCCGCACCAGGCCGCTGCTCCCGATCGGGTTTCGGGTGCAGCTGGTCGCGTTTCCCACCCGGACCGGTAGTTGACACCCGCCCTCCCCCTCGGGGGGCTTGCACTCCCCGTACACGAACGCCTGATAACTCGTATCGGTCAAGCGCAGCCCGGCGAAGTAGGGACCGAGCCAGTACATCTCGGAGTCGCTTAGCCTGCCACTCTCCTGGCTACCACCCGCCGGAGCCGCGAGAGCCAGTGCGCACAGCGCGACGAGGAAAGCGATTCGGTTCTTGGGCACGGGTTCATGCTATTAGCAGTACGTCAGCTCGATGTCATCCGCTGAGTAAGCGGGGCGGCCGCTTTCTGGATTTATGGCCCCGAAAAGCACACGCAGCCATTAAGAGGTGTCGAGTTAGGATGAGCGCCATGGGGCCCGAGACCATCCGCGACGCTTCCACGGCCAGCCAGGCCTTCAAGTCCGCACTCGAGGTGGTCGGCGGTGTGGCGCCGGAGGTGGCCGCCGCGATCCGCAGCGAACTTGAGGACCAGCGGCACGCGCTGAAGCTGATCGCGAGCGAGAACTACAGCTCGCCGGCCGTCCAGCTGGCGATGGGCCAGTGGATGACGGACAAGTACGCCGAGGGCGCCACGGGCAAGCGCTGGTACGCGGGCTGCGAGAACGTCGACACGGTCGAGGGCGCCGCCGCGTCGCTGGCTCAGGAGCTTTTCGGGGCCGACCATGCGTACGTGCAGCCGCACAGCGGCGCCGACGCCAACCTCGTCGCCTTCTCGGCGATCCTCGCCGAGCGCGTCGAGAAGCCGTACCTCGAAGAGCAGGGCGTGCGGGACTCGCGGCTCCTTTCCGAGGAGCAGTGGGAGGAGCTGCGCCAACGCCTCGTCAACCAGCGCATGCTCGCGATGGAGCTGACTTCTGGCGGCCACCTGACGCATGGCATGCGGGCGAACCTGTCCGCCAAACTCTTCGAGGTCGTCCCCTACGGGGTGGATCCGGAGTCGGGCTTGATCGACTACGACCGAGTGCGCGAGCTGGCGCTGGAGACCCGCCCGCTGCTGATTCTCGCGGGCCACAGTTCCTACCCGCGCAAGATCGACTTCCGCCGCTTCCGCGAGATCGCGGACGAGGTCGGCGCTGTGTTCATGGTCGACATGGCCCACTTCGCGGGCCTTGTCGCCGGCGGCGTCTTCGAGGGCGAGTTCGACCCCGTTCCGTACGCCCACATTGTGACCTCGACGACGCACAAGACGCTGCGCGGCCCGCGCGGTGGTCTCGTGCTGTGCACGAGCGAGTTCGTGGACGCCGTCGACCGCGGCTGCCCGATGATCCTCGGAGGCCCGCTGGCCCACGTCATGGCGGCTAAGGCCGTCGCGTTCCACGAAGCGCTTGCGCCGGAGTTCCGCGACTACGCGGCGACGATCGTCGCGAACGCGCGCGCGCTGGCCGAGGCGCTCGTGGCCGGCAGTGAGGTGCTGCAGACCGGCGGCACCGAAAACCATCTGCTGCTCGTGGATGTGCGCCAGCATGGTCTCAACGGTCGACAGGCGGAGGCGGCCCTGCGCGAGTGCAACATCGTGCTCAATCGCAACGTGCTGCCGTACGACCCGAACGGCCCGTGGTTCACCAGCGGCATCCGGCTCGGGACCGCGGCTCTGACCACCCGCGGCTTTGGCGAAGGGGAGATGGGCCGAATCGCCGAGCTGATCTCCGCCGTCCTCGGGGCCGCAGGGCCGATCGAGGACGTCCGCGGGAAGCCGGAGCTCCCGCAGGCGTTGGTCGACGAAGTGCGTGCCACGGTCGAGGAGCTGACGGAGGCGTATCCGCTGTACCCCGGCCTCGTCGTCTGACCCGCGGTGCGGAACGAGATGGGGGCACAACGAGAGGCGGCGATGGAGTAGGCGGATTCGAACCGCCGACCCTCCTGGGTGCGATCCAGGCAAGTCGTGTGGCATGGAGGTGCAAGAAAGCCTATTTCCAGCGCTTTCCAGTAGCCGCTGGTTTTGTGCAATTTCTCTAGACGAGCAGGATATGCAGCGATATGAAGGGATTCAGCCACTTCTCGCCAGAAGTGGCTGAAATGAGAGGGTCGGTTGGAGTTGCAACACGGTGCTAATATTGTCCGACAGAAACAATAGATTGCGGCTGTGGATCTGAAATGGGCTCGCGCTGCGACCAAGCACCGGATATCGCGTGAACGCTCCCGCTACGTCATCGAGCATTGCGGCTTGCGCTTCGAGCAGGATCCACCTGTCGATGCTCCAGAGAACGCCAGCTCACGACTCGTCTTTCTCGGCGATGACGAGGAGGGAACTGCACTGGAGGTGATGGCAGTGGAGCTCGCAAACGACGCCCTGCTGGTGATCCACGCGATGCCGTTGCGCGACCGCTATCGAAAGCAGTACGAGGAGGCCAAGAAATGGCGAAGGTAAAGAAGACCCGAAAGAATCCAAAGACGAAGGCCGGGACGGAGATCACCCCCGAGCTCGCCGATGTCCTCGCTGCCGAGGCTGAGCGCGGTTACGATCTCTCGAAGGCAAAGCCCCGCCGAGTCGGCCGCCCTTCACTGGCGGGCGCCGGAGCCTCCCCGCGATTGAGCTTCCGCACGACCCCTGACCTCTATCGCGCTGCGCAGAAGCGCGCCAAAGAGGAAGGCCGTTCCGTTAGCGACCTCGCCCGAGAGGCAGTGGCGCGCTACGTCAAGTCATAGATAGCTAGGCAGGAACCAGATATGGACCCCAGGAAGTTCCACTTCCCGATAGCTGTGCTTGCAGATGACGGCCGGCCAGAAAGGCTACGAGGCAACTCGTTCTCAATAACGGCAAATGGAGATCTCCTGACTTGCCGACATGTAGTGTCGGTTCTTGAGGGAACTCGTTTGGGGGTAGTGGATCAGGAGCTTGGGAGAGTTGTTCCGATCTCGTCGATTCAAATGCCAACAGACGACACCGTTGACCTAGCTCTTCTTCCCCAAGCGCTCAGACGGTCAAGCAGCTATTTCCCATTGCTCACTCCGGGGAGCCTTCTCGTAGGCAGCGATGTGAGCACTTATGGGTTCTACTCGCATGGGGCTGGATGGGCCGGCGTTACGGATGGCTACTTCGCAGGACATGTGGTGAGCTTTAGAACGAAAGGTCCCATCACCATGACGTTGCCTTTTCCTGTGATCGAGGGACTTTCGGGCAGTCCAGTCACCACTTATCACAATGGAACGAAGGTAGTTGGAATCTGCTTTGGCAGTGAATCGCAGCGCGTCCTGGCCTCCGAGATACTTGAGTTCAAAGAAGGGAGCCGAGAAGTTCGAGAGACGATCAACCGCGTCGTCGAGTTCGGTCTTGCCTATCGGGTTGAGGTCGTTCAGAGCTTCTGTGCGGGGTTCGGAGTCACCCCTACGGTGAGCTCGGAGTCCGTTGCCTCAGCCGGTGATCTTGGATAGCGACGCCATGCCGGGAATAACCCGTAATCGCCGCTAATCCCCGTGCGCGGATTTCGGGGGCGGTTCGAGCGGTCCTGAAAATGCGAACCCGCCGACGTGCAGCCACTTCCTTCGATGGAGCTAGGCGGATTCGAACCGCCGACCTCCTGGGTGCGATCCAGGCGCTCTGCCAGCTGAGCTATAGCCCCTCGTGCGGGGTTGGGAGGATCGTCCCAAACGCCTCGCAAGAGCAAGGATAACCGCATAGTCTTTAGGTTCCCCAGGGATCCGCATGGGCATTCTCGACGACGCGATCAAAGAGCACCTGGAGCTGAAGCGCCAGCGCGGCGCCGATGACTCTGAGCTGAAACAACTCGAGAGCGAGGCGTTCGGTGCTGCTGAGCGGCCTGGCGACGAGGGATCGGCGCCCGATCCGCTCGCCGAGGCGCCGACGGAATTCATGACGCAGCCCGACCTGGAGGACGCGCCGGCGGCCGAGGCGGCTGCTGATGCAACGCCCGAGTTCGCGCCGCCCGAGGCGGAGGACGCGCCTGGGCGCCCCGCACCCCGCTCCGAGATCGCCGACCTGCAGGAGGCGCTGCCCTCCGAGCTCGAGGCGCCCGCCGAGGAGGAGGCGCCGGCAATGGAACACGAGGCGGTGCCCGACGTGGATGCGCCCGCCGAGCCGATCGCCTCGACCGGCCCGACTACCGAGGAGCGCGAGGCGATCGCCGAGCAGCCGACCGAGATGTACGACATCGAGGAGGAGCTCTCCATCTCCCAGGCAGCCGCCCCCTCCGAGGAGGAGATTGTCGAGGAGGAGATGGACGAGCCGCGCCTGGCCCCGGTCGATCCGCTCGCCGGCCTCGACGAGGAGACCAAGGACGAGGCGCAGGACGAGGAGTACGAAGAGGACGAAGACTTCTGGGACGAGAAGCGGCTCTCCGACGAGCTCGACCAGGCGCTGGAGGCACCGAGCGAGGTCGAGGACAGGGAGACGATCTTCGATCAGCCTCCTGTTACCGAGCCGGAACCCGAATCAGAGCCTGAGCCCGCGCTTGAGCCGGAGTCCCAGCCCGACGACGAGGCCGAGGACCCCCGGCCCGCCGCCGGCGAGGAGGACGTGCTCGAGAAAACGCCGGACTTCCTCGAGGAGGCGCCCGAGGACGACGAGCTCTGGTTCGAGCAGAAACCGCCCAAGGACTTCGACTTCGACGACTGAATTCGTGCAATCGGCCGGTATAGATTCCGCCGATGCCCAACGACGCCGCAATCGAAGCCAGCGGCCTCTGCAAGTCCTACGGCAAGGTCCGCGCCCTCGAAGGGGTCGATCTGCGCGCCCCAACCGGCACCGTGCTCGGCTTGCTCGGGCCCAACGGCGCCGGTAAGACGACCGCGGTCCGCATCCTCACCACGCTGCTGCGTGCCGATGGCGGCAGCGCCCGCGTCGCCGGCCTCGACGTCGCCCGCGACGCCGCCGGGCTGCGGGCGAAGATCGGCCTCGCCGGCCAGTACGCCGCCGTCGATGAAAACCTGACCGGGGCCGAGAACCTGGAGATGGTCGGCCGCCTCTACCACCTGTCGAAGGGCGAGCCGCGGGCCCGCGCCGCCCAGCTGCTGGAGCGCTTTGGCCTCAGCGAGGCCGCCGACCGCCTCGTCCGCACCTATTCGGGCGGGATGCGCCGTCGCCTCGACCTCGCCGCCGCGCTAGTCGCCCGCCCGCCCGTCCTCTTCCTCGACGAGCCGACGACCGGGCTTGACCCACGCAGTCGCATCGACCTCTGGGAAATGATCGAAGACCGGGTGGCGAAAGGGACCACGGTCCTGCTCACCACCCAGTACCTGGATGAGGCGGACCGGCTCGCCGATCGCATCGCTGTCATCGACCGCGGCCGCATGCTCGCCGAGGGCACCTCGGACGAGCTTAAGGACCGCTTTGGCGGTGAGCGCCTCGACCTCACCCTGGAGAACCGCGACCAGGCCGACGCCGCCACCGCCGCGCTCGAGCCGATCGTCTCCGGACCGCCCAGCGATTTGCCCGGCGGCGCCCTCTGTTACCCGGTCGAGCAACGTCAAGGGACGATCGCTGCCGCGGTGCGCAGGCTCGACGAGGCCGGGATCGCGATCGACGACGTCGCGATGCACCGCCCGACCCTCGACGACGTCTTCCTCGGCCTGACCGGGCGCGCCGCCAGCGAGGCGGAGGAAAACGGCGAGCCGGAAGCCGAGGTCAGGTGACGATGGGCATCCGCGACAGCATCTCCGACACGCTCGTGCTGGCCGGACGCAGCTTCATGCGGATCCGCCGCGCGCCCGACCTGCTGGTCTCCTTCACCGTGCAGCCGATCATGTTCGTGCTGCTCTTCGTCTACGTCTTCGGCGGCGCGATCGAAACGCCGGGCTACTCCTACGTCGACTTCCTGATCCCCGGAATCGTCGTGCAGACGATGTCCTTCGGCGGCTTCGTCACCGCCCTCGGCCTCTCCGAGGACCTGAAGAAAGGCCTGATCGACCGCTTCCGCTCGCTGCCGATGTCGCGCGGTGCGGTGCTCGCCGGCCGCACCCTCGCCGACATCGGCACCAACACGTTGTCGCTGGTGATCATGGTCGCCGTTGGCTTCATCGCCGGCTTCTCCTTCGACGCGCCCGCCACGCACATCGCCGCCGGCGTCGGCCTGATGCTGCTCTTCGGCTACGCCTTCTCCTGGGTCTTCGCCTTCGTCGGCCTGGTCTCGTCCTCGCCGGAGTCCTCGCAGGCGTTCGGCTTCATCATCATCTTCCCGCTCACCTTCATCTCCTCAGCCTTCGTCCCGGTCGACTCGATGCCGGCCGCGCTGCAGTCCTTCGCCGAAGTCAACCCCTTCACGGTCACTGTCGACGCGATGCGCGCTCTCTGGCTCGGCGCCCCGGCCGGCAACTCGATCTGGGGCGCCGCCCTCTGGTCGCTCGGCATCGCCATCGTCTTCGCCGCCCTCTCGATCAACCGCTACAAACGCGCCGTCATTCGCTGAGCCGCTCCAGGGCTTAGTCCCCGGGGAGGTCGAGGTCGATCTCTACGTTGTGGCTCCTTGCGTTCCTCATGAGGCATCTCGTCACAAACGAGATTCCACGCTCGACCAGGTTGAACATGTCCTCATCGTGAGCCCACCGCGGTCGTTCACGATAGGAGCCATTGGCATCCCCCATGCGGACGATCATTCCTTCGGCGGTAACCCCGAGCTCGACCTTCTCGGTCATGCCTAGGCGGCCCACGCAATCATGACTGCCCACCGGCCAAGCGGACTCGCCGCTGTAGGACTCCGTCACCGTTCTGCTTCCGAGAAATACCTTCTTGGTCGTGGTCCAGCTCACCGTCCTCGGTGTGAGGCCAGGGCATCCGGCCTCTGCCATCTGCTCCGCTACCGAGCGCAGATTCTTCGCTTTTCCCAATATCTCGGCTTCGGCATCGAGCTTGGCCCTCGCCTTTCGCTCTGTCTCTTCGGCCTCGACCAGGCAGCGTGAGCACTGATCCCTGAACTTGACTCCGGACGTGAGCCGCGGATGGCTGTATCCCGTCACCCCCTGGTGGGTTGCGCAGAAGGCCGAGCTGCATCCTCTGCACCTTCCTATGGCCTGGACACCGCAAGAATTGATTTCGCAGGCGGCAACGGACATCGGAGAAGCCTAACCAGCAGGCTATGGAGCCAGCCGGGCTCGAACCGGCGACCTTCGCGTTGCAAACGCGACGCTCTTCCAGCTGAGCTATGGCCCCTCTGGCTGAATTGTAGGCGCGATACGGTGGCGCTATCGAAGCCAAGCTCACCCACATAGGCGGTCCCACTGTCCTGATCGAGGTCGGCGGCTGGCGGCTGTTGACCGACCCGACCTTCGACCCAGCCGGTGGCCGCTACAACTTCGGCTGGGGGACCGGTTCGCGCAAGCTCGTAGGGCCGGCTACGCCCGCGGACGCGCTTGGGCCGATCGACGCGGCGCTGGTCAGCCACGACCACCACGAGGACAACCTCGACGCCGCCGGCCGCGCGCTGCTGCCCAGTGTGGGGACCGTGATCACCACGGTGCCCGGAGCGAAGCGCCTGGGGGGCGGCGCGCAGGGGCTCGCGCCTTGGGCGACGACACGGCTCGAAGCCGAGGGCCGACCGACGATCGAGATCACCGCGACCCCCTGCCGCCACGGCCCGCCGCTGAGCCGGCCGATCGTCGGCGATGTCGTCGGTTTCGCGCTCAGTTGGGATGGGCAGCAGCACGGGGTGCTCTGGATCTCCGGCGACTCCGTGCTCTACGAGGGTCTGCGCGAAGTCGCCGACCGCCTTAACGTCGGCGTCGCCCTGCTGCACCTTGGCGGTGTCCGCTTTCCCACCACCGGTCCCATCCACTACACGATGACCGCCAAGCAGGCGGTCGAGCTGGTCGGGCTCATGGAGCCGCACGAGGCGATCCCGATCCACTACGAGGGCTGGAAGCACTTTCGCCAAGGACGCGAGGCGATCGAGCGCGAGCTGGCTGGCGCGCCGGAGCAGACCCGTGCCCGCTTCCGCTGGCTGCCGATCGGCGAGCCGACTCCGGTCGCCGTCTGAGCCGCGGCGTAGCCGCCTGTCCCCACATGACGGGAATGAAGAAGCACATTCGGGTACTGGAGGAGGCAGAGCTCGTGACGACCGAGAAGATCGGCCGAACGCGGCGCTGCAGCCTTGGCCCGAGACAGCTCGAGGACGTAACGGAGTGGATCGACGCGTACCGGCGCACGCTGGAGGAACGCTTCGACCGGCTTGGCGAGCTCCTCGAAAAACCGAAAGGAGATTGGCGATGACCGACAACCAACAGAGCACGACCAACACCTCGACCGTGACGACCCCAGCGGAGCGGGAGATCCACATCGAGCGCGTCTTCGAGGCGCCTCGCGAGCGGGTCTTCGCAGCCTTCACCGACCCCGAGCTGACCCCACAGTGGTGGGGGCCACGTGGCACGACCACGGTCATCATTGAGATGGACGTACGCCTCGGAGGGATCTGGCGCTTCGTCAGCCAGGACTCCGATGGCAGCGAGGTCGGCTTCCGCGGCGTCTACCGCGAGGTCGTGCCACCCGAGCGGCTAGCGCAGACGTTCGAATTCGAGGGAATGCCCGGCCACGTCAGCCTGGAAACCGCGACCTTCGAGGATCTCGGCGACGGCCGCACCAAGGTAACGAGCGACGTCATCTTCTACACGAACGAGGAACGCGACGGCATGCTCTCCGCCGGCATGGAGAAGGGCATGAACGAGTCGTTCGAACGGCTCGACGAGCTGCTCGCCGCCTAGGGCTACCGCTCCGCCCGGCTGGCCCGCAACCGCCGGGTCAGCCGGCGGTCGCCGCCTGCGGCAGGTTCTGGTCGGCGTGGTAGCTGGAGCGGACCAGCGGACCGGAGGCGACCGACTCGAAGCCCATCACGTAGGCCTCCCGCTCCAGCGCCGCGAACTCATCGGGGTGCCAGTAGCGCTCGACCGGCAGGTGGTTCTCGGTCGGCCGCAGGTACTGGCCGACGGTCAGCACCTGAACCTTGTGCTCGCGCAGCAGGCCAAAGGTCTCGACCATCTCCTCGAAGGACTCGCCGAGCCCGACCATCAGCCCCGACTTGGTGACGACATCGGCGCCACCCATCTCCTTCGCGATCCGCAGCACCCGCGCCGAGCGCAGAAACTTCGAGCCGCGTCGCGCCTTCGGGTAGAGCCGCGGCACCGTCTCGACGTTGTGGTTGAAGACGTCGGGGCGCTCGTGGATCACCTTCGCCAGCGGCATCTCCTGGCCGCGGAAGTCGGGGGTGAGCACCTCGACCTTGCAACCGGGCGCCTGCATGCGGATCGAGCGGATCGTGCCGACGAAGGCGCTCGCCCCGTAGTCGGGCAGGTCGTCGCGGTCGACCGAGGTGACCACGGCGTGACGCAGCCCCATCCGTTTCACCTGGTTGGCGACGCGCAGCGGCTCCAGCGGGTCGTTCCAGCTCGGCACCCCCGTTTTCACGTTGCAGAAGCCGCAGCGGCGGGTGCAGACGTCGCCGAGGATCATGAAGGTCGCCGTACCGCGCTCCCAGCACTCGCCGACGTTGGGGCAGTTGGCCTCCTCGCAGACGGTGTGCAGACCCTCGCCGCCAATCTCCGCCTTCAGCCGGCGGTAGGTCGGCCCGCCCGGCGCCGGCACCTTCAGCCACGGTGGCTTGCGGGCACGGCGGAAGGGGACGGCGCCCTCGCCACTGGCCGCGGTGCCGCCGGGCTTGGCGCGCGAGCGGGTGACGTGGACGCGCTCGGCCGCCTCTGCGATCGGATCGCTCATGCGACCCCGAGCCTAGCGCTGTCGAGTCCCAGGTCCGCCGGCCCTCTGGCGACGGGCGTGCGTTCGAAGACCTCGCCGTAGCGCGCCGCGACCGTGTCGGCAAAGGCGGCGAGGTCCTGCTCTGCACCCAGCTCGCGGCCGACTGAAGTGACGCGGCAGTTGTCGATTCCGCAGGGGACGACCCACTCGAACGGCTGCAGGTCGTTGTTGACGTTGATCGCCAGCCCGTGGGTGGTGACGCCGCGGCTGACGTGGACACCGATCGAGCCGATCTTGCGCGCCGCGTCGGGACCGGCTTCGGCGCCCGGCGCCTCCCCCTCGGTCCAGACCCCAGTTAGGCCCTCGATCGTTTGTGCCACGACGCCGTGTGCTGCCAGCGCCTCGATCGCGACCCGCTCCAGCCGCCGCACATACTCGTGGACGTCATCGCCGTAGGGCAGCAGCGAGACGATCGGGTAGGCGACCAGCTGGCCGGGGCCATGGTAGGTGACGCGGCCGCCGCGATCGGTCTCGTGGACCTCGATCCCCTGCATCTCGTACCACTCGCGCTGCATCGGCAGCTCCTCCTCGCTGGAGCGCCGCCCACGCGTGTAGACAGGGGGATGCTCGAGCAGCAGCAGAACATCCGGAACCTCGCCCTCTTGGCGCGCGCCCTCGAGCCAGCGTTGGGCGACCAGCGCCTCCTCATAGGGGACGATCCCACAGCGCACGACGAGGATTTCTTCGCTCACTCTTGAAATCGTCGCATGCCGCGGTCCTATCCTTCGGCTTCCGCATATGGACCGGTCCTCACAGCTCCTCCGCCCCGACTGGCTTCCCGCCGTTGCGCTCAGCGCTGCGCTCGCTGCCGCGATGCTCGCTTGGAACCCGCCGGTCGGCGATCTCGCCGCCCAGGTCTTCCGCACCGAGCTGTTCCAGCGCGGCGGCCTCGGCATCTGGAACGGCAGCTGGTACGGCGGCCACTACACCCTCACCTACAGCGTTCTCTTCCCCCCGCTTGCCTCCCTGCTCGGCCCGCGCCTAGTCGGGACGATCGCGGTCGTCGCCTCTTCTTATCTCTTCGACCGCCTGGTCCGCGACCGCTGGGGCGAGGCGGCCCGCTGGGCAACCCTCTGGTTCGCCGCCGGAGTAGTAACCCTCCTAGCCGACGGCCAACTAACTTTCGCTCTCGGAGTTGCTTTCGGGCTCGCCACCCTCCGCTCGCTTCAGCTGAGGCGTACGCCCTTGGCGCTTGTAGCCTCGGCAGCTTGCGCTCTCTCGAGTCCGGTCGCCGCGGTCTCGCTAGCCGGGGTGCTGATCGTAGGCGCTTGGGATCCGACTGTTCAGCTCAAGCGCCCCTACCGCGGGTGGCGCGGTAGGGGGGACCTCCCCCGAGGAAGCTTTAGCTACCGCAGGGGGAGGTGGGTCCCCTACCGTGACAGGACCCGCGGGCTATGGCCTATGTCCCTCGGCACTTCCAGACCAGCCATCTGGGCTGCCTCCATCGCCCTAGCCCTGACCCTGATCCCAAACCTAGTCTTCCCCGGCGCCGGCGAGTTCCCCTTCGCCTTCTCCTCCTACATTGCAATCCCGCTCTGGTGCGGCTCCGCCCTTTACATCACCCGCGGCCTCCGTGGCGAGGAGCGGCAGCTACGCCGGGTGCTGTTCGCCTACCTGCTGGCGGCCACCCTGATCTTGCTTGTTCCGAACGCGATGGGGGGCAACGCGGTGCGGCTCGGCGCCCTCTTCGGCGGCCCGGTGCTCGCCGCGGTCGTGTTGGCGCGCCGGCCCAACGTCCCCGTCTGGTTCCTCGTCCTCTTCATGGCCGGCGGCCTCTACTGGCAGCTCACCGCCAGCGTCAGCCAGATCGCCCGCAGCGTCGGTGATCCTTCGACCGCCTCGGAGTACTTTGCCCCCGTGGCCACCTGGCTGCGCGACAACGGGGGGGACGCCGCGCGGATCGAGGTGCCGCCGACCGCGAACCACTGGGAGTCGGCCTACTTGGCGCCGGACTTCGAACTTGCCCGCGGCTGGCTGCGCCAGCTCGACACGACGCGGGACGGCATCTTTTACCGCGACGACGGTCGCCTCACCGACCGCGCCTACCGCGCCTGGCTGCACGACAACGCGATTCGCTACGTGGCCCTGCCCGACGCGCCGCTCGACTACTCCTCGGTCGCCGAGCAGCGCCTGATCCTGAGCGACCCGCCCTACCTGGAGCCGCGCTGGAGCGACGAGCACTGGCGCGTCTACGAGGTGCGCAACCCGGCGCCGATAGTGCAGCCGTTAGGGGTTGGCGAGGCCCGCGTCCGCCAGATCGGCCACAACGGCTTCGCCCTCAACGTCACCCGCCCGGGCGAGTTCTTGGTCCGAATGTCCTTCACCCCCTACTGGTCAATAGCCCGCGGCCAGGGGTGTTTGGTGCGCCACGGAGACTGGACCCTAGCTCGCTCAAGCAAGCCGGGCGTGTTTCGCGTCGCCGCTGACTTCTCGCTGCCACGTGCGTGGAACGCGGTAACCGGCGCCCGTAAAACCTGCTGAGCGGAGGCCGTCCCGGTAGGGGTGGAACGTCTTGTACTTTTTGGCCACCGCGATACACGGAGGATCACTCCGGCAACACCCAAAAAGTTAAGTGGAACCCCTGCCGGGACGGCCTCAGAGAGCCAGAGAAAGCGGCTCTTCGAGTAGCGCTCGGACCTTCGCCAAGAACTCGGCCGCGGGTGCCCCGTAGAGGATGCGATGGTCGCAGGCGAGGTCAACCTGCATCAGGTGGGCGGTCGTGATCTCGTCGTCGCGCACCACCGACCGCTGCTCGATCGCGCCAACAGCGAGGATCGCCGCCTGCGGCGGGTTGATCACCGCCGAGAAGCCGTCGATCCCGTACATCCCCAGGTTGGAGACGGTGAAGGTGGCGCCGGAGAGCTCGGGCGGGGTGATCTGCCCCTCGCGCACTTTGACGGCGAGCGCCCGCGACTCCTGGGCGATCTGGCGCAGTCCCTTGCGATCCGCGTCGAAGAGGGTGGGGACGATCAGCGCGTCCTCGGCAGCGACCGCCACCCCGACGTTGACCCGCGAGTAGAGCTCGAAGCGGCCGTCGCGATAGGCGCCGTTGGCGCGCGGGTGCTCGCGCAGCGCCAGAGCACAGGCCTTGACCACCATGTCGTTGAAGGAGGGGATGACGTCGCCCGGCATCGCCCGCGCCTTCACCTGCGCCCGCCCCGCGACCGCCTCGCTCATGTCCACAGTCGCCCGCAGGTAGAAGTGCGGCGCCGTAGCCTTCGACTCGGCCATGCGGCGCGCGATGACCTGCTGGGTCTTGGTCAGCTCTTCGTAAGAGGTATGGCCCTTGGCCGTCTCAGCCGCGGGTCCTGCCGTGGAGGAGGGGGTGTCCGACCGTGCGCTGGGTTCCTCGCCGGGCGGCGATGCGGCTCTCGCCGAGTCAGCGGGGCGAGGAACAGGACGCCGCGCCCGCTCGGACACCCCCTCCTCCACATCACCCGCGGAAGAAGCGCGCTCAACATCCGCCTTGACGATGCGCCCGCCAGGGCCTGAACCCTCAAGCTGCGACAAGTCGAGACCCTGCTCCTTAGCCAAGCGCCTGGCGAGCGGAGAAGCTTTCGGCCGATGCCCATCGCCGTCAGCTTGTGGAGCTTCGGATGCGGCTGGAGCGGTCTCCGCCGTGGTCGGAGCCCCGGACCCAGACTCCTCTCCCGCGGGTGGCGCGGTAGGGGGGACCTCCCCTGAGGAAGCTTTAGCTACCGGAAGGGGAGGTGGGTCCCCTGCCGTGACAGGACCCGCGGGCCGCGAGCCCTCGGTCCCTTCTTCGTCCTTAGCTGAAGCGTCTGAACCCTCATCCGAATCGCCGATACGCGCGATAGGCGTCCCGATAGCAACGGTCTCACCCTCGTCAACCAGAATCTCAGTCAACGTCCCAGCAGTGTCGGACTCATACGCCATGTTCGCCTTGTCGGTCTCGACTTCAACGAGCTCGTCACCGACCGCGATCTCGTCCCCAAGGGCTTTCAGCCACTGCAGCACGGTCCCCTCCTCCATCGAGTCAGACAGCCGCGGCATGACGATGTCGGCCATCAGATCGATCCCTCCAACGCCGCTAGGGCGGCCTGCACGACGTGCTCCTCATGCGGAATCGCCGCCTGCTCCAGCCGTTTCGCATAGGGCATATGGACGTCGGCCCCGGTCACCCGCTGCACCGGCGCGTCAAGGTGATCGAAGGCCTGCTCGGTGATCAGCGTCGCCAGGTTGGCACCGACCCCCCCGTGCGGCCAGCCCTCCTCGACGATCACCGCCCGGTTGGTCTTGCGCACCGACTCGACGATCGTGTCGAGGTCGAGCGGGCGCAGCGTGCGCGGGTCGATCACTTCGGCCTCGACGCCGTGCTCGTGGGAGAGCGTCCGTGCCGCCTCCTCGGCGACGTGGGCCATCTTGAGGATGCCGACGATCGTCACGTCGCCGCCCTGGCGCCGCACAGCCGCTTCGCCGAAGCGCAGCTCCTCGCCGTCGCCGTTCTCGGAGACCTCGCCGCGGGTGCCGTAGAGGCTCTCGTGCTCGATGAAGATCACCGGGTTCTCGTCGCGGATCGCCGCCTTCAGCAGTGCCTTACCGTCGGCCGGGGTAGAGGGGCAGGCGACCAGCAGCCCCGGCACCTGCAGGTAGAGCGCCTCGAAGCTGTGCGAGTGGGTCGGGCCGAGCTGGTGGCCACCGCCACCGGGCATGCGGATCACCAGCGGCACCCGCGCGTGGCCGTTGAACATGTAGGGGATCGCGGCGGCATGGTTGACGATCTGGTCCAGCGCCAGCAGCGAGAAGTTGACCGTCATCAGCTCGACCACCGGCCGCAGGCCGCCCATCGCCGCGCCGACCCCGGTGCCGACGATCGTGTTCTCGGAGATCGGCGTGTCGCGCACGCGCCGCTCGCCGAACTCGTCGAGCAGCCCTTCGGTCACCTTGAAGGCGCCCTGGAAGACGCCGACGTCCTCGCCCATCACAAAGACGGCCTCGTCGCGGCGCATCTCCTCCGCCATCGCGTCGCGCAGTGCCTCCCGCATTCGCAGCGTCGCCATCAGTCGGCCCTCTCCTCGACCTCTTCGGCGACCGGCGAGTCGTCTCCCTCTTCGGCGACCTCCGGCTCGGCTCCCTCTTGGGCATCGCCGTGCTCGGCTGGATTTGGTCGTGGCCCGTCTGGCTGCCCCGCGTACGCCGCCCCCGCCTCGGCCAGCTCGCGCGCCGCGTCGGGCATGTGCTCCTCGTCCTCGCCCCGGTGCGGCTCGGGGCTGCGCTCGTCGACCGCGTACCAGGCGTCCTCATGGTCGACGACGTAGAGGTTCTCGTAGAGGCTGTCGAGCGCCGGTTCGGGCGCGGCGTCGGCGAACTCAACTGCCTCTTTGACAGCCGCCTCGGCCTTGTCGCGCACCTCCTGCACCTCGCGCTCGCCCAGCACGCCAGCCTCGACGCAACGGCCCGCGAAGGCCTCGATAGGGTCTTTTTGGCGCCACTCTTCGACCTCCTCGCGCTCTCGGTAGACCTCGGGGTCGGCGGCGGAGTGACCGCGGTAGCGGTAGGTGAAGGCCTCGAGCAGGGTCGGGCGGCGCTCCTCGCGCGCCTGGCGGATTCCCTCGGCAACGGCCTCGCGCACGGCGATGACGTTCATCCCGTCGATCCGCTCGCCGCTGATGCCGTAGCCCTCAGCCTTCTTGGAGAGATTGGTCTGGGCCGAGTGGCGCTCGACCGAGGTGCCCATCCCGTAGAGGTTGTTCTCGACCAGGAAGAAGACGGGCAGCTGCCAGAGCGCCGCCAGGTTCATCGTCTCGCCGAAGTTGCCGGTGTTGGAGGCGCCGTCGCCGAACATGCAGACCGTGACCGCGTCTTCGCCCTTGTACTCGGAGGAGAGCGCGAGACCGGCTGCTATCGGCAAGTTGCCGCCGACGACGCCGTAGCCGCCCATGAAGCGGCGCTCGCGATCGAAGATGTGCATCGAGCCGCCGCGGCCGCCGCTGGTCCCGTCGACCCGGCCGAAGAGCTCGGCCATCACCCGTTTCGGCTCGGTGCCGCGGGCGATTGCGTGGCCATGGGTGCGGTAGGTGCCGATCAGGTAGTCCTCGTCGCGCATCACCGAGGTGGTGCCGACGATCGTCGCCTCCTCACCGATCGCCAGGTGGAGGAAGCCGCCGGCTTTGGCGCGCTGGTACTGGCGCCCCGCCTCCTCCTCGAAACGGCGGATCAGGGCCATCCGCGCGAGCAGCTCGTAACAGGTGGCGGCGTCGGGAAGATCTGTCACGCCTTGACCTTAGCTCGCCGAGCTCGCGGCTTCGACCGCCTCCTCCAGCCGGTCGTCCCCCCAGAAGACCTCGTCGCCGACGGCCAGCGAGGGGACGCCGATCACGCCTCGCTCGGCGGCTTGATCCGTTGCCTTGATCAGCGCCCGCTTGACACTTTCGGTCCCCGCCGCTTTGGAGACCGCGTTGGGATGCAGCTCGCAGGCGGCCGCGGCGATCAGCACGCTGTCGTGGTCGGTCAGGTCGCGGCCAGCGGCAAACGCCTGGCGGAACGCGGCGAGGGCGAAGGAGACGGTGCGGCCGGTCTGCTTGGCAAAGGTGGCCACGCGCATCGCGAACAGCGTGTTGCCGGGCCAGGGCTCGGGCCAGACCAACCGCGGCAGCCCGTAGTCCGCAGCACGGCGTTCGACTGTGGCGATCCCGTCCTCGCGGCCGGGGCCGTTCGCCCAGGAGTCGCGGCCATAGCGCTTGAAAAGCCCACCGAGCAGGATCGGTTGCCACTCCGGCTGCTCCAGCTCGGCATCGGTGAAAACGCCGCTGATCCGCTCCGCGGTCAGGTACGCGTAGGGCGACCCCAGGTCGAAGTAAAACGTCGCCCTAGGCGTGGGTGGCCCAGCCATCGACCGCTCGCGCCGCTTCGAAGATCGCCTCGGAGATCGTCGGATGGGGATGAACGATCCGGGCCAGCTCCTGGTATCCGCCCTCCAGCGCCATCGTCGCGACCAGCTCGGCGATCATGTCGCAGGCGCGGTTGCCGACGATATGGGCGCCGAGGATCTCGCCGTACTTGGAGTCGACGACGAGCTTGACCAGACCTTCTTTGTCGTCGTAGACGGTCGCCCCGCCGACGCCGCCCAGTTTCAGCTTGCCGATCTTCACCTCGCGGCCGGCCTCTTTTGCCGCTGCCTCGGTGAGGCCGACGCTCGCCACCTGCGGGTGGCAGAAGGTGGCGCCAGCGAGAAGCTTCTGGTCGACCGGGTGGGTCTCGGCACCGGCGGCATGCTCGACGGCGACCACGCCCTCATCGGATGCCTTGTGGGCGAGCGCCTTGGCGTTGACCAGGTCGCCGATCGCATACACCTTGGAGTTGGACGTGCGGCCGAACTCGTCGACCTTGACCTTGCCGTTCTCCTCCAGCTCCACGCCCGCCGCCTCGAGGCCAAGCCCCTCGACGTCGGCGCCGCGGCCGCCTGCGATGCAGAGATAATCGACCTCCGTGGTCGTATCGCCGTAGCTGAGCTTGACCGAGTTGCTGCCTCCCTCGACGTTTTCAACTGGGGTGCCGGTGGAGATCGTGATGTTCTGCTTTTTGAAGGCCCGCTCGACGATCCGCGCCATGTCCTTGTCCTCGGCGGGGAGGATCTGGTCGAGCATCTCGATCAGCAGCACCTCGGTACCGAAGCGACCGTAGGCGGAGGCGATCTCGCAGCCCGAGGCGCCGGCGCCGACTACGGCGATCTTCTGCGGCTGCTCGGGCAGCGACCACGCTCCCCAGGTGTCGAGCACGCGGTCGCCGAACTCGACCCCGGGGATCGGCAGGGCGACTGAACCAGTGGCGAGGACCACGGCGCCGGCCTCGTAGACGTCGTCGCCGACCTGGACGTTTCCCTCAGCGGTGAGCGAGCCGTTGCCGTCGATCACGGTCACCTTGTTTTTGTCCCAAAGCATCTTCACGCCATTGGAGAGTGACTCCGAGACGGCGGCGCGGCGCTTGCCGAGGGCGTCCCAGTCGAGCGAGGCGTCCTTGACCACGACGCCCAGCTCGGCGCTGTGCTGCGCCTGGTGGTAGATCTCGGCGGTGCGGAGCACGGTCTTGGCTGGGATGCAGGCGTAGTTGAGGCAGCGGCCGCCCGCTTTGTCGCGCTCGACCACGGCCGTCTTGCGGCCCAACTGGGCCGAGCGGATCGCGGCGACGTAGCCGCCAGGGCCCCCGCCGATGACGATCGTGTCGAAGGATTCCGCCAAGGAGTTTGAGCCTATAGAACCGGCTCAGTCGCGGCTCGGCATCTGGATCCGCGCCATCGCCTTGACCATGAAGAAGAAGAAGGTGCCGGAGACGAGGAGCAGGCCAAGCGTCGTCGCGATCTCCGCCAGGCTCGACGCCTGCACGGCAAGCCCGAAGACGGCGCTGAAGATGAGGAAGACGAGCAGCAGCTGGAAGCCGAGCACGGCCCAGTAGCGGGCGCGCCACATGCCCCAGGCCATCAAGCCCATGATCAGGGCCGGGGCGAGCACCTGGGCGAGGCGCGGTTTGTCGCCTTCGACCTCGACCCCGGCCAGGTAGCCGGCGAGGATCGAGACGCAGATCAAGCCGGCGAGCACGGCTCCGATCGTCACCACCAGCGGCCGCTCGCCCTCGGCCAATGGATCGAGGCTCTCGCGCGCTTCCTGGTTGCGTTCCTCGGCGCGGGCGTAGCCACGCTTCATCCGCTCGCGCGGGGTCGGCTTTGCGCTCGAGGCCTCGTCGCTGTTACCGCCCCGCTGCTTGCGCTTGCGCGGGACCGAGTCAGGCACCGGGCGCCGCCTCGCCGACGGTCTCAAGGGAGCCGCGCAGCGCTTCTGCAACGGCGGTCGGCTGCTCGGCGTCCCGGATCGCCCTCACGACGCCGAGTCGCCGCGCCCCGGCGGCGATGACCTCGCCCGCATTCGACGGATCGATGCCGCCGATCGCGAAGAAGGGATGGGGCGCCGCCTCCGCGGCGTGTTCCACTAGCCCCAGCCCCACCCCCGGCCGGCCCTCTTTCGTCGGCGTCTCCCAGATCGGGCCGACACTGACGTAGTCCACTGGCTGTCCGGCGCTCGCGGCGAGCTGCTCCTCGGAATGGGTTGAGAGGCCGATGATCGCCTCCGGCCCCAACAGCTCGCGCGCCTCGGCCGCCGACGCGTCGTCCTGGCCGACGTGAACGCCGTCGGCATCGCAGGTCCGCGCCAGGTAGGGATCGTCGTTGACGATGAAGAGGGCGCTGTAGGTGTCGCAGAGACGGCGGAAGGTCTGGGCCGAGCGCTGGATCTCCTCGCGCCCAAGCTCCTTCTCGCGCAGCTGAACGATGTCGACGCCTCCGCCCAGCGCGGCCTGCAGCAGCGCTTCCGGATCGTGGCCACCGGGCAGTGCATCGCAAACGAAGTAGAGGCGCGCCGTGCGCAGCCGCTCCCGTCGCAGGGGACCACGGGACTCAGGAGGGGCAAGGCTCACCTCACGATTATGGCTTGCGTCGGGTGTGAGAGGGGTAGCATCGTGGAGCAACGGGAGCCGATGGAGCCCAGACGGGCGCCGAGGCTGAGAGGGCGGCATCGAGGCCGCCGACCGTCTAGACCTGATCCGGGTAATGCCGGCGGAGGCAAGAATGATCAACAGTAGCTACGAGCAGCGGAGTTACGACGCGGTAATCGTGGGAGGCGGCATCATCGGCCTCTCCTGCGCTTGGCGTGCGACGCAGCGGGGCGCTCGGGTGGCGATTGTGGAGCGCTCGCAACCGCCGGCCGGAGCGACCCGCGTCGCCGCTGGGATGCTGGCGCCGGTCGGCGAGCTCGCCTTCGGCGAGCCTGAGCTGTTGAAGCTGACCGTTGCCGCCTCCAAGCTCTACCCAGGTTTCGTAGACGAGCTCGAGGCGGCGAGCGGCATCGCCACCGGCTACCGGCGCGACGGCGCCCTACACGTCGCGCTCGACCGCGACGAGGCAGCGGAGTTGCGGCGAGTGCACGAGCTGCAGCGCTCGCTCGGCCTCGGCGCCGAGTGGCTGCCGCCGCGCCGCTGCCGCGAGCTCGAGCCCGGCCTCACTCCCTCCTTCAACGGCGGCGTCCATGCGCCGGAGGAGGCATCGGTCGATCCCCGCGCCCTCACGGAAGCGCTTCTGACCGCCCTCGATGCCGAGGAGAAGGTGGACTTGCTGACCGGGACCGGGGTGGAGGCTGCCCTGCGCGACGGCGAGCGGATCGCCGGCGTCCGCACCGAGAGTGGCGAGGAGCTGCGCGCCGCGTCGGTCGTCCTCGCCGCCGGCGCCTGGTCGGGGCAGGCCGAGTGGGTCCCCGAGGCCGCCCGCCCGCCGGTGCGCCCGGTCAAGGGCCAGATCCTCGAGCTGCGCTCGCGCGACGGTGTGGCGCCCTGCCAGCGGATCGTCGCCTCCGAGCGCGTCTACATGGTGCCGCGCCCCGACGGTCGCTTGGTCCTCGGCGCCACGGTCGAGGAGCAGGGCTTCGACACCGCCGTCACCGCGGGCGGAGTCCACGAGCTGCTGCGTGAGGCCTACCGCCTGCTGCCCGACGTCGCCGAGATGGAGCTGGTCGAGGCCGCCGCCGGGCTGCGCCCCGGCACGCCGGACAACCTCCCGCAGGTCGGCCCGAGCGGCGTCGACGGCCTGCTCTGGGCGACCGGCCACTACCGCAACGGCATCCTGCTGGCGCCGCTCACGGCGGCCGCCGTCGTCGACCAGCTGGCGACGCGGTCGAGCTTTGAGCCGGATAGCGGTTCAAAGCTCGACCGCGCAATGGAGAAAGTCAGATGAGGATCGAGCTGAACGGGGAGCCGTGCGAGTTGGCCGACGGAGCGACGCTGGCCGACGCCGTGCGCGAGAGCGGCGCCGAGCAGGGGGGACGCGGCGTCGCTGTCGCCCTTGACGGCGAGGTCGTGCCGCGCGGCGAGTGGGGCTCGACGACGCTGGCGGAGGGCCACAGCGTCGAGGTCCTGGCGGCGATCCAGGGCGGCGCCGCCGACATAACTTGCTTCGACTTCACTCCCTCGCGGAGAACCAGACGATGACGCTCGGTCATTCCGCCTCGCAGTGGGAGCTGGCCGGGCGCCAGTGGAGCTCGCGCTTGATCGCTGGCACCGGCGGCTTCCGCTCGCTGGAGCAGATGGAGGAGGCGCTGGCGGCGTCGGGGGCTGAGATCGTCACCGTCGCGTTGCGCCGTATCGACCCTGCCGCGAAGGGCTCGGTGCTCGACGTCCTCGACCGGCTTGGCCTGATTGCCCTGCCCAACACCGCCGGCTGTTTCACCGCCCGCGACGCGGTCCGCACCGCCCGCCTCGCCCGCGAGGCGTTCGAGACCGAGTGGATCAAGCTCGAGGTGATCGGCGACGACCGTACTCTCTACCCCGACGCGGTCGAGTTGCTCGACGCCGCCGAGGCCCTGATCGGCGAGGGCTTCACCGTCCTCCCCTACACCAACGACGACCCGATCCTCGCCCGCCGCCTCGAGCAGGCTGGCTGCGCTGCGGTGATGCCGCTCGGCTCGCCGATCGGCTCTGGCGCCGGCATCCGCAACCCCTACAACGTCGCGATCATTGCCGAGCAGGCCGAGGTCCCCGTCATCCTCGACGCCGGCATCGGCACCGCCTCAGACGCCGCCTTGGCGATGGAGCTCGGTTGCGACGCGGTGATGGCTGCCAGCTCGATCTTCGGGGCCGAGGACCCAGCCGCGATGGCGCGCGCCCTGCGCGGCGGGGTCGAGGCCGGCTACGCGGCGCGCCAGGCGGGTCGCATCCCACGCCGCACCCACGCTGAGGCATCGACCAGCGCCGAGGGCCTCCCCGACCTCTACTGATGCGCGGTCGAGGTTTGAACCGCTATGCGACTCAAACCTCGACCGCACTCATCGGTCGCCGCCCGACTACCATTGGCCGCGCGCCCCTGTAGCTCAGTTGGTTAGAGCGGCGGCCTTTTAAGCCGCGCGGCGCGGGTTCGAATCCCGCCGGGGGCATTCCCGTGCCAGGCGAAACGCCCGTCCTTATCCTCACCGGGCCTCCCGGGGCTGGGAAGACGACGACGGCAGCGGCACTTGTCGCACGCTTCCCTCGCGCCGTGCACCTCGAATCGGACCGGTTCTTCCAGTTCATCCGCTCCGATTACGTCGAGCCGTGGAGACCGGAGTCAGATCAGCAGAATCGCGTTGTGATGCGGATCGTGGCCGAGGCGGCGGCTCGCTACGCGGCGGCCGGCTACTTCACCGTCATCGACGGAATCATCATTCCTGGCTGGTTCCTCGAGCCGGTACGGGATGCCCTTCGCGACGCTGGACACCCGGTTGCTCTCGCCGTTCTGCGGGCGCCCCTGTCGGTATGCCTCGCGCGAGTGAACGGCAGGGAAGGGGGACCGGATGCCGATTCCGGCGCAATTGAGCAGATCTGGCAGAGCTTCGCGGACGTCGGCGAGTTCGAGCCGAACGTCCTCGAGCTGGGCGAGCGGGCCGTGGACGAGGCGACCGAGACCCTCGCTCGCAGCCTTGAGGACGGTCACCTCCTCATATGAGCCCCTCCGCCGACAAACAACTGCTTCAGGTTCCCTGCGACGTCGAGGCGGAAGACGAGCGACGGCTCGATCGCATCCGCGCCGAGGTCGACGCCGGCTTCGATGCCCTGCGCGACGTCGACGACGGCGTCTCGGTCTTCGGCTCGGCCCGGATCGCAGAGGGTCACCGCTGGTACGAGCTCTGCCGTGAGATCGGCGCCTGCCTCGCCCACCACGGCTTCACCGTCATCACCGGCGGCGGACCGGGGCTGATGGAGGCGGCGAACCGTGGCGCCGCCGAGGCTGGCGGCCTCTCGGTCGGCCTCAACATCGAGCTGCCGCACGAGCAGCACGCAAACGCCTACGTCAACCGCAGCCTCCAGTTCCACTACTTCTTCGCCCGCAAGCTGATGTTCGTCCGCTACGCCCGCGCCTTCGTCATCTTCCCGGGCGGCTTCGGCACGCTCGACGAGCTGTTCGAGAGCCTGACCCTGATCCAGACGCACCGGGTTCAGCATTTCCCCACCATTCTCGTCGGCCGTGAGTTCTGGCAGCCGCTGCTCGGCTGGATCGACATCCAACTCGAGGACGAAGGCCTGATCTCCCCCGGCGACAAGGAGCTGCTGCTCATCGCCGAGACGCCCGAGGAAGTCTGCGACCACGTCCGCAGAGCCAGCGCGGCGCAGAAGCAGCTCGACTAGCGATCGACCGACGTTGGCGCAGAATGCAAACGACCCGCCAAGGGGGGTCGTTTGCGAATTTCAGGGGGTGCCGCCGAACTGGCCGGGCAATCACGCGCCGGTTTCGAAGGTGACCAGCTGGCCGGGCCGACCGCGACATTCGATCCGAGACAGCTCGTAGCCAAGTTCAACAACTAGGCACCGTGCCCCATCCGCCACTGCACATGGTCCACTTACTTCAGCGCTCGCGCATTGCGTCTGCCAGCTTTCGAGAATCCGTTTCGCCGCGATGCAGTCGATATCGGTTGCGCGGAGATTCGACTGGCCTGCGCCATTCGGCGGCGGCAGGTGACAGTCGGTGTTTCGATTCTCAGGCCGGAATGCATAGCCGACGCTGTAGATCTCGAATTTCCGCAGCGAGTCCCCCGCGTCACTGCAGTAGCCGGCGAGGGGTTGCTCGGGTGGGGGAGCGGTGATGCAATCCCATCCGCCCACGCGAAGACCGGCGCCGCTGCCTACACCGCTCGTAGCTGCGTGCGCAAAGTAGATCTCCATCACCCGCTGGGCCTCCTTGCATTGCAACGGCCCCTGGGTGGTTCTGGCTTCGACTTCCGTCGCGATTGGCGTCTCCGCGGTGCAGTCGTCGCCGAGCCCTGGTCCGTCGTTGAGTGGCGCAGAGCCCGCAGTCTCGGTAACGACTCGTTCGCGCACGGTGACCGTCGTGGAGTCTGAGCCGCCGCAACCAATGATCGGCAAGGACATGATCGACACGAGCGGGACGATCACGAGCCATGGCCTGGTCACGTTTCTCGCCTTGATTTTCAGTCTCAGTGCCGGAAGTGGCGGTGCTTGGTGAAGACCATTGGGATGCTGGCCGAGTCGCAGGCCTCGATCACCTCGGCGTCGCGTTTGGAGCCGCCGGGCTGGATCACGCAGTTGGCGCCGGCGTCGATCGCTGCCTGGGGGCCGTCGGCGAAGGGGAAGAAAGCGTCGGAGGCGACGGCCGAGCCGGCGAGCAGGTCGTCGGCGTCCTCGCCGCGGGCGTCGCGGCACTTCTCGACCGCGAGGCGGACCGAGTCGACGCGGCTCATCTGGCCGGCGCCGATGCCGAGCGTCGCCCCGCCCTTGGCGATCACGATCGCGTTGGAGCGGACGTGGCGGACGACCGTCCAGGCGAAGAGCAGGTCGTCCCACTGCTCCTCACTCGGCTCGGTCTTGGTCACCGTCTCCATCATCTGGCGCGGCTCGGGGTCGCCATCACGGTCCTGGATCAAGAGGCCGCCGCGGACGCGCTTGACGTCGCGTTCGGCTGGGTCGGCCTGGCGCCGCTCCTCGTCGCAGAGGATGCGGATCGCCTCCTTTTTCTGCAGCACCTCGAGCGCGCCGTCCTCGAAGCCGGGCGCGAACAGGACCTCGACGAAGTTCTCGTGCAGCGCCTCCGCCAGGGCCACGCTGACCGGCCGGTTGAGCGCGATCACGCCCCCGTAGGCCGAGACTGGGTCGCAGGCGAGCGCCTTGCGGTAGGCATCGAGCGCGTCCTCGCCGACCGCCACCCCGCAGGGGTTGTTGTGCTTGACAATCGTGCAGGCGGGCGGCTCGAAGTCTTCGTTCAGCCGCCGCGCCGAGTCGAGGTCGAGCACGTTGTTGAAGGAGAGCGCCTTGCCGTGGAGCTTTGAGACCCCGGCGAGGACGTGGCTGCGCAGGCCGGCCTCGGAGTAGAGCGCCGCGCGCTGGTGCGGGTTCTCGCCGTAGGCAAGGTCGAGCTCCTTCTCGTAGGAGACCGTCAGGTGTTCGGGGAAGTCCTCATAAGAGGTCGAGAACCAGCGGCTGATCGCGGCGTCGTAGCGGGCCGTCTGGGCAAAGGCCTCGTTGGCGAGCCAGTGGCTGGTCGAGGCGGAGACCTCGCCGCCGCTCTCCTCGAGCTCAGCACACACCGCGTCATAGGACTCGGGTTTGACGATCACGGCGACACCCTCGTGGTTCTTGGCCGCGGCGCGGATCATCGTCGGCCCACCGATGTCGATGTTCTCGACCGCGAGGTCGGGGTCGACCTCGTCCCCGGCGACGGTCTGCTCGAAGGGGTAGAGGTTGACGCAAACCAGGTCGATCGGCTCGATTCCCTCGCGCTCCAGGATCGCCATGTGCTCGGGGTCGCTCCGGCGGGCGAGCAGCGCCGCGTGCAGGCGCGGGTGCAGCGTCTTCACGCGACCGCCGAGGATCTCCTCCTGGCCGGTGAGCTCGGAGACGTCGGTGACCTCCAGCCCCGCCTCGCGCAGCTCGCTGGCGGTTCCGCCGGTGGAGAGGATCTCGATGCCCTGCGCCGCGAGGGTCTTGGCGAAGTCGGCGACTCCGGTCTTGTCGGAGACCGAGATCAGCGCCCGGCGCACGCGGATCGCGCCATTGCTCACGGCCTGGTCTCGGGTGTCTGAAGGAGCCTCACTCATCGGTGACGACGACCCTGGGGTCGCTCTCGTCGATCCTAGCCCGACCCTGCGCGATCATGCGGATCGCCTCGGGGTAGAGCTCGTGCTCGACCGCGTGGATCGCCTCCTCGAGCCGCTCCCGATCGCGATCGGCCGGCACGGCCACCTCGCGTTTCAGGATCGGCGGCCCGGTGTCGACCCCCTCGTCGACGAAGTGGACCGTGACCCCGGTCGTCTCGACCCCAGCCTCCAGTGCCTGGCCGATCGCGTCGAGGCCGGGAAAGGCGGGCAGCAGCGCCGGGTGGACGTTGACGATCCGCCCGCGGAAGCGGGCGACGAAGGCGGGAGAGAGCAGCTGCATGTAGCCGGCGAGGACGACGAGGTTGGCGCCACGCTCCTCGATCCAGGCGGCCATCGCCACGTCCCGAGCCTCGCGGCCGGTGTACTCGTCGCGGGGGAAGACGGCGGTCTCAACGCCTGCCGCCCGCGCCCGCTCGAGCGCCCGCGCGCCGGGCTTGTCGGAGGCGACCCCGGCCACCTCGATCCCGTCCCGCCCGTGAAGCGTCTCGAGGATCGCCTGCAGGTTCGTTCCCGAGCCAGAAGCCAGCACGACAAGCTTGAACGATTCGCTCACGACGGCATCATTGCTCACGCAGCCGACTTTGACCCACCTCCAGTGGGGTGAATGTCGGCTGCGGTCGGCTTAGACTCGCTGCCGTGTCAGTCTTCGACGACCTCGGCCTTACGGCACCCGTCGTCCAGGCTGGCATGGGCGGCGGTATCAGCCGCCACGAGTTGGCGGTGGCCGTCTCCGAAGCCGGCGGCTTGGGGACGATCGCGGTTACCGGCCCGGAGGCGATTCGCCGAGAGTTGGCCGCCGCACGGGCGCTGACCGATCGCCCGATCGCTGTGAACCTGCTGCTTCCCTTCGCCAGCCGCAGCTGGTTCGAGGCAGCCGCGGGGGCGGACGTGATCGTCACCTTTTGGGGCGCACCGAAGCGCCGCGGCGGCGGGACCTGGATCCATCAGTGCGGCTCGGTGGCTGAGGCGCGCTCGGCCCATGCCGCGGGCGCGGATGCAGTGATCGTCCAGGGCATCGAGGCCGGTGGCCACGTGCGCGGGAGCCTGTCGGCTCTGGAGTTGTTCGAGCGCGTCAGTGCCGCCTTGCCCTCCGACTACCCGCTGCTTCTCGCCGGCGGGATCGCAGAACGCGCCGACGTTCGGCAGGCGCTCGAGGCGGGTGCGAGCGCCGTTGTCGTCGGCACGCGCTTCCTGCTCTCGGATGAGAGCCGCGCACATCCCGAGTACAAGCAGCGCCTGCTGGACGCGGACGAGACGATCCTCACCGAGCTCTTCGGTCTCAGCTGGCCAGCGCCCCACCGCGTGATCCGGAACGCCGCCACCGAGCATCACCTCGACGCCGACTCTCGCGTCCCGGCCCTGAACCGCGCCCTCAATCGCCTCTCCGCCCCCGGCGCCCGCTTCACCCCCACCGTGCTCCAACGGCGCCTGATCCGCGCCCAACGCCCGAGCAGCCGGCTGCTCACGCCACAAGGCCCGACCGACGACACTCCAGCCACCCTGCTCGACGCCGGCCCGCTCTACGCGGGCCAAACGGTTGCCCGCATCGCTGACGTCCGTCCCGCATCGCAGATCGTCACCGACCTGACGCCGTAAGCCTCATCCGGTAGGGCTGGAACGTCTTGTACTTTTTTTGCGGCGACATCCTCGGACGGCGGCCCGACTGTCTTCAAAAAAAGTTAAGTGGAAGCCCTACCGGATGAGGCTTCAGCCACTCGCCGGAACAACAGCGATGTCCTCCAAGGCGAATTTCCCATTCGCGTCCAAAGGGTCGCCCAGCGGGTAACGCCCCGTGAAGCAGGCATCGCAGTGGTCCTCGGGCGGCGTGCCGATCGCCTCGTAGACGCCCTCCATCGAGAGGTAGGCGAGCGAGTCGGCGCCGAGCTCATCGGCGATCTCCTCGATCGTGCGTTCGTGGGCGATCATCTCCTCGCGGGTCGACATGTCGACCCCGTAGTGGCAGGGGTGGCGGATCGGCGGTGCTGAAATCCGCAGATGGACCTCCTTGGCCCCGGCGTCGCGCAGCATGCCGACGATCTGCCGCGTCGTGTTGCCGCGCACGATCGAGTCATCGACGACGACGATCCGCTGCCCGGAAACGATCTCCGGCAGCGGGTTGAACTTGAGCCGCAGGCCGCGCTTGCGCAGCTCCTGCCCCGGCTGGATGAAGGTGCGGGCGACGTAGCGGTTCTTGATTAGGCCGTCATCGCGCGGCAGCCCTGAAGCGCGGGAGAAGCCGGCGGCGGCGGGGTTGCCGGAGTCGGGCACCGAGATCACCAGGTCGGCCTCGGCCGGCGCCTCTCGCCAGAGGATTTCGCCCATCCGCCCGCGCACCTGCTGCAGCACCTTGCCCTCGAGGCGGCTGTCGGGGCGGGAGAAGTAGATGTGCTCGAAGACGCAGTGCGCCGGCCGGCCGGCCTTGACCACCTGGCGCGTCTCCAAGCCGCGCTCGGTCAGCGAGACCATCTCGCCGGGGTGCACTTCGCGCAGCAGCTCGGCGCCGACGATGTCGAAGGCGCAGCTCTCCGAGGCGACGACGAAGCGATCGCCGAGCCGCCCCAGCGAGAGCGGCCGCACGCCGTGCGGGTCACGGAAGGCGACGATCGCATGCTTGGTCATCGCCACGGTCGAGTAGGCGCCCTCCAGGCGCGGCATCATCTCGGCGACCGCGTCCTCGACGAACTTGCCGTTGTTAGACGAGATCAGCGCCGCGATGATCTCGGAGTCGGAGGTGCCGCGGAAGGCGATTCCGGCCTCCTTCAACTCGCCCCAGAGCTCGACCGCATTGGTCAGGTTGCCGTTGTGGGCGAGCGCCAGCTCGCGGCCGTCGTCGCGCCAGACCGGCTGCGCGTTCTCCCAGGAGCCGCCGCCAGTGGTCGAGTAGCGCACGTGGCCGATCGCCATGTCGCCCGCCAGCGCCCGCAGCTTCTCCTCGTCGAAGACCTGAGAGACGAGGCCCGAGTCGCGCATCGTGGTGATGTGGCCACCCTCACAGGTGGCGATCCCGGCCGACTCCTGGCCGCGGTGCTGCAGCGCGTAGAGCCCGAAGTAGGCGAGACGGGCGACATCATGGCCGGGCGCGTATAGGCCGAACACCCCGCATTCCTCGCGCGGGCCATCGCGGTCTATCGGCTGCCCCTGAAGCGGAGTCAAAGCGCGTATTCCTCGCGTTGGAAAAAGGACGTGACGCGCAGGCAGACTGCCTACCCCGGGAGGGTAGCAACGAGCGCAGCGTGCAACCCCGCGACGGCGGATTTGAGCGGGGCCTCGTCGCCCGCTGCGCGGGCGCGGATCAGGGCGCCCTCGATCGTTGAGACGACGAGGCCGGCGAAGCTCTCGGCGTCTTTGGCGCTGACGCCTTCGTCGCGCAGGGCGGCGGCGATCGGGGCTTCCCAGCTCTGGAAGGCGGCGGTTGCGGCGGCAGCCAGCGCCGGGTCCTCGGGGCGGGCCAGGGCCGCCGCGGCGACGGGACAGCCGAGTCGCTCCGGCTTGTCCTTGACCCGGCGGCGGAACATCTCGCCGAACATCGTCAGCGTCTCGCCGAGGCCGCGCTCCTCGAGCGAGCGTTCGATCGCGCCGCGGATCTCGCGCCCCTCCGCTTCGGCGGCCTCGATCGCGAGCTGACTCTTGCCGCCGGGGAAGTGGTGGTAGATCGAGCCGCGCGGCGCATCGCCCACCTCGGCGACGTCGCGCAGCTCCATCCCCGCGTACCCCTTCTCGGCGAGCAGGCGCCGCGCTCCGGCGATCAGGCGCTCGCGCCCGTCGCGGCGTTTCGGTTCGATCGCTTTCGCGTCTGCGAGTCGCGTTATGCCCACGGACATAGTATATTCGCGGCCGCTGATGTATGACCGTGGACATAGAGCGAGCGTGGTGATCGCCTGTGCCGGCGCCTTCGTCGCCTTCCTCGACACGACGATCGTCAACATCGCCTTTCCCGACATCTCGGCCTCCTTCGCCAGCGCGGGGCGCTCCGAGCTCTCCTGGGTGCTCGACGGCTACTTCGTCGTCATCGCCGCGCTGCTGGTCCCGGCCGGCGGCCTCGCCGACCGCTTCGGCCACAAGCGCATCTTCCTCGTCGGCGTGGGGGTCTTCACCGCCGCCAGCCTGCTCTGTGCGATCGCTCCGAGCCTCGAGCTGCTGATCTCCTTCCGCGTCCTGCAGGGGGTCGGCGCGGCGCTGATCGCACCCGCCTCGCTGGCGATCGTGCTCGACGCCTACCCGGTCGAGAAGCGGGCGACCGGCGTCGGCCTCTGGGGCGCGGCGGCGGCAGCAGCGGCGGCGACCGGCCCGACCCTGGGCGGCGCCTTGGTCGAGCTTTCCGACTGGCGGCTCGTCTTCCTCGTCAACCTGCCGCTCGGCGCCGCAATCATCTGGGCGGGTCGCCGCCGCCTCGCCGAGCGCCCGATCCGCGATCACCGGCTACCTGACCTGCCCGGCGCTCTGATGCTCGCCCTCTCCCTGGCGCTGATCACGCTCGGCATCGTCGAGGGCAACGACTGGGGCTGGACCGCACCCGCCACCCTCGGCTCGTTCGTCGCCGGCACCGTCCTGCTCGCCTTGATGGTCGCCCGCAGCCGTACCCACCCGCGCCCGATTGTCGAACCGGACCTCTTCGCCCACCGCTCCTTCCGCATCGGCAACCTCGGCACGCTGCTCTTCTCCGCTGCCTTCTTCTCGATCGTCCTCGGCAATGTCGTCTTCCTCACCTCGATCTGGAGCTACACCGTGCTCCAGGCCGGCCTCGCGACCCTGCCCGGCCCGGCCTGGACGACGATCGTCTCCGGCCCGGCGGGCAAGCTCGCCGACCGCTTCGGCCAGCGCGCCGTCGTCGTCCCCGGCACGCTGATCTTCGCCGCCGGTGTGATGGTCCTGCGCTCGGCGGGGGCCGAGCCCGACTGGCTGGGGCTATGGCTGCCGGGGGCGACGCTGACCGGCATCGGCATCGGCCTCGCCTTCCCGACCCTCGGCTCAGCCGCCGTCCGCGACGTCGCCGTCGACCGCTTCGCCACCGCCAGCGCGGTCAACGCCGCCTTTCGCCAGATCGGCGCCGTGCTCGGGACCGCGATCCTCGTCGCCATCGTCGGCGACCCCGCCAGGCTCGCCGACGCCCTCGCGGTCTCCGACAGCGCCTACCTCTTCGCCGCGATTGCCGCCCTGCTCTCGGGCGCCGTCACCCTGATGCTGCGGCCGGCGCCGAGTCCCGCCGGGTCAGGCTCTCACCGCTCTCTGGATCGAAGAGATGCAGCTTCGACGTATCCGCCCATAGCTGAGCCCGCTCGCGACGTTTGATCTTGCTCGCCGGGTCGAGCCGCGCCACGATCTGCTCCTCGCCCTCGCGCAGGCTGGCGGCGCCGGTTTCGCCGATGCTCTCCTCGGCCAGGTCGGCGAGCTGCTCGGACTCGACCCCTTCGGACTCGACGTGGAAGTAGGCGTAGAGGTCTGAGCCCAGCGACTCGACCAGGTCGATCTCGGCCTCGATCGTGACCCCGCGTCCGCGCTTCAGCTCGTCGTCGATCATCGCCGCGTCCTCGAAGCTCTCCGGCCGCAGCCCGGCGATGACCTTACCGTCGCTTCGGTCGCGCGCCTCCTCGGGCAGATCGGCCTCGCCGATTGGCAGCTTTACCTTGCCACCCTCGATCTCGGCCGGCATGAAGTTCATCGCCGGCGAGCCGATGAAGCCGGCGACGAAGAGGTTCACCGGATCGTCGTAGAGCTCGGCCGGCGGGCCGACCTGCTGCAGGATCCCGGCCCGCATCACCGCGACCCGGTCGCCGAGCGTCATCGCCTCGACCTGGTCGTGGGTGACGTAAACGGTCGTCGTCTCCAGCCGCGACTGCAGTTTCGCCACCTCGGTCCGCATCTGCACGCGCAGCTTCGCGTCGAGGTTGGAGAGCGGCTCGTCCATCAGGAAGGCTTTCGGGTCGCGCACGATCGCCCGCCCCATCGCCACCCGCTGGCGCTGTCCGCCGGAGAGGTTGGCGGGGCGGCGGTCGAGGTGCTGGGTTAGGTCGAGCGTCTCCGCCGCCTCCTCCACCTGGCGGTTGATCTCGTCCTTGTCGACCCCCGCCAGCTTCAGCGCGAAGCCCATGTTCTCGCGCACGGTCATGTGCGGATAGAGGGCGTAGTTCTGGAAGACCATCGCGATGTCGCGGTCCTTGGGAGCGCGGTCGTTGACCACGTCCCCACCGATCCTCACCTCGCCGCGGGAGATGTCCTCGAGCCCGGCGATCATCCGCAGCGCCGTCGACTTGCCGCAGCCCGAGGGCCCGACGAGGATCATGAACTCGCCGTCGCCGATCTCCAGGTCCATGTCTTTGACGGCTTCGGTGCCGTCGTCGAAGACCTTGCTGATTCCGTCGAGGGTTATCTCTGACATGGGCTCTCCTTATCCCTTGACCGCCCCGGCGGTGAGGCCGGAGACGATGCGGCGCTGGAAGAACAGGACGAAGACGATGATCGGCACGGTCACGACGACGGCAGCGGCCGCGATGCTGCCCGTCGGTTCGGTGAACGAGGACTCGCCGGTGAAGAAGGCGAGCGCTGCCGGCACGGTCCGCGATGCGTCCGAGGAGGTCAGCGAGATCGCGAAGAGGAAGTCGTTCCAGGCGAAGATGAAGACGAGGATCGCCGCCGTGAACATGCCCGGCGCCGCCAGCGGCACGATTATCTTGCGGAAGGCCTGGAAGGGCGTCGCGCCGTCGACCTGGGCTGCCTGCTCGAGCTTCCCAGGGGATCTCGCGGAAGAAGGCGGTGAGGGCGTAGATCGCCAGCGGCAGCGAGAAGGTCAGGTAGGGGATGATCAGGCCCGGATAGGTGTCGTAGAGCCCGAGCGTGCGCCACATGTCGAAGAGCGGCCCGATCGTCGAGATCGGCGGGAACATCGCGATCGCCAGCGCCCCGGCGAGGATCAGCCGCTTGCCGGGGAACTCGAGCCGCGCGATCGCGTAAGCGGCGAAGGAGGCGAGGACGATCGAGATCACCGTGGTCGAGAGCGCGATCAGGATCGAGTTGATCAGCGGTTTGATGAAGGGGCTGTCGTCGATACCGCCTTCGAACAGGGTCTCGTAGCTCTCGAAGGAGATCTCGCTGGGGATGAAGCGGCCGTCGGCGACCACTTCGGTCGGCTTCAGCGAGAGCGAGATCAGCCACAGGACCGGGATCAGCGCGAAGGCCAGCACGACGACGATGCCGATGCTCCAGAGTACGTACTCGCGGCTTCCCCGTTCCATCTCAGCTCCCCGGTCGCCCTTCCTCAACCCTGGTTCCCAGCACGCGCACGTAGAAGGTGGCGATCAGCAGCACGCAGACGAAGATCAGCACCGAGACGGCCGAGCCGAGGCCCAGGTTGAGCCGTGAGATCAGTTGGTTGAAGCCGAGGATCGAGACCGATTCGGTGTCCTGCGCGCCGGCGGTCATGATGAAGATCGTGTCGAAGACGCGGAAGGCGTCGAGCGTGCGGAAGAGCAGCGCGACGAGGATCGCCGGCTTCATCAGCGGCAGGGTGATCCGGGTGAAGCGCTGCCAGGCGGTGGCCCCATCGACCTTTGCCGCCTCATAGAGCTGGGTGTCGATCGTCACCAGCCCGGCTAACAAGAGCAGCGCCATGAAGGGCGTCGTCTTCCAGACCTCGGCCATGATGATCACGGCGAAGGAGCTGAAGCGCTCGCCGAACCAGTCCATTTCGTCGGAGATCAGCGGCAAGTTGTTGACGAAGCCGCTGTCCGGCGCGAAGGCGAACTGCCAGGAGAAGGCAGCGACGACGGTGATGATCCCGTAAGGGATGAGCACAGCGGTGCGGATCACGCCGCGGCCGAAGATCGCCCGGTACATGACCAGGGCGATGATCATCCCCAGCACCAGCTCGATCGAGACCGAGATCACGGTGAGGAAGACGGTGTTGAAGACGTCGGTCCACCAGAGGTCGGAGCTGAGCACCGAGGCGTAGTTGTCGAGGCCGACGAAGCCGCCCTCGTCGGGAAAGCGCAGGTCGATCTGCTGCAGCGAGAGGACGACCGCGTAGATGATCGGGTAGGCAGTGACGGCGAGCATCGCGACCACCGCCGGCGCGCAGAGCATCCAGGCGAGGCGTCGTTCCGAGCGGGTGCGCTCGCTGACCGGCGCCGGCCCCCGTTGTGCGCTCGCCTCCATTAGAGGAGTCCTTCCCGCTTGACCGCGTCTTCGAGGTTCGAGCGCAGTTCCTCGTAGACCGACTGCGCGTCAGCCGGGTCGATCTTGCTCGGCGGGTGCAGCGAGCGCTGCACCGCGAGGCTGACGTCCTGGTAGGCGGCGGTGCTCGGTCGCGGCCCCGCATCCTCGATCGATTTCTGCACCAGCTGGGCGAAGCCGGGGTAGGCCTTGGTCACCACTTTGGTCGTGTAGAGATCGGAGCGCGAGGGCGGCAACCCGTCCAGTTCGGTTGCCGTTAGCTGGCTCTGGCCGTTGGCCAGGCAGGCTGCCGCCTCGAAGGCGACGTCCTTGTTCTCCGAGAAGGAGCTGACGGCGAGGTTGAAGCCGCCCAGCGGCGGTTTGCTCGGCCGGTTGGCCTCGATGCCGGGGAAGCGGGCGTAGCCCATTTTCTTGCCGATTTCCGGCGCTTCGGCCTGGGCGCTGGCGTAGGCAAAGGTGTAGTTGGTCATGAAGGCGGAGTCGCCGGCCTCGAAGGCGAGCCGAGAGGTGTCCTCGGTCGAGGTCGAGAGCCCGGTCGGCGCCGCCGAGGAGTTGGCGAAGCGCCCGATCACTTCCAGCGCGCGCACGGTTGGGCCCTCGGCGAGCTCGACGGTTTCGGGTCCGGAGAGGAGCTGCGTGCCGGCGCTCTCGATCAGCGCGTTGGCCCAGACCGTGAACCCCTCGTAGCGGTTGGCCTGGATCTGGATCGTGCCGGCGTTCGCCCGGCCCAGCTCTTCGGCCTGGTCGATCATCTCGTCCCAGGTGCGCGGCGGTTTTGGCACCAGGTCTTTGCGGTACCAGAGCAACTGCGTGTTGGTGTTGAACGGGGCGGCGTAGAGACCGTTCTCGAAGGAAGCGGTTTCGATCACGCCGGGGAACACCCCTTTGGTCACCTGTCCCTTAAGCGGCCCGGTCCACTCCTCGACCCAGCCGGCGTTGGCGAACTCGCCGGTCCAGATCACGTCCATGCCGACGATGTCGATCGAGGGGTCATCAGCGCCGAGCCGGCGCACGAGCTGTTCGCGCTGCTGGCTGGCTTCGGTCGGCAGGAATTCGGGTTCGACCTTGTAGCGGCCTTTCGATTCTTCGCTGCAGCGTTTGGCCACTTCCTCGATCGTGCCGCCCGGCTGGATCGCGACGAACCAACTCAGCTCGCGAGTGCCGGATGCGTCCGAGTCGCCGCCACAACCACCAAGGGCGACGACCGCCAGCACCGTCGCCCCCAGGCAGAACAGGGCTGTGGTCGTCACCCGTGGTGTCACTCTCTTTCCTCCATCAAGCGCACCCCTGCCATCCGGGAGTCTCAGGGGTGCATAGCTGGAAATGCCCGGATGCGGCGTTCTTAAACGGAGTGAGAGTGGCCGCGGATGCCGTTTGAGCATGACCCCCTCGCGGGTATCGGGAGCGCGTGCGATCGAGAGCTCGATGGCAGGCGTCCGTCACCCTCCTGGCACTCGCCGGCCTCGCCGTGACGCTGCTCCACGCGCCGCTGGCCGAGACCGCGCCCGGCGATATCGCGGACCTTTCGGTCAGCAAGGACGACGACCTCGATCCGATCGCCGTCGGAGCGACGTTGACCTACACGATTCGGGTCGCGAACCTGGGGCCGCAGGGGGCGACCGGCGTGACCGTCACCGACCGACTTCCCCGGCAGGTGGAGTACGTCTCGGCCTCGGCAAGCAGCGGTAGCTGCGCGCGAAAAGGCAGGACCGTCACCTGTGAGACCGGCAACATGGCGGCCGACCCGACCCAAGCGAATGCCGTCACCGTGACGCTCCAGGTACGGCCACGGAGAGAGGGCACGATTGAGAACTCCGTCTCCGTCGACAGCGTCGAGAGCGATCCAGTCGAGGCCAACGACCGCGCCGAGGTGTCGACCACGGTGACCGCCCCGTCGCTGGTGTCGAGCTGTCGCGGCATCCAGGCGACTCTCACCGGCACGGAGAAGTCGGACCGCCTGGTCGGCACCGCCGGCCCTGATGTGATCGCCGGCCTCGGGGGCAGTGACGCGATCTTTGGCCTTGCCGGCCGCGACCTGATCTGCTCCGGCGCCGGCCGCGATCGCGCTGGCGCCGGGTCGGCCGCCGATCGCGTCTTCGGCGGCGTCGGAGCTGACCGCCTCAACGGCGGGCCCGGCCGCGACCTGGTCGCCGGTAATCCAGGCAACGACCTTCTCTTCGGCAACCGCGGCGGCGACCGTCTTCGGGGCGGGCGAGGCTCCGACCTCTGCTTCGGCGGCGCCGGCGTTGACCGCATTCGCGGTTGCGAGCACTGAGCGCCGCGCTCCTGTCGCTGACCCTCTCTGGGCTACGGCCGGGGGGAGTCGAGCCGCTCGCCGAGCGAGTGCCAGGCTCGCTCGGCGTCGGCAAGCGTGATTGCGACGCTTCGATCACCGGCGGCGATCTCGATCCCGTCACCGCCGACGCTGCCGAGGTGGAGGACGGCGACCCCCCCGCCGGCGAGGCTTTCCAGCTTCTCGCGCTCGCCGCTGAGCAGGAAGCCGCCGACGCCCTCGCCGAACAGCGCCTCCTCGGGTGAGCAGCCGCGCTCGCGCAGGTGCTGGAGGTCGACCTTGCAGCCCAAGCCGGAGCCGATCGCGCACTCGGCCAGGGTGCAGGCGAGGCCACCGTCGCTGACGTCGTGGGCGGAGGCGAGGAGGCCGACGCGCACGGCGTTGCGCACAGCGGCGCAGGCGGCAGCGACAGCGCTGATATCGGGCTGGGGGAGACCCGCCTTGAGCTCACCACGTTGCTTGGCCAGCTCCGAGCCGGCGAGCGACGGTTCGAAGGGGCCAACCAGGGCGATTGTGTCGCCCGCGCGGGCGAAGGCGCTTTGGGCGGCCATGCCGGGATCCGGCAGCTCGCCGACCATGCCGACGACCGGGGTCGGGTAGATCGGGCCTTCCGGCCCCTCGTTGTAGAGGGAGACGTTGCCGCCGACGACCGGTACGCCGAGCGCCTCGCAGGCGTCGGCGAGGCCGCTGACCGAGCGGTCGAGCTGCCAGGCGGGGGTGGGCTTCTCCGGGTTGCCGAAGTTGAGGCAGTTGGTCAGGCCGAGCGGCTCAGCGCCCGTGCAGGCGAGGTTCTGGGCGCACTCGAGTACCGCCTCGACCGTGCCCGCGTAGGGATCGCAGGCAACCCGCCGGCCGTTGCCGTCGATCGAGATCGCGATCGCAGAGCTCGCCTCGGGAATTGCCAGGACCGCCGCGTCGGCGGTCTCGGGCCGCCGCGCCGTGCGCGAGCCGACGATCGAGTCGTACTGCTCGAAGGCCCAGCGCTTGGAGGCGATGCTGGGAGAGGCGAGCAGGGCGAGCAGCGTCTCTGCCGCTGGGGCGCCAGCATCGAGGGTCGCCCGGTTGCCGTAGCTCCAGCCCTCCGGCTCGGCCGGATCGAGGTCGTAGAGCGGGCAGCCGTCGACCAGCGCCTCGACCGGCATCTCGCCGACCACATCGGCGCCGCGCAGCACCCGCACCAGGCCGTTGTCGGTGACGGTGCCGATCTCCGCCGACCCGGTCTGCCATTTCTCGCAGACCGCGATCACCTGATCCACCTTCGAGGGCTCGACCACCGCCAGCATCCGCTCCTGGGACTCGGAGACCATGATCTCGAAGGGCTCCATGTCGGCCTCGCGCAGCGGCACCCGGGCCACGTCGATATCGATGCCGACCCCGCCGGCCGAGGCCATCTCGCTGGCCGAGGAGGTGAGGCCGGCGGCGCCGAGGTCCTGCAGGGAGACGAGCAGCCCCTTGCCGAGCAGCTCCAGGCAGCACTCGAGCACCTTCGACTCCTCAAACGGGTCGCCGATCTGCACCGTCGGGCGCTTCGCTTCGTCGCCGTCGCCGAGCTCGGCCGAGGCGAGCACCGAGGCGCCGCCGATCCCGTCGCGCCCGGTTGAGGCGCCCATCAGCACGACCGCGTTGCCGACCCCGGCCGCCGCGGCGCGCACCATGTCCGCCTGCTTGGCGATCCCGACGCACATCGCGTTGACCAGGCAGTTGTGCTCGTAGGGGGCCTCGAAGTAGATCTCGCCGCCGACGTTTGGCACGCCGATCGAGTTGCCGTAATGGCCGATCCCGCGTACGGCGCCGTCGAGCAGGTGGCGCGAGCGCACCGAGTCGAGCTCGCCGAAGCGCAGCGAGTCGAGGATCGCGATCGGCCGCGCGCCGAGGGCGAAGACGTCGCGCATGATCCCGCCGACCCCCGTCGCCGCTCCCTGGAAGGGCTCGACCGCGCTCGGGTGGTTGTGGGACTCGACCTTGAAGGCGATCGCGTAGCCCGCGCCGACGTCGACCGCGCCGGCGTTCTCGCCCGGGCCCATCACGACCCGCTCGCCCTCGGTCGGCAGTCGCCGCAGCAGCTTGCGCGAGTGCTTGTAGGCGCAGTGCTCGGACCAGAGCAGGCTGAACATCGCCAGCTCGACCCCGTTCGGCTCGCGCCCGAGCTTCTCGCAAATCAGCTCGAACTCCGAGTCGGTCAGTCCCAGCTCGCGGTGCGGGGAGCTGCTCGCGGCGGGCGCGCTCACACCCGCGCTCCCGCGACGGCCTCGAACACCTTCAGGCCGTCGATCGATCCCGTCATCGGGTCGACCGCGTGCTCAGGGTGAGGCATCAGGCCGAGCACGTTGCCGGCCTCGTTGCGGACGCCTGCAATGTCCCGTGCCGAGCCGTTCGGGTTCTGTCCCGGCGCGTAGCGGAACGCCACCTGCCCGTTCGCCTCCAGCGCATCGAGCATCCCCTCCGGCGCCCAATACCGCCCTTCCCCGTGCTTCGCGGGAATCGACAGCCCCTCCCCGCGCAGGATGGAGGGTTGTGTCCCCTCTGGGGGGTTCAACTGTCCATCCTGCAGCTCGACCTGGCGGCAGGTGAAGCGCATGCTCTCGTTGATCAGTAGGGCGCCGGGTAGGAGGCCGGTCTCGCAAAGGACCTGGAAGCCATTGCAGATCCCCAGCACCGGCCCGCCCGCCGCGGCGAACTCGGCAACCGCCTCCATCGCCGGTGAGAAGCGGGCGATCGCCCCTGCCCGCAGGTAGTCGCCGTAGGAGAAGCCACCGGGGACGACAACCGCGTCGACGCCGTCAAGGTCACGCTCTTCGTGCCAGATCAGCCGCGCCTCGCCACCGGCCAGCTCGCAGGCGTGCAGGGCGTCCCGCTCATCGCAGGAGCCGGGGAACTGGACGACGCCCCAAAGCATCAGGTGCCGTCGATGCTCTCGATCTCGAAGTCCTCGATCAGCGGGTTGGCGAGCAGCTTCTCGCAGAGCGCCGGGAGCTGCGCTGGATCGTCGGCCTCCAGCTCCACCATCCGCCCGACCCGCACGTGCTCGACGCCCTCGAAGCCGAGCGCCGGCAGCGCACGCTCAACCGCCTTGCCCTGGGGGTCGAGGATTCCCTCCTTCGGCCGGATCAAGACTCGAGCCTTCACGACTGCCAATCTAGCGATCCCACCTGCGGTGTTCGTGTCTACGATGTCACTGGTGAGCCACCCCGAGGTCCTCGCGGCCCCGACAGAGCCGTATTCCCCTGGTGATTCGGTCGAGAACCCTGTGACGGGCGAGCGGGGAACCCTGATCAAGGGTCCCTGGGAAGGTGACGACGCCGCCCTCCTTGTCGATCTTCACGTTCGGCCCGGGGGCGCCGTGGTCGGCGAGCACGTCCACCACCATCTCGACGAGCGATTCACGGTGAAGGCCGGGCAGATTGGGTTCCGCCTCGACGGAGAGGAGTCGGTGGCCGGTCCCGGCCAGTCGGTCGAGATCCCCCGCGGGAGCTGGCACGACTGGTGGAACGCCAGCGACCAGGAGTCCGTGGCTGAGGTCTATGTCTCCGACGGGACCCGCTTCATGTTGATGATCGAGAACCTCTTCGGCCTCGCCCGCGACGGCCACACCAACGAGAAGGGATTGCCGGATCCGCTGCAGCTGACCATGTTCGCGACCGAGTTTCGGGACGTGCTTGTGCTCAAACGCCCTCCCGCCATCGTCCAGAGGCTCCTATTCGGCCTCTTGCGACCGATCGCCGTCGCGCGCGGCTATCGCGGCGCCTATCCCCAGTACGGCCGCTCGCTGCTCAGAACGAGCGCTCAGTGATCCGCTCGTAGGCTTCGACGTACTTGGCCCGCGTCTGCTCGACCACGTCGGGCGGAAGCTCCGGCGCCGGTGGCTTGTGGTCCCAGCCGGCCGCGTCGGCCCAGTCGCGCACGAACTGCTTGTCGAATGACGGCTGGGTCTTGCCCGGCTCGTAGCGGTCGGCCGGCCAGAAGCGCGAGGAGTCCGGCGTCAGCACCTCGTCGCCGAGGACGATCTCAGCGCCGGCGTGGCGGCCGAACTCGAACTTGGTGTCGGCGAGGATGATTCCGCGCTCGGCGGCGTGTTCGGAACCGCGCTTGTAGACCTCGATCGAGATTCGCCGCAGCTCTTCCATCAGCGCCCGGTCGCCGATGATCTCCGCCGCCCGCTCAAAGTCGACGTTCTCGTCGTGGTCGCCGATCTCCGCCTTGGTCGCGGGGGTGAAGATCGGCTCGGGAAGCTTGTCGGACTCGAGCAGGTTGGGTGGTAGCTCGATCCCGCAGACCGCGCCGCCCGCCTTGTATTCCTTCCAGCCCGAGCCGGAGAGGTAACCGCGCACGACGCACTCGACCGGGTACATCTCAAGCCGTCGCACCCGCATTCCCCGTTCCATTGCTTCCTCCGGCACGTCGGCGGAGAGGAAGTGATTGGGGACGATGTCGCCGGTCAGCTCGAACCAGAATTCCGAGATCCGGTTCAGCACTTTGCCCTTGTCTGGGATCGGCGTCGGCATCACCACGTCGTAGATCGAAATTCGGTCCGAGGCGACCATCAAGAGGTCAGCCTCCCACTCGTAGATCTCGCGGACCTTGCCTGAGGAGTGGAGCTTCAGATCGGCTATGGCTGGGGACACGGAGGCCGATGCTAGCGAGGGCAGAGGCGGGGTGGGGAGGCGTCGGGGTGTCCCTCCGGCTTGCTGGGTTTTTCGCCTCGGAGTTTGCGGCTGTCCGAGGTTGCTGGTGGGGCGAAAAAGAGGACGCCGCTGTGCCGGAGGGACACCCCGACGCCTCTAATCCGGCGTCTGCGATGCTTCGGGTGATGCTGCCGCCGGAACCTAAGTCGTCACCGCTCGTTCAGACGCTGCGCTGGAGCTTCCGTCCTCTCCCGTTCATGCAGGAGTGTCGGGAGAAGTTCGGGGACTCGTTCAGTGTCAAGTTCCTCAGCTTCGAGCGGCCGATGGTGATGATTTCTGATCCGGCAGCGATTAAGGCTCTCTATACGGAGCGGTCGCATGGGTTGCCGCCGGGGCGGGAGGTGGTGCTGACTCCCGTTGTCGGCCCCCACTCGGTACTGGTGATCGAGGGCAGCGACCACCTCGCCCACCGCAAACTGATGCTTCCCGCCTTTCATGGCGAGCGGATGCGCTCTTATGAGCCGATTGTCAGCGAGATCGTCGACGCCGAGATCGACTCCTGGCCGCTCGGCGAGGAGTTCGCGATCCACCCCCACATGCAGGCGATGACGCTGGAGGTGATCCTGCGCGTCGTCTTCGGCGTCGCCGAGGGGCCGCGGCTGGAGCAGCTGCGCGTCGTGCTGACCCGGGTGCTGGAGGAAACTTCTTCGCCGTTCACCCAACTGATCGGCCTGGCCACCCGTCGCTTCGGCGGCCGCGGGCCCTGGGCGAAATTCGAGGCTCAGCTGAAAGCCGCCGACGACCTGCTCTACGCGGAGATCGCCGACCATCGCAAGCGCGACGACCTGGAGGAGCGCGGCGACATCCTCTCGCTGCTGATGCAGGCCCGCTTCGAGGACGGCGGGGAGATGAGCGATGAAGATCTTCGCGACCAGCTGATGACGCTGCTGCTCGCCGGCCACGAGACGACCGCGACGGCGCTAGCCTGGACCTTCGACCTGCTGCTGCGCCATCCGCGCGAGCTGGCGCGACTGCGCGAGTCGCTCGAGGCCGGGGAGGAGGATTACCTGCGAGCGACGATCAGCGAGTCGCTGCGGCTGCGGCCGGTGGTGCCGCTCGCCGGCCGTCGCCTCGCCACGGATCTCGTCGCCGATGGACTCACCCTGCCCGCCGGCACCGACGTGACCCCGGCGATCTGGCTCGCCCACACGCGCGCCGACGTCTACCCCGATCCCTTCGCTTTCCGGCCCGAGCGCTTTCTCGAGGAGTCGCCGGACACCTACGCTTGGATCCCCTTCGGCGGCGGCATCCGTCGCTGCCTCGGCGCCGCCTTCGCCGAGTTCGAGATGCGGATCGTCCTGCGCGAGGTGCTGACCCGCTGCGAGCTGCGCAAGGCGAACCCGCGGCCGGAGAAGATCGGCCGCCGCAACATCACCCTCTCGCCGAAGGACGGCACCCCGGTCGTCCTCGACGCGCGCCAGCCGGCGCGCGAGCTGGTCGCCGCCTAGCCCCGGTACGGCGGGCCGCGTCTCAGTGCGCCCTCGCTGAGTCCTTCGGCGATTCGAACGCGGCCAGGGCAAGCGTAGTGGTGATTGGCGCTTCGCCGGAGCTGGACATCCGCCGCTTGGCGGCCTCCTGCGCTTCGAAGGCAAAGCCGAACAGTTCATCGACAGCGGCGACCACTTTTTCCCAGCCGAGCTGGTCGAGTCGCAGCGGCCACCAGCTGAGGTGGCTGTCTGGGCGAGCGTCGAAGGTGCCTGCCCCAATCGCTTCTTGGACTTGGTCGGACAGCTGCTCGAAGGTTCGCCAGCTATACGTCGTCTTGACTGAGTCCGGCACGTCAACCCACGTCTCGCTGTGGAAGATCGCTGGCCCGGTTGCACGGTAGAAGTTCTCGGTCGCCCCTCGCCGTCGCCCACCCGTCTTCTCGCCGACCTTCTGCAGCCACCCGATTTCCGCCAGCGTCTTGAAGCGGCGGCGAATACCAGCGACGGTGGCTTCGCCGAACTGTTCGTGGAACTGGGCCGCGCTCATCTCCCGCAGATTCGTCTCCGCAACGATCTTCAGGCAGAGGGGATCGGCGAACACCTTGGAAAGTCGCAGCGCCAGGGGGATCGGGGACTCCTGGCTCGTCGAGCTCGGGCCAGCCTGTATTTCGCTTGCGTTGCGGATGCGGCTGGGCGATTCGAAAGCGGCCAAAGCCACCGTGGTGGGGACCAGACTCTCGCTGGAATTGAGCAGGCGGAGCCTGGCGTCAGCTTGCTCGTCGGCGAGAGATTCGAAGAGCGCATCGACGTTGGCGGTCAGTTGCTCCCAGCCGAGTTGGTCCAGCAAGAGCGGCGTCCAGCTCAGGTGGCGATCGGGGCGGCAGTCGAACGTCCCGGCTTTCAGCGCGTCACGGACTCGCTGGGCGAGCTGCTCGAAGTTTCGGTGGCTGAAGGCTGCCTGGATCGACTGTGGCAGATTGGCCCAGATCTCATTGTCGAAGACAGCAAGTTCCGTCGTTCGGTAGAAGTGCTCGGTGCTGCCACGGCGGCGGCCGCCCGACTCGCTGCGGACGAACGTGAGCCAGCCGTGTTCGGCCAGCCTTTTGAAATGGCGGTCGACTCGGGGCACCGAGCCCCCGCCGAACTCAGCGTGGAACCCGCTCGGGCTCATTTCCCGCATGTAGAGCTCGGTCACGATCCTTTCGCGGAGCGGATCAGCGAACAGGACGCCCATGCGCTGCAAGAAGAACTCCTGAGATTGGGCGGCTATTTGAACTTCGGCCATGCAAGGTCCTCCGATTGCTCTTAACTAACTGAACACCGGGAGTCTATGCAGTTACCAATACGGAACTGAATCAGTTCCCATGCTGGCCCCCATGGCTACCTTCTCCAAGTTCCCTTAGCAAATGGAAGGGGGTGAGGAGATGAGGCTCGCAGCGATTCAGTCGGCCCTGCCAATGCTGTCTATTACGAAGTCGGGTTGATCAGATGAAACGGCACGAGCTGGGCCTTCCGATGTTCTGGTAGGCCCAGCTCCAATGCCGGCGCCCTCAGACTCGGATCAGATCAGCTGGCGGATCTCTGCGCGGCCGGGTGTTCGCTAGCCCAGCGGGCGATCGCGCCCGAGCCGGAGATGACCTCGCCGTCGTCGAGGATGAGGATCGGCACCTCGTTGGTGCCGCTCAGCTTCTTCACCTCAGCGCGCTCCTCGCCGCGGCCGCCCCAGGTCCAGGGCGCCAGCCGGTAGCCGCCGACGACGCGCAGCTCATAGGTGTAGCCGGCAGCGTCGAGCGCCTTCCCCGCTTTCGCGCACGGATGCGCAAAGCCCGGCCCAAATTTCTTCTGCCCGCAGGTGTAGAGGATCACGGCTGCGAGAACCCTAACGGGCTGCCGCGAACGCCATCGCGAACCCGTCGGCCGTCGTCTGCCCCGCCGCTGGAGCGGCAATCGACAGGACCAGGTGGTCGCCGTCCTCTTGCAGGGAGAGATCGAGGAATGCGCAGCACTGCCTCTCTGCCTCGATGATCCCTTCCAGGCTTGCACGGGCCTCTGCGTCCGGGCGGAAGCGCAGCAAGTGCCTGCCCCCTTCTTCTTTGCGGTCGATGAGGCTCTTGGCCCCGATCTCACCGATGGCCGCGAGTCGCTGTTCGAGATCGCCGGCGTTGAGTGAGCAAACGATGGGAAGGTCCTGGGGCATCGCTTCTCAGTGTAGGTGGGGCGATCAGTCGCGCAGCGCTTCGAGGCGCTCGAAGATCGTCGGCACGTGGCCGAGGTAGGCGTCGTAGTCGAAGACGGCATCGAGGTCGAGGTCGGGAGCGGCCTCGGCGAGCAGCTCTCGGAAGTGGGTCCCGGTGTCCCAGGCGCGCTGGGCGTTCTCCTGGACGATGCGGTAGGCGTCGTCGCGGCTGAGTCCGGACTCGACCAGGGCGGTCAGGGCGCGCTGGCTGAAGAGGGCGCCGTGGGTCAGCTCGAGGTTCTCCTTCATCCGGTCGGCGCGGATCGTCATTTCCGCCGCGACCTTTGCCGCCAGGTCCTGCATGTAGTCGAGGCCGATCGTCGCGTCGGGCAGGATCACCCGCTCGGCGCCGGAGTGGGAGATGTCGCGCTCGTGCCAGAGGGCGATGTTCTCGAGGCCAGTCTGCGCGTAGCCGCGCAGCACCCGGGCCAGGCCGGTGATCCGCTCGGTGCGGATCGGGTTGCGCTTGTGCGGCATCGCCGAGGAGCCCTTCTGGCCGGCGCCAAATGGCTCCTCGACCTCGCGCACCTCGGTGCGCTGCAGATTGCGGACCTCGGTCGCGAAGCGCTCCAGACCGGCGCCGGCGATCGCGATCCGCGAGGTCAGCACCGCGTGGCGGTCGCGCGGCACGACCTGGGTGGCGACGTCCTCGCGCTGCAGGCCGAGCCGCTCCATCACCCGCGCCTCGACCGCCGGTGGCACCGAGGCGTAGGTGCCGACCGCGCCGGAGAGCTTGCCGAAGCGCAGCTGCTCGAAGGCGTCGCTGAGGCGGGCGAGGTTGCGGTCGGCCTCGAAGGCGAAACCGGCGAGGCGCAGGCCGAAGGTGGTCGGCTCGGCGTGGACGCCGTGGGTGCGGCCGACGCAGAGCGTGTCGCGCTGCTCGAGCGCCCGCTCGATCAGCGCGTCGCGGTAGGCGCGGGCGGAGGCGAGGACAACTTCGCCGGCCTGGCGCAGCTGCAGCGCAAGCGCCGTGTCGAGCACGTCGGAGGAGGTGAGGCCGTAATGGACCCAGCGGCCGTGCTCGCCGACCGACTGGGCGACGACGTCGACGAAGGCGGCGACGTCGTGATCGGTGACCCGCTCGCGCTCGTTGACCGCCTCGGCCGTGAACGCCGCGTTGGCGCGGGCCGCCGCCGCCGCCTCGGCCGGAACCACGCCCTCCTCGGCCCAGGCCTCGGTCGCCGCCAGCTCGACCTCGAGCCAGCACTCCAGCTTGCGTTGCTGGGACCAGACCGCGCCGATCTCCTTACGCGTGTAGCGGGGGATCACGCGTTGATTATCCGGATGGCAAGCAGACCGGCGTTCTTTGCCCCGTCGACCGCGACGCAGGCGACGGGCACGCCGGGAGGCATCTGGACCGCCGAGAGCAGGGCGTCGAGACCGCCGAGGCTCTTGCCGAGGATCGGCACGCCGATCACCGGCAGGTCGGTGTGGGCAGCGGCGACGCCGGGCAGCGCGGCCGACATCCCTGCGCCGGCGATGATCACCCGCAAGCCACGCATACGGGCGCTGTGGCAGTACTCGCGGACCAGCTCGGGGTCGCGGTGGGCGCTCATCACCCGCACCTCGTAGCGGATGCCAGCTTCCTGCAGCGCAGTCCCGGCGGGCTGCATCTTAGGCTTGTCGCTTTTCGAGCCCATGATGATTCCGACGTGGGGCGCGTCGACCTCGATTTCCTCGAACGCCTCCTCCACCGCGGGCATCGTCGTCGGCGCGGCCGGCTGCGGCTCCTCTGAGATCTCGCTCATCACTTCCTCTCTCGTTAGCTCGTCGTCAACTGGGTACCCGCTCGACCGCACGGGCGGCGATGTCGGAGCGGATCTGCATTCCGTCGAAGGAGATCCGGCTCGCCGCATCGTACGCACGATCGCGTGCCGTGGCGGGGGTCGAGCCGAGCGCCGTCACGTTGAGCACCCTGCCGCCCGCGGTGACGATCTCACCACTCCGCTCGGCCGTGCCGGCATGAGTAAGCTCGGCCAGCTCGGCCGCCGCCTCGAGGCCGCTGATCACGTCGCCCCTCGAGGAGGACTCCGGGTAGCCGGCCGAGGCCAGCACCAGGGTCACCGCCCAGTCGCCGCCGAACTCCGCCTCGGCGCTGGCCAGTCCCCCTGGCTCGCGCGCCGCCAGGCAGAGGTCGACCAGGTCGGAGCGCAGGCGCGGCAGCACCGCTTGCGTCTCGGGATCGCCGAAGCGGGTGTTGAACTCGAGCACCTTGGGACCGTCGGGGCCAACCATCAGGCCGGCGTAGAGGACGCCGTGGAAGGGGATCCCCCGAGCCGCCATCGCGGCGACGATCGGCCGGTGGACGGCATCGACGATCTCTTCAACCTCGACCGGCCCGAAGCCGGGCACCGGCGAGTAGCTGCCCATGCCGCCGGTGTTCGGTCCCTCGTCACCGTCGAAGATCCGCTTGTAGTCCTGCGCTGGCGCCAGCGGCACGACGTTCTCGCCGTCACAGAGGGCGAGCAGGGAGAAGCTCTTCGCCCTCGAGGAACTCCTCCAGCACCACGGTCGTATCACCGAAGCGCCGCTCGCCGAAGAAGACCTCAATTGCGTCACGGGCCGAGGCTTCGGACGCGCAGATGATCACGCCCTTGCCGGCCGCCAGGCCATCGGCCTTGAGCACCGCCGGATAGGAAGTAGCGGCGAGCTGCTCAAGCGCCTCCTCGCGGTTGCGCAAGAGCGCGTAGGAGGCGGTCGGCACACCTGCCTCCTGCATCAACTGCTTGGCGAAGGCCTTGGATCCCTCCAGCTCAGCCGCGGCGCCACTGGGCCCAAAGGCAGCGATCCCCTCCTCCTCCAACGCATCGGCCACTCCGGCAACCAACGCCGCCTCCGGCCCAACCGCGACCAGATCGACGCCGCGTTCCCGCGCCACAGCAACGATCGCCTCGACATCGTCAGCACCGACATCTGACAAGCACTCAGCATCAGCAGCAATCCCGGCGTTGCCAGGAGCACAGAGCAGCTCAGGAGAGCGACGAGAGCGAGCAAACGCCCGCACCAAGGCGTGCTCCCGCCCACCGCCACCTACAACCAGGACCTTCAAGTTTGTGACCTAAAGCGAGTCAGCCAGCACATCCGCCGGCATCGCGGTAAGCGTCTGACTGGTCATAGTCCCGCGCGACCCAAGCTCAACCGAGACCTTGGCCATCGTCTTCTCATCGGGAGCCTCAACAATGGTCACGAAGTCATATTGGCCGAGCGTCGCATACTGAGCCTGAACTTTCGCGCCAATCTGTTCAACCTCCTTGTTGACCTCAGCAACCCGTCCAGGATTGTTCTTAAGCGTCCGAACACCCTCGGCGGTGAGATTCGTAAGCATCACGTAAGTAGGCATCGCACTCTCCTTCTTTGCGCTTCGGCGGGAGATTCGAGCCTACGTTAATCGCGCCTATCGGGGAAGGGGCCGGGGGTCCCTCCGCTGGAACCCGCGACGGTCGGGCTTCTGGGTCCTTAGCGGCGCGGCTCACAAGTTCCCGCGGGGGGACCCCCGGCCCCTTCCCCAGCAAGCTCGCTATTTTGGCAAGCTGCCTGCGGTCAGCTGTCGTAGCCGGCGTGCACGTGGTCGCAGTGATCGCTGCGCGCGAAAGCTGGGCCGGGACCGTCCACGTCAAAGCAGTAGATGAGCTCAGTGGGCATCGCTGGGGCGGGCAGCGATGCCAGCGTCGTCGCCAGCTCGCCGCAGGGAGAGGTCGTAGCCGTATCGGTGCAGGAGACCCCGTCGACCGCGGCGATGTCCATTGCGCGGCCGTAGTAATGGTTGGAGACGCCGCCCGAGGCCGTGTACATCGAGTGGTCGGAGCGCAGCGAGGAGACCGTGATCTGGTGCGACTGGGTGATCGCGCCGAGCAGGCCGACGATGCGGGGGTCGATCGCGCCGGCCTCCAGGTCCGCTTTCTGCGTTTCGTTGGTGAAGCTCAGGTTCTCCCAGTTGATCGGCGCGAGGACCGCGTTGGGCAGGGCCAGCGCCCAGTCGACCGTGCTGGTCTCGCACTTGCCTTCGATCCGGTCGGCCTCGCTGAGGACGGCGTCGACGTACCACTTGGCATGGTTGTGCTCGAACAGGCCGGCCCGCAGTCCGCCCTCCGACCAGATCATCCGCGCCAGCGTGGCGGCCGAGTCGGTGGGGTCCTCGCGGCGAATGCGCCCGTCCCCGTCGCCGTCGACGGCGTAGCGCTGCCACTCCTCGCCGATCAGGCCAAGCGCGCCGTGCTTCTTCAGCTCGCCCTTCGACAGGCCGCGGCCGAAGTTCGACTCCAGGCGGGCGACGGCGGCCAGCGCCCAGACGCCGCGGCGGCCGAGGTCGTAGCGGGCGGCGGCTTCCTCGAAGGCGTTGAGGTAGGTGGTCGGCACCTTCTTGCGCCATGCCTTCGCCGTGTTGCAGCTCAGCACCTTGAGCTTCGGCGTCACTTCGAACAGCCCGGCGGCGGCGCCGTTCAGCTGTCCGTAGCACTGGGCGTTGGCGAGCACCTCGGCGACGTACCAGTCGGCGTGGTTGTAGGCGAAGACGGCGTTGTACCAGTCAAGCGGGGCGCCGGAGGCACGCAGGTAGTTGGCGGCGGCGTGGATCGCGTCCTCGGGGTCATAGGGGTCGGCGACCCCATCCCCGTTGGCGTCGACGCCGTAGCCCGCCCAGGTTTCCGGCATGAACTGCATCCAGCCGACCGCGCCGGCCGAGGAGACGTTGAGGTTGGTGCCGAAAGCGGTCTCGATGCCGTTGATCGCGGCGAGGACGCTGGGGCCCTGCGGGCCGAGGCCGTAGGCCGCGGCAGCGCGCTGGTAGATCGGCACGAGGACCGCCGGCACACCCGATGGCGCACAGCTCGAGCCCGGAAGCAGCGGTACCGAGAAGGAGGGGGGAGCCAGGGGCGCCGCGCTGGCGCCGTCTTCGGGCTCGGGTTCTTCGGTTGCCTGTGGCGCCGGCGGCTTGGGCTTCGCGGTAACCCCACCACCTTCATTGTTTGGCTTCGGCGGCGCTGGTTCCGGCGCTGCCAGGGTGTCGCCCTGCCGCACGGATGGCTGCGGCGCCGGCGCTTCGGTCTGGCTTGCCGCCGTCCCGTCATCGCCCGCGACCGGAGCGATCGTCATCGCTTCCCCAGCGACAGTTTCGTCGGCAAGAGCACCCGGCGCGGCAAAGGCCAGGACTAGTCCAGTGCCTGCCAGGACCCCTAGTAAGCGTTGCTTCATCCGCGCACGTCCGTTACCAGCCACTGGCCTTGCTTTTTGTTCAGCTCGAGCCGCAGCTCGCTGGTCAGCCCGACGCGCAGCAGCGAGACGCTGACCGTGTAAGCCTTGCCGGCGCGCGGCCCGGGAACGAGGTTGAGGACGCGCGCCTTCGGCACGGCTGCGTCCGCGGGTTGCCGCGGCGGCCGTTCGTCGAGCGCTTCGGCAAGCTGCGGCGCCGCCGTTTCGCCGAACACGGTCTTTGCCCGCGCTGGCCGCGCGCCGATCTCATAAAAGACGAAGGCCTCGGAGAAACGGCGGGCGACTTTCATTGCCTCCGGACCGGCCGGCACTGGTTTCTTGCTCGAGCTCGTTGCCGCCGCGCCTTCAGCGGAGGCAGCTTCATCGCTGGCGAGCGGTTCGCTTTCGGTCTCGAGCTCCGCTTCCGCGCTGCCCGTCGCCGGGGCGGCATCGCTGCCCCCATCGACCTCGAAGCTCGGCGCCACACCCTGCAGCTCACGTGCGGAAGGCTCAGCGGCCTCCGGCTCGGGGGTCGCCAGCGCGACCCGAGCGGGCGCGGCGACTTGCTCGCGCGGGCTCTCGCTACTACTGGGCAGCAAGAGGACGCCGGCTATAACCGCGGCGCCGGCGATGCCGGCCAGCGCCGCGGCGCCGAAGCTGCGGCGGGACGGGCTGCGGCCGGCAAAGCGCTCTCGCAGGGGCCAGAGAATCCGTCGCTCGATCGAGAAGGCCACCCGCTCGAACGGCCAGCGGACGACGTCGGCAACGGCAGAGAAGAAGCGCATGCTGCGCCCTCGCGGATCACCGTTGATGTGACGTCGTCTCAACATCTGCTTGAAGCTCACTGAAGCTTACGTCGGAATTTGCGCCGCATTCCTGAAGTCCCGTCGCCTGGGTTGCGTATCCCAGTCGGCGGCCCAGCCCACTTCATACAGGCAAAAACTCAGCGGCGACTAAATAAGAGCGGCCTTGGCGGCCTCGAAAACCAGCTCGCCATCGGCAGCGTCGACCCGCACCCGGTCGCCTTCGCTGAACTCGCCCTCGAGGATCTTCAGCGCCAGCTTGTCGACCAGTTGCTTCTGGATCACCCGCTTCAGTGGCCTCGCGCCGTAGGTCGGGTCGTAGCCGAGGTTGCCGAGCAGCATCCGCGCGTCGTCGCTCAGCTCGACCTCGATCCCGCGCTCGCGCACGCGCCCGACCAACTGCTCCACCTGCAGCTCGACGATGCGGCTGATGTCGGCCTTGGAGAGGCGGTGGAAGATCACCGTGTCGTCGATCCGGTTGAGGAACTCGGGCTTGAAGGTGACCGCCAGCACCTCCTCGATCTGCTCGCGGATCTTCTCGTCGACCGACTCGGCGACGATCCGGTCGCTGCCGACGTTTGAGGTCATGATCAGCACCGTGTTGGTGAAGCTGACCGTGCGCCCCTGGCCGTCGGTGAGGCGGCCGTCGTCCATGATCTGCAGCAGCGTGTTGAAGACGTCGGGGTGCGCCTTCTCGATCTCGTCGAGCAGCACAACGGCGTAGGGCCGCCGCCGCACCGCCTCGGTCAGCTGCCCGCCCTCCTCGTAGCCGATGTAGCCGGGTGGTGCGCCGATCAGCCGCGCGACCGTGTGTTTCTCCATGTACTCGGACATGTCGAGGCGGACGATCGCCTGCTCGGAGTCGAACATCAGCTCGGTCAAAGCTTTTGCCAGCTCGGTCTTGCCGACGCCGGTCGGGCCGAGGAAGAGGAAGGAGCCGATCGGCCGGTTTGGGTCCGAGAGGCCGGCGCGGGAGCGGCGCAGCGCGTTGGAGACCGCCTCGATCGCCTCGTCCTGGCCAATCACCCGCTGGTGCAGGCGCTCCTCCATCTTGATCAGCTTCTCGACCTCGCCCTCCATCAGGCGGCTGACCGGGATTCCGGTCCATTTGGCGACGACCTCGGCGACGTCCTCCTCGGTCACCTCGTTGGCGAGTATCGAGCTGCTCTCGGAGTGCAGCTCGGCCAGCCGCGCCTCGCCCTCGGCGATTCTTTTCTCCAGCTCCGGGATCTCGCCGTAACGCAGCTTCGCCGCCGTCTCGAGATCCGCCTCGCGCTCGGCCCGCTCGGCTTCGCGGCTCGCCTCCTCGAGCTCGGCCTGGGCGGCTTTGATCGCCTCGATCGGCTCTTTCTCGTTCTGCCAGCGCGCCCTCATCTCGGCCGCTTTCTCGCGCAGCTCGGCCAGCTCCGCCTCCAGCGCCTCGAGCCGCGCCTTCGAGGCCTCGTCGCTCTCTTTCTTCAGCGCCTCGCGCTCGATCTCGAGCTGCTGCACGCGCCGCTCGACCTCGTCGATCTCCGTTGGCACGGAGTCAATCTCGATCTTCAGCCGCGAGGCGGCCTCGTCGATCAAGTCGATCGCCTTGTCGGGCAGGAAGCGGTCGGCGATGTAGCGCTCCGAGAGGGTCGCCGCGGCGACGACGGCGGAATCGGTGATCCGCACTCCGTGGTGGAGTTCGTAGCGCTCCTTGAGGCCGCGCAGGATCGCGATCGTGTCGTTGATGTCGGGCTCGCCGACCAGTACTGGCTGGAAGCGCCGCTCCAGCGCCGCGTCTTTCTCGATGTGCTTGCGGTACTCGTCGAGCGTCGTCGCGCCGACCGCGCGCAGCTCGCCGCGGGCGAGCATCGGCTTCAAGAGGTTGGCGGCGTCGACCGCTCCTTCGGCGGCACCGGCGCCGACGATCGTGTGCAGCTCGTCGAGGAAGAGGACGATCTGCCCCGCCGCCTCCTGCACCTCCGCCAGGACCGCTTTCAGCCGCTCCTCGAACTCGCCGCGGTATTTGGCCCCGGCCAGCAGCGAGCCGATGTCGAGCGCGATCACGCGCCGGTTGCGCAGACTCTCCGGCACGTCGCCGTCGACGATCCGCTGCGCCAGGCCCTCGACGATCGCCGTCTTGCCGACGCCGGGATCGCCGATCAGCACCGGGTTGTTCTTGGTTCGGCGCGAGAGCACCTGGATCACGCGGCGGATCTCCTCGTCGCGGCCGATCACCGGGTCGAGCTTGCCCGCCTCGGCCTCAGCGGTCAGGTCGCGGCCGAATTTCTCCAGCGCCTGCACGCTGTCCTCGGGGTTGGGCGAGGTGACCTTGTGCGGGCCGCGCACTTCAGCGACGGCCTTCTCCAGCGAGCCGCGGTCGGGGAGGACGTCGGCGACACCAGAAGCCTTGTGGGCGAGAGCGAGCAGGATGTGCTCGGTCGAGATGTACTCGTCGCCGAGCTTGGCCATCTCGCTCTCGGCCTGTCGCAGGACATTGATGAAGGGGGAGGACGGGCGCACCTCGGTGGCCTCGGCCAATTTCGGCAGCGACTCGACCTGCTGCACGGCGCGGGCGGCGACGGCGTTGGCATCAGCGCCGAGCTTCTGCAGGATCGGCACGACCAGGCCATCCTCCTGGCGCGCCAGCGCGACCAGCAGGTGGGCCGGCGTGACCTCGGAGTTGCGTCGCTCGGCGGCAAGCGCCTGCGCGGCGGCAACCGCTTCTTGGGACTTGACGGTGAACCTGTCGGGCTGCATCAGAGTCCTTCCCTCGATATCCGGCCTTCGAGCTCGGCGGCGTGGCGCCTCATCCGCTCCAGCTTGGCTCGTACCCTCTCTACCTCCGCTTCCATTTCCAGGACGATTTCGACCCCGGCCAAGTTGAGCCCCTGCTCGGAGGTGAGCCGCTGGATGTGGCGCAGTCGCTCGACGTCGCGCTGGGAGTAGAGGCGGGTGTTCTTCGGTGAGCGCTGCGGCTCGATCAGGCCGCGCGCCTCGTACATCCGCAGCGTCTGCGGGTGCATGTGGGCGAGCTCGGCGGCGACCGAGATCATGAAGACGCCGCGCTCGGAGTCGACCGAAGCCGTAATGGTTTCCCGCCGCACGCTCATAGCTCTTCCCCGGGCGTATCCGACTTTGACCCCACTGGAGGGTGGTGAATATCGGCTGCGTTCACCGCGCCGCCCTCCGCAGCAGCTCGGCGCGGGGGTCGCTGCCATTGAGGGCCTCGGCTAGCCCCTCGACCGCTTTCTCCTGCTCCTCGGTCAGCTCCTGGGGCATCTCGATCTCGAGCCGGTAGCGGATGTCGCCGTGGCCGTTGCCGCGCGGCTTTGGCGGACCCTCGCCGCGCAGCCGCTGGACCGTCCCGTGCTTGGTCCCGGCCGGCACCTTGATCTTCTTCGTCCCGTCGAGGGTCGGCACCTCGATCGTCGCCCCGCGCAGCGCCTCGGCGATCGTGATCGGCACCGTCACCTCGAGGTTGCCCCTATCGAGTCGCTTGAACACGGGAGAGGCCGAGACGCGGGTGATCACGTAGAGGTCGCCGGGGGGACCGCCGCGGGGGCCGGCCTCGCCCTTGCCGGCGAGGCGGATTCGCGCTCCGTCCTTGACCCCGGCTGGGATGTTGACCTTGTAGCGCTTGGTCTGTTTGGTCAGGCCGGAGCCGCCACAGGTGGGGCAGGGGTCCTCGATGATCTGGCCGGCGCCGCCGCACTGCGGGCAGGGCTGGCTGATCGAGAAGAAGCCCTGGCTTTCGGCGTCGACCCCGCGCCCTTCGCAGCGCGGGCAGGTGACCGGGGCGGTGCCGGGTTTGGCGCCGCTGCCGTGGCAGGTCTCGCACCGCTCGGCCTTCGGCACGCTGACGCTGACCTGGGCGCCGTTGACCGCCTGATCGAAGCTGAGGCTGATCTCGGTTTCGAGGTCGCGGCCTCGCTGCGCTTCGGGCCGCGTCCGGCCGCCTCCACCGCCGCGCCCGAAGATGCCGGAGAGGATGTCGCTGAAGTCGGCGCCTCCTCCGCCTCCACCAGGGAAGCCACCGCCGAAGGGCCCGCCGCCGGGCCCGCCCGGGCCGCCGAAGCCACCGCCGGCGAACATCCCGCCCTGGTCGTACTGCTTGCGCTTCTCGGGGTCCGAGAGCGTGTCGTAGGCGCCCTGGATTTCCTTGAACTTCTCCTCGGCCGTGGCGTCGTCGGGGTTGCGGTCGGGGTGGTACTTGCGGACCAGCTTGCGATGCGCCTTCTTGATCTCGTCATCAGACGCCTTTTTCGAGACGCCAAGCACCTTGTAGAGATCGTCCGCCAAGAGACCCTCTACTCCGCCACCACCACACGAGCAGGCCGGATCAGCTGCTCGCCAAAGCGGTAGCCCTTCTGCATCGTCTCGACAACCACACCGGACTCAACCCCCTCAGCAGGCTGAGCCGAAAGCGCCTCATGCAGTTGCGGATCAAACCTCTCCCCAGTCGGATCAACAGCCTCAATCCCATGCTTAGCCAATGAGTCACGCAGACTCCGGAACACCAGCAGGACGCCATGGGCAAGCCCATCCTCCGAATCCCCCTCTGGGTCCAAGCCGGCAGCCTGCAGCGCCCGCTCCAAATCATCGAGCACAGGCAAAACATCCCGCAGCACTTCAGCTTTCCCCCTCCCAGCGGCGCCCTGGACCTCAGCCGTCATCCGCTTGCGAAAGTTCTCGAAGTCAGCTTTCGTCCGCTTGGCCAGGTCGAGGTACTCGTCCCGCTCCCGCTGAGTGTCAGCGAGCAGAGCATCAAAGTCTTTCTCGATTGCCTCTCGTCCCTCGGTCTCAGACGTCTCTCCCGCGGGTGGCGGCGTAGGGGGGACCTCCCCCGAGGAAGCTTTAGCTACCGCAGGGGGAGGTGGGTCCCCTGCGCCGACAGGACCCGCGGGCCGGGACTCATCAGTCCCTTGACCGTCCTGGGCAAACGTCATTTGTCGTCACCCTCATCCACCACCTCGGCATCGACTACCTCCTCCTCGTCAGAGGAATCGCCGTCAGCTGACCCGCCGTCCTCGGACGCAGCCTGCGCCTGCTCCTGCGCCGCCGCATAGATCTGCTCTGACACTTTGGTCATAGCCGCCGTAAGCGCCTCGGTCTTCGCGTCGATCTCCTCTTTGCTGTCGGACTCGAGCGCCTCGCGCAGCTCCTTGATTGCGCCCTCGATCTCCTCTTTGTTCTCAGCCTCGATTTTGTCGCCCAGCTCCTCGACCTGTTTCTCGGACTGGTAGGCGAGGCTCTCAGCCATGTTGCGGGCCTCCGCCAGCTCGCGCTGTTTTTTGTCCTCCTCGGCGTGGGACTCGGCGTCGGTGACCATGCTCTGGATCTCCTCCTCGGAGAGGCCAGAGCCGGATTTGATCTCGATTTTCTGCTCTTTCCCGGTGCCGAGGTCTTTGGCGGTGACGTGCAGGATGCCGTTGGCGTCGATGTCGAAGGTGACCTCGATCTGGGGCAGCCCACGCGGCGCCGGCGGGATCCCGGTCAGCTGGAACTTGCCGAGGCTCTTGTTGCCGCTGGCCATCTCGCGCTCGCCCTGCAGCACGTGGATCTCGACCGAGGGCTGGTTGTCGTCGGCGGTCGAGAAGATCTCCGACTTCTTCGTCGGAATCGTCGTGTTGCGCTCGATCAGCTTCGTCATCACGCCGCCTTTGGTCTCGATCCCGAGGGTCAGCGGGGTGACGTCGAGCAGCAGCACGTCCTTGACGTCGCCGGCCAGCACACCGGCCTGGATCGCGGCGCCAACGGCCACCACCTCGTCGGGGTTGACCCCCTGGTGCGGGTCCTTGCCGGTCAACTCCTTGACCCGCTCGCGCACCGCTGGCATCCGGGTCATGCCGCCGACCAGGACGACGTGGTCGATCGTCGCGTCGGCGTCGCCCAGCGCTTGCTTGACCGGGCCGACGATCCGCTCCAGCAGCTCGCTGGTCAGCTCGTTCAGCTTCGAACGGCTGAGCTTCAGGTCGAGGTGCTTGGGCTGGCCCTCGACCGCGGTGATGAAGGGCAGGTTGATCTGCGTCTCCTGCGCCGAGGAGAGCTCGATCTTCGCTTTCTCCGCAGCCTCGTAGAGGCGCTGCAGCGAGTTCTTGTCGGCCGCCAGATCGACGCCCTGGTCCTTTTTGAACTCGGCGACCAGCCACTCGACGATCGCTTTGTCCCAGTTGTCGCCGCCGAGGTGGTTGTCGCCCGCGGTCGACTTCACCTCGAAGACACCGTCACCGATTTCAAGCACCGAGACGTCGAAGGTGCCGCCGCCGAGATCGAAGACGAGGATCGTGTGGTCGGCCTCCTCCTTCTCCAGCCCGTAGGCGAGCGAGGCCGCGGTCGGCTCGTTGATGATCCGCTTGACGTCGAGTCCGGCGATCTTGCCGGCGTCCTTGGTCGCCTGCCGCTGGTCGTCGTTGAAGTAGGCGGGGACGGTGATCACGGCGCTGTCGACCGCTTCGCCCAGCTTCGCTTCGGCGTCGGTCTTCAGCTTCTGCAGGATCATCGCGCTGATCTCCGGCGGGCTGTACTGCTTGTCGCGCACGTCGACCCGGACGTCGCCATTGGGCCCGGCGACGACCTTGTAGGGGACGATCGTCTCCTCCTCTTTGACTTCGGCCTCCTTGCGGCCCATGAAGCGCTTGATCGAGAAGATCGTGTTCTCGGGGTTCATCACCGCCTGGCGTTTGGCGACGGTGCCGACGAGGCGGTCGTCAGAGTCGGTGAAGGCGACGACGGACGGCGTCGTGCGCCCGCCCTCGGCGTTCTCGAGAACGGTCGGCTCGCCGCCCTCCATCACGGCAACGCAGGAGTTGGTCGTGCCCAGGTCGATCCCGATCGTCTTTCCCACTTCTCAACTACCTCCAGGTCCAGGGGTTTTGCCGTTAACTGGTTGAGAGCCGCCGAGCGGACTCTGAAAATCTAAGTGGCAGTATGGCAGATTCTCGACAAACGTCAAATCGCCTTCCGTATATTGGTTTCGCGGGCTGTGATGGCGGGCACTAGAGAGGCGCCTCGACCAATCAATTGATTTAGGAGGAACGCCTTGCTCGCTCATCAAGTCGCTCGCCGATCGGTCATCGCGCTGATCGCCGCAGCACTCACCCTCGCTCTCTTACCTGTCCTGTCGGCTGCCGGCGGCAAGGGACACGGCCATCACCACCGCCACCACGGCAAGTCTCACGGCCATCACCATCCCGGCAAAGGCAAGGTCGTCGGCACGATGACCCGCAACCTCTACCTCGGCGCCGATCTGACGCCGGCGATCGCGGCGAAAACCCCTGAAGAATTCGTCGCCGCCAACGGGCAGATCCTGCGCGAAGTGACCGCCAACGACTTCCCCGCTCGCGCCGAGGGGCTGGCGGAGGAGATCCTCGACGCCAAGCCCGACCTGGTCGGCCTGCAGGAGGTCGCGCTTTGGCGCACCGCGCCGGTCAACTTCGAAGTCCTGACCAAAGGGCCGAGCGCGACCACGGTTCGCTACGACTACCTGCAGGAACTGCTCGCCGAGCTCAACCAAGGCAAATCGAGCTACGAAGTCGTCGTCGTCCAGGACGAGTTCGACCTCGAGGCCCCCGCTGACGAAGATGGGGACCCAGAAACGGGGCCGCTCGGCGCCGACATAAACGGTCGGCTGACGATGCGCGACGTGATCCTCGCCCGCCGCGGGGCCGGCGTGCAGACCTGGAACGAGCAGGGCGCCAACTTCAAAACCCTGCTCACCGTGCCGATCCTGAGCGGAACCAGCTCGCTGACGATCAAACGCGGCTGGACGGCGACCGACGCAAAGGTGCGCGGCAGCCATCCGTTCCGTTTCGTCAACACCCACCTGGAGGCGTTCCAGCCGCTGGTCCGCGCCGCCCAGGCCGGTGAGCTGGTGGCGCCCACGGGCCCAGCGACGAGCGACCTACCCGTCGTCCTCCTCGGCGACCTCAACTCCGATGACGACACGGTCGAAGGCGAAGATCGACTCGCCTACGAAGTCCTATTGGCGGCGGGGATGGTCGAGCGCAGCACGAACAAACCGCTCAGCTGTTGCCTCAAGTCGAGCCTGCTCGAAGTGGGCAAAGGCGGCTCCGAAGGCGACTTCGACCACCAGGTCGACCACATCATGACCCGCGACCCCGCAGTCGCGACCCTGCAAAGCTCAGCCGTTTCCGGCATCCAGCCGGTAAACGGTTTCTGGAACTCCGACCACGCTGGCGTCTTCAGCGCCTTGCGGTTCGACCACTAAAACCAGCTCACATAAGCCAGCCCCCGGTAGGGGTGGAACGTCTTGTACTTTTTCGTCAGCGGCTCCGGGCGATAGCCCACCCGCGACCCACCGAAAAAGTTAAGTGGAACCCCTACCGGGGGCTGGCGAGCATTAACCCTCGCCCGCGGTGCGGGCGACGAATTCGGCCACTTCTTCGGCCTGTTCGCCGTCGATGATGCCGCCCGGCATCCGTCCCGGGGTGGTGGTGCCGTCTACGCCCTCGTCGATAGCGCTGAGCACGCGTCCTTCGGTCGCTTTGATCGTGTCCGCCGCGCTCGGGCCTTCCGGCGGACCGGAGGGGGCCAGCAGTTCATCGAGGTCCGGGGCGAAGTTGCCGTCGGTCCCCGCTGCGTAGAACGCGTGGCAGGTGCCGCAGTTCGTCTCGAAGAGCTCCTTGCCCTGCTCGAGGCTGGCCGGAACCGAGGCCGCGGTGGCCTCGTCGCCGTCCGCGCGGAAGGCGAGCCAGGGGATGAGGGCGGCCAGGACGACGACCAGCAGCCCGAAGACGATGAAGGTCTTCTTACTCATTCGGGCCGGCACGGTACCAGGGACACATGCGACGTAGGGCGCACTCGCCGCAGCGGGGCTTCGGCCGGCATATCTGCCTGCCGTGGCGGATCAGGTTCATGTGCAGCTCGTAGGCGTCCTCCGGCGGAACGATCGCCAGCATCTCGTCGTGCGCGCGCTCGAAAGAGGCGTTCGCCGGGAAGAGGCCGAGGCGGCCGCCGACGCGGTGGACGTGGACGTCGACCGGGATCTCCGGGATGCCCCAGGTGAAGATCAGCACGCAGGCCGCCGTTTTGCGGCCGACGCCGGGCAGCGAGAGCAGGAACTCGAGCGACTCCTCGCGCGGCGCCGTCTTCGTCCAGTCGAGGTCGGGATGCTCGCCGAGCTGCTCCAGGATCGCCTGGATCCGCGGCGCCTTCTGCTTGGCGAGCCCACCGGGGCGGATCGTCTCCTCCAGCTCGTCCACCGGAGCGTCGCGCACCTCCTCCCAGGTCGGGTAGCGCTCGCGCAGCTGGGCGAAAGAGCGGTCGCGGTTGCGGTCGTTGGTGTGCTGGGAGAGCACCGTCTTGATCAACTCGGCGATCGGGTGCCCGTGTGGCTCGTTGACCGGCTGCCCGTACATCTCCCGCAGGCGGTCGCGGATCGCTCGCACGCGGCGCTTGTCGGGTTGCTTCCAGGTCACGGGCGGGACCCTAGTTGCCCCATATGCTGCGGGTGATGGCGGCGATCGAAGAGGGGGAGCTGATCCTCGACGGGATCAGGGTCTTCTACCGGCGGGTGCCGGGGGATGGAACGCCGACGGTCTACTGCCACGGCAACCCGACCCACGGCGAGGACTGGCTGCCGTTCATGCAGTGCGGCGGGCCATCGATCGCGATCGACATGCCCGGCTGGGGGCGGTCGGATCGACCCGATCCGACCCGCTTCGACTACTCGATGTACGGGCTCTCGGCGTTTCTGGAGCGCTGTCTCGACGAGCTTGGCGTCACCCAGCGCAAGCTGGTCGTCCACGACTGGGGCAGCCTGGCCCTGATCGGCGCCCAGCGCCGGCCGGACCTGGTCGAGAAGCTGGTCATCGTCAACGTCGTGCCGTTGCTGCCCGGCTACCGCTGGCACTGGGTCGCCCGGGTCTGGTGCAACCGACCGCTGGGCGAGCTTGCCAACGCGACCACGACCCGCGCCTCGATGGCGCTGACGATGCGGCAGGCAAAGGGCGACCGTAGCTCAATGCCGCCCGAGCTAGTCGACATGGTCTGGCGCCACTGGGACAAGGGCACCCAAGCCGCAATCCTCGCCCTCTACCGCCACGCCAACCCCGACCGCTTAGCGGCAGCCGGCAAGGACCAAAACAAGCTCACCTGCCCCGCCCTGGTCCTCTGGGGCAACCGCGACCCGTACCTACCAACCAAATTCGGAAATGCCTACGCCAAGGCCCTCCCCAACGCGAGCCTCGAAGTGATCGAGGGCGCCGGCCACTGGCCCTGGATCGACGACGCACGAGTCATAGACCGCATCCTCAGCTTCGTGAAATAGGGCGGTTGAGGAAGCAGGGTCGGGGGTCTCCCCGCGTGAACTTGTGAGCAGCGCCGCCCCGAACCTGGAAGCCCGTTTCGTCGCGGGTTCGCGCGGGGAGACCCCCGACCCTGCTTGCCCCGCGCCCCAGCCGCGCCGTTAACCACCCGATTACAATTACCCGATGTCTCGTGCGTTTTCGGCGCTAACCGCCAAGCTGCCCCAGGGCTGGGCCGACCTGGGCAGGCAGATCGGCCTGCTCGTAATCGTCGATCTCGCATACGAGACCGTGCGCGGCATTGCGGACGGGCAGCGCGCCGTGGCCTTCGCCAACGGCCAGCAGATCATCGACATCGAGCGCGCGACCCACACCTTCTTCGAGCCCGGCTGGCAGTCGTTCTTCACCCAGACGCAGTGGTTGATCGACTTCGCCAATCAGGTCTACATGAACAGCCAGTTCGCGGTCGTCGTCGCCTTCTTCTTCTGGGTCTACTTCTTCCACAACAGCGCCTACTACTTCGTCCGCAACATGTTCATGGTCTCGATGGGCCTGGCGTTGCTCGGCTACGCGCTCTACCCGACCGCGCCGCCGCGCTTCTTCGGCGAGTACGGCTTCGTCGACACGATCAACGACTTCTCCAGCGTCAACCACGACTCGGGGCTCGCGAAAGCCTTCATCAACCCCTACGCGGCGGTGCCGAGCATGCACTGCGCCTTCGCGTCGATGGTCGGGCTCAGCGCCTTCCGCCTGGTCAAGCACCGCCCGTTCAAAGTCTTCTGGCTCTGCTGGCCGCTGCTCGTAGCCTGGGTAGTGATCGTCACCGGCAACCACTACTGGCTAGACGTCGCGCTCGGCTGGGGAGTAGCCGCCATCTCAGCTCTAGTAGCCAGCCGGCTGCTAGCCCGCGCCCGGCCACACGCCTGGAGCTGGCGCACCCCGCAGGAGGCTGACGCGTAGAGGCCATCCCGGTAGGGGTGGAACGTCTTGTACTTTTTCGTCAGGGCCTTCGGGCGACAGCCCACCCGCGATCCACCGAAAAAGTTAAGTGGAACCCCTGCCGGGATGGCCTCGTCCGTTAGCCTGGCGTCAATGGATTCGTCGGCGCCCCCGAGCGCCCCGAGCAGCCGCCGCAACGGACGCCAGCCGCGCAACGGGCAAGAGTTGCGCGCCTACGCGCGCGATCGCCTGATCGAGTCGCGCCTGACCCCGAACGCGATCTCAATCGCCGGCCTCGTCGGCAACCTGATCGCTGCCGGCCTCGTGACCCAACGCCTCTTCTTCCTGGCCGGGGTCGCCTTCATCGCCGGCTCGGTGATGGACACGCTGGACGGGCGCTACTCGCGCATGTCCGGCAAGGGGACCCTCTTCGGCGCCTTTCTCGACTCGACCCTGGACCGGATCGAGGAGGGAATCGTGCTCGCCGCGGTTGCCGGCTACTTCGCCGCCACGGGCGACGATTTCGCCGCCGCGATGTGCGTCGTCGCGGTGCTCGGCTCGTTGATGGTCTCCTACACGCGGGCCCGCGCCGAGGCGCTCGGGGTCGAGTGCAAGGTGGGGTTGGCGACGCGCCCCGTGCGGGTAGTCATACTCTCCATCGGCTTGGTCTTCGCCAAGGGCGCCGGGCTCGGTGATTTCGAGCTTCTGGCACCGGCGGTCTACCTGATCGCGGCGCTGACCATCGTCACGACGATCCAGCGCGTATGGCACGTCAGAAACGAGCTTTCAAGCGAGGTCCAACCGCCTCCAGAGGTGTAACCAGGCGCTGTCGCAGGTTTGCTTTGCCAGTCAGCCAGATCGAGGAAGGAACCTAGAACTTCATGAGTGAGACCAACGGAGCCAGCTCCAACGGCGCCGCCCACGCGGACGAGAAGGTCCGCGTCGCGATAGTCGGTGTCGGCAACTGCGCCAACTCCTTCATCCAGGGAGTCCAGTACTACAAGGACGCCGACGCCAGCGATGAAGTCCCGGGCTTGATGCACGTCGACCTCGGCGGCTACCACGTCCGCGACGTCGAGTTCGTCGCCGCCTTCGACATCGACTCCGAGAAGGTCGGCAAGGACCTCTCCGAGGCGATCTGGTCAGGCCAGAACGACACGATCAAGTTCGCCGACGTCCCCGAGCTCGGGGTAAAGGTCGAGCGCGGCATGACCCACGACGGCCTTGGCAAGTACCTCAAAGAGAAGATCACCAAAGCGCCGGGCGAAACGGCGGACGTGGTCGGCATTCTCAAAGAGACCAAGGCGGACGTGCTGGTCTGCTACCTGCCGGTTGGCTCCGAGGAGGCGACCAAGTGGTACGTCGAGCAGGCGCTCACGGCGGGCGTTGGCTTCGTCAACTGCCTGCCGGTCTTCATCGCTCGCGAGGACTACTGGGACAAGCGCTTCAAAGAGGCCGGCCTGCCGATCATCGGCGACGACATCAAGTCCCAGGTCGGGGCGACGATCGTCCACCGCCAGCTTGCTCGCCTCTTCCACGACCGCGGCGTGCGGGTCGAGCGCACCTCGCAGCTCAACGTCGGCGGCAACATGGACTTCTACAACATGCTCGAGCGCGAGCGGCTCGACTCGAAGAAGATCTCGAAGACCAACGCGGTCACCTCGATCATGGGCCACGAGCTGCCCGATAAAGATGTTCACGTCGGTCCCTCCGACTACGTCCCCTGGCTGACCGATCGTAAGTGGGCGCACATTCGGGTTGAGGGCAAAGCCTTCGGCGACGTGCCGCTCACCGTCGAGCTGAAGCTCGAGGTCTGGGACTCGCCCAACTCGGCCGGTGTCGTCATCGACGCGGTGCGACTGATCAAGCTGGCGCTGAACAACGGCATCGCCGGCCAGCTCGACGGGCCCTCCAGCTACCTGATGAAGTCGCCGCACAGCCAGCGTCCCGACGACGAAGCGCGCGAGCAGACTGAGGAGTTCATCGCCGAGAACGCACGGGGCAAGGCGCCGGCCGGGGCGAAGGTCTCGGCGGGCTAGTCGCCCGTGCCGGGCGAGCCGCTCTCGATAGCCCAGGTCTCGCCGCACAGGCGGGCCACCCGCAACCCCGTCAACGAGTTCGTCGGGCGGGTCTCCGAGGAGCTCGAGCGGCGCGGGCACGAGGTGCTCCGCATCGGCTCGGGCGAGCCGGTCAAACGGCTGCTCGCCGCCAATTCGCCCGACATCGCCCACGTCCACGAGCCGTTCGCGCCCAGCGTCTCCTCGGCGGCGCTGCGCCACTCCTACTCGCTCAACGTCGCGACTTTCCACAAACCGCAGGAGCGGGTCCTCTCAACCCAGGTGGCGCGGCCCCTGGTCGAGGTCTTCTTCGGTCGCCTCGACGCGCGCACCGTCGCCACGCCGGCGACCGGCGAGCTGCTCGAGCGCTACTTCCCCGGTCCCTACGAGCTGGTCGAGGCGGCTGGCGGGGAGCGCGACTGGACCGCTGTCGCCGACCAGCTGGAAGCGATCTACCGCCGTCTGCTTGCCCGCCGGCATGACCCAGCTGGCGACGCCGATGTGCGAAAGCGGATCGCACGGCGCCCCCTAATCGAGGTTGATCTGCACATGCACACCGACCACTCGCCCGACTGCGCGACGCCGGTCAAGGTGCTGTTGGAGACGGCTCGGGATCGGGGCCTCGGCGCGATCGCGATCACCGACCACAACGAGGTCTCCGGGGCGCTGGAGGCACGGCGGATCGCGAAGGAGATGGGCGACATCAAGGTGATCGTCGCCGAGGAGGTAAAGACGGCCGAGCAGGGCGAGGTGATCGGCCTCTTCCTCGAGGAGAAGATCCCGCGCGGGATGACGATGGCGGAGACGATCGCTGAGATCCGTCGCCAGGGCGGCCTCGTCTACGTGCCGCACCCGTTCGACCGCTTCCACTCGGTGCCCGACTACGAGCACCTGCTCGACATCGTCGAGGAGATCGACATCCTCGAGGTCTTCAACCCGCGGGTGGCGCTGACTGCCTTCAACGAAGAGGCGGAGCGCTTTGCCCGCAAGTATCGGATCGTGCCCGGCGCCGGCTCCGACAGCCACGTCGCCCAGGGCTTGGGCAGCGTGCGGGTGCGGATCCACGACTTCGATGGGCCGACAGAGTTCCTCGAGGCGATGCGCGACGCCGACATCACCCGCAAGCACAAGAACCTCGTCTACGTGCAGGCGCTGAAGTTGCTGCAGACGGCGGGGCGGCCGAAGGCGCCAAAGCGCAGCGTCCCCGACGCCAAGCCGGTGCGGGGTGGGCGGCCGCGCAAAAAACGGCGTTCGGTTGGCGGTCGGGCCAGCGGCAAGGGTTGATGCACGAGGCAAGAGCTGATGCATGACGCGCGGACGAAAGGAAGCGCGCCCGGCCCGTCAAAGAAATCGCCGACAGTGCCGGCGACCGACGACGAGATCAGAGAGAAGTACCTGGAGCGCGCGATCCGCGAGCTCAACAACCTGACCCACGAGGTGCAGGAGTGCAAGCACTGCCCGCGCGGCAAGCTGATGCCGGTGCTTGGCTCGGGCCATCCCCAGGCCGACGTCTTCATGATCAAGCACGCCCCCGGCGTCGCCGAGATCGAAGAGGGCGTCGCCTTTTATGGCCGCGCCGGCAACGCCCTGATGAAAAGCTTCAAGCGGCTGGGGATCGACCCGCTGGTCGTCTACGGCACGCTCTGCGTCAAGTGCCCGATCGCCGAGCCCGACCTCGCCGCCGAAGAGTGCGTGCGGCGGATGCTCGAGGAGCTGGCGATCGTGCAGCCGAAAATCATCGTGATCATGGGCGAACCAGCCCTGCGCGTGCTCAACAGCCTCCGGGTCCCCCTGGCCCGCGAGGTTGAGCCCCGGGAGGGAGAGATCCAAGCCTTCACCCCCACCATCGACGCCCTCTACACGCCCGACATCGACGAATCGCTCGACGAAGAGGGCGCCAAGCAGCGCTTCTGGCGCTCCTTCAAGACCCTCGGGGAGTGGTACGAGGACCTACCGCCGTACTAGCGGTTGAGAGGAGGGACGGGGTGCCCCTCCGCCTTGCTGGGATTTTCGCCGCTGACTAGGCGTCTCTCGTTGAGAGTTCCGCTGCGAAAATCAGGACGCCGCTGCGTCGGAGGGGCACCCCGTCCCTCCTTACGGAGCCGCGGCGGTGGCGACGTTGCCCATCGCATCCACAGTGGCCGAAGCGAGGCCTCGAACGACCACCGTGTCCAAAGCGGTGTAGGAGGCGAGTTGCTTTTGAGTCGTGTCGGCGTCCGCCGCGGCTACGCCGACGGTACCCTCGGGCTCGCCTAGACGGTCGAAGTGGTTGCGGTAGCCGGCGTGCAGGTCGCGGTAGAAGGACTCCTCCTTGGCGAGGCGCTCGGCGGCGTCGGGGCCGACGGCGGTGCGGACGTAGCCGAACACCGGTGGGCACTCGCGGCCCGCCTCGCTCGCCCCGGCCTCGACCTGACTGCGGGCGCGGGCGGCGAACTCCGGCGTCATCCAGTTGAAGAAGACGCCGTCGAACTCGGCGCCGGCGAGGGCGCACATCTTTGGCCCCATCGCGGCGAGGACGAGGCGCACGCCGGGCAGCTGCTCGTGCAGCTCGGGTAGGGACTCGTGCATCCGCGTCAGCGGCTTCTTCGAGAAGCCGGCGCCGACCCCGAGCCAGAGCTTTGGCGGGTCGATGCCGAGCCGCTCGATGTCGGCGGCGATCTCCTGCGGCGGCGTGCGATCGAGCGCGATCACGGCGACGCCGAGGTCGACCGCGGGCGCCGCGGCGGCGAACTCGGCGAGCATCTCCAGACCCTTCGCACCGGGATGGTCGTTGGACCAGAGCGAGTCGTAACCGAGCTCGGCGCAGCGGGCGGCAAGCGGCCGCGCCACCTCTGAATCGAGCCCGGCGGCGACGCCGAAGCCGCGAGTCCCCCTCATCAAGCGCCGCCTCCTCCGCTACCGCGTCCGGGGGCGGCTTTCTCAAGCAGCGCGACGCACTCGATGTGGGGGGTCTGGGGGAACATGTCGACCGGTTTCACGCGGCGCAGGGTATATCCCGCCTCGACCAGTTGGGCCGCGTTCGGCGCCAGCGTCGTCGGGTTGCAGGAGACGTAGACGATCCGCTTCGCCTCGCACTCGAGCACGCGCCGGACGATCTTCTGCGAGAGGCCGGCGCGGGGCGGGTCGAGCAGGACGACGTCGGGTTTGCCCGCTTGCTCCACCAGGGGTCTTACGCCGGTTCTCGCGCTGCCGGCCAGGAAGCGCGCGTTCTCGATCCCGTTGCGCTCGGCGTTGCGCTCCGCGTCGGCGATCGCGTCGGGGACGAGCTCCAGCCCCCAGACCTCGCCGGCGAGGCGGGCCATGCTGAGGCCGATCGTGCCGATCCCGCAGTAGAGGTCGAAGACGCGCTCGCCGCCGCTGAGGCCGGCGTACTCGGCGGCGATCGCGTAGAGCCGCTCAGCCATCTCGGTGTTGGTCTGGAAGAAGGCGTTGTAGGACATCTCGAACTCGAGCCCGCAGAGCTGCTCGCGCAGCAGTTCCTCGCCGAGCACGCCTGTCGGTCCCTCGCTGCCGCCCGAGCCGTTGTCGACCACCGTGTGCAGGTCGACGGGCGGCTTGGGCAGTCGTTTCGGTGTGGTCACCAGCCGGGTCTGGATCTGGCCGCTGCGCTTGCCCTCGCGCACGACCAGGTTGCAGAGCGTGCCCGTGCCGGCCGGCCGGTCGTACGGGGCGACGGATTCCTCGCGCGCCCATTCGCGGACCTCGTTGCGGGCCGCGTTGCCGCGCTCGGAGGCCAGCAGGCAGTCCTCGACGCCGATGACCAGGTCCCAGCGGCCGCTGGCGTGGAAGCCGAGCACGGTCTGCTCGTCGCGGAGGCCGAAGGAGTATTCGAGCTTGTTGCGGTAGCGCCATTGCTCCAGCGCCGGCTCGATCTCCTCCAGCTCGAAGCCGTCGAGGCCGCCGATTCGCCGCAGCGCCTCGTCCACTTGCTGGCGCTTCTCGACCAGCTGCTGCTCGTAAGCGAGGCCTTGCCATGGCGCGCCCGGGCAGGGCTCGCCTTCGTGCCTGCAGCGGTTTGCGATCCGGTCGGCCCCTGGCCGCAGCAGCTCGACCGCCCGCGCCTCGGCGAAGCGCTTCTTCGGCTTGGTGATCTCCGCCCGCACCAGGTCGCCGGGCAGGCCGCCGGCGACAAAGACGACGTAGCCGCCAATGCGGGCGACTCCGCGCCCGCCGAAGGCGAGCGAGTCGACCTCGATCTCGACCTGTTCGCCGCGCCGCGGACGCGTCGCCGTCTGCCCGGGCGCGGTCTCCACCTAGCTCAGTTTCTTGCGCGCGCGCCGCGCCGCCTGGGTCGCCTGTTTGCGCACCGGCGCGGTGCGGCCACCGACCTCTTTGCGTGCCTGTTTGACCAGTCGCTCCAGCTCTTTGAGCATGCCGTCGGTCTGGCGACGGCCGCGTTTGATCAGGTCGGAGACCATCTTCTCGGCGTCGCCGCGGGTCATCCGGCCGCGCTTGACGGCGTCGTCTACGACCTCCTGCAGGCGATCGCGGCTGAGCGTGACGCTGTGTTCAAGGCTCTCGCGGAACTGCTCGACGCTCTTATCGAGGCCGGTAGTGGTGTTCCGGCTCGCCGCTTTTTTCGCAGCTTTCGCTTTCGCTTTTTTGGCGGCCGGTTTGCGAGTGGACGTTTTTTTGGCGCGCGTCCCGGCTTTCGCTTTTTTCGTCGTTTTGCCGGACGACTGTTTTTTCGCGGCCATGTTCAGATGCCTCCTGCTGGGGTTTGGACGATGAAGTTGTGTACAGCGTCGCTATTCGACGCCAGATGCAGCTTCGATTGAGTGACTATCTCATTACCTGGGGGCCGGCAGGGCGAAACGTCCCTCGACCGGGGCGTGGTCGGAGAGTCGCAGAGCCAGCCCGCTGTCGCGTACCTCGCGGCGCTCGGGGGGCCACTGGTGGGGTGGCTCGACCACGTCGAGGCCGCGCACCAGTAGGTGGTCGATCGCGCCCGGAGCAGTCGGCGCGGCAAGCCCGAAGCACTCACGCAGCTCGGTGAACACGGCTGGGCTCTCTCGCGGGCGCAGGTTGAGGTCGCCGCCGAAGATCAGCGGCGCCTCACCGGCCCATTCGCCGGCCGCGACGGCGGCGCGCAGCACGTCCTCGGCGGTCAGCTCCGGCTGGTGCGCGGAGGCATGGAGGTTGGCGATGCAGAGCCCTGCGTTGTCGCCGCCGCCGATGCGCGTGAAGGCCATCGCCCGCCGCTCCAGCGGCCCCTCGTGGATCGCCAGCTCGCGTCGCTCGACGATCTGGAGTGGATCTCGGACCAACGTTAGGTTCGAGCCACCCTCACCCGAGGCGATCAGGTCCGGGTTGAGGCCGGCGGCAAGCGCGCGCAGGGCGCCGAACGAGTTGCGCGAGGTCAGCACCCTGTGCCCCTCGGCGGCGCAGGCATGTGCCAGCGGCGCGGCGAAGCGCGGTGGGCACTCCTGCAGCATCGCTATGTCCCACTCCGCGGCGGCCAGGAGATTGGAGAATTCGTCCAGCAGGCTGCGGTTCACCTGGAGGTGGGTCGCGTTGCGCTCCGTCACCCGCAGCAGCCGCGAGCGCCAGGTGAACAGGCCGGGATCGGGCGGGAAATCGCGCCCGTGGAAGAGGTTCCAGGAGATGACCGTGAGCTGCACGGACGTAGTATCCGGTGCTTGAAGCGCGACTTCCTCACCGGTGAAGAGCTGGGGGCCTTTGAGCTTCTCCGAGCTACTCGACCTTGCCGCCGGGTTAAAAGCCGGGCGGGGGGAGGGTCAGGGCGCCGGAGACCTTGCCGGGCGCAGCATCGCCCTCGTCTTCGAGAAGCCCTCGACGCGGACGCGGATTTCCTTTGAGGTCGGCGTGGCTGAGCTCGGTGCGACGCCGATCGTCCTGCGCGGCGACGAAATGCAGCTCTCCCGTGGCGAGTCCGCCGGCGATACCGGCCGGGTGCTCTCGCGCTATCTCGACGCGATCGTGATCCGCTCGGGCTCGCACGAGGCGGTGGCCGAGCTAGCTGCGGGGGCCGAGGTGCCGGTCGTCAACGCGCTCACCCCGCTTCACCACCCATGTCAGGCGCTCGCCGACCTGCTCACCCTGCGCGAGCGCTGCGGCGACCTGCAGGGCCTGCGGCTCGCCTACGTTGGCGATGGCAACAACGTCGCCCGCTCGCTGGCGATTGCCTGCGAGCTGGCCGGCGTCGAGCTGACTGTTGCGGCACCTGACGGCTACCAGCTCGAGCAGGGCCACGGCGTCAAGCTGACCGACGATCCTCGCGATGCGGTATCAGGCGCCGACGCGATCTACACCGATGTCTGGGTCAGCATGGGGGACGAGGAGGAAGCCGAGCGGCGCCGCGCCGACCTGACGCCCTTCCGCGTCGATGCCGATCTGCTCGGCGCGGCGAAGCAGGGAGCTGTCGTTCTCCACTGCCTCCCCGCCCACCCCGGCGAGGAGATCACCGCCGACGTTCTCTACGGGCCGCAGTCCGTCGTCTGGGATCAGGCTGAGAACCGTCTCCACACGCAGAAGGCGCTGCTGCGGACGCTGCTCGCTAGCTGAGCGATGTATCCGGAGATCAACCTCGGCCCGCTGACCCTGCAGAGCTTCGGCCTGATGTTCGCCCTCGCCTTCCTCGCTGCGGGGTGGCTGATCTGGAAGCGTCTGGGGGAGCTCGGCAAGCCGGTTGATTGGGCGTATGAGATGGGCTTCTCGGCCCTAGTCGGCGGCGTTGTCGGCTCGCGCCTCTACTTCATCGCCGAAAACTGGGACAGCGTCAAGGACGACCTGCTCGGCAACATCTTCAGCGGCTCCGGGCTGGTCTGGTACGGCGGCGCGCTCGGTGGTGCGATTGCGGTGCTGCTCTGGGCCTGGTACCGCGACTTCCTGCGCCTGGCCCTCCTCGACCTGGCGGCCCCAGCGCTTGCGCTTGGCTATGCCGTGGGGCGAGTCGGCTGCCAACTTTCCGGCGATGGCGACTACGGCAGGGCTTGGGATGGGCCGTGGGCGATGTCCTACCCCGACGGCACCGTGCCCACCACCGAAGAGGTCCACCCGACGCCGATTTACGAGGCGCTAGTGATGGGCTTTGGCGCCTGGCTGCTGTGGCATTTGCGCGACCGTTTCCGCGTTGGCGTGTTGTTTGCGCTCTACCTCGTCTACGCCGGTGCCGAGCGCTTCGGGGTCGAGTTCCTCAGGCGCAACAGCGACGCCGCTGTGGGCTTGACCTCCGCCCAGCTGGAGAGCCTTGCAATGATGGTCGCCGGCCTTGTCTGGCTATATGTGGTCAAACGGCGCCACGGGAGCCTTTCCCGCAGCGCCTCAGATGTCACCGATCCGAGCCCGGCGGGTTGACTGCGGCGGCTTGGAATGTCGGCTAATCTTGCACAAATATTTTTAAAGTAAATAAGGGAGGCGAGCGGAGTGGAAGCAGTGGAGACTGGCAGCGGAGGAGGTTCGTCCGCGACCGTCGGTGCGCTGCTCGACACCGCGGCTGAGCAGATCGCGGCGGCGGGCTGTGAGGAGCCGCGTGCCGATGCGGAAGCGCTGGTCGCTAACGCGCTCGGGATCAGCATTGAGGAGCTTTCCCGCGATGGCGCGGGGGAGGCTTCGCCCGAGGTCGTGGCCGCAATCGAAGCCGCCGTCGCACGCCGCGCCGATCACGAGCCCTTGGCCTACGTGCTCGAACGCGCCCCCTTCCGCGACCTCCAGATCCACGTCGACCCGCGCGTGCTCTGGCCGCGCCGGGAGACCGAGCTGCTGGTCGAGGTCGGCACCGAACTGCCCGAGGGCGCGCGCGTTCACGAGGTTGGTACTGGCTCCGGCGCGATCGCCCTGGCCCTGATGTCAGAGCGCCCGGACCTGCGCATCACTGCCTCTGACCTCTCGCCGGAAGCAGTCGAAGCCGCCCGCGAGAACGCCGAGCGGCTCGGCCTCGAGTTCGATGTCAGAGTCGCTGAAGGTCTGCCCGATGGGCTCGAGGGCGTCGACATGGTCATCGCCAACCTGCCCTACGTCACCGACCAGACGATCTACGACCGCTCGCCGGAGATCCGGCGTGAGCCGCGGATCGCCGTCACCGGCGCTTGCGGTGAGGACGGGCTCGGCGTAATCCGCGGTCTGATCGAGGAAACGCCGAGCGGTTGGAAGCTGGCGATGGAGCACGACACGCACCATGGCCCGGCGATGCGCGAGATGCTGCGCGACGCAACTACTATGCGCGACTACATGGGAGATGAGCGGGTAACCGTCGGCGTCGCACCGTGAGCGCCAGTTGAGCGCAGAGGAGCGTCTAGCGAAGGTAGAGCGGCTGCGATCCGAAGGGATCGACCCCTACCCGTTCTCCTTTCCCGACCGCAACGCGGTCGCCGAGATCCACGAGGCGCACGACCCCGCTGAGCTGGGGGAGGGTGAGCACCGCGAGCTCTCCTACCGGATCGCCGGGCGGGTGACCGGGCAACGCGGTCACGGCAAGACGACCTTCTTCGACATTCGCGATGTCTCCGGCACGATCCAGGCCTACGCCCGCCGCGATGCGCTGGGCGAGGAGGCGTTCGACCGGATCGAAGACCTCGACATCGGCGACCTGGTCGGGGTCGAGGGCGACCTCTACGTGACCAAACGGGGGCAGCTGGCAATTGAGGTGCGCGAGTGCACACTGTTGGCCAAGGCGTTGCGCGACCCGCCCGACCTCTTTCACGGCATCTCCGATCCGGAGGTGCGCTACCGCCAGCGCGAGCTCGACCTGATGGCGAACGAGGGCTCGCGGGAGATCTTCGCGATGCGGGCAAAGGTGGTGAAGGCGATCCGCGACCACCTCGATGAACGCGGCTACGTCGAGATGGAAACGCCGGTGCTGCAGCGGATGACCGGTGGCGCCGCGGCGCGGCCCTTCAAGACCCACCACCACGCGCTTGACCGCCACCTCTACCTGCGGATCGCGACCGAGCTCTACCTGAAGCGGGCGATCGTCGGCGGCTTCGAGCACGTCTACGAGCTGGGCAAGTTCTTCCGCAACGAGGGGATGTCGCCGCAGCACAACCCCGAGTTCACGATGCTCGAGTGGTTCGTCAGCGGCGCCGACTACCACGGCGTTATGGACGTCGCCGAGGGCATCGTCTCCGACGTCGCCGAACGGGTTCTGGGTACGACGAAGGTCGAGCGCGACGGCGAGACGATCGACCTGGCGCCGCCCTGGCCGCGGCTGCGGTTGCAGGACTTGATCAAGGAAGAGACCGGCGTTGACATCACCAAGGCCAGCCGCGACGAGCTTGCCGAGATTGCCGGCGACGATGCCGAGCCCGACGACGACTGGGCGGCGCTGGTCGACACGCTGCAGGGCAAGCTGGTCGAGCCAAAGCTGATCCAGCCGGCCTTCATCATCGATCTACCGCTGGCGATTTGGCCGCTGGTCAAGCCAGTGCCGGAGCACCCGCAGCAGCTGGCGGCGGCCTTCGACGGGATCGTCGCCGGGATGGAGATCACCGGCGGCGGGACCGACGTCAACGACCCGATCGAACAGCGGCGTCACTTCGTCGAACAGCGCGAGCGGCAGGAGTCGGGTGCGGAGGAGACGCCGCACGAGCACGACGAGGAGTTCGTGCGGGCGCTCGAATACGGGATGCTGACGGCGAGCGGCTCGGGCCTCGGCGTCGACCGCCTGATGATGATCCTCAGCGGCGCCAAGACCCTGCGCGACGTGATCCTCTTCCCCTCGATGCGCGAGGCGGCGGGCGAGGGTGGCGGCGGGGATGCACCCCGCGAGGAGAGCTAGCGCTCGATCTGGACCAGGCGCTCGGGCTCGTGCTCGACCTGCAGCGTCGTGTGGTGGATGCCGAAGTCGCGCTCGATCAGCTCGGCCAGCTCGAGCCGGGCCCGGTGGCAGTCGGCGTCGGCCTCGACGATGACGTGCGCGGAGAGCGCTGGGAACTCGGAGGTGACCTCCCAGACGTGCAGGTCGTGGACCTCGACCACGTGGGGCTGAGCGACCATCAGTGCGCCGATCCGGTCGGGGTCAAGCCCCTTCGGTGAGGCCTCGAGGAAGACCCGCCCCGAGTCGCGCAGCAGGCCGTAAGCGGAGTAGAGCATCAGCGCCGCGACCAGCAGCGAGGCGATTGCGTCGGCCTGGTCGAAGCCGGTCAGCAGGATCACCGCTGCGGCGACGGCGGTGCCGATGAAGGCGTAGAGGTCGGTGAGCAGGTGCTGGAAGCTGCCCTCGACGTTGAGGCTCTGCCGGTTGGCGCTGGCGAGCACGGCGGTGGCGGCAACGTTGACAACGATTCCGGCGAGAGCGACGACGAGGACGAGACCGCCGTCTACACCGGGCGGGTCGAAGAGGCGGCGGAGGCCCTCGATCGCGATGATCGTTGCCAGGACCAGCAGGGTGATGCCGTTGATCTGAGCGGAGAGGATCTCCACCCGTTTGAGGCCAAAGGTCATGCGGCCTTCGGCGGGTCGCTTGGCGAGGCGGATCGCGATCAGGGAAAGCCCGATCGCGGCGGCGTCGGTGAGCATGTGCGCCGCGTCGGAGAGCAGCGCCAGCGAGTTGGCGAGGACCCCGGTCACCACCTCGGCCGCCATGAAGCCGAGGATCAGCAGCAGGGCGATCGTCAGCTTCTTGCGGTCGGCGTCGGCGGAAGCGCCGTGGGTGTGGCCGTGGTGGGAGTGGCTCATCGCCGACCTATCGTAGGCGGCGCGCGGGCACTGGCTCAGAAGGCCGAGTGGAGCATGCCGCCGTCGATCGGGATCGTGACGCCGGTGATGTAGGAGGCGCGCTCGGAGCAGAGGAAGGCGACCAGGTCGCCGTACTCGGAGGGCTGGCCGAGGCGGCCGGCGGGCACGTCGTGCTGGGCGGCGGCTTCAGCCGCTTCCATCGAGCCATAGTTGGAGGCCAGCCGCTCGGTCGCGAAGCGGCCAGTGGCGACGGTGTTGACGGTGATCCCGTCGGCGGCGACCTCGCGCGAGAGCGTCTTCAGGAAGCCGACCGCCGCCATGCGGTGGGAGTTGGAGAGGTTGAGGCCGGGAATCGGCTCGCGGGTCGAGCTGGAGCCGACGTTGACGATTCGCCCCCAGCCACGTTCCTGCATGCCGGGCACGACGGCGCCAGCGAGCACCCGCGGGGCGAGGACGAGCGAGCGGTAGGCGAGCTCCCACTCGTCGAGCTTGTGGATGAGCGCCCCGCCGAGTGGCGGGCCGCCCGTGTTGGCGACGAGGATGTCGACTGGGCCGAGCACTGCCTCGACCTCGCCCGGCAGCTCGGCGAGTCGATCGAGGTCGGTGGTATCTGCGACGAGGGGAGAGGCGTCGCCCTCAATTGCCGCAGCCACTTCGTCAAGCCGCTCCGGCGAGCGGCTGGCGATTGCGACGCGAGCCCCTTCCCGGGCAAGCACCTCCGCGATCCCCCGACCGATCCCCTGGCTAGCGCCCATCACCAGGGCAACGCGCCCCTGAAGTCCTAGATCCATGCGCGGGAGGAATGCTCCAATGGGTTCACGCCGATAAAGTTAACGCCCAGGGCGCCCGTAGCTCAGTGGTCAACGGTCCCTTCACGGGGACCAAAGAGCGTCGGTCTTTCAAGCCGAAGGTCGCGAGTTCGATTCTCGTCGGGCGCATGGGGGAGAGTGCCGGCAAGTGCCGGCCTTTTCCTTTTGTGGAGCCAGATGGACGGCCGGGTGGTGAATCGGCGTTCCGCGCGCTTCCGAGCGATTCCAGGGCGTTCCGGGGCGCGAGAGTCTCATTTCTGTCTCATTTTTCGGCGTCGGCGAGTTTCGCCAGGTCCGCCACGGAGACCCCGAGTGCCTTCGCGATTCCCTGAACGGTCGCCCATGACGGGTTGCCTTCGCCCCGCTCGATCAGGGAGAGCATGTTCTTCGTGATTCCGGCTTCCCCGGCCAGCACCTGAAGGCTGTCGCCCTTCTTTTTCCGGAGCTGGCGGATCGTGCTCCCGAGAGCCTTCTGTGATTTGGGGTCTTGGGGAGTTCGCGGCGTCACAATAGATTTGGACAACCTTGCTAGGCTGGCTCCTCAAACATAAGCGGCGACCCGCCGTGCGTGAACACGACGGGCCGCCTGACCACAAGGAGGCGTAGCTCCTCATGGCTGAGACCAACCCTACGGATTGCGAGCGCGATCCAGCCCATCCAAGTGCCGAGGACGCGAAGGCAGAGGGCGTCGTTCTGGCATTCCTGCTCGAAGAGCATCCATCGCTGCTGACGATCCCCGAGCTGTCCCGAGCGCTGAACGCCGATCCAGGTTTCGACACCGACGACGCCGTCGAGCGAGCGGTCCGCGAACTGGTGGGCGCTGGGCTCCTCTACTGCGAGGGTGCCTTCATCGTCCCGACTCGCGCCGCGCTCTACTTCGCGCGGCTGGAGACGGACTGATGGAGGCGGGACCGACGGTCGCCAGGCAGTTCGGCAAGAACCTCCATCGCGAGCGCAAGCGCGCCGGCCTCAGCCAGGAAGAGGTCGGCTTTCGCGCCTCCCTCCACCGCACTGAGATCGGACTACTGGAGCGGGGCGCTCGCACCCCGCGCATCGACACGCTGGTCAAGCTCGCGGCGGCGCTCGGCGTACGGATCGACTGCGCGCTGCTGGAGGGCATCACCTGGAACACCGGCAGCACGCAGCTCGGCGCGTTCAGCCTCTCGCCGCCTCACGAGGCGCCGTGATGTCCGCAATCCAGCAAAGCCACCAACGACCAAGAAATGAGACAGCTAAATCAGGAACCAGATCAACGCCAACAATCACTGACCCAAAGATCCAGTCGAGACCATCCAAGATCGAGCGAGAGACGTCTCTCAGATGCCCCAAACCAACCACAGCCCAACTACACGACACACTACGAACCCTCCGGTTCCGTGCCTGGGTCGCACCTTCTGGATCAGGAAGGTCGCCAAGGGCTGCGGCGACTGTTTTCCCGGGCGTCCGGCGGCCGATTGTGGCACGGCTTCGCCGTGCGACGGCCGCCTGTAAGGACGCCCGGGAGACCGAAGGTCAAGACCGTTGTGAGCTGCTGATTTGGGCGAAGCCGATGCAAACGGCTGTCTCGATGGACAACGGGTGCGTGAAGCGGAATACCTCCACCACCTTCTTCACCGAGCGAAGCCTGGCCGCCTACCTCGCCGTTTCGGACCGCACGATCCGCAACTGGATCAGGAGGGGAGAGCTGCCCACCTACAAGCTCGGCGCCGCGCGGCGAATCGATCCTGCCGATGTCGAGGACTTCCTCGCCCGTCACAGGGACGAAGCGGCATGAGGCGCGAGTCGCCGATCAAACGCCGCAATCCCTCAGGCACGATCGTCTGGGTAGCCAGATACACCGGCCGCGACGGCAAGCACCACATCGCCAAGCCGACCTGGAACCGCGGCAAGGGCACGTTCGAGCGCAAGGCCGATGCGCAACGGGCGATCGAGGAGGCCTACGGCATCTCCGAGAAGCCCGACACCCTCGGTGACTACGCCGCCACCTGGACCGAACGTCACCCCCGCGCAGAACGCACCAATGCCACGTACGACCACCGAATTAGCCGAGTCCTCGACGTGGAGATCGAGGGCATCCCGCTGAAGGACTGGCCGCTGCACGAGCTGCGCCGCCGCCACACCCTCGCCCTGGTCGACCACATGCTCAGGAACGAAGGTCGCGCCACCACCGGCGCCGTCGGCATCCTCCGTTCGCTCTCGGCGATGGCCGAGGACGCGATCACCGACGAAGTCTGCGACCTCAATCCGTTCAAGGGCATCCGCATCCGCGCCAACGACCCACGAGCAACGAAGAAGCCCCGCCCGATCCGCGTCTTCAGCTTCGAGGAGATGCACCGCTTTGCCAAGGCGGCTGGCCGCTACGAGGCAATGGTCCGCGTCTTCACCGACACTGGCTTGAGATTGGGGGAGGTTCTGCCCCTGCGCCGCGAAGACTTCGACGGCGAAACGCTCCAAGTCCGCCGCACCGCCCACGAGGGCAGGATCCTCGAGGGAACCAAGACCGACCACGGCGAGCCCGACGCCGGCCGCGTCGTTCCCGTCCCCGCGACCCTCGCCTGGATGCTCGAAGCCCAGATCAACCTCAACGGCCCCGACTGCCAACTCCTCTTCCCAACCCCACGCGGCCGCCTATGGCGCGAGCGCACCTTCTACCGCGACCTCTGGAAGCCCGCCCAGGAAGCCTCCGGCCTAGACATCCGCCCCCACGAGTGCCGCCACAGCTACGTCACCCACCTCCGAGCTAGCGGCGTCAACGATGCCGATCTAGCTGAGATCGCAGGCCACCGAGTTGAGACGATGCTGGCACGGTATACGCATGCCACCCGACAGAGCTTCCAGGCTGTTCGGAATGCTGTTGACTAGCGGACCATTGCCGCAATTAGGGCCCCTGGATCAACCGGGCAGCATCCGTTCTGCTGGCAATACTGGCTGGATGAGCCAGGGAGAAGCAGGCAGTAATTGAGCATGCGGTATCAGCAGGAGCTTGATGAGCTGGCAGTTACCTTTGAGCGGACGCGCCAAGCCTCAGTCGAGGAGCTTCGACGGGCTTGTTTGGCTCTGGCGGGCGGACCGGCAATCTTCGTTGGGACGGGCGGAACGATGGCCTTGGCCCAACTGGCGTGCGATCTCCATGTTGGCCTGAGCCAACAGCTCGGCACGACCGCTACTCCCCTTGAGCTAATGCAGTTTCCCTCGTTGGAGCGTTGCGGAGCGCTCTTCTTCAGCGCCAGAGCTAAGCATCCAGATGCGCAATTGGTGCTGGAGAGACTGTCGTCAGGAGATTTCAGGCCAGCGGTACTCATCACGCACCGCGACCCCACTGACCTGACCCGTCTCGGGCCTGACGTGGAAGCTATCCAGATAGAGGCTCCTCGAGTTCGTGAGGGGTTCCTCGCCACGAATTCGGTGCTCGCAATGGCCACTCATTTGGTTCAGGCCTTCGGTGCACACGTTAAGCCTGAGGTTGTCCTTGATGTAGATAACTACATCTTCCCAGCAGTTAAGGATCGCCCCAACCTCTTAGTTTTGTATCCGCCGAGACTGAAAGCAGTTGCGGTCGACCTAGAGACTCGCTGCTCAGAGCTAGGGATCGCGGCGGTCCAGATGACGGACCTCCGGAACGTCGCGCATGGACGTCATACGGGTTTAGCTAGGCGCTGCGGAGAAACGTCGATCCTGTTGCTATCGGATGCAGCTTCCGATGCCTTGGCTTCTCGGGTCGAGGCTGTGCTCAAAGATGTGAATGCACCTCTCTTCCGCTGGCATGCCGATCTTCCTAGTGATTCTGCATGTCTAAGACTCCTCGCTGCTTCTATGCAAGCCGCAGGACGGATGGCTAGCGAGGTAGGTATCGATCCAGCGCGACCTCGTGTTCCAGATTTCGGACGACGTCTTTACAACCTCCCGATCAAGAAGCTTCTTCGACGGAAGCCAGAAGGGCCAGTTGACCTGAAGGCCAAGGCTCTGAATGCAGGTCATATTGACGAGTCCCTCACGGATCTATTCGAAGAGGCATTCGATACTTGGCGACGAGGATTCTCGCGACAGCGTTTCGGAGGTTTAGCGGTTGATTATGATGGTACTGTTTGCGCGACTCGAAAACGTCGTGACCTCCCTACTGAGGATATGCAGGCAGCCATTCTCAGGGTTCTTGAGGGAGGATTGCTATTAGGATTTGCCACGGGTCGGGGGAAATCTATTTACAACGATCTGCGTGCGTGGGTCCCTCAGCACCTATGGTCACGTGTTCACCTTGGACTTTATAACGGCGCTGTTCGACTAAAACTTGCCGACGATCTTCCCGATCTCAGTACTCCGGACACGCACATGAGCGAAATCGCGGAAAGAGTTTCGGGGGGTCTAATTGGAGGCCTGACTTCCGTTGACGCTCGGTGTGGTCAAGTATCGGTACGAGCTAAATCGAATGCTTTTTTTCATGATCTAGCTCTGGCCCGCGTGATTCGCGATCTTCTTAACGAGGAGCCGGCGATAGACGCAAAGGTGGTCTCCTCAGCTCATTCAGTGGACATCCTCGCATCAGATACCACCAAGGTCGCAGTGCTTCGAGATTTAGAAGCCATAAGTGGCCGACCGGCCTTGGCGATTGGCGATCAGGGTCAGTCCGGGGGCAACGATTTCGAGCTGCTAGCGGCGACTACTTGGTCCATATCTGTGGATCGGTGCTCTGCGGATCCAACGCGTTGTTGGAGGATTGGACGATCCGGCCGTCGAGGTCCCGAGGTCCTTGAGGAAGTCCTCAGGCAACTCAAGCTCACCGATGGGACTGGCCGCCTTGCTATTCGACCGTAGCGACGAAGGGGAGACACATGCGTGACTCGCTTGCAGAGACTCTCCTGGTACGGGTTATGGGTTGGACCCCAGGCAAAGTCGCCGAGGAAAGGCCTCTCCTCCAGGCGCTTGCGGACTACAAGTACGACGGGTATGAGCGGTATCAACCCGGTATGCGATTCCTGGAGAGTCTGGCCTGTTGGCTCTCACAGTTTGAACCCGGCTCCGAGCGCGAGCGGGCTTATCGACTTGTCCGTGAGCAGCTCATCTTTATCTCCAGGTCCGAGCTGGAGCATCTCGTTGCCAGTAGCTATCCGGACTACATCCGCCCACGATTGCTGCGAAGAGCGGCAGAAGACGAAAACCTCGCTCCCTACCTTGTCGGAAAAGTAAAGGGCAGTCGGGCATTTGCGCGACGCCAACGCGGCAGCCTCTTCGTCGGGCTCAGCGATGGCTCGCGCACTGATGTCCTGCGCCGTTCTAATCCCATCATCAGTAATGAGCAAGTCCTCAGTGACTATCACGGGCTGGGGAGCAGGTCCCCTGGGCTTCTCGAGGATCTGCGCGAGGAGATAGACGGGGATAAGAAGGGCGAATCGCGGTTCACCAGCTTGATCTTGCTCGACGATTTCTCCGCGAGCGGCCTCTCGTACCTACGAATGGAGGAGGGTGAGCGCAAGGGCAAGATTGCAAAGATCACAAGGGAGATTGATGGACTCGAGCTTTTCGACGAGGAGGATCTGGAGGTGATGATCCTTCTCTATGTGGCAACCAGCCAAGCTTTGGGGCATATTGAAGATGAGCTCAGCAAGCTAGCCGAGGAGTTGCCCGGAACCTGGTCCATAGGAAAGATGCAGGGTCTAGGGGAGAGTGAGGTCATCCGCAAAGGAGTTGACCCCGTTCTCGACAAACTCATTGAGGATGTCTATGACTCGGCGATCAACGACAAGCATATGAAGAAGGGGGAAAGCGACGGTCGATACGGCTTTGCCAACTGCGGGCTCCCAGTTGTCCTGTCGCACAACACGCCGAACAACTCGCTAGCGATTCTTTGGGCTGATACCGCGAAGGTGACCGGACTGTTCCCGCGGGTCACGCGACATCGGGAGAGCCTCTGAAACCACCACGAAATCCGTTTCGGCTACGCACGTCGGAGCAGATCGATGATGACTGGCATTTTGTCAGTCTCTATGAGGCTGGTCTACTTGAGATGCTTCCCGAGGACGAGCTCTGGGACCGCAGGGTGATCGTGCGCAGCTCGCCAGGTGGAGGCAAGACGACGTTGCTACGAGTTTTCACTCCCGGTCCTCTCCGGATAGTGCATCGGAACGGCGGTAGTGACGATCAAACCGGTGATCTGTACAGGGGGCTTCTCCGCCGGGGGGCGCTTGACCGTGAGGGGCCTACGATAGCCGCTGCACTCATCCCTCTGGCCGGAAAATATTCACCACTAGACCAGCTTGATTCAGTTGACGAGGGTACGAGGCTAAGGGCTTTCCTTGCTCTTTTGAATGCGCGGATTTTGTTAGGAGCGTTGCGGGCTCAGCTACATATGGCTGCCCTTCGGTTCCCAGATGACCTGGAGCGGATTGCGATTCGGGGTGGACTTGGAGCGAATCAGCGCGAGCTAATCACCGGATTGGAAGTTCTCGCTAGTGCGACCGATCTCGAGGGTCGGGTGGCAAGAGTGCTTTCAAGCTTGAGGGCGCCTGACGAGGAGATGCTGCCAGCGATTGATGAGTTGCTCTGCTTGAACGAACTGGGCAAAAATCAAATATTGATCGATGATAAGCCGGTCAAGCCACGGTGCGTCGTCTTGCTCGACGACGTACACCGCCTCTCGGTCGGTCAGCGTCGGCTGCTCATGGAGATCCTCCTCGCAGAAAGAACGCCGACTCCAGTCTGGATTGCGGAGCGAAGAGAGGCGCTGACCCCTGATGAGTTACTAGCGCCCGGGGCGAAAGAAGACCGCGATGTCGTGACGATTGATATCGAGCGATACTGGCGAGGTCCTAGGCGAAAGGCATTTCGACGTTTGGTGGCCGGAGTGGCCAACCGTCGTATGTCACTTTCGGTTAACACCCCCGGTTCTTCGTTCGCTGCGATGCTTGATGATGCCGACGAGGAGGGCTGGGCGGAGGTTCTGCCCAAAGTTGAAGCCTCGATGATCGAGAGCTCGGAAGGAAGGCGCGAGTTCGGATCTTGGGTCGAGGCTCAACTAACCAAGGAGGCGACGGCGCGGGAGAGGGCCATCGGGATGCGCTCGCTCCAGATCAGAATCGCGCGCGAATTAGCGGCGCAGCAACTGACGATGGATGTGCTCGTGCGCGACGAGCAGGCGTTAGCAACTCTTGAGGAGCGCCGGCGCGAAGCTTCCGACATCCGTGAAGCGGCTGAACTTTTTCTGAGCCGCGAACATGAGTTACCTTTTTACTTCGGTGAGAGCCGTCTGGCCGAACTGTCTTCGGCAAATGTCGACCAGTTTCTCGACTTAGGCGGGGACCTATTTGAGGAGTTGGCTGGAATTTCCGGGGTAGCCCTTCTTAGCGGGAATGTCACGCTGAGCGCACGCCGTCAGGAGGAGATCCTGCGGCGAGCCGTGCGGGCAATGTGGGGTCAGCTCGGCAGTAGCGTCGAGGGGGCCGCACGGGTACGTGCGCTTTTGGACGGCATCGGTGGATATTGCGCTGAGCGCACGTATCTGCCTAATGCCCCATATGCGCCGAGCGTAACGGGGGTTGCGCTGAGACGCAGTGAAGCCGAGGAGTTGCAGGAAGCCGTAGCTATGAACATCACGGGCTGGAAATCCCAGCTCGCGCGAACGATGGGAACGCTGCTAGCTCACAACTTAATCACGGTTCAAGCCTCGGAAGCTAAGGGGCAGCATTGGGCTGTCTTCTATCTAAATCGAGCCTGGTGTGTGCGTTTTGGGTTGGCGCTCGGCTACGGAGGTTGGCAGCCGAGTAATGCCGAGGAGCTATGGGCCTGGGCCGAGGGAAACACGGTCAGAACCCAGGGCAGACTGGAGGGAACATGAGCGGCGGGGCGCAGCCCAATGAGGGTCGATGGCAGAACTATGTCTTGCATCTCGACACCGAACTCAAAGAGCATTGGGGTGAGCGTTTTGCCGCGGGCGCCAAAGTCTGTTTCATTATGGGCATCGGTTTCGATCCGCGGATGTGCCTAGGACTCGAATGTCTGCGGGAGGTAGCGGCGCCGGAGGCGTTGCAGGTGAAGGCAATTGAATTTGGAGGGAGTGCAGATCAAGTAGCTGAAGAAAGCGCTAAGCGGACGCGGACTAGGTTCGAGGAACTGATTACCGAGCTTGACACCGAGATTGTTAGCGTTGCCGGGGAAGGCGACGTTGATCGCTTCGCGAGGAACGCCGCTGGCCTATTCGAGACTCTCGAGCAGCTAACCGTCACGGACATCGTGGTGGACGTTGACGCTCTGCCACGCTCTCTTTTCTTTCCATTGATTTCGAAGCTACTCTTCCTCTGCGACGAGGCAGGTGTCGCGGCACCAAATTTGCATGTGTTCGCGGGCAACGCAGCATGGCTCGACGAGCTGATAGTCGGCGAAGGCCTCGACGAGACCGCAGTGTGGCTCTACCCTTATGCGGGAACTTTTCTGTCCGAGGCCGATCAGCACCTGCCGCGAATTTGGATTCCCATCCTAGGCGAGGGTGACCCGCTCGCCTTACAGAGAATTTTTGAGCTCGTGGCGCCGACCGAAACTTGTCCCCTGTTGCCGTTTCCCTCGCGGAACCCACGTCGGGGCGACATTCTCTTTGAGTCCTACCATGGAGTTCTCTTTGACCGATTACGGACGGACTCCGGCACGGTCATCTACGCGGACGAGGGAAACCCGTTTCAGGTGTACCGGCGCTTGCGTGAGTCGACGCTCCGGTATGGAAAATCTCTGCAGGAGTTAGGTGGCTGCAAGGTAGCGTTCAGCTCCCTCTCCTCAAAGTTGGTGTCTCTCGGGGCTTTACTGGCGGCCTATGAGCTAATGGGCGATCCCGATCACATCACTGGTGTCGCGGAAGTCGGTACCCAAACCCATCGCCTTCTCAGGGAGGTCTCGATTGAGGAGGCGCGGGAGAAGACCGAGCTAGCTGGCCTCTCGCTTACCGGCGACTGCTATCGCTAGGCTTGTCTGGTGCCTAAGATTGCCGGGATCGGGCTGGTCGCGCTTGATGTCGTGACCAATGGCGACTCTGATGAGGTTATTGGCGAGTGGGCCGGTGGATCAAGTGGGAACCTGATGGCCATTTTGGCCTTTCTTGGCTGGGACGCGTCCCCCATTGCCCGGCTAGATGACGGGGAAGTCAGCGCCACAATCAAGACCGACCTGGAGCGCTGGGGGGTCAACCAGCGTTGGCTCTCCCTAGAACCAACGGCGGAGGCAGCTATTTATATCGAGCGACTTCGGCATGATCGAGAGGGGGCTGTCTATCACCGGTTCGAGCGTTACTGCCCGGAGTGTGGCGCCCGTTTGCCAGGCTATCGGCCAGTAACGATTGCAGCCCTGGAAGGCATTTTGGAGGGTATTGCAGAATGCGATGTCCTGTTTGTAGATCGTCCCTCTCCAGGCGCTGTAGTCGCGGCTGAGCATGCGCGGGAGGTAGGCAAGCTTGTTGTCTTCGAGCCTTCTGCACGGGGTGACCGCCGGCAGCTTGGATCGCTTGCTCGGGCAGCAGACATCGTGAAGTACAGCGCTGAGCGGCTCACGGGAGAGGATCGGGAAGTCATTGCTGAAGCAACTCCGTCTGTAGAGATCGAGACCTTGGGGAGAGAGGGGCTTCGCTTTCGAACGAGAGCTAAGTGGCATAAGCTTCCCGCTCCTTCAGTTGACGCCAAGGATATGGCGGGCGCGGGAGACTGGACTACTGCCGGAATTCTCCATGAGCTTCGGGGTGACCTCGGCAAATCAGCACTGACGGCAGATCGCATGCGAGGTGTTCTGGCGACGGCCCAGGCATTTGGAGCCATCAGCTGCCGGTATCCAGGGGCGAGGGGAATGATGGAGCATCTCACTGCTAAGCGAGTACTCGAAGTAGCGAGGAAGCTTTCAAAGCGACGACATGAGATCCGGCAACGGGCTCATAACCTCAAGGCCGTCCAGGGCAGAGCGCAGTTCTCGTGCCGCGGCTGCCAGTAGTCCCAAGTATCGAAATCTGCCTGCCTTCGGACTAGCGCTAGTAGCGCGACTGGATATTGGGAAGTGCTCGAAGCGCTAGATGTATCGCTTGATACTCGTCCTTGCTGAGCTCCGCAAAGTCTCCTCCGAGTTGGATCCGGCCAAGAGCTTTCTTCGGCGCGATCTCCGCGGTACGAAGACCCTGGTCTATTAGAGAAACCCAAGTGTTCACACGACACGGGTACACCCAAGGCCAGCGTAAGCCCCAAACCGGGTCCTTCTTCCAGCTAGGGGGGCCAATAATTTCTGCCTCTGCGTGTCAACGCCGGTTGAAATCTGACCCCTTTCTGCCGGTTTAAAACTGACCCCCTCAGAGAGTCGGCCAAAAAGCCATGAAGGTCCCGCCTGCGGAGACGAGCCCGTAGGGCGAGGCGGAGCAGGCGGGAGCGCTCAGTCCCTGGGCGGCGGGGAGCCCAGATCCTTGTCGCGCAGGCGGTAGCTGTCGCCCTTGAGGCCGAGGATCTCGGCGTGGTGGACGAGCCGGTCGATCATCGCCGCGGCAACCACTTCGTCGCCGAAGATCTCGCCCCAAGCCGAGAAGGGCTTGTTCGAGGTGACGATCAGCGAAGCCCGCTCGTATCTGGCGGAGACAAGGCTGAACATCAGGTTGGCCGCCTCGGGGTCAAACGGGATATAGCCGACCTCGTCGACCATGAGCAACGGCACGAAGGACAGGCGGCGAAGCTCTGCCTCCAACTGCCCGGCCCTCTTCGCCTCACCGAGGCGCGCCACCCACTCGGTGGCAGTGGCGAACTGCACCCGCTGGCCGGCCAGGCAGGCGCGGATGCCGAGGGCGATCGCCAGGTGCGTCTTACCCGTGCCGGGCGGCCCCAAAAGCACGACGTTCTCTTTGCCGTGCAGGAAGTCGAGCTGCCCCAGGTGCTCGACCACCTGCTTCTTGACGGTGCGCTGGAAGGTGAAGTCGAACTCCTCGAGCGTCTTGCGCGCCGGGAAGCGGGCGGCCTTGATCCGGTTCTCGCCGCCGTGGGACTCCCGGGAGGAGACCTCGGTGGAGAGCACCGCCTCCAGGAATCGCTCGTGGGACCACTCCTCCTCACGGGCACGCTCGGCGAGCTTGGGCAGCGCCCGGGCTGCAGCCGGCGTCTTCAGAGCCCTGAAGAGATGGGTGAGCTCGGCGGTCTTGGTCATGTCGGGATCAGCTCGTCGTAGCGCTGCAGGGAGCGCATCTGGACCTCGACGTCGGGCCCACGGCGCCTGGTGACGCGCAGCTGGTCGAGCAGCGCCTGGTGGGCGGGGTCGGTGAAGGTCAGGTGCTTGGCGAAAAAGCGACGGTGGGAGGCGACGATGGCCCCTGTGTCCAGCTCGATCGCGGTGATCTTTCGCTGGCTCGCACGCACCTCCACCCGCCACCCCGCCGCCCGCGGGTCCAACGAGTAGTCGTTGGTGTCGAAGCGCAGGTAGGGCTGCTGGGGCACGCGCATCACGAAGCGGCGATCGGTGTGGGCATGCGCTCGGGCAGCGGTCGCATCCGCTGCACCTCCTCGGCCAAGCGCTCTGCAGGCACGGCCCGGATGCCGCGGTGAAGGCGGGTGTTGGCGCGACTCTCGAACCAGTCGTCCAGGCAGGCCTGGAAGTGCTCGGGCGAGGCGAAGGAGCGGCCCGGTTCGAAGTTGGAGCGCAAGAAGCGGTGGGAGCGCTCGAGGATGCCCTTGGACTCGGGGTCTGCGGCCTCGCAGATCGAGAAGCCGACCGGTAGGGAGCCGCAGAAGGCGGCAAAGGCGTCTGTGGCGCGGCCCTTCGGCGCGATCGCCGCCTCGCGGTCCCAGACCACGGTCTCGGGCAGCGCGCCCAGCTTCGCCAGGCAGCGACCCATGCCCCAGAGGATGTCGGGCGCCTGCTTGGCGAAGATCAGCGCGCCGGCGCCGGCGCGAGAAAAGCCCAGGGCACTCGTTACGACCCAACCTCGCCTCGTCTGGCCGTGGCCGACCGGGATCTCCTCCCTCGGCTCCCAGAGGTCGAACTGGCAGATCTCGCCGGGGCGATAGACGGTGCGCTGGTAGGTGCGCTTGGGAGCAAAACGTGGCCTGACCTCGCGCAGGTGTTCGTCGAGGATCGTCTTGCCGCCTTCATAGCCGAGATGGGAGATCAGCTCGCGGATGCGGGTGCCCGGCATGCGATGGTCGGAGCGCAGCAGGCGCTCGATCTCCTCCTTGAAGGGGTCGAGCTTGGAGGGCCGCGGCCGGCGCTCGTAGCTCGGTGGCTGATCGGAGCGAATTGCCGCCCGGACTGTGTTGCGGGCCAGGCCGGTGCGCCTGCCGATCTCCTTGATCGAGACCCTGTCGACCACATGCATCCGCCTGATCTGCGCCCACTGCTCCACGTCCAGCACGCCTTCCTCCTGGCTCGGCCTCTTCAGTCAAGCCAGGCTCTGCGTCCCCCCGGACGCTCTCGCCGCCGTTGGCGGGGGGTCAGTTTTCGACCGGCGAGAGGGGGTCAGTATTCAGGCGGCGCCTACACTGCGAACAGCCGAACGTGAGTCACGGCATGGAAGAGAACCCGGTCGTGAGGACCCATCTGTGGAGGCTTGCGGTGGGTGGCCGGGCCGGTCTTGAGATCAAAGGCGGATAGATTCTCCCCTGAGGTCCAGTCATTTGGCATAGGTGAGGGTGGATCAGTAACTCCGAGCGGCTTTAGCCAGTAGGCCGACACTCTTCAACCTTAAAGGTAATCCACGCCTTACGTTAAATCGATCAAAGACTTGGGGGACCTCAGGGTGCTATCAGGCGGGTCTGGGTCCGAAACTGTTTCCGACCACGTCTGACCTTGATGGTCGCCGGGGTCGGCGGCAGACCGAACCCGTCAGCCGATCTTTTCTGCCAGCTCGATGATGATTCCCTCGGGGCCGCGGACGTAGCAGAGCCGATAGCTGTTCTCGTAGCGCACCAGCTCGCCGACGAGTTCGGTGCCGCGGGCTTCTAGGTCGGCGACTACGGCGTCGATGTCCTCGACGAGGAAGGAGAGGTGGCGGAGGCCTGGAGTGTTCGAGGGCGCCTGCGGGTCGCCACCCTGGATCGGCGGCGAGTGGAACTTCACCAGCTCGATTTCTACGTCGCCGTCCGGGGCGCGCAGCATCGCTAGATCAGCCTTGGTCCCTTCGAGCGCGATGATGCGGTCTACCCACTCGCCCTCGACCTGGCCCGTGCCTCCCGGCTCTAGGCCCAGCTCGACGAAGAACTCGATTGCAGCCGCTAGGTCGTCGACCACGATCCCGACGTGTTCCATCTTTTTGATCGCCATGTGCTCGATGGTAGGGAGACCAGCTGCCTGACGGTCGCATTCCGGTCGCATCGCCGTCGCGATCCCGCGCCCCACGCGGACGGCAGCCGTCCTTTCAAGCCATCCACGGTTTGCGAAGACTCTTAGCTGTGGAGGCCGCTCTCGACCTCGGCCAGAACCGATGCGAGATCCTCCTCGCTCGCCAGGTCGATCGGGGACACGGTTTCGGTTTTCCCCTTTAGATTGAGTGCCGATTCGGCGGCTAGCTCAAGTGCCTGTCCTGCCTTGCGCGCTCCACTGGCACCCGCATAGCTGGCGCGATCGAACTCACCGACGTAGATCGCCGCGAGCTCACCGGCGTGTTTCTTGTCGGTCTCACGGCGGACGACTAGCATCTGAACGACGTCGGTGCCGGGAGCGACGGCAAACGTCTCCTTGACGGTTGCGAGCACGTTGCTTCCGAGTGCTTCCAAATACAGGGCGTTGATCTCGGTTTTCGTTCGTTTCTTGAGCGTGCGTTTTCCCGTCGGGGTCCGGTCCGGCTTGCGCTCGGGGATGATCGCCTCTGGCGGCACGAACTGCATGACGACCGTCGTTCGGTCCCCGTCGCAATCGATCGCAGCTGCCGGCGCCTCGTTGTCGGCGAACGCTTCCTCAAGGACGCTGAGGGTGAGGGAAGGGTCGTTTGCGTTCAGCCTCTGCCACTCATCGTCGATAACGGTCTGTTCTGATGCGCGTTTCTCGGCACGACGTTTCTTCTCAGCGTCGACCGCGAGAACGACTTCTTCCGCGACGCGGGAGCGCGCCGCCTGGAATTGGCTCCACAGATCGTCAAGGCGTTCTTGCTCATGTCGCTGTTCCTCCGAGCGGCGCTTCGTCTCTGCTTCTGCGGCGGTCTTCGCCTCGGCGTCAGCGTCGCGAGCAGCTGCGATCTGGTCCCGGATGCTCCAAAACGAGATGCCCGCTCGAGCGCGCCTCCGGTGTTCGCGCATCAGTTCGTAGCGGTCCACCGGCTCGGGGTCGGCTGCGACTGGAGGAACCTCGCCGCCGCCGGTCGCCGAGACAAGCTGCGGTATTCCGGCTGCGGCCGCGCGCTCCGTCTCGATCGGTTGAGGATCAACCTCATCCGCTGGTGGCAGGGTGACCCTCTCGGCCTCCGGAAACGAAGCGCCGTGAACCGAAATCAGGGCCTTTTCGAGTGCAGCGACACGGTTGATGTCCGCTTCACGAGCAGCGGCTTTCGCTTCACGTTCGCGGGCAGCGATCGAGGATGCGAACCCCGGAGCGACCTTGAGGCTCTTTCTCATCCGAGGTCACATCCAATCCCGTCGCCATCGTCGTCCAGTTCGTATTCGTCATAGCCGATCACTTCAACGGTCCCCGTATACAAGGGCCCGTCGCCACTGCCGCCTTCGCAGTCATAGTCGGAGGCATAGGGATCGAGGCAGCCGGAGTAATTCGGGTTGCATTCTTCAGCGGCTTCTTCCTGCGCTTCCCGTTCTTCGCGAGTGGCCAGCTTGGCCGCTGCGCGTTCTTCCTCTTCGCGTTCGCGGATTTCCCGCCTTTCGATTACGAGGAGTTGCCGGGCGAAGCCACGTGCGTCTCTCACAGCATCCGACAAGCGACTCTCGGCCTTCCCGAGTTGGCGTTCGATCGCGTCCAGGTCGGCCTGTCGCCGTCGAGCAGCAGCGAGTAGCGGCGCCGCCTTGCCTTCGAGCTCGGTTGCTTTGTCTTCGGCGTTGATCAGCGCTTGATTGGTTGGTTCTTCGTCTTCGGCCAGTTCGCGCGTCTTAGAGGTGATTTCGCCGCTCTCCGCTTTGCCGGCGAACAGCGCTGAGCCGAGGCCGGAAAAGAAGAGGAGTGCGAAGAACGCGGCGATCACCTGGGTCGCGCGCACGGGCACTCGCTCGCGGCCCAGAACTGGCTTTGCGCGTCCTCGCTGGACTTCCGCAGAGTGGCGACCGAGCAGCAAGGCGACAGGAAGCATCAATCCCAGACTCAAGATCGCGATGTCGACCGCTTCTGCGGGACCGCCAGCGGACCCGATTGCGGCTCCGACGAGCACAGCCACGAACCCGCCACCGACGCAAAGTCCGATGGCCTGGCCGAGTTGAATCCGGGCAAGATAGGCAACCGCCGCAGAGGCACGAAACCAACCCCATGCGAGCGCGATGAGCGCGAGGACCAGTGCCGCGACGGCGAAACCGACGCCTGAGGCGACCTCCTCGTCGTGGTCCTTGGCGGCATCGCTGCGTTCTTCCTCCACTTTCCTCACGGTCGCGACCGCATGTAGGTGGGTGCGGCGGAGTGAAGCTTCGGTTGCGGCGACACGGTCAGCCGCTCGTTCGGCCTGCAATCGCACAGGAGCGGCTTGCTCCCTTGCGGCTTCGAGCTTCGCTTCGGCCAGTCGCGCTACCGGTTCCAGTTCGGTTGCATCCGTTTCGGCGGCCGTCGCCCTGGCTTCGGCATCGGCCAAGCTGGCCTCCGCGCCCTGTGCGGACGCGCTAGGGCTCAGCGCAAGCAGCAGATATGCGGCCAGGCTCAACGCCACGGCCATCATCCCCTGGTGTCTCCCCCTCGCCTTCAAATCCACGCGCTACGCTGGGCGTGTCGGCAATTTACGAATCTCAGCAATCACCGATACGGTTACGTACCGAGAATTGCTAATTACAGTACCCAAAAGCTTCAGCGGCCCGTAAGCGTTTCTTTCAGCTTGCTTAAGTCATCGCATTCGATGCGACTTTCGCAATCTCGTTGATTGGCCATGCAGACGTGGCCCTAGCCGGTTATTTCCAGCAAGTTTTCCTGTAGCTACAAGACAACTTGCGTCACCAATAGCTAGACGCAAATTTATATGGATATATTTGCGTCTGTGGATAACGCTTCCCTAAAGAACAGCTCTATCGGACGGCTTATTCCCAGCGTGGGGCCAGACCCCGCTACCCACGAGATGGTCAGCGGAGAGGCGTTTTTGCCGGAGCCGTTGCCGCGCGATCTAGTTCTCTCGACCGGCACTTGGACCACCGTCACCGCTGCGACTGCGGCACTCGCACGACTTGATGGCGCGGCTAGGCGAGTTCCCGAGCCGGCGCTTCTTCGCCGACCGACGTTGCGCCGAGAGGCGCAGAGCACGAGTGCGCTAGAGGGGACCTATGCGCCCTTCGCACAAGTGCTGGCCGCAGAGGGCGAGGATCAGCAGCAGTTGACGGCCGAGCTTCGTGAGGTTCTCAACTTCGAGCAGATGGCCGAGCTCGCTTTTTCCTGGCCCGAGGATCGACGTCTAACGATTGGGATGCTCGGGGAACTCCAGAAGTCCCTAGTGCGGGGGACCGCTGGCGAGTTGTCGGATGCCGGTCAGCTGCGTGACCGCATCGTGGTAATTGGCGCCCCCGGTGCCGGATTCGACGAGGCGCGATTCGTGCCCCCACCCCCCGGAGACCAACTGCGCGCAGGCGTTGAAGACTTGCTCGATTGGGTCGCCTCTCCGCCTGAACTGCCGACCGTGATTCTTGCGGCGCTTGCGCACTATCAGTTCGAGTCGCTTCACCCTTACTCCGACGGAAATGGACGCCTAGGGAGGTTGCTTGTGATCGTCCAACTACTGCGGGGAGCGGTGATCCGCGAGCCGCTGCTCGTCGTTTCGCCGTGGTTCGAGCAACGCCGCGATCGCTACCAGGACGAACTGCTCAGTCTCAGTTGCACGGGCGATTGGGAGCCGTGGGTGAGCTTCTTTGCTGAGGGTGTCGCCGCTTCTGCACGCGACTCACAGCAGAAGGTTGAGCGTCTGGTCGGCCTGCAGGATCAGCTCCGACGTCGAGTCCAAGAGGCCAACAAGCGCGGATCCGCCGAGCGGTTGGCCGCCGATCTTGTCGGCCATCCTTACGTCGATCGACCCTGGGTGGCTTCCCGCCTGGGCCTTTCGGGCCAGGGAGCCCAGAACGCAATCAGCACGCTCGTCGAGCTTGGCGTCCTCGAGGCCGCTGGATGGACGCGACCCTCCAGCAACGCCCGCGTCTACATGGCGCCCGAGGTGGTTGAGATCGCCTCGTCATAACGGTCGCATCGCGGTCGCATAGGCGCTCCTCATTGACCATCGACTGTCGAAGTTCGCACTAGTCTTGGGCGCTGATGGGCGGGGGGATTCGATCAAGAGCCTTGAAGCTGTTGAGTTCGGCAATGCGGGCCGCAGGGCGCGCTGCAAAGACATGTGGCTACGCGCTTCGCGAGGTCGATTTTCTTACTGCCGCCGCAGTGTTCGGATGGCTGGTTGGCGTTGTTGCCTTTGTGCTCCTCTTCCCCCTGTGGGTGACTGTCGACTTAGCGGCGGTTGCCCTGTCCGCTGGCATTGTCTGGAGATCCGCGAGTCGACTGCAGGCAGCTTTTTATGCCTTGGGATCTATCGCGGCTCTGGTGGTCGCGACCTATCTGGTGAGTCAGGCAATGAGCTCAGGCTCGAGCTCAACAAGGGGTGTCAACGCCGGTTGAAATCTGACCCCTTTCTGCCGGTTTAAAACTGACCCCCTCAGAGAGTCGGCCAAAAAGCCATGAAGGTCCCGCCTGCGGAGACGAGCCCGTAGGGCGAGGCGGAGCAGGCGGGAGCGCTCAGTCCCTGGGCGGCGGGGAGCCCAGATCCTTGTCGCGCAGGCGGTAGCTGTCGCCCTTGAGGCCGAGGATCTCGGCGTGGTGGACGAGCCGGTCGATCATCGCCGCGGCAACCACTTCGTCGCCGAAGATCTCGCCCCAAGCCGAGAAGGGCTTGTTCGAGGTGACGATCAGCGAAGCCCGCTCGTATCTGGCGGAGACAAGGCTGAACATCAGGTTGGCCGCCTCGGGGTCAAACGGGATATAGCCGACCTCGTCGACCATGAGCAACGGCACGAAGGACAGGCGGCGAAGCTCTGCCTCCAACTGCCCGGCCCTCTTCGCCTCATCGAGGCGCGCCACCCACTCGGTGGCAGTGGCGAACTGCACCCGCTGGCCGGCCAGGCAGGCGCGGATGCCGAGGGCGATCGCCAGGTGCGTCTTACCCGTGCCGGGCGGCCCCAAAAGCACGACGTTCTCTTTGCCGTGCAGGAAGTCGAGCTGCCCCAGGTGCTCGACCACCTGCTTCTTGACGGTGCGCTGGAAGGTGAAGTCGAACTCCTCGAGCGTCTTGCGCGCCGGGAAGCGGGCGGCCTTGATCCGGTTCTCGCCGCCGTGGGACTCCCGGGAGGAGACCTCGGTGGAGAGCACCGCCTCCAGGAATCGCTCGTGGGACCACTCCTCCTCACGGGCACGCTCGGCGAGCTTGGGCAGCGCCCGGGCTGCAGCCGGCGTCTTCAGAGCCCTGAAGAGATGGGTGAGCTCGGCGGTCTTGGTCATGTCGGGATCAGCTCGTCGTAGCGCTGCAGGGAGCGCATCTGGACCTCGACGTCGGGCCCACGGCGCCTGGTGACGCGCAGCTGGTCGAGCAGCGCCTGGTGGGCGGGGTCGGTGAAGGTCAGGTGCTTGGCGAAAAAGCGACGGTGGGAGGCGACGATGGCCCCTGTGTCCAGCTCGATCGCGGTGATCTTTCGCTGGCTCGCACGCACCTCCACCCGCCACCCCGCCGCCCGCGGGTCCAACGAGTAGTCGTTGGTGTCGAAGCGCAGGTAGGGCTGCTGGGGCACGCGCATCACGAAGCGGCGATCGGTGTCGGGCATGCGCTCGGGCAGCGGTCGCATCCGCTGCACCTCCTCGGCCAAGCGCTCTGCAGGCACGGCCCGGATGCCGCGGTGAAGGCGGGTGTTGGCGCGACTCTCGAACCAGTCGTCCAGGCAGGCCTGGAAGTGCTCGGGCGAGGCGAAGGAGCGGCCCGGTTCGAAGTTGGAGCGCAAGAAGCGGTGGGAGCGCTCGAGGATGCCCTTGGACTCGGGGTCTGCGGCCTCGCAGATCGAGAAGCCGACCGGTAGGGAGCCGCAGAAGGCGGCAAAGGCGTCTGTGGCGCGGCCCTTCGGCGCGATCGCCGCCTCGCGGTCCCAGACCACGGTCTCGGGCAGCGCGCCCAGCTTCGCCAGGCAGCGACCCATGCCCCAGAGGATGTCGGGCGCCTGCTTGGCGAAGATCAGCGCGCCGGCGCCGGCGCGAGAAAAGCCCAGGGCACTCGTTACGACCCAACCTCGCCTCGTCTGGCCGTGGCCGACCGGGATCTCCTCCCTCGGCTCCCAGAGGTCGAACTGGCAGATCTCGCCGGGGCGATAGACGGTGCGCTGGTAGGTGCGCTTGGGAGCAAAACGTGGCCTGACCTCGCGCAGGTGTTCGTCGAGGATCGTCTTGCCGCCTTCATAGCCGAGATGGGAGATCAGCTCGCGGATGCGGGTGCCCGGCATGCGATGGTCGGAGCGCAGCAGGCGCTCGATCTCCTCCTTGAAGGGGTCGAGCTTGGAGGGCCGCGGCCGGCGCTCGTAGCTCGGTGGCTGATCGGAGCGAATTGCCGCCCGGACTGTGTTGCGGGCCAGGCCGGTGCGCCTGCCAATCTCCTTGATCGAGACCCTGTCGACCACATGCATCCGCCTGATCTGCGCCCACTGCTCCACGTCCAGCACGCCTTCCTCCTGGCTCGGCCTCTTCAGTCAAGCCAGGCTCTGCGTCCCCCCGGACGCTCTCGCCGCCGTTGGCGGGGGGTCAGTTTTCGACCGGCGAGAGGGGGTCAGTATTCAGGCGGCGCCTACAAGGGGCCCCGAGCACGTCTCCGCGGAGTGGGTGCCTATCGCGCTCGGGCTCGACGCCGCGCTCGAAGTAAAGAACCTCAACTTCGGCCGGGAGTGGGGATCGAGGATTGAAGCCGATGGAAATGATCAGCTGCGTTTCAAATTCCTAGTCCGCAACAGTCGCCCGAAGCCCTCCCCTCAGATGATTACGCGGATCTATGTCAGCCCTTCGGACTCCGAACTGCGCACCATCGCCTTCAGCTTTGGCGACTCGGAATACGGCCCATTCATCCCCGGCCCTCGAATCCAAGTTGTCCCACAGAGCAATGGCCTTTATACCTTCCACAACGAAGAACTGAAGGTGGGTTATCCGCCCTCGACTGCTACTCGCCTACGGTCCTTGGGCGGCTTCATGGTGAAGCGGGGGCAAGAATGGGCAACGGGCTACGAGTGGGTGATCCCGTCCATTCCGGCTAACCGCACCCTTTCGATTGGCTTCTTCGGCTCCTTCTGGACCCCAGAAACGTCTCAGCTTTCCGGCGGGCCAGTTGTGAGGATGAAGAACCTCACGGAGGGGCAAGACGAATACGCGACCACCGTTTCAGTACGACCTGGAGACGTGATCGCGATTGGCGGGATGCTTGACAACGGGGGATTTCGGGAGACGAGGGTACTCAGTCGCTTTGCGCTAAGCCCCCGGCACGCAGGGAGGTTCTTCCGAATCAGGTTGTACGCCTCGGAAGTCTTTGGTCGCAACCGCGAACTCGGATACGGAACGGTCAACTCGGCCGAAGGTCGTCCTATGGCGCTTAGAGTAGTTCCCGGGACCACCGAGCTGGTCGGGCCAAAGACCGACTGTTCGGAGGAGACTCGCGCTCCGCTACCTGATGGGATCGCCCAGGGAGGCGTGGATGTCGGCAGCATTGGCGGCTTCCGTCCACGAGATCCTTGCCACGGAACCGAGTTCACTCGTATCGTCACGTTTAAAGCTCGTGCGCTCCCCGAGACGCTCCAATACGTCTCGCCGGACAAATGAACGCATCAGCGCCTCACGCTGGTTCCAGCACCTCGATTGCCGCACCATCATGATCGTTGTTCTCGACACCACCTCACTGCACGGAGACGTGTTTGCCGAGCGAGCCTGGGTTTCGACGCTCTTCGCTGCTGCCGCGGACCGTGAGGACCTGCGGACGTGGATCCCCAGCGTGGTGGTCGAGGAGCTCGTGAGGCAGTTCCCCGAGCGGCTTGAGCTGCTGGTGACGATGCTGAAAAGAGAACGCCACCAGGCTTCGGCTTTCGGTTGGGAGCTGCCGCCGATCCCGGACTTCGATCAGGAAGTGGAGGCCTACCGCGACCGTCTGGAAGACAGGCTTCGCCGGGCGAGTGTCGAGATCGCCGGACCGCCCACCCGCGCGGGACTGATCGCCGAGTGGGTGGCGCGGCGCCGTGGGCCGATCCCGGGTGACGGCTCGGGTGTGGTCGACGCTCAGGTCTGGCTGACCGCGGTCGAGGCGGCCGAGCAGGACGAGGCGATCCTCATTACCGACAACCACACGGATTTCTGCGATCCCGATGAACGCTCCCGGCTTCACCCCACGCTGCGCGCCGACATGGAGGCCTGGGGCATTGATTCGGATCGGCTACGGATAGTGCCCCGGATCGTCGATTTCAACACGGCCTATGTCGCTCCCTCCGAGGAGGCCGCGGAGGAGGCCCGCACGATTATGGGCGACATCGCGCAGCGCGCCCGGCTGGCGAGCGAGATCGAGGGCGCCGTGCTCTGGTTCCCCGCCGAGCCGCAGGATGGCTGGGAGATCGGAGTCGACATGGTCGAGGCGATCTTTGCCTCCTTCAGCGTTGGCGGTCTCAATCTCTTGCGCGCCGATCCGCGCGATGGTCGAGTGGTGATGACGCTCGAGGTCTACGGCGCGGCGACGGTCGAGTTCTCGGTGACCAGGGAGGACGCACTGCATCTGATCGACACCGGCTCGGATCTGATCGACGCCTGGGAGCTCGATGAGCCACTTGTCTCGGGGCAGCTCGAATCGCCGGTCGCCGTCGTCTTGGAAGCGGTGCCGAGCGACGGGGGCTTTGAGATTGGCGTTGGGGGGGTCCGCGAGGTCGAGGCGGCTGAGATCCTCGCCCTGCTCGAATCTTGGGTCGATAGCAATCCTGTGGGCGCCCGCGCGATCGTCTCCGACGACTTCGACATCCCTGGCGAGCAGGAGGCGATCACCGTTCGCCCGCGAGAGGTCGATCGGTTTCGCTTCGAGAACGAAAGCGTCTACGTGAGGGTGGAGTTCCTGATCGACTACGCGAACCCGATCGATGAGGAGGATCGAGAGCTATCGGCCGAGAACGTCGGCGAACATGTGGTAGATCTTCGGATTGAGGCGGCCGACCTCGCCAGGGTCAATTTCGGCGAGGTGAGTTTGGTGAGAAACGCGTTTCCCGACTAGTCCAGGTCGTCTCGTCATAAACGCCCCGACTGAGTGATCGCGGTTCCAGCGATCCTGCTCGCGCAGGCTCGCCTGGATGCACGCGACGGCGTTGGCTTGACCCACGTCTTTCCCTGCCGCCCAAAGGCTGAGGCTTCCGACAGCTGGCCGACCGGGCGCGGGATTGCAGAGCGCTTTGCGTTGCGGCTGTGGCGCGCTTCTGCGCGCTTTCGTGAACTCGCTTGACTTTTATGTCCGCAACTGTCTATCTTTCTCTTTGTTCCATGTACGGAACAGTTCAGCCCGTGGGACGGGCAGGGCTTCAGGGACTACATACCGAGCTTCACGGGAGCCGCCAAAGGGAAGCGGCCGGCAGAGGGGCTCACGGGACAAGGAGAAGAGATTCTAGATGCTCTCGCCACTACGCAACCGCTTCGGCATCCCGGGCGTGATCTCGGTGATCGCCCTCGTGTTCGCCATGCTCGGCGGCGCCTACGCAGCTTCAGATAACAGCGGCTCAGGCGATGCAAGCGCCTCAGCCAAGGGCAAGAAGGGCCCACGGGGCCCGAAGGGGCCCAAGGGCGATGCCGGCCCCGCGGGACCTGCTGGCCCTGCAGGACCGGCAGGCGCGAAGGGCGACACCGGCGCCAAGGGTGACAAGGGCGATACGGGTAACGCCGGCGCAGCCGGGACCAACGGCAAAACCGTCCTCAGCGGGACCCCGACCCCGACTGTCGCAGTCGGAGCCCTCGGCGACTTCTACATCGAGACCGACGTCAACAAAATCTACGGGCCAAAGGCAGCTTCGGGCGCCAACGGAGGTTGGGGCGCCGGCACTGACCTGAAAGGCCCTGAAGGCCCGCAAGGCGAGCCATGGACCGCAGGCGGCACGCTGCCGCCGGGCGAGACCGAGACGGGGGCTTGGTCGATCGCGGCGAGCTCGATGACCTCTATGGGGGCAGTAACGTCGATTAGCTTCCCGATTCCGCTGGCGGAGCCAGGCGGCTTGGAATCTGCATTCGTTTTCAACAAAGAAAAAACGGAAAACGAAGAATTCAACGAGCACTGCCCGGGGTCTCTCACCGAGCCCGATGCAGAACCCGGCTATCTCTGCATCTACACCCAGTCCGAAGTGATCCAAAACGCGTCCGTCGAATTTGTCGAAGCGTTCGGCCCTGACTTTACGGGCAGCTCCTACGGGGTTAGCGGAGCCGTGCTGTTTGGCGGCTTTCTCGAAGGCAGCCTGGTCGGAGAACTAGAGGAAGTGGCCGTCGTCGAATCCTACGGAACCTGGGCCGTCACCGCGCCGCTTCCGGGGCCATGACCTAAGGGATCTACCGATTGAGCAGCCCTCCTCGCCGCCCTGATACGCGGCGAGGAGGGGAGCGGCCACCAAGACGCGGACACAAAACGACCAGGGAGCCAAAGTGGAGCACGCAGAGCACAAGAACAGCCATCTGGATACCGCCTCGAGGCGGCTCGGCCTCGCGCTTTGCCTTCTTCTAACCGCAGGCTTCCTGACCGCCGCCTCCGCCTCGGCCAGCTATGAGCAGGTAGCCGACTTCGGCAAAAACGAACAGCTGGAAGCGAACGGCCTGGCGGTGAACACGACCGGCGCTGGCGGCGTGCCGGCCGGGACCGTCTACGCGGTCGGCATAAAAGGCCGGCGAGTGATCCGCTACAGCCCCAGCGGCGAATTCCGCGAGGCCTGGGGATGGGGGGTCGGGGACGGCGAAGTCGAATTCCAGCGCTGTGGCCCAGACGGGGAAAGCGCCCACCCGACCTGCCTGTCTTTCGCTCTAAACCCACCGTTGGGAGAAGGCCCCGGACAGTTCGGTATTCCCATAGGGGTCGCGGTGGAACAGAGCACCGGCCGCGTGTATGTGTCCGACTCGTTCCGCAAAAACGGCGTGGTCCAGGTGTTCAGCCCCGATGGCTCCGAACTGCTGGAAAGCTTCGGCCAACGCGGGGTCGAAGGCGAATCCTTTGACGAAGGACCGGGCAAAATACATACCGCCGGACGACCGGGCGGCATCGCGGTGCGCAACGGCGGCGTGGTCTACCTGACTGACTACAAGGCCCCCAGCGCCAAATCGGGCGTCGAGGAGCGGGTGATGGTCTTCGAAGCCGGTGTCTACACCGGCCGCGATCACGACATCGCCCCCTACCCGCAGGGACCGAACTACATCCCCAAGGGGCTGGCGGTGGACGACCCCGGCAACCTCTACATGCACAGCGAAGACGCGATCTATGAGTTCTCGGCAGCCAACCACCTGACGCCTGTATGCGAGTTCCAGTTCACGGCGGGAGGGATCAAATCGTTGACCGTCGATCCGGTCAGTGGGGCACCTTTCTTCTACAGCTCGAAGGGCAAAAAGGAAATCCACCAGCTGAGTCCATGCAACTCAGAAGGCGAATTCGAAGAGGTCGGGACGATCCCGGTCAGCCCGAAACCAGAGCCAAACGAAACGCTTGCGCTCGCCTTCAACCCGACCCTCAGCTACGAAGAAGAAGGCCGCCCGCCCGGTGTCCTCTACGCGGCTGACGGGTCATCTCGCCCCGGAGAACAAGGAATCGGCCACATCTTCGCCCAGCCGGTGAGCCTCGTGCCCGAGATCGAGGCGCAGTCGGTATCGGGCGTGGGGGAATCCTCGGCGCTGCTCGAGGCAGAGATCAACCCCAACGGCGAGAACACGACTTACGTCTTTCAGTACCTGACCGAGGCGGCTTATGAAGCAAACGAACCGAGCGACCGCTTCGCCGGGGCAAGTGAAGCGCCAATAGGCGGAGCGTCGCTCGGCGGCGGCCTGGCGACGCTGCCTGCCTCGGTCCCGGTCTCGGGCCTTCAGCCGGGAACCGCCTACCGCTTCCGGGTCATTGCGACCAACGTCGAAGGGACGGACGAAGGCGAGGCAGAGAGCTTTCGCACCTACCCCAGCACCCCGCCCGGACTGGCCAACGGACGGGCCTATGAGCTCGTCACCCCCGTCGAGAAGCACGGCGGGGAGCCCTTCCCGCTTCGCCCGGAACTCGGCAGCTGCGGAAAGGAATGCAAGCCCGGCGCATTTTCGGAGGCCTTCCCCAGGCAGATCTCCCCTGACGGAGAGGCGCTCGCCTACTCGGGCTTTGCCTTCTCCTTTGAGCAAGGCGCCTCCGTCTATAACGAGTACCTCTCGAACCGCACTGCCACGGGATGGAAGACGACGAACCTCAGCCCGGCGCTGATGGGTACCAGCCTTCAGGGCTACAGAGCCTTCGACGCAGATCTGAGTCAGGGGATCCTTTACCAAGAGCTGCCAACGCTCTCACCCTCGGCCCCCGCCGGCTACGCGAACCTCTACCAACAGCCCTCGGCAGACCCCGGGGCGCTTTTGCCTCTACTGACGAGCGCGCCGCCCAACAGGCTGCCGGCAGCCGCCGAAGAAGTCTTCTTGATCGCCTACGTCGGAGCCTCGAAGGACTTCAACCGTCACTTCTTCGCCGCGAACGATGCTCTCGAAGGCTCGGTCCCGCCGGCGCTCGACGGCGGCGCGAGCAAATACAACCTCTACGAGCACGACGGCTCGGCGCTGCGGCTCGTCAACGTGTTGTCCGACGAAACCACTGCTCCAGGGGCTTTCTTCGGATCGAAGAACCAGTCGCAGGGCGAAACCGCCAACGTCTCTCACGCGATCTCAGACGACGGCACGCGTGTCTTTTGGAGCGATGAAAGCGGCCAGGTCTACGTGCGCAAGAACGGCACGAGCACCGAGGAAATACCTGACGCGAGCGGCAAATTCCTCACCGCCTCGGCTGACGGCTCCAAGGTTCTGCTCACCAACGGCTTGCTCTATGACGTCGAGGACCTCGCCGCCCCGCCGATCGACTTGAGCGAAGGCGAAGGCGGCTTCCTGGGGATCACCGGCCAAAGCGAGGACCTCTCGAAGATCTACTTCGTCGATACCGCAGTGCTCGACGAAGCGCCGAACGATCAGGGCGCGGTCGCCCAGGCAGGCCAGCCCAACCTCTACGTTTGGCAGCAGGGAGGTGCGGCGAGATTCATCGCGACGCTGCTGTCCTCTGACTCCATCGGTGGGGGCGCTACGTCTGGAACCTGGACGGCCTCACCGTCGAACCGCCTCGCCCAGGCGAGCCCCGACGGCCGCCGGCTCGCCTTCCTTTCCAAAGCGGCGCTGATCGACGGCTTCGAGAACGTCGGGCCGTGTGAACTCATAGAGATTGCAGGGGCCCCAATCATCTTCAAAACCTCGATCTGCCCGGAGGTCTACATCTATGACTCGGCCACGGAAGAGCTGATCTGCCCCTCCTGCAACCCGAGCGGAGAAGCGCCGCACGGCCCCTCGACTCTGCCGTTGCTGTCCCCCGTTCCGGGCCAGCAAGACCCCCAGCCCCAGCCGCGCTTTCTGAGCAACGCCGGCCGCCTCTACTTCGACAGCCAAGACGCGCTCACCGCCCGCGACACCAACGACAACGTCGAAGACGTCTACCAGTACGAGCCCCAGGGAGTCGGCGATTGCAAACGCGAAGGCGGCTGCGTCTCGCTGATCTCAGCCGGTCGCGAACCGAGCGACTCCAACTTCCTCGCTGCCGATCCCGTGGGCAAGAACATCTTCTTCACCACCCGCGATCAACTCCTGCTCGAAGACCGCGACAAGCTCGTCGACGTCTACGTCGCCCGCGAAGGTGGCGGCTTCCCCACCACCGCGCAGGACTCCGGCGGCGAGTGCCAGGGCGAAGCCTGCCAGCCCTCTCCGATCATCCCCGCCTACCCGACGCCGGCCTCGGGCTTCACGGGGGCCGGCAACCTGAAGCAGGGCGGCCCGACGAACAAACGCTGCCCCAAGCAGAAGCGCAAGGTGCGTCGCAAGGGCAAGACCCGCTGTGTGAGCGCGAACCGAAAGCGCCAGGGCAAAGGGGCCCAAGTGCGCCACAACCAAGGAGGCGGGCGATGACTCGGCAGGGAAGGCTCTTCGTATCGCTCGTTGCCCTGGCGCTCTGCCTCGTAGCGCCTGCCGCAGCACAAGCAGACTTCGGCTTCGTACCCGGCAGCGTCTCGGCTGCCGCTGAAAACAAAAACGGCACGCTCGCAACCGAAGCAGGCGCCCACCCCTACGCATACTCCGTGAGCTTCGCCCTCAACACCGACTCCGGCGGCAAACTCGAAGGTGGCGAAGCGCGCGACATCATCGCTGAGCTGCCTCCGGGCCTCGTCGGCAACCCGCTCGCAGTGCCGCGCTGCTCGCGCGAGCTGTTCGAGGGTGTAACTCCCAAGTGCCCCCCGAACACCCAGGTCGGCGTCCTCGACGCCATCGCGCCGGGCATCGGCGAGGCCTCGTTGCCGGTCTTCAATCTCGAGCCTCCGCCGGGCATCGCTGGGCAGATCGGCGGCGGTGTGGTCAACCTGAACGTGCTGCAGAGCGCCTCGGTCAGAAGCGAGGAGGGCTACGGGCTCACGGTTGGCGCATTCAACCTGCCAAACGCGGTGATCTCCGGCACCGAGACGATCTGGGGCGTCCCGGCGGATCCTAGCCACGACGACGAACGCGGCCAGAAAGCGATCTCCGGTATCGGCCCGCCCCTCGCCTCAGACGCTCCGCGGCTTCCTTTCCTCACCTTGCCCACGTCTTGCGAGGAGGCCCCGCAGCTAACGCTCAAAGCAGACTCCAAACTCGCCCCGGGTGTCTTCGTCGAACAATCGGTCCCAGCCTTCGGATCCCCAGACCCGCTGGTGCGCTGCGACTCGGTCCCCTTCGGCCCCAAAATTGCCGCCCAGACGACCGGCCACTTGGCCGAGAATCCAACCGGCCTCGACTTCGAACTGAAGCTGCCAAACCAGGGCCTGCTCGCACCAGGCGCGATCGCCGAAACCCAGCCCCACAAAGTCCGCGTGACGCTGCCCGTGGGTGTTACTGCCAACCCAGCGCTAGCTGAAGGGGTCAGTGTCTGCACCCTGGACCAATACAAAGCCGAGAAGGCAACCACCGCCCCAGGCCAGGGCTGCCCCTCGGCCTCGAAAATCGGCTCGATAGTAGGCCACTCGCCGCTAGTCGAAGAGCTGATCGAGGGCTCCCTCTACCTGGCCGAGCCCTACGACAACCCCAGCGGCTCCCTGATCGCCCTATACATAGTCGCCCGCGTGCCAGAAAGAGGCGTCCTGGTCAAGCAGGCCGGCAAGGTGGAACCCGATCCGCTGACGGGTCAGCTCGTAACCACCTTCGAGGACCTACCCTCGCTCCCATACACGGACTTCAAGCTCCACTTCAGAGAAGGCGGCCGCGCCGCCCTGATCACCCCACCGGCCTGCGGCTCCTACACCACCAAAGCCGAGCTCTATCCCTTCTCTGATCCGACCAAAGCCACCACCGCCACCTCGGTCTTCGGGATCGAGCGCGGGGTCGACGGCGGCGCCTGCCCCCCCGGTGGAGTCCCGCCCTTCAACCCAGGCTTCGAAGCCGGAACGCTCTCCAACTCAGCCGGCGCCTTCTCACCCCTGCAGATGCGCCTGACCCGCAAAGACGGCGATCAGGACCTGACCAAGATCTCGACCACGCTGCCACCAGGCGTGCTCGCCTCCCTGGCTGGAGTCGGCAAATGCTCAGACGCCCAGATCGCCCAGGCCCAAGCGAGGACCGGGCCACACGGAGGATCCGAAGAGCTGGCATCTCCATCATGCCCGGCTTCTTCGAAGATCGGCCGCACCGAGACCGGCGCGGGAGTGGGAGGAACCCTGCTCTACGTGCCAGGCAGCCTCTACCTAGCCGGCCCCTACAAAGGCGCTCCACTTAGCGTAGTAGCGATAGTCCCCGCAGTCGCAGGGCCCTTTGACGTCGGAACCGTCGTAGTCCGCCTGGCGCTTCGCTTCAACCCGAGGACCGCCCAAGCAGAAGCGGACGGAGCGTCTTCAGACCCGATCCCCCACATCCTCAGAGGCATCCCACTCAAGGTCAGGGACATCAGGGTCCATGTAGATCGACCCAGCTGGATCTTCAACCCGACCTCTTGTGAGGCGACCTCGACCCAGGCGAAGCTCTGGGGTGGAGGGGTGGACGCCTTCAGCGTAGGTGACGATGCGCCGCACTCGCTCGCCGCTCGCTTCCAAGCAGCAGATTGCGCCAACCTCGCCTTCAAGCCACGCCTTGGCTTGAAGCTGAAGGGCGGGACCAAGCGCGGATCACATCCAGCCCTGACCGGGACCTATAGGCCACGCGCAGGCGACGCCAACCTCAAGGGACTTGTCCTGCGCCTGCCCTCATCGGCCTTCCTCGACCAAGCCCACATCAGGACGATCTGCACCCGCGTTCAGTACGCGGCAAACGGCGGCAACGGCGGCGGCTGTCCGAAAGGATCGATCTATGGCCAAGCGACCGCTCACACCCCACTCCTAGAGGAGCCGCTGAGCGGCCCGGTCTACCTCAGATCCTCGGACCACAACCTGCCCGACTTCGTCGCCTCTCTACACGGAATCGTCGACATCGAAGCAGTCGCCCGCGTCGACTCAAAGAACGGCGGCATCAGAGCTACCTTCACTGATCTCCCTGACGCCCCGATCACCAAAGTCGTGGTGAGGATGCAGGGGGCCAAGAAGGGCTTGATCGTCAACAGCCGCAATCTCTGTGGGGCTAAGTCCAGGGCCAATGCGGACTTCGTCGGGCAGAACGGTCGGCGGTATGGGATCAAGCCGGTTGTGCAGGCTGGGTGCGGGAAGGGACGTAAGGGCGAGCGCCAAAAGTGAGCCTTGCCAGCTACTTCTACCCCTAAGCGGGTGCGGCGCAGGCCTCTGCCGTGGCGCGAGGGCCGAGATAGGGCACAAGCAGCGCGAAGTTCAAATCGGGCAACAGGGCGGGCAGGTCCACCGCCTTGTCGTCCTGCAGGCCGTCGAATATCAGGCCTGCCACGGCGCCGACTGCCATCAGGGCGGTATGCGGCGGCAGGTCGGGCGCCGTCGGATCTCGCCGACCCTGCTCGAGGAGCTGGGCGAGCCCGCCGAGCGTTGCCTGACGCAGTCGCCGACCTTCGGTTCCGGCCGCAACGCTCTCGATGACGGCAACGCGCGCCAGCGCCGGCTCCTCATCCAGCAACTCGACAATTGCCGCGAGACCGCCGACGGCGCATTCCTGCCAGGACTGCCCGGCGGCGCAGCCATCGATCCCAGCCCCGACTATTCGCTTGGCCGCCAGGTCGTAGGCGCTGAGGAAGCAGTCCCGCTTGTTGTCGAAGTGCTTGTAGAAGGTGGTCCGGGAGACGCCACTCTCGATGACCACATCAGCGACCGAGGCGGCCAGATACCCCTTGTTCCCCGCGACGCGGATCATCCCCTCGAGGATTGCCTCGCGCCGCGTCCCACTCCGCTCCATCGCGCGTACTCCCACCGTAGACAGCAGAGTACGCAACTATACCGAGAAATGTACTCCTGCGTACACAGCTATTCCAGAGCGAAGACCACCCGGACCGTTGCGGTTACCGTTGACGCGCCCGGCTTCACCGGCGGGGCGGGCTCTTTCCCTCGGGGCCCGCGCGGTGCGGAAACGGCGGTCGGTTCGCCGGGCACGACTTCGGCCCCTTCTTCGATGCTGATTGCCGGCCCAAGGGTGGCGCCGGCGCGGGCGGCGAGCGCGGCGGCCTTCGCCTTGGCTTGGTCGAAGGCCGCAATCAAGGTGTTGGTATAGGCGAGGTCGGGATCGCCTGGGAAGAAGCTGGGACCGCTGGTGCCCGTGGCGCCGGCTGAGACTGCGGCCGAGACCATCTCGCCGGCCCGCTCGAGCTGGTGCAGGATCACGGTGACGCCCTCGCTGGCGCGGTAGATCGGGCGTTTGCCGCGAAAGACTTTGCGGATCGTGATCTGCCCGGTGCTGACATCGCCGGGTCCGACGCCGGGGAAGGCCCGAACCGTCGCCAGCACGGCCCTCAGGCGGACGGCAACTACTTGCAGCGCGGCCGCCCGCAAGCTCCGTTCCTTGGTCACCGAGAAGCGCAGTCTCGCCGTGTCGTTTGGAACCTCCTGGGTCGCGCTGCCCTTGACGACGACTGTTCGCTCTTGTGCTGCGGCGGGAGTGGGCGCAGCAAGGAGCAGGAGCGCCAGCAGTGCAAGCAATGAAGTTGTCCGCATTCGTGATCGCACGTGGGCCTCCCAGCAACGACGACTCTAGGTCTACCCTCGGATAGCCCGCGCCTAACGAAGGGTGGCCGGCGCGCGACAATCCGGATGCCGCATAATCTGACCCCCGGGGCGGTTAGCTCAGTTGGGAGAGCACCTCCCTTACAAGGAGGGGGTCACTGGTTCGAGCCCAGTACCGCCCATCACCGGGGCTGGGCATCCAGCTTCAGGCCGGTCTCCCGCTCGGAGGTCTCCCACAGCCGGTCGATCGCCCGCTTCATCCCGAGCCGCCGCAGGACCGGTTTGCGGACCGGGGGGCCGTTGTTGACGAAGAGCGGGCCGTAGAGCTCACCGCCCTTCGCGCCTGGGTCCGTGGCGGCCCGTAGCTGTGAGAGCGCTCCCTGCGCCGGTGACATGCCGACCGAGCGGGCGAGGCTGTGGAAGAAGCGCTGCGAGAGCCCACCGTCGGTCTCCGCGACGCTCACCGCCTGCAACTCGGTATTGGAGAGGCCGGGGTGGGCAACCAGGCTCGCCGCGGGGGCGCCGGCCTCCCTCAGCTGGCGATCCAACCCGAGGCCGAAGTGGAAGTTTGCGAGCTTCGCCTGCCCGTAGGCGCGCCAGGGCCGGTAGCGGCCCTCGAGGTGGGGGTTCTCGGGGTCCACCGCCCTGCCCATGTGATGCGCGGTGCTCGTTACGGTGACGATCCGGGCAGCGTCCGCTCGAAGCAGCGCCGGTATCAGCAGCGCGGTGAGCGCGAAGTGGCCGAGGTGGTCGACGCCGAGCTGCATCTCGAACCCGTCGACGGTCTTGCGCTCGGGGATCCCCATCACGCCGGCGTTGTTGATGAGGATGTCGATCGTCTCGTGGGCCGCGAGGATCTGCGCCGCCGCTTCGCGCACCGACGCCAGCGAGCCGAGATCGAGCCTGACGATCTCGAGCAAGGCCTCCGGCGCGCCGCTTCGAATGTCCGCCTCGGCCCCCGCCGCCTTCTCCTCATTGCGAGCTGCCATCACGACCATCGCCCCGGCGCCCGCCAGCGCGCGCGCCGTCTCCAGGCCGAGGCCGCCGTTGGCGCCGGTGACGACCGCGGTGCGGCCCGTTTGCTCGGGGATATCGGCGACGCTCCAGCTCACAAGGCCTCCAGTTCAGGGTGAACACTCATCCATCCACGATATGGGCGCTAGCCTCAAGGGCGATGGCCAACCCCGCTTTGCTCTCCAGCGAGCACCGTGCGCTCTCACCCGCGATGGAGCAAGCGCTGGGTCTCTTCACCAATCCGGTCCCGAGTGATGGGATCGACATCACCCGCGGCTACCTCGACCTCTTGGGCCAACGGGACCCGACCGGCGCCCGCCTTGGCCAGCGGTTGATGGTGAGCCGCGCGCTGCCGCTGGTCTACCAGCGCTTCTGGCGACCGTTCGGCGGCCGCCTCTTGATGGGGTTGACCGGGCCGGGGACGGAGGAGGAGCACCGAATGGCGCTGGCGATGCTCTCGATCGCACCCGGCGACCGAGTTCTCGACGTGGCTTGCGGCCCTGGCAACTTCACCCGCGACTTCGCCGCCGCGTCCGCCGAGGGCCTCGTCGTCGGCATCGACGCCTCGGCGCCGATGCTGGACGTCGCGGTGCGCGACACCGAGAGTGCCAACGTCGCCTACCTGCGCGGGGACGCCTGCGCGCTGCCCTTTCGCGACGGCAGCTTCGACGCGGTCTGCTGCTTCGCCGCCCTCTACCTGATCGAGGAGCCGATGCGGGCGCTGGCGGAGATTGTCCGCGTGCTCGCGCCGGGCGGCCGCGTTGCCTTGCTGACCAGTTGCAACAGGAGCCTGCTCCCGGCCGGCGCCGCCAGCAGGATCGTGCGTGGCTTGAGCGGCGTGCGCGTCTTCGGGCGCGATGAGATTACGCGGGTGCTGCGCGACGACGGTCTGATCGCGATCGATCAGCAGGTCAGCGGTCTTGCCCAGTTCGTATCGGGACGAAAGCCGGAGGAGGCGATCTAGATGGCCCACATGGGCGGTACGGCCGAAGCGGAGATTGAGGCGCCGATCGAGCAGGTTTGGGCGCTGGTCGAGGACGTGCTGATCGCGCCCGAGTGGCAGGGCGGCCTGGTCTCGATCTCGGCCTTGGAGCGCGATTATGAGGGCCGTCCGACCCTGGTCGAGAGCGTCAGCGACATCAAGGTCAGGCAGGTGAAGACGCAGGTGCGGTTCAGCTACGACCCGCCGACCCGCCTCTCCTGGACGCAGGAGAAGGGCGATTCTCAAGTCCGTCGAGGGCTCCTGGGTGCTGGAGGACCTGGGCGAGGGCCGCACGCGGGCGACTTACACGCTCGACGGCGATCCCGGCCGAGTGCTGGGGATGCTGATCCGCGGGCCGGTCGAGGCCGCCGCCAGGGCGATGCTGGTCAACGCCCGCCCGGGGGAGCTGAAGGAGCGGATCGAGTCCAAGCGCTAGGAGGAGGCGGGAGCGCCGAGCTGCGGCGTCACCGTGCCGCCGCGCTGCCGCTCCGCCTTCGTCACCACGTCGAAGAAGACGTCGTTGCGGCCGCGGCGCATCCGGTAGGGGAAGGCGCCGCGGGAGCGGCGGTGCGCCGCCGCCATCGCGCGGAAGCTCGACTCGTGGGCGCGGCTCCAGCGGATGCCGAAGATCTCACGCACGCGCGGCGGCAGGGTGCCCTTGATCAGGTGGTTCTGCAGGGCGATGTTGCCCCGCGCCGCTCTCGGGACCGGCTGGCGGAACGCCACCAACGGCGCCATCTCCAGCCCGTGCTCGGTCACCTGCAGGTCGGGCACAGAGAGCTTGCCGTCGAACCAGGCCTTGAACTCGAGGTGGCTCGCCGGCACCTCGCTGCGTGGCAGGCCGAAGAGCTCGCCGAAGAGGGCGTAGTCCTGCCAGAGCCGCTCGCGCTCATCGGGGTCGAGTGGCCGCACCAGCGTCTCGTACATCTCCCGCCCCGAGTCAGCGATCACGGCCAGGGTCCACAGCATCAGCTCGGGGTCGAAGGCGGAGTAGGGAGTGCCGGCGGGGTGGGGTCCCGCGTCCACCGGCAGCTCTCCCTTGACCTGCTCGTGCAGGCGCCGCACTTTGGCCAGCACCGCGTCGGCTTCCTCGCGCGCGCCGAGGAAGACCGTCTCCTGGATCTTCGCCGTGCGGGCGAGGCGCTCGAACGGCCGGTTGCCCGACCAGGTCGAGAGCATCGTGCCGGTGTAGGTGAGCGGTTCCAGCGCCCCGATCAGCAGCGCCCGCTGTCCGTAGAGCAGCCCGACCGAGCGCTCGCCGTGGACCCGGCGCGCCATCGAGCGACCGGGCGGGAAGTAGCTCTCTTCGCTGTCTCGCTCAGGTTGCACTAAGCGGAGATGGTACTTCGACTGCCTGCGCGTCCCCGAGCTCGTGCGCGGCGAAGATCTCATCGAGGTCCTCACGCGTCAGCGTCTCGCGCTCGAGCGCGTTGGCGGCGAGGTCGTCGAGGCATTCACGATTGGCCGCCAGCAGGGCCCGTGCCCGACGGTAGGCCTCGCGCGCCAGCGTCATCGCCGCCACGTCGACGTCGCGGCGGGTGCGGTCGGAGAGCGCGTAGTCGCCGGTCGGCAGCGCGATCGGCGGCGCCCCATCGGCGTCCAGCGCCACGCCCATGCCGAACTCGGCGACCATCTGGCGGCAGACCAGGTGCACCCGGGAGAGGTCGTCGACAGCGCCCGAGTAGGAGGCCTGCATCACCTCCTCCTCGGCGGCCCGGCCGCCAAGCAGCGTGACCAGCTCATCGAGCAGCTCCTCGCGCGACTTCAGGTAGGTGTCCTCCTGCGGTGAGTGGCCGACGAAGCCGAGCGCCGGCCCGCGCGGCACGATGCTGAGGATCTCCGGCGGGTCGAGGCCGAGCAGGTGGCGGCAGAGCGCGTGCCCCGCCTCGTGGTAGGCGACGATCCGTCGCTCCTTCGGACTCAGCCGCCGCGCCTGCTGCGAGCCGACCGACTGGCGCAGCAGCGCCTCGTCGAGGTCCTCGCGGGCCGTCGCCTTGCGTCCCGCCCGCCCGGCGATGATCGCCGCCTCGTTGAGCGCGTTGGCCAGCTGGGCGCCGGTCATCCCGGTCGTCTTGCGCGCCACGTCGGTCAGGTCGAGATCGGGGCCGAGCGGCTTGCCCTTGGCGTGGGCGCGCAGGATCGCCTCGCGGCCGTCGCGGTCGGGCGGCGCGACCAGCACCTGGCGGTCGAAGCGGCCCGGCCGCAGCAGCGCCTTGTCGAGCTTGTCGACGTAGTTGGAGGCGGCGATCACGATCACCGTCCCCGGGTCCTTCTCGAAGCCGTCGAGCTCGACCAGCAGCTGGTTCAGCGCCTGCTCGCGCTCGCTCGAGCCGCCATCTCCACCGCCGCCGCTGCGCGCTCCCCCGACCGCGTCCAGCTCGTCGATGAAGATGACGGCCCGGCCCGACTTGCGCGCCTCCTTGAAGAGGCGGCGGATGCGGGCGGCGCCCCTCCCCACGAACATCTCTACGAAGCTCGAGCCCGAGGCCGAGAAGAAGTCGACGCCGGCCTGCGCGGCGACCGCCCGCGCCAGCATCGTCTTGCCGGTCCCGGGCGGGCCGAAGAGCAGCACCCCACGCGGCGGCTGGGCGCCGAGCGCGGCGAAGCGTTCGGGTTCGCGCAACCACTCGGCCACGTCCATCAGCTCGTCCTTTGCCGCGTCGACGCCCTGCACGTCCTCCCAGAGCACGGGCTTGGTCTTGCTCGCCTTCACCGTCTCCGGCTTGGTCGCCCCGAGCGTGCCGCGCAGCAGCGTCACGAAGACGATCAGCAGGCAGAACATGAAGAAGACCCCGAAGACCGGGTACCAATCGAAGAAGAACGTTTTGACTTCGGTCGCGGTCAGCGCCAGCGGCAGGAGCATTCAAGGAGTCTCAGGGCAAAGCCCCGAAGCTCCTATCGCACATGTGTCCAGCGAGTGGTTTTGTCGCCTGTTTTGTGCCGGTTAGAGCTCTCGGCGGCTGATCGCGCCGCTCTGCAGGGCGCGCTCGACCAGCGCCACCCGCTTCTGGTTCTGCGGCAGATCGGCGACTTCGAGCTTCTCGAAGAGGGCGCGCATGTGGGTCTTGACCGCGTCGACGCTGAGGTGCAGCTCCTCGGCGATCGCCTGGTTGGTCGCTGGCGTGGCGAAGGGCGATTCGGCCTTGAAGGGCCGGCAGAGGGCGAGCAGGACGCGGCGCTGGCCGGGGGAGATGGTCGCGGCGGCCGGCATCTGGCTGGCGGCGACGGTCGCTTCCGGGGCGCCCTCGCCGGGGCGACGGAAGAGCACGGTGGTGCGGCCGAAGCGCAGCGTGTCGCCGTCGCGCAGGCGGCGGCGCCCGTCGACCCGCTGCTCGCCGACGAAGGAGCCGTTGCGCGAAAGGCCGTCGTCGAGCAGCGTGCACTCGTCGCGCACCACCTCGATCTGGGCGTGCAGCGCCGAGACCTCCTCGTCCCAGTCGAGCCGCACGTCGGCCGACTCGCCCCGCCCGACCCAGAGCGCTGCCGTCCCCTCTTCGACCGCGACGATCTGCTGCCCGCCCTTCCCGTCGCGGAAGACGAGGAAAGGCCGGCCGCCGCGTTCGGCCTCGATCTGCGCCTTCAGCTCCGGCGCGCTGGTCTGCGGCCGCTCAGCCACGTACGACTTGCGAGCCGCCGACTATCGCCTCGAGGCCGTCATCGCCGAAGACGATCCAGGCCTTGTTGCCGCCGTCGTAGTCGGGCGCCCAGAGCTTCAGCGTCGCCGCTCGGTCCCAGACGGTGACCTCCTCCTCGCCGGTCTCCTCCAGGCCGCGCCAGGTCCGCACAAAGGGGTTGGACTCCCACTCCTCGCCGATCGTGGTCGGCTCGCGGTGGCCGGGGTGGACGCGCGTCTCGGGCGGCAGCTCCATCAGCCGCATCACCGATGCCTGCAGGTCGGCGAAGCCGCTGGCGCCGGGCGCCATCGTGCCGCCGACGGTCCCCTTGAAGAGGACGTCGGCGGTGAAGACGTCGGTGCCGTTGACGAGGAAGGCGAGGTGGCCGGCCGCGTGCCCAGGGGTGTAGATCGCTTCGATCTCGAGCCCGCCCGTGGTGAGCTTGCCGCCGTCCGCGAGTACCTCGGCGACCTCGTCCTCCAGCTCCGCCGCCGTCTCGGCATGGGCGACAAGCGGCGGCTCGCCGAGCTGTTGGCGCGCCTGCGCCAGGCCGGCGACGTGGTCTGGGTGGGGATGGGTGACGAGGACGTGGGTGATCTCGATCCCGTCCCGCTCGGCGCGCTCCAGCAGCGGCCCGAGGTCGTCGTTGCCGTCGATCAGCACCCCCTTGCCGCCGACTTCATCGGCAACCAGGTAGGCGTTCGACAGCCAGGTCGGGTTCTCGGTTCTCTCGGTGATCACGGCGCTTCCTCCCGTCGGGCTTGCAAGCTGTGCGCCAAACCGTATGGCCTCAGGCAACCGCGCGAGCCGGCGCGGCCATAATTTTCCCGTGCTAGGCAGGGACGCCAAGACTCGGTACGGCCGTGGGCGTTGAATTTCTGGAACCGCAGCCCAAAGCGAGCTACCGTGTTGAGAGTTGACGTGAGGACCAGCAGCACCATGGCGTCAGGGCTCCGCCTAGTGCTCCTGGCGATCTTATTCTTGATGGCGCTGACGGCTGACACGCGCATCGCCCCCGCTGCCACTGGTGGCGCGGGACAGGGTGCGGCAGCCCCGGCCGGTGGGCTGCCCTTCGATCGCCATGGCATGTGGATCTGGTACGTCGACCGCTCCGAGGGCGGGAGTGTCGGTCGCATCATTGCCCGCGCCAAGGCCGCCGGCATCGGCACGCTCTATATAAAGGCGGGCGACGCCGGGGACATCTGGTCGCAGTTCAACAGAACCCTGGTCGGTGCTCTGCATAGGGGTGGGCTCGATGTTTGCGCCTGGCAGTTCGTCTACGGCGATCAGCCCGTCGACGAGGCCAAGGTGGGCGCCGTCGCCGCGCGGCGCGGCGCCGACTGCCTGGTGATCGACGCCGAGGGTCAGTACGAGGGCAAGTACGCGGCCGCAGATCGCTACATCCGCGCCCTGCGCAGCCGCATCGGCGCTGCCTTTCCCCTCTCCCTTGCAGCCTTCCCCTACGTCGACTACCACCCCTCCTTCCCCTACTCGGTCTTCCTTGGCCCCGAAGGGGCGATCGCCAACCAGCCGCAGATGTACTGGCGGGCGATCGGCACCTCCGTCCGCGCCGTCTACGAGCACACTTTTCTCTTCAACCGGATCTACGACCGCCCGCTCTATCCGCTCGGCCAGACCTACGGCGGCGCCAACCGCAAGGAGATCGTCCGCTTCCGCCGCTTTGCCCAGAGCTACGGTGGCCTGGCGCCAAGCTGGTGGGACTGGCAGGAGACGAGCGGCAGTGGCTGGGACGCGCTGGGCGCCAGTACCGACGGCCCCGTCGCCGGCTATAGCCCGGTCGTCGATCATCCCTTATTGAAGCGGGGCAGCCGCGGCGACATGGTCGTTTGGGCCCAGCAGCATCTGCAGGCCGCGGCCGAACCCCAACTGCCGATCACCGGCATCTTCGGCAAACAGACTCGCTCGGCGGTCCGCAGCTTCCAGGCCGGGCAGGGCCTGCCGGTTGACGGAGCGATCGGCACGGACACCTGGGGCTCGCTTTTGAACTTCGACCCGGTACGTCCGCGCTGGGCGGGTCGCCGGGCGAAGCGGGGGAGCGCCGCGGCGGCAAGCCGCGCATTGCCGCCGCGGCGCCCACGCTCCGCATCGCTGCCGACGAAGTCCTATGAGATAGATCCGGGGCCCGCTCCTTGAGCAAGCGCCCGGCGGGGGCGCTTGCGGGTATAGCCATGATCTTTCTCCTCGTTGCTCCGGCGAGCGGGGCGATGCGGCCACGCGACACCGTGATCGAGACGCCGAGCGTGGGCTCGGCGCAGATCTCGGCCAGCGCCGCGGAGGATCGGTACCCGATCAATAACGGCAGTGGCGAAACGGTCGCGATCGCGGTCACCGAGGCTTGCCGGGCAGTCTGCAACGCCGCCGACCCGCAGCAGATCGCCAACACCCTTGGAACTTTTGTTCATGGCCCCGAGATGGAACTGCTCACCGTCCAGCTCGATACGGCTTCCCAGCTCGAATTCGATTGCGGCTATGGAGCTCAGGCCTGCTACTACGGCAACGAAAGCAAAATTGTCCTCGGTGGCTATAGCGGCCCTGCCCCCGATGGCGCGGGTCGTGACTTCGTTCTCGCCCACGAGTACGGGCACCACGTTGCCCGGCACCGCGAAAGCCCCCCGCCTTTCCCGCCGCCCCTCGATTGGGGTACGGCTCGCTGGTCCAGCCATGAGCGCGTCTGCCAACGCTCGCGTGCCGGCGCCATCTTCCCGGGCGATGAGGGGCTGCACTACTTCCGTGACCCTGGCGAGGCGTTTGCCGAGGCCTTCGCCCACCTGCGCTTTCCAGAAAGCAGTGTGCCCTGGCGTTGGCTACGGGCGCTCAAGCCGGACGCCGAAGCGCTGCAGGCAATCCGCGAGGACGTCCTCAATCCCTGGTTGGGTCGGACGCCCTTGAGGTTGCGAGGACGGGTTCCACCGCGAAGGGATGGGTCGGTGGTGCGGTCTTTTGGCACACCGATCGACGGCACGGTCAGCCTGCAACCAGCAAGCAGATCCCGCTTCAACCTCGACCTCCTCAACCCGCTGGGCCGCCTCCTGCGCAGCTCGCGCCATGGTCTCAGCTTTGGCCACCGCCTCAACTTCACTGTCTGTGGCCAATCGCGACTCGGCGTCGCAATCCGCTCCAAGGGCGCCGCCAAGGGACCCTTCAAGCTGCAAATCCAGCGACCCTGAGATAATCATCGCTGGGCGATCCCCTCGCCCGTATTCAGGGGGCGTAGCTCAGTTGGTTAGAGCGCCGGCCTGTCACGCCGGAGGTCGCGGGTTCGAGTCCCGTCGCTCCCGTATCGCTGGAACCCGCATTGTATCGCGGGTTTCCGGCGGAACGGGAATACCGGCGATAGGGGCAGTTCACGCTTTGGGTACCACGTTTGGGTACCAAGTGCCTCATAAAGTGCGCCACACCCCCGACGCCGCCGGGACCGTTGGGCTCGCGGCTACACTTCTTTTAATGGCAGCTCATCCTTGGCCTGACATTCCTGACGAGCAGCGATGGTCGCTAGAGCTGATGGAGGAACGCTTGGAGCGAACCACCCAGCCGCCGAGGGAGCTTTCAGCCCGCGCCGAGGAGCTTCGCGCTCAGGCGGCGCAGACTGACATCGAGGGCTACCGCGATGCGGCGCTCGCTTTGGCTGACCGCTATGAGCAGGCGGCAGCCGCTCGCCTCGCTTCGGCGTAGCTCTACGGCTCCAACATCGAACGCAGCCGGGCCGCGATTTCGCGCTGGCGGCTCAGCAGCGATTGAACCTCGGGCTCGATGTGCTCCAATTCCGCCTCGACCTCGCCGAGCGTTTGCTCCGCCCCCTCGGGGTGGAGCAGGCTCTGCTCTGCCCACTTGCCTGAAAGCTGACGGACCCTCGCCGTCAGACCTGGCAGCTTGCCGGTCACGATCTGCGCCGACTCCTCCAGCAGGCCGGCTTGCTCTGCGTTACCCCGGTCGTTCGCGATCAGCTCACGGCGCATCTCGAAGATCGCCTCGTGAGCGATCATCGCTGCGCTGAACAGGGCATCGAGTCTCTTGATTGCGGCGGGTCGCTCGGGCACCCGACCATCCTGCCCCACCGAGCGGCGGCGGCAATCTCGGCCTAGTAGCGGTTTCGACTCCTCGGGGCTTCGGCTAGTCGGTTAGCTCCGGCCTGCCGTGGGCCAGTTCGTAGTAGCCCTCGGCATTGCAGCGCCAGCGTCGGTCGCGCTCTCCGGCGAACCAAGCCTCGGGCAGCGGGACCGCCAGTTCGCTGAGTGCCTCGATCACCTCAACGTAGAAGTAGTGCCCGTCGGGCAGGTCGTGACGTTCCAGCTCCTCGATCGCGGCCACCGCTCGCTCCTGCCGCTCCTCCGCCGTTTTCGCTTCGCCGTCGTAGTGCTCTCTCAGCCCCGCGAGGATTTCGTCCCTCGCGTCATGGGCAAGTTCGCGTCGGCGAAGCAACACGATCGCGCTGAGGTAGGCGTGGTCGTTGGTCAGCTTGCCGTCGCGGCCCAGCTCGAAACGACCCTCATCGACTGCACCGCCGGTGCTCGGGTCGATTGCGACCGTCCATTGCGGATTCCCGTAGAGGGCGGCGAGGACATGCTCGAAGCTGAGGTCGACCGGGGCGCCGGCCGGGTTGGCGAGGACGACGACGAGAGGAATCTGTCGGGAGGCAAGGGGCTTCAACTGGCTGGCGGCCTCGGCAACCTGATTGCGGATCGGGCCGTAGACCTCGGCGTCGGAGGCCGCGACATAGCTCTGCTCGGCCAGCCGCTTCGCCAGTTTCGAGTCCGTGCCGAACTGCTTGACCTCGCAGGCGATTTGCCCGGCGTCCCCGGTGGGCAAGTAGTCGGGTTGGGTTTGCACACCCCATGAGCTGAGGTCGGGCTCGTGCTCTCCAGTGTCGAAGCCGTGGTCTTGTAGGTAGCGCTCGAACCACTCATCGGCGGTCGTCTTCGGCATCGGCTCACGGTAGCCGTCTGCCATCGGTCCTGGGGGCTCGTTGACGGAAGCCGTTTCGAGCCTGGCAGCGGCCGGCGTCGCTACAAGGCGCCCGCTTCACGGGGCCTCGCTGACGCGCCCTCGCTGACGCTCGGGTTCCGCGCCGCCTGATCCGCTGCCCGACGGCTCGACGTCTTCCGTCAACGAGCCCAAGGAGGTGCGCGATGAGCGCCACCGCAGTCCAGTCCGACACGCCCCAGCTCGCCGTCCTCGGCCGCTACGCCGTCCCCGAAGAAGGGCGGGTCCTCGTCGGCCGCCGCATCGAGGGTGAGGTCTACGTCTACGACTACCCGGTCGACGGCAGGGGTCGCCGCTACTTCGTCGAGCGCGGCTTCGAGTCGAAGGCCGAGCTGGCCATCCTGATCGCGGACTACCGCCGTGAGGCTCAGCGCCTCGGCGCCTGCCCAATGAGCAGGGAGGCGATCGAGCGGGCTTTCGAGCTTGCCGCCCTCGCTTAGCCGGCGCCCCGCATGGTCGCACGCTTCGCGTGCGGGGGCGGGGGCACCGGCTCCCGCATCGGGCGGGGGCAAGGACAAAGGAGCACCCATGACTGACCTAGATGTAGCTACTCAGAACGTTGTTCCAACTCGGCGAGCCGAGCCGCGGGCGTCTTGTGGCCGAGGGAGCCATGTCCTCGGGTGAAGTTGTAGTGGGTGAGCCAACCAGGAAGGGCTGCGGTCCTCTCGGCTGAGTTCGCGTAGATGGCTCCATAGGCCCACCGGTTCTGAAGCGTCTGGATGAATCGCTCGGCCTTGCCGTTTGTCCGCGGCCGATATGGCTGGGTGAAGAGGTGCTTGAGCCCGAGCTTCCCGACAGGCGCTCGCATGCGCATGGGAGCGGTAGCAGGAGCCGTTGTCGCTCATCACCCTCTCGACGACGATGCCCATCGAGGCGAACCACTGGACGGCCCGTCGCAGGAAGCCGATGGCGGTGACGGCGCGCTCGTCTGCAAGCACCTCGACGTAGGCGAGCCGGGTGGCGTCGTCCACGCAGACGTGGACGAACTCCCAACCGGCGACGCCGTAGCCGCGGGCATCGGTGAAGCGGTCGCGGCGGTTGCCGGTAACGCGATGGCCAGGTCGCAGGATGCGCCCCAGCTTCTTGATGTCGACGTGGATCAGCTCGCCTGGGCGCTTGCGCTCGTAGCGGTTGGGCGGCTCGGGTGGAGTCAGGCGACTCCGCTTGCCCAACCCGATTCGCTTCAGCCACCTGGAGACGGTTGAGAGCGCCATCCCGAGCACCTCGGCGATCTCGGCGGCGGTCATCCGCAGCCTTCGCAACGCCTCGATCGCCTTGACCCGTTCTGGTGGCAGCTGCGTCGGGTGCGCCTTCGGCGCAGAGCTGCGGTCGAGCAGGCCATCCTCCCCTTCAGCGCGCCAACGGGCGCGCCACTTGGCGGCGGTTCGCTCGCTGACGCCGGCGGCCTCGGCCGCCAACGTCAGCGACCAGCCTCCTTCAAGGCGATCTACGAGCAGGCGCCTGCTTTTCGGGCAGGTGCGGGCGTTAGCGTGGAGCTTCATCCGGTGTCCTCCTTGATCTGGGTGGTCAGCACCCCCAGCCTTCAAGGAGGCCCGGATGAACAACGTGGTGAGGAACTACAGCTAGCGACCCCTCTCCTAGAGTCGACAAGATTGAGGTGGTCGAGGGCTTCAACCCCCGCACCCACATGGACCCCGACGCGCTCGCGCGGCTCGCAGGAAACCTCGGCAAGACGGACGTGGTGCAGCCGCTCACCGTCCGGCCGATCAAGGGCGGCAAGTTCGCCGTGATCGCCGGACACCGGCGCCTGGAGGCGGCGAAGCTGGCCGGCATCAAGAAAGTGCCGGTTCACGTTCGCAAGAACGGCAACGCCCGTGCGGCCGCTCTCTCGGAGAACCTCCACCGCGAAGACCTCGACCCGATCGACACGGCTCGTGGGCTCACGGAGCTGGCCGCCGAGCTCAATCTGACGACCAACAAAAAGATTGCCGAGGAGCTGGACGTCTCGGGTTGCTAGGGGATCGCGTGAACGCAGTAGCCTCAACCAGCCCGAATGTCCGTGGCTATCGCAGACAACGACCGGTGATCGCCTGCGCCCCCGCTCTTCGCGCGAAGCGGGAGCGGGTTCGCCACCGAGGTGCTGGAAGCCCCCCGTTTCTCGGCCCACCCCGAGTGAGAGTCACGGGCTCCTGAGCTTGCGGATGATCTGCTCGGGAGTGTGTCGCCTTCTCTTCACTTGCGTCGGTCCCCCTTTGGCCCATTGTCGTGGGTCGGGTAAGACCTCTCACAAGGGTCGGACCGAGTTCAGGGGGTCATGCCAGTTTCGTTAGCTCGCCCCGGGGCCACTCGAATCAAGTGGTCAATCTCGTCTCCAAGCTCGCTGACATATACGAAGACGTGATTCAGGACGATCTGAAGAACCTTCGAGTCGATTCCTTGTTGGGCCGAATCTATTTCCTGTTCGAGCCCCTCTGAAAGCTCCTTCACCTCCGCTGGTGTCGGCTCCTCAGGGAGCCGCTGGTTAATGAAATCGAGACTCCTCCTAAGCGCGTCGATCACCAGCTGTGCGTTCGCCCATTCCTCTGGGCGCTCGTCTTTGGAGCTTGCGGCGGCCGCGTAGGACGGTATGCCAATCTCCGTCGCTTCCTCCACGTAGCTTTCAAATTGGAAGTATTCGGCTCTGTTAACGCGTTGCCAGAGTTCGTAGCACGACCCGACATCACGCGTCACACCGGGGTTCCGCAGCTCAAGGCGCATCTTGCGCGGGACGCTAGCAGTCCGCTCCTCCGCCTGAGCCAGCTCGGAACGTTTCGGCCCGACTACCGCCCCGCGGAGGTCGGCAAGCGTCACTGCTGGACGTACACCAAGGTCAACCGCTGCGTCGCCGAGAGCCGCGCGGCTCCCCGGAGCGGCCAGCGTGCCGAGTAAAGCGGGGGTTAGCTACCGCCCTCCAGGTGCCGACGCTTGGCGAGGTTTCGAACTGGCTCCCCCCCTCCAAATAAGGGGAGCAGCGGGCTGACGTGATCGTGCCCCTTCTGCTCTTCGCGCGAAGCGGAACCCGGACTAGGACACGTAGGCCTCGCGCACCATGGCCGCCGTCCATCGTTTCGTTCCGTGAAACGCCGGGGTCTTCTTGCGGTTCAGCGTGTCGGCGATGTCTTCCAGTGATTCGCCTGCAAGAAGCAGTGCCCCGATCTGCTTCCGCCGCGTGTGGTCACGCTGATTGCACTCGATATGGGACAACCGAACGTTGTCGGCACGCAGCTTTCCACCGGCCGAACTGAGGATCGGGTAGTGGTCGCGCGAGGGCGCCCACAACCTGCGCTCCGTCGCGAGCGATTCGAACTTGTCGCGTCCGTTGGGGTGATAGCACTGCGGCATCTCGCACTTCAGCTCAAGAATCTGCCCACGTTCGGCCATCTGCACGAGGATGCCTTTCACGCCGAATCCGCGGAGTCGGTCCGCGACCGATTCATCTGCCATGCGGCGATCCTGACACAACTGCTCTCGCGTGAAAGCAAAAGTGCTGGGGCTACGCTGCCAGCAGTCCTTTGTGATCGTGGCCCTCGCGCGCCTGGAAGATCCGCGTCAACTTCGCCGCGTCATCCGGTCGTGGCTTCGAGTGCAGGTAGCGCTCGGTCGTGCTCAGCTTCGAGTGACCCATCATGTCCTTGACGGACACGAGATCGAACTGCTGAATCGCCAAGCTGCCGAAGGTATGGCGTAGATCATGGAATCGGCGCACCCGGACCCCTGCCTCCTTCTGAGCCCGGATGAAGCGGCTACGAACGGCGCTGCGGTCGAGGGGTCCGCCATCCGGGCGGCAGAAGACGTGATCGGACTGGCTCGTGAAGATCCCGCGTCGCAGGAGCGCCCGCAGCTCGGTCTTCGCCTGCTCGGCGAGTGGCACCGGCCGAGACCGACGCGACTTCGTGCTGGCCTCCTGTCCCGCAGACATCGCCCGCGAGACGATCACGACGCCCGCCTTGAGGTCGACATCCGACCAACGCAGCGCCAGCAGCTCGCCCAGCCGGAGACCAGTGCAGGCGGCAAAGATGAACAGAGAGGCATCCTGGTCATTCATTCGCTGCCACTCCGCGTCGGTCGCGGGCGCGTAGTTGTGCTTGGGCCGGCGGCGGTGCAGGCTGGACCGCGCGGCGACGGCGATTGCCAAGACCTCGTGCGGCTCGAAGGTCTCGATGGGTCCTGCGCCGTCTTCTGGGCGCTTGGCCGTTCCCGCGGCCGGATTCTCGGGCAGCCCGAAGGCATCCCCGCGCATCGCGTACTCGAAGATCAAGTGGACGACCTAGCGATGGATGTTGACGGTGCGAGCGCTCACGTCCTCGCGATCCAGGGCTGAGAGGAACCGCCGCACGTCTGCCGTGGAGATGCCGGCGAGCTTGCGCCCGCCGAACTCGCGCATGATCCGCGCGCCTCGCTGGCGCTTCTTGCCCCGGCGCGGCTGTGCGAGGAGATACCGATAGGCGGCCAGGGTGGAGGGCTTGATCCGCTTCTCGTGCTGGAGATATTCGAGCCAGGCATCAACGGCCTCATCGAAGGTCGCGTCCCGGTTCTCGGGCGCGCGTCGCAGCTCGGCCTCGTGCTCGGCGATGGCCTTCGCCATCGCAGCGTAGGCCCGCCGCTCGTCGAGGCAGCCGTCGCGGACACGGCCGCGACGGCGACACCAGCCGCCGTTCTTCGCGTCCCGTTCGAGCCAGGCCCGACCGAGCCGCCGCTTCCGCTGGGCTCGGGTCGAGTCCCGCCACTTCGCCTCGTAGAAGGGACAGCCCTTGTAGTCCCTGACGACCAAAGCGCCCGTATCTTTCAGATCCGCTGCCATGCTGATGACCTCCTGGGTTCCCGAATGCAGTCTCGGGGGTCTTGTCCAAGCCACCGCCCGCCTGCATCGGATCGAGCGGTTTGGGTACCAATTTGGGTACCAACCCAGCTCGATCAAGACCGTTGGAGAATCCGCTTCCCTAAGCCAAATCAGGCACAAATGGCCCGAACCGCGGCCGCTTTATGAGCCTGTCACGCCGGAGGTCGCGGGTTCGAGTCCCGTCGCTCCCGTCCCGTAACCCCGGGGCATTTTCATACCCCACAGTTACACACACTTGCGCTCCGCCTGGGCAACCAGGTCGGAGAGCGGTATTTCGAGTGCTGCTGCGAGCTTGAAGAGGTTGCGAAAACTCGGGTTCCTCAACCCGCGCTCGATCTCGCTGACATAGGTGCGATGCATTCCGGCAAGGTCAGCGAGTCCCTCCTGGGAGAGACCTTCGATTTCGCCCCGCCGCGTACGTATCGCTTCGCCAAGAGCCTTGAGAGCCACCTCTGACACGCGCCGAGCCTGTCAGCTATTTCTCTATGAGTCTACAGAATATAAGTAGCTAATTATGACGCCCATAACCCCACCCTTATGCGTACCTAGAAAAAAATCTGGCTGCAGGCCGAAAGGCAAAACAACACCATTTAGAATGTTCGGGTAATTTCCCAATCCTTGCGTCAATGTTAGTGTGTCATTACCGTCGGTCGTGTGGTGAAAGCTAGGTGTTGGTTCGATTGGTTCGATGCCCTACCGCGGCGTTGTTAGGTCCCTGCCAGGTATCGCGAAGGTACCCAGGTGTCGCGGGTCTCTAAACCACGCCTAGGGCTGTGGGCGCCACGGTGAAGCTTATGGGGCTAGGCGCTGCGAGAGATGTAGACGACCTTGGAGTGCGCGAGTTCATCGACCGGCTGCTTGGGAACCGCGTCAAACCCGTGGCCGTAGGCGCCGAGGCACTCCAGACTCGCCGACTCGAGTAACGCGCGGACTTCGGGCTCGGGAAAATGACGTTGCCGGTGGATGTGCATCTCTACCTCGGGGGTGCCCTTCGTCTCTACTTCGAAGCGGGCTTCGCTGATCGAGCCGGGGATCGCGTCGGCCGAGCCCTGCCCCCGCCAGATCAACTGCCTCCCGCCACGCTGCACCCGCTGTTCTTCGGCGAAGAAGGTGCGGTAGGCCTGCAGCGTGTTGACGTCGAACATCAGCAGTCCGCCGGGGGCCAGGTTGGCCTTCATCCCGCTCAGCGCTTCCCCCAGTTCCTCCCCACTGAGCAGATAGTTGACCGCGTCGTCCAGCGCCCAGACAAGATCGAACTCGCCAAACTTCGGCAGCTCCCGCATGTCTGCGACCGAGAGCTGAGCCGTGTTCCCGGCCTTGGCCCGGGCCAGCTCCAGCATCGACGGCGAGATATCGCACGCGGTCACCTCCCATCCCCGCTTGAGCATCGGCAGGAAGCTCTTCCCAGTTCCGCAGCCGACGTCGAGCAGGCGACGCCCGCGCAACCCGTGGCTGCGGGCCTTGGGAAGGATGTTGCCCAGCCACAACTCATAGTCGTGATGAACGGTGAAATCGTCATAGACGGGGGCGATTGCCTCGTAGGCCTGCTCGGCCCACTGGCTCCCCGACCGGACTGCTGCTGCTGACTCCACGACGGCGGAGACCACGGAATGTTCTGGAAGGTTCCATTGATCAAATCTGCTAGTCTGATCCGCATCGTGGAGGTCCGTCGTCTCGACCATCGGGTGGACAGGGGAGCAGATCCGAGCGAGTCCTGGGACTGGGATGAGGTCCACCGGATCTGTCTCAGCTTCGCCTTCCGCTATGCGAAGAGCCGCACGGAGGCCGAGGACATCGCCCAGGACTCGATGGTCCGAGCATGGCGGAAACGGGGGACGTTGCGCAACGACGCAGCACGCAAGTCGTGGTTGGCGACGATCGTCCGCAACGAGGCGCTGCGGGAGTTCGCCCGCAACCGGCCCTCGCCGACCGATCTGATCGAAGTGATCCACGGCAGCGACGATGAGCGCGTTTTGGCCACGGTCGAACGTGCCGACCTACACGCGGCGCTGGCGCGGCTCAATAAGCGCGATCGCCAACTGGTGCGGTTGCGCTACGACGAGGACATGACCCAGGAGGCGATCGCCCACCGTCTCGGCATCCCGCTGGGCACGGTCAAGGTCCGCCTGCACCGCGTGCGGGCAAAGCTGCGCCGCGAGATCGGCGCTTTCTAGAGAACTGGGGAGGCGGGGCGGCGGGTGAGGCGCGGGGCCTCAGCCGGCCGCTGCGCGGCGCATCTCTTCGGTTGCCGCGCCGGGGCCGATGTAGGGGACGAGCAGCGCGAAGAGCAGATCGGGAAGCAGCTGGGGCAGTCGCTCCGCCCGCCCGGTCAGCAGCTCGTCGAAGATCAGTCCGGAGACGGCGCCCGCCGCCATCAGGGCGATGTTGTCGGGCAGCTCGCGACCGCCGGTCAGCTCCTCGCCGTCCTCGAGGAACTCGGTGAACTTGGTGATCGCGTTCCAGTGGCGCTGGCGGGCATCGGCGCCGGCGGCAGCGACCTCGACGATCGCCGTCCGCGCCAGCTGGGGGTCGAGGGCGAACATCTCGACGATCGTCGTCAGCCCGATCCGCACCCGCTCCAGCCAGGCCTGCTCGCCGTCGCAGTTGGCGACCACCTCGTCCAACACTCGCTCGGTCACCATGTCGTAGGCAGCGAGGAAGCACTCGTGCTTGTCCTCGAAGTGCTTGTAGAAGGTGGTGCGGGAGACGTCGGCCTCCGCGATCACGTCGGCGACCGAGGTTGCCTTGTACCCCTGGTGGCCAACTACGCGCACCATCGCTTCCAGGATCAGTTGACGCCGCGTTTCGCTACCAGCCATCGGCCCGCCCGCCAGGGTTGAACTATCGGGTATATGAATCATAGCGGCAACGTGTACGTGGGCGTTTATCGAGTCAGCCTCTCGACCTCCCTGGCTGCCGCATCTGGGCCGATATACGGCACTAGCGTGGCAAAAAGCACGTCGGAAAGCAAACCCGGAAGCTGGTCCGCCCGCCCGGCGACGAGCTCGTCGGCGATCAAGCCGGTCACTCCGCCGATCGCCATTCGCGACGTATTGGCGGGCAGGTTGCGCCCGCCCGGGGCGAAATCCCGGCCGTCCTCGAAGAGCGGGGTCAACCGCTGGATCGCGTTTCGGTAGCGCCGCTGTGCGGCTGGGCCGGCGCGGCCGATGTCGACCAGCGAGAGGCGCGCCAAGTCCGGCTCCTCGGACAGCGTCTCGAGCAACGCCGCGAGCCCGGCCGCTGCTCGATCGGGCCAGGCCTGCTTTGACTCGTAGGCTTTGATCACCCGCCGCACGAGCATCTCGACCGCATTGTCATAAGCGGCGAGGAAGCAGGCCTCCTTGTCCTCGAAGAGCTCGTAGAAAGTCGTGCGGGAGACCCCCGCCTCCTTGGTCAGGTCGCCGATCGTCATTGCCCCGTAGCCCTTCTCAGCGACCACGCGCACCGCTGCCTCGAGCAGGCGCTCGCGCTGGGATCGCGCCACGACCTCCGGCGGCAGCCGGTGACGCCCGCGCGGAGGGCGCCACCGATCCCCCACCCCTGCCCGCTCCACTCCGGTCAGCCTCCGGGTGGACCCAGAGGCTTGACCTCTGGGAGTCGCTCGGCCTCGCGCGCTTGGCGCAGCGCCTCCTCCTGGCCGAGGTAGGGAACGGTCGTGATGTAGACGATGTCCGGCAGTAGCTCGCGCAGTCGCTCCGCGTTGCCGGCGAGGATCTGGCCGACGATCAGCGACTCGGCGCCGGAGAGCGCCGCGCGGCCGGCGCTGGAAGGAATCGCTTCCTCCTCGACCGGGTCGTCGCGACCACGGTCGAGCAGCGACTGCAGCACTCGCTTGCCCGAGGCGTAGAGCTCGAAAGCGCGATCGCCCGAGGAGGGCGCCTCGACCAGCGCCATGCGGGCGAAAGCTGGGCGGCTCGCCAGTAGGTCGAGGAACTCGGCAGCCGCGTCGCGGACCATCGTCGCCCACGGCTTATCGGGCGAGTAGACCGAGAGAATCCGGCCCATCGCGTCGGCCAGCGATACTTCCATCGCGGCGTGGAAGCAGTCCTCCTTGTCCTTGAACAGCTCATAGAAGGTGGCGCGCGAAACGCCCGCGGGCTCGCAGATGTCGGCGATAGTCGTCGCGTTGTAGCCCTTGGTCGAGCAGCTTCTCGCCATCGCCACCAGGATCCGTTCCCGTTGGGAGTGGGCGATCAGCGGCTCGGCGAGATCTTCGCGTCCGGCCGGGAGATGCTCCTTCTCGATCAGCCCGCTGAGGTTCACGGTAAACGCGATTGTACACCCCACCCATGGTTCTGTGGACGAACCAGTACCGAGTTAACAATCCATCTCCGCTTGGGAACGAAGGAGGGATGGCGCCTCGTGCCACTCGGATAGTGCAGCGAGACCACTGTACATGCGGGCGAGGGCAATACCCAAAACTTCGGACCGCTGTACAAGCGAGTTCTGCCGCTTCCTCGCAACCATCTGAGGATGAAGAAAGTGCTCCGCCAGATCGTCGCTTTCGGTGGGGGTGGCTTCTCGATGGAGTCGGGCAACCCGCTGCTGGACGACTACGTGCTTGGGCTGACCGAGGCGCGGCGGCCCAGGGTCTGCTTCATGCCCGCGGCGAGCGGCGACGCCGACCACTACATCGTGCGCTTCTACCGGGCCTTTCCGGCCGACCGTTGCGAGGCGAGCCACATCTCGCTCTTCCGCCGCGAGCAGGGCCCGGAGGATCTGCGCGCGCACCTGCTCGAACAGGACCTGATCTACGTCGGCGGCGGCAGCGTCGTCAGCCTGCTCGGCGTCTGGAGGGCACACGGGATCGACGCGATCCTGCGTGAGGCATGGGAGCGGGGTGTCGTCCTCTGCGGCCTCTCGGCCGGCTCGCTTTGCTGGTTCTCCGACGCGGTCACCGGTTTCCACGGGGCGCTGCGCGCGGTCGAGGGGCTGGGGTTGCTGCCGTTCAGCAACTGCGTTCATTACGAGCCCCGCTCCAGTCGTCGCCGCGCCTACCACGACTTCCTCCGCTCCGGCATGCGTCCGGGCTACGCGGCCGAGGACGGCGCGGCGCTGCACTTCGTCGGTAGCGAGCTGCGCCGGGTGGTCGCCTCGCGGCCCGAGGCGCGCGGATACCGCCTCGATGCCATGGGTGAGCGGGTCGTAGAGATGCGCATCGCGACCGCCTATCTGGGGGCTTCCGATGCCCCGCTCCTGACCCCGCTGCCCGAGGCAATGTCTACGGCAGTCGCGGTATGACGCCCGCTTGCGGTCGAGGTTTGAGTCGCTATCCGAACCAAAGCTCGACCGCGCTCCGATGATTACTCGCGTTCTCACTCTCGGCGGGCACGACTTCACGTCGCGTCCGCAGGACCGCGCGGTCTGCGAGCTGATGCTGCGGCTGGCGACGACGCGGGCCGGCGGCCGGCCGCGGATCTGCATCCTGCCGACCGCCAGTGGCGACACCTCGGAGCAGATTGGCCGCTTCTACTCGGCCTTTGGCGAGCGGCCCTGCGACCCCTCCGACCTCTCCCTCTTTCGCCTTGGCACGCGACCGATGGAGTTACGCGACCACCTGCTCGAGCAGGACCTGATCTACGTCGGCGGCGGCAGCCTGCTCAACCTGCTCGCGGTCTGGGAAGCGCACGAGCTGAGCGCGATCCTCAGCCTCGCTTGGCGCCAGGGGATCGTCCTCGCCGGCCAGAGCGCCGGGGCGATGTGCTGGTTTGAGGCCGGCATCACCAAGTCCTCAGGCAAGCCGCTTCCCGGCGCGGGATTGGGGCTGCTGAACGGCAGCCTCTGCGTCCACTACAACAACGAACCCGATCGCCGCGCCGCCTACCTAGACGCGGTCGCTGAGGGAATGCCAAGCGGCTACGGCCTAGACGACTACGCCGGCCTGATCTGGGAGGGCACAGGCCCCCCGAGCGCAGTAACCGCCCAACGTGGCGCCCGCGCCTACAAAGTCAGCAAGGGAGAGGCGGGCGTCGTGGAGGCCCCATTACCCGCACGCTTTTTACCCGCACCAGCTCCCGCAGCCCTGCGCGAGGACATCGCTGAGTTTCGGCGGATCACCGCAATGCGCAAAAAGGCCGGCTGGTTGGGCTGAAGAGGGACAGGGGTACCCCTCCAGAGGAACTTGTGAGCCGCTAAACGCACATCCTCCGGAAGGTGTGGGCGCGGGTTCCGTCGGAGGGGTACCCCTGTCCCTCTTACCTCACTCCTCACCGGCAGCAGGCGGCGCAGTCGGGTCACCACTCTCCTCGCCCGGGTTCTCCCGCGCGATGTAGTCCTCGGCCAACAGCAGATTGTCCTTAGACCGCTCGACCACGTTCAGCAAGTCGCCCATCAGCGCAACCTCCTCGACCTGCTCCTTGACGAACCACTGCATGAAGTGCTCGGCGCGGTAGTCCTTGACCTCACGCGCCAGCTCGAACAAGGCAAAGATCTCCTCGCTGACCCGTTTCTCCTGCTCGAGCGCCATCTTCACTGGCGCCATCCCGTCGGAGTAGCTCGTCTCCTGAGACTTGATGTCGGGGATATGGACCTCCTCGCCGACGTCGAGCAGGTACTGGACCATCATCATCGCGTGCTCACGCTCCTCCAGCGCCTGCCGGTAGAAAAACTGGGCGAGCCGAGGCAGCGTTTCCGCGTCGTAGTAAACAGCGGCCCCGACATACTGCTGCGAGGCTGCGAACTCATTAGCAATCTGCTCGTTAAGCGCATCAGCAAAGCTCTTCTCAGCCACTTTCAGCTCCTTGTTGGCGGGGCAGTTCCGCAAACGTAGCCGAAACTTCGGATTCGGTTGGCCGAAGCAGAGATTCGGTTAGCCGAAGGGGCTGGAGAGGACGGACCGGGGTGTCCCTCCGCCGCGGCGGCGTCCTCTTTTTCGCCCCAGCCGCAATCTCGGACGGCCCTAGGCGCTTCAGGCGAAAAACCCAGCAAGGCGGAGGGACACCCCGGTCCGTCCCCACCTACTCAGCCCAGCGAAACCCCGTCGGCGTCAGCTGCGGCAGCAGCGGGCTGGTCGGCAGTCCCGGCGGCGGCGGCGATTCGTTGTAACCCCTCGGGGCGGTGTCGTTCGGGGTATCTGGATGAAAAAGCGAGGCGAGCACCTGAATCTGGCCGCGGCCGACGCCGAGCTCCCACTGGCCGCCGCCGTAGGCGCCGATGCCGCGCTCGGCGCAGTAGTCGTAGGTCTCGCAGAGGTCGCGCAGGCCGCCGATCCTCGACGGCTTGACGTTGACCATCCGCGGCGGCCAGGGCAATGCCTCGATGTCGGCGATCGAGTGGATCGGCGCGTCCCAGGTGAGGCGGTCGCGGACCGGCTCCAGCAACGGCCGCGTTTCCTCGTTGACGTCGGGGTCCTCGAGCCAGGCGTCGGGAAAGGCCTCGATCAGCTTGCTGTAGAGCTCCGGATCGGTCTCGACGTCGACCACGGTGCCTTTGTAGAAGCCCTTGAGGTCGAGCGAGTCGATCGCGCCGGTCTCGACCAGGGCGGCGATCAGCTCGTCGGTCCAGTCGTTGGTCGGGTCGAGCTTGAAGCGTAGGCCGGGGTAGGGATCGAGCTTGCTGCGCAGCGTCTCGATCGAGGATGGCTCATCAGGCCCGCCGGCGAGGCGCATCGAGCAGACGAAGCTGACCGGCTGGGGGTCGCGTTTCAGCGCCGCGGCGATGCCGACGCCGGATTGGCGCAGCGCCAGGTCGAGCGCCGCCGACTCGAAGGCCCAGCGCCGGTAGCGGCGTGAGACGTCGCGCTGTGGCTCGCTTGGGAAAGTGTCGACGCCGCCGATGAAGTCGCAGAACTCGCCCAGGGTCGCGTAGCCGGTCAGGTCGAGGCTCGGCCCGGCGTCTTGCAGGGCGATGTGATCGACCGCGTCGTAGGTGACATCCTCGCCGAGCCCCTCCTCGCCGCCGCCCCAGATGTGGATCACGGTGCTGAGGCGTTCGAAGCCGGGGGTTTGGTACTCCAGCCCGCTCAGCTCGTAGCCCTCGATCTCCAGCGGTAGGTCGGCGAGCAGGTCGAAGGTCGACATTGCGCAGAGTGTATGGGGAGGGCCGTGGGTGTCCCTCCGCCTTGCTGGGTTTCTCGCCACGGCGTCGACGGCCATCCGAGGGGGCGGGTGGGGCGAGAAAGAGGACGCCGCTGCGGCGGAGGGACACCCACGGCCCTCCACTCAGGCGCGTGCCAGACTCACCGATGGATGAAGCACGACGCTCACGGCTACTGGTTGGAGGAGGCGGGAGGGATAACTCCGCTTCCCGAGCTTGTGGGGGAGCGGGGGGCTGATGTGGTTGTGATCGGGGGTGGTTATACGGGGCTTTGGGCTGCTTGGCAGCTGAAGAAGTTGGAGCCGGAGGCCTCGGTCGTGTTGCTCGAGGCGGATGTTTGTGGGCGGGGGCCCAGTGGGCGGAATGGGGGGTTTTGCAACTCGATGTGGTTCTCGTTGCCGAACATGCGGCGGCGCTGGGGGGATGAGGCGGCGCTGGCGGTTGCGCGGGCCGCCCGCGACGCGATCGATGGGGTTGAGGACTTCTGCCGCGCGGAGGGAGTTGATGCCTGGTTCCGGCGTAGCGGCTACCTGCAGGTGTCGACGGCGCCCGCCCAGGACAAAGTCTGGGACGAGCCGGCCGCTGCCTGCGGGGAGCTGGGGGAGAACTGCGTCCAGCCGCTTTCCCCCGCCGAGGTTGCGGAGCGCTGTGCCTCACCCGTCTTCCGCGGCGGCGCCTTCTACCCCGATGCGGCCACTGTGCAGCCGGCCCGTCTCGCCCTCGGCCTGCGCGAGCGTCTACTGGCAGCCGGCGTCGAGATCTACGAGCACTCGCCGGTGCGCCGGCTGGCTGGCGCCGCTTCCGACTTTCACCCCCCTGGAGTGGGGTCAAAGTCGGATGCGCTGGCTGGTGACGTGGTGCGAGCTCGGACCGATCGGGGGACGGTGCGGGCGGGCGCGGCGGTGATCGCGATCGGCGGCGCTGCGAAATCAGCTCGCGCGCCGTTACGCGACAACCTCACCGTCACCTCCTCCCACATCGTCCTCACCGAGCCGGTTTCCGACCTGCTCGAGGAGATCGGCTGGACCGGGGGCGAGTGCATCACCGACTGCCGCACGATGCTGCACTACTTCCGCACCACGCCCGACGGCCGCATCGCCTTCGGCCTCGGCGGCGGCCAGATCTCGATGGGTGGTCGCCTCGAGGGGCGCGTAGAGATCGACCCACTCACCGTTGCCCTAGCCACCGAGCGCCTTCACCACTACTTCCCCGGCCTACGTGGCCGTCGCATCACCCATGCCTGGGGCGGCCCGATCGATGTCTCGCCCACCCACTTGCCGCTTGTCGTCCCTCTCCACGGCAGCCGCGCCTTCGCCGCCGCCGGCTACACCGGCAACGGCGTCGGCCCTTCTTACATGGTCGGCCGCACCCTCGCCTCCCTGGCCCTGGATCGCACTGACGACCACTCGCGCCTCCCTTTCGTCGACCCCTCGCCCCAACGCGTTCCCCCCGAGCCCTTCCACTGGCTTGGCGGCAACCTCATCCGCCGCGCGATCATGGCCAGGGAGAATGCTGAGACCGAGGGCCGCCGCCCCAGCTTTCTCAGCAAGGCGATTTCGCGCGTACCGGAGCTGATTGGATTTCACATCGGCCGGTAGGAAGGGGGTGTCCCCTTCCTACTGCCACCGCGAAGTAACGACCTTTTTGCGCGTATAGAAATCGACGGCGTCCGTGCCGTTCGCATGGAGATCGCCATCGATCGAGTCCTTCCAACCCGCGAACGGGAACCAAGCAACTGGCGCGGGAACACCCACGTTGACGCCGAGCATGCCGGCCTCGGCGCTGTAGCGATAGCGGCGCGCTGCCTCACCCGACCGAGTGAAAATTGCTCCTGCGTTGCCATAGCGGGAGCCGTTCAGGAACTCAATGCCGGCGTCGAGGTCGGCTACCTCAACGACCGTCAACAGCGGACCGAACAGCTCTTCACGCGGGAGCTCGGACTCGTGATCGTCGACGGCTGCGATCGTCGGACCCAGGACGGCGCCGGCGGAGCTGGACTCTCCTCGCCCGTCGAGCAGAAGCTGGGCCCCGTCGGTCTCAGCTCGTCCGATCGCCTCGGCGACCTTCTCGCGGGCGTCCGCCGAGACCATCGGGCAGACGTCGGTGGCAGGGTCGGCGCCGAACCCGACGCGAAGCTCCGAAGCGGCGCTGATCAGCGCCTGGCGCACCTCCGCCTGGCGCGCCTCGTCGCCGACGACGACGCAAACCGAGCCCGCGAGGCAGCGTTGGCCCGCAGCGCCAAAGGCAGAGCCCATGATCGCTGGCATCGCCTGGTCGAGATCGGCATCCGGCATGACCACGAGTGAGTTCTTCGCTCCGCCCAGCGCCTGCACACGCTTGCCCGTTGCGACGGCGCCTTCGGCGACGATTCGGGCCGTCTCCGCCCGGCCGACGAAGGAGATCGCGTCGATGCCCGGATCGGCGAGGATCGCGCTGACCGCGTCGCGGCCGCCGTGGACGAGGTTGACGACGCCGGGTGGGATCTCCTCGATCGAGTCGACGATCTCGACGATCAGCGCCGCTGGGCGCGGATCCTGCTCGGAAGGCTTGAGCAGGAACGCGTTGCCGCAGGCGATCGCGTAGGGCAGGAACCAGAGCGGGATCATCGCCGGGAAGTTGAACGGCGTGATCGCGGCGACGACCCCGACCGGCTGCCGCACCATTTCGACGTCGACCCCCGCCGCAACCCCCTCGAGCGTCTCGCCCTTGAGCAGGTGGGGGATCGCCGCGGCAGACTCGACCGACTCGATTCCGCGGCCGACCTCGCCGTCGGCATCGGCCAGCGTCTTGCCCATGTCGGCGGTGACCAGCGCCACCAGCTCCTCGCGGCGGCGTTCCAGCTCGGCGCGCAGCGCCAGCAGCGCCCGCGCCCGCCGCTGCGGCGGCGCCGCGCGCCACTCGGGCTGCGCCGCCCGCGCCGCTTCCACCGCTTCGCGCACCTGCTTCGCCCCGCTCAGCGGCACCAGCGCGGACACCTCCCCGGTCGCCGGATCGACGTCGTCGAGCGTGTCGACGCCGTTGGCGGGGCGCCAGGCGCCACCGACGTAGTTCGCGAGCTGGACGACTCCAACGGTGCTCATTGCGCCACTGCCGTGCTTGGAATGGCGACCGGCTCGGGCCGCACCGCCGCCATCCGCTCCGCTCGCCGCTGCTGCCAGAGCACCAGGCAGACTGCAACCGCGATCAGTGCGAACAGCATCGTCGCCAGGACGTTCACCTGCACCGGGATGCCGCGCAAGGCGACCCCGAACACATAAAGCGGGAAGGTCACGGTCGTGCCCGAGTTGAAGTTGGAGATGACGAAGTCGTCGATCGAGAGGGCGAAGGCGAGCAGTGCTGCCGCGACGATACCCGGCGCCAGCAGCGGCAAGGTCACGGTGCGGAAGGTGGCGAGCGGGGTCGCGCCTAGATCGGCGGCGGCCTCCTCGAGGTGGCGATCGAAACCGATCAGCCGTGAGCGCACGACCACGACCACGAAGCTGATCGAGAACATCACGTGGGCGATCAGCAGCGTCGTGAAGCCGAGCGTGAACGAGTAGTAGATGAACATCGAGAGCAGCGAGGCGCCGATCACCACCTCCGGCGTCGCCATCGGGATCACGATCAAGAGGTTCGCCGCCCGCCGCCCACGGAACTTGTGGCGGACCAGGGCGATCGCCATCAGGGTCCCGATCGCGGTCGCGATCGCCGTCGAGAGCGCCGCCAGCCGTAGGCTGGTGAAGAGCGCTTCGTTCAGCTCCGGCAGCGAGAAGGCGCTGGTCCAGTACTCGGTGGTGAAGCCGTTGTCGAGCCCGAAGGTCAATTTCCCTTTCGGCGTCGCGCCGAAGGAGAAGACCGCGATGACGACGATCGGGATCAGCATGTAGGCGACCGCCAGGCAGGCGTAGATCGGCAGCGCGTTGCGCCGCAGCCACGCCCAGCTCCGTTCGAGCACCGCCATCTAGGCCGTCTCCTCGTCCTCGTCGCCCATGAAGGCGCCGGTCCCGGCGAAGCGGATGTAGATGACGACGATCGCCAGGATCAGCCCCATCATCAGGAAGGAGAGCGACGCCGCCTCTGGGTAGTCGCGCTGGGTCAGGTAGAGCGACTGGATCACGTTGCCGACCATCGCCTGCTGGGTGCCGCCGAGGATCTGGGCGTTGATGTAGTCGCCGAAGGCGGGGATGAAGGTGAGCAGGACGCCGGCGACGATCCCCGGCATCGTCAGCGGCAGGGTGACTTTGACGAAGGCCAGCCGAGACGAGGAGTAGAGGTCCTTCGCTGCCTCGACCAGGCGCAAGTCGAGCCGCTCGAGGTTGGCGTAGAGCGGCAGGATCATGAAGGGCAGGAAGTTGTAAGTGAGGCCGGCGATCACCGCCCCGGACGTCGCCAGCACGCGGCCATCGGGCGGGACCAGCGCCAGCGTCTGCAGGACGCTGACCACCGGGCTCGAGTCGCTGAGGATCGTCTTCCAGGCGATCGTCCGGATCAGGTAGGTGGTGAAGAAGGGCGCGATCACCGCGAACAGCAGCAGCAGCTTGAAGCGGCCGGCGCGGAAGGCGATCGCGTAGGCCAGCGGGTAGCCGATCAGCAGCGCCAGGATCGTCGCCATGCCGGCGTAGAAGAACGAGCGGACGATCTGCTCGGTGTGGCCGGAGAGGGAGTCAGGGAAGTTCGACCAGGCCCAGTCGAAGGTGAAGCCGCTGGTCAGCGTGCCGGAGCGCAGCGCCAGTTCGCCCATGAAGTACATGGGCACGACGAAGAAGAGGATGAGCCAGAGCAGCCCCGGTCCCAGGAGCCAGTAGGGGACCAGGCGCCGCCGCAGACTCATCGCTCAGCTCACCCCGTGATCACTTCCTGCCAGGCCTCAGTGACCGGTTCGATGTCCGGCGGCGAGTCCTGGTCGGTGCACTTGCGGGTGAACTCGGGGCTGGGGAAGACCAGCGGGTCTTTCGCCAGCTCCGGCTTGACCAGGTCCTGCACCCCTTCGACCGGCGGGATATAGGTGATGTATTCGGCCAGTGGGGCGTTGACCTCGGGCTCGTAGATGAAGTCCATCCAGCCAAACGCGGCACCCACGTTCGGCGCCCCGACGGGGATCACCATGTTGTCCGACCACAGCGAGCAGCCCTCGGTCGGCATCCGCCATTCGGCGTTCTCGTTTTCGACGATCGAGGCGTCGCCCGACCAGCCGATCGCGGCGACGATGTTGCCCGCGGTCAGGTCCTCGGTGTAGTCGTTGCCGGTGAAGCGACGGATCTGCCCCGAGTCGGCCGCCGTCTTGATCCTGTCGATCGCGTTCAACCAGTCTTCGTTGGTCGCCTCGACCGGATCGATGCCTTCGGCCAGCATCACCAGCGGCACGGTTTCGCGCAATTCGCCCAGCATCGTCACCTTGCCCTTGTATTTCGGGTCGAAGAGGTCGTTGACCGATTTGATCTCCGGCGCCTTCGCGGTGTCGACCCAGAGCCCGCCCATGCCGCTCACCCACGGCACCGAGAATTTGCGCCCGGGGTCAAAGGCGGCATCCTCCAGCTGGGGCCTGATGTTTTCGAACACGGTGGGCAGGTCGGCGTGGTCGATCTCCTGCAGGTAGCCGAGGTCGTACATCTGTTTCGCCATCCAGTCGGTGACGACGAAGATGCTGCGGCCACCCGATTCGCCCTGGTCCAGCAGCGGCTGCATCTTGCCGAAGAAGCTTTCGTTTTCGTTGACGTCTTCGATGTAGTCGACGCTGACGCCGGTTTTGTCTTCGAACTTGGCGACGGTGTTGTTCGGGCCCGGGTCCATGTAGCCGGGCCAGTTGGAGATCGTCAGCTTGCCGCTGACCGGACCCCCTTTCGCCACCGTCACTTCGCCGCCGCCTCCACCGCCCACGGTGTCATCGCCGCAGGCGGCGAGGCCCAGGCTCAGGGCAAGGGCGAGCACCGCCACTGCCGCAGCAAGCACCCCGCGGTTGATCGATTCAAAGCTGCCCATCTGACTCACCTCTCTGTTGGTTCAAGCTCTCCCGCACCAGGTGCATGTGGTCGGGCTCCCAGCTCAGTGCTACCCGCGCGCCGCCACCAGGAAGCCGCTGCCGTTCGGACTCGCTCGCGTTGGGGACGAGCACGGTCATCCGCACGCCCTCACCGAGGTCGACGACGATCTGCGTAGCCGTGCCCAGGTAGATCGAGCTTTCGACCACTCCCTCGACCCGGGGCAACCCGTTGGTGACCGCTGCGCTCTCCCCGTCCAGGGAGTCGATCCGCAGCTTCTCGGGCCGCACGACGGCGTTGCAGTACTCGCCGGTCGCCAGCCTCGGCGTCGGCACCCGCAGCGTCGGCCCGTGGGTGAGCCGCACCTCGCCGGGCGCGGAGATCGCCGCCGGCAGCAAGTTGGAGACGCCGATGAAGCCGGCGACGAAGGTCGTCTCCGGCCGCTCGTAGACGTCCTCGGGGTCGCCGATCTGCTCGACCCGGCCACCGTTCATCACCGCGATCCGGTCGCTCATCGTCAGCGCCTCCTCCTGATCGTGGGTGACGTAGACGAAGGTGATCCCGACCTCGCGTTGGATCCGCTTCAGTTCCACCTGCAGGCCCTTGCGCAGTTTCAGGTCGAGCGCCCCGAGCGGCTCGTCGAGCAGCAGCACCTTGGGCAGGTTGACCAGCGCCCGCGCCAGGGCGACCCGCTGCTGCTGCCCGCCGGAGAGCTGCGCCGGGCGCCGGCCCGCCTCGGCGGCGAGGCCGACCCGCTCCAGCTCGGCGCTGACGCGACGGCCAATCTCCCCCCTCGGCACCTTCTTGCGCTTCAAGCCGAAGGCGACGTTGTCGCGAACGCTGAGGTGGGGGAAGAGGGCGTAGCTCTGGAAGACCGTGTTGGTCGGGCGGCGGTGCGGCGGCAGTCCGGCAACGTCCTCGCCCTCGATCTTGATCTCTCCGGCACTCGGTTGCTCGAAGCCGGCGACCATGCGCAGGGTCGTCGTCTTGCCGCAGCCGCTCGGCCCGAGCAGGGTGAAGAACTCACCGCCAGCCAGCTCGAGGCTGAGGTCGTCGACGGCGAGCAGATCGCCGAAGCGCTTGCTGACCTCTCTCAACTCAACGCTTGGTGAACTGCTCTCCATCTCGCTCCTCGCGGTCAATTCCGACGTTGGAGCCCCCCACCAGAAGGTAGCGCTACCCGTTCGCCGGCTTTTTCAGGCTTGCGTCTTGGCACTCTCATTCGGACTCCGCCAGGGCAGGTTCTGCTGGGACATCGACCGGGCTTTCCTCGAGCAGGCCCGGACGGGCGACTTCGCGACGGCGCAGGAAGAACGGCTCGCGCTGGTAACGGCGCCAGGAGAAGAGCAGGATCACCCCGAGGACGAGGAAGCCGACCCCGATCACGGCGGGTGGCGCAACCCCGAACCAGGAAGCCCCGGTGTAGGAGTTGGCCGGGTCCGAGTAATCGACCAGCGCTTTGACGAAGAGGTAGCCAAGCAGCACCGACCCGATCACCGGCGCGACGCCGACGAAGAGGAAGTTCTTCACCGACTTGCGCAGCTCGCGCCGGTAGTAGACGGCGCAGGCGATCCCGGTGAAGGCGTAATAGAAGGCGATCATCAGCGCCAGCGCCGAGAGCGAGTCGAAGAGGAAGTTTTCGCTGATCAGCTTCGAGGGCAGGTACCAGACGACGGCGAGGACGCCGATCGCCACGGTCGAGACGACCGGCGTGAAGAAGCGCGCGCTGACCTCGCCGAGCGCCTTCGGCATCGCCTCGGCTCGGGCCATTGAGAGCGAGGTGCGGGCGGCGGGCAGGATCGTGGTCTGGGTCGAGGCGAGGGCGGAGACGACGATTGCCAAGAGGACGAGGCTGCCGAGCGGATCGCCGAGCGCCGCGTCGGCGTAGCTCGGCAGGATTTCCTCGTTGTCGTCGAACTGCGCCGCCCCGCCGATGCCCTGCCAGGCGACAAGCGCCGTCGCCACGCCGAGGTAGGTGACGAGCAGGATCACGGTCGAGACGAGGCCCGCCAGCCCCGGCGCAGTCACCGAGTGCTCGGTCTCCTCGTTGAGGTTGACGGCGCTCTCCCAGCCCCAGTAGATGAAGACGCCGAGCAGCAACGCCCCGGTAAGCGCGCCGCCGCTCTCGATCGCGAACGGGTTGAACCAGGAAAGCGAAGGGTCGACGGCCGCCGCGGGTGCATCGCCGGCGAGCACCTTGTAGAGGACAACCGCGACGACCAGCAGCAGCGGCCCAATCTGCAGCACCATCAGCGCCTTCTGCAGGTGGGCGGAGAGCTCGGTACCGAGCACGCAGACCGTCGTCATCACCGCGATCAGCGCCAACGCCAGCAGGGTGACGGCGGCGGTGCTTTCTTCAAGCCCCTCGGTGCCGATCAGGTTGAAGAAGGAGTAGGCGGCGACGTCGGCGAGGGAGCCGACGACGAGGATGCCGGTGACGCAGATCGCCCAGCCGGTGATCCAGCCGCTCTGCGGGCCGATCGCCCGCGTCACCCAGGAGAAGCTGGTGCCGCAGTCCTGGTCGGCGCGGTTCATGTAATAGAAGGCCGCGGCGATGAAGAACATCGGCACGAAGGAGACGAGCAGCGCCGCCGGCGCCTGGAAGCCGACGATGACGACGATCGAGCCGATCACTGCGGCGAGCGAGTAGGCCGGCGCGGTCGAGGCGAGGGCAATGGTCAGCCCGTCGCTGAAGCCGATTGCGTCCTTCTTCAGTCCCTTGTCGATGTGGGTCGGGGAATCGGCCATGGATACGACGGTACGGCGTACGATCGGTCCGGCACAAGTGGCGAATGTCCCAAACTTCAGGCGTGGCGTTGTACGTCTTGTATAGGCGTTCCCAAATTACTTGACCCAACGAACACTTGAATGAGAGAGTCGGGGGAGCTAGCTTTATCCAGAACGTCGTAGGACGAGAGGAGCAAACGCATGGCCATCGCGTCGCACTCCACCGGGGCGGTCGACACCGGCCTCCAGGAGCTGGCCATGCGCCACCTCTGGATGCACTTCTCGCGCATGGGCGCCTACGGCCCCGATCACGAGATCCCGATCATCACTCGCGGCGAGGGTTGCTACGTCTACGACGACCACGGCAACCGCTACCTCGATGGCCTCTCCGCCCTCTTTTGCGTCAACGCCGGCCACGGCCGCACCGAGCTGGGCGAGGCGGCGGCGCGCCAGGTCGAAGAGCTCGACTTCTACACGCTGTGGAGCTACGCCCACCCGCGCGCGATCGAGCTGGCGGCGCGGATCGCCTCGCTTGCCCCCGCCGATCTCAATCGCGTCTTCTTCACCTCCGGCGGCTCGGAGGCGGTCGAGTCGGCGCTGAAGCTGGCCCGCAACTACCACCGCGCCCTCGGCAAAGGCCAGAAGTACAAGGTGATCGCGCGTGAGATCGCCTACCACGGCACCTCGCTCGGCGCCCTCTCCGCCACCGGCATCACCGAGCTGCGCTCCCAGTTCGAGCCGCTGACGCCGGGCGGCTGCCACGTCCCCAACACCAACTCCTACCGCTGGCCCGAGGATCGCCACCCGCTCTGGGCGGCGACCGCGATCGAGGAGCGAATCGTCTTCGAGGGGCCGGAGACCGTCGCCGCGGTGATCGTCGAGCCGGTGCAAAACGCCGGCGGCTGCTTCGTCCCTCCCGAGGGCTACTTCGAGCGGGTGCGCGAGATCTGCGACCGCTACGACGTGCTGATGATCTCCGACGAGGTGATCTGCGCCTGGGGCCGGCTCGGCCACTACTTCGGCTGCGAACGCTTCGGCTACGTGCCCGACATCGTCACCGTCGCCAAGGCGCTGACCTCCGCCTACGCGCCGATGGGCGCCGTGATCGCCGACGACAAGGTCGCCGAGCCCTTCATGCAGGGCGACGCCTCCTTCGCCCACGGCTTCACCTTCGCCGGCCATCCGGTCGCCTCGGCGGTCGCGATGGCCAACCTCGACGTGTATGAGCGCGAGGACCTCTGTGGCCACGTACTTGCCAAGGAGGGCGAGTTCCGCCAGATGCTGGAGACGCTGCACGACCTGCCGATCGTCGGCGACGTGCGCGGCGCCGGCTTCTTCCAGGCGATCGAGCTGGTTAAGGACAAGGAGACGAAGGAGAGCTTCGACGACGAGGAGGCGGAGGACCTGCTGCGCGGCTTCCTCTCCGGTGAGCTCTACAAGCGCGGGCTGATCTGCCGCGCCGATGACCGCGGCGATCCGGTGATCCAGCTGGCGCCGCCGCTGATCGCCGACACGGAGCAGTTCGAAGAGATCCACGACGTATTGCGGGGGGTACTTACGGACGCCTGGGAGCGGGTCCAAAGCGGGGCTGGCTCGGCGGGCTGGAGCCCGAGGCGCCGATAGGCACGCCGATGCTCACCGTCCAAAGCCTGCTCGACGACGTCGGCCTCGACCTTGCCGCCGGCGCCGGCGCGGCCGAGGCGCCGGTGCGTTGGATCCACATCTCCGAGCTCGAGGACCCGACCCCGTGGCTCTCCGGCGGCGAGTTGATGCTGACCACCGGCATTCCGCTCGACAGCGCCGCCAAACAGCGCTCCTACATTCGCCTGCTCGCCGAGCACAACCTCGCCGGGCTCGGCTTCGGCATCGGCTTCAATCACAAGAAATTGCCGAAAGCGCTGGTTGAGGAGGCAAAGAAACGCGACTTCCCGCTCTTCGAGGTGCCTTACTCGACCCCGTTCATCGCGCTCACCGAGAAAGCCTTCGCTCGCCTCGTCAACGAGCAGTACGAGGTGCTGCAGCGCGGCATCGCCGTACAGCGACGGCTCGAGCGGCTGGTCCTGGAAGAGCGCGGCCTGGAGGAGATCGTGGCGACGATCGCCTCCGCCGTCGGCGGCACCGTGGCGATCCTCAACAACCGCGGCGAGCGGATCGCCGGCCGCAGCTTCCGCCGCGAGCTCTCGGCCGAGGCGGTCAACGCGATCCGCGAGGAAGCGCTCGACCACGTCGCCGACGGCCACCCCTTCGTGCCGACGCACCCCTCTGTGGCGGGCCGGGCTCTAGCCCACCCGGTTATCTCACCGGGTGGGGGCCCGCCCCAGGCCTGGGTGGTGATGGTCCGCGACTCGGGTGGCCTCGGGGATTTCGAGCGGTTGATCCTGCAGCAGGCGGTGGCGGTCGTCGCGCTGGAGTTGATGCGTCGGCGCGTCGCTCGCGAGACCGAGCGCCGCCTCGCCGGCGACGTTCTCGCCGGCGCGCTGGGCGGGCGCCTGGATCCGTCTGAGCTGCGCCGCCGCCTCGAGCCCTTCGGCATCGGCGACGAAGCCGCCGTCCTCGTCTTCGACCTCGACGACCCGGCGGCGGCGGAGCCGGCGCTGGAGCGGGCGCTTGCCGCCGATGCCTGTCCAGCCGTCGTCGCCCCGCACTCGAGTGGCAGCCGCGAGCTGCTCTGCGCCGTCGTCGACGCCGCCGATCGCGACCCGATCGATCTCGCTTCCGAAGCACGGCGGGCGCTGATCAAAGAGCGTGGCTCGGTGCGCGCGGCGGCCAGCCGGCCGGCGCCGCCGGAGGAGCTGCGCCACTCTTTCCACGAGGCGCGCTGCGCATTGGAGGCGACCGCTTTCACCGAAAACGGCAGCGAACCGGAGGTGGCCTCCTGGCGCGACCTCGGCGCCTTCACCCTGTTGCTCTCGATCCAGGACGACGATGCGCTGGCGCTCTACTGCGACAGCGTCCTCGGCCCGATCGAGTCGGGCGACGAGGAGTACGGCGGCGAGCTGCTGCGCTCGCTGGAGGCCTTCATCGAGCAGAACGGCCAGTGGGAGCGCGCCGCGCGCCAGGTCTACTGCCACCGTCACACCCTGCGCTACCGGATGCGCAAGGTCGAAGAGCTGACCGGCCGCGACCTCTCCCGCGCCCACGACCGGATCGAGTTCTGGCTGGCCCTGCGCGCCCGCGAGCTGGTCGGGGTGTGAGCCGATGATTGTTGGGGTCCCGAAGGAGATAAAGCCTGACGAGTACCGCGTCGCGATCACCCCGGCAGGGGTGCGCGAGATGGTCGAGCACGGCCATCAGGTCCTGATCGAGGTTGGGGCAGGCGAGGGCAGCGCGATCGCCGACGCCGAATTCGAGTCGCAGGGCGCCCGCATCGTTGCCGATGCAAGCGCCGTGTTCGGCGGGGCGGAGATGGTCCTGAAGGTGAAGGAGCCGCAGGCGGCCGAGATCGAGATGCTGCGGCGGGGCCAGCTGCTGTTCACGTACCTGCACCTTGCGCCCGACCCCGAGCAGACCCGCGGCCTCTGCGGCTCCGGCGCCACCTGCGTCGCCTATGAGACCGTGGAGGATCAGCGGGGCCGGCTGCCGTTGTTGGCGCCGATGAGCGAGATCGCCGGCAAGATCGCCACCCAGGCCGGCGCCTTCATGCTGGAGAAGCCGCTGGGCGGACGCGGCATCCTGCTCGGCGGCGTGCCCGGGGTTGCGGCGGCCAACGTGATGGTGATCGGTGGCGGCGTCGTCGGCATGAACGCCGCTTTTGTTGCGATCGGGATGGGGGCCGACGTCTTCGTCTACGACAAATCGGTCGACCGCCTGCGTGACCTCGACGTTGCCTTCTCCGGCGCCTGCTCGACCGTTTACTCGACCACGCTCGCGGTCGAGGAGATGTTGCCGCGCGCCGACCTGGTGATCGGCGCCGTCCTCGTCCACGGCGCCCGCGCCCCTTATGTAGTGCGGCGCGAGCAGCTGGCGCTGATGAAGCCCGGCGCGGTGCTGGTCGACGTGGCGATCGACCAGGGCGGCTGTTTTGAGACTTCGCATCCGACCACCCATCACGATCCAACCTTCGAGGTCGACGGGGTCACTCACTACTGCGTCGCCAACATGCCGGGCGCGGTCCCGATCACCGCCACCCACGCGCTTACCAACGCCACCCTGCCCTATGCGGTCGCGCTCGCCGATCGCGGTGTCGAGGGTGCGATCCGGCGCGACCCCGGCCTGCGGCCGGGGGTCAACGTCGCGGCCGGCCAGGTGACCCATCCCGCGGTCGCCGAAGCGGTGGGGATGAGCTGCGTGCCGGTCGAGCGTGCACTTGAAATCGAGGAAAAGGCGGAGGTGAGCTGAGATGGCGGCGGCGACGAAGACGAAGCTGAGGAACTTCATCGGCGGCAAGGCGGTCGAGCCGGCCGAGGGGGGGATGGAGGACGTCCTCAACCCAGCGACCGGCGAGGCGATCGCTGCGGCGCCGCTCTCGACCAAAGCCGATGTCGATGCCGCGGTTGCCGCCGCCAAGGAGGCCTTCCCCGGCTGGTCAACGACGCCGCCGGGCGAACGGGCGCGGGCGTTGCTGCGTATGGCGGATCTGATCGAGGAGCGCGGCGAGGAGATCGCCGACCTCGAAGCGGCCGACGCGGGCAAGCCTCGCAGCGCGGTGATGGAGGACGAAGTGCCGGTGATGGCCGACCAGCTGCGTTTCTTCGCCGGCGCCGCGCGCTGCCTCGAGGGCCGCTCGGCCGGCGAGTACATGGAGGGCCACACCTCGTTCATCCGCCGCGAGCCAATCGGCGTCGTCGGCCAGATCACCCCCTGGAACTACCCCTTGATGATGGCGATCTGGAAGATCGGCCCGGCGCTCGGCGCCGGCAACACGGTCGTGCTCAAGCCGGCCGAGACCACGCCGCTGACGACGCTGCTCTTCGCCGAGTGGTGCGGCGAGCTGCTGCCGCCCGGCGTCCTCAATGTGATCGGCGGCCACGGCGAGCCGACGGGGTCTGAGCTCGTCACCCATCCCGACGTCGAGATGATCTGCCTGACCGGCTCGCCGCCGACCGGCAAGTGGATCGCCAAGGCGGCCGCCGACACGCTCAAGCGCGTTCACCTCGAGCTCGGCGGCAAGGCCCCCGTGATCGTCTTCGACGACGTCGACATGGCGACCGCGATGGAGACGATCGCCGGCACCGGCTACTACAACGCCGGCCAGGACTGCACGGCGGCGACCCGCGTGCTCGCCGCCAAAGACGTCTACGACGACGTGGTCAACGGCCTCGTCGGCGAAGCAAAAGGCTTGGTGCTGGGCGACACGATGTCGTCCGACACCACCCTCGGCCCGCTCAACTCCCAGCGACAGCGTGAGCGGGTCGAGGGCTTCCTCGAGCGCAAGCCCGGCAACGCCGAGGTCGTCACCGGCGGCAGCCAGCCCGACCTGCCCGGCTACTTCCTCGAGCCCGCCGTCGTCGCCGGCCTAGAGCAGAGCGACGAGATGATCCAGAAGGAGATCTTCGGGCCGGTGATCACGGTGCAGCCGTTCAGCGACGAGGCGAAGGCGATCGAGTGGGCGAACGGCACGCCCTACGGGCTTGCGTCATCGGTCTGGACTCGCGACGTCGGCCGCGCCATGCGCGTCGCCAACGCGCTCCAGTTCGGCTGCGTCTGGATCAACGACCACATCCCGCTCGCTTCCGAGATGCCGCACGGCGGCTACAAGGAATCCGGCTACGGCAAGGACCTCTCTATATATGCCCTAGAGGACTACACCGAGATCAAGCACGTGATGATCAACCTGGACTGAGCTTCGACTGCGTTTGCGTTTCTGCGCTGGGGTCGGTCAGGGACGCGACGTCTTCGAGATTGACTGGCCGTCCGCGAGCTAGCTTCATCTGGATCAGGTCGTCCAGACCCACGACGGGAACGTCTATATCGCCGAGCTGGACGTGAAGCGCTCGCTCCCTCAGCTCCAGGTAAGGGCATCCGCCCGGGACCTCGTGCATGACATCGATTCCGCCGTCGCGCGTGACGAACTGCCAGATCGTGGCTCTCGGCAGCATTCTCGAGTTGATCTCAGTCCCTTCCTCGCCGGCGTTGAGAACCCGAGCTTCGAGCGCGCGCAAGGCGTCGGCTAGTCGCCTCAAGTTGGCCGGGTCAGGGGCGGGGATGAGGTCCGCATCGTTGGTCGTCCGCACGTGGCCATGCGTCTGCACGGCGAGACCTCCGATCAGTACGTATTCGACGTCGTGCTCGGCGAGGGCCCGAAGGATTCGCTCGGCATCGAGGGGAGTGTCAGTCTCGGGCACGGGCTGCCTTTCCAGCCACAGCGAGACGGCCCGCCATGCGATTCCAAGAGATCCCCAAGGCCAAGCGTTCGCTTGGCGTGCGTTCCCCGGTGGCTCGCCGGTGCGCGGGGTCGTAAGACCGATCGGGTATGGCAGCGCCGATTTCCAGGCGCTCTCCCATTGCTCGCAGCAGTAGATCCAACGTCTCAACGCCAGGCGAGACTTCATTCGCCTCGAGTCGGCTGATAGCCGACTGCTGCGTGCCGGCTCGCCGGGCCAGTCGCTCTTGACTCAGACCATGACGTTCACGGGTCGATCGAATCAGCTCTCCTGGCATCATATCCCTATTATAACGAATAAGTGATTAGAACCGGATGTCCGCGGGGAGCTGCATGAGACGCTGCCGCGCGGGACTATCCACTGCGTGCGCTGGCCGGTGAGCTCGGCGATCCGCTCGAAATCGGCGTCGTAATGGAGTACCGCCAGGCTGGCCCGCTCTGCGCAGGCGGCGACCAGGAGATCGGGGAGTGGTACTGCTCGGTGCTGGGAGCGCTCGGCGAGCATGGCCTGAATCTCCAGTGCTCTTGCGACGGCGGCGTCGTCAACGGGTGCGCGGGGCATCCCGCGCAGAGCCTCGACCAGGGCGCGATAGGTGGCTCGGTCCCGAGCGCTGTAGAGAAGCTCGAGATCAACGATGCCACAGGTTGCGATCTCGCCGGCGAGGAGCAGCGGCTCGAGGACGTCACGGACCTCCGGCCGTGTCTCGCGCCGGGTAAGGGCGCTCTTATCCGCGAGGAAGGTGGCCATCCGGCGCCGGCGTCAGCGCCAGGCTTTGGACATCGTCTCGGGGTCGTCGAGGGCGAGCGCGCCCGGCCGGAACAACAGCTCCACCAGCTGCTGCCTCTGGCGCGACTTGACGACCTCCGAAAGTGCCGCGTCCACGGTGTCGGTCAGGGTCTTGGTGCCGAGGATCTCCCTTGCCGCGTCGACCTTCTCGGTGTCGATCTCGAAGGACGTCTTGTGCCGGGGGGAAGCGGACATTAATGATAAATATAGCGAGATAGAGAAAATTAGATAGCAAAGATGCTGGTATGCTCTATCCAATGAGGTTTATTGGCAGGGGACTCGGAGCCGCCGCGGCGGTGCTGGCGGTTGTCGTTTTCATTGCCGCGGCGCCCGCCGAGGAAGAGCCGCCGCGCTGCCACGGCAGACAGGCGGAGATCATCGGCACTGACGGCGACGACATGTTGCGCGGCACGCCCGAACGCGACGTGATCTGGGGCGGGCCTGGGGATGATGAGCTCCGCAGCAGCCTCGGCAACGACTTGGTCTGCGGCGCCGGTGGCGACGACGTGGTCCACGGCGGTCGCGGCAACGACGAGGTCGACGGCGGGCCCGGCACCGATCAGGTGATCGGCGATCTCGGCGACGACAAGGTATTGGGTGGCCCCGGTGACGCCGACGAGGCCGCCGGCCACCTCGGCATCGACAACGTCAACGGCGGCCCCGGCGAGTTCGACCTCGTCCACGGCGACTACGGCTACGACCGCATCGACGGTGGCCCCGGTGCCGGCGACATCGCCTCCTTCGCGAGCAAGGTCGCGGGCGGCAAGGGCAGCGGCGTCTGGGTTTCGTTGCCGCAGCACAAAGCGCGCGGTGATGGCCACGACCGCCTCTACCGGGTCGAGGATCTCGAAGGGTCGGCCTTCCGCGACGAGTTGATCGGCAGCAAGAGCGCCAACCGGATCAACGGCGGACCCGGCGACGACGTTCTTCGCGGAGGCGGTGGTCCCGACGAATTGGTCGGCGGCCAAGGCAGCGACTCCTGTGTTGGGCCAAAATCCGGAGCAGTCTCCTGCGGCAAAGAAGCGCCGCCCAAAGCGTCCGCCTACGTCCAGCTCGACCGCACCAAAGGCGAGGGCGGGGGGCTGCAGATAATCGGCGGCGGCGGCGCCGACGAGTTCACGATCTCCTTCGACTCAAGCACCGAGACCTTCGGCATCAGCGCTGCCAAGGGAATCGCGATCGGGTCTGGCTGCTCCCGGGTTGGCCGCGATCCGAAGCAGATCGTTTGCGCCGCCGAGGGCCCGGCCCGCTGGCTGATGGCCGATCTCGGCCCCGGCGATGACAGGCTCACGGTCGAGGGCTCGCTCGAGGCCGCCTCGATCGTCCGCCTCGCCGGCGGCTTCGGCAACGACACGATCAAAGCTGGCCCCGAGGACGACCTGCTCGAGGCGGGCCCCGGGGCCGACAAGCTCTACGGCGGCGATGGGGCCGACGGCCTGGTCGGCGGCATCCCCGGCCCGACCTTCCTCTACGGCGAAGGCGACGGCGACCTGATCGCCGCCGGCAGCGGCTGCGCCGGCGGCGCGATCGTCGGCGGCGAGGGCAAGGACGACGCCTCCTTCGCCGAGACCCAGGCTCATCCCGGCCTCCTCTACATCTCCTTCCCGGCGAACAAAGCCTGGATCGACGTCTTGATGGACGACGGCTGCAAGCCGGTCCGCCTCGACGACTCCAACGAGGACATGGAGGGCTCCTTCGACAACGACATCCTGATCGGCGACGAGAACAAGAACGCCCTGCTCGGCCAGCCCGGCCAGGACGAGCTCTACGGCAATGGCGGCGACGACATCATCGACGCCCGCGACGGCGTCCGCGACTTCGTCGTCCAGTGCGCCCGCGGCGTCTACGTGCGCCCCCCGCGCAAACCGAAAGCGAAAGGGCCGCCGCCGGAGCCGATCCTGCGCGGCACTCCTGCCGGCCGCGCTCTCACCGACTCCTTCGATCCAACTGCGGATCTCTGCGCCGACGTCGTCATCGGCGAGCCGGTCGACGGCCTCAACAACAGCGGCTGAGTAGTCGACAAAGTTCGATGTCGGCGGAAAATGCCTGCTTTTGCAGGTATTGCCATGGTCGCGTAGCGCCTCCGATCCTGCCCTGCGAGGCACTCCGGGTGGTGTCGTAGATGGCATCAGAGGCGGGTTTACGGCCTATTTGACATAAACACATGCATACTTTAATATCGCCGCTGCGACTGGAAACACGGCAGTTTTTATCTCTGGTCGTTGCAGGGAAAAGCAACCGAGTCCGCCGAGGAGGCCGCTATGGGAAGCGGCTAGCTGAGGGCTCGAGGGACAGGAGGAGAGCTACGTGAGAAGCCCGTCGAAGGCATCGACCACGGGATCGAACCAGCGCCAGGTCGTGGTCAGGCGACTCGCGGGACCAACTTCGGTTTTCGTTGCGCTCGTAACGGCGATGGCATTCGTGGTCGCGCCGGCCAGCGCGACCAAAACGCACCTCTTCAAGGAATTCTTCGGCCCCATCGCCCAGCCGACCTTCTCGCTCCCACAGAGCGTCACGGTCGACGAGTCCACGGGCGAGATCCTCGTGATGGACGCCAACGCGCAGACCATCTCCCGCTACAACCCCGATGGCACGCCGGCTGACTTCTCCGGCCTCGGCACCAATGTGATCGACGGCATAGGCAACGGCGAATGCGCCACCGTCCCAGCCGATTGCGATCAGACTCCCGAGAACGGCCTCAGTTTCGGTTCTCCAAGCGAATCGCAGATCGCCGTCGATAACTCCAGCACCGCTACCGACGGCAACATCTACGTCACCCAGAGCTCGCCCAACCTGATCAACGTCTTCTCCGACGAAGGTAAATACCTTGGTCAGCTGAGCGCCGCGGGAGCGACTCCCTTCAACGAAGCTTGTGGGGTAGCGGTCGATCCCTCGGGCGCCGTTTACGTCGGCGACTACAACAACGGCATCCACAAGTTCGTTCCGGGCGCGAACCCGCCGGTCGATGCCGATAACACGGCCACTTTCAGCTCGGTCACCCAGCCCTGCGCCCTCGCCGCCGGCGCCGGGCCCACCGCCGGCTCTCTTTTCGCTGTTCAGTACAACGGCCCCCTTTCGAAGCTCAGCAGCGGAACTGGCGAAGTCGAGTACGTCGTCTCACCCGACACGACCAGGACCGTGACGGTCGACCCGCTGACTGGGTACGTCTATGCGATCGTCAATGGCGCGACGATCAAAGCGTTCGACGCCTCGGGCGCCGGCGCGGCGATCACAGTCGCGAACGCGGCGCCCGGCAACGGCGATTTTCTCGGCATCGCCGTGCGCGCTTCCACCGGAGAGCTCTACCTCTCTCGCGCCAACACCGATCGAGTCGAAGTCTTCGGCCCTCCGGTCCCGCTGCCAGAGGTGACGACCGCGGCAGCCTCCAACCTCGACAAAGAAAGCGTCACTTTGAACGGCACCGTCAACCCTGGCGGCGCGGCGCTCGAAGAGTGCAAGTTCGAATACGGGCTGACGGTGAGCTACGGGCAGATAGCCCCCTGCGCCGAGGCACTGGGAACGATCGGGTCGGGCACCAGCCCGGTTCCCGTCCACGCTGACATCACCGACCTTTCCATCGCGACTGCCTACCACTATCGCCTCGTCGCCAAAAACGAGAACGGTCTAGTTAACGGTGAAGACGAAACCGCGCAGACAGCTGGACCCGTCCTGGCCGACGTTTGGACCGACGACGTGATTCGCACCGAAGCGACGCTCAAAGCCACGATCAACCCCGAGGGCAACCCAACCACCTACCGGGTCGAGTGGGGCCCCGACGCGACCTACGGACAGAGCACCCCCGAGGTCGCCGTCGGCTCCGACGACACCGTTCACGTCGTCAGCCGGACCCTGGGCGGCCTGGCGCCCGGCACGACCTATCACTGGCGCATCGTGGTCACCAATTCGGCGGCCGTCAACGAAGGTCCCGATTCTCGCCTTCACCACCTATCCACCGCCTGCGCAGGAAACGAGCTGCCCAAACCAGGCTTTCCGTAGCGGGGCTTCCGCGAACCTGCCCGATTGCCGCGCCTACGAGATGGTCACGCCGCTGGACAAGAACAACGGAGACATCAAGACGCTGGCCAACATCAACGGCTTTCGCACGGCGGCGAACCAGGCCGCCCTCGACGGGGACAAGTTCACCTATTCGTCCTATAAAGCCTTCGGCGACGCGATCGGCAGCCTCTACTCGAACCAGTACATCGCGAGCCGCGGCCCGACTGGCTGGGCGTCCCACGGAATCACACCGTTTCATCGCGGCTACCTCTTCAAGCTTCAGCCGGTTTCCCCGACTTGGGATCTAGAGGTTCAGTTCAAAGCCTTCACCGCCGATCTTTCCTCGGCCTTCGTCACCGACGACGCTCTGCCGCCGCTTACCGAGGAGGCCGTGGAAGGCAGGGTGAACCTGTATAGGCGACACAACGACGACGACAGCTATGAAGCGCTGACCACGACCGAAACCTCGACGCCTAACTCGGATCTCGGCTACGACATGGAAGTGGGCGGCCATTCGGAGGATGGGGCCCACGCTGTGTTCAACGCACGAGCCGCATTGACGCCCGACGCCGCAGTCACCTCGCGAAAGCAGGTCTATGACTTCTCCGGTGGAGAGCTAAATCTCGTCAGCATTCTGCCGGAAGGTGCGGCAAACACCCGGAACTCATACGTCGGCACGGTGGTTACCAACTCCTCTGGCCGGCGCTCGACGGTGGAGAACGCAGTGTCTGACGATGGTTCGCGGATCTACTGGACCTCGGCGCCAGCAGCCGGGGCGGGCAGCGCCGGTCCAGGCAAAATCTACGTTCGCGTCAATGGTGAGACGACGGTGCCCGTTTCCGAATCTATCTCCACCGCAGCGGCGAGATACTGGACCGCCAGCACCGATGGTTCGAAGGCAATCTTCGCGATCGGCGAAGACCTCTACAAGTTCGATCTGGCAACGGAAACTTCGAGTTTGATTGCCGGGGGCGCCTCCGGAGTGGTGGGGGCCAGCGACGACGCATCGCGCGTCTACTTCGTCTCAAGCGAAGCTCTGGCGTCCGGCGCCGTTTCGGGCGAGCGGAACCTGTATCTCGATCACGATGGGTCCAAGACGTTCGTTGCAAGTCTGTCACCGATCGATATTGGCAATGGTCAAAGCATCGATCAAGTTTCCGGCTTCAGTGTTATCGACCCTCGCCCGATCGAGCACGCCAGTCGGGTCAGCGCCGACGGCGGCACCCTTGCTTTCCAGTCGGTCGTGAGCCTGACCGGCTACGACAACACCGACGTCAAGAACGGCGAACCGAATCTGGAGGTATTCGTGTACGACGCGGACGAAGAGGACCTGGCTTGCGTGTCCTGCAGGCCGAGCGGCGCGCGACCGGACGGCCAGCCGCTCAATGAGCCATTCCGAACCGTGGACTCACCAGCGAACAACAACGGCGAGCCCCAGCGTCGCTGGACGGCGGCCTGGCTCACCACGGCAGAACGTGAGACCTACTTCCCCCGCGCCCTCTCGGAGGACGGCAACCGCCTCTACTTCAACGCCTTCGACGCCCTGCTCCCCCAGGACACCAATGGCGCTCAGGACGTCTACCAGTGGGAGAAGCAGGGCTCGGGCAGTTGCAAAACGCCGGACGGATGCCTCAGCTTGATCTCCACCGGAAAGAGTCCCGTGAGCTCGGAGTTCGTCGATGCCAGCGCGGATGGTCGCGACGTCTTCTTCTCGACCCAAAGCAGCCTCGACCCGCGCGACGCCGGCTTGGTCGATATCTACGACGCGCGCGAGGGCGGCGGTCATCCGCTGCCTCCCCCTCCGCCGACGCCGTGCCTTGGCGACGCCTGCCAGAGCGTGCCGCCGGGGCCAAACGACGCGACCCCCGCCAGCGCCGGCTTCCGCGGCGCGGGGAGTCCGTCGCTTCGCAAACGGGCACGGCGCCAGTGCAAGCCCCGAACTCGCGGCGCTGGCAAGCCAAGCAAGAATCAGCGCAAGCGCCTCAAGCGCTGTAGGAACATCAACCGGGGGGCGGCCCGATGAGCAAGCGATTGACGGGCGTTCTCGCGGTATCTGCGGCGCTGCTCATCGGCGCGCTTGGCGCCGGCCAGGCGAACGCCGCCTACGGCCTCCACAACTTTGACGTCACGTTCACCAACCAGGATGGTTCCCCCGCCACGCTGGCGGGCTCGCATCCATTTGCGGCGACTGCCTCCTTTGAGGTGAACAACACCGAACTCGGTCCCTTCGACTGGGTCCTCGATGGTCAGATCAAAAACCTGAGCACGGAGCTGCCGCCGGGCCTAATCGGTGATGCAACCGCAGTACCAAAGTGCTCTACCGCAGACTTCCTGGCATTTGACGTGGTTCCCGACGCTGGCCCTATACCCAAATGTCCGTTGAACAGCGCGGTCGGGATCGCATGGGCGGCGTTCATCGGGCCCAAGGATGCAGCAGGCGTCTATAACGGGTTTCCTCTTTTCAACCTCGAGCCACCTCCGGGCGTGCCCGTGGAGCTCGGGTTCAACCTGCTCAACGTCTTGGTGACAGTGGAGTTCGGCGTGAAGGAGGATGGCGACCACAATCTTGTCGCGAAAGCGATCAACTTTCCGCAGACGATCCCGATCTTCGCCGGAGCGGTTCAGACCTGGGGAAACCCGGCCGATTCCGCCCACGATCAATTTCGCGGCCGGTGTCTGCTCGAAAACGTTCAACCCATCGGCGGCGTTGCGCTGAACGAAGGGACGCTGGATTTCGTGCTTCTACCGGGAGCATCCAGCATCTGTCCGTCGAGCGCGCCACCCAGGCCGTTTGCCACCTTGCCCGGCAGCTGCACTGGACCGGCAACGGTCGCCTATGAGTCGGAGTCCTGGGAGAGCCCGGGAACATGGGTTGGGGGCAGCATCCTGACCCACGACCTGGCAACACCGCCCAACCCCGAAGGCTTCACCGGCTGCGGCAAGTTGGGCTTCTTCCCGACGATCGAGTCGCAGGCAACAACCGACTCCGCGGAGACAGGGACGGGCATGGACTTCAACGTCGATTTCCATGACGAAGGGCTGACCAGCTCGACCGGTCGCGCCGAATCGCAGGCGAAGAAAGCCGTGGTCACCTTGCCCGCGGGCATGACGATCAATCCCTCTATCGGGGAAGGTCTGGGTGTCTGCACGCCGGCGGACCTCGACCGCGAGACGCTCGGCTCCAAGCCGGGGGACGGCTGCCCCAACTCCTCGAAGGTCGGCACCCTGCACTTGGAGACGCCGATCGTCGACGAGCCCGTCGCGGGCTCCGTCTACCTCGCCCAGCAGGACGACCCGGCGACGAGCGCGCCGGGCGCTGAGAATCCCTTCGACTCGCTGATCGCCCTCTACCTGGTGCTGAAGAACGACAACCTGGGCGTCAACATAAAGCTGCCGCTGAAGGTGGAGTCCGATCCGCAGACGGGGCAGCTGGTCGCGACTCTCGAAGACATCCCCCAGCTCCCCTTCAGCCACTTCAACTTCCACTTCAGGGAGGGTCAGAGGGCGCCCCTGGTCAGCCCCTCGGCCTGCGGCAAATATACGACGGAGGCCGTGTTCACTCCTTGGGCGAACCCGAGCGAACCGGTGACGACGACCTCGAGCTTCGAGATCACCGAGGGCATCGGCGGGGGCCTCTGCCCCCCCGGAGGCGTGCCGCCCTTCAAGCCCGGCTTCGAAGCGGGGGCGCTCAACAACAACGCGGGCAGCTTCAGCCCTTTCAACATGCGCCTGATCAGGGGCGACGGAGAACAGGACATGACCAAGTTCTCCTCGATCCTCCCGCCGGGCGAGCTTGGCTCTCTCGCCGGCGTTGACAAATGCTCGGACGCGGCAATAGCTCTGGCCAAGTCGAAGACCGGACGCCAGGAGCAGGCGAGCCCCTCGTGCCCAGCCAACTCCGAGATCGGCCGCACCCTGGCCGGCGCCGGGGTGGGTGGAGCGCTGACCTACGTCCCGGGCAAGATCTACCTCGGCGGCCCCTACAAAGGCGCCCCGCTCAGCGTGCTCTCGATAACGCCTGCAGTGGCGGGCCCCTTCGACGCCGGCACGGTAGCCGTCAGGCTCGGCCTCGACCTCAACCCGAAAACGGCGGAAGTGGAAGTCGACGGAGCGGCATCTGACCCGATCCCGCACATCCTCAAAGGGATCGTCCTGAAGCTCAGGGACCTCAGGGTCTACGTCGACCGGCCCAACTTCACGCTCAACCCGACGAGCTGCGATGAATCGAGCGCCAAAGCAACTCTCTTTGGCTCATACCTGGACGTCTTCAACTCGCTAGATGACGTCCCGGTGGACCTCTCGACCCGCTACCAGGCCGCCAACTGCCTCAACCTCGGGTTCAAACCGCGTCTGAAGCTGAACCTCAAAGGCGGCGCCAAACGCGGCGGGCACCCCGCTTTGAAAGCCCTCTACAGGCCACGCCGGGGTGACGCCAACCTCGAGGGCCTCGTCGTGCGCCTGCCCAGGTCCGCCTTCCTCGACCAGGCTCACATCAGGACGATCTGCACCAGGGTCCAGTTCGCCGCGGACAGGTGTCCCAAAGCAGCCCAGTACGGCTACATCAAGGCCTGGACCCCGCTGCTCGACGAGCCGCTCGAGGGTCCGGTCTGGCTGCGCTCCTCCAACAACAAATTGCCCGACATGGTCTTCGACCTGCACGGGCTCGTGGACGTGGAGGTGGCAACCGGGATCGACTCGATCAGAGGCGGCATCAGGGCCACCGTTAAATCTGCCCCCGATGCCCCGATCTCCAAGGTCGAGCTGAAAATGCAGGGTGGCAAAAAGGGTCTGATCGTCAACAGCCGCAGCCTCTGCGCCGCACCCTCCAGGGCAAACGCCCAATTCAGCGCCCACAACGGCAGGCGGTTCACCGCCAGCCCAGTGATGAAGGCCGATTGCGGCGAGAAGCGGAAGGCAACAAAGCGCGCCGGCTAACGCCGGCGCGTCGCTGTCGGTGAGGTTGCTGAGCGGGCGTCGTGGGCGGACACCAGGAAGACCTGCCCTGAAGGCTCGTCGTAGATGTAGAGCAGGACCATCCAGGACCATGGTCCGAGCAGGAACCGCGCCCCTGACCAGTCTCCACCCAGCGCTCGCCCGGCCAACGGAAAGTCCTCGAGCAGTCGCACCGAGCGCCCGATCCGCGCCCAGGTGTCGGCAGGGAGGTTGAGATCGTTGATTGCCGCCTCGACGTCCCGCTCGGCCCGCGGGGTGACGATGAGCCTGGCCAAGCTCAGATCAGATCGTCGAGCGGCTTGCCTTCGCCGCGGCCGGCCTGCCCCATGCCTTCCTGCGTGCGCTCCCAGGCGCCGGGAATGGCATTCAAAATCTCGGTGATCCGCGCGGCATTCGGATCTGCATCGTCCAGCGCGGTTGAGAGCAGCGAGCGCGCCAACGTCCCCTCTTGAACATGACTGCGCTCGGCGAGCATCGCCAGCTTGTGCGCGTGCTCGTCGTCAAGCGTCAGGTTGATGCGCTTGGCGGGTGTAGCCATGCCCGCCAGATTACACGTCTCGCCACGGGACGTGCGACGAACGTCTAGCCGCATCGCGTCCTTGACATCCAGACACCCGTGTGTCTTAATTGCGGCGTGATTGAAAACACGGATGTCCGTGTTCCTCACATCACCAACAGGGACCACATAACGAGCTTCGGGAGGGCCGCAAGGGAAGCGGCCGGCAGAGGGGCTCACGGGACAAGGAGAAGAGATCTAGATGCTCTCGCCACTACGCAACCGCTTCGGCATCCCGGGTGTGATCTCGGTGATCGCCCTCGTGTTCGCCATGCTCGGCGGCGCCTACGCAGCTTCAGACAACAGCGGCTCAGGTGATGCAAGCGCCTCAGCCAAGGCCAAGAAGGGCCCACGCGGACCGAAGGGGCCCAAGGGCGACACCGGACCCGCAGGACCGGCAGGCCCAGCAGGTCCAGCTGGCGCGAAGGGCGATGCCGGCGCCAAGGGTGACAAGGGCGATACCGGTAACAACGGCGCAGCCGGCGACTCCGTAACCGGCGCGCCCATCGCCGCCGGCGGCGCCTGTGGCGTAGGGGTGACCGGAGTCAAATACACCCTCAAAACCACCTCGACCAACGTCTGCAACGGCAAAGAAGGCCCGCAGGGCGAGCCATGGCCGGCCGGCGGCACGCTGCCGCCGGGCAAAACCGAGACCGGGGTTTGGGCCCTCACCACGAGCACGATGGGGTTCATGGTCGCGTCTGACTCGATCTCCTTCCCGATCCCGCTGGCCGAGCCGGGCGGCCTGGAAAGCGCGTTCGCCTTCAATCAGGAAAAAACCGAAAACGAAGAATTCAACGCGAACTGCCCCGGGTCCCTCACCGAACCCGACGCGGAACCCGGCTTCCTCTGCGTCTACACCCAGTTCGACGAAATCCAAAATGGATCCAGCGCCTTGGAAGCGACCGACATACAAGGCACGTTCTCCTCGTATGGCGTCAGCGGGGCGAGGCTGGACGTCGCCGTTCTTGTGGGCAGCCTGGAAGAAGAACTAGTTGCGACGGTCGAAGCTCGAGGCACCTGGGCTGTCACCGCGCCGCTCGCGGGGCCATGACCTAGGGGATCTACCTATTGAGCAGCCCTCCTCGCCTCGATACGCGGCGAGGAGGGAAGCGGCCGCCAAGACGCGGACACAAAACGATCAGGGAGCCAAAGTGGAGCACGCAGAGCACAAGAACAGCCATCTGGATACCGCCCCGAGGCGGCTCGGCCTCGCGCTCTGCCTCCTTCTAACCGCGGGCTTCCTGACCGCCACCTCCGCCTCGGCCAGCTATGAGCAGGTAGCCGACTTCGGCAAAAACGAACAGTTGCGAGCGACCGGGCTGGCGGTGAACACGACCGGCACCGGCGGCGTGCCGGCCGGGACCGTCTATGCGGTCGGTAGTGCAGGGCGGCGAGTGATCCGTTACAGCCGGACCGGTGAACTCCGCGAAGCCTGGGGATGGGGTGTCGGGAACAGCCAAAACGAATTCCAGCGTTGCGGGCCCGATGGGGAAAGTGCTTACCCGACCTGCGCGCTTATCAATCTTTCCGCACCAAGAGGGGAAGGATCTGGCCAATTCAACGCTCCAATGGGGGTCGCAGTGGAACAGAGCACCGGCCGGGTATACGTGCTCGACCTGGCACGCAAAAACGGAGTAATCCAGGTGTTCAGCGCCGATGGCTCCGAACTGCTGGCGAGCTTCGGCGAGCACGGGGCGTCCGGCGAATCCTTCGACGAAGGGCCGGGGAAAATACATACCATCAACCGACTGGGCAGTATCGCGGTGAGCAACGGCGGCGTGGTCTATGTGGCGGACGCGAAGGCCCCCAGCGCCGCCTCGGGTGCCGAGGAGCGGGTGATGGTCTTCGAAGCCGGCGTCTACGCGGGCCGCGACCACGACATCGCCCCTTTTCCCCAGGGGCCGAACTACATCCCCATAGGCCTGGCGACGGACAACGCGGGCAACCTTTACACCCACAGCGAAGACGCGATCTACGAGTTCTCGCCGGCCGATCGCCTGACGCCGGTATGCGAGTTCCAGTTCACGGCGGGGGGGATCCAGTCGGTCACCGTCGACCCGGCCACCGGCGCGCCCTTCTTCTACAGCTCCAAAGGCAAAAAAGAAATCCACCAGCTGAGCCCCTGCAACCCAGAAGGCGAATTCGAAGAGGTCGGGACGATCCCGTTCAACCCGAAACCGGGGGCAGGCGAAATACTCCCGCTCGCCTTCAACCCGGCCCTCAGCTATGAAGAAGGCCGCCCTCCCGGTGTCCTCTACGCAGCCGACGGCACGGATCGCCCCGAAGAAAGAGGAATCGGCCACATCTTCGCCCAGCCGGTGAGCAAAGTGCCGGAGATCGAATCGCAGTCGGTCTTGGGCGTGGGGGAATCTTCGGCATTGCTGAAGGCTGAGATCAACCCCAACGGCGAGAACACGACCTACGTCTTCCAGTACCTGACCGAGGCGGCCTATGAAGCGAACGAACCCGGCGACCGCTTCGGCGGGGCAAGCGAAGCTCCGGTAGGCGGGGCATCGCTCGGCGGTGGCCTGGCGACGCTGCCGGCCTCGGTCCCGGTCTCGGGCCTCGAGCCGGGCACCGCCTACCGCTTCCGCGTGGTGGCCACCAACATCGAAGGAACGGCAGAAGGCGAGGCAAAGAGCTTTCGCACCTACCCCACCACTCCATCTGGCCTGTCTGACGGGCGCGCCTATGAGCTCGTCACCCCGGCCGAGAAGCATGGTGGAGAGCCCTTCCCGCTATACCCCGAACTCGGCAGCTGCGGAACCGAATGCAAGCCCGGCGCGCTCTCAGAGGTCTTCCCCCGGCAGATCTCAGCCGATGGCGAGGCGATTGTCTACTCGGGCTCCGCCTTCTCCTTAGGGGAAGGCGCGTCCGTATACAACGAGTACCTCTCAAAACGCACCAATACGGGATGGCGGACGACGAACCTGAGCCCGGCCCTGATGGGATCCAACGACCAGGGATACCGAGCCTTCAACGCAGATCTGAGCGAAGGGGTCCTCTACCAAGGGCTGCCAACGCTCTCACCCTCAGCCCCGGCCAACTACGCGAACCTCTACCGCCAGCCTTCGGCGAATCCCGGAGCGCTCTCGCCGCTCCTGGCGAGCGCGCCGCCGAACAGGCCCGAAGGCCCCTTCTTCTCGATCGCCTATGCGGGCGCTTCGAAGGACTTCAGCCGCCACTTCTTCGCCGCCAACGACGCTCTCGAAGGCTCGGTCCCATCGGCGCTCGACGGTGGCGCGACCAAAAACAACCTCTATGAGTACGACGGCGCGACGCTGCGGCTCGTCAACGTGCTGCCCGACGAAACCACCGTCCCAGGGGCCTTCTTCGGTTCGAAGAACCAGGCGCAGGGCGAAACCTCCAACCTCTCCCACGCGATCTCAGACGATGGCTCGCGTGTCTTTTGGAGCTCAGAAAGCGGCCAGGTTTATGTCCGCAAGGACGGGACGAGCACCGAGGAAATCCCCGACGCGAGCGGCAAATTCCTCACCGCCTCGGCCGATGGCTCCAAGGTTCTTCTCACGAACGGGTTGCTCTATGACGTCGAGGACCTCGCCGCCCCGCCGATTGACCTAAGCGAAAGCGAAGGCGGGTTCCTGGGGATCACCGGCCAAAGCGAGGACCTCTCGAAGATCTACTTCGTAGATACCGCAGTGCTCGACGAAGCGCCGAACGATCAGGGCGCGGTCGCCCAGGCCGGCCAGGCCAACCTCTATGCCTGGGAGGAGGGTGGCGTGGCGCGCTACGTCGCAACGCTAGCGCATACGGTCGGAGCCGACGATAACCCGGGAGGGGGCGCGACGTCTGGAACCTGGACGGCCTCACCCGCAAATCGTCTGGCCCAGGCCAGCCCCGATGGCCGCTGGCTCGCCTTCCGCTCCAAGGCGGCGCTGATCGACGGCTTCGAGAACGTTGGGCTATGCGAACTCGCGGGAGAATCTCCCCCCGTCTTCAAAACCTCGGCCTGCAAGCAGGTCTACCTCTATGACTCGGCCACGGAAGAGCTGATCTGCCCATCGTGTAACCCGAGCGGCGAAGCGCCGCACGGCCCCTCGACCCTGCCGTTGCTGTCCCCCGTCCCGGGTGAGCTAGACCCCCAGCCCCAGCCCCGCTACCTGAGCAACGCCGGCCGCCTCTACTTCGACAGCCAGGACGCGCTCACCATCCGCGACACCAACGAGAACGTCGAAGACATCTACCAGTACGAGCCCCAAGGAATCGGCGACTGCAAACGCGAACGCGGCTGCGTCTCACTGATCTCAGCCGGGCGCGAACCGTATGACTCCAACTTCCTCGCCGCCGATCCAGCGGGCAAGAACGCCTTCTTCACCACCCGCGATCAACTGGTGCTCGAAGACCGCGACAAACTGGTCGACGTATACGTCGCCCGCGAAGGCGGCGGCTTCCCGAACACTGCGCAAAGCGGCGGGGGCGAGTGCCAGGGTGAAGCCTGCCAGCCCTCACCGATCGTGCCGGCCTATCCGACGCCCGCCTCGGGCTTCACGGGGGCCGGCAACCTGAAGCAGGGCGGCCCGACGAACAAACGCTGCCCCAAGCCAAAGCGCAAGGTGCGCCGCAAGGGCAAGACCCGCTGTGTGAACGCGAATCGAAAGCGCCAAGGCAAAAAGGCCCAAGCGCGCCACAACCAAGGAGGCGGGCGATGATTCGGCAGGCAAGGCTCCTCGCGTCGCTGATCGCCCTTGGGCTGTGCCTCGTTGTGCCAGCCGCGGCGCAAGCCGACTTCGGCTTCGTACCCGGCAGCGTCTCCGCCGCCGCTGAGAACAAAAACGGCACGCTCGCCACTGAAGCGGGCGCACACCCCTACTCATACAAGGTCAGCTTCGCCTTCAACACCGACGCCGGTGGAGCGCTCGAAGGCGGCGAAGCGCGCGACATCGTCGCCGAGCTGCCGCCGGGCCTGGTCGGCAACCCGTTGGCTGTGCCGCGCTGCTCGCGCGCCGCATTCGAGGGTGTTTTCCCCAAGTGCCCCCCGAACACCCAAGTCGGCGTTCTCAACGCCATCCTGCCCGACCTCGGCGAGGTTCCGGTGCCGATCTTCAACCTCGAGCCCCCACCGGGCATCGCCGGGCAGATCGGCGGCGGCGGGGTCAACCTGAACGTGCTGCAGAGCGCCTCGGTCAGAAGCGAGGAGGGCTACGGGCTCACGGTCGGCGCCTTCAACATCCCAACTGCGGTGATCGCCGGAACCGAGACGATCTGGGGGGTCCCGGCGGACCCGAGCCATGACGCTGAACGTGGCTCGGAGGCAATCAAAGGCGGCAAACCGGTCCCCTCAGACGCTCCCCCCCTCCCATTCCTCACCCTGCCCACGACTTGCGATGAGACGCTGCAGATAACGCTGCGGGCGGACTCCAAACTCGCCCCTGGTGCCTTCGTCTCCGAGTCGGTCCCAGCGCTCGGCTCCCCAGACCCGCTGTTGCGCTGCGATTCGGTCCCCTTCGCCCCCAAAATCGCCGCCCAGACGACCGGCCGCTTGGCCGAGAATCCGACCGGGCTCGATTTCGAACTGAAGTTGCCAAACCAGGGCCTTTTGGCCGCAGGCGCGATCGCCGAAACCCAGCCGCACAAAGTCCGCGTGACGCTGCCGGTGGGTGTTACCGCGAACCCCGCTCTGGCTGAAGGGGTCGGCGTCTGCAGCGAAGACCAATACAAAGCCGAGAAAGCCGATACCGCTCCAGGCCAGGGCTGCCCCCAAGCATCGAAAATCGGCTCGATAGTAGGCCACTCGCCACTGGTGGAAGCCCTGATCGAGGGCTCCCTCTACCTGGCCGAGCCATATAACAACCCATCGGGCTCCCTGATAGCCCTATACATAGTCGCCCGCGTGCCAGAGCGTGGCGTCTTGGTAAAGCAGGCCGGCAAGGTGGAACCCAATCCAAGTACGGGTCAACTCGTAACCACCTTCGAGAACCTCCCGCCCCTCCCATACACCGACTTCAAGCTCCACTTCCGCGAAGGTGGCCGCGCGGCCCTGATCACCCCACCAGCCTGCGGCTCCTACACCACCAAAGCCGAGCTCTATCCCTTCTCAAACCCGACCAAAGCCACGATCGCCACCTCGGTCTTCGGGATCGAGCGCGGAGTCGACGGCGGCGCCTGTCCACCAGGGGGCGTGCCACCTTTCAACCCCGGCTTCGAAGCCGGAACGCTCTCCAACTCAGCCGGCGCCTTCTCACCCCTGCAGATGCGCCTGACCCGCAAGGACGGCGATCAGGACCTGACCAAGATCTCGACCACGCTGCCACCAGGCGTGCTCGCCTCCCTGGCCGGAGTAGGCAAATGCTCAGATGCCCAGATCGCCCAGGCCCAGTCAAGAACTGGCCCTCACGGCGGAGTCGAAGAGCTGAGCGCTCCATCGTGCCCGGCTAACTCCAAGATCGGCCGCACCGAGACCGGCGCCGGAGTGGGAGGGACCCTGCTCTACGTCCCAGGCAACCTCTACCTAGCCGGCCCCTACAAAGGCGCTCCGCTCAGCGTGGTGGCGATCGTCCCCGCAGTCGCCGGACCCTTCGACGTAGGCACCGTAGTAGTCCGCCTGGCGCTTCGCTTCAACCCGAGGACCGCCCAAGCCGAAGCGGACGGAGCATCCTCGGACCCGATCCCCCACATCCTCAGAGGCATCCCGCTGAAGGTCAGGGACATCAGGGTCCACGTCGATCGACCGAGCTGGATCTTCAACCCGACCTCCTGCGAATCCACTTCGACCCAGGCGAAGCTCTGGGGCGGAGGGGTGGATGCCTTCAGCGTCAACGACGACTCACCACACTCAGTCGCAGCTCGCTTCCAGGCAGCAGATTGCGCCAACCTCGCCTTCAAGCCACGCCTTGGCTTGAAGCTGAAGGGCGGAACCAAGCGTGGGTCCCACCCAGCCCTGACCGGCACCTACAGGCCACGCGCAGGCGACGCCAACCTCGAGGGACTTGTCCTGCGCCTGCCCTCATCGGCCTTCCTCGACCAAGCCCACATCCGCACGATCTGCACCCGGGTGCAGTACGCGGCCAACGGAGGCAACGGCGGCGGCTGTCCGAAAGGATCGATCTATGGCCAAGCGACCGCTCACACCCCATTGCTTGAGGAGCCACTAAGCGGCCCGGTCTACCTCCGCTCCTCAAACCACAACCTGCCCGACTTCGTCGCCTCTCTACACGGAATCGTCGACATCGAAGCGGTCGCCCGCATCGACTCAAAGAACGGCGGCATCAGAGCTACCTTCACTGATCTCCCTGACGCCCCGATCACGAAAGTCGTGGTCAAGATGCAGGGGGCCAAGAAGGGACTGATCGTCAATAGCCGCGATCTCTGCGGCGCTAAGTCCAGGGCCAATGCTGACTTCGTCGGGCAGAACGGCAAAAGGCATGGGATCAAGCCGGTTATGGAGGCTCAGTGCGGTAAGGCGCGTAAGCGGGGGCAGAAGCAGGCTCAAAAGATGCGGCGTGGGGCGGCGGGGAATGAGCGACGGGGCCCAGCACCCGGATGACTCTGTAAGCGCCTTCGAGTCCGCTCTCGCCCGCCTGCAGATCCGCATCGAGACGGCCTGCGCCGGGGAGGACGAGTGGCCCGCTCGAGCCGCGGCCGGCATCCGCACGGCGCTCGCCTTCGCGGCGGCGGACCCCGACGCGGCCCAGGTGCTGACCAACGATGCGATGGCTGGTGGCAGGGCCGGCTTCGAGCGCTACGACCGGATGATCGACTACTTCGCCGACGCCCTGCGAGCGGGTAGGGCGGAGCGCCCGGAGGGCGACTGGCTGCCCGAGATCACGGAGAAGACGATGGTCGGCGGGGTCGCGATGCTGATCGCGCAGCGGCTCAACTTCGATCGCCATGCTGAGCTTCCCGCCCTGGCCCCAGAGGCGATTCAGTTCGTCCTCACCCCCTACCTCGGCGCCGCCGAGGCACGGCGAGCGGCCCTCGAAGGCCCGGCCTGAACAGCGCACCGCTAAAGTTGATCGTTCCGCCCGGATAGCTCAGTTGGTAGAGCACTTCCATGGTAAGGAAGGGGTCACGAGTTCGAGTCTCGTTCCGGGCTTCGCGCGCTACCCGAAAAGCTGCTCGACGCCGATCAGTGCGACCCCCTCCTCCGCGGCCCTTTGCTCGAGCTTTCGCGAAAAGCCTCGGGAGAAGATCGCCAGCTTCGCGCTGCCGGCCCTGGGAAGTGAGTCACGCTGCTCGAGCAGCTGCTCGAGCGCCGAGGCCGGCGCCGTCTTCGTCCACTTGCAGGAAGCCAGCAGGTCGTAGCGGCCTCGGGAGACCCCGACCACGTCGATCTCGGTCTGCCCGTCTCGCGACCACCAGCTCCCCACTTGCTGGGAGGCCGGCAGGGTTGCCCCGGCGAAGCGGCCGACCCAATCGCGGCAGCAGTCCTCGAAGGCCAGACCCATGTAGGTGTCCATGTCGCGCTCGACGATCCGCAGCACCTCCTCGACCCGGCCCCGCTCCAGCAGGCTCCGGTTTGGAAAGACGAAGCGAAACCAGAAGCGGAAGAAGGGGTCGGCGAGGCGGTAGCTGGTGCGCCTTGTCTCGGGGCCCTTGGGGGTCAAGGGCGAGCGTCCCTGGAGGTAGCCCAGCGCCTCGAGCCGGGCGAGCATCTTGGTCAGGTTCGGGGTCGAGATCTGGGTTGCGTTTGAGATCTCACCGACCCGAGTGCGCCCGGCGGCGATCTCCTTGACGATGGCGAAGTAGGTGCCCGGATCGCGGATCTCCTGCTCCTCTCTCAGCAGGTGCAGGGGCTCCTCGTAGAGCGACTCACCCTTCCTGAGGATGCGCTCGGAGATCAGCTCGAGCAGATTCCCGGCTCCGGCCCACACTTGGTACTGGGGCGTTCCGCCGAGAACCGCGTAGCGCCGCAGCCTCGACTCATCACTGAGTCGGCGCGAGGCGAACAGGGACGCATCGCGGTAGTCGAGGGGTTCCAGCAGCGGTCGGTAGTCGGCCCGGCCATAAAGCGGGGCGCCGGGCTCCAGCAGCCCCTCCATCAGGCGCAGCGCGCTGCCGCTGAGGATCAGCGTCACTGGGACGCGATCCCGTTGCCACTCGTCCCAATGGCGTTGCACGATCGACTCCAGGGAGGGTTGGGCAGCGGTCAGCCACTGGAACTCGTCGAGCACGATGGCGAGCGGCTCGTTGCGGGCGAGCTCGCCGATCGTCGCTAGGGCCTCGTCCCACGAATCGAACCGCAACGGCACCCGCGGTCCCAGCAGCGGCGCCACTTCGCGCGCCAGCAGGTCGAGGTGGGAACGCTCGTTCTGCTCGTCGGCTTGGAAGAAGACGCCGCGGCCTCGCTTGAGCGCGTGCACGAGCAGGAAGCTCTTGCCTACGCGCCGCCTGCCGCGCAGGACTACAAGCTGCGGGGCGTCCGCGACCGCCTCGCGCAGGCGAGTCAGCTCCTGCTTGCGATCGATCAGCGCAGTGGCCACGTGAGGCAGTATAGCGTGAGTTAGTAACTCGTAATACACGTGCGCGTATGTGCGTGCGACGCTGCGCGTGTCCGTATACGCGTGCACGCGTAGGGGCGGCTTGGCCGGCCTGCCGATAGCCTGCCGCTCTATGGATTTCTCGCTGACGCACGAGCAGCAGGACTTCGTCGCCGCGATCCGCGATTTCTGCGCCCGCGAGTGCGGGACGCAGGAGCAGCGCGAGAAGCTCACCGACGGTCACAAGACGCACCACAACTTCGACCTCTACAAGCAGATGGCGGAGCTAGGCTGGCTGGGGCTGACGATCGACGAGGAGCACGGCGGCTCCGGCGGCTCGATGCTCGATGCCTGCCTCTTCATGGAGGAGACCTCGCGCGGCCTCGCCCCTGTCGGCGGCTACGCGACGACGCTGATCGTCGCCGGCGCGACCCAGCGCTTTGGCACCGAGGAGCAGAAGAAGGAGATCCTCGGCGGCATCGCCGGCGGCGCGGTCGAGGCGATCGCGATGACCGAGCCCGAGGCCGGCTCCGACGTCGGCTCGCTCACCACCTCGGCTGAGCAGGTCGACGGCGGCTTCGTCCTCAACGGCCAGAAGGTCTTCATCTCCAACGCCCACATCGCCGACCACATCCTCGTCGTCTGCCGCACGACCAAGGGCGAGTCCAAGCACGAGGGCCTCTCGATGATCTGGCTTCCGCGCGAGACCAAGGGCCTCGAGATCGTCCCGATCAAGACGATGGGCGGCGAAGAGACCAACACCCTCTACCTGACCGACGTCGAGGCTCCCGCCGACGCCCTGCTCGGCGAGGTCGACCAGGCCTGGACGCAGCTGATGGCCGGGCTCAACGTCGAGCGGCTGATCCTCGCGGCGACGATGCTCGGCATCGCCCAGCGCGCCTTCGACGACGCGCTTGCCTATGTAAAGGAGCGCAAGCAGTTCGGCCGCCCGATCGGTTCCTTCCAGGCGCTCCAACACCGCCTCGCCGACATGGCGACCGAAATCGAGTCAGCCCGCCTGATGACCCGCTGGGTCGCGTCGTTGACTGACGAGGACCCCGGCCGGATGCTCCCCCGCGAGGCCTCGATGGTGAAGCTGCACGTCACCGAGGTCGCCAAACGCGTCTCGGTCGAGGGCATGCAGCTGATGGGCGGCTACGGATACTCCTCCGAGTACGACATGGAGCGCCTCGTGCGCGCAACCATGGTCTCGACCATCTATGGCGGCACCTCGGAGATCCAGCGCACGATCATCGCCAAAACCCTCGGGCTCTGAGCCTCCTGGCCGCTTTCGGCCAGAATCTAAAGATGTATAACGATTTTTGTTATACCCTGTAAGGCATGGGCAGAGGGCCAAGCGGGGAGTCGCGGAACCCGTACACGCCAGATATGGGGGCGAGACCACCGTTTCTTGCCGGGCGTGATGCGGAGCTCGCCTATTTTGAGGAACTGCTTGAGCAACTGGCCGCCGGGGGCACTCAGAAACATCTCGTTTTGACCGGGCTCCGGGGCGTTGGCAAGACCGTGCTCCTGAACGAGTTCGAGTTCGATTGCGAGTCTGCCGGTTGGGCAGGAGAGGTCCGGGAGCTTGCGGAGGAATCTCGCATTTCGCACGTGGTGGCGAAGGCTGCGCGCAAGGCGCTCCTGCAGATGAGCGCGACTAAGCGCGCCGGTGACGCCGTGCGGCGAGCGCTGCGCGTGCTCAAAGGCTTCACCGTCTCCCTCGGTGACCTCGAGTTGCAGTTCGATGTTGACTCGATCGATGGAATCGCCGACTCCGGAGACCTCGCCGATGATCTGCGGGACGTCTTCACCGAGGTCGGCCAGGCCGCAGCCGCACACGGCTCCGGGTTCGCAATGGTTCTCGACGAGATGCAAAATCTGCAGCGGTCGGACCTGGAGGCCTTAATCGTCGGACTCCATCGCGCCAAGCAGAAAGGGCTGCCGGTCGCCTTGGTCGCGGCGGGCCTGCCCCTCCTGCCCGATTTAACCGGCGACGCCAAGAGCTATGCGGAGCGGGGCTTCGAGTTTCGTCGCATCGGCCCCCTCGACCAGGATGCTGCGGTCGAGGCTCTGGTGGCGCCGGCGAACCAGCAGGGGGTCGACTGGGAGAACGAGGCAGTGGACCGGGTCGTCTCGGTAACCCGAGGCTATCCGTACTTCCTGCAGGAGTACGGGCGGGAGATATGGAGAATGGGCAGCGGGCCGCTGATTTCGGCTGAGCAGGTGAGCGCCGCCGAGCCTGTGGTCAAGGAGTACCTGGACGAAAACTTCTTTCGCCAACGGGTTGGCAAGCTGCCCGACGCAGAGAGGCGCTATCTCTCTGCGATGGCCATTCTGGGTGATGGACCCCAGGAGACGAAAAGCGTCGCTCGTCTTCTGGGTCAGACGCAGCAGGCGCTGTCGACGTTACGCGATCGCCTGATCAAGGCGAGCCTTATCTACGCGCCTCGACGTGGCTGCGTCGACTTCACCGTGCCGCTGTGCGGCGACTACATTCGCCGCCACCATCCGCTCCCGGCAACGGAAGCTGGAGGCCGGGCTTCTCAACGAGCTTTGTAGCGCTATCCTTCAGCCCAGCCTCGTGCCTCGGCCCGGGGTTTTCTCTTGTAACGACGTCGTTTAGGCAACGAGGAGAACATGGCACGCGGAGATGTCCGCATCGCGGTAACGATGGCTTGCGAAGACTGCAAGCGGCGCAACTACCAGACCAACAAGTCGCGGCGAAATTCGCCGGACCGAGTCGAGCTGCGCAAGTACTGCCGCTGGTGCGGCAAGCACACGGCGCACAAGGAGACCCGGTAGAGGCCGATGGCCAAGACCCGCGCACAGCGCAAGGCGGAGAAACGCGCCCGCGAAGCCGAAGCGCAGAAGCGCTCCGGCGATAGCCGCAAGTCCGAGTCGCGGGCCCAGCACGACACCCAGGTGCCGGTCTCGGGCGATGTCGCCGAGGTCGAGGCAATCGAGGCTGGGATCGCCGTTGGTGCCTCCGAAGCCGATCTCGAGACGCCGGACGCACTTAAAGGCCGCAGCCAGCGCCGCGCCGAGGCGAAGGCGGCGAAGCAGGCCGAGAAGCGCCAGCGCGAGGACCAGAAGCGCCGCGAGAGCGAGCAAATCGCCAAGCGCCAAAAGCAGGCGCAGGCGGAGAAGCGCCAGCGTGGTGGGGTCATCGGCTTCATTGCCTCCTGCTGGGCGGAGCTGCGCAAAGTCCAGTGGCCCGACCGCGACACGCTCGTGCAGGCAACCGCGGTGACGATCGTCTTCGTGGCCGTCGCCGCCGCCTATCTCGGCGCTCTCGACAGCGCCTTCAGCTTCCTCATCAAGCAGATCCTTTAGCGGGATCCCAAGACAAAGGCGACCTCCAGATGTATCGCTGGTACGTGATCAACACCTACTCCGGGCACGAGAACAAGGTCAAGCACAATCTCGAGCACCGGGTTCAGACGATGGCCCAGAACCGCAACGTGCGCCAGGTCGTGGTGCCGACCGAGCAGGTGATGGAGGTCAACAAAGAAGGCCAGAAAGAACCGAAAGAGAAACGGACGATGCCTGGCTACGTCCTGGTCAACATGGAGATGACCGACGACGCTTGGGGCTTGGTCAAGAACACGCCCGGTGTGACCGGCTTTGTCGGCTCCCGCAACAAGCCGGTGCCGCTCTCCAAACCGGAGGTCGACCGGCTGCTGCACCGCGAGACCGCCGAGCGGCCGCGCACGCAGGCCCAGTTCTCGATCGGCGAGTCGGTCAAAGTCATCTCCGGTCCGCTCTCCGACTTCTCCGGCGAGATCGCTGAGATCAACGAGGACGCGGCCAAACTCAAGGTGCTGGTCTCGATCTTCGGCCGCGAGACGCCGGTCGAGGTCAACTACGACCAAGTCAAGAAGATCTAGCCCGGCCCGCTACCCTCCCCGATCCTGATGGCGAAAAAAGTCCTCACCCTCATCAAGCTGCAGATCCAAGCTGGCAACGCCAACCCGGCGCCGCCGGTCGGTCCGGCGCTGGGCCAGCACGGCGTCAACATCATGGAGTTCTGCAAAGCGTTCAACGCGCAGACCCAGAGCGAGGGCGGCACGATCATCCCGGTCGAGATCACCGTCTATGAGGACCGCAGCTTCAGCTTCATCACCAAGACGCCGCCCGCCGCGGTCCTGATTCGCGAAGCGATTGGGATCAAGAAAGGCTCGGGCGAGCCGCACGTCAACAAAGTCGGCACGATCTCGATGGACCAGGTCCGCCAGATCGCCGAGCGCAAGATGCCCGATCTCAACGCCAACGACCTCGATGCCGCCTCGAAGATCATCGCCGGTACCGCCCGCTCGATGGGCGTGGACGTCAAATAGAGATGGCTCACGGCAAGCGATACCGCAAACAGCTCGGCAAAGTTCAGCGCGAGCGCGAGTACCCGCCGGTCGAGGCGATCTCCCTGATCAAAGAGACGGCCAGCGCCGGCTTCGACGAGACCGTTGAGCTGCACATGCGGCTCGGCGTCAACGTCCGTCACGCCGAGGAGCAGCTGCGCGGAACCCTCGCCCTGCCCCACGGGCTCGGCAAGGACGTGACGGTCGCGGTCTTCGCCGAAGGCCAGCAGGCGCGCGACGCCGAGTCAGCGGGCGCGGACTTCGTCGGTGGCCAGGACCTGGTCGAGAAAGTCCAGGAGGGCTGGACCGACTTCGACGTCGCGATCTCGACCCCCGACATGATGAAATCGGTCGGCCAGCTCGGTCGCGTGCTCGGCCCCCAGGGCCTGATGCCGAACCCCAAGGTGGGCACCGTCACCGACGACATCGAGAAGGCGGTTGGGGAGTCGAAGTCCGGCAAGATCGAGTACCGCACCGACCGCCAGGCGATCATCCACCTGGCGATCGGCAAGGCCAGCTTCGAGGAGCAGAAACTGCTCGACAACTGCCTCGCCGTGATCGACGAGGTCGTTCGCGCCAAACCTTCCTCGTCAAAGGGCAAGTACATCCTTTCGGCGACGCTGACGACGACGATGGGCCCCGGAATCCGGATCGACGCCGGCAAGACCGGCGAGCGCGAGGCGGCCGCCGAGACCACCGAGGCCGCACCGGAGCCGGCGACCGCCTAAACTCCCCCGCCGCGCGACCCCGAGACCACCGGCAGGGCACTGCCCAGAAGCCCGGTGTAGGTGAACGATGAACAAAGACGAAAAGGCACAAGCAATTGAGGAGATCGCCGCTCAGATTGAGGGCGCCGAAGCGATCTTCGCGGTTGACTATCGCGGCATCAGCGTGCCGCAGGCGGCCGAACTGCGCGGCAAGTTGCGCGAGGCCGATGCCAGCTTCCGCATCGTCAAGAACCGGCTGACCAAACGGGCGGCCGAGCAGGTCGGCGAGGACCGCCTCGCCGACTTCCTGCAAGGCCCGACCGCGCTGACCTTCGTCCGCGGCGACACCGCCCAGGCGGCGAAGGCGATCTCGACCTTCAACAAAGAGCACGAGGTCCTCACCTTCAAGGGTGGCTTCATGGGCGACCTCGGGCTCGACGAGGAAAAATTCAAGTCGATCGCCCGCCTGCCGGCCCGCGAAGTGCTCGACGGCCAGCTCGCCGGCGTAGTCGCCAGTCCGCTCACCGGCCTGGTCCGCGGTCTTGGCTCGATGATTCAAGGACTTGCATCGCAGCTCGGCCAGATCGCTGAGAAAGGGCTCGTTACTGGCGAGGCTCCGGCACCCGCGGCCGAGGAGGCCCCAGCAGCTGAGGAGAAAGAGGACGCCCCCGCCGAGGATGAGAAAGCTGAACAAGAGACTTCGAAAACTGACGACGACACTAAGGAAGAGGAGTAATGGCTACCAAAGTCAAAACTGAGGATTGGATCGAGGAGCTGAAAGGCATCTCGGTTCTGGAGCTTTCCGAGCGGATCAAAGCGCTTGAGGAGGAGTTTGGTGTATCCGCGACCGCCGTTGCGGCGGCAGCGCCTGCTGCTGCGGGTGCGCCCGCTGGTGACGGCGATGGTGGTGGCGAAGAGTCCTCCACGGTCGACGTGGTCCTGACTGAGGTCGGTGGACAGAAAGTGCCGGTGATCAAGGTCGTGCGCGCTGCTACCGGACTTGGTCTGAAAGAGGCGAAGGCGATCGTTGACGAGGCCCCGAAAGCGATCAAAGAGGGGATCGAACGAGACGAAGCCGAGAAGATCAAAGGAGAACTTGAGGAGGCAGGCGCCACCGTCGAGCTCAAATAAAGCCCGATCTTGCGCGGTCGGACCCCGGGCGGGGAGCCGACTGTGCAGCCGAGCGACCGCGTGTGTTATTTTCCGTGGTCGCGCGCCCGTTGTCACCCCCTGCCCGTATCTGCGCTGTATCCACGTCCCTCTGACCGCCTGAGGAGTCGCCGACTTTGGCACGTTCCAACGCTGCCCCCGTAACCCGTAGGAGTTTCTCCCGACTACAGAACCCTCTCGAGGTCCCCCACCTAATCGATATCCAACGTCGCTCCTTCGAAGAGCTGACGGATCCGAAGGTGGGCGGGCTGCGAGAGACGATCAACGACATATCCCCGATCGAGGACTACACGGGGAACCTCGCGATCGTCTTCAGCGAGTTCAAATTCGAGGATCCGCCGCACTCGATCGAGGAGTGCCGGGAGAAGGACATGACGTACTCACGGCCGCTGACGGCGACCGTCGCTTTCCAGAACAAGGAGACCGGCGAGATCCGCGAGCAGGCTGTCTTCATGGGCGATTTCCCGTGGATGACCGAGCGCGGCACGTTCATCATCAACGGCACCGAGCGCGTCGTCGTCACCCAGCTCGTGCGTTCGCCCGGCGCTTACGTGATGGCGCCGAAGGATCCTGAAAAACAGGTCTTCATCGCCAACCTGATGCCGGCCCGCGGCTCCTGGCTGGAGCTCGAAGTCGACAAAAAAGGCAAAGTCTTCGTCCGCATCGACCGCAAGCGCAAACTGCCGGTGACGGTGCTGCTGCGCGCGATGGGTTACGTCGAGGACGAGCAGATCCTCAAGATGTTCGACAACTCGGTCTATCTCAGGCACACGATCGAGGCCGACACTGAGGCAACCCGCTCAGAAGAAGGCGCCCTGATCGAGCTGTTCAAAAAGCAGCGCCCGGGGGAGCCGCCTTCAGTCGATGCCGCCAAAGCGCTGCTCGAGCAGCTCTTCTTCGACCCCAAGCGCTACGACCTAACCAGGGTCGGTCGCTACAAGCTCAACGCCCGGCTCGACCTCGACATCGACCTCGACAACCGGGTCCTAACGCACGACGACATCATCGCCCTGATCAAGGAGCTGGTGAGCCTGCCGAAGCTGCTCGGTATTCCCGAGGAGATCGATGAGGAGCACCCGATCAAAGACTACGCCGCGGAGGCAATCACCTACCCGCGCGAGCCGGTCGCCGAGCACCTCGACGAGTACGAGCACTTCGGCAACCGTCGCCTGCGCACCGTCGGCGAGCTGATCCAGGAGGCCTTCCGGATCGGCCTCTACCGGATGGAGCGAGTCGTCCGCGAGCGGCTGACCACCGAAGACGCCGACGCGATCACGCCGCAGACGATCATCAACATCCGCCCGGTTGTGGCGGCGCTGAAGGAGTTCTTTGGCTCCTCGCAGCTATCGCAGTTCATGGACCAGACCAACAGCCTCTCCGGGCTTACCCACCGGCGCCGGCTCTCGGCCCTCGGCGCCGGCGGCCTGACCCGTGAGCGTGCCCCGATCGAGGTCCGCGACGTGCACCCAACCCACTACGGCCGGATGTGCCCGATCGAGACCCCGGAGGGGCCGAACATCGGCCTGATGGGCTCGCTCGCCTCCTACGCCGAAGTCTCCGAGCACGGTTTTGTCACGACCCCCTACCGGGTGGTCAAGGACGGCGTCGTCACGGACAAGATCGTCCACTACGACGCCACCCAGGACGAGGACAAGGTGATCGCCCAGGCGAACTCCGAGTTCGACGAGAAGACGGGCAAGCTGAAAGGGCCCCAGGTCCTGGTCCGCGCCGGCGAGCAGGAGTACGCGACCGCTGCTCCCAAGGAAGTCGACCTGATGGACGTCTCGCCGACCCAGATCTGGTCGGTGGCGACGGCCCTGATCCCGTTCCTCGAGCACGACGACGCCAACCGGGCGCTGATGGGCTCGAACATGCAGCGCCAGGCTGTGCCGCTGCTCAAACCGGAGCCGCCGCTGATTGGCACCGGCATGGAGCGCCGCGCCGCGGTCGACACCGGCGACGTGACCCTCGCCAAGGAGGACGGCGAGGTCAGCCACGTTGACTCGGAGTCGATCGTCATCACCTCGGGCTCGAAGAAAGACGAGTACCCGCTACACAAGTTCATGCGCTCCAACCAGGGCACGATCATCCACCAGCGGCCGATCGTCTCCAGCGGCCAGAAGGTGAAGAAGGGCGACGTGCTCGCCGACGGCTCCTCGACTGCCGGCGGTGAGATCGCTCTGGGCAAGAACTGCCTGGTCGCCTTCATGTCCTGGGAGGGCTACAACTTCGAGGACGCGATCATCCTCTCCGAGCGCCTGGTCAAGGACGACGAGATGACCTCGATCCACATCGAGGAGTACGAGATCGACGCCCGCACGACCAAGCTCGGCGATGAGGAGATCACCCGCGACATCCCCAACCGCTCCGAGGAGAGCTTGCGCAACCTCGACGAGCGCGGCATCGTCCGCGTCGGCGCCGAGGTGATCTCGGGCGACCTGCTGGTCGGCAAGGTGACGCCGAAGGGCGAGACCGAGCTGACCGCCGAGGAGAAGCTGATCCGCGCGATCTTCAAGGAGAAGGCGCGTGAGGTCCGCGACACCTCGCTGAAGGTCCCGCACGGGGAGGGTGGCGTCGTCATCGACGTGCTCACCTTCAGCCGCGACGACGGTGACGACCTGCCGCCAGGCGTCAACGACCTGGTCCGCGTCTACGTTGCGACCAAGCGCAAGATCGCCGAGGGCGACAAGCTTGCAGGCCGCCACGGGAACAAGGGTGTGATCTCCAAGATCGTGCCCGAAGAGGACATGCCGCACCTCGCCGACGGCACGCCCGTCGACGTGATCCTCAACCCACTCGGCGTGCCGAGCCGGATGAACATCGGCCAGGTGCTCGAGACGCACCTCGGCTGGGTCGCCGGCAACGGCTGGTACGACGACGGCTCCGAGGCCTATAAGCAGGCCCACTCCGACGAGGGCGATGGCCGCGTCTACGTGGCCACCTCGGTCTTCGACGGCGCCAGCGTCGAGGACGTCGACGAGGCCCTGGTCCAGTGGCAGGAGCAGAACGAAGAGCGCGGCGTCGACCTCGGCGTCGATAAGCGCGAGCGCGCCGGTGCCCGTGCCGAGGGCACGATGCAGCTCTACAACGGCCGCACCGGCGAGCCCTACGAGGGCAAGGTCACGGTCGGCTACATGTACATCCTCAAGCTGCTCCACCTGGTCGACGACAAGATCCACGCTCGCTCGACCGGCCCTTACTCGCTCGTCACCCAGCAGCCGCTGGGCGGCAAGGCGCAGTTCGGCGGCCAGCGCTTCGGCGAGATGGAGGTCTGGGCACTGGAGGCCTACGGCGCGGCGTACACGCTGCAGGAGATGCTCACGGTCAAGTCCGACGACACGGTCGGCCGGGTCAAGGCCTACGAGGCGATCGTCAAGGGCGAGAACATCCCCGAGCCCTCGATCCCCGAGTCCTTCAAAGTGCTGCTGAAGGAGATCCAGAGCCTTTCGCTCGACGCCAACGTCGTCTCCGAAGGCGGCGACGTCGAGATCTCCGAGGAGGACGACGACCTGCTGAAAGCGGCCGAGGAGCTGGGCATGGACCTGACCGGGGTCCGAGCCGACAGCTCCAACGGGGCCGCTGACGAGAAAGAGGAGCAGGTGGTCGCAGAGGGCGAGGGCGGCAGCGGTGACGGAAACGGAAGCGAAGCTACGGCCGACGGGGCCGAGGCCGAGGCCAAGGAAGAGACGAAGGTGGAGGACTGATGATCGACATCAACAACTTCGACGCGATTGAGATCGGCCTCGCTTCCTCGAAGAAGATTCGCTCCTGGAGCTGGGGAGAGGTCACCAAGCCGGAGACGATCAACTACCGCACGCTGAAGCCGGAGAAAGACGGCCTCTTCTGCGAGCGCATCTTCGGTCCGACCAAGGACTGGGAGTGCTACTGCGGCAAGTACAAGCGGGTCCGCTACAAGGGCATCGTCTGCGAGCGCTGCGGTGTCGAGGTGACGCGCTCGAAGGTGCGTCGCGAGCGCATGGGCCACGTCGACCTCGCCTCGCCGGTCTCCCACATCTGGTTCTTCAAGGGCGTGCCGAGCCGGATCGGCTACCTGATCGACATGGCTCCCAAAGAGCTGGAGAAGGTCCTCTACTTCGCCGCCTCGATGGTGACCTGGGTCGACACCGAGGCGCGCGACAAAGACCTCGGCAAACTCGAGAAAGAAGTCAAAAAAGTCACCGACGGCTACGCCGCCGAACAGCAGAAAAGGACGCAGGAGCTAGCCGAGTCGCTCGAGCGACGGGTCTCCTACCTCGAAGAGGGCGGCCAGGAAAAGTTTGATGACGACGACCACATCTGGGCCGACTCGCTGAAGCTGACCGCGGCGCAGCTGCGCAAGCTGAAGGACGACGAGCGCGCCAAAATGATCAAAGAGCTGCGCAAAACGTTCGAGGCGGAGATCTCCGACACCGAGGCCTACATCGAAGAGGCAATCGAGCGGATGGACGAAGTTTGGAAGATCTTCACCGAGATGAAGCCGAAGGACGTCGTCAACGACGAGACGGTCTTCCGTGAGCTCAAGGACCGCTTTGGCTCGCCGTTTGGCTGGGGCGAGTACTTCCGTGGCGGCATGGGCGCCGAAGCCGTGCGCGACCTGCTCGAACAGGTCGATCTCGAGGCCGAATGCGAGGAGCTCGAGCAGACGATCAACAGCTCCAAAGGGCAGAAACAGGCTCGCGCGGTAAAGCGGTTGAAGGTCGCTTCCGCCTTCCTCAACTCCGAGAACAGGCCGGACTGGATGATCCTCGACTGCGTGCCGGTGATTCCGCCGGAGCTGCGCCCAATGGTTCAGCTCGACGGTGGCCGCTTCGCCACCTCTGACCTCAACGACCTCTACCGCCGCGTGATCAACCGCAACAACCGGCTGAAAAGGCTGCTCGACCTCGGCGCGCCCGAGATCATCGTCAACAACGAGAAGCGGATGCTGCAGGAGGCCGTCGACGCACTCTTCGACAATGGCCGCCGCGGCCGCCCGGTCACCGGACCAGGCAACCGCCCGCTGAAGTCGCTCTCGGACATGCTCAAGGGCAAGCAGGGTCGCTTCCGCCAGAACCTTCTGGGTAAGCGCGTCGACTACTCCGGCCGCTCGGTAATCGTCTCCGGTCCGAGCCTTCAGCTGCAGCAGTGCGGCCTGCCGAAGCTCATGGCGCTCGAGCTCTTCAAGCCGTTCATCATGGCCCAGCTGGTCGAGCGCAAAGCGGTGCAGAACATCAAGGCGGCCAAGAAGATGGTCGAGTCGATGGTGCCCGAGGTCTGGGACGTGCTCGAGGAAGTCATCCACGAGCACCCGGTGCTGCTCAACCGCGCGCCGACCCTGCATCGTCTCGGCATCCAGGCCTTCGAACCGATTCTGGTCGAGGGCAAGGCGATCCAGGTTCACCCGCTGGTCTGCCACGCCTTCAACGCCGACTTCGACGGTGACCAGATGGCGGTCCACGTGCCGCTCTCCGCCGAGGCCCAGGCCGAGGCGCGGGTGCTGATGCTCTCCGCCAACAACATCCTCTCGCCGGCCCACGGCGCGCCGCTGGCGACGCCGACCCAGGACATGGTGCTGGGGATCTACTACCTCACCTACGGCCTTTCGGCCGACGACCTGGCCAAGCGCGATGAGGAGTTGAAGGCCGGCAAGGGAACGAACGGCGACGCGCCAAAGGTGTTCCGCTCCTCCCAGGAGGCCGAGCTCGTCTACGAGAACGGCGGCTGCAAGCTGCACGACCTGGCCGAGTACCGCCGGGCCGGGCACGAGCACTTCCTGACCACGGTCGGGCGGATCATCTTCAACGAGAAGATCGAGCGCGCGCTCGCGGATGCTCTCGGCGACGAGTTCGATCCCGACGGCTTCGTCTTCGCCAACCAGGCGTTGAAGAAGCGTGACGTCAATGAGATGGTCTCCGATCTGGTCGAGGCTTACGGCGCGCCGGCGGTCTCGCGGGTCCTGGACGCCTTCAAGGACCTCGGCTTCCACTACGCCAGCCAGGCGGGAATCACGGTGGCCAAGAACAACGTCGTCTCGCCGCCCAGCAAGGCGGAGATCCTCGATCGCTACGAGAAGCAGACGACGGCGATCCAGGGGCAGTACGACGACGGCTACATCACCGCCGAGGAGCGCCATGAGGCGGTCACCGGGGAATGGAACAAAGCGACCGACGAGGTTGCCCAGGCGATGGAGGACAACCTCGACGAGCTCAATCCGATTTTCATGATGGCCAACTCGGGGGCCCGTGGCTCGTTCAAACAGATTCGCCAGCTCGCCGGGATGCGCGGTCTGATGGCCAATCCGAAAGGCGAAATCATCGAGCGGCCGATCAAGGCCAACTTCATGGAGGGCCTCTCGGTGCTCGAGTACTTCATCTCCACCCACGGCGCCCGAAAGGGTCTCGCCGACACGGCGCTGCGCACGGCCGACTCGGGCTACCTGACCCGCCGCCTGGTCGACGTCGCCCAGGACGTAATCGTCCGCGACGAGGACTGCAAAACCAAAGAACACATCGAGATGGCGCTGCGCAAGGACGATGGCTCGCTGAACGACAACCTCTTTGGCCGCCTGGCGGCGAAAAAGCTGGAAACCAAACGCGGTCGCGAACTGCTCAAGCGCAACCAGGAGATCACCCTCCCGGATGTTGAGGCGATTGCCGAGGCCTTCGGCGACGAGGAGATCACGATCCCGGTCCGCTCGACGCTGAAGTGCGAGGCCGAGTCCGGCGTATGTCGGTCCTGTTACGGGGTTGCTCCGGCGACCGGGTCGACCGTCGACATCGGCGATGCGGTGGGAATCATCGCCGCCCAGTCGATCGGCGAGCCCGGCACCCAGCTGACCATGCGTACCTTCCACACCGGCGGCGTCGCCGGCCAGGACATCACCCAGGGCCTGCCGCGCATCGTCGAGCTTTTCGAGGCGCGTAAACCAAAGGGCCTCGCGCAGATGGCCGAAGAGGCCGGCAAGGTCACGGTCGAGGAAACCGACAAAGCGCTGAAAGTGATCATCACCGAGTCAAGCGGCGAGGAGCACAGCTACAGCTTCCCGCCCCGCACTCGGCTGCACGTCACCGATGGCGAGAAGGTCGAGGTCGGCCAGCAGCTCAACGAGGGCTCGCTGTACCCGGCTGATCTGCTGGCGATCCGCGGCCGCACCGATGTCGAGCTCTACCTCGTTGCCGAGGTTCAGAAGGTCTACCGGGCCCAGGGCGTCGACATCAACGACAAGCACATCGAGCTGATCGCGCGGCAGATGCTGAGGAAGACGCGGATCGACTCGAAGGGCTCGACCGAACTGCTGCCGGGCCAGCTCGAGGATCGCGGCGCGCTCAAACGACTCAACAAACAGATCAAGGCGGATGGCGGCACGGCGGCCAAAGGCGAGGAGGTCATCCTCGGGATCACCAAGGCCTCGCTGGCGACCGAGTCGTTCCTCTCCGCGGCCTCCTTCCAGGAGACGACCAAGGTGCTCACCGATGCGGCGCTGGAGGGCAAACGCGACAAGCTGGTTGGCCTCAAGGAGAACGTCATCATCGGCAAGCTGATCCCCGCCGCGACCGGGCTCAAGCACTACCGGACGCTGGCGGTCGAGCCAGCGATCCCGATCGAGCCGCCAAGCGACGACGACCTGCTCGACGAAGATGAGCTGGCGGCTGAGCTCGGCGTCGATGGGGCCGAGACGCCGGTGGAGAGCTTCGGGCCTTCGTTTGCGGAGGAGCTTGAGGAGCTGGCGCAGGAGATCGAGCAGAGCTCGGAGGACAAAGCGTAGGACTGGCCCCGGGGGTGCCCCTCCCCCGGAACCCGCGCTCGGCCCTGTCATAGGGTTTCGAGGTTTGGCGGCTCACAAGTTCCGACGGAGAGGAACCCCCGGGGCCTGTCACCCATCTGTCTTTCGCTTAGCGGGGCGGACTTCGCTGCACAGGAGGGGCACCCGCCCCTCCTGACGGAACGCAGAAGGCGGCCGAGTTCGGCTCACTCCGTTCTCGCCGCGCAGGATGGATAGTTGTGGCCCCTATAGGGGGTAAAAAGCTCCATCGAACGCGAAACGGCCGGGCGCTTGCCCGGCCGTTGTCGCGCTTTGGGTTGGTGTGTCTACGGGGCGAGGCAGAGGGCGTAGACGGTGATCGTGCGGGTTACGGCGGTTTTGTTCGAGGCTGAGTAGAACCAGCCGTTGCCGCTGGGGGCGTTGGAGGTCATCTCGACGCCGAAGACGCTGGCGCCTCCGCCGCTGATGATCTGCTCGTTGCCCTGACAGCTGACCGCAACTGCGCCGTTCTGGCCCGCGGCGAGGGTGTCCGCGTTGCTGCGCAGCGTCACCGCGGTGAGCTCGTCGGCGCTGATCGCGTTGGCGGTGACCTCGAGCTCATTGACCGAGTTGACGCCCAGGTCATTCTGGGTCAGCGACTCGTCGGCCACCTCGCTGCTGCCGACCGAGTTGGCGGCCAGATCGCCGGCGGTCAGCGAGTCCGGGGCAACCTCCGGAGAGGCGACCGCGTTGTCGGCGATCTCATCCGTTTTGACCGCGTCTTTGGCAATCTCATCGGAGTTGACAGCATCTTTGGCGATCTCGTCGGATTTGACTGCGTCTTTCGCGATCTCATCCGAGCCGACGGAGTCGGTGGCGAGGTCGACAGCGGTCACCGCCGCGTCGGCGATCTTGAGCGACTGGACCGCGTTGTCGCGCAGGTCGACCGTGCGGACGGTGCCGTTGACGATCTGGGCTGAGCGGACGGCGAGCTTCGGCGCCGCGACGGCGGTGCCGACGAGGGCGAAGCACAGCGCTACGCAGCTGATCACGAGGGCAGGAGAGGGGCGGAACTTGCGGGTCTTGCGAGTCATCGGAAGTGTCCTTTCGTTGTTTTTGAATCCGATGGGCTCAGCTTCGAACGGATCTGGCTTCGCAACTACGGACCCTTGGGGTGAACTCCCTCACCCCTGTGCCTGAGAGAGACGGGGTGCCCGTCTCTCTCGGTAGATTGGCCAGGTGGCCAACTCCTCGAAGGTCTGCATCATCGGCGCCGGATCGTCTGGGCTTACTGCTTGTCAGGTCCTTGGCGCTCGTGGAATTCCCTTCGACTGCTTCGAGAAGGGGTCGATGATCGGCGGGAACTGGCGTTATGAGAACGACAACGGGACCTCGTCCGCGTATCGATCGCTGCACATCAACAGCGCACGCAAGCTCATGTCCTACAACGCGTTCCCGATGCCGGAGGACTATCCGGACTACCCGAGCCATTGGCAGGTCGCCAAGTACTTCGACGACTACGCCGCGCACTTCGGCCTGCGGGAGAAGATCACTTTCAATACCGAGGTCGTCGCCGCCGAGCCGACCGGGGAGGGGTGGGAGGTAACGGTCGAGGACGCCGACGGCGAGCGACGAACTAAGACCTATCGGAGCGTGCTCGTTGCCAATGGTCACCACTGGCAGCCGCGCTGGCCCGAACCGCCCTTCCCCGGGGCCGACGCATACGAGGGCGAGCAGATGCACGTCCACCACTACCGCGAGCCCGAGGCACTCCAGGGCAAGCGGGTGTTGGTGCTCGGGATCGGCAACTCCGCCGTCGACGTCGCGGTCGAGTCGAGCCGAATCGCCGAGAAGACCTTCCTCGCGATGCGGCGCGGTGCCTACGTCTTGCCGAAGTTCCTGGGGGGCAAGCCGATCGACGAATCGGCGCCCCCAATCAGCACCTACCTACCGATGTCGGTGCGGCGGCTCTTCATGAACCGGCTACTGAAGATGACGGTTGGCGAGATGACCGATTACGGCTTGCCAAAGCCCGACCACAAGCTGCTCGAGGCCCACCCAACGGTCTCCTCAGAGCTCTTGCCCCGAATCGGCCACGGCGACATCACGGTCAAGCCGAACATCGAGCGCTTCACGGGCGGCCGCACTATCCGCTTCGATGACGGTAGCGAGGAGCAGATTGACCTCGTCGTCTACTGCACCGGCTACAAGATCGAGTTCCCCTTCCTTGATGCGGGTGTTTTCGCCGCCCAAGACAACCGCATGCCGCTCTACAAACGAGCGGTCTCGGTCGAGAATCCGGGCCTCTACTTCCTAGGATTCGTCCAGCCCCTGGGTCCGATTATGCCCATAGCTGAGGCCCAATCCGAATGGATCGCCGATCTCCTAACGGACGGCGCAGCGCTACCGCTGGCTGCTGAGATGCGCAAGGAGATCGCAGGCTACGAACGCTGGATGGACAAGCGCTTCGTCTCCTCCAAGCGTCACACCATAGAGGTCGATTTCTACCCCTACCTCCGCGAGATCAAGCGCGAGCGCCGGCGCTCGCCGCAGGCTGCCTGAGAGGGACCGCGCCGTGGGCCCCGCGGAAGAGTCGGCTGTGGGCGCCAGCGATTGAAGCCGTTGCCCGAGTCGTCCTCGGTGGTCTCCGGCTCGGGTTCTCTGCTGGCCCACCAGACGAGCCAGAGCGCTCCCAGCACAGGGATCTTGAGCACGACGAGCAGGAAGAAGATCGGAAGCCACCCCTCCATCGACCCAGTGTACCCACCCCCGATGGGCCGAAAACGGGAGTCGGGTTGCGTTTTAGGCCAGTCGCAGGCTAAAGACCGTTGGCCCAGGCGGTGAGGGCCTCGACCTGGACCTCCTCGAGCCCGAGGTGGGACTCGGTCGGCACCAACAGCGTCGGCTCCTCTCTTCCCTGCGCCCACTCGTAGCAGCTCTCGTCGAAGCTATCGTCGATCCAGGCGAGCGGCCGGCCTTTGCCGTACTCGTCCAGCGGCCCCAGCTTCCAGTGGGCCGAGCCGAAGCGGGCAGCGCCATCGAAGCTGAGGAATGGCAGCTCGGGCAGGCCGAGCATGTTTGGTAGGTAGTCGTTTGCTTTCTCCTCCCAGCCCGTGGCCCAAACGAGGTCGTAGACCTCGCCCAGCCGCGTCAACCGCTCTCCGGCCACGAGCGAGATGCAGTGCACCATCCCGTCAACGAGCTCGAACTTGGCTTCGGACTTCTCCGGCGGCTCGTCAAAGCCAAACAAGGAGATAACCCCATCGACATCGACGGCAAGAATCGGCCGGCTCATGGAGCCAGGCTAGCTACCAGCGATAGTGAGCGAACGCCTTGTTCGCTTGAGCCATGCGGTAGATGTCGTCCTTGCGCTTCCATGCGCCGCCCCCCTGCTGGAGCGAGTCGAGGATTTCGCTGGCAAGGCGCTCCGACATCGAGTACTCGCGGCGGTTGCGGGCGAAGTCGACCAGCCAGCGCACTGCCAGAGTGCGGGCGCGCCGGGCGGGAACCTCGACCGGCACCTGGTAGGTGGCGCCGCCTACTCGCCGCGAGCGAACCTCGAGCACCGGCGTCAGCTGTTTGATCGCTGCCTCGAGGGTCTCGACCGGATCCTCGCTGGAGCGCTCGCCAACGATTGCCAGGGCGTCGTAGACAATCCGCTCGGCAAGTGACTTCTTGCCGTCGCTCATCACCTTGTTGATCAGCTGCTGGACCAACCGGTTGCGGTAGCGGGCATCTGGTTCGACCGGCCGGATCTGTGCGGCGGAGCGGCGTGGCATACCTAGGAGGCCTTCACGCCGTAGAGCGAGCGGGCCTGCTTGCGGTCGGAGACGCCGGCGGCGTCGAGGGTGCCGCGGACGACCTTGTAGCGGACGCCCGGCAGATCCTTGACCCGGCCGCCGCGAACCAGGACCACCGAGTGCTCCTGAAGGTTGTGGCCCTCGCCGGGGATGTAGGTGGTGACCTCCATCCCGTTCGTAAGCCGCACACGGGCGATCTTGCGCAGGGCCGAGTTCGGCTTCTTCGGCGTTACCGTGGCGACGCGGGTGCAGACACCTCGCCGCTGCGGCGCCGCGACGCTCTTCTTGCGCCCTTGGCCCGACTTGAGGCCCGGCGTCGTCGTCTTCTTCTTAGGCCGCTTGCGGCCCTTGCGGATTAGTTGATTCGTGTTAGGCACGGCCGCGCATAGTAGCGGCAGGACGCTGCAAACCTTCGTCTGGCTGTGTCCTCGGGCGGCCGCCTTGCTTGCGCACGAACAAAGTGCGCGCGCTACGGTGACCACCCTGCGTCCTTGCCAGCCTCGGTTTTCGCACCCTGGATAGGAGGATCCCGCCCAGCATCAATCCGGCTGCGGCGGCAATTTGGGCATAGAAGCCGTCGTAGAGGACGGCCTCGGCCCCGGTGAAGCGCGACGCCTCGGCGCCAACGTCGAGGCCGGCCGGGAGGTCGACGAGAAGGACGACCGCGAGGCTGAGCAGACCTAGGCCGAAGACGATGCGACCGAGCCCGCGCCGACGCTCGTTTCGCAGCGCCGCCAGGGATAGGGCCGCGGCGAGCAAGGCCACGGGGATCAGCAGGAAGGAGTGCGCGTCGCGGGCGGTCTCGACCCCCACGGTGGGAGCCTCGGCGGCTGGCAGGCCGGCGTAGCCGGACTGCCCGATCTCGACCGCCCGGTAGTCGACGAACTGGGAGACGACCAGAAGCGCCGCGCAACCGATGATCGTCAGGCAGATCGCCCGCTGGGGGGTGAGCACCGCGCTGGCACGAGTCGCCGCGCGGTTGGCCCAGGCGGAGAGGCCCAGTAGGAGCCGTTCAACCCACGCGAGTCGCCGCAGGAGGAAGACGACGACCGGTCGCAACCGGCGGCCCACCCAGCGCAGTCGCGGTGCCGCGACTGCTTGCACCCGCCGTCCCGCCGCGGCGATTCGGGGCCAGGCGCCGACCAGAACACGGTTGAGCCTTCGGTCCGCCGTTTGCGTCCAGCTCTTCACCCGCGGTGCCGCGACGAGCACGGAGTTGAGGCGCCTATCGGCCGCCTTCGTGAAGGTTTCAGCCCGCACGCGCATGACCATCGCCCGCCGCCGCGTCGCTGCTATCATCGCGCGTCGCTCAGGCTTCTTTTTTGCAGTTGGTTTCGCCGGGCCCGCGAGGGCCTTTTTCATGCGCCGATCCCGGCGGTTCTTGCCGGTAGGCCCCGATTTCTTAGATCTCTCTCGTCCCCACTTCATAAAGGCAACGCTTACCTTAAGACCATGGCACGCTCTTTCCCCCTAGAGAAAACGCGCAACATCGGCATCATGGCGCACATCGACGCCGGTAAGACGACGACGACCGAGCGCATCCTCTACTACACCGGCCGCACGCACAAAATCGGCGAGGTCCACGAGGGCGCCGCGGTGATGGACTGGATGGAACAGGAGCAGGAGCGTGGCATCACGATCACCTCCGCCGCGACCGCCTGTGAGTGGGAGGGCCACCGGATCAACATCATCGACACGCCCGGCCACGTCGACTTCACGGTCGAGGTCGAGCGCAGCCTGCGCGTCCTCGACGGCGCGGTTGCCGTCTTCGACGCCGTCGCCGGCGTCGAGCCGCAGTCGGAGACCGTCTGGCGCCAGGCCGACAAGTACAAGGTGCCGCGCTTCGCCTACATCAACAAGATGGACCGCACCGGCGCAGACTTCTTCAACGCCGTCGAGACGATGAAGGACCGGCTTGGGGCCAATCCGCTGCCGATCCAACTGCCGATCGGCAGCGAGGGCGACTTCATCGGCGTCGTCGACCTGATCGAGATGAAAGCGCTGGTCTGGAAAGACGAGCTGGGGACGGAGTTCGAGACCGTCGAGATCCCGGCTGACCTCGCCGACCAGGCCGAGGAATACCGAACCCAGCTGATCGAGGCCTGCGCTGACTACGACGACGAGCTGATGGAGGCCTACCTGGCCGAGGAGGAGATCCCCCACGAGCGGATCGCGAAGTCGCTTCATCGCGCCTGCCTCGACACCAAGGTGACGCCGGTCCTCTGCGGCTCCTCGTTCAAGAACAAGGGTGTGCAGCCGCTGCTCGACGCGGTCGTCGAGTTGCTGCCCTCGCCGCTCGAGGTACCCCCGGTCACCGGCCTCGTCCCGGCGGGCAAGGGCGAGGACGAGCCGACCGAGGCTGAGCGCCCCGCGGATGACAGTGGGCCCTTCGCTGCCCTGGCCTTCAAGATCATGACCGACCCCTACGTCGGCAAGCTCACCTATTTCCGCGTCTACTCGGGCACGCTTGAAGCTGGGGGTCGGGTGCTCAACGTCAAAACCGGCAAGACCGAGCGGATCGGGCGGCTGCTGATGATGCACGCAAACAGCCGCGAGGAGATCGAGGAGGTGTACTCGGGCGATATCTGCGCCGGGGTTGGCCTCAAGGAAACGGGCACCGGCGACACGCTGGCCGCGCCCGACGCCCCGATCGCCCTGGAGAGCATCGAATTCCCCGAGACGGTGATCGCGGTCGCGATCGAGCCGAAAACGAAAGCCGACCAGGAGAAGATGGGCACGGCCCTGCAGCGCCTCGGCGAGGAGGACCCGACCTTCCGGATTGAATCCGACGAGGAAACCGGCCAGACCCTGATCCACGGCATGGGCGAGCTCCACCTCGAGGTGATCGTCGACCGCATGCTGCGCGAGTTCAAAGTCGACGCCAACGTCGGCAAACCCCAGGTCGCCTACCGCGAGACCATCCGCAAGGAGGTCAAGAAGGTCGAGGCGCGCTTCGTCCGCCAGACCGGCGGCCGTGGTCAGTTCGGCCACGTCGTCATCAACGCCGAGCCGGCGCCGGGCGAGGGCTTCGAGTTCGTCAACAAGATCAAGGGCGGCGCCATCCCCGGCGAATACATCGGCCCGGCCGAACAGGGGATGAAAGAGGCGCTGGAGAACGGCGTCAAAGCCGGCTACCCGATGGTCGACGTCAAAGTCGAACTGATCGACGGCTCTTTCCACGACGTCGACTCCTCGGAGATGGCCTTCAAAATCGCCGGCTCGATGGCGATCCAGGAGGCCGCCCGCAAGGCCGACCCGGTCCTGCTCGAGCCGGTGATGGCGGTCGAGGTGGTCACCCCCGAGGATTTCCTCGGCGACGTGATCGGCGACCTCTCACGGCGCCGCGGCAAAGTCCAGGGCCAGGAGCAGCGCGGCAACGCGCTCGCCGTGCAGGCCTTTGTCCCGCTTGGCGAGATGTTCGGCTACGCGACCGATCTGCGCTCCTCGACCCAGGGCCGCGCCACCTACACGATGCAGTTTGAGCGCTACGAGGAGGTCCCGACCAACATCGCCGAGGAGATTGTTGAGCACCGCTCGGGGGAGCCGGTAGGAGCCACCTCGTGAATCTGGCTATATTTCCCAGGTTCGCCCGCAGGCAGCAGGTTCCCGGCTGCCAGGCAGTTTCAAGAGTCAAACACCCAAGTCAGACAGAACCCGATTTCGAAAGGTAGAACGGAGAGCGATGTCAAAGGAGAAGTTCGAGCGCGATAAGCCGCACGTGAACGTCGGCACGATCGGTCACATCGACCACGGCAAGACGACGCTGACGGCCGCGATCACCACCACGCTCTCCGGCAAAGGCGACACCGAAGCGAAGAGCTTCGCTGAGATCGACAACGCCCCGGAGGAGAAAGAGCGCGGGATCACGATCGCGACCTCGCACGTTGAGTACGAAACCGAGAACCGCCACTACGCCCACGTCGACTGCCCGGGCCACGCCGACTACGTCAAGAACATGATCACCGGCGCGGCGCAGATGGACGGCGCGATCCTGGTCGTCTCGGCGGCCGACGGCGTGATGCCTCAGACCCGCGAGCACATCCTGCTCGCCCGTCAGGTCAACGTCCCGCACGTGGTCGTCTTCCTCAACAAGGTCGATCAGGTCGACGACGACGAACTGATCGAGCTGGTCGAGGAGGAGGTCAAGGAACTCCTCGACGAGTACGACTTCCCCGGCGAGGACACGCCGATCGTCAAGGGCTCGGCGCTGAAGGCGCTCGAGGGCGACGAAGAGGCCCAGAAAGCGATCTTCGAGCTGGCCGCCGCGCTCGACTCCTACATCCCGGAGCCGGTCCGCGACCTCGACAAGCCTTTCCTGATGCCGATCGAGGACATCTTCTCGATCACCGGCCGCGGCACCGTCGCCACCGGTCGTGTCGAGCAGGGGATCGTCAACACCAGCGACGAGGTTGAGATTGTCGGCATCAAGGACACCACGACCACGGTCGTCACCGGGGTCGAGATGTTCCGCAAGCTGCTCGACCAGGGCCAGGCCGGCGACAACATCGGCGCCCTGCTGCGCGGCACCAAGCGCGAGGAGATTGAGCGCGGGCAGGTTCTCTGCAAGCCGGGCTCGATCACGCCGCACACCAAGTTCAAAGCCGAGGTCTACTGCCTGAAGAAGGAGGAGGGTGGCCGTCACACGCCGTTCTTCTCGGGCTACCGGCCGCAGTTCTACTTCCGCACGACCGACGTGACCGGAATCGCCAATCTCCCCGAGGGGACCGAGATGGTGATGCCGGGAGACAACGTCGAGATGACGATCGAGCTGATCCAGCCGATCGCGATGGACCAGGGCCTGCGCTTCGCCATCCGCGAGGGTGGCCGGACCGTCGGCTCGGGGGTCGTCGCAGAGATCATCGAGTAGCAGTCCCGCATCAAGGGCGGGCTTTGCCCGCCCCTCGCCGCTCTCGTGGCGAGACAACTTAAGAAAGACATACGACCGGGGCGGCGCCCCACCACCAAGGGGCGGCGCCCCTTCCGCGCGGTAAGACGCGGGGAGAGAAGAGCAAGGAAAGAGACACCGTGGCGACTATCGCGGCCCAGAAAATTCGAATCCGACTCAAGGCGTACGACCACGACGCCATAGATCGGGCTGCCCGCGAGATTGTCGAGACGGCGGAGCGAACCGGCGCCAGCGTCTCCGGCCCGGTCCCGCTGCCGACTGAGAAAAACGTCTACTGCGTGATCAAGTCCCCGTTCAAGGACAAGGACTCGCGCGAGCACTTCGAGATCCGCACCCACAAGCGGCTGATCGACATTCTGCAACCGTCGCCGAAAACCGTCGACTCCCTGCAGCGCCTCGACTCGCTGCCGGCGGGCGTTGACATCGAGATTCGCCTTTAGATGGCTGCGATCCTCGGCAAGAAGCTCGGCATGACGCAGGTCTTCCGCGAGGACGGCACCGTGGTTCCCGTAACCGTGATCGAGGCCGGTCCCTGCAAGGTGACCGCGGTGCGCGAGGCTGAGCGCGACGGCTACGCGGCCGTGCAGCTCGCCTTTGACGAGGTCGCCGAGCGCAAGCTCTCGAAGGCAGAGCTGGGTCACCTGAGGAAGGCCGGCGCCCCGCCAATGCGCCACCTCGCCGAGTTCCGCGACGAGGACCTCGGCGCCGAGGAGGGGCCCAAGGTGGGCGACGACGTAACCGTCGCTGTCTTTGAGGCTGGCCAGCGGGTGAAAGTCTCGGGCGTCTCGATCGGCAAGGGCTTCCAGGGCGGAATCAAGCGCCACAATTTCAGCCGCGGCCCAGTCAGCCACGGCTCCCACAACGTCAGGGCGCCGGGGTCGATCGGCGCCAGCGCCTTCCCCGGCCGCGTCTTCAAAGGTCAGCGGATGCCCGGTCAGATGGGCAACAAGCGGACGACCCAGCGTGGCCTCGAAGTGGCCGACGTCGACGCCGAGCGCAACCTGCTGTTGCTCAAGGGCTCGGTGCCGGGCGCGCGCAACGCCCTCTTGGAGGTGAGGACCGATGGCTAAAGCCGCGGTGCTCGGCAAGACGACCAAAGCGGATCTGCCGAAGAGCTCTTCGCCGAGCCCTTTCATCAGTCGCTCGTGCACGAGACGGCGCGCGCCGACATGGCCTCGCGTCGTCGCGGCACCGCCTCGACCTTGACTCGCGGCGAGGTTGCTTTCACGACCGCCAAGGCTTGGCGCCAGAAGGGAACCGGTCGCGCTCGTGTGGGCACGCTCGGCGTCTCCAGCCGCTTCGGCGGTGGCGTTACCTTCGGTCCCAAGCCCCGGCACTACACGGTCAAGGTCAACCGCAAAGCGCGCCGCAAGGCGATGCGGGCGGCGCTCTCGGTGCACGCCGAGCGTGGCAGCGTGGCTGTGCTCGATCCCGCGCCCTTCGAGACTCCCTCGACCAAGGCAGCTGCTCAAGCGCTGGAGAAATGGGGCGCGAAGCGGCCGACCCTGATCGTTCTCGATGCAGAGGAGACCGGCGCGCTGAAGAGCTTTCGCAACATCGCCCGCGTCACCGTTGCCGAGGTGGGCGCGATTGGCGTCGCCGACGTGATTGGTGCCGCCTCGCTGGTCATCTCCGAAAAAGCACTGGAAACGCTCAAGGAGAGGCTGGGCTGATGCACGCACGCAACATCATCATCCGGCCCGTCGTCTCCGAGAAGAGCTACGCCCTGATCGGCGAAGGCAAGTACACGTTCAGGGTCGACGACCGCGCACACAAGATGCAGATTGCAGCTGCGGTTGAAGAGATCTTCGACGTTGGCGTTGCCCAGGTGCGGACCTCCAAGGTGCGGCCGAAGCCAAAGCGCCGCAACCTGAGCAAAGGTCGCACCCGCGGCTGGAAGAAGGCCGTGGTCCAGCTTTCGCCGGGCGAGCGGATCGAGCTGTTCGAAGGCGCCGAGACTGCGTAGGGAGAGAGATGCCGAACCGCAAAACCAAACCGACCAGCCCGGGCCGCCGCTTCGCCACCTACCCACTACGCGAGCAGCTGACCGCTTCAGAGCCCGAGGCGAAGCTCACCGAAGGGCTACGCAAGTCCGGCGGCCGCAACGCGAACGGCCGCATCACCGCGCGCCATCGCGGCGGCGGCGCCAAGCGTCGCTACCGCAAGATCGACTTCAAGCGCCGCAAGGACGGGGTGCCGGCGAAGGTCGCCAGCATCGAGTACGACCCGAACCGCAGCTGCTACATCGCGCTGATCCACTACGCCGACGGCGAGAAGAGCTACATCCTCGCCCCGGCCGGGCTGGCGCCAGGCGACACCGTCCAGTCGGGCGAGGGCGCCGACATCAAACCGGGCCACGCGCTGGCGATGAGCGAGATGCCGACCGGCACGATCGTCCACAACGTCGAGCTGACCGCCGGCCAGGGCGGCAAGATGGGCCGGGCCGCCGGCACCGCGATCCAGCTGGTGGCGAAGGAGGGTGAGATGGTGACCCTGCGCCTGCCCTCGACCGAGATGCGGATGGTGCGCGCAGAGTGCCGGGCGACGATCGGCCAGCTCTCCAACGCCGAGCACCAGAACATGAAGATCGGCAAGGCCGGCCGCAACCGGCACAAGGGCAAGCGGCCGCAGAGCCGCGGCGTGGCGATGAACCCGGTCGACCACCCGCACGGCGGCGGCGAGGCTCACCACACGCCCGGTGGCCATCCAGTCACCCCGTGGGGCAAGCCGACGCTCGGCTACCGCACCCGCAAGAAGGGCAAGCAGTCCGATCGTTACATCGTGCGCGGCCGACGCCGCGGGAAGAAGAAGAGGTAATGGGACGTTCGACCAAAAAGGGCCCGTGGGTGGAAGCGGCGCTGATGAAGCGGATCTCGGCGATGAACGAGTCCGGCCAGAAGCAGATGGTCAAAACCTGGTCGCGTACCTCGACGATCTTCCCCGACATGGTCGGCCACACGATCGCCGTCCACGACGGCCGCAAGCACGTGCCGGTTTTTATCTCCGAGTCGATGGTCGGTCACAAGCTCGGCGAGTTCGCGCCGACGAGGACCTTCCGCGCCCACTCCGGCACCGGCAAGGGTGAGTAGGAATGGCTGACGAGACCCCGGATAAGAAAAACAGCAAAAAAGCCAAAAAAGAGCCGGCGAAGAAAGCCGCTCCAAAAGGCGACGCCAAAGCTGCGGGCAAAAAAGCTGCGGGCAAAAAAGAGCCGGCGAAGAAAAAAGCTGCAAAAAAAGAGAAAGCCAAAGCCGTTGCCAAAAAAGAGCCTGCGAAAAAAGAGGCTCCTAAGGTAAAGCCGGTCCCGATCGTCGTCCGCGCCAGCTCTCGCTACGTGCGCATCGCACCGCGCAAGGCCCGCCTCATCGCCGACCAGGTCCGCGGCTTGCAGATCGACCGGGCACGGGCGCTGCTCCAGTTCTCGCCGCGCGCAGCCGCGCAGGACATCGGCAAGCTGATCGAGTCGGCCGCCGCCAATGCAGAGAACAACCACGACTTGATCGCCGATGAGATGAAGGTGGCCGAGATCACCGTCGACGAAGGCCCGACGCTGCGCCGTTTCCGCCCACGGGCGCTGGGCAGGGCGACTCCGATCAACAAGCGAACCTGCCACATCGCGGTGGCGCTAAGTCCGGAAGAGGACATCTAATGGGACAGAAGATCCATCCCGGCGGCTTCCGCGTCGGCTATATCCAGAACTGGAAGTCGAACTGGTTCGACGAGAAGGGCTTTGCCGATGTGCTCGAGGAGGACCTCAAGATCCGTGCGCACATCGAAGGCAAACTTGCTCACGCTGGGCTTTCGAGCATCACGATCGAGCGTCGCGGCGAGGTCTCCGTCGACATCCACACCGCCCGCCCCGGCATCGTGATTGGCAAGTCGGGCAGTGAAGTCGACGCCCTGCGCAAGGAGCTGCACAAGCTGACCGGCAAGCCGGTCAAGGTCAACATCCGCGAGGTGAAGCGCCCCGAGCTAGACGCCAAACTGGTTGCCCAGTCGATCGCCGAGCAGTTGCAGAACCGGGTCGCTTTCCGGCGGGCGATGAAACGCGCCCTGACCTCGGCGATGCGCTCCGGCGCCAAGGGCGTGAAGCTGCAGGTCTCCGGCCGGCTCGGCGGCTCCGAGATGGCACGGACCGAAAGCTACTCCGACGGACGTGTGCCCCTGCACACGCTGCGGGCCAATATCGACTACGGCTTCTTCGAGGCTCGCACCACCGCTGGCCGGATCGGCGTCAAATGCTGGATCAACAAGGGCGAAGTGATGCCCGAGGGCTTCCGCACCGACCAGGTCCCCGATGACGGTGAGCCGCAGGGCGGCCAGCGCGGCGGACGTCCAGGCGGCGACCGCGGTCGCGGTGGGCGTGGAGGGGGTGGTCGGTAGTGGTTGCTCCTCCCAACACAGCACACCTCAGCCGGCTGCAAACCGGCACTGGATCTTCGTCCTCGGGTTTGCCTTTGCAACCAGCAAAGGCTGCACCCTGCGTCCTCGCCCAGTTTGGTTTTCGCTCGGCTGAGGCGCACTGTGCCGGAAGGAGCAACCACTCATGCTGATGCCGAAGCGGGTCAAGCACCGCAAACAGATGCGCGGCCGCATGCGCGGCAACACCAAGGGCGGCAGCCATGTCGCTTTTGGCGAGTACGGGCTGAAGGCACTCGACCGTGGCTGGATTACCAACCGCCAGATCGAGGCCGCCCGTGTCGCGATGACCCGCAAGATCAAACGTGGCGGCAAGGTTTGGATCAACGTTTTCCCCGACAAGCCCTACACCAAGAAGCCCGCCGAGACGCGGATGGGCTCGGGCAAGGGCAACCCGGAGGGGTGGGTCGCCGTGGTCAAGCCCGGCAAAGTGATGTTCGAGCTGGCCGGCGTGCCCGAGGATCTTGCCCGCGAGGCGTTGCGCCTGGCCGGTCACAAGCTCCCGATCAAGACCAAGTTCGTGCTGCGCGAGGGAGTGGAGTCGTGATGAAGGCGGCCGAGGCCCACAACATGAAAGACGACGAGCTGGTGGCGAAGCTGATCGATGCCAAACAGGAGTCCTTCAACTTGCGCTTCCGGCACGCGACCGGCGAGCTGGAGAACACGGCCCGGTTGGGCCAGTCCAAGCGCGACGTGGCGCGGCTGCTGACGGTTGCCAAGCAGCGCGGGATCGACGTCGATCGAGAGCTGAGGAAATGATGGCTGAGGACGAGACTAAAAAAGACGACAGCACCGAGCAGGACGCTCCCAAGGACGAGAAGCCTCAGGACGCGGGTCCTGTCACGGCAGGGGACCCACCTCCCCCTGCGGTAGCTAAAGCTTCCTCGGGGGAGGTCCCCCCTGCCGCGCCACCCGCGTCAGAGGAGTCGGGGGCTGACGAGGCGGAGGCTCCGGCCGAAGAAGCGGATGCCCCGGCCAGTGAGGAGAAAGCTGCTGAGTCTGAGCCCAATCCTGAGGATGAGCTTCCCTGGAAGGAGAAGCGTCGGCTCGAGAAGTCGCGTCGGCCTCACAAGGCCGGCTCACAGCAGTCGCCGGAGGAGCGGAAGGCTGCTCGCTTGGCGGAGCGCAAGCGGCGTGGGGTGGAACGGCGCAAGGAACGGGCTGCCGCGAAGAAAAAGAAGACTCCAGGGACCGGGACGCCTGCTGCGGAGAAGGACGCGAACGCGGCCAAGATCCGGCAGGGCATCGTCGTCTCCGATAAAGGCCAGAAATCGATCACGGTTCGGGTCGACATCGTGCGGCGGCATCCGACCTACGAGAAGGTCATCCGGCGCTCGCGCACGCTGCACGCTCACGACGAGCAGAACGAGGCGGGCGAGGGCGACGTGGTCCGCGTAGTCGAGACGCGGCCGCTCTCCAAGACCAAGCGCTGGCGCCTGGTCGAGGTATTGGAGAAGGCAAAGTAGAGCGATGATCCAGCAGGAGTCCAGACTCAAGGTTGCTGACAACTCGGGTGCGCGGGAGATCCTCTGCATCCGGGTAAAAGGTGGTTCCCACCGGCGCTATGCCGGTGTCGGCGACGTGATCACGGCGACGGTCAAACAGGCCAGCCCGCAGGGTGGCGTCCGCAAGGGCGAGGTCGTTCAGGCGGTTGTGGTGCGAACAAAGAAGCAGCTTGGCCGCTCGGATGGCACCTACATCTCTTTCGACGAGAACGCCGCGGTGCTGATCGACCCAGCCAGCAACAACCCGCGCGGCACCCGCATCTTCGGGCCGGTGGCCCGCGAGCTGCGCGAGCGCAACTTCATGAAAATCGTCTCGCTTGCTCCGGAGGTTCTCTGATGAGCAAGGCGATGCGGATCACCACCGACGACATGGTCAAGGTGATCGGTGGCAAGGACTCCGGCAAGACCGGCCGCGTCCTGCGCACCGAGCCGAAGCGCAGCTTCGTCTACGTCGAGGGCCTCAACTTGGTCAAGCGGCACGAAAAACCGCGCCCGACGCAGGACGCGAAAAAAGCGGGTCAGCAGCTCGGCGGGATCGTCGAGAAGGAGGGCCCGATCCACGTCTCCAACGTGATGCTGCTCGACCCCAAAGACAACAAGCCCACCCGCATTGGCGTTCGTCGCGACAAAGGCGGCAAGCGCGAGCGCTTCGCGAAGCGAAGCGGGGTGTCGCTCTAATGGAGGCGGCAACGACCCCACAGTCCCAGGCTGCGCCCCCGCCGCGCTTGCGCGAGCGCTATGAGCAGGAGGTCGCGCCGGCGCTGACCCAGAAATTCGGCTACTCGAGCGCGATGCAAGTGCCGCGCCTGCAGAAGATCGTCCTCAACATGGGGGTCGGCGAGGCGAAGCAGAACGCCAAGATGCTCGAGGCTGCGCAGGAGCAGCTGGCGACGATCGCCGGCCAACAGCCGAGCGTGCGCCGGGCCCGTAAGTCGATCGCTTCGTTCAAGGTTCGCGAGGGGATGCCAGTTGGGCTCTCCGTCACTCTTCGCCGGGCGCGGATGTGGGAGTTCTTCGACCGGCTGACCTCGATCGCGGTGCCGCGCATCCGCGACTTCCGCGGCCTCAACCCGCGTTCTTTTGACGGCCGCGGCAACTACTCGATGGGGGTCAAGGAGCAGCTGATCTTCCCGGAAATCGATTACGACTCGATCGATGAGGTACGCGGGCTCGATGTCACCATCGCGACCTCCGCTCCCACCGATGAGGAGGCCTTCGAGCTGTTGCTCGGGCTCGGTATGCCGTTTGCCAAAGAGGGGCGGCCGGGCAGTCGTGACGCCGAGGCTGAAGCGGCGGCTGAGGAGGAGAAGCGCAAGGAGGAAGCCCGGCAGCGGGCCGAGGCCGAGCAGGCTGCTCTGGAGCAGCTGAAAGAGGAGAACCCCGACGCGTATGCCAAGCCCGAGCCGGAGCCCGAGGCCGGCGATGAGGGCGAGGCTACGGAGGGTGAGAGCGAAGAGGCCGAGAATTCGGCCAGCGAGGAGACTTCTGAGGATGGCTAAGACTTCGATGAAGGTGAAGCAGGCCCGCGGGTCCAAGTTCAAAACGCGCGAGTACAACCGCTGCCGGCGCTGTGGGCGCCCGCGCGGCTACTTCCGCAAGTTCGGCCTTTGCCGGATTTGTCTGCGTAACGCTGCCCACGAGGGCTATGTCCCGGGCATGACCAAGTCGAGCTGGTAGGCAGACGGGACCAACAGAACCATGCTCAACGACCCAATAGCCGATTACCTGACCCGGATCCGCAACGCGCTTGGCTCCGGCCATGACGACGTGGAGATCCCCGCCTCCCGCCTGAAGGAGGAGATGTCCCGCATCCTCAAGGAGCAGGGGTACATTCGCGACTTCCACCGTAAGTCGGCAAAAGTCGGCGAGGCGATCGAGATCCGGCTCAAGTACACCGAGGACCGCCGCCCGGTGATCATTGGGCTGGAGCGGGTCTCACGGCCGGGGCGGCGGCGCTACGTCGATCACAAGGAAGTGCCGCGCGTGCACGGCGGCAGCGGCACCGCGATCATCAGCACCTCGGTTGGCGTGATGACCGGGCACGAAGCCAAGGCGAAGGGCGTCGGCGGCGAGGTAGTTGCCTACGTCTGGTAGACGAGATTTATGAGCCGAATCGGAAGAAAGCCAATTGTCGTCCCCGAGTCCGTAACGGTCGAGCTCGCCCCTGGGCGAGTCGCGGTCAAGGGCCCAAAGGGGGAGCTGGAGCAGAGGCTCGCGGCCGATATGACGGTTGAGCAGGAGAACGGCGCCGTGACCGTGCAGCGGCCGACCGATCGCGGTGAGCACCGCGCCCTGCACGGGCTGACCCGCAGCTTGATCGCGAACATGGTCGAGGGCGTTACCGACGGCTTCGAGAAGCGGCTGGAGATCCAGGGAGTCGGTTACCGCGCCCAGCTCAAAGGCAAGAGCCTCGAGCTGGCGCTCGGCTACTCGCATCCGGTCTCGATCGAGCCGCCGGAGGGGATCGAGTTCGAGGTTCCGCAGCCGACCGAGGTCATCGTGCGCGGCATCGACAAGCAGCTGGTCGGCCAGGTCGCGGCGGACATCCGCAAGCGCCGCCCGCCGGAGCCCTACAAGGGCAAGGGGATTCGCTACCGCGACGAGCACGTGATGCGCAAGGTAGGCAAGCGCGCATGACCGTCATGACCAAGCGCCAGCAGCGCCTGCGCCGTCGCCGCCGGGTCCGCGCCCGCATCATCGGCAGCGCCGAGCGTCCGCGCCTTTCCGTCTACCGCTCCAACCGCGGTGTCTTTGCCCAGCTCGTTGACGACGCCGCTGGCCAGACCCTGGCCGCGGTCAACTGGACCGAGCCGGAGCTGCGCAAGCTGACGGCAAGCGAGCAGGCGAAACGGGCGGGCGAGCTGCTCGCCGAGCGCGCCAAGAAAGCGGGCGTTGAGACCTGTGTTTTCGATCGCGGCGGCTACAAGTTCCACGGCCGCGTGAAGGCTCTAGCCGAAGGCGCCAGGGAGAAGGGGCTGAAGTTCTGATGGCCCGCCGCCGCGCCTTGTCCATCCAGCTACCCTGTCCGGTCCGATGAAGGGCATGGACATGACCAACGTGGAGACGGTGAGCCCGCGCGGGCTCGATCTCCAGGAGCGCGTGATCGAGATCAACCGCGTTGCCAAGGTAGTCAAGGGCGGCCGCCGCTTCTCCTTCACCGCGCTGGTCGCCGTCGGCGACGAAGAGGGCGTCGTCGGAATCGGCTACGGCAAGGCACGCGAGGTCCCGCTGGCGATCCAGAAGGCGGTCGAGAACGCGCGCAAGAGCTTGATCCGCGTGCCCAAATACGGGCAGACGCTGACCCACAAAATCATCGGCCGCTACGGCGCCGGCCACGTCGTCCTGCGCCCGGCCAGCCCGGGTACCGGCGTCATCGCCGGCGGCGGCGTGCGCGCCGTGCTCGAGCTGGGTGGGGTGCGGGATGTGCTGACCAAGAGCATTGGCACGCAGAACCCGATCAACCTGGTCAAGGCGACGATGGACGGGCTGGTCCGGCTTCGTAGGCCAGAGGAGGTCGCAGAGCTTCGTGGGTTGACCGTTGCTCAGGTGCTTGGAGTTGAGAAGACCAACGGCGCGACCACCATTTCCGCCGAGGGTTCGGAGGCCGAGGGACCGGGGCCTCAGGCCGCGGGTCCTGTCGGCGCAGGGGACGCGAGCGAGTCCTCGCCGGCGGGTCCTGTCACCGTAGGGGACCCACCTCCTCCTGCGGTAGCTAAAGCTTCCTCAGAGGAGGTCCCCCCTACGGCGCCACCCGCCGGAGAGGCCGATGCCGCGAAAGCTGAGGAGGCTCCGGCCGAGACGGCGGCCGCCCCAGCCGAGGAGAAAGCTGAGGAGCCGAAAGCCGAGGAGCAGTCGTGAGTGTGGTCAAGGTCAAGCAGGTTCGGTCTGCCGCGGGGACGAATCCCAGCCAGAAAGCGACGCTTTACGCGCTCGGGCTGGGGAAGATCGGTTCCTCCGCTGAGAAGAAAGATTCTCCGCAGCTGCAGGGGCAGTTGAGGGTTGTTTCGCATCTGGTGGAGGTGGACGGTGGCTGAGAAGGCCGACAAAGCCAAGGACGACGCTCCCAGCGAGCGTTCGCTGGAGATTGGGCTTCATAACCTTTCGCCCAAGCCTGGCTCGAAACGGCCGCGCAAGCGGATTGGACGCGGCGAGGGGAGTGGGCTGGGGAAGACTTCTGGGCGCGGGCACAAGGGGGCCGGGGCGCGCTCCGGCCGTAAGCGCAAGGCTGGCTACGAGGGTGGGCAGAACCCGATCCACATGCGGATGCGAAAGCTGCGCGGCCCGCACAAAAAGCAGTCGATGCCCTTCGAGAACTTCCGCACCTCGACCCAGCCGGTCAACGTCGGCGACCTCGAGGAGCGCTTCGACGCGGGAGCTGAGGTAAGCGTCGAGTCACTCAAGGAGAAGGGCCTGGCGAAGCGCTCCGATCCGGTCAAGATCCTCGCCCGCGGTGAGATCTCGAAGAAGCTCGATGTCCACGCGCACGCCTTCAGCGCGGCAGCCAAAGAGAAGATCGAGGCTGCTGGCGGTTCCTGTCACACTCTGGAGCCGTAATGCTCAGGACTATTGCGAACGCTTTCAGCGTCGCGGAGATCCGCAAGAAACTTGCCTTCACCGCGGCGATGCTGCTGCTCTACCGGCTCGGCGCTTACATCCCCGCGCCCGGGGTGGATGCCGACGCGGTCAAGGAACTCTCACAGAACTTCTCCGGCAGCAACGTGCTGGGCTTTCTGAGCCTCTTCTCGGGCGGCGCGCTGGAGCGGCTCTCGCTCTTCGCGCTGGGGATCATGCCCTACATCACCGCCTCGATCATCCTGCAGCTGCTGACCGTCGTTGTCCCCTCGCTGGAGAAACTGCAGAAAGAAGGCGAGGTGGGGCAGCAGAAGATCACCCAGTACACGCGCTACCTCACCGTCGGGCTGGCCTTTGCCCAGGCCTGGGGCTTTGTCTTCCTCTTCCGCTCGTTCGGCAGCCAGGCCGGCGGCAACGTGATCGGCGACCTCACCGGGCCGAAAATCCTCCTGATCGTGATCTGCCTGACGGCCGGCTGCACCTTGCTGATGTGGATCGGCGAGCTGATCACCCAGCGCGGCATCGGCAACGGCATCTCGCTGCTGATCTTCGCCTCGATCGTCTCCGGCCTACCGGGCGGGATCCAGGCCTGGTGGACCAACCCCGACCCAGTATTCAAGGTGATGATGCCCTTCGTCGCCCTGGCAGTGATCGTCGCGATCGTCTTCGTCCAGGAGGGACAGCGCCGTATCCCGGTTCAGTACGCGAAACGGGTCGTGGGGCGCAAAATGACCTCCGGCGGGTCCACCTACCTGCCGCTGCGGGTCAACATGGCCGGCGTGATCCCGGTCATCTTCGCCGCCTCGATCATGGCCTTCCCGCCGACGATCGGACAGCTGCTCAACACCCCCGCAGCGCTCGACTTCGCTGCTTTCTTCAGTCCCAACGGCTGGGCTTACGTGGTCGGCGAGGTCTTCTTCATCATCGTCTTCACCTACTTCTATACGGCGGTCACCTTCAACCCGGTGGATCAAGCCGACAACTTGAAGAAATACGGCGGTTTCATCCCGGGCGTGCGCCCGGGGCGGCCGACCGCTGAATACCTCGACCGCATCCTCTCCCGCCTTACCTTCCCCGGCGCTCTTTATCTGGGCGCAGTGGCCGCATTGCCGACGATCTTGATCAGCCAGACGTCGGCGAACTTCTTCTTCGGCGGCACCTCGATCCTGATCGTGATCGGCGTTGCCTTGGATACGGTCAAGCAACTCGAGGCACAGCTGATGATGCGCAATTACGAGGGCTTCCTCAAATAGAGCTCAACCTCGTACTTCTTGGCCCGCCCGGCAGCGGTAAGGGCACGCAGGGGGAGCGGTTGCAGGAAGATCTGCAGCTGCCCTACTACGCGACTGGGGACATTCTGCGTGCGGCCGTGCGTGACGAAACCGAGCTGGGAAAGGCCGCCAAGCAGTACATGGATCGTGGCGACCTGGTTCCAGATGGCGTGATCGTCGGCGCGATCGCCGAGCGGATCGACTCGGCCGAGGCTGCCGATGGTTTCATTCTCGATGGCTTCCCGCGCACCGTGCCCCAGGCCGAGGCGTTGGCGGAGAAGCTTGGCGAGCTCGGCCGCAAGCTGACAGGCGTGCTGCTGATCGATGCCAGCGACGAGGAGGTGATGCGGCGCCTGGGTGGCCGCCGCACCTGCGTCGAGAACGGTCACGTCTTCCACGTCGAGTTCAACCCGCCGGAAACGGAGGGGGTCTGTGACGTCGACGGCAGTGAGTTGATCGTGCGCGATGACGACAAGCCCGAGGTGATTCGCCACCGGCTCGAGACCTACCACGAGAAGACTGAGCCCTTGATCGACTACTACGACCATCAGAGCCTGTTGCGCCGCATCGACGGCGGCGCCGCCCCAGATGCGGTCGCCGACGAGTTACGCCGCTCCTTGGCAACCCTGAAGCTGGAAGCCGACGAGGCCATCTGAGCCGGTTGGCGGTGCGGTTAGCGTGTATCGGATGATCATCTGCAAGACGCCGGAGCAGGTCGACAAAATGGCCGCGTCCGGGGCGATCCTCGTCCGCTGCCTGCGGATGCTCGCGGCCAAGGCTCGCGCGGGCGTCACCACCAAGGAGCTCGACGAGGCCGCCGAGAAGTTCATCCGCTCGCAGGGGGCAGAGCCTGCTTTCAAGGGCTACCGCGGCTTTCCGGGCTCGATTTGCGCTTCGCCGAACTCGATGGTCGTCCACGGGATCCCCGGCCCATACGAGCTGAAGCGCGGCGATGTCCTCTCGGTCGACGTCGGGGTGATCAAGGACGGTTGGGTTTCCGACGCGGCGATGACGTTGCCGATCGGTCCCGTCAGCCCAGAGGCGCGCGAGCTGCTCGATGTGACCAAGGCCGCGCTTTTCGCCGCCGCGGAGCAGATGCAGCCCGGCAACCACCTCGGCGACGTCTCGGCGGCGGTCCAGCGGACGGTCGAGATCGAGGGGCTCTCGATCATCCGCACTCTGGTCGGCCACGGGATCGGTCGCGACATGCACGAGGAGCCGCAGGTGCCGAATTTCGGCGAGCCGGGCAAGGGGCCGGAGCTGGAGGAGGGCACGGTGCTGGCGATCGAGCCGATGGTCAACGCCGGTGGTCCTCTGGTCCGCATGGGGGACGATGGTTGGGCCGTCTACTCGCAGGACGGCTCCCTGGCCGCCCACTTCGAGTTCACGATCGCGGTCACAGCCGACGGCCCACGGATCCTCACCCCTTGGCACGAGGACGAGTAGTCGGTCCGTCGAACGTCTTTCTGCCGCCTGGTCTTTCAGCTCTCGCACAACAGTGCTTCGGGGGCGTGTCGTTCCAATAGACGGGTGGGGTCATCGGGGGAATGTCGCGAAGCGGCGACATGCAATCTGTCAATTGCGCGGCGTAGCCGCGCTCCAGATTCCACCGCGCAACGCGCGGTGGTCAATTCCCCCGACGACCCCACCCGTCTGCACCAGCCGAGACCGTCTCGAAGCCCGTCCCCTGCTATCTTTCCCGGTCGGCCCTGAGGGCCGTTTGTTCGTGCCCGCTTGCCCGACTCATGGGGCGGGCGGGAGTCCTGTAGTCGAGACAACCACCGGAGCGATGAAGGTCCGAGCTTCCGTAAAGCCGATGTGCGAAAAGTGCAAGGTAATCCGCCGTAATGGTGCGGTCCTAGTGATCTGCCAAAACCCGCGTCACAAGCAGCGGCAGGGCTGATCGATGGCGCGTATCGCGGGGATCAACATCCCGGTCAACAAGCGGGTTGAAATCGGGCTCACTTACATCTTTGGCATCGGCCGGTCGACCGCTGCCGACATCCTCGCCGAGACCAAGATCGATCCCAACACTTCGGTCAAGGATCTGACTGAGGAAGAGGTCGTGAAACTGCGTGAGGCAGTCGAGCGGCGCGAGGTCGAGGGCGATCTGCGGCGCGAGCGCTCCCAGGACGTAAAACGACTGATGGAGATCGGCGCCTACCGGGGGCTGCGGCACCGTCGCGGCCTCCCTGTCCGCGGTCAGCGGACGAAGACCAACGCGCGTGGCCGCAAGGGTCCGCGCCGGATGAGCGTCGCCGGCAAGCGCAAGGTGTAAGGCAGAGGAGACGATGGCAACCGCCAAAAAACCCAGTAAAGGTCGCACCCGCCGCCGGGTGAAAAAGAACATCGCCTACGGCCAGGCCCACATCAAGACTTCCTTCAACAACACCATCGTCACCCTGACCGACCCCCAGGGCAACGTGATCGCCTGGGAGTCGGCCGGCTCGGCTGGCTTCAAAGGCTCGCGCAAGTCGACCCCGTTTGCCGCCCAGGTCACTGCCGACGCGGCGGCCAAGAAGGGGATGGAACACGGGCTCGAAAAAGTCGAGGTCTTCGCCAAGGGCGCCGGTTCGGGCCGCGAGACGGCGATCCGCTCGCTGCAGGCCGCGGGTCTCGACGTGACCACGGTCAAGGATGTCTCGCCCCAGGCTCACAACGGCTGCCGCCCGAAGAAGCGGAGGCGCGTCTAATGGCCCGCGATACCTCGGCCCAGTGCAAGCAGTGCCGCCGCGAGGGACAGAAGCTCTTCCTCAAGGGTGAGCGCTGCTTCACCGACAAGTGCGGCGTTGAGCGCCGCTCCTACCCACCCGGCGACCACGGCCGCGGCCGCATGCGCCAGTCCGAGTACCGCGTGCAGCTACGCGAGAAGCAGAAGACGCGTCGCTACTACCAGGTGCTTGAGAGCCAGTTTCGCGCTTATTACGACAAGGCCTCGCGCCAGGAGGGCGTCACCGGTGAGAACCTGCTGCGCCTGCTCGAGTCCCGCCTCGACAACGTCTTGGTGCGACTGGGCTTCGCCGCATCGCGGCGTCAGGCCCGGCAGCTGGTGGGCCATGGCCACTGGATGGTCAACGGGCGCCGCGTCGACGTTCCCTCCTACCAAGTGCGCCCCGAGGACGTGATCTCGATCAAGTCGGGCTCGGCGGCCACCGACACGATTCGCAAAGCGACCGAGCTCGTCTCGACCGTGCCGGCCTGGCTGCAGGCCGACCACGACTCGCTTACCGCCAAGGTCCTGCGCCTCCCAGAGCGCGCGGAGATCTCGGCGCCGGTGCAGGAGCAGCTGATCGTCGAGCTGTATTCCAAGTAGTCCGGACCCGATTTCTGAAACACCCATACGCAAGGAACTCATGACCACTGACTTTCAGGTCCCTCGTATCACCGCAGACACGGCGGATGACCGCCGCGGCACGTTCACGATCGAGCCCCTCGACAAGGGGTTCGGCTACACCTTCGGTAACGGCCTTCGGCGCGTCCTGCTCTCCTCACTGGGCGGCGCCGCCGTCACCAGCGTCCGCATCGAGGGCGTCGCGCACGAGTTCTCCAGCGTGCCCGGCGTCAAGGAGGACGTCACCGACATCATTCTCAACTTGAAGGATCTCGTCGTTCGCATGCACACCGATGCCGACGAGGTCGAGGCGCCGCTGGTTGCCACCGGTCCCGGCGAGGTCAAGGCCAAGGACATCGATCTGCCTTCCGGGGTGGAGATCCTCAACCCCGATGCGCCGATTGCAACCTTGGAGAAGAAAACCAAGCTCGAGGTCTACCTGACGATCGGTCGCGGCCGCGGCTACTCGCCCGCCGAGGAGAACAAGTCCGACGATCAACCGATCGGCGTGATTCCGATCGACTCGATCTTCTCGCCGATTCGCCGTGCCTCGTACTCGGTTGCGACCGCCCGCGTGGGGCAGCGCACCGACTTCGACAAATTGACCCTGGAGCTCGAGACCGACGGCTCGATCGAGCCGGCCGCCGCGTTGCGCGAGGCCTCGGAGATCCTGATCAAGACGCTGGCGATCTTCACCGACGCCGAGCGGGTTGAGGAGCTGACCGCGCGCGAAGCAATAGCCGCGCCGCTCCCCGGTGGCGACGGGCTGTCCCTCGGCGCTGGCGATGCGGTCGGGTCCGCTGCTAACAACGGTCTCGACGAGATCCTGATTGAGGAGTTGGAGCTAGGCGTGCGCTCCTACAACTGCCTCAAGCGGGCCGGCGTGCAGACGGTTGGCGACCTCGTGCGCAAGACTCGCTCTGAGCTGAACGCGATCCCCAACTTTGGCTCGAAGTCGATCGAGGAAGTGATCGAGACCCTGCAGTCCCGCGGACTCGACCTTCAGGCGGACTGAGGAAGCAGCGAGCGAGGCAAGGAACCCCGATGCGCCACCGCAAGAAGCGAAACAAACTGAGTCGTGACGCGTCGCATCGGGAGTCGCTTCTCTCCAACCTCTCCAAGCAGCTGATCGAGCACGAGCGGATCAAGACCAGCCAGGCAAAGGCCAAGGCGGTCAAGCCCGAGGTCGAGCAGCTGATCACGCTGGCCAAGCGCGGCGACCTTCACGCTCGCCGTCAGGCCCTGGCGACGCTGCACAACGACAAGTTCATCGTGCACAAGCTGTTCGAGGAGGTCGCGCCGCGGTACACGGAGCGGCCGGGCGGGTACACGCGGATCGTCAAGCTCGGTCCGCGCCGGTCGGATTCGACCGAGATGGTCTATCTCGAGCTCGTTTAGCGCGTCGGTTGGGAAGGGCCCGGGGGTGTCGGGCCGTTGCTGGGTTTCCGCCACTGGACACTGCGGCTGTCGCCTCGGACCCCGTGGGGCGGAAAGAGGACGCCGCTGCCGGCCCGACACCCCCGGGCCCTTCTCATCGGCAGCTTGTCGAGCAGCGCCGGCACACAAGCGCATCGGATATTGACCACCCCAGAGGGGGGTCAAAGTCGGTTACGTGTAGTTGACCGACTCTAGGTAAAGGCCGTGGGGTGGGGCCGTGTCGCCTGCTTCCGAGCGGGAGGCGCCTTCTAGGAGATTCGTGAAGCTGTCTACTGAGCGGCGGCTGTTGCTTACTTCGAGCATGGTGCCGACCAGGATCCTCACCATGTTGCGCATGAAGGCGTCGGCGGTGATGCGGAAGGTGAGGATGTTGCCCTCCTGGGTCCAGCGGGCGGCGAGGATGTCTCGGTCGAAGCGGATGTGGTCGGTTTGGGTTGGGGTGAAGGCGGTGAAGTTGTGGTTGCCTGGGAGGGCGGCGGCGCAGGCTTCGAGCGCTTCCAGGTCGATTCGGTGGGGCCACCAGAGGGCTCGGCCCTGCTCGAAGGGGCTTGGGGCGGAGCGCGCTAGGACGCGGTAGCGGTAGCTGCGCGACTTGGCGCTGTGCCTCGCATCGAATCCATCCTCAACTGGGCTAGCGGCGGTTACGGCGATGTCATTTGGCCCGACGCCGTTAAGCCGCCGAGCCAGATCCTCCCGCACCTCCGCCTCGGTAACGAAGCTCGCGACCTGCCCCAGCGCATGCACCCCAGTATCGGTCCGCCCAGCCACCGTTAGCTGCACCGGCTCCCGCAGCACCGTAGCCAGCGCCGCCTCCAGCTCCCCCTGCACAGTCCGTAATCCAGGCTGAGCCGCCCATCCCTTAAACCTCGCGCCGTCATATTCGATGTCCAGCCGCACCGTAGCCACGCGCGCAGTATGCCCGCGTCTAAACAGCGGGGGGTGTCTGAGCTTATGGGCGCCTATGCCCCAAAAGCTCAGACACGTCTCGGTTGCGCTCGAGAGGACGGGACAGGGGGTGTCCGGGCGGCAGCGGCGTCCTCTTTTCGCCCTGTCCGCTAAACGAGAGAAGCGAGCGCAGCTGGCGAAAACCCAGCAACGCCCGGACACCCCCTGTCCCGTCCCTAGAATCGCCTTTGATGCGAGTGCTGCTGACGAACGATGACGGAATTTCGGCCCCCGGCCTGCAGGCGGCCCGCCGCGCCCTGCGCGAGCTCGACGGCGTCGACGTCGACGTGATCGCGCCCGACTCGAACCGCAGCGCAACCGCGCGCAGCATCACGACCCGCTCGCCGCTGACGGTCGAGGAGGTCGAGTTCGGCGACGGCGATCGGGGCTTCGCCACCGACGGCACGCCGGTCGACTGCGTCCGCTTCGCCGAGCTGGGCTTGGTCGGCCACCGGCCCGACCTGATCGTCTCGGGGATCAACCACGGCGCCAATCTCGGCGACGACATCACCTACTCGGGCACGGTCGCTGCCGCTTTCGAGGGCATCGTCCTTGGCATTCCCGCCGTGGCTGTCTCCCAGCAATCCTCGGGCGGTGGCATGGGCTACGTCAGCGGCCAGTTCGACTTCTCGGTCGCAGCACCCTTCGTCGCCCAGTTAGTCGCCGCGCTGGAGCACGAGCCGATGCCGGAGGCGACGCTAATCAACGTCAACTGCCCGGCCGGTGAGCCGAAGGGGGTTGAGGTGACCAAGCTCGGCAAACGCGTCTACAACGACGAGCTGAAATTGGTCGGAGAGGAGGAGAACGGGCGGCGCCGCTATGAGATCTACGGCTGGCAACCCGGCTTCAAGGAGCTCGAGGAAACCGACCTGATGGCGGTCTCGCAGGGGCGGATTGCGGTCACGCCGATCCACTTCGACCTCACCGATCACGGTGGCCTGAACCGGCTGCGCGGCTGGCGCTTCGAGGAGATGCTGGCGGCGAGCGCCCCGGCGGCGTGAGCGAAGCCGACGTACAGCGAGCCGCCGAGCTGCGGCAGGAGCTGGAGCGCCACAACCGGCTCTACTACGTCCACGATGAAGCGGAGATCGGCGACGATGAGTACGACGCCCTGCTCGACGAGCTGCGGGCGATCGAGGCCGACAATCCCGAGCTGCGCACTCCCGACTCCCCCACCCAGCGAGTTGGGGCGCCGCCACTGGACCGCTTCGAGCAGGTTGAGCACCACGAGCAGATGCTCTCGCTTGGCAACGCCCGCAACGAGGAGGAGCTGCGCGCCTGGGAGAACCGCCTCGCCAACTACCTGAAGCGGCTCGACATCACTGCCTCGGAGTTCAGCTACACGACTGAGCCCAAGATCGACGGCCTCGCCGTCTCCCTCACTTACGAGAACGGGGTACTGGTCCGCGGCGCGACCCGGGGCGACGGCCGCATCGGCGAGGACGTGACCCAGAACCTGCGCACGATCGGCTCGGTGCCGCTGCGAATTCCCAAAGCCCCGGAGCTGATCGAAGTCCGCGGCGAGATCTACCTGCCGATCCCCGCCTTCAAAGCGCTCAACGAGCGGCGCGCCGAAGCCGAGGAACCGACCTTTGCCAACCCCCGTAACTCCGCCGCCGGGTCTATCCGCCAGTTGGATCCCGCCCTAGCGGCGAAACGGCCCCTCTCCATCTGGTGCTACGGGATCGGCGCCGTGCGCGGTCTCGACCTCGCCACCCACATGGACGAGATCGAGTGGCTCGACGAGCGCGGCTTCAAGATCAACCCCGATACCGACCATCACCAGGGCGTCGAGGGAGTGGTCGAGCGCTGTCACTGGTGGGAGCAGCGGCGCGAGACGCTCGACTACGAGATCGACGGGGTCGTGGTCAAGATCGACGAGCGGGCACTCTGGCGCGAGCTGGGCGTGGTCGGACGCGAGCCGCGCTGGGCGATCGCCTGGAAGTTCCCGCCGACGACGGCGACGACGCGGATGAACAGCGTCGTCTGGAACGTCGGCCGCACCGGTCACCTGGTGCCGTTTGCGATGCTCGAGCCTGTCCATGTCGGCGGCGTCACTGTCTCGACGGCGACCCTGCACAATGAGGAGGACCTGGCCCGCAAGGACGTGCGCGTCGGCGACGAGGTGGTGGTGATGCGGGCCGGGGACGTGATCCCGCAGGTGGTCTCGCCGCTCGTGCAGAAACGCAAGAGGGGTGCGCGCAAACCGAAGCCACCGAAGAAGTGCCCAGCCTGCGGGACCGAGACGATCAAGCCCGAGGGCGCCGTGTTCTCGATCTGCCCCAACCGCACCGGCTGCCCCGGCCAGTCCTTCCAGCACGTCAAGCACTTCGTCAGCAAGGGGGCGATGGACATCGATGGCTTCGGCGAGAAGCAGGCGATGCGCTTCCTCGAGGAGGCCCTGATCGCCGACGTCGCCGACATCTACGCGCTCGGCAAGGAACAGCTGACGGCGATGGATCGCTTCGCAGAGACCTCCGTCCGCAACCTCCTGGCAGCAATTGATTCCTCGCGCGAGCGCCCCTTTAAGCGTGTCCTATACGCGCTCGGCCTGCCCGGCGTCGGCTACGTCACCGCCGAGGCGCTGGCCGATCACTTTGGCTCGATCGACGCCCTGCACGAAGCCGACCCCGAGCAGATCGAGGAGGTCGAGGGTGTCGGCCCGATCATGGCGGTGCAGATCGCCGAGTCGCTCGCCGATGAGCCAACCTGGCAGCTGGTCGAGAAGCTGCGTGAGAAAGGGTTGCGGCTGGAGCAAGACGCCTCCGAACGGCGCGCCTCCGGCGGTCCCTTGGACGGGAAGACCCTGGTCCTCACCGGCACCCTGCCGGGGCTGACCCGGGAGGAGGCCGGTGCCCTGATCAAGGCCGCCGGGGGTAAGGTGGTCAACTCGGTCTCGAAGAAAACCGACTACGTCGTCGCCGGCGAAAACCCGGGCTCAAAGCTGGCCAAAGCGGAGAAACTGGAGGTCGAGGTCCTCGACGAGGCTGGCCTTCGGGCGTTGCTTGGATAGGCCTTAGTAGGAGGCGACCAGGGCGGCGATCTTGTCTTGCTCGTAGTGGGCCGCGTAGAGATCGCTGACGCTGGCCATCAAAATCGAGAAGGCCATCACCCTGCCGCTGCGGTTGAAGCAGTAGCCGGAGAGGGCGCTGACCCCGGTCAGGGTGCCGGTCTTGGTGCGGCAGCGGCCGTAGGCGGCGGTTCCCTCGGTGCGGTCGGCGACCGTTCCCTCCTGGCCGGTGAGCGCCAGGCCCTGGATGAACTCATCCTCGACGTCGCTCGTGCGCATCGCTTGCAACAGCTGCACGACGGCGAACGGCGAGGCGCGATTGCCGCGGGTCAGGCCGGAGCCGTCCATGGCCTGGATCGCCGAGCCGCTGCTGCGGGCGAAGCGCTCGACCACCTCGGTTCCCGCCGCGGTGGTTCCCGCCCCGCCAAAGCGGGCGCCGAGCAGCTTGACCAGCATCTCGGCGAAGAAGTTGTGGGAGTAGACGTTGGTCATCTCGACGATGCGGCTCATCGTCGGCGAGCGAACGCTGGCGAGTGGTTTGGCCCCTGAGGGGGTGACGCCGCGGGCGACCGCCGTGCGGATCGAGATTCCAGCGTTGTCGAACGCGCGCGCCAGCTTTGAGGCCGCCAGCGTGGCTGGGTCGGAAGCGAACCCCTGGCTGATCGAGCCGCGATAGCCGGAGTTGAATGAGAGGCCGGAGAGCGGGCCGACGTAGGGACTGGTCGCGTAGCCGGAATCGGCGACCCCACGGAGACGATCGAAGATCGTGTCGTCGGCGTAGAGGCGACCGGTGACGCTGCGAACCCCGGCGGCCCGCAACTGCGCCTTCAACGAAAAGAGATTGGTCCCCAGCCCGCCCTGGTAGCGGTCATAGAAGGACGGCGTCCCGAGCGCCGGATCGCCCGCCCCCTGCAAGTAGAGGCTGCCGCGCAGCACCCCGTTGAAGCCAACTCCCCCGTCGGAGAGGAGCTGGGTGACGATGCGGTGCTCCGGCCCGAACCTCGAGAGCGCAGCCGCCGTCGTGAACAGCTTCGTATTCGATGCCAGCGAGCGCGGCTGCTTGGCAGCCCGCGCACATACCGCCTTGCCGGTTTCCGCGTCGATAACGAACAAGCCACTGGCGGTTCCTCCGCCAGCTAACAATCGATCGCGCATCTGCTGGCAGATGCTCTTGGCGCTGGCGGTAGCCGGCAGCAGGAGCAGCGCAAGCACGGCTAGGCATGCGGCAGCTCTTTTCATTGAGGTCTTAAACACCGAATCGGAGCAAGGTAGCGACACGAGCGGCCAGCGTGGGGGGTGCCCGGTCGGCAGCGGCGTCCTCTTTTTCGCCCCAGCGGCTAGCGAGTTCCGCCGGTCTCCTGGCGAAAAACCCAGCAACGACCGGGCACCCCCCACGCTGGCCGACCACCCCCTCTGGGATAATCCGTGTTTATGGGCAAAGTCGTCGACATCGAGGCACCCGTCCGCCGCAAACGAGGCAAAGGTCGGAAGCGCCCCTCGAAGACCGCGCTCGTCCTCGGCGGCGGCGGCTTCACCGGTGGCGTCTACGAGATCGGCGCACTGCGGGCGCTCGATCTGCTCGCCGTCAACAGCACGGTCAACAACTTCGACGTCTATGTCGGCACCAGCGCCGGCTCCTTTGTCGCGACGATGCTCGCCAACGGCGTCACGCCCGACGAAATGATGCAGGTGATCAACAAGCGCGAGCCCTCGGAGTTCGAGGATCTCGACCTCAGCAAGGTGCTGAAGTTCAACTACCTCGGCTTCGCCCAGAAGGCGGCGATGTTGCCGCTGCGCACGGTAGAGCTGATGCGCCGCCTGGCTGGAATGGGTGATTTCTCGGCGATCGACATCGGCGTCGGCCTGGCCGAGGCGCTGCCGGCCGGCCTCTACTCGAACGCCGGCATCGCCGACTACGTCGAGCAAGCACTGAGCGACGCCGGCCGGATCAACGACTTCCGCCTGCTCGACAACGAGCTCTACCTGACGGCGACCGACCTCGATACCTGCGAGCGCCTCGTCTTCGGCGAGCCCGGTTGGGACGACGTGCCGATCTCGAAGGCAATTGAGTGCTCGACGGCGCTGCCAGTCGTCTACAAGCCGGTCGACCTGAAGGGGCGCCAGCTCGTCGACGGCGGCATTCGCTCGACCACGAACGTCGACATCGCGGTCGAGAAGGGGGCCAAGTTCATCGTCGTCGTGAACCCCCTCGTTCCCTTCGTCAACGACTTCGAGCAGACGATCCCGACTGTCTTCGGCACTCGTGTGCGGCGGGTCTCCGACATGGGGCTGCCGGCGATCGCGAACCAGGCCTTTCGTCTCATGAGCCAAGCTCGCCTGCACCAGGCGGTCGAGCAGTGGCAGGAGAAATACAAGGGCGTCGACATCATCCTGGTCGAGCCCGAGCCCAACGACGAGCTGATGTTCGGCACGCCGATCATGGACTACTCGCGGCGGCTGCAGATCGCCCGCCACGGCTTCGAGTCTGTCACCGCCACGCTCGCCCAGGACTACGATCGCTACAAGGAGATCTCCGAGCGCCACGGCCTCGAGATCTCCGAGCGCCGCGTCCGTCGCGCGGTCGAGCGTGCCTCCGAAGAGGAGCCGGAGCAGGCCTCGGCCTGGCGCCGCGTGCTCGAGCAGACCACCGGCGCTCTGCTGCGTGGCGAAGCTTCCTGAGGCGGGCGCCGGCTCTCAGCCAGCGTAGAGCTTCTCGATCTCGCCCTGGTGCTTGTCGGCGACGACCGCGCGCTTGACCTTCATCGTCGGGGTCAGCTCGCCGCTCTCCTGCGAGAGGTCCTGGGGGAGGATCGCAATCTTCTTGACCTGCTCGACCCGGGCGAACTTCTCGTTCACTTTCGCCAGGTGCGCCTCGATTGCCGCCCGCACGTCTCCGTTGGTGGCAAGCTGGCCCGGGTCATCGGGTAGCCCGTGCTCTTTGGCGTAGGCGACGGCTTCTTCGGGATCGAGGGTGACCAGCGCGACCAGATAGGGCCGGCGATCGCCGACGACGACACACTGGGAGACGAGCGGGTGCTGCTTGATCTCGTTCTCGAGGTTGGCGGGGGTGATGTTCTTGCCGCCCGCGGTGATGATGATGTCCTTTTTACGCCCGGTGATCGTGATGAAGCCGTCGGCGTCGATCGAGCCGAGGTCGCCGGTGTGCAGCCAGCCGTTGACGATCGTCTCCCGGGTCGCCTCCTCGTTCTTGTAATAGCCCTGGAAGACGTTGGGCCCCTTGACCAGGATCTCGCCGTCATCGGCGATCTTCACCTCACAGCCCGGGAAGGGTTTGCCGATCGTGCCGATCTTGAAGTCCTCGGGGGTGGAGATCGTCGCCGCGGTCGAGGTCTCGGTCATCCCCCAGCCCTCGAGCACGAGCACGCCGGCAGCGTCGAAGAAGCGCAGGATGTCGGGATTGATCGGGGCGGCGCCGGAGACGGCGAGCCGCAGCTGACCGCCGAACAGGCCGCGAATTTTCGAGAGGACTTTCTTATCGGCGAACTCGTACTGCTTGCGCAGCAGGAAGCCGGGCTTGCGGCCTGAGCGTTCGGCCGCGCGCATCTTGCCGCCGACCCGGATCGCCCAATCGAAGATCGCCTTTTTGAGGCCACCCTCTTTCTCCATGGCGCTGGTCGCCATCGTGTAGATCTTCTCGAAGATGCGCGGCACCGAGGGGAAGTAACTTGGTTTGACTTCGGCCATGTTCGGCATGATCTTCAGCGGATCGCGCTCCCAGTAGGCGATCGTGGCGCCGAGGTCGAAGCTGCCGAGTTGAATCAAGAGAGCGAAAGAGTGGGCGAGGGGGAGGTAGAGGTAGGTGACGTCTTCGCCCTCGATGACGCTGTTCTCCTTGACCATGTCGAGCATCGCCCGGTAGTTGCCGTGACTGATCACACAGCCCTTTGGCGGCCCGGTCGTCCCCGACGTGTAAATAAAGGTGCAGATGTCCTCGGCGCTCACTGCCTGCCAGCGCTGCTCCCACTCGGCAACATCACGACCGTTGCCGCGTGAGGAGAGCTCGTCGAAGGAGATGGCGTCATCGCTGGCGCCCGTCATCCGCACCACCGACTCCAGCTTCGGCAACTGGTCGCGGACCTTGCGGATCTTCTCGATCTGCTCGTCGTCCTCGACGATGACGACCTTTGAGTCGGAGTTCTCGAGGACGTACTGGCACTCCTCGGGCGAGTTGGTCTGGTAGATCGGCACGACGGTCGCGCCGATCGAGAGGGCGGCGAAGTCGAAGTAGGTCCACTCGGGACGCGTGTTGGCGAGGATCGAGACCTTGTCGCCTTTGGCCACGCCGAGGTCGATCAGGCCGAGCGCCAGCGCCCTTACCGTCTCCTCTACCTCGACGAAGCTGCGCTTGACCCAGGCGTCGCCGTCCTTGTACTGGATGGCAGGGGCATCGCCATACAGTCGGGCGGCACGCGGGAGTAGGTCCGCGAGCGTGGTCGAGTTGGTTCCCCGCTCCTCCACGGCGGGGAGTCTAGTAGACGGCTGGCGAGGTTAGGCGGTGGCGGTACCGCGTTGTTGCTGGTGACGTTCTGAAGTCTGGCGCAGCGAGGTCTGGAAGAGGGACTTGTCGATCCGGCCGTGGAAGATCGGAACGTGCATCTCGACGCACTTGCCGATCACCTCCTGCCGTTTCATGTGCAGCTCGTCGGCAAGCTCGGACGGGGTGAGGTGATTGGCCACGGCGGACCTCCCAGGTAGTTGAAATCGGGTATGCCCAGTTTTACCCCGGCTGACGGACGTGTCAACCGGATTCGCCGCTTTTTGCGAGACCGGGGCCAATTCTTGTGGCTCGCGATAATGCAGCGGTGCCCGAAGCTGCCGTCACTGCGATCCCCCGCCGCGGGCGGCTATGGGTGGCCCTCGGGTTCCTCATCGCCTTTGCCGCGCTGGCCTACGTGATTGTCGACGTCTCGACCAAAGACGCGGGCCGGGAAGTGGTCCGGATCGAGGGCATCGCCAGCGCTCAGCGCCTCTTCGGCGGCATTCCCCAGGAAGGTGACCGGCTCGGCTCCAATGACGCCCCGGTCACGATCCAGGTCTTCAACGACCTGCAATGCGGAAACTGCCGCGACGAGTTCCTCACCACGATTCCCGCCCTGGTCGAAGATTACGTGCGGGAGGGGGACGTGAAGCTGCTGATGCGCCACTACTCGATCGCGGCGAACCCGTTGGAGCTCGGATTCTTCGGCGCCGAAGCCGCCGCCGCTCAGGGCTATGGCTGGCAGTACACCTACCTCTTCTTCGTCAACCAGGGCGAGGCTGAGCGCTTCGGGATCGGCGAGCGTCTGATGGACTCACTGGCCAACTCGATCGGCGAGCTCGACGTGCTTGAGTGGCAAGCTGAGCTCGACGAGCAGGGCGGTACCGATGGAGCGATCGCGGAGCGTCTGAGGGGCTACGAAGAGCTGGGTCGCGGCCTCGGCATCCGCGTCGGCCAGGCGATGATCGTAAGCGGCCCCACCGGGACCCAGACCCTGCAGGACAATCCGGAGCTCAGCCAGATAGAGCGGGCAATCGAAGCGGCGCAGTAGCTGCGACGGCGAGCTTTGCGGCCTCGACCGCGCTCGCCCAGGCGACCTCGGAGAGGAGCCCCGGCGCCGCGACCATGTCGCCCGCCAGGAAAACGCCGTCACCGCGGTCGATCGCGGGGCGATCGCGCCAGCTCTTCCCTGGGTAGTCGAGCGGTCCGCTGCGGCCATCCATCACCTGCTGGCGACGCCAGGTCTCGCGCTCCTGACGGGCGGGCAGCGAGACGTCGAGCAGTCGATTGAGGCGCTGCGCCGCCGCCTCGGGGCGCTCGCCGGGTCGCACCGGTATCTGCGCCTGCACCAGGTCCTCCCCCTTGGGGGCGAGCGAGGGGTCGGCGGCGCTGAAGCGCTCGACCCAGCCGGCCTGATCGAGGTCGGAGACGACAAAGGGGTCGCCTCGGCGATGGCGCAGGCCGAGGTCCACGCACACCGTGTGGCCGCCCGGCCACTCGATCGAGTCATCGCCGAGCAGGGCTCGCGCTTGGCCAAGCTCGGTCGCCACGATCAGCGGCGTGGCCGGCAGCGACTCGACGCGGTGGCCGGTCTCAACCTTGACCCCGAGTTGGCGCACGCGGCTCTCGAGGGAGTCAACCAGCGCGCTCCAGCCTCCGATCAGATAGCGCGCGGTCGGTGGGGGACTGAGCAGCACCCGCACCGAGTGCTTCCAGACAAAAGCGGCCGAGAGCTCGCCGGGATCGTGGTGGAAGGTGTAGACGCCGGCGGCAGCAGAGAGCATCTCGGCAGTGCGCTCATCGCTGTGCGCGGCTGCCCAGCTGCGGAAGTCGGTGTCGACCGGCGCTTCGCGACCGCGCAGCCGCAGCACGGCGGGTACCGTGCCCAGCGGTGGCAGGCGCCGCGCGACGCCTTGCCAGCGGAAGCGGATTCCGGAAAGCGGCGGTCCGGCGAAAGGCGGCAGCAGCTCGCGCTCGCTGAGCCAGTCCCAGAAGGCGCCGTCCCTGTAGATCACGTGGGGCCCGAGGTTCGCCTTGTAGGGACCCGCCGCGCTGCGGGCGCGGCCGCCAAGCGACTCGTGGGCCTCGAGCAGGCGGACTCGGCGACCGGCTTCGGCGCAGGCGATGGCCGCGGTCAGGCCGGCGAGCCCGCCGCCGACGATGGTGATCGCGTCCTTCCTCGTGCCGTTCTGCTGCGTCATGGCGATCCTCCTGTCCGTGGAGAGATCCACCTTACGCACATACTGGCTCGATATACAGTTCCAGTAATGGCACGCTCTAATGGTCCAGTTGGGAGCCCGGGTTGCTGATAGAGCTTGAGCGCGATGCCGAGGCGCCGCTGCACGAACAGGTCGAGCGGTCGATCCGCGAGAACATCCAGGCGGGCCGCCTTGCCGCGGGAGCGCGTCTTCCGTCGAGCCGCACGCTGGCGAGTGAGCTGGGGATCTCGCGAGGTGTCGTCACCGAGGCCTACGGTCAGCTCGCCGCTGAGGGTTACCTGATCACCAGGCAAGGGGCGCCGGTGCGGGTGGCGCGGACCGTTCGCACTTCTGCGGCATCGCCGCCGGCTCGCTCGATGCTGCCCAGCTTCCCGCTCAACTTCCACCCTGGCTTGCCGGACCTGGCCGGATTCCCACGCGACCGCTGGCTGCGCTCGCTGCGGGCGGCGTGGCGTCAGGCGCCAATCGACGCCGTCGGCTATCCCGACCCGCGCGGCGTGCCCGCTCTGCGCCAGGCGCTCGCCGAGTACCTGGGCCGCGTCCGTGGCGCCGCCGCCGAGCCCGAGCAGCTGATGATCTGCACCGGCTTCACCCAGGCCTTCTCGCTGCTCTGCCGCTGGCTCGCCGATCGCGGCCTCGAACGGGTTGCGCTCGAGGATCCCGGCTGGCACCCCCATCGCTTGATCATTGAACAGGCCGGGCTCGAGGTCGCCCCGGTTGCCGTCGACGGCGAGGGAATCCGAGTCGACAACCTTCGCTCCACGGAGGCGAGCGCGGTTGTCGTCACCCCGGCACACCAGTTCCCCAGTGGCGCGACCCTCAGTCGCGAGCGCCGCGCCGCCCTGATCGAGTGGGCTGAAGAGGGCGAGCGGCTGATAGTCGAGGACGACTATGACGCCGAGTACCGATACGACGGCGCTGGCTTGGGCGCACTACAGGGCCTTGCGCCCGACCGCGTCGCCTACATCGGCTCGGCGAGCAAGCGACTGACTCCGGGCATGCGACTCGGTTGGGCGCTGCTGCCGTCCTGGATCGCCTGGTCGCTGATCCAGGCGAAGGCTGTTGAGGACTCCGGTTCAGAGGCGATCGGGCAGCTTGCCCTGCACGACTTCATCGAACGCGGCGAGCTCGACCGGCACATCCGTCGTATGCGCCTGCGTTATCAGCGTCGCCGCCAGGCGTTGCTCGATGCGCTTGTCCGGCAACTGCCGCAGGTTCGGGTTTCCGCCGCCGCCGCAGGGCTCTTCGAGCTGGCTGAGTTACCCGAGGGGACCGACGAGGCGGCGCTGGTCGCCGCCGCCGCAGCGCGCGGGGTCGGCGTCGAGGGCCTCGCCTTGCACCGCTTCAACCCCGCCGGTCCCCCCGGCCTGGTGCTCGGTTTCGGCTGTCTCTCGGAGCCCGCGATCGACCGTGGTGTCCATTTGCTCGCCGAGGCGTTGAGGGAGGTGGGGGGCGGGACGACGTGAGAGGAGGCCGATCGTTTTAGGATGCCGCGGCGATGAGCCGACAAGAACCACGCACCGCGATCGTTACCTGCATGGACGCGCGCCTCGACGCGGCCGGCTTCCTCGCTGATTGGCCGAGCGTGGCACACGTTGTTCGCAATGCCGGCGGCCGCGTCACCACGGACGTGCTGCGCTCTCTGGCCGCATCCTGCGCGATGGGGACCGAACGGGTGCTGGTCATCCACCACACCGATTGTGCGATGGCCAAGCACACGGACGAGGAGATCCGCGAGCTGCTGCCGGCGGGGGCGGGAGCCGAGGTCGACTTCCTGACCATCGAGGATCCCCTGCAGGCGCTCGCTCAGGACGTCCAAGCGGTCAGGGACTGCGGGCTTCTGCCTGTCCACGTTGAGGTGCGCGCCTTTATCTACGACCTCGACCGGCAGGCCGCAGGCGAGGTCGAGATTTAAAGAGCGACCTGCGGCTACCCTCGTCGTATGAGAGAGACGCTTGGCCCACCGTTGCGAGCGGCGGCGCTGGTCGCGTTTATCACCGGTCTGGTCTTGCTGCTGCTCAACCCGCCGTCGTTCGACGGGGTCGGAGGGCTGCTGGCGCTGCTGGCGGGCATCTTCGCGATCGTCTTGATCACCGCCTGGGTGACGGTGATGGCGATCGGCGAGGAGATGCCCGAGGCGGAGTTCCGCCGGATCGTCGATCGCAGCGAGATGCTGGCCAAGCTGCCGCCGCCCGAGCAGCCGCTGAGCGAGTTCGACGAACTGGTCGTCGCCGCGATCGACGATCTGCCGGAGGGCTTCCGTGAGGTCGTCGAGGGGATCCCGATCCTCGTCTCCCATCTCGGCCGCGAACATCACGCCTACGGCCACTACATCGGCGACACCGTCGCCCGCGACGACTACCGAGATCACATCGTCATCTACCAGGACACCCTGGAGCGCGATTTCGGCCATGACCCGGTGTTGCTGCGCGCCCAAATCGAGCGCACGGTCCGCCACGAGATCGCCCACCACCTCGGCTGGGACGAGCGCGGGGTGCGCGACCTCGGGCTCTGAATCCCCGGCGCCTCAGCGTTTTCTGGTACGAGCTGGCGTGGCTGGGCAAGGCACGAGCGGATCACCGTCACCGTTCCGATCCGATCATCGCCGCAGGGCGTCGCCGCGCAGTTGCGAACGATCGGTATGACCCGGCGACCACGATCACCCTCGCTCACTGGCGGTCTGGGAGCCGAGGGCCTCGATCGCCGAAATACGAGAGTGAAATATCGGGGCGCCCGGATTTGAACCGGGGACCTCACCGACCCGAACGGTGCGCGCTACCAGGCTGCGCCACGCCCCGAAGAGGGCGATTATCTCAGAGCGAGGTGGCGTGAGCCCTGCGGTGGGGCGCTGAGGGGTAATCCTCGAGCGGCAGGGGCGAGGCGAGGATCGTGCGGCGGTCTCCAATCTCGCCGACCGGGACGGGCCAGAGACCGTCGTTGTGGCAGGTGGCCGATTGCTCGCGCAGATGCGGTGGCGGCGCGGCGAGGGAGGCGAAGGCGCCGTCGGGGCTGTGCAAGACGACTGCGGTCAGGTAGAACGCGCGCAGCGTCGCTTGTTCGTCGGCGCCCCCGTCCCATTCGAGCCGGTTGGCGACGTTGACATGGACCTGGCGCAGATTGGGACCAATCTCCTCGATCCAGGCTTCCACGGTGGCGTGCAGTGGTTCCCACCGCCACTCCAGGGTCGCCGCAGTCACACCGTCCTCGATTAGCTCGGCCCGCTTGTAGCCGGCGGGCTTGATGGTGGCTGCGCGGTTGGGAAGCGACTCGATTCGCACCTCATGCTCGACTGCTTCCTCCCGACATGCGTAGCGCTTGCCAGCGACGACCAGACCCTGAACAGGGTTGCCCTCCAGATCGAGGACACGCCGCTCTGCCAGCTGGACGAAGTGCGCGCTCACGTCGACGCTGGGATCGAGGCCCTCAATCAGGCACTCGGTCAGCATTTGTGATTTCCCACCCGGCCAACCGCGCGGGAAAACACCACGCGTTATGCGTTGCCTCTTCTCCATGCGATCGACCGATTACCCATCCTCTCTCAGGGACAAACGCGATCGAATGACGACGAGTATGCGACCGCTTTCGGACGGCGCGCAAGGGGGGATTGGCATGGAGGGCTATTGGGTAGCGGAAATAGCGGATTCCTTTACTTGTAAGCGACCACGGAGGGAACGATGGAGGCTTCAGCGCCGTCGCCCAGCAAGGGCATCTTCGATAGCGCCAACCTGGAGACGAGGGAGCGCGTCGTCGAGCTGCTGCGTAAGGCCTACTGGATGGAGATCGAGACCGTGATGAGCTACATCGCCGCCTCGGTCAATCTGGATGGCGTGAGGGCGCAAGAGATCAAAGAGTCATTGGCAAAGGACGTCGAAGAGGAGCTTGGCCACGCCAAGCAGTTCGCGGAACGGATCAAGGAGCTATATGGGATCGTCCCCGGCTCCGAGGACTTCGCTGCGGAGCAGTCCTTCCTGCAGCCGCCCGAGCACCAGACCGACATCGTGCACGTGATCCGTGGTGTGATCAAAGCGGAGACCGGGGCGATCGAGCACTACACGCGAGTCATCGAGGAGACCGAGGGAGTGGATCCGGTGACCCAGGACATGACGATCGCGATCCTGCGCGACGAGCAGGGCCATCGCCGCCTCTTCGAGGGCTTCCTGCGCGAGTACGAGTTCGAGGGCATCGCCTGAGGTTCACCTAACGGCGGTTAGCCGCTGCGCCGGATCATCGGCTGGAAGGTCCTCCACCAACCCTCGTCGAGCACGGCATGCTCGACACGCTCCAGCAGAAAGCCCTCTTCATCCTGCAGCTCGTAGCTGACCACCGGAGGCTCAGCGCTCTTCTCGACGCCGATCACGTGCGCGATCAGCAGGTACGGCGGGCAGCTGAGCCACCGCTCCCCGGGCTTCGGAATCGACTTGGTGTCGATCATGCGCCACTGAGTACCCCGCTTAGCGTTCGAAAAACTCAATCTGGAAACCGGTGCCCATCCTGACAAACGCAACCTTCCCGCGTTGGACATTCGTACCGGTGGTAGTACTGTCTTTTCAGTAGCGGCTAGCGAGCGATTTGGAGGGGGTGAGATGTGGCCTGGATCGAGATAGCTGTCCTGGCACTCGTGGCATTGGCTGTGCTTCTCGTCATCTTCTTCCGGCGTGAGCGCAAGGCGCGGCGGCGCTTTCAGATCCTCGCCGACACCGCGGCGGTCTCCGACGCCGGCGGCTCGCTCGAGCAGACTCTCGATGCGATCTGCGCGATCCTCGTGCCGGAGTTCGGCGACTTCTGCATGATCGATGTGATCGACGAGGACCGCATTCCCCGCCGGGCCGCGGTCCGGGTTGGGCCGGGGGGCCGGCCGGAGTTCGAGTGCGCCTTGGCGGAACGCTTGCCCTCGACTCCGCCGTCGATGGTTGACGGCGGCAGCAGAACTTCGCTCGAGCCGCGCTTTTATGAGCGGATGACGGAGGAGGACCTCCGCGAGCTAGCCCACGACGACGAGGACCTCGACTTTCTGCGCAGTCTGGGGCTGCGTTCCGCTGTCACGGTCGCGCTGCAGGCGCGTGGCGAAGTGACGGGAACGCTGACGATCGCCGTTGCCTGGTCGCGCCGCCGTTACCGGCGCGAGGACGCCCGCTTTGCCTGGATCCTCAGCGGTCGCGTCGCTCTTGCTCTGGATAACTCGGGCCTCTTCGCCGACCTCGAGCGGGCGGAGCGCGCCCGGGCTGAGATCGCCGAGACGCTGCAGCGCGGCTTGCTCCCCTCGCCGCTTCCGCATATTCCGGGCTGGTCGATCGCGGCGATGTACCGGCCGGCTGGGGCGGAGAACGAAGTCGGCGGCGACTTCTATGACGTCTTCCGGGTGCCGGGAGGCTGGATGCTGGCGATCGGCGACGTCACCGGCCGTGGCGCGCATGCGGCCTCGGTGACGGCGGTGGCGCGCTACACCCTGCGCACCGCGGCCTTGCTCAGCGCCGATCCGCTGGTCGCCCTCTCGACGCTAAATCGGGTTCTCCTCGCCCGCGGCGACGCCGCCCTGTGCAGTGTCGCCGCGGTGACGATTGCTGAAAACCCCCGCGAGCCGGTGCGGATCGCGGTTGCCGGCCATCCGCCGCCGTTGCTCGTCGATGGCGACGAGGTCCGCGAGGCGGCGGGCGCCGACCCGGTGCTGGGTGCCTTCCCTGATGCACGCTGGCAGATTGCGCACAGCGAGATCAAGCCGGGTCAGCAGCTCGTGATCGTCACCGACGGCATCACCGAGGCTCAGGGGGACGGCGAGCGCTACGGCGAGGAGCGCTTGCGAAATGAGCTGCGCGGGGCCGGCAACCCATCGCTCGCCCTGCAGCGTCTCGAGTCCTCTTTGCACGCTTTCACCGATGGCAATCTCGACGACGACGTCGCGATCCTCGCGATCGCCCGCGCCTCGGCCGATTCTGCAACGGCGACACAGCCCAGCGCTGAGCCCCCGCTTGCCGCCGCCGCGGGTTTAGGTGGTGGCGATGTCTGATCTGCAAGTGGCGCTGGTGGAGCGTCTCTACGCGTGCTTCAACGAGCGCGACGAGGCGGGCATCGTCGCGCTCTGCGACGAGCGGATGGAGTTCTTCCCCGTTGTAACCGCCGAGGCAGTCGGCCGCGATGCTCCCTACAGCGGCCGCGCCGGCCTGCATGACTACCTCTCCGACGTCGCAACGGTCTGGGAAGAGCTGCTGATTACCCCGAGCATGGTCGAGCGCCGGGGCGACTCGATCCTGGTCCGCGGCCGGGTCTATGCCCGCAGTCGCGAGCTAGGAATCCGCGACGTTCCCGTCGCCTGGATCTGGGAGGTGCGCGACGGTTGCATCGTGCGCGGCGAGGTCTTTCCCGATCCGGAGCAGGCCGTAGCGCGCTTTGCCACCGCCATCGCCTAAGCGACGAAAGGCAGCTCCTTCTCCAGGCCGGTGACTTCCATGACTCGCTGCACCCCGGTCGCCTGGCTGCGGATGAAGCGAAGGCGGCCCTCGCCTTTGGCGCTGGCGCGGCGATGTGCGGCGACAAGAACGGCAATGCCGGTCGAGTCGATGAACTCGAGCTCCCGCATGTCGAGTGTGATCGGCTCGCTATCGGCGCTTGCTTCCAGGTTTTCCAGCTCGCTGGCGAGCGTCGCGGCGTTCGCCATGTCGAGTTCGCCCACAAGGGCCAAGGTTTGCGCCTCGGCGTCGATGCTGACCAGGAGGGTCAGCATCCCATCGCGCACTTCACGGCTGCCCTGCTTAGTCCCGGCCATGACTGGACTCTATGTCCGGCCTGATAATTAGTCCAGCACCGTCAACCATTGGTGGCCGCAGGCGTCAGCCGCGCAGCTCGGCGAGGGCTTCGTCACGACCCTCGTGCATCGAGATCGATGATTCGACGCCGGTGATCTTGAGCAACCGGCGGACCTGGTGGTTGTGGGAGCAGAGGACCAGGCGGCCCTCCCCGTCCCCGCCCGCTTCGCGGTCGAGCCGCTGCCAGGAGCGCACGATCAACGCGATCCCGGTTGAGTCGATGAACTCGCAATCGCTGAGGTCGAGCATGATCGCGGCTGCACGATCGGCGAGAGCCTCCTCCAACTGCTGCTCGAGCTGGGGCGCAGTATTCATGTCCAGCTCGCCCTGCACGGTGATCGCGCTGATACCGCCGTCGAGCTGCTCCTTGCGCACGTCAAAAGGGGCTGGGCTCACGTTGGCGATCCTAGCGCAGGGACCTGGGTAAGCCGCGGGGATCGACGTGGTTTCGGTGGCCGGGCCGAGGGGTAGCCCAATGACCCAAAAGCCCGACGGATATGCTCGGGCCCCGCGGGGAACTAGGTCCTCAGCGGAAGAAGATTGCGGTTCATGCCTGAGAACTCGACGATCAATCACCCCAAGGGGCTTCAGATGATCCTTCCAGCGAAGGCCGAAAACGTCGCTGTCGTTCGCCACGCCCTGGCCGGCCTGGCGGAGGAGATCGGGATGGACGAGCCTGGTCTGGCCGACCTGAAGACGGTCGTTACCGAGGCCTGCATGAACGTGGCGGTGCACGCCTATCAGGGCAAGGCCGGGCCGCTTTTGGTCGAGGCCCAGCCCGACGAGGATGGCCTCACGGTGACCGTCCGCGACGAGGGAATAGGCATTCAGCCCCAAGCGGACGTCGAGCGCGGCAGCCTGCGTCTCGGCCTTTCGCTGATCGCGGCGCTCTCCTCCAGCTTCGCGATCTCAGGCGGCGTGGACACCGGCACCGAAGTGAGAATGCGGTTGCCGCTAAATGGTGGCACGGCCGGCAGCGTCGACGGAGATCCGGTGAAGATGGATCCAAGCTTGAACGACACGACCGAGCTCGTTACCGACCGGCCCGAGCTGCTCGGTCCGGTGTTGGCGCGAGTCGTCGGTGCGTTGGCTGCCCGGCGCGACCTTTCGGTTGATCGACTCTCTGACGCCGTCCTGGTTACCGACGCGATCGCCGCGGCAGCGCCTTCGCGCTTTTCCAACGGGCGTGTGCGGCTCGGTCTGGAGGATCGTGGCGAGGGGATTGCGCTTCGCCTCGGCCCGATGGACCCTGGCGCGGCAGGCCAGATTCGTGAGGAGCTCGAAGTCCCGGTCGGCGGCTCGTTGGAGGCCCTAGCCGACGAACTCGCAGTCGAGGAGTCCGGTGACGGCGACTACCTCGTCATTCGCTTTGCCGCTGCTCCCTGATCTGCTCCCTGATTCGCGCTAGGGCGCGGCGCAGGATGCGCGAGACGTGCATCTGCGAGTGACCGATCTGTTCGGCGATCTGCGACTGCGTCATGTCCTCGGCGAAGCGCAGTCGCAGCACCAGCCGCTCGCGATCGTCGAGGAAGGGCAGCGCCGCGTCGAGGGCGATCCGGCCCTCGACCAGCTCAAACGCCTCGTCCTCGCTGCCGATCCACTCGGCGGGGGACGCTTCATCGGAATCCTCGGACCCAGCCGGCCGGTCGAGCGAGAGCGGACGCCTGTTGTGGTTCGCCTCCATCACCTCGAGTACGTCGGTCTGCTCGAGCTCGAGTCGGTCGGCGATCTCGCCAACCGAGGGTGAGCGTTGCAGCTGTTTGGTCAGCTCGGTAATCGCTTTGTCGACTTCGGCCATGCGGTCATGCAGGCCACGCGGGACCCGCACGGTCCAGACCCGGTCGCGGAAGTGGCGTTTGAGCTCGCCAAGGATGGTTGGCGAGGCAAAGGCGGTAAAGGGAATGCCGCGATTGGGGTCGAAGCGATCAATCGCGTTGAGCAGACCGAGGTTGGCGACCTGGAGCAGGTCGTCGAAGGACTCGCTGGCGCCGCGATAGCGCAGCGCCAGCCGCTTGGCAAAAGGCATGTTGCGCCGCACCAGCTCTTCGCGGATTGCCGGATCGCGGTTCTCGGCGAAGCGCCGCCACAGCTCTCCGTCGTTGGCGAGTTGCTCGTCAGCCCCCAGTCCTGGGGGTGCGCCGTCTCCGTCTCTGTGTCGCTTCGATTCCATAGCTCAACGCCGGGCCGACTAGCTAACCCGATGCCGCCCTCGAGCCCTCGAGACACAGGCCGTGCAGCCGCTCTCAGAACAAGCTAGCAAGCGGTGGGACGGACCATCTAGGCTCCCGCTGGACTTCCAACTCGAAACAAGGAGCTTCCAGATGGCTTTCTCGGTCCCCGATCTTCCCTACGACTACAACGCACTCGAGCCTCATATCGACGAGGCGACGATGCGGGTCCACCACGACAAGCACCATCAGGCCTACGTCGACAAAGCCAATGGCGCTCTGGAGGGGACCGAGTGGGCCGACCGCGACGTCGAGGACGTGCTGCGGAACCTCGACAGCCTGCCCGCTGACAAGCAGGGTCCGGTTCGCAACAACGGCGGTGGCCACTACAACCACACGCTCTTCTGGCAGATGCTCAGCCCCGACGGCGGTGGCGCCCCGAGCGGCGATCTGGCGGCTGCGATCGACGCGGCCTTCGGCTCATTCGACGAGTTCAAGGCCAAGTTCAAAGAAGCCGGCATCGGTCAATTCGGCTCCGGTTGGGCCTGGCTGGTCAAGGACGGCGACGGTGTGGCGATCGTCAAAACTCCGAACCAGGACTCGCCGATCTCCGACGGCAAGACGCCGTTGCTCGGCTGCGACGTCTGGGAGCACGCCTACTACCTCAAGTACCAGAACAAGCGCCCGGAATACATCGATGCCTTTTGGAACGTCGTCAACTGGGACTACGTTGGGCAGCGTTTCTCTCAATAGATGACGCTGCAAACCGGCGCATCTCGGGGTCTTCGGTCGGCCGGGTCGGGTCACGCACGAACAGTGCGCTCCCCTCGCCGTCCTCCCTGCATCCCCCGACCTGCTTGGTTTTCGCGCCCTCTCCAGGGACTAGGAAACGGCGGCAGGCCGCGCGGCCTCGGGCAGGTCGCGCGGTGGCGCCCCCTCTTTCGGCGGCACCTGGCTCATCGCGTGCTCGGCCAGGGCCGTGATCGTCAGGCTCGGATTGACGCCGACGTTTGCCGGGATCGCGGCGCCGTCGCAGACCATCAGGTTCTCGTAGCCGAAGACCCGCTGGCGCGAGTCAACGACGCCGTCCTCGGGGCCGTGGCCGATCGCGGCTCCGCCGAGGATGTGGGCGGTGGTGGGGATGTTGAACGCCGCCTCCGTCACCGAGCTCGTCGCGACCCCGCCGGTCCGCTGCGCCAGCCATTCAGCCGCCTGGTTGGCCGCCGGGATGAAGGTCGGGTTGGGGCGCTCCGGATCCTGTTCGGTCTGCAGCCGCACTTCGCCGTTGCGCTTCAGCTTCGGTCGCAGCGCGATCGCGTTGTCGAGCGTCTGCATCACCAGGAGGATGATCGTGCGGCGCGAGCTGCCTTTGGGCCACATGATCTTGGCGAAGTTGCGCGGGTGGCGGAGGATCTGCCCGAGCAGCTTCAGCGGCCGCGTCACGCGGGTGCCGTCGCCGACCAGCAGCGTGTTGAGCAGACTCATCGAGTCGCCGGCTTCGCCGTAGGTGACGGTCTCGATGTGGGTGTGGGGATCGGGGTAGATGCTCGAGGTGATCGCGACCCGCCGGCTGAGGTCGTCCGGATAGTCCTCCGGCACCCTGACCCCGAGGATGCTCTCGCTGTTGGTACGGACCAGCTCGCCCAGGCGTGGCGAGATGCGCGGCAGCGAGCCGCCGAGGCGGCAGCGTTGCAGCAGCTTGTTGGTCCCGAGCGGCCCTGCGGCGACGATCACGCCGCGCGCCCGCAGCGTGCGGCGCTTGCGGCCGCGCAGCAGGCCGGAGCGCTCGCTGCTGACCGCGTAGCCGTCGCTGCCGTCGGCGCCGCCGAGCGGGCGGATGTCGGTGACGGTGCGCTCAGCCTGCACCTCGACCCCGCGGTGCTCGGCCAGCCAGAGGTAGTTCTTGACCAGCGTGTTCTTGGCGCCGTGCGGGCAGCCGACCATGCAGCGGCCGCACTGCATGCAGCCGGTCCGCTCTGGCCCCTCGCCTTCAAAGTAGGGATCGGGAACGGTCTTGCCGGGGTTGTCAAGGTAGACCCCGATCGGGGTCTTGCGATAGGTGTCGCTGACACCGAGCTCCTCGCCGAGCTCGCGCAGCAGCTGGTCGGCGGGGTCGTCATTGTCGTGGACGACGACGCCGAGCATCCGCTGTGCGGTTTCGTAGTGGGGGGCGAGGCGGGCCTCCCAGTTCTCTAGATCGGCCCACTGCGGGTCTTCGAAGAAGGGCGAGGGGGGGACGTAGAGGGTGTTGGCGTAGCCGAGGCTGCCGCCGCCGACGCCGCAGCCGCTGACCACGGCGATGTCCTTGAAGATGCTGAGCCGGAAGATTCCCTTCATCCCCATCCGCGGCGCCCAGAAATAACGGCGGCTGTCGCCGGTGGAGCTGGGGAAGTCATCGTCGCCGAAGCGCTTGCCGCACTCGAGCACGGCGACGCTGTAGCCCTTTTCGGCTAAACGCAGGGCTGACACCGACCCGCCGAACCCCGAGCCGACGACGATCCAGTCGTAGTCGTAGGTCACGGCGGGCTTGTTCCTCGCGGCCTAAGCCTCGCCCGGCTCGACTGGGCGAAAGTCCGTGGTTCGCGCCCCGCAGACGGGACAGAACCAATCCGTGGGGATCTCCTCGAAAGCGGTTCCGGGCGGGATGCCGCCGTCCGGATCGCCGATCGCCGGGTCGTAGATAAAGCCGCAGCTCTCGCAGATCCAGAGCGTTGCCTCTGTCGTTGCACTCATAGTCAGAAGCTTAGAAGACCGGCTCTATTTGTCGAAGCTGACCGAGACCGGCTCGCGCTCGGATTTGTCCTCGATCTCGAAGAACTCGCGTGCGGTGAAGTTGCCCTGTTTGGCGACGATCGAGCCCGGGAACTGTTCGATGTCGGTGTTGTAGGACTGCACGTTGGAGTTGTAGATCCGGCGGGAGGCCTGGATTTCGTCCTCGAGCTCGGAGAGGTTGCGGCTGAGCTGCTGGAAGTTCTCGGTGGCGCGCAGGGTCGGGTAGTTCTCGGCGACCACTTTCACATCGGCCAGTGCCTGGGTCAGTTTCTGCTCTGCCTGGGCGGTTTCCGCAACGCTTTGGGCCTGCATCGCCTCGGCGCGCGCCTGGGTGGTTTTCTCGAAGGTCTCGCTCTCGTGCGTGGCGTAGCCCTTGACCGTCTCGACCAGGTTGGGCACGAGGTCGTGACGGCGCTTGAGCTGGACGTCGATCCCGCTCCACGACTCATCGACCTGGTTGCGCGCGGCGATGATCGAGTTGCGCTTGACGATGAAGTAGAGGACCGCGATGACGATGATCGCGGCGATCACGATGAGAGCGATATTCATGCGGTCCATCCTACTTCCCCGCTCACCCGCTGCAAGGGCGGCATAGGATCGCGGCGTGAGCGCGAAGGGCGAAGCGCAGGAATGGGCCGAGATCGTTCGCCGCTACGGCCAGCGGCCCGAGCTGACCTATGAGCCTGTCGGCGGGATCAACCCTAAAGACGGTCCAGTGGCGCTATGCGTTGGTGGCAGCAACCGCCTTACCGGTCAGCTCGCTGAAGGCTTCTGGGGCTCCTGCTGTGACGCCGACGAAAAGGAGGTCGGCGGCTTCTTCGGCAAGGCAATCCTGCCGACGGCGCTGCTTGCCAAGGCCCATATGCCCGACCTGGCCAAGGTCGTGCCGGCCTTCAACGTCGAGTCGATCGAGGGGCACGAGCACGTCACCCAGCGCTTCGCCCGCAAGGTCGAGTTCGAGTCGATCGACTTCAACAAGCGCTTCTTGGCGACGATCCCCAGCGATTACGACCCGGTCAAGCTGCGCGAGCTGTTCAGCCCCGGCTTCCTCTCCTGGACGACGACGATGACCGGCGAGATCGACTTTGGCATCAACGACCGCCAGCTCTGGTTCCTCTGGCACCTGCGCGAGCGCAGCGAGGCGGAGCTGAAAGAGGCGCTGAAAAACGCCGGCCAGCTGTTCAAGCGGCTACAGGGGGAGATGGACGAGAGCGGCATCCACACTTACCCGCCGGGCCCCTGGCACGCCGGGCTGACGCCCTTCCCCGACCAGGGGTCAGCTCAGGCCGGATAGTCGGGGTCGCCGGGGAGGACGACCCGGTGGTCCTCTTGCGTGCCGATCACCTTGGGCAGGATCGGCTCGACCTCGCGGTCGCGATGGGCCTCGAGCGCCTCGCTCGAGGTCCGGTAGGGGAGCAGCGACTGGAGCTGGCTGATCGTCGGGAAGGCGAGCGCCAGCTCGCCAGCCTCTTTGGCCGCGAGCGCCGCGGCCGGCTCAAACCAACGTGCCTCAGTCGTCTCCACGCCATCGGGCTCGGGCGGTGTATGCGCCGGCGCGAGGGCGAGGAAGAACCACGCATCGAAGCGCCGCGAGATCACCTCCGGCGTGATCCAACGCGAGAAGAGAACGAGCTCCTCGTCAGCCGGCAGCGCGATCCCAGCCTCCTCCTCAAGCTCCCGAACCGCACAAGCCCGATGCCCAGCCTCACCCTCCCCATCGCACTCATCCACGCCTCCGCCAGGAAACACCCACACCCCAGGCATGAACTTCGCCTCCTCGGTCCGCTTCAGCAGCAGCACCTCGATCGCCCGATCGCCGTGTTTGCCACCCCGCCTCAGCAGCACCACCGACGCCGACGGCCGCGGCGTAGAAGGCTCACCCAGATTGGGAGCCTCCGCAGGCCCGCGTGTTCTCTCCTCACCCATCCACCAACCCTAACCGGGCGTGTCCGAGTTTCTGCATCCATAGTGACGCGAAAACTCCGACACGCCTTAGCTGAGGGCGCGTTCGCGGCGTTGGCGCTGCCAGGTGCGGTGGGCCAGCCAGGCCAGTAGCGCAATCAGGGCCATGGGGCCGAGCACGGCGAGGCCGATGATGGCGGCCCCGGCTGCGATCGTGAGGATGTGGCCGGCGTCATCGAGGGCATCGCCGACGCCCCATCGGCCCGGGAGGGCCGCGCCGGCATCAGATCCGCTCTCGATTCGCAGTGAGACGCGGGCGAAGTCGGCGCGGCGTTGCAGCCGGTCGAGCTGGGAGCGAAGGACGGCTGCCCGCTGGCGCTCCTGTCGCAACTGCCGTTCGAGCAGCGCGCGCTCTTCATAGCTTTCAGTCGCGCCCAGCTGCGTCAGCATCCCTTCGATCGTCGCTTCGGAGTCTTTCAGTCGGTCGCTGAGGCTCACCGTCGGTGCGGTGATGTCGAGGGTCGACTCGTGCCGTGAGTGAACCTCGGCGATCTGTGAGAGAGAGGCCAGCGTGTCGCCGAGCTGGCCGCTGGGCACGAGCAGCTGGAAGCGCGCGCTCGACTCGCCGCCCTGGTCGCGGACCGAGGAGCTGAGGACGACTCCGTTGGCGGCGTGGACGGCGCCGAAGACCTCCCTCGACGCCTCGCCGATCTCACCCGGCCGCGTTTGCAGGACCAGCTCGGCGTCGCGCTCGACGGCGCGGTGGCCTGCCATCGGCCCTGCGGCTGAGGTCTGGTACTTAGACGTGGGCCCTGACGATTGAAGACCCGCACTCGGGCTCGCAGTGTCGGCGTCCGCCGAGGGCCTGGAAGCTGGCGCATCGGAGTACTGAAGCCTCTCCTGTCCGCCTCTGCCTCCGGAAGAGGCTGGCGGATGCCCACTGGCCATCTCCCGCTCGATGCTGCCGCGAGCATCGACCACCTGGCGCGGAGCCGAGACCTCATCCACCCCTTCGCCGATCGCGATCACCGCGGTGGCGACGACGAGCGCCGTTAGGGCGAGCGCCCCTGCCGGCAGCACCAGGCGCCGTGGCGAGCTGTTGCGGAGAGCACGGGCAATACGGCCGACGAGACCCTCATCCGACTCGCCGCTCCTCGCAAAGCCGGCCGCAACGCGGGCGTCCAGCTCCTCCCTGAAGGTGGCGTTGGGCGTTGGGCGCAGCGCTCTCAGCTCCGAGGTCAACTCGAAGTCGTCCCTAGGCATTTGCATCGAGGACCTCCCTCAGTTTGTTCACGGTGCGATGCAGCCTCGTGCCGGCGTTCGACTCGCTCGTGCCGAGCACGCCGGCGATCTCGACGTTGGAGAGGCCGGCGAAGAACTTGAGCGCGATCAGCTCTCGTTCGCCCGCGGTCAGCGTGCCCACAGCGCCCGCGAGCGCGAGCCGCAGCTCGCTTCGATCGCCGGGGCCGCCGACGCTCAGATCCGCGAGGTCTCCGTCGACCAGCTTTGCCTGGCGGCCGCGCCGGCGCAACTCGTCCAGGGCGGCGTTGCGGGCGATCCCGAAGAGCCAGGCGCGTCCGCTGCCGCGACGGGGGTCGAAGCGAGCGCGCTTGCGGTAGGCGCGCTCGAAGGCGGTTGCGGTCACTTCCTCTGCTGCCGCGGGGTCGCGGAGCATTCCGGCGGCGTAGGCGTAGACGTCGTCGCGGCTTTCGCGGTAAAGCTCGTCGAACGCTAGGTCGACCGATGCCTCGCGAGACTGATCCTGGGTCGGTGCAGCAACGGCTTCGCTCATATCCCCACTACGAGCGGGGCCAGATTCCGTCACAGCGGGGAAGTCTGGAGTAAGGGGCCGTCTTGGGGCGGGTTCAGGCGGCGCTCGCCAGCCGAGCTGCCGGGGCGTAGCTGGAGCGATGTGCCGCCTCGATCGAGGCAGTCGTGATCTCGACCAACCGCTGCAGCTCTTCCTCGGAGATCGAAAGCGGCGGCATCAGCACGACGACGTCGCTGAGCGGCCGCACGATCGCGCCGCGCTTGCGCGCCTCCAGGGTCACCTGGTGACCAAGCCGCAGAGCAGGATCGTGCTCGCCGAGATCGATGCCGACCATGACGCCGCGGCGGCGCACCTCCGCCACCTCGGGCATTGCGGCGACGGGATCGAGCAGCTCACCGAGCAGGTCGATCTTCGCCTGCAGATGCTCCAGCGTCCGCTCCTGCTCGAACGCCTCGAGGCTGGCGATCGCCGCTGCGCAGGCGAGCGGGTTGCCGGTGTAGGTGTGGCCGTGGAAGAAGGTGCGGTACTCCTCGGGGGCGCCGAGGAAGCCCTCGTAGATCCGCTCGCTCGCCAGGGTCGCTGCAAGCGGTAGGTAGCCGCCGGTGAGGCCCTTGGCGAGGCAGAGCATGTCGGGAGAGACCCCCTCTTGCTCGCAGGCGAACATCGTGCCGGTGCGGCCGAACCCCGTTGCCACCTCGTCGCAGATCAGCAGCACACCGAAGCGGTCGCAGAGCTCGCGCACTGCACGCAAATAGCCGGGTGGATGGACCAGCATTCCCGCGGCGCCCTGGACCAGCGGCTCGACGATCACCGCCGCTACCTCTTCCTCGTGGCAGGAGAGGACGCGCTCGAGGTCGGCGGCGTCGCCGGGCTCCGCGGCATGGGTGCGGAAGAGCAGCGGCCGGTAGGTGGAGTGGAAGAGGTCGATGCCGCCGACCGAGACCGAGCCGATCGTGTCGCCGTGGTAGGCGTCGCGGAGGTGGACGAAGGAGGTGCGGCGCGCGTGCTGGCCGCCACGCTGCTGTTGGAACTGGAAGGCCATCTTCAGTGCGATCTCGGTTGCCGTCGAGCCCGACTCCGAGTAGAAGACACGCGAGAGACCTGGTGGGGCCAGCTCGATCAGCTTCGCGGCGAGCTCGGCGGCGGCGGGGTGAGAGAGACCGAGCATGGTCGAGTGCGCGACCCGCTCGAGCTGCTCGCGCACGGCCGTGTCGATGCCTGGATGGCGATGCCCGTGAACGTTGCACCACAGCGAGGAGACGCCGTCGATGTAGCGGCGGCCGTCGCTGTCGATCAGTTCCGCCCCCTCGGCCCGCTCGATCATCAGAGGCTCTTCCTCGACCCAGCCCTGTTGCTGGGTGAACGGGTGCCAAAGATGATCCCGATCGAGCTGAGCGTGGTCCACCGACATCGCCACATCCGAATCTAAAGCGGCCTTCGGCCGGAACCGGTGGCGTCGAACCACGCAGATTGCGGCAGTTGAGTGATGTCGATCACACGAACAACTATTGCGCTTGAGAAATAGTTGCGCTCGTGCAACTATCAGACACATGCCGTCGAGTGACACGTCCGCACGTATGGGCGCCCTGCTGCGCCACGTCTTCCTTTATGACCGCGGCAACCAGCTGCGGGTGATCGAGGAGTCCGGGCTCTCGATGACGCAGTGCAAGGCATTGTTGGAGCTGGGGGGGATCGGCGAGAGCGCCGACCCGCGCCAGGTGAGCGACCTCGCCGACGCCTTTGGGGTCTCGGTCCCTTCGATGAGCCGGGCGGTCGATGCCCTGGTCAAGAAGAAGCTCGTCACCAGGCTCGAGGACCCCGACGACCGCCGCGTCAGACGCATCGCGATCACCGCCAAGGGCAAGCAGTTCGTCGACACGCTGCTGGTCGTTCGGCAGGCCGGGCTCGAGGCCTTCGCCGAGGGCCTCAGCGCCACTCAGCGTCGCAAGCTCGACGCCGCGATCGACTCGCTCATGGACCGCGAGGACATCGCCAAGACCTTTGAGCACCTGAAGGGAGTTGGTTCAGCTTGACCCGTTACCGCCACCTGATCACCGACGACAACCGCAAGTGGTGGACGCTCGGAGCGATGTGCTTCGCGCTGTTCATGATCATGCTCGACAACACGGTCGTGAACGTCGCCTTGCCCTCGATCCAGCACGACCTCGACGCCTCGATCTCCGGTCTGGAGTGGACGATCAACGGCTACACGCTCTCCTTCGCCGTGCTGCTGGCGACCGGTGGCCGACTGGGCGACATCTTCGGTCGTCGCCGCATGTTCCTGATCGGTGTCGTCATCTTCGCCCTCTCTTCGGCGACCGCCGGCCTGGCGCAGAGCTCGACCGACTTGGTCGTCAGCCGAGTCGTCCAGGGCGCCGGCGCGGCGCTGATGATGCCGGCGACGCTCTCGATCGTCACCGACGCCTTCCCAGCCCACGAGCGCGGCAAGGCGATGGGTACCTGGGCCGGCGTTTCGGCCCTGGCGCTCGCCGTCGGCCCCGTCCTTGGCGGCTTCCTCACCGAGCACGTCAGCTGGCGCGCGATCTTCTACCTCAACATCCCGGTCGCGGTGGGCGCCGTGGCCGCTGCCCTGTTCGCAGTGCGCGAGTCACGCGACAACACGGTCGGGCGCGAGGTCGACTACCTCGGCGTCGTGACCCTGACGGGCGCGCTGACGGCTCTCATCCTCGCCCTGGTCGAGGGCAACGCCTGGGGTTGGGGCTCGCCCGAGATCGTCGCCCTATTGGCCGGCGCCGTCCTCGGCTTGGCCGCCTTCGTCGCGATCGAGCTCCAGGTCAAGGTGCCGATGGTCGAATTCCGCTTCTTCGCCGACCGCAACTTCGTCGGCGCCGTCGTGGTGGCGTTGATCGTCTCATTCGCGATGCTCGGCGTCTTCTTCTTCCTCGCCCTCTATATGCAGAACATCCTCCACTACTCACCGCTGGAGGCCGGGGTGCGCTTCCTTCCCTCGACCCTGATGATCGTCGGCATCGCGCCGGTTGCCGGCCGGCTCGCCGACCGCATCGGGCCGCGTTGGCTGATCGTCGCTGGGCTCCTGATCTTGACCGGCTCGCTTTACAGCTTCACCGGGATCGCCGTCGACTCGACCTATCTCGACCTGCTGCCGGGCTTCATGCTGCTCGGTATCGGCATCGCCATGACGATGTCGCCGATGACGAGCGCCGCGATGAACGCCGTCGTGGTCGAGAAAGCCGGGATCGCCTCGGGCGTCCTCTCGATGTTCCGCATGGTCGGCGGCAGCCTCGGGATCGCCGTGACCGGCGCGATCTTCCAGGGCGCGGCGGGCACTAGCTTCGAGGCGGCAACGCGGCAGCACTTTGTCGACGGGCTCAGCGAGGCGATGCTGGTCTCGGCGGCCGTGGCGCTGATCGGGGCCGTCATTGCCGCCGCTGCGATCCGGGCCAAGCCGAAAGCGATCAGCACCGAGGCGGCCGAGGCCGCGGTCAATCCGGGCGGCTCGGAGCTTGCCGCGCAGGAGGCAGCTGCCGCCGGGTCTCCCAGTTGAGCCTTGGCGAGTTACCGGCCTTATACGGGGGGTAAATCGCCAAGGCCAGGCCAACTGTCAGGTTTGGCGAGGTCGAGATGCGCAAGCGTCGCGACCTCTATGCCGCCGAGCGCGGCAATCGTCTCACGGTTCGACTCCTCGATCGGCGTCGGCTCATCAGCCCACGGGGTGAGCACTACAGAGGCCACCTCGAGGTCAGCGGCACGTGCCGCCTCGATCGTCAGCAGGGTGTGGTTGATCGTGCCGAGGCCGGGTGAGGCGGCGACGACCAGCGGCAGGCCGACGTCGGCGGCGAAGTCCCGCACCAGGTAGCCGGAGGCGAGCGGTACCAGCAGGCCACCGACCCCCTCGCAGACGAGCGCATCGGCCCCCTTTGCGGCGGCCCGAGATGCGCTCCGCAGTCGCTCCGGATCGATTTCCTCACCCGTCAGCTCCGCCGCCAGATGTGGCGACATCGGTGGGCCGTAGCGATAGGGAGCGATCTCCTCGTCGCTCTGCTCGGAGCCTGCCGCCCAGCGAAGCAGCTCATGATCCGCCGCATTGCTCAGCCGGTGGGCCAAAAGGTCACCTGCCGTGTCGCCTTTTGGCCCACCGGCGGCTAGCTCATCGAGACCCGTGACAACGGGCTTGAAGACGGCGACGCGCTTGCCCTGCTCGGCCAGCGTCCGCGCCATCGCGGCGGCTACGACGGTCTTGCCGACCTCCGTGCCGGTGCCAGTGACAAAGACTCCCGCCACGGCTCAGGCGGCGACGGGTAGCGAGGCTGCTCCGCTGGCCGTGAGGATGCCCAGTTCACGCGCGGCCTTGCCGGCCTGCCTCGCCGCCTCGCGCAGCTCCGCCTCCTCGTGAGTGGCCATGACGCTGAAGCGGAGCCGTGAGGCACCGGCGGGGACGGTGGGGGGGCGGATGCCCTGGGCGAAGACGCCACGCTCCAGCAGTCGCTCGCAGAGCTCCATCGTTCGCTCCGCGTCGCCGACCTCGAGCGGCACGATCTGGCTCGGCGCGCCGCCGGCCGCGAGCCCCTCGTTGGCAAAGCCCTCGCGCAGCGCCTCCGCATTCGCGCGCAGGCGCTCGACCCGCTCCGGCTCTGCTTCGAGCAGATCCAGCGCTGCCACTGCGGCGGCCAGGGCCGGTGGCGGCAGCGCCGTCGAGAAGATGAACGAGCGAGCCGTGTTCAGCAGGTACTCGCATAACTCGGCGCTACCGCAGACGTAGGCGCCATAGGAGCCGAGCGCCTTGCCGAGCGTTCCGACAACCAGGTCGACCTCGCCGCTCAGCCCCGCCGCGGCGACCGAACCGCGACCACCGGGCCCGATGGCGCCGGTCGCGTGCGCCTCGTCAACCATCAAGCGGCAGCCGTGGGAGCGCGCCAGCCGCGACAGGTCCTCGAGTGGGGCGACATCACCGTCCATCGAGAAGACGCCGTCGGTGACGATAAGCGCAGCGCGCTCGCCAGCCTCCTTCAAGCCCCAGGCGAGGTGCTCGGTGTCGCCATGGCGGTAGACGAAGGTCTCGGCACGAGCCAGACGACAGCCGTCGACGATGCTGGCGTGGTTGAGCTCGTCGGAGAAGACGACCTCTCCGCGTCCTGCGAGGGCGGAGATCACGCCGACGTTCGCCAGGTAGCCAGAGCCGAAGAGGAGCGCAGCCTCGTATCCCTTGAAGGCGGCGAGTCGCTCCTCCAGCTGGTGATGCGGAGCCATGTTGCCCGAGATCAGCCGCGCGGCCCCGGCCCCGGCCCCCCACTGCAGTGCCGCCTCCGCCGCCGCCTCGCGCACGCGCGGGTGGTCGGCCAACCCGAGGTAGTTGTTCGAGCAGAGGAGCAGGACCGGCGCTCCGTCGAGCAGGATGCGCGGCCCCTGCGGGCCTTCGATCAGGCGCAGCTGGCGGCGGAGCCCACTCTCGCGGAGCTCCTCCAGCCGCTCCGCCACATCACTCATGCCGCTGTTTGCTTGGCCGGGTAGGGCGGCGGCTTCTTGGTCTTCTTGATCACCCGCAGCTGGGTCGAGGGGTCCCAGAAGCTCGCTTCCTCTTGCTTGTCGATCAGGTCGTCGATCGGCGTCGCCGGCGCCTCGCCCTCGAGCCAGCCGGAGCGGTTGTCGGGGCGTGGGTTGGCGCCGTTGTCGGGCTGACGCGCGACGTTCAGCCCCAGCTCCTCGAACATCGCCCGGTCATCCTCGGGCTCGGCGCCGAGCGTGGTGAGGAAGTTGCCCATCATCACCCCGTTGAGCCCCGCCTTGACGGCCAGCGGCTGCAGCTCGCCGAGGTTCTCGACCCGGCCGCCGCAGAGGCGGAAGAGGGCGCCGGGGATGATCAAGCGGAAGATCGCCACCCACTTGACGACATCCCAGGGGTCCATCAGCGGACGGTCGCCGAACTTGGTCCCGTCGCGCGGGTTGAGCAGGTTGATCGGCACTGAGTCTGGCTCCAGCTCGGAGAAGCTCGAAGGCCATCTCGACTCGCTGTCGCGGCGACTCGCCGAGGTTGAGGATGCCGCCGACGCAGGTCTCCAGTCCCGCCTCCTTGACGGCGTCGATCGTCCGTATCCGGCCCTCGTAGCGGACCGTGGTCGAGACCTCGGGGTAGTAGGAGCGCGAGGACTCGACGTTGTGGTGGACGCGCTGGATTCCCGCCTCGCGCAGCCGCTTGGCGCGCTCGGCCGACATGTGGCCGATCGAGGCGCAGCGCTTCAGGTTGGTGTGCTCGGAGACCAGTTCCGCCCCCTCGACGATTTTCTCGAAGTCGCGTTTGGAGAGGCCCTGGCCCTGGGTGACCATGCAGAAGCGGTGGGCGCCCGCTGCCTCGGCGGCGCGCGCGTGCTCGAGGATCTGCTCGGGCTCCATCATCGCGTGCATCGGCGTGTCGGCCTCGGCATAGCGGGACTGGGCACAGAAGCCGCAGTCCTCGGCGCAGCCGCCCGACTTGGCGTTGACCAGCGAGCACATGTCGGTCGAGTCGCCGAAGTTCTCCTGGCGCACCGCCCAGGCGCGCTCGACCAGCTCGCCGATCTCCTCATGGCTGCTCAGCTCGCCGAGCGCCAGCGCTTCCTCGAAGGAGATCAGAGAGGACATTGCGGCGCAAGGCTAGGAGCCGGTCCGGACGGCTGGCCAGTCGTATGGTTCGCCGGTGTGACGGCGGCGATGATTAGGCGCAGGCGGCTGGTGGCAGGCGTTGTTTGCGGGCTCGCGGCGGGAGCCTTCGTCCTTGGCGCGGCCCTCGGCGACGGACCGGTGCCGCGTCCCAGCGCCGCCAGCGAGCTCACCCCCGCTCAGCTCGCCGGCCAGCGAATCGTGCTCGGATTCTCAGGCACCCGCCCGCCCAGCGCAGCTGTCCGGCTGATCCGCGAGGGCAGCGCTGCCGGCGTCATCCTCTTTTCCGACAACCTGCCCAGCCGCGCGGTGGGACGACGGCTGATTCATCGCCTGCAAGCAATCAAGCGGCCGTCCGGGTTGGGCGATCCGCTGCTGGTTATGACCGACCAGGAGGGGGGTCTGGTCAAGCGTGTTGGCGGCGCTCCGACCGCTTCGGCAGAGGGGATGGCCGCTCGCGGCCCTGCCTTCAGTCGTGCCCAGGGGCGCGACACCGCCGTCAACCTACGGAGCCTGGGCATCAACGTCGACCTCGCACCCGTGCTCGATGTCGCTCGTCCGGGTGGCACGATCGCCGCAACCGATCGCGGTTTCGGCTCCACCGCCGCCGAGGTGGCCGGGACGGCCGTTCCCTTCGCCGAAGGGCTCCAGGCCGGCGGCGTGGCGGCGACCGCGAAGCACTTCCCCGGCCTCGGCGCCGCCCGCCTCAACACCGACGACGCAGTCCAGCGCATCGAGCTCCCCGAGAGCACGCTGCGGGCGGTAGACGAGACCCCTTACAAGCGTTTCGCCGCCGCCGCCGGCGAGATGGTGATGCTGAGCACGGCGATCTACCCGGCCCTCTCCAACCGCCCCGCCGCCTTCTCACGCAAGATCGCCACCGACGAGCTCCGCTCGCGCATCGGTTTCGAGGGCGTCTCGATCACCGACGCCCTAGACACCGTCGCAGTACGAGCCTTCGGCAACACCCCAAAAGCCGCCCGCGCCGCAGCCACCGCCGGCGTAGATCTACTCCTCTTCACTTCGCCAAACGAAGCCGCACAGGCCCACCGCAGCTTGCTACGAGGCTTGCGGAACCGCACGCTCTCCCGCCCCAGCTTCGAAGCCTCGGCCGACAGGGTGCTTCGCCTGCGTCACGGGTTGGGCTCCTCTGGGTAGGGGCGGAACGTCTTGTACTTTTTCCGCGGCGAGGCCGGCGGACAGCCACAACCTGTCTTCGGAAAAAGTTAAGTGGAGGCCCTACCCAGAGGAGCCCGCCGCCACTGCTACGCCGGCGACCCGCACCGTGTCACGCCCAGCCCGCTTGGCCTCGTAGAGAGCGTTATCCGCCGCCGAGAGCACCTGCTCGAAGCCCCCACTCTGCGGCCCGAACGTAGCCACCCCGATGCTCACCGTAATCGGCGGCGAAGCCTCGCTCGGCGGCGTGTGCAGGCGGATCGACTTGGCGATCGCGTCGGCGAGGTCTTCGGCCTCGTCGAGCTCGCAACGCGGCAGCACGACCGCGAACTCGTCGCCTCCAAGTCGCGCCACCACATCGGTGGCGCGCATCCGCCCGTTCAGCACGCCGGCGACGTCGATGATCACCCGGTCGCCCGCGGGGTGGCCAAGCGTGTCGTTGACCTGCTTGAAGTTGTCGAGGTCGAGCATCAGGACAGCCCCGACGGATTTGTCGCGACGGCTGCGGGCGAGCTCGTTGCGCAGGTCCTCGTCGAAGCGACGCCGGTTCTTCAGCCCGGTTAGGGGGTCGTGGCTGGCCTGCTGTTGCAGCTCTTGCATCCGTTCGCTGCGGCTCCAGATCAAGACCAGCGCGGCCAGGAGCGTGGCCAGGGCGATGCCGAACACCGCGATCAGGATCGAGAGGCCGAGGCCCGGGCGGTTCGGGTCCCTGACGACCAGCAGCCAGGTGCGGTCGGCGACGCGGAACGGAGCCGATGCACTGTCGTCGACAGACAGGGAGGGCCCCAACACGGTCCTACCCTTCTCGACCAGCTGCGCGTCGACCTCGTCCGGAAGCGTGTTGGTCACCGCCGCCGAGAGATCGGCGAGGTGGAAGGATCCGGTTGCGAAGCCGATCAGCGCGGCGCGGCGCTGGCGGGGCGTCGCCGTTGGCACGCCGTCGCGATAGACGGGCCGGAAGACGTTGATCCCGGTCCCGCCGAGCGGTAGGCGGATAACCCGCGTGGCAGCCGGGCGGCCGGTGTCGCGGCCGCGCAGCAGGTGCCTGACGCGCGACATATCCGAGCCAAGGTCGAAGCCGTAGGGCGTTTGCAGGCCGAGCGGAGATTTGGTTTTCGCGAAGACGAGGGGGAAGTAGTGGCCCCGGTCCTTCGCGCGGCGGAAGTTGCCGAGGGCAGTTCGTTCGAGGATCTGGAAACCGCGATCGCGTTCGAATTGGGCTCGGGCGGAGTGGGGAACCGACTGGACGAAGGCGGTTGCGGCGAGGGCGCCGGTGCTCAGCAGGGAATCGGCCATGACGTCGAACTCATGGCGGCTGAACTTCCCCTCAGCTTGGTAGAAGGCGGCCGCGCTGGCGAGCTGACCGACCGAGAGCGCCGCCACCGCTTCGGCTTGCTTTGCTGCGCGCGCCGCCTCGCTGCGCTGTAGTTGCTCGAAGTTGTCCCGTTCACGGGAGTGCACGAGCATGGCGACTGCGATCGAACCGATCGCGATCGCGGCGACAACCGCATATCCAAGCCAGAAACGAAGCCTCATGCCCCCTCTTTCGACCAAGTCGCCCCGGGTCCGCTACTCCGCAGGAACGCTTGCGAGCGACTCCCACAGGTACAGCGAGGCGAGGCTGCGGTGTGGTCGCCAGGCCTCGCCGATCTCGAGCACCCGCTGCGGCGCCGGCATCTCCTCCAGCCCGTACTCGATCTGCACGGCCTTGCGGATGCCCAGGTCGCCTCCGGAGAGGACGTCGGGCCGCTCGAGGTGAAAGATCAGGAACATCTCGGCGGTCCACTGGCCAAGGCCGCGGACCGCGACGATCTCCTCGATCACTTCCTCGTCGGAGAGATCGCCGAGGCGCTCCAGCTCCAGCTCGCCGCTGAGCACGTGGGCGGCTAGATCGCGGACGTACTCGACCTTGCGACCGGAGAGGCCACAGGCGCGGAGGTCCTCCGCACTTGCCTCGAGCAGCTGCTCGGGCGAAGGGGTGGCGCCGTCGAAGAGGTCGACGACCCGGCCGTAGATCGTCCGCGCCGCTTTGGTCGAGAGCTGCTGGCCGACGATCGCCCGCAAGAGGGCGCCGTAGGCATCGTTGGGCCGCTCCTCGCTGCGCCGCCGCAACCGCGTTTTCAGGTCGATTTCGCCGACCCGCTCGATCAACGCCGCCATCGCCGGGTCGGAGGCCGCTAGGGAGCTGTGGGCTTTGCCACCCTTGGCGCTCAGCTCACTGCCCCTTCCAGCGCGGCTTGCGCTTCTCGGAGAAGGCTTCGACGCCCTCGCGCAGGTCCGCGGAGGAGAAGCACGATTCGCGCAGCGCGATCAGGCCGGCCTCCTGCTGCTCGCTGAGCACAGGATTTGAGTTGAGCACTTCGATCGCCCGCTTGTTGCCCCGCATCGAGAGCGGCGCGTTGGCGGCGATCCCCTCGGCGAGCGCCACCGATGCGGCTTCGAAAGTGTCATCGTCGATCACCTCGTGGACGAGGCCGATCTTCTCTGCCCGCTCGGCGCTGAAGTTGCGGCCGGTCAGGAACAGGTCCTTGGTTCGGGCGAGACCGAGCGTGTCGAGGAACTTGCGTAGGCCGGTGTGGCTGTAGACGAGGCCGAGTTTTGCTGGCGGCATGCCCAGCTTGGCGCCGGCGGCGCAGATGCGCAGGTCGCAGGTCACCGCCAGCTCGAGCCCACCGCCGAGGCAATGGCCGTTGATCGCGGCGACGGTCGGCCAGGGATGGGCAGCGAGTGCCTCCATCGCGTCGTGGAAAGGATGTGCGACCAGAGCCTCGGCGTCACGCTCGAAGGTCTCGCCAGGGATCGCTGTGAGGTCGTAGCCCGCGGAAAAGGCGGGCGGGGCACCGGTGATCATCACGCAGCGGGTCTCGATCCCCCGGTCGAGGCGGGGGATCGTTTCGGCCAGCGCGTCGAGGATCTCGTGGTCGAGCGCGTTGCGGCGCTCGGGGTTGGAGATGCGGATACGAATGACTGCCTCGGCTGGGGAGTCGAGGAGGAGCTTGCCGCCGGCGAGCCGCTCGTCCACTACGTCAGTCCAGAACGACGAGGACGTCGCCTTCGCTGACCGACTGGCCCTCCTCGCACCGGATCTCCTTCACGGTTCCGTCATCCTCGGCCTCGACCGGGATCTCCATCTTCATCGACTCCAGGATGACAACCGTGTCGCCGTCGGATACCTCGTCGCCGATCGCGACCTCGACTTTCCACACGTTGCCGGTTATGTGTGCCTCGATGTCCGCCATGGCGCGGGACAATATCCGCCGTGGCCGACCCATCCCCTGCCTTAGCCGTGATCGTCGCCGCGCGCAACGAGGCTGACCGGATCGCGGAAACGCTGGCGGCGCTGCGCGGCGCCCTGCCGGAGGCGGCCCTCTGGGTCGCCGACGATGCCTCGACCGACGGTACGGCGGAGGCGGCAATGACGGTCGGCGCCCAGGTCGTCAGCCGCGGCCGCCCGCACGGCAAGGGCGCCAACGTCAGCGCTGCGGCGGAGGCGGCGCTGAGCGTGGAACCCGCGCCCGAGCTGGTGCTTCTGTGCGACGGCGATCTCGGCGCCTCCGCGGCAGCGCTCGCGCCGCTGGTCGGCGCGGTCGAGCGCGGCGAGTGCGACCTCGCCGTCGCTGCCTTCAGCCGCCGGGTGGGCGGCGGTTTCGGCGTGGCGCTCGGGTTCGCTCGCTGGGCGATCCGTAGCCGCTGTGGGCTGGAGATGAGCGCGCCGATCTCCGGTCAGCGGGCCCTGCGGACCGAGGTGCTGCAGGCGACGCTCCCGTTTGCCCGTGGTTATGGGATGGAGATCGGGATGACGGTCGACGCCGTCCGCGCCGGCTACCGCCTCCGCGAGTACGAGCTCAACCTCTCCCACCGCGCCACCGGCCGCTCCTTCTCCGGCTTCGCTCACCGCGCCCGCCAGCTGGCCGACTTCGGCCGCGTCTACCTATCGCGCCGGAGAGGAAAGGCCGGATGATTCTCGCGATCGACCAGGGGACCACGGGGACGACCTGCCTCGTCTTCGACGGGGAGGGCCAGATTGCCGGCCGGGCCTACTCGGAGTTCGAGCAGCATTTTCCGCAGCCCGGCTGGGTCGAGCACGACGCGGCTGAGATCTGGGACGTAACCCGGCGGGTCGCGATCCAGGCGATCACCGATGCCGGCATTCAGGGGGCAGAGCTGGACGGCATCGGGATCACGAACCAGCGGGAGACCGTCGTTGCCTGGGATCCCGCGACAGGCGAGCCGCTGCACCGGGCGCTCGTCTGGCAGGACCGCCGCACCGCCGCCCGTTGCGACGAGCTGCGCGAAGAAGGCCGTGAAGCGCTGGTGCGGGAGCGTACCGGCCTCGTGATCGACCCCTACTTCTCCGCCACCAAGATCGAGTGGCTGTTGCGCAACGTCGAGGGCGCCGAGCGGGCGGTCTTCGGCACGGTCGACTCCTGGTTGCTCTTCAAGCTCACCGGGCGTCACGCCACCGATTACACGAACGCCTCGCGGACGATGCTCTTCGACATCCGTCGCCTCGCCTGGGATGAGGAGCTATGCGCGATGCTCGGCGTCGATCCCGGCAGCCTGCCCGAGCCGCTGCCCTCGGCCCACGTCTACGGCGTCACCTCGGAGTTCGGCGGGGAGGTTCCGGTGGCCGGGATTGCCGGCGACCAGCAGGCGGCGCTCTTTGGCCAGGCCTGCCACCGGGCCGGCGATGCCAAGAACACTTATGGGACCGGCAGCTTCGTCCTGCTCAACACCGGTGGCGAGGCGCCTGAGCCAGGCGAGGGCCTGCTGACCACGATCGCCTGCGCGCCCGGCGAGGAGGCGGCTTACGCGCTCGAGGCCTCGATCTTCGTCACCGGCGCCGCCGTGCAGTGGCTGCGCGACGGCCTGGGTCTGATCGAGGAGGCAGGGGAGAGCGAGGCGCTGGCGGCCTCGCTGGGCGGCAACGACGGCGTCTATTTTGTCCCCGCGCTGACCGGGCTCGGCTCCCCCCACTGGGACCCATATGCCCGCGGCACGATCGTCGGCCTCACCCGCGGCAGCGGCCGCGCCCACCTGGCGCGGGCGGCGCTGGAGGCGATCGCCTACCAAACGGTCGACGCGGTGCGAGCCGAGGAGACGGCCGCCGGTGAGCGGATGAGCGAGCTGAAAGCCGACGGCGGCGCCGTCGCCAACCGCTGGCTGATGCAGTTCCAGGCCGACGCGCTCGGCGCGCCCGTCGTCGTGCCGGAGATCGCCGAGACCACGGCGCAGGGCGCCGCCTACCTGGCCGGGATCGCCACCGGCCGCTGGAGCGCTCAGCAGGTCGCCGAGATGTGGCGCGAGGCGTCTCGCTACGAGCCGCGGATGAGTGCCGACGAGCGCGAGGCGCTGCTCGCCGATTGGCGCCGGGCGGTCGAGCGCTCGCGCGGCTGGGCTGCCTGAGGGCCTCAGGCGTCGCGCGAATTCATCCAGGGTCGTTACAGAGATTTTGCAATGGTCGCGCCACGCGTGACATGTTGTCTGCAAGCCCCCCCCTGCCAAGCTATGGAGACGATGAGAGAAGCATGGACCGATGACCGCATGGACGATCTCAATCACAAGGTCGATGAGGGATTCCGTCGCGTTGAGACAGATATCCGCGAGCTACGCGGTGAAATGAACACCCGCTTCGAGCGCGTGGACGCCCGCTTCGATTCGATGCAGCGCACGCTGATCGTTTTCTGTGGCGGCATCATCGTCGCCCTTCTCGGCGTGATCGCCTCGATCGTTTCGACGGGCGCGTAACCGCTCCTCGCGCAGGGGGTACGCAAGGCGACGGCCTGCGGCCGTCGCGCCCCCGCCATGCCCGACATCAAGCCACAGGTCTACAAGGACGATCGTCCCGCCTCTTATTTCGGCCCGTTCCACGCGGCGGCGCGCAGGGGGGTCGGCTGGACCTACACCTTCGTTCGCATCCTCGTCTCCCTGCCGACTTTGCTGATCTGGCGGGTGCGGGCGATCGGTCGCGAGAACGTGCCCAAGGACGGCCCACTGATCCTCGCTCCCAACCACTTCAGTCAGATGGATCACTTCTTCATCGGGCTCTACCTGCGGCGGAAGATCCGCTTCATGGCCAAATCGCAGATGTTCGGCCCACCCATGCTCACCTACATCTACAAGCACGGTGGTGTGATCCCGATCCGTCGCGGCCACCACGACGAGGAGGCCTTCAAGACCGCCTTCACCGTCCTCGATCAGGAAGGCATGTTGCTGATCTACGCCGAGGGCGGCCGCTCGCGCAGCAGCGAGCTGGGTGAGCCGAAACGCGGAATCGGCAGGCTGGCGCTGGAATCGGGCGCCCCCGTCGTCCCCGTCGCGATCTATGGCTCAGCCAAGGTGCGGCGCTGGAAACGGCTGAGCTTCCCCAGCATCGCCGTGCAGTACGGCGAGCCGCTCACCTTCCCGAAAGAGGAGGGACCCAGCCACGAGCGCCAGCTCGAGGTCGCGACCGAGGTCTTCGGCCGGGTGCGCGAGATGTACGAGGGGCTGGCGCTTACTCGTAGCGGTCACCGAGCTGCTCGAAAAAGCTCGGATCGTGCCCCGGCGTGACGATCGCGTTCGGGTACTCGCGCCGGAACAGCTTCAGCTCCTGAATCGAGCGCCGATAGTTGTGGGCGTCGAAAGGACGCGGCGCGAGCGGCGCGTCGCCGTCGAGTTGCGCCTGCATGTAGACGGCGTCGCCGCCGATGACGAAGTCACGCTCAGCCAGGTGGGCGATCACCGAGATGTGGCCGGCGCTGTGGCCGGGGGTGTAGGCGAGGCGGATTGACCCGTCGCCAAAGAGGTCGAAGCAGCGGGCGAAGCTCGAGTAGGAGTCGATCCCGCCGCGGTCGAAGTCAACCGTGCGGTAGTCGAAGGCGTAATCGAAGTGGGCGCGCCGGTAGCCGTTCAGCAACGGTTTCGGGCCAACCGTCGCCGCCTCCCACTCGACCTCGCTGACGACGAAGGTCGAGTTGGGGAACTCGGAAATGGCCGAGCTGTGGTCGAGGTGCATGTGGGTCAGCACGACGACGGGGATCTCACTTGCATCGAGGTCGCGGGCGCGCAGCTGCGCCGGTACGTCTTTGCCGGGCTCCAGGTCTGGGTTGCCGATGCGGGCGGCCAGGCGACCCATGTTCTCGCCGGCGCCGGTAGCGACCGAGGGGTGCAGGCCGGTGTCGACGAGGATCGCCCCGGCGCTCGGGTGGTGGATCAGGTAAGCGGGGCAGGGGACGGTCATCGCGGGCTCACCGCTGAGCAGGGCGCGCAGCAGCTTCAGCGTCTCCAGGCGGCCGCCCGGCCGTTCCATCATCGTCCGCGGCCAGGTCACAGAGCCGGCGATCAATGGTTCGACGATGACCGATGCGCCCGCGCTGCCACCCGCGAGCGGCTCATGCAGCGGTTTTGCCTCCACGTGAACCTTCATCGCGCTGACATTACCCCGGTTCAGGTCGGCTATAGGCTGCCATCGATGGCTGAAAGCACTGATTCGCGCATCTTCAGGGGGGGTCTGCTTGCCGGCCAGGTCTGCCTGGTGTCCGGCGCCGGCAGCGGCCTGGGCCGGGAGACCGCACTCGAGCTCGCCCGGCTCGGCGCCGCCGTGATCGGCTGCGGGCGGCGCGAGGCGCCGCTGGCCGAGACGGCGGGTTTGGCCGAGGGTCTCGCCGGTTCCTTCGAGCACGAGACCCTTGACATCCGCGATGAGGAGGCAGTCGAGGCGTTCTTCGATGGCCTGCTCGAGCGCCACGGCCGCCTCGACGTCCTCGTCAACAATGCCGGTGGCCAGTTCCTCGCCCCGGCCGAGTCGATCAGCCCGAAAGGCTTCCGCACGGTGATCGAGCTGAACGTGCAGGGCACCTGGCTGATGACCCACGCAGCAGCGACCAAGGCCTTCATCCCGCAGGGCGGCGGCAAGGTGCTCAGCGTCACCCTCTCGCCCCACAACGGCATGCCGGGGATGGTCCACTCGGGGGCGGCGCGGGCGGCGGTCGAGAACATGATGCGGACGCTCGCCATCGAGTGGGCGCGCTTCGGGATCAAGACCTGCGCGCTGGCCGCCGGCCAATTCGCCACCGAGACGCTGCTGACCAAGTATCCGCAGGTGGTCGTCGACAACCTCGAGCGCTCGATCCCGATCGGCCGCGCGGGCCGGGCTGAGGAGATGGCCTGGCTGGTCGCCTACCTGGCCTCACCGGCGGGCGACTTCTTCTCGGGCACGACGATCACGATCGATGGAGCACGCGACAACTGGGCCGGACCCTGGCCGCCTGAAGCGATCGCCAGAGGCGGCGAGCCGGTTGCCGAGGAACGGCGACCGAAGGACTGAGCTAGCTGCGTGGTTCGAGGATGACCAGGGGGATTTCGCGACCTTTGCTGCGCGCCTGGTAGTCGGCGTAGCCGCGGTACTGCTTCAGCGCGAGAGGCCAGAGGCGCTCGCGCTCCTCGGGGTCGGCAATACGGGCGTGGACCTGCCGTAGCCCGCCGCCGACCTGCACCGTCGTGTCCGGGTTGGCGATCAGGTTGTGGTACCAGGCCGGATGCTTGGGAAAGCCACCTTTGGAGGCGACGAGCACCACGTTCTCGCCGTCGGGGAAGTAGAGCAGCGGCGACGTTCGCAGCGTGCCGCTCTTCGCCCCGACGTGATCGAGCAGCGCCATCTTCCCCCGCACGCCGGGGATGTCGTGCCCGACGCGCCCACCGGTCTTGCGGTAGAGCCAGGTGTGGACGCCGGCGGCGCGGTTGAGGACAGGCCAGATCCGGTCCGCCAAGTCCAGATAGCGGACTTCTGACCTGCCCTCTGCTGCCGCGGCGCTCAGGTGTACATCCCTCCGAACATGCCGCCGGTGACGTTCAGCACCTGGCCGTGCACGTAGTTCGCCAGGGGCGAGGCGAGGAAGAGGACCGGGCCGGAGGCCTCGATCGGCGTCGCCGGGCGGCCGAGCGGGATGATTGCCGAGGCCATCGCCCGCATCTGCTCGGGGATGCCGAGCTCGATCTTCTCGCCGCCGGGGGCGGTCATCTCGCCGCCCTCCTCTTTGGCGGCGGTGAGGCGGGTTTCGACGAAGCCGAAGGCGACGGCGTTGACGTTGATCTTGAACTGGCCCCACTCCTTGGCCAGGGTTTTGGTCATGCCGACGACGGCCATCTTGGCGGCCGAGTAGTTGATCTGGCCGGCGTTGCCCATCGTGCCCGAGGTCGAGGAGATGTTGATCAGCTTGCGGAAGACCTCTTTGTCTTCGCCCCTCTCAGCCTTCGCTGCCTCGCGCCAGTGCGGGGCGAGGGCGCGGGCAACCCGGAAGGGAACGACGGTGTGGATGTCGAGCATCGCCTGGAACTGCTCGTCGGTCATCCGGTGCGCTACGCCGTCCCAGGTGTAGCCGGCGTTGTTGACGACGATGTCGATCGCGCCGAAGGCATCGACGCCGGCGGCGACGAGCTGGTCGGCCGCGTCGGGCTTGGTCAGGTCGCCGGCGAATACCGCGGTTTCGCCGGCGACCTCGCCGGCTGCCTGCTCGGCGACGTCGGCGTCGAGGTCGTTGATCAGTACCTTGGCGCCCTCGCTGGCGAAGAGTTCTGCGGTGGCACGGCCGATTCCCCGAGCTGAGCCGGTGACGATCGCCGCTTTCCCATCAAGAAGTCCCATTCGATCTGCGTTCTCCTGTTTCGGTCGGTGAAGTCGGCGGGGAGGCTACAGGCAACCGAACGATCCTGGTTGACTGGCCAGTCGGTCGCCATTTACGCCTGACAAACACGCAACTGTTCCGTTACTGGCTTTTATGAGTGGCACTAAAGGTTTGTATTAGTGTCATTCGCAACAATAAAACGCGAGTGCCACCGCGATTTGCGTGTGTATGTCTGATAGACAATACGCCGCGTCGCAGAAGCGATCGCAAAACAGTGTGCCCCGGCTGTTGACCTCCCATGAATAGCCGGGGCACCTGTTTGCCCGGCGATTTCCTCAACCTCTGGAAGCGGCGATTGCGGCCAGATCGTTCGGTCGCAACAGCGCTAGCAGCGTGCCTCCGTCGATGATCGCCAAGCCGCCCTTGCGCAGCTTCACCTTGGCGCCGGTGAGTCGGGCGAGCTCGCCCGAGAGGGAGGGCTCGTGGCCGACCAGCATCGTTTCGCCGCGGCCCGCTGCCAGGTCGCCCGAGTCGAATTCTCCGCCGCTCAGACTCGCGGCGACTTCTGGCTCGACCTCGAGCGCCCTGCAGGCGAGCTTGGCGGTGTCGGCCGCACGTACCTTCGGGCTGGTCAGGCAGGTGTCGATCTTCACGCCGAGCCGGGCCAATGCCTCCCCGGCCTCCTCGGATTGTCGCTCGCCCTTTGCGGTCAGCCGTCGCGCCGCATCATCGCCAGTGCCCTGCTCGGCCTCGCCGTGTCGCAGCAGGTAGATCACGCCGGCATCCTAGGCGCCGCGTCAATCTCCTGATCCGAGCCGGAGGCCACCGTCCTCGGTGATGGTCCAGTGCGGATTGTGGGCAACCTCCCACGGGTGGCCGTCAGGGTCGACGAAGACGGCGCTGTAGCCGCCCCAGAAGGTCTCGGCCGGCTCGCGCCCGATGTGCGCGCCCGCCTGGCGAGCCTGCTCGGTCGCGACGTCGACCTCCTCGCGGGAGCCGAAGTTGAAGGCGAGCGTCACTCCGCCCCAGCCAGGCGAATCCTCCACACAACTGTCTTCGGCCAGCCGCGTCCGGTCCCAGAGTGCGACCACCATCTCGCCGGCCTGGAAGAAGACGACGTCGTCGCCGGGGTCTGCGCCGGTCGTCCAGCCGAGCGCTTCGTAGAAGTGACGCGCGCGTCCGAGGTCGGTGACCCCGAGCGTGACCAGGTTTACACGCTGCTTCACTCGTCCGCTTCCGGCACCCGGCACATGTACAGGTGGTAGTCGAAGACCGTCTCGAAGCCCATCTGCCGGTAGAGGCTCTCACCCATCGGCGATGCCTGGAGCGCGGCCGAGGTTGCGCCCAGCTCGAATCCGGCGTCGATGGCAGCCGCGGTCATCATTCGCCCGAGCCCCCGGCCTCGTGCCTCCTCCGTGGTGCCGACCCAATAGATCCCAGCCACCCCGTGACTGACGATCGTCATCGAGATCCCGGCAGGGCGGCCATCGAGGTTGGCGAGGAAGGCGGCGGCGCCGTCAGCCCAGAGGTATTCGTTGTTCTCGTAGAAGGCAAAGATTTCCGGCGGGAAACCGAGGTCGGCGTACGACTCGATGGCGACCCGCCAGTACTCGGCGGCGTCGTCCTCCGTGCTGACGCGACGCAGCTCGATCTCGTCAGCGGGCTCGACGTCGGAGGCCAGTGCGCGGGTTGCGGCATCCCCCTCCAGGACCATCTGGGGCATCGCGTAGACGTTCTGAAGGCCCGCCTCCTCTACCGCGGCGATCAGCTCCGCGTCCTCCGCCGTTCCCGCCCTGGTCCAGATCGCGAAGCCACGCCCGCGCGGAGTGAAGAAGGCCCGCGCCCGCTCGACGAACTCCCTCGGGTCGAGTTCGTCGTCGCTGCGGAAGGCGGCATTCGAGATCACCGGGTGCGTCGAGCGCCCGGCGCCGAACAGCCAGCCCTCGCCGCGCTCGATCTCGACGCCTGGGTCGAGTTCGAACAGGCGCCGCGAACTCTCGATCGTGTTGAGGTGGGCGTTGCGGTGAGGCATCAGCAACTACCCAGCTTGCGAAGCTTGCGCCGGTAGACCCGCATCGAGGGGTGCTTCCAGTCTCCATGGGTCTGACGTCGCAGGCTCACGATGCGCTCTCGATGGTAGGGCGAGCTGAGGCTCTCCGCGTGGCCGATCACGTTGCTCCTCTTGATTTGGAAGCGGCAGCGCAGGTAGCGCGTCAGCCGCAGCGAGGCGCGCATCTGGCGGCGGTTGCCGAGTACGTCGGCATCGCTGAAGCCGGTGTGCTCGATGCCAATCGCAGTCCAGTTGAGCCCGACGGTGTGCCGGCAGCGGGTCCTCAGGTTGACGAGCTGGAAGATTCGCCCCGACGAGGAGACGACGAAGTGGGCGCAGACATTGGGCAGCTCGTGCAGCTCCGGGTCGTTGTGGTCGGGGGCGAAGGTGTTGTAGACCGCCGCCGCGGTGCCGGCTTCAGCGAAGTGCTCGACGATCACGCGTGGATGGCGCAGGCGCCAGGTGCGTTCGCCGTAGTGGCGCGCGGAGTAAGCGGCCATCTCGTGCTTGCGCTTCGGCGAGAAGGGGATCAGCCAGCGCGTGATCTGGGGGCGGAGCTGTTGGGGCGAGTTGGCCGGGGTGGCACTGGAGATCGAGCCCAGCCCAAACGCGCAGGCGCAGAGGCAGAGCGCCACGGCGAGGCCGACGTGGGACCCGGCGCTCAGGAGGAGCCTTCGCCCATCGCTCGCTGGCTGAGGACATCGCCGGTGGAGGCCAGGTACTGGTCGAGCGCTTTCGATTTCTGCGTGTCCTCGTAGACCTCGTACTCGCGCAGGAGGCCCCAGGAGAGCCGCCCCCAGATCACGTACCGGTTCTCGTAGACGCGCTCGCCCTCGGGCGTGTCGAGGTGATCGGTGCCGCGGATGCAGATCGTCTGCTTCCAGGGGAAGCCCTTGAGCACGACCTCGTCGGGGGAGATCTGCAGGCCCGTGTCGGCGAAACGCTGCAGCCAAGGCTCCAACTCGGTCTTGCCCTTGAACTCCCCACCCCACGAGCTGTCGCCGGGGAAGCGAAACCTGACGTCCTCGGCATCCATTTTCAGCGTCGGCCCGAGGTCGCCGGCGCTCGCCCTCGCCATGTTGCGAGCGATCATCTTCTTGGCCAGCCAGGACAACATCGCGGCCTCCTTTGCCGGGATCGGTCTAGGCGGAAAGCTAGCGCGGGCGGGCACTCAATTCGTCGCAACCGTTCGGTCGTCACTCGTACCATCTCGTCTGTGAGCAGCGACGAGGACATCCTGCGCGCCACCTACACGGCCTTCAACGCCCGCGACATCGAGACGGTACTGGCGCTGATGCATCCGGAAGTCGATTGGCCGAAGGCCTGGGAGGGAGGGAGAGTGATTGGCCGCGAGGCGGTCCGCGATTACTGGCGTCGCCAGTTCGAGCAGATCTCGGGCACGGTCGAGCCCGAGCGCTTCGACCGCGACCCGGACGGCAGCATCACGGTGACCGTCCACCAGGTGGTCCGCGACGCGAGGACGGACGAGCTCCAGTCCGACACTCACGTCCTCCACCGTTACCGCTTCGAGGACGGCCTCATAGTCCGCATGGACGTGCTCGAGCATCCCGCCTGAACGTGCCTTCGGCCCCCTTACTCTCCCGGCGCAAGGCAAGGACCAACTGCAACGCGGAGACCTACAGGTTGCGGACTCGCCGGCCAATCTCTCGATCGATCGGGTAGCCAGCCGAGTCCCAGAAGCCCCCTGCCACCTCGTCGTCGAAGGCGACCAGAGCAGTCACGCTATGGACGCCGCACTGGCGCAGGTACTCCTCGCCGGCCCGCGTCAGCGCGAGGCCGATGCCTTGCCGCCGATGCCCATCGCAAACAGCGAGTCGGTACATGTTGCCTCGCCATCCGTCCCAAGCGGCGATCAAGGCCCCGACGATCTCTCCGCCACGCTCGGCAACTAGGAGGGCAGCGGGGGAATCCGCGACCAAGCGCTCAACGTCATCAAGCTGGTCGGGCGTACTCGCGTGCTCACTTCGAGCCTGTTCCCACAAGCCCAATACAGCCGGCACATCAGATTGTCGGCAACGACGTACGGTGATCTGCTCGCCGGTCAAGTCGGGAGCATAAACGCCGTCCTACAACCCCATCAGCTTGCCGAGGATCTCCTTACCCGGCGTCGGGCAGGTCTTCGTGCGTGGCTGTGCCGCTCGGATCGATCTCGACCCGCCTATTGAGCATCCCACTCGGCGGCTGTCTCGGCCACTGCCTTGGCCTGCCGCTCGATGTAGTCGAGCGCGGCATCGAGCAGAGGCCAGAGTGCCTCGCGCCTGTCGGCCTGAGGCAGGATCAGGAGGCCGGTGTGCAGATCGATCCACTTGTAGAGCGCAACGAAATCAGCCTCATCGTTGGTGGCGAAGACGGCCTCTTCATCGATGACCAGCGCGTGAAGGTTCTTGTCGGCGACGCCGAGCAAGTCCCGGTCTCGATTGCAGGTTGCCCAGTAACCGCGACGATTGGCTCGCGCTACGAGAGTTGGAGACAGGCACTCATCGATCCAAAGCTTCACGCCACCGCGTGGCCATTGGCTCGGGTCCGAGGCCCCCGACCGGACGCCCCCGCCGCGGATTACCCCTCGCCCAAAGGACTGCAACGTCGTACGCCTCCTCTGGGATGTGGGGGTAGTCCTCCCTGAGCGTTTTGCGGCCCTCTCCGCCCTCGACAAGCTGGGCCAGGGTTCGCACGGGGACTCGCGTTCCTCGGATAACCGGGGCACCTCCCATCTTGTCTCGATCGACCTCGACATATTGCTCGCGCAAGCCCACATAGTCGAACGCCCGCTTGGCGACATCAGCGGCGTTCTCAGTCATGGCAACCCGCAGCGCCCGGGAAAGCTCAAACTCCTCCGCTTTGGCGGGATTCCGCTTGACGATCCAGTTTCGGACCTCGCGCTTGAGCTTGATCGACAAGTTGATCGGAAGTTCCGAGAGAAGCGCCAGCGCTGCCGCCTCATCCGCGGCTAGCAATGTGCGCCCTCGCTGCCGTCGCGCCTTGGCGACCCGCTGCTCAAGCGCCTTATTCACGGCATTGATCGAGACACCGCTGATCTCAGCGATCTCATTTCTAGTGAGGAGAGGGGTCCTGGAAGCCATAATCCGTACCTAGCAAGGCACAGATTACCTGGTCTTGCGGACTACAACCCCATCAGCTTGCCGAGGATCTCCTTCATGAGTCACGAGCATGGCACGGGCGTGCATGCGAGATCATCCGAGGGCAAGGACTCGCTGCAAATGAGCTTGTTCAGGGAAGAAGGCGACGATCAGTCGTGATCGCGCTTGGTCCGGGCGATGTGTCCGGATTGTGTCCCACAGGGCGCAGAGCCAGTCGCTTGATCTATGGCAGCTGTGCTGCGAGGTAAGCGATCGCACCGGCAGCTCCCGCCACCACCGCTCCTGCCTCCTCGGGATTTACTTCATGGGGCGTGGCGCCTGCGCCATGCCCGCCCCACCTATTGCGAGGCGTCATAGCCACGAGCACGAGGTTTTGCATCGGGCGCGGCACTATCCCTGCCGCCTCTAGGTGATTGAACAACGGGGACGCCGTGTCGCCCTGCTGGTATTCGACGCCGTGCCTGGCCAGAACGACCTTCATCGCGCTCTCAGTTGCACAACCCGCCTCATGCACGGCCTGCTTGAGTGCGGCTGGCGTGCCCTTGGCGAGCTCTGACCGCGCGGCTTCGAACTCTGCCCGAACGCCTCCGGCGAACTCTGGCAGGTTGATCGCGGCCAAGGCTGGACGGATCAACTCCCGTTCAACTTCCTCGTCTCCTACATATTCAAAGCCGTCAGGTGGCGCGAATGTCCAAGGCGTCCCCCGAGCGCGGCAGATCTGCGTGATGCGATCCGAGGCTGCCTCCATTGCCCCCAGGGCGCGGAGAGAATCGCTAGTGGCGAGCCGGAAGTCTGGCTCGGGAATGGCCAGAAGGAAGGCGAATGCTCCTACCACGCGAGGGTTGGGCCGTCGTCCAAAATGCGCCGGAAACTCGGCGTCGACTTCGGCCGACGTCACGGCATCCTTCACTAGATAGCCGGTGGCGTTACTCCAAACCTGTTCGACCGCTGCGTAATAGTCGTCAAAGCCACCGAATCGGTCGCGGAAAAAGTAGGTCAGGATCTCGCTTGGACCGAGGTTAGTGATCTCGCGGACGGCCGTTAGGATGAGTCTGCGTGCGCCCCGGTCCAGGCCGGTCGCGGGCCGCTGGGTTGCCGTATCAATGGCTGGGTCTGCCATCTCGCTAGTGAAGCAGGTTCCCCAAACGGCAGCCGCGGGGGTCGGCGCTACCATTCTCGGCATGGCCGCATCGCCAACCAAGCGAGTCGAGTTCGACAGCGAGCTGCTCGATCGTCTGCACCAGCGTCGCCCTGAGATGAGCGACCGCGAGCTGCTTGAGTCGATGGCGAGGATGACCCTCGGCCGCGAAACCCTGCGACGCGTACAGGAGCGCAACACGCTCTCCGAAGACGAGGCAATCGAGCTTGGCGTCAAAGCCGTGCATGAAGCCCGGCACGACCGCCGAGCGCCCGGTTGAAACGCCTCGTAGTCGATGCCAGCACGCTCGTCTCAGGTGTGGCTAGCCGTCCCGGTGGCGGTGCCCCCTGGCTGATTCTGGCGGCCCTCCTGGACTTCGACTTCGAGGCTATCGTCTGCCCCCGGCTGATAGGCGAGTTCAGACACGCCCTGACCAACGACTACTTCCGAGAGCGCTTCGACTCAGACGACCTGGCAGAAATTGTCGCCAACGTCGAGGAGGCAGCTATCAAGTACGACGATCCCCAAGAGATTGAGGCGCTGCTCCGAGATCCTGACGACGACTACCTCGTTGCACTCGCCCGCGAAGCCGGAGCCGACGTGATTGTCACCGGCGACCGAGATTTGCTCGATCACAGTGGCTTAGAACCAGCTGCAATTAATGCAAAGGAAGCTTGCGAGCTGCTGAAGTTGATCCTCTAGGGTGCTGTTCCCGATGGATCCACTTTTCCTTGCAGTGAAAGGCCAACCGGACATCGCTACTACGGCGATTGTTGCGGCCGCTTCAGCCATTCTCGGTGCGGTAGCTGGCGGGTTTGCAAGTTTCCAAGCCAATGTCGCCTTGGATGCTCGGCGGCGTAGAGCGCGTGCTGCAATTCGACGCAAGGCGAAGGTATACACCCCGATTCGGGCTGAGCTGATTGCACTCAGTCGTGCAATGGAGAAGGACGAGCATCTCACTTGGGGAATCGATACCGAAGAGCGTGACCCAGAATGGCCACAACGCGGTCCTGTGTGGCGTCTTTGGTCGAGATTGAAGGAAGATGGCCGGGCCGCTACGGCAGCGAGCAACAAGATAGTCGCTTCTCTTGACCTTGTCGAAAGCGACATCGCTGATTTTGAAGAGGCTCGACGCGACGCGTTTTCGCTTTTTGATGAGGTTGGACGGGCCGTTTATGCGGAGGTTCTCCATGAGGAGACGACGGTCGTGAATGCCTGGGACAGTGGAACTGCACTGCTGGAGGCGTTCCGAGACACTGGTAGTGACGTTTGGTATCCGTTCCAAAGAACGAATGGAGAGTCACACTTCGCTGAGATACGGGCCGCGTTTAACGCAGACCCACGGATACCAAGCATGCGAGCGCGTCTAGCCGAGAGCAACTCTCGGCTACGGGCCGACGTAGCCCTCGCCGTCGACGCACTGGAGGCGGGTAGCAGGACTATTGCCAGGAAGCACGAGTTGGAGGAGGTTGAGGATTGAACGCGTTTCGGAAATACGGGATGAGTGAGACTCAAATCCGTGACTTCCTACAGCGGGAGTTGCTTCAGAGTGCTAGCACCTCAAGCTTCTACTGGGAGAGTGAGGAGCTGGAGGACGCAGTAGAAATGGTTATAGATGCCGTGGCGCGTCTGGTTGTCTCAAACAACGCGAAGCTATCGCGTGACATAAAGCAAAACGTGCTAGAGGACGCCAAAGTGCCACCCGGCCGATTCCTATAAAGACTCCACGTTTGGGGGTCTTAGCCGGTTCTCTTTTGCCTCAGGTTGTCGGCAACTTTCTTCACCGATGCGAGTCGTTGCTGCTTCTCGTGCGGTCGCTCGTAGACCAAGTAGAGAATCTCGGTGAAGAGAGCATCGACAGCCTCCGTTAAAGTTCTGTCAATCGTCTTCTGGTGCTCTACGTCTCCATCATTCGGGTGGATTGCGCCGCTCCCGAGCCAGTTGATTACCTCAAGGTAGTCCGTGCCTAGATCAGCGAACCATCGTGGAGAAGGCTCGGCGGCCTTAAGTGCGTCGATCTTCGGGCCTAGCGTTCCGGTCGTAAAGCCCTCATGGAACAGCAGTTGGTCAAGTGCGGCGCGATACATTGCCGCTGCCGCGCTCAGTGCGCCGACCGATCTGGCTCGGTGGGCCTGATCTAGGTGTAGTTCCTCACCACGTTGTTCATCCGGGCCTCCTTGAAGGCTGGGGGTGCTGACCACCCAGATCAAGGAGGACACCGGATGAAGCTCCACGCTAACGCCCGCACCTGCCCGAAAAGCAGGCGCCTGCTCGTAGATCGCCTTGAAGGAGGCTGGTCGCTGACGTTGGCGGCCGAGGCCGCCGGCGTCAGCGAGCGAACCGCCGCCAAGTGGCGCGCCCGTTGGCGCGCTGAAGGGGAGGATGGCCTGCTCGACCGCAGCTCTGCGCCGAAGGCGCACCCGACGCAGCTGCCACCAGAACGGGTCAAGGCGATCGAGGCGTTGCGAAGGCTGCGGATGACCGCCGCCGAGATTGCCGAGGTGCTCGGGATGGCGCTCTCAACCGTCTCCAGGTGGCTGAAGCGAATCGGGTTGGGCAAGCGGAGTCGCCTGACTCCACCCGAGCCGCCCAACCGCTACGAGCGCAAGCGCCCAGGCGAGCTGATCCACGTCGACATCAAGAAGCTGGGGCGCATCCTGCGACCTGGCCATCGCGTTACCGGCAACCGCCGCGACCGCTTCACCGATGCCCGCGGCTACGGCGTCGCCGGTTGGGAGTTCGTCCACGTCTGCGTGGACGACGCCACCCGGCTCGCCTACGTCGAGGTGCTTGCAGACGAGCGCGCCGTCACCGCCATCGGCTTCCTGCGACGGGCCGTCCAGTGGTTCGCCTCGATGGGCATCGTCGTCGAGAGGGTGATGAGCGACAACGGCTCCTGCTACCGCTCCCATGCGCATGCGAGCGCCTGTCGGGAAGCTCGGGCTCAAGCACCTCTTCACCCAGCCATATCGGCCGCGGACAAACGGCAAGGCCGAGCGATTCATCCAGACGCTTCAGAACCGGTGGGCCTATGGAGCCATCTACGCGAACTCAGCCGAGAGGACCGCAGCCCTTCCTGGTTGGCTCACCCACTACAACTTCACCCGAGGACATGGCTCCCTCGGCCACAAGACGCCCGCGGCTCGGCTCGCCGAGTTGGAACAACGTTCTGAGTAGCTACAGCTAGGTAGTACGCAACCTCAGGCCTAGTGTGGGGGGTGGCCAACCCCCCGTAGGAGGAGGGCAGAGCGGCGATCTCAAGCCCATCGGGACCAGCGTGGACGACAAGCACATAGATGTGATCACACTGCACACAGACAGCCGCATACATGGCAGGCGATGGATCGTTACTCGCAGGTATATCGGCTGCGTAAGTAACGCTGGTCAGATCTCCCGAATACTGTGGATTACCTCGCTGGGGAGCCCAGTGATCCTCCCAGTGGAGCGAGAGCAGCCGCATTCGCCGGCGTCCACCGCATTGGGGGCAGAACGTACCATCCACCGTGCCGAGATCCTCAGTTCCTAGGGCAGATGGATGGATGGCTCCTGCGAGCCCCTCGACAGTCGTCAGATCGTGCATGTCGTCGGATCAGTCATTGGTCTGATGATCGTGTTTATCAGCAAGCCTGCCTAGTTCGCCCATTGAGACGTCAAGGGCTTCGGCAATGCTCTTGACCGTGCCCCAGGTTGGGTTTGCGTGGCCGCGCTCGATCAGGGAGAGGGAGCGGCCGGTGATGCCGGCCTTTTCGCCGAGGGCTACCTGAGTGAGACCGCGCTTTTGGCGGAGCTGGCGGATTGCCTTGCCGAGGGCTGGCTGGGGGCGCTCTGAGTGCCGCATTGACGGGACGTTCTCAGATCGCGATCTAGTGGGTCAGTGCCCTGGACCGACTTAGATACATATATCTAAATCCTGCTAGGCTTTGCCGGACATAAGTGGGGCCGCGCGCTGGTGACGCCGGCCCCGTGGCGGTCGGCCAAGTCTCCAAGGTCCGACCGCAGCGGGAACGGTAGCTGGCTACCGGCTCCAAGAAAGCGGCGACCCGCCGCGCGTGAACGTGACGGGCCGCCTAACCACAAGGAGAGTGACCTCCTCATGGCTGATCCCAACCCTACGGATTGCGCCGAGCGTGATCTCCGCCGACCCGATGCCGAGGACACGAAGGCCGAGCGGGTTGTGCTGGCGTTTCTGCTCGAAGAGCATCCATCCCAGCTGACGATCCCCGAGCTTTCGCTGGTGCTGAACGTCGATCCCGGCTTCGACAGCGACGACGCGGTTGAGCGTGCGGTCCGCGAACTCGTAGGAGCAGGAATGCTCCATTGCCAAGGCCGGTTTGTCCTGCCGACTCGCGCTGCGCTCTACTTCGCGCGGCTGGAGGTGGACTGATGCCTGCCGACGTTGCACGCCAGTTCGCCGCAAATCTCCGCAAAGCTCGCCGCCGCGCTGGCCTCAGTCAAGAAGAGGTTGGCTGGCTCGCCTCGCTCCACCGGACCGAGATCGGCCTGCTTGAGACCGGTGCCCGTACGCCACGCATCGACACGCTGGTCAAGATCGCCGCCGCCGTGGACGTTTCGGTCGAGTGTCCTCTGCTTGATGGCATCACCTGGACCCCCGGTAGCACGCGGGCCGGGGCGTTCTCGCTCTCGCTTCCTCCCGAGCAAACGCCTTGAACCAGCAGCCCAACCAATCATCAAGATAAGACAGCCAGCCAGGCCATCAATCCAGACCCAAGCCAAGGCATCGGTCAAGGACCAAGGACAGGCACTCAGAAAGACGTGCTGGGCGGGCTCTGAAATCCCTCCAGAACTAAAAGCCCTACAGCACGACACACTGGGAACCCCGCCGGGTTCGTGCCTGGGAGGCGCTTTTTCGGCGAGCGGCGTGCGGCCGATTTTGGCGCGGCTTCCGCCGTGCGGCGGCCGCTCTTGTCGCCGCCCCGCGGTCGCGTTGGGTTGGACGAATTGGGATTCGGACCGATGCATTTGGCCCTTTCCCCGACAGGTGGGGTGCAGAGGAAATGCGCGACAAGGATCACATCGAGATCGAGCGGCTGCTGTCGCCGGAGGACGTTGCCCGCGTTTGCGGGCTGTCGCGGCGCGCGGTCTACCGAGCGATTGCGCGGGGCGAGTTGCGGGCGGCGCGTCTCTGCCATCGACTCCGCATCCACCCGGCCGAGTTGGAGCGTTGGATCGCGGGGGAGACGTTCGGGGCGAGTCCGTCGCCATCCCGGCGAGCCCGGCGTCGTTTCTCCGGTGTGGAGGGCAGCTTGCGCGCCCTGCTCGATGAAGGCGCTGAGGGATAGGCGGGGCTTATGAGTGTCGAACGGGTCGAGCGGAAGGGCGGCGCTGTCTGGCGGGTGCGATGGCGCGACGAGCAGGGTCGGGCGCGCTCGAAAGTGGTCGGGTGGAAGCGGGATGCCGACGCCTTCGATGCCGAGGTCGTCAGGCGGAAGCGAACCGGCGACCTGGACCTGCTCAGCGGCGGCCGGCAGACGCTTGCCGACTTCGCGCAGGAGTGGTGGAAGCTCTACGCCGCGCCGAACCTCGCGGCGCGCACGCTCCGCAGCTACGCGGGCCTGTGGGATCGGCACGTGCTGCCACGGCTCGGCTCGATGCGACTCAACGCGATCACGCCGGAGGCGGTCGAGCGCTTCAGAGCGGAACTGGAAGCGGATGGAGTGGGGCAGCCGACGATCTATCGGGCGCTCGCGCTTCTCCAGGGCATCCTGCGGCGAGCGGTCGAGTGGCGGCGGATCGGTCACAACCCCGTCAAGGCGGTGCAGAAGCCGAAGGTCCGCAGGCAGCGGGAGGTCCGACCGCTGCCGCCGCTCACGGTCGAGCGGCTGCGCGCTGTGGTTGCGGAGAGGCGCAAGCACGGTGTTCGGGATGCGGTGATGATCGGATTGCTCGCTTACGCCGGACTGCGACCACAGGAGGCGCTTGCGCTGCGCTGGCTGGACGTACGCGAGCGCACTCTCCTGGTCGAGAAGGCTGCTGACGGTCAGGGCGGGGTCAAGACGACCAAGACTGGCCAAGCGCGGACCGTGCGCCTACTCGCTCCATTTGCCGCCGACCTGGGCGAGTGGCGACGCTCGCTCGATCAGTCCGACGACGACGCGCTCTTGTTCCCGAACGGCTCAGGCGGCGTCTGGAACGACCCGGCCTGGCAGACCTGGCACCGGGACGCGTGGGTGCCTGCTTGCCGCGCAGTTGGCTTGGAGGGCGCTCGTCCGTACGACCTGCGCCATAGCTTTGTCTCGCTGCTGATCCACGAAGGGCGCAGCGTGGTTGAGGTCGCGCGACAGGCTGGGCACTCGCCGACGATGACGCTTGACGTTTACGCACACGTCTTCGATGAGTTCGACATCGCCGAGCGCATGTCTGCCGAGGATCAGATCGCGCAGGCGCGGCGCGATGTGTCCGGATTGTGTCCGCCTCGCTTAGATGAGGCGCAGGAACAGCAGAAAACCCCTGCTGATCCCTACAACCCCATCAGCTTGCCGAGGATCTCCTTCATCACCTCGTCGGTGCCGCCGCCGATTGGGCCCAGGCGGGCGTCGCGGACGGCTCGCTCTATGCCGTACTCGCGCATGTAGCCGTAGCCGCCGTGGATTTGGAGGGTCTGGTCGGCGATCTCGAGGACGGCGCGCTGGGTGACCAGCTTCGCCATCGTCACCTCTTTGATGCAGTCGTGGCCTTCGTGGAAGAGGCGTAGGGAGTTGTAGGTGAGGGCGCGCGAGGCCTCGGCCTTGGTCGCCATCTCCGCCACCTGGTGGCGGATCGCCTGGAACTTGCCGATCGGGCGGCCGAAGGCTTCGCGCTCGAGCGCGTACTCGACCGAGCGCTCGATCAGCCTCTGCATCGCGCCGACGGCACCGATCGCCATCAGCAGCCGCTCCCAGGCGAAGTTGGCCATGATCAGCTTGAAGCCCTCGTTCTCCTCGCCGAGCAGGTTCTCCGCGGGCACCTCGACGTCGGTGAAGGCCAGCTCGCCCGTGTCGGAGGAGTGCCAGCCCATCTTCTCCAGCTTCTGTGCCACCTCGTAGCCGGGCATCTCGCGCTCGAGGACGAGGAAGGAGATGCCGCCGTGGCCGCCCTCTTTCGTCGTCTTGACTGCGCAGACGAGGAAGTCGGCGCGGACGCCGTTGGTGATGAAGGTCTTGGAGCCGTTGACGACATAGCCACCGTCGACCCTCTCGGCGAAGGTCGAGATGCCGGCGACGTCGGAGCCGGCGCCGGGCTCGGTGATCCCCAGGGCGCCGATCTTCTCTCCGGCGATCCCGGGAACGAGCCAGCGTTGCTTTTGCTGCTCGGTGCCGAAGTTGAAGATCGGCGGCATTGCGATCGAGGCGTGGGCGTTGAGCCCGGCGGCGACCCCGCCCGAGCCGCCCGAGCGGGCCAGCTCCTCGACCCAGATCGCGTCGTGCAGATGCGTCCCACCCTGGCCGCCGTACTCCTCGGGGAACTTCAGTCCGAGGAAGCCCAGCTCGGCGCAGCGCTTGTAGAGGTCGCGGGGGAATTCGCGCGCCTCCTCCCACTCGTCGACGTTGGGGGCGATCTCTTTGCTGACGAAGCGGCTGACCGTCTCGCGCAACTCCTCGTGCTCCTCGCCAAAAGGCGGCAGCGTCGCTCGCGCCCCCGTGTCCTTGACCACCGTCACGTCCGAGACGGTAGCCGACCCGTCGCTACCATCGGCAGATGGGACTGCCGGTGCTGCTCGCGATCGACGAGGACACTGGCTGCCTATCGCGCACTGCGGAGGAGCTGGAGCGGCGCTACGGGCGCGACTATGAGGTGCGCGCGGAGCGGTCGGCCGCCGCGGCGCTGCGCCAGCTGGAGGACCTCCGCAAGGAGGGCCGGCAGGTCGCCGTCGTCCTCGCGGATCAGTGGCTGGGAGAGGGCGAGACGACCGGCGCCGAGCTGTTAGCCCGCGCCAAGTCCCTCCACCCGAGCGCCAAGCGCGGTCTGCTGATCGAGTGGGGCGCTTGGGGCCATGCCGAGACCGCCGAGGCGATCTTCGAGGCGATGGCGCTCGGCCGGATCGACTACTACGTGCTGAAGCCCGAGAGCTCGCCCGACGAGCTCTTCCACCGCACCATCGGCGAGTTTCTCTTCGAGTGGGCGCGGGCAGAGTCACCGCTGCAGGGCGAGATCGAGATGGTCGCCGAGCCCCGCTCTCGGCGCACCCACGAACTGCATGACCTGCTCAGTCGCAACGGCGTCCCCTACGCCTGCCACACGCCCGACTCGGCGCCTGGGCGGGCGCTGCTGGGGGAGGCCGAACGCGAGGATGCGTCTGTGCCAGTGGCCCGCATCCGACCTGGCCAGATCCTCGTCGACCCCACCAACGTGGAGATCGCCGAGGCCTTCGGCGTCAACACCGAGCTGACTGCTGGCGACGAGTTCGACGTCGCCGTGATCGGCGCCGGCCCGGCTGGCCTCGCCGCCGCTGTCTACGCCTCCTCGGAGGGACTGCGGGCGCTCGTGGTCGAGCGCGAAGCGATCGGCGGCCAGGCGGGCTCCAGCTCGCTGATCCGCAATTACCTCGGTTTTGCGCGCGGCGTCAGCGGCACCGAGCTGGCCCAGCGCGCCTACCAGCAGGCGTGGGTCTTCGGCACCTCTTTCCTGCTGATGCGGGACGCGGTCGAGTTGCGAGCGGGCGAGCGCGGTCACACCCTGCGCACCGCCGACGGCGCCGAGTTCGAGGCGGGCGCCGTGGTGCTCGCCTCCGGCGTTTCCTACCGGCGGCTGGAGAACCCGGCGCTGGCCGCGCTGGAGGGCGCCGGTGTCTTCTACGGCGCCTCCGCGGCTGAGGCGAAGGCGCTCGCCGGACGCAGCGTCTTCGTCGTCGGCGGCGGTAACTCGGCCGGTCAGGCGGCGATGCACCTCTGTCGCTGGGCCGAGCGTGTCAGCCTGGTTGTGCGCGGCCCCTCGCTCGCGGCCAGCATGTCGAGCTACCTGCGCGAGGCGATCGACGCTGCGGCCAACGTCGAGGTGTTGCTGGAGACCGAAGTGATCGGGGGCGAAGGCGACGGCAGGCTGGCGAGCCTAACCTTGCGCGATATGGGGTTGGGGAGGACCGCGACCGTCGACGCCGACGCCCTCTTCATCTTGATCGGCGCTCGGCCGGGTACCGAGTGGCTGCCCGAAGAGATCGAGCGAGACGAGTGGGGCTACCTGCTCACCGGGAGGGACCTCACGAACGAGAGCTACATTGACCACGCCATTGGGGGCAAACGCAGCGCTCGCCATGGCGAGCGCCAAATGCTGGAAACGAGCCTGCCTGGGGTTTTCGCCGTTGGCGACGTCCGCCACGGTGCCGTCAAGCGCGTCGCCTCCGCGGTCGGCGAGGGCTCGATCGTGATCCAGCAGGTCCACCGATACCTCGAAGAGAACGCCGAGACCGGCGCACCCACCCGGCTCGCCTGAGCTCGCCGCTCCCAATGCATGACGAGACGCTCAGCCTGATCACCATCCCGCTTTTCACCGGGGCGATCGGGTACGTGACCAACTGGAGCGGGGTCTGGATGCTCTTCTACCCGATCCGCTTTGTCGGCCTGCGCGTACCGGGACTTGCCGCCCTCGCCCACGTGCTGCCGCGCCGCATCCAGCAGATCCCGGGCCTCGGCCAGGGCGGGATCGGGTGGCAGGGGATCGTCCCCTCGCGCGCGGCGAAGATGGGCTCGATCGCGGTCGACAAGGGGATCTCGAAGCTCGGCAGCCCGGCCGACTTCTACCGCCAGCTCGATTCGGAGGCGATCGCCGAGCAGATCCTCGCCACCGCTCGCGACGAGATCCACGAGGTGGTCGAGCGGATCATGGAGCGCGAGCGGCCGCGGCTCTGGCGCGACCTGCCGCCGCGCGTGCGCGCCGCCGTCCACGCCCGGGTCGGGGAGCAGCTGCCGGAGATCGTGCACGCGCTCACGGCCGAGATCGGCGACCACGTCGACGACCTGGTCGACCTCAAGCTGATGGTCATCCGCCGGCTCGAGGCGAACCCGGAGCTGGCCAACCGGATCTTCCTAGAGGTCGGCCGCAACGAGCTGCGCTTCATCGTCAAGTTCGGCTTCTTCTTCGGCTTCCTGCTTGGGGTGCCGACCGCCTTCCTGACCGAGGAGGTGTTCACCCAGTGGTGGGTGCTGCCGATCGCCGGCGTGCTGATCGGCTACACGACCAATCTACTCGGCATCCGCATGATCTTCGAGCCGGCGCGGCCGCGCCGCGTTGGCCCGTTCGTCGTCCAGGGCCTCTTCCTCAAGCGCCAGGCCGAGGTCGCGGACGTTTACGCCGACATCATCGCCGGCGACATCGTGACCATGGCCAACATGGCCGACGACCTGATGTACGGGCCCAACTCCGACCGCACCCGGCGGCTGGTCGAAGACTCGCTGCGGCCGGCTGTGGATAGGGCCCTCGGTCGCGCCCGCCCGGCCGTGCGGGCCGCCGTTGGCGGCCGCGACTACGACGCGATCCGCGACGCGCTCGCGCTCGAGGCAGCCGACTACGCGGTGGCGCCGCTGGCCGATGAGGAGTTCAACGCGGCCCATCGCGGCAGCATCCGCGAGTTCGTCGCCGACCAGATGCGGGAGATGGATCCCGTCACCTTCTCCGGGATCCTGCGCACGGCGATGCGCGAGGACGAGTGGTTGCTCTACCTGCATGGGGCCGTGCTTGGCTTCGGCGCCGGCCTGCTACACCTGGCGATCTTCGGATGAGCGAGACAGAGCAAACGCCAACGCTCGAGGAGCTGGTCCGGGCCGCGCCCGGCCTGGCCCGAGTCGCCGCGGGGATCGGCCGGCAGGGGGCCGCCGACGCGGCCAACGCCTACGTCGACGGCGTCTCACGTGTGATCCGCGCCGCCTCGCGAGGCGAGTCGGCGGCGCAGATCCTGCAGGAGGGACGCGCCGAGCTGCGCGCGCAGCTGCGCGGTTGGCTTGGGGTCGCTGAAAACTTGCCGCGCCCGGTGGCGAGCTCGCGCCCAAACGGCGACGCGTCGCTTGTCGCCCTGCGCCGCCGCGGCGAGGAGCTGCTGCGCGAGTCCGCGGACGTGACCGCAGACGTCGATTCGCACCCTGCCTACATGCGCATCCTTGACGCGCTCGCCCCGGACGAGGGGCGCATCCTGCGCTTCCTCGCGCGCGGCGGGGCGCAGCCCTCGGTCGACGTGCGCGCCGGCCTGCCGCTCGCCTCGCAGCTGGTCGCGCAGGGCTGCACGATGATCGCCGAGGAAGCCGGCTGCCGCCACCAGGAGCGCGCCCATGCCTACCTCAACAATCTGCACCGCCTCGGCTTGGTCTGGTTCTCGCGCGAGCCGCTGCGCGACACCCGCCGCTACCAGGTGCTCGAGGCGCAGACGCAGGTCTCGGATGCGCTCGAGCAGGGAGGACGCACCGCCCGCACCGTGCGGCGCAGCATCGTCCTCACCTCGTTCGGCGAGGACTTCTGCGCGATCTGCCTGCCGCTCGAGTAAGGAGCGTCAGCCCCCAGCCTGGCCAGCCGAGGTCGGCGCCTTCCAGTCGTCGAGCATCGTGTAGCCACGCCCCTCGTGGTCGAAGCCGAGCAGGTCGCCCTGCGGGTTCTTCTTGCCGCCGTGGTGGTAGGCGCGCACCTCGGCGATCTTGCCATCGCGAATGCGAAACCACTCGGTGCCGCGGTCGAGCCGTTTCTCGCCGGACTCGGGTGCCCGCCACGTCATCGTCCACTCGATCACGACCTGGTCGCCCTGCTCGATCGCGTTCTCGACGTACCACTGGGCGTCGATGCTCTCGACGCCCAGTGCGGCGAAGCGGCCGATCGTCTCGGCGCTCTCGTGCGGTCCCAGGCGGGTGTAGTAGTGGACGGCGTCGTCGGTGAAGTGCGCAGCCACCGCGTCGGCGTCGCCCGTGTTCAGCGCTTCGTAATAAGAGCGGATGTGGTCGACGTGACTCACGGCCCTGCCGCCTCTACAGCCCGTAGCTCTTGCCGATCACGTCGAGCATGACCTCGTCGGTCCCCGCTCCGATCCGGTTGAGGCGGACGTCGCGGTAGGCGCGCTCGATCTCGTACTCCTTCATGTAGCCGTAGCCACCGAGGATCTGGATGCACTCATCGGCAACCTCGCAGGCCATTCGCGAGGAGAAGAGCTTCGCCATCGTGATCTCCCGCACCGGGTACTCGCCGTTGCCGAAGCGCCAGGCCGTCGCGTAGGTGAACTGCTTCGCCGCCTCGGTCTTGGTCGCCATCTCGGCGAACTTGTGGCGGATCGCCTGGAACTTGCCGATCGGGCGGCCGAAAGCTTCGCGCTCCTTCGCGTAGTCGAGCGTCTTCTCGATCATCCGTTCCGCGCCGGCGTGGGAGCCTGCGGCGGCGACCAGTCGCTCGCCCTGGAGCTCCCAGGCGATGTGGTAGAAGCCTTTGCCCTCCTCGCCGAGGATGGCGCTGGCCGGGACGCGGACGTCTTCGAAGGCCAGTTCGCCGGTGTCGGAGGCGTGCATGCCCATCTTCTCCAGCTCGGCCGAGACGCTGAACCCGGGCACCTTCTCGCCGTTCTCGTCGCGCAGATCGACGACGAAGAGGGTGATGCCGGCGTGGCGCTCCTCCGGATCGGTCTTGGCGACAAGGACGATGAAGTCGGCGCGGGGGCCGTTGGTGATGAAGGTCTTGGAGCCGTTGATCACGTATTCGTCGCCGTCGCGGATCGCGGTCGTGCGGATACCGGCGACGTCGGAGCCGGCGCCGGGCTCGGTGATTCCCAGGCAGCCGACCTTCTCGCCCTTGAGGCCGGGGGTCAGGTAGCGCTCCTTCTGCTCCTCGGTGCCGAGCAGGTGGATCGGCGGCAGGACCATGTCGGTCTGCACCGCGAAGCCCATGTTGGTGCCGCCCGAGCCGGTGTAGCTCATGCACTCGGCGCGGACCAGCGAGTAGAAGTAGTCGCCGCCCTGTCCGCCGTACTCCTCGGGGAAGCAGAGGCCGAGGAAGCCGAGCTCGCCGGCCCGCTTCATCACCTCGGTCGGCCAGTAGGTGTCCTCCCACTCGTTGCGGTGAGGCCACATCTCCTTTTTCACCCACGCCTGCATCGACTCGCGCAGGTCTTCGTGCTCCTGGCTGAAGATGAAGTGCTTGCGGCCCGCCTCGTGGTCGGGCTTGATCACGGTTGAGCTGCTGCCGTTCGTCGCGGTCGCCACTGGTCTCTCCTCCGTTCGCTGATCCGAAAGGGCAGCCGGGCCACCCAGAGCAAAAGTGGACAGTAGCACTTCCCACTTTCAATGCGAGCCCGATTTCGGCTATGGTCCGCCGAGGATGGATTACGAGGTCGTCAAGTACGAGGTCGCCGACGGGGTCGCCACCGTGACCCTGAACAACCCGGAGAAGCGCAACATGCTCTCGGGGCAGATGCTGGCCGAGCTGGTCGACGCGATGAAGCGGGCGCGCGACGACGAGGACGCGCGGGCGGTCGTGCTCACCGGCGCCGGCGAGAAGGTCTTCTGCGCTGGGGCTGACCTCGGTGGCTTCGCCGCTGACGTGCCGTTGGTCGCCAAACACTTCGCCACCGACCTCTTCCTCGAATATTTCCGCCTGATGCCGCGGCTGGGCAAGCCTTCGCTCTGCGCCGCCAACGGCCACGTGCTCGCCGGGGGGATGGGCCTCGCCCTTTCCTGCGACCTGCTGATCGCCAAAGAGGGCGCCACCTTCGGCACGCCGGAGATCAACGTCGGCGCCTTCCCCTACATGATCATGGCGATCATCTACCGCAACGTCCCGCGCAAGAAGGTCAACGAGATGATGCTGCTGGGCGAGCGGCTGAGCGGCGAGCAGGCGGTCGAGTACGGGCTCGCCAACAAGGTTGTGCCGGCTGACGGGTTCGACGCCGCGGTCGCCGATTGGGCGGGCAAGCTCGCCTCCAAGAGCCCGGTGCTGATGCGCCTCGGCCACGACGCGATGTACCGCCAGCAGGACATGGCGGTGGACGACGCGCTCGACTACCTGCGCTCACAGCTCTCGCTCACCTTCTCGACCGAGGACATCGTCGAGGGCGTCACCGCATTCTTCGAGAAGCGCGAGCCGCAGTGGAAAGGCAGGTAGGGATGGGGAGCACCGAGCAAGAAGCGAAGAACCTCCTGCCGGGAACGGCGCCGCTGGACGACCTCACCGAGCAGCTGCACGAGCGCCGCGAGAAGGCGAAGCTTGGCGGCGGCGAGGAGAAGATCGCCAAACAGCACGAGCGCGGCAAGCTGACCGCGCGCGAGCGGCTCGACCTGCTCGTCGACGAGGGCACCTTCGTCGAGATGGGGATCCACGGCCGCCCGCACTTCGCCCAGCGGGCGATGGACGGCGTCGAGGCTCCCGCCGACGGTGTGATCACCGGCTGGGGCGACGTCGACGGCCGGCCCTGCTGCATCGCCGCCTACGACTTCACCGTGATGGCCGGCTCGATGGGGATGACCGGCGAGCTCAAGGTCACCCGCCTGCGGGAGATGGCGCTCTCCAAGCGGATGCCGTTCATCTGGCTGCTCGACTCGGCCGGCGCCCGCATCCAGGAGGCGGCCGGCTCGCTCTTCGCCGGCTCCGGCCACCTCTTCCGCGAGGAGGTCGAAATGTCGGGCGTGATCCCGATGGTCGCGGCGATGATGGGCCCCTGCGCCGCCGGCACCGCCTACATCCCGGCGCTCTCGGACTTCGTGCCGATGGTCTCCGGCCAGGGCGCGATGGCGCTCGCCGGCCCGCACCTGACCAAAGCCGTCACCGGCGAGGACATCACGATGGAGGAGCTGGGCGGGGCCAAGGTCCACTGCCGCAAATCGGGCGTGGGGGACCTCGAGGTGAAGGACGACGAGGAATGCATCGCCAAGGTCAAGCAGTACCTCTCCTACTTCCCCTCCGAACTGCGAGCAGAAGCCGCCGATCGTGCCGACGAGCGATCCCGACGACCGCACCTCGGAGAAGCTGCTGGAGATCGTCCCCGACTCCTCGCGCCAGCCCTACGACATGTACGACGTGATCGCCGAGATCGTCGACGATGGCGAGTGGTTCGACATCAAGCCGAAGTTCGCCAAGACGCTGATCACCTGCTTCGCCCGCTTCGGCGGCCAGCCGGTCGGGATCGTCGCCAACCAGCCCAAGCAGCTGGCCGGCATCCTCGACAACGACTCAGCCGACAAGGCGGCCCGCTTCATCAACCTCTGCGACGCCTTCAACGTCCCGCTCGTCTTCCTCCAGGACGTGCCCGGCTTCATGGTCGGCGCCAAAGTCGAGCACGCCGGGATCATCCGCCACGGGGCGAAGATGCTCTACGCGGTCAGCCGCGCCACGGTGCCGAAGGTGACCGTGATCGTGCGCAAGGCCTACGGCGCCGGCTACTACGTGATGTGCGGCAAGGCCTATGAGCCCGACCTGATCGTCGCCTGGCCCGGGCGCCGAGATCTCGGTGATGGGCGCCGAGGGCGCGGTCGAACATCATCGGCCGCTCGGCGATCGAGGCCTCCGAGGACCCGGAGGCCACCCGCGAGGCGATGCTGAACGCGGTCCGCGAGCAGATCGACCCCTACATCGCCGCCGGCAACGCGGTGATCGACGACATCATCGACCCGCGCGAGACGCGGCCGACGATCGTCAGGGCGCTGCGGATGGCGAAGAACAAGCACGTCGAGAAGCCGAAGAAACGCCATGGGGTGATGCCCGTATGAGCTCGCTTCGAGGATCCCGGTCGTCATCAGCTGCTCGATCACCGGCGTGATCGCCAACCGCGACCAGTGCCCGGCGATCCCCTACACGCCGGAGGAGTACGCGGCGGAGGCGCGGCGGGCGGTCGACGAGGGCGCCTCGCAGATCCACATCCACGCCCGCAAGCCCGACGGCACGCCCTCCTATGAGGTCGAGGACTTCAAGGCGATCACCGAGGCGATCCTGGCCGAGGTCGGCGACGTGATCATCAACTACTCGACCGGCGCGATCGGCATCCCGATCGAGAAGCGGATCGAGTACCTGCGCGAGTGCAAGCCCGACGTCGCCGCGCTCAACATGAGCTCGATGAACTACGCCAAGTACTGCTCGCGGCGCAAGGACTTCGTCTTCAAGGCGGTCTTCGAGAACAGCTTCGACACGATCATCGAGTTCCTCACCGCGATGCGCGACCTCGGGATCAAGCCCGAGCACGAGTGCTTCGACGCCGGCCACGTCGCCAACCTCGACCCGCTGATCGACATGGGCCTGCTGGAGCGGACGCCGCTGCAGATCTCGCTGGTGATGGGGGTCAACGGCGGCATCCGCCCGACCCCGCGCAACGTCGGCTTCATGGCCGACCAGATCCCCGGCGGCGCCGAGGGCGAGAACCAGTGGCAGGTGATCGGCATCTCGCGCGACCAGTGGAAGCTGCTCGGCGCCTCGCTGGTCCTGGGCGGCAACGTCCGCGCCGGGGTCGAGGACAACCTCTACCTGCCGAACGGCGAGATGGCCAAGTCCAACGGCGACCTGATCGCCAAGGCGCGCCAGATGGCCGAGGACGTCGGCCGCCGCGCCGCCAGCGTCGCCGAGGCTCGCGAGCTGCTGGGGGTGCCCGAAGCGTGAGCGATCTGCCGCTTAGCGACGTCAAGGTCCTCGACCTGACCCGGCTCCTGCCGGGCGGCTTCTGCTCGCTGCTGCTCGCCGACCTCGGCGCCGAGGTGCTGAAGGTCGAGGACACCGGCATGGGCGACTACATCCGCTGGGCGCCGCCCTACTACGGCGACGAGGAGCAGCAGGAGCTGGGCACCCGCTCCTCGCTCTACCTCTCGCTCAACCGCGGCAAGCGCTCGGTCCGCCTCGACCTCAAGAGCGAGGCCGGCCGGGAGGCGCTGCTGCGCCTGGTCGAGCACTACGACGTCGTCCTCGACGGCTTCCGCCCCGGCGTCCTCGACCGGCTCGGGGTCGGCTACGAGCGCATGCGCGAGGCCAACCCGGCGATCGTCTTCTGCGCGATCACCGGCTACGGCCAGGACGGCCCCTACGCCCAGCGCGCCGGCCACGACATGAACTACCTCGGCCTGGTCGGGCTGCTCGGCCTGACCGGCGCCAAGGACGGGCCGCCGGTCCAGTCCGGCGGCCAGATCGCCGACCTCGGCGGCGGCGCCCTGATGGCCGCCTTCGGCGTGATGGCGGCGCTGCACGAGCGCCGCCGCTCCGGCGAGGGCCAGATGGTCGACGTCTCGATGGCCGACGGCGCCCTCTCCTGGCTGGCGATGGTCGCCGGCCGCTACTTCTGCGACGGCGAGGTGCCGCGGCGCGGCGAGCAGCAGCTCGCCGGCGGCCTGCTCTGCTACCTGCCCTACGAGGCGGCCGACGGCTGGGTCACCTGCGGCGCCCTGGAGCCGAAGTTCTGGGCCGCCTTCTGCAACGGCGTCGAGCGCCCCGACCTGATCGAGGAGCAGTTCGAGGCGCCCGGCTCCGAGGCCTGGCAGCGAGGTCGCCGAGGTCTTCCGCTCGCGCACCCGCGACGAGTGGCTCGCCTTCAACGACGAGCACGACTGCTGCATCGAGCCGGTCCTCGACGTCGACGAGGCGCTCGACTCCGAGCTGGTGCGGGCGCGCGAGATGGTGGTCGAGATGGAGCAGCCGGACCTGGGCACGGTGCGCCAGCTCGGCGTGCCGGTGAAGATGAGCCGCACCCCCGGCGACCCGACCCGGCCGGCGCCCGCCTTCGGCGAGCACACCGACGAGGTGCTGCGCGAGGCCGGCTACTCCGACGAGGAGATCGCGGCGATGATGGAGTCCGGCGCCGCCGCCGGGCCCGAGCGCCGACGCCGGCGACGACCTTCCGCGCATGAGCGCGAGCGACAGGCCCAGGCGCGAACGAGCGACGGCGAGCTGCTGCGGATGGGCGAGCTGGCCGAGGCCTCCGGCGTGCCGGTGCCGACGATCAAGCACTACCTGCGCGAGGGCCTGCTGCCCGAGCCGGTCAAGACGAGCCGCAACATGGCCTACTACCCGCCCGAGTTCGTCGACCGGATCAAGCTGATCAAGCAGCTGCAGGAGGAGCGCTTCATGCCGCTGAAGGCGATCAAGTCGGTGCTCGACGAGGACCCCGAGCGGGCCCGCGCCCTGGTCGAGCTCGAGGACCGCATCCTCGACCGCGCCCTGGCGCGGCGAGCGCACCCGCACCAGCGCCGCCGAGGTGCGCGAGCGCTACGGCGTCCCCAAGGAGGTGCTCGACCGGCTCGAGGAGCTCGAGGTGCTCAGCCCCAACAGCCGCGGCTACTCGCCCTCCGACATCAAGATCATCGAGGCGATCAGCCGCTTCCGCGCCGGCGGCTACGACGAGCAGATCGGCTTCACCGTCTACGACACCCTGCGCTACAAGAACGCGCTCGAAGAGCTGGTCAGCCAGGAGGTCGAGATGGTGATGGACCGCCTCGCCGGCGAGGTCCCCCCCGAGCGCGTGGTCGAGATGCTCGAAGCCGGCGCCCAGCCCCTCCAGGACCTGATCGCCGCCCTCCACACCAAGCTGATGGTCGCCGAGCTGGAGCGCCACCGCGCCAGCCGTTAGCCGCAGCGGCAGAACTCTTCGACGAGCTAAAGGCTCAGGTCGGCCGAGGACGAAGACATCTTGTCTTGTCCGTTTCCGGAACCTGCACCACGCTGCGCTTGCGCTCGGTATCGAGCCTTCTCGCCGTTCTGGTTCTTGGCCTGGCCGCGCAGGTCGGCACCGCAGAGGCGAAGGTCATCTATGCCTGCGTGCAGAAGCAGGGCAGCACCACGCACCGGGCCAAGGCGGCAATCCGCCTCGTCCGTAAGTCGGCGCGATGCCTGCCGTCAGAGCGGAAGTTGACCTGGTTCTCTGGTCCGGGCGGAGTGAGTGGAGCGGAGGGTCCCGCCGGGGCTGACGGAAGTCAGGGAGCAGCCGGCCCGCAAGGTCCCTCCGGTGCCAACGGAGATCAGGGACCAGAAGGGCCTCCGGGCCTGCAGGGTCCAGCGGGTGTCCCGGGACCGCCCGGGCCGACCGGCCCGGTGGGAGCGGAAGGACCTTTGGGTCCGATCGGCCCGACCGGCCCGGTCGGGTTGCCGGGTTCCCAGGGCGAAGTCGGACCGCAGGGGGAACCAGGTTTGCCGGGTCCCCTCGGACCGCAGGGCGACACGGGGCCACAGGGAGAGGCTGGGGCTGGGGAGCAGCTGGGCCTCAGGGACCTGAGGGAGAGCCGGGACTGTCAGGCGCCCCAGGGCCCCAAGGTGAACCGGGACCTCCAGGTGAACCAGGACCCCAGGGTGAGCCTGGCCCCCAGGGCCCAAGCGGATTGGGCGCCGTGGTTGTCGTGACCGCGTTGGGCGGCGGCGGCGAGGTTGCCGATGCGCGCTGTCCCAAGGAGGCGCCACTGGCAATCGCCGGTGGCGGCGCGGCCGACGGCAAGGGCGGTGAGCTCGAGATCTCGGCTCCGATCACCGACGGCGAACTGTCCGTCGAAGGCCAGCAGCCAAGCGGTTGGAGAGTGAAATCCACGGCCGGCAGCTATACGGCCTACGCAATCTGCACCGCGGCCGGCGAGAAGTCGGTCGAAGCGCCGGAAGGGAAGTAAGAGACTCGGGCGCGGGTCGAATCCGTGCGTCCTATGAACGCACCGCTACAGATTCGCGTAGCTCCGCCAGACCCTGCTCGTGGCTGACGATCGGCGCGTAGCCCAGCTCGGCGCGGGCCTTGGAGATGTCGATCGTGCACTCCTGGGTCAAGAGCCAGGAGCGGAAGGTGGTCATCGGCGGCGTGCCCTGATAGCGGCAGGACTTTCCAGGCGGTCTCGGCGACGCGGGCCATCGGTGCCGCGGTCCAGGCGGGGATGCTGCGGCCGGGCGGCTCGACCCCCTGCGTTTGCAGCAGCGCGGTGACGAACTCGCGGAAGACGACCGGCTCGCCGTCGGTGACGAAGTAGGCCTCGCCGGGCCGCCCCTTCTCGGCCGCCAGGACCAGGCCCTCGACCACGTTGTCGACGTGGGTCGTGTCGGTGACGTTGCGGCCGCCGCCGATCCAGGCCCATTTGCCGGCCTCGACCGTCTCGACCATCTCCGGCAGCAGCGTCGTGTCGCCCCTGCCCCAGACGAAGCGCGGCCGCAGCGCGACAGTCTCGAAGCCCTCGCGGTTTGCGCTCGCGCACGGCCTGCTCCGCCCTTGCCTTCGTCGCCGGATAGGGCGCCCGCGAGTCCGGCCGCAGCGGCGCAGTCTCGTCGACATCGACCAGCGGCTCGCCGGCCATCAGCGCGGCCTCGGTGCCGCAGTGGACGAAGCGCCGCACGCCGGCCTCGGCGCAGGCCGCGAGCGCGTTACGCGTCCCGTCGACGTTGCCGCGTTCAAAGTCCTCCCAGGGCCCCCACTCGCCGAGGTGAGCGGCGAGGTGAAAGGCGACCTCGGCGCCGGCTGGCCGCGGCGGTCGAGCGAGGCGCGGTCGCCGATGTCGCCGCGCACCGGCTCGGCGCCCAGCTCGGCGACGCGTTCCGCCGCGGCCTCGGAGCGGGCCAGGGCTCGCACGGGCGCCCTTCGCCGACCAGTCGCTCGACCAGGCGGCCGCCGATGAAACCCGACCCACCGGTGACGAAGGCAGTGGCATCACCGGCCGATCGTAGCTCGGCAACCATGCGGTAGAGCTTAGACCGCTATGCGACTCAAACCTCGGACCGCCAGGGTGAAGCCATGAAGTCCGTTCTGGTCACCGGAGCGTCGACGGGGATCGGGCGAGCGACCGCGCTGCGGCTGGACGCGGCGCGGCTGGCGGGTCTTCGCCGGTGTGCGCAAGGAGGAGCGATGCGGCTTCGCTGCGCGAGGCGGCATCGGCGCGGCTCGAGCCGTTGATGCTCGACGTCACCGACGCGGGCAGATCGCCGCCGCCGCTGAAGCGGATCGGCGCGGAGGTCGGGACAGCGGGCCTCGACGGGCTCGTCAACAACGCCGGCATCGCCGTTCCCGGCCCGCTGGAGACGCTGCCGATCGACGACTTCCGGCGCCAGATCGAGGTCAACCTGACCGCCCAGGTCGCGGTGACGCAGGCGATGCTGCCGGCGATCCGCACGGCCCGTGGCCGCATCGTCTTCATCACCTCGATCGGCGGCCTGATGGCCTTCCCGATGTTCGGCGCCTACCACGCCGCCAAGTTCGGCCTCGAGGCGGTCGGCGACGTCTTCCGCCAGGAGCTGCGGCCCTGGGGGATCGAGGTCGTCGATCGTCGAGCCCGGCTCGATCGCGACGCCGATCTGGGAGCGCGGCGAGGCGGAAGTCGACGCGATCGTCGGCGCGCGCCCGCGACGGCCAGGAGCGAGCTCTACGGCGAGGCGATCGACGCCTACCGCGAGGTGGCACGGAAGACCGGCGAGCGCGGCATCCCGCCCGAGAAGGTCGCGGCGAGGATCGAGCACGCTCTCAGCGCCCGCCGGCCCCGCACCCGCTACCTGGTCGGTGCCGACGCCCGCGGCCAGGCCCTTTGCCTCCCGCGTCCTGCCCGACCGCCTCGTCGACCGGCTCGTCGCCCGCGTAACCGGGATGTCGTAGGGCCTAACGCGCGCCCGCGCCGATCGAGCTCGCGCGCCTCTTCGATCCCTTCGAGGCTGGTCATCGCGCCGGTCCGCTCGGCGACCGCCGCCGCCTCGTCGAGGGCCTCGCGTGCGCCGCCTCGCCCCGGCCGCGGCGCGGGCCGAGCGCAAGCGCCTGCAGGGCCAGCGGCAGCGACCAGAGCATGCCCCGCTCGCGGGCGAGGTCGCTGGCCCACTCGGCCAGCTCGATCGCCTCCTCGGCCCGGCCGACCCCGGTCAGCGCTTCGGCCCGCAGCGCCGGCCCGCCAGGCCTCCATCTCGTCGCCGCCGTCGATCGCCTCGCGGTAGACGCGCTCGGCCTCCTCGAGCGACTCCAGCGCCGCCGCCGGTTCGCCCGCGGCGAGCTGCGCCCGCGCCGAGGTTCGACAGCGCGAGGCTGCGCGAGAAGACGTCGCCGAGCCGTTCGGTCAGCTCGCAGTTGCGCCGCGCCAGCGCCACGCCCGGCCTCGGCCTCGCCTCGCATCGCCATCATCAGCGCCTGGTTGCCGCGGGTCCAGCTGGCGATCTCCGGGTCGCCCTGCTCGGTCGGCGATCCGCAGCGCCGCGTCGAACAGCTCTTCGGCCTCCTCGAGCTGGCCGCGCTCGCGCCGCGCCAGGCCCTTCGCCATCATCGCCCAGGCGTACGGGCTGCCGATGACGATCCCGGCGCCGGCGCGGCGGTCGTCGCCGGCACAGCTCGAGCACCTCGTCGAGCGCCCGCTCGAAGCCGCTCGAAGTCGGCGGCGCAGAGGATAGGCGTAGGAGCCGGCGGCGCGGATCGCGACCCGCAGGTGCAGGTCGCCCGATTCGTCGGCGAGCCGGTTCGCTCTCGGCGACCGCGGCGAGCCAGGTTCGGCGACGTGCGGCATGCCCGGGCCGGGCGCGCGGTCGCCATCTGCAGCAGCGCCAGCGAGCGCAGGTCGCCGGTCCGCGTCGCGATCTCCTCGCGCCTCGGCGATCGAGTCGCGCTTCCTCCTCGTCGTCCATTCCCAGCCGCCAGGCGAAGTCGAGCTGCAGCAGGCGCGACATCACGGCCAGCGCCGTCGTCTCCTCGCTCTCCTCGAGCTCCTCGGCCAGCTCCATCACCGTGCGCCAGAGGCGCAGCGCGTCGTGCGGGCCGGCTGGTGCCCCGCCCAGTAGGCGGCGCGCGCCGACCAGCGCGCCGCTTCGAGCGTTTCGCCGCCCTGCCTCCATGTGGTGGGCGATCAGCGCCGCCAGCTCGTCGTGGCGATCGGGGTTGAGCTCGATCATCGCCCGCGCCGTCGCGGCGTGGGTCGCCGCCCGCTGCTCGGCGAGCTGGCGTGCCGTAGGCGACCTCGCGGGTCAGCGGGTGGCGGAAGGCGAGGACCCGTTCGGGGTAGACCTCGGCTTCGTAGAGGAAGCCGGCCGTCGATCAGCTCGCGCAGCGGCGCCTCGCGCTCGTCGTCGCTCGGTCAGGCCCGGAGATCGAGCCGAGGGTGCTCTCGCCGACCTCCTTGCCGGCCACCGAGGCCGCCTGCAGCAGCCGCTTGGCCTCGGGGCGCGAGCCGGTCGATCCGCGCCGCCAGCACCGTCTGCACGCTGGCCGGCACGCCGGTGTCCTCGACCGGCCGCGCCAGCCGGTAGGCGCCGCGCTCGCCCTCGAGGTTGCCGGCCTCGGCCAGCGCCCGGACGATCTCCTCGATGAAGAACGGGTTGCCCGCGGTGCGCTCGTGGATCAGCTCGGCGAGCCCGTCGAGCGAGGGGTCCTCGCCGGCCAGGTCGCGCAGCAGCTCCCGGGTGTCGCTCGGGGCCGAGCGGCTCGAGCGAGATCTCGCGGTAGTTCGGCGGGCCGCTCCAGCCGCGCGTGTACTCGGGCCGGAAGTTGACGATCGACCAGCGTCTGGGTGCCCTCGACCGAGCCGAGCAGGTCGCCGAGCATGCGCCTCGCTGCCCTCGTCGATCCAGTGCAGGTCCTCGATCACGGTGACGATCGGGTCGCGGCGGTTGGGCGCGCCGCACGAGGCGGCAGACGACGCCGCGCAGCGCCCGCTGGCGCGCCTCGGCGCTGAGCTGCGGCAGCGGCCGGTCGGGGTCGGGCACGCCGAGGAAGTCGAAGAGCAGCGGGCAGGTCGTCGGCGAAGTCGGGGTCGAGCAGCAGCGCCCGGCCGGCGATCTTCTCGCGCACGATCCGCTCCGGGTCGCCGTCGGCGATGCCGAAGTAGGAGCGCAGCATCTGCAGCACCGGCATGAAGGGGATCTCGCGTCCGTGCGCCTGGGCCTGGCCTCGAAGACCTCGATGCCCGCTGTCGCGGGCGCGCTCGGCGAACTCGTGGCAGAGGCGGCTCTTGCCGACGCCCGGCTCGGCGACGATCCCGACGCCGCCCCCTCGCCGGCCTTCGCCCGCTCCAGCGCCTGCGTCCAGGAGCGCCATCTCCTCGTCGCGGCCGACGAAGCGGGAGAAGCCGCGCTCGCGCGAGAGGTCGAGCCGCGAGCGGGCCGAGCCGACCCCGGCCAGCTCGAAGACGCCGACCGGCCGGCTCGCTCCCTTGATCTCGAACTCGCCCAGGTCCTCGAGCTCGAAGAAGCCGCTGCGCCAGCTCGGCCGTGGCCTCGGTCAGGTAGGCCTTGCCGGGCTCGGCCAGCGCCTCCATCCGCTGCGCCAGCCCGACCGTGTGGCCGATCGCCGTGTAGCTCGCCGTCGCCGCCGGCGCCGATCGCGCCGGCGACGACCTCGCCGGAGTTGATCCCGATCCGGGCGGAGAAGTTGAGGCCGTGCTTGCGCCGCAGCTCGGCCGCGTACTCGGCGATGTCGTCGAGCATCCGCAGCGCCGCGTAGCAGGCGCGGCGGGCGTGGTCCTCGTGGGCGACCGGGGCGCCGAAGACGGCCATGATCCCGTCGCCGGTGAACTTGTCGACGGTGCCCTCGAAGCGGCGCACCGCCGTCGGCGAGGATCGAGAAGAAGCGCTGCATGATCTCGCGCCACTGCTCGGGGTCCTGCTGCTCGGCCAGGTCCATCGAGCCCTGGACGTCGGCGAACAGGACGGTGACCTGCTTGCGCTCACCGTCGGCCTCGATGCGGTTCGCGCACTGCTCACGTAATCCGAATCGTACGCCCCGATCGCACCTATACTGGCCGACGAAACCGATTGACTGGTCAGTCAGCCAGCGATCGGAGAGGATCGAAGTGCGCGTAGCGGCGGTACAGCTCAACTCGAACGACGACAAGGCGCGGAACCTCGAGGCCGCCGAGCGCCTGGTGCGCGCCGCCGCCGCCGACGGCGCCGAGCTGGTCGCGCTGCCGGAGAAGTGGAACCTGCTGGCCGCGGGCGAGGAGCTGGCTGGCGGGCGCCGAGCCGCTCGACGGCCCGAGCCTCGACCGCCGCCCGCGGCTGGGCGCGCGAGCTGGGCATCCACCTGCTCGCCGGCAGCATCGCCGAGCGGGGCGGCGAGCGAGAAGGCCTTCAACACCTCGGTCCTGATCGGCCCCGACGGCGAGGACCTCGCCGTCTACCGCAAGATCCACATGTTCGACGTCGAGGTCGGCGGCGTCGCCTACCGCGAGTCCGAGCACGAGCAGCCCGGCGAGGAGATCGTCACCGCGCCGGTCGGCGAGTCTCGACGCTCGGGCTCAGCGTCTGTTACGACCTGCGCTTCCCCGAGCTCTACCGGATCCTCGCCGTGCGCGGCGCCCGTCTGATCGCCGTCCCCTCGGCCTTCACCGCCGCCACCGGGCGCGACCACTGGGAGGTGCTGCTGCGGGCCCGCGCGATCGAGAACCAGGCCTTCGTCCTCGCCCCCAACCAGGTCGGCGAGGCGCCGCCCCACTACAGCTCCTACGGCCACTCGGCGATCGTCGACCCCTGGGGCGTGGTGCTCGCCGTCGCGCCCGACGAGGAGTGCTTCGTCGCCGCCGACCTCGACCTCGCCGCCCAGGAGCGGACCCGCGAGCACGCTGCCCTCGCTCGCCAACCGCCGCCCCGCAGGCCTACGCCTGGCCGCAGCTGCTGGAGGCGCACGCCTGATGGCCTCAAAGCCCCGCCGATCGACAAGCGCCGCCAGATCCTCGACGCGGCGATCCGCGTCTTCGCCCGCCAGGGCTTCCACTCGACCCGCGTCTCCGACATCGCCGACGAGGCGGGGGTCGCCTACGGCCTCGTCTACCACTACTTCAAGTCCAAGGACGAGGTGCTCAACGAGCTCTTCAGCGAGCGCTGGTCGCTGCTGCTGGCGGCGATCGAGGAGGCCGACGGCAGCGAGGCGACGCCCGCGCGCGAAGCTGGAGGCGGTCGCCGGCTTCATCGTCGACTCCTACCGCCACGACCCGGAGCTGATGAAGGTGATCATCGTCGAGGTGACCCGCGCCGCCAACTCCTTCGGCCGCACCCACCTGCCGGAGATCCGCCGCGCCTATGACTCGATCGCCAAGATCGTCGCCGACGGCCAGGAGGCGGGCGCCTTCCGCGAGCGACATCGACCCGACCTTCGCCTCGATGTCCTTCTACGGCGCGATCGAGCAGCTGCTCTCGGGCTGGATCTTCGACGTGATCCCGGCCTCCGACACCGACTTCGAGCAGGCAAAGGACTCTTGTCGTGGCGACGATCTGCGACGGCCTCGAGCCGCGATAGGTAAGGTCGGGCCGCGATGGACAACGAGATCGTCAAACGACTCGTCTGGAGCGGCCTGCTCGCCGCCAGCGGCGCCCTCGCCAGCATCGTCGCCGCCCGGGCCGCCGGCGTCGTCTACCGGCGCCTCTTCGACGAGGACCCGCCGGAGTAGGCGATGCCAGTGGCCGAGCCGACCCGCCGCCGATCCGCCCCCGACCGCCGAGCCCGACGAGCGCTCGGTCGCCGAGCTCGTCTTCGACGTCTCCGAAAGCGCCTCCTCGCTGATCCGCGAGGAGATCGAGCTCGCCAAGGCCGAGGTCTCCGAGAAAGTCGGCAAGCTCCTGCGCGGCTCGGTCGTCGGCATCGCCGCCGGCACCTTCGCCTTCCTCGCCCTGATCCTGTTCATGGACGGCTTCGCCTGGCTGCTCAACGAAGAGGTCTTCGACGGCAAGGCCTGGCCGGGCTTCTTCATCGAGGCGGCGCTCTTCCTGCTGATCGCCGCAGCTGCCGGCTTCTTCGCCTACCGCTCGGTCCAGGCGGGGGCGCCGCCGGTGCCCGAGCAGGCGATCGAAGAGGCGAAGCAGACCAAGGAGATGCTCGAAGGAGCGAGCGCATCGAGCTGAGCGTCGCACCCGTCGAGCCGGCGCGACCCTCGAGCGCCGGGCATGCCCGGCCGCTCGCCGGCCGAGATCCGCCGCGACATCGAGCTGCAGCGCCAGGACCTCGGCCGCTCGGTCGAAGCCCTGCGCGGCCGGGTCACCGAGCTGACCGACTGGCGCCGCCAGGTCGAGCGAGCACCGCAGCCAGCTGATCGATCGGCGCCGCCGTCGTCGGCTTCGCGATCGGCGGCCTGCTGATGCTGCGCCGCCGCAAGTAGCGGCTAGCCGCTAGCTCAGGACGGACTGTGCGTGACGCTGCCGATGCCGAGCAGGCCAGGGCCGACGTGGGCGCCGAGGACGGCGCCGATCTCGGAGACGAAGGCCGGCTCGCAGCCGAAGATCTCGCGGCAGTCGTCGACCAGGCCGTCGGCGGTCTCGTCGTCCTGGATGTGCTGGACGACCCAGGCGTCGAGCGCCGGACTCGTGGCGCTGGCGGGCGTAGTCGCGCAGCCGCTCGATCGAGCGGGCGCGGGTGCGGACCCGCTCGACCGGGGTGATCTCCTCCTCCAGGGTCAGGATCGGCTTGATCTTCAGCGCCGAGCCGATCCAGGCGCGGGCGCCGCCGATCCGCCCGCCGCGCCGCAGGTACTCGAGGGTGTCGATCGCGAACCACATCTTCAGCTCCTCGCGGGTCTGCTGGGCGCGGGCGAGCACCGCCTCGCGCGTCGCCGCCGGCGGCGGCCGCGGCCGCGGCGCCGAGCGCGCAGAGCCCCATCCCGCCCGCGGCCGAGCGCGAGTCGAAGACGTGGATCCGCTCGCCGCCCTTGCCCTCGGCGATCAGGCGCTCGCGGGCCTGGTTGGCCGCCTCGAAGGTGCCGGAGATGCCGGCCGAGATGTGGACCGAGACGATCTCGCTGGCCGGCGTCGAGCAGCGGCTCGTAGACGGAGACGAAGTCGCCGATCGAGGGCTGCGAGGTCGTCGCGCCGCTCTCGGAGGCGCGCAGCCGCTCGAAGAAGTCGCCGTAGTCGCCGATCTCCGACTCCCGCTGCTGGTCGCCGTCGATCGACGACGTAGAGGCTGATCACCTCGATCCCGCGCTCGGCGAGAAGGTCGGTGGGAAGGTAGGCGGTGCGTGTCGCAGACGACGGCGGTTGGGGCGGCTCGGACTCAACGGGCAGCCGGATTCTCGCAGACCTGCTCGCTACACTTTGTGAAGTGACGGAGACTCCCCAAGCAGCGATCACCCTCACCGACAAGGCGGCCGAGAAGATCGGCGAGCTGCTCGGCGGCCAGGACGATGCCGAGGACCAGGCGCTGCGCGTCGCGGTTCGCGGCGGCGGCTGCTCGGGCTTCCAGTACGCGCTCGCCTTCGACCGCGCCAAGGACGACGACCACGTCTTCGAGGTCGACGGCGTCGCCGTCGTCGTCGACAAGGTCAGCATGCAGTTCGTCTTCGGCTCAGAGGTCGACTACGTCGAAGGCCTGCAGGGCGCGGGCTTCCAGGTCAACAACCCGAACGTGGTCGCGGCCTGCGGCTGCGGCTCCTCTTTCCAGGTCAAAGAGGACGCCGCCGAGACGGCCGCGGTCTAGCGCTCGCGGCCGCTATTCGATCTGCAGCGGCGGCGACTGCGCCGGGCGCGGCGGCCTGCGGGCGCCTCGGCCGGCTGCTCGACGCCGAGCGCCTCGGCCAGCTCGCCGGACTCGAACATCTCCTCGACGATGTCGGCGCCGCCGAGCAGCTCGCCGTTGACGTAGAGCTGGGGGAAGGTCTGCCAGTCGGAGATCTCGGCCGTCACCTCGCGCAGCGGCTGCAGCGCGGGGAGGACGTCGATCGCGCCGTACTCGACGTCCATCGTGTCGAGCACCTGCACCACCCGCATCGAGAAGCCGCAGCGCGGCATCTCCGGCGTGCCTTTCATGAAGAGCAGCACCGGGTTGGCGGCGATCAGCTCCTCGACTTTCGCCTTCAGCTCGTGGATCGGCCATGGCACACAGACTAGCTATCCCGCGACGTCGGGTCTTGACCGAGAGCGCGTGGATCTGCCGTCGTCGAAGCGCTCTTTGACCGCCGCCTTGACCAGGCGGTGCTGGTCGATCCGCGAGAGGCCCTCGAACTGGGGCGCGCGACACGGTCGCGCGCAGGTGGTCGCCGGCGCCGGTCTCGTCGATCGACCTCGACCTGCGGCGCCGGGCAGCGCCGCCTCGATCATCGCCTCGAGCTCCGCCAGGTCGGCCACGGCGCGGCGCCTAGCCGGAGATCTTCTCGCCGAGCGTCTCGAGCATCTCCTCGACCCGGACGAACTTGACCCGGGGGCGGCCGTGGGGCTCGCCGCGGCCGACCTCGGCCTGGTCGATCGCCTGCCAGTCCTCGAAGCTGACGTAGCGGACGCCGCGCTCGGCGAGCAGCTCCTCGACCGCGGCGGGCTCGGGGTTCTCCGGGCCGAGCAGGGTCTGCGACTCGACGTCGGCGAGCAGGTGCTGGACCGTCTCCAGCGCGTCTTTCTTGTTGGTCCCGATCACGCCGGAGGGCCCGCGCTTGATCCAGCCGGCGGTGTAGTGGCCGACCTTGTGGCCGGAGTCGTGGGAGTCGAGCACGCGGCCGCCCTCGTTGAGGATCAGGCCGCGCTTCTCGTCGAAGGGGACGCCCTCGATCGGGATGCCGGTGTAGCCGACCGAGCGCAGCACCAGGCCGCACTCGAGCTCTTCGCGCTCGCCGGTGTCCTTGGCGCGCAGCGAGCCGCCTTCCTCGACCAGCTCGTTGCGGCCGATGACGATCGATTCGACCTTGCCGTCGCCCTTGATCTCGACCGGCGAGGCGAGGAAGCGCAGGACGATCCGCTGCTTCTTGCCCTCCGGCGTGCGCTGGGAGAACTCGCGCAGCGTCTCGACGTTGACCCGGGTCGTCTTGTCGGCCTCCTCGGACTCGAGGTAGGCGGCGCTGGCCGGGTCGAGCTCGACCTCGGCCGGGTCGACGATCACGTCGGCGTCCTCCATCTCGCCCAGCTCCTTGATCTCGGGGTTGGTGAAGGCCGCCTGGACCGGGCCGCGGCGGCCGAGCACGACGATCTCGCGGATCTGCTTGCGGTCGAGCAGCTCGATCGCGTGGTCGGCGGTGTCGGTCTGGCGCAGCTCGTGGTCGGTCAGGGCCAGCATCCGGGCGACGTCCATCGCCACGTTGCCGTTGCCGATCACCACCGCCCGCTCGCAGGAGAGGTCGAACTCTTCGTCGGCAGTAGTCGGGGTGGGCGTTGTACCAGCCGACGAAGGCGGTGGCGGCGTGGCTGCCGGGCAGCTCCTCGCCGGGGATGCCGAGCTGGCGGTCGGTCTCGCAGCCGACCGTGAAGACGATCGCGTGGTAGAGCCGCTCGAGGTCCTCGACCTCGATGTCGTGGCCGACCTTGACGTTGCCGAAGAAGCGGAAGCCCTCGCGCGCCGCGGTTTTTTCGTAGACCCGGATCACCGACTTGATCTTCGGGTGGTCGGGGGCGACGCCGCCGCGGACCAGGCCGAACGGGGTGGGGAGGCGGTCGAAGAGATCGACCTGGGCGTGCGTGTCCTCGTCTTTGAGGATGTGCTCGGCGGCGTAGAAGCCGGAGGGGCCGGCGCCGACGATGGCGACGCGGACGGGGTTCTCTGCGGTTCCGATCTGGGTCATTTCCTGTTAGTCGTTCGGAGTATCTGGTGTCCAGTAGACTGGACAGCGAGCGCGGAAGGATAGGGAACGACGCGCTGCTTGCCGCCTACGCGGCGAGCAACGTCCGCTGCACTCGGGGCAGATGCCGTGGTCGAGCGCCGGCATCTCGACTGCGGCGGAAGAGCCCGAGCCGCTTCGCCGCCTCCTCGACCTCGACCCACTCGCCCTCGACCAGGAAGCGGTCGCACCAGGCGCACATCGAGCAGGAAGTCGTCTTCGTCGCGCGGGGCGTCGGGATCGAGCAGCGGCTGCGACTCCTCCCGCTCCTCCTCGGCGCGCAACCTGGCCGAGAAGATGACCACACGACCGGTCCTGTCGGCGGCGATGCGGATGTCCATCTCCCGGGTCACGTCGGGGCCGTCGCAGCGGAAGGGAAGCTCGACGTCACGCACGCCTTCGCGGACGCGCCGCAGCAGCAGCCGCTGCAGCTTCTGCACGTCGTGGCCCGGCGACGAAGTCCCAGATCGAGCGGCCGAGGCTGTCGCCCGCCCCCTCCCAGCCGTTCTCCGCAGCGAAGCGGTAGTAGCCGTCGTCGACCTTGATCAGTCGGTCCTGGTCGTCGATCGCGTAGCTGAGCGTCTCAACGGTCACTCGATCGATGTAGTCGAGTCGATGGGACTCGAGCCGGCACTCGCTGCGAAGAACTGCCGTCGAGCGCGTCGAGGGCCTTACGCACCGACATCGCGACGCAGGTGAAGATCGGCGTCTCGCGCTCGGTGTAGGCGCTCGACTCGGTCGGGCGCAGCTCCTGCACCAAGTCGAGGAACTCGCCCGGGTCGTCGCCCTCGAAGGCGACGACGAACTCCTGGTCGTCGAGGCCGAACGAGTAAGAGGTGTTGATCGTGATCTCCGGGTAGCGGCGGCCGACCTCGATGTGGCTTTTCATGATCCGCCCCCGCTCCTCCGCCGGCAGCCCGTACCAGCGGCGCTGCTTGACCATCGGGTAGAGGAAGAGGTACTTGCGCTCGGAGACGCAGATCTCGGGCCGCGCCTTCTCCTCGGAGTAGGGCGAGCGCTTGGTCATCGAGAGGAAGGAGTGCGGCGTCTCCGCCCACTTGGCGAGGCCGCTCTGGCCGAGCACGACGTGGAAGGTGTGGAGGTCGTCCAGGTTTGGGCTCTGGGTGAGCAGGACCAGGTCGACGTCGCCGCGCGTGCCTATGGTTGAGTAGGCGCGCAGAGAGCGGTCGAGGGCGAAGTCCTCGCAGGCGGCGAGGAACTCCTGCTTGTCGGCGGCGCGCAGCTCGGCGTCGCGGCGGCGCCAATCGGGGTCGATCTTGAAGAAACGTGAACTTGGCGAACGTGCGGTCGGCCATCGCGGTCACGATAGCGCCGGCGGCATTGGTCGCAGGGGCGATAGCTTGCCTGCTGGCGCTGCACGCTGCTGGCGCCGGCTTCCAGGGCGACCCGCTGGCGGTAGTGCGCGACGCGGCTCCAGGCGACCGCCTCTGGGATGTCGCCGATCGGCGCGCGCCCGTGGTTGGCGTGACGCTTTTAGTTTGGTTGGCAGTTTTCGGGTTGGCGATGGGGCTCGATCGCGAACGGGCCGGGCGAGTCGCGGCGCGCCTCTTGGCGCTCTCACTGGTCTACCTGCCGCTGCTCTGCCTACTGGGGGCGGCGCTCGACCCCAGCGTCCCGATCGAACGGCTTGCTGCTGATGCTCGGTTCGCCTGCGCTGGCTGCGCTCACCTTGGGGGTGCTCGGTGGCTATAGGGCGATCGCCGTCGCGTGCGCCGCGACGACGATCGCCTACTCCGTCGACTTGATCGCCGGCTCGCCGCTGACGCAGCTCTCGCTCGTCGGCCCGAATCCCGCGGCTGGCCATCGCTACTACGGGATCGGCAACGAGCTCGAGGCCTGCTTGTCGGTGCTCGTCCTGGTCGGCACCGGTGCGGCGCTGTTCCGGTGCGCCTTTCCCGCCTATGGAGCGGGAAAGGCGCACCGGAAGCGGGTGGCGCCGCTGGGTGCGTGGACCGGCGGTTTCCTTGTCGTCGCTGTGGTTTTCTCCTTCGTCTTCGCCTACGGCCGCTACGGCGCCGACGTCGGCGCGGCGATCGCGCTGCCGCTCGGCGCCGCCGTCGCGGCGGCGCTGCTCGCCGACCGCCGCGACTCGCCCTGCTGGCATTTGCGTTGCCGCTACCGGCGCTGGCGCTCCTCGCCGCCGCTCGACCTGCTCAGCGGCGCCAACGCTCATCTCACCAGCACCGTCCTCCACGCCGATAGTGGCGGCGACGTGCTTGCCGTGCTTCGGCCGGCGCCTGCGCGAGGCCGGCGAGAGCTTCGGCCGCCCGATCCTCCTCGCCGGCCTGCCCCTGGTCATTGCCGCTGCCGCGACTGCCGTGGCTCCGCCGCGACCGCCTCGAAGCCTGGTTGCGGCCTGTCCCGGCGGTGCGCGCAGCGTTGCTGGGCGCCCTCGCAGCGACCCTGGTGGGCACGCTCGCCAACGACTCCGGCGCCCTGCTTGCTCGAGATCGGCACCGTCTACCTGCTCGCCTTTTGTGCCTATGCCTGGGCCGAAAGCGAGCGCTCGGATACCGCTCAGGGCATCGCTTAGGCGATAGCGGATCGATCCTCTAGGCTTATCCCCAGTGCGAATCGCCCTTGTCTCGCCATATTCCTGGAGTTATCAGGGCGGCGTAAACCGGCACGTCGAGGCGCTCGCCGAGGAGTTCCTCGGCCGCGGCCACCACGTCCGTGTGCTCGCTCCCTTCGACCCGCCCGACCGGCTCAGCCGGGCGCTGCACCGCGCGCCCGCCGAGGCTCGCGAGATCCCCGACTACCTCGTGCCGCTGGGCCGCACGGTCGGCTTCGGCGCCAACGGCGCCGTCTCCAATCTCGCCCCCTTCCCGAGCCGGCGGCGTCGTCGCGCCCGCGCCGCGAGCTTCGCCAGCGGGCGCTACGACGTAGTCCACGTCCACGAGCCGGTGGTGCCGCTGGTCGGCTGGAACGCCGCGCTCGGCGCCCGCGCGCCGGTCGTCGGCACCTTCCACGCCTACTCGACCAAGGCGATTCCCAACCACGTCGCTTCGGTGCTTGGCGCGCGCCGCGTCTTCAACCGGCTCTCCGCGCGGATCGCCGTCTCCGAGGCCGCCGCCTGGACCGGTCGCCGCTGGTTCGGCGGCGACTACGAGATCGTCCCCAACGGGGTCGACGTCGACGCCGCGCCGCAGGGGCCGAAGCCGCCCAGCGAGCGAGCTGCGCATCGTCTTCGTCGGCCGGCCCGAGGAGCGCAAGGGCCTGCCGATCCTGCTGACCGCCTTCGAAGCGCTGGTCGAGCACGTGCCCAGCCGCCTCACCGTGATCGGCGCCGAGCGCGAGGACGTGCTCCGCTACCTCGCCGACCCCGAGACGATGCGCTGGATCGACGTGCGCGGCCGGGTCTCCGGCGAGAGCCTCTGGCAGCGCGCTGCACGAGGCCGACATGCTCTGCGCCCCGTCGCTGTCGGGCGAGAGCTTCGGCATGGTCCTGACCGAGGCTTTCGCCGCCGGCACGCCGGCGATCGCCTCGGCGATCGCCGGCTACAGCGACGTCGTCACCGACGGCGTCGACGGCGTGCTCGTCCCGCCCGGCGACCCGCAGCGCCTCGCCGAGGAGCTGCAGCGCGCCCACCACGAGCCCGAGCGCCTGGCGGCGATGGGCGCGGCGGCGCGCGCAGAGCGCCCAGCGCTACGCCTGGCCCCGCGTCGCCGACCGCGTCACCGAGGTCTACGAGCGGGCGATCGAGGCGCCCGCCGCCGGCGGCAGCGCGAGCGCGTCGCCCACTGGGCCGGCATTCGCCCGGCCGACGGCAGCCCGCCGCAGCCCGCCGCAGCGCCTGCCCTCGCTCGACCCGCGCCGGCGCAGAGCGGCAGCCGCAGGCGGCGCGTCGCGCGCCGCGTCGGGCTGGGCGTCGCCGGCGTGCTCGGCGTCGGCCTCACCGCGCTCGCCGCGCAGAAGATCGGCGTCGACAACGTGGTCTCGAGCATCGTCCGCTCCGACCTCACCTGGGTGCTGGTCGCCTGCGCGCTGATGGCTCTCTCCCTCTTCTTCCGCGCCGCCTCCTGGTACGGGATCGTGCGCGCGGCGCTGCCCAACCGGCCGGTGCGCCGCCGCGACGTCACCTCGGCGACGATGATCGGCGTGCTGATGTCGGCGACGCTGCCGGCGCGCCTCGGAGAGCCGGCGCGGGCGATGATCGCTCGCGCGGCGCATCGGCCGCATGCGCGAGACCTTCCCGGTGCTGCTCGGGACCCTGGTCTCGCAGACGATGCTCAACATCGTCGCCCTCGCCCTGCTCGGCGTGATCATCGTCTCCAGCACCGACCTCTTCCACTCCAGCACCGAGAAGCTCTTCGCTCTTCAGCCTCGTGCCGCTCGCTCCTGCTCGTCGTCGTCCTGCTCGCGCCGACGCTGATGCGCCGCAATGGCAACGGGCGCTTCGCCCGCATCGGCGCCGCCATGCGCGGCGCGCTGCTGCAGGTGCGCGCCGGCCTGGCGGTCTTCCGCGACCCGCGCCGCGGCGCCGTCGCCGCCGCCGCCCAGCTCGGCGCCTGGGCGATCCAGCTGGCCGCCTGCTGGGCGCTGTTCGCGGCGCTTGGGCTCGACGACCAGGCGGGCATCGGCGCCGCCGCCGCGGTCCTGTTCGCGGTCAACGTCACCGCGGTCGTGCCGGCGACCCCGTCGAACATCGGCGTCTTCCAGCTCGCGGTGATCAGCGTCCTGCACACCGGCTTCGGCGATCAGCACCGCCGACGCCCTCGCCTACGGCGTGATCCTGCAGGCGGTCGAGATCGCCACCGCCGTCGCCCTCGGCCTGCCCGCCCTGGTCCGCGAGGGCCTCACCTGGAGCGACCTGCGCGTACAGGCTCTCTCAGCTAGCCCGGTCCGCCTCGACCCCCAGCCACGTAACCGGGAGAAGCAAGAACGCATCAGGGCGTAAGGCCTATCCGGTAGGGGCGGAACGTCTTGTGCTTTTTCGGCGTCGGCTCTGGGCGTCAGCCCAACTGCGATCCACCGAAAAAGTTAAGTGGAGGCCCTGCCGGATAGGCCTTCAATCGTCGGAGCTGCGCGGCACCTTGCCGCCTTCGGCGCCCGGTTCCTGGGCGGGACCCCGGGGGGAGGCGATGCCGAGCACCCGCATTGCCTTGAGGCCGAGGCCGAGCTTCTCGCGGCCCTCGGTGGCGGAGACGTCGTGGCCGCAGAGCTCGCGCACACGCTCGAGCCGGTAGCGGATCGTGTGGCGATGGGTGAAGAGTTGTTTGGCGGTGGCGGCGACGTTGCCGTCGTTGCCGAGATAGGCCTCGACCGTGGCCACCAGCTCGGTCTCGTACTGGTCGTCGTAGGCGGCGAGCGGCTCGATCGTCTCGGCGAAGAAGCGCTGCAGCTCGCCCGGGTCCTCGCTCATCGCCGGCAACAGCAAGCGGTAGGCGCCGGTGTCCTCAAAGGCGAGCAGCGGCCGTTCCTCGGCTTCGCCGACGTTGACCGCCAGGCGAGCCTCGTTGCCGGCGCGGTAGAGATCGACGGGGTCGGCGACGCGGCGGCTGGCACCGATCGTCAGGTGGAAGCCGGCCAACGCGTCTTCGAGCTCGCGGGCCAGGCCGGCAGCGGCACGTTGCAGGCGTTGCTCGTCCTCGGCCGGGACGATCACGGCGATTTCTGTTGCGACCTCGCCCTCTTCGGTGGTGGCGAGGGCCCCGGGCGCGAGCGAGCGTAGCGTCCGCATCGCCAGCGTCAGCACGCGGGCTCGCCACTCGCCCGTCTGTGCGGTCCGCGGCGCGGCGCGGAGGACGATTGCCCCGGCGCCCTTCTCCAGATCGGTGCCGAGCTCAGCGGCGCGGGCGCTGATGTCGCCGCGGTCGGTCACCTGGCGTGCGAGGACCGCGCTGACGAAGACGCCTGCCACCTCCTCGCTCTGCCAGTCTGGCGCGCGGGAGCGCTCCAGCTCCAAGGCCAGGAGGGTCGTCACCATGCGCGCGATCGCCGGGTCGGGGGCGGCCTTTGCCCTGTAGCGCAGCTCGCCCACGGCGGTGTCCGCCACACGCAGCTCGACCTTCGTCACCTGCTCGCCGCCAGCAAGGAGCTTCTCCTCCTGGTCGGGCGACGCACCGGCCACCGCAAGCACCGCCCCAGAACGCTCGATCAGGGCAACGCTCGCATCCAACACCCGAGCCGCCGCCCGAGCTACCGCAGGCAGTCCAGCTCCCGCCTCAACAGCTTCCGCTAGCGCATCCAGCGCCCTTGGATCAGCCGCTTTTGCGGGGGTTTCCCGTCCTTTTGCACTGGTAGACACGTCCTCATTATCGCGAGGCCTTCCGAGTAGGGCCTGTCCGGTAGGGGCGAACGTCTTGTACTTTTTTTGCGGCGGCGTCCGCGGACAGCCATCGACTGTCTTCAAAAAAAGTTAAGTGGAGGCCCTGCCGGACAGGGCCTCAACCAAGAATTTCAGTGATGTCGTTGTAGTAGTAAACGATCGCCAGGCCGACGACGACCCCGGTAAGGACCAACGCAACGAGAACGATCAGCGAGAGGAAGCCAGCGGCCGCCTTCTCCCAGATGCGGCCGAAGGACCCGATCGCCGGGACGAAGATCAGGGTGACGAAGGCGACCAGGCTGATCAGCCCGGCGACGCCAAAGAGGACGTACTCATTTTCGATCTTCTGCAGGGCGAGGGGGAGCAGCACGGGCCTCTCCTCATTCTGCCTGACGGTGGAGATGACGAGGGCGACCGCGGCGCAGAGCGAGAAGGCGGCGGCCCCCAGCGCCCAGCCGGCGTTGACGTCACTCATGTAGTGGACGTCGAGATAGACCCGGGAGAGGCCGACCAGCGCGGTCAGGACGATCCCGCTCGTGATCACCAGCGCCCCGCGGGTCATTCCCGGCCGCAATCGCATCACGATCGTCACCGCAAGCCAGACGTAGAAGGTCGAGTAGGCGGCGTGGCCGCTGGGGAAGGACGAGCCCTCGGCGTCGACGAGGCCCCCGGCGGGGCGGGGCCGGTCGACCGCGTCCTTCAACTCGTGCACGCCGACGTAGACGATCGCCAGGCCCACCACCAGGACCCCGACCTCGGCCCAGCGCCGGCGGACCGCGAGGGCCACGGCGCAGACGGCCGCCAGCGAGTAGACCAGGGCACCGGCGCCGAGTGCGGTAATGACCTTGGCGACGTCGACCAACCAGCCGGTGCGCAGGCTTTCGACGATGTCGATCGCGGTCTGGTCACCGGGGGTGGGCCCGGCGTCGCCGCTGACGATCGAGGTGTAGCCAACGAGGACGAAGCTGCCGACCGCCAGGATCGCCATCAGCGTGGTGAACTCGAGCCCGAAGGTGCCGCCCGGCGTCACCCTTGCCCAGAGGAAGCGCAGCTGCGGCTGGAAGCGCCGCCCCGACGCCACCAGCCAGCGCGCGACGGCGTGGTTCTCCATCCAGCGCACCACGGCGCGCCGGTTCTCCGCCACGCGCAGGCGCCGGTAGAGCATCACCGAGCCGACGGTGACGACGATCAGGGTCCCGAGCAGGAAGGCGCCCCGGCCGGCGTACTTGGCGGCGCTCTCGATGCTGCGCGAGAAGAAGTAGCCGACCAGGATCACGCTGGCCCAAGCCCGGTGCCGAGGATGCTGTAAGGGACGAAGGAGCCGTAGCGCATTTTCGAGCTGCCGGCGACGAATGGCGCCAGAGCACGGACGACGCCGATCCAGCGGCCGATGAAGATCGTCTTGCCGCCATGCCGCGAGAAGTAGTCCTCGACCCACTCGAAGCGCTCGCGGTGACGCCGAAGCGCGGCCCGTTGCGGAGCACGAAGCCACGGCCGAGGCGGCGGCCGATGAAGAAGCTGGTCGTGTCGCCTGCCCAGGCGGCGAACCAGGCGATGCCGATCAGGATGTAGACGTCGATCGCGCCCTGGCCGGCGACCGCGCCGCCGAAGAGCATCGTCGTCTCTCCGGGGACGACCAGGCCGATGAAGGCGCCGGTCTCGACAAAGGCGAAGACGCCGACCAGGAGATAGGTCCAGGCGCCGAGCGTGTTGGAGACGTCTTCCAGCAGGTTCTGGAGTTCGTCGTGGGGGATGACCCGCTGATCAGGTAGTAGCCGGCGGCGATCCCGGCGGCGATCGCCGATCAGCAGGAGGCGGCGTTTGCGGCGGTCTTCGGGGAGCTCGAGTTTCACTTGGCGCAGTCTTACGGGGTGCGGCCAGCCTCGCAGACGATCGCGTCGTCGCGGTCGATCTGGGCCGCTGCCGACTTTGCCTCTGCCAGGGTGGGGAATAGGCCGAAGGCGGTCGGGCCCGAGCCGGTGAGCAGGACCAGCTGGGCTCCGGCCTCGTGCAGGGCGTCGAGTGCCGCGCCGACATCGGGTCGCAGCGAGCGCGCCGCCGGCTCGAGGTCGTTGGCGAGCAGCTCGGCGTAGTCGAGCGGCGAGCCACCGGCAGCGGCCGCCTCGCGCAGGCGGGCCGCGAGCGAGCCCAGCTCCTCCTCGCCGTGGCCGAGGCGGAGCCGGTCGGCCTCGGCGAAGACCGCCGCGGTGCTGAGGCCGCCGCCGCTTGGCAGCAGGACGACCGCGTGCGGCGCCGGCGCCGGCAGCTTCTCGACCTCCTCGCCGGCTCCGCCGACCAGCGAGAAGGCGGGATCAAGCTGCGATGGCACGTCGGCGCCCAGCTCGGCGGCGATCCCAGCCAGGTCGGGCACCCAGCCGGCGGCACCTTTCGCTGGGTCTCGCGCCAGGCGCAGCACGGCGGCGGCGTCGGCGCTGCCGCCGCCGAGGCCGGCGGCGACCGGGATCCGCTTCTCGATCTCGATCCGCAGCGGCGGCGCCTCCCAGCCCTGCCTGCGCAGCTCCGCGAGCGCCCGCGCCGCAAGGTTCTCGCCCTCGACGCCGGCGCAGACGACCTCGTCCCGATCCGCCGCGGAGACTTCGATCGCGTCGGTCAGCGCGAGTGGCTCGAACAGCGAGCAGAGCGCGTGCAGGCCGTCCGCGCGACGCGGCCCCAGGTAGAGGCAGAGGTTGAGCTTGGCGGGGGCGTGGATGCGCATGGTTGGGGACTGTCCCAGTGGGGGTTCTCTCAACTTTTTCTGAAGACAGTTATCTGCTGTCCGCCTGCCATAGCGCAGAAAAAGTACAAGCCGTTCACCCCCACTGGGACAGTCCCTCCCGTAGCGCTTGGAACTCCCCCGGAGAAAGCTGCTCGGCGCGAGCATCTTCGGGCAAGCCAAGCTCGGCGAGGACGGCGCGCACCGCGGTGAGGGAGCCGGGGCGGACGTGATCGAGTGAGCGGGCCAGGGTCTTGCGGCGATGGGCAAAGGCGGCGCGGACGAGGTCGCGGGTGTCCGCATCGGCCCCTGGCCCGGTGCGCCGCAGTCCGATCACCGCCGAGCCGACCCGCGGCGGCGGCCGGAAGACCGAGGGGTTGACGGAGCGCAGCATTTTCGTCTCGCAAGCGAGCTGCACGAGCACGCTGGGCCCGCCGTACTCGCGGGTGCCCGCATCGGCGCGCAGGCGGTCGGCGATCTCGCGTTGCACCATCACCGTCCAGCGCTGCACCGAGGGCAGCTCCTCGATCGTGCGGATGATCAGCGGCGTCGCGATCGAGTAGGGGAGGTTGGAGACGATCGCGGTCGGCGCTGGCTCCAGTGCGCTCAGATCGAGCCTGAGCGCGTCGCCCCAGTGCAGCTCGACGTTGGCGAGCGCGGCGACTGGCGCCAGCGCCTGCTCCAGCCCGCGGTCGAGCTCGACCGTATGGACATGTGCCGCCACCTCGGCGAGGCGCTCGGTCAGCGGTCCTTCACCGGCGCCGACCTCGAGCACGACGTCCTCGGGGGAGAGCTCTGCGTCGCGCACGATTGCCTCCAACAGGTTCGTGTCGGCGAGGAAGTTCTGCCCGAGCCGGACCATCTACCAGCCGAAGAGAGCGCGGGCGTTGGCCTCGACGATCTGCTCCAGCTCCTCGTAGGAGATGCCTCGCTGGGCGGCGACGGCGCGGGCCGTGTCGACAACGTAAGCGGGCTCGTTGGGCTTACCGCGCACGGTCTGCGGCGCTAGATAGGGCGCGTCGGTCTCGACCAGGATCAGCTCGTCCGGCAGCTGCGCCGCAGCCTCGCGCAGATCGTCGGAGGCCGGGTAGGTGGTGTGGCCGGCGAACGAGCAATACCAGCCGCGCTGGGCCGCGTCGGCCGCCCGCCAGGGGGCGGAGAAGCAGTGCAGGATCACCGGCGTGTCGCCGGCCTGCACGTCGAGCAGCTCGAAGATCTCGTCGATCGCGGTCGTCTCACCGTCCTTGTCGCGGCCGTGGATGACGATCGGCAGGCCCTGATCGCGGGCGATCGCGACCTGGGCCTCGAAGGCGCGCCGCTGGTCGGCTGGGCTCGCCAGGTCGCGGTAGTAGTCGATCCCGGTCTCCCCGATCGCCCGCACCTTCTCGTGCGCGGCAAGATCGGCGATCCGCTCGGCTTCAGCATCGTCGAATCCGCCCGCCTCGGTTGGGTGGCAGCCGACGCTGGCGAAGACGGCCTCGTTCCGCTCGGCGGCGCCGAGCGCCGTCGCGTTCTCCTTGCCGCCGAGGCCGACGTTGAGCATCCGGTTGACGCCGGCCGCGAGCGCGTCGGCGACCAGCTCGGCCTCGGGCCGCTCGCAGAGGAAGAGGTGCGTGTGGGAATCGATCATTGCCGTGAATTCCAGCCTATCCGCGTGGGACGGCGAACCATCTAACCTCTTTTGACCCATGGCCGAGCGTGACTACATAGCCGCGACCAAGGAGCGCGTCGTCGTCTTCGACGGCGGCATGGGCGCGACCCTGGAGCAGTTCGACCTGACCCAGGAGGACTACGGCGGGCTGCTCGGCAAATGCCACGAGGCGCTCGTGCTCAACCGCCCCGATGTGATCGAGGGGGTCCACACCTCGATGCTCGAGGCCGGCGCGGAGGTCGTCGAGACCGACAGCTTCCAGGGCTCGCGGCTGAAGCTCGAGGAGTGGGGGCTGGGCGAGCACACGCATGAGGTCAACCTGAAGGCGGCCCAGATCGCCCGCAAGGCGGCGGGCGCGGATCGCTTCGTCGCCGGCTCGATCGGGCCGACCGGCTTCCTGCCTGCCTCCGACGACCCCACCCTGGGCGACATCTCCTTCCGCAAGCTGGTCGACGTCTTCGCCGAGCAGGCGAAGGGCCTGGTCGAGGGCGGCGCCGACCTGATCATCATCGAGACCGCGCAGGACATCCTCGAGGTCAAGGCGTCGATCTTCGGCGCCCGCGAGGCCTTCGCCGAGGCCGGCCGCACGCTGCCGATCCAGGCCAGCGTCTCGCTCCTCCCGCAGGGCGGCAAGATGCTGCTCGGAACCGACATCCAGGCGGTGCTGACGACCCTGGCCGCGCTCGAGGTCGACGTGATCGGGCTCAACTGCTCGACCGGGCCCGAGGACATGCGCGAGGCGATCCGCTTCCTCGGCGAGAACAGCCCGCTGCCCGTCCACTGCATCCCCAACGCCGGCCTGCCCCTGCAGGGACCCGATGGCGAGACGATCTTCCCCGAACAGCCCGAGCCGCTGGCGGCGACGCTGGGCGAGTTCGTCGAGCGCTACGGGGTGGGGATCGTCGGCGGCTGCTGCGGCACGACCCCCGAGCACATCGCCGCGATTCGCGAGCGGGTCGAGGGCCGCGTTCCCGGCGAGCGACCCGAGCCCGGCCCCCCGCAGGTCTCCTCGATGATGACCTCGACCCCGCTCGTGCAGGAGCCGCGCCCGACCCTGGTCGGCGAGCGCGTCAACTCCCAGGGCTCGAAAAAGGCGAAGGAACTGCTGCTGGCCGACGACTACGACGGCCTCGTCCAGGTTGCCGAAGACCAGGTCGAAGGCGGCGCCCACGTGCTCGACCTCTGCGTGGCGCTGACCGAGCGCGCAGACGAGGATGAGCAGATGATCGCCGTGGCCGAGCGGGTTTCGCTGACCCAGCCGGCGCCGATCCAGGTCGACTCGACCGAGCCCAATGTCATTGCGGCTGCGCTGGAGAAGATCCCCGGCCGGGCGATCGTCAACTCGATCAACCTCGAGGCCGGAGAGGACAAGGCCAATGTCGTCGTGCCGCTGGCGAAGGCGCACGGGGCGGCGCTGATCGCGCTGACGATCGACGAGGTCGGGATGGCGAAGACGGCCGAGCGCAAGGTCGAGATCGCCAAGCGGATCCGCGACCTCGCCTGCGAGCAGCACGGCCTCGACCCCGAGGTGCTGATCTTCGACGCGCTCACCTTCACCCTCACGACGGGCGACGACGAGTGGAAGCCCTCCGCGGTCGAGACGATCGAGGGTATCCGGCGGATCAAGGCCGAGATCCCGGGCGTCAAGACTTCGCTCGGCGTCTCCAATGTCTCCTTCGGCGTCGGCCAACCCGCCCGCGCCGTGCTCAACTCGGTCTT